>NZ_OY776147.1:0-2400000 GCF_963675305.1 uncultured Hyphomonas sp. | reverse complement strand
GCGGTGAGATGGATCTGCTGTACGTCTCACCCGAAGCGCTCGGCACAGGCCTCGCGGACCGGCTGGCGAAAATGAACATCTCCCTCATCGCGGTGGACGAGACGCACTGTGTCAGCCAGTGGGGGCATGACTTCCGGCCGGACTATCGCGCCCTTGGCCGCCTGAAGGATCTCTTCCCCGGCGTGCCGCGCCTTGCCGTCACCGCCACGGCAGATGCCCGCACACGGGATGACATTCTCGCCCAGCTGAACCTGACGAAGCCGTCCGTCCACGTCGCAAGTTTTGACCGGCCGAACCTGGCCCTCGCCGCCGAGCCGAAAGAAGGCAACCGCACGCAGCGGGTTGTCTCTCTTGTGAAGGCGCGGCCGGGCCTCTCCGGCATTGTCTACTGCGCCACACGCAACGCCACCGAAGACCTGGCCGAGGCACTGGAGAAAGCCGGTGTGCCGGCGCTCGCCTATCATGCCGGGCTCGATGCGGGCGTACGGGGCGAGCGCCAGCGGCGTTTCCTGCTGGAGGACGGCCTCACCATGTGCGCCACGGTCGCCTTTGGCATGGGCGTCGACAAACCGGATGTACGCTTCGTCATCCATGCCGATCCGCCGAAGACGATGGAAGCCTATTGGCAGGAAGTCGGCCGGGCAGGGCGCGACGGGGAGCCCGCCGAAGGCATCGCGCTCTATGGCCCGGCAGACATGCGCCGCTCGCTCAGCTGGACCTATGAGAGCGATGCGCCGGACGAGGTGAAGCGCGTCCAGATCACCAAGACCCGCCAGCTGTTCGCCTTTTTCGATGGTGATGAGTGCCGCCGCCTGGCGGTGCGCCGCTATTTCGGGGAAGAGACCTCCGAGACCTGCGGCGTCTGCGATATCTGCCGGGGCGAGGGCGGTGAGAGCCACGATGCGACCCGGTGGGCGCAGATGGCCGTCTCCGCCGTGCTCCGCTGCGGCCAGCGCGTGGGGCGCGGACGCCTCGTCCAGCACCTGATGGGGCAGGCGAAAGACGCGCTGGATGAGGAGCTGTCCGCCCAGTCCACCTTTGGCATCGGCGCGGAACTGCCCAAGCAGGGCTGGAACCGGATTTTCGATGCGTTGCTTTATGACGGCATGCTGGCCGAGGGCGGCGATGCGATGCGCCCGATCGTCATGGTGCCGGATGGCGATGCAGCGCGGGCGCTGTTCAAGGGCGAGCGGACACTTTTCCTGCGGGCAGACCCTGCCGCCGCCCGCCGCCGCAAGACTGGCCGCGTGGCCCGTGCCGGCGTGCAGGACGATCTGTCAGAGCGCGACCAGGCGCTGTTCGACGCGCTGCGCCTGTGGCGCACCGAAACCGCCAAGGCCCGCGGCGTGCCGCCTTACGTCATCTTCCATGACCGCACCCTCGCCGAAATCGCCCGAGAACGCCCCGCAGACGCCACCGCCCTGCGCGACATCAGCGGCGTCGGCGAGAAAAAAGCCCAGCGCTACGCCGAGGATGTGGCGAGGATCGTCGCGGAAGCGGCATAATCCCCCTGTGGAACAGCGCATCCCCGCCCTTGACCCGGGCGCCGGGGCACCGCACCTATGACTCCGTAAGAATCCCCGCGAACCGGAGACATCATGGACTATTCTGCCCGCGAGCCGCGCCTCGACGACGAGAATGAAGAGAAAAAGGCTTCCGAGCCGAATGCCTTCCTTGAGGAAGCGCTGTTCAAGGCCCGCACGATCCTGCTGACCGGCGGAATCGACTTCCTGCAGGCCCGCCGCGTGTGCGAGCGCCTGCTGGCCCTGTCGTCCGAAAATGACAAGCCGATCCTGCTGGTCCTGTCCTCGCCGGGCGGCCATGTCGAATCCGGCGACATGATCCACGACATGATCAAATTCGTCCCGGCGCCGGTGAAAATCCTCGGCACCGGCTGGTGTGCCTCTGCCGGCGCGCTGATCTATTCGGCGGCGCAGAAAGAAAATCGCTACGCCCTCCCGAACACCCGCTTCCTGCTCCATGAACCGCGCGGCGGCGTCGGCGGCCAGGCGACGGACGTGGAAATCCAGGCCCGCGAAATCATCAAGATGCGCGAGCGCCTGAACAAGATCTTCGCGGCAGCCACCGGCAAATCGCTGGAACAGATCAAGGAAGACACTGACCGTGACTTCTGGATGAGCGCGCAGGAAGCGGTCGATTACGGCCTCGTGCACAAGATCGTCAGCCACCACAGCGAGATCGTCTGAGCCCTCCCGGGATCAAACGGTTAACTCGCCGGTAACCAAAAGTTAGCGGCCTCTCAATCATTCCCGGCGAATATCTCTCTTCTGTTTGACTGGAGAGAGACCGCCGGATGCTCGCGCGTGTCGAAGACATTTCCTTGCCGATTTCGCCGGTTGCGGCGGACACCAACTGCGCGGCTGCGCTCAGCCTTTTCCTGTCCGATACATCCCTGTTTGCCGTGCCCTTGCGCGCAGAGGATGGCGCGCTGACCCTTGTGACGCGCGCGGCCGTCACCGAAGCAATGGCTGGTCCGGAGGCCCGGACGATCTGGGCTTCGCAGCCTGTGTCGATTCTTGGCTCCGCAGACCCGCAGATTGTCGAAGCGGCCACGCCGGTCGGCCTTGCTGCGAACAACGCGGCGATCCATTGCCCGTCCGCACTCTCTGAGGGGCTCATCGTCACGAAAGACGGCGTTTATTGCGGCCTGGTCAGCCCCGCTGACCTCACCGTTGCCATTGCGAAGGAGAATGCCGCCCGTGCCCGCACGCTTGGCCAGGCCGCCCGCCGCATGGAGGCCGCCAAGGAGAGGCTGACATCTGTCGCCCGGGAAAAGGCGGATTTCCTCGCTTTCCTCGGTCACGAAATCCGCACACCGCTGACCGGCATTCTGGGAGTCGCTGACCTGTTGCAGGACAGCGTCTCCGGCGGGGAGCCGAAGCGTCTCGCGCGGACCATTTCCGACAGCGGCCATCATCTGGAGCGTCTTCTCAACGACCTGCTGGACCTGTCCCGCCTCGAGGCGGGGAAGATGCCGCTGCATGCCACGCCGTTCGATCTCGATGAGTTCGCCGCCGAGGCGCGCGATGTCTGGCAGCCACGCACGGATGGCAAACGGGTTGCCCTGCGTATCCATGTCGAGGAAGGCACACCGCGCATTGAGGCAGACGCCCTGCGCCTGCGGCAGGTCCTGTTCAATCTGCTCAGCAATGCCCTGAAGTTCACCGAACAGGGCCATATCGATGTCTCGCTCGCCACCTGGCGGGACGAGTCCTCCCTGCGCCTGCGGATGAGCGTGTCGGATACCGGCTGCGGTATCTCCGAGGAGGACAAGGCGCGCCTGTTCGAAGCGTTCGAGCAAGCCAGCGCCAGCACCGTTCACACGCATGGCGGCTCCGGCCTTGGCCTTGCGATTGCCAAGTCTCTGGTGAAGGCCATGGGCGGCGAGATTGTTCTTGCCGACAATCCTGACGGGGGCAGCATCTTCACGGTCGATCTGCCGGTGCGCAAGGCTGGCCCGCGCCTGGTCAGCACTGCCGCGAAGGAAAAGTCTGTCCGGCCGCAAATGGGCAAGTTCGAACTGGGCCGCATTCTGGTCATTGAAGACCATGCCGCCAGCGCGCTTGTAATCACCGAAGCCCTGCGTGCAGCAGGCTGGGAAGTGGATCATGCATCAAACGCCTCCATTGCCCGTGAGCATCTGTTCGATGTGCCTTACCAGGCGATCCTCACCGATATTCATCTGCCGGACGAAAGCGGGGACATGATCCTCCGTACCCTGCGCACAGATGCCGGGCCGAACCGGGAAACGCCGGTCCTGGCTGTGACGGCAGATCTGACCGACCGCCGGCGTGCCGCCTGCCGGACGGCTGGATTCATTGCGATGATCGAAAAGCCGATCCGCCCCCGCGCGCTGGTCGCCACGCTGGCAGACATTCTGATGCTGGGCGACAGCCCGGACGCCTGGGCGAAGGTGGGCTAACCGCCCGCCCGCAGGCATTTCACCTGTCTGGCGCATTGCCGATTTGTAAGCTGAACCAATTGCCGGGGCGGCGCGTATAAGGGGTATGAGCCAAACAGAGACACCCCCATGCGCAAGTTATTCGCCGCGGGTGCAGCCATAGCCGCCGCGATTTTCAATCCAACGGCCGCGAATGCCGCACAAGAGCCGCCACACGAGGTGATTGCCAGTGATGGCAAGATCGAAGTGCGCCAGTACAAACCGCAAATCCTCGCGGAGGTCACCGTCACGGGCGACATGCGCCGGGCGGGCAATTCCGGGTTTCGTCCGCTTGCGGATTTCATCTTCGGCAACAACACCGCAAAGCAAAGCATTGAAATGACGGCGCCGGTCACACGCACGCCCGCATCCCGCAAGATCGAGATGACGGCGCCTGTGATGCGAACGGAAACGGCGGGCGGTGACTGGATCGTTGCCTTTGTCATGCCGGAAGAATGGACGATGGAAACCCTGCCGGCGCCGAACAATCCGGATATCACGATCCGCGAAGTGCCGGGGGAGATGATCGCCGCGATCCGGTTCAATGGCGCAGGCCGCGAAAGCGCCCACAAGAAGAAACAGGCCGAGCTGGAAGCCTGGCTTGGCACGCATGATTATGTCGCCACAGGGCCTGCGCGCTATGCCGGATACAACGCCCCATGGGTGCCAGCGCCCTTCAAGCGTAACGAAGTGATGATCCCGGTCAGGCCAGCAAGCTAGAAGGGGCGAAAGGAAGAGGGAGGATCGGGCCGCCGATCCGGAAAACGCACGAGGGTCGGCAGACGGCTAAATGGCGTATAGATGGTGTATAGACGGTCTATAGAGGGTGTTTTAGATTGCCCTGACGGCCTACGGTGCCGGCCATGACGATGACCCCGCCGACCTCCAGCCCTGTGGCGCTCGCCCGCGCGCTGCGCCTGAAATGCCCCGCTTGCGGGCAGGGCGCCCTTTACCGGGCCTATCTGAAACCTGTGGATACCTGCGCGTGTTGCGGCGCGCCTCTGGGCCAGGTGCCATCCGAGGATGGCCCGGCATGGCTGACCGTGCTGATGCTGGCGCCTTTCCTGGTGGCGGTGACCTTCTTTGTCTCCATGTCCAGCCTGCCACTCTGGATCAGCCTGCCGGGCGCGGCCCTTGCCGTTACAGGACTGGTCATGCTGGCCCTGCCGCGCGTCAAAGCCGGCTGGATCGCTGTGCTCTGGTCAATGGGCAAGGTCGGCGAAAGCCAGCAATAATTCAGCAAATTCAATAAGTTGGGCTCGCGCCTGCCAGAGGCCCGGCGACCGCTTTCCTGAAGTGCATTGTCTGGATCAAACTCCGCCAAAGCGGGCAGATGGTGGTTCGGGGGAGACTTGAACTCCCGACCTCGCGATTATGAGTCGCGCGCTCTAACCAGCTGAGCTACCGAACCGTTCGCTGGTGCGAAGGGGGCCTAATACACGCGGGCGCGCCTGCCTGCAAGCGGGCGATATGCACCTTGTCGCATCGCCGCATCCCAATGATCGCAGCGAAGGTGCCAGCAGGCTGCCAACGGCCCCTACGGCAATGGTTTCAGGCAGAATATTGCTTCGAATCAAGGCTGCGGGCCGGGGTGTTTCCGGCGCCTTTGGAACACCTCTTGGCAAGTTGGCAGCCAGCCCCCTAGACTTGCCGGCATGAAGCGCATTCTGACCGCGTTGCCCGCCGCCATACTGATCGGTCTGTCCCTGCCTGCTGCGGGGCAGGAGGCGGAGGCGATCGACGCCTATGTGTCAGGCAATTACGCGGCTGCGCTGGCGAGGACGGCGAAGGCGCCGGATGCCGATTCCCGGGCGTTCGCAGCGCGGATCCTGCTGGCCGAGGCGATTTGCCAGGACGGCCAGCCGCCGCAGGCATTGCTGCAGAATGCGCTGGACGAAGCCAACCAGGCTCTTGCCCTCCAGCCTGGCCATATCGAGGGCCGGCTGCAGAAGGCGATTGCCCTGTCCCTGATCAGCCGTCCGATGAGCACCGGAGAGATCCGCCGCAGCGGGATCGGTGGGCAAGCGCGCGACCTGGCCGAAGGCGTGCTGGCCGAGGATCCCGGCAATGTCTATGCGCATGGTTTCCTGGCGGTCTGGAATGTCGAGGTCGTCCGTCGCGGGGGCACGCTGGGGGCGATGATGATGGGCGCCAGCCTCGACAAAGCCCGCAGCCACTACCGGGCAGCGGCGGCGCTTGCGCCCGGCGATGCGGCGATCCGCTGGCAATGGGCCCGCGCGCTGGCGGCGTTGAATGCGAGAAAATACGGGGCGGAGATCGAGGACGCCCTCGATGCGGCCCTGGCGGCGCCGGTCGACAGCGAGCTCGAGCGAGTCATGCAGGCCCGTGCGGGCGCGCTCAAGGCTGTGCTGGACACTGAGGGCGCCCGCGCCGCCGAGGCGCGCGCATTGGACATGCTTTAAGCAGAGCCGGTTTGCAGGCCTATTCCGCCGCGACCGTCTCAGCTGCGGCTTCCTGCTCGGAGAGGAAGCGTTCGGCGTCCAGCGCGGCCATGCAGCCCATGCCCGCCGCCGTCACGGCCTGGCGATAGGTCTCGTCGGTGACGTCGCCGGCAGCGAACACGCCGGGGATCTCTGTCTGCGGCGTGCCGGGCTTGGTGATGAGATAGCCATTGTCCTTCATGGCCAGCTTGCCTTTGAACAGCTCCGTCGACGGGGCGTGGCCGATGGCGATGAACACGCCATGGACGGGGATGAGTTTTTCCTCGCCGGTCTTCACATTCTTGATTTTCGCGCCGGTCACGCCGGGCGGATTTTCATCGCCGACAACTTCTTCCAGCACGTGATCCCAGATCACTTCGACCTTCGGGTTCTTCACCAGGCGTTCCTGCAGGATCTTCTCGGCGCGGAAGCTGTCGCGGCGGTGCACGACGGTGACCTTCGAGGCGAAGTTCGTCAGGAACAGCGCTTCTTCAACGGCGGTGTTGCCGCCGCCAACCACCAGGACGTCACGGCCGCGATAGAAGAAGCCGTCGCAGGTGGCACAGGCGGAGACGCCGAAGCCTTTGAACTTTTCTTCCGTCAGCAGGCCCAGCCATTTGGCCTGGGCGCCAGTGCAGATCACGACGGAATCGGCGGTGTAGACGGTGCCGCTTTCGCCGATGGCCTTGAAGGGGCGGCTGTCGAAGTCGACTTCGGCGATATGGTCGTTCTCGACCTTGGCGCCCATCGCTTCGGCGTGTTCCTGCATCTTCACCATCAGGTCCGGGCCCTGGATCTCGGTAAAGCCGGGATAGTTTTCCACTTCGGTGGTGATGGTCAGCTGGCCGCCAGGCTGGATGCCGGTCACCACCAGCACATCGCGCAGGGCACGGGCGCCGTAGACGGCAGCCGTCCAGCCAGCGGGGCCGGAGCCGAGGATGAGGATTTCAGCGTGTTTTGTCTCGGCCATGTCGGTACTCCGGATGTGCCTGATGGAATCGGCTTTTGCACATAAGGCGGGTGTATCGAGGCTTAAAGGCCCCGGCCGCTCATATCAATGTGACGTGCGCCGGAAAGCTCAGCAGGGCTCCGAAACCACTTCCACGGTGGCATGCGAGATATCGAACCGCTCGGCGAGGCGGGCTTTGACATCCCGGCGCAGGGTTTCGGTGCAGGCGCCTTTTACCGCGGTCACTTCCAGCGTGATCAGAGGCTTTGATTCGGTCAGGGCCCAGGCATGGATGTGCGAGACGCTGGCGACATCGCCGATATGGTCGATCAGGTCGGCCCGGATGTCTTCGGGCGACAGGCCATCCGGCGTGCCCTCCAGCAGGATATGGCCGGACTGGCGGGCGATCCGGACGCCGGCGACCAAGACCAGTAGCGCCACGAGAACTGACAGAATCGGGTCGGCCGGTGTCCAGCCGGTGGTCAGAATGACGATGGCCGCGGCGATGGCGGCTACAGAGCCGAGAAGATCGCCGATAACATGCCACAGCGCGCCCTGAAGGTTCAGGTCATGCTTGTCGCCGCCATGAAGCACCCAGGCTGCCAGCACGTTCACGACCAGACCACCAATGGCGACCCACAGCATGATCCCGCCCAGCACGGGCGCAGGGTCCAGCAGGCGATGGATGGCTTCCCAGACGATCCAGCAGGCGAGCGCGACGAGGGCGATGCCGTTGGTGAAGGCAGCGAGAACTTTCATCCGCCCGAAGCCATAGGAGCGGGCCGGATCTGCCGGGCGTTCGGCGAGCTTGTAGCCGACCCAGGCGAGAACCAGAGACCCGGCATCGGTCAGCATATGCGCCGCATCCGCCAGCAGGGCGAGGGAGCCAGAGATCAGGCCGCCGGTTACCTCCGCCAGCATGAAGCTGGCCGTCAGGACCGCCGCGATAGCCACGCGCTTGCGGGAATCCGCCGTCGTCATGTCGGCATGGTCGTGGGAATGCCCATGGCCGTGTGCGTGGTCGTGCCCATGCGCATGATCATGCCCGTGCTCATGGGCATGATTGTGGGACGCGTCGGGCGTCTTCGTGTTCAGGTCGCAACTCATGAGCCTGAGGTGGAATCCTTTCCGGGCAAGGTCAATTCGACTGTAATAGCGTTTCGTTGGGACGCGGCGCCGATTTTCCGCTCTGCCGTTGCGGCATGTGTGCTAAATTGCCGGGAAAACAAAACAGAATAAACCCGGAGGACACCCATGAGCCCACCGCGCCTGCGCCAGCTTGTGATTGCTGCAAACAGTCTCGACACCGCCGACACATTGCAGAGTGTTCTTGGGCTGGGCGAACCGTTTCCGGATCCCGGCGTGGGGGAGTTCGGTCTGGTGAATGCCGTGTTCGCGATTGGCGACCAGTTTCTCGAAGTTGTGGTTCCGACGGCCGACAAGGCCCCGGCGCGGCGTTTCATCGACCGGGGCGGCGAGGGCGGCTATATGGCGATCTTTCAGACCGACGACATGGCGGCGCTGCGCACCCGCGTCGACGGGCTTGGCATACGCCGCGTCTGGAATGTCGACCTGCCGGATATTTCCGCCAGCCATCTCCACCCGGCAGACATTGGTGGGGCCATCGTTTCAGTGGACGAGCCGCGCCCGGCAGGCAGCTGGCGCTGGGGCGGCCCCGGCTGGCGTGATCGATCTGCTCCCGGACGATTCACGCATGCCGTTCTTGAAACACCTGACCCGGAAGCGCTGGCGCAGAAATGGGGGCTCGTCTTCGGCCTCACGGCTGACAGGCGCCGCCTGTTCCTGGCCGATGCCGTGCTCCACTTCACGGAAGGGCCTGCCGACCGGATGATCGAATTCGGCTTCGATATGCCGGATGCGGACCAGGCGATTGCCCGCGCAAAAGAAAAGGACCTGCCGGTTGAAGGCAGGTCCATCTCGATTGCTGGCATTACCCTGAAACTGAACGGTTAGTACCCGTCTGCCACGCCGTCCTTGCGCATTTCGGTCGCGGCGATGTAGGCGCCGCTTTCGAAGTCGCGCATGATGGCCTGATAGCCGCCGGCATTGGCGCTGCAGCAATCAATGTTCAGTCCACGGCGCTCCAGTTCGGCTCGGGTTTCCGGCGGGATACCGCTTTCAAGGGAGACGGTGCCGACATCGGCTTCGCAGGCCGGGTCGTCGAGATCATTGGTCGGTTCGCAGCCGCCATTGTGTTCCCAGCGGGCGGCATCCCCGGCCTCCTGCAGACCCATGTCGAAATCGACGAGGTTCAGGATCACCTGCACATGGCCCTGCGGCTGCATGCCGCCTCCCATCAGGCCGAAGCTCAGCCACGGCTCGAACGGGCAGGCCTGCTCGATCGGCACAGCGCGGACCTGACACCCAGGCATATCCTTTTTGAAGGCAAAGGCCGGGATGATCGTGTGGAACGGGCGCTTGCCTGGTTCCCAAGCATTCGGGTGGGCCGGGTCGAGGCTGAACAGCTGGCCGCGGTCCTGGAACATGAAACCCATCCCGTCAGCCACGAGGCCGGAGCCCATGCCGCGATAGTTCGACTGGATGAGCGAGACCATCATGCCGTTCTCGTCCGCGACGGTGAGATAGGTCGTGTCGCCGTGTTCAAGTTTCTTGTCGGCGTCGCTGACGGCTTTCTGTATGGCGTCGCAACCTCCGGAGAGAGGTGGCATCAGAATCCAGCCGCCTTTCATGCTTTCCGGGAGCTCGATGTCACAGTCTGCGAGGTTTTCCGGGGCGATCTCTGTCTCGACATTCTCAATGACGGCGCCGACATTTTGGATCGGGTGATCAAGGTCGATCTTGGCTGCAAGCGCTTGGGAACGTTCCGGATCAACAAACGCTTCCGGGACGATGTCTGCGAAATCCGGATCAGCGTAACCCTTGGCGCGGTACTCAAACGCCAGTCGCTTGGCTTCCACCTGCGCCATGATCGAGTCGGCCGAGCCATAGCCCATGCCGCGCAGGTCAAACTTTTCCAGCATCTGCAACATCTGCAGCGCCGCGACCCCCTGCGTGTTCGGCGGCAGTTCGCAGAGCTTGTAGTCGCTGCGATAGGTCACGCACATCGGGTCGACCCATTCGCCGGTGTGCGAGGCGAAATCGTCATAGCGGAGGAACCCGCCGATACGCTGGAAATAGGCATCCATCCGTTCGGCCAGTTCACCTTTGTAGAAGGCGTCACGCCCACCCTCGGCAATCTGGCTCAGAGTGTCGGCGAGATCCGGATTGTGGAACAGGCTGCCCTCGTGGGGCGCCGGCGAGAAGTAGAGCTTCTTCGCATTGTCATATTCTTCCAGCATGCCGCTCTCATAAGCGGGCTCGAAGCGCTTCGGGCCGAAGCTCCAGTAATAGGAAATCACTTCCGGGATCGGCGCACCCTCGCGGGCATAGGTGATGGCGGGCTTCAGATCGTCGGAGATCGGCAACTTGCCGAACTTGTCGTGGAGGGCGAACCAGCCATCGACCGTGCCCGGAACAGTCACGGGTGCCGCGCCGAAAGGTGGGATTTCCTGGCCGTCCATAAATTCGTCGGCCTTGGCCTGCATGTCGGCGAGGGTCGCCCCCTTCGCACTGCGGCCGGAACCATTGTAGCCGTAGAGCTGCTGCGTCTCCGGATCCCAGACGATGGCGAAAAGATCACCGCCGATGCCGTTTCCGGTCGGTTCTACGAGCCCCAGCATGGCATTGGCGGCAATCGCGGCATCGACGGCAGAGCCACCGCGCTTCATCACGTCCAGCGCGGTCTGGGTGGCCAGCGGATGAGCGGTCGCTGCTGCCGCATGTGGGGCGACAACGGCAGAGCGCACGCCCATGTCGCGGCCCGTCGGCATCCGGTCTCCCGGACCGGGGGCTGCGGGTTCCGGCACCATCACGGTTTCCGTCACGATTACCTCTTTTTCGACGATCTTCGTGACGGGCTCTGGGGTGACGCAGGCGCTAAGGCTGGTTGCAAGCGCTGCTGTCAGGAGTATCCGGACTGCTGTCATGTGTTTCACCTCTCATGTCTGAGGCGGACCTTAACGCCCTGCGCCGTCTTGGCGAGTCCCGGCCCGGCCAATAAAAGTCATCGGGAGGCCGGATCGTTTGCGAGAGGGATTCGAGATAGCTCTGTGCCATTCCTTCAAGCATAGCTGACCACCTCCCACTCGATGCCATCATGATCGTGGAAGTAAAACCGGCTGCCCGGATCATAGGTCTGGTGGCTGTGCGTCTTGAGGCCGGACTTCAGGATACGCTCTTCTGCGGCATCCAGATCCTCCACCAGTATGCCGAAATGGTTCACGGCGCCGGTGCGGTAGTAACTCTCCTCGTCGGGCCGGTCCTGCTTCGGTAGGGCGTAGAGGGCGATGTATTCGTCATCGGTGCCGACATGGACGGTGTAGCCATCATATTTCGACGGGCCTTCCCATCTCACATGCCAGCCGAACAGGTCCACCAGCATGGCGGCGGTCTTTTTTGGATCTGACACAGTGACATTCACATGTTCAAACAGGGCGGGTTTCATTGTTTCAGGCTCCTTTTGTGCCTTTTGTCTGCGTTTGATTTGACCCTCGTAATTCCTCAACCTAACTTGAGGTCAAGCATCTTTTGGAAGGAAAATGCGGCATGAAGCAGGGCCTATCGATCGGGGATGTTGCCCGCCGGACCGGGCTGTCGGTCTCGGCGATCCGGTTCTACGAATCGCGCGGCCTGGTGAAGCCGGACCGGCGCCCGTCCGGACAGCGGGAGTTTGCCCGCGCCGACATCCGCCGCCTGTCCTTCATCCTGATTGCCCAGCAGATGGGGCTTACCATTGAGGAGATCGGTGAGGTGCTGAGCGACCTGCCGGACAACCGCACGCCCAACAAGGCGGACTGGACGCGTATCAGCCAGCATTTCCGCAAACGGCTCGACGATCACATCGCCATGGTCGAGCGCCTGCGCAACCGGCTGGACGGGTGCATCGGCTGTGGCTGTCTCAGCCTGAAAACCTGCAAGCTCTACAACCCGGATGACCGCGCCCGCGCCGCCGGCCCCGGGCCACGCTTCGTGATGACATCGGAGAAAGTCGAGTGACAGCGGCGTCCGCCTTTCCGGAATCGCGGCAGATCGTCGACAGCGCTGTCCCGGAGGGGCGATGGGTTACACCCGATAATCTTGAAACGCTGAGAGGTGTCAGGGGCTCATATGTCCTGCTGGTCCGATTGGACCAGGTGCTGAACATCGGCGCCGGACGGCAGAAAACAGGACACCTGCCATCGGGAACATATCTTTATGCCGGCAGCGCGCATGGTTCAGGTGGTCTGGGCGCGCGGCTCGGGCGGCATTTCCGGGCTGGAAAGAAGGTCCACTGGCATATCGACCGTCTGACCGTGGAGGCCAGTGCTCTTGCTGCCGTTGCGGTTGAGAATGGCAATGAGTGCCAGCTCGTTCAGGCGTTGATGCTGTCTGACCGCGTGCGTGTGGCGCTGGACGGGTTTGGCAGCACGGATTGCCGGACCTGCCGGAGCCATTTGCTCATGGTCCGCTGATCAGTTTGGCTTTTTCGGGAAATAGTGCATCGCCATGCGTTCGGCGATTTCCTGGCCCTGGCGGGCAAAGCGCGCTTCGGCTTCCACGGCGCGGTTGTCGCATTTCAGATAGTCGCGGCTGGTTTCCTGATAAGCATCGTTGAACTGCTCCACCAGGCTGGAGCGGAGATTGCCGCGATTGGGCGCTTCATAGCTCAGCATGTCGGACATGTACTGGCGCCAGTACTGGTCTTCGCGGCCGTTGCAGCGCACCCGGATCGCGTGGGCAGAGCCGAGCGCGCCCGCCAAATCCGAGGCGTCGCGGAAGTAATCCGGCCCCCGCATCGGCAGGCCTGATTGTGCAGCGCTTGCGCCACAGACCATCAGGGCGCTAAGCAGGATGACATGAAAACGTGCCTTGTTCATGAAAAGACCTTTGCCCGCATCCAGCCTCGGCTCAAGGATGTAGAACACAAACTTGATGTCCTCATTATGACCGATGAGGGCCGCTTCTATCATGCCGGGAGCCGGGTGGTGACCGACAAGGTGGAACCCGAAATCGTCTTTGGCAGCCTGGATTGCTTTTTCGGCCCGGCGGCCGGGACATTTGTCAGAACCGTCATGGCCTCAGACCGGCTCGACTGGTTCCAGTCTCCGGCAGCGGGCGTGGACAATGCGGTGCTCAAAGGCATCGGCAAAGCCTCGAAACACTACACGACCAACCACACCCAGGCCGAATCGATGGCCGAATGGGCACTCTGGGCTGCGCTGGATTTCCTGCGTAAGGGCCCGCAGCACCGGGCCCAGCAACAGGCCGCGGAGTGGAAACGCGTCCAGTCGCGCGAGATTGCGGGCAGCCGCTGGCTGATCGTCGGTTACGGCTCGATCGGAGAGGCCGTCGGCACGCGCGTGACGGCCCTCGGCGGGCATGTCACGGGCCTGCGCCGTTCCCCCGGCCCGGCACCGGGCGCGCACGAAATCCTGCCGTCCAGCGTCCTGATGGATGAGTTACCGGGGGCGGATGTGGTTTTGCTCTCACTGCCGCACACGCCGGAAACGGAAGGCATGGCGGGGACGGATTTCTTCTCGAAGATGAAGCCGGATGCCCTCTTCATGAATCTCGGCCGCGGCGCCCTTGTGGATGAGGACGCGCTGATTGCCGCGCTGGATGAAGGCCGCCCGGCCTATGCGGCGCTGGATGTGACAGGCGTTGAGCCGCTGCCGGAAGAAAGCCCGCTCTGGCATCATCCGAAGATCATGCTCACGCCGCACGACTCTTCCCAGACGAATGGGACCATCCTGCGTGCGGACGGGACCTTTGTGGACAATCTCCACCGCTACCTGAACGGTGAGCCGCTCAGGAACCTCGTCGACCGGAAGGCGTTCGAGGACTGAGCGGCGGGGTCGTCCGTTTACGCTGTTTCTTTCGTCTTCATACCGGCCATGCGGTCGATGGAGGCCTCTGCGTCCCGCATGATATCGGCCACGATGGCGGCGACGGGCTTCACTTCATGCACACCGCCGGCCGACTGGCCCATGGCGAAGCAGGAGCTATCCGGATTGAGTTTTGCTTCGTCCGTGATGCCCCCAATGCCGCCGATCACGCCGGTCTGCGTGGAGTGGATCGCCTGGAACGGGAAGGGCTTGATGTCCTGCGGGCGGCTTTCCCAGTCATTGATATAGTCATTGGTGCGGCAGCGCATCGGCTTGCCGGAATAGCAGCGCGTGCGCGTGGTATCGATGTCGGTCGCATCCACAATGGTCTGCTTGTACATATTTGCCGCGTGGGCCTCTTCGGAGGCGATGAATCGCGTACCCATCCAGACGCCTTGTGCGCCGAGCGCCAGGGCTGCCGCGAGGCCGCGCCCGTCATAGATGCCGCCTGCCGCAATGACAGGGATTTTCACGGCTTCGACAGCCTGTGCCACCAGCGGCAGCGTACCGACGAGGCCTGTGTGCCCACCACCTTCGCCGCCCTGCAGGATCACCGCGTCGCAGCCCGCCTGTTCGGCCTTGATGGCATGCTTCACCGCGCCACCGACGACCATGACTTTGACGTTCGCCTTTTTCAGCCGCTCCATGATCGGCATTGGCACGCCGAGACCTGCGACGAAGGAATCGGCACCGCCTTTGATGATGACATCCACAGACTCTTCCAGGCTCTCCGGGCTGGCGGCCAGCAGGTCGACGCCGAAGGGCCGGTCGGTCAGTTCACGGACCCGTTTCATCTGTCCGGCGATGAAATCCGGGCTGGTTCCGGCCATGCCAAGCACGCCATAGCCGCCCGCATTGCACATCGCGGCGCAGACTTCTGCATAGGAAACCCCGCCCATGCCGGCGAGCATGATCGGGTGCTTGATGTTCAACATCTCTGTCAGGCGGGTTTTCAGGGCCATGTCGGGCTTCCTCTCTGGTGATTTTTATGAAGAAGCCGTAGCGCCCCGTCGCAGCGTCAACGCAAGAGGCGGCGCCAGCCCGCCGCGTCTCCGCCCCATTCCCGCCGCGTTCTGCCGTCAGGATAACAGGTGGACTGGCAGAATCGCCGGTCCGGCGTCACATGCTGAGGCCAACTGGACCGGCTCTCGCGGGCTGGCCCGCCCTCACGAAGGACGCGGCAACCGGCCGACGGGCGCTGCCCGGGAACAGGTCCGGTTGCCCATCTTCTGGCCTTTTCCGGGGGTCCGGGAGAGGTTGGTTCGATTCAGGGGGTTTACAGAGATGCCAAGCCCCTTTCTGAATTGAACTATCCGTTTTGCTTGGCGGATGCTATGACGCCGTTCGGTCGCAAGACCTTAATCAGGGGTAATATCATGAAGAATATCATCACTTTGGGCGCTGCCGCCCTGGCTCTCGCAGCCTGCGCACCGGCTGAGGCTCCGGCTGACGACACGCCGGTTGTTGAAGAAACCACGGTCATCGAAGAGTCTGCTTCTGACGCAGCCGATGCTGCCGTTGAAGCCGCTGACGACGCTGCTGCTGCAGCTTCCGATGCTGCTGATGCTGCGACAGAAGCCGCTGACGATGCCATGGAAGCGGCTGAAGAAGCCGCTGCAGACGCTGCCGATGCAGCTGAAGATGCAGCTGACGCGACTGCCGAAGCGATGTCGGACGAAGAGCCGCAATAATCGGTTCTCCATCCGGATAAAGATCGGGCCGCTCCATCAGGAGCGGCCCTTTTGATTCGGATTGCAGAAACCTGGATCAGAATTTCGCGTAGCCGCCATCCACGATCAGCGTGTCGCCGGAGTGGTAGCGGGAAGCATCGGAGGCCAGATACACAGCGATTCCGCCGAAATCTTCCGGCTCGCCCCAGCGCCGGGCCGGGACACGCGAGATCACTTTGGTCTGGAAGGCTTCATTCCCTTGCGCGCCTTCGGTCATGTCCGTCGCGATCCAGCCCGGCAGGATGGAGTTCGCGCGAATGCCGTAGCGGCCATATTCGGTGGCGATGGCATTCATCATGGCGATCAGGCCGCCCTTGGTGTGGCCGTAGGCTTCATTGCGTGCCGCCCCTTCGATGCCTGCCAGCGATGCCGTGCCGACCAGGCTGCCACCCGGATCGCCGGCCTTGGCACGGGCCACCATGGATTTGCCGGCTTCGCGAAGCGTGAAGAAGGCGCCTTCGGAGTTGATGCGCTGGTTGTAGCGCCAGGTCTCCAGCGTCATTTCGTGGAAATTTGCGGCGCCGCGGCCAACACCGGCATTGGCGATGCAGCAGTCGATGCGGCCAAATTCTTCTTCGGCTTCCTTCATGCCTTTGACGACTTCGGCTTCCTCGCCGACGTCCACTTTCCAGGCTTTGATCTTGCCGGTGCCGAGTGCGTCGGCCTTTTTCACGGCAGCGGCATTGTCGGCTTCCTTGCGGCCCCAGATCACGACATCGGCGTTCGAAGCGGCCAGCGCCTCGACCATGCCGAGGCCGATTCCCTTGTTGCCGCCGGTGACAACGCAGACTTTTCCTGAAAGGTCGAATGGGGCGTAGGTCATGGTTTCCTCCTGAAAGACTTGGGTTTGTTTGTCTGGCGTCACACAAGAGAGGTGACGCTGGGGCCGGTCAAGAGGCAGTTTGGCTGGCGGCGACCAGCGCGCGGGCCGCTTCGATGATGCGCCGGGTTTCGTCCCAGATTTCGAGTTCTGCCAGCCGGGACGGGCTGATCCATTCGGCATGGGCGGCATCGTCACCCGCCATTACCGTACCGGAAACCCAGACAGCGGCGTAATCAAACAGGACGAAATGGCGGGTCACATCCCCCGTCGTTCTGGAGGTGAAGATACCGTCCACGACATCCACGAGACCCACCAGCCGGGCGGTGAGCCCAGTCTCTTCCTTCAGTTCGCGCAGGGCGGCATCGCTGGCGCGTTCGCCGAATTCGATCTTGCCGCCGGGCAGAGACCAACTGCCGGCCATAGGCTTTGTCCCCCGGCGGATCAGGGCGACGTCGTCGCCGCGGAAGCAGACCGTGCCGACGGCTGGGACAGGCTTCTGGGCACTCATCCTGCACCCCCCCGTTCCAGCAACACGACCGTCTCCACATGTGGCGACCACAGGAACTGGTCGACCGGCTGCACCAAGACGAACCGGTATCCGGCATCGACTAGCACGCGCAGGTCCCGCGCAAGCGTGCCGGGGTCGCAGGAAATATAGGCGATCCGCGCGACGCCGCTTTGCGCGATTTCTGCCACCTGTTTGGCGGCGCCGTGCCGGGGCGGGTTCAGCACGATGCCCTGGTAATGGGACAGCGTGGCCGCCGGAACCGGATTGCGGAACAGGTCGCGCACTTCCGCCGTTACAGGCTTCAGGCCGGACGCCGCGCGGGCGGACGCTTCCAGCGCTTCGATCGCGTCTGCGTCGCCTTCGGCCGCATGGACGCGGGATTCCTCCGCCAGGCGCAGGGCAAATGTTCCGCAGCCGGAGAAAAGGTCGGCCACCTCGAGGGCGAACTTCAGATGCTGGCGCACCAGGCTCGCCATGAAGGCTTCGGCTTCCGCGCTGGCCTGCAGGAAGCCACCCGGGCGGGGGCGGAGCGCGGCCTTGCCGACCTGTATCTCCGGCGTTCCTTGTTGCAGCGGGACTTCATCGCCGATGGAGACGCGCAGGAACCCGGCGGCCAGTGCTTTGGCTCCGGCCATCATGACATCATGCGGCGCGGCGAAGGTGGCGGTATTCGTGATATGAAGGTCCAGCCCGTTCGGCATCACGGTGACTTTCAGTACCATCTCGCCTTTCAGCGGTGCCAGCGGCGCGGCGAGTTCTTTCAGGGCACTGAGCTTCCGTGTGATCTCCGGCGAGGCAACCGGGCAGGTGGAAATGTCCACAATGTCGTGACTACGCCGGGCATGGAAACCGAGTTGCACGCCGGTCTTCGTCCGCCGCGCGGCCAGCGACATGCGACGGCGGGTTCCGGGCGGGGTGACCCAGATGTCCTCGACATGCGGCTCCAGCCCGCGCGACTTGAGGGCATTTACAACAAGCGAGCGTTTGAAGGCCTGATAGGGCCCATCGGCAAGGTGCTGCAGGCTGCAGCTGCCACACTTTGAAAAATGCGGGCAGGCCGGGACCTGTCTGTCCGGCGAGGGCGTCACGATCTCGAGGAGGCGCCCGCGGTCTTTCTCGACAACAATGCGGACTTCTTCGCCAGGCAGTACCTGGGGAACGGAAACCCAGTCTCCGTCGATCCGCACCTGGCCATCGCCTTTCGATCCCAGGCGTTCGATGACCACAGTGCTGGCGCCGCGAGCATCTGCGTCTGGAATGGCAGGCATGCCGGTCTCCCCACTGGTTGTATGCCGATTCACGGGTTAGCACCGCAGGACGGTTGCGAACAGGAGGCTTGAATGGCGAAACCGGCAGAAAAGCCTCTCAGTCTGGCTTTGCAGGGCGGTGGGGCGCATGGCGCCTACACATGGGGTGTCCTCGACCGGCTGTTGGAAGAGAATCGCTTCGACATCCGCGCTATCACCGCCACCTCGGCCGGTGCGATGAATGCGGTCGCCTTTGCAGGCGGTTATGGCGCGGGCGGCGTGGATGGTGCCCGGCAGGCGCTTGAGGCGCTCTGGCAGGCGGTGTCGCACAGCGGCAAGCCCGCGCGGGCCTATGGTGTGCCCGGCGCGGCGGCTTTTGCGTATGCCTCCGCGCTGCAGAGCTGGGCCAGCCCGTATGACTTCAACCCGCTGAAGCTGAACCCGCTGCGGGATGCGGTGGAAAGCGTGATCGACTTCGAGGCCGTCCGTGCCTCCGGCCTGCAGCTGTTCCTGAGCGCGACGGATGTGGAGTCCGGTCATGTGAAAGTGTTTTCGGGCGAAGAGGTGACGCTCGATGCCGTGCTCGCCTCTGCCTGCCTGCCGCAGACCTTTCAGGCGGTGGAGATCGACGGCCACGCCTATTGGGATGGCGGCTATATGGGCAATCCCAGCATCTTCCCGCTGATCTATGCCGGCGCGCCGACCGATGTGCTGCTGGTCACGCTGAACCCGATCGAGCGGCCGGGCGTGCCGAAGCGGGCAGGCGAGATCCAGGAACGCGTCAACGAGATCAGCTTCAATGCTGCCCTGATCGGCGAGCTGCGCGCCATCGCCTTCGTCCAGCGCCTGCTGGATGACGGCATGCTGAAAGCGCCGATGCTGAAGAAGTACCGCCGCCTGAACGTGCACGCGATCCGCGGCGGGCAGGATCTCGCCGACCAGGCCCTGCACACCAAGTTCGACACCAGCTGGCGCTTCCTGACAGGCCTGCGCGATCAGGGCCGCGCCGCCGCAGAGGCCTGGCTGACCGGCGATGCAGAACTCGTCGGCACGAACAAATCGAACTGCGATCTTCGGGAGGAATTCCTGAAGGGCTAGCAGCTGTATGGAACTACTTCAGCTTTTCCCTCAGCATAATGAACCCGGTAATCAGAAATGCCGGAAACAGCAGGAAAATGACGCCTTCTTCTTCGAGTGTGAGGTAGAGCAGGCCGACGATCACAAGGATCACGAATTCATAAATTGCCATGCGGATCCAGAAATTCATGCGACCGCCCCCGGCTTCAGGAACCACACGCGCGCGGCGCCATAGTCCCGCGTGTCCAGCATCTCCCAGCCTTCCGGCGCGATGAGTTCGTCCGAGGCTGTCTCCACCACGGCGATGGCGTCGTCGGCCAGCCATTTGCCCTCGATCAGGCAGGCGAGGGCCGGGGCGACAAGGTCCTTGTGATAGGGCGGGTCGAGGAAGGCGAGTGTGAACGGGCTGCCGACGCCGGCCGGCTTCTCGCCAAGATCGGTGGCGGAGCGCCGGTGGATGCGCGTGTTCCCGTAGAGGCCCAGTGTCTCGATATTGTCGCGGATTGCGCCGCGGGCAGCGTGGTCGGTTTCCACGAACAGGCAGAAGGCCGCGCCCCGGCTGACCGCTTCGAGGCCCAGCGCGCCAGACCCTGCGAACAGGTCGATCACCCGCGCGCCTTCGATCTCCGGCGCCCAGGGCGCATGGGCCAGCATGTTGAACACGCTTTCGCGCGCCCGGTCGGCCGTCGGCCGTGTGCCCTGTCCCTTCGGCGCGGCAATCGCGCGCCCCTTGTGCTGTCCGGCAATGATGCGCATTCTCAGGTTGATCCGGGGGTTGCTTAATGTTGGACCAGTATTGGAACAGTGCGTCCCTGTTAAGGGCTTCCCTCATAAGCGCAGGAATACCGGAGGATGTCGCTGCACTTGTGACCGCAAAAACGCGGGACAATTCGCAAGTTATCTCGACGTTTTTCCTGGCCGCGCTGCCTTCCGCGGGTGCGGGGCTGGTCGTCGCCTGGATTCTATTCCCGCTTTCCGGATACCTTTACAGTCTCGCTTCTATTTCACCCTCCTTCGCCGCCCTCTACGTGCCACAGCTTGTCGCGATCACGACAATCATGGTGGTAAATTTGTGGGTGGTCCGGGTTTGGGACGAACTGCGATATCTCATATTTATCCGCATCGCGCTGAATCAGGCCACGCTTGGCATCGGGATACTCAACAGGGCAGCAATCCGTCGTGCATCGGGTTTGCATGGAGCAGAATATGTCCGCAAAGCCGTGTCGTTGCCGCTTCGGATTGTGGTCTGGATATCGGCCGGAGCGACTGCCGTCGTCCTGTGTTTGAGTCTGCTTTAGGTCGGTCGCTGCGTAGACTTCCGGGTTTACTTCACGGCCTTTCGGGGCGATCTCATCTTCATGACAATTCTTGCTGATCCGATGGACCGCGCGCTGGAACTGGCGTGCGAAGCTGCTGCGGCAGGCGAAGTGCCCGTGGGGGCCGTGATCGTCGATCCGGAAACGGGTGAGATCATCGCAGAGGGCGCCAATGCGCCGATCAGAGGGCATGACCCGACCGCCCATGCAGAGATTATCGCCCTGCGCCGCGCGGCAGAGGCGCGCGGCAATTACCGTCTCACGGGCCTCACCATGTATGTCACGCTGGAGCCGTGCGCGATGTGCGCCGGGGCGATCAGCCTTGCCCGGATCGGCAAGCTGGTCTTCGGCGCCTGCGACCCGAAAGGCGGCGCGGTCATCCACGGCGCGCGCTTTTTCGAACAGCCGACCTGCCACTGGCGGCCGGAAGTGGAGCAGGACGAGGAACGCGGCGAAGCGGCGAGCCAGCTGCTGAAGGATTTCTTCAAGGCCCGGCGAAAGTAGCTGGGGGCTGGCTGAAACGCCGCCTTTCACGCCTGACGCGCCGGAAATGCTTGCTTTCCTTGAGGGCACGGGCTGCCTTCTGCCTGCAAAACAGGGAGATCCGCATGACCGCGACCGTCAAAACCGAAAATGGCATTTCCGTCGTCACCATGGATGACGGCAAGGCCAATGCCATCAGCCTCGACATGCTGGAGGCAGTGAATGCCTGCCTCGACGAAGCGGAGAAGGATGGGGACGTTCTGGTGCTGACCGGGCGCGAGGGAAAATTCTCTGCCGGGTTCGACCTGAAATTCCTGGCCACATCCGACGGTGAAGGCGTGCGCAAATTGGTGACCGGTGGCGGCCAGCTGGCCATGCGCCTGTTCACTTCCAAGATGCCGGTCGTGATCGCATCGACCGGGCACTCCATCGCCATGGGCGCGTTCATGCTGCTTGGCGGGGACACGCGGATCGGCACGCGCGGCGCCTTCAAGATCGGTGCGAACGAGACGGTCAATGGCATGACCCTGCCGGGCTTCGGCACGGAGCTGCCGCGCGCGCGTCTCAACCCGATGTACCTGACGGAAGCGCTCGTGCAGGCCCGCCTTTACTCGCCGGATGAGGCAGTGCCCGTCGGCTGGCTGGACAAGGTGGTCGAGGCGGATGCCCTGATGGACACAGCGATGGAAGCCGCCACCGCCCTCAAGGCCATTGCGAACGGCGCTTACTATCGCAACAAG
The DNA here is from genome assembly GCF_963675305.1 of uncultured Hyphomonas sp. Lineage (NCBI taxonomy): Bacteria > Pseudomonadati > Pseudomonadota > Alphaproteobacteria > Hyphomonadales > Hyphomonadaceae > Hyphomonas > uncultured Hyphomonas sp. The sequence continues at coordinate 2,377,781 of NZ_OY776147.1, read as the reverse complement.
ATGCTGGTCCGGAAGCCGGCCATCGATGCGATCATGCCGACGCTGGAACAGTCGACCGTCTAGGACGCCGCTGCGGCCTCCTTCTGCCGTTCGGAAGCCATCAGCTCACGGGCAATGTCCCGGATCAGGCCGCGCATCCAGCTCAGCGCCGGATCCCCGGCATATTCCCGGTGCCAGTAGAGCGTCGATTCCGGGGAGGGATAGTTGAAGGGCAGGGCGAGCACGGCAAGCCCGGTGTTTTCCGCAATCTGACGGGGCGCCACCAGGGCCAGTTTTGTTTGCCGGACGATTTCCAGTGCCGTCATATAGTGCGGCAGGCGCTGTGTCGGCGTAATGCGCCGCCCGACCATACGGGCCATTTCCTCGATTAGGCTGCGGCCTTCCCGGCGGCTGGACACGGTGATGTGGCGCAGGTCGAAGAATGCGTCCTGCGTCAAAGGCTGATCCGCCTGCGGATGATCTGGTGAGAGGACGCAGACATAGGGCGCCGACAGGAGTTTTTCCCGTTCCATATCCACGCCCAGCAGGTCGGAGACGTCGATGGCGAGGTCCAGCCGGCCGGATGCCAGTTCCGCGGCGACCGCAGAGCGGTGCAGCTGGCTCCAGGATATCCTGACGCCGGGGGCAATCGCTTCCAGCCGCGCCGCCAGTGCCGGAGCAATCAGGAACGCGCCGGCATCGCGGGCAGACAGGTTGAACACGCGGGTGGAATGCGACGGCTCGAACACGGAACGTGGCTCCAGCCCGGCGCGCAGCTTGTCGAGCGCTTCGCGCACGGCGGGCATGAGCGCCTCTGCCATCGCGGTCGGCTTCACCCCGCGGCCTTCGCGGACGAAGAGCGGGTCCTCGAAATGGTTCCGAAGCCGGGAGAGCGCATTGCTGACAGCCGGCTGAGTGATCCGCAGGATTTCGCTGGCTCGTGTCAGGCTCCGCTCGTCATAAACGGCTTCCAGCACAGGCAGCAGGTTCAGGTCGATCGACCGTAGATTCATGGCGCGCTCCCAATTATCACCAGTGGTGATGATTGGGCTTCATATAATAAAGTTCCCGAATAGTCTAACATGGGGCATTGTCGCGTCTGTCGACAGTGGAGTTCCCGAATGCGCGCGGCGTTACAGCCAGCCTGCAGCTTTCATCAGCATGACGGCACCAATTGCGGTGACGAGGTATTTCATGCCGCGTTTGAAATTCACGTCGCTCATCCGGTCCAGTACTTTGCCGCCCAGCGTCGTGCCCAGCATGGAAAGCGGCGCCGCCAGCAGGATCAGCCACCAGGGCGGCAGCGCCTGAAGACCTGCAGCCATGATGACCGGCGTGCTCCAGAACACGATCTTCACGAAATGCGCCAGCACTTGCGTCACGGCCTTGGTCGCCACGATGGCGTGGCGCGTCATGTCGGTATGGACGAAGAACTGGTCCAGCAGCGGGCCGGACACACCGGCAATCGTGTTCAGCGACTGTACGACGAAGCCTGCGCCTTCGGCCTGGAAGCGTTTCTGAATGTCGAGATCCAGCAGCGTCTTCGGCAGCCAGACCAGCATGGCGACACAGCCCAGCAGCACATAGACGACCTGTTTGTCCGGACGCCAGCTGAGCGCGAACAGCAGGGCGACCGCAGCAACGGAGCCCACCGCGTAGCGGCGGAAGATGCGCCAGTCGATATGATCCCGCCACAGGAAGGCGCGGTAGCCATTGGAGATCATCTGCACCGCGCCATGCACGATCATGGCGGTCGCAACCGGCACCAGCGCGGCCAGTACGCCCATGAAAATGATGCCGCCCGCCATGCCGAAAATGCCCGAAATGAAGCTGGTTACCAGCACAGTGACGAGAATGATGGCAGCGGCGATCGGGCTCATGCCTGCGCTCTAGACCCGATTTCGATTCGGCGCAAAGCGCGGGCCTTGCGAGCCGCCGCCGTCAAGAAACATTGCCAAGAAAGAATTTGCGGCCACCCGGCTGCACGGACTACCAATGGATCAACAAACAAACTGAAGGAGGACAGCCATGGCTGATACCCAGCATTCCATGGACGCAATGGCCGAACTGAATGACCTGCGCATGTCGGAGGAGGCACGCCCCCTCTACGAACATGTGAAGCGGTTCATCAAGGAAACGGTCGAACCGATGTATGAGGAATTCGAACGTCTCGGCGAAGGCAAGACCGACATCTGGTCTTACGCGCCGGGCCAGCTCGAAGCCCTCGAAGGGGCCAAGGACGCGGCCAAGAAAGAAGGCCTCTGGAACTTCTTCCTGCCGGATGCCGAAACCGGCGAAGGCCTGAAGAACCTCGATTACGCCTACATCGCTGCGGAACTCGGCAAGAACCCGCTGGCATCTGAGTCGATGAACTGCTCCGCGCCGGACACCGGGAACATGGAAGTTCTCGAGCGCGTCGGCACGCCGGCCCAGAAGGAACAGTGGCTGAAGCCGCTTCTGGAAGGCAAGATCCGCTCCGCCTTCGCCATGACCGAACCGGCCCTGCCGTCCTCGGACGCCAAGAACGTCTCCATGAGCGCCGTTCTGGAAGGCGACGAATGGGTCATCAATGGCGAGAAATACTACATCTCCGGCGCGGGCGATCCGCGTTGCCGCATCATGATCACCATGGTGAAAACCAATGACGGGCCGGACGTGAACCGCCGCCAGTCGCAGATCCTCGTGCCGCTGCCGCACCCGGGTGTCACCATCATGGGCCCGATGCACGTCTTCGGCGATCCGGATGCGCCGCACGGCCACATGCACATCCGCTTCGAGAACGTCCGTGTTCCGAAAGAAAACATGCTGCTCGGTGAAGGCCGTGGCTTCGAGATCTCGCAGCTGCGCCTCGGCCCCGGCCGTATCCACCACTGCATGCGCTCCATCGGGGCGGCAGAGAAAGCCCTCGACCTGATGGTTGTTCGCGGCATGACCCGTCAGGCTTTCGGCCGCGACCTGATCAAGCTGGGCGGCAACCTCGAAAAGGTCTCCCGCGCCCGCATCGAGATCGAAGCCATGCGCATGATGGTCCTCAAGGCCGCCAAGGCGATGGACGTCCTCGGCAACAAGGAAGCCCGAGTCTGGATCTCCATGGTCAAGGCCATGGTGCCGGAGCGCGTTTGTGACATCATCGACGATGCCATCCAGCTGCACGGCGCAACCGGCGTCTCGCAATGGACGCCGCTCGCCCGCATGTATGCCAACCAGCGCACGCTGCGCCTGGCGGACGGCCCGGACGAGGTGCACCACATGGTGGTCGGCCGCGCCGAAACCCGCAAGTACACGGGCGAGGAAGAAGATCCGGCGATGGCTGCTGTCTGGCGCAAATAAGCCTGCCTGCAGGTCGAACGATCAGCGCGGCTCCGCAAGGGGCCGCGCTTTTCTTTTGTCGCTAGAAGCGGAACGTGTTGCCGAAGCGCAGCACGGCGCTGGTCTGCACGGACCGGAAGTTGCGGCGGAAATCGTCGCCTTCGATAACCGCGCCGTGGCCGAGGGAGAAGAAGACCTCCGTCTGCGGGCGCAGTTCCCAGTTCAACCGGCCGAAGAAGGACAGGCTGTTGGTAATGTTGTCATACTGCGTCTGCGTGGTGACCGAGAGATCCGTCGAGACATTGAACACGGTTTCCAGCGATCCGATCTGCACACTGACGTCTCCGGCAGGCACGGAAATGTCTTCCCGTTTATAGCCGGCCTTGAGGTCGACATGCGGGTTCGGGCGGAAGTTCACATTGACATCGTAGCGCTTCGACTCGCCGCCATAGAAATCCCTGAACTCGATCTCCGATGTCGTGCCCCAGGGGCGCACATAGGAGGATTGGATGCGGAACTTCACGCCATTATTGTCATAGACGCCCACCGGCACGACCAGGCCGCCGGGCAGGAAGAAGGGCGTATTGATATGCTCTTCATTCTGGCTGGCGGTGAAGGTCAGGTCGTCGGTCCAGATCGTGTTGGCGTTCAGGACGAGCGAATTGACCGTGGTCTCCGCATTGCCGTCCAAGTCGGTGATGTATTCATGGCTGGTGCCGAACTGCCACCAGCGGAGATGCCCGCCGGACTGGCGGAAGCGGCGGTGCCATTCGCCGGAGAAGGTGCGCGTGCCCGGCCGGTTCACGAAGCCGAGGGCCGGGGCGAAATCCTCTCCGATCTGCCGGGCTTCGAGGTTCCACGCCCATTTGTCGTTCGGATAGTCGAACTTCGCCCCGAAGGAATCGTCATCTTCCAGCGTGGAGGAGAATGTGCGCTGGTAGAACACATCCGCCTGCATCCGCCCGCCGCCAAAGAAAGACGGCACGCGATAGCTGAAATCGGCCCCCGCCAGCGTATTGTCGGAAAGGCCCGTCGGGTCGCCATTCGTGGCGATAAAGCCGACCCGTGACTGGTCCAGCACATCCACCGTTGCGCGGGCGACCGACAGGTTCTGCGAACCGATATTGCCGATGGCACCGGTCTGGGCCGACAGGATGCCGACTTCCACGCCATTGATCTCACCGCTCAGCTTCAGGCCCGCATCCACCTTCACCGACTGGCCGTTCACGATACCGATCCGGCGCGAGAAGAAGGGTTGGCCGTTCGGTGCGCCGGCAAAGGTCTGCCCGGCAAATTCGAACAGCGCGGCGTCCTGCAGGAAGAAGTCCCGCGTTTCCGGGAAGAACAGCGAGAAGCGCCCCGTATTGATCTGCCGGTCGTCCAGCGGCGTGTCGGAAAAGTCCGTGTTCAGCGTAACAAGGCCGGTCAGCGACGGCGTGAACTTGTAGGAGATATTGGCGCTCGGCTCGATCGACAGATCATCGTCGCGCGGCCGGTCCCAGCGGCGGTTTCCATTGAGGCCCGCCTGCAGCTGCACATCGAACCCCTTGCCCTTGTTGATATTGTCGATGCCCTCGATATAGCCCGGCCGGGCAAAGCCGAACTTGTTCACCGACTGGTCGATCCCGGCCCAGCGGATCTCTTCGTTCGCATGGGCATGTTCGCGCGTCATCATCAGGCCCCAGCCGTCGGAGGCGGGGTCGAAGCTCAGCGAGCGGAACGGCAGGGCGATCTCTGCCGTCCAGCCGTCGTCGGTCAGCACGCTGTCGGCATCCCAGATGATGTTCCACGCATCCACGGGCGCCTGTCCGTAGCGGATCAGGCGTTCGGTGCGCGCGCCAAGGGCGTTGATATCAAAGCCGAAGCCTGACGTGCCGGTATTGAACGGGTCGATATAGAAGCGGAACATGTCGTCCCGCCAAATCTCGCCGTCGCGCTCCAGCACCGAAGCGAGGATCGCCTCCGGCATGTCGTCCTGCGCATAGATACCGACATAGAGATTGTTTTCGTCATAGGCGAAATAGACGCGCGTCTCGACGCTGGGCGGGCCGACTTTCGGTTCCACCTGGTAGAATTCGGTGACCTCGGCCGCTTTCGACCACATGGCCTCGTCCAGCTTGCCGTCGATGACGGGGGCTTCGCTGGTGTCGATCCGCACCGGGCGCACAGTCGGCTGGTAGGTGGTGAAATTGCGGACTGGCGGCTCGTCTTCGGCCATGGCCAGCCCGGCGCCGGACAAGGCGATGCAGGCGCCCAACATCCATCGATGCAATTTGATGCCCTCCCGGTACTTTACCCGACCGCCTTTGACGTATCGACCTCTCGCTGCCCGTCGAATAGGGAGCGCCGCCGGGCAGGGCCAGCGCTTCTTTCGCTGCAGCCCGACATTTTAAAGAGTGCCCGAAAATCAGGCATGGCGCTGCCGGCGTGCGCACAGGCGTCTGGCTGCACCGGCGCCGCTTGTCAGAACGGCACGTTCGCCTTTTTCAGGAGCTCACCCAGCCTCTCCCTGTGCGTTGTGTAGCTGCCCTTGCCACCTCTGGATTTGAACGAGGTCCAGTTCGGTTCCATGTCTTCATACAGCCCGGAAATGACGGCCAGACTTCCCTCAGGCCACTGACTGACCGGCAGGTCTTCCAGCAGATACGCCGCATTTGCCGCCTTGAACTTGTCAGCGGAGCAAAGCCCCCAGATCGTAAAATCCACCCGGTCCCGAACCGATTTCAGCGTGTGCTCTTGTTTCCATTCGATGCGGTCGAGAATCTGGGAGACTGTTTCGTCATAGTCCTGCGTGCGCGCCGATACTGGCAGCGAAAGCCCCGAAGGCATGTGACGTCGCGCCCAGGTAATGAATCGCTCGCGCTGGGCATCATTCATGTCGATCAGCCAGTAGGCAGGCTCCAGCGCCCGGACGGGCTGGGCTTCTGCAAAACTGAAGAACAGATCAAACGCATCTTCTCCATAGAACCAGGTCGCCATGGAGATAAGTTCATGGAAATCCGACCGGGACTTGTTTTCCAGTGCGGTGTAGATCGCTGTCTTGTAATCAGGCCGCTCAAAAAGTTCCGCCAGTAACTTTATCGGAGCGTTGAGCCGGGTGAGGTGAGCGGGGCCCTGACCGTCCAAATCCCCGTCGAAGAAATTCTCGACGATCACCGAGACATGGTAAAGGTCCGCCAGGCCCATATCCGTTCCGGCGATATGATCTGTGAGGTAGGGGAAGGCGTTCAGGGCCTGCTCGTAGGCCTCATCCTCGGTCCAGAAGATTTCCTGGCTCATCAGCGAATAGGCATGGGCAAGATTGAGGATGATTTCCCGTCCGGGATACCCTGCGGAAAGTGTTTCGTAGAGCTTGCCTTCATAAAGTGCGTTCAGATAGGCGTGGATATTGTCCGAGACCGGGTGCCCGAACTGTCCGTAGTCGGAAATATGCGTGGCGAGCGGGTGCTTTGCGTGATCAGATGGCATGTTACCCCCTGCCAGGCTGTGCCGGCTCTTCGTCAGGTGTACTTCAGAAAGGCACGTTCGGGTCGTCTTCGCCTTCGCCGCCGGGGGCGAGGCCGAGGAAGTCGAAGATCTTCGGGTCGTGCAGGTGGCTGGGGCGGACGGTGGCGAGGGCGTGGGCCATGACCTGGCGCACGCCCGGCTTCTTGCGTTCCCACTCTGTCAGCATCTGTTTCATGGCGACACGCTGCAGGCCGTCCTGACTGCCGCACAGATTGCACGGGATGATCGGGAAGTTCATCGCATTCGAGAACTTCTCCAGATCGTCTTCCGCCGCGGTGATCAGGGGGCGGAGTACCATCACATCGCCCTCATCATTCAGCAGCTTCGGCGGCATCGCGGCCAGCCGCCCGCCATGGATGAGGTTCATCATGAACGTCTCCAGCGCATCGTCGCGGTGGTGGCCGAGCACGATGGCGTCGCAGCCTTCCTCCCGCGCGATCCGGTAGAGGATGCCCCGGCGCAGGCGTGAGCACATGGAACAGAACGTCCGCCCCTCGGGCACCTTGTCGGTGACGATGGAATAGGTGTCCTCGGTCACGATGCGATAGGTGGCGCCGATCTTGTCCAGCCATTCCGGCAGGATGTGCTTGGGAAAGCCCGGCTGGCCCTGGTCCAGGTTGCAGGCGATCAGGTCCACGGGCAGGGCGCCCTGGTATTGCAGGTCCATCAGCACCGCGAGGAGGCCATAGGAGTCCTTGCCGCCGGAGAGACAGACCAGCCATTTCGGTCGCGGCGCCGCGCCGCTTTCCACCGCGCGCCGGTCGACCATGCCATAGGCGTCGATCGCCTGAAGCGCGCCGCGCACCAGCCGCTTGCGCAGCTTCTTGAAGCTCACCGAATCCGGCGTCTCCGCGAAAAGCGGCGGCACACCGGTGAAAGAGGTCACATCATCTGCCATGCGCGCCCTATCCCACGGGCCGGGCCTTGCGGGAAGCACTTCCCTTCAGGCGGCTTGCAATATTATCGAATTTCAATAATAATCGCAGCGAAGCCGAGATGATGGAGCCTGACATGACCCCACCCGTCCGAACCGCCCGGCTGGCGGGTCTGGCCTATCTCTACATTATCGTCGCGGGCCTCTTTGCCGAGATTGGCGTGCGCGGCCAGCTGGTCGACTATAACGACCCGGCGGGCACGGCGGCGAATATACTCGGCGCGGAGATGCTCTACCGCATCGGCTTTGTGGCGGAATTGCTGATGACCGGCGCGGATATTCTGGTTGCGCTTTGCCTCTACCGGATCCTGCTGGTCGTCGACCGGCATCTCTCGCTGGCGGGACTGGTTTTCCGGCTGATCTCTGCGGCGATTGCCGGGACCAAAGCGCTGTTCTTCCTGATGCCGCTCATCCTGCTGAACATGGACCCGGAAACGGGCGGGTTTGCTGCCGGGGAGTTGGAGCGCCTGTCTGTCCTCTCGCTCATGCTGCACGGGCAGGCCTATAATATCTCGCTGGTGTTCTTCGGCTTTGATTGCCTCATCATTGGCTGGCTGATCTGGAAGTCCGGCTTCCTGCCGCGCCTGATCGGGATCGGGATCGTGGTGGCGGGCCTCTGCTACCTCGTCACCTCGCTCATGATCTTCCTGACGCCCGCGCTGGCGGCCTCTGACTGGTTCATGATCCTGTTCCTGCCATGCCTTGTCGCCGAGGCGGCCCTAACGCTCTGGCTGTTGGTCCGCGGGATCAATGTGGAAGCATGGAAAAAGGCGGCCGGAGCCGCCTGAGATCATGAGATAGTCCGGTATAGTCCGGCGTAATCAGGTCAAAAAGGGCAGGCGGAACCAGCGTTTGATCTTCCACCAGCGGCGCAGGCGCTTGTTGTTCGGCGCATCGTCTGCCCCGCGCGGGATGAGGATGTCGTTCATCCGCGGCTGGTAATTCCGGATCAGGTCTTCCTCGACACGGGCCCGGTCAGCCGGTTTTTTTACAATCATTACATGGCGTTCGGTCGCCCCGCGTTTCCACCAGGCTTCCCACCAGCGCTCATGCCCGATCAGGCGCGAGCGGAAATTGGTGGCCTTGCCGATGTAAAGCGGCTCCAGGAAGAACACGAACCGCCGGCGCACGAAGATATAGATCCCGCCCTCATCCGGCAGGCCCTTGCGCGTCAGCGTAATATTGAACCGGTACGGCCGACCGGATTCGCCCCACCAGGTATGCCAGCCAAACAACAGGATCATGGGTCCCTCCACGTCGATTCCGCGAAGCTCGGCTGAGACGGTTAATGGCCGGTTAACCAGTGGCCGCCGCGCGCACCGGGGCGAAGCTCATCCGGTGGCAGGGAGCCGGGCCCAGACGGGTGAGGGCTTCAGCGTGGGCGGCGGTGCCGTATCCCTTGTGTTTGGCAAGACCATAGCCGGGGTGCGCTGCGTCCAGCTCCTGCATCAGCGCGTCGCGGACCGTCTTGGCGAGGATCGAGGCCGCTGAGATGGCCGGCTCTTTCAAATCGCCCTTCACGATGGCGCGGGCCTCACAGGCGAGGCCGCCGGGCAGGGCGTTGCCGTCGATCAGCGCGAGGGAAGGCGCATGCTGGAGGCCTTCCACTGCGCGCCGCATGGCCAGGAAGGTCGCTTCACGGATGTTCAGCTGGTCAATCTCCTCGACGCTCGCATGCGCCACGCACCAGGCCATGGCACGCTCGCGGATGAGCGGAGCCAGGGCGTCGCGCTTGGCTTCGGAGAGTTTCTTGGAGTCCGTCAGGCCCTCGATCGGCTTCGCCGGATCGAGGATCACGGCTGCCGCTGTCACCGGTCCGGCCCAAGGGCCGCGGCCGGCTTCATCCACGCCGCAGGTGAGGGTTCCAAACAGGTCCATGGGCCGAACAGATCGCGAGTCGGGCTTGCGCTCCACCGCGCAGCACGGTTCAACTGCCGCAAACGGCGGCCAACCGGGAGACCATATCATGACGGAACTACTCGCCTCACCGGCCTTCTGGGGCAGCCTCGCCACCCTGACCTTTCTCGAAATCGTGCTCGGTATCGACAATCTCCTGTTTGTGTCCATCGCGACCGGCAAGCTGAAGGGCGATCAGAAGCAGACCGCCACGCGCATCGGCGTCTGGGGCGCCATGGTCCTGCGGATCGCCATGCTGGGCCTGATCTTCTGGATCCTGCAGCTCGACAAGTCGCCGCTGTTCCACCTGCCGCATGCGCTGGCCGTGTTTGTGGCAAACGGCTCTACAGAGGTCATGCATCATGTCGAAGAGGTCACCCTGAAGGACCTGATCCTGTTCGGCGGCGGGCTGTTCCTCTTGTGGAAGGGTACGCAGGAAATCCACTCGGCCGTCGAGGGGACCGGCCATGAAGAGACGACCGCGCAGAGCGGTTTCACCAGCGTGGTCATCCAGCTGTTCGTGATCAATATCGTCTTCTCGCTCGACAGTGTGATCACCGCCATCGGCATGACGGATCTGTTGCCGGTGATGATCGGGGCGGTGATCCTGTCGACCTTCGTCATGGCCGTCGCGGCCACCCCCCTGGCGAACTTCATTGCAGACCACCCGACGACCAAGATGCTGGCCCTCGCCTTCATCCTTCTTGTCGGCGTGGCGCTTGTGGCCGACGGTCTCGGCTTCCATATTCCGAGGGGTTACCTCTACTTCGCCATTGCCTTCTCGCTGGCGGTGGAGCTGCTGAACATTCAGGCGCGCAAGCAGGCGCCCAAAGCTGGAGGACACTGACATGCACGAGCCTTACCGGATCATCATGAACGAAACCGGCGGCACGGATGTGCTGAAGGTCGAACAGTTCGAACCACGTCAGCCGGGCCCCGGCGAGGCGCTGGTGAAGCAGGCCGCCTCCGGCCTCAATTTCATCGACACTTATTTCCGCACCGGGCTCTACCCGGTGAAGCTGCCCTTCGTGCAGGGCTCCGAAGGGGCTGGCACGGTTGAGGCCGTCGGTGAAGGCGTCACTCAAGTGAAGCCCGGTGACCGGGTCGCTTATCTCGGCAGCGGCACCTATGCGACGCACTACACCGGCCCGGCAGACCGGATGGTGAAACTGCCGGACGGCATCTCCGAGGAAGACGGCGCGGCTGTGCTGCTGAAGGGCCTCACGGCCTGGATGCTGCTGTTCGAGATCCGCCCGATTACCGACCGTGATACGGTTCTGATCTGGGCGCCGGTCGGCGGCGTGGGCAGCGTGCTGACGCCATGGGCCGCCAGCCTCGGCGCCCGTGTCATCGCCGTCACCTCGACGCCAGAGAAAGCTGAAAAGGCCGAAGAGCTTGGCGCCAGCGACACGATCATCGGTTATGACGATGTTGCCAAAAAGGTACGTGAGCTGACAGGGGGCGCGGGCGTCGATGTCTCACTCGACAGTGTCGGCAAGCGCAGCTTCGAAGCCTCGCTGTCCAGTCTCAAGAAGCGTGGCTGGATGATTTCTTATGGCAACGCCTCTGGCGCCGCGGACCCGATGCCGCCCGGCCGCCTCGCCGCAGGGGGATCGCTGGTCCTCACCCGGCCGACCCTGTTCAGCTTCATTGACCAGCCGGAAGACCTCGCCCGCGGTGCGCGTCACCTCTTCGCCGCCATGAAGACCGGCACGTTCGGCGCTGACATCGGCCAGCGCTTCTACATGAAAGAGGCGGCCAAGGCCCACGAAGCCCTCGAAAGCGGCAAGACCACCGGCGCAACCGTGCTGTTGCCTTAAGCTCAACCGGCAGACGTTCTGAAAACCGTCCGGTTTGCGTCGATGAAAATTTCGGCCCCCGGGCGGCGTTTGCCTTCCAGCATGCGGCGGGTGAGGCGTTCATAGTGCTGGATGAAGCGGCGGACCCAGTCGCGGCGTTCCTTCGGCATGGCCTCGCCGCGGGCTTCCCAAAGCGCGGCTTCCTGTTGCAGGCGCCAGCCGAGCACGCAGTCGAAATCCGGCGGCACGATGTGACAGAAACCGTCCGCTGCGTTCCACAGGTCGCGATAACTGCTGGCGAGGGCCGTTTCCTGGTGGCGGCGCCAGGCGCCGGTGCGGTCTTCGGCCTCCACCGGGTTGAGCGGCGCCTCCCACGCCGAGGCGTCGTGCGGCAGTACACCCATCAGCCAGCCTTCGATCACGATGGCGGCAGGGCGGCCGGTAAAGCTGCGCCAGTCGGAGACGGGCGCGCGATTGTCCTTCAGCTTGTCGAATACGGGCAGCGGCGTTTCCGCTGTGTCGCCGGCCGCGCGCAATGCGGCGACCGTCATCGTCAGCAGCGTCAGGTCGTGCGTGCCGGGCGGGCCGCGCGTCATGAACAGCGGGCTGATACGGCGCGCCAGGTCCATCCGTTCGGCATGGGTGAGGTAGAAGTCGTCAATACTCGCTCCGGCGACGGGTTGGGAAATCGCTTCGATCGCAGCCGCCAGAGCGGTCGACTTTCCGGCCCCTTGCGGACCTGACAGGAGCAGTAGCGGCACATGACCGGCAGGCGCAGTGGCGATGGCGCGCTCGATCCATGTCTGCACTGAACCCGCAATGGTTTGCACGATGCCGTCCCCCTGATCCGTCCGGTCCTGCGCCCGGCCCGGTCTTCTGGCTTGAGTCTTTCAGCATGGCGCCACCTGACGGCCATGCTAAGGTTGATGCGAACCAATCTCAAACAGAGCCTTCTGCGCGCGGTGCGCACAGTCAAGGGCCGGGAGGACAAGGAATGCCTGGGGTGGAAACGAATCTGGAAACTGCAACGGCTCTGGACACCGCTGCGCTTGTTCGAAGCGGCGAACTGAGCGCACTGGAAGCCTGCGACGCGGCGATCGCACGGATCGAGGCGAAGAATGGCCCGCTGAATGCCGTCATTGTGAAAGACTATGATCGCGCGCGGGATGCGGCTCGTGCCATCGACGAGAACCGCACGCCGGACGATCCCCGTCCGCTGCTCGGCGTTCCCATGACGGTGAAGGAGGCCCATGACGTTGCGGGCCTGCCGACCACCTGGGGCTTCGAAATGTTCGCAAACTTCCAGCCGCAGGAAGATTCCCCGCCGGTTGCCCGGCTGAAGACGGCTGGCGCCATCATTCTCGGCAAGACCAATGTGCCCGTGGCGCTCGCCGACTGGCAGAGCGTAAACCCGGTCTATGGCCGTACGGTGAATCCTTATGACCACAGCCGCACGCCGGGTGGTTCTTCCGGCGGGTCAGCCGCGGCACTGGCCTCCGGCATGGTACCTCTGGAGTTTGGATCCGACATTGGCGGCTCGATCCGGTTCCCGTCGAATTTTTGCGGCGTGTGGGGACACAAGCCAACCTGGGGCATCGTGCCGCTGAAAGGGCATAATCCGCCGGGTACGGACGGGGTGGATGTGCCATTAGCCGTTGTCGGGCCCATGGCGCGAAGCGCCGCAGACCTGTCAGCGGCGCTGGAGGTTGTAGCCGGGCCCGTGAATGCTGGCTGGAAGCTGGACTTGCCCGCTGCCCGGCACACCGCGCTCAAGGACTTCCGCGTGCTTGTTCTCGGCGCTGACGACATGCCGCCCGTGGACGATGCCGTCACCGGCCCGATCGAGGCGCTCGCCGGCGCATTGGAAAAGCAGGGCGTGCAGGTGGTCCGCAAAGTGCCTGGCCTGCCGGACTTTGCCAGCATCCACGAAAACTATCTGCGCCTGCTCAATACAGCGATCACGCGCGGCTCGCCGGAAGCCCGGCCGGTTGATGCGCATGTCTACATGAACCTGTTGGATGCCCAGCTGAACCTGCAGCGCCAATGGGCGACCATTTTCCGCGACATAGATGTTGTCCTGTCACCGGCCTTCAGCACTGCGGCCTTCCCGCACACGGACGAGCCGGACTGGAGCAAGCGCACGCTGACCGTCAACGGGCAGGCGATCCCGTACGCGTCTCAGCTGATGTGGGCGGGGCTCGCGACCTTCCCCGGCCTGCCATCGACCGCCGTACCCCTGGCGCGGACATCGGAAGGCCTGCCGACCGGCATGCAGGTGGTCGGCAATCTCTATGAAGACCGCACGACACTGGCGTTTGCGGAATTGCTTCAGGCGGAAGGGCTGTCTGCCTAGTTTGCTACGGGCAGCGCCAGCAGCAAGGCCGGGTCGATATAGAAATCGCCGCCGCGGTCGCTGGCTTCCGGGTTACGCCACTTTACCGCCCAGTGCAGGTGCGGCCCGGTCGTGCGGCCGGTATTGCCCGACTTCGCCAGAAGGTCGCCGCGTTCCACCACGTCGCCGGCCTCCACGTCAACTTCCGACAAATGCATGAACACCGAGACGAGCCCGTGCCCGTGATCGAGGAAGACTGTGCCGCCTTCATAATAAAGGTCAGGGTCGGCAAGGATCACGGTGCCCTTGGCCGGGGCAACAATGGGCGTGCCAACCGGCGCTGCCATGTCATAGCCCCGGTGGACCGAGACGGATTCGCACGGCTCACCGGTCACCTTGCTGACGCCGATATATTTCCGTGCCGGGCCGAAGGGGGATGAGGCCGGAACATCTGCCGGCTTGATAAAGCCCGTCAGCGCGCCGGGGCCGTCATGGAATGTCGCGAAGGCGTCCTGTTTCTTGACCCAGGACCGGCCGGCATGGGCCTTTTGCGCTTCGCTGCGCGCATCGACCTTGTCGCAGTCAAAGCCTTCGATGACGCGGAACTCATCGTGACGTTCTTCAATCGGCAGGTCGCCATAGGCGCCACTGTCCGATGACCAGCCGATAACCGATGGGGCATCCGTGGCGATGCCGAATTGGGCAGAGCCGGATTTTCCGGCGGTCAGTTTCCGGCCAGCGACAGTGAACACTGTGCCCGGCGCGCCGTGACAGATAACGAGCCCGCCCTGTGTCAGCGCGCCGTCGCAGGTTTCTTCCGTGGCGGGCATCGGCGTGACGGCTGTTTCGGCGACGGCCATCGGTGCGGCAAGGCAGGTGCCCGTGCACATCACCACCATCAGGAGGAGGTCACGCATCATGCGTGCGTCAGTCCTTCGCCGGAACCATGCGGGACGAGGCGGCGTCGGCGTCCCAATAGGCTTCCTGCCGGTCGACGCTCCAGTAGCGCAGGGCCTGGACCGGAATTTTCCGGCCAGTGACGGCGCAGACGACATAATCGCCCGGCGAAATGACGTCGATGTCGGCATCGAGATAGCGAAGGCGGGCTTCACCGGCGGGCTGGCTGGATCTTGTAAGCATGAAAAGAGCATGCCTGAAACGCGCCCTGAAGAAAAGAGCAGCCTGCACAAAGTTTCTGCTTTGTTCCGCGGAACAAACGTGGTACATACGATTCAGATGAGGCGACCGGGGGGCCTTGCCAAAAACACCCCTATAGTGGACCTAAGGAGACGACTCATGGCGAAACCAGCGCTGCAACTCGTGGACAAGGAAACCGGCGTGGACAAGCAGAAGGCTCTCGAAACGGCGCTCAGCAATATTGAACGGTCCTTTGGCAAGGGCTCGGTCATGCGTCTGGGCGACAAGAAGGCCATGGATGTCGAGGCCGTTTCGACGGGTTCGCTCGGGCTGGATATCGCGCTTGGCATTGGCGGCCTGCCGAAAGGCCGCATCATCGAAATCTACGGTCCGGAAAGCTCGGGCAAGACGACGCTGTCGCTGCACAGCGTGGCCGAAGCGCAGAAGAATGGCGGTGTGTGTGCCTTTATCGATGCCGAGCACGCGCTGGACCCGGTCTATGCCGCCAAGCTGGGCGTGGACCTGGACGATCTCCTGATTTCCCAGCCCGATACGGGTGAGCAGGCGCTTGAGATCGCCGACACGCTGGTGCGTTCCGGCGCAGTGGACCTTCTGGTCATCGACTCCGTGGCGGCTCTGACGCCGCGCGCTGAGCTCGAAGGCGAAATGGGCGACTCGCTGCCGGGCCTGCAGGCTCGCCTGATGAGCCAGGCCCTGCGCAAGCTGACCGGCTCGATCTCCAAGTCGAAATGCATGGTGATCTTCATCAACCAGATCCGCATGAAAATCGGCGTCATGTTCGGCAGCCCGGAGACAACGACGGGCGGCAATGCCCTGAAATTCTACGCCTCCGTCCGCCTCGACATCCGCCGTATCGGCGCGATCAAGGACCGCGATGAAGTGATCGGCAACCAGACCCGCGTCAAAGTGGTGAAGAACAAGGTGGCTCCGCCCTTCCGGCAGGTCGAGTTCGACATTCTCTATGGCGAAGGCATCTCCAAGACCGGGGAACTGATCGATCTCGGCGTGAAAGCCGACGTAATCGAGAAGTCGGGCTCCTGGTATTCCTATAATGGAGAGCGGATCGGCCAGGGCCGTGAGAAAACCCGCACCTTCCTGAAGGAAAATCCGGCCATTGCGGACGAAATCGAAGATGCCGTCCGCCGCAATGCCGGCCTGCTCGCCGACGAACTGCTCGCGGCTGGCATGGATGGGTCCGAAGAAGACGATACCAAGGATGCGGCCGAGGGTTGATCGGGGCTGACCGGCCTTCTCTCTCGCGTTTTCCCTGCAGAAAACGTCCTCTCAGGGCCGGTTTCCACTCTCTCGTCCGGCAAACTGGCCCCTTTGTGGTGCGCCAATCTTGGCGCGCGGCAAAGGGGCCTTTATATCGCGCGTAAAGGCCCGGCGCCGGATTCGGCGTTTCGGGACAATTTTATACGCCGAGGACCCTGAGATCATATGACCAGCGTAAACCAGATCCGCGAAGCATTTCTCGCCTATTTCGAGAAGCACGGGCACACCCGCCGGGCGTCCGCGCCGCTGGTGCCGCAGAACGATCCGACTCTTCTGTTCGTCAATGCCGGCATGGTGCCGTTCAAGAACATTTTCACCGGCGCCGAGACTCCGGACTCCCCACGGGCAGTGACGTCGCAGAAATGTGTCCGTGCCGGCGGCAAGCACAACGACCTCGACAATGTCGGCTATACGGCCCGCCACCACACTTTCTTTGAAATGCTGGGGAATTTCTCCTTCGGCGACTATTTCAAGGACGAGGCCATCGCCTTTGCCTGGGAAATGGTGACGAAGGAATTCGGCCTGGACCCGAAACGCCTGCTGGTGACAGTCTATTCCGAGGACGACGAAGCGGCCGCCATCTGGAAGAAGGTCGCCGGGTTCGACGATTCTAAAATTATCCGCATCAGCACGTCGGACAATTTCTGGTCCATGGGCGATACCGGTCCGTGCGGCCCGTGCTCTGAAATCTTCTACGATCATGGCGAAGACATTCCCGGCGGCCCGCCCGGCAGCCCGGATGAGGATGGCGACCGGTTCATCGAGATCTGGAACCTCGTCTTCATGCAGTTCAACCAGCTGGCTGGCGGCAAGCGCGAGAATCTGCCGAAACCGTCGATCGACACCGGCATGGGGCTGGAACGGATTTCCGCCGTCCTGCAGAATGTCCACAACAATTACGACATCGACCTGTTCCGTGGCCTGATCGAAGCGGAAGAAAGCGTCTATGGCGCGAAGGCTGCAGGCGACAAGCTCGCCTCGTTCCGCGTGATCGCCGACCATCTGCGTACCTCCGCCTTCCTGATCGCCGATGGTGTCCTGCCGTCGAACGAAGGCCGCGGCTATGTCCTGCGCCGCATCATGCGCCGCGCCATGCGCCACGGCCACCTGCTGGGCGCGCGCGAGCCGCTGATGCACAAGCTGACCCCGGCGCTGATCTCCGAAATGGGGGAGGCCTATCCGGAACTCGGCCGCGCGAAGGCCGCCATCGAAGCCGCCCTGGAGCAGGAAGAGACCCGCTTCCAGCGCACGCTGGGCAATGGCCTGTCGCTGCTGGAAAAGGAAACCGAAACACTGGTGCAGGGCGCTTCCCTTCCGGGTGAGACGGCCTTCAAGCTGTACGACACTTATGGCTTCCCGCTGGACCTGACGCAGGACATCCTGCGCACGCGCGGCATGACCGTCGATGTCGACGGCTTCGATGCCGCCATGGAAGTGCAGCGTGAGGGCAGCCGCGCGGCTGGTTTTGCGTCCGGCGATCAGGCAACGGATGAAATCTGGTTCCGCGTCCGCGACAAGGTCGGCGCGACCAAGTTCACTGGCTATGGCAACACCGAGGGCAGCGGGAAGCTGGTCGCCATTGCGGCCGGCGGTGTGCTGACCGACACGTTGTCGCCGGGCCCGGCTGAACTCGTCTTCGACACGACGCCTTTCTACGCCGAATCCGGCGGCCAGGCAGGTGATCATGGCGAAATCGTCTTTGAGGATGGCGCGCGCTTTATCGTGCGCGATGTCCAGAAGCGCGCCGGTGACGTGCACGTTCATGTCGGCGAACTGGTGTCCGGCGCCGCGAAGACCGGCGCGACGGCCCAGCTGCATGTCGATGCGGTCCGCCGCAAGGCCGTGATGGCCAACCACTCCGCCACCCACTTGATGCATGCTGCCCTGCGCAAGGTGCTCGGCGAGCATGTCACGCAGAAAGGCTCCCTTGTGGAGGCCGATCGCCTGCGCTTTGATTTCTCGCATGGCGGCCCGCTCAGCGCTGCCGAGATCGAAGCGGTGGAAAACGAAGTGAACGCCCAGATCCGCGCGAACCTGCCGACCGGCATTCAGGTGACATCGCCAGAAAAGGCCATCGAGGCAGGCGCGCTTGCCCTGTTCGGCGAGAAATATGGCGATGAAGTCCGTGTGCTGTCCATGGGGACAGGCGACGACCGGCGCTATTCGGTGGAGCTGTGCGGCGGTACGCATGTGGAACGCTCCGGCGACATTGCCGTGTTCGTGATCACGTCGGAAAGCGGCGTCTCCGCCGGGGTGCGCCGGATTGAGGCCGCTACGGGCGCCGAGGCGCTTGACTGGCTGAAAGGCCGGGCGCAGATCGGCGCCGACATTGCCGACAGCCTGAAAGTGCCGCTGAAGGACCTGCCGAAACGCGTTGCAACGCTGGGCGAGGAAAAGCGCAATCTGGAACGCGAACTGGCCGAAGCCAAGCGCAAGCTCGCCATGGGCGGCGGCAGTGGCGCGCCGGCCGGCCCGGAAGAGATCAATGGCGTGAAGCTGCTCGCCCGCGTCGCTGAAGGCGTCGGCGGGAAAGACCTGCGCGCGCTCGTCGACGAGGCGAAAGCGCAGATCGGCTCCGGCATCGTGGCCTTTGTCGGCGTGGCCGATGGCAAGGCCGGGGTCGCCGTAGGCGTCACGAAAGATCTGACGGACAAGTTCTCCGCCGTTGATCTGGTCAAGGCCGCGTCCGAAGTTGTGGGCGGCAAGGGCGGCGGTGGCCGTCCCGACATGGCCATGGCCGGCGGGCCGGATGGTTCGAAAGCCGAAGAGGCCCTGAACGCTGTGCGTGCCCTGCTGAAAGGCTAGGCTGCTCAGACTAGAAACGTAAAAAGCAAAGGCGGGCCGGATATTCCAGCCCGCCTTTTTCTTTGTTCCGGGCGCTATTGTGCCGGGCTGTAGGCGGGGCGTTCCGGCGCAGACTTCAGCACCGGGATTGCCAGCACGACCGCCATGATTACGGCCAGCCCGTCCGACAACGGAAAGGCAAACCAGATCGCCTGCGCGCCCCGTGCCACAGCCAGTGCCGCGATCAGTGCGGGCAACAGCACGAAGGATTTTGACAGGGTCAGCAGCCCGGCCTTCTGCGGCTGGCCGATGGCCTGGAAGTAAAGCGCCAGCGAGAGCACAGGGCCTGTGAACAGGTAGAGCAGGCCCATCAGATGCAGGATGCCGGCAACCTGCGTGATGACGCGCGGATCACCGATAAAGGCCGATCCGATCGCCGTGCCGCCGGTCAGGAAGATGACTTCCATGCTGAGGCTGTAAGCGAGGGCGGTCAGAAGGGCGATTTTCAGGACGCTCCGTGCACGGCCGTGCAAGCCTGCGCCCCAATTATTCCCCGCAATGCTCTGCAGGGCCAGCGCAAACGCCATGCTCGGAAGGAAGGCAAAACCCAGCACACGGGTGACGATGCCATAGGCGGCAATCGTGTCAGCATAGTCTGCCCCGGCGGTCAGGCGCAGGGACACGATCACACAGGATGAGACGAGCGCCATGCCGATGAAGCTGAGGCTGAGCGGCGCACCAAGCCCGGCCAGCCGGCCCCAGTTTCCGGTCCAGCGATGCCGGCGCAGGGCCTGCAGCGGCACGATGCCTTGGCCGCGGTACCGCAGCCACAGGAGCAGGCCCAGCCCGAACACCTGTGCCAGTGCCGTGCCCCAGGCGGATCCTGCTACGCCAAGGCCCAACTCTCCGATCAGGACATAGTTCAGCACGATATTGGCCAGTGTCACACCAACGGACAGGAGCGCGACCAGTCCGGCCCGGCCCTCATTCCGCCATGTGTCCGCATGCAGACCAAGGGCAAACTGGACCGGCAGGGCCAGCACAGTGATCGCCATATAGGTGAAGGCCATGTCGGCAATGGCCGGGTCAGAGGCGGACAGCTGGCCTGCGACGGCCCGTCCGCCGCACAGGAAGGCAATCATCACCAAGGCTGCAATGGCCAGGGCGAGGCCATGGGCGCTGGCCAGCGTCGCGCCGGCACCGTCGGTATCGCCCGCGCCCAGCTGGCGGGCCAGAAGGCTGGACATGCCGCCGCTGACCAGCGTGGACAGGGCGATCAGTACCATGATGGCCGGGAAAACCAGGCCAATGGCCGTCATCGCCCCGGTGCCCACGAAGTGGCCCAGGAAGGCGGCATCGATAATGTTCAGCAGCCCGTTCATCAGCATGATCAGCATCATGGGCAGGGCGTTCGCGGCGAACACCCGGCCGGGCGGCCGTGTCAGGAATTGATTGTCGGGCGATGGTCGCAAAGACATCACACACTCCTCAAAAGAGGCATTCCGACTGGGATGGGGGCCTGCATTACCCACCGTCGAAATGCATCGAGGGTGAGGGAAGAGATGTCTTGAAAGAGCTTCACCGTGACGGGACGTCTGCAGGCGGCAGGGGCTCAGAACCCTTGCGCGGGGCAATAGGCCGGGTTGGGGTGGGTTGTCAATCGGGGGGACGAGGGATCTGGTTTCAGCGCCGATTCATTCATTGCCTAAAATCGATCCTCGATCGATTTTTGCGCCGCAGGCGCAATGGCAATGAATGGTCGGAGTGAGAGGATTCGAACCTCCGGCCCCTGCCTCCCGAAGACAGTGCTCTACCAGGCTGAGCTACACTCCGTGCCGAAGAACGGGCTGTTTACGCCGCGCGGCGGATTTTGCAAGGGGGCAAAAGCGGGCGGGTGCAGCTTAACCGGCAATGGGAAGCGCAGGTTCGGCCTCGCCCGGCGCCCATTGGGGGTATTTCTTCATGATCGCGCGGAAGCGGGCGCTATCCTTGTGCCCTGCGAGCCAGGTTTTCACCGGGCCGGGCGCAGCGCCCTCCCACCAGTCCATGTCCGTATGGGCGAACTGGCGCACGAAGGGGAAGATCGCCATGTCGGCCAGCGTCGGCGCCGGGCCGAACAGCTGCCCGCCATGGGCCGCGATCCGCTCTGACAAGTCTTCGACAATGGCGAGGCCTGCGTCGCGGTTTTCGACTGGGTCGGCGCCTTCATCCTCATACCGGTTTGGATATTTGTAGCGGTCGAGCGCGCGTTTGAACGGCCCGTCATTCCGGGCGATCAGCGCGCTGGTCTCGCCCGTGTCAGCGTCCAACCAGCCTTCCGGGTCGGCCTGCGCCAGCGCCCAGCGCATCACGTCGAGGCTTTCGTCGATCACTTCGCCGCTTTCCAGCACCAGAACCGGCACCGTGCCCTTGGGGCTCGCTTCCAGCATCGCCGCCGGCTTGTCGCGCAGCACGACTTCCCGCACGCGAATATCCAGCTGTGCCGCCGACAAAGCGAGGCGCCCGCGCATGGCATAGGGGCAACGGCGGAACGTGTAGAGGATCGGGGCGGCGGCGTCCGGCATCACTTCGCGGGAAAGCCTTCCGGATATTCCGGAAGCGTGTCTTTCGGATCGTACCAGCTGGCGCAGTCAGACCGCCAGATATGGCCCAGCGGATTGCCTTCGATTTCGATGTCGAGACAGCCCAGCCGCAACAGCACAACGGGCTGGTTCACGCGCTCCGCCATGATGTGCGAGCCGCATTTGGTGCAGAAGTGGCGGAACTTGCCTTCGCTGGATTCAAACCGGTTCAGCGCCTCTTCGCCGGCGGTCCAGCGGAAGCTCTCCCGCGCGACCGGCATGACGGAGGAGAACGCCGTCCCATGCGCCTTGCGGCAGGTGTGGCAATGGCAGTGAACGATCGGGCCGGGATCGGCCGCCACTTCATAGCGCACCGCGCCGCACAGGCAGCTGCCCTCAAGCATCTTCGGTGCCTGCGGCCTCTTTTGCTTCCTGGGCCTCTTTCGCTTTCGCCTCCAGCGCTTCTTCGCGGCGGCGGGCAGCGACGGCAGCCGCGTCCGGGCCCATATGCGCTTCGCCGCGTTTGCGGGCGAGGTTGATCTGCTTCTGGCGCTCGGCGAAGCGGCGCTTCTGCTCCGGCGTCATTTCATCGATACAGTGCGGGCAGGAGACGCCAGGCACATAGGCGTTGCCCTTCTTGTCGTCCTCGGTGATCGGCCGCTTGCAGGCGTGGCACATGTCATAGTCGCCTGGGGTCAGGTCATGCTTCACCGAAACGCGCTCGTCGAACACGAAACATTCCCCGCGCCACAAGCTCTGCTCTTCCGGCACCTCTTCCAGATATTTCAGGATGCCGCCCTGCAGGTGGAACACATCGTCGATGCCTTCGGCCTTCACGAAGCTGGTTGCCTTCTCACAGCGGATGCCGCCGGTGCAGAACATGGCGATCTTCGGCTTGCGGCCTTCAGCTTCCAGCTTCTCGCGGAACTCGCGGAACCAGTCCGGGAATTCGCGGAAGGTTTTGGTTTCCGGGTCGATGGCGCCCTCGAATGTGCCGATGGCGTATTCATAATCGTTGCGCGTATCGATCAGCACCGTGTCCGGGTCGCTGATCAGGGCGTTCCACTCTTCCGGCGTGACATAGGTGCCGACCAGCGAATTGGGGTCCGTGCCCGGCACGCCCATGGTGACGATCTCCTGCTTCAGGCGCACTTTCAGGCGAAGGAACGGGTTTTCATCGGCCTCGGAGAATTTGGCCTCCAGCGCCTCGGCGCCCGGCAGGGCGCGCAGCGCGGCCAGCGCCGTGTCGATGCCCTCGGGGCTGGCGGCGATGGTGCCGTTCACGCCTTCGGCGGCCAGCAGCACGGTGCCTTTGACACCGGCGGCCTCCAGCGTGTCGCGCAGCGGCTCACGCGCGGCCCCATAGGTCGGGAACGGGAAGAACAGGTAGAAGGCGGCAATACGTGTGGTCATGGCGCCGCTTATGCCAGATTGCGCGGCGGATTTGAACATTCCGCTGCACGCGGCAAATCGGTCCCTGCGCCGTCCATAGGCAGGCGGTTCGCTTTGCCGCATTCAGCCCCGGTTTCGATTGCACCTGCCGGGGGCTTCGCTTACCGTCCCCATGGTAAAGCCCATGGAGACTTGCATGAAGATTCGTCAAACCACTTTTGCCCTCGCCGCGATTGCCGGTGTGTCCCTGCTGGCCGCGTGCGGCGGCAGCGACAGCAGCGCGCCTGCGGCAGATGCGGCGGCCCCGGCTGCTGAAGAAGTCGTGCTGGACAATGGCATGACCCCGAAAGAACAGATCGAACTGCGCCAGGGCCAGCTGAAGAAAATGGGCAAGGCCTTCAAGACGATCAGCGACCAGCTGAAAGCCAGTGAGCCGGATATGGCCGCCATTCAGGCCGCCGCGGCCAGCGTTCCGGTCGAATCCGAAGGCATGGCGGACTGGTTCCCGGCAGGCACCGGGCCGGACTCCGGCGTGAAGACCGATGCCCTGCCGGCAATCTGGGAACAGCCGGACCTCTTCACCGAGAAGGTCTCCGACTTCCAGATGGCGGCGGGCGCTCTGGCTACGGCTGCTGAGACCGGCGACCTGGCCGTGATTGCCCCGGCGTTCGCCACAACCGGCGGCACCTGCAAATCCTGCCACGAAAAATTCCGCGCAGACGACTGATCCGTCATGGCCGGCAGTTCGCGTATCCTCGTCTGGGACGGCGCCCTGCGCCTGTTCCACTGGTCCACCGTGTTGCTGGTGGCCGCCATGTGGTGGTCCGCGGAAAATCACATGATGGACTGGCACCGGCGGATGGGGATGATCCTGGTCGGCCTGGTGACGTTCCGGCTGGCCTGGGGCCTGCTTGGCCCGCGCACCGCCCGCTTCACCAGCTGGCAGCTCGGGCCCGGGGCCATGCTCGGTTACCTGAAAAGCCTGAAGCGCGGCGTCCACAAGCCGAGCTTCGGGCATAATCCCATCGGCACGCTCAGCGTGATCGCCATGCTGGCGGCGCTCTGCGTGCAGCTGGGGACGGGCCTGTTCGCGGTGGATGTGGATGGGCTGGAATCCGGCCCGCTGTCGACGCTTGTCTCGTTTGAGGCCGGGCGTCAGGCGGCAGAGATCCACGAGATCAGCTTCAACATCCTGGTTGCCCTGATCGGCCTGCATGTCGCGGCCGTGGCGGTGTACCTGATCTTCTTCAAGGACAATCTCGTCCGCCCGATGGTCACCGGCCACCGGGCCAGCGCGGATTTTGAAGCGGGCGAAACGCTCGCCGACAACCGCCTGTCCTGGTTGCGCCTTGCCATCGCGGTGGCCGTGGCATTCGCCGCCATGTGGGGCATCTCTAACGCCGGCTGAATGGAAAACCGGGGACGCGGCATCCCGCGCCCCCGGCCTTTCGAGGCAACCCCACCTTACTCGGCAGCGACGGTTTCGATCCGGCCGGTTTCAAGCGGACGCTCCAGCGCCGCCCAGTCGATCTCCGCATCGGTTGCTGCATTTTCATACTGCAACACGCCGAGCGCCTCGAATTTCGGTTTTACTTTCTCTGTCAGCAGGCCGACCCGTTTCAGGTTCGGGATCATCCGCTCAAAGAGGAAGTTTCGGAAGGCCTGTCCGCCCGCTGAGTCGATGGCGGCGCGGCGCGCTTCCTCGCGGTCGAAGCCGAACTCTTCCTCCACAATCGTGGAGAACAGCCGTTCGCGCATGATGGCGCAGGCTTCATAGGCGAACTGGGCGCGTTCCTCGATTTCCTC
This sequence comes from uncultured Hyphomonas sp., assembly GCF_963675305.1. Lineage (NCBI taxonomy): Bacteria > Pseudomonadati > Pseudomonadota > Alphaproteobacteria > Hyphomonadales > Hyphomonadaceae > Hyphomonas > uncultured Hyphomonas sp. The sequence continues at coordinate 2,353,049 of NZ_OY776147.1, read as the reverse complement.
TTCCGGCAGCGACTTGATCCAGTCCTCCAGATAATTGACGCCGAAGGCGACGTGCCGGCCTTCGTCACGCATCACCAGCGTCACGATCTGGCGCAGCAGCGGATCGCGCGTCGTCTGCGCGATGGTCTGGAACGCCGCCAGCGCCAGTCCTTCGACCAGCACCTGCATGCCGATGAATTTCAGGTCCCAGCGCGGATCGGTCAGGATCTTGTCCAGCAGCAGCTTGAGGCTCGGATTGATCGGGTATTCGACCCCGCAGCGCGTGCGCAGGTATTTGTTGAACACTTCCACATGCCGCGCCTCGTCGAAAGTCTGTGAGGAGGCATAGAGTTTCGCATCATAGGTCGGCGCGCAGGAGACGAGCTGCGAGGCCACCATCATGGCGCCCTGTTCGCCGTGCAGGAACTGCGAGAGCACCTGCGCCTGAGAGCGCCAGGCATATTCGTTTTTCTCTTCGTCGCTCATGGCGAGATAGATCGGGTGATCGTGCAGCGGGTTGAGGCCGGACTGCGAGGGGCCTTCGCTCTTGTCGAAGTAAACGTCCCAGTCGACATCGAGCTCGGCGTTCCAGTTGAACCGCTTGCCGAGTTCATAGAGGCGGCGGATCTTCGCGTTCGCGCTTTCATAGTCCCAGTTATAGGAACCGGTCAGCGGCGTGTTGAAGATTTCGCGGATGATTTCGACGTCTTCCGGCGTCAGCTTGTCGGCCAGTTCACCGGGGTCCTCGAAGTGTCGGACATCGGTGGGCGGGCCGGAGACGAGTTGGACTTTCATGGCATTTCTCCCAGTTTATCGCCGGCCATGAACGGGCGGACTGGCCGGATTGGAGAGATGCTAAGTCCTCGGAAACAGAGGCAAAATACGGAAAATGACGTAGGCGTCATCTTTTTTGGCTTAAATTTTGGAAAGGCGGCCGCCAAGGCGGCAGAATTGCTGTCATGACAAGATTTTCCTGATGTCAGACAAGACCTGCGTGGTAAGATTCGCCCGGTTCGTGCCACCAGCGAACCGCCTGCAAGGGAGAGTCACTGGATGATCAGCCGTCCTCGTCAGCCGAAGAAAAGCGAGAAGATCGAGGTGCGCCTGTCTCATGAGGAGAAGAGCGTCCTGCAGTCTCTCGCGCGGCGGCAAGGCCGGACGATCAGCACAATCGTGCGCGATTTGCTGGCCGATCATCTGAGGGATGTCCTGCAGGCGGAACAGCAACCCTCAATTCGGGAACGAACCGCAATGATCCTCAAACCCGTGGCAACACATCCCCGCAAACTGGCCGCCGCACTGGCGGCCTCGCTCGGCCTCGGCGTCCTGGTCCTGCCCACGGCTGTCGCTGAGCCTGTAAAGGTCGAACTTCAGGGCGATTTCCAGCGCACGACCGCGGAGGCCCGTGAGCAGCACAAGTTCAACTCCGTGATGGCCATCGAACCGGGCACGCCGGGGACCTTCCTGACCGCGACGCCGGAATCCGATGTGCCGGGCTACCGGATCGAGCTGACCGTCTCGCCTGAAGAGGCCGGCCGGATTCAGATCGACGTGTCTATCTATCGCGGCCTTGAGGGGGATGACCTCATCGCGCATCCGGTCCTGACGGCCGAATCCGGAAAAGAAGCCCGGATCCATGTCGGCGACGACGCGGAATCCTATGAGATCTCGCTGAAAATCGGGGACAGCTGAGGCGGCCCTCAGGCCGTCAGCACGCGCGGCAGCTTGAAGGTGACTGTCTCGCGCGCGGTTTCGATGTTCTGGACGGTCACGTCGAAACGGGACCGGCAGGCGGCGATCACGCCCTGCACCAGGTCTTCCGGTGCGCTGGCCCCGGCGGTCAGGCCCAGAATGGTGACGCCGTCGAACCAGTCCCAGTCGATGTCTTCTGCACTGGCGACCAGTTCGGCGCGCGCGGCCCCGGCGCGCAGGGCCACTTCGACGAGGCGTTTGGAGTTGGAGCTGGTCTCTGCCCCGATCACGAGGACGAGGCCGGTGCCCTGGCCGATCACCTTCACGGCTTCCTGCCGGTTTGTGGTGGCGTAGCAGATGTCTTCCTTGTGGGGCGTCGAGATGCCGGGGAAGCGCTTCTGCAGCGTCGCCACGATGTCGGCGGTGTCGTCCACACTGAGCGTTGTCTGGGTGACAAAGGCGAGATTGGCCGGGTCTTTCGGCTCGAAGGCTTCGGCATCCTCCACCGTCTCGATCAGATGGATGCGGCCTGGCGGCAGCTGGCCCATCGTGCCGATGACTTCCGGGTGCCCGGCATGGCCGATCAGCACGATTTCGCGGCCTTCGCGGTCATGCCGCTCGGCCTCGACATGGACCTTGGAGACAAGCGGGCAGGTCGCGTCGACATAGATCATCTTGCGCGACTCCGCCTCTGCCGGCACCGATTTCGGTACGCCATGGGCGGAGAAGACGACCGGACGGTCCTTCGGGCACTCGTCCAGTTCTTCCACGAATACCGCGCCCATCTCCTCCAGACGGGAGACGACATGCGCATTGTGGACGATCTCGTGGCGCACATAGACCGGCGCGCCCCATTTTTTCAGCGCTTCCTCGACGATCTGGATCGCCCGGTCGACGCCGGCACAGAAGCCGCGGGGGGCTGCGAGGCGAATGGTGAGGGGGCGCCTTTCCGTCATTTCATCTCGTCTCCGGTTGTCATGGCGGCCTGTCTGCCTTAGCGGCGTTGCACGGGCGCGCGTAGCCCTTTAACACAGGCCGGGCAAGTTCAGATGGGCCCGCCGGGCCGCCCAGCCAAGAGATACGCCAACAGATTCTGGCCAAGAAGGACAGCGAAACGCATGCGCATTATCCTACCGATCCTCGCCCTGGCACTGGTGGCCGGATGCTCCAGCACCAAGGATTTGGCCGAGTCGCTCAACACCCGCCAGAACGCCGGTGCCTGCCCGCCGGTCGGATCGGTCTATGATGCGGCCCGTATCGTCGAGTTCCGCGACGGGTCGGACGAGCTTTACAGCGACATCCGCTACACCGGCGAGATCACCGACGTGCGCAGCTTCTGCCGCTATACCGGCGACAATCCGCTGAGCGCCGAGCTGGAGATCGATTTTGCCTTCGGCAAGGGCCCGCTGGCGGACGCGAACACGCATGATTTCGGCTACTGGGTCGCCGTCACGCGCCGCAACGGCAAGGTGCTGGCCAAGGAATACTACACCGTCACCGCCAAGTTCGAAGGCAATTCCCCGCTGGACGGCACGATGCAGACGATCGACCGCATCACCATCCCGCGCGCCGATGAAACCATTGCCGGGACCAATTTCGAGATCCTCGTCGGGTTTGACCTCAGCGAGCAGGAACTCGAGTTCAACCGTGCCGGCAAGCGCTTCCGCATGGACGCCGGGTCCTAAATCATGGCCAGCCTGACGAAAGACCTGTCGGCGGCCGCCAGCGCCGCCTTTGAAGCCATGGGGCTTGAAGCGCGGTGGGGCGATGTGCGCCGCTCCGACAAGCCGGAACTGGCAGACTTCCAGTGCAATGGCGCAATGGGCGCGGCCAAGAAGGCCGGCAAGATCCCGCGCGACGTGGCCGCCGAGGTCGCCGCCGCGCTCAAGGAACACGAGATGGTCCTGTCGGCGGAAGTCGCCGGGCCGGGCTTCATCAATATCCGCGTCTCCGATGCCGCGCTGGCCGCGCGGGCTGAGGCTGTGCGCGATGAAAAGATGGCCGGGGCCGAAGGCGCGAGCGATCCGCAGGTCACCGTCATTGACTTTGGCGGCCCGAACGTCGCCAAGCCCATGCATGTCGGCCACCTCCGCTCTGCCGTGATCGGCGACACGCTGCGCCGCCTGCTGACCTTCCTGGGCGACGATGTGACGGGCGATGTCCATCTCGGCGACTGGGGCCTGCAGATGGGCCACCTCGTCACCGAACTTCAGGACGAGCAGCCGGGCCTCATCTATTTCGACGCAGACTTTACCGGTCCGTATCCGGAAGAACCGCCAGTCACGATTGACGATCTGGCCCGCATGTATCCGGCCGCCAGCGCCAAGGCGAAGGAAGACCCGGCCCGGCTGGAGCGCAGCCAGAAGGCTGTTGCCGAGCTGCAGGCCGGCCGCCCCGGCTACCGCGCGCTGCTGAAGCATTTCATCGACGTCTCGGTCGCCGCGCTGAAGGTCGACTATGAATTCCTGAACGTCCATTTCGACCTCTGGAAGGGAGAAAGCGATGTCGATGGCCTGATCCCGGAACTGGTCGAGCAGTTCAAGGCCGCCGGCCTTGCCCGCGAGGATGATGGCGCGTGGATCGTCGACATCGCCCGCGAGGGCGAGAATGTGCCCGTCGAGAAAGACGGCAAGACCACGCTGAAAAACCCGATGCCGCCGATCATGCTGATCAACAGCCGCGGCGGCACCGGCTATCACACGACAGACCTCGCCACGATCCTTGACCGGATGGAAAACCTGAAGCCGGTGCCCCAGCGCATGCTCTACGTGGTGGACCAGCGTCAGGCGCTGCACTTCCAGCAGGTGTTCCGCGCCGCTGAAATGGTTGGCCTGATCGATGAGGGGCGCCTCGAACATATCGGTTTCGGCACGGTCAACGGCCCGGACGGCAAACCCTTCAAGACCCGAGAAGGCGGCGTCCTGCGCCTCGCGGATCTGAACGCCATGGCGTTTGACGAAGCGCAGAAGAAAATCATCGAGGCTGGCAAGCTGCCGGAAGACATGGGGCCGGAAGAGCGCCATGAGGTGGCTGCGAATGTCGCGCTCGCCGCATTGCGTTTCTCGGACCTGATGAATACGCGGACCACGAACTATGTCTTCGATCTCGACAAGTTCACCAGCTTCGAAGGCAAGACCGGCCCGTATCTTCTGTATGCCGCCGTGCGCGTGAAATCGCTGCTGCGCCGCGCCACAGAAGAGGGCAACAAGCCGGGCGATATCGTCATCGGCCATGACGCCGAACGGGCGCTGGTCCTGCAGCTCGACAATTTCGCCTTTGCCTGCCTGCAGGCGCGCGAGAAGCGGATGCCGCACGTTCTGTGCGAGCATCTCTACAATCTCGCGCAGGCTTTCAGCAGCTTCTATGCGGCCCTGCCGATTGCGGCGGAGGGCGACGAAGCCACCCGCGCGAGCCGCCTTGGTCTTGCCTCGGCCGTGCTGAAGCAGCTGGAGACGGGGCTGGACCTGCTGGGCATCCGCGTGCCGGAGCGGATGTAGCGGCCGGCAGGCGCTCCAGACAGCAGACCTGAATGAACGCCACGGCCTGCAGCGCTGCCAGCAGGAGCGCGGGCAGGAACACAGTGTCGCCCGGCATCATGCGGCGGAAATTGCGCGGGTCCGGATCGCCGCATATCCAGTAGAGCGCTGCCACCGCCGGGATCAGCACAATGATGGCCGTATCGAACGCCCTGTGCCGATTGTGCCGGTGGCCTGCCGCATGACTGGGCAGCAGCAGCGTGCCGAAGGACCAGGCCGCATACCAGATCACGCCGCCCGCCAGCAGCCAGAGATTGGCGTGCAGCCTGGCGCGTTCCAGAACAAACGCAAAGCTCTGGTGCGGCTGGCGCTCCAGCAGGAAACTGCCCAGCCACAGCCATGGGCCGCCGGCAAGGAACGCGGCGGTCCAGCAGGCATGACGGGCAGGGGCGCGCAGGCGGGTCATGGGAAGGCCGGGCAGTATGCAGCGCCGAGTATGGCGCCATGGCCGGGCTCCTGCACAAAGAGGGCGCAGCTTTCACCCGGTTTCAGGGCGGGCAGGACATAATTGTTGGGCGTGCCGGAATACTGGCCCAGCTTTTCCATTCCCAGTGCAACATTGCGGCCTTTCAGCTGGCGGCCCTTGTTCTCCCCGCCTTTCACTTTCGTTTCATGCTGCGTCAGCAGGCGGACGAAGTATACATTCCCGCGGCCTTCGCCGGAGACCGACAAGGATCCGGGGCAGGTGGCAAGGCGCAATGACGGGGCGGCGGCCCTGGCACGGGCGGCCTTCATTTCTCCGGCGCGGGAGCCCACGAATTCCGCCTGTCCGCCCAGAATGGCTTGCGGCGTGTAGACCGAGGCCGTGCCGCGCAGCGCCTTGTTGTAGGCGCGTTGCCGGGCTGTGAAGTCAGGGGAGGAAAACGGGTCCTGCCAGCGCGAGCCGCCATAACGCAGCTGGTCCCAGTAATCGACATGCCACTCAATGGTGACGAGGTCCGGGTCTTCGGCAAACCGGGCGAACAGCGCTTCGGCCGGCGGGCAGGAGGAACACCCCTGCGAGGTGAACAGTTCTGCGAGCTGGCGCCCCTGTGCTGTGTCCTGGGGCGTGCCTTGCGGCGGCTCGGATTTCGCCGGGGCGGCCACCAGGCTGAGCCCGGTGAGGACCGCCAGGGTGAGGATAGCGGATAAAGAGAGGGAACGGGACATATGATGGCTCCGATTGCAGCAGCTGACGTTCTGCCACCGCCTGGAGCGCCATTTGAAATCACAAGGGCTCACACTTCTGTGCGTGGCAGGAGAGGCCGCCGGGCATGATCCGCCATAGTCGCGTATAGTCCGGTATGATCATGATTGGTCATGCGTGGTCATGGCGTAGACGGATTTTATCCTGTGCCAGTCATGCTAACGCATGTCCCTGTCATCCCGGAATTTGCGCAGCAAATATCCGGGACCTTCTCTCACACCGCAACAGCCCCCTCCGTCGCCTTCGGCGCCACCTCCCCCGCAAGCGAGGGAGGATGTCCCTGCCGCACGTTCGGGACTCAATCCTCCCCAGCGACGCGGGGGAGGTGGGCCGCGAAGCGGGTCGGAGGGGCTTGTCCACCACAAGAACCACCCCATCCTGCAGCAACCATTACCCCAAAAAGAAACTTATCCGACACCTCCGTGTCCTGACTTATATTCACGCCATGTCACTCTTTCACCCTCCCGCCTGGTTCCCGCCGCAGCTTGCCTTCCTCTGGCCCATGATCTGGGTTCAGGTGCTGGTGCTGCGCGCGCAGATCCGGGCCGCTTATGGGCGGGGCGTGGTGTATCGCTGGAGCCTGACGCCAAACCTCCGCGTCTATCTGGTCCGCATCGACTGGATGCCGGGGCAGAAGACGGAGCGGGCGATCCTGCAGCCCGCCGTGCATGCTTCCGACCGTCTTGCCGCCGCGTGCGACGGGCGGGCAGCCGTACCTGTTTACATCACCCATCTTTCGATCTCCGCTCAGCCCGGCGAGAATCGGTATGCGGGCGCCGTGTGCGCTGTGCTCGCCGCTCTGGCTCCCGGCCTCCGCCGCGATGCGCGGCAACTCGGGACTCTCCCCCTGCCGGAAACCTGACGCGGCCTGACACCTCCGAAAATCCAGCCCCACACCAAGCGCCTTAACGGGCGTCGCACGTGCTTGTCCGGACGCAGGGTGTTGCCTCGGCGCCGCCTCTATCCCACCTATGGAGTGAGTTCAGCTCAAAAACAGGGAGGATACGCGACATGGCCAGAAAGAAGGCCAAGGCGATACCGGGCCCGGACCAGCCCGCCAAAGACGGCACGGAATGGGAACTCGCCTCCCAATGGGCGAAGGGCTGGAAATTCCTCAAATGGTCGGCGACCGCCTTCCTGATGATCGCCTTCATGGTCGTGATCGGGCAGGGCTTCCTGTTTTACCGCCTGTTCGACGATGTCCATCCGGTGCTGGGCTATGGCTATATCGTGGTTCTGACGCTGTTGCTGGTGGTTCTGGTGGGGCGGCCCATCATGGGCTTCCTGGCCATGCCGGTGGCGGCGAAACCACCCTCCATCCCGATCGATCCGGACGCGCCGGCCCCGAAAGCCTTGGCCGCCCGCCTGCGCTATGACCTGAAATACCTGCTGATGCTGGCCGACAATCCGGAAGTGCAGGAGGAGCGCGGCGCGATTGAGGAAAGCATCCTGCGCGGTCAGGCCCTGCTGGACCGCGCCCGCCGGGCCGGTCCGGAAGAGGCGCTGATGATCTCCGCCGATCTGGAACATTTCGAGCGCGACCATATCGAGGCCCTCCTCAAGCCGCTCGACAAGAAGGTGGAGAAGCTGATCCATGCCGAGGCTGTCGGCGTGGGCATCGCGACCGCCGTCTCCATGAACGGCACGGTGGATGCCTTCATCGTCCTGTGGCGCAACGCAAATCTCGTGGCCAAGGTGGCCCGGGTCTATTTCGGCCGCCCGCACCTGTGGGGCAGTTTGCGCATCCTGCGCGATGTCGCCGCCATTGTTGTGGTTGCCCGCGCGCTGGAGGATGTGACCGACCTGACCGGCGATGTGATCGGCAGCCTGCTCGGCCGGATGGGCGGCCTGGTCGCCGGGCCGGTGATGGATGGCGGGGTGAACGCGATGATGACGCTGAAGCTCGGCTATCTCGCCAAGCGCCGCTGCCGCAGCTTCAAGGGCTGGTCGGCCGGGCAGGCGAAGGCGATCTCCGCCGAAGCGCTGAAGGATGTGAAAGAGGAATCGGGCTCGGTGATCGGCGACCTGCTGAAAGGCGTCGGCGGGCTCACTTCGACGGCAAGCCGGGCAACGGAGAAGGCGCTGGCGGGCTCGCGCAGCGCCTGGGGGCTGGTGCAGAGCTGGTTTGGCGGCAACAAGCCCGCCCCAGACGGCTGACCGGAACGCCGAAGGGCCAATCCGGCGATTGCCATCCGGCGCAGCCTTGTGCGATCACTACAGGAGAGGTGAGGTGACTCAGCGGGGAGTTCGGGTTTGATCCTTCTTATTACCTGGCTGGTGGCGATCGCGACGGTCGTGCTGGCCTATGTCATCGCCGGTCCGATCTGGGTGAAGCGGCATTCGCTGCGCTTCCGGGTCGGCAAGACGGTCCGCCGCACCAGCGGGGCCTATGGTGAGATCGCGATCGTCAGCTTTGCGGCGGCGATGGTCTGGCTGATCGACAGCGCCGGGAAAGATGTCAGCCTTGGCGGGCTGATTGCGGACCATCCGGTGCCTGTGGTGTCGGCGGCGATTTTCGTCGGCCTCGTTGTCTACATCCACGGCATCCGAACGGCGTTTGCCGCAGAGCCGGACGAGCGCTGGCGCCTGTTCTTCACCTATCTGGTCTATGGCGTTTACAGCCTGATCGTCTTCGCGGTCGGCGCTGTGGTTGTGGCGCTCCTGGTGATGCAGGCCATTTCCGATACGCAGAACCTGTCATCGCTGGCAGATGCGGCGATTGCCGGCCTGCCCACCGGACCTGACGCGAGCCAGGGCCAGCTCATCCGCAGCATCGAGTTTTCCTATCTCGACATGCAGTCGCTGCTGACGGTGGCCGAAGAAAGCATGACGCCGGTTTTCATGTTCATGGCCGGGATCTTTGCCATCAATCTCGCGATCCGGCTGACGCCGCTGCGCAGCCTGTTCATCAACAATGCCGTCCTGCTGACCATGATCTCCACCCTGATCGGTCTTACGGCCGTGCTGGCGGTGGGGATCTGGACCTATGTCGGCAATTATTCCGCGGTGATTACGCAATATGTCGACGCCATGGCGGCGCTGCGCCCACAGGCGGCGAAGATGCATCCGGACTATGTGATCCGGTACTCGGAAATCATGGTGGAGATGATGGACCAGAAATCGCTGCTCAGCTTTGTCACCCGCATCTCCAGCGAATGGGGCGGCGTGGCGGCCGCGCTGGGTCTTGCACAATGGGTTGCACAGCAATTCAACCGTCCCGAGGCGGATGAAAGCCCCGGTGAAGTAACGACGGCGGCAGGGCATTGATGCGGCGCTTCTATATACCCCTCGTCCTGTTTGGGTTAGCGCTGGTTTATCTCTTGCTAGCGGGGTGCGTGACCTTGTCCGACAAAACCATTCCGACAAAGGTCGCCACACCGGCCGACCAGTCGCCGCCGGCGAACGAGCCGCTTTATGTCATGGTCTGGAACATCGGCTATGCGGGCCTCGGCGAGGAATCCGACTTCAAGGCCGATGGCGGCGAGATGCTGCGCCCACCCGGCAAGGATGTGGTGAAGAAGAATCTTGCCGGCATTCAGGGCGTGCTGAAACAGGCCGAGCCGGATGTCGTGCTGATGCAGGAACTGGCCGGGCCGGGCTTCCTGACCATGGGCGTGGATGTGCTGGGCGGCGTAAAGGACACGCTGGCCGATTATTCGATGTTCTTCTCCTCCGACATCCGGACGCGCTTCTTTCCGGGGCCGATGTCGCTGAAGCATGGCCTCGGCACTTTCATGCGGGTGGCGCATGAACCGACGGAGATTGTCCGGATCGCCGATGAGCCGGGCACGATCATGGGCTTCATCAAGCGGCGCTATCATGTGCAGGTGACCGAGCTGGATGTTTCGGGCCAGCCCTGGGTGCTGATCAATGTTCACCTCTCGGCCTTCGACGAAGGCGCGAACACGAGGATGACGCAGGTCCGCGAAGTGCTGGACCTGGCCGACAGCTACTACCAGCAGGGCAAGGCCGTTGCGGTGGGGGGCGACTGGAACATGCGCCTCGCACCGACCGATTTCGACTATACGGCCGACGATTCCGCCCAGTTCTGGATTCATGACTTCCCGCGGGAAGAGCTGAAAGAGGGCTGGCAGCTGGCCATCGACCCGGCCGTACCGAGCGTCCGCACGAATGAGCAGCCATATCAGGCCGGCCGGAACTACACGACCAATATCGACGGCCTGCTGCTGTCGCCGAACGTGGTGGTCGAATCGGCGAAGGGCTTCGATCTCGGCTTCCAATATACCGATCACCAGCCCGTACTGTTCACGCTGCGCCGGATGGAATAGGCGGCGGCAGGTGCCTCAAACCGCGGCAGGCCTGTGGATTGCGCATCTTGGGCGCCTCTGCGCGCTTGCTGGCCTCATGATTCCACGCTAGCAGGAGGCTAGTTCAGTTCCTCCCGGGAGAGAGCGGGTATCAAACCCCGCCGCCGAAGGCGCAACCGCCCCGGAAACGCTCAGGCAAAAGGGCCGGGAGAGAACCAACACGCTGGAAAGAGGCGGGCCGTCTGGCGCCACCTCGCCGAAGGAGCAAGCCCGGAGTTCACGGGCGGAATCTCTCAGGCGCCGAGACAGCGGGGGCGACGGAAATGCGGCCATGGCCGCTGACGTCTCCTGTAATGAGGGCGCCCATGGGTGAGACAACCACCGAGACACTGAAGCGGACCCCGCTTTATGACCTGCACGAAGACTGCGGGGCGAAGCTTGTGCCGTTCGCCGGCTATGAAATGCCGGTCCAGTTCCCGGACGGCGTGATGGAAGAACACAACTGGACGCGGACGCACGCAGGCCTGTTCGATGTCTCTCATATGGGCCCGTGCTTCCTGACGCTGGAAGACGGAATTGGCGGCGGCGATGAAGCCCACGCGAAGATCGCCGCGATGGTCGAGGAACTCGTGCCCAGCGACATTACCAGCCTGAAGCCCGGCCAGGCCCGGCTCACTGTGCTGCTGAATGACGAGGGCGGCATTCTGGACGACCTGATCATCACCCGCCCGATCGGCGATGAGGCTCAGGGCAGTCTCTACATCGTCGTCAACGGCGCGATGAAGGAACAGGACTGGGGCATCTTCGAGAAGAAGCTCGCTGGCCGTGCCGTGCTGACCCGCGCCGACGACCGTATCCTGTTCGCCCTTCAGGGCCCGGAAGCGGCTGACGTGATGAAGGATTTCTTCCCCGGCTGCGAAGACCTGAAATTCATGCACCACATGCCGTTCGAACTGAACGGCACGCGCTGCATCGTCTCACGCTGCGGCTATACCGGCGAGGACGGGTTCGAGGTTCTGGTGAAACCGGAAGCCGGCATTCCGCTGGTCAAGGAAATGCTGACGGATGAGCGCGTGAAGCCCATCGGCCTCGGCGCGCGGGACTCGTTGCGCCTCGAAGCGGGGCTCTGCCTGTACGGACATGATCTCGATCCGGCGACATCGCCCATCGAAGCCGACCTCGGCTGGGTCATCCAGAAGCGCCGCCGCGAGGCGGGTGACTTCCCCGGCGCCGAACGCATTCTCCGGGAGCGGAGCGAAGGCCCGACCCGCAAGCGCGTCGGCATCAAACCGCTGGAGCGCGCCCCGGCCCGCGAAGGCACGGAAATCTTCATCGGTGACGAGAAAGTCGGCGTGGTCACGTCGGGCGGTTTCGGTCCCACGGTCGGCCACCCGGTCGCCATTGGATATATCGCCAGCGCCCACACCGAACCCGGCACCGAAGTCCAGCTGATGGTGCGCGGCAAGGCGCGCCCGGCCGTCGTCGCCGACCTTCCCTTTGTTCCGCATAATTATAAGCGATAGGAGCCAGACCCCATGACCCGCTACACACAGCCGACGACCTTCTACACCAAGGACCATGAATGGGTGACGGTTCATAACGACCTCGCCACCGTGGGCATCACGCACTATGCCGAAAACGCGCTCGGCGACATCGTTTTCGTTGAGCTGCCGGATGTCGGCGCCGAGTTCGCCCCGGGCGACGACATGGCCGTCGTCGAGTCCGTAAAGGCTGCCTCCGACGTCTACGCGCCGATCCACGGCAAAGTTGTCGAGGTCAATCCGGCGCTCGGCGACAAGCCGGAGACGGTGAACGAATCCCCGACCGAAAAAGGCTGGTTCTGCGTCCTCGAAATCAAGGACGGCGCCGAGATCGCCGGCCTGATGGATGAGGCTGCCTACAAGGCCTATTGCGAAACCCTCTGAGGCCAGCGCCTCACAGACGGAGTACCGGAATGCGATACCTCCCCCTGACAGCGGACGACCGCGCAGACATGCTGAAAACGATCGGCGCGAAGTCGGTCGATGATTTTTATGCGGATGTTCCCGAGAGTGCCCGCCTGCACGGCACGGTGGACGGCCTGCCGAACCATCAGGGGGAACTCGCCGTCGAGCGGCACATGTCGAAGCTTGCCGCGAAGAACCGCGCGGCTTCGTCCGGCCCGTTCTTTGTCGGCGCCGGGGCGTACAAGCACCATGTGCCCGCCAGCGTGGACATGATCATCCAGCGTTCCGAATTCCTGACGACCTACACGCCTTACCAGCCGGAAATCGCGCAGGGCACGCTGCAAACCCTGTTCGAATTCCAGACCCAGGTTGCCGCCCTCACCGCAATGGATGTCGCCAACGCCTCCATGTATGACGGCTCGACGGCCTGTGCCGAAGCGGCCGTGATGGCGACGCGGGCGACACGCCGGAAGAAGGTAGTCCTCTCCGGCGGGCTGCACCCGCACTATGCCGCGGCCACGAAAATGCTATGCGAGGCGCAGGGCATCGAAGTGGTGCAGTTGGAGCATGCCGTCGACGGCGAGCTGGCGCTGGCTGACGCGGTGGACGATCAGACGGCCTGCGTGATCGGCCAGTCTCCAAACACGTTCGGCACCGTGACGGATCTCTCGCCGGTGGCCGAAGCGGCACATGGCAAGGGCGCGCTGCTCGTGTCGGTGTTCACCGAGGCGGTCTCGCTCGGTCTCGTCACGCCGCCCGGCGAAATGGGCGCGGACATCGCCGTCGGCGAAGGCCAGTCCATCGGCAACGGCCTGAACTTCGGCGGGCCGTATGTCGGCCTCTTCGCCTGTACCCAGAAGCTGGTGCGCCAGATGCCGGGGCGGCTTTGTGGGGAGACGACCGACGCCGATGGCAAGCGCGGCTTCGTTCTGACGCTCTCAACGCGCGAGCAGCACATCCGCCGGGACAAGGCGACGTCGAACATCTGCACCAATTCCGGGCTCTGCACGCTGGCCTTCACCGCGCACATGACGCTGCTTGGCGGCAAGGGGCTCGAAGAGCTGGCCGTGCTGAACCATGAAGCCGCCTGCGATCTGGCGGATGCCTTGGCCGACGTGCCGGGCGTCGAAATCCTCACGCCGCGCTTCTTCAACGAATTCGCGTTCCGCACGCCAGTGAATGCCGAAGCCGTCCTCGCCATGCTGGACGAAGCCGGCATTGTTGGCGGTGTCCGCGCCAGCCGCCTGTTCCCGGGCGACCATATGGGCGACATCATCCTCTGCGCGGCCACCGAGTGCACCACGCCGGAAGACATTGCCGCATATGCCGCCGCTCTGAAGGAGATCATCTGATGACCATGAACACACAGGGCCGCCCCACCACTCCGGAGTCTGTCTCCATGTCTTCCATTGAAACCGTTTCCGGGTCGCGTGGTCTTCTGCAAGCGGAAGGTCTGATCTTCGAGATCGGGACGCCGGAGACGACCGGCGTCGACCTTCCGGCGCCGAAAGGCACGAAGAACCGTCTTGGCGGTGTTGCCCGCAAGCAGCCGACCGGCCTGCCGGGCCTGTCCGAGCCGCAAGCCGTGCGCCACTATATGCGCCTCAGCCAGAAGAACTATGCCATCGACCTTGGCCTGTTCCCGCTGGGCAGCTGCACGATGAAGCACAATCCGCGTCTCAATGAGAAGATCGCGCGCTTGCCGGGCTTTGGCGACATCCACCCGCTGCAGCCGCAGGCGACGGTGCAGGGCGCACTGGAGCTGATCGACGAACTGGCGATTTGGCTGAAGACACTGACCAACATGCCGGCTGTCGCGATGAGTCCGAAGGCCGGCGCGCATGGCGAGTTCTGCGGCATGATGACGATCCGCCAGGCGCTGATCGCGCGCGGCGAAGTGGAAACGCGCAAGCGCGTTCTGGTGCCGGAGTCCGCTCACGGGACGAACCCGGCGACCGCTGTCCAGTGCGGCTTCGTCGTGGATGAGATCAAGGCCAACAAACGCGGCCGGGTCGATATGGATGACCTGAAAGCGAAGCTGGAAAAGCCGGATGACATTGCCGGCATCATGCTGACCAATCCGAATACGTGCGGCCTGTTTGAAACCGATATCAAGGAAATCGCCGACCTGATCCATGAGGCGGGCGGATATTTCTATTGCGACGGGGCGAACTTCAACGCCATCGTCGGCCGGGTGCGCCCGGGCGATCTCGGCATCGATGCGATGCACATCAATCTGCACAAGACCTTTTCCACCCCGCATGGCGGCGGCGGTCCGGGCTCCGGCCCGACGGTCCTGTCCGAGGCCCTCGCGCCTTATGCGCCGGTGCCGTTCGTGGTGAAGGATGCCGACGGCATGTTCCGCCTTGTCGAGGACATTGAAGGCGATGCGTCAGAGAGCTTCGGCCGCATGGCAGCCTTCCATGGCCAGATGGGCATGTTCGTGCGGGCGCTGACCTATATTCTCAGCCACGGCGCCGATGGCCTGAAGCAGGCTTCGGAAGATGCCGTGCTGAACGCCAACTATGTCCAGGCACGCCTCAAGAGCGTGATGACCGCGCCGTTTGAGGGCTATTGCATGCACGAGGCGCTGTTCTCGGATGCTTTCACGGCCGAAGGCATCGAAACGATCGACATCGCCAAGGCGCTGATCGACGAGGGATACCATCCGATGACGATGTATTTCCCGCTGGTCGTGCATGGTGCCATGCTGATCGAACCGACGGAGTCGGAATCGAAAGCGGAGCTCGACCGTTTCTGTGATTCGCTGGAATCTGTTGCCCGCCGGGCTGCTCAGGGTGACGAAGCGCTGAAAGGCGCACCTTATCTCGCGCCGATGCGCCGTCTCGACGAGACGAAAGCGGCGCGCAAGCCGGTGCTCAAATGGGAAGAGCCGGTGGTCGCGCCTCCGGTTGCGGCCGAATAGGCATTGTTCAGGCCGGGGCCGGCTTTTGCGGGTCCCGGCGGAACAAGGCTTTCCGAAGACGCCCGAACATGACGTTGAGCGGAGATTCATACATCCGGTAGCTCAGCCAGGACGCCGTGATTGTGAGCACGATCCCGCTGGCGGCGTAGGCAAAATTGTCCAGCACGCCGGGGTGTCCCAGGCGGAAGATGGGCGCCAGGCTGTCTGACTGTCCCAGCATCGCGAAGATCCGGCGCAGGGCGCTCAGTACAATCAGGTGAGACAGGTACAAGGCGAACGACCAGTCGCCGAGCTTGACGGCTGCATTCAGGAGCGGGCGCAGGAATGCGCGGGCTCGCAGCAGGAGGTCAGGCGCACCCTGGCCCAGTAGCCAGCCAAACCAGATCACGGCCAGCATGCCGATCCCGCCAACGGTCACGGTCAGGAGCGTTGCATCGCGGCGTGCGCTTGCAGGGCTGTCACCGTCGAGGCCGGTCAGCTGGAACAGCGTCAGGGTCACAAGCCAGCCAATGAGGGCAGGGAAAAGCCAGGTGTGCCGTTCATGCATGTCCAGTCCTGCGACGGCATAAATCAGAAGCGCGGCGGGCAGCCCGTACCAGAGGACGCGGCCCCATTCGAGCTGGAAGGCGGTTTCCTGTCCCTGATAACAAAGCGCGCCCAGGAGCCACAAAGTGGCCAAAAGGGTCAGCGTGCCGCTGCGCCAGATCAGGCCCTTCGTGATGGCGAGCCCCGCAACAGCGCCGAGGATGAATTCCAGCGTCATCGGATGGACGGCAAGGGTAAGCCAGTTCATGGCAAGAGGAGCCGACAAACCCATCAGCGCTCCGGCGGTCACCAACGCAGCCCAGCCGCCGATCAGGAGCGGCAGCCATTTTTTGGGAAGCAACAGGAATAGCGTGAAGACCGCATAGAAATAGACCTCATGAACAAGCGTCCAGCCGACATTGAGGATCGGAAATGCCGGCTGCGGGACCAGCAGGAAGGACTTTACCAGGAAAGGTAGCGCAGGTTGGCCGTATGACATCTTATGCCAGCCAGCGCTCTGGCCGCTCATGCCATAGGCGGCCACCATGTAGATGGTCATACATCCGGCAAACGCCCACCAGACCGGGTAGATGCGGGTGACCCGGGCAAACAGAAACTCTGCGGCCTGCTTTGGGCCAGGCAGGGTGTTGCGCGTGACGAACACCATGATGAAGCCCGAGATCACGAAGAACAGGTCGACGCCGGCATAGCCATTGGTGAAGAGGCCACCGACCCAGGCCCGCTCTGTCAGGCTGTTGTCAGCAATGGCCAGCACTTCAAGTTCATGGATATGAAAGATCAGGACCAGCAGCGCCGCGAGGCCCCGAAGCGCCTGGATGGACTGCAATTTCATTCTGGCCTCGCTGTCCGGCGCCCTCCCGGCGGTCCACTTCTGGGCAGATGTGTAGCAACCACGCAACGACGTTGCCAGACTTTGGACACATCCCGGTGATTTTACTTGGCAATGAATTTGCTCTGAACCCATATCCTCTGCATGTCCTCAACCGAGCCCCCAATGACTGACACCTCTGACAGTCTCCTTCGAAAACCGATCGCTATGGCCCGCCGCCATGTCGGGGGGCTTTTGCGTCAGATGCTGGCAGTGCTGGGGTTGATGCATATTGTGGTGGCAATCCCGATCGGCATCGCTACGCCATTCCTGCCCATTGGCCTGCCTCTGGCGATTATCGGGGTGATCCTGCTCGGGCGGAACTCGGTCTGGGGACGGCGCTGGATGGAAGGTATCCTGACGCGGCATCCGCGGGTTGAGCGGTTTGCGCCGAACTGGCTGATGCGTCTGGTCTTCGGCCGCGACAAGCGGGACCACCTGCAGCCCGAGGTGGACTGAATCCGGCCTCGCGCCTTGCGGCGCTGCCTGATCCGCGCTCTATGGGACAGGTACGAAACGGGAAAAACCGGGGCGAGGAATCATGATCAGACGCAACTGGGCTGCGCTTGCTGCTGCAGCCATATTTCTTGCCGCATGCGGTGGCAGTGGTGACAACGGCGAACCGTCGATCAAGCCGTTTACGCCGAATGAACCGTTCAATCCCGATCCTTATCCCTCGACTTACGAGGCGTTTCCCAATGCCCCTGTGCTGATCACCAACGCCACCATTCTGGACGGGGAAGGCGCAAAGATCGAAGACGGTAGCCTGCTGTTTCAGGACGGAAAGATTTCTGCCATCGGCGCAGACCTTGAAGCACCGGAAGGCGCGACGGTCATCGACGCATCCGGCCGCTGGGTCACTCCGGGGATCATCGACAATCACAGCCACCTCGGCGCCTATCCGTCTCCCTCGGTTTCGGCTCATCAGGATGGCAACGAGATTTCCGGTCCGGTGACGGCCGAAGTCTGGGTTGAGCATGGCATCTGGCCGCAGGACCCGGGGTTTGACCGCGCGCTGGCAGGTGGCGTGACCTCGCTGCAGGTCCTGCCGGGCAGTGCCAACCTGTTTGGAGGCCGCGGCATCACGCTGAAGAATGTTCCGGCGCGTACCGTGCAGGGCATGAAATTCCCAGCAGCGCCTTACACGCTGAAAATGGCCTGCGGAGAAAACCCGAAACGGGTCTATGGCTACGGCAATGGCAGCATTCCGGGTGGGGCGCCGTTTTCCCGCATGGGCAATATGGCCGGGTACCGGACGGCCTGGATCAAGGCCGCCGAGTACAAGCGCAAATGGGACAAGTACTCTGCCGAAGGCGGAGAGATGCCGGCCCGGGACCTCGAACTGGATACGCTGGCCGGTGTTCTGGCAGGTGAAATCCTGGTCCACATGCATTGCTACCGCGCCGACGAGATGGCGCAGATCATGGATCTGTCGAAGGAGTTTGGCTACAAGGTCACCGCCTTCCACCATGCTGTCGAGAGCTACAAGATCGCTGACAAGCTGGCGGACTATGGGGCCTGTTCCTCCATGTGGGCAGACTGGTGGGGCTTCAAGATGGAAGCCTATGACGGCATCCCGGAAAACATTCCGATGGTTCATAATGCCGGAGCCTGCGCGATCGTGCATTCCGACAGCGACATCGGCATTCAGCGCCTGAACCAGGAAGCCGCCAAAGCATGGGCAGACGGCAAGAAGGTGGGCATAGACATACCCATTGAAGAGGCTTGGGAATGGTTGTCACTGAACCCGGCCAAATCGCTCGGTATCGATGCGCGCACTGGTTCGCTGAAGCCAGGTAAAATGGCCGATGTGGTCATCTGGTCCGGCAATCCGTTCAGCGTCTACACCAAGGCGGATCAGGTCTATATCGATGGCGCGTTGATGTATGACCGCGACGACGATACCGCGCGTCCCGTGCGGGATTTTGAACTCGGCCAGCCTGGCGAAGGAGACATGAAATGATCCGCAAGCTGGTGGCAGGTGCGGCAATCGCCGCTGTGGCAGCGTTTGGCGCTTCGGCAGATACTTATGTGATCGAAGGCAAAAAGGTCTGGACCGGCACCGATGCCGGTACAATCGAGAACGGGATCGTTGTCATTCGCAATGGCACGATCATGGCGGTTGGCCCGTCGACGATGGCCAAGCCTGAAGGCGCTGAGGTGATCAGCGCGGAATGGGTAACGCCCGGACTGATCTCGGCCTTTTCAAGAACCGGCATTATCGAAGTGGACGCCGAGGATTCGACCAATGACGCCGTGGCGGCCATGTCCGGTTTCTCTGCGTCTCTGAATGCCGCGGATGGCTTCAATCCGGATGACACGGCAGTGGATGTCAGCCGCATCGGCGGGGTGACGCGCGTCGCGGTTGCGCCGCAGCCATCGACAAACCTGTTTGCGGGTCAGGGTTTCATTGCGGACACCAGCGGTGCTCAGGACACAGACCTGGAAGAAAAAGCTTTCACCTTCATCACGCTCGGTGAAGGCGGGGCAGGGCTTGCCGGTGGATCGCGCCCGGCGGCCTGGGCGCAATTACGGGCTGCCTTCGATGATGCCCGGGCCTATCCGGCGCGCTATCTTGCGGGCGGGGAAGGCGATGTCCTTTCACGCCGCGATGCCGAGGCGCTTGCTCCGGCAGCCCGCGGGCGACAGCTGATTCTGATCGATGCCCGAAGCGCCACGGACCTGAACGCCGTGATGGACCTTGCAGAGTCGAACCGGAATCTGAAGTTCGCGATCCTGGGAGCGGACGAAGGTTGGCGCGTCGCAGACCGGCTCGCCGAGCTCAAGATTCCCGTCATTGTCGACGGCTTTGCCAACCTTCCTGCCAGCTTCTCGCAGCTTGCCGCCACGCAGGAGAATGCAGCCCGTCTCGACGCAGCCGGCGTTCCGGTGGCGATCGTCAATCTTGATGACTCCACACATCTGGCCCGTCTCATGACCCAGATTGCCGGCAATGCCGTTGCGAATGGCATGGACTGGGACGATGCCATGAAGGCGCTTACCGTAACCCCGGCAGAGATCTACGGTCTGTCCGGCTACGGCATTCTTGCGCCGGGCGCACATGCCGATGTCGTGGTGTGGGATGGCGACCCTCTGGAAGTCACCACCAATGCCGATGCGGTGTTCATCGATGGTGAGCCGCAGGAAATGCGTTCACGGCAGACAGAACTGCGTGACCGGTATCTGTCGCTCGACAAGGAAGACCGCCCCTACGCCTATGTCAAGCCGTAAGGGCGGGCAGGATCAGCCGGCCGTTGCGCCAGCGTTCAGCGTATCGATCAGATCTTCGGTGACCGTGCCGGTAACGGGCAGGTTGTTGGAGATCTGATATTCACGGATCGCGGTCGCCGTTCCATTCCCCATGATGCCGTCCGGTGTGCCGGCAGCGTAGCCCAGGGCATTCAGCGCCTTCTGGATGGCCTGGATCTGGAGCGGATTACCCAAATTCCATGGCTGGGCACCGAAGCGGCCATTGGCAATCGCATTTGCCGTAGCGGGTTGCCAGCTCGCCGCCCGGCTGCGGGCCTGTGCAGCAGCTTCCGGTGAGACGCGTTCCATGAGTTGCGCAATCTTGGCCGGTGCGCCGCCATCGCCATTGCGGTTGGCGACGTCGAACCAGAACAGGGATTCGGTCAGGTTCGGGCTGATGCCGAGACCTTGCTCATAAAGGACGCCGAGATTGTACTGGCTGTCGACCACGCCATATTCGGCGCCCTTGCGGAACCACTCCACAGCACCGGCATAGGTCTGTTCACCGCCTTCGCCCTCGGCCATGAAGACGGCAAGATCGTGCATGGCTTTGACGTTCCCGCCCATGGCGGCCTTTTCCGTCCATTCCCGCGCGAGCGAGAGATCCTTCGGAACGCCGGTTCCGCGCTCATGCAGCTTGGCGAGCGCGTATTGGGCAATCGGCAGGCCTTTCTGGGCGGCTTTGCGCATGAGGGCGGCGCCATCGGCATAGTCACCGGCTGTTAGCTTCTCCTGCGCCAGCTGGTACTGGGCGATATAGTTTCCGGCGGCGGCCGAGGCCTGCACGGTCACAACCGGCGGTACCGGTGCGTACTGGGCCGGACCGGCCGGAGTTTCCGGTTCGCCGAACAGGTCTTCTTCCATGTCCGCGACGGATGCCTCATCCACAGGTGCCGCGGGCGCTGTCATGTCGGGGGCAGGTTCGGCCATCTCGGTCGCGCCCGGATCGACATAAGTGCTAGCCGGTGCGGCCTGCACCGGCGCGTCCTGTTTGCCCCGGATGTAGAGATAGCCGCCAGCTGCGACACCGGCGACGGCGACGGCAGATGCGGCAGCAATCAGAGGCATGCGGCTGACCCCGCCACCGGATGTCATCCGGACCACCGGACGTCCTGAAGCGCTGACGGTCTGGGCGGTACTCTTGCCGAAGCTGGCCGCCATGGCGGCTTTACGCGCGCGGGTCAGATAGTCCGCGGTGTCAGCGTCGAGTTCCTTGTCGTCTTCAACCTTGGTTTCTGCGTCCGCAGCAGCCTCAGGTTCCAGCTCAGGCGCGTCGGCAGCCGGCAGGTCCAGCGCCTCGAATTCCTCATCGTCGAAGATGTCGGATTCGCGCGCTTCAGTGTGTGCTTCGTCGAGATCTTCCAGTCCGGCCAGAGCCTCCAGCGGGTCGATGAAATCATCGTCTTCTTCCGCAAGCAGGTCGAGATCGTCCTCAAAACCGGCCTCGTCTGTGCTTTCTTCATCGGCCGCCGCAGTCGTCTCCTCGGTGAGGATTTCGGCTTCTGCTTCCTGTGTCGCAAAGCTCAGCCCTTCGACGGCCGCGCGGATGGCATCAAAATCGTCATCAAAAGAGTCAGCTGTTTCGTGCGGTACGTCCTGTTCCGGTTCGGCATTCCAGGACTCGATGCCCGCCTCGAAGGTTTCGGTGTCGTCTTCCTCTTCGGTCGGAAGCGAGTACTCAGCGTCATCTTCGAACGCAACGCCCATGGCGTCTTCAGCCGTATCGGATGAAGGTTCTGCAGCAGGCTGAACGTCAGGAGCTGCTTCTGCCGCCTCAGGCAGCGTGACCACGGGGACAACATCGGTGTCTGGTTCGTCTGCTGTCTCCAGGTCTGCAAACGCATTGAATGTGTCGAAGTCCTCGAAGGTGTCGAGATCTTCGGCATCTTCAAAGGCCTCGAACTGGCTGTCCGATAACGGATCATCATCGACGTTTGCCAGGCTTGCCGGAACGGCATCCAGGTCGACAGGGCCGCCGGTCGACTGAGTGTCATCCTCCAGGCTGTCCAGCCGGGACGCCAGCATCGCAATGGCTTTCTGAACCGGGGAGAGCGACTCATTCGCCTGCGACTGCATCTGTTCCAGGCGTTCGGTCACACCTGCCAGGGCATCGGACAGGCGCTCGTCTGCTTTGCGGCGGTTCTCGTCAACCTGCTCTGCAAGCGTTTTGATTGCTTCGCTCTGACGGGTCTGCAGGCGGTTGGTGGCAGCGGCAACCTGGTCGCCGATCTGTTCGATCGCCTCGGCGCTGCGCGACTCGCTGTCGTTGACGCGTTGGGTCAGATCCTCGGCCAGCTCATCGATTCTGTCGCTGACAGTTTTGCCCAGGCGTTCGATTTCCTCACGAACCGCTTCACCGGCAGCGGCGTCGCTGCGTTCTTCGACTTCACGCAGACGGGTATCGAAAGTGTCGTTGAGGGCGCCGACCTGTTCCGACACTTTCTCGATCGCGCCTGCCTGGCGTTCCTCGCTGGCTTCCAGCCGCTCCTGCATGCCGCCGAGCGTGTCCTTCATTTCAGCGATCGCCTCTTCACCGGCATTCGTTGCCGTGCGCGCGATCTCTTCTGCCAGTTCCTGGCGGACCGAATCCACCGTCTCGCGGACGGAGGACATCACGTCTTCCAGGCGGGACTCAAACTCGCTGCGCAGGCGGTCGGCAAGATCAGGATCCATCTTGCTGGCCACGTCACCGATCCGTTCGTCGAGGCCGGACACGGTTGATTCCAGATTCTTGAGCGCAGAATCGGTCGTGGTTTCCGCGCGCGTCAGCCTGTTCTGGATCTGGTCGAAGCGCATATCGAGCGAGTCGAGCGCGCTCGATACGTCTGTTTCGATCGCTTCCACGCGCGTTTCGGTCGCTTCGAGGCGCTCTTCGCGGTCGCTCAGCGCAGCGAGGCGCTCATGCACCTCGGTTTCGAGCCCATCCACACGCTCAGAAACCTGGCGCGCGACCCCTGCGGCGCGGAGGGCGGCTTGCTCCACGCCCTGTTTTATCTGTTCGGCGGTTTCCGTCCGGCTGCTCTCGACGCGCGTCTCCATGGACTCGACGCGTTCGATGATGTCCATGAAGCCGGATTCGACACGGCCTTTGATGGCCTGCGTTTCCTGCTCTGCCAGCTCGTTTTCTTCGTACACATGGCTGGCGAGTTTGCCGAGCGCACTTTCCAGCGCCTTGAGCGCTTCCAGATTTTCCTGCTGGGAGTCGTCCTCTTCCAGCCGGCGCACCTTTTGTTTCAGGGCGTCATGAGTTTCCCGCAGCTGGTCGATCACACCTTCGACATGCCCCGCAATGGCCGCGGTGGTTTGCTGGGTGTCTTCCAACCGGCCGACCAGATCGTGGATCGTGTGATCCATGCTGGTAATGGCCATGGCCGAACGGGCTTCGGTGGCTTCGATCCGGCGGGTCAGCCGCTCCAGCAATTCATCTTTGGAATCCGGACGAGGGCGGTGTGCGTCCGACGGAGCGGGCACTTCATTCGGTTGAGGGCCGCCGGCAGGGGTCTTCATCAGCCGATCGAGGTACTCGCCCAGCGTCAGGCCTTCCGAACGGGCGGCCTCTCTGGCGGCTTCGCGGGCGCGCTGGTCGATCCCCTTCGCGGCTCCTGTGCCTGACTGACTCATCCCCATACTCCTGACAGCCAACCCGCCCGTTCCGGTTAATGAAACGGGCAGTTTTGTTCATTTTCCCAGTGTTTGATGGCAGGTGCCGTCTTAAGGGGAGGTTAAAGGTAAAGATTTCCGGTTAATCTGATAACTGTGGGGTAATTTCCGGGTAATCGGCTTTGAGCCCCGGTGTGGCGCAAAATTTATTCGCAGCTTACGTTGACGTTCGCGTAAGCTTTGATCTAAGTTGACCTTATGTCACACAAGCATCCCTCGATTTCCGCTGCAGATTCCCGCACCTACACGATCTCTGAACTCGCCCGGGAGTTCGGGGTGACACCGCGAGCTCTGCGTTTCTATGAAGACAAAGACATGCTGCACCCGGCGCGTGACGGCATGATGCGGGTCTATTCGAACCGTGACCGTGCCCGGCTGACGATCATTGTCCGCCTGAAGCGTCTTGGTTTGCCGCTGGCTGACATTCGCGAGATCCTCGATCTCTACGCGCTGAATGACGGCAAGCGGGCGCAGACGCGCATGATGCTGGAGAAGTTCCGCAAGCAGGTGAAAGAGCTGGAGATCCAGCGCGAAGACATCGACACCGCGCTCGGCGAACTCCGTAAAGGCATCGTCTGGCTGGAAGGCCTGGTCGATCAGGTTGGTCCGACCGAAGAAGGCAAGCGCCAGGCCGCCGCTTATGAGGCCGTGGCACGACGCCAGCTTGACGAAGTCTGATCTGTAAGGCGGGTTTCCGCTATATTAGAAAGACCTTTCCAGAAGGGCGCGCTACGAAAGTGGTAGTCGCCCTTCACGCATTAAAGGACATGCACGATGCCTCGTTATGACGCCCCGATCCGCGATATGCGCTTCATTCTTCAGGAAGTGCTTCAGATCCAGAATTATTCGAACCTGCCCGGTTTCGAGGAAGTGACACCCGATCTGGTCAGCGCGATTCTTGAGGAGGGCGGCAAGTTCGCCAAGGAGGTGCTTCACCCGCTGAACGCGGTCGGCGACCGTCAGGGGTGTGTGCGTAGCGATGATGCAAGTGTGAAAACGCCGGATGGTTTCCCGGATGCCTACAAGCAGCTGGTTGAAGGTGGATGGCCGCTTCTTTCCGTGGACCCGGAAATGGGCGGGCAGGGCCTGCCGCATGTGGTGAACATCGCGTGGACCGAAATGGTCTCTTCTTCGAACATGGCGTTCGGCATGTACCCGGGGCTCACGCATGGCGCTTTCCAGGCGCTGATGGCCGGCGGCTCCGACGAACTGAAGGCCAAGTACGGCCCGAAAATGGCATCGGCTGAATGGGCCGGCACGATGAACCTGACCGAGCCGCAGTGCGGCACCGATCTCGGTCTGATCAAGACCAAGGCCGTGCCCCAGCCGGACGGCACTTATAAGATTACCGGTCAGAAGATCTGGATTTCAGGTGGGGAGCAAGACCTTACCGACAACATCATTCACCTCGTCCTGGCGCGCATCGAAGGCGGCCCGGAAGGGATCAAAGGCATCTCTCTGTTCCTGGTGCCGAAGTACATGGTTGGTGAAGACGGCTCCATCGGTGAGCGCAATGCCTGTTCCTGCGGTGGCCTCGAAGAGAAGATGGGCATCCATGGCAACGCGACTTGCGTCATGAACTATGACGGCGCGACCGGGTTCCTCGTCGGTGAGGAGCATAAAGGTATGCGCACCATGTTCGTGATGATGAACGAGGCGCGTCTGGGCGTCGGTCTGCAGGGGCTGTCGCAGGCCGAACTGGCCTACCAGAACGCAGCAGATTTTGCGCGCGATCGTTTGCAGGGGCGGTCCCTGACGGGTGCCAAGTCGCCAGACCAGCCCGCTGACCCGATCATCGTGCACCCGGATGTGCGCCGCATGCTAATGGATCAGAAAGCCTTCATCGAGGGCGCGCGCTGTTTCACCTACTGGACGGCCTTCCAGGCAGATCTCCAGCACAAGGCGCAGGATGAGGGCGTGCGCGAGAAGTCTTCGGACTATATGGCGCTGCTGACGCCGGTTGTGAAAGCCTACCTCACACACAAGGGCTATGAGTGCGCCAACTGGGCGCTGCAGCTGCATGGCGGCTCTGGCTTCACCCGGGAGTGGGGCATGGAGCAGATCGTGCGCGACTGCCGGATCACCACGATCTATGAAGGCACGAACGGCGTTCAGGCGCTGGACCTTGTTGGCCGCAAGCTCGCCGCCAATGGCGGGCGTGCCGTGTTCTCCTTCTTCTCTGACATTGATGAGTTCGTCGCGGCGAACGAAGACAATGAAGATCTGGCGCTGTTCATCGAAGGTCTGCAGTCCATCAAGGGCGAGCTGCAGGAGGGCACGATGTGGCTGATGCAGAACGGTATGTCGGATTTCAACAATGCCGGCGCATCCAGCCATGACTATCTGCACCTGTTTGGCCTGACCGCCCTGGCTTACATGTGGGCGCAGATGGCCAAGGTGTCTCTGGAGCATAAAGGCAAAGAGCCGTTCTACGAGCAAAAACTGGCAACGGGCCGCTACTTCGTTGAGCGTCTTCTGCCGGATGGTGCTGCGCATCTCGCGAAAGTGAAGACGGGTGCGGCGCCTCTGATGGATCTGGAAGCCGACGCCTTTTGAGGTGAATCTTTCCTGTTTTGGAATGTCTCAGGGCAGTCACGGGGGTGTGCTACACTGCCGATGGCGCCCTGCGGCAAAATTTTCCCTGAATGTCCGCATCTCTGACGCTGGGGAAGGTCTGGGAAAAATCTGACCGGACCGCTACAAGTTTACGTGAACGTAAGCGGCAATTGACCGATTGCGTCCTATATCCAGAGGAAAGCCGGAGACCGACAATGCAACAGAGCCCGCTCAATGTACCCAAGTCCGCGTGGCGTCAGGACGATGAGCTTGAAATTTTCTCCGATGCGGTTGGCCAGTTCTTTGAAAAGGAATGTGCCCCGCACGTGCCGGAGTGGCGCAAGGCAGGGGTCGTTCCGAAAGAGGTCTGGAAGAAGGCGGGCGAGATGGGCCTGCTGGGCGCTTCGGTTCCGGAGGAATATGGCGGGGCAGGCGGCGACTTCCGGCACGAGGCCATAATCATTGAACAGCAGCAGTGGAAGGGAATCGACGGCTTCGGCATCACGCTGCACAATGCGATCATTGCGCCTTACATCACGGCCTATGGCACTGAGGAGCAGAAGCGCCGCTGGCTGCCGGGCATCTGCACGGGTGACATCGTTACTGCCATCGCCATGACCGAACCGGGCGCCGGGTCGGATCTTCAGGGTATGAAGACGACGGCGAAGCGTGACGGTGATGATTACATCATCAACGGTTCGAAGACCTTCATTTCAAACGGCCAGACCGCCAATCTGATCCTGCTCTGCGTCAAGACAGATCCGAGCCTGGGAGCAAAGGGCATTTCCATCATCGGCGTCGAGACCGACAAGGTGGAAGGCTTCCGCCGCGGCCGGAACCTGGAAAAAGTCGGCCAGCATGCGGCGGATACGTCGGAACTCTTCTTCGACGATGTGCGCGTGCCGGCTTCCAACCTCCTCGGCGAAGTAGAGGGCAAAGGCTTCATCCAGCTGATGCAGAAACTGCCGCAGGAGCGTCACATCATCGGTCTGCAAGGCATTGGCATGATCGAACGCGCCATCCACGAGACGGTGGAATATGTGAAAAACCGCAAAGCGTTCGGGGGCACGATTTTCGACTTCCAGAACACCCAGTTCAAGCTCGCCGAGTGCAAGACCGAAGCGACTGTTGCCAAAGTCTTTGGTGATCACTGTACGGAACTCCTCCTGAAGGAAGAGCTGGATGCCGCGACGGCCTCGATGTCCAAGTACTGGATCAGCGACCTTCAGTGCAAGATCATCGACGAGTGCCTGCAGTTGCACGGTGGGTTCGGCTATATGGACGAATATCCAATCGCCCAAATGTATGCGGACGCCCGCGTCCAGCGCATTTATGGCGGCGCGAATGAAGTCATGAAAATGCTGATCGCGAGGACCCTCTAGCCTGACATGCCCGACAGCGACCTCATTCGTGATGTGTTTCCGACGCCAAGCCCGAGCTCAACCTCGCTTGGCTTCGAGCTGCTTGCGCTCGACATGAAGGAATTGACGACGCGGGTGCGCTTTGAAGGCCGGCCGGAATTCTGCAATCCGGCCGGGGTCATCCAGGGCGGCTATCTTGTCGCCATGATGGATGATACGATTGGCATGCTGGCGGGCATGAAAGCTGGCAAGACGAAACTGCCTTCGACGGTAGACCTGCATACGCATTTCCTGCGTCCCGTCCGCAAGGGGACTATCGAAGTAGCCGCCCGCCTGCGCAATGTCGGCCGGGCGATGGTGTTCGCCGAAGCTGAGCTTTACGATTCCCGCGGCAAGGAAGCTGCCCGCTCCACCGCGAGTCTCACCCTGAACCCGGTCCTGAAGCCGGCCAAGGAGGGATAAAGTGACTGTGATGCAGAACTATGCCGAACTCCTGTTTACCGATGCGGTAAAGGCCTACCAGGAACAGGTGGGCATGCGTGAGACATACGAACGTATCTACACCAATCGCCATAGAGGCCCTTTGGACGACGATACGATTGCATTCCTGTCAGGTTCGACCAGCTTCTACATCGCCACCACAGGCAGCAATGGGTGGCCCTATATCCAGCATCGCGGCGGCCCTGCCGGCTTTGTGAAAATCCTCGGTCCGGACATGATCGGTTTTGCGGATTATCTCGGTAATCGGCAGTTCATCACCCGCGGTAATCTCGATGGGTCAGACCGGGTGTCTCTTTTTTTCATGGACTATCCTCGCCGCGCCCGGCTGAAGATGCTCGGAGAAGCCCGGATGGTCGATGCCGCTTCAGATCCGGAACTTCAGAATGCGCTGGCTCAGGATGGGCAGGGGCCGGTTGAACGCCTGATGACGATCAAGATCGTCGCCCGAGACTGGAACTGCCCGAAATATATCCTGCCACGGTATACAGAAGAACAAGTCGCTCAGTTGATCGCCCCACGGCTCAACGAGTTGGTGGAAGAGAACCAACAGCTCAAGGCCCGGGTCGCTCAATTGGAAAGCGGGCAATCGCCTGCAACAAAGTCAAAATAACATCCCCTCCATCGAAAGGAGTCACTTCAAATGACTGAAGCCTATATCTACGACGCGGTCCGTACGCCGCGCGGCAAAGGCAAGAAAAGTGGTTCGTTGCACGAAATCACGTCGCTTAGCCTTGCTACGCAAGTGTTGCAGGCCATCCGTGAACGCAATGAACTCGACACGTCCAAGGTGGACGATGTCGTTCTTGGCTGTGTTTCGCCGGTTGGCGAGCAGGGGGCGGATATCGCCCGCGTTGCCGTACTGAACGCAGACTATGCCGAAACGACCGCCGGTGTTCAGGTTGACCGCTTCTGCGCGTCCGGCCTGGAAGCCTGCAACATGGCTGCCTCCAAAGTCATGACCGGTGAAGCCGACATGGCGATCGGCGGCGGTGTAGAATCCATGAGCCGCGTACCGATGGGCGCGTCCGGCGGTGCCTGGTCAACCGATCCGCAGGTTGCCCTGAAAACCTACTTCACGCCCCAGGGCATCGGTGCCGATACGATCGCCACGAAGTATGGCTTCTCGCGCGACGATGTCGACGCTTTCGCCGTCGAGAGCCAGCGCCGCGCCGCGCAGGCCTGGAAAGAAGGCCGCTTTGCGAAATCCATCGTTCCGGTGAAGGACCAGATGGGCGGTATCCGCCTGGATCACGACGAGCACATGCGTCCGGATGCGGACATGCAGTCGCTCGCCGGACTGAATCCCTCCTTTGCTGGCATGGGTGCGATGGGCTTCGACGAAGTCATCAAGCAGCGCTATCCGGAGCTGGAAAACATCAACCACGTCCACCACGCCGGCAACTCTTCCGGCATTGTGGATGGCGCCTCGGCTGTCCTGTTCGGTTCCAAGGAAATGGGTGAAGCCCTGGGTCTCAAACCGCGTGCCCGCGTCAAAGCCATGGCATCCATCGGGTCCGAGCCGGGCATCATGCTGACTGGCCCGACCTATGTGTCGCAAAAGGTCCTGAAGAAAGCCGGTATGAACCCGGAAGACATTGACCTTTATGAGCTGAACGAAGCTTTTGCCTCGGTTGTGCTGCTGATGATGCAGAACCTGAACATCCCGCACGACAAGATGAATGTGAACGGCGGCGCAATCGCCATGGGCCACCCGCTTGGGGCAACCGGCGGCATGATCCTCGGCACAATGGTCGACGAACTTGAGCGGGCCGACAAGGAAACAGCCCTGATCACGCTCTGCGTCGGTGCCGGCATGGGCACGGCAACGATCATCGAACGCGTCTAATCCTTACACAGAATAATCGGAACATAGTATCATGAAACTCGAGACATTTGGTTGGGACATCGATGCAGACGGCATTGCGCACGCCGTTTTCGACGTGCCAGGCCGCAGCATGAACACGCTGACCGGAAAGGCCGTTGCGGACATTATCGCGATTGCCGACGAAGTTGCGTCCAACGACGACATCAAGGGCCTGGTTATCTCATCCGGCAAGCCGAGCGGTTTTTGCGCCGGAGCTGACCTTGGTGAAATGGGGCAGCGCGCTGGCGGTGGAGAGAAAAAGGAACTGTCTGAAGCTGAGTTGAAGAAGCAGCAGTTCGACCAGGGCTTTGCTCTGAACGGTACGCTGCGCAAGCTGGAAACCTGCGGTAAGCCGGTGGCTGTGGCGCTGAACGGCCTCGCGCTTGGTGGTGGCCTCGAAGTGGCGCTTGCCTGTCACTACCGCGTTGCGGCCAATGACAATCCAAAGCTTCAGTTCGGTCTGCCGGAAGCCAAGATCGGCCTGCTGCCGGGTGCCGGTGGCACGCAGCGTCTGCCGCGTCTGGTTGGTGTTCAGGCGGCTCTGCCACTGATCCTCCAAGGCGAAAGCTTCAATGCCGAGAAGGCTCTCGCCATGGGTGTGGTTCAGGAACTGGCTGCATCCTCCGAAACCGTCGAAAAGGCCAAGGCCTGGGTGAAAGCCAATCCGACAGCGAAAGCGCCGTGGGATGAAAAAGGCTACAAGGTGCCCGGCGGCGTACCGCACAAATCTCCTGGCGCTGGCCAGGTGGCAACGATGGCGAACATGATGCTGTCGTCGAAAACCTACGGCAACTATCCGGCCCAGAAGAACATCCTGTCCTGCATTTATGAAGGCATTCAGGTGCCGATTGATGCGGGCCTGCGCATTGAAACGCGTTACTTCATCAACACCCAGCAGCGCCCGGAAGCGAAAGCCATGATCCGTTCGCTGTTCCTGTCGATGCAGGAACTGTCGAAAGGGGCAAATCGCCCGGCAGGTCATCCGAAGACGGAGTTCAAGAAGATCGCGGTCATCGGCGCTGGTCTGATGGGCGCAGGCATTGCCTACGTCCAGGCCAAGGCTGGCATCCCGACCGTTCTGGTCGATGTCTCGAAAGAGAATGCCGAGAAGGGCAAGGATTACTCCCGCCGTCTCGTCGACAAGGACGTCTCGCGCGGCAAGTCGACCAAAGAAAAGGGCGATGCCCTGCTCGACCTGATCACCACGACGGACTCCTATGACGACGTCAAAGGCGCCGATCTCGTGATTGAAGCCGTGTTCGAGAATGAAGAGCTGAAAGCCAAGATCACCGGGATGGCCGAAGCCGTTCTGGACGAGGACGCCGTCTTCGGCTCCAACACCTCGACCCTGCCGATCACCGGCCTCGCCAAGGCGTCGAAGCGTCCGGAAAACTTCATCGGCATTCACTTCTTCTCGCCGGTGGAGCGCATGGGCCTTGTGGAAATCATCTCCGGCAAGGAAACCAGCGAAGCAACGCTCGCCAAGGCGATCGATTATGTGCTCGCCATCCGCAAGACGCCGATTGCTGTGAACGACAGCCGCGGCTTCTACACATCGCGCTGCTTCGGCACCTACACGCGCGAAGGCATGGAAATGCTGGCGGAAGGCATCAAGCCAGCGATCATCGAGAATGTCGGGCGTCAGTGCGGCATGCCGATGGGCGCGCTGGAAGTCTCCGACTCGGTCGGCCTCGACACCGCCCTGAAAGTGACCCGCGCAACGGCCGAAGCCGCAGGCGTGGATCTGCAAAGCGATGACCGGACCCAGTTCCTCGCCTGGTTGGTGGAAGACCAGGGCCGCGTTGGCCGCAAGGCCGGCAAGGGCTTCTACGACTATAATGAGAAGGGTAAGCCGGAACGCCTGTGGCCGGACATCAACAAGATGATCGAGGTGAAGGTGGAAGAATGCCCGCCGGAACTGAAGAAAGAGCTGACCAGCCGCTTCCTCGTCCGTCAGGCCATCGAAGTAGCGCGCTGCTTCGACGAAGGCGTCATCACCGATGCACGCGATGCGGATATCGGCTCGATCCTGGCCTGGGGCTTTGCACCGTTCACGGGCGGTTGCTGCTCCTATGTCGACCTGTTCTGGGGTATCAAGGAGTTCGTTGCGGAGGCTGACCGCCTCGCTGCCAAATATGGCGAGCGCTTCGAACCGCCGGCTGTCCTGCGTGACATGGCCGCTAAAGGCGAAGGCTTCTACGACCGCTTCCCGCCTGCCGGGACGAAGGCGAAAGCTGCTGCCTAGGCGAGAAAATCACCTCATGTGAGAATCTTTCTCCTGCAGTAACTAATACAGGAAAAGCGGCCGCAACTATTACGGCCGCTTTTCTTTTTTTGATTGACGGAGCTCTCTGCGCACTGGAATGAAAGGCTGTCCACTATTTTGATAGCGGACAGTGATTTAAACGCTGGGGAATAATCTCATGATCCGAATTGTGTGCGCAGCTGCTGCTGCTGTGCTGACTTTGTGCGCCTGTGAAACGACATCGAGCCGCCCGTATACACCATCAACATCTAACATTATGGCGTTCCAGAGCGCCCTGAAGGAAGATGGAGTGCAAGTGCAGTTGTCATCCTTCACTGCTGGCCCTGAAGTTAACGAAGCGATGACCTGCCGAGCTCTTGGAGCTCTGGAAGTTGCGCCGGGCAAAACGCCTATTGAGTTTGTGGAAGGCGCGATGCGTGATGAGCTATTTGCCGCTGGTGTTTATGACCAGACAGATGGCAATGTCATTCGCGGTGAAGTGACGGAGCTGAATTTCAACTCATTCGGCACGGGCTCATGGAAGATTGGTCTGAAGCTTTCTTCGGATACCCTTCCAGAAGGCTATTCTGTGAACACTCAGTACAAATTCAAGACCAGCTATAGTGCACTCAAGGCGTGTCAGAATGTGATTGATGCGTTCACGCCTGCCGTGCAGGAGCTCATTGGATCTGCCGTAGCGGACCCGAAATTCAAAGAGCTCGCAGGATCTGGCGATGAGGCAACATCCTAAACTGACAAGAATAAATAAGAAAAGGCCGGAGCATTGCTCCGGCCTTTTTATTTTGTTCCTGAGTGGGGCGCCGGATTATTTCCGCGCGCGCGACCACCAGCCTGTGCGGCGGGGGGCGGCAGGCTTCTCGGCCTCGGCTGGTTCGGGGGCAGGTTCCGGGGCTGGTTCAGGTTCGGCTTCCGCTGCCGCGGCGCTTTCATCCATGTGCGCAACAACCGCTTCTGCTTCGACTTCCGCTTCCACAGTGTCGACCGCTTCAGCCGCTACGTCCGCCGGCATCACTTCCGGATCTGGCAGATCTGCAGTTTCGGCCTTCGGTTCTTCAGCCGGCTTCTCATTGGCCGATTCCGAAGCTGTGTCCTCAGCGGCGGTGTCCTTTGCATCGCTCTTGCGGGCGCGGGACCGGCGTGTGCGTTTCGGTTTTGGCTTTTCTTCTTCGGTGCCAGTCTCCGACTGTGCTGTCGCTTCAGCGACGGCTTCCTCGGCGACCGATTCCGGCATGATTTCCGGCTCGGACGCTTCCAGTTGGGCTGGAGGTGCCTCGTCCAGCATGTCTGGCGCACTGGCGGCCAGGCCATCCAGATAAGCACCGCCGTCAGAGGGGACGTTTTCGTCCTGCCCTTCAGCGCCTTCCGTGCGGTCGGAATTGTTCCGGCGGCGGCGGCGTCCGCCCCGGCGTCCGCGGCGGCGGCGCTTGCGGGGCGTTTCGGAGTCGTCTTCGGAAGAGGCTTCGTTGCCGTCGCCGTCCTCATCGTCGGAGTCATCGTCGTCCTGGGTGTCGTTATCCAGTGCGACGATGGGATTGTCGCCATCGACCACTTCCATACCGGTTTCGCGGTCGCCCTTGTTGCGGCGGCGGCCACCTCTGCGACGGCGTTTGCGGCGGGACTTTTTCTCGTCTTCGTCGTCGCCATCGGATTCCGTTTCAGAATCGGACGTCTCGTCGTCCTCGATGGTTTCATCATCCTCGTCTTCCGACGGGGCCGGCTTGGACGGCTTCTGGAGCGAGCGAGGCTGTTTGCGCTTCTTCGGCTTCGCGTTCTGGTCACGCTCTGCATCGATGGTGAAATCGCCCGGCAGCATCTCTTCGGAAGAATGGATGGACACGGCAAAGCCGGCGATCCGCTCGATTTCGATCAGGGCTTCGCGCTTGTTGTTGAGAATATAGAGGGCCACATCCGTCGGGGCTTTCACCGAGATGGACTTGAGGCCGCCGGTCGCTGCGCGCGCCTCGATCGCCCGGATCAGTTGCAGGGCAGCCGACGGGATGGAGCGGCGCCGGCCGGTGCCGTTACAGGACGGGCAGGGGTCGGATGTTGCTTGCAGCACGCCCTGACGGCGCCGCTGGCGGGAGATTTCCATCAGGCCGAATTGCGAGATCCGTCCATGCTGGACCCGCGCGCGGTCGACCTTCAGGCATTCCTTCAGCTTCTTCTCGACGGCGCGATTGTTCTTGTTCTCATCCATGTCGATGAAATCGATCACGATGAGGCCGGCGAGATCGCGCAGGCGCATCTGGCGGCAGGCTTCTTCGGCGGCTTCCAGATTGGTCCGCGTTGCCGTCTGCTCGATATTCCGCTCGCGTGTCGCCTTGCCGGAGTTCACGTCGATGGCAACCAGCGCTTCGGTCTGGTTGATGACGAGATAGCCGCCGGATTTCAGTTGCACGACCGGGGAATAGATCGAATCGAGCTGTTCCTCGACGGCCTCAGAGACGAACAGCGGCTCTTCGTCCTTCCATTGCTGAACCTTCTTCGCCTGGCTCGGCATGATCAGCTTGGCGAGATCCTTCGCCTCCCGATACGCATCCTCGCCCTGGACGAGGACTTCCTCGATCTCCTTGTCGAACATGTCTCGCATCGCGCGATGGACCAGGCCGCCTTCGGCATTGATCAGCATCGGCGCCTCGGAGGAGAGCGTCTTTTCGACGATCGTTTCCCAGAGCTTGGACAGATATTCGTAGTCGCGCTTGATCTCGGCCTTGGTGCGCTTGGCGCCGGCCGTCCGCACGATCAGGCCCATGCCGTCCGGCACTTCCAGTTCGGAAACGATGGATTTCAGGCGCTTGCGGTCAGAGCTGTTGACGATCTTGCGGGAAATGCCGCCGCCACGAGGCGTGTTCGGCATCAGCACGGAATAGCGTCCGGCGAGCGAGAGGTAGGTCGTCAGGGCGGCGCCTTTGGAGCCGCGCTCTTCCTTCACCACCTGAACCAGCATCACCTGACGGCGGCGGATGACTTCCTGGATCTTGTAGCGCTTGGAGATCGATGTCCGGCTGGACTTGCGGGCCGGGCGGCGGCCGGAAGCTTTGGCAGACTTCTTCTTCTTTTCGCCGGTCTCGTCGTCTTCGCCATCGGAAGAGGCTTCGTCGTCCTCTTCTTCGGAGTCCGAATCGTCTTCGTCGCCATCGTCAGAATCGTCGCCATTCTCGGCGTCCGCTGAGGCTTCATCGTCCTCATCGTCGTCTTCAATAGCGGCTGCGGCTTCTTCCGCTGCTTCGCGCAACAGCGCTTCGCGGTCTTCAGCAGGAAGCTGGTAATAGTCGGGGTGGATCTCGCTGAAGGCGAGGAAGCCATGGCGGTTGCCGCCATATTCCACGAAGGCCGCCTGCAGCGACGGCTCAACCCGCGTTACCTTTGCGAGGTAAATGTTGCCGCGGAGTTGTTCGTTACCAGTTGTTTCGAAGTCGAAGTCGTCGACCTGCCCGTTGTTGACGATCGCCACACGGGTCTCTTCCGGGTGGGCGGCGTCGATCAGCATGAGTTTGCTCATGTAGAGGAACCTTTTGATCCGGCGCTGCTGTAACGGGCGGTTTACGCCTCAGGCAGTCTAGCTGGCCGGTCTGAATATTGAGGGAATGGGTGCAGGCACGTCCGCCGTGATGCCGTCTTGGCGGCATTGATAAAGCGTCATTTAGGGCGGCACCCTGGTACATTTGCTCTGCTTTCCGGAGCGCGGCGCCCGCTGACCTGTGTTGGGTGAGCCGGGATCGCTGGCGCGTCATAAGGAAACTTGCGTTGTAGCGCGGCAATCCGGCTACGGCCCGGATAGTGCCCAATTTTCCCGCCCAAGAAAAGAGTCAAATCGTGAATTGGCTGCTGTTCCTGATTAGCTCTGGTCAATCGTGGGTTAATGTTCGGTTTGCTATGGAAGCTGTTCGTTGAGCGTTTTTGTTGTCCAGTGGTGGTAAGCAAATCAACCATATGTTGATTTTCCGTGTAATTTTCCTGGCAATCGCCGTCTGCCTAGGGGCCACACAGGCCCTCGCGGACGTGCGCAATGTGCGCGTGGTGGGGAATGGGGCGCCGACCCGAATCACGATCTGGACCGACACGGCGCAGGATCCGCGCGCCTATATGGTGGAGGGGGCCGCTGGCCGCTCCGTTGTCCTGCCGTTGCGCGGACCGGCGGGCGAGCGCTCCGGAACCGGCATGGGCGGTGTACCGGAATGGATGGTGACGGGCTCTGAGTTGCGATTCAGCCTGGACCGGCCCCTTATGGTGACGCGGGTCCTGACCCTGCCGCCCACAGGAACGGCGACAGAGCACCGGGTAATTATTGACCTCGATACGGTTTCAGACGCGCGTTTTGCCAGCGTTGCCCGCCGTGACATGCGCCAGCTGGCCCGGGCCCTGACAGCTCGCAACGAAGCCGGCCAACGCCGTGAAGTCGCGGCCTTGAAGCCTGGCGTCGGCCAGAAAAAGTACGTGATTGTTGTTGATGCCGGACATGGCGGGAAAGATCCGGGGGCGCTTGCCGTAACGGGCAAGAAGGAAAAGGATATTACGCTTGCCGCCGCCCTGCAGCTGAAGGAATTGCTGGAGGCAGACCCGCGCTATGAAGTTCGCCTGACACGCGAAACCGATACATTCATTGAACTGGAGGACCGCGTCACGCTCGCCCGGAACTGGGGGGCAAACCTGTTCATTTCGCTTCACGCCGATGCGGCGGGCAGGGACAGCGTATCCGGCGCGTCGGTCTATACGATTTCGGCCCGGGGCGAATCCCGGATCGACAAGGAAGCCAGCAAAAATGACTGGGAAATCCCGCTTGAGGACGGCACTGCCCAGTCCATCACCGGGATCCTGAAAGACCTGGTGAAGCGCGAGACCAAGACGCATTCGGCTGAGTTCGCCGAACTCCTCCTGCCGGAACTGCAACAGGCAGGGCCTGTGCTGCGTGACACCCACAAGAATGCGGGTTTCTACGTGCTGCTGGCACCGGACGTGCCGGCGGTCCTGCTTGAACTGGGCTTCCTGACCAATCGGGACGATGCCAGGCGGCTGCAGTCCCGGTCTGGCCGGCAAAAATCAATGGCTGCGGTGAAGCGCGGTATCGATCGCTTCTTCATCCAGCAGGAAAAGCTGCTGGCAGACCGATCCGGCTGATGTTTCGGGGAAATTCGCTTGCCGGGCCGGGAATGAACTGAGACACTTTCATGATGAGACGAACCGGGGCCGTTTCCGCATTCCTGCTGTCGCTGAGCTGCGCGGCTTGCGCGTCCTATCCGGGCTTCGGATCTCACGGCTTTTCCCTTGATTCCGCTTATGCGCCGCCGAAAGATGCCGAGGCGCTCGGGGACTATCTGGTCGCGCGCTATGCGGCGATGACGAATGATCCGCGGGAGGCTGCCAGCCGGTATGCCGCCTCGATCGATACGGCGCCGGAATCGACGGGTATCGCAGAGCGGGCCGTCTTCTCGGCGCTCGTGTCAGGGAACTACGAGCAGGCCGTGAAACTGGCCGGGAAGGCCCACGGCGCCGGCAATTTCGGTACGCTGGTTCGCCTGACCCTGGGCATCGAGGCGATGACTGAAGGCAAGGATTCCGTCTCCGCCGCCTATCTTACGGAAGATGGCTTCGGCCCTTTCAATCGCACTGTCGCCCGCGGCATCTCGGCCTGGCGGATGCTGGAACATGATGGGCCCGAAGCAGCTGAAGCTTACCTGCAGCAGACCCTGACCGGTGACCCGCGCCTTGATAGCGCAACCCTCTACATGATGGGCCTGATCCAGTTGGCAGCGCATAGCGATGCGGACGCGCTGGAGACATTCGAGACGCTCTGGAATTCCGGAGCGCGTCTGGCCATCGGCCTTGATGCGCATGCGCGGTTGCTGGCCGCGAATGGTGACAGGGCGCGTGCGCTGCAATTGTTGAAAACATTCCAGGATGAGGTGGGCGAGAACGCGCCGCTCGAGACCCTGCGCCGCGAGATCCAGGCGGGCAGGGACATTGATGTACCTCGCCTCAGCCCCCGGCAGGG
This sequence comes from uncultured Hyphomonas sp., assembly GCF_963675305.1. NCBI lineage: Bacteria > Pseudomonadati > Pseudomonadota > Alphaproteobacteria > Hyphomonadales > Hyphomonadaceae > Hyphomonas > uncultured Hyphomonas sp. Next base: position 2,314,653 of record NZ_OY776147.1, on the reverse strand, counting down.
CGCGGCGTTAGCCGTTTACATCCCGGCGGCGGCCCTGATCACCCGGACGGACGATGATGTGGCGTCGGTCTATTTTGTTCTCGCGCTGGCCCTCGATCCGGAGCTGCATGAGGCCCGGACCCTGTGGGCGCAGTCGCTGGAGAAGGCTGGCCGGGAGGTCGAGGCCATCTCTGTTCTGTCCCGTATCCCTGACACATCGCCCTATTACGCCCCGGCGCGGGGGCAGATTGCCTGGGCCCTGCTGCGTCTTGGCCGGGAGCAGGAGGCGCTTCAGGTGGCCCGCCAAGTGCTGGACCAGACGCATGACCGGGGGCTCCAGATACAGCTGGCCGAAATCCACCGGGCGATGGCGGAGTATGAGGACGCTGACCGGCTGCTGTCCGAGATCATCAGGGTCGATGCCCTCAAGGGCCGGACCGACTGGCGCCTGATGTTTTCGCGCGGCGCGACCCGCGAGGCGCTGGACGACTGGGAAGGCGCGGAGGCAGATCTGAAGCTGGCGCTACAGCTTCAGCCGAACAGCCCGCTGGTGATGAACTATCTTGGCTATGCCTATGTCGATCGGGGGATCCATCTGGAGGAGGGGCTGGATCTGATACGGACGGCGCTGACCTATGATCCCGATTCCGGCTTTATCACCGACAGTCTCGGCTGGGCCTATTACCGGCTAGGCCGCTATGAGCTGGCGATATACTTCCTTGAAAAGGCAGTGGAATTGGAGCCCGGCGACCCTACGCTGAACGATCATCTGGGCGACGCCTACTGGCGCAGCGGGCGGAAGCTGGAGGCGAAATACCAGTGGGAGCGGTCGTTGAAGCTGGAACCGGCCGAGCAGCAGCGGGCGCAGATCGAAGTGAAGCTGCTGAAGGGGCCGGATGAGCCAGCCGTCGTGCAGGCGGAATCCGACCAGCCCCTGCCGCACCGGCCTTAAGTCCAATGAAAACAGATAATTACAGCGCGCTGGCCCCGGCCAAGGTGAACCTGTTCCTGCATGTCGGGCCGGTGCAGGCGAACGGCCGCCATCCGCTCGACTCGCTCGTCATGTTCGCTGGAGAGGCGGCCGCAGACCGCCTCGAAATAATGATCAGCGACGACTTGTCCATGACCATAACCGGACCAAGCATGACCAATCCGGACTATATCGGACCAGTGGATGACAATCTCGTGCTTCGCGCGGCGAGGGCGCTGCAGGCTGAGACGGGCACCAGCCAGGGCGCCGCCTTCACCCTGGAAAAACACCTCCCCATCGCCGCCGGCATCGGAGGCGGCTCCGCCGACGCCGCCGCCGCGCTGCGCTTGCTGACTGATCTCTGGGGCACAGACCCGGCCGCCGCCCGCAAGGTCGCGCCGGACCTCGGCGGCGATGTCCCGGTCGCCCTCCAAGGCCATGGCGCGCTGATGCAGGGTGAGGGCGAACGCGTCCGCCGCGCGCCAGGCCTGCCGCGTGTGCCGGCGCTGCTGGTCAATCCGAACCTTGCCTGCCCGACGGGGCCCATCTTTCGTGCTTATGACGAAGCAGGCGGCGGAGCGGGCTTCCGCGAGTTCGGCGCCGTGCCGCCCTTCGAGCGGGTGTGGGACCTCGTCCACTGGCTGCGCGAACAGCGCAACGACCTTCAGGCCCCGGCCATCGCCGCCGTGCCGGAGATTGCCGGCGTGCTGGACACACTTCAGGCATTGCCAGATGCGCAGCTCACCCGCATGAGCGGATCGGGGGCGACCTGTTTCGCCCTGTTCGAAACCGAAGCCGCCGCCCGGCGCGCCGAAGCGCAGCTCAGCGCCGCGCGGCCGGACTGGTGGATACGGGCAACCTCGCTGGGAGACGCAGTTTGAGTTGGGAAGCGATGACCTTCATCCGCTTTATGGGGCCGGTCCTGTTGTCGGCGGCCCTCTGCGGCATGATGTTCCTGATACGGATTGATGACGCGCCCGATGGCGGGCGCAAGACCCAGGCCGCGCCGGTGCCGAGTTCCGGCGGCGTGGCGATCCTCATCACGCTGGGCCTCTCGGCCTGGCTCGCCGGGGAGGCGGGGCTGATCTCCCAATACTGGACACGCAATGGCACGCAGACCGTGCTGGCGCTGGCCCTTGCGGCGGGCGCCATCGGCTTTGTGGACGACAAATGGGGCATGAATGCCTGGCTGAAACTCGTCCTCACCGGCACGCTGGCAATCACCTTTGCCGTGCTCGACCCCGGCCTGCGCCTTGCCAGCCTGCCATTGCCGCTGGTCATGGCGGGTGTCGCCTTCTGGCTGATGGTCACCATGAATGGCGTGAATTTCATGGACGGGTCCAACGGCCTCGCCATGGGCTCGTCCGCCATCATGCTGCTCGGCGCGGCGGGCATATTGGGGCAGGTGCAGCCGTCAGACGACTGGGTGGGCCCCGCGCCAGACCTTGCCTTTCTCTGCATCACCGGCGCGCTCGCCATTCTGGGCTTCCTCGCCTGGAACCTGCCGGGCAAGCTTTATGCGGGGGATTCCGGCGCCTTCGGCATCGGCGCTTTCTTCGGCGGGGCAGGCATCATCGTCGGAGTCGTCTCGACCATCTGGACCGCCGCCATCCTGTTCCTGCCTTTCCTGGTGGATGTGGTGCTGACCGTCCTGTGGCGCGCGAGGAACGGCCAGTCCGTCATGACCGCCCACCGCGACCATGCCTATCAGCTGTTCCTGCGCAGCGGCTGGAAACATCTGCCGGTCGCCGTGATCTGGTGGGTCTTCAGCTGGGCCTGCGCGCTGGCCGCGATGAACGTGCCGGATGGGCTTGCGATGGTGGCCTTCTTTGGGCTGACGATTGTGGGGAGTGGACTGTGGTTCCTGCAGCGCCTCACGCTCGGGCGGAGGCTCTCGGCGGAGGGGCTTTAGTTTCGAACTAGCTGTACGAACACCAGGTGACCCACCGAACAACCATTTCGTCAACGGCTCCGGCGCCACCGTTTATAAGCCAATGTTGTTAGGCCAAAAACGCTAATTAATACCCAAGATGTCTCGATGGCAAATGAAGCCAAATTGAAGTTTCGGCTCAACGAAACAAGTACGCCGAGGGATCCAATCAAATTCATGAGAAGGTAATTTACACTGCGTGCGCCAACCTTTTCAGTTTGCAGTAAGAAGTAAGCGAGCAAGACGATAGAAACGCCTACAATACCGATGGCGTCATGCAGCACTGAAACGCTCTCCGTAGTCAGGAAATTTCGCCGCATACATTCGGCCAATTCCCACGAGTTCGTCAGTGTGCTCTCTATCCATCGCAATATAGTAATTGAGCTGACTTTGAGGCAGCCACTCGATGCCAACGCGTTCGGGGTTGTTAGCATTGTAAATGACAACTTCTGTATAGAAGGCAAAGTACTCCTGCGGAACCAGGTAGAATGTGACCTGTCCACTCTTGAAAGAGTGCAGCTTCCGGTAGCGGTCAATCACATCATAGGAAGACGGTACATCCGGTACGAAGTAGACATATTTCAGACCAGCATTGAGATTTGAACGGACGGCTTGGAAAATTTCACCAGTCTGGTCCAGATCGTTGTGGAGCTTTCTCGTGAATACCCATGTCTCACTCGATCCGACCTCAAGCGCACGAATGTACTTGTCATTCACGATCCATCCCATGTGCTGAGCGTTGATAAACTCCTTCATGTCGGCAATTCGGTCTTCAAACTCTTCTTTGCGGCCAATCCGAAAGAAGAGTGCGCTGACCAAAATGGATGAAAAAAGCAGGGCCGCCACACCTAGAGCGGACCAAACGAAAATACGAGAATTGAAATCTGATTGAACAGTGCTGTACACCAGCGCGACCACCATCGCCGCTGCGTAGTAGAGCGAGATGGTGACTGGATGTCGTATTACCTGATTGATCCATCCAGTTTTGGTGCTGCTGTTGGCGCTCCCGATTTTCATTGATTTCAATCCCCATCCTACTTCTGGTGACATTTTAACCGCTCATCAATCAGCAAGTCGACCACTAATGCCTCTCCGCCACTCGTGATCGGCGAGCGTGGTTTTCTTCGTCGAAACTTTTGCTAGTTCAAGGGATCCATTTTTCTTTGAAGTCCGGGCTCACTCGAGCAGGCAGGATGGGTTGAACGAAGCGATACCCACCGGACTTCTTTCATGGAAATTGATCAGGCCGGTTGGTTGAGCAATTGCTCGAAACGGACAAGCCGAAATTAAGACTTGGTCTACTCCGAAACCTGTAAGCTATGAAAAGGGCGGAATGGCTACGGGTGAAACAATGGATCTCGAAAGAGTTATCAGCCAGATTCTCAAGGTTGATCGACAGATCGACCGGATCATCGAAATTGCATTCATCTCGGTCGCCGCAGTGTTCGGTGCGTGGCTCGCCTGGAAAGTGCTGGGCGTTGCGGATGCCAGCCTTTTGATAAAGGTTATTGGGGCGTTCGTCGGCGCCGTAATAAGCGCTGTGGTCATGTGGCTGTTCTGGCTGGTGGCGAGGTTTCTTGCCTGATCGGGCGAAGTTTGCGGACAATCTCTCACAAGCTTCGAATCCGGATGGTGGGTATCGGCGTTGCCTCAACCCACCCTACGGAGGCGGGCCGCACACCTCTGCTCCTGTAAGCCCACCACCTGCCGCGAGGTGAGACTTCACGCTCCGTTGCCTGCTGACCGGAAGCCGCGCAGAGTGGGATCAGAAACCAGAGGCAACAGAGGAAGCGCACAATGGACGACCTGAATACCGAGCTTTTCGACCTGACCATGTCGGAAAAGGCGAAGCCGCTTTTCGAGCGGGTGAAGAAGCACCTCGAAGAGAATGTCGCGCCCTGGCAGGAAGAGTTTGCGGCGCTGAACAAGGAGAAGGAAGACCGCTGGACCTGGCATCCGCGCCAGCTGGAGCTGCTGGAAGGCGCCAAGGCCAAGGCGCGCGAGGCAGGCCTGTGGAACTTCTTCCTGCCGGATGCCGAGACGGGCGAGGGCCTCAGCAATCTCGACTATGCCTATATCGCGGCAGAGCTCGGCAAGTATCCGCAGGGCTCGGAAACGCTGAACTGTTCGGCGCCCGACACGGGCAATATGGAAGTGCTGGAACGTGTCGGCACGCCCGCGCAGAAGGAAAAATGGCTGGAGCCCCTGCTGAGGGGCGAGATCCGCTCCGCCTATGCGATGACCGAGCCGAATGTCGCTTCATCGGACGCGAAGAACATCTCCACCACCGCCGTGCTGGACGGCGATGAATGGGTCATCAATGGCGAGAAATTCTACATTTCCGGCGCTGGTGACCCGCGCTGCAAGATCATGATCGTCATGGTCAAGACAGACCCCGATGCCGCGCCGTCGAAACAGCAATCCCAGATCCTCGTGCCGATGGACACGCCCGGCGTGGAAATCCTGGGCGGCATGGAAGTGATGGGCGAAGATCATGCGCCGCGCGGCCATATGCATTTGCGTTTCGACAATGTCCGTGTGCCGAAGGACAATGTGCTGCTCGGCATCGGGCGCGGGTTCGAGATTTCGCAGGTACGCCTGGGGCCCGGCCGTATCCACCACTGCATGCGCTCCATCGGCAAGGCCGAGATTGCGCTGGAGCTGATGATCAAGCGCGCCGGCACCCGCGAAGCCTTCGGCAAGCCGATCGCCAAGCTCGGCAAGAACCTCGAAGTGATCTCCCGCGCCCGGATCGAGATCAACGCCATGCGCCTCGCCGTGCTACAGGCGGCCAAGGCGATGGACGTGCTCGGCAACAAGGAAGCGCGGGTCTATGTCAGCGCGGTGAAGGCGATGGTGCCGGAGAAAGTCTGCCTGATCATCGATCAGGCGATGCAGATGCACGGCGCGGCGGGCATGTCGCAATGGTTCCCGCTGGCCGGCATGTATGCCGATATGCGCCACCTGCGCTATGCCGACGGGCCGGACGAGGTGCACCACATGGTGGTCGGCCGCACCGAAGTGCAGAAGCATGGCCTCTGGTAAGGGCTGAAATTTCCGGCATTGGAGGCGGGCGGGGCCCTAGTGGAACCGCTCGTCCTTCGATGTCGGGCTGATTTCTGCCCGGGTGGCTTCGCCGTCCGGGCCGATGATCCAGCCGGGGTAGACTTCGGCAAAGGTCCGAAACATGTCCGACATCGGAAGATCGAGGTAGCTGCCGCGCTCGCGGACATATTCCATATGCCGCCGGCCGGACTGGTCGAAGGGGTGCATCAGCGCGCCCTCGACAGGGTCGAACTCCAGCGCCTTCACGCCGAACCGGTCGCAGAGCTCCTTGTTGAAGGCGGTCGACAGCTTCACCCAGCGGCCATTCAGCCACAGTTCGCTATAGCCGTGCCAGGCGAAGAGGTCGGTGCCCATCGTCTCGGTCAGCTTCTCACTGGTCAGGTGATTGCGCACATCGGCAAAGCCGAGGCGCGCCGGAATGCCGGAGGCGCGGGCGAGCGCCGTCAGCACGATGGATTTCGGCACGCACCAGGTCGAGGTTTCGCCCAGAATGTTGCTCGCCTTGAACGCCTCGCGCTCCGTGGCGAGATTATACGGGTCATAGCGGAAACCATCCCGGACGGCGTAGAACAGGCGCTCGGCAATCTGTACGTCATCCGTCGCGCCATCGGCGAGCGCGCGGGCTTTCGCGATGATCGCCGCGTCATCGCTATCGACAAAATAGGTCGCCTGAAGTGCGTCTTCCTGTTCCGACATCCTGCTCGCTCCGATCCGTCATGGTGGGTGCCAGGGCGGATGGTAGCGACGCAACGTGCCGCGTAAATTGTGCCGTCGCGTCACCTGCGCCGACGTGCCCCTGGCTTATTCGTCGCCTTGCCCGCCACCTCCGTGCCGCCGTATAGGGTTTTGCAGTGTTTGCGCCGCACTTTATCAATTGGTGCGTTCTACTTTAAGGTTGGGCCGGTCCGATCGGGTGAGACCATCCCGTCCGGCTCACAACAGGGACTCCCGCTCATGAAATTGCTTCGTTCATCCCCGGCTCTGCTGATGGCTGCCGGTCTGCTCCTTGGTGGTTTGACGGCGTCAGCGCAGGACGCGGCGCCGGTCACACCGATGACGCCCGACATAATCGAAAGCTACGACCCGGTCCTGCCGTCCGCAGACTTCATCCGCCGGGAAGTGATGGTGCCGATGCGCGACGGAACGAAGCTCTACACGGTGATCGTGATGAAGAAGGGCACGAAGAACGGCCCGATTCTCCTGTCCCGTACGCCCTATGATGCCTATGGCGACGTCCACCGCATTCCCAGCCAGCGGATCGTCGACATCCTGCCGGCGATGGACATCGAGTTTGCCGAAGATGGCTATATCCGCGTCTATCAGGACATCCGGGGCCTTCACCGTTCCGAGGGTGAGTTCGTCCTGAACCGGCCGCTGTCCGGCCCGCTGAACGATACGGGGATCGACGAGGCAACGGATGCCTATGACACGATCGACTGGCTGTCGAAGAATATACCGGAGTCAAACGGCAAGGTGGGTATCATCGGTTCGTCCTACCTCGGGTTCACGGCCCTGATGGCGACGATCGATCCCCATCCGGCGCTGAAAGCCGCCGTCGCGGAGAGCCCTATGGTGGATGGCTGGATCGGCGACGACTGGTTCCATAATGGCGCCTTCCGGGTGAGTTCGCTGGAATTCGCCCTCTGGATGGCCGTCAACAAGGGCGCAGGCGGAGGCGGCCTCGCCCTTGGGGCTGGCGACCAGTATACGCGCTATCTTGAGGCTGGCTCCGTTGCTGACTTTGCGAAATCGGTCGGCATCACGCATGTGCCGGGCGTCCGCAAATTCCTCGAAAATCCTGCCTATACCGAATTCTGGTCCTTGCAGGCGGTCGACAAATGGCTTGCTGCCCGGCCGCTGAAAGTGCCGACAATGATCGAACTGGGCCAGTGGGACCAGGAAGACAGCTATGGCGGGCCTGCGGTCTACCGGGCGCTGGAGCCGAAAGACAAGAACAACGACATGGTCTCGCTGGTGATCGGCCCATGGCGTCACTCAGGTGCCAACCACTACGGCTATGAGCTGGGCGATCTGACCTTCACGGGAGATACGGCCAGAGAGTGGCGCGTGAAGTATGTGAAACCCTACTTCGATCACTGGCTCAAGGGCGCGCCGAAACCGGATACGCCGCCGGTGCTGACCTATGCGACCGGTATCAATGAATGGCAGGAATCCCCGCGCTGGCCGATGGGCTCGTCGAAACCGCTGTACCTTGCAGCCGATGGCACCGCCAGCTTCGATAAACCGGCCGAGACCGGGCATGACGACTATGTCAGCGACCCGGCGCATCCGGTGCCTTTCATTCCGCGCCCGATCGACATGAGCGACGCTGACCAGTGGAAGCCGTGGCTGGTGCATGACCAGCGCTTCGTGTCGGATCGTCCGGACGTCGCCGTCTGGGAGACGGAACCGCTCGAGGAGGCCGTCCACATCATGGGCGCGCCGGAAGTTGAGCTGTTCGCCTCAACGACTGGCACGGACAGCGACTGGGTGGTGAAACTGATCGACGTCTATCCGAACGACATGCCCGAGCCGGCCATCCAGGGCAGCAAGCCGCCCATGCCTGGCTTCGAGTTGCCGATTGGCATTGAGATTTTCCGCGGGCGGTATGTCGACAGCCTGGCAGAGCCCGTTGCGCTGAAGCCGGGTGAAGTCGAGCATTACAAATGGTCGCTTCCGAATGTCGATCACGTCTTCCTGCCGGGCCACAAGATCATGGTGCAGGTACAGTCGAGCCTGTTCCCGCTCTATGACCGCAATCCGCAGACCTTCGTCGACAACATCATGTACGCGAAGCCAGAAGACTATCAGAAGGCCACGCAATCGATCTGGCATGGCGGCCAATCCGCCAGTGCCGTGGTGTTGCCGGTCGTCGAGTAATCGCGAAGCCAGGGGGCGCGGCCTGTCCAGGGCGCCCCCCCTTGGCCAAGGATCCTTATGGCCTAGTAAGCGCGGCTGACGCAGAAATCGGCGAGGTCGATCAGGGCGTCGCGATAGGGGGAGTCCGGCAGCTGCCGCAGGGCGCCCTTGGCCATGCCGGCATAGGCTTCGGCTTCCTGGACGGTGGCCTCGGCGGCGCCGGTGGCGCGGATCAGATGCACCGCGTGGGCGAGGTCTGCGTCTTCCTGCGTGTCCGGGTCCATGGCCCGGTCCCAGAAAGCGCGGTCTTCGTCAGAGCCGCGGCGTTTGGCGATGATCACGGGCAGGGTGATCTTGCACTCGCGGAAATCGTCGCCGACCGATTTGCCGATGACAGACGTCGTGCCGCCATAGTCCAGAACATCATCGATGATCTGGAAGGCGAGGCCGAGATTCTTGCCATAAGTCGCAAAAGCATTGGCGAACTTGTCGCCGCCGGCAGACATCGCGCCGGATTCGGCAGCCGCTTCGAACAGGGCGCCGGTCTTGGCCTCGACGATGGCGAGGTATTCCTCGGTCGGCAGGTCGCGCGCGTTCATGGCGGCCAGCTGGCGCACTTCGCCCTCGGCAATCGTGGTGGAGGCCGTCGCCAGCTTGTCCAGAATGTCCAGGCTGCGGGTTTCGACCAGCAGATTGAACGCACGGGCGAACAGGAAGTCGCCCACCAGGATGGACGCGCTGTTGCCCCAGATTGCCTTGGCGGCGGGCTTGCCGCGGCGCAGGTCGCTTTCGTCCACGACATCGTCATGCAGCAGGGTGGCGGTGTGGATGAATTCCACAGCGGCTGCGAGGACGTGCGTGGCGTTGTTCGGCTTGCCCACGGCATGGGCGGCCATCAGGGTCAGCATCGGGCGCAGGCGCTTGCCGCCGGCCGAGACGATGTAACCCGAGAGATCCGGAATAACGGCAACGGGACTGGCCGCGCGGTCGATGAGGATTTTCTCGACTTCAGCGAGATCATCGGCCACCAGCGCCTGCATACGGTCCACCACCGAGCCGGAGGCAGACTTGCCTTTCGGTTTGGGGGACAGGGTCAAACGGAGCACTCCGGAATTGTCTCAGACAGGTGCAATTAGGCTTAAGCGAGCGGAGAGGCAAGAACGACGTGGCACCGGGCCGCAGCAGCACCTGCACAATTTGGCGTGATCATGGAAGGACTGGCGGACCAGAGGGCTTACAGGTTAGATTGCCTGCATGAAGCGTCTCCTGATGTGTTCCGCGATCGTGTTGGTGGCAGCCTGCGCCAGTACGCCCGCCTACGGCCCCGCCGCGAAGTCCGGCGCCATGGGCTATGAATCCCTGCAGATCGAGAACAACCGGTTCCGCGTGTCCTATACCGATGCCGACGCCGCAAAGGCCCGGGACAGGGCCCTCCTGCGCGCAGCGGAAGTGACGCTGGAGCAGGGCGCGGAGTGGTTCGAGGTGACCAGCTCTTACTCGTCCGACGAATCGGTGGGCGACCGGGCGCCGAGATCCTCCGTTACGATTGGCGGGTCGAGCGGCTCCTATGGCCGCTCCAGCGTCGGTGTGGGCGTCGGAATCGGGTTCCCGATTGGCGGCAGCAGCAGCGGCAAGGTCACCGAAGTGCTGGAGATCCTGGTCGGATCCGGCGAAAAGCCTGACCGCCCGAACGTCTATGATGCCCGGTCTGTGGACATCAACCTCCGGGGCGCGGCCACCTCCTGATGGAAGAAGTCTTCCGTACCAACGACCTGATAAAGCTGAGCTATGTGGAGCATTTGCTGCAGGAAGCGGGCATCGATTATTTCGTGGCCGACCAGCATATCTCCGCGGTTGAGGGCAATATCGGGGCCTTCCCGCGCCGCGTGATGGTGCAGGACGCGGTGAAAGAGCACGCGCTGGCGGCGCTGGCCGGGGTCGAGAAGGGATGACGACCGAAGACACGGTCTATCAGGGCCGGGTGCATCTGGTTCAGCCGGAACAGGGCTTCCGGGCGGGCACGGATTCGCTGCTGCTGGCAGCGGCGGTGGCATGCCGGCCGGGCGGGGAGGCGCTGGAAATCGGCTGCGGCTGCGGCGGCGCACTGCTGCCTGCCGCGTATCGTATGGATGACGTCCGCCTGACCGGGCTGGACCTCGACATGACTATGGCGGACCTGGCCCGCACGGGCGCTGACCGTAACGGATTTGCCAACCGGGTGACCGTGGAGACCGGCGAAGCTTCCGGCTGGGTCCGCGCCCATGAGAACCGGTTCGACCTCGTTTTCGCCAATCCGCCTTATTTCGAGCCCGGCCGCATCTCGGCGCCGGGCGAGGGCAAGACGGACGCCTATATCGAGACGCTGGACCTGGCCGGCTGGATCAAGGCGATGGCCTTCGCTGCGAAACCCCGCGCGCCGCTGGTCATGATCCACCGCGCCGCAGAACTGGCCCGGATCCTCGCCACATTCGACCGGCAGACCGGGGAAATCACCGTGCTGCCGATCGCGTCGAAGCCGGGCGAAGAGGCCCGCCGGGTGCTGGTGCGCGGCCGCAAGGGGCTGAAACGCGGGCCTGTGCGCCTGCTCGCACCGCTGGTGACCCACCAGCCGGACGGGTCGCCCAGTCCGGCCTTGGAAGCCGTCCGCCGGGGCGACCCCATCGCCTGGTAGGGCCTCGTTCCGACTTGTGCTATCCTCTTCCGACCCCATCTCAGACTGGAGGGGGCAGGAAGGAGTCCTGAAGTGTTCGGCGTCTTGTTCTGGATTTTCCTGATTGTCGGCCTGATCGTCGCGGCGCTGGGCTTTACCAGCGTGTACCGGCGGCGGGATGACCGCGACGGGCGCTACTGAGGAGACAGGCCCTTGTTTGCTTTCCTGTTCTGGCTGTTTCTCTTGTCCGGCATTTTCGTTGCCATGATGGGCCATTCCGGCTTCTACCATTTTGTCACCGGCCGCGACGGCGGCACCATGGACGCTCCCGACTCGCGCGGATGCTTCTGAGCACACGGTCGCGCTTGCGCCCCGGCGCCGGCGAGGCTAGTCCGGCAGGGAAATTTTCCACCGGAAGAGTGACATGTCCGCACCCAAGGCCGAAGCGAAACCGAAATCCTTCCAGGACCTGATCCTGACGCTGCAGAATTACTGGGCGGAGCAGGGCTGTGCCGTGCTGCAGCCTTACGACATGGAAGTCGGCGCGGGCACGCTGCACCCGGCCACCGTGCTGCGGGCGCTGGGGCCGAAGAACTGGCGGGCCGCTTACGTCCAGCCGTCGCGCCGTCCGAAGGATGCCCGCTATGGTGAGAACCCGAACCGCCTCGGCCACTACTACCAGTTTCAGGTCATCCTGAAGCCGAACCCGGACAACCTGCAGGATCTTTACCTGACCAGCCTCTACAAGATCGGCATCGATCCGACGGTGCACGACATCCGCTTCGTGGAAGACGACTGGGAGAACCCGACCGTCGGCGCCTGGGGCCTCGGCTGGGAAGTCTGGTGCGACGGGATGGAAGTCAGCCAGTACACCTATTTCCAGCAGGTCGGTGGGCTTGATGTGCGGCCTGTTTCCGGCGAGCTGACCTATGGTCTCGAACGCCTCGCCATGTATGTCTTCGGCGTCGATAATGTTTACGACCTGCCCTACAATGATCCGGACTCTGAGGTTCCGCTCAGCTATGGCGATGTGTTCCTCGAAAACGAGAAACAGCAATCGGCCTTCAACTTCGAATTCTCCGACGTCGAAATGTTGAAGCGCTGGTTTGCCGATTGTGAGAACCAGTCGAACGCCTTGCGCGCGGCAGGCAAGCCGCTGCCCGCCTATGACTATGCGCTGAAAGCCTCGCACACGTTCAACCTGATCGACGCCCGCGGCGCGATCAGCCCGACCGAGCGGCAGGCCTATATCGGCCGCGTCCGCGACCTCGCCCGCGGCGCCGCCGAACAATGGGCGGAGCAGGAAGACGCTCGGGCCGGGGGATGAAGGCGGCCGGTCTCTTCCTGGCACTGGCCCTGATTGCCGCTTGCGGCGGGGAGCGTGTTGCCGAGGAAGGCCCGCCACCCCTCTACAAATACAATGCAATGAAAGAGGCCGTCGCGGAGGCGCGGGAGACGCTGCCAGTGTTCTGGGATGCGCTTAAGTCCGGCAATCCGGCCTATTCGGATTTCGCGCTCAACGTGACGACGACGTCTGACCGGTACACGGAAGAACATGTCTGGCTGGTCGATATCCGTCAGGCAGGTGATGCGCACTATGCCGGGGTCGTTCCCGAAGACCATGAGATCCGCGACGGGCTGGAAGCCGGCGACATGATTGCCTTCCGGCCGGAGCAAATCGCCGACTGGCGCTTCCGGGACGACGGGAAATTCCGCGGGGCCTACACGACGCGGGCCATGATGAATTTGGCGCCCGATGCCAAAATCGATAACATCCGGGCCATGTTCCACGACTCGCCGGTGCCGTGAACTCGCGTCCGGAAGCGGTCTTCACCATCTGGTCATGATTTTCTTCCAGGATTGCAATATCTGCAATCAAAGGGAGCATCCGATGCGCCGCATTTTCGTCGCCGGACTGGCGCTGATCCTGATGAGTGTGAGCTTCCCGGCTGAGGCTCGGCAAGCGGTCGGGCCAGCGTTTCGCTCTCTTCTGGGCACGGTCGAACAGGTGCAGGATGTGATTGCAGCGCCGGACGGGAAGATCGTCCGCCTGGATTCGGATGACATGTCCGCCGGAAACCTCACCCAGCTGATGAATTCCACGCCCGGAACGCGGCTGGCCCAGGCCGTCATCGTCAGATTCGACTCCGGAGAGCGGATGGAGATCATTGTTCCTCCGGGCACCCTGCTGGCTGTGGACGACCGCGTGAATTGCCTCGCAAGGCCGGGTGGCTGGGGTGTCGAACGGGTTGAACAAGCCGGTTAAATCGGGAACCATGAACGCCGGCGTGTAAGTCTGGGCCCATCCTGGACAGAACAGGAGGTGGATATGGCAGACCAACCTGAAATCGGCGGGCGCGAGCCCCTCGCGGTCGAGGTCGAAGAAGGCAAGATCTACTGGTGGTGCGCCTGCGGGCGGTCGAAGACCCAGCCCTTCTGCGATGGCAGCCATAAGGGCACGGAATTCGTCCCGCAGGGCTGGGAAGCGCAGAAAAGCGGCAAGGTTTTCTTCTGCGCCTGCAAACGCACCGGCAAGAGCCCCCTGTGCGACGGCAGCCATAGCAAGCTTTGACTTGGTCCCCCGCGGGCATCGGGGTAACCTCTCCGCCGTGGGAGGAATTCAGATGTTCCGGACGGTTTGCCTGCTGTTGATTTCGGCCTGCCTCGCACTGACGGCGGCCGCGCAAACCAATCGTGCCCTGATCGTGGGGGTGGGTGAGTATGCCGAACTGACGGATCTGCAGAAAACGGTGGGCGATGCGAACGGCTATTCCGGCGTGTTTGCCGATGATCTGGGCTTCGAGGTCACGCCGCTGATCAACCCGGATACGGATGCATTCCTGGAACAGTTCGATGCCTTCCTGCAGACAATCCAGCCGGGCGACCGGGTGGCCTTTATCTTCTCGGGCCATGGCTGGTCGGATGGCGGGCAGAACTATCTCGCTTTGTCGGATGCGCCGTATCACAGCTCCCTGCTGGGCCTGCGCAAGCGGACGATCTCGCTGAGCGAGGAAGTGCTCGACGAAATCCGCGCCCGTCAGCCGGAAATGGTGTTCGCGGTCATCGATGCCTGCCGGGACAATCCGTTCGACACCGGCACACGCAGCATGACCAAGGGTATGGCGCGCACAGGTATCACCAGCGATACGCTCGTCGTCTATGCCGCCGGGGCCAACCAGATGGCGCTCGACCGGCTCGGCCCGGAAGATGATGCGCCGTATTCGGTCTTTACGCGCAGCCTATTGCCGAAACTGAAGGATCCGAACTTTCCTCTTTCGTTTGCTGTGGGGGAAGCCAGCGAGGAAGTGGCCGAACTCGCTGCCAGTGTGGAGCATGCGCAGAAACCGGCGGTGTATTCCGATGTGGACCCGCGCTTCTGCTTTTCCGGAGATTGCCAGTTCGGTGAACTGGATCAGGAAGAGAAGGACTGGATCTACATTTCCAGCGCTGGCTACGTTCAGATGGACGTCTGCGCGAAATACAGCGAGCATCTTGAGAAATATCCGGACGGCAAGTTTGCCGCCGTTGCCGAGCGTTACCTCTCCAATCCGCCCTGCGCGATGGAGCGCCTGAAGCTCAAATCCGCCTCCTGGTATGACGACCTTCAGGGCCACACCGACGAGGTCTACGGCCTCGACTACAGCCCGAGCGGCCGGTTCCTGGCCAGCGCGTCAGCTGACAAGACAGCGCGGATCTGGGTGGTGGGCAGGTCCCCTTCCGAGTTCGGCGAGCTGACTGTGCTGGAGGGCCACACCGAACCCGTCCTGTCCGTGCAGTTCAGCCCGGACGAGGAATATGTCGTGACGGCCTCTCAGGATGATACGGCCCGGATCTGGCGCTCGGTCGGCGGCCCGCCGGTTCGGGTGCTGACCGGGCATACGGACGACGTCTCGTTCGCCGATTTCAGCCCGGATGGCGAACGCGTGGTGACCGCGTCCTATGATGGCACCGTACGGGTGTGGGAGGTGGCGACTGGTGAAGAGGCCTTCCGGATCGATACGCATTCCTCGGCGGTACGGTCCGTTCATTACAGCCCGCTGGGCAACCGGCTGTTGACCGCGTCGAATGATGGCACGGTGCGGCTGTTCAATTCGAGCAATGGCGAACTGGTCCGCACGATCGAGTCCGGTCCGGTTCCGGCGACCTATGCGGAGTCCGATGCCACGGCTGACCGGGTTCTGGTCGCCTCTGCCGACGGGACGGCCCGCATCTGGAGCGATACCGGCGACCCGATTGAACTCGAAGGCCATGACGGGCCCTTGTGGAATGCCGCGTTCAGTCCTGATGGCGAAATGGTGGTCACCAGCGCGGATGACCTGTCCGCCCGGCTATGGGACGCGCGGAACGGCGCGATGCTGGCGAAAATCCAGGACCTTGGCGCCTTCGGGGCGAACTGGGCCGTGTTCTCGCCGGATGGGCAAATGGTCGCCGCCGCCATGAAAGGCGCGCACCTCCAATTGTGGAAACTGACCTTCGAGACGGAGTTTGCACGCGAGGAAAGCGCTGACCTGTCCCCCTGAAACCGGGCCGAACTACAGACCTGCCGCTTGACCCATGTGCGGGCGCCTGTAAGCCGTGGCGGTCTTTATCTTTCCTGACCAATGCAGGGCATTATGGCTGAGCTGCTTCTAGAACTCTTTTCCGAGGAAATTCCTGCGCGCATGCAGGCAAAGGCCGAGGCTGACCTCCGTGATGCCATGGAGAAGGCCCTGAAAGAGGCCGGTCTCAAATGGAAGCTGCTGGCCGCCTGTTCCGGTCCGCGCCGCCTCACCGTCTCAATCACCGGCCTCAGCGAGCGCTCGGCGGACGTGAAGGAAGAGCGCAAGGGCCCGAAGGTCGGCGCGCCGGACAAGGCCGTCGAAGGCTTCCTGCGCGGCGCCGGCCTCAGCGACATCAGCCAGGCTGAAGTGCGCTCCGATCCGAAGAAGGGCGATTTCTATGTCGCCGTGATCGAGACGCCGGGACGGGACGCGACGGACATCATCGCCGAGGCGGTGCCCGCCATCATCCGCGGCTTCCACTGGCCGAAATCCATGCGCTGGGGCACGGGAGACCTGCGCTGGGTGCGCCCGCTGCAGCGGATCACCTGCGTGCTGGATGGCAAGGTCGTGCCGTTCGACGTGGACGGCATCGCCAGCGGCAATCAGGTGGAAGGCCACCGCGTGCATGGCCGCGGGCCGTACACGGTGACCGGCTGGGAAGACTATTCCAAACAGCTCGAAGGCGCCGGCCATGTGAAGCTGACGCGGGCCGACCGCCGGGAAGTTATCCGCAAGGGTATTCAGGACGTCTGCGCCAAGGCGGGGCTCGACTGGATCGAGGATCTGGGCCTCTTGGAAGAAGTCACCGGCCTCGCCGAATGGCCGGTCGTCGTGCTGGGCGACATGGACCCGGACTTCCTGACCCTGCCGCCGGAAGTGATCCAGCTGTCGATGCGGACGCACCAGAAATACTTCGCCGTGAACGATGCGAAGACCGGCAAGCTCGCGCCGCACTTCATCGTGGTGGCGAACATCGACGCGGCCGATGGCGGCAAGAAGCTGGCCGAGGGGAACTCCCGCGTCCTCTCCGCCCGCCTCGACGATGCGCGTTTCTTCTGGGATCTCGACAAGGCGAAGCCGCTGGACGAGATGGCGAAGAAGCTGTCGACGATTGCCTTCAAGGCAGAGCTTGGCTCGTTGGGCGACAAGGTGGAGCGCGTGGCCGCGCTGGCGCGGGAACTCGCGCCGAAAGTGGGCGCCGATCCGGACCTTGCCGAACGTGCCGCGCGCCTCGCCAAGGCGGACCTCGTGTCAGAGATGGTCGGCGAATTCCCGGAATTGCAGGGTGTGATGGGCCGCTACTACGCGCTGGAAGCGGGCGAGCCCGCTGCCGTCGCCGACGCGATCCGCGATCACTACAAACCCCAAGGCCCGAGCGACAACGTGCCGACTGACCCTGTAGGCATCGCCGTCGCGCTCGCTGACAAGCTCGACACACTGGTCGGCTTCTGGGCCATCGACGAGAAACCAACCGGCTCGAAAGACCCGTTCGCGCTCCGCCGCGCAGCGCTGGGCGTGGTGCGGATACTGATTGAGAATGAAGTTCGAGTCTCACTCAAAGAGCATTTGAACAGTGCGTTCATCGAAGCAATTGACGACATGCCATTGCAGAAAGCCGATTGGACGTTGGCAGGTGAATGGGACAGCGAAAAACCGGATCCATTCAAACTATGGCATGTCGATATATCTTCGTTACTCAATGCACCGTTCTTCGGACGGCTCTTCCCGCATCAATTGAAGAAGCGGATGATAGAGGCCGACAAGCAGTTGCATCTGGCCGCAACGCCCAGTGAGGACGGTGGGCATCCGACAATCAGTAGCGACAACCCAGTGGATTTCATGACTGCTGGTACTGAGCTAGGAGCGGCAATCTCCGAGGCAAAGCCCATATGGTCAGCCGTTCGAAATATGTACGGTGGCGTCTCGTTTCGTCGAGCTGACACTCTTTCTCCCGACCATGAGATGTTTGCTAGGATACCGGGGCGCATACAGGCGGTGATCGATTCTGATGTGCAGGACCTCCTCTCCTTCTTCGCCGATCGCCTGAAACAGTACCTCCGAGATCAGGGCCAGCGCCACGACCTGATCGATGCCGTGTTCGCGCTCGGTGAAGACGATCTCGTACTCATCACCAAGCGCGTCGAAGCGCTCGGCGCCTTCCTCGGCACGGAAGACGGGGCGAACCTGCTGGCGGGTTACAAGCGGGCCGCGAACATCCTCAAGGCCGAGGAGAAGAAAGGCGCGCTGCCTGACCATCTCATCGTCGATGGCGCGCTGATCGATGCCGGGGCGGAGGAAGAGATCCACCTGCACCAGACGCTCGGCCAGGTGCGCCACGATATCGAAGAGCCTCTCAAGAAAGAGGACTTCGAGACCGTGATGACCGAACTCGCCAAGCTGCGCGGCCCGGTCGATGCCTTCTTCGAGGAGGTCATGGTGAACGTCGAGGATGAAGCAGTCCGCGCGAATCGCCTCGCCTTGCTGGCCGATATCCGCGACACGCTGCACCGCGTGGCCGATTTCTCTCAGATCGAAGGCTGATCCCGGCGGCACGGCGTGCCGCTTCGGAACAGATTTTCCCCGGGTGACGCGGGGCTGTGCCATTTGATACAGCTATGTGACGCAAAACAACGTTGTCAGGGCATAAGCGACCTTTCAGCCGCTGGCCATTGGCGTTGCGATGCAGCATAGGACTTGCAATCCCCTCGCGCGCGAGCGGGCATGCAGAGACGCGCGCAGATAACTGAAGAGGACACCATGGGTGAAGCAGCACTGAAGCACGCGGAAGAAACCTGGGTTTACGCATTCGGCGGGGGCACCGCCGATGGCGACGCTTCCATGAAGAATTTGCTGGGCGGCAAGGGCGCAAACCTCGCCGAAATGGCCAAGCTGGGCCTGCCGGTGCCGCCGGGCTTTACGATCTCCACCGCTGTCTGCACCGCCTATTACGAGCTGGAACGGGAATATCCCTCGACGCTCGCGCCTCAGGTGGATCAGGCGCTGGCCGATCTCGAGAAGAAGTCCGGCAAGGGCTTCGGCGATCCGGAAAACCCGCTGCTGGTCTCCGTGCGCTCGGGCGCCCGCGCTTCGATGCCGGGCATGATGGACACGGTGCTGAACCTCGGCCTCAACGAAGCCTCGGCCGCCGGCCTCGCCAAGAAAGCCGGTGAGCGCTTCGCCTATGACAGCTATCGCCGCTTCATTCAGATGTATTCCAACGTCGTGCTGGGCATCAGCCATGATGAGTTCGAGCACCTGCTCGACGAGTACAAGGACCGCCAGGGCATCGACCTCGACACTGACATGAGCGCCGATGACTGGAAGAAGATCATCGTGCTCTACAAGGAAGCCGTCGAGAAAGAGTTGGGCAAGCCGTTCCCGGAAGACCCGAAAGAGCAGCTTTGGGGCGCCATCTCGGCCGTGTTCGGCTCCTGGATGAACGACCGTGCGATCACCTATCGCAAGCTGAACGACATCCCGGCCGAGTGGGGCACGGCGGTGAACGTGCAGGCCATGGTGTTCGGCAATCTTGGCGAAACCTCCGCCACGGGCGTTGCCTTCACGCGCGACCCGTCGAATGGCGATCCGATTTTTTATGGCGAATACCTGATCAATGCGCAGGGCGAGGACGTGGTGGCGGGCATCCGCACCCCGGCCCCGATCTCGCGCGAACGGGCCGACACGCTGGGCTCTGAAGATGCTCCGCTGGAAGAGGCCATGCCGGAAGTCTACGCCCAGCTGCGCGATGTCGCGAACACGCTGGAGCGTCACTACAAGGACATGCAGGACCTCGAATTCACCGTCGAGGACGGCAATCTCTACATGCTGCAGACGCGGAGCGGAAAACGTACCGCTTCTGCCGCGCTCAAGATCGCCGTGGACATGGCCCGCGAAGGCCTGATCACCGAGAATGAGGCCGTGCTGCGCCTGATGCCGGCACAGCTGGACCAGCTGCTGCACCCGACCATCTCCGAAGACGCGGCGCGCGACGTGCTGGTCGTTGGCCTGCCGGCCAGCCCCGGCGCAGCGGTCGGCAAGGTTGTGTTCGATTCTGACGAAGCCTTCCAGTGGGCGGAGAAAGGCGAGGACGTCATTCTCGTCCGTGTCGAGACGAGCCCGGAAGACATCAAGGGCATGCACGCAGCCCGCGGGATCGTGACCGCCCGCGGCGGCATGACCAGCCACGCCGCCGTTGTGGCCCGCGGCATGGGGCGGCCTTGCGTCTGCGGTGCCGGCGGCCTCCAGGTCGATGGCAAGGCGGGCGTGTTCCGTGTCATGGGCCGTGAAGTAAAGAAAGGCGAAGTGATCACTGTGGACGGCGCGACCGGCCAGGTGATGTTGGGCGCTGTGGACATGGTTCAGCCGGACCTGTCGGGTGACTTCGGTACACTGATGGCCTGGGCCGATGCGGCCCGCCGCCTGAAAGTGCGCGCCAATGCGGAAACGCCGCTCGACACGCAGACGGCTGTCGAGTTCGGCGCAGAAGGCATCGGCCTCTGCCGTACCGAGCATATGTTCTTCGATGAAGCGCGCATTCCGGAAGTCCGGGCGATGATCCTGTCGAACGATGTGGCAGGCCGCCGCGCTTCGCTCGACAAGCTGCTGCCGATGCAGCGGGGCGATTTCGAGGAGATCTTCCGCATCCTGGAAGACCGTCCGGCGACGATCCGACTGCTCGACCCGCCGCTGCACGAATTCCTTCCGCACACCGATGAGGACATGGAAGACGTGGCCAAGGCGTCGGGTGTCAGCGTCGCTGAGCTGAAGCGCCGCGCAGATGATCTGCATGAGAGCAACCCGATGCTTGGCCACCGTGGTTGCCGTCTGGGGATCACGTACCCGGAAATCTATGAAATGCAGGCCCGGGCCATCTTCGAGGCCGCTGTGAACATCGCGAATGAAACGGGCCGCAAGCCCGTTCCGGAAGTGATGATCCCGCTGGTCGCGACGCATCGCGAGCTGCAGATCCTGAAAGACGTCGTGGATGCGCAGGCCAAGGCCGTGTTCGCGGAAACCGGCGTCACGCTGGATTATCTTGTGGGCACGATGATCGAACTGCCGCGCGCGGCCCTGCGCGCCGGGGATATTGCCCAGTCGGCCGCGTTCTTCTCGTTCGGCACGAACGACCTGACGCAGACCACGCTGGGTATCTCGCGCGACGATGCCGGCCGCTTCCTGAAAGTCTATGAGGACAAGGGAATCTACGAAAAAGATCCCTTCGTGACCCTGGACCAGGAAGGTGTCGGAGAACTGGTCAAAACAGCCGCAGAACGGGGCCGTAATACCCGCCCGGGCATCAAGCTGGGCATCTGCGGTGAGCATGGCGGCGACCCCGCTTCCGTAGCCTTCTGCCACCGGACCGGCCTCGATTATGTGTCCTGTTCGCCCTACCGGGTGCCGATCGCGCGTCTCGCCGCGGCACACGCTGCCCTCTCAGAATCGGACAGCTGACAGTTTCGATCCCGAATCGATTGCGAGCGGCTGTGGTAATCCTGCCACAGCCGCTTTTTTGCACCGCAACATGCTTCTTGTCACAAACGTGGAAATTTTACGAAAAATCAACAAGTTGACTGTCTGGCGGAAATTACATCGAATTAATTCGCGTCTGAGGCGAATTTCACCTGACGGAATTGTCACTCCAAACTCTGGCGAGCTTCTTGCTAGGTAGCTGTTCGGCAGCATATTCCGCCTGTGAAAGGGCGGTAATAGCCGTCGGAAACAGTCAAACCAAGCAGTCCCGGAACTGCACAACAGGGCGGAATCATATCGCCCACCGGGACCTGGGGAGAGCGGTGATGTTAAGGAATCTTCAACCACGTCAGGCGACCCTGTCGTCAATGCGTGGGCTCCAAGGGAAGCTCAAGCGTTGGTGGATGGCTATGACGAATGAGGAACAGCGCGATATTGTCATTCGCGGCGCGACCGTAGCGGTCTGCGCTGTGGCGGCGACTGTGACCCTGCCGGTGATCGGCTCGGTTCAGGCCGACATTCGTGCTCAAGCAGATTTCAGCGAACAGGCTGAGCGGTTCGCACAGATCGAAGACGGGGGCGCCAGCGTCCGTCTGGCCGATCATGCGCCGTCTCTTCTGGATACGCCGTGGATCCGCACGGTCGAGTACACGCTGGAGCGCGATACGGCCTCCTCGATGAGCCGTTATGCCAAGCGCGACCGGGACGGTGCGGCGATCGCCTCGCTGGTTTCGTTCAAGCCGGAGCATCTGAAGCGCGCCGAAGCGCTCGACTCTGAAGCGCACTGCCTCGCACAGGCAATTTACTACGAATCTCGGAACGAGCCGCTGGCTGGCCAACTGGCCGTGGCGGAAGTGATTTCCAACCGTGTTCGCGACCATCGCTATCCGGACTCCGTCTGCGGCGTTGTCTTCCAGGGTGCAACGCGCACCACCGGCTGCCAGTTCACTTTTACCTGTGACGGCGCCCTTGGCCGGAAGCCGAAAGGCACCGCCTGGGAGCAGGCCCAGGAGATTGCAGCGCACGTCCTGATGAACCTCGCCGAGGATCGTACAGGCGGAGCGACCCACTATCACGCGACCTATGTCGACCCTGTGTGGAGCGCCGGCCTGATCAAGACCGACAAGATTGGCCTGCACGTGTTCTACAGGTTCCCGCGCGGCTCTGAATGGGCGCAGGTGCGCCGCGCCAGCGCGTCCCGTTCTGCCAAGGCCCCTGTGGTGCAGGCAGCGGCCGACACGCAGGATCTGAATGCTGAGACTCTGACCGTCCTTCGTGAAGCGACAGCGGGCGAGATGAAGGTGGCAGGCAAAGTCGAAGTGTCTGCGGCGCCGGCCACGGTCACCACCTCAACCCGGACGGTCACCAATGGCGCCCCGCGCATGACCACTGCCAGTGACGGATCGTTCGATGTTGCGTCGAAGAGCGCTTCTGTTGATCCCTACGCTGCTGCACAGGCCGCCAAGGCCGTGTCCGCTGCAGGCGGCATGCGCTGATCTGAACATTTGAAATTAGAAAAAGCCGCCAGCGTGTCGCTGGCGGCTTTTTTTATATCCGGCGGCAAGTCTGCTCAGTCGCGTGGCGGTACGGACTTCTTCACCTGATTGCGGATCAGGCCGGGTGCCCAGCGGCTGATGAATTTCGCCCGCTGCGCAGCCTTGCCTGCCATATAGTGGATGTCGTCACCATGCGCCGCGTCCCAGGCGCGTTCAGCGGCCAGGGACACGGGATAAACTTCCTGTCCGGCATCGCGGATCTCGTCGGCCATTTTGACATTGGCGCCTTCGGTGGCGCCCATATCCAGAATCGGTGTGTCGATGAACCAGGGCATCAGGCTGGTGACGCGGATGTCCAGGTCGCGGAATTCAGCATCAAGCGCTTCCGTCAGTCCACGGACGGCAAACTTCGTGGCGGAATAGACGGCCAGCCGGGGTGAGCCGACCATGCCGGCCGTCGAGGCCGTGTTCACGATGCGGGCGCCCGCTGTGTCCTTCAGCAGCGGCAGGCAGGCCTGCACGCCATTGATGACGCCTTTGACATTCACATCCACGACCAGATCATTGTCTTCGCCGGAAATGTCCTCAAACCAGCCATGGCGTCCGATGCCGGCATTGTTGAACAGGACGTGCATGTTTCCGTCGGTCGCTTCGGAGAAGCTCTTGACCGCGAGCGCCCAGTCATTGCGATCGCGCACATCCAGTTTCGCATAGACCGAATTGCCAGCGCCGAGCTCACCCGCCACATCTGCGAGACCGGCGGTGTTGATGTCATAGAGACCGCAGAACCAGCCCTTTTTGGAAAAGAGGCGCGCCGTTTCTGCGCCAATGCCGGATGCGGCGCCCGTAATGAAAATACTTTTGCGGCCGTTTGCGCTGGCCATGTCTGTAATCCTCCTGCGCGGGCATTTGCCCTTTTGCGCAGTGTCAGACCACATCCATTCCGAGGTCAAGGTTTGGGGCCGAATGCGTGAGGGCACCGACCGAGATGAAGTCCACGCCCGTCTCGGCAATTGCCGCAACGGTATCCAGATTCACCCCGCCGGACGCTTCCAGCACGGTCTTGCCGCCGGCAATCGCGACAGCTTCGCGCAGCGTGTCGGGGGTCATGTTGTCCAGCAGCACCGCGTGCGGCCCATGCGGCAGCGCTTCTTTCAGCTGGTCGAGCGAGTCGACCTCTACCTCGATCATGCGGAGGTGCCCGGCATAGGCCTTGGCCCGTTCGAGCGCGGTGGAGACGGACCCGCAGGCCGCGATGTGATTGTCCTTGATCAGGACTGCATCGTCGAGGCCGTAACGGTGAGCCGTTCCGCCGCCGCAGCGGACAGCACGTTTTTCTAGGGCACGGTGCCCCGGCGTTGTCTTGCGGGTGCAGACAATCGTTGCGTCCGTATGCGCGATCTTGTCGGCAAAGGTGCGGGTCATGGTTGCCACGGCGGAGAGCCGGCCGAGGAAATTCAGCATCGTCCGTTCGGCGATCAGGATGGACCGGGCTGAGCCGTCCAGCCGCGCGACCACATCGCCCTTTTCCAGCACGGAACCATCCGGTTTTTCGATGGTCAGCTTCACGTCCGGATCGATCAGCTTGAGGGCGTAGGCCGCTGCATCCAGTCCGGCAATCACGCCTTTCTGGCGGGCGGCGATGACAACTTTGAGCTGGGTGTCCGGTGCAATCGTGGCGTCGGTCGTCAGGTCGCCTGCGCGGCCGAGGTCTTCCGCAAGCGCGAGGCGGACGATCGGATCAAGAATGATGTCGGGAAGCGGCGGCGGTGTGGGCGTCATGACGAAACGGTCTCTTCAAACGGGCGCTGGAGGAATTGGCGGCGAGGCTCACCGGCGTCTGGGAAATCGGAACGATAGTGACCGCCGCGGCTTTCGTGCCGGGCTTGCGCGCTTTTCACGATCAGGCCGGCAGAGGTGACGGCGCGGGCCGGGCCGTGCTGCTCGCGCAGCTGCTCGATGAGCGCCGCAACTTCGGACAGGCCTTTGGCATCGCGCACCACGCCGCACTTGTCTGACATGGCGGTCCTCAAGCTCTGCAGCGCTTCATGCGGAAGGGCGTCCGGCACATGGCCGCGGCTGGCGCGAATGTCAGGCAGGTCAGCTTCGCGCAGGCGTTCAGCGATCCGATGCGCGAAAACAACCGCCTCAAGCAGCGAGTTGGACGCAAGCCTGTTCGCACCATGCACACCGGTTGACGTGCATTCTCCGCAGACGGACAGACCATCGAGAGAGGACTTGCCCCAGAAGTCCGGGACAATGCCGCCCATGTGATAATGAGCGGCCGGCGCGATGGGGATCATATCCGTGCGGGGGTCGATGCCTGCGGACTTGCAGGCGGCAAAGACTGTCGGGAAGTGTTCGGGGAAATGCTCCCCAACGGCTTCGCGGCAGTCGAGGAAGGCGCCGCGGCCGGAGGCGCGTTCGGTATGAACCGCGCGGGCCACCTCGTCGCGCGGAGCGAGTTCGGCAAGCGCGTGATAGGCTTTCATGAAACGGGTGCCGTCGCGATTGCGCAGGGTCGCGCCTTCCCCCCGAAGGGCTTCCGTCGCCAGCGGCGCCGGATCGCGTCCGATATCGATGGCGGTCGGGTGGAACTGGACAAACTCCAGATCGGCGACCAACGCGCCGGCCTCCCAGGCCATGGCGATCGCGTCGCCGCGGGCCGCAGGTGGGTTGGTGGTGACCTGGAACAGGCCGCCGGACCCGCCCGTGCAGAGTACGGTCTCGCGGGCCATCTGGGTCGAAAGGCGCCCCGCGGAGTCGCGCAGGATGACGCCGGCCACGTTGAGCTGGTCGTCCTGCATCAGGCCGACGGCGCGAACGCCTTCGATGATCCGGATATGCGATGCGGCGTTCACGGCAGCGACGAGCGCATCCATGATCGCCTTGCCGGCCAGGTCTCCGGCCACGCGGGCGACGCGCGGGTGCGAGTGGGCCGCCTCCAGCGACAGGGCGAGCGCGCCATCCGGCGTCCGGTCGAACGGGACGCCAAGGGCGATCAGGTCGCGCACGCGCGCGGGGCCTTCTTCCGCGATCAGGCGGGCGATGATGGGATCCACCAGGCCCGCACCGGCCGCAATCGTATCGGCAGCATGCTGTTCGGGGCTGTCGTTCGGGTGAAGCGCAGCGGCGAGGCCGCCCTGCGCCCAGGCTGACGAGGCTGCCTGGCCAAGCGGTGCCGGTGAGATCACGATACAAGGCCGTGGCGCCAGCTTCAGGGCCAGGAAAAGACCGGCCAGGCCGGCTCCGACGATCAGGACATCACTGCCGGCATGAGCATCTGCCGTCAGGGTCTGGACATGCGCCCCATCTGCCAAGTCAGGAAATACCGTTTGTTGCTCGCCGGAATTCCGCCGGTGCGGTCACCGCAGAGACAAGCGCGCCGAACATGCGGTCTGCCGACTCAATGGTGAGGGTGAAATTGTCAGGCACGTAAATCAGCCCCTCGACCTTGGCTTCCAGCATTTCCTCGATCTCGGACCGGATGGAAAGCTGGTCGCCGAAGCGGCGCGCCTTGCAGGACTGACGCACCACGGAGCGGCCCCAGACGGTGCACACTTCCACGGCGGTCAGTTCACACGTGTACTGGCCTTCTTCAGGATGCGGGGTGAGATTCATCGTGCCGGTCATCAGGCATTCGCCGCCGCGATAGGGCTTGGTGCGGAAACTCCACGTGCCGAGCACATCGGACGGGTCGTCCCCTGTGCCGGCATGAACCGGCCCGGTCGCCAGCAGGGTTCCCGCCAGCGCGATCGCGGCCATGCGTGCCAGGCGGAAGGTCATGCTGCCACTCCTGTTCGTCCTCACACGCTTAACCTAGACCCGGCGGCGGGCTTCGCCAACGCCCCAGCCGCTTATACCACCATCTCGATTTCGAGGGGCTCAAGGCCCGTGACGAAGTCGAGCGGCTTTTCCATGCGCGGCAGGGCCATCATGGCGTCGAGCGCTTCCTTGGCACGCACGCGCACGTCTTCCGGAATCGTCACTTCATGTTCGCCCGTCACCAGGCAATCATAGATGTTCTCCAGCGTGATGCGCTTCATGTGCGGGCACAGATTACACGGGCGGATGAAGTTCGTGCCGGGGTTCTCGGCGGCGACATTGTCGCTCATCGAGCACTCGGTCAGCAGGACGACTTTCGGCGGGTGTTTCTCGGCCACGTAATTGGCGAGCGCTGCCGTGGAGCCGGCATAGTCAGCCGCTTCCAGAACGTCCGGCGGGCATTCCGGGTGAGCCAGGATCACGACGCCCGGGTGGGCCTCGCGCAGCTGGTGGACGTCCTCTGCGCTGAACATCTCGTGCACCTCACAGGCGCCCGGCCAGGTCATGATGCGGATGTCGGTCTGCGCGGCGACGTTCTTCGCAAGGTACTGATCCGGCACCAGGATGACGGTGTCGGTGTTCCATTCCTTTGCCACGGCCTCGACGACCTGCGCCGCGTTGGAGCTGGTGCAGGTGATGTGGCACTCGGCCTTCACGTCCGCGGTCGTGTTCACATAGGTGACGACCGGATAATTCGGATACTTTTCCTTGATCAGGCGCACGTCCGCCCCCGTGATCGAAGCAGCAAGCGAACAGCCTGCGCGCGTGTCCGGGATCAGGACGGTCTTCTCAGGCGCGAGAATTTTCGAGGTCTCAGCCATGAAGTGCACGCCGGCCTGGACGATGATGTCGGCATCGACCTTGGAGGCTTCGCGGGCCAGCTGGAGGCTGTCGCCCCGGAAGTCGCCAACCAGACGGAAAATATCCGGCGTCATATAGTTATGCGCCAGGATGACGGCGTTCTTCTGGACTTTCAGGCGGTTGATCGCAGCGACGAGCGGGGCAATGGCCGGCCACTCCATCGGCGTCACGAAATCTTTGACCAGAGGATAGAGGTGGTCTGTCTCTGCGCGCACGGCGTCATCATAGCTGAGGCCACGCGCTTCAGCCGCATTCGGGCCGCGCAGCGGCGTGGGGGTGGGGCAGCCAGGACCAGAATCGATCAGACGAGCCATGTCACGTCCTCCTTTGACCAACCGAGCTCTTTTGCTCGATTTGAGTATAATATGGCCCCGAAAGTGTGCGTTTCAAGGGGAAGACCTTCAAACGTCCGGGATCAGGGCGCTCGTGCGACAGGCAATTGAAGCTTTTGCGCACTATGAGCAAAAGGGGGTTTAGCGCAGCCCCGGCCAAAACGCAATCGCAGAAAGGTCAGGGTGGCGCGGCGTCAGTCCTTGAAAAGTTCCAGCGCGGCAGCGGTCATGGCGTCCGATCCGGTCTGGATCGTGCGGGCATAATCCGGGGCGAACAGCGAGGAGTGCAGGGAAGGCAGCGGCATGCCATCGGCTTTGGCCTTGGCATATTTCGACGGCTCCACCGCGCCGACCCAGAACAGCACGCTCGGGATCTTCTCGTCAGTGCGGCCGTACTGGGAGAAATCCTCCCCGCCCATCACCGGTTTTACCTGGGTCACATATTCTGCGCCCAGCTTCTTGCGGACCGCTTTCATGGCCCGGCCGGTTGTGTCTGGATCATTGTAGGTGGAGGGCGTGTAGTCGGACTCGATGGTGATTTCCGGTTCCGGCGCATCGAAGGCAGCGGCCTGCGCCTTGGCGATCCGCTGGATGCCGTCGAGCAGCATCTGACGGGTGTCGTCATCATAGGAGCGGACGGTCAGGAGCAGCGTGGCTTCATCCGGAATGATGTTGTGCTTCGCGCCCGCCTTGAACGAGCCGACGGTGACGACGGCGCTGTCGAGCGGATCGACATTGCGGGCGACGAGGCTCTGCAGGGCCGTCACGATGTGGGAGCCGATCAGGATCGGGTCGCGCGTCGCCTGCGGATAGGCGCCGTGTCCGCCGACACCTTTGACGTGGATGTCCACGCTGTCGACGTTCGCCATCGCATAGCCTGAAGAGTAGACCACGCTGCCGGACGGGGCATCTGCAGAGACGTGCAGGGCAAGGTTATAGTCAGGTGTGGGAAAGCGTTCGAACAGGCCATCGGCCAGCATGGCTTCGGCGCCAAGGCCAATCTCTTCAGCAGGCTGGGCGATCATGACCAGCGTGCCTTTCCATTTGGACTTCTGGGCAACCAGCGCACGGGCCGTGGCGAGCCAGGCAGTCATGTGCACATCATGGCCGCAGGCGTGCATCACCTTGCTTTCCACGCCGGTCCAGGTCTGCGCCTCCACCGTGGAGGCATAGGGCAAGCCGGTCTGTTCCGGTACTGGCAGGGCATCCATGTCGGTCCGGATCAGCACTGTCGGGCCGTTGCCATTTCTCAGGACGCCGACGACGCCATATCCGCCCACGCCGGGTTTCACCTCGCCGATGTCGCGCGTTGCCTTGTCGACCACCCAGTCCTGTCCGACGCCGGTCGTGACTTCAAAACCAAGGGATTCCAGTTCGCTCGCCAGAATGGAGGAGGTCTTGGCTTCCTTGAACGACAGCTCCGGCGCCTGGTGAAGCTGAAGGTAGAGATCGAGGATCGACTGTTCTGGTGTGGCAACCTCGCGGACTGACATGGCCGCCGGCTGGACTGTGGCAGTGTCTGGCGTGGTGGAATCTGTCGTGGTGCTGGCAGCAGCGGCCTTTGCGGGCGTATCCGCTGCGGGCGCTTCGCCCTTGGTGCACCCGGCGATGGCGAGGCCTAGGACGAGCGTGGAAACGAGAGCAGGGCGCAGCATGGCAGATCTCCGAAAAGTGATCGGCTGACCCTAGCAAGGTTTCCCGGAGTGCCAAGTGTGGCCGCTGAGCGTGGAGGCGGATGGCTTAGTCGTCGTCATCGAGAGATGGGGCGTCCGGCTGGTCGCGGCGCGGCCGGGCAATCAACTCCGCGATGTCTTCCAGTTCGATGAAGGCGTCCGCCTCCCGGCGCAAATCGTCGGCGACCATCGGCGGGCTGGAGGTATTGGTCGAGACGACGGAAACCCGCACGCCTTTGGCTTTCACGGCCTCGACCAGCCGCCGGAAATCGCCATTCCCGCTGAACAACACGATATGGTCTGCATGCGTGGCGGCTTCGAGCATATCGACCGTCAGTTCGACATCCATATTGCCCCGATGGCGCTTGCGGCCTTCGCGGTCGGTATATTCGCGGGCGGCCTTTTTCACGACCGTAAAGCCATTGTAGGCCAGCCAGTCGACCAGCGGACGGATCGGGCTGTATTCGTCGCTTTCGACCAGGGCAGTGTAGTAGCTGGCCCGTATCAGGCGGCCACGACCCTGAAATTCCTTGAGTAATTTTCGGAAATCGATTTCCAGTCCAAGAGCCCGGGCCGAGGAGTACAGGTTTGCTCCGTCGATGAAGAGCGCCAGGCGCTCGTCCTTGTAAAACGCCATGAGAAGCCTCGAAATGTCCGCCGGAGCGGGAGTGGCAATAAATTATACAAAGTACAATTATTTAGCTTAGTTTCCGCTGCAATCAGGCGCAAGTGACGGGTTGCGTGCCCTTGTTGCGCTGCATATAAGGAGCGGTTCAAAGGAGACTCTGAATCCATGGCCCGAGTGACCGTCGAAGACTGCATCGAGCAGGTGCCGAACCGTTTTGACCTTGTGCTGCTTGCCGCGCACCGTTCCCGCATGATCCGCGAAGGCTCGCCGATCACCGTGGACCGCGACAATGACAAGGATCCGGTCGTCTCCCTGCGCGAAATCGCCGATCAGTCGGTTGACCTGAAAGTGGTGAAAGAAGCCCTGATCTCCGGCCTGCAGGACATCCGTCCGGGCGAGGAGAACGAGCGCGAAGCAGACCGTATGGCCCTCGAAGCTGCCCCGGCAGCGACGGAAGAAGATGTCATGCGCGCCTACCAGGCCGAACTCGAATCCGGACGCGACGACCGGCTGTAGGAGGATCGATGGACGGCAGCACCCTTTCCGCCAAGGACAAAGGGGCTGGCGAAGCGTCACCGGCCGCTGAGGCTGTGGGCGAACACCATGTCCTCACCCGCGAAGAACTGATTGCCAAGGTCCGCGCCTACCATCCGCGCGTGAAGTCCGAACTGCTGGGCGCTGCCTACGATTTCGCCAAGACACATCATGGCGAGCAGAAGCGCGATTCCGGCGATGCCTATTATTCCCACCCCGTGGAAGTCGCGAGCCTGCTGGCAGATGTGCATCTCGACGAGATCACCATCGTGGCGGGCCTGTTGCACGACGTTGTCGAAGATGTCGAAGAGATCGACATTGGTGAGATCGAAGTCCGCTTCGGTGCAGATGTTGCCGAACTCGTCGACGGTGTCACCAAACTCGACAAGATCGAATTCTCCTCCAAGGAAGCGGCGCAGGCCGAGAATTTCCAGAAGTTCATCCTGGCGACCACCAGCGACATCCGCGTCCTTCTGGTGAAGCTGGCCGACCGGCTGCACAACATGCGGACGCTGCATTTCCGCAAGAAGCCGGAAAGCCGTTATCGTACTGCGCGTGAGACCATGGACATCTACGCGCCGCTTGCCCGCCGGGTCGGCCTCTACCAGCTGGCGGCTGAGATGGAAGACCTGGCCTTCCAGGAACTCAACGCCGAAGCGCGCCGGGCCATTCTCTATCGCCAGGAAGAACTGGCGCTGGAAAATGCCGATGACCTGGAGCGTATCCGGGCCGACCTCACCCAGCTGATGGAAATGGCCGGCATCAAATGCCGTATTAAAGGCCGGAAGAAGGCGCCATATTCGCTGTGGCGGAAGCTGGAACGCAAATCCATTTCCTTCCGTGACGTTGCAGACCTGTTCGCGTTCCGCATCATCGTTCAGTCAACGGAGGAATGTTACCACGTCCTGGGTGAGGTCCACACGCTGTGGGCCTGTATTCCGGACCGGTTCCGCGATTTCATTTCCGTACCGAAGCCAAATGGCTATCAAAGCCTGCACACCACAGTGCGGGCTTCCGGCAATCGCCGTGTCGAGCTTCAGATCCGGACCGAAGCCATGGACCAGACGGCCGAGTTCGGCGTGGCTGCCCACTGGGGCTACAAGAACAAGCAATACGGCTTCGATGCGGAATCGGCCAAGGCGGCAGGCCTCGACCCGGCCGCCAGCCTTGAAACCATTTCGAGTCTCCTGCAGGACGGCGCCGACGCCAAGGAATTCCTCGAGCATGCCAAGCTCGAAATGTACCGCGAGCACGTCTTCACCTTCACGCCCAAGGGCAAGCTGATCATCCTGCCGGCCGGGGCGATGCCGCTCGACTTCGCCTATGCCGTTCACTCGGTTGTGGGAGACACGTGTGTCGGCGTGAAAATCAATGGCGAGGTGAAAGCGCTGCGACGTCCACTGAAGAATGGCGACGTGGTTGAGATCATTCGCGGCAAGCAGCCATCGGCCGTTCACGGCTGGGAAGGGCTGGCGATCACCGGGCGCGCGCGCTCGGCGCTGCGCCGGCTGGTGCGTGAGCGCGATACGGCAGACTTCCGCCGTCTCGGTGAGGGCCTGATCAATCAGGCGCTGCGCCGCGCCGGGATCGACCCGGTCGATGTGAAGATGACCCACACGGCGCGGCTCGCCGGGTTTGAAACCCGCGAAGAAATGGCTGAGGCGGTCGGGCGCGGCCGGATCAGCTCTGCCGATGTGATCCAGGCGGCATTCCCCGGCTACAAGGCCGAGCCGATGGGCGATCCGTCCAAGACCAAGGTCGATTCCCAGCACGCGCCGCTTCTGGTGTCGGGACATGACCTGACCCCAGGTGTGACGCTACACCTCGGCAAATGCTGTTGCCCGCTGCCGGGGGACCGCATCATGGGGGTGCAGGTGCCTGACGAGGGCATCGTCGTCCATGTCGCCAGCTGTCCCAAGCTCGCCGAGTATGACGACAAGCCCGAATTGTGGGTCGATCTCAGATGGACCGAACTCGCCCGGACCGATGCGATGGCCGTCGGCCGGATTCGCATCAATGCTGCGAACACACGCGGCGTGCTGGCCAAGCTCTGTGCAGCCGTGGCGCAGTCGAACGGGAACATCGTGAATATCGCCACCGTGGAACGCCAGAAGGACTTCACTGAGCTGGTCATGGAAATTGAGGTTGAAGACCTCAAACGCCTGACGCAGATACTGGCCGCGCTCCGGTCGCTCGCAGTGGTCGACCGGGCAGTGCGTGACCAGGAGGGTGAAGATGACCAATGAAGAAGTGCTCGCGGTGTTCCGCGAAGCAGGCGCGTTGCTGGAGGGGCATTTCATCCTCTCGTCCGGACGCCGCAGTCCGGTATTCCTGCAGAAGGCGCTCGTCTTCTCCCAGCCTGACAAGTCTGAAAAGCTCTGCGCGGCGCTCGCGAAGAAGCTGACCGAGAAATTCGGCAAGATCGACGTCGTCGCCGGCCCGGCCGTGGGCGGCATCATTCCCGGTTATGAGCTGGCCCGTCAGCTTGGCTGCCGGTCAATCTTCGCTGAGCGTGTGGATGGCCAGCTCCAGTTCCGCCGCGGTTTCTCGATTTCCGAAGGCGAGCGGGTTCTGATCGCTGAAGACATCGTGACGACCGGCCTGTCCTTCCGTGAAACTGTCGAAGCCCTTGAGGCACTGCCGGGCGAAGTGGTCGGCGGGGCGTGTATCATTGACCGGTCTGGCGGACGCGCCGACGTCGGCTGCGAGCTGGTTTCGCTCGCCTCTGTGAATTTCCCCGACTATGACGCGGACGATCTGCCGCCGGAACTGGCCCTGATGCCGGCCGTGAAGCCGGGTTCGCGGGGGCTCGCCTGATGAGCGGGCGGCTGCGCCTTGGGGTGAACATCGACCATGTGGCGACGATCAGGAACGCCCGTGGTGGAGCGCATCCCGATCCGGCGCGGGCCGCCAAGATTGCTGCAGCCGCAGGGGCAGACGGCATCACGATCCACTTGCGCGAAGACCGCCGTCACATTCGCGACGGGGATCTTGAAGCCATCCGCACCGCCTCCAGTCTTCCGATCAATCTGGAGATGGCGGCCACAGATGAAATGACCGCGATCGCGTGCGGTTTCCGTCCGCATGCGGCCTGCATTGTGCCGGAAAAGCGCGAGGAGCGTACGACCGAAGGCGGGCTGGACGTCGCCGGCCTGCACAACCAGATTTCTCCCATCGTACGCCAGCTGCGCGACGCCGGGGCGCGGGTTTCGCTGTTTATCGAGCCGGATCCGGTCCAGATCGCTGTGGCCGAAGTGCTGGGTGCGCCGGTCGTGGAGCTCCACACAGGTCGCTATGCCGAGCTTTGGAATGAAGGCGGCGCGGAAGCGGCTGCTGTCGAACTGGGGCGTTTGCAGGCAGCTGCGGAAGAAGCGCGCAAACGCGGGATCGAGCCGCATGCGGGGCATGGTTTGACGTTCGAGAATGTCGGCCCGGTCGCCGCCATCCCGGAAATTGCCGAACTGAACATCGGCCATTTCCTGATTGGCGAAGCGATCTTCATCGGTCTTGAGGCGGCCATCCGCGAGATGCGCCGCCTGATGGATGAGGCCAGAAGCGGGACGGGCGCATGATCATCGGCATCGGCAATGACCTCTGCAATATCGAGCGGATCGAGCAGACGCTCGAAAAGTTCGGTGAGCGGTTCGAGAACCGCGTATTCACTGAGACGGAAATCGCGCTTGCGCGCCGCCGCCGCCGGACGGCAGAGACCTATGCCAAGCGCTTCGCCGCCAAGGAGGCCTGCGCCAAGGCGCTGGGCACCGGCGTGCCGCGCCGCGGTGTGCACTGGAAACACCTTGGCGTCGTGAACCTGCCCACCGGTAAACCGACCCTGGCGCTGACTGGCGGCGCTGCGAAGCGCCTGGAGGCCATGATGCCCGAGGGCCATGAGGCCGTCATTCATCTGACGATTACGGATGATCATCCCTGGGCCGAGGCGCAGGTGATTATTGAAGCCATCCCGGTGAGTGGCCAATGAAGCCGGCCCGTCCGAAACGTACCCGCCTGCGCGGCAAGGGGAAGGCAGCTGCGCCTGTCCTGTCTGATGACCGCCTGAAGGCGGCGCAGGAGACGATTGGCTACAAATTCAAGGACGCCGCGCTGCTGGTCCGCGCGCTTACCCATCCGAGTGCCGTCGGCGGGGGCGATGCCGTGCGCGACTCCAACCAGCGCCTGGAATTTCTGGGCGACCGCGTGCTGAATCTTGTCATTGCCGAGCGCCTGATGGAACGCCGCAAGATGGAGAGCGAGGGCGAACTTGCCCCGCGCCTGAACCGGCTGGTGAAGAAGGGCGCGTGTGCGGATGCGGTGCGCCATCTGGAGCTGCAGGAGTTCATCCTCTTGTCCGATGGGGAAGAGGCTGCTGGCGGGCGCAAACGGGAATCCACGCTGGGCGATGCCTGCGAGGCGGTCATCGGCGCGATCTTCAAGGATGGTGGCCTGTCGCCTGCGCGCAAATTCATAGAAAAGGCCTGGGCGCCGCAATTTGCGTCCACGCCATCAGAGACAAAGGACCCGAAAACCCTGCTGCAGGAATGGGCGCAGGGGCAGGGTCTTCCGTTGCCGGATTATGACGTACTGAGCCGGTCCGGCCCGGATCACGAACCCATTTACGAAATCGAAGCGAAGGTCGAAGGACGCGGTAGCGCCGTGGCGACCGGGCCTTCCAAACGCGAAGCCGAGCGCAGCGCTGCTGCCCTGCTGCTCCAATCGCTGGCAGGATAAATATGAGCGAAACAGATATCACCCATGCCGGTTTTTGCGCCATTATCGGCGCGCCGAATGCCGGCAAATCAACACTGACAAATCTTTTGGTCGGCGCGAAAGTCGCCATCGTCACGCACAAGGTGCAGACGACGCGCTTTCCCGTGCGCGGTGTGGCGCAGACGGATCACACGCAAATCGTGCTGGTCGACACGCCCGGTATCTTCGCCGCCAAGCGCCGGCTGGACCGGGCCATGGTCAAGGCCGCCTGGAGCGGCGCAGACGACGCTGATGCGATCGTGCACCTTGTCGATGCGGCGTCCTGGGTGGCGGATAGGGAAGGCAAGGAAACCGCGGCGCAGAAGCACTCGATTGAAGATGACCGCCGCGTGGTGGAACAGCTGAAAGCCAGCGGCCGGAAAGCCATTCTCGCGCTCAACAAGATTGACCTTTTCCCGCATGATCAGGTTCTTCCTATTATCGCTGAGCTCAACGAAACCGGCGCCTATGAAGAGGTCCACATGATCTCTGCCGAGAATGGCGACGGGGTCGAAAAGCTGGAAGAAGCGATTGCTGCCCGCATGCCGGAGGGGCCTGCGCTCTATCCGCCGGACCAGGTGGCCGACCTGCCGATGCGCCTCCTCGCAGCGGAAGTGACGCGCGAAAAGCTGATGCTGCGCCTGCACCAGGAACTGCCCTACCAGTTGATGGTGGAGACCGAGAGCTGGGAAGAGCGCAAGGATGGTTCCGTCCGCGTGCAGCAGGTGATCGTCGTCGGCCGCGAGAACCATAAGTCCATGGTGCTGGGCAAAGGCGGCAAGACGATCAAGGACATTGGCCGCATGGCGCGTGAAGAATTGTCCGAGATGCTGGGCCGCAAAGTGCACCTCTTCCTGTTCGTGAAGGTGGACGAGCGCTGGCAGGAGCGCCGCGAGAGCTATCAGGGCCTCGGCCTGGAGTTTGATGTCTGAGGCGAAATGAACTGGTCCGATGACGGAATTATCCTGGGGGCGCGCCGCTTCGGTGAAGGCGGCCTCATTCTGGATGTTCTGACGCGGAACCGGGGACGCCGGTCAGGCCTCGTCTATGGCGGCAATTCCCGCCGTCGCCGGGCGCAGTACGAAGCCGGCAATTCCGTTTCCCTCTCCTGGACTGGCCGGCTGGAAGACCAGCTCGGCAGGTTCGATGTCGCGGAAGCGAGCAAGGAACGCGTCTCTCACGTTCTCGACGATGCCAAGGCGCTCGCCGCCGTGTCTGCCATTACGGCCATTCTGCGCATGTCGCTGGATGAGGGCGATGTCGCAGGCTCAGCCATGTTTGAGGCGACGGAAGTGCTGCTGGACCAGATTGAGGCCCGCGAAATCTGGCCGGCGCTTTATGTGCGATGGGAACTCGGGCTGCTGTCGGCGCTCGGCTTCGGACTGGATCTGGACGAGTGTGCCATCAGCGGCGCCAATGACGGCCTGACCCACGTCTCACCCCGCACCGGACGGGCCGTACGTGGCTCTGAGGCAGAGGATTATGTCGCGCGCCTGTTCAGGCTTCCGTCCTTCCTCGTCATGTCTTCAGCGCCCGTCGGTGACGAGGATGTCGCCGACGGGCTGAAGCTGACGGGGTATTTTCTTGAAGCGCGCGTCTTCCACGCCATGAACCGGGCCATGCCGCCGGAGCGTGACAGACTGGTCAAACGGCTGGTCGGCTGAGGGTCAGGCGGCGGCGCTCGGGCGCTCACCGATTTTCGCGAACCAGGCTGCGTAGTTCTTGAAGTCCGGATTGACCGGCTGGCCGACGGCATTGCCGAATGCCTGGAAGCAGAACAGCAGGATGTCCGCGAGGCTGAAGTCTTCGCCGGCCACATAAGGCTGGTCGGCGAGGCGCGCGTCGAGGAATTTGATCTTGTCCTGCGCGCAGGCCTTCAGGCCATCGGCGGCTTCAGGGATGCAGCGCATCCGGTCCTTGAACATGGGCAGACCTTCGGACGAGCGGAAGCCATTGCCCATCGGTTCAACGATATTGAGATCGACCCAGCGGGTCCAGCGGCGGTTCTGCGCGCGGGCTTCCGGCGTATCGCCCATCAGCCGGTCGCCCGGGAACTTCTCATCGAGATATTCGCAGATTGCGGTGATCTCGGTCACGACAGATCCATCGTCCAGCACGAGGCAGGGCGTCTGGCCGGCCGGATTGGTTTTCAGATAGGGCTCCTGACGGTTCAGTCCCTTCTGGATATCGAGTTCCTCCATCGGGATGTCGATGCCGCGTTCGGCCATGAACATCCGGACCACGTGCGGATTCGGGCCCACAGAGTTGATGAGTTTCATTTGCTTCCTCCCAGAATTTTGCACTCGTCATCCGCGAGCCTGATCCATTCATAGTCGGTTCAGGCGATGCCGTCATATGTGACGTCGGGGTAGATGGGCGTTTGCTTCCTGGAGGCTGATGCCAATGAAAAATTCAATGATCCTCGCTGCCGTGCTTCTGGCGGCGAGCCTGTCCGGCTGTATCGCGGTCAGCGGGGTGCATGACGAAGATGCTGTGCGGGCGAACACCGAACTTGCGGTCCGCGTCTGCGGCGGTGAGTCAAACATCCAAGAGGTGACCGAGGACGGTTACGTCTGCCGGACCAACCCGTAACCTTCACTTACAGGCGCTGCCGGGACCCATATCCATGTGGAAATGGTCCCGGTGCGCCGCATTGTATTCCGGCCCCAGCGTGACGGAGAACAGATCGCAGGCGCCGGAATGCACTTTCTTCAGGAACTTCGCTTCCTTGCCGCCTTTTCCCCAATGCGTTTTCACGTCGATCAGGCGGCCGTCTTCAAGCCGGAACCCCGAAATATCGACCGCATTGCCATGCGCATGTTCCGACAGGCGGCCGGATCCGGCGATGTTCCGGCAGGAAAAGCTGCCATAGGTCTCGATTCTCGCGAGGGGCGAGCCGAGGATTTCCACAGCTGCCGGCCGCGCGACATGGCGCTCCCACACATAGAGCGCCGCCGCCTCGCCGCAGGTCATGCGCAGCGTGGCCGAATAGGGCGTCAGCGTCCGGTCCAGGGTGAGAGCATTGTAAAGGCCGCACTTTTCTCCCTTTGGTGCATCATCGAGGCGCGTATAGAGCACGCCCGCCTTGTCCAGCGCCGGGAAACATACTTCCGGATGCCTGGCCGCCCGGGCCAGCTGGTGGCCCGTGCCGAGGCCAATTCTGTCGCTCAAGTCCACCGGCGCGAAGGGATTATGCCGGGGCGGCGCCGACATCAGGAACAGGGCAACACACAGGGCAGGCACTGTGATCAGGAGAAGCCAGGCGCGTAGGTGGGGCATCTGCAGTCAGTACCTATAGGGTTCCTTAACCAAAGGGCTATTTCTGTTAACTTACGAGCGTTCGCGACTCGCAGGCGATTCTGCCCGCGGACCTGCACCAGAATGTGGCACGAACCGAGAAGGGGCCAGAATGTCCGACCTCAAGGATGGCGAGCCGGAGAACCGGATCATCAATGAACCCATGAGCGAGGCGCTCTCGAAGCGCTATCTCGCTTATGCGCTCTCGACCATCACGGCGCGGGCCCTGCCGGATGTACGCGACGGGCTGAAGCCTGTGCAGCGCCGCATCCTGTATGGCATGCGCGTCCTCCGGCTGGACCCGGAAGGCGGCTATCGCAAGTGCGCCAAGATCGTCGGCGACGTCATGGGTAACTTCCACCCGCACGGCGACAGTTCGATCTATGACACGCTGGTGCGCCTGGCGCAGGACTTCACGGTTCGCTACCCGCTGGTTGATGGCCAGGGGAACTTCGGCAACATCGATGGCGACAGCGCGGCTGCCTATCGTTACACCGAAGCCCGGATGACCGTGGCGGCAGAGCTGCTGCTGGACGGTCTCAATGAAGACGCCGTCGATTTCCGCGCGAACTATGCCGAGAATGATGAAGAGCCGGTGGTGCTTCCCGCTGGCTTCCCGAACCTGCTGGCCAATGGCGCAAGCGGCATTGCGGTCGGCATGGCGACCTCGATTCCGCCGCACAATGCCGCCGAGGTAATCGACGCTGCGCGCCTGCTGATCGAGAAGCCGAAGGCGACGACGGCAGAGTTGATGGACTTCGTGAAGGGGCCCGATTTCCCGACCGGCGGCATCATCGTCGAGCCTTATGAGTCGATGCTGGATGCCTACGAAACCGGCCGAGGCAGTTTCCGCATGCGTGCGCGCTGGGATACCGAAGACACCGGCCGGGGCACCTACCAGATCGTCGTCACCGAAATTCCCTATCAGGTGCAGAAATCCCGCCTGCTGGAGAAGCTGGGCGAGCTGATCGAAGCCAAGAAAGTTCCGCTGCTGGACGATGTGCGCGATGAGTCCGCTGAGGATGTCCGCCTGGTCCTCGTGCCGCGGTCCAAGACGATCGAGCCGGACGTTCTGATGGAAAGCCTGTTCAAGGTCTGCGATCTCGAAACGCGCTTCAGCCTGAACATGAACGTGCTCCACAAGGGCGCGCCGCAGGTCATGGGCCTGAAGGACGTGCTGCAGGCCTATCTGGACCACCGCCGCGAAGTCGTCGTGCGCCGGGCCGAGCACCGACTCGACAAGATCGAGAAGCGCCTGCATCTGCTTGATGGCTACCTCAAGGCCTTTCTCAATATCGACGAGGTCATTCGCATCATCCGGACCGAGGATGAGCCGAAACCTGTCCTGATGGAGGCGTTCAGTCTGACGGATGTGCAGGCCGAAGCGATCCTCAATCTCCGCCTGCGCGCCCTGCGCAAGCTGGAAGAAATGGAAATCCGCGGCGAGCACAAGAAGCTGACCGAGGAACGCGAACAGCTGGTTCTGCTGCTTGGGTCGACACGCCGCCAGTGGACGAAAGTGTCGAAAGAGCTGAAAGCGGCGCGTGATGCCTTTGATCCGGACTCGGAACTGGGCCGCCGCCGCGCTACCTTCTCCGACGTCAAGGAAGTCGACCTCGCCGCCGCCCTCGAAGCCTCCAAGCCGAAAGAGCCGATCACGGTTGTCCTGTCGCAACAGGGCTGGATCCGCGGCATGAAGGGCCACGGCCTCGACACCAGTTCCGTGAAGTTCAAGGACGGGGATGATCTCTACCTCGTCGAGGAAGTGATGAGCACGGACAAGCTCATCCTGATGTCCTCCGACGGGCGGGCCTTCACCATGGCGGCCGACAAGCTGCCGGGCGGGCGCGGCCATGGGGAACCGATCCGTCTGACGATCGATCTGGAAGACAGTGTCGACATCATCGCCATGTTCCGGTTCGAGCCGGAGCGGAAACGCGTGATGGCGTCCTCCACCGGCTATGGCTTTGTGGTCGACGAGAAAGAGCTGGAGTCCAACCGCAAGGCCGGCAAGTCCGCCGTCAACACGGGCAAGGGACACCTCGTCTGTTGCCCGGTGGTCGAGGGCGACATGATTGCTGTCGTCGGCACCAACAAGAAGATGCTGATCTTCCCGCTGTCCGACCTGCCGGAAATGGCACGCGGCAAGGGCAACAAGGTGCAGGCCTATAGCGGCAAGGCCGAGCTGAAAGACCTGATCACTTTCGACAAGCGCGATGGCCTGATCGTCATGACGGGAGATCGGCACCGCGCCTTCCCGGAATGGAAAGACTGGAAAGGCCAGCGCGCACAGGCCGGCAAGGTCGTGCCGAAGGGCTTCCCGAGAAGCGGCACGTTTACAGGCTGATCAAGAGCGCCCGGCCTGCCAGCCGGGCGTTTTTCATTTCGCTTAGTAAACCCGCGCGACGGTCTGCTTCATCAGCGGGCCGATCTCCGTGTGCAGAACAAGGTCGGCATAGGAGTCGTGGTCGGTTTCCTCGCGATTGACGATCACCACGGTCGCGCCGGTCCGCTTGGCGATCACCGGCAGTTCGGCCGCCGGGTAGACGACCAGCGATGAGCCCAGAACGATGAACAGGTCGCTGAGTGCGGCCTCTTCCATGGCGCGGTTCATTTCGTCTTCCGGCATGGCCTGGCCAAAGGAGATGACGGCCGTCTTGATCAGGCCGGTGCAGAAGACGCAGGTGATGTCTTCACCCGCTTCCCAGCGCGGTTTCAGGTCTTCCAGTTCGTAGCGCTTGCCGCACTGCAGGCAGCGGGCATAGCTGGCATTGCCATGCACCTCGATCACCCGGTTGTCCGCCACGCCGGAAGCCTGGTGGAGATTGTCGACATTCTGGGTGATGACGCTGGAAACCTTGCCCATCTTCACAAGGTCGGCCACGGCGTGATGGCCATCATTTGGTTGCGCGCCTGTCCAGCCGGCGGGATTGTTGAACACCCGGTTCCAGGCCTCCGTGCGTTGCTCGCGCGAGCTGACAAAGTCCTGGAAATAGATCGGCTTCATCTTGCTCCACACGCCGCCGGGGCTGCGGAAGTCTGGAATGCCGCTTTCGGTGGAGATGCCCGCGCCGGTGAAAACCACGGCGCGGCGGCATTGCGAGATCAGGCTGGCGAGAGCTTCAGGTGCGTCAGTCATGTTCCTAAAACTACACGATTTATCCGGCGGCGCTACTGGCTGTGCCTTCTACGGGCTGGCCGAAGAACAGTACGGCAACCGCCAGGATACCGAACAGCGCAAAAGCCGTCCCGCGAACCGGCGCTTTCGCTTCCCGGAACGCGCCGACCGAGGCGATCCCGCATTGCAGCGCGTAGTAATAGGCGAAGGCCTTCGAGGCGAAGCTGATGATCTGGAAGACATTCGAAAACCAGGTCAGGCCAAGTCCGATGAGGACGAGCATCAGATAGGCCATGCGCGGGGAAACCCGGCCACCGGACAATTCCTCCACCAGGCCCCCGGCGCCGCTG
The DNA here is from genome assembly GCF_963675305.1 of uncultured Hyphomonas sp. Classification (NCBI taxonomy): domain Bacteria; kingdom Pseudomonadati; phylum Pseudomonadota; class Alphaproteobacteria; order Hyphomonadales; family Hyphomonadaceae; genus Hyphomonas; species uncultured Hyphomonas sp. The sequence continues at coordinate 2,272,332 of NZ_OY776147.1, read as the reverse complement.
GTGTCGGCGATCGCTGCGCTGAACTGCGCCGACAGGGCCGCCACGATCAGCAGGGCCGGCAGGAGGATGGACACGATCTTCATCATGTCGACAATCGCCGTCTCGGTCAGCGGGACGGTTTTGGCGTCGAAGGCGTAGGTCAGCAGGATGACATAGGCCATGTAGATGGCCGTCGCGAGCCATTGGGCATAGCGCATGGAACGGATCCGCATCTCCGGCTTGTATTCGTCGCCGAGATAGCGGGAGGTCTCGAAGCCCTGCACGGTGATGATCAGGCCGAAGGCGAGGGCCATGCCGGTCCAGCCGGTTTGCGACGGCGCCGAGAAGGTGAGCTGGCCCTGGTCCGCCTGATGAAAGAAGTAGACGCTGAGACCGGCCAGAAGCCCTCCGATAATGGCGAGCTTCAGGCTGACGGCGGCCTGCTCCATCTTCTCCATCGCCGAGAAGCCGCGCAGCCAGCCAACCGAGAGGATCAGCAACAGCACCGCGCTGGTCACGGCCTTGGCCATGGCCGGGGAGTTAAGCGGCGTCATCTTCACGGCGAAGGCGCCGAACAGGTTCAGGTAGTAGGCAACCGAAATACAGTAGGCCAGCGAGAGCGCCCAGGAGGCAAAATACTCGGTCCGCCGTTCCGGTGCGCTCCGGTTCGGCCGGACGGCAATATTGGCGATGTTGAACCGGATCGCCGCGCCGAATGCGTAGGCCGCAAGGCACAGGAACAGCATCATCATCGGCGCGTACTGGCCGTAGGAATGGGACAGGATCGGCCCCAGCACGAGGAAGCCGCTGCCGATGATGGAGGCGAGCGGCGTGACCGTGGCACGCCAGGCGCGGGCGTCTCTCACGCGCGGCAGCATCAGCACACCCAGCAGGGCGAGCGTCGTCAGGCTGATGAAGATGTCCTGCAGCAAACCGGCGAGGTTCCTTCCAACTCCGGAACAGAATGGATCAGACTGCGCCGGGTTCCGTTTACGCGTGGTTTCCGGCTGCGGTCTAGACCACGGTGCCGAAGAGGTGGCCGATCACCCCGGTTACCAGCATCGCTGCAACGCCCCAGAAAACGACGCGGGAGGCGGCTTTCAGCTTGCTGGCCCCGCCGGCCCTTGCGGAGAGGGCGCCGAGGATTGCGAGGCTGATCAGCGAGACCACCGCCACGACGGGCGTAATCAGTCCAGCCGGCGCGAACAGGGCGGCGAGGATCGGCAGGATGGCGCCGATGGTGAAGCTGGCGGCGGAGCTGAAGGCCGCCTGCACCGGCCGGGCGGCGACCGCATCGCTCATGCCGAGCTCGTCGCGGGCATGGGCTTCGAGGGCATCATGCTCGGTCAGCTGCCGGGCCACTTCGCGGGCGGTCTCCGGCGTCAGGCCGCGATTTATGTAGATGCCGGTCAGCTCTTCCAGCTCGGCGTCCGGGTGGCTCTTCAGGGCCGCCCGCTCGATTTCGAGGTCTGCCTTCTCCAGGTCTGCCTGAGAGGAGACGGAGACATATTCGCCGGCCGCCATCGACATCGCGCCCGCCACAAGGCCGGCGAGGCCCGCTGTCAGGATGGCGCCTGTCGAGGCTTCCGCCGAGGCGACCCCGATTACGAGACCCGCAGTCGACAGGATGCCGTCATTGGCGCCCAGAACCGCCGCCCGCAGCCAGCCGATCCGCTGGAAATAGTGGTGTTCCACGTGAATGTAGGACTCGTCGGAATGCGGTGGGGATTCTGCCATGAGCCTGTCCTCTGCAATAATTTATCCGTGACCAAGCCGGGCCCGGCGGTCAAGCGCGCAAATCGCGCAGGTTGCGGCATGACCGGCCCGCTTTCTCTTGCACGATCCGGCGGCGGCGTTTAGGCGTTGATGAACAAGGCTTTCCGGAGGGACACCCATGCTTATTGGTCTCGGTATTATCGTTGCCGTTCTTGGCTTTATCATCCTTATCTATAACGGGCTGGTGATGAAGCGGCAGCGGGTCAATCAGGCCTTTGCCGATGTCGATGTGCAGCTGAAGCAGCGCCAGAACCTGATCCCGAACCTGGTCGAGACGGTCAAAGGCTATGCCAAGCACGAGCAGGAAACCTTCCAGCAGGTGATCGCCGCCCGCAACGCCGCGCAGAGCGCTTCGACACCGGGAGAAATGAGCCAGGCTGAAGGCATGCTGACCGCATCGCTCGGCAAGCTGTTCGCCCTCGCCGAGGCCTATCCGGACCTGAAAGCCAACCAGAACTTCATCCAGCTGCAGAACGAGCTTTCCGCCATCGAAGACAAGCTGGCCGCGGCGCGCCGCTTCTACAACTCGGCCGTTCAGGACTACAACACCTCCCGCGAACAGTTCCCGGGCTCCATCATTGCCGGCATGTTCAATTTCGAAGGCCGCGACTTCTTCGATGTCGGCGTCGAAGGCCGCGAGGCCCTCAGCACACCGCCGGAAGTCAAGTTCTAGGCAAAGCCGGGATGTGCTAGCCTCCTGCTGAACACGGGAGGTGACCATGAAAAGTTCTATCGGCGCGGCGGCAATCCTGATTGCCGCCGCCTTTGTATCCGGCTGTGCATCCGGCGGTGGTGGCAGCGGCAGCTGGAGCGCATCGAGCTGGAATGGCCTCGCGCCGCAGAATGTCTATGGCGGCAATTACCAGTTCTTCGCCGCGCCAGCCGAAGGCCAGGGCTTCAAGCTGAAATTCACGGTGAAGACCGATGGCAATTTCAATATCGCCAGCGCCGGCCCGCCCACCGAGGCAGACCTTGAAGCCGCCGCCGAAGCCGCTGCGCCGGAAGGCTGCACGCTCGTCTCTGTCGAACGCACACCGGATGGCGGTGCGGTGGCGGATTATGATTGTGGCAGGGCTGAATAGGCGCGCCAGCACCGATAACGCCCGTGAAGGCGCTTAGGGGGTGATCTGAGTTTTCAGGTCAGTTTCGCCGGTCAGGTGTCCGGCAGGGGCAGGAGAAATGTCCCGGCAGCAGGTGCAGGCGAGCCAAGGTGCGCCGCGCGCAAGAGACAGGCCCGCGCGAGGCGGGGCACAAGTGCGGTATATGTGGGCACAGCCATTCGCCCGTCGCACGCGGCGGCGAGACGATCAGAGGCATGGGCTGCGGGTTTCAGGATCGCGTGCTCTTTCTTCTGCCCCGGCATCCATTCAATGCTGACCAGATAGACGCGCAGATTGTCCGTCACGCTCCAGCGATACACCACGCCGCGTCCATAAGCGGCCCGGATCTGCGCGCGCAGCATCAGCACCTGAACCCAGATCAGGGGCCAGAGGAGGGCGAGCTGCGGCGGGAACCAGGCGGGTGGATGAAAGAGTGACATGGCGTGCAATATACGTCAGGCCACGGAGGTGTCGGATAAGTTTCTTTTTGGGGCAATGGTTGCTGCAGGTTCACTGCTGCCAGTTGGTGGATAAGCCCCCTCAACGTGTCATCCCGGATAAGCGCTGCGCAAACTCCAGGATGACACGGCCATGTGTTTAGGTGACTGGCGGCGGATTACATCCGTCTACGCCATGACTTATCCTGACTAACCATGACCAATCATGACTATACCGGACTATAGGTGACGGTTCAGCTATTGCGCCGCGGGAAATGCGCCGTACCATCTGGCGAACACGGAGGGACGACCAATGAATTCAGCATCATTTCGCACATGGCATGGACTGTCCGCGGCGCTGGCCACTCTGGGCATGGTGTCATTTACCGCCTGTGCCAGCCTGCAACCAGCCCCGGCCCCGCAGCAATCGGAGCAGGAAGCCCGCGGTGAAGTCGACGCGACGCGGGCGCGTTTCATGGCGGCGATGGCGGCATCGGATTTTGCGGCGCTGGCGGAGATTGTGGACCCGGATGCGGTGATGATCGGCGCAGGCAGCGCCGGGCATCTCGAAATGTACGCGGCGGCGGGCGAAGGTCTTGCGCCGGAATACCGGATCGAGATTTCGCCGCAGGAGTTCGTGATGATGGATCAGGAGTGGACGTTCGAACGCGGCACCACGATCCAGTCCTGGCAGCCAGAGGGGACGGAAGAACGGGTCGAGGTCCGGAATTCCTATCTCCTGATCCTTCGCAATTCGGATGGCCAGTGGAAACCCTACCGCGAAGTGGCGAGCGCCTTGCCGCCACCGGGCGGCTGGCCGGAAGACGGCGAATAGCCTGTCATGACAGCGCCATGGTGACGCCGGACTATAGCGCGCCGAACCACGGCACCAGACGCGCGATGGCTTCCTCGATCTGCGGCGTGGAAAGCGCGAAGGAGAAGCGCATGTGGTGCTTGCCGTCCACGGGGTCGAAATCGACGCCGGGGGCTGTGGCGACGCCGGTCTCTTCCAGCAGCTTCAGGCAGAAGGCGAGGCTGTCATCGGTGAAGCGGGAAACGTCCGCATAGATATAGAAAGCCCCATCCGGCGGGGCGATCTTTTCGAGGCCGAGCTTTGGCAGCGCTTCCAGCATCAGTTCGCGGTTGCGGCGGTAGACCTCGACATGGCCGTCCAGCTCCTCGCGCGCGTCCATGGCGGCAAGGCCGGCATGCTGTGACAGCGACGGCGCGGTGAGGAACAGGTTGCCGATATAGGCACCGGTGCGGCGGGTCATGTCCGGCGGGGAGACCAGCCAGCCGAGCCGCCAGGGCGCCATGGAGAAGTATTTCGAGAAAGAGTTCACGATGAAGGCATCCGGCGCATATTCCAGCATGGAATGGATCTCCGGCCCGAAGCTCAGCCCGTGATAGATCTCGTCTGAAATGATGCGGATGCCTTTTGCCTTGGCCACCTCTGCGATGGCGGCAAGTTCCGAGGCCGGGATGATCGTGCCGGTCGGGTTCGCCGGGCTGGCGATGATGACGCCCTGCGGCGCCGGGTCCAGCGCGTCGAGGGCGGCGGCGGACAGCTGGTAGCGCGTGTCTTCGCCGCAAGGGATTTCCACGCCTTCAAAGTTCAGGGCACGGACCGTGTTGCGATAGGCGACATAGCCCGGCCGGGCAAAGGCGATGCGGTCACCGGGCGAGAAGGCCGTGGCGAGCGCCAGCACAAGGGCAGGCGAGGCGCCGTTCGTGATGGCCAGCCGGCCAGGTGTCAGGTCCACACCGTACATGTCCTTGTAGTGCTGGCAGATGCGCGCCTTCAGGGGCTGGCTTTCCCAGTAGCCCATCGGGTCTGTGTCCAGCACCTCGTGGCTGCGCGCGATGGCGGCTTTCGGGGCCGGTGTGGAGGGCTGGCCGAACTCCATATGCAGGATGCTGCGGCCCTCTTCCTTCAGTTCATGCGCGCGTTTGGAAATCGTGATCGCGCGGAACGGATCGATGTCTTGTCCCATGGGAGAAATACTTCTTGGTGGATTACTTGGCGACGAGCGAGGGGAGCCAGGTAGCGAGGCCCGGCAGGGTGGCGACCAGCGCGATCATGATCAGCTGCAGCGCAATGAACGGGATGGCCCCGCGCCAGATCTGCATTGTGCTGACTTCCGGCGGGGCGGCGCCGCGCAGGTAGAACAGGGCAAAGCCGAAGGGCGGCGTCAGGAAGCTGGTCTGCAGGTTCAGCGCCATCAGGATGGCCAGCCAGACCGGGTCGAAGCCGAGCAGGATCAACGGCGGGGCGACCAGCGGCACGACCACGAACACGATCTCGATAAAGTCGAGGAAGAAGCCCAGCACGAACATGACAATCATGGTCATCAGGAGGGCGCCCCAGCGGCCGCCCGGCATGGCGTGCAGCACGTCCTTCACAATGTCGTCGCCGCCGAAGCCGCGGAAGACAAGGCTGAAGAGGGATGCGCCGATCAGGATGAGGAAGACCATCGATGTGATGTGCGTCGCCGATTTCAGCGCAGGCATCAGCTGGCGCATGCGGCGCAGGACGAGCAGGCCGGCCCCGATGGCTGCGAAGAAGATGAGGGTGGCGAGCAGGGTGAGGGTCACGCCGGCCATGTTGGCGGCGCTCATCTGTTCCACGCCGAGGCGCAGGTCCATCGTGTTGCGCACGATGAGGACGAGGATGAGGCTGGCGAGGCCCGCCAGGATGACCGGGGCGAGGCGGCTGCCGGCTTCGCGGGCGAGTCGCAGACCGGCCAGCAGGATGGCGCCCGAGGCGCCGATGGCCGCAGCCTCTGTCGGCGGAGCCACGCCGCCGAGAATGGCGCCGAGCACGGCGAAGATCAGCGCCAGCGGCGCGCCGAAGCCGAAGGCGACTTCCTTGAAACTGAGCGGGGCGGTGTCATCATCCACGGTCACCGCCGGGCAGCGCTTCGGCTGGGTCACGGCGTTGAACGCGATCCAGGCGAGGTAAAGCCCGACCAGCAGGATGCCGGGGATCAGCGCGCCCGCGAACAGGTCGCCGACGGAGACGACGAGCGACTTGCCGCCACCCGACAGGCTGGCCTGGCTGGCCGCGTTGGAGACCGCATCGGCCAGCAGGATCAGCACGATGGACGGCGGAATGATCTGGCCGAGCGTGCCGGAGGCGGCGATGGTGCCGCTGGCAAGGCGGGGGTCGTAACCCTGCTTCAGCATGGTGGGCAGGGCGATCAGCGTCATGGTGATGACGGTCGCGCCGACAATCCCGGTAGAAGCGGCGAGCAGGGCACCGACGAGGACCACGGCATAGCCGAGGCCGCCATTCAGCTTGCCGAGGAGGCGGCTGGCGATATGCAGCAGGTCTTCGGCCACGCGCGAGCGTTCGAGGACCACGCCCATCAGCACGAACAGGGGCACGGCGATCAGCGTCGTGTTCTGCATGATCGAGCCGCCCTGGATGCGGCTGGGCAGGGAGCGCAGCAGCGGTTCCGGGAAGACGCCGAGGCCGATGCCGATCAGGGCATAGATCAGTGCGACGCCGCCAAGCGTCAGCGCCACGGGATAGCCCATCAGCAGCGCGCCGATGGCGCTGGCGAACATGAGCAGGGCAAGGATGATCTCAAGCTCCATGGGCGCTCTCCGTCGTGGAGGTGGCCGGGGCTTCGTTCTCCAGCTTGCCGGTCAGGCGCAGCGCCGCCTTCAGCGCTTCCGACAGGCCCTGCGCCAGCATCAGCACGGCAAAGGCCGGGACCAGCGTCTTGAACAGGTACAGGAAGGGCAGGCCGTCGGACTCGCTGGAGCCCTCGAACAGCGACCAGGCGCGGGCAAGACCCTGTTCGCCAGTCGTCAGGAGGCGGATACAGATCGGGAAGAGGAAGAAATAGATACCCGCCAGCTCGATCCAGTTGCGGCCATCGGCGCCGAAGCGCGGGCGCAGGATGTCGACCCGGACGTGTCCGTCATCGCGCAGCGTCGCCGCCGAGCCGAGCATGAACATTGCCGCGAAAGCATAGATCACCAGCTCATTCAGCCATGTGAAGCTGATGCCATAGGTGTATCTCAGCACGACCACGGAGAGCTGGAACAGGACCAGCAGAAGCGCGCTGGCGATGGCCCCGCCGAGGGCGATGCCGCTGATGGAATCGATGATGGCGCTGACGCGTTTCGACAGGCCCTCGACCAGACCCGGCACGACCAGCGTGATCAGCGGCAGAAGGAAGACGGGCAACAGCGCGATGCCAATCCATTTCAGGATGGCGCCGAGGTGAAGGAAGAAGGCCGGATCCATGACGGGCTGCCCGGCTATTTGTTTGCGTCGCGGGCGGCATAATAGGCGCCGTCCGAAATCGTCGACCAGCCGCGCATCAGCTTCAGCGATTTCTCGAAGCTCTCATAGATACGCTTCTCGATCCCGTCCTTGCCGGAGGCGGCGCGCACGTCCCAGGCCGCTTCGGCCATGGCGGTGACGACTTCCGGCGGGAAGCTGCGCAGCTGCACATTGTGTTCGTTGACCAGGAGGTCGAGATGGACCGAGTTCTGATAGGTGAACTCCCCCAGCGAAGTGTGGTTCACGCTTTCGCAGGCGGCCTTGATGACGGCCTGTTCGCCCGGCGAGAAATTGTCCCAGACGCGCCGGTTGATGCCGCAGGCGAGGCTGGAGCCGGGCTCATGGAAGCCCGGGCCGTAATAATAGGGCGCCTCCCGGTAGAAGCCGAGATAATAGTCGTTCCACGGGCCGACCCATTCGGTCGCGTCGATGGCGCCGGTCTGCAGCGACTGGTAGATTTCCCCGCCCGGAATGGCGATGGACGAGCCGCCGAGCGCGCGCAGCACGTCGCCGCCCTGTCCCGGAATGCGCATCTTGAGGCCGACAAGATCGTCGAGGCTGTTGATCTCCTTGCGGAACCAGCCGCCCATCTGGTGACCGGAATTGGCCGCCTGGAACGCCTTCACGCCGAACTGGCCGGAAAGCTCGTCCCAGAGTTCCTGTCCGCCGCCGAAATCGATCCAGCCCATGATCTCCTGCGCCGTCATGCCGAAGGGCACAGCGGTGAAGAAGGGATAGGCGGGGGATTTGGCCGTCCAGTAATATTCGGCGCCGTGATACATGTCGGCCGAGCCGTTCGCGACCGCGTCGAAACATTCGAAAGCCGGGACCAGTTCGCCCGCGGCGAAGACCTTCACCTCGATCACGCCATCGGTCTCGGCCATGATGCGGCGGGCAACGCGCTCGGCTGCTTCGCCGAGACCGGGCAGGCCCTTCGGCCAGGTGGTGACCATGTTCAGCCGGCGGCGGTTGCGGGTGATCGCCGGGGTGCCGGCCAGCGGGGTGGTGCTGGGATTGGCAAAGGCGGCTGCTGCGCCGCCAAGGCCAAGCACGCCCGCGCCAACGAGGTTACGTCTGTTGATCATGCGTTTCCTTCCCCCATTACCCGTCTGGGCGCCCCGGACCCGGTCTCTTTGCGGACCTATTCGTCGTCGCGGAGCAGCCTCCAGCGGTCTCCGTCGAGCACTTCGAGCGGTTTGTAACGGCGTTTGTAATCCATTTTCGGGCTGCCCTTGACCCAATAGCCCAGATAAACGTGCGGCAGGCCGAGGTCCTGCGCATGCCGGATATGATCCAGGATCATGAAATGGCCGAGCCCGCGGCTCTCCAGTTCCGGGTCGAAGAATGTGTAGACCATCGAGAAGCCGTCATGCAGCACATCGGTGATCGAGCAGGCGACCAGCGGCGCGTCGTCTTCCGGCCCGTCACGGTATTCGAAGATCAGGCTTTTGACCGGGCTTTCGCCGACCATGGCCGCATAGTCGCGATAGGACATGTCCGACATGCCGCCGCCATCGTGGCGGGTTTTCAGATAGGCCTTCAGCAGGGCGTATTGCTCCCGCGTCGGTTCGGCCTCGACCTGGTGGCGCACAAGGCTGCCATTGCGCTGCATGGCCCGCCGGTCATTGCGCGACGGGATGAAGTCCCGCGTCGGCACGCGCACACTGCGGCAGGCATTACAGCGCGGGCAGGCCGGCCGGTAGGCGATGGTCTGGCTGCGCCGGAACCCCGACTGGCTGAGCAGATTGTGGACGAGATCCGATTCGGTGATCGAGAGATTCGTGAACGCCTTGCGCTCGCGCCGGCCCGGCAGATACGGACAAGGGCTCGGATTCGTTACGTAAAAACGCAACGAACGCTCCAGACCGGGGGGCAGGATCTTCGAGTCCGTAAATTTCATGTGTCTGACACTACACTTACAGATCAAACCGCCAAGGGGCGAAGAGCGTAAACACGCACCAAAGCACGAAAACAAGCGGTCCGCCGAAGCGGACAAAGTCGCTGAACCGGTAATGGCCGGGGCCCATAACCAGCATGTTCGTCTGATAGGCGATCGGTGTCGCGAAACTGCAATTGGCGCCGTAGATCACCGCCAGCAGGAATGGCAGCGGGTCCGCCGCGTTCAGCTCGTGCGCCGCTGAGAGCGCAATCGGCGAGAACAGGATGGCCGTGGCGGCGTTCGACAGCAGGTTCGTCAGGATGGCGACCGCCAGGAAAAGCGCCGACAGGACGGCCAGCGTGCCATAGGGCGAGGCGACATTGACCACCATGTGCGCGATGGCGGAGGCCGCGCCGGTCTTCTCCAGCGCCATGCCCATGGCGAGCGCGGCCCCGATGACGAGGAAGATGCGCAGGTCCAGCGAGCGGCTGGCCTGACGGTAGTTAAGGCAGCCGGTGATCAGCATGGCCACGGCGCCCAGCACCGAAGCATGCAGGATCGACAACAGGCCGGACGCAGCGGAGATGACCAGGCCGAGGGCGATGGCCCGGGCGGCCAGCGTCTTCGTGGTCAGCGGGATTTCGGTCTGCGACCATTCCAGCAGGATCAGGTCGCGGCTCTGGCGCATCTCCAGGAACGCATCGGGCGGGCCGCAGAGCAGCAGCGTGTCGCCGGATTCGAGCCGGATCTCGCCCAGTTTTGTGCGGATCATGCGGCTGCGGCGCTGGATACCGAGCGTGACCGCGCGGGTCAGGCGGCGGAAGCCCAGCATCTCCACCGTACGGCCGACCATGCGGGAGCCGGGCGCGATGACGGCTTCTGTCAGGGACAGGCGGCGCGGCTTGCCGCTGTCGTCCAGGTCTCCGCCGGCAGATTGCCAGACCTGCTGGAGGAAGTCCGGCTGCCTGGAGAGGACGTTCTGCAGGGCGGCGCGTGTGGCGGCAACGATGACAAGGTCGCCGGGGCGCAGCGTGATGTCCTCATAGGGCGGCAGGAAAGCGCGCTCGCCGCGCTGGATCATGCGCACGGTCATGTCCGGCAGGTCCGTGAACATGCCGGCGACGGGCTTCTTGCCCTCCAGGAAGTGGCCCTGCGTGACTTCGATCTGGGTCAGGAACTGCTTCGATGAGGTCGGCGCGATGTCTTCTGTCAGGCCCTCGCGGACCGGCAGCAGGAAGCGCGAGAAGATCAAGAGATAGACCATGCCGGCGGCGGCCAGGACGAGACCCATCGGCGACTGTTCGAAGAAACCGAGCTGGCGTCCTTCCAGCCGGTCGAAGGCTTCGGCGGCCAGCAGGTTGGTCGATGTCCCGATCAGCGTGGTCATCCCGGCGAAGATGGAAATGAAGCTGAGCGGCATCATCAGCTTGGAGGCCGAGGACTTCATCCGGTGGGCGATGGCGCTCATCACCGGCAGGAACATGATAACGATCGGCGTATTGTTGACGAAAGCGCTGATCACGAAGACGGCCAGGAAAGCCAGCAGTAGCGTCACCCTGGGGCGGCGGTCATAGCCGGACAGGAGGGCCTTGGTCGGGCCTTCGAGGGCGCCGGTCTGGAACAGGCCCTGGCCGACGACCAGCAGCGCCATGATGGTGATCAGGGCCGGATTGCCGAAGCCCGAGAGCAGGTCCTGCGCGCTGATCGGGGTGCCATCCTCGCCATGTGCGCCAGGCAGGGTGAACAGTACCAGCAGTCCCGCGATCACGCAGACGGAGACCAGCTCCATCGACCAGCGGTCCAGCATGTAGAAACAAATGGCGGCAATGACGACGCCGAGGCTCGCCCACATAGGCCAATTGGACAGGAATTCTGCGAGCATCAGGGCTCCGGGACTTTCTGGTATGGCCCCCGGAAACCGGAAGGGCATTAACCCTCTACTTGTACCAGTATGCTGACCCGCCGGTTAACGGGCAAGTGGGGTTGACCGGAGGCAATCGGCCGCGTGTCGGCAAGACCGGCCACGCCGCGGATGCGGTCCGGGGCGATCCCGGCGCTTTCGAAGACGCGGCGCGCCTCGTTTGCGCGGTCCGAGGACAGCTCCCAGTTGGAATAGCCGGGCGTCAGGCTCGGGAAGGCATCGGTGTGCCCTTCAAGGGTCAGCGTGCCGTCGGTGCCGAGCAGGGCGGTGGCGGTGTCGCGGGCAAGCGCCAGGCCGGTTTCGGTGAAATGGCCATCGGCGCGGTCGAACAGCGGGCGCTCGGCCGTGTCGACAAGGTCGATCCGGATGCCGTCGGCCTGCTTCGCCAGCATGACACTGGACCCTGCAGCCATCAGGGCGGGATTTTCGCTGAGCGCGCTGAACACGCGGTCGGCCGCCGACGGGCCGGACTGGACAGCCACGGCCGTGGCGGCGTCGGGTGTGCGATTATGGAAATAGTCGGCAATCTCTGCCCGGTCGTCGGCGGAGACACCGCTGACCAGCCACATGAGCAGGAAAAACGCCATGAGGGCGGTCAGGAAGTCGGCATAAGCCATCTTCCAGGTGCCTGCCTTGCGGGCGGGCGCAACGGGCATTCTGCCCGCGCTTCGTGAAGAGTAAGTGGCATAAGCCATCTGCTCGCTCGGACCCTCTCCTTCTGAGTGGTGTGCCTGTATTAGCAGGCCTTGGTGAAGGTCAGGTCACGCGAGACGGTGGGATTTCGATGAAATTCGATCTATCTGGAACAGGCGCAATTGGAGAATCGATATGGCACGCACGGCATTTCTGGGCCTCGGAGTGATGGGATTTTACATGGCGGGCCATCTGGCCGCGAAAGGCCATGAGGTCGTGGTGTGGAACCGGACCCATTCGAAAGCCGAGAACTGGGCCACCCAGCACAAGGGCGAAGTGGCGAAAGACCCGGCCTCTGCCGCCTTCGGCGCGGAATATGTCTTTCTCTGCCTCGGCGACGATCCGGACGTGGCTGAAGTGTTCGCCGCCATGGAACCGAGCGTCGCGGCCGGCATGGTCGTGGTGGACCATACGACGGCCTCGGCGGACCTTGCCCGCGATCTCTATGCCCGCTGCAAGGCGAAAGGCGCGCATTTCCTCGACGCGCCGATCTCCGGCGGGGAAGCCGGCGCCCGCAATGGCGCCCTCACCATCATGTGCGGCGGTGACGATCCGACTTTCGAACAGGCCCAGCCGGTCATGGCCGCCTATGGCAAACGGATGACCCATATCGGCTGTGCCGGGTCCGGCCAGCTCGCCAAGTCCGTCAATCAGATCTGTATCGCCGGCATTGTGCAGGGCCTCGCCGAAGGCCTGCACTTTGCCGAGAAGGCCGGGCTCGATACCGCCGCCGTGATCGAGGCGATCAGCGGCGGCGCGGCCCAGAGCTGGCAGATGGAGAACCGCTGGAAGACGATGGTAGACGATCATTACACGCACGGCTTTGCCGTCGACTGGATGCGCAAGGATCTGCGTATCACGCTGGAAGCCGCACGCGACAATGGCGCCACGCTGCCGGTGACCGCGCTGGTCGACCAGTATTACGCCGATGTTCAGGCCATGGGCGGCAATCGCTGGGATACGTCCAGCCTTCTGGCGCGGCTGAAGCGATGAGACGGCTCGACATTCACCTCAAGGCGGGCGACCGCTTTGACAATGTGCTGAGCGCCGTGAAGGCGTCTGAGCCGGTGGACTATTACATCCTCGATACCGAGCAGAAGGACCGCAGGCTGATCTCTGTGTTCATCCGCGAAGGGGTGGAACAGGTTCTGATGGACAATGTCCAATCGGCGCTGGAAGGCAGCAATGGCTGGCGTATCAGCATCCTGCCCATCGAAGCGACCGCGCCAAAGCTGGAAGAAGCGACGGAAGGCAAACAGGTAAAATCGCAACAGGCGACGCGGGAGGAAATCTATTCCGACGTCGCAACGGGCGCACGGCTGGATCGCAACTTCATCGTGATGGTGATCCTGTCGACCATCGTGGCAACGATCGGCCTGAATTCGGATGGTGTCGCGGCGGTGATCGGCGCAATGGTGATTGCACCATTGCTCGGACCAGTTCTGGGCTTTTCGATGGGGGCCGCGCTGGGAGACGACAATTTGTTGAAAAAGTCGACATTGACGCTGGCCGCTGGCATCGGTGTCGCCCTCGCGCTTTCGCTGGCCTTGTCTTTCGTCCTGCCGATCAATCTCGAAAGCCGTGAATTGATGACACGGGCCGAGGTGCGGCTGGATGGACTTGCCCTCGCCATGGCGGCGGGCGGCGCAGCGGCGCTGTCTCTCACCAGCAGTCAGGCATCGGCCCTGGTCGGCGTGATGGTCGCGGCGGCGCTGCTGCCGCCCGGCGCAGCGGTCGGACTGTTTGCAGGCGCGGGCGAATGGCCCCTGGCGCTGCGGGCCTGCCTGCTGCTGGCGCTGAACGTTGCGGCGCTGATCCTGTCGGCGCTGATCGTTTTCCGGCTGCGCCGTATCCGGCCGCGCTCGTGGATCGAGCAGAAGAATGCCAACCGGGCCGTCCTGCTGAATGCCCTATTATCAGGCTTTGTGCTGGTCGCTTCGGTGGCGCTGATACTTTATCTTGATCTCGGGAACAAAGTGTCGATCGGATAAGACGAGACAGACATTTCCAGAGTTCCTGATGACCGACCCAACCCGATTCCGCTCACGGATTGCGACGGAAGACGATATTCCTGCGATCATCGACCTGATGCGCGCCTCCATCGCCGAGAACATGAAGGCCTTCCTGTCGGATGCTGAAATCGAGGCGGCTCAGGAAACGATGGGCGTCGACCGCAGCCTGATCGCCGACCGCACCTATTTCGTGATCGAGACGGAAAAGGATGGTGAGACGGTCATGGTGGCCTGCGGCGGCTGGGGCAAACGGCGCACGCTATATGGCGGCGATCACACGGTGGGCCGTGATGACAGCCTGTCTGACCCGGCGACCGAGGCGGCCCGCATCCGCGCGATGTACACGCATCCTGACTGGACGCGCCGCGGGATCGGCTCGATGCTGCTGGACCTTGGCGAGCAGGCAGCGCGCGAGGCCGGCTTCCGCACGATCGAGCTTGGCTCCACCGTGCCAGGACTGCCGCTCTACGAAGCGCGCGGCTATGTGGCGTTCCACACTGTGCACCAGATCGGCGCGAATGGAGAGAAGAGCACGATCATTCACATGCGCAAGCCGCTGTAAGCAAGCCGGGCGGCGGGTTTACATCCCGGCGGGAACTCCTAGGTTGTGGGGTGAGACCCCCAAAGCACCCGCGAGAGCGACGCGGCCTTTGATGACCCACACCCCCGAAAAGATTGGAATTATCATGACGCAGGTCAAAAACGGTGACACCGTCAGCATTCACTATACCGGGACGCTGAACGACGGCACGACCTTCGACAGCTCCGAAGGCCGTGACCCGCTGGCCTTCCAGGTCGGTTCCGGACAGATCATCCCGGGCCTCGATTCGGCCATGCCGGGCATGGCTGTCGGCGACAAGAAAACCGTCAATGTCCCGTGCGACCAGGCTTATGGCCCGGTCAATCCGGACATGCGCCAGCAAGTGCAGCGCACCGAAATCCCGGCCGAGATCCCGACCGAAGTCGGCACGCGCCTCCAGATGCAGGCCCAGAACGGCCAGGTCATTCCGGTTGTCGTGGTCGATGCGAACGAAACCACGGTGACGCTGGACGCCAATCACCCGCTGGCGGGTCAGGACCTGACCTTCGCCATCGAGCTGGTCGAGATCAAACCGGCCGCCTGAGGCAGCTGACAACCGTCTTACGGCGTCGTCTCACATCCTGCGGGGTGCAGATGCGCTGAACGCACAGAATATGGCCCGCGCGCAGGAATGCCGCGGGCCATGGCTTTTTGAGCGGCAGGTAAGCGGCACCGTGTCTGCTGGCGGGGTATTCGCCATCAGCTATCTTGTCAGTAAGCGGAATATTGTTTCGGACGCGCGACTATTCGCCGAAATCCCCGAGGAAGGAAAGCGCGCGCTCCATGATCACCGTTCCGAGGTGTTCGCCATAGATCTGCATGGCGTCTTCAAACAGCGGTGAATCGAGGTCCGACAGGCTCATGCCGCAATCACTGGTGGCGATGCTGGTGGCGCTGAAGGCGATTTTGAGCAGGGAAGACGTCGCTTCCTCTTCCTGATCCTGCAGGGCGTACAGCATCAATTCCTTCATGGTCGCGACATCCGTTTCGGTCGAATGCTCGATCATGCAGGCAGCCAGTGTCTGAGAGTCGGTCTCGGCCTGCGCCGGGATGGCTGTGAAGACAATCGCGAGGCTGGCAGCGGCGAGGGAACGGATCATGCGGGGCTCCTGAAAGTGTTCACCCATCGGTAGCATGTCCTGTCCGTCCGGCAAGAGCCTATGAACGCCGTTCAGTCCCGCTGTTTATTCCGCCGGGACCTGGGCCGGGGTGAATTCGTCTTTCCAGGCGGCCATCTCTTCGCGATTGTCATGATCCCACGGATGGAAGCCCGGCTTGAACCAGGAGAGCCAGGTTTTCCAGCCGATGCCGAACAGGGAAGGCTTCTTCCAGAGGAAGGCCTTCACGGCGCGATCTGCCTCTTTCTGCGTGTAGCCATCGGCTTTCAGCAGCTCTGCGGCATAAGCGGCGATATTCCCGGTGAAATTGCTGGTGATGATCAGCATGGACATGCAGCGGCGGTAATAGCGCTTCAGCGGCGACCAGTCTTTTGTCGCTTCGAGGAAGACGTCATAGGCAACCGCCTTGTGCTCGGTCTCTTCCATGGCGTGCCAGCGCCACAGGCGTTCCAGTGCCGGATCGGTCTTGCTGAACAGCGGGCCGTAGTCGGTGTTCAGATCCATCATCAGGTCTGCCATCATCGCGGTGAAGTGTTCCAGGCAGATCGTCGCCATCAGCATACGGAACCGGCCGCCTTCATAGGCGAATTTCACTTTCTCGCGGATCTGTCCCTCAATCGCATCGACCGGGTATTTCGTCCGGTCGATCTTGTTGTTCAGCAGGTGGTGCTCACGCGAGTGAATGGCTTCCTGGCGGATGAAGTCTTTCACATCCTGCTCCAGCTTGCCGGAGACCTCATTCTTATAGGCCTTCACGGCATCGATGAACATGCGCTCGCCATCCGGGAAGGTCAGCGACATGGCGTTGAACACCGCCGTGGCCACGGGATCGCCGTCCAGCCAGGGGCCATTGTCGGCGGCGGCCATGTCGAAATGCAGGTCGCGGGGCAGAATCGTTACATCTTCAGGCGTGCGCTTGGTCGTCATGGTGCTAGGAACCTTGAGGAAATATCTGGACAACAGGCTTATGCTGACAAATAACGCTACTGACAAAAATGTCAATAAAGAATAAAGACACCCCCCGAGTCCGGCGCAGTCCGGAAGAATCCCGCGCCAACATCCTGGCGGCGGCCGAGCAGCTATTGGTGGAACAAGGCCCGCAATCGCTGCGGCTGGCGGACGTGGCGAAGGCCGCAGGCGTCGCCAATGCGACTGTGCTGCACCATTTCGGTTCTATCAGCGCCGTTCACACCGCCCTGATGGAGCGGATGATCGCGGATCTGGTCGACAGCATCATGGCCATCGAAATCCCGGCGGATGCGCCGGTGGAGGCCCGCGCCGTGGGCCTGAAAACGCTCTTCGATGCGCTGGAAACGCCCGGCGCCGCGCGCCTCGCCGCCTGGCTGGAACTCACCGACGAGACCAGCCGCCTGACCGTCGTGCGCGAGGCGGTGCAGGAGGTTGCCCAGAAAAAGATCTCCAGCGCCGGCGTACCGGAAGACCTCGCCGAAGACATGATCCTGCTCAGTGTCACCCTTGCCGTCGGCGTCGGCCTGTTCGGACCGTCACTCGGCAAACTGATCGGCAAACCGGAGGGCCGGGCAAGGGAACTGACGCTTCAGATGCTGCTCGCGAATTTTGAGCGGCTGGCGGGGTGAAGAGGGGCTAAAAAGGTCAGGGTTGGGCCGGGTCGCTGCCGGATATTGCTGGTTCGTCCAGCAGGTCATCGATGAAGACGGAGACCAGCATCGCCTGGCTGTTCACACCGGCTTTGGCGTAAATCTGGCTGAGCTGCGACCGGATCGTTCCGGCGGCCGCGCCGCGCAGCCGGGCAATCTCGGCCACGTCGCATCCCTTGAGGGCAAAGAGCGCGACCTCGCCTTCGCCCTTGGTGAGGCCCCATTCCCGGAAGCGCAGATCGATGTGCTCGGCAAACGCGCCCCGCGCCCGCGACAATGCCTGCTCCTTGCGGCGCAGATCCCGGGTGAGGCGAACGATATTTCGGGAACTGAGGATCACGCCCGTCAGCAAAGCCACGGCGATCACGCATTCCATCGCCAGTTCGAGCCTTGGTCCGTTTGTGCTGGCCACCAGCCAGTCTTCGAATCCGTCAGCAACGAAGAAGGCCGCCGCGACGACCTGAAGCGTCATCAGCCCCACCGGAAGCAGCAGTGACCATTCCGGAAGCCGCGCCACTCGGCGGGCGCTGGCCTGGGAGGAATCTTTCATAGGATATCCGCTTAGTTTGAGCGCTTTAAGCGCCCGCTTATGGGCTTTCCCACGCGCCGGGTTTAGCAGCCACACCGGATTCCGATCAACCAAGGAGCTGAGGCGTGACCCAAACCGAAAAAGCCGTATTGACCAAGGTGCCCGCCATCACCTTCGGGTTCTGGATCATCAAGATTCTGGCGACCACTTTCGGCGAGACGGCCGGCGACAGCGTCTCGATGTCGTGGCTGGGCGAGACGACCGCCAACGCGTCCACATCCTTCTGGCAAAGCGGCTATCTGATCGGCACGGGCCTGTTCGGCCTCATTCTGGCGGTGCTGGTGTATGCGCAAATTCGCGCCAGCCGGTTCAATGCATGGCTCTATTGGGCGACCATCATCGCCTCGACCACGGCCGGCACGACCATGGCCGACTTTGCCACGCGGTCGATGGGCATCGGCTATCCGGGCGGCGCACTGGTCTTGCTGGCGGCGGTACTGGCGTCGTTGTTTGTCTGGCGTCAGGTGCTGGGCACGGTGTCGGTCAGTTCGGTGCACGCGCCGCGGGCGGAGGTCTTCTACTGGCTGACGATCACCTTCTCGCAGACGCTCGGCACGGCGCTGGGCGACTGGATCGCGGATGGACCGCTCGGCTATCTGGGCTCAGCGGTCATTTTCGGCTCGCTGCTGGCGCTGATCGCGCTGGCCTGGTTCCGCACATCGATTGACCGGGTGGCGCTGTTCTGGGCGGCCTTCATCCTGACGCGCCCGCTCGGGGCTGTCGTGGGGGACTTCCTGGACAAGCCTTACGCGCAGGGCGGGCTTGAGCTCAGCCGCGTCTGGGCGACGCTGGTGCTGGGAAGTGCCATCGCCGCGCTGATCCTGCTGGTCCGCCAGAAGGCGGCGCCGGCGGAGGTGCAGGAGGCGTGAAGGCTGAGGGTTCGGCCTGTGCCAGTCATCCTTCGGCTTCACTAAGGATGAGTTTGGCACGGGCGGGAGGGGTGGAGCACAATGTCCAGATACGGAGGACCTGACTCTATTCCAACTCTGCCGGTTTGATCCATTTGTAGAGAAAGGCCGGGGGCGGTTCGAGGGATTCGTGGCCGGGGGCGCGGACCTTGCCACTGGCCTGGGCTTCGGCAGCCTTGTAGAGCATGAGGCGGGCCGGGGCCGGATCGTCCAGAGATCCGGTCAGGTCGTAGGCGGTCTTGAGCGCCGCGCGATAGGCCCTGTAGGCGCTGGCAAGACCCGATTGTGCATCTTCCGCCAACGCCTCATCGAGCATCAGCGCGAGCGCGTGCTGGGTGGCAGGGTCTTCAAGCCGGGGCGACATGAACACCGCCTCTGACAGCTCAAGCGGCTGATTGGCACGGACAATTGCGGTGGCCTGTTCCAGGGCCTGAGCATCGCTTTGCGACCAGCCCGCATAGTCGTAGTCACCGAACAGTTCGATGAAACGGTCTGAATCCGCTTTGGCTTGGGCGGCTTTCTCAAGTGCACCCTCCTGTCGCGGATCGCGTTGAATGGACGCCAACAAGGCCCGCGCGCGAGCGCCCAGCATCCTTGTGTAGCGCCTGTCAGCCAGGTCCGCTTCGCACCTGGCAATCCTGTCATCCATCAGGCTGTAAGCGCCCGGATGATCCCCCCGCGACCGGACCCATTTGGAGGCGATCGAGACAGCGGTGCTGTACATGCCCCGGCAGCCCGTTCCCGGGTCGCTGCCGGCCGGGGGGTGCGTGTAGGACGACTGGACGCCCGACATCAGCTCGGCTTGCAACAAGCCACCCAGTATCTGTTCCTCGATTGCATAGAGGTTCAGGAAGTTGACGGTCTGTTTCTGTCCGTTCTGGTCGGTGACGGATTTTGCCGACGGACCGTCATCGACATGTTCCCACATACGCGAGATCAGGTTGAGCGACGTCGTGAAACGGTCAACCGAAACCGCGGTGTCTGGCGACGGAGCGTTCGCGTAGGTCATCGCGGCGAGCTTCAGCACAAAGGGGTCGGTCGGACAGGCCTCGACCAGACCATCAACAGTCTTCAGGATTTCGGGGACATTGGCGCCGGGCTGGCTGACCGCAATGAAATTGTCGGCGGTCGATTGCAGCGCGGTATCGGGGCAGTCAGCGAAGGCCGGCGCCTGCGAGAGAGCGATGGCTGCGAGGCACAGGCTGGCTGCGCGGAGTCGAATTCCATCCATTGGCTGTCTCCATTTTTAGCTGAGTTTCTCGGCCGCCTTCTCCGCAAAATAGGTGATGATCCCGCTGGCGCCCGCCCGTTTGAAGCACATCAGGCTTTCCATGATCACGCGGTCGCCGTCGATCCAGCCGTTCTGGGCGGCGGCCATGATCTGGGCGTATTCGCCGGAGACCTGGTAGGCGAGCGTCGGCACGCCGAAGGTCGACGAGACACGCTGCACAATGTCCAGATACGGAAGACCGGGTTTCACCATCACCATGTCGGCGCCCTCGGCGAGGTCGAGGGCAACTTCGCGCAGGGCTTCGTCGGAATTGGCCGGATCCTGCTGGTAGGTTTTCTTGTCGCCCGAGAGGGCCTGGGCCGAGCCGATAGCGTCGCGATAGGGCCCGTAGAAGCCGGAGGCATATTTCGCGGCATAGGCGAGGATCATCACATTGGTGAAGCCTTCCTCGTCGAAGGCCTCCCGGATGGCGCCAATGCGGCCATCCATCATGTCCGAGGGAGCAATGACATCCGCGCCCGCGGCGGCATGGGCGAGGGCCTGTTTCACCAGCCGCTCCACCGTGGCATCGTTCGGGATCGTGCCGTCGGGGTCGAGCAGGCCGTCATGGCCGTGGCTGGTATAGGCATCCAGAGCTACATCGGTGATCAGGCCGACGCCCGGGGCGGCGTCCTTCATGGCGCGGAGGGCGCGGGGGATGAGGCCGTCCGGGTCCAGCGCGCCGGTGCCTTCCTCGTCTTTGCCTTCCGGGCCGATATAGGGGAACAGCGCGATGGCCGGAATGCCAAGGCTTTCGGCGCGCTTCGCCGTTTTCGCGGCCTCTTCGATGCTGAGACGGTCAATGCCCGGCAGGCTGCCGACCGGCACGCGGCCTTCGCCGTCATGGATGAAGACGGCCCAGACAAGATCGGCAGGCGTCAGCGTGTTTTCAGCGACAAGGCCGCGGACCCATGGGGCCTGGCGCAGGCGGCGCATACGGGTGTTCGGAAAGGATTGGGGAAACTGTGTCATGACACTTCACCTGCGCTCAAAAACGGGCGCTTACAACCAGCCAATTTTACGCACCATGAAACAGCGCTGCGAGACATCGAGGCTTTCGGCCTGGATGCGTTCCAGGTCCAGCATCCATGCCGCCAAGTCTTTCCGTGGAATCTCCCGGAATCCGAGCTTGCGGTAAAACGGCCCGTTCCATGGCACGTCCCGGAAAGTGGAAAGGGTCACCTGCTTCAGGCGGCGCTGTTTGGCCAATTGGAGGACGTGCCGCATCATGTCGGTTCCGAGGCCTTTGCCGCCACAATCGGGGTGCATGCTGATCTGGTCGAGATACAGCGTACCGCCCCTCGGCGAGACGAGGGCGAAGCCGACTGGTGTGCCGTCCGGCGCGCTGGTTTTCAGAAGGTCGCCAGCTTCAATCGCCTGCAGCATCACGGCTTCCGGCACATGATCGTCCAGCGCATCGTCGGACAAAAGCCCGGTTGGCGCGAACAGCTGGCCAGCCGCCAGATCGACTTCGATCAGACGCTCGATGTCTCCCGGCGATGCCGGTGCGATGACATATTCTGATCGGATCTGTTGCATTGACATTACCGGTGACACGGGGAATTCCCGAACCCATACTTGAGATAGTCCAAAGGTGGAACCCATGAGCACGTTGTTTTCCGACGAACAATTGATGATTCGCGATATGGCGCGGAAGTTCGCGGAAGAGGAATTGCTGCCCCACTCCGAGGAATGGGACCAGACCAGCCACTTTCCGGTGGACGTCATACGCAAGGCAGCAGAGCTCGGCTTTGCCAGCATATACGTGAAGGAAGATGTCGGCGGCGCGGGCCTGACGCGCACCGACGCAGCGCTGATCTTTGAGCAGCTGGCCTATGGCGATGTGTCCACGGCGGCCTTCATCTCCATCCACAATATGGCGAGCTGGATGATCGACACATTCGGCAGTGACGAGCAGCGCCAGGCATGGCTGCCGCGCCTGACCAGCATGGAGCTGATCGCCTCCTACTGCCTGACCGAGCCGGGCGCCGGATCTGACGCCGCAAGCCTCAAGACCAGGGCCGTCCGCGAGGGCGACGACTACGTTATTACCGGCACGAAACAATTCATCTCTGGCGCGGGAACGTCTGACGTTTACGTCCTGATGGCGCGCACCTCAGATGATGGCGCGAAGGGCGTGTCGACCTTCATCATCCCGAAGGATGCGCCGGGGCTCAGCTTCGGCGCGAATGAGCGCAAGATGGGCTGGAAGAGCCAGCCGACCCGGCAGGTGATCCTCGACGGTGTACGCGTCCCGGCGGCGAACCGCGTGGGCGAGGAAGGCCACGGCTTCAAATTCGCCATGGCGGGCCTCGATGGCGGGCGGCTGAACATTGCAGCCTCCGCGCTGGGCGGGGCGCAGCTCGCGCTCGACAAGGCGCTCGCCTATGCGAAGGAACGGTCCCAGTTCGGCAAGGCGATTGCGGACTTCCAGGCCACCCAGTTCAAGCTGGCCGACATGGAGACAGAGCTGCAGGCCGCGCGCGTGATGCTTTACGAAGCCGCAGGCCGGCTCGACCGCAAGGACCCGTCCGCGACCCGCTGGTGCGCCATGGCGAAGCGCTTCGTGACCGATACGGCGTTCAAGGTCGCGAACGAGGCGCTGCAGATTCATGGCGGCTATGGCTATCTCGCCGATTACGGCGTGGAACGCATCGTCCGTGACCTGAGAGTGCACCAGATCCTCGAAGGCACCAACGAGATCATGCGCGTGATCATCAGCCGGGACATGCTGAAGGATTAAGGTGGCCGGATAAGGCCAGCTGAACATTACAAAAAATTGTGGCCTGCCTGAGTGGCGCTGGCCACGATTTATGCCGTAGTTTCCTCAAGGTGGCTGGGGATGTGCTGATCTGACCGTCAGTGCAGTGTCCACACAAGCCATGAGGGATCCGTCATGACGGTTGTCCGCGCAACTCTCGCAACCCTGTCCATCCTCGCATTCGGCGCGTGCGCCACTGCGCCGCCCAATCTCAACGATGACATGATCATTCCCGGTGAACGGGTCGGCAATGTCGAGCTTGGCATGTCGCTGGCGGAACTCTTCGCCGTGAAAGGAACGCCGCGCAAGACGATCCCAATCGCGGGGACGGAGGCGACCAGCTACAATTATGACGGCCTGACCGTCGGGGCCGACGACAAGGTCTACTGGATCATCGCGCGGGATGAACGATTCCGTACACCGGCAGGCGTCGCGAAAGGCAGTGAACAGATTTTCGCGCGCGGCGTTTACGGCACGCCGAGATGCGTCGTCACGCGCGGTGACATCACCGTCTACGATTACAATGACGTCTACTTCGAAGTCGACAATGACACTGGCAAGGTCAGTCAGATCGGCATCCAGAAAAACACGCAGACCTGTAACGGCTGAGCGCGTCAGCCCGGCTTGTGTCCAAGGCGCTTGTAAAGGAATTCGCCCAGGAAACAGGCTGCGATGATTCCACAGGCGATCAGCAGGTTCAGCAGATTGGTCTGGGCCGTATGGACCAGCAGGGCCGCAAGCGCAGCAAGGCACAGTGCTGCGCCAAGGCCTGCGATCCATCTCGATCCCTTCACCTCCGATGCCTTGCGGACGGCAACCATGTTGACCACGGCAAAGATCAACAGGAAGCCGATACTACCCGTCGTCGAGATGCTTTCCAGTTCCAGCGTATTGACCAGGACGAGCGTGGCGACGGCTGTGAACATCAGGCCGATCGGCTGGTTCCAGAACTGGTGCGTGAACTCGCTGGAGAGTTCATCGTCTTCGGCAATCTCATAGCTGACCCGGCTGCCGCCATAGAGGGAGGCATTTATGGCCGAGAAGGTGGAGATCAGCGCGGCCACTGTGATGATGGTGAAGCCGATCTGGCCCAGCATGGGCTTTGCTGCTTCCGCCAGCACATAATCCTGCGCATCCTTGATCTGGCCGAAGGGCAGGGAGCCGACGGTGATCACCGCGATGGCAAGGTAAAGCACGATCACGAAGCCGACCGATATATAATAGGCGCGCGGAATGTTCTTCTCGGGTGACTTGATGTCCGGCGCCGCATTGGCGATCAACTCGAACCCCTCATAGGCCACAAAGATGATCATGCCGGCGGTGACCAGCGTCAGCGGAGACTCCCAGTGCGCCACATTGAGCTGGCCCAGATTTTCGTTCCCGATCAGGCCGAACGCGCCGATTCCGACAAAGCCGAGCAGGATCAGCAGCTTGATGATGACCGCATAGGACTCAATCGCGCCGACGACCTTGATGCTGTAATAATTGATCGCGGTGGCGATCAGGATGATGGCGCTGGCATAGATGTGCGGGTCGAGCGCCTTGTCGCCGGTGATCGGCATCAGGTTCGGCGCATATGATCCGAAGGCGGAGGCATAGAGTGCCAGCATGATGATATAGCTGACCCAGAGCAGATTGTTCACGCCGCCGCTGAACACGCCGCGCCCGAAACCTTCATTGATGAAGCGCACCGTGCCGCCCCGGTCCGGATAGGTGCGCGACAGGTGGACGTAGGAATAGGAGGTAACGAGCGCGATCAGCCCGGCAAACAGGAAGGCGACCGGCGTGCCGCCCTGGGCAAGATCCGCCGCAAGGCCAAGCACCGCAAAGATGCCCCCGCCCACCATACCGCCAATGCCGATAGAGACAGCCTCACGCAGGCCGATTTTATCTTTGTCTGCCATAAGCCGTTCATTCCGCTGGAAAAACCGACTCGTAGTGATAGGCCCGATTGCTTCCCGCCGCCAGTTGGGGCGGCTGTTCGGGCTGTCACCGGCTAGCGGAAAAATGCGGGCAAGACGTGAATGACGACATCTACTGAGAAGTGGCCGACCATGGCGGCGAGTAGGCCGTGCCGCCAGTAGAGCCAGCCATAGAGACTGCCGACCGCGCAGTTTCCAAGGATCGTTCCCCACATCGAAAACGGCGTCGCGGCATCAAAGGAAGCGAGCTGGGGCAGGTGGGCCATACCGAAGGCTACTGCTGTCAGGAGGATGATGCCCCAGATGAGTAAAGGATTGGGACGGTCCTGGCGCAGCAGGCGGGAGGCAGCCCAGACAAGAAGCGTCATCAGCCCCAGCCTGAACCAGACCTCTTCGCCGACCGCCGCCGCGATCGAGACCAGCAGGCCGCCGACCGGCCCGCGAAAACCCAGCGCCGGCATTTCCGGTGGAGAATAGGGCAGCAACGCAAGCTTCAGCCCCACCATGGCAGCGCCGAGCAGCAGGCCGAGAAGACACGCCAGCAACGCGCGTCTGAACAAGCGCGATCCCGTGCCAGGTACATTGTCCAACAGGTCTGTCAGCAAGGGCGCCCCGAGGCCGGTCCGCTGTCCGAGGACGAGGCCCAGCCATGCGAGCGGAAGCGTCACGAGCGACAGGACCACCGCGCTCGGCAGGATCACTGGCGCCACGCTGTGGCCCGCCTGCGCGACCCCATGGGCCAGCCCTGCCAGTTGTGCCGCCAGCGTGAGCGCCCACAGGATGATCAGGGGCTTGAGGATGGGGCGGGAGGGAGGCGAATCTTGTTGCATCATGTATCCGGATTGGGTTGCCCGGGGGAACGGGCGGGATCGGCGTAATATCGAATATCAATAAAAAGTCCAACGCTTTTCTGTGCAGCTGATCGTCCGGAGGCCGGAAACCGGTACAAGTCCGGTTTTCTTTGCGGCATCGATGAAACCCTTGCCCCCAGGCATTGAACCCATTTGCCTTATGCGGCACCGTGCGGCCAGTTTCCGGCAAATGGAGTTTCGGTATGCGCGGGTTGGCGGCTTTCCTGTTTTCGGTTCTGGCACTGGTCTGGGCGGGGGCGGCTGCGGCGGAGGATCCGAAGACGTGGGGCGAGGCGACCAGCGGTCTGACGCGCGCTGATGGCTTCCTGCCTTATTATGCCGATGCGAAGGGCGGTCGCATTCTCGCGGCCTTCCCGAAACCGGATGAAGACGGCGTCTCGCTGCGTGCCATCCAGGCGACCGGGCTGACCGCCGGGCTCGGCTCCAATCCCATCGGGCTGGACCGGGGCCTGTTCGATGGCGGCTCGCTGATCGCGTTCCGCCGCGTCGGCAAGAAGCTGATCGCCGAGCAGGAAAACTGGAGCTATGTCGCCAACGCCGACAATCCGCTTGAGAAGAAGGCCGTGCGCCAGTCTTTCGCCAGTTCCTTCCTCTGGTCTGGAGACGTCATTGCAGAAAGCCCGCGCGGAGAGCTTCTGGTAGATATTTCCGGCTATCTCACGCGTGATGCGCTGGATGTGAAAGCCGCGCTCAAGAACAATCCGAAGGGCGGCAGCTTCTCTCTCGCGGAAGACCGGTCCATGCCGGATGCCTCCGCCGCACTCGCCTTTCCCGACAATGTCGAGTTCGATGCCTTTCTCACGCTGACCAGTGAGGAGCCGAAAGCCGAAGTTCTGGCGACCGCCGCCGATGGCCGCGCGATCACGCTGGTCCAGCATGTGTCGCTGGTGCGCCTGCCGGACGATGGCTACACCCCGCGTGCCTTCGATATACGCAGCGGCACGATTGATGTGCCTTATTATGACTTCTCCGCGCCGCTGGAAGGCCAGGTGCGCAAGTCCTACGCCCGCCGGTTCCGGCTGGAGAAGCAGGACCCCACCGCCGCCTCCAGCCCGGCCAAGGAGCCGCTTGTCTTCTATGTCGATTCCGGCGCGCCGCCTGAAATCCGCGATGCGCTGATCGAAGGCGCATCCTGGTGGGCTGATGCGTTTGCGGCAGCAGGCTTCCCGGATTCCTATCGCGTGGAAGTCCTGCCCGAAGGCGCCCATCCGCTCGACATCCGCTACAATGTGATCCAGTGGGTGCACCGCCAGACGCGCGGCTGGTCCTATGGTGGCGGCGTTTACGATCCGCGCACGGGTGAAATGCTGAAAGCCAACGTTATCCTCGGTAGCCAGCGCGTGCGGCAGGACCGGATGATCTTCGAAGGCCTTGCCGGCGCATCGAAGACGGGCACGGGCGACGCAGACGATCCGGTACAGGTGGCCCTGTCCCGTATCCGCCAACTCGCCGCGCATGAAGTCGGCCACACGCTGGGCTTCGCGCACAATTTCGCCGCCTCCACGAATGACCGCGCTTCGGTGATGGATTATCCGGCGCCTTGGGTGAAGGTCAGCGAGAACGGACAGCTCGATTTTTCCGAGGCCTATGACGTCGGTATCGGGGAGTGGGACAAGGTCGCCGCAACCTGGCTCTACGCCCAATATCCGGAAGGCGCCGATGAAGATGCGGAAGGCGACAAGCTGCTGCGCGCCGCCTATGGCAGCGGGCTGCGCTTCGTGGATGATCCCGAAGCGCGCGGCACAGGCACGGCCCATCCCTATGGCA
Source organism: uncultured Hyphomonas sp. (assembly GCF_963675305.1). NCBI lineage: Bacteria > Pseudomonadati > Pseudomonadota > Alphaproteobacteria > Hyphomonadales > Hyphomonadaceae > Hyphomonas > uncultured Hyphomonas sp. Next base: position 2,244,832 of record NZ_OY776147.1, on the reverse strand, counting down.
GCGTCTGGGACAATGGCGAGGATGCTATTGCCGAACTCTACAACACATTGCGTGTACGGAAGATCGCGCTCGACCGCTTCGGTCTCGACGTGATCGAGCCGGGCGCGGACACGTCACGCCTGCGCCAGACACTGGTGCCGGTCTATCTCTATCATCGCTATCAGGTGGCCGCGGCGGCGAAATCTGTCGGCGGGTATGAGTTCTACTACTCCCGCCGGGGCGATGGCGGCGGCATGGCGCATGCCGTTGCGCCGCAGCGCCAGCGGGCGGCTCTTGCGGCGCTGCTCGTCACGCTGGAGCCGACGTCTCTGGACCTGCCGGATGGCGTGCTCAACCAGCTGACCCCGCCGCTCGCGGCCTTCTCCTACAATACGGGCGGGGCGGAATATTTCCCCGGTGACACCGGCCCGATGTTCGATCTGCTCACCGCCGCCGATACGGCCTCGCAGACAACCATTGATGCGCTGCTGCACCCGGCCCGCGCCGCACGGCTTGTGGAAACGAGCCGGCGTGACCCGGGCGCGCTGTCATTCGAGGAAATGCTGGCCGGTCTGGAGCGGGAAGTCTTTACGCCCGCGCCGACGCCGCGTCAGGCCGAGATCCGCCGCCGCCAGCAGGCGCGCTTTGTCTCCTCGCTGATCACGCTCGCGAGTGACCCGGCTGCGTCACCGGGCGTCACGATGCGGGCCGATGCCTTCCTGAAAGGAATGACCCAGCGCCTGAAGCCGACCCGGCGGACAGATCCGGTCGATGCCGCCGCCCGCGAAGACCTGCAGCGCAAGATCGCGGCGCATCTGGACCGTCCGGCCCCCGCCGCCACGCCCGGCGTGACCGAAGTCGATGTTCCACCCGGCAGCCCAATTGGGGCCGGGGCAGGCGAAGAAGGCTGGTTCGACGATCTGGCGTTCGCGCAATAGGAATGTGACGCTCCGCCCCCTTCCGGGGGTGGGGGCGGCCCCTTATGGTGAGGCCTGAACCACAGGCGGAGGGCCTCGCCATGCAATACTACGCACCCCAGTCAGAACTTGAGACGCACACCGTTTCCAACCAGCCGAAAGCTTTCGGCGATGTGGACCTGTTCGCCTCCGACAAGGCGCTGAAAGGTGCGGTGGAGAAGGCGGGCGGCGGCGTCCACGCGGCGAAGCTGTCGGAATTCGGCAAGCGCTGCGGCGCGTTCGAGACGCAGGACTGGTCGCGGCAGGCGCAGGAGAATTTGCCGAAGCTGAAAAGCTTTGACCGGTTCGGTCACCGGCTGGACGAGGTAGAATTCCACCCGGCCTATCACAATCTCATGTCGCTCGGCCTCGACAGCGGGCTGTCGGCCTCGGCATGGAATGCGGGTGAGGCGGGCCATGTGCTGCACGGCGCGATGATGATCCTGATGAACCAGGCCGATGCGGGCGTGACCTGCCCCATGTCGATGACCTATGCCTGCGTGCCCGCTTTGCGGGCCGACCCGGAGATTGCCGGCAAATGGGTGCCGCGCGTGCAGGCCGCGTCCTATGACCCGCGTTTCATTCCAGCAGACCAGAAGACCGGCGTCACCATAGGCATGGCGATGACGGAGAAACAGGGCGGCAGCGATGTGCGTGCCAACACGACTCGCGCTGTGCCGGATGGGCAGGGCGCGTATATTCTCACCGGGCACAAATGGTTCTGCTCCGCCCCGATGTCTGACGCTTTCCTTACCCTTGCGTATACGGAGGAAGGGCTCACCTGTTTCCTCGTGCCGCGCTGGAAGCCGGACGGTACGCGCAACGGCATCCACGTCATGCGCCTGAAGGACAAGATGGGTGACAAGTCCAATGCCTCGTCGGAGATTGAATACCATGGCGCTTGGGCCGAGCGTCTGGGCGAGGCGGGCCGGGGGGTGCGGACAATCATCGATATGGTGCAGCATACCCGATATGACTGCATCCTCGGCTCAACCGGCGGCATCCGCGCCGCACTGGTGCAGGCGTTGTGGCACACGTCCCAGCGCCGGGCCTTCCAGAAGGCCCTGATCGATCAGCCAGCCATGCGCGCCGTGCTGGCAGACCTCGTGATCGAAAGCGAGGCGGCCACCGCCATCGCCCTGCGCGTCGGCGCCAGCCTCGATCGGGCGGCGACGGACGAACAGGAGGCCGCCTTCATGCGCCTTGCCACGCCGCTTGCGAAATACTGGGTCTGCAAGCGCCAGCCGGGCTTTGTCTATGAATCACTCGAATGCCATGGCGGGGCAGGCTATGTAGAGGAAGGCCCGATGCCGCGGCTTTATCGTCAGTCGCCGCTGAACGCGATCTGGGAGGGCTCCGGCAATGTCATCGCGCTGGACGTGCTGCGCGCCCTCTCGCGGGAGCCGGACAGTCTGGAAGCTGTACATGCGGAACTGAAAAAGCCGCTCGGCCGGCACCATGCTTATGACGCGCATGTCGGCCGTCTCGCCGAATACCTCACGCCTGGAAACCTGCATGAAGGCACCGCCCGCGGCTTTGCCCGCGATGCTGCACTGGCGCTGCAGGGCGTTGCCCTTCACGAAATGGCACCGGACTTTGTGTTCGAGGCCTTTTGCGCCCAGCGCCTCAGCAGCGACCGCAATGGCCTCCTCTATGGCGATGTCTCGCCGGATGTCGACCAGACCCGCCTGATCGAACGGGCCATACCGGCGGTATGATTCCGTTCCGCCAAGGAATCCGTTTTCCATGCCGCTCGCTGGCGGTATAGTGGCACCCAAGATGCCGGAAGACGGCACATTGGGAGGAAGCCATGCAGATCGAAGCCTTGCCCGGCGTGGGTGCGGAAATCACGGGAATTGACCTGAAGAATTTGTCGGAGGCCGAGTTCGACGCGATCCGGCAAGCCTATGCCGATCACGGCGTCATCTTCTTCCGGGGCCAGGACCTGAGCGAAGACGACCATATTGCCTTCGCCGAACGCTGGGCGCCGATCAATGTGAACCGTTTCTTTGCTGCCCATCCGGACTATCCTCAGATCGCCATGGTCGCGAAGGAGAAAGATCAGAAGGACAATATCGGCGGCGGTTGGCACACGGACCATTCCTATGACGAGGAACCGGCCATGGGCTCGATCCTCGTTGCGCGGGAGCTACCGGAAAGCGGCGGCGATACGATGTTTGCCTCGATGTACCGCGCCTACGAAACGCTGGACGATGCCACGAAACAAGAGATCGAAGGCCTGCGCGCGGTTCACTCCGCCAAGCATATCTTCGGCTCCGGCAGCGCGACTTACTACAACACGACCGATGCAGGCGGGAACCGGATCGGCAATGCGACGGCCGCCGATGTGCTGGCCGATGTGACGCATCCCGTGGTCATCACCCATCCGCTCAGCGGCAAGAAGGCGCTTTATGTGAACCCGGCCTTTACGGTGAAGATCGTCGGCAAGAGTGATGAGGCCTCAAAAGAGCTGCTCTCGCGTCTCTACGCCCACGCCATGAAGCAGGAGAATGCCTATCGTTTCCAGTGGCAGCCGGGCTCGGTCGCCTTCTGGGACAATCGCTCCACCTGGCATTGGGCGTTCAACGATTATCACGGGCAACGGCGCATCATGCACCGGATCACGCTGGAAGGCTGTGCGCTGAATTGATGGCAAATGGCGAGGCCGGTCAGAGAAACTCGACGCCGGTCTCGCTGCCAAACTCCCAGCGGCGCAGGCAGATGCGTTCGCCCTCAAACAGGCAGCTGGTCAGCACGAACTGTTCCGGAAGGTCCACACCTTCGGCCACAGCGATGCGCGCACCGCCGCACGAGATATCGCGGATCTCGCAAGTCACCCATTTACGCCACCCGATGCGGAGACGCCCGGCTGCCTCAACCTGGCAACGGACCTCCCTGCGATCGAGGGCTTCCACCTCAAACGCATACATTCGCCAGACTCCCCCTCTGAGCGAAACCCCGCCTAGATGCCAGAATCGGGTTAACAGCCCGCGTGATTTATTTGTAAAATTTCAGGGTTGAGTGAGGGCATTTGATGACTGAAGACGTTTCCATCCGCATCGAGGGCGGCGTTGGCCATATCACGCTGACCCGGCCGTCTGCGCTCCACGCGCTGAACACGCCCATGTGCGCCGCCATCCTGGGCGCGCTGCAGGACTGGTCCGGCGACGAGGCGGTGAACCTTGTGGTGATCGACCACCAGGAAGGCACGCGCGGTTTCTGCGCCGGCGGCGACATTCGCATGCTGGCCGAGAGCGGGGCAGGCGATGCCAGCGAAGCCCGGGCCTTCTTCGCCACCGAATACCGGATGAACGTCGCGCTGGACGAGTTTCCCAAGCCCGTCCTCGCGGTCATGGACGGCGTGACCATGGGCGGCGGCGTCGGCCTGTCGGTGCACGGATCCTACCGGATTGCCACGGAGCGCACGCTGTTTGCCATGCCGGAGACCGGCATCGGCCTGTTTCCGGATGTCGGCGGGGGCTGGTTCCTGCCGCGCCTTGCCGGGGAACTCGGCACTTGGCTGGCGCTCACCGGCGACCGGCTGAGAGGCGTGGACGTGGCGGCCGCTCGCGTGGCGACGCATTTCCTGCCGTCGGAACTCGTGCCGAACCTGATGAAGCAGATTGCGGCGGCAGATTTCTCCGTCGGCGCAGCGGAAATGCTGAATGAGATCCTGCGCTCCCTGACACATTCCATTCCCGCCGGTAGCTTCGAGGCGAACCGCGCGGTGATCGACACATGCTTCGCCTTCGATACGGCCGAAGAGATCGTCGCTGCCCTGGAAGCCGACGGCAGCGAGTGGGCGCAGGCCCAGGTGAAGACGCTGCGCGCCAAATCGCCGGAGACGATCAAGGTGGCCTTGCGCCAGCTACGCGAAGGCGGACGCCTGACCAGCTTCCGCGAGAACATGAAGATGGAATACCGTATCGGCTGGCGGAAGGTGCAGAGCCACGACTTCCAGGAAGGCGTGCGGGCCGTCATCATCGACAAGGACAATGCGCCGTCATGGTCCCCGGCAACAATCGAAGACGTGCCGGCGGAGATGGTCGACAAGTATTTTGAGCCTCTGGGCGAAGACGAACTGACTTTCTGAGGCGGGCTCAAAAGACTGGACAAGCCCGCCAAGTATTCCCGATAGTCTTCGCGAAACTGTATTTCGAGGTGAGCAGATGCGCGGGCAGGTCCTGAAACCGGATGGCACAGACGGGCCGGGGCTGATCCTCGGCGACGACGGTGTTCGCTATAACTACACGCAAGGCCAGGTTCGCGGCGACAGTGCACTCGCGCGCGGCCAGAAGGTGGACTTTATCGGCCTTGGCGATGAGGCGCGCGACATCTATGCGCTGGGGCCTGCACCACAGGCTGAAGCGCCCCCGCCTGAGCCTCGGCCTGAGCCTCCTCCCGTAACGGCGGTACCTCCTGCACCCAGCCAGCCGCCATATCCCCAGGCACAGCCCCGGACCGCGCCGCCAGCCTACGGCAGCAAGCCGCTGGCCGTGCCGGGCGATGGCGTGTGGACCTATTTCATCCGCAGTATCACGAAGAACTATTTCCGCTTTACCGGGCGGGCCCGACGACAGGAATACTGGGGTTACACGCTTTTCAACGTGCTGGCCTATGTCGCGGCCTTCTTCCTGGACATTGTCCTGAGTGTCATTCTCTATGGCGGCGATGACTTCGTGCCGCTGTTTCTGGCACTCTGGTTCCTCTACCAGATCGTCCCGTCGATTGCGGTGACGGTGCGGCGGCTGCACGACCAGGACTTGTCCGGCTGGCTCTATCTGATCACCTGGGTGCCCTATATCGGATGGCTAGTGATCTTCGTCTTTATGCTGATCGACTCCCGGCCTGAGCCCAATGTGCACGGCCCCAGCCCGAAATACGATCCGTCCGCCGACGCCTTTGTCTGACGGTTACCGGGAAATAACGGACGGTGCCTGCGCATAGCCTGCGCGGGCTGAATTCGTGAATCAGAAGTAAAATTGTTTCGTAAAAGTAACGGTTAATAAAAGCGCGCGAATATTAATCAACGACTTGCCCAACACCAACATGCTTATCAGTTTATTAGGATAGCTCGTGTAGTTCTGTTCAAACTACAACAAAAGTTGAGTGGTGGTTGAAATGATGATTGCTGAATTGCAGGAAACTGCAGAACTGAGCCTGGGCGAGTCTTTCCTGAAGTCTCTCTCTCTTCTTGAACAAGCGCACCGTCGTCTTCACGATGTTGTTAAAGACGATCTGGAACGTGGCGGCGAACGCTCGCTGACAGGTGTGCAGGCGCTGCTGCTTTACGAAATTGGCGAAGGCGAAGCTCCGGCTTCCGTTCTGCGTGCCCGTGGCGCTTTTGCCGGCACCAGCCTGTCCTACAACGTCAAGAAGCTGCAGGAAGGCGGTTATCTGATCCAGACCCGTTCCGAAGATGACAAGCGCACCGTGACGCTGCGCCTGACCGAGCGAGGCCTGAAAGTCCGCGCCCGTGTCGCGAAACTCTTCGAGAAGCAGGCCAACGCCCTTGAGCCGACGGCTAGCGTGCGTCCGGACGACCTGTCGCAACTGAACAAGACCATCACGCGCCTTGAGCGCTTCTGGTCTGACCAGATCCGTTTCCGCCTCTAAGAAGCGGTTCGGTAAATACCCTGGGAGAAAGCCCCCGCCTTGTGCGGGGGTTTTTGTTTGCGCGTTTTGCATATTCCCGCTTGACCTGAACCTTGGTTGAGGTCCGACAAGGCTGCCCTGGCACAAACAGGGAGATGCCCTCATGACCCTCGAACAGGCGACAATCCGGATTGCGCGGCCCACGGACAATCTGGCTGCCCTCCTGCCATTCTACCGCGATGGCTTGGGGTTCAGCGTACTTTATGAATTCAAGGGGCATGACAGTTTCGACGGTGTCATGCTGGGCCACCCCGGGGCGCCGTACCATCTGGAGTTCACCGTCGCGCATGGGCATGTCGCGGGCCGGGCCCCGACCGAAGACAATCTGCTTGTCTTTTACCTGCCGGAACGGAACCGTTTCGAAGCGGCCTACCGCCGCCTGAGGGCAGCCGGGTTCCATCCCGTGCCTGCCTTCAATGCCTATTGGGACGACAAGGGCGTGACCTTTGAAGACCCCGATGGTTACCGCATCGTCCTGCAGAACGCCTCCTGGGATCTCTAGCGCGTCAACCCTCAGGAGAGTCTGCTGGGCACTCCCCTCAATCCCCGCTAGTCATGGCTTATGCGGGGATTGAGGGGAATATGTCTTGGCGCGCTCGCCATGGCCGGTTCGGCGGAAGCCGGGCCGTGGGCGCAGTTGCAGGGCGACATCTATACGCGCGCCAACGTCTCCGCCGAACGGCTGGACGGCGAAGATGGCTGGCGCGGCGATCTTTATGGCGAATATGGCCTTGGTGGCGGCTGGATGGTCACCGGCAAGGCGGAAAGCGTGCGCTATGACGGTGGCACCCAGGATAGCGATGCTTACCGTCTTTCTGCGCGGCGCCAGGTCTGGTCGAACGACAAGGGATGGGCCATCGGCGCAGAAGGCGCTGTTCTGCATGGCACGACGCTGGCAGGCGTGTTCGGGTGTGAAGGGCTGGGCGGCGAAGCGCGCATCTCGGCCGGGCGCAGCGGTGTCTACAAGGATCGCAACTATTATTTCTTCGCCGATGCCGCCTGGATCCATCAGGAAGGCGGATGCGATCGCCAGCGGTTCGAGTTCGGCTACGGCACAGATCTTGGCGGAAACTTCTTCACGACGGAGCAGGTCTGGCTGGAGTATGGCAGCCGGTCAGCGGACTCGATCAAGACCGAGACGCAACTCGGCTACCACTTCCCTCTCGCGGATGTGTCGATGGGGTACCGGGAAGAGTTCGGCGGCGAGTTCGACGAGCAGGCCATCCTGCTCGCCGTGACTGTGCGCCGCTGAACGTCAGAGGGCTTATTCGCCGGTGTAGCCGGTTTCGGTCATCAGATAGGCGATGACGGCAGTCCGGTCGTCAGGACGGCGGACGCCGGCAAAGGTCATCCGGTTGCCTTTCAGGAAGGTCTGCGGATTTTCCAGCCAGTGGTCGACCTTGTCAGGTGTCCAGATGAAGTCGGCTTCCTGAAGGGCCGGAGAATACGCGAACCCTTCGGACGTGCCGGCCTCGCGGCCGAAGATGCCGTAAAGGTTCGGGCCGACGAGGGCGCCAGCGCCTTCAGCGGTCGTGTGGCAGGACTGGCAGAGTTTGAACGTGCGGCGGCCGCGCGCATAGTCTGCCGTGTTGTAGGGCGCCGGAAGGCTTGCGAACTCCGGCGAGCCTTCGCTGGCGGACGCTTCGTCAGCCGGGGCGGAGGTGGGCTCAGCCGTTGCTTCAGGGGCCGGGGTTTCGGCTTCGGGAGCGGCCTCAGGGGCGGCTTCCGGTGCCGGCGTCGCGGCCGGTGTTTCGGCAGCGGGCGCTGCAGGTGCGGAACTGTCGCCGGAGCCGCCGCAGGCTGCGGTCATGCCGGCAAGAACGATTAGAGAAGCGGAAACGAGAGAAAGTCGCATAGAATCAAGGCCCCGGACTGTGAATTCAGATGCATACTGGTCTTTCCTGCACAACAATGCAAACGCCTTTGCTGCAGCGCGAGGACAGAAGAAAAAGCCTTTTAAAACAAAGAGTAATAGGGTCGAAAGAGGGCGGGTTAGGTAGGGTTCCGGAGTCGGCGCAAAGTATCATCTCCCTGTTTTTTAACAGATTTTGGCTAATTGCCGCAGGGGTGGGCAGGGCGCGGCCCTGCCGCGCGCCGGGGGACAAAACACCGCTGGCGCGTTAAGTTTGGCGCATGGCTGATTCCGTGCGTCCCCGTCCCCAGATCCGCAAACTGCCGCCCGATGTCGTCAACCGGATCGCGGCCGGCGAGGTCGTCGAACGCCCGGCGGCGGCGGTGAAGGAGCTGGCCGAGAATGCACTGGATGCCGGCGCCAGCCGGATCGCTATCGCCATCGAGGCAGGCGGCCTGAAGCGGATCACGATCGAGGATGATGGCTGCGGCATGAGCGCGGACGATCTGCTGCTTGCGCTCGACCGGCACGCCACTTCGAAGCTGACGCCCGGCAATGATGGCCGGGTGGACCTGCTCAACATCCACACGATGGGCTTTCGCGGTGAGGCGCTGCCCTCCATCGCTTCGGTCAGCCGCATGACGATCACCTCGCGCGCGGCGGGTGAAGAGGCGGCGGAAGTCTTCATCGAAGCCGGCCGAATCGAAGGGCCCCGGCCCGCGGCCTTTACCGGGCGCGGCGAAACCGGCACGCGGATCGAAGTACGCGACCTTTTTCACGCGACGCCTGCGCGCCTCAAATTCATGAAGGGCGAACGCTCTGAAAGCATGGCGGTGACCGATGTCGTCAAACGTCTCGCCATGGCCAATCCGCATGTGTCCTTCAGCCTGGAGAACAATGGCCGTAACGTGTTGCGCTATGCGGCGGAGGCCGAGGGCGAAGCCGGCCGCCTGGCACGACTCGGCGCCATCATGGGACGGGACTTCCGCGACAATGCCGTGCCGATCGAGGCGGAACGCGAAGGCGTGACGCTGACGGGATTTGCCGGGCTGCCGACGCTGAACCGTGGCAATGCGCAGATGCAGTTCCTGTTCGTCAATGGGCGCCCCGTGAAAGACCGGATGCTGAACGGCGTGATCCGCGCGGCCTATCAGGATTTCCTGGCGCGCGACCGCCATCCGCTGGCCGCGCTGTTTGTGGAACTGGACCCGGAATATGTCGATGTGAACGTGCATCCGGCGAAGACGGAAGTCCGCTTCCGGGATGCCGGGAATGTGCGTGGCCTGATGATCGGGGCATTGCGGCATTCTCTGGCCGATGCCGGGCACCGGGCGTCTACGACGGTGGCAGGCTATGCGCTGGGCAAGGTGCGCACGGAAGGTGCGCCGACCGGGGCGCTGTTCGCGTCGCGGCCCGCCTACAACCCCGCCAGCATTTCGCCCGTGCGGGCGCCGTCCAGCTTTGAGCCAGCCCCTCCGCCCGGCGGATGGGCCGAGTCCGCCGCGCCTTATGCGCCGGAGACCCATGAGCGCGATGTGGCACCAAGTGCCCGCGTGGAACCGGAAGCACCGGTCACGGAAGACTTCCCGCTCGGCGTCGCCCGCGCCCAGTTGCACGAAACCTATGTCATCGCCCAGACGCGCGACGGAATCGTCATCGTCGACCAGCACGCCGCGCATGAGCGCCTGGTCTATGAAGATATGAAGCGCCAGATGGCGGCGGGCGGCGTGAAGCGCCAGGCGCTGCTCATCCCGGATGTGGTGGAGCTCACCGAGGACGAAGCCGCCCGTGTGGTGGAGCGCGCCGATGAACTGGCCGAGCTTGGTCTGGAAATTGAACCTTTCGGCGCAGGCGCAATCTGCGTGCGCGCCACCCCCGCCCTGTTCGGGGAGATGGATGCCGCGGGCCTGATCCGTGACCTTGCCGACGATTTCGCGGAATATGATGCGGGCCTCGCCCTGAAGGAGCGGTTCGAGGAGGTCATGGGTAACATGGCCTGCCGCGGCTCTGTCCGCTCCGGCCGCCGCCTCAATGGCGAGGAGATGAACGCGCTGCTGCGCCAGATGGAGGCGACGCCCCATTCCGGCCAGTGCAATCACGGCCGCCCGACCTATGTCGAGCTGAAGCTTGCCGACATCGAAAAACTGTTCGGGCGCCGCTGACGCATGGCAAAATTCGATGCCCTGATCTTCGACTGTGACGGCGTGCTCGTCGACTCCGAAGTCATCGCCATCCAGTGCGAGCGGGAAATTCTGGCAAGCTGGGGGCTGGACTATGCGTTCGAGACCTTCGTCCAGCGCTTTGTCGGCTTGCATAACCGGGACTTCCACAATGCCATCGCAGCCGATGCGCAAGTGGCCGGACTGGCGCTGCCGGATGATTTCCGCACAGCGTTGCACGCCAATCACTGGAAGCGGTTCGAAGCAGAGCTGAAGGCGATTGATGGCGTGCTGGAAGCCGCGGCTGCCTTCACCGGCCTGCACGCTGTGGCCTCCTCGTCCGAGGCGGACAAGCTGGTCCGCAAACTGGAACTGACCGGCCTGCACGAGACCTTCGCCCCGCACGTCTATTCGTCAGACCTCGTCGCAAATGGCAAACCCGCGCCAGACCTGTTCCTGCTGGCGGCAGACCGGATCGGCGCGCGCCCGGACACCTGCCTCGTCATCGAGGACAGCGTGAACGGCGTGAAGGCGGCGCTGGCCGCCGGCATGACGGCCTGGGGTTTCACCGGCGGCGGCCATGCCGATGCGGGCCTCGCCGGGCGGCTCACCGACGCCGGGGCGCATGGCGTGTTCGCCTCCCACCGGGATGTGGCAGCTGCGCTCAGTCGCCTTTGATCGTCTCAATCGGCGAGTAGATTTCCGGCGTGCAGGTGCCTTCGGTGATGCGCTCGCGCTGGAGAGTCAGCGTGTCACCCACGTCCGGCAGCTTGCCAAGATAAGAGCCTGGCACCCAGAACTCCCCCTCTTCCCCCATGAACAGGGCGCCGTCTTCGTCGACCTCCGTGACCGTGCCTTCGATGACGGAGGTCTCATAGCTGCATGGCCCTCCGGCAATCGGGCCGGGGCCAACCGGGTTGCAGGCGGCAAGGCCGCCGAGGAGCCCGCCAACGAGAATGAGCCTGGTGAGCGTACGTGGCTTCATTCGGTTTCTCCTTCGTCCACGGACTCGATGAAGTCGATCATACCTGTGAAATAGCATTGCGGATTATCATACTGGGTGAGGTGGCCTGCATCCGGACAGATGTTCAGCTCCGCATTCGGAATTTCATCGGCCATCTTCGCCATGAAGGCGGGGTCCATCGTGTCTTCCTGTCCGCCGGTGATGAGTGTCGGCACGGTGATCTTGTGCAGGTCTGCCAGCCTGTCCCAATCGACGAGCGAGCCACCGGCGCCCATTTCGCTGGGCCCCTGCATGGCCAGATACTTCTCGCTATTCATGTGTTCGAACGAGCCGAGCACTTCGGCGGGCCACGCCTCGACCGGGCGCCTCAGGATATGCTCTGTGTAATAGTGGTTCATCAGCAATTCCATATAGCGCGGATTGTGGAAGTCTCCGGCGGCCTCAAAGTTCAGGATCTCCTTCAGGACGTCCGGGTCCATCTGTGGCTGCAGCACATTCTTCGAATATTCGTTATAGGCCGGAATGCTGGCCATCATGTTCGATATGATCAGGCCCTTGAGGTGGTCCTGATGAGCGAGCGCGTATTCCATGCCGAGTATGCCGCCCCATGACTGGCCGTAGAGATAGAAATTGTCTGCGTCGAGGCCGAGGGCTTCGCGGACCTGGTCGACCTCGCTGACGGCAGCTTCGATGGTCCACAGGTCCGGGTCGTTTGGCTGATCAGACAGCCACGAGTCGAGCTGGTCATAATAGAAGAATTCGATCCCGGCCGGTGTGAAATAGTCCTCGAACGGCTTGAAGAGCTCATATGTGGCGCCGGGGCCGCCATGCAGCAGCAGTACCTTGATGCGTGGATTGTCGCCGACCTGTCTGGTCCAGACCTTGAAGTCGCCTTTCGGCGTGGAGATCGGGATCATCCGGACTCCCGTTTCGTCGGGGGCTGCGGCCTGGACATCGCCAACGGGGGCGGCGGCAGTTTCTTCCGGAGCGCCAGCCGGCTCTTCGGATGGCGTACACGCGGTGAGACCGAGAACAATTGCGGATATTGCGACTGGCAGAAGCTTGCGCATTACGCCCCCCTTAGCTTACCTGTTACGGGCAAGCCTATCCCTGATCCGGCGGGCCGTAAAACGAAAACAAAGCATGAGGCAAAGGGGAGCCCGCCGTGGCCAGCGTTAAAACCGCAATCAATATCGACGATCTGCGCACGCTGGCGAAAGCCAGGCTGCCGCGGATGGTGTTCGACTATATCGACGGCGGAGCGGAAGACGAGATCACCCTGCGGCGGCAGGTGGATCGGTATACGGATTACGAGCTGCAGTGGAATTCTCTGGTCGATATTTCAAAGATCGACACCACGACGACCGTGTTCGGCCAGCCATCGCCCTTGCCGTTCTTTATTGCGCCGACGGCGGCCTCGCGCCTGTTCCATCCGAAGGAAGGTGAGCTGGCCGTGGCCCGCGCAGCCCAGAAGGCCGGCATTGCCTATTCCGCCTCCACGCTGGCCAGCCAGAAGCTGGCCGACATCTCGGCTGCCGCGCCGGATGTGCCCAAGATCATCCAGATCTATGTCTGGAAAGACCGGGGCGTCGTGAAGGAGCTGCTGGACCGTGCCAAAGAGGCCGGGTTCACTGGCTGCGTGCTGACGGTTGATACGATTGTCGCCGGGGCGCGGGAGCGCGATCCGCGCAACCGCTTCACCGTGCCGCCGCGCCTTAACCGCAAGACGGTGTCGCAGGCGCTGGCCCGGCCGGGCTACTTGATGGAGATGCTGACGTCGCCAAAGATCGGTCCGGTGAATTTCGAAGGGCTGGACACAGGCGGACGCGGTGTGATGAACGTGATCAACGATCTGTTCGATCGCACCATGACCTGGAAAGACGCCGAATGGATGGCCAATGAATGGGGCGGCCCGTTCTCCATAAAGGGCGTGGCGACGGCCGAGGATGCTGTGCGCGCGGTGGATCATGGCGCGAGCGCTGTCTGGGTCTCGAACCATGGCGGGCGCCAGATCGACACGTCCGTGCCGGTGATCGACCTGTTGCCGGAAATGCGCGCGGCCGTGAGCCCGAAGATCGAGATCATTGCCGATGGCGGTGTGCGTCGGGGCAGCCATGTGCTGAAGCTGATCGCCCGCGGTGCGACCAGCGTGGCCATCGGCCGGGCCTATCTCTACGGGCTCGCCGCAGGCGGCGAAGCGGGTGTCAACCGGGCGATCCGTATCCTGAAGGATGATGTCGAACGTGGCCTCGGCCTGCTGGGCGTGCCGCGTCTGGCCGATCTGGACGACACGCTCATGAGGCTGCGCGCATGATGGACCGCCGGAGTTTTGTTGCTCTGGGGCTCTCGGTTCTGGGCGCATGTGGCCGCGCGGCCGGGGCCGAAGGTGAAGATGGCCCGTCTCCGGAAGAGGCCATCGACAATATCGTCGCGAACGGGATTGCGCCGGCGGCGGGTCTCGTCGTGCGCAAGGGCGGCAAGACCGTTTTCGCCCATGGAGCGGGCATCGCGAACGGGCCCCACCCCTTCCGGACGGATACGAAATGCGGGTCGCTTCGGTCTCGAAGCTGGCCGTCGCACTGACGGCGCACCGGCTCGCCGAACGGGGCGAGATCGATCTGGATACGCCGCTATCCTTCTGGTTTGGCGACGCCCTGCGGCATCCGGATTTCCCGGATGTGGACATCCCCGTGCGCCACCTGATGAGCCACACGTCCGGCCTGCAGGACCCCGAAGTCTATTGGTATACGGAGACGGGGCGGATCAAGGATCTGTTCACGCAGGACATGTGGCTGCCCGGCCCGCCCGGCGGTTATTTTACTTATTGCAATTTCGGCTGGGGCATTCTGGCGACCGTGCTGGAGCGGCAGGTCGGCGAGCGGTTCGACCTGCTGGCAGACCGCATCACGCTTGGTCCGCTGGGCGTCACGGCAGGCTTCAACTGGTCCGGCGTTCCAGAGGAAGAACGCCGCGCCGGGGCCACGCTGATGCGGAAGATCGGCGGAGAATGGACGGTCCAGGTGGATGGGCCGGACATGCTGGAAGGCTCAGGGCCGGCCGTCATGATGCCGCCGGGACAATCCCTCGAAGACTATGAAGTGGGCACGAACGGCACGCTGTTCAGCCCGCAGGGCGGCCTTCGTGCCAGCCTTGAAGAGCTTTGCCCGCTGGTGCGGACCATCGCCGTAAACGAGACTGCCGCGCGGCCCGCCTGGGTGTTTGATCCGGCGGCGCAGAACGGGGACACCGACAATGGCTATTTCAGCGTCTATGGCGAAGGCCCGCAGATTCATCCGGCTTCGGACTCTCCGGTACCTGGCGTAAAGCTGATCGGCCATCATGGCGAGGCTTATGGCCTCTATTCAGGCGCGTGGCATGCGCCGGATCTGGATGCCGAAATCGCCTATGCCATCACAGGCATGCCAGCCCCGGAAGACGCAGAGGTGCCGCCGTCATCCATTCACCGCACGGTCAATGCCTGGGATGCGCCGGCCGTGCGGGCGGCGGCCGGCCTGCTCAGACGCTGACGACCCGGTTCGGGTTCATGATGTTTTGCGGGTCGAGTGCCCTCTTGATGGCGCGCATTGTGTCCGTTGCGGCCTGCGGGCGCAGGTTGGCCAGCTCGTCCCGCTTCAGGCGGCCAACACCATGCTCGGCAGAGATCGAGCCGTCGAACTCCATCACCGTGTCATAGATAATCCGCGTCAGCGCATCGAAATTCTCGCGCAGGCCGGTCTTCTCCGGCGGTTCGATCACGGAGTAATGCAGGTTCCCGTCGCCGACATGGCCGAAGATCACGAAGTCTGCCGTCGGCAGCTTGTCCACGATGCGGGCATTGCAGGTTTCCATGAAGGACGGGATCTTGCTGACCGGCACGGAGATGTCCTGGTTCAGCGAGTTGCCATAGGCGCGTTTGGATAGCGGGATCGTCTCGCGCACCATCCACATGGCTTTCGCCTGGGCGAGGCTCTCGGCGATGGCCGCGTCCTGGATCAGGCCTTTCTCGAAGGCGCTTTCCAGCGCCGTCTCCAGCGTCTTGCGGGCCATGGCCTCGTCGGAGAAGGACACTTCCATCAGCACGCGCCAGCCAAGGTTCGACGGCAGCGGGTCGCGCGTGCCTTCGATGTCGGCAATCACCATCTCGACCGCATTGGCCGGGATCATCTCGAAACTCGTGACCGTGTCGCCCGCCATTTCACGCACATGGGCCAGCAGCGCGATCACGTCCTGCGTGGTCTCCACCGTCACCCAAGCCGTGGCGCGTTGCACCTTCGGGAAGAGTTTCAGCGTCGCGGCGGTGACAAGGCCCAGCGTGCCTTCGGCGCCAGCGAAGAGGTGCTTCAGGTCATAGCCCGTATTGTTCTTGCGCAGGCCCGACAGACCATTCCAGATCTCGCCGGATGGTAGCACGACTTCCATGCCCAGCAGCAGGTCACGCATCATGCCATAGCGCAGCACATTTACGCCGCCTGCATTGGTGGAGATCAGGCCGCCAATCGTGGCCGTGCCTTCAGAGCCGAGCGACAGCGGGAACAGGCGGTTCACGTCTTCCGCCGCCTGTTGCGCCGTCACCAGCGGCGCGCCGGCCTCGACCACCATGGAATTGTTGAACACGTCCACGCTGCGTACTTTGTTCATGCGGCGCATCGAGACGCAGATCTCGCCATGCGGCACGCCCGCATCGACGAGGCCCGTATTGCCGCCCTGCGGACAGATCGCAACGCGATGCTTTGCGCACAGCTTGACCAGCGCGGCGGCCTCTTCCGTGCTGGCGGGCTTTGCCACGATGGGCGTGTCACCCTTGATGAAGCCGCGCCAGGCCTGCGCATGTTCAGACAGGACATCCGGGTCCTGCGTCCAGCCCTGCGGGCCGAGAGTGTCCTTGAGGGCGGCGAGGAAGTCGGAGGGCAATGTCTGGGTCATGGCAGCAGTTTACGCATTTCTGCGGCTAGCGCGAAGCCGCTTTCCGTCGCATCCAGCGCATCGGCCACGCGGGCCATGGCATCGTGCGGTTTGTTCTGGCTGAGCTTGGTGATGCCTTCGAAGCGTGTGGGCACCAGTTCGAACGCCACGATGCCGCGCAGCAGGGCCTCCAGCCGGGCGGGCGTCATCTTGGCGGATGTCCATACTGGCTTCGGCGCCAGCTTTGCCTCGAAGACCGCGGAAAGGTCGTCCACCATCTGCCGGGTCGCCGCCGCATCCAGCCGCGTGACCGGCCCGGCGGCCTCGACCGAGAGATAGTTCCAGGTCGGCACCTGATCGTCGATGCCGTACCAGTCGGGCGAGACATAGCCGTCGATGCCGGTGAACACGACCAGCGCCTCGCTGCCGTCCAACAGGGCCTTCGTCACAGGATTGCCGGCGGAAAGGTGAAAGCGCAGGGTCGGAGGGCCCCCTCCCCCGGGGGAGAGGCCCTCTTCATGCGGAAGAACCGGTGCGTGCGCAGCAATCGACCTGCCATCGCTGATCGCGGTGATCAGGGCCAGCGGGTTGTCGATCATCCGCTGGCGCAGGATGGCCGGGTCGGTTTCGTGGAAAAGCCGGGCAGGGTGCATGGCTTGCTCCTAGTCCCGGTGCGCTGCGCGGGCGAGGCGGTCATTGATGGCTTCGCCGAGGCCTTCGTCCGGGATGCGGGCAACGGCAATCCGGTCGAACTGCGTATCCAGCGTGCGCAGGGCGGCGAAGAGGTTCTTTGCGGCTTCGCGCAGGTCTCCGGCTTCGGAAAGGTTCAGGCCGGAATAGGGCGTGTCACCAAAGGCGAGCCACCCCTCGCCCGGCTCCGGCGCGTCGGCATTCAGGCGGACGCGGGCATTCGGGGCATAGTGGCTTTTAAGTTGTCCGGGAGCGGAGATTTCGTCTGCTTCTTCACGGGCGATGAGTGGCGCGCCGAGGGCAGCTTCCAGCGCGGACGTCTCCAGCGCGCCGGCGCGGAGCAGGACAGGGTGTTCGCCCACAAAGCTGACAATGGTCGACTCGATGCCGCGCTCGCACGGGCCACCATCGAGGATCAGGTCGACCTTCCCGTCCAGATCCTCTTTGACGTGCTGCGCGGTTGTCGGGCTGACATGGCCGGACCGGTTGGCAGACGGGGCGACCAGCGGCTTGCCGAACGTCTCGATCAGCGCCCGGGCGCCCGGATGGGCCGGCATGCGCAGGGCAATCGTATCGAGGCCCGCACGGGCAATGTCGCTGACGGTGCCGGTCTTTGCGACAGGCAGCACCAGGGTCAGCGGTCCCGGCCAGAACTTTGCGGCAATCTCGCGGGCAGAATCCGAGAAGACAGCCTCCTGCTCCGCCATCTCCATATTCGCGACATGCGCGATCAGCGGGTTGAAGCGCGGGCGGCCCTTGGCCTCGTAAAGGCGCACCACGGCATCCGGATTGGCGGCGTTGCAAGCGAGGCCGTAGACGGTCTCGGTCGGCATGGCGACAAGCCCGCCGCCGCGAAGGTGCATGGCGGCGAGGCTGAGCGTTCCCGGCTGGATGGGCACGATGGCGGTCATGACGGGCGCCTTACCACCCGTCCCGCCCGGCCGGAAGCCGCAGGCGCATTATTCCTTGCGGGTGGCGGTGCCTTTGACGGTGACCGTGACCTCATCGGCGACCCAGTCCGCGCCGGGGTCCGATTGCTGTCCGAGGTTCAGCGCTTTGCGGGAAAGCGTGGCCGTACCCTCGAACTTGGCCGTGTCGCCATCGATGATGAGGCTGAAATCGAAGGGCACATTCACGGCCGTGTCCTTGACCAGCAGCGAGGCTTCCGCCGTATAACCGCCGTCCGGCGAGGCCGCGAAATTGAGCAGGCTGACCTTTGCAGCCGGGAAGGTGTTCGTATCGAACCATTCCCCGCCCTGCAGCGTGTCGTCATAGAGTTTGGTGCCTGTGCTGGCCGTCGCGGGATAGACTTTTACCTCGACAGCCGAGCCTTCCAGGTCTTCCGGATCGAACAGGACATTCGCATCCCAGCGCGCGAACGTGCCGGAGAAGGGCTTGTTCTGATAGGTGCCGGAGAAGGTGATTTCGGAGGTTGCCGGATCGATCTCCCAATTGCTTGTCTCTTCCGGGACAGCGCCGGTCACGCCGGGGCCAGCCGGTGCAGGCGGGGCAGACTTCATCAGCGGCGCGGCGGCGATAATCGCGAAAAGGAGCAGCGCGGCGCCGAATGCGGTGACATAGCCCCGCGCCGGGCCGGGCGCATGGGCTCTGCCGAACAGGCCGGGGATCATCCGCTTGAACACGCCTTGCTCGGCGGCGAGTTCATGCTTGATCGCGCCTGCCACATGCAGGCCCAGAAGAACGATCAGCACCCAGGCGCCCTTGGAGTGCAGGAATTCCGCGATTTCGTGCAGGGTCCCGCCCCTCAGCCCTTCTGTAAACGGAAGGTGGGGCCAGCTGACTGTGCCGAAAAGGACGGTCGAAACCTGGAATTTGGATGTGGAGACCAGGAACCAGCCCAGCAGTGGCAGGCCGATCATCAGGGCGTAGAAGCCGATATGGACCCCATGGGAGAGGCGTTTCTCCCAAGGGGCCATATCGTCTGGCAGTGGTGGCGGCGGGTTCAGCCACCGCCACATCACCCGCGCCACACTCAGGAACAGGATCGCGATCCCGATCGATTTGTGCAGCTGGAAGCGGGCTTCATTGTCATCCATGTTCCACCCCAGCCAGATCATGAACAGGATCAGGGCCGCGATCGCCCAATGCAGGAGAATCGCGACGACTGTGTACCGGTTGGAGGATGGTGCATGCATGAGTGTGGCCTTATTCGGATTCGCTGGCGTCCGCAGGCTTCGCGAATTCTGCCTCAATCAGCAAGTCCACTTCGTCGCCGAGGTTCGGCACCATGAAGTCCAGGCCGAAATCGGAGCGCTTCAGCGAACCGGTCGCCGAGAAGCCCAGGCGCGGCGAATCCGGTGCCCACGGGAAGCTGGCGGTGCCGTTATAGGTCACGTCCAGCGTCACCGGCTTGGTGACACCGCGGAAGGTCAGGTCGCCGGTGACAGTGCCGGTATTGGGGCCGGTCGCGGTGACGTCGGTGGATTTGAACGTGATTTCCGGAAAGGCGGAGGAATTGAAGTAGGTCTCACTCTCGGAGATTTCCTGGTCGAACGTGTCGAACGGGCTGTCCGGATGGCCGGCCTTGAAATCAAACGGGTAATCGGTCTCGACAGACGTCGGATCGACCGTGATGTCCAGCTGGCTGGCCGACAGGTCTTCCGGATCGAAGTCCAGCGTGCCGGAGATGCCGGTGAAGCGGGCGGTGTAGTTGGACAGGCCGAAATGGCTGATCTTCCAGGTCAGCGAGGCGTGGCTGAGATCGAGATCATAGAGGCCGGCCGGGCCGAGTTCCGGCGCAGGCGCTTCAGCCGGGCCTGCCGTGGTTTCAGCGACGGCCGTTTCCGGGGCGGCCGGCGTGGCTTCGCTGGTTGCCGGGGCGCCACAGGCGGCGAGGGCAATTGCAGAAACGGAAAGGAGGAATGTGCGCATGGGTGTTAGTGCCTTTTGTTGCTCAGGTTGCCCCACAGTATAGTGCGCCGCTGGACAGTCGCCACAGGTGCGCTAAAGCCTGCGCCCAATATCACTTATGCACTATCGGAGACAAATTGATGGCCTATGACGCCCCGATCCACGACATGGCTTTCACGCTGCAGGCTGTTGCCGGCCTGCCGAAGCTGGAAGGCCTGCCAGGTTTCGAGGCTTATGATGCCGATCTGATCGCACCGATTCTGGAAGAAGCCGGGAAGCTGGCGCGCGATGTGCTGGCGCCGCTCAACCAGCCGGGCGATGCGGCCGGGGCCCAGCTCACCGAGGACGGCGTCAAGGCCGCGCCGGGCTTTGCCGAGGCCTATGCCCAGTTCCGTGAAGGCGGCTGGATGGGCCTTGCCGCGCCGGAGGAATGGGGCGGCCAGGGCCTGCCAAAGGCGCTCGCGCTGGCTGTCATGGAGATGATCCACGCCGCGAACATGTCGTTCGGTCTCTGCCCGCTGCTGAGCTTCGGGGCCATCGAGGCGCTGCTGCACCATGGCACGGACACGCTGAAGCAGACCTATCTGCCAAACCTTGTTGCCGGGAACTGGACCGGCACGATGAATTTGACCGAGCCGCAGGCCGGCTCCGACGTCGGTGCGCTGAAGACGAAGGCCGTGCCGAACGAAGACGGCTCCTACGCCATTTCCGGCCAGAAGATCTTCATCACCTGGGGCGACCATGACATTGCGGAGAACATCATCCACCTGGTCCTCGCCCGCCTGCCGGATGCCCCGGCCGGGTCGCGCGGGGTGTCGCTGTTCCTGGTGCCGAAATTCCTCGTCAATGCGGATGGCAGCCTCGGCGAACGCAACAGCCTGAAATGTATCGGTCTTGAGAAGAAGATCGGCATCCACGCCTCCCCTACCTGCGTGATGGAATATGACGGCGCGACCGGCTGGCTGATCGGCGAAGCCAACAAGGGCCTTGCCTGCATGTTCACGATGATGAACTCGGCGCGCCTGAATGTCGGCCTTGAAGGCGTGGCCGTGGGCGAGGCGGCCTATCAGACCGCCTTCGAATACGCGCAGGAGCGCAAACAGGGCAAAGTGCAGGGCGTCGATGGCCCCGCCCCGATCCTGCATCATGCCGATGTACGCCGTACCCTGACGACCATGCGCGCCCGCGTCGCCGCGGCCCGCGCCATCTGTTACGCCTGCGGTGTTGCGGCCGACCTTGCCGATGCGGCGACGGACGAGCAGGCGCGCCATGCGGCCAAGCTGCGCGAAGACCTGCTGACGCCGATCGCCAAGGCATGGTCCACCGATATGGGCGTCGATGTCGCAAGCCTCGGCCTGCAGATCCATGGCGGCATGGGCTTCATGAATGAGACGCTCGCGGCGCAGCTTTACCGCGACGCCCGTATCGCTCCGATCTATGAGGGCACGAACGGCATTCAGGCGATCGACCTTGTTGGCCGCAAACTCTCCGGCACGAATGGCGAATCCATGCGTCTGATCCTTGGCGACATCGACGCGACCATCCGCGAAGCCCGCGCCACGAACGAACCGCAGCTTGTCCAGATCGCCGACCGCCTGCGCGCCGGGGCTGACGCCCTGCGCGAAGCGACCGACTGGATGCTGACGGCCATGAAGGACCGCGATCAGGACAAGGCGCTCGCCGGAGCGACGGCTTATCTTGCGCTGGCAGGCGACGTGATCGGCGGCCACTTCCTGACGCGCGCTGCAACGGCTGCCCGCTCCAGCGATACGGCCACCCGCGCCCGCAACCTCGCCCTTGCCGGCTTCTTCGCAGAAACCGCGCTCGCCGAAGCGCCGGGCCGCGTCCCCGGTATCACCGAAGGCGGCCAGACCTTCCTGGAAGGCAGCGAAGCCCTGTTCGGCATCTAAGCGGACAGCACACTCCTGGCCTCACTCGCCGTCGAGTGCGGCCAGGAAATCCGCGGCTGTCTCCAGATACTCGCCCCGCCGGTCATCCTTCATCCGGTCCCAGGTGGAGTAGACGCGGGCCATGCGGGGATTGCTGCGGAGCTTGTCTGCGTTACGACTGACGAAATCCCAGTAGAGCGAATTGAACGGGCAGGCGTCCGGGCCTGTCTTCTGCTTCACGTCATACCGGCAGCCATCGCAATAGTCCGACATCTTGCTGATATAATTGCCGCCGGCCGCGTAGGGCTTGGTGCCAAGCAGGCCCCCGTCCGCATACTGACTCATGCCCAGCGTGTTCGGCAGCTCCACCCATTCATAGGCGTCGGCATAAACGGCGAGATACCATTCATGCACGGCTTTCGGATCGATGCCCGCCAGCAGGGCAAAATTGCCGGTCAGCATCAGGCGCTGAATGTGATGGGCATAGGCGTCTTCCTTCGTCTGCGTAATCGCCGCGCGGAGGCAGGCCATGTCCGTTTCGCCGGTCCAGTAGAAGTCCGGCAGGGGCCGGTCGGAA
Source organism: uncultured Hyphomonas sp. (assembly GCF_963675305.1). NCBI lineage: Bacteria > Pseudomonadati > Pseudomonadota > Alphaproteobacteria > Hyphomonadales > Hyphomonadaceae > Hyphomonas > uncultured Hyphomonas sp. The sequence continues at coordinate 2,222,338 of NZ_OY776147.1, read as the reverse complement.
CCGAAGAAGTTGAGGCCTGCATAGTCCGGCATTTTCAGCCAGTAGATGCCGCGCACATATTCGCGCCAGCCGATGATCTGCCGGATGAACCCCTCGACCGCATTCAGCGGCGCATCACCCGCTTTCCATGCCTCTTCCGCCATGCGGCAGGTTTCCAGCGGATCCAGCAGGCCGGCATTGATGTAGAGGGACAGGAGCGAATGGTACAGGAACTTCTCCCCGGCCAGCATCGCATCCTGATAATCCCCGAAATCCGGCAGCGCCTCGGCGATAAAGTGGGCCCGCGCGGCTTCGGCCTCTTCGCGGGTGACAGCAAACCAGAAGGGTTCCAGGTCTCCGAAATTGTCTGCGAAACGGTCCGCCACCAGCGCGAGGACCTCCTCCGTGATCGGATCAGTCTCTGTGTGGTGCGGCTTCGGCATGAACAGGCTCGCCTCGGCGGGCTTGCGGTTTTCGGCGTCATAGTTCCACTTGCCGCCCGCCGGTTCCCCGTCTTCCATGAGGAGGCCGGTCTTGCGGCGCATCTCACGATAGAAATACTCCATCCGCAATGCCTTGCGGCCCTCGGCCCAGCCGCGGAAGTCTTCGTGCGAACAGAGGAAGCGGTCGTCTTCCAGGATGTCGACGGGCAGGCCGGTCTCCTCCGCCCATGTTTCCATGTCCTGCCGCACGCGCCATTCGCCGGGCTCGGTGACGAGGATGCGGTCTGCGCTGTGGCGACCGATGGCGCGATTCAGCTCGCCGGTGAAACTGCCGGAATTGCCGTCATCGTCCAGCTGCACATAGTCGACCGTCCAGCCATCTTCCCGAAGGTTTTCGGCAAAGTGGCGCATGGCGGAAAACAGGAAGGCAATCTTCTTCTTGTGGTGCGGCACATAGGATGCCTCTTCCATCACTTCCGCCATCAGGATGCGCGCCGTGTCCCGGCTTGCGGCCTTCAGCGAAGAGATGGATGGCGAGAGCTGGTCGCCCAGAATGAAAACAAGGTCGGTGATCGGCTTAGGCTTTCCCTGAGCTGCGTTGTGGGTCTGCTCTGTCTACGAAACAGGGCGGGGTTCGGTTTTCTCAGGTCCGGTCATCCGATCACCGGCAAGCGCCGTAACAGGGGCATGAAAAAGCAACTTCCCGCCTTCGCCGCCCTCGCCCTCATCACTGCCTGCGCCACCCGGCCGCCCGTGCCGGACGATGCTGCAGGCGACGCCTTTGTCATCGAACGCGACCTTGCCGGCGCCCATGTGGCGCGCGGAGAGTTCAAGTCGATCACCGGCGTGCACCGAACCTTCACCGCCCAGCTGACCGGCACCTGGGACGGCCAGACGTTCACCCTGGTCGAAGACTTCGTCTATGACGATGGCGAAAAGGACAAGAAGACCTGGAGGCTCCAACGCGTCGCGCCGGGCGAATACACCGGCACCCGCGAAGACGTCGTCGGCACCGCCCGCGGCTATCAGGACGGGCGCGCCTTCCGCCTGGAATATGACGTCGTCCTGCCGTCGGAAAACGGCAAGGGCCGCAAGGTCCGCTTCCGCGATGTGCTGGCCAATGACGGCAGCGGTAACGTTCTGAACACGGCGACCGTCGGCTGGTTCGGCTTCCGCGTCGGATCTGTCTCGCTGGTCATGGAACCGGCTGAGGAAGATGCGGAATAGGCCCACTGGCCGGACCCAGTAACGACGCCATAAAAAAGACCGCCTCCTGAGGGAGGCGGCGCTTTCTTGTACGGCAAGTGTCTTCTACTTGCACTTCAGTTCAGACGAGTACTGACCGCTTGGCGTCACGACTTCCGTGCCGGTGCAGGCAAGTCCCGAGACAGACATGCCCTCAATGGCAATCTTCACGGCTGCGTCAGGGGCTGTCTGGCCTTCCTGCAAATTACCCTTGTCCTGATAGGTGAAGGATTTCGGATTGCCGTCCTTGTCGAGTTTGGTGACCGTATGCCAGCTGCATTCGGTGTCGACTACATAAGGCGCGCCATCGGCCTCATGCACGATACAAAGCGTTCCGCTGTCTGTGGTGGCAGCGTTTATGGGCTTGTCCGGCGCGGCTGTTGCCGTCGACGGCAGCATCATCGCTGCAGTTGCCAGAATGGAAATCCCGGCGGCTAGATTCAACGTCTTCATGTTGTTTCCTCCTTGATCGGAGAAGGAAGGCGCCAGGCAGAATGCCATGGAGTCTCCGGTGGCAGAAAGCTGCGTCTCCGACCGGTCATCACGCAATCACAGTTCCGATCCGGAAACAATGAACCGGGAGATGAAGGTGTGGGCAGCTACAGGTAGCCGGGTGTTGCCTCTGCTGTAGAGGTGAAAGGGGCTGCGAGCCCATCTTGCTGTCGCAAAAAAAAAGGCCGCCTCCCGGGGGAAGCGGCCTTTCTGAACCTGATAGTCCGGTAAGGACTATTCGGCTTCGATCGTGTCGACGGCAGTTTTGCCGTTACGCTTGTCGACGGCCGTGGTGTAGGAAACCTTCTGGCCTTCGTTCAGCATGCGCATTCCGGCGCGCTCAAGCGCGGTTGCGTGGACGAACACATCGGTGCCGCCATCGTCCGGAGCGATAAAGCCGAAGCCTTTTTGGTCGTTGTAGAATTTTACGGTGCCACTGGTCATGGGACACTCCTGTATATAGTGCGGGCCTGCAACATGCGGGCTCGCGGAAGTTCGAGTTTTGTTTGGGAGGTCTCTGATAAAGTGGCAGGGCAAGCCCTGACATTCGATGCCTGATTGTCCGGCGAAAAGTCGAAACACTCATCTAAGGGGTTTCTGGCACTTTACAAGGGAAAGCCTGCTTTTATCCGAAAAGAATTATTCAGATTGCTGAAAATCTCCCGGGTTTACCCGGCCTTCAATGGCCGCAGGAACGCAAGCAATATCACCGAAACGCAGGAGAATGATGCGGCAACCCCTGCCAGCGGGTCGAGGCCGGCGGTCACCAGAGGGGCGGCAATCGCCGTGCCGGTCGCCGTGATTGACAGGATGAACAGGATCACCAGCGCTGCGCCGCGGGCGTCATCCCCGTCAGAGGCGAGGATGGCACGGTAGAAGCCCGGCGGGCCGCGCAGGCCGAGGCCGAGGTTCACCGGCACGAACAGGGCTGTGATCATCAGCGGATCGGTTCCGCCTGCCTTGCCGTAGATGGACAGTCCCATCAGGCCCAGCGCAGAGAGGCCTGAGCCGAGCAGGATCATCCGCTCCGGCCCGAACATGTCTGCCAGTCGCCCGGCGAGGTTCGAGGCTAGGATGAAGAAGGCGATGCCGGTTACCTGCATGAGAATGAAGGCGTTCAGGCTGAGGCCCAGTGCCCTGGTCATCATGGCCGGGGCGCCGAACACGAAGATCAGCAGCCCGCCCAGCGTGCAGGCCTGGCTGAGGGCATACCGCATATAGGTCGAATTCTTCAGCAGGCGGATATAGCTGCCCTGGCTGCGCGTCGGCGGCGGCACCGGCAGGCTGGACCCGAGGGCGCGCACGAGCACCGCCACGAACAGGCTGAGCACGGCGATGACATAGAATGAACTGGTCCAGCCGAACCCCGCCAGCAGCCAGACGCCTGCGACCGGGGCCAGCGCTGGCACCAGCGACTCGACGCTGCCCATCAGGCCGAGGGCGCGCACGGCGCCCGCCTCGCTGAACATGGCGCGGATCATGCCCGGCGCGAACACGGCGGCGGCCGCGCCGCTCAGCCCGTGCAGGAAGCGCAGGCCGACAAGCGCGGGCAGGGATGGTGCCAGCGCGCAGGCCAGCGAGACGAGGGCGTAAGCGATCAGGCTGCCGACCAGAAGGCGGCGTTGGTCAACCCGTGCGCCAAGCTCTCCGAACAGGATGAGGCCAATACAGCCGCCTGCGACAAAGGCTGCCAGCACCAGCTGGGCCATGGCCGCGCTGCCGCCCAGCTCATCCGGCAGGCCGGGCACGGCAGGCAGCACAAGGTCTGTCCCGGCAAGGCCAAGGGTCGTGCCGAGCAGCAGGAGCGCAAAAGCGAGCGAGGGGGCGGAGGCGGTTTTCATGGAGGCGGGCTTATCGGAGAAACCTGCCTGTCTGTCGATGGGGGAAATGTGACAGGGGGTCTGTCCGGGCCGGGCTGACCGTATAGATGGTCCATATACGGTGTATATAGGGTGTTCGTGATTGCCTGAGGCGGGGCTTATCCAACAGTGAGCGCGTCGGTTGCGGGGCGGTTGGCGGGCCGATAAGAGGGGCACAGGAAGCGGCAGGAAACCGACACATCATGGCCTGGACCAAGACATATGAAGGCGCCGAGCCGCTGCGCATCAACAAATGGCTGGCCGAGGAAGGTGTCTGCTCGCGCCGCGAGGCGGATGCGTTGATCCTGAAGGGCCTGGTCAAGGTCGATGGCGAAGCGGCGGTGGCCGGCCAGAAGATCGAAGCCGGACAGACGCTGACCCTGCTGCAGAAGGCGACGCGCCAGCTGGACAACAGGCTGTCGCTGATCTTCCACAAGCCGGAAGGCATCGTCTCGGGCACGCCGGAACCGGGCGAGATCCCCGCGGTGCGCCTGATCACGGAGAAGACGCTGTCTGGAAAAGCGCACGCGATTCCCGGGCGTTACAACAAGCTCGCGCCGCTCGGCCGCCTCGACAAGGACAGCCGTGGCCTGCTGGTCCTGTCGGAAGACGGCGTGCTGGCAAAGGCGCTGATCGGGCCGGAAAGCACGGTCGACAAGGAATATGTGGTCAAGGTGAAGGGCGATGTGACGCCTGAAAAGCTGGCCCTGCTGCGCCATGGTCTGGAGCTGGACGGGCGCAAGCTGAAACCGGCGGAAGTCGAGCAGGTGAAGGCGCATGAGCTGCGCTTCGTGCTGCATGAGGGCCGCAACCGCCAGATCCGACGCATGTGCCAGCTGGTCGAGCTGCGCGTGGTGGACCTGATGCGCGTGCGGATCGGCTCGCTGGAACTGGCGGGCCTGCCGGAAGGCAAATGGCGTCCGATCAGTGCGCGCGAGCGCGAAGCCCTGCTGAGCGGCGCTGCGCCCCGTCCCCGCAAGCCGCGGGAAGAACGGGAACGTCCGCCGCGCGACGCGCAGGACAGGCCCCCGCGCGGCGAGCGTCCGCCTCGGGGTGAGCGGCCGGATCGTCCACCGCGTTCAGGCAAGCCAGCTGGCAAGTTCTCCGGCAAACCGGGCGGAAAAGGCGGCCCGCCGCGCGGTGACCGCAAGCCGGACAGCCGGGAAGAAAAGCCCGTCAATCCGATGCGCGGCGCGAAGTTCAAACGGACCAAGCTCGGTCCCCGCAAGCGCACGCCGATCAAATAGCTGACCCTGCGTGACGGCTTGGCGGCCTGCTCGCCCGGCCTATTCTGACGGCATGGACGGTTTCACGACTAAGACACCCAAACGCCCCGGGCTGGACTATCTGCACGGCGAGGCGGCGCCCGGTCATGGCGAGATGATGGAGATCACGCCGCGCATCCAGTGGATCCGGATGTCGCTGCCTTTCTCCCTGAAATTCATCAATGTCTGGCTGATCGAAGATGATGATGGCTGGACGATCGTCGATACAGGGATGCCGCTGAAGGAAACGCGGGATGCCTGGCAAGCGATCCTCGACACGCGTGTGACGGCCGACAAGCCGCTGAAGCGCGTGATCGTAACGCACATGCATCCCGATCATGTCGGTTGTGCAGGCTGGCTCTGCTACAAATACGGCGCAGAGCTCTGGATGAGCCGGCTGGAATACACGACCTGCCGGATGCTTATTTCTGACACGGGCCGCGAGGCACCGGAGGCGGGGATCAGCTTCTATCGCAAGGCCGGCTGGGACAAGGCGGCGCTGGATCATTACCGCTCCCGCTTCGGCGGGTTCGGCCGCGGCGTCTCGAAAATGCCGGACAGTTTCTTCCGGCTCAGCGATGGCGACACGTTCGAAATGGGCGGCGAAACCTGGGAAGTGATCACCGGCAATGGCCATTCGCCGGAACATGTCTGCCTGTTCTGCCCGGCGCAGAACATTGTCATCTCGGGCGACCAGCTGCTGCCGCGAATCTCGTCCAATGTGTCCGTCCACCCGACCGAACCGGCGGCCAATCCGCTGCTGGACTGGATGTCGAGTTGCGAGAAGCTGCTGGCGCACCTGCCGGCAGACGTGCTGGTCCTGCCGGCCCACAACGAGCCGTTCCGGGGCGCCCACAAACGCCTGCGTCACCTGATCGACGGACATGAGGTGGCCCTGGCGCGCCTGAAACAGCGGCTGGCGGAAAAACCTCGCAAGGTGATGGACACGTTTGTCGCCATATTCGGCCGCAAGATCGCGCTGGACGAGCAGGGCATGGCAACCGGTGAAGCGCTGGCGCATCTCAACTGCCTGATCTATCGCGGTGAGGTGAAGGCGGCTGCGGGCCCGGATGGCGTGACGCTCTACAGTCTGGCCACCTGACCTGATTTGCAGCCTATTGGCAGTTTTACGCTTCGCAATCAGCCGGGGTTTCGTCTAAGAAAGGCCCCTGTTGAAAGACAAGAGCGAGGCCTCGATGGCACGAGATGGCGAAAAGGCCGCGCAGGGCACCGAAGAGGCGCCCGAAACACTTGCCGACAAGGTCAAGCAGGAACTGAAGGAATGGGGCGCGACGCTCGCCGTGTTCGTTCCGCTGTTCATGCTCTTCTCCGGCCTCGTTTACGAGCAGCGGGTGATTCCCTCCGAAAGCATGGTGCCGACGCTGCAGGTGTCTGACCGTGTGGCGGTGGCTAAATTTGCCTATGGTTATGACCGCTACTCGCTGCCCTTCAGCCTGGGGCGCTACCTGCCGCTGCCGAAGGGGCGTATTTTTGCGCGTGACCCGAATCGCGGCGACGTGGTCGTGTTCGAGCATCCGCATGCCGGCAAGGTGATGATCAAGCGTGTGATCGGCCTGCCGGGCGACCAGATCCAGATGATCAATGAGCAGGTCTATATCAATGGCGAACCTCTCCCCAGTGAATATGTCCGGACCGTCCGTTATGTGCCTCATGGCACCAATTGGGTGACGACGGCACATGAGTGGCGCGAGACGGCGGAAGACGGCAAGAGCTGGATGACGGATCGTCAGGAAGCCGGTGACCGGGGTGACAACACCGTCCTGTTCATCGTGCCCAAGGGCTATCTTTTCATGATGGGCGACAACCGCGACAACTCGCTGGATAGCCGGTTCCTGTCCGGCCACTGCCCGCCGGTCGGCAATGTCGTGGATCGCGCAGGGTGTGAGCTGGCGGTCGACCCGAAGGAGGCTTCGGTCGGCTTCGTGCCCATGGATCACCTGATGGGGCGGGCAGATACGGTGCTGATGAGCTTCTATCGCTGCAAGCTCATGGACGGCGAGAAATGCCCGAAACGTGTGTGGAAGGGCCTATAGGGGTCCAAAAGCCGGGATTCCTGCCTTGTCGCTTACGGCCAACCTCGCTAGTGGCTGGAAGTTCGCGGGGCATCTGACCCTATCGGACTAGAACGAACGGACCGGATGGCGATGCCAGAAACGACATCGACAGCAAACCGGCGCGGCCCCATCGTGGTCTCGCGTCATGGCAAGCCTGCGCTGGACCGCACGGCCGGGCCGCGGCTTGACTGGCGCCAGTACAAGGACTGGTGGGCCCGGTATGAGGAAAGCCCGCTCGCCGAAGGCCAGGTCGCGCCTCCCGCCCTGATGGAAGCCGTAAAGGATGCAGACCTCGTCTTCGCCTCCGGACGGATCCGCGCGCAGGAGACGGCTGCCCGCGCGGCGCCGCACATGCAGGCGGAATATGATCCGGTCTTCAATGAAGCGCCCCTGCCGCCGCCGATGCTGCCCAAGGTGCGCTATCTGCCGAAGACATGGAACATCCTTGCCCGCGCCGCCTGGCTGAATGGCCACGCGCTGGACGGGGAAAGCGTCGTGCAGGCCCGCCTGCGGGCAATGGACGCCGCGCAGAAGCTGCACGAGGCCTCCGTGGATACGAAGGTCTACCTGGCAGCGCATGGATGGTTCAATCGCATGCTCAGGCCGGAGCTGAAAAAGCTCGGCTGGAAATGTGTGCGCGACGGCGGCGATTCCTATTGGAGTTTCCGCGTCTACGAATACCGGTAATTCCGGGTTCGAATTCGAATTGGAAAAGGTTGTGATGGGCCCGGCACCGCTCTAGTGTCCGGTCGATCCGAAACGTGAGGCGACATGGCAGACCCGAAGGAAAAACCCGTCGACAAGATGAGCTTCGAAGAAGCGCTTGCCGAACTGGAAGGCATCGTGCGCCAGCTTGAGGCCGGCGAGGTCGAGCTGGAAAAATCGATTGCCATCTATGAGCGCGGCGCGGCCCTCAAGGCCCATTGCGAAGCGCGGCTGAAATCGGCGGAACTGAAGGTAGAGCAGATTGTGCAGGGGGCAGGTGGCACGACCACGGAACCCGCCAGTTTCGACTAGGCCCTGATGGCGGACGTGATCGACTTCGACCTTCGCCTGAAGGAAGTTGCCGACAAGGTGACCGTGGCGCTGGACCATCTGATCCCGCCTGCCTCGGGACCGGAGGCGGACCTGATGCGCGCGATGCGCCATGCCGCCCTCGCCAATGGAAAACGCATGCGCCCGTTCTTCCTGCTGGAAGCCGGCGCCATGTTCGATGCCCCGGAAAAGTCGCTCCTGCGCGCGGCGGCGGCGCTGGAATGCGTGCACTGCTACTCTCTGGTGCATGACGATTTGCCCTGCATGGACGATGACGATTTCCGCCGCGGCCAGCCGACGGTGCACAAGGCGTTCGATGAGGCCACCGCGGTTCTGGCTGGCGACGCACTGCTGACGCTGGCTTTCAAGATTCTCGCTTCCCGGGAGACGCATGACGATGCCGAAGTGCGCGCTCTGCTGATCGAGCGGCTGGCGGATGCGTCCGGCGCGCGGGGCATGGTGGGCGGCCAGATGATCGACATGCTGGAAAGCGACAGCCCGCGCGACCTGAACACGATCACTCGGATGCAGCGCCTGAAAACCGGCGCGCTGATCTCCTATGCCACCGAGGCGGCGGGAATCATCGGACATGCCCGCGAGCACGAGCGCAGCGCACTTGCAGGCTTTTCCAATGACCTCGGTCTGGCCTACCAGATCGCGGACGACCTGCTCGACGCGACCGGCGATGAGGGGGCAGTCGGCAAGGCGCTGGCCAAGGACGAAGAGGCCGGAAAGGCTAATTTCGTTACGATTCTGGGCATTGATGGCGCCCGCCAGAGGGTGCGGCTATTGGCCGAACAGGCGAAGGAACACCTCGCAATTTTCCGCGAAAAGGCCAATATACTGCTGCAATCAGTCGATTTTGTTCTTGATAGAACACACTAGACAGACAGAAAGCCGTCACCCAAAAGGTCCGACAGAACGATGACCGACATCCGACCCAACCGCCTGCTCGACGCGATCGACTCCCCCGACGACCTGAAAGGGCGTTCCCGGGCGGAGCTGAAACAGATCGCGAATGAAGTGCGCGAAGAGGTGATCGACGTGGTTTCGGTCACCGGCGGACACCTTGGCTCCGGGCTCGGCGTGGTTGAACTGACCGTGGCGATCCATTCGGTGTTCAACACACCGAAGGACAAGCTGATCTGGGATGTCGGCCACCAGTGCTATCCCCACAAGATCCTGACCGGTCGGCGCGACCAGATGCGCACCCTGCGCCAGGGCGGCGGCCTGTCCGGTTTCACCAAGCGCTCCGAGAGCGAGTACGATCCGTTCGGTGCGGCCCATGCGGCGACGTCGATCTCGGCCGGGCTCGGCTTTGCCAAGGCGCGGGACATTCAGGACGAGGATTCCAGCGTCATCGCCGTGATCGGTGACGGCTCCATGTCTGCCGGCATGGCCTATGAGGCGATGAACAATGCGGGCGCCGACAAGTCGCGCCTGATCGTCATCCTCAATGACAATGACATGTCCATCGCCCCGCCGGTTGGCGCGATGAGCAACCATCTCTCACAGCTCGTTTCCTCGCGGCCCTATCGGGGCCTGCGCCGGATTGCGAAAAAATTCGTTGCGCCGATGGGCCTCGAAAGCCCGGCTCGCCGCGCCGAGGAATTCCTGCGCGGCTTCGCCATGGGCGGCACGCTGTTCGAGGAACTGGGTTTCTACTATGTCGGCCCGGTCGACGGCCATGACCTCGACGTGCTGATCCCGATCCTTGAAAATGTGCAGGCGATGCGGGACGGGCCCATCCTGATCCACGTCGTCACGCAAAAGGGCAAAGGCTACGCTCCGGCGGAGAACTCTGCCGACAAGTATCACGGTGTCTCGAAATTCTCGGTCGTCACCGGTGAACAGTCCAAGCCGAAACCGAAGGCCCCGGCCTATCAGAAGGTCTTCGGCCAGACGCTGACACAGCTGGCGGAGACCGACGACAAGATCTGCGCGATCACGGCGGCCATGCCGTCGGGCACCTCCACAGACATCTTCGCTGCGAAATATCCTGACCGGCATTTCGATGTCGGCATCGCCGAACAGCACGCCGTCACCTTCGCGGCCGGTCTCGCGGCAGACGGGCTGAAGCCGTTCTGCGCGATCTATTCGACCTTCCTTCAGCGCGGCTACGACCAGGTCGTGCATGATGTAGCGATCCAGAAACTGCCGGTCCGCTTCGCGATTGACCGGGCAGGCCTGGTTGGCGCCGACGGGGCAACTCATGCCGGCAGTTTCGACATCGGCTATCTCGGCGCGCTGCCGGGCCTGATCTGCATGGCGGCTGGCGACGAGGCGGAACTGGCCCGCATGGTGCTGACCTCGCTGGAAATCGACGACCGGCCGAGTTCCTTCCGCTATCCGCGCGGGGAAGGCGCTGGCGTTGATATGCCGGAGGTCCTGACGCCGCTGGAAATCGGCAAGGGCCGGGTGATCCGTGAAGGTACGGCCATTGCGATCCTGTCCTATGGTGCGCGCCTCGGTGAAGCGATGAAGGCGGCGGACATGCTGGCGGCACAAGGCCTGTCGGCAACGGTGGCCGATGCGCGCTTTGCCAAGCCGCTGGACACCGAACTGGTCGACCGCCTCGCGAAAGAGCACGAAGTGCTGATCACGATCGAGGAAGGCGCCACCGGCGGCTTCGGCAGCTTTGTGCTGGAATACCTTGCCCGCAGCGGCGGACTCGACAGTGGTCTGAGGATCCGGCCGATGACCCTGCCGGATGTGTTCCAGGATCAGGATACGCCCTACAACATGTATGAGGCCGCCGGCCTCAACGCCCGGCACATCGCCGCCCGCGCCATCGAGGCGCTGGGACGTGGTGATATTGCCGAGATCGAGCGCCTCGCCAGAGCCTGATCCGGGCCTTATCCCGGCCTGATTTCTGCGCCTAACTGAAATGCAATTTGCGGGTCCGGGCGAAGCCCGGTTAGGTGCCTCCATGCGTTCATACCGTTCCTTTCTGGCGACACTGATGCTTGTCGCCGTTGCCGCTTGTGCCTCAGCGCCAGAGCCGGCCATTCCTTTTGCTGACCGGCTTGCTGCGGCGAAGGCAGCGGGCAACCCCTATCAGGAGGATGCCGCCCTGACGCAGCTGCTGGCCGATCCGCAGTTGAAGCCGGAGCAGCGTGCCGAGGCACTGTATCAGCGGGCCAGCCTGCGCCGTCTGGCCGGGGATAACCGGCGCGGCGCTGTGGCTGATTTTGAAGCCATGCTGGCACTGGCCCCGGATCATCCGCGTGCCGGGCAGGCCAGGATCGAGCTGGACCTTGCCCGCTCCGACCTCGAAGCGCTGGAGCCGCGCCTCAACTACATGCTGACCCTGCCGCAATGGTTCGATGTCTCATGGACACTGGGCGAGCGGGATGTGCCGGCCCGTCGCTATCACAGTGCTGGCCTCAGCCCGAATGAAGAGCAGACGCAGAAACTGAAGGATGCCGGCTTTATCTGCGGCGCCGAAGGGGAAGGCGGGCCGGTGCAGGGCGCCGGGGATCCGCGCGCCTGGCTTGAAGGCCTGACATGGTGCAGCCCGCTGCCGCAACCGGTCGAAACCGGGGCAGAGGAAGCGGACGCCGGGTCGTAAAGACCACACAAAATTCACAATCCGGCCCTGCCGCCGTACGTGTTGCACGTCTAACAACAGGGTCATGGCCTCAACCTGCCTGCCCAAATCTGCCTATACGGAGCTACCGATCATGATTCGCCTCAGCCTCTCCGCCGCCGCATCTGCGCTCGTCCTTGCGGCCTGCAGTTCCACGCCCGCCCCGGCTGCCGAGACTGCCGTCGCGGTTTCGACCACAACCGTCGTCTCGCCCTACGAACTGGCGATGCAGACCGTCGAGGAACTGGTCACGGGCGGCAACACCCAGGCGGCCATCGACCGGCTGACACAGCTGACCGGCGACCCGTCGCTCAGCCGCGAGCAAATGGCGGAAGTTCTCTACCGCCGCGGTGAGCTGCGCCTTGGCGAGAACGGCTATGACACGATGGGTGCCATCGAGGACTTCGAAGAGATCCTGGCGGACTATAGTGATACGGAGTGGAGCACGGCGGCTGCCTCCATGCTGGACAGCGCCCGCGGCAAGGCGACGTCGCTGAACGCGCTGCTTGCCCAGCCGGAAACGACCCGGACCCAGAAGTTCAACATCCTCATGGAACTTGGCCGTCACGACGATGCCATCGACCTGATGATCGCCAACGACCTGACACCGGACAATCAGGCCCTGCTGGCCATGTACCAGATCGGCTATCTGTGTGAGGGCGATGCTCTGACCGGACGCGCCTATGACGTCACCGAGCCCGACGGAACCTATCACGAGCTCCGCTTCTGCGATTTCGGCAAGTAAATCCTCTGAGGCTGTAGAATTTATTGCAGCCCGCACGCCCGGTTCAGGGATATTTCCGCAGTTCTTGCCGCAAGGTAAGGGCGCAGAATCCCTGATCCGCGGCTTTGCGGCCTCTTCAAACCTGGCCCTCGGCGTGGTTGTGTGGCGCGAACCACAAAAACCTGCCCGAGGAAACCCATGTCATCTGAGCTGCTTCCCCCCAATTGGCCCGCCATGTCCATCGCCGAGGCCAACGCCGCCTTGGCAGCGCCCGGTTCTCCGGTTCAGGTAGAAGACACCGTGATCGATGGTGTCCCGTCGAAGGGCTACACGAACGCGCCGCCGAATATCCATTCGATCCTGTTCCTCGCCGCGATGACGCATCCGGACCGGGACTATATCGTCTACAAGGATGAGCGGGTGACCTATAAGGCGATGCTGCGCGCGGTGGAGCATTTCGCTGCCACGCTGCGTGACAAGTACGGCATCACCAAGGGGGACCGCGTGGCCGTGGTCATGCGGAACTATCCGCAATGGCCGGTGGCTTTCTATGCCGCGCTGAGCCTCGGGGCGATTGCCACACCCATGAATTCCTGGTGGACCGGCGAAGAGCTGGAATACGGCCTGTCCTTCGCGGGCGTGAAGGCGGCGGTCGTCGATCCGCAAATCTTCGAGCGCATCCATGAACATCTGAACGACCTGCCGGACCTGAAGCACGTCATCATCGCGCGGGAACCGGGCGACGAGCACAACCACCCCTGTGTCAGTTCGATGGAAGATTCGATCGGTCCGGCAAATTCCTGGGCGGACCTGGCAGACATCGGCATGCCGGATGTCGAGATCGGCCCGGACGACGACGCCACGATCATGTACACGTCGGGCACGACGGGTAAGCCGAAGGGCGCGCTGGCCACTCACCGCGCCGTGATCGCCAACATGTTCAACTCGCTGACCTGCACGGCGCGGATGTACCTGCGCAAAGGCGAAGCCGTGCCGGAACCCGATCCGAACGTGACGCGGGCGACGCTGATGTCGATCCCGTTCTTCCACGCCACCGGTTCCTTCGCGATCCTGATCCCGACCGCGCTGCGCGGCGACAAGATCGTGACCATGTACAAATGGGACGCATCCGAAGCCCTGCCGATCATCGAGCATGAGAAGATCACGTCCATCGGCGGTGTCCCGGCAATCGCCTGGCAGGTTCTGGAGCATCCGGACCGCGAGAAGTATGACCTGTCCTCGATTGAGGTCGTGTCCTATGGCGGCGCACCGTCTGCGCCGGAACTTGTCTCCACGATCAAACGCCGCCTGCCGAACGCGGCGCCCGGCAATGGCTGGGGCATGACGGAAACCTGCGCAACCGTGACGCTGAATATCGGCGAAGACTATGTGAACCGCCCGACAAGCGCGGGCGCGCCGCCCTCCGCCGTGGAGCTGAAGATCTGCGATCCGGACGGCAAGGAAATGCCCGCCGGTGAAGTCGGCGAGCTGTGGTGCAAGAGCCCGTCGAACTGCAAGCTCTACTGGAACCGTCCGGATGCGACGGCAGAGACGTTCCGCAATGGCTGGGTCGTGACCGGCGACCTTGCGCGCCTCGACGAAGAGGGCTTCCTCTATCTGGTCGACCGCGCCAAGGACATGCTGATCCGCGGCGGTGAGAATATCTACAGCATCGAAGTGGAAAGCGCGCTTTACGACCATCCGGCCGTGATGGACGCGGCCGTTGTCGGTATTCCGCACAAGGTGCTGGGTGAAGAGGTTGGCGCGGTCGTCCAGCTGAAGCCGGGCATGAGCGTGACCGAGGACGAACTGCGCGCCCACGTCGCCAATCAGCTGGCAGCGTTCAAGGTGCCGGTCGAGATCCATTTCATGGATGAGCCGCTGCCGCGCAATGCCAACGGCAAGATCCTGAAGAAGGAATTGCGGGAGCAATTCACACCGCGGGGATGATTGAATGAGCGTACAACGTCGCAAGATCGGAGACCGGGAGGTCTACCCGATCGGCCTTGGCTGCATGAACATCTGTCATGCCTACGGGCCGCCGCTTCCGGAGGAGGAGGCAAAGGCGCTCCTCATCCGGTCGCTCGATCTTGGATACGATTTTCTCGACACAGCGACGATCTATGGCGTCGGCCGAAGTGAGGCGCTGATCGGCGAGGCGCTTGGCCACCGGCGCCAGGAATATTTCCTGGCCAGCAAGTGTGTGCTGGACGTCCGCGATGGCGAGCGCGTCCTGGATGGCCGGCCGGAGGCGATCAAGGCCGCGTGCGAAGCGAGCCTGAAGCGCTTGAAGACCGATGTGATCGATCTCTATTACCTGCACCGGCCGGATCCGAACGTGCCCATCGAAGACTCCGTCGGCGCGCTGGCGGATCTTGTGGCTGAGGGAAAGATCCGGTTCGCGGGCCTGTCGGAAATGGGGGCAGAGGACCTGCGCCGCGCGGCGGCTGTGCATCCCATCGCCGCGATGCAGTCCGAATACTCGCTCTGGGTTCGCAATCCGGAGATTGCGGTCATGCAGGCCTGTGAGGAACTGGGCACAGCGCTTGTGGCCTTCTCGCCAGTGGGCCGCGGCTTCCTTGCCGATCCGCCTGCGGACCCGGCAAACTTCCACGAAACGGATATGCGCATCCGGGCATTCCCGCGCTTCAGGCCGGAGTATTATTCGGGCAACCTGCCGCTGCTGGCAGAGGCCAGAACCATGGCAGCTGAGGCTGGTTGTTCCGTCGCCCAACTCGCCCTCGCCTGGACCCTGGCAAAGGGGCCGAACGTGCTGCCCATTCCCGGCACGACGAACCTGAAGCATCTTGAGGAAAACTTCCGCGCAGCGGAGGTAACTCTGACGCCGGAGCAGGTGGCACGTCTTGATGCGCACTTCGCGCCGGAGCGGGCGGTCGGCCCGCGCTACAACAGGGTGGGGCAGGCAACCGTGACGACCGAGATGTATGATTTCGAGAAGGCGGATGGCTGACAAACGGCCGGTCGCGATGGAGCAACGCGAAGACGGCGGCGATGGCCGGCGCTACGCGCCATCGACCGCGCGCAATCGCGAGCCGATCCGGGATATCTTTGCGGCGGAGGGCCTGACCGCCGGTGATGTGCTGGAGATCGCCTCCGGCACGGGCGAGCATGGAGCGTTCCTGACGGACGCCTTTCCCGGCCTGAACTGGACCTATTCAGACATCGATCCTGCCGGCCGCGCCAGCCAGCAAGCCTGGCGCGATGCGGCGGCGCATGACCGCCTCTCCGGGCCGTTCATCATCGATGCCTCGGCAGACAATTGGGGCGAGGTGGAAGGCAAGGTCTGGGACCTGATCGTTTCGGTGAACATGGTTCACATCTCGCCTTTTGAGGCGACGGAAGGCCTGCTGCGCGGTGCCGGCCGCCTGCTGAAGCCGGGCGGGCATGTGTTCCTCTACGGCCCCTACGCCCGTCATGGCGAAATCGCCCCGTCAAACGCCGCGTTCAGCGCAAACCTGAAATCGCGCGACCCGGCCTGGGGCGTGCGGGACCTCGACACGCAGATCGTGCCTTTGGCCGAAGCGGCAGGGCTCAGCCTGAAGTCGGTGATCGACATGCCGGCGAATAACCTGTCAGTCATATTCAGACGATCGTGACCGGACGGTTCCGATCCTAACCCCCATCAACTGGGAGCATCGGGCGAGCATGTCAGACCACACAGACCGGATCCTTGGCCGGATCCATGAGCTTGAATTGGAGCTCGAGGCCGAGTTCGCCAAGAAGCGGGCGGGATTCCGATTTGGTATGGAGCGCGGCCGGGTTCTGTTCGATCAGGAAGTGATCCGCCGGCACATCGAGTTGCGGAAGGCTCTGATCCCCTACCTGTTGAGTGCGCGTTTCTGGGTCGTGGTGACGGCGCCGGTCATCTACTCCCTGATCGTGGCCTTTGTCGTGCTGGATCTCTGGGTGTCTTTGTATCAGGCGATCTGTTTCCGGGTTTATGGCATCCCGCAGGTCAGGCGACGGGACTATCTGGTGTTCGACCGCAAAAGCCTCGCTTATCTGAATGCGATGGAGAAGCTGAACTGCGCCTACTGCTCCTACGCGAACGGCGTCATCGCCTATGTCCGGGAAGTGGCCGCGCGCACCGAACAATACTGGTGCCCGATCAAGCAGGCACGCCGCGTGATCGGCACGCATGCGCGCTATGCCGGGTTCTCGGAATATGGCGATGCCGAACACTACCGGGAACGGCTGCGCGCCCTCAGGAAAGACCTGAAAGAAGAGACCGCATCGGAAGACGCGTCCGGTGACCAGACCGGCAACGCCTCTTCCGAATAGTCCTAGCTTTCGTTTCCGCCGCCGAAGCGTTCGGTCCACTCGGCGACCTGCGCGTCCTCGATCTTCTGGAACAGGACGTCTGGCGGCGAGATGGCCATGCCATGGGGCAGGGCATCCAGCAGGCCGGCAAAGTCTGCATCAGCAGCCGGGAAGTTCCGATTCCCTTCCGGAATATTCAGCGCATCGAGGATCTTCTTCGCCGCAGTCGGAATGATCGGCTGGGCAATGATGCCGAACAGGGCGGCGAGATTCAGGCCCGCGCGTACGCCGACAGCGGCGGCGTCCACATCGGTCTTGTACTTCACCCAGGGCTCAGCCTTGGTGAGATACTCGTTGCCGGCGGCCCAGATGGCGCGTGTCTCGGCTGCGGCCTTGCGGAATTCCATCGCCTCATAATGTTCGATGAGGCGCGGCAGGCGCTCTTTCAGCTCGGCTACCATCCACGCCTCGGCCTCGCCCGGCGTGCCGGCATCGGGCACCTGTCCGTCGAACTTGGACGCGGTGTATTTGGTAATCCGGTTCACGAAATTGCCGAGCACATTGGCCAGGTCGGAGTTCACGGCCGCCTGGAAACCTTCCCAGGTGAACGCAGCGTCGGAGCCTTCCGGCGCGTTGGAGATCAGGTACCAGCGCCAGTAATCTGCCGGCAGCAGGTCCAGCGCCTGGTCCATGAACACGCCGCGCTTGTTGGACGTGGAGAACTTGCCGCCATACCAGGTCACCCAGTTGAACGCCTTTAGCTTGTCGACAGTCTTCCATGGCTCGCCACAGCCGAGCAGCGTGACCGGGAAGGACACGGTGTGGAAGGCGACATTGTCCTTGCCCATGAACTGGACATACTCGACCTCGTCGGCGCCCTTGTCCGTTTTCCAGAGGCTTTCCCAGTCATTGCCCGTGGCTTCAGCCCATTCCTGTGTTGCGGAGATGTAGCCGATCGGCGCATCGAACCAGACATAGAAGACCTTGTCCTCATATCCAGGACGCGGGTTGCCGTCTGCATCCGTCACTTTCACGCCCCAGCTGAGGTCGCGGGTGATGGCGCGCGCGATCAGGCCCTCATCCAGCCATTTGTTCGCAATGGAGACAGCGAGGCTTGGCCACTGGGCCCCTTTGCGCTTCACCCATTCGCGGATGCGGTCCTGCATCTGGCCTTGCAGAAGATAAAGGTGGTTCGTGTCGCGGATCTCGATGTTCCGGCTGCCGGAAACCGACGAGTACGGATCGATCAGGTCGACCGGGTCCAGCAGGCGCCCGCAATTGTCGCACTGGTCACCGCGGGCCTTTTCGAAGCCGCAGTTCGGGCAGGTGCCCTCGACATAGCGGTCCGGCAGGAAGCGGCCGTCATCGACGGAGTAGACCTGTTTGGACGTGCGCTCCTCGATCAGGCCCTGCTTTTCCAGAGCCTGGGCGAGGTGCTGGGTCACCGCGTGGTTTGCCGGACGGGACGTACGGCCGAACCAGTCGAAGGACAGGCTGAAGCCTTCGCCCGCCGCGCGCTGGATCTCGTATTGCTCGTCGCAATAGTCCTGCACGCTGACGCCAGCGGCCTGTGCGGCGAGTTCTGCGGGGGTGCCGTGCTCGTCGGTGGCGCAGATATAGGTCACGTCATGGCCCAGCAGGCGCATCACACGCGAATACACGTCAGCCGGGAGCATCGAACCGGCCAGATTGCCGAGATGCTTGACGCCGTTGATGTACGGCAGGGCAGAGGTGACGAGGATGCGCCGGGTTTGCGTCATTGGGTGTCAGTCTTTTCCGTTTTGTGCCTTCAGGACCGCGATTTCCGACCTTCCAGCCGCGCGGAGCCTGTCTTTTAACGCGGCGTGGCGGAAATGAAAGAATTCCAACAGACAAAAACCTGCATTGCATCAGTGCCTTCTCCGGCCCCGCCGCAAAGAAAGGCCCCGGAACGGCAGGGCCGGTCCGGGGCAGTCAGCGGTGCAGGCGCGGTGATCTGACCTGCACCGGTCTTAAGAGGAAACGGAATCAGAGGCCGTAGAGCGGCTTTACATCGAGATTGATGTCGACACGGCGCGCCATCGGCTCAGCCGGAACTTCAGCGGAAGCCGCATTGGCGTTCACCTGGCTGAAACTTGTTTCGATGCGCGGGGCGTAAATGCCCCGGTCTGACAGCGCCTGCAGCACGGCAGCGGCGCGGGCTTCCGACAATTGCGCCATTTCGGAATCGGTGTGGGCCTCTTCAGACACCACGGCAACATCGATGTCGGTCACAGCGCAGCCGTCGAGGCTGTCGGTGGCAGCATTCAGTGTCCGGACTGAATAGGAAGACAGCATGGTCTCATAGGCCGGGAAATAGATGGACAGTTTCATATCCTCACACACAGGCTTGCGGGCGATATAGACTGGCTCGGCCGGCGGCGGCTTGGGCGCATCGGAAACGGCCGGCAGCGCAACGAGGGCGCCAACAAGGCCCAGCCCGGCGGCAGCGAACAACGTGCGTTTCATGATTGTCTCCTTCGTGCTCATATCTTGCTCCATCAATCCCTGGGAACTCTTCCGGTTCCTGTGCCTCTTCATGAAGAATGGGATAGGCGCGGTTTGAGGCCGAATTGTGCAGCCACCGGGGCGAATGAGGCGGTGCCAAGGAAATTGGGTGAATTCTGACTGGCGGAGGGAAAGCCTAGATATAACAGTGTTTTGGCTATGTGGGAGCGAGGCGTGGCTCGCGCGTCAGGCGAAATTTCCGCTCAAATGTGGCACCTCCGGGGCAGCAGGTGGCCTGTCCCCGGGCCGGAAATGCCCGCCTCGTGCATCCGGAGTGGGCGACCTGCTTGCATCCGGGCGGACTTCCCATTAGTGACGGGTTTCCTCATGGGCCGGCTTAGCTCAGCTGGTAGAGCATCTGATTTGTAATCAGAGGGTCGCGGGTTCGAGTCCTGCAGCCGGCACCATGGGAATTTCCCGGCATCCCTGGATCAAAGCTTCTCCAATCTGCGCGAAAGTATTGCGCTGGCGACATCTAGCCTGTGTAGTCTTCTGTTCCAGATGGGGAGAGGTGACGGCGTTGAGTGAACCAGATGGCACGATAATGACCGAGCGGATGGACTGGGATAATATGCGCGTGTTCCGCGTCGTTGCGGAACTGGGCAGCATGAATGCCGCCGCGCACCGTCTCCAGGAATCCGCCCCCACCATCGGACGCAAGATCGACCAGCTGGAAAAGGACCTCAGCACGGTCCTGCTTGTGCGGACGACGCGCGGGGTGGAGCTGACGGATGCCGGCCGGATCGCCCTCAGCCATATCCATGCGATGGCCGAGTCTGTGAACGAAGTCTTCGAGCATGCCGGTCATCGCGACCGGGATGTCGAGGGCCGTATTGTGCTGGCGACCGGTGACGGCCTCGGGCCTTACTGGATCGCGCCGCGCCTGCCGCAATTTCAGGCGATGAATCCCAGGGTCCAGTTGCGGATGCGCGTGGTGGACCGGGTGCCGGACCTGATGGAGGGCGAGGCGGACATTGCCATTCAGTTTACCGAGCCCAAATCGCCGGAAATCATCGGCCGGAAGCTGGGCGTGCTCCATTATATGAGCTTCGCCTCTGAGGCTTACCTGGAAGAGGTCGGCCAGCTGCCGAACAGTCTGTTCGAATATTATCGCTACAAGACGATCCTTCATGAAGGCTATGTCCACCAGATCGAGCGCTGGGCGCCGCGGGTGGCTGAGCTGAAGAAGATGATCGATTATTCGCTGGTGACCAATTCAGCCGCGGCCATGATCGAGGTCTGTGCGAATGGTGGCGGTATCGCGGTGCTGCCTTCCTATCTGGGAGAGTTGGACAGCCGGCTTCAGCCGCTGAACCTGCCCGAGATTGCCCCGATCCAGTTCTGGCTGACCTACACCGAACGTGTCCGCCGCCTGCCGCAGGGCCAGGCTGTGCTGGACTGGCTGTGGACGATTTTCGACGAGCGCCGGATCGCCTGGTTCCGGGATGCGTTCGTGCATCCTGAGCAGGTGAAACGCGGCGCGGGATCGCAAATCGCCCGGACTTTCTAGGCGAGCCTGAAAGCCGGGCGATCAACGAATATCCGAGAGGCAGATCAGTCGGCCGACAGCGCCTTGAGCACGCGGGCCATGGCGCCCAGCTTTTCCACCGAATTGGCGCGGTTGACCCAGGAGTGGCACTCGTTACGGGCCTTTTCCAGCGGATCGGGCGCGTTGCCCGCATTGGCTTTGGTGTCTTCGAACAGATCGGTAATTTCGACGCGCAGCACGTCAGCGACATTCGACAACATGCCGGCGCTCAGGCGGTTGGTACCGGTTTCGTATTTCTGCAGCTGTTGGTGAGAAATACCCAGTTCCGTGCCGAGTTCGGCCAGGGTCATGTTGCGATCGAGACGAAGTTTGCGAATTTTTTCTCCAACCATCTGGTCGATTGCGGTTGGGGCGCGGGATGTAGTCTGTCGGCGAGCTGGCACTTTTTCTATGTCCTCAGAAGTTTACGGATTTCTGATTGGAACGTGTTCTCTCTAAGGGTGTAGAAGCAACTTTGGTGCTTATAAAAAAAATGAAAGACCAACCCGGTCAGGCTGTAAGGTAGCGAATGTTATATTTTGGAAACAGGGACAAAAGTCCACCCTAATCATCTATAAATACACGCTTTATCCCGAAGGGTGCGGGCGGTCCGCTAGCGGGGGCTGTTCTTGTATAAGTTGCTGTCGCGACAGGACTTTTGGGGCGACGTCAGTAGTCTTTTTTCCACCGGATGGAGACTTTGCTCTCACCTGTCGCCGTCGTTTCCGAGGTGACGGAAACCTGTGGCCGGGGCTGCCATTCGACCTCCACAGAGCTGCCTTCAGCGCCTGCAGATTTCAGCTCCAGATACACATCATCGCTCAGATATTGGCCAACACCGATCTCGGCGCTGCCTGATTCTGATGTCCCGATCGTGAATCGGTCGACGCCGAGTGCCGCCTGAACCTCGCTGGCCGGGTCAAAGCCCGTCGAATTGCCCGACAGGGTCGCGATCGTGTTGGCCAGCTGGGCTGCTTCCAGGGCCGACAGGTCCATCGAAGACCGTCCGAACAGCAGCCGGGAGAGGATTTCGTCCTGTGGCAGGTCCGGGGAGCTGGAGAGCTCGATGACGGGCTTCAGCGGCGACCCGGTCACATTGGCCTGCACCTTGAACCCATTCACCGTACGGTCGGCCGAGAGATTGATCTGGGCGCGGTTGACCGGGCCATCGAACGTGATGGTTCCGGTGTCGAACACGAACGGCCGGCCTGCCAGGTCGAGGTCGCCGCGGATCAGCGTCGTCGTGCCGTTGAGGCGGGGAGCGGCCGGCGTACCGGTCAGCTTGAGATCTGCCTTCCATTCGCTGTCGAGGCCGCGGCCCGTCACATAGACGCGGCGGTCGGCATTGATGGCGATGTCGAGGGCGAGCGTCCGGCGCAGGCGGCTGGTGCCCGGCTCGGCAGGCGGGTCGTCCGTCCAGCGCACGTCCAGCGCGTGCGGGCGCGATGAGGGAAGATTGTCGAGCGAATAGCGCGCCTGTGTGATGGTCACGTCGCCGGACAGGTTTCGCGCATCGGCGCTGTCTGACAGGACGAGCTTGCCCGTGCCACGCGCATTATCGCCGTCGCGATTATAGAGCAGCAGGTTCTGGAAATCGGCTTCGAGATCGGTGCGTTCACCGGCGAGGCGGCCGTCCAGCGAGAACGAGCCGCCGCCCGGCGCGCTGGCCTTGCCGGTCACATTCAGGACGTCTCCGTCATAGTCGGCATCGGCAGAGACAGCGGACAGCTGGAAGCCCATGCTGCCGAGTTCGTAGGTACCGTCCCGGAGGCTCGCCTTTGCCTTGTAGGCGGGGGCGTCGAGCGTCCCGGCGAGGCTGGCGGAGGCGTCGATCTGGCCGCTGATATCATGGCCATAGGCGAGGGCGGCCGTCCGCAGCACGGCGAGGTCGCCGGTCAGGCTGGCCTGGCCTTTCAGCGCGGCTGTCCGGTCCGGCGCGACCAGCTTGCCGGCTTCGGCGGTCACCGGCACATCGGCGCTGCCTGTCAGCACGAGGCGGCCGCCATAGTCGCTTTTCAGGTCGATGGAGAGGCTGTTGCGGTTCAGCGTGCCGTCGAGGTTCAGCATGAAGGAAGAGTCGAGCCCCGGCACATCGCTGGCGGCCACGACATGAACCGTGCCGGACGGATCTGCGCCGAACACGCGCAGGTCGCCATGGCCTTCAAGATGGGTCCGGTTGGTCGTGGTCTCATAGAGCGCGAGCACCGGGCTGAGGTCGATCCCGGTCGCATCGAAGACGAGGCGGGTGTCGTCCCCGCCGCCGGTGAAGCCTGCCTTGAACCGGCCGCTCAGCAGGGAAATGTCGGCGTCGAGTTCCGGCGTCTCGCCCAGCCTCCAGTGGGCCGGCGCGGCGGTGGCGATGGGCTCACCGAGGGCGGTGCCCGAGAGTTCGAACATGCCGCTCGCGGCGGGTTCGCCGAAGCTGGCCGAGGCGATGAAGGTCAGGTCGGTCGGATAGGTCGGCACTTCGGAAATCAGCCGGGCGCGGATGTCATAGCCTTCCGGGGCGTTGCGCAGCGTGGCGCTTGCCTTGTCGAAGACCAGCGCCCGGCCGGGGCCGAGGGCGAGGTCGGTGACGTTCAGGTCTGCCTTCAGGGCGAACGGGTCGTCGCCCTTGCGCTCGAAATGGATGTTGCCCTGTGCTTCGCGGACTTCGCCGCTGCTCCAGGAGAGGGCCGTGCCGTCGACGTCGATATCGCCCGTCAGGTCGCCGGAATCGGCCAGCGAGGCGGCGCCGCTGAACGTGCCGGGGCCAAGCGTGCCGGTGAGGCCGGTCAGCTGGGTGAGGCCGTCTGCGCGCACCAGGTTGGCATCTGCCGAAACCGGTTCGCCATCGGCCATGGCGCGCAGGGTGAGCGGGCCGCTGATACGGTTGCCGGCGCTGGTCAGCTTTGCTGTGAGGGCGAGATCTTCGACCTGCCGCCCGGCGCCGGATGCACTGCCGCCGGAGGTTTCGATGTCATAATCAATGCGGTTCTGGCCATGACCAATCCGGACGACGCCATGATTAAGCGTGACGTCCCAGCCACCTGCGCTGACCGGGGCGGACTGGTCGATGACTGCGCGCAACTCGCTCGTGCCGGACCAGGCCCAGTCGCCTTTCGCCGTCACCTTGGCGCGCTCGCCGGCCAGCGTCGCCGAGGCGACGTTCAGCGCGCCCGATTTGACCTTGAGCGATGCGTCGAGTTTAGGCGCGGTGCCGGTCAGCTGGAGCAGCGGATCGGGCAGGCCCGCAAAGTCGCTTGCCGCGAGGCTGAACTCCACGGCCGGCCGGGTCAGGCCGCCGGTGACGGAGAATGGCCCTGAGACCTGTCCGCGCATATTGCCGGCCAGCCCGCCCAGCGCGGTGGCGAGCGTGCCGGACAGGTCCAGCGTGCGGGCGGAAAGATCGATCGTACCATTCGCTGAAAGCCGGCCTTTGGCCAGCGCAGCGTCGGCCTTCTCAAATACGAGCTGGCGGGCGGTGCGGGCGTAATAGCCTTCGGCGCGGAGGGCGGTGGTTTCCCCGAACAACGGCGCGGCGGCGCTGACATTGCCAAGCAGGCGGGTCAGTTTCAGGTCGCCCGTGAAGCGGATGTCGTCCTGGCCGATGGTGACTTTTAGCGGGCCTTCCGCGCGCTTGAAGGGCAGGGCCGCCTCGCCGCTGACATCCAGCCCGGCCTTGCCCTGCAGCAGCCAGTCCTTGCCGTCCTTTGCCGCAATGCCGGTGAAAGCGAGTTTGCCGGGCTCGCCCAGAAGGGGCTGGAGGTCGGTCACTTCCGCGTCAAGATCTGCCGCTTCGGTCAGCGTCCAGTTGCGCGTGTCGATCTTGCTGCGAACCGACAGCGTGCCGGCCCGCAGAGATGTCTCCACGCCGAAGGGGGCTTCGCGCCGCCCGGTCGTGCTTTCGATGCGGACGCTGGCGCTGTCGCCGATCAGCGTGACCAGCTGGCGGTCCAGCATGGGCAGGTGCGTGGCGTCGAGATTGGCATTGGCTGTGAGGCGCTTGTCCTTGATCGTCAGCTCTGCCGTGGCGGCGGGCTGGTCGCCGATGGTCAGCGTGGCGTCGCCCGTGGCAGACTCCGGCGTTCCGGAGGCGGTGGCTTTCAGCGACACGCCGGTGCCGGTGTCGAGACCGATCAGGTTCGCGATCACCCCGTCCGGGGCACCATGAATGTCGGCATCGAGGCTGAACGGGCCGGTGTCGTCCCGGTGCAGGTCGATGAGGAACCGGTCCGTGCCGGCATCGCGCGGCGTGGCGTCGAGCCGGGCGGTGATTGTGCGCCCGTCCTGGTCGAACCGGCCGCTGACATTGAAATGCGCTTCCGGCCCGGCAAAGCCTTCCTGGAAGGCGAGGTCCGGAATGGTCAGGCTACGGAGCTGTATGCGGATATTGCCGCCGCCTTCAGACGGCGGCTGTTTCTCCGTCACCGGGCGGCGGATGAAATTGAGCTCGCCCGCCGACAGGGCTTTCACATCGACCAGGCCGGAGACCAGCGCCATCGGGGCCCAGTCAACAGAGATGTTTTGCGCCACGACCCATTCGCCGTCCGCATCGCGCACGGCCAGGCGCCGCAGGTACATCTTGCCCAGCGGATCGCCGGAGAGGCCTTCGGCTTCGATCGTGCCATAGGCACCTGCCTTGCGGCCATCGATCTGCGAGAGCAGCCAGGCGCGGCCGCCATCGCTGGAGATCCAGAGGCGTGCCGAAATCAGCGTCACAATGACGACCAGCAACAGGCCGGCAGCCGCGGACAGCCAGGGATGTTTCCGGATCGGGGAAAGGAATTTGGAGAGGGCTGGCATCAGAAGGCCTGCCCGATGGAAATATAGACCTGAACCGGATCGTCGCCCTCGCGCGGACTGATCGGCGTGGCGATATCCAGCCGGATCGGCCCGAAGCCCGGATAATAGCGCACGCCGAGTCCGGCCGCGGTGCGCAGG
This sequence comes from uncultured Hyphomonas sp., assembly GCF_963675305.1. Taxonomy (NCBI): domain Bacteria; kingdom Pseudomonadati; phylum Pseudomonadota; class Alphaproteobacteria; order Hyphomonadales; family Hyphomonadaceae; genus Hyphomonas; species uncultured Hyphomonas sp. Next base: position 2,196,374 of record NZ_OY776147.1, on the reverse strand, counting down.
TCGCCAAAGACGGCGCCGAAGTCCGTGGACGCTGCGCCGGTATCGACAAAGGCGGCATAGCCCCAGCGTTTCGATTTGCGCCAGCGCAGTTCGAAGGAGGCGTCGAACAGGGCTTCGCCGCCGACATAATCGCCATCTGCGTTCTGCGGCGACAGGGACTGGTAGGCATAACCGCGCACGGTGCCGCCGCCGCCTGCGAAGAACAGGCGGTCTGCCGGCACATCCGTGTCGCCAAGGAAGCCGCCGGCTTCGACACGTGCTGCGGCGATCAGGCTGTCCGTGAGCGAATGGTAGGTCGCCGCATTGGTCAGGTAACGCGTGTAGACGGCGTTGACCGTCCCGCTTGAGACACTGGGTTCGAGGGTGAGGAACAGGCGGTTGCCGTCCTGTGGGTCCAGCCTGTTCTTCACCGTGTCATAGGTGCCGCTGAGCGGCACGAAGAAGGTCACCTGGTCGATCGGGTCGGACGGACCGGAGCGCGTCAGCTCATACTCGACCGTCCGGGTCACATCGACAAAGGCGCCGGCCGAGATGGTGAAGTTCTTGTTGAACGGCTGGGACAGGGTGGCGCCGGTTTTGAAACCGGACAGGTCATAGGCGTCCGTTTCCTGCTGGCGGACGCCGGTTTCCAGATCCAGCGTCCGGCCATAGCGGCCGATATTCGGCAGTTCGTAACTGACGGTCAGGTCGCGGCTGAGATTGGCGACGGCGCCATCCACGCGCAATGTGTCGCCTCGGCCAGTCAGGTTGCGCCGCTCCCAGAAGGCGTCCACGCCGGCGCCCTCTGTCGTGGAGAGGGAGGCGCCGATCCCGATGGAGCGGGGTTTTGCTTCGGCCAGTTTCAGTTCCACCGAATAGGTGCCGTCGGCATCGGGTGCCTCGGCGATCTCGATGCCGATGCCGTCATACAGGCTGGACGAACGAAGACGTGTTCTCAGTGTCCGGATCTTTTCAGGCGTGTAATAGTCGCCGGGTTTCCAGCTTCGCATGACGCGGACGGCGCGCGGGCGCACACTGGTTTCGTCCGGCAGGACCAGCTCGCCGAGTTTGACGCGCGGACCGGGGGTCAGCTTGTAGGTGACCTCCACCGTCGCGTCCTGCCGCGAGGCCAGCACGTCGATGTCTGCGCTTTCGGCAAAGGCATAGCCGGCATCCCTGAGATGGTTCAGCAGCACCTTGTCCATCCGCTCGATGGAGCTTGTGTGCGCCGGGCCGCCGATCAGCAGGCCTTTCTGCGCCTTGTCGAGTTCGGCGCGGGTCTTGTCGTCCACCTCGCCATCATAGTCGACCGAGACCGAGGCGATGCGGAACCGCTTGCCGGGGATGACGTCGATACGGGGGGTAGTGGCCGCGCTGTCGATCCGCCGGGGAATGGCGCTGGCGGCGAGGTAGCCCTCGGAGGCGAGGAATTCCTCGACCGTTCCGGCGGCGCTGTCTGCCCGGCGGCGGGCTTCCAGCAGGGAGGCGGGCGGCGTCTTGTAGGTCTGCAGAACGGCTTTGGTGCGGTCGGCAAGATGGTCCGGCAGGCCGTCCAGGGAGGCGGCGGCATACTGGGTGCCGGTCACGCCATTGCCGCTCGCGTTTCCGCCCAGAAGCGTGCATGCCGAAAGGGTGCCCACCAGCGCGAGGCTGGCAGCACGACGGGCAAGGCCCGAACCCGTCTGGCGGGGGCGAGAAGGCATGTGTCGGCCGGCCATTGATTTAACCATGCGAGTTCTGGACCAAATTCATCGGTATTTCATGAATATGGGAGCTTAGATTGCCTGAATCTCACATGAATTGCGGTAACTTCCTGTTAGTCCGCAGCTTGATGATACGGAACCATTGTGCGGCTGTGCCTGTAAACTATGTTCAGCTGGTTTTCCGAAAGGCCCTTTGATGGACTATCTTCTGGTGCTGGCGGGCCTCGGCCTCCTGATTTTTGGCGGTGAGGGGCTGGTGCGTGGCTCTGTCGCGGTCGCCCGAAAGCTGAACATTTCGGAGCTCGTGATCGGCCTGACCCTGGTGGGCTGCGGCACCTCCATGCCGGAGCTTGTGACCAGCCTGCGCGCCATCGACACAGGCGCGGTGGGCATCTCCATCGGCAATGTCATGGGTTCGAACGTCGCCAACATCCTGCTGGTGCTGGGCGCGGCCGCGCTGGTGAAGCCGATCATGACCAATCCCGGCGCGCTGAAGCGGGACGCGGCGGTGGTCATCGTGGCCACGGCAGCGCTCTGCTGGCTGATCTGGCTGGACGCGTTCACCCGGCTCAGCGGCTTCCTGCTGGTTACCGCGCTGATCCTCTACATCATCCTGTCGCTGGTGGCCGACCAGAAGGGCGGCACGCCCGAGGCCGAGATGCATGCCGGCGAGGGCGAGATCGTCGAGGCCCCTTACGGCATGGTGAAAGGCCTGCTGATCGCGCTCGCCGGGCTGGCGGGCATCGTGTTCGGTGCGCGTTTCATGGTCGATGGCGCTGTGGGCATTGCGCGTGACATCGGGGTCAGCGAGGCCGTGATCGGCATGTCCATCGTCGCCATCGGCACCAGCCTGCCGGAACTGGCGACGTCGCTGGCCGCCGCCCGCAGTGGCAAGTCAGATGTCGCGATGGGCAACATCATCGGCTCCAACATCTTCAACATCCTCGGCATCCTGGGCGTCACCGCGCTGATCCACCCGTTCAGCGTCATGCAGAACCATGCCGGGGACATCGCCGGCGAGGCCATGCAGACCGGCGGGCAGAGCATTGTCAGCTCCACCGATATCGGCGCGCTCGTCCTGTCGCTGTTCTTCCTTTTTCTGTTCGGAATGACCGGCAAGCGGATCGCGCGCTGGGAAGGGGGCCTTCTGCTCGCGGGCTACGTGCTTTACATGGGGCTCCTGTTCAACATCATTCCAGTTCCGGCGTTGCTCTAACATGTCTGACAATCCGATCTACCAGAACCTCGGCCAGCTCGGCCAACAGACCGCCCAGCCGCAAAGCCCGGAAGAGGCGCAGCTGGAGCGTGTGCCAAACCCGCATGCCGGCACGCTCTACCTGACGCGTTTCGTGGCGCCGGAGTTCACCTCGCTCTGCCCGGTGACCGGCCAGCCGGATTTCGCGCACCTCGTGATCGACTATGCGCCGGGCGAGTGGCTGGTGGAGTCCAAGAGCCTGAAGCTCTACTTCACCAGCTTCCGCAATCACGGCGCTTTCCACGAAGACTGCACGGTCTCCATCGGCAAGCGCATCTTTGACTTCACCGAGGCCAAATGGCTGCGCATCAGCGGCTACTGGTATCCGCGCGGCGGCATTCCGATCGATGTGTTCTGGCAGTCGAGCGAGGTGCCAGCCGGGCTCTATGTGCCGGACACGGGTGTCGCGTCCTACCGCGGGCGGGGCTAGAGCGTCAGCCTTCCCAGCGGGTGATCTTTTCGGCCATGTCGGCGCGGGGGCGCTCAGGCGGATCGCAGGTCGCTGTTCCCAGATAGATGAACCCGGCGACGCGCTCGCCCTCTTCCAGGCCCAGTAGCTTGCCGGCGTCATCGTCGAAAGCGGGCCATTCCGACAGCCAGTTGCCCGCCCAGCCGCTGGCATTGGCGGCCAGCAGCAAATTGTAGCAGACGGCCCCGGCGGAGAGTTCCTGCTCCCAGACCGGCGTGCGGCCGTCATTCACCGGCGAGGAAATCACGCAGACGACGACCGGCGCACGCAGCAGCAGTTTGCGGGCCGTCTCGACTTCCGGTTCGGGATCGCCGCGTCCTGCGCGGATCCCGGCGAGGCCGTCGCCAAAACGGGCGCGGGCGTCGCCTTCGAACACGACAAAGCGCCAGGGGGCGAGCTTGCGATGGTCCGGCACGCGGGCTGCGATCTGCAGCAATTCATCCAGATCGTCCGGCGAAGGGCCGGGCGCGCCCATGAACTGCTTGTTCGCGGACCGGCGCAGCGCGAGCAGGGTACGGGCCTCTGCGCTGGGCCTGACGGCCAGCATGGGTTCACCGAGGGGCGGGGCGGGAGGAAACCTTTTCGTCATACGCCGTCCCTACATTGAACTGTTCCGGGCGAAAAGCGGGCTTTCAGATTCTGTGCTTGCCGGGAGGGTGATGTCAGTCTATTTGGTGAACAGTGTTCACTTTTCGAACGTTGATCATGGCGGCGGCATGGATTCAGACTATCCTCTTGAGCAGACCCCAGCGACGCGGCGGCGCAACAAGGTGCGCGAGGCGATCCTCGCCGCGGCCGAGCGCATGTTCGCGAAAGAGGGCGAAAGCGGCCTGTCGATCCGGCGGCTGGCCGAGGAAATCGATTACTCCCCGTCGGCCATCTACAAATATTTCGGCTCGAAAGAGGAATTGCTGGAGGAGCTGAAGGACAGTTTCTTCGAGCGCTTGCTGGAGCAGGTCGACCGCGTCTCCGCCGCCAACCAGAATTTCCACGACCGGGCCCGGGCCTGCGTGACGACTTATGTCTCCACCGCCACCGCGCGGCCGCATCATTATGCGGCGGCGTTCTCGTCCGTGCCGACGCCTGAGGAAATGGCCGTGCGCCGGCATCTCAGCTGGGACGATTTCATCGCCACGCCCAAGGGGCAGGCGTTCAAGATCCTGGTCGATCTGGTGGAAGAAGGCCAGACGCTCGGCGTGTTCGACCCGGCGCTGGAGCCGATCAAGGCGGCCAAATCCATCTGGGCGTCCTCCCACGGGCTGGCGCTGTTGATGATCCACATGCCGATCCTGCCGGACGTGCAGCCCTGTCCGACCCAAACCGATGGCGTCTTTGTCGCGTATCACGCAGATATCGTGATGCGCGGCCTCGCCGTGCCTGCTGACCCTCCGCACAAGAACGGAACACGCTGATGACGCACTCGCACCCTTATGAGGGGAATGAGGTCAGGGAGAAGAAACCCACTGTGCTGAAGGGGCTGGTTTTCCTGCTCCTGCTGATCGCGATCGGTGCCGGCCTCTTCTATGCCGCGACGCGCCTGCGCAGCGCGGAAGGGCCGAAAGTGGCGCATGACGCCCCGGCCCCGCTGACCGTGGCCGTGGTTACGGTCGAGCGGACAGACGCTTTCGACCTTAAGGAAAGTTATACCGGCCTCGCCGAAGCGCGCCGGACCAGCATGCTGGGCTTTGCGTCCAGCGGACGGATTGCCGAGATCCGGGCCGATGTCGGCGACAAGGTGAAGACCGGCGCCCTGCTGGCAAAGCTCGATACGCGCAGCCTGCAGGCACAACTCGCCTCGGCCCGTGCGCAGGTGCAGGAAGCCCGCGCCTCGCATGATCTGGCGCTCAGCACCGTGCAGCGCCAGCGCCAGCTGAAACTGCAGGGCCATGTTTCGCAGCAGCGGGTCGATGAGGCCGAAGCGCAGGCCAATACCGCGCTTGCCCGCGTCGAAGCCGCCAAGGCGCAGGCCGACACGCTCCGTGTCCAGATTGACCTGGCCGCCATCACAGCGCCCTTCGATGGTGTGGTGACGCAGCGCCTGTCCGATGAAGGCGCCATAGCAGCGGCGGGCCAGCCGATCCTTGAACTGGTGGAGAAAAGCCATCTCGAAGCGCGCCTCGGACTGCCGGCCGCCAGCGCGGCGCTGCTGGAGCCGGGCAAGGAATACAAGCTGGTCGCCGATACGGGCGAAGTGACGGCGCGCCTGCGCAATATCACCGGCGTGATCGATGCCAACCAGCGCACGGTTGGCGCCATATTCGACATCGAGAACCCGGAGGCGATTGATGCAGGCGCCGTTGTGCGGCTGGCGCTGGACCGCAGCGTGGGCGAGGAAGGCTTCTGGGTGCCTGTGAAAGCCCTTTCGGCGGCTTCCCGCGGACTATGGACCGTGTACGTCGCCGACCCTTCCGGAGGGGGCTGGAATGCCGTGCCGCGCCCGGTCGAAATGGTACACAGCGATGGCGACCGCGCCTATGTGCGCGGGCCGATCCAGCCGGGTGAACGGGTGATCGTCGACGGCCTGCAGCGCATTACGCCCGGCATGCCGGTGACGCCCCGCGAATCCCAGCGGGCAGACCTGTCTGACGACTGACGGGCCATGATCAAAGCGCTCAGTCTCTTCTACCGCCTGCCGCGCCTGACGGCGCTGGCGATGCTGATCATGATGATCGGCGGCCTGGGATCGATGCTGACGCTGGGCCGTCAGGAAGATCCGACACTGGTCGAGCGCTATGGCAATGTGGTCGCCTTCCTGCCGGGCGCCGATGCCGAGCGGATGGAAGCGCTGGTCACCGAGCCGCTGGAATCGGCCCTGATGGAATTGCCGGAAGTGAACGAGCTTCGTTCATCTTCCCGGGCCGGGGTGACCCAGATTTCGCTGGAAATCCGAGACGATCTCGGCGCCACCGAGGTCGACAATGCCTGGACGCTGGTCCGCCAGAAGGTAACCCAGGCGCAGGCGCAGTTCCCGCCTGGCGTCTCCGTGCCGGAAGTGACGCAGCAATATGTCGGCGCGGCCACGCTGGTGGTCGGCATCCGATGGGAGAGCGAGGCCGAGCCTCCGCTGGCCGTGATGCGCCGTCTCGCGCTGGACCTGCAGGACCGGTTCGAACGCCTTCCGGGCACGGAGCTGACCGAGACTTATGGCCTGCCATCCGAAGAAGTGCGCGTGGTCATGGACCCGGATGCGCTGGCGGCGACGGGGCTCTCTTTCCGGCAAGCCGCGGCAGCGCTGGCGGCAGCCGATTCCAAGGCCCCGGCCGGGCGGCTGAGGGCGGAGGGCGGCAATGTCGGGTTCCAGATCGGCGGTGAGTTCGACTCCATCTCGCGCGTGCGGTCCGTGCCCATCATCCAGCGCGGCGATGGCACGGCGGTGCGCCTTGGCGACATTGCCGATGTCCGCAAGGGGCTGGCCGATCCGCCGGTGAACATGGCCTTCGAGAATGGCGCGCGGGCGATCCTGATCGGCGTCTATATTTCGCCGGGCCAGCGCGTCGACAAATGGGCCGACACGGCGCATGCCGTGGTTGAGGATTTTGCCCGCGACACGCCGCCGGACCTCTCGATCCGGACCATTTTCGACCAGAGCAAATACACCAATGCGCGCCTCAATGGCCTTGCGCAGAACCTGCTGATTTCGGCGCTGATCGTGTTCTGCGTCCTGTTCCTGACCATGGGCTGGCGCTCGGCCCTGGTGGTGGGGGCGGCGTTGCCGCTGACCGTGGCGCTGGTGCTGATCCTGTTCAAGGTGTTCGGCCATCCGCTGCACCAGATGTCGGTGACGGGACTGGTCATTTCGCTCGGCCTGCTGATCGACAATGCCATCGTCGTGGTCGACGATTTCGACCAGTGGCGCGTGCGCGGGCTGAACCGGATGGACGCGATTGAGCGCAGCCTGAAACATCTTTTCGCGCCGCTTGGCGCCTCGACGCTGACCACGGCGCTGGCCTTTGCGCCAATTGCGATGCTGCCCGGCGGAGCGGGAGAGTTCATCGGCATGATCGGCCTGTCGGTCGTGTTTGCGATTTGCTCTTCCTTCCTCATTTCGATGACCGTGATCCCGGCCATGGCGGGCTGGTTTGACCGGACGCGCGGCTGGGAACGCGGCGAGGCAACCCGTCCGCGCCGCTGGTGGCGGGATGGCATCACCATCGATTTTATCTCGGACGGATACCGCGCGACGGTGGAGGCCGTGCTGCGCTTCCCGCCGCTGGGCATCGTGCTGGGCATTGCCCCGGCGATCCTCGGCTTCTGGCTGGCTGGCCAGTTGCCCAACCAGTTCTTCCCCCAGACCGAGCGGGACCAGTTCCAGCTGACCCTGGAACTGCCGCCCGAAGCGAGCCTCGCCGACACCGAGGCGGCAACCCGCCGGGCGACCGAACTGATCCGGTCCATCGAAGGGGTGAAGGACGTGACCTGGGTGCTGGGGGAGCCGGCCCCGCGGGTCTATTACAACGCCATCAACAATACGCGCGGCGTGGAGGGGCTGGCCTCCGGTTGGGTCCAGCTGGACAACAATCTCCGTACACGCCAGACCGTCGCCGACGTGCAGCGCATGGTGCGGGCAGAGTTCCCGTCCGCGCGCTTCCTGGCGCTGCCTTACGAGCAGGGCCCGCCCGCCGATGCGCCGGTGGAGTTCCGCATTCTCGGCGATGATTTTGAGGTACTGAACCGGCTCGGCAACGAGACGCGCGCTGTGCTCGCCCAGACACCGGGCGTGACCTACACCGTGGCCTCGCTGCAACTCGGCGCGCCGACCATGAAGCTCGATGCCGACGAGACCGCAGCGGCCCTGACGGGCGAGCGGCTGACCGATCTTGCCGCGGACCTCAACGCCGAGCTGGAAGGCGTGCGGGCAGGCTCCGTGCTGGAAGGCACCGAGGAGCTGCCCGTCATGGTGATCGCGCCGGACAGCCGCCGGCGGGAACTGTCGAACCTCCGTTCGGCGACCGTCGGTTCCGGGTCCGGCGGGACGCCCCTGTCAGCGCTGGGCCAGCTGTCGCTCAATCCGGAGACAGCAGTGATCACGCGCTGGGACGGCCAGCGGATGAACCAGATCCTCGCCTATCTGGAGCCCTACACGATCCCGGCGCCCGTGCTGGCCGATTACCAGGCCCGCCTCGATGCGGCGGGCTTCACCGTGCCGGCGGGCTACAGCATCGTGATCGGCGGGGAGGCGGAGAATTCGGCGGAGGCGGTGACCGACCTTGCCAGCGTCGGCGTGCCGCTGATCCTGGTCATGGCCGGGGCGATCATGCTGGTGTTCAACTCCTTCCGCATGATGGTGCTGATCCTGTCGACGGGCTTCCTGTCCATCGGCCTCGCCTTCTTCGGTGTATGGCTGTTCAACCTGCCCATGGGCTTCAATGCGATTGTCGGCAGCCTCGGCCTGCTGGGCATTTCCATCAATGCCTCTATCGTGGTGCTGAGCCTGCTGAAGGCCGATCCGTGGGCGATGGCCGACGATGTGATCCGCCAGCGCGAGATCGTCGTGGATGCCACGCGCCATATCGTGGCGACGACGCTGACCACGATGGGCGGTTTCATCCCGATCCTCCTGTCGGGGGACAATTTCTGGCTGCCGCTGGCGGCGGGAATCTCCGGCGGTGTGGCCGGATCGGCCCTGTTGTCGCTGTATTTCACCCCCGCGATCTTCCGGATCATGACCTACAAACCCGTCCGCCGCCTGTTCGGCTACAGGCCCGCCCTGCCGGAGACATCCGGCGAATGACCCGATTGTGAACCCGCCGGGGCTTGATGCCTGCGACAGGCTGCCCCATGTGAGTGCCACACCCTGAGCAAGAGGGACCCGGAATGCCAGACACCAATCCCGACATCGGCGCCCCGCCGCCCGCCTGGAAGCGCCTGCGCTTCGAAGCTGCAGCCGCGGCAGCAGATGAGCCCTCGCTGGCCGGCTATATCAATGCCGCGATCCTGGCCCATGATACGCTCTGTGACGCGCTAGCCTATCACCTGGCCGAGAAGATCGGGGATTCCACCATCGGCACCCAGCAGGTGCGGGATATCCTGTCGGATGCCTGCGAGTCCCATGACGAACTCGTCGACAAGGCTGAGGCGGACATGATGGCCGTGCTGGAGCGCGACCCGGCCTGCCGCGGCCTGCTGCAGCCCTTCCTGTTCTTCAAAGGCTTTCAGGCCCTGCAGACCCACCGCATTGCCAATGTGCTGTGGCGCCAGGGCCGCGAGACGCTGGCCTTCCACTTCCAGTCCCGGGCGTCCGAACTTTTCGGTGTCGACATCCACCCTGCTGCCCGGATCGGGCGCGGCGTGATGCTTGACCACGCGACCGACATCACCATCGGTGAGACGACCGTGGTCGGCGATGGCTGCTCCATCCTGCAGGGTGTGACGCTCGGCGGGACTGGCAAGGAAGTCGGCGACCGTCACCCGAAGATCGGGCGCGGCGTGCTGGTGTCCGTCGGAGCGAAAGTGCTGGGCAATATTCATGTCGGCGACGAGGCCAAGGTCGCCGCCGGGTCTGTCGTTCTGAAGGACGTGCCGGCGCACTGCACCGTGGCAGGGGTTCCGGCGAAGATCGTCTCCGGCCCGTCCTGCTGCCAGCCGGCCAAGACGATGGACCAGTCGCTGCCGGACGCTGCCGACAACTGAGGCCTGTGCGCGCCTAGTTCAGCTTCCGGCCGACGATGACGTAACCGTGCGTGATGCCTGCGCCGGTCTTCACATTCATGGCACGGAACAACTCCTCCGCCGCGATCCAGAAGGGCGGGTATTTATAGCGCGATACATCCAGGATGAGGAACATGTCCGACGCCGAATGATAGGCGGCGACGGGGGAGATGTGTCCGCCCGACAGCTGTCCGACTTCCGCACGGTTATAGTTCACCACCAGATATTCGGCCGGGGTTTCGAGAACCCGCCGGGCCGTCTCGCGGAATGCGCCGGCCGTCACCGTGCTGGCATAGACCGTCTTCGCGTCGACGCCGTGCGCCTCAAAGAACTGGCCGAGCGTGGAGAGCGGTGTACCGGAGCGCCGGATCTCCGCACGAGGGGTGATGGTGTGGGTCTCGCGTGTGAAGACATTGTCCTGATCGAACAGGCCGTGCTGGTCTGAATGCGACGTGCCCGGACGGGCGATGCCCAGCGCGTTCAGCACCATGCTCATGCTGGCCGGGCCGCAGAATGTGGGCGTGTCCTGAGTGACGAAGTGCATGCTGAGCGGCACATAGTCGGCAATCGCGTCGGCTTCGCGCAGGCGCTGCAGGCCTTCGGGCGAGTCGAGCGCGATCAGGCCGGCGGGCATGTCGAGGGGCACAGGCGCCGCTGGTGGCGGCATCTGGCGCCGGGCTTCGACCAGCTCATAGCTCAGCCTGGAAACCAGGTGTTTCACGCGATAGCGCAAGCCCACGATTCTCTTCTCCATTCTCCGGACGGGACGATTCCGGGGAAGAATGCGAGTTTTGTGCCTGACGGGCAGGACGGTGCCGGGTGGTTTGAGCCGGGCGGAAGTTCCCTCGCAGCGGGACTCCGGCCCAGCAAAATTCGTATATCGCACGAATAAACGCCGGCCCGGCGCATTTTCTTTCAACATCGGGGGCCGTTTATGCTTGCTTATATTGTTGCCCATTGGCGTTTCGTCTAAATTTACCTCACTGAAAATCTGCATGTTTTCGAAAATACTTCCGCGTCAGAAGGAGGCGGTCGGGTGAGCCATGAAACCGTCGACGGGGAAGAAGAGGCGCGCGTCATGCGTTCGCGCCGCATTGCCCGTCGTGAGGGTCACCTGCCTTTCGTGCCGTTCGGCCTTGTCCCGCTGGCCGGGCTGGGTCTGCTGTTCCTGATCGCGCTTGTCCCTTTTGCCCTGGGCGTACAGGGCGCCACGAAGCGGGCCGTCACAGAGGCGCTGGCCGCCAATGGCATCGACTGGGCGGAGACGTCTGTCAGCGGACAATCGGTCACCATCACCGGCGATGCCCCCTCCGGCGCCGAGGCGCACAGGGCCCGCCTGATCGCCCGGAAGGCGGTGTCCGGCACGCCGTTCGGCCTTGCCCGGCCGGCCACCCGCGTGACGGTGCCGCAAGGCCCGTATGGCACACAGCCTGAGCCGGAAGAGGCAGAGGCCGCCACGCCGCCCGTAACGCCGCTGCAAGGCGTGACCGATATTGCGATTGCCGCCCCGTCCTGGACCTTCACGCTGACCCATGGGGTCCTGACGCTGAACGGCACGATGCCGGACCAGGAAACGAAGGACGCGGTCGTGCGCCAGGCCTTCAACAAGATCTATCCGCCGCGCATCACCGGCGTGAACGACTATCTTGATGTTGCCGGGCTGGAGGCGCCGGAAGGCTATGTCGATGTGGTGCTGCGCGGTGTGAACACGATTGCCCAGTGCGACACCGGGCAGGCAGGGTTCGAACGCGGACGGTTCAATCTGCGCTGCGAACTGCCCGACACCGAGGCCGACGCCGTGCGCCGCGAGGCGGTCGCCTCCATGCCGCTCGGCACGGTCGGCCGGATCGACATCCTGCCTCACGATGCGGTCATCAGCTGTGAGGCGGAACTCACCGATTTACTGAAGGATGCGCGCATTGAGTTTGACTCCTCAAGTGCCGTGATCGATGCCTCCAGCAATGCGCTGCTGGATGCGGTCGCAGCGGCGGTGAAGGCCTGTCCCGGCACGCTGCGCATCGAAGGCCACACCGATTCCACCGGCCCGGAAGACGAAAATGAAGTGCTGAGCCGCAACCGTGCGCTCGCCGTCCGCAACGCGCTGGTCGCCCGCGAGGTCGACCCGGAACGCCTGATCGCCGAAGGCTATGGCGCGTCGCGGCCGATCGCCGGAAACACCACACCGGAGGGGCGCGCGCGCAACCGCCGGATCGAGATCCGCGTCGTGCGGGCGTCCGAATGAATTTTAACCCAACTGGGGGCGTCCGCCCCCGCCAAGAGTAACGTCCATGCTGTTCCTGCTGCTCCAGATTTTCCTGCTGATGGTCCTCGCTGCCTTGTGCGGGGCAGGCCTTGCCTGGTGGTGGTTCCGCCGGAACTACGAGGATGTCACCGTCTATCATGAGGAACTCGTGACCGCGGCGGCGAAGGAACAGCCCGAGCCGGTGACGAAGGAAGAGCTGAAGGCGAGCCTTGCCAGTGTCGCCCCGCCAGACCTGTCGCCCGTTCACGAGCGTCTCGCCAAGATCGAGAGCGCTCTGTCGCTGACCGGCAGCGCCGGCCTCGGCGCGATCAATGACCGCTTCACCGAGATGCGCGGCCTGCTGACCGAAGTGCGCGAAACCGGCATGGGCGGTCTGGAAGGGCGGCTCGGCCGGATGGAAACGCTGATGCAACAGCCGGACGATGCGCTGGAAAGCGTGCTCGGCCGCCTGTCGGATATGGAGAGCACGCTGCTCTCTGTCTCCAACGAAGTGGCCAGCCTGCAGAACGCAGACCTCGACCCGGTCGAGATCCGGCTGTCCCAGCTGGAAGAACTGGTCCGTGGCCAGACCATGCCGGAAGTCGACCTCGGCCCGGTACATTCCGGCCTCGCCCGGCTGGAACTGGCCATCGAGAATCAGGAGTTCCCGGCCGTGGACTTTGAGCCGGTGCGCACGCACATGGCCGCCATGGAAGCGCGGCTGGCGGAATTTGCCGACCGGATCGACACCGCCCGCAAGGCCGACATCGAGGAACTGATGATCCGCATGTCGACGCTGTCCTCGTCGCTGGCAGGCTTGCGCGTGCCGGACCTCGACTCGGTGAAGGAGCGCCTCGCGAAGATCGAGGAGGCGCTGGCGAATATCGACCTGCCGGAAACCGACTTCACGCCGATGGTCAATGAGTTGCGCAATATCGAGAGCATCCTGCGCACCCCGTCGGAAGACATGCGCGTGATGCACACCAAGCTGGCCGACATCGAAGGCGGCAGCGCGTCGCTGCACTCCAAACTGTCGGGCGTCGAGCATACCGTGTCGATGCTGGCCCGGTCCGGTGTGGACCTGACGCCGATCCAGACGCGCCTCGGCAGTGTCGAAAGCGCGCTGGCCTCGCTGCGGGTGGAGATGCAGTCGCTGCCGGACTTCGGACCGATGGAACGCCGCCTGGCCGCGCTGCAGGACTCCATGCTGGCCCTGCGCGAGCCGGACCTGTCGCCGGTGCTGTCCTCCATGCGCAAGCTGGATGCCCGGCTGGACATGGGCAGCGTCGACAGCCGCCTTGCCTCGATCGAGTACACGCTGGCGGCGCTGAACCATATCCTGCGCGCCCGGGATTTCGGCCATCTGCGAGGGGAGGGCGAATATGTCTACCGCCAGCCGGTCGCCCCGCCATTGCGGCCTGAGCCGCAGTCCTTCGCGACGATCGATCAGGTGTTCCCAAAGGCCCCGCCGCCGCAACGCCCGGCCGAACCGGAACCGGCCCCTGAGGCTGAGCCCGCGCCGGAGCCGACCGGCCATCCGCTGGAAATCGCCCTGCGGCCCGGCGACAAGGCCAATTTGCTGATCGAACCGGCCTTCGGCAATGAGGACGATCTGGAAGAGATCAACGGCGTCGGCCCGATGCTGGGCGAGCTGCTGAACGAGATCGGCGTCTATTATTTCTGGCAGGTCGCCGAATGGGGCCCGGCAGAGATCGAATGGGTCGACAACAAACTGGAACATTTCAAGGGCCGGATCGAGCGGGACGAGTGGGTCAAGCAGGCCAAGGAACTCGCCAAATTGCCCACCTCCGCAAAGCATCCCGCCGGCTGATCAACTCTTCGCGGAACGTCCTTATCTCCCCCTTTTCCCTTCCGCCGAATTGCGGTTAGGGTAAGCTCTGAGTGCTGGGGATGAAGGTGACGATCTCAAGGGAAGGGGACACCTGCCATGCTTCGCCTGTTCCTGCTTGGAATTGCAGGTTTTTTTGCCGTTTTTGTCTCGGAGGCCCAGGCGGTCAAGCCTGCGCGCTATGCGCTGGTCATCGGAAATTCCGACTATCAGCAGCGCGGATGGCAGCTGGCCAATCCCGCAAATGATGCCCGTCTGATGGCCGAAACGCTGGCCGATGTCGGCTTTCAGGTCGATCTCGTCCTCAATGCCGGGGAAGACCGGATGGAGGAGGCGTTCGCCGCCCATGGCGCCCGTCTGAAGGCCGGCGGCACGCAGGCGGTGGGCGTGATCTATTATGCCGGGCACGGCGTGCAGTCCCAGGGGCTGAACTATCTGGTGCCGGTGGATGCGAATGCCCGGTCCGAACAGGACATCTGGCGCCAGGCGCCGCGCCTCGGTGATGCGCTGCGCTATGTCGAGGATGCGGGCAATGCCGTCAATTTCGTGATCCTCGATGCCTGCCGGGACAATCCGCTGCCCAGCGCCACGCGCAGCACAGGCGGCGGTCTTGCCGAGGTGAAGCCCGCGCGCGGCCTGCTGATCTCCTATTCCACCGCGCCCGGCTATGTCGCCTATGACGGCGACGGGACGAATTCCGCTTTCGCGCTGGCTCTGGCGCAGACGCTGAAACAGCAGAACCTGATCGCCGAACAGGTGTTCAAGCGCGTCGCGGACAATGTGAATGCGGCGACTGGCGGGCTGCAGACCCCGTTCTACAATTCCGGCCTGACCGGGGCCGATTTCTGTTTTGCCGGGTGCAGCGGGGCTCCGGCGCCTGCACCCACGGTGATGTCGGATTCGGTGCTCTCCACCCGCTTGCCAGCCGGGACGCGCTCCACCGCATCGACCGGTGAGACGCCGGTTGCTGGCCCGGCGGCATCGCCTGCCGCAGGCACCGTGTCCGGCCTCGTGCGCCAGGCTGCTTTCGCGGCGGCGGCGAATGGCGGCCCGGTCGAGGCGCGCAAGTTCAAAGACTGCACCGATTGTCCGCAAATGGTGGCCATTCCGGCGGGCACGTACATGATGGGCTCGCCGGAGACCGAACCGGAGCGCAAGGAGACCGAGGGGCCGCAATGGTCGCCGCAGGTCGCCGCTTTCGCTGCGTCGGAGAAAGAGGTCACCTGGGACGATCTCGATGCCTGTATCGCGGCAGGCGGCTGTGCCGGAAACGAGGCGAAGGCCGAAACACGGTCCGACCGCTGGAAACGCGGCGCCATGCCGGTGATCAACATCACCTGGTGGGAGGCGATGGATTATGTCCGCTGGCTGAACGAACAGGTGGAGGGCGAACCCTATCGCTTGCTCACCGAAGCCGAGTGGGAGTATGCGGCCCGTGCGGGTACGACCACGGCGTTCAATACCGGCGATGTCCTCACCGACAAGGATGCGAACTTCAATGCCGGCGGGCGCCAGTATAATGGCGGCTCGAAAGGGAAATGGCCGCGCCAGCCCATGCCGGCGGGAGGCTATCCGCCGAATGCGTTCGGCCTCTATGACATGCATGGCAACGCCGCCGAATGGGTCGCCGATTGCTGGTTCCACGATTATATGGGCCGCTATGGCGATGCCGCGGCAGAGCAGGGCGCGGAGAAATGTTCCCGCGTCGTGCGTGGCGGCGGCTGGGAAAAGATCCCGTCCTATGTCCGCTCCGCCGTTCGGGACGCTTACCCTTCCAGCGGCCGGGACGATGCCATCGGCTTCCGCGTGGCGAGGGACCCTGACCCGTCATGATCCGCTCCATCAGCCCCCTGATCAGCCGGCACCGGGACGAGTTGAAAAGCCAGTCCCGGCTGAACCGGTTCATTCTGATCGGGGCGATGCTGACGGCTCTGGCGGCGTTCAGCGTGTTCCTGCTGAGCTTGTTCGGCCACTATCCGCTGCCTGTCGGCGAGCGGATCTTCTCGAACAATCCTGAACGCATCCTCGGCGTGTCGAACTTCTTTGTCGCCACCGCCATCGGCGCGGCGCTCAGAATGTGGCGGATGCGCCAGACACGGATCAAGCTGCTGATCGCCGAAGCGTTCCTGCGGGAAAATGAAGATGAGACCGGCCTGCGCCTTCTGCTGGAGCCGATGTTCGGCGCCAATGTCTGGCATGGCACGAAACTGAAGGGTTCAGGGGGGACAGAGTGGTGAGCAGGGACAGTCAGGACAGTACATCGCCGGTGACATCGCTTGACCTGTTGATGGAGCTGCAGGGCGAGCAGCAATCTTTCCGCTTCCTCGTGCGGGCGCTTGCGGCCCTGCTGGCGACCGCCGCCGTGATCGCCGTCGGCAGCGTGATCTATTTCTATTTCGAGCTTCAGGGCCTGCGCGCCGAATATGCCCGCCAGGCGCAGCTGAACGAGGTGAACCTCCGCATCGTGGCGGGTGAGGCGAGCCGCCAGCGGGAGTCGACACAGGCGCAGCTCGTCGCCATCCGGGAAGAGAACGAAGCTGCCCGCCGGCAGGCGGAGTTGTCGCGCGAGCTGCAACAGGCCGGCTCTCCGGGACAGATCGCCGCCTACAAGGACCGCGCCGTCTCGATTGCGCGCGGGCACATCCTGGGCAAGACGATGAATGAGGTGACGTCCCAGGTCGTGGCCATGGTGCTGCGCGCTGACCAGACCGGCAGCGTCAGCCTGCTGACGAATGGCGAGCGCATACTGATGCAGGCCGCGCTGGATGATTGGGGCGGGCAGGTTGAGTCTGCGACGGTGCGAAGCGAGTTCCAGACGCTACTCGACGACAGCGCCGCCCTGCCGGATCAGGCGATCGGTGCCGCGGGGCTCGCCATGCTGGAATATCGCAAGGCAGACGGCAATTCCCTCGGCTGGAACCGGGGGTGTTCCACAGTTGTGGACTATGTGAACCAGGCCGTCGCACGCGGCCTGAATGAGCCGATGCTGCTGCTCTGGAAAGGCCAGTGCCTGCGCAAGCGCGGCGATGCACTGCTGGCCTATAATGCCTTCAGCCAGGCGGCGAAGCTGATGGAGGCCGACCCGGAAGACATCACGCTGGAACAGTCCCAGATGGCGCACCATGGCGTCGGCACCACGCTGATCGCGCTGGCCGCGCAGTCGCAGCTGCCGGAGGACCGTGACCGCAATCTCGCCCTGCAAGAGGCCCTGTCGGAACTTCGCATTGCGGCGAAGATCCGCGCCGACCGTGGTTCTACCCGTGTCGGGGTGGCGTATACGGAAGAAAACATGGGGTTCATCTATATTCTCGAACAGGACTGGCCGGCCGCGCTTTCCCATACCGAGAACATCGACCACATCCTGCCGCTCGCCTGGAACCTGACCGTGCGGAACATCGCCGCACGGGAAAACGAGGCGGTGCTGAAACGGAACGGCGCCAGCCGGGAAGCGGTGCAGGAGATGCGGCGTATCCAGAACGATACCGCCATGGTGTTGTCGCTGATGGATTGCGGCCAGATCGACAAGGCAGAGCTTATGCGCCTGCTGCCACAGGCCTATTCGGCGGATGTGGACGAGCTGGCGGCGCATTGCCTTGTGGAATCGGGCGGGATTTGATGCAGCCTTGCTGTTGAACCGCAAGCGAAACCAACTAGGTTGCGCCTCGCTAAGAAAAGGACACAGATAATGAACCGCGAAGAAACGCTCCGCCTTGAGGCCTATCTCAAAGAGAAGCTGAACCCCGGCCTGCGCCTGCTGCCGCGCGACAAGACCGACGATTCCGTTGAAGTCTATCTCGGCGCCGAATTCATTGCTGTGGTCTACAAGGATGTCGACGAGGGCGAGACGTCCTACCAGTTCCAGATGACCGTGCTGGAAGAAGACATCAACGGCTAAGCTGACGGAGGCCGTCCCGGCGCCGGAACGGTCCTCTTTCAGCCATTTGACCCTGCCCCTAAAAGGGCAGGGCGCATATGTCCGGCTCGACCCATTCGCGCCGGGCTTTCACGCTGAACAGCGTGTCATGGTGCCAATACAAGAAAATCCAGTCCGGCTTTCCGCAGGGGCCGGCCAGCAGGCCGGACAGGACGGCGTGTAGCGGTGTGCCGTCCGGCGCCTCGCGCCAGGCGTGCTCGGCAGCTTTCAGCGAGGCGATGGTGATCGTCTCGTGATAGCCTTCCGTGTCGGTGTTCCGGCCGCCAACCGATTCATTGTAGGCGCGGATCATGCCGGGCATGTCGCGATGCGCGGCGGCGGCGTCCTCCGCAATCAGGCCGAGCGCTGCGGCCCAGTGGGCGGCATGGGTCCATTTCTCTTTCGGCAGGGTCCGGCTGCGGAAGCCTTCCAGCAGCGCAGCGATATCGTCATCGGTTTCAAAACTCATCTTTCAGTTCCTTCAATGATGGCGGGACCAAAACAAAAGCCCCGCCGGGGTGGCGGGGCTTGTTGGGTCGAATGCTGTCGTGACGCTCGGGTCAGTCAGGCAGTCGCCAGGCACAAGCACGCGCCGGCTGGAGAAGCCGGGTCTGTTGCTGCAGGGTGATCGCGTGCGTGTGCATGAAGTCCGGTTAGCGAGTCCGGTCAGAGATGGCAAGCTCGTATTTATCCGTAGGCGGAGGCGCCGTCAGAACAGCGAACCCTGCTGGCCTTTTGGTTTCGGCTTGACCGGTTTTGAGGCAGGCGTGGGGGGCGATCCGGAAGACCCGGCCGGCACGGCGGTCACATCCCCATCCGCGAAACTGATCTTCAGGCTGGCGGCGCTGGCGGCGGGGCCGGCGGAGCGGACGAGCTTTCCGGCATCGTCGCGTACGAGTGCGTAGCCCCGCTTCAGCGTGGCCTGGTAGGACAGCGTCTCCAGCAACTTGCCCTGAGATGCCAGCGCGGTTTCGCGCTGCTGCATCAGGCGGGTCAGCGCGGGGCGGGCGCGCACGGCGACATCGCGCAGGCGCTGTTTCGAGGTGCGGATTTCGCTGCGCAGGCTGGCCGGGCTGATGGTCAGGCGCGAGAGGCGGACGCGCGCTTTCTGCGTCAGGGCGAGGGCCGCGCGGGGCAGGGTGGCGGCGGCGTAGTCCAGCCGCTGGCGCTTGGTCTGCAGCAGGGTCTCCGGACGCGGCAGGCGGGCAGCGGCGAGCTTGTCCTTGGCCTGCGCGGTGCGGCGGGCGAGGGCGCGCTTCAGACGCTCGCTGGCCTCGCCGGTCTGCAGCAGCAATTCCTGGCGCACCGGCACGGCGATCTCTGCGGCGCCGGTCGGTGTCGGCGCGCGGGCGTCGGAAACGTAATCGATCAGCGTCGTATCGGTCTCGTGGCCGACGGCGGAGATCAGCGGGATCTCGCTCTCGAAAGCGGCGCGGACGACGATTTCCTCGTTGAAGGGCCAGAGGTCCTCGATCGAGCCGCCTCCGCGGGCGACGATCAGCACGTCCGGACGGTCTTCTCCGGTCATGGCGTTGAAGCCCTTGATGCCAGCGGTCACCTGCGCAGCGGCCTGGTCACCCTGCACAAGCGCCGGCCACACGATGACCCGCACCGGGAAACGGTCGCGGATCCGGTGGAGAATGTCGCGGATCACGGCGCCCGTGGGGCTGGTCACCACGCCGATGGTGCGCGGCAGGAAGGGCAGCGCCTTCTTGTGCTCGGCCGCGAAGAGGCCCTCGGCGGCGAGCTTTTTCTTCCGTTCCTCCAGCAGGGCCATCAGCGCCCCGGCGCCGGCGGGCCGCATGGACGAGGCGATCATCTGATAGTTGGACCGGCCTGCATAGATCGACAGCTTGCCGGTGGCGATCACTTCCAGGCCTTCTTCCGGACGGAAGGGCAGCCGGTCGACCTGGCCTTTCCACATCACCGTGTTGAGCACGGCCTTGTCGTCCTTGATATCGGCATACATGTGGCCGGAGCGGGCGATGGTGACCCGGCCCAGTTCGCCGCGCACGACGACATGGTCGTAATTCGTCTCGATCGTCCGCTTCAGGCTGGCGGCGAGCTCGGAAACGCTGACGGCGGGATCGTTTGAGGCGGGGGTCTCTGACATGCCCCTTTTCTGAACGCGGTCGCCCGCCGGGGCAAGAGCCGGAACAAGGGGCGGCTGCAAGGCTTGACCTCTGGGGCCGATTCCCTAACCAGCTTGGCGGCCTATTTCATTCACGCCAGCCGGACCCTTTTACATGACCCAACCGACTTCCAGGCCGTGGTATCGCGTGGCGGCGGGCGTGCTGCCGCGCCCGGTGCGGCGGCGCCTTCTGTGCCTGGGGCGGGACCTGACCAGCATTCCGGCCCGCCTGAAGCCCGGTGCGCGGCCGGTGCCCTGGTCCAGCCTGCACGATGTCGGCGGCGGCGAGTTCTATACCATGGGCCGGGCGATCCTGAAGAGCCTGGTCAACGAAGCGGGCCTGACGCCGGACGATCATGTGCTGGACATCGGCTGTGGCACGGGCCGGGTTGCGTTTGCCCTGGCGGACTATCTGACGGCCAGGGGCTGCTATACCGGATTTGACGTGGCCGCCTCCGGGCTTGCCTGGATGATCCGCTACCTGCCACCGGCGGCTGCGCCGTTCCGCATCGTGCGGGCGGATGTGTTCAACACCGAATACCGCCAGCAGACCGAAGCGCGGGCAGAGAGCTACCGCTTCCCGGTCAGCGACGGCAGCGTGGATGTCGCCTTCGCCACGTCCGTCTTCACCCACCTCCTGCCGGCCGACGCCGAAAACTATCTCGCCGAGATCGGGCGCAGCCTGCGGCCCGGCGGGCGGGCCTATGTCACCGCCTTCCTGATGACGCCGGAGCGCCGCGGCCCGGCGGAGAGCGGCTCCGCCTTCGTGAAATTCCACCCCTTCGGCGAGGTCGCCCATGTCGGCGACCTGAAGGTGCCGGAAGCGATGATCGCCTTTGACCAGAATGTCTTCATGGACTGGGTGGCGAAGGCCGGGCTGGAACTGGCGCCGCCGATGAAATACGGCCACTGGAGCGGCGGCGTACCGAAGCCGGGGCAGGAATTCCAGGATGTCCTTGTACTGAGAAAGACGCTTCACGCAGCAGGTGCGCCTCCCGTCACAGGCGTGAGGGAGCAGGACAGACTGGGATTTGACGGCTGATCAGGACGTGTCGCAGGTCTGCGCCTGCAACGCGACGTCATGCAGGTGCTGCATATTGCCGGCCTGTTCCGGCCTGAGGGCCGGATCGGTGAAGGCTTTGGGCTGGGGCGCCAGCAGCGGCTTCAGTGGCGCGCGAAGCCGCGCGCTCATGGCCAGCAGGTAGAGGTCGCCATGTTCGAACACATCGGCGAGCGCGGCGAGGCGCTTCAGAAGCGGCGCGGCGGAGACGAGGCCGTCCGCAGGCCGGTCGGCGGGCGGCGCACCGGCTGGCGGGGCGCTGAAGGCAAAATCCGGATCGGCCGCAGGCAGGCGCCGGATGACGGGCACGGGCGGGCACTCATCGATCCGGAACAGGAGTTTCGCGCCCTCCGGCAGCGGCGCCATCGGGCCATATTCGGCGCACATCACGACCAGCATGCGGCGCACCAGCGCCTCAAAAATACCGATCGAGGTGCGCATGGCTGAGGCTTCGGCGCGCGGCAGGCGGAGCGGCCCGGCGTCGTCGCCCGCGTCTTCGGCCGGAGCATAGCGGGCCAGCAGGCCGGCCACCGCGTTCTGCACGGTGTCCCACCAATGGCGGATCAGGGTCTGGGTACGGTGCGGGACAGGAAAGCTCATGCCGCACAGAATGGGGGCGCCGCCGTCCCGGTCGGACAGGCGCGGCGCATCCTGCTGAAACCAAAGGGAAAAGAGGGCGGAGAGACGCGCGTCTCTCCACCAGACAGGCGGCCGGAATGGCGGGGGAATTCCTTCCGGGATTGAAAACGGCTTGACCCTCGCACCGCCACATTATAAGTGAGCGATTACTAACTAATTGGTGGTGGAGGACCTTATGGCTTTCGAAATCCTGGCGCCCAGCGGTGTGGTGCCCGCAATCATGCAGGCCGTGGACGGGACGCTGGCGGCAGTCCGGCCGGGGGCGATTGCCGTGATCGGGGCGCTGGGCACTGGCGCCGTCATCGCCGGGCAGGCGCTGGCCGGATGGCTGCTGGCGGATTTCGGCAGCGGCGTGATCCACTGGGCGCAGGACCGGTATGGCTCGCCGCGCTGGCCGCTGGTCGGCGGCATTGTGCGCGACACGATCCGCCATCACCGCAAGCCGATGGGCTTTCTGGAAAAGCCGGTGCTGGCGCGCAGCGCGAGGATGATCGGCCTGGCGCTGGTTGTGCTGATGGCCCTGCTGGTGGCCGGGGCGCCGCTGGCCTTTGCGCTGCCCCTGTCGGCGGGCATCTTCCTGTCGAACGAGATCCACGCCGCCGCGCATGCCAAGGCGCGCAGCCTGCCGCGCCCGGTGCGGGCTCTGCAGCAGATCGGCCTGATCCAGTCTCCGCTGCATCATGCCGCCCATCACCGGCACCTGAAGAATGTGAATTTCTGCACGCTGACAGACTGGATGAACCCGGTGCTGGAACGCGTCCGCTTCTGGCGGCGGCTGGAAGCGCTGATACGCTATACGGCGGGCGTGAGAATCCGGCGGGACCCGGTCGTACGGCGCCAGCAACGCCGGCGCTGGAAAGCGGCCTAGGCGCCGGCGGCCAGCTGGACGGCCAGCGAGGCGCCGGTCCGTGTCGTCACGCGGCTGAGCGAGAAGGTGCCGGTGATGCGCGCATCGTCGGAGAAAGACCAGCGGCCGGTAAACAGGCTGAACGAGGCGTCGACCGCGCCGCAATAGATCAGGTCCGGCTGGATGATGCCGGTCTCGGGCACATAGCGTTTCGACAGGAGGACATGCTGGCCGCACCGGTCGCCCCGGATGGTCGCATCATATTCCGGCTCATAGCCCAGCTGCGGGCCGAAGGTCACCGGTTCCAGCGTCGTGCCGCACAGCGTGCCGTCGATTTCTGTGAGCATGGCCGTGAAGGCAACACAGGTGCCGTCATGGTCGTAGCGGTACTCGCCGCTCCACAGTCCGCTCATGTTTTTTAGTCCGCTCATAAGTGATTGTTCTCAGACGAAGCGCCGCGCATCAAGCGCGAGATCGCTATTTGACCCATTTCTTGTTTAGAATGCTGCCATCTTGCAGAGAAATCTCGCAACGGATGCCTGCCCAGGTGAAGGCATAGTAGGCATCACCTATCGATGTGAGACCAACAAATGGGTCATCTGATGCCTTGTCACGCGGCTCAACGGTCCAGATTTCCTTTCCGTTCGAGTCCAGCAGTTTCAAGTTGCGGTTCGTGACAGATGGTGAGGTTTCATCCTGTGGCACCTCAAAGATAACCAATCGGCCAAGAGGCGTTTCCAGAGCCATGGTATCGCTCATGCTCGGACACCTTTTGTGGAAGTGCTCCCTACCGCAGACGTATTCTGGTCCATAAGGCTTGATCTCAGACACGGAGCCGCGCATCAAGCGCCGCATGAATATTCTCCTCATCGGATCGGGCGGCCGCGAGCATGCGCTGGCCTGGAAAATGGCCCAGTCGCCGCTGGTCGACGTGGTGCATTCGACGCCGGGAAATCCCGGCATGGACGAAGTCGGCCCGTGCTTCGATGTCGGCGCGGCGGACATCGAGAACCTTGAAAAGCTTACACTTCAGATTGAACCGGACCTGATCGTGATTGGGCCGGAAGCGCCGCTGGCGGCCGGTCTGGCTGATTTGCTGAGGGCGCGCGGATTCGACGTCTTCGGGCCGGGCCGGGACGCGGCGCAGCTGGAAGCCTCAAAATCTTTTTCCAAGGGCCGGATGACAACCTATGGCGTGCCGACAGCCGCGTATGGCGAATTCACGGAAGCTGGGCTGGCAAAAGCCTTTTTGCGCAAAATGCAGGCACCTTACGTGCTGAAGGCCGACGGGCTGGCGGGCGGCAAGGGCGTCGTGATCGCCGAAACGCTGGACGACGCAGACGCCGCCGTGGACGAGATGCTGGCCGGGCAGTTCGGGGAGGCCTCCGCCACGCTGGTGATCGAGGAGTTCATGCATGGCGAGGAAGCCAGCGTCTTCGTGATCACAGATGGCGAAGGCGCGATCTACCTGCCCGCCGCGCAGGACCATAAGCGTGTCGGCGATGGCGATACCGGGCCGAACACCGGCGGCATGGGCGCCTACGCCCCGGCGCCGGTCGTCACCGACGAGATCATGGCCCGCGTGAAGGCCGAGATCGCCGAGCCGATGCTGCGCGGCATGGCGAAGGACGGGATGCCCTATCAGGGCGTGCTCTATATCGGCATCATGGTGACCGAAGACGGCCCGAAAGTGGTGGAGTTCAACGCCCGTTTCGGCGACCCGGAATGCCAGGTGCTGATGAAGGGCCTGAAGGGCGACATCGTTCCGGCGCTGCTGGCTTCGGCCACCGGCGGCCTGAAGGGCAATGAAGCGGCCTTCGAGGCGCTGCTGGAACTGGACGGGTTCGAGCCGACCGCGACGGTCGTGATGGCGATGACCGGTTATCCCGGCTCCGTCGAGAAGGGCTCAGTCATCAAGCATGTCGGCAAGGCGAACGATCTGCCGGGCGTCCACGTCTTCCACGCCGGGACCGACCGCAACGATCTCGGCATGCTGACCGCGAATGGCGGGCGCGTGCTGAACGTCACCGCCAGCGGCAAGACGCTGCGCGAGGCGATCGACCGGGCCTATGCCGGGGTCGATGCGATCGACTGGCCGGAAGGTTTCTGCCGCCGCGACATCGGCTGGCGCGCGCTGGAGCGGGGGTAGTACTGGTCATCGCGAAATCCAGACGATAGGATTCGCGAAGGACAGATTGCTTGAGTCGAGGGCGAATACTTGCCCGCTCGGTGTCCGGGTGGGAGAGTTTGCTTTGCTGCGCTTGTTTGTGCTCGCCGTAACGGCCTTTTGTCTTTCATTGAATGCGCATGCCTGGAAGTCGTACAGCGACGCAGGCAGCCTTCTGGCTGATATCAGCCGGGACAGATGCGTTGAGGACGCGCCGGAAGGCTTCAACTGCCTTTCGAAAGATATCCGCTATGTGCGTACCGATACGGGCACCATGCCGGTGCGGTTGTGGTCGGTCTCGCAATTGGACGGCGAGCAGATGGGCGTGATCCTGGACAGGTACAATCTTCCGCGTGAGGACTTCACAAGGTACGCGCAGGACTATGGCGGCCAGAGCAAGGGTAACGACTATAACTGGATTTCCAAACAGGTCGTGCTGCAGGGCCTGGCGGCGGAAGACGGCACGATCCTGTTGCCGGCGGAATACATCCAGGTACTGCCCATCAGTGACAAGGTGGCCCTCGTGATGGCGCTGGACTACCGGTATTATTTTGTGAACCTCGACCCGGAGAAGCCGCGCCTTTTCAGGCTGCCGTTCAAGCACTACGAATTCTACTTCATTTATGGCCGCACGCCTGAAACCCCCTTCACGCTGATGTTCCACGACAAGACGGCGACGGATGCGCGGGGCAAGACGCTGGTCGTGATGGATAATATGGGGAAAGAGGTGCACCGCATCACCGGCGTCGTGAACGAAGGCAGCGGGGATTACGATTTCTACTACTATGGCAACGGCAAGATTGCCTTTCCGGTGAAAGGCGAGGACGGCACGGGCCTGTCCGTGGTCGTCAATGCGCTGACGCTGGAGATGGAAGAAGTCGGGCCATATTTCGAGACGCTGCCCGTGGGCCATGCGCTGACCGACGACTGGAGCCGCAACAATCGCAGCGACTACAAGCAGGTGCCCGTGCAGAAGGTGGCGGCGATGACGTCCGGGCACGGGATATTGTCAGGTGAGAGCATCTACCTGCCGATGCTTCATGAGGATGGCGAGGTAACGCCGTTCGGCCATCCCAACATAATCGGCATGGTGCCGCTGTTCCTGCCCGAGATTGATGGGGTGCGCGGCTGGCTGATCGTGTACGAGGCAGCGGATGGGCGCTGGTATCGCCTGATCGGCGGCGCGGTAGACGGCGACCTGATGCGCGGCAAGCCTCAGGAGCTGCTGCCGGAAAGCGTCATGGACTATATTCTCGGCCGCAAGAACTATCCGCCCTTCGCCGATATCTGGATCGGCACGATGGACGAGGACGAGTATTACGGCCTGTTCGCAGGCGCGGACCGCCGCGATGTGCCGGAGCCGCCGCTGCGGATCGCGGCGCGCTATTTCAAGGATCCGATGAACCGCTCTGCGGGCGTGACCGACTGGTATGATGTCGGCATGGACATCGGTCCGGAGGAACTGTGGGAGGCCTATGAGGCCCGGGACCGGAAAGCAACGCACCCGGACAATCCCATGGCCATGGAGCGTCCTCTGATCCTGGCGACAGCCCGCGAATGGTGGGAAAGCAACAAGGCCTATCGCGAATACCTGGAGACGCCATGGGACGTGCTGCAGGCCCGGTATGAGGCGGAATCCCGCGCGACTCTGAAGGCCAGCGCCGATGCGATCCTGGCCATGAGCGGCACCGATGTGCCCTATGGCGGCGACTTCTACACCGCCGCACGTACGCTGGGCGGAACGTATCTCAGCACCTATTGGCGGCGCTGGAAGGGCCTGCCGCGCTCAAGCGATGCCTATGACATCTGCAGCCGTTTCGGGAACAATAGTTCGGAATGCAACCTGGTCATGCCGTGGGCGCAAAATATCTTTGACGCCCAGCGCGCACAGGAACAAAAGGCCTCCGATGCTTATGCGCGGCAGGTGGAGCTGACCAAACGCAAACCGCCAGCCTACCGTCCGCCATCCTATGAACCGCGCTGCTATGATCAGGGCAACGGGAAAGAGCTTTGCTTCTTTGATTAGGCTGGCGTAACGCAGTTCACATGACGAAACACACACTTAAAATGACCAGCGCGGCACTGGCCGTTGCCACGCTTGCATCACTGGTTGCTTGCGCAACCGATCCGGCGCCCGAACCGCTCAGCGGGGACCTGCTGATCCGCGATGTGCGCACGATCGGCTTTGAGGGGGAGGCGCCTGCAATCCGGGCGCATGCCTATGTGCTGGTGAAGGACGGGAAGATCCTAGCCGTGCGGGACACCGGCGAGGGCCTCTCCGCGCCGGAAATTGTGGACGGCGCCGGGCGTACGATGGTGCCGGGCCTGACCGACATGCACGTGCATGTCTGGGACGAGGCGGAGCTGGGCGCGTACCTGTCCTGGGGCGTGACGCGGGTGCGCAACATGTCCGGTCTCTCCTTTCACCTGCCGCTTGTGAAGCGGATCGAGGCGGGCGAGGTGATGGGGCCGCACCTCATCACGACCGGGCCAATCCTCAACAGCCCCGGCCCGAACGCGCAAATCAACCACCAGATGGTCGAAACCGCGGACGAGGCGCGGGCCGCTGTCGCGTGGCAGGCCGAGGCGGGGTTTGACCGGATCAAGGTCTATTCCAACCTCACCCGCCCGGCCTATGAGGCGATCATCGAGGAAGCCGCCGCGCGGGACATGCCGGTCGCCGGCCACACACCGGAAGGCGTGCGCGAAGAGGGCATGCCGCAGGACAAGCCTTTCGATATCAGTTTCGAGGAAGTGCTGGCCGATCATTTCGAGACGATCGAGCATATCGAAACCGTCGTCTGGCACGGCCTGCGCAACCGCCATGATGAAGCGGCGGCGCGTGCGCTTGCCCGGAAGATCGCCGCCGAAGGCGTGCCGGTGACGACGACCCTGCTGGCGCACCGGAACCTGCTTCTGGTCGCCGAGACGGAAGGCGCGGCGGCGAGCCGTCCGGGGACGGAGTTACTGAATGTGGTGGAGCAGCAGACCGAGGGCGGCAATTTCGACTTCTGGGCCGGGCAGGATCCGGTGCCTGTCGCGGAAGATGCGGCCTTCTATGCCCGTGTCGCAAAGATCTTCCAGGAAGAGGGCGTCACGCTGCTGGCAGGTACGGATGCGGGCATCTTCACGAACATTCCCGGCAAGTCGCTGGGGGAAGAACTGGTCCTGCTGACCGGTGCGGGCCTGTCGCCCTATGACGTGCTGCGCGCCGCAACCTATACGCCGTCAGTTGTGCTGGGCACGGCCGGGCAGGATGGCTGCGTCGAGGCAGGCTGCGCGGCGGACCTCGTCCTGCTGTCCTGCGATCCGCTGGCGGACATTGCCTGCGCGGCAGAACCCGCGGGGCTGGTCTATCGCGGCGAGTGGCTGGACCGGGCGGCGCTGGACGGCCTGCGCCAGGGCGCGGCCGAGCAGGATGCAGACCGGACGATGGCCAATGTTTTCGGCGGCATGGCTGAATATGGCGTCGATCTCAGCGCACTGACCGGGGAATAGGCGAACGGGAAACGCGCCACGCCGTGGATGTGCAGTCCAGGAATGGCGGTTTGCCTGCCGCCGGGTCGATTTGGGAAAATGCGGCAGGCAAAACGCCGGACGCGCCGTTGCGTCCTGCTTCTGAAACGCGGCAGCGCCGGGAATCCGTCGTGGGAAGTTCGCTTTTTGGGTGAAGTTTCGGTGACAGGCCCGTGCGTCAGGCGTGCGGATCGATCAGGATCTTGATTTCATGAGGATCTCTGGCGAGCGCGTCGAAGGCAGCTTCGGTGCTGGCCAGCGGCTGGCGGCTGGTGATCAGGCGCGCGGCCTGGTCTGCGTGGGCCTCGATCAGGGTCAGCGCGGTGGCAAATTCTTCCGGCCGGTAGGCGAAGCTGAACTCCAGCGTCAGTTCCCGCGTGATGCCGTCCAGCGGGGTGATCGTCTCTTCATGCGGACAGACGCCGACAATGACGACATGCGCATGCGCCGGCGCCGATTTCACGATTTGGCCGAGAACGCCCGGCGCGCCGGTGCATTCGAAAATGTTGAGGCCCGGCGGCTGGCCGCGGAAATCCCGCTCCAGCAGGGGGGACATGACCGCCGGTTCGTGGCCGAGGTCGCCCCAGCGCTCATAGGGGCTGTCGGTTGCCGGATCGAGCACGATATCTGCGCCGAGACTGGCAGCGACGGCGCGGCGCTCAGCTGAGAAGTCTGCGGCGAGGATGGGCCCGCGCCCGGCGATTTTCAGCGCGAGAATGACGGCGAGGCCGACCGGGCCGCAACCGATCACCATGTTCGGACCGTCGTTGCGGTTGGCGAGGTTCACCGCATGCAGGCCGACCGAAAGCGGCTCGGTCAGCGCGGCAAGATCGTCCGGAATGCCCTCCGGCACGCGGAAAGTGCGTTCGGCATCGATGCAGGACAGGGTGGCGAGGCCGCCGCTGTGGAAAGGCGAGAGGCCGATACAGGCCGGGCCGTCATGGCTGTGCGTGAAGGGCAGGCCGGTCACCCGGTCGCCCACCTTTAGCGCAGTCTCCGTGCCCGGAGCGATGCCGACGATCCTGGCCGAGAATTCATGGCCGGGCACGATCATGGGCAGCTGGTGTTGCGCCTCGGGCGGGGTGATATCCGCCAGCTCCGCCATCTGCTTGCGCAGGCTGAGGTCACTGCCGCAGATGCCGTTGAACAGGGGCTGGACCAGAAGCTGTCCGGCGGCGGGGGACGGGTCGGGCAGGTCTGCGATGCGGAAGGTTTTGCCCTGAAGGGTGAGTGCGCGCATTTAGGCCTCCGGCAGGCCGGCGAAGAGGGCGACCTCGGGCTGGCCGGTGTGCGCCGTGGTGCCGCCATCGGCGACCACGATTGAGCCGGTCATGTAGGAAGCAGCATCCGAGGCGAGGAAGGCGACCACATTCGCCATCTCCTCCGGCTGGGCGCCGCGGCCCATCGGGATGCGCTTGTGCCATTCTTCCGGCAGGCCGGGCATCTGGTTCATCCCGGCGGTGATCGGTGTCTCGACAAGGCCGGGGCAGAGGGCGTTCACCCGGATACCGTCTCGGGCATGGTCAATCGCCAGCGCCTTTGTGTAATTGATCACGGCGCCCTTGGCGGCATTGTAGGCCGCGAAGCGATAGTCCCCACCCAGGCCTGAAATCGAAGCTGTGTTCACGATGGCGCTGCCGCGCGGCATGTGCGGAATGGCATGGTGGCAGGCATAATAGACGCTGTGCAGGTCGACCGCGATCACCTGTTCCCACTGGTCCGGCGGCAGTTCCACCGTGTTGCCGAAACTGCCGATGCCGGCATTGTTGAACAGGATGTCGATCCGTCCGTGTGCGTCTGCCGCGGCCTTGATGAGGGCGGCCACGTCGGCCTCTTTCGACACATCGCAGGTCACCGCCATGGCATTTGGACCGAGCGCCGCGGCAAGGGCATTTGCCGCGTCTCCGGAAATGTCTGCGAGCACGACCTTTGCGCCTTCACCTGCCATGAGGCGGGCTGTTGCCGCACCGATGCCAGAGGCTGCACCCGTGATGACGGTGACCTTGTCTTGAAATCGTTTTGTCATCCGTTTGCCGCTCCGTCAGGACAGGACTGAGCTGGGAGGAGACTCATCTGCCCATGCGGAGCGGCGCTCGGAGATAACCCCCGAAATTTTCTGCCAGGCCGGCAGTGTCTTCGCGAGAAACTTGATGTCGAAGTCTTCCTGGGTGCGGAATTCAAGCACTTCCACGCCGTCGGGGCCGGGCGTGTAGCGATAGGCCTTGCCCGCACCCAGGAAGAAACCGTCGCCTGGGCCCAGCGTATCGGTACCCAGTTGGAGGCTGCCTGCGACGATATAATAAAGACAATCGGAATTGTGCGTATGAAGAGGGAGCGGGAAGCCGCTCTTGAACCAGGCATAGGTGAGGCTGAAGCCCGGCTGGGAGAACAGCGTCTTGACCACATTGCCTTCGGCGAAACCGGCTTCAAGCGCGGCGCCGATGCCGGCCTCAAGGTCCGGCGTCATGTCGGCAACTTCCATATGTGCGGTCTCGTCCAGCGAGGGCGCTTCGGATGTGCGGAAAATCTGGTACCCGGCGGCGGTGGCCGGTTTTTCGGTGACGTCTGCGTCGCTCATGTCTCTTCCTCCCATGGCCCCTTTTGAGGCCGTTCCGGCGGGCGCCCGGTCTGTTGCCGAGTCTTCCACCTGAAAGAAAGGTACCGGCAAAATTTAAATAGTCAATGCTGACTAATGAAGGTGCTGCGCGGTTGACGCGGGCGGGCCGCTGGCCATTATCGGCGCCCTCAGGGCAGGAAGCGGCGGGCGGGATGACCGAAATCAAGGAGCGTTCAGGGCGCAAACGTACCCGCCGCGGAGAGGAAACCCGCCGGCAGCTGATCGACGCCTGCATCGATTGCCTCAATGAACGCGGCTATGCCGGCACCTCCATCGAGGCCGTTATGGCGAAGGCCGGCATCAGCCGCGGCTCGGTGCTGAACCAGTTTCCGACCCGCCTGGACCTGATGACGGCAACCATCGAGGCGGCCATGCGGGCCATGATGGCCGACACGCGGGCCCGGTTCGAGCGCATTGCCGATCCGGTCGAGCGGCTGCGCCGGTTGTGCGATGTCTATTGGGAAACGCAGAGCCTGCCGCGGTCTGTCGCGGTGACGGAAGTCCTGCTGGCCGCGCGCTGGGACACAGACCTTGCCGCCATGCTGGGCCGCGTGACGAAGGACATCGAGATCGAACTCGACACCGAAACGCGCAGGCGCGGGGAGGAAGCCGGGGTGAACGATCCGGAGGCGCTGGTGGTGCATGCGCGCATGCTGATTCTGTCGCTGCGCGGCATGACGCTGGAGCTGATGTTCGATCCGGACCGGCAGATCATCCACCACGCGCTGGAGGAAATCCGCGCATCGCACCAGGCATTCTGCGACCGGATGCTGGCGGACTAAGCCGGCAGCTTTTCCATTTTCATTGCATCCGCAGCCGCGAAATTGACGTGGTTCCAATTATACAACATATTGCACAATATGTTGTAGGAAATCTCGAATGACTGACTCTCAATTTCTTGAAACCCGTGCCGCCTTCGCCTTGCGTGTAAAGCAATTGCACGACCGGCTGAGCGAACAGCTGGATGCGGCGATGGCAAAATGCGGCCTGCTGATTCCTGGCAAGACGACCGGAATCGTTCAGCTTCTGTATTCCGAAGGGCCGTGTTCAAAGGCCGATATCGCAGACCGCCTGCGCTATTCGCATCAACTGACCACGCAACGGCTGGCCTGGCTGCTGAAGCACGGCATGGCCGAAACCAATCCGGACCCGGAAGATGGCCGTCGGCAGATCGTCAGTCTGACGCCGGATGGAGCAGAGCAGGCGCAAATTCTGCAAACCTTCCTGCCGCGCCTTCAGGACGCCTATTCCAGCTTGTTCTCGGAACTTGGAATGGATCTGGACACTGAAATTACCAACGCCAGTCGTTTGCTGGACACGAAGCCCCTGGCGGACCGGATTTAACGCGAGCCCCGTAATATGATGCGATTTCTTTCACCTGCATTGGCTGCAGGCGGCCGGATCCTGCTGGCCTTTATCATGATTGCCATACCCGCCGCGATCGTGCGGCTGGTTCTGGTTCCGGGCATGGAAGCACTGCTGAACCTGAGTGACCCAGCCGTTGTGGTGCTGCGGCGGGTTGGCATGATGACCGGCATTGTGGCCGGATACTGGATGTATGTCCGTCTTGTGGAAAAACGCGCAGCGGCGGAATTGTCGTTCCGGCCCGCAACGATCGGCCTTAGCGGGCTGGCCGGAAGTGCCAGCATCGCTGTGCCGATGTTTGCATTGTACGTCTTCGGCGCATTTGCCCTGACCGGCACAGGCGGTGACGGCGGGCTGGCAGGCATCGCGCTCCTGATCCTTGCTGCCGCCCTGCTTGAGGAAGTCGTATTCAGGGGCGTGATTTTCGGGATCATCGAACGCCATCTTGGCCTGTGGAGTGCGCTGCTGGCGCCGAGCCTGTTGTTTTCTGCACTGCATCTGTTCAACTTTCACTGGGGTGGTTGGGCCGCCTTTGTCTCGGTTGTCCTGCTGGGGCTGATGTGGAGTCTGGTTTATGCCGTAACCCGCAATCTGTGGGCCGCCACCGCCAATCATGCCCTGTGGAACTTCACCATCATCCTGACGGGGCTGCCGCTGACCGGACAACAGCAGTGGCGCGCCGCGGCTCCGTTGCACAGCGAGATCAGAGGAAACGTGCTGTGGACCGGCGGCGAGGCCGGTCCGGAAGGTTCCCTCCTGGTCATCCTGTTTGTCATTGTGATTACGAGCGGCCTTCTCTGGTTCGTGCGGGCGGGGGCCAGAAGCGGCGCTCGCTGAACGGGTAGAGCAGACAGTCAGGCCGGCAGTTTGTCCGGATTGCGCATGGCGTAGAGCCAGGCGATGCGGCCATCCGCGGAAGGGGCGAGCGTCAGGATCAGGTCCACGCGTCCATCCAGACGCCGGACGATGGCAGGTCCGCCATTGGCAAGGCCCGGCTCCACCGACCATTGCGCCTTTTCCTGCATGGCTTTCGACATGACCGCCATCAGCACCTGGGTGATGTCCTGAGGCCCGATCAGTGGGCGGAGCGCTGCGCGGACCTTCTTGCCGCCATCGGTATAGGCCACGGCATCCGGTGCAAACAGGTTGAGCGCGGCGTCATGGTCGAGCGCGCCGGCGGCGGCCATGAAACGCTCCAGCAGGTCCGCCACGTCTTCGGGTGAAGCGTCAAAGCGCGGGCCGCTTTCCTGCAGGCGCTTGTGGGCCCGGCTGACGAGCTGGCGGCAGGCCGCTTCGGACTTGCCGGTGATACCGGCGATTTCGTCATAGCCGGCGTCGAAGGCTTCGCGCAGGATGAAGGCGGCGCGTTCGGTCGGCGACAGGCGCTCCATGGCCCAGAGCAGGGCCAGCTCGCATTCCTGAGCAAGGGCGAAGCGTTCCTCGACGCCGAGGCTGTCGCTCTCCACCAGCGGCTCCGGCAGCCACGGGCCGGGATAGGTCTCCCGCCGCACGCGGGCAGAGCGCAGCGCATCGATGGCGATCCGCGTGGCGGTGCGGCGCAGCCATGCGCTGGGGTTCTCGATGGCCGCATGATCTGCCCGTTCCCAGCGCAGCCAGGTGTCCTGCACCGCGTCTTCCGCGCCCGCCCGCTCGCCCAGCATGCGGTAGCAGAGGGCCGTCAGGGCCGGGCGCTCGGCTTCGAACAGGGCGGTATCGGCGGTCATGCGGCGAGCTTCACGACCTTGCCGCCAAAGTCCAGCCTCTGGCAGGCTTGCCCATGGCCAAGGCCACGCTTGAGAACGGGATAGATCCGTCCGGATGCAGCGGCGAAAGCGCAGGAGACGGCGGCTTTCTTCCCGAACTCGCTCTCGATTTCGCGGCGCAGGTCATCGGCGCGCGGGTCGCCCGTGATCGCCATCATGGCAAAGCGGAAGCCGAGCCCGATTGCGCCGGCCTCCTGCGGACGGCCTTCGGCGCAGGCCTGAAGGCAGGCCGGATCGGCGCCGCCTTCAAGCGCCATGTCGACGACCAGCTGGGCGCACGGGCCGCAATCGCCTTCCAGGGTGGAGGCGAGCAGGGCGCCGGTCCAGGCGGCCTGTCCGGCGGCGGGGCCCCGATACTTGTAGAAGTTCGGCAGCCGGGCGAGGCCGATGGCGGCTCCCGGGCTGATGTCGATCAGGCCATGCATATAGGCGACATCGTAATTGTAGTGCCGGCCCATCTTGCGGGCTTTGCTGTGGAGGAATTTGCGGATCATGTTCTGATCTCCTTGCGGGTAAAACTGAGGGCAGCCGTGAGGGCGAGCCAGGCCGGGATCTGGATGCCGGCAAGGTTCACGAAGGCGATCTGATCGAACGGCAGACCGCGGGCGAACCAGATCCAGATGTGGAAGAGGGCATGCAGGGCCGGCCACGCCGCGCCGCAGATGGTAGCGGTCCGGTCATGTGCTAGCGCGCCATAGGCAAGGGCCCCGGCGCTCATGCCAAAGGCCAGGGCAATGTCCCGCACGAAGTGCAGGTTGAACGGCCCCATCATGGCGACGCCGGGC
Organism: uncultured Hyphomonas sp.; assembly: GCF_963675305.1. Taxonomy (NCBI): domain Bacteria; kingdom Pseudomonadati; phylum Pseudomonadota; class Alphaproteobacteria; order Hyphomonadales; family Hyphomonadaceae; genus Hyphomonas; species uncultured Hyphomonas sp. The sequence continues at coordinate 2,161,426 of NZ_OY776147.1, read as the reverse complement.
ACGGTCTCGTACCAGGTGTGCGGCGTAAACCACATGAGCAGCGCATTGGCGAAATGCGCCGCAGCAATGAGGAAAAGGATCGGTCTCCACATGTCATGTCTCCTGTTTCAGGGACATGACGAGACAGCGGCCGGTTTTGTGACAGGGCCTAGGCGTTGGCTTCCAGTGCTTCGGCGGCTTCGAGCCAGGCGTGTTCAGCTTCTTCAGCGGTTTCGGCGTGGGTGGCGCGCGACTTCAGGAGCTTGTCCAGTTCGTCCGGCGGCGGGGTGCCTTCGGCCAGCTTTGCGTCGATCCTTGCGATGGCGGCGTTGGCCTTTTCCATCCGTTCCTCGGCTTCGCGGGCTTTCTTTTTCAGAGCCGAGAGGCGTTTCTTGTCTTCCGGTGAGGTGGCGGGCTTCGGCGCGGCAGCCTGCTTCGGCTTTGTCTCTTTTGACTTTGCCTCTTTCGCCTCGGCGCGGTCGGCTTTCATGACGAGGGCGCGATAGTCTTCGAGGTCGCCGTCATAGGTCGTCGCGCGGCCATCCTTCACCAGCCACAGCCGGTCGGCCGTCGCCTCGGCGAGGTAGACGTCGTGGGTGATCAGCAGGACGGCGCCGGGAAAATCGTTCAGCGCATAGATCAGCGCTTCGCGGCTGTCGATGTCGAGGTGGGAGGTCGGTTCGTCGAGGATCAGGATGTGCGGCGCGCTGTGGGACATGAGGCCCAGCAGGAGGCGCACTTTCTCGCCGCCGGACAATTTCTCGACCTTGGTTTCCACCTTCTCCGCCGAGAAACCCATGGCCGCCGCGGCGGCGCGGACTTTCGCGGGCGGCGTGTCCGGCGGCAGCAGGCGGCGGACATGGTCCAGCACGCTGTCGCCTTCGGACAGCTCGTCCAGCTGGTCCTGCGAGAAATAGCCGATGCGCACGGCTTTCGGCGTCACGCGCTTGCCCGCCATCAGCGGCAGGCGTTCGGCGATGGATTTGACCAGCGTTGTCTTGCCCTGGCCGTTGGCGCCGACAATGGCGATCCGGTCGTCCGGGTCCAGACGGAGGTTCACCTTCGACAGGATGCGCGCGCCTTCGCCATAGCCGAGATCGGCATCCTTCAGCTCCAGCATGGGCGGCGCCAGCTTGTCGGCGGGCGGCGGGAAGTGGAACGGCGTCGTGCGGTCGGCGACAGGGATGGAGATGTCCTGCATCTTCTCCAGCATCTTGATGCGGGACTGCGCCTGCCGAGCCTTGGAGGCCTTGGCGCGGAACCGGTCGACAAAGCTCTGCAGGTGGGCGCGTTCCTTGGCCTGCTTGGCCTGCTGGGATTCCAGCTGGGCAAGCTTCGCCGCGCGCAGTTTCAGCCAGTCGTCATAGCCGCCCGGCGTGATCGAGAGCTTCTTGTGCTCCAGCGCCATTGTGTGCGTCACACAGCGGTTCAGCATTTCGCGGTCGTGGCTGACGATCAGGACCGTGTACGGATATTTCCGGATATAGGTTTCGAGCCAGGCGGCGCCTTCGAGGTCCAGATAGTTGGTCGGCTCGTCCAGCAGCAGGAAGTCGGGCTGCGAGAAGAGGACGCCAGCGATGGCCGCGCGCATGCGCCAGCCGCCGGAGAATTCCTTTGTGGCGCGCGAAAGGTCTTCGTCTGAAAAGCCGAGCCCATGCAGCACTTCGGCCGCGCGCGCCTCTGCCGACCAGGCGTCGATGTCGACCAGGCGTTCATGGATCTCGCCGATCCGGTTCGGGTCGGTCGCGGTCTCGGCCTCCTGCATCAGGGCGTGGCGCTCTGTGTCGGCGGCGAGGACGACATCGAGGACGGTCTCGTCCGTCGGCGCGACTTCCTGCGCGACCCAGCCGAGCCGGGCGCCGGTGTTCAGGCGGATGGCGGCATCATTGGTCGGGTGTTCCACATCCTCGCGGATCAGGCGCAGCAGGGTCGACTTGCCGGTGCCGTTGCGGCCGACAAGGCCGACTTTCCAGCCGGCCGAGATCTGCGCCGAGGCAGATTCGAACAGGGGCCGGGCTTCGACCTGAAAATCGAGGTTGGTGATGGTGAGCATGCGCGGGTGTGTAACCGGGCCAGTTGCGAAAGCAAGGCCGGTGATGTCAGCAGGGCAGGTTTGCAGCAGGCTGGGAGAAAAATGCCCGCCATGTCATCTATCGCGGGGGGGGAAGGACAGGATGACATGGCGGGCGGTTCGCCGTTCGGTTTCCAGGGGGGAAGAAACGCTTCGAACGGGACCTCTCTCGTGCAACTGATATGGGGTGAGAGGGGCCGGTGTCCATGACCCTCACGCGTTCGTGAGAGGTGAAATTCCGGTAAGGAATCCGGATCGGAAACGGGCTGGAAAAAAGACCTGAAAAAGGGAGGTGCCCGCCATACTGTCTTCGGGGTCGGGGGGGAGGGCTGCGAGACAGTATGGCGGGCGGTTCGCTGTGTCGTTTCAGGGAGGAATCTACAGCGAACGGGACGGGTTGATGAACCCACACATAGGTACAACGTCACCTGTCTGCAATTCCGTCGCGGGAATGTGAAACGTGTCGGAATGTTAATCCGTGGGGCGCAGCGACACCGCCGCTTACTTGATCGCTTGTAGATCGTCCCAGTACTCGATGGGCGGGACGTCGCGGATCATCTCTTCGACCATGGCCGTGAATCCGGTATTGAAATAACCGGAGGTCAGACCCCACAGCGCGCGGGCCCGTTCGGTGCCGAGCACGAAATAGATCACGCCGCGATAGGTTTCCCACGACTCCTTGTCCATGGCGCCAGATTTGTATTGCAGCCACTCATATTCGCGGGCGCGCATCTGGCCGATCATCCAGAAGATCACTTTTGTCTTCTCTTCGAAACTCGGCGTTTCGACCTGCGACAGGATGCGGCCGAGTTCCGGGAATTCGACGAATTTGTAGACGCCGGTCTGGTCGTTCGTCAGCTGGGTCTGCCGCGCGTCAGACCGCAGAAGATCAGTGCCTTGCCTCACTTGCAGGGCGAGAAAGATCAGGGTCGCGGCGACGACGAGCACGCCGGCGATCTGGGCGATATAGGCGATCTGCTCAAGAGTCATTGTGGCTCCAGTTCCGTGACCAGGTAGTTGCCCGGCTTTCAGGGCATGACGGGAAAGCATCGGTGATGCGGCGGAGGATCATGGCGCCGCATCGCTCTCGCGGCGCGAGCCTGACCGGCCCAGTTCCTTCGTCAGTTCAGCATCCAGCACGGTCAGGACCGCAATGCGGTGTTCGTACCGGTCGAGGAATGACTCCAAGCGTGCGATGTTGTCGCTGTACTCGCTGAGGAGGCCTTTGTTCCCGCGTATCTGGTCGATGTCACAATTATATCGCCACACCAGGCCTTCGTCGTCGTCAGGAGACACATTTGGACGAACGTAGTCTGCATCTTCAGCACCCCCCACTTCGAGCCAGATGGCGTCCGGATACCGGCTGTGAAGCCGGAAAAGTTCGTTGACCGCTTCTGAGCGCGCAGCACGGGAACGTTCCTGCACAACAGCATAGTCGCGCAGGGCCGACTTCACGGAAGGGTTGGAAATCAGGTCAAACCGGCCGGATGAAATGAGCTCATCCAGGCTGGACAATTCTTCGGTAGGTGAGGGTATCCAGTGTGAAACGAGCAGAGCCCAGCACTCATCATTGGTGAGTGGCCGTGACGGCGCGAGCGAGAACATGACGGAATTCGCGTCTTTGGCCAGTCCAATGCGAGGGCTATGTCTGGCCAGCTCTTCTTTCTGTGTGTCCAGAAGTGAGCGGGTCTCCTCCTGCAGCCGCAAAAGCAGGACCTGCTCGCTGTTTCGTTCAACCCGCGCCGCGTTCCAGTTGTTGACCTGCAGACCGATGAAAACGCCGAACACCACGATCAGCGTTTCGATGACGACGGTGAACCAGTCCTGCTTGCGCAGCGCGGTGGTGAGACGGCGGAGGATCATCGTGTTGTCTCCAGATCAGACACCAGTGATGCTGCCTGTCGATCAAGATACTCAAGCAGTGACCGGAGCCCCGAAAGATTGCCCAGACGCGCGTTCAGCTGGGACCGGAGCGCTGCCGACTCCCGGAGGCTTGCGGCTGAGCGCATAACGAGCGCAAAATCTTCTGGCGGCGGACAGTCTTTGTAGAAATTCGTGGGGTTTGTACCTGGCAGGCTGGGCTCGAAACTGGCCGCTGACAGACAGTCAGCGATGTGCATACCGATGCGGCCTTCGATCAATTGGCGCGCCAGGTCGGTATAGGCGGATCTGAATGTCAGTGATATTTCAATCTCGTTGGCAGAGTCTTCATAATAGTCGCGCAGCCGGCGTTGCATCGATCCGCTGGCGATGAGGTCCAGGTCACCAGCATTCTGAAGTTCTTTGTAGATCTGCGCCGACGGTGCGAACGGCCATTCGCCGCCGGCGATCCAGCTGTCGAGGACAAACCGCCACGTCTCTTCGGTCGTTTCGGGCGGATCGGACCGCAGAGCGCCATCAACGCGCAGGGCGGCTGCCACGACTTCCTCGTACCACTGCCGGCGAACCGCAAAGGCATCAAGATCAGCGCGCAAATCGGCAATGAGCCTCTCACGCGAGGTCTCCGCCTCAATCCGATCCCTCCGCGCCTCATTCCAGTTGTTGACCTGCAGACCGATGAACACGCCGAAGACAACAATCAGCGTCTCGATGCCGACCGTGAACCAATCCTGCTTGCGGAAGGCAGAGGTGATGCGGCGGAGGATCATGGGGCGGGATCCGGCTCAGGCGGTGGCAGCTTCAGGCGGTCGAGATTGTTCGCGAGGAAGTTTTCATCCAGGCCGCCGACGATGGGGCCGGCGATTTCCATCATCGGGGTTCCATCCCAGCCCTGTTCCTGCAATTTCCACCAGTGTTTGGCGAAGCGGCTGCCGAAATAGTAGGGGGCCGAGTTCTGAATGTGCTGGCGGGCATGGTCGCGCGACACAAGCCCCGCCTCCTCCATTTGTAACATCTGGTCCCATTGCAACATCAGCGCAACGAGATGGCTCTCCACCATCCGCGCTTCGGTGTCCGTCAGGGCCTCAGGGGTGCGGATGGATTTGACCCAGACGTCCGCCATCTCACGCTTTGCGATGCTGAACTCGATCTGTGCGAGCAGGTCATTTTTCTGTTGTTCCATGGCCGTGCGGGTGAGCGCAGCGTTCTGGTGCACTTCGACGATCAGCATGATCAGGCCGGCAAGAACCGCGATATTGGCGCCGAGCGTGAGCCAGCGGTTGAGGCGGTCCAGCCGTCCCGGTGCAGCGGGTGGGGCTGGATCAGGTGCAAGCGGGTCTGGCGCCGCAGCCACAGGCGGCGGGCTGTCAACGACCGGTTTCCTGCGGTTTCCGGACAGGAAATCAGGCAGTTTCAAACGCATTTCATATGTCCCCACCCCTTACGGGCAGGGATTACCTTAAGAGGTTTTGTGGGACTGACAACAAAATGTCAGTGGGGATGTCACTTGCCCACGTAGACCAGCGTGCGGCGGGGCACGTCTTTCAGGAAGGTCGCCAGGTCTTTCTTCGAGAAGACGATGCAGCCGTTCGAGCGGCCGAGTTTACCCCACTTCTTGAGGAAGGCCGGTTCGGCATAGTCAGCGGCGTGGATGACAATCGCCCGGGCGCGGGCATTGGCATTGGTCGGGTCGAGGCCGTCGAGGCGGAGCGACTTGCCATGCTTGCCGACATATTGCTCGGCGAGGAGATAGGCGCCCTCCGGGCTGGCGGAAGAACCGGGCACGTCGGAGAATTTATCGAGGAAGCCATCATGGTCCGGGTCGGAGCCTGAGCCATGGGCGGCGCGGAAAGCGGCTTCGACAAGGCCGGTCTCCAGATTGACCAGATAGGCGCGCTTCTCGTCAGAGCGGCGGGCATAGTCCACGACGACGAGGTGGGTCTGGTCTGCGGTGTCGCTATGCGCTTTCAGGGAAGCCAGGGCCTCGCCCAGCAGTTCCGGCCGGATCAGCCCCTGCGGATCGACGGGAATCGCCGCGGCGGGCAGGGCAGCGAGACAAAGGGCGGTAAGGCTGACACCCGTCCTGGCCAGAAAACGTCTCATGGTGCCTTTTCACTCCTCACAGGTGCAGCGAGCCGGGCTGTCTTTGCCGTTAGGGAAGCTGCCTTTCCATGATGTAGCATACGCCCAGCTTCTCGCCAGATCATGAACGTGACAAGCCCCGCCAGACATACGCTGGCGATGGTAATAAGGGTGAGGGCCGTGATGAGCGTTTTGATCTGGAGCATGGCGCGTGCCTTTCCTTGCCGGGCAGGTCACGCGGACGTCGCGGAAGGCCTTGGCGCAGCGTGGCCCGTGAGTATTGTATCTTCTGAGAAATTGCGGAAATGAGGGCAGGAAAATGGCCGACGCGCCGAAAGCTAGCGATCTGTTCACCGGCACCAAGGAGGTGGCGGAGACGCACAAATTCGACGAGGCCGCACTGGCCGCCTGGATGGAAGAAAATGTCGAGGGCTATGAAGGCCCGCTGGAAGTCCGCCAGTTCAAGGGCGGCCAGTCCAACCCGACCTACCAGCTCGTCACCCCGAACAAGAAATATGTGATGCGCCGCAAGCCGCCCGGCAAACTGCTGCCGAGCGCCCATGCCGTCGACCGGGAATACCGCGTGATCTCCGCGCTCTACCCGCTCGGCTATCCGGTCGCCCGGCCCTATGGCCTCTGCACTGATGAGAGCGTGGTCGGCACGATGTTCTATGTCATGGACATGGTGGAAGGCCGCATCCTGTGGGACGGCACCCTGCCGGACTATGAGCCGGCCGAGCGCCGCGCCATCTATGAGGCCAAGGTGAAGACCTTCGCCGACCTCCACAATGTCGACTGGAAGAAAGCGGGCCTGGAAGGCTTCGGCAAGGAAGGCGACTATGTTGCCCGCCAGATCCACCGCTGGACGAAGCAGTACAAAGCCTCCGAGACCCAGCACATTCCGGAGATGGAACAGCTGATCGAATGGCTGCCGAAGAACATCCCGCCGGGCGACAAGACGACGATCGTCCATGGCGACTACCGCCTCGACAATATGGTGCTGCATCCGACAGAGCCGAAAGTGATTGCCGTGCTCGACTGGGAGCTTTGCACGCTGGGCGATCCGCTGGCGGACTTTTCCTACCACCTGATGAACTGGGTGATGCCGCCGGGCGACTCGTCGCGCGGATCGATCATGGCGATTGACGACCTCAAGGCCTGGGGCATCCCGACCATGGACGAATATGTCGACCTCTACTGCAAGCACACCGGCCGCGATGGCCTGCCGGAGCTCGACTATTACTTCGCCTATAACGGCTTCCGTCTCGCAGGCATCCTGCAGGGCATCATCGGCCGGGTGCGTGACGGCACCGCCAACAGCGCCAATGCCGAAAGCAATGCCGCGCGCGTCGTGCCGCTGGCGCAGTTTGCCGCCGACTATGCCCGCCGCGCCGGGATGCCGGGGTGACGCCTGACCCATCCGGTGACGGGGACACCCCGCCTCAGCACACGCAACGCCTCGGGCGGCGGGACCTGATCCTGCTGACCCTGGCGGGCGCCGTGGTGACGGCCAACGCCTATTACATCCATCCGATCATCGCCCTTGTGGCGAAGGATTTCGGCGTGTCGCCGTCCGAGATCGGGCTGGTGCCGGCGCTGAACCAGATCGCGCTGGCACTGGGCATCCTGCTGTTGCTGCCGCTCGGCGACCGGGTGTCCAACCGCAAGCTGGCAACGATCTTCGCGACCGGCCAGCTGGCGGGCCTGATTGTGATGGCGCTGGCGACGGACTTCCGGGTCTTCGTGGCAGGCTCCACTTTTCTCGGCTTCTCCACCATCACGCCTTACCTCTTGCCGGCTTACGCCTCCAAGCGCGTGGCGCCGGAGCGGCTGGGCCAAGTGACGGCGACGCTGACCACGGGCGTGATCGGCGGCATCCTGCTGGCGCGGGTCGGGGCAGGCTGGGTGGGTGAGCATCTCGGCTGGCGGACGGTCTATTTCATCGCCGCAACCGTGATGGCGGCTGTGACCTTCATGCTGCCCCGGATCATGGATGAGCGGGAAAAGTCCGACAAGGATGCGCCCAAACACAATTATGTCGGCCTCGTCCTGTCGGTCTTTCCGATTATCCGGAAGCATCCGGAAGTGCTTCTGTCCGGCACGATTCAGGGGCTGGGCTTCGGCATCTTCCTGTCGGTCTGGCTGGGCCTCGGCCTCTACCTGACAAGCCCGGCCATGGGCTATGGCGCCGACACGGTGGGTTATCTCGCGGCGATCTCGCTGCTGAACCTGATGACGACGCCGCCCATGGGCGCATGGGCTGACCGGATCGGGCCGCGCAAGGCGCGGGTCTACATTGCCGTGCTGCAGTTCTGCGCCGTCTGCCTTCTGGGCCTGTTCGGTCACAGCCTGTGGCTGCTGCTGATCCCGATCATGATGATGAATGTGGTGGGGCCGCTGATCGACATCACCGGGCGAATGACCTTTCTCAGCCTCCCGTCCGGCGTCCGGACGCGCCTGATGACGGCCTATATCGTGCTGATGTTCGTTGGCGGTGGCATGGCCAGCTGGGGCGCGACCTATGCTTACGAACATGCCGGCTGGCATGGCACGACGACGCTGACGCTTTGCCTGTCCGGCCTGTTGCTGACTTTGTCTTTCCTGGGCTGGCGGTTTGGCCCGGAGCGTGGTGGAAAGGTGTAAGGAGGAAGCGGGCATGGTCCTTTTGAAACGCGTGAGCCTTGTGTTCGCCGCGCTGATCGTCGCGGCGGGGATCGGCTGGATCCTGATCGGGCCGGAATGGCGCGCGCTGCTCGCGCACCAGCCCTATGGCCGGGACGTCTTGTTCTGGAACCAGGCGCAGCGCGATGCGGGCTTCCGCATGATCGACCGCATTCCCTTCGTCATCGAGTCTCATACCATCGCCCATGGCGACACGGTGCGCGACCTGCCCGAGGGCGAGCCGCTGGACCCCGGCATCGATCTGGATGCCTATCTCGCCGCCAACCGGACAGCAGGCCTGGTCATTCTGCAGGACGGGAAAGTCCGGCTGGAGCGCTATGAGATGGGCTTTCGTCCGGATGGCCGCTGGACCAGTTTTTCCGTCGCCAAATCCCTCACCTCCACGCTGGTCGGCGCTGCCGTGAAAGACGGGGCCATCCGCAGCATAGATGATCCGGTATCGGACTATATCGATGAGCTGAAGGGATCCGAATATGATGGCGTGACGGTCCGTCAGGTGCTGACCATGACGTCGGGGATCGACTGGAACGAGGATTATAGCGACCCGCAGTCCGATGTTGCCCGGTTCGACCTGCAGGAAGCGGAGCCAGGCAAGAGCGCGCTGGCGACCTATATGGCGGGCCTCGAGCGGGCGCACCCGGCGGGCGAGGTGTGGAACTATTCCACGGGCGAGACCAATCTGATCGGCGTGCTGGTCAGCCGCGCCACAGGCCGGGAACTCGCCGGGTACCTGTCCGAAAAGATCTGGGCGCCCTATGGCATGGCGCAGGACGCAACCTGGCTGCTCGGCCATGACGGGCATGAGATCAGCGGCTGTTGCATCCAGGCCTCGGTGCGGGACTATGCGCGCTTCGGCCAGTTCATGCTGGAAGGCGGCAAGGCCGGCGGACAGGATGTGCTGCCTGAGGGCTGGATTGAAGCCGCCACCGTGAAGCAGGCCGACATCGGCTCGCCCGGCGAAGGCTATGGCTATCAGTGGTGGACCTGGGATGACGGGTCGTATCAGGCGGATGGCATCTTCGGGCAGGGCATCTTCATCGATCCGAACCGCAATCTCGTCATCGCCTCGAATGCGAGCTGGACCTCGGCGCTCGGAGATGTCGGCGGCGAATGGGAAGCCCGCAAGGCCTTCTACAAGACAGTTCAACACGCCATCGATCTGGAGGCCGCGGCACCGCAGGGTGACGGCGCGCCATGATGGTGGCAGACTTCAGGAAAAAGGAAACGCAATGACCGACACGATCAAGGGACCGCTGCGCGCGCCGGTGCAGATGCTGCAGGAACAGTCTTATGACGGGCACAAGAGCCTGCATGATGACAGTGAAGCCGAGCGTCTCGGCATCAAGGCCGGGCCAATCGAGGGCCCGACGCATTTCTCGCAGTTTGTGCCGTATCTGGCCGACATCTGGGGCAATGACTGGTTCGAGCGCGGCTGTTTCTCCAGCCACTTCCTGAACATGGTGTTCGAGGGCGAGAAAGTCCGCGTCGAGGTCGACCGGCCGGCGCCGGGCGAGACCCGTACGCTGTGCCGCGCCTTCAAGGAAGACGGCACGCCGGTTCTGGAGGCCAGCGCCTCCATCGGTCCGGACCATGGCGAGACCCTGCTGGAAGGCCGGATGAAGAAGCTGCGCCCGGCGGGCGACCTCGTCATCCTGGAGGACATGAAGGTCGGCATGACCGGGATTGCGGACGAAACCGTGACCATGGGCATGGACCAGCACATGGGCAGCCTCTATCCCTTCTCTCTGGCCGACAAGCTGAAAGTCATCACCGAGCCGATGGATGTTTACAGCGACGCTGCGGCAGGCCCGTGGGGGCAGCCGATCGTCCCGCTGGAAATGGTCAGTGTGCTGGGCAATTATTCCAGCCGTACGGCGAAGTTCCCGGTCAAGCAGCCGGCCATCGGCCTGTTCGCAGACCTTGAAGTGCGCATGGTCAATGGCCCGCTTCTGGTGGGCGAGGCCTACATCCTGCGCCGTGAAGTCGTCGCCCTGTCGCAAAGCCGCCGGGTCGAGAATTACTGGATCCGCACGAAATTCTTCGACAAGACCGGCGACAAGCAGATTGCCGAGATGCTGCTCAATCACGGCGTGATGAAGGCGAGCTATCCAAACTATCCCGCAGACAAGCTGCCCGCCTGAGGAGACGAACATGGCGCTTTCCCCCGAATTGCAGGCCGTGGCCAACAATGTCGACCGCGATGGCTGGACGAAGGTCTATGTCCAGAAAGACCCGGCAGATCCAAACTCCCGCCTCTTGTTCACGGTGACGGTCGGCATGCAGGAAAAGTTCGGCCTGCCCGAACTTGTCATCTTCGGGCTCAACCCCGAAACGGCTGACGGCATGGTGCATAATGTTGCCGCCAAGCTGGTGAACGAGAAGAAGTGGACCGGCGAGCCGCTCACTATGGATGGTGTGCTGAACGAAGCCGATGTCGAGCTGCGCCCGGTCCATCCGGAACACCTCGGCGAAGTCGGTGCGATCAATATCATGATCCGCCGCGAAACCGGTCGGCCGCCGCTCGGCGGTATGATCCAGGTGTTCTGGCCGGGCGACGATGGGCTCTTCCCGTGGGATCCGGATAGTACAGATGAGTTCCGCGACCAGCCGAGGCTGGATATTTCATGGAAGAAGGACTGACCGTGAGCGGATTTGAGACGCTTCTCTATTCGACGCAGGACGGGCATGCGCGCATCACGCTGAACCGGCCTGACAAGCTGAACGCGCTCTCTTTCGTCATGCAGGCAGAACTCTCCGCCGCCCTCTGGGAGGCTGACAATGACCGGGATGTGCACTGCGTGATCCTGGAAGGCGCCGGCCGGGCCTTCTGCGCGGGCTACGACCTCTCCGGTGCAGACGGCGACGTGCCTGTCTCGCCGGTAGAGGACAAGGACGCCAAATCCTATCGCGGCCATCGCAGTATTGATGACGATGCCTGGCAGCTGGAGCGCCAGCAGCGCTGGCGGATGGCGCTGTTCGACATGCACAAGCCGGTGATTGCGAAAGTCCACGGCTATTGCCTGGCGGGCGGGTGCGACCTGGCATTGCTGGCCGACATGGTGATCGCCGCCGATGATGCGACCTTCGGCTTTCCGCCCGCGCGGGACCTTGGCGCATTGCCCAATAATTTCTGGGTCTATAATTGCGGGCCGCAATGGGCAAAGCGCCTGTTGCTGACCGGAGACACGGTGACCGGCACCGAGGCGCAGGCCATCGGCCTGATTTTGAAAGCCGTACCGGGGGAGCATCTGGAAGATGAAGTCGTCGGCCTTGCCGGGCGGATGGCCAAGATCGACCCGGACCTCCTGTCTGCCAACAAGCGGATCGTGAATCTCGCCATGGAGCTGATGGGCGCGCGGACGCTGCAGCGGCTCGCTGTGGAAAACGACGTACGCGGACATAACACGCGCGCAGCGGACGGCTTCCGGGCGAGCGTCGCCGAGAAGGGGCTGAAGGCCACGCTGAGAGCGCGCGACGCGGCCTTCGGCGATGGACGCGCCCGCGTCTTCGGACCGGAAACACGCGATGAGGCCGGCCGGCTGACAGACGACTAATCACATTGATTGCGGTGATCTGGCGAGGGGGCTAGGGTGCCGGCAACTTAGAGGGAGACTCTCATGAAACGGTTCGGTCTGGCCGCGCTCGCGGCTGTGGCATTCGCAGGTATTGCAACTGCGCAGGACGCGGTGATCCACGCAGGTTACCTGCTGGCGACACCCGGAGACGGCTATCTGCGCAAGCAGACCATTGTTGTGGAAGATGGCCGGATCGTTTCGGTCGAAGCAGGCTACAAGCCGGGGCCGAAAGGGGTTCCGGTGATCAATCTGCGCGATGCCTATGTGATGCCGGGCCTGATCGACAGTCACGTGCACATCACCAGCGAATCAGGCCCCGGTGAGCGGATCCGGGCTTTCGAGGAAACCACGGTCGACCAGGCGTTTGACGGGGCAGGCTACGCCCACAAGACGCTGCTGGCAGGGTTCACCACGGTGCAGGACGTCGGTGGATCTAACGATTCCGTGTTCGGCCTGCGCGACGCAATCGCCAAGGGACTGGTGCCCGGGCCGCGCATGCGGGCGGCTGGTCAGGCCGTGTCGGTCACGGGCGGTCATGGCGACATCAACGGCTATGCGCCGGATGTCATGGCGCTGTTCACCGGTACCAATATCTGCAACGGCGCTGACGATTGCCGCCGGGCGGTCCGCCAGCAGGTGAAGGAAGGCGCAGACGTCATCAAGATCACCGCGACAGGCGGTGTGATGTCCAACACCAAGGCCGGTCTGGAACAGCAGTTCACCGATGACGAGCTCGTCGCCATCGTCGAGACCGCCCATTCCATGGGCCGCCAGGTGACAGCGCATGCGCATGGCAAAGGCGGGATTGAATCGGCCCTGCGTGCCGGAATCGATTCCATCGAGCACGGCACATACCTGGACGACGAAACCATCGCCCTGTTCAAGGAACACAACGCAACGCTGGTGCCGACTGTTCTGGCCGGCGCAACGGTCAGCGGCTGGGTAGACGAGCCGTGGTTCCCGGAAGCAAGCCGTCAGAAAGCCGCCATCGTCGGCCCGCTGATGCAGGACATGTTGCGCCGGGCCCATGAGGGCGGCGTGAACGTGGCCTTCGGTACCGATACGGGCGTCTCGAAGCATGGTGACAATGCCCAGGAATTCGCCCTGATGGTGGGCGCTGGCTTCACGCCGGAAGAGGCCATCCGCGCGGCGACGGTCATCGCGTCCGAACATGTCGAGATGGATGCCGACATCGGCACGATCACACCGGGCAAATATGCGGACATCATTGCGGTTACGGCCGATCCTCTGAAAGACATCACGGAACTCGAAGACGTCGATTTCGTGATGAAAGGCGGCGTGGTCTACAAAAACGAAGACTGATCGCGCGCAACGGCGGTGCTTCGCCCGGCCCGCGAAGGGTTTTGACAAGGCGAGGCGAACGCCGGATGCTGTGCAGGGATCCGGGCCCAACCGGCCCGGATCATGCATGGGACTGTGAGAAACACGGATCCTGAAGGCATAAGGAAAGACATATGGCTCTGGCGACACGAATGGTTACCGGCGCTGCGGCAGTCCTGGCGCTGGCCGCCTGTTCGGGGCAGGACAGTGCCCAAACGGCACAACCGACGGCCAGTGCGGCCGAGGCGGACTGTATCCCGATTGCGGACGGCACCTATCAGATCCGTGACGGCAAGATCCTTGTCATGCGCACAGATGCGTCGGCTGTGCCGGAACCGGCCCCGATCCCGGATCTTCCGGCAGGCGCTGTCGGCTGGGCGGCAAAGCTCGAACAATCTTTCGCAACAGGCCAGTATCCCTGGCTTGGTCTGCAGGTTCGCGACGGCGTTGCCGCAGTGATCGGCACGGCCCCGGGGCTGGCTGCCCGGGATGTGAGCTTCATCACCGCAAAATCCGCGATCGAGAACGACCCGGAAGGCGCGGAGAAGGCGGACCTGATCGTCAATGCGATGGGTGTGGAAGGCATCGAAGAGCGCCTTGGCGCAGGCCTGACCCGCCTCATGATGAGCGACCTGACCGTCAATGACTGCCAGGATGCCTTCAACAAGACCCTGCGCGTCGATGATATCGATTTCCCGGTCAATATGGCCGTGCTGAATGCGGCGGAATTGCCTGTGGCCGACATGGTCACCGGCATCGCGCGCCTTTGCTCCGCCTATAATATCGAGATCGCCGAACATACGGACTCGCGCGGATCGGACAGCTACAATCTCCAGCTTTCCCGCCAGCGGGCGAAAGCCATCCGTGATTACATGGTAGAGCGCGGGGTGGACGAAGCGGTGTTGACGGCCAAGGGGTATGGGGAATCCCAGCCCATCGACAGCGGCAATTCCGCAGAAGCCCGTGACCGGAATGAACGGACCGAGATCATCGTCACCGTCCGCTGATACAACGGGCCGGAAACGGATTTTCTCATTCCCTTCATTGACTGTTCATTCAAACAGGGCCATGTGGCCGGTGTCGCAGCGCCGGAACAGGCGCATGGGGCAGGCAGCGTGAAACGTGCAGCGGGTGAGCCCGCCGCGACCGGCCGGCCCCTTCAGGCATTCAATCAATGCCGTTGTCCCTGATCGCGCGGGGCTTCCACACAATCAAACCCTTCAGGGCGTTCTGCGCGCAGGCATGCCGCGCGTCCGCTCGAATGAAAGACTATTTATGACCAAGTTTTCAGACCTCGGCCTGAACCCGCTTCTTATGAAAGCCATCGCGGAAGAAGGCTATGAGACGCCGACCCCGATTCAGGCACAGGCCATTCCGCTGCTGCTGGAAGACAAAGACCTTCTGGGCATCGCCCAGACCGGCACCGGCAAGACGGCGGCCTTCGCGCTGCCGACGCTCGACTTCATGCTGGAGTTTCCGCAGAAACGCCGGGCACGGAGCGCGCGCGTTCTCGTGCTGGCGCCAACCCGTGAACTCGCCGGCCAGATCGCCGACAGCTTCCGCACCTATTCGCGCCACATGGACTGCAACGTGCAGACCGTATTTGGCGGCGTGAACATCAATGCGCAGCGCCGCGCCCTTCAGGGCGGCGCGGACGTGCTGGTGGCAACGCCGGGTCGTCTGCTCGACCTTGTCGGCCAGAAAGCCGTCAGCCTGCAGGAAGTCGAAGTCCTGATCCTCGACGAAGCCGACCAGATGCTGGACATGGGCTTTATCCACGACCTGAAGAAGATCGTGGCGCAGGTGCCGAAGGATCGGCAGACCCTGCTGTTCTCGGCCACCATGCCGAAGCTGATCTCCGATCTTGCGCAGCAATTCCTCGACAATCCGGTACGCGTCTCGGTGACGCCGCCGTCCACCACGGCCGAACGTGTGGACCAGGGCGTCTACCACGTGTCCAACAATGACAAGCTGGAACTTCTGTTCGATGTCCTGAACAATCCGGAAATCGACCGGGCTCTCGTCTTTACCCGGACGAAGCATGGTGCCGACAAGGTGGTGCGCAAGCTGCTCGCCAAGGGGCTCGATGCGAAAGCCATCCATGGCAACAAATCCCAGCCGCAGCGTCTGAAGGCGCTGGATGCCTTCAAGAACGGTACCTGCAAGGTGCTGGTTGCGACCGACATCGCTGCCCGCGGCATCGACATTGACGGCATCAGCCATGTCGTGAACTTCGAAGTGCCGAACGTGCCGGAACAATATGTGCACCGTATCGGACGCACCGCGCGTGCCGGCCGGACCGGCCTTGCCGTGTCCTTCGTGGCGGAAGATGAGCGCTATTACCTGCGCGATATCGAGAAGACGATCGGCATGGAAGTCGACGTGCTGAAGGCCCCGGAAGGGACGAAGGTCGATCTTCTGCCGACGCCGGATCCGAACGAACGCCTCTACAAGCCGAAAGGCCCGGCCCGTGGAAACGGCGGTGGCCGTTCTGGTGGTGGCGGCCGTGGTGGCCAGCGCCGTCCGCAAGCCAAAGCCAAGCCGCAAGGCGGTGCAGGCAAGCCCGGCGGCAAGCAGGGTGGCCGCAGCCGCGGTGGCAAGAAGCGTAAGCTGGAAGGCGCGCGCGGCTAGAGGCTGGCGCGCAGCTTCGCCCAGTCATTGGCGAGGCTGTCACGGAAGGCCGGTGCGGCGACGGCGATCAGCCGTTCGGCGCGCTGGTCGACATCCGCACTTGCCAGGTCCGCCACGCCATATTCGGTCACCACATAACCTGCTTCGGCACGGGGAAGCGTGACCGTTGGCGAGGCGAGCTGGACCACGATCCGGGATAATGTGCCGCCGCGTGCGGTGGCGGGCAGGGCGATGATGCTGCGTCCGCCGGCTGAGAGCCCGGCCCCGCGCACGAAATTGCCGAGCCCGCCGGTCGAGGCGACCTGCCGGCCTTTCACCCATTCGGAATTAAGCTGGCCGAACAGGTCCACTTCCACCCCGCCATTGATGGCGGCGAGGCGGGGGATGGACGCCATGACCGGGACGGAATGGGTGATGCTGACAGGCTGGAAATTGAATCGCGGATCGCGTCCGGCGGCGCCGTAAAGCGGCGCCGTTCCGATGGCCGTGCCGGTCAGGATGGCGCCCGGCGCTGAACTGATGGCACCGGCATCCACTGCTTCCAGTGCGGCATCGGTGATCATGCCTGTGTGGATACGGATGTGCTTGTGGTGCGCCGCCGCCGCCATGGCGATCTGCTGCACACTGCCAATGCCGGACTGAACGGTGAAGCCGTCCCCCAACAATGTGGCGACGTTCGCGGCGATGGCTTTTGCCTCATCCGATAGCGGAGGGTCAGCCAGCGTGATCAGCGGCGCGTCATCTTCAATGACACTTGCGAAATCGGAGAGCGGCACGTGCGGCGCGGTCGCCGGAAATGGCAAGTCGGGCCGGATGACCGCGATCAGGCGCACCTGTTTTCTGGCCACCAGCGCGGGCGACATGTCCGTGCCAAGGCTGAGCGATACCTCGCCCCGCTTGTTTGGCGCAGATACGGGAATGAAGGCGGCATCCAAAGGCACCGTTTTCAGCCAGTCATACGCCATCGAGTAGTGGATAGGGATGAGGCGGTAGCGGCGTTCCTCGAAAGCTGAGCGGTATTCGGAATAGAGAAACGTGCCTTCTGCGCGCGTGCCGGGGTGGAAGCCCGTCCAGGCCGTCCGGTTGATGCCGGGCAGCCAGTGGCCGATGAACGTGGCGCCATCGGCAAGGTCCGGTGCGGTGCGCAAAGCATCGGCAAGGCAGGCCGGTTCAGCCGGGCCACCGGGAACATAGATGCGCGGCGCGCCGTTCGTATCGGCCCTCAGGTCGCGAAGCAGGTCCTGTGTTGCCGTCACACGCGGCTCACGGCGTGAGGATCAGGCCCGAGGAGGGGCTGACTTCGGCATCCAGCGTCTTCAGCCATGCAGACGAAATCGCCTCATGCCCTTTGCTCGTTTTCGGTTTCACGAACTTGCGCGATGCCTTGTAGAAGCTGAGCAGCGACTGGCCGAGTTTGGCGTTGAGGGCTGCAGCGCCCATCTGCTTGGTGCGTTCAGCGGCATAGGTCGGCACAAAGAAGAATTCCGGTTGCGGATCGGGCAGCTGGATCGGCGCGCGATTGCCTTCCCAGTCCGTCACGCCGATGACGAGGCTGCGCACCAGCCGGTCCTTCAGCGCATTGTGGACATCCGCCGTCAGCGTCGGCCGTCCGAGGAAGTCGACAAAGGCGGTCAGGCCGCGCGCGTGCAGGCGGTCCACATCAGCGTAAGTGCGCACCCGGCCATAAAGCTTCGTGGATTCAACGAACGCCTTGTTGCCCTTTGACGTCAGCGCCACTGTGTCCACGTTGCCGCGCTCCTTCAGGCAGTGCGCTAGTGCCATCGCAGTCTTGGACGACGCGGAGGAGATGACGACCGTTTCGGGGATCGGGTCGCCCGTTTCCATCAGGGAATCGTCGATCATCCAGCCGGTGGTGAACAGCGGACGGAACAGCATCTGCTGTGCTTCGAACGCCTTGTCGTAGGACGGGTCGGCAGCCGTGAAGATGTAGGTATTGTAAATCGCGGCCATGGGCTGGCGGTGTTCGGCGCCGTCGACGAAACTTGTCTTGCTGACTTTCGCGGGCGTGACATCGAAGCGGTCTGAGATCGGAAGGTATCCGTAGACGCGCTGGCCGGCGGAGACGCCTTCGGCCTTTGACTCTTCCACCGTGGCAAAGCCCCAGACCGGGACGCGCCCGAAGGCCGGGTCGGCGGCCGGGAAAAAGTCCCAATATTTCATCGCGTCGCCAAACGTGGCGTAGGTGACATTGTTGGCGGTCAGGGCAAACGCTTCGACCTTCAGCCGCGCACAGCCATCGGCCAGCGGCGCGGTCGGCTGATCGGTCCATTTGACGTCGCGCAGATCGTCGCGGCGGATGAGAAAATCGCTCATGTTTTCGCTTTCGGTGACTTCCCTGTAAAGGCCCCGATTCGAGCCTGCATGTCAGGCCCCACGCCCTCACTGTTGAGTACCTCCCATTGCAGGCCGCTGTCCATATCGCGTGCATCGGTGGCTTCCAGAAGGCGCTTGTTGGCGGTATGAGAAAAGGCAGAGTTTTCCGTGATCTGTCCCGCCAGTTTTTCGATTGCTGCGTCGAACTCGGCATCCGGCACCACCATCTCGGTCAGGCCGATGCGGAAGGCTTCGTCTGCGCGGATCATTTCCGCTGTGAACATAAGGCGCTTGGCCGTCGCGATGCCAACCCGGCGCGGCAGGCGCTGGCTCATGCCCCAGATCGGGGTCAGCGCCCATTTGGCGTGTGTGTCACCGAAACGCGCGCTTTCGGCGGCGATGATGAAGTCTGCGGCCAGGGCGACTTCCAGCGCGCCGGTATAGCAATGCCCATGCACGGCTGCGATCACCGGCTTTGGCAGGCGCTCCATCAGGCGCAGCGTTTCGGAATGCCAGCCGCGCGATGGCACCGCTTCGCCCTCGGCAATGTCGGCAAGGTCGTGCCCGGCGGAAAAGCATTTCCCGGCGCCGCGCAGCACCACGCAACCGATTGTGTCGTCCTTGTAGAGATCGGACACATGCGCGCGGAGTTCGCGGAACATGCCAACTGTCAGGGCGTTCAGCTTGTCCGGGCGGTTCAGGGTGAGGATGGCGCAGCCATCCTTGTCCTGGCGGGTAACGAGCGCGTCAGTCATGTTCCAAGGTCCACCATGAGGCTGGAGATGGCGTGAACGAAATTGTTCGGTGCGATGGTCTGCTCGCCGGTCCATTTTACATCCGGAAAGCGCGACAGGATCTGCCGGTAAGCCGCTTCCAGCTGCATGTTGGCAACACGCTGTCCCAAGCAGACATGCGGCCCATGACCGAAGGCGAGGTGCTCTTTCGCATTTTCACGGGTGATGTCGAAGCGGTTCGGGTCCGGGAATTTTGACGGGTCCCGATTGGCAGCGGCGTAGTACATGACCACCTTGTCGCCCTCCGCGATGGGCTGGCCGCCGAGTTCCGTATCCGTCGTGGCCGTGCGGCGCATATAGGTGACCGGGGAGACCATGCGGATCGCTTCGTGGACGAAGTTCGGGAACAGGTCCGGATTGGCCTGCAGCTTCGCTTCTTGGTCCGGGAATTCCGTCAGCAGGCGCATCGTTCCGGAGAGGGAGTTACGCGTCGTATCATTGCCCGCAAACACGATCAGCAGCCATGAGCCGTCCAGGAATTCCGGGCTCAGCGGTTTACCGTCGATCTCGACATTGGCGATGGCGGAGAGCAGGTCCTCTTTCGGCTCCTTCCGACGTTCGGCCAGGAGGTGCCGGCCGAAATCGAACATTGCCTGGATTTCGTTGATGAACTCCATCATCTCTTCCGGCGTCACATTGCCGAGGCCTTCCTGCTGGGCCCGGTATTGCGAGGTTTCCAGGAAGTGCATCCAGTGGACCAGTTTCGGCCGGTCGGCCGCCGGGACGCCGAGGATTTCACATAAGGTGAACAGCGGCAGTTCGGCGGAGAACATTTCCACCATGTCGACCACCGGGCCCTGTTTCTCCATCGCGTCGAGCAGTTCGGTCACATAGGCGTCCACGCGCTTTCGCAATTCCGCGACGAAGCCGGGGCGGAAGAAGTGCATGTGCTCCATGCGAAGCGGCGTGTGATAGGGCCGGTCGAGATTGATCAGGCTGTTGAGGCTGGAAGAATGGAGCAGCGGATGGCGCGGCTGGTCCGGCAGGCCATAGGTCATCAGGATGCCGCCGCGCTGGGACGAGTAAGTCGCCGGGTCCAGCTCCACTGTCTTGACCAGATCATAGGAGGTGACCGCCCAGAAGCCGGCGGCGGCCTGTTCCGGGTGCCACATGACCGGGGCCTTCTCCCGCATCAGGGCGAAAGCCTCATGCGTGTAGCCGCCATGACTGGAAAACACTTCCGGATCGGTAAGGTTCACCGGCGGAGCGAGATCAAACACGGGCGCGTTGGAAGGCGCCTGCGGCGGGACTTCCTGCTGGTAGGTGTCGGTTACATTCTGAAGCGTCATGTAATGCCTCCCTTATGGCGATGACCACGGGCGGCATTTGTGCGCCGTCTCAGCGTGGCTTGCTGCGTTTTCTGTTGCCGGACAGCTTACCGGAAGGCGGCTTGCTGCCAAGGCGTGACTTGACGGAAGGATGTTTCGCGGAAGGGGACTTCGCAGCGGGCGGCTTGGCGCTGGTCGACCATTCCTCGTCCTGCTTGCGGCCCTTTTTGCTACGCGGTTTGAGCGGCGGTTTCGGGGCGGGCTTGCCTGCGCGTGGTGTAGGCTTCCGCGGCGCATTGCTGCTGCCTGGACGTGCCGGAGCATTCCCCTTGACCCCGTCATAGAGGTGCCCGATCGCTTCAGCGAGCAGGTCCGGCGGCACTTCATCCACCTGGCCGGGTTTCAGGTCGGCCAGTTCGAACGGGCCGTAGGAAATGCGGATCAGCCGGTTGACCATCAGGTCCAGCGATTCCAGCGCGCGGCGCACCTCACGCTTCTTGCCTTCGGCCAGTGTGACGGTCAGCCAGTTATTGGCCCCGGTTTCCCGGTCGAGGACGGCCCGGATTGGCTGGTACTTCACGCCTTCGACCGTGATGCCCTGGGCGAGCTTCTCGATCTTCTCCGGTGTCACCGTACCGTGCGCGCGGACGCGGTAGGTCCGCTCCAGTCCGCTGGACGGCAGCTCCAGTGCCCGCGCCAGTGCACCATCATTGGTGAGCAGCAGCAGGCCTTCGGTGGTGAGGTCGAGACGGCCAACGGTCACCACGCGGGGCAGTGTGCGCGGCAGCTCGTCGAAAATCGTGCGGCGGCCTTCCGGGTCCACATTGGTGGTGATCAGGCCGGAGGGCTTGTGATAGCGCCACACGCGGGTCGCTTCCGGCGCCGAGATTATGCGCCGGCCGACGCGGATCAATTCCTTGCCGGTCACCTTGAAGGCGGGGGAGGTCAGCTTCTTGCCGTCGACGCTGACTTTGCCTTCCTCGATCAGGCGTTCGACTTCACGGCGGGAGGCGACGCCGGCCCGCGCGAGATATTTCGCGATGCGCTCGCCTTCGCTCCAGTCGGGTTCCGCGGCAGGGCCGCGTGCTTTGGGGGATTTGTGTCCGGGGGCGGGCCTGCCGCCCGGTTTGCCTTTCGCGCCCGCAGGGTTGCGGCGCGGGCGGCCCGTCTCTCGACGCTCCGTCATGATGGCTTCCTTTCGATGTCAGTGGCCCGAATCCGTCATCCAGGCCACCGATGCAAGGGATTTTGGCCGTCGCTTACTTCGACAGCTCGGTGATCAGCACGTACCAATGGTCCAGCGCGCCGGGGATGGAGGCGACCGGAACGCGCTCGTTCAGGCCGTGGGCATACTCGTCCGACGGCTTCATGAAGATGCCGGTGACGCCATAAGTGTCGATGCCTTCCTTGCGGAAGAACAGGCCGTCCGTCGTGCCGGCGGACATGGACGGGATGATCGGAAGGCCGGGCGCCTGGGCATCCACCGCCTTGCGCAGAGCGGCCATGACTTCCGGGTGCAGCGGCGAGGTTTCGGACTGCGGGAACTCCTCCGGGAAGGTCACGTCTGCGCCATCGCCGGCCAGTTCCTGCAGCTTCGCCATCACGTCGCGCGGCGGGATACCGGGAAAGATGCGGCAATTTATGTTTGCTACCACGCTTTGCGGCAGGGCGTTCGGCGCGTGGCCGCCTGTGATCTCGGTCGGTACGCAGGTCGTTCGCGTGATGCCGACAAATTCAGACTCCTGCCCGATCCGGTCAGCGGCGGCCATATCCGCCGGGTCAGCGGCGAAACGGGCCATCGCCTCGCCGAGGTCCCCCTCCGTGCGCTTGGCCGTCTCGGCGAAGAAGGCGAGCGTCAGCTCGCTTGTCTCCACCGGGAATTTATAGGCGCCGATCCGTTCCAGCACGCCGGCCATGTCGACAATCGCATTGTGCGCGGTCGGGCGGCTGGAATGACCGCCGGGATTGGTGATGGTGATCTTGAAGTCGGCATAGGTCTTTTCGCCAGCCTGCAGGCTGTAGAAGGCGTAGGTGCCGTCTTCATTCAGTGTGCCGCCACCACCATCGGCATTCAGCACATAGCGTGCGTTCCGGTAGAGCGGAGCGATTGTCTCGGCGGTCTTCTGCGCGGTTTCTTCATCACCCGTCAGGATAAGGATGATGTCGTTTTCCGGCTCGAACCCTTCGCGTTTCAGGCGCAGCAGGGTGGTGACCAGCATGGTCAGGCCGAATTTGTCGTCCAGCACGCCGCGCCCGTAATAATAGGTGCCATCCGTTTCCATCGTGAACGGGGCGCGTTCCCAGTCGGCCGGGTCTGCCTCCACAACGTCCATATGCGCGTTCAGCAGGATCGGGGAATCCGGGCTCTTGCCGTGATAGGTGGCGATCAGCGTGGCGGTCTCGCCGAGCGGGACGATCTCGATGTCCTCTTTCGCGAAGCCGCCGGCCTCCAGTTCACTGGCCAGATATTCGGCATAGGCCGGAACCTTGCCGCGTCCCGCAACCGTGTCGAACGCCACGGACTGGCCGAGGATTTCGGTCGCTTTCTCGACATCGACCTGTTCGGCGCTTGCCGTGGTCGGCGCGGAGACACAGCCGACAAGAAGAAGGGCGGCGAGGCTGGAGAGGAATCTGTGTTTCATTTCGTGAAGGTCCGGATGATGTCGTAGATCTGAATGAGGTTGGCACCGATTGCCAGGCCGATGATGATTTCGAGCGGGATCCAGACCGGTATGAGGCCTTTCGCCCGGTTCCGGTCGCGGTCCGCAAACAGGGAGACCAGCCGCCCGATGCCTGCGCCAATCCAGCCAAGCGCCAGCGGCAGGGCAGCGAACCCGGCATAGATGGCAGGCAGGTTCAGCGCGATCAGAAGGGCCGACAGGTGCGCCATCAGGAACAGGCCGCCATAGGTGGCCCGGAATTCCGAATAGCCGCCCGGCCGTGTCGGGGCCGGATCCTCGACGAGTCGCACCACGCCGGACGCCCAGCGCGGGGAGATCAGGGCGCCGAGCCCCATGGCAGCCCCGGACGCCAATGCGATGCAGGAAATGATCTGTCCGTAATGCATGAAGTTTCGTCCTCTCAGCCGCCTCGACATTAGATGCCTTTTCGCGCGTGTCTAATCCTGTCTTCAGTCTGCTGGCGGGCGCATAAAAAAACGCCGGCCCATTCAGGCCGGCGCTGGAGAGTTTGCTTGCGGGGATGGATCAGGCTTTGCGCGCTTCGGCTTTCATGTCGCCAAACGCATTGATGCTGGGCCGGCCGAGGAAATAGCCCTGGCCGCGGCGGACGCCGAGCAGTTTCAGCGTGCGAAGCTCGGCCTCGGTCTCGATGCCTTCGGCAACGATCTGGGCGCTGGTTTCGCGCGTGTAGTGCAGCAGGGCGGAAATCAGCGCGCGGCGGGCAAGGTCTGCATCGACATTGCGCGTCAGGCTGATGTCCACTTTCACGAAATCCGGGCTCAGCTGGATGATATGGCGCAGCGACGAGTGTCCGGCGCCGGCATCGTCCACCGCGATGCGCAGGCCGCGCTTGCGCAGCGGGGCGAGGCATTTCGTGAACAGGTCATAGTCCTCAATGATCGCATGTTCGGTAATCTCAAGCACGATGCGCGACAGCGGAAGTCCGGCGAAGGCAGGCGCAAAGGCCGGGTTGATCACGGTCTGCGGCGAGGCATTCACCGACACATACTGATCGGCCGGCAGCACATTCAGCGCCCGCACGGCGTGGCGGATCGCAGCCAGTTCCAGTTCGGCGGCGAGACCGACTTCGGCGGCCTCTGCGAACCAGATGTCCGGCGTCCGGTAAGGCTCAGCCGAGAAGCGGGACAGGGCCTCAAAGCCTTTTGGCTGCATGTCGCCAAGGTCCACGATGGGCTGGTAGGCGATTTCGAAGGCTTTCTCTTCCAGCACGGATTCGATGCGGATGCGCTTCTCGCGCATGAGCCGTTCGGTGCGGTGATTTGCGTGGATCTGCTGCGTCGCGAGATTTGCGAACAGGCGCATTGTTTCCAGGTCACGCGAGTTGAGGCTGGTGTTCGGCTTCGGGCTGAGGCAGGCGAACATGCCATAGGTCGTGCCATCTTCCAGATGGATCGGAATGGCGATGTGCGAGCCGATCGGCAGCGTGCGGGTGATCGGCAGGGACGATGCCAGCTGGTTCTCGGACGTGTCCGGGATCATCTGCGGCAGGCGGCCGGCGACGATGAGGCCGCAATAGCCTTCATCCATGCTGCGGCTGGCGCCGGCGCGGATCAGGTGTTCGTAGCCCGGCGCATCGACATGGCGGTAGACAACGCGGCCGTTCACGAATTGCGAAAGATACGCCACCGGCATGTCGAGATGTTCGCGGATCGCCCTGAGGGACGATTCAATGATCTGCGGCGAACTCTCCGACGGACCTTTTAGCATGGATGGGTCGAGTTGGAATGCGTTCATCAGTGCCCTCCCGGCGAGCGCCTGGTCTTAAGTGAATCCCCCTGCCGTCCTGGCAGTTACCGGGCGAACATAATTAGCTAATTTTAAGCAAGCGGTGCCGGAAACGGCGGAATTCGGAACAGAGAGTTGCCGACTTGGAAACCATGTTGCGCTAGAAAAAGCTCGGGGCTTCAGGTGACGCCGGCGTCTTTCCAGGCTTCCTTGGGCCAGCGGCGATGCTGCCAGAACCACTGACCGGGATGGGCACGGACCTGCGCCTCCAGGAAATTGTTGATCCGCGTGACCGAGCGCAGAATGTCAGCGTCTGTATCGCCGGTGTCCTCAGGCACATAGGGCTCATGGAATTCGATGCGGAACCGGGCAGGGCCGGTGCGCACGGTCGAGACGGGTACGATCGGAACCTTGTATTTCAGGGCCAGCCGGGTCGGGCCGGGCGCGGTCATGGCGTCGCGGCCGAAGAAGGGAACGGCGACGCCTTCATTGAACTTCTGATCGTTCATCAGCGCGATGGGAGAGCCCTTGGCCAGCGCGCGCATCAGTTCCCGTGTGCCGATCCCTTTCGGGGCATTGATCGCCGTGCCGTAGTCATGGCGCAGTTTCGAAATGCGCCGGTCAATGTGCGGATTATTGAGCGCCCGGTATGTCATCACCGCATGCGGGATACGCTTGGTGATGGCGGCCGGCATGATTTCCCAATTGGCAAAGTGGCCCGAAATGAAGACGGCGCCCTTTCCGCTGTCACGGATGCGGTCCAGAATGTCGAGGCCCACGATCTCGACGCGGCCAGACGTGTACGGATCGATGCTCGGCAGGTGGGGCAGTTCGCCCGCTGTGCGCCCGGCAGACTCCCAGGCGGCGAGGGCCGTCTTTTCGACTTGTTCGTCGGTCCAGTCCGGAAACGCCATTTTCAGGTTCCGGCGCATCGTCTTGTGCTGCGACAGGCGCGGCCCGATCCGGCGCAGCAGCCAGGCGCCAAAGTTCGATGCGCGGTCCGGCCCCATTGCCTTGACCGGCGCCCAGTAGATCAGGTCCCAGGCAATCGTTTCCAGCCGCCACTGGACCCGCTGCCAGAAGCTGGCGCGGTTATCGATGTCCTTCGGGCGGACATATCCGGTTTTCTGCTGCGTATCGCTCATGCTTCATCCGGCGTGAGACCAAGGGCGAGAACTGGGGCGAGAAGCGCGGTGAGCGCTGCCTCATCTTCAAAGCGGGCTTCGACGGGAAAGACAAGAATGCGCGCCCGTTCTTCCGCAGGCAAGCGGACATGGTCTTTTGACGTGGTGATCAGGCGAGCCCCGCGGCGGGCGGCCAGGTCGTGCAGGAATTTCAGATCGCTGGCCGTGTAGGCGTGATGGTCGCCATAGGGCACGCTGTCCTGCAGGTCGGCGCCGGCCTCTGTCAGGCTGTCGAAGAATTTCACCGGGCGCCCGATGCCGGCAAAGGCGACGAGCGGGCCGTCCGGCACATCGCCGGCAGGGGCGAGCCCAGCTCGCACGACAGGCAGGCGGGATTTCTGCACCGCCGTCAGTTCCTTACCTTCGCCCATCAGGATCACGCCGTCTGCGCGGGCGAGGCCATCGGCGACGGGTTCGCGTAGCGGGCCCTTGGGCAGGACATGGCCATTGCCGAACGGCGCAGCCGCATCGATCACGATCAGGGACAGGTCCTTCGCGACGGAGGGATTCTGGTGTCCGTCATCCATGACGATCAGGTCCACCCCGTAGGCGGCCATCGCACGGGCCGCGTCTGCACGGTCCTTGCCGATCCAGCTTTCTCCCGTAGCGGCCAGCATCAGCGGTTCGTCGCCGACCTCAGCGGATGAGTGGAGGGCCGGGTCAACCTTCAGCGGGCCTTCCATCGTGCCGCCATAGCCGCGCGAGAGGCTGGCCGCGCGCAGGCCGGCTTCGCTTGCCCTGCGCCGGATCGCCTCCACAATGGGCGTTTTCCCGACGCCGCCGACCGTGAGATTGCCTACGCAGACAATCCGTGCCGGGATCTTCTCCGGTTCTGCGGCCGCCAGCTTGCGGCGAATGCCGAACGTATAAAGCGTCGCCAGCGGCGTCAGCAGCAGGCGGGTCAGCGGAGCCGCTTCCCGGGATCGCGGATCAAGGCCGGCCGACCAGAAATGCGGCGCCTTCATTCCAGAAGCCCTTTTTCCGGCAGCAGCGGGCGGATCGCCTCCAGCGTGACCTGCATGGGCGCATCGGCTTCATATTCCAGCAGATCCAGCGAGGAACCGGATGGCGGTGCCATCGTCACCAGCGCCCGGCCGATCGCCTTCGGCGTCTTGAGCAGGCGGATCAGACCGCGCTCCGACAGGTCTTCCATCATGTCGGCAAAATTGAAGATGTCCGGGCCGGAGACCACAGGCTTGCCGAGGCGGATCGGTTCCAGCGGATTGTGCCCGCCCACCTGCGGCGTGTGCCCGCCGCCCAGATAGACGGCATCGGCCAGCCGGAACCAGATGCCCATCTCGCCCATCGTGTCGGCCAGCAGGACCCGCGTATTCATGTTCGGCACATCCCCGCGGGAACGGCGCGCGAAGGGAATGTTTCGCGTTCGCAGCAGGTCTTCGATGACCGGCCCGCGTTCAGGGTGGCGTGGCGCGATAATCAGGGCGGCGTCCGGCGCAACCTTCATCGCGTCCAGGAAGAGTGCCTCCTCGCCATCATGCGTCGAGGCGGCGAGATAGCATTTGCGCAGGCCCTTGAAGCCCTCATGCATCCGGCGCAGCTCAATGTCATTGGCGGATGGCGGGGGCAGGGCGGATTTCAGGTTGCCGGCGCAGACAACCGGCTTGCCCATCAAATTGGCGAGGCGCCGGGCGGTATCTTCATCGGCGGCGAGGACGGCGTCGAACCGGCCGACCAGCGCGCGGAAGGTCTGGTGAAAGCGTTGCCAGCCCTGGGCCGACTTCTCGGTCATGCGCGCATTCACCAGTGCACGCTTCGCGCCGGCCTTTTCCGCTTCCAGGATCAGATTGGGCCAGACCTCGCCCTCACCGAAGATGCAGAGGCTGGGCTTCCAGTGACGAATGAACCGGCGGGCCGCAGCGGGCGTGTCCACCGGGGCCATTGTATAGACGGCATTGTCCGGCAGCATCGGCCCCATCAGCCTGGCAGAGGTCTGCGTCTGGCTGGTGAACAGCAGCATCAGGTCCGGCCGCTCGTCCAGCAGGCGGTTGCCGAGTTCCAGCAGCAGGCGGCTTTCGCCGACGCTCGCGCCATGCAGCCAGACCAGCGCGCCATTATTGCGCAGCACCGGCAGGTGCCGGGCCATCCGCTCGTTCCGGCGCGAGAAGTCTTCCTTGCCCTGTTTGACCCGCGCACTCAGCACGAAGCCCAGGAAAGGCGATAACGCGCTGGTCAGGACGCGATACACATGGAGTGCAAAGGTCATTTGGTGGAAGGGTCCGTAGCTGTTTCCGATTTGCGGCCGCACAGCATATCAGCCCGGCGGGTCGCTTCATCAAGTCGTGCCTGCAATTCCGCGCGCAAGGCTTCAGGGTCTGCGGAGCGCGGGGCCTCTATCGGCGGCCCCAATATGATGGCGCCCTTCGTAAAGGGAAACGGGATGATAAACCTGTCCCAGGTCTTCAGCCGCCAGCAGGGCGTGACCGACAGGGCATAAGGCACGATCGGCGCACCGGCCCGCTGGGCGATCATGATCGCGCCGGGGCTGACCTGTTCGGCCGGGCCCCGGGGGCCGTCAGGGGTAATGCAGACCGCGCTGCCATTTTTCAGCAGGCGCGTGGCTTCGGCGATGGCGCGGGCACCGCCCTTGTCCTTGCGCTTTTTCTTGTTGGCCGCAGAGCCCCTGACCGCGTGGAGCTGAAGGTGGTCGATGGCGCGGGCCACCGCTTCGCCGTCCGGTGACAGCGAGATCAGCATGGCCGCCCGGTTCACCCGGTCTTTCCAGCCGCGGATGAAGCGGATCCAGCCGACAGGCAGGATCATGATGCGGGAGTGCCAGGAGGCCACGACAATACCGTCATTCTGGCGCCACGCTTCGCGGGCGGCAGGGTCCACTTCGACCGTCCAGCGCACCGTATGCGCCACGAGGGCCATCCATGCCCAGATCAGGCGGCCGAGGATGGCGGTCACGGCAGGGGAACGAAACAGCGATTTCATCGCGCGGCTTATAGCGTGCTTTTCAGGAGTAACCACGCATTGTGGCAGGTGGCGCGGAACAGGAATGGTGGGCGATACAAGGTTCGAACTTGTGACCCCTGCCGTGTGAAGGCAGTGCTCTACCACTGAGCTAATCGCCCGTTCCGGAAAAAAGCGGGGTTAATCTGACTGAGTCGAGAGGTCAAGCAGGGAAAGCTGAAGCGGGTGTAACCGGTTTCTGTCCCCCGATCAGGCTACAATCTCCGGGGAGTTGTGTGACATACGAGTCATGGCTGCTATGCAAAGATATGCTGCAATGCATGGTTTGGGACCCTGTGTTTCCCCGGGGAATTGCGGCGAAACAAAGGCTGTCACCCATATGCGGGACAGGCGTGGTATAAGGGGTTTACTGTTTTTAGCAGGAACACTGTAAACATTGCGGACGCCAAACACGAAGATGAACAGATGTTCAGTCTGAACATCTGTTCATCTAGAAAGATTACATTGGTTTCATTCGAAATAAGTCTTGAGATTGCGCGCCAACATTGTCATTTTGCAGTCACAGACGACGAGCCGATCACGGTTCGCGAAAATGCAGACCCTAAGAAGGACAGGCACGGGCTCTAAAAGCCCTGAATAACAAAAGCGCCTGGAGAGAGAGAAAATGAAAGACTGGTGTGACGAAGAAGGCGCGAAGCGCCTGCGTGAGAAAATTGCTGCCTATTGGGCCGAGCGTGGCTACGAAGTGGATGTCGACCTGGTCGACGCCGGCTTTGTGCCTGCCATGCGCAGCGCCCGGACCGACGTGCGCAGCAACATGGTGAACGGTATGCCCCGCCGCCGGATCAATCCGGATGCGTCGGCTGCTCGTCCGAGCTACCGTCCGCGCGCTGAAGCGACTGCCTAAATGATCAGGCGCGAGAGCGCCGCAGGCAGCTGGGAATAGTGCGAGACGATGGCATCTGCCCCAATCGCTTCCACTGACTCCGCTTCATAGCCAAATGGTACAAATACGAAGGGCAGTCCGGCATTCCGGGCTGCCCTTTCGTCTGTGCGGCTGTCTCCAACCATGATGGCGCGGGCGGGATCGCCCCCGGCGGCATGGATGGTCCGCACGATATGGTCTCCGTCCGGCTTTTTGGACGGTACACTGTCGGCGCCGATGATGGCGGCAAATCGCGGTGCAAGGCCTAACGCGTCCAGCAGCTTGTCGGAAAGGTCCTGCTTCTTGTTGGTGCAGACCGAAAGGATGGCGCCGTTTGCGGCGAGGCCGTCCAATATTTCCGGCGCCTGGTCGAATGGCCGCGAACCGATCGCGATGTGTTCTGAATAGTACACAAGGAAGCGATCGAAGAGGACGTCCAGATCAGGCTCCGAGGGCGTCAGGCCCTGATGCGACATGCCCTTCCGGATCATCGCCTTGGCGCCATGGCCGATCATGCCGGCGACGGTCTGAAGGTCCACCGTTTCAAGCCCGGCATGGTCCAGGACATGGTTCAGTGCGTTCAGCAGGTCGGGCGCGGTGTCCACCAGCGTCCCGTCGAGATCGAACACCACGCTCCAGCCGTCCAGCCATCCTGTCATGATTGCTCCAATTCCCGCTCGCCCCTCGCCTTGAATCGGCCTTTGATCTAGGCGAATGGGCAGAAGAAAGCGAGAGGGCCCTGTCATGAGCCAGATATCCAGACCCCGCGCGGCAGTGATCCTCGCCGCCGGCAAAGGCACGCGGATGAAGTCGAGCCTGCCCAAGGTGATGCACCCGGTGGGCGGCCGGCCCATGGTCGACTGGTCGATCGACCTGGCGCGACAGGCAGGCTGCTCGCAGATCGTCGTTGTGGCGCACCCTTCCCAGGGCCTGCTGATCGAACACATCGCCAGCCTGCCGGGCGATATTCCGGTCGCCTTCCAGGACCCGCCCATGGGCACCGCCCATGCTGTAAAGTGCGCAGCCGATGCGCTATCCGGATTTCAGGGTGACCTTGTCGTGCTTTACGGGGACTCCCCGCTGGTTCCGGCGGAGGCCATCGAGGAATTGTTCGCGTCGCTGGAAGAAGGCGCTGCCGTCGGCGTGCTCGGCTTCGACACGCATGAGCCGGGGCTCTATGGCCGTCTCATCACATCAGGCCATGGCGAGCTGGAAGCCATCGTCGAGGCGCGCGAGGCGACGCCCGAGCAGCTGCTGGTCACACTCTGCAATTCCGGCGTCATGGCTGCCGGGGCCGAGGACATGTTCCGCCTTCTGGAAAAGGTCACCAACGACAATGCCAAGGGCGAATACTATCTGACAGACCTTGTCGGTCTCGCCCGCGCCGAGGGCCATCGCTGCCAGGCCGTGCGGTGCGCTGAAGAAGACATGATCGGCTGCGACTCCAAGGCTGACCTTGCCGAGGCAGAGGCGATCTTCCAGGCACGCCGCCGCGAGCAGGCGCTGGAGGCTGGGGTGACGCTGATCGCGCCGGAAACGGTCTACTTCTCCTACGACACGGTGCTCGAGCATGATGTCGTGGTCGAGCCGAACGTGGTGTTCGGCCCCGGCGTAATTGTGAAGTCCGGCGCGCAGATCCGGGCGTTCAGCCATCTCGAAGGCGCCACGGTCGGGCATTTCGCATCTGTCGGCCCGTTTGCGCGGCTGCGGCCGGGCGCCGTGCTAGATGAGGCGGCATTCGTTGGCAATTTCGTCGAGGTGAAGAACGTCCATATGGCCGAAGGGGCCAAGGCGAGCCATCTGTCTTATCTGGGCGATGGTGAGGTCGGCGCCGGTGCAAATATCGGCGCGGGCACGATCTTCTGTAACTATGATGGCTTCTTCAAACACCGAACGATCATCGGGGATGGGGCTTTCATCGGGTCCAATTCGGCGCTTGTGGCGCCGGTGAAGATCGGGGAAGGCGTCATCATTGGCAGCGGCAGCGTCATCACAAGGGATGTCGAAGCCGGTTCGCTGGCGGTGGCCCGCGGAAAACAAGAGGAACGCAAGGGCTGGGCGACCGCGTTCCGGGAAAAAATGGCGGCGAGAAAGGCTGCAAGGAAAAAGGGCTGAGCATGGCAAACGAGCTGGAGAAGCAGAACGCGGCGGCCGCGGCGATGGAATTCGTCGAAGACGGCATGACCATCGGTCTCGGCACCGGCTCAACCGCGAAATATTTCGTCCAGATGCTCGCCGAGGAGATTGCCGACGGCCTGGTCGTGCGCTGTATCGAAACGAGCGAGCAGACCCGCCGGCTGGCCGAGAGCCTTGGCGTGCCGCTGATCCCGTCCGAACAGATCGAGCGTATCCATCTCACCGTCGATGGCGCCGATGAGGTAGACGAACATGGATTCCTCATCAAGGGGGGCGGCGCGGCGCTGCTGCGCGAGAAGATTATCGCCAATGCCAGCGATCACATGGTCGTGATTGCCGACCCGTCGAAACAGGTCGAGCGGCTTGGCAAGTTCCCTCTGCCGGTGGAGGTGACGCCCTTCGGCTACACGATCACCGCAAAGAAAGTTTACGACGCGCTCTGCTCCAGCGGCATCGACCGTCCACGCGTGGAATTACGGGCCCAGCCGGGCGGCCGGCTGGTCATGACCGATGGCGGAAATTACATCCTGGACTGCCACTGCCAGCGGATTCCGGACGCGGAATCGCTGGCCGCGCGCCTCTCCGGCGTGCCGGGTGTCGTCGAACACGGATTGTTTATCGGCATCGCCCGGACGGTTATTATCGGCAATGAAGCCGGGGCGACGGTGTTTGAATTCTGACCCTGCGCGCCCATATGCGCCCGCAGACACGCACACGACTTTCAAGGAAACGACCATGGCTGAGCACGCTTACGACTTCGACCTGTTTGTGATCGGAGGCGGCTCCGGCGGAGTGCGCGCGGCGCGCATCGCGGCGATTACGGGCGCGCGTGTCGGCCTGGCAGAAGAATACCGGATGGGCGGCACCTGCGTGATCCGCGGCTGTGTGCCGAAGAAATTCATGGTCTATGCCAGCCAGTATGGCAAAGACATCGAGAAGTCCGCCGGCTATGGCTGGAGCGTGGGAGATGTCTCGTACGATCACGGAACATTTGCTGCGGCGATGCACGCCGAAGTGGACCGCCTGTCAGGCATCTATTTCCGCAACCTCAAAAATGCCGGCGTCGAGATTTTCGAAGAGCGCGCCGAGTTTGTGGATGCGCACACTGTCCGCCTGAAAAATAGCGGCAAGACGATCACCGCAAACAAGATCCTGATCGCTGTGGGCGGTGCCCCGTGGCGCCCATCCGAGGAAGAGCTGCCGGGTATTGAGCACACGATCACGTCCAATGAAGTTTTCCATCTGGAAGACTTGCCGAAACATGTCGTCATCGCGGGCGGCGGCTATATTGCGGTCGAATTTGCGCATATTTTTGCCGGGCTCGGTGTGCCGACCTGCCTGGTCTATCGGGGTGAGGAAGTCTTGCGCGGCTTCGATGCCGATGTGCGCACCGCCGTGCATGAGGGCCTGAAAGAAGCAGGCGTGCGGGTTGTGACCGGTGCGGTGTTCGACAGGATCGAGAAACGCGACGGTGAAGACCTGCCGCTCCACATCACGCTTTCCAGTGGCAGCCATATCGATGCCGATGTCGTGCTGATGGCCGTTGGACGCCGTCCGAACACCGAGGGACTTGGCTGCGAGGCGGCCGGGATCGAACTGGACGGTAATGGCGCCGTCAAAGTCGATGAATGGTCAAAGACCAATGTCGACAGCGTCTGGGCCGTTGGCGACGTGACGGACCGCGTCGCGCTGACGCCGGTGGCCATCCGAGAGGGGCATGCCTTTGCCGATACCGAGTTCGGCGGCAATCCCTGGCATTTCGATCATTCGGACATTGCGACGGCGGTCTTCTCGCAGCCGGAAGTCGGCACGGTCGGCCTCAGCGAAGCCGATGCCCGCAAGGCCCATGGCGCCGACATCGACATCTACAAGACGAACTTCAAGCCGATGAAGAATGCCTTGAACGGCGACACCAGCCGTGTACTGATGAAGCTGGTCGTGCGCGCGTCGGATGAGAAAGTGCTGGGCGTTCACATGGTTGGCGATGATGCCGCCGAGATCATCCAGGCCATCGGCATCGCCATCAAGATAGGCGTCACCAAGCCGGACTTCGACCGCACCTGCGCGGTCCATCCGTCGGTGGCCGAGGAATTGGTGACGATGCGCACAAAATGGGTGCCGGACGTGACCAGCAACGCCTGACGCACCAACGCGTCATGTGGTTTTGTCGCGTAAGTCTCCGTTCGCAATCGAGGCAGATTGCTCCGAACTTGCTTTAGTGCGTCTCGTCGCAGAGCGTCTTCAGTTCCAGCGCAATTGTCTTCAGGCTTTCACGGATCTGTTTCAGGCCGCCGCCGCGGCCGGAATGGATTACCAGCTGCTTCCAGGGCGGCTGGCCCTCCTGCGGCGGCTTCACGGCGAAATGCTTTGAGCGGGGCAGGGCGGACTTCAGCAGCGCTTTGGACAGCGGGAAGCCGGCGGCATCGTCAAACGCGCCATTGCGGGCATCCGCCTCGAAGGTCGACTGTTCCGACCGGCTGACCGCATTGAAGAGAACCGACAGGGCCGGGCGTTTGCCGACCGGGATCTGCGTGCGCAGCACCTGGTTCAGCAGCTTCACCCCGCGCAGGGAATAGATGTCGGTGTGCATCGGCGCCAGTACACGGTCTGCCGCCTCCAGCGCGCAGCGGGTCAGGAAGGTGGCGTTGGGATTCGTGTCGAACACGATGAGGTCGTATTCGCTGCGATAGAAGTCCACCTGGCGCAGGAAGTGCCGCTTGATCTGTTCCAGCGCGTCATTGTCGGTGGCGAAGGCATATTTCGAGATTTCGAACTGGCCGGAGATGATGTCGAACCGGCCGGGCGGGCTGTTGCCGTCGGCCATCAGGTCATGGACCAGATAATCGCGCGCGACCGGCGCAAAGGGCTCCGTCGACAGGCTCAGCCAGTGTTCAGCCGGGCTTTCCGCATCCCGCGTGTGCAGGCGGGATCGCTCGAAGAGGGAGATGACCGACCGGTCCGCCGCCGCGCTCTCATCCGCGACGTCCATTTCGTAGAAGGTCTGGGTCAGGTTGTATTGCGGGTCGAGGTCTATCAGCAGGATGCGCCCGCCGGCCATGGCGTGCCAGGCGCCGAAGACCTGCGCCGAGACGGTCGTCTTGCCGACCCCGCCCTTCAGGTTCATCACGGCGATGACCGGGCACTTCTTCTTGTAGGCGTCGAGCGTCTGCTGGACGAGCTGCGCCAGCCCGTCCGGCATGGTGCTGGACAGGCGCAGGTGGGGCTGGACTTCCTGCTTGAAGAAGCCGTTCAGGCGCGCCTTGTCGATCTGGTACGGGATCAGCGGCAGGCCGCGGGCCTTGGCGCGCTCGATATCCTGGCGCACGGTCTTCGACCGCACTGACGTGGCCGAGACCAGCACGATCATCGCGAAGGCATCGTCGATGTCGCGATTGTTGCGATCGCGGTCGTTGGCGTCGTCCGGCGCGAATTTCACCGGGATCGACTCCGCCCGCATCGCTTCGTGAAGCTTCAGCAGGTCGTCGAGGTCCAGCGTGGAGTGGGCGATGTAGACGTGAGACATGATCTCGCGGCGGTCCCTTCAGGCTTGCCTCAGGTCCTGACTACCTAAGGCGTGACGAGGTGATTCCGCCAGCGTTGTGCTGTGAAATTGTGGTGAAACTTGAGCGATCGCCTGCCATGTGATTAATGCGGCCATCAATGGAGCGTAAGATGAGCAACTGGACCCCTTCCGACTGGCGCGAACTGCCGGCGAAGCACATCCCGGAGGATTACCCGGATACTGCAGCACTTGCTGCAGCAGAGGCCCGTCTGCGCTCATTTCCGCCGCTGGTTTTTGCCGGGGAAGCCCGACGCCTGAAAACCCGCCTGGCCGAAGTGGCCGCGGGCGATGCCTTCCTGCTGCAGGGCGGTGATTGCGCGGAAAGCTTCAAGGAATTCCACCCGGACAACATCCGCGACACGTTCCGCGTGATTCTGCAGATGGCCGTCGTGCTGACCTTCGCTGCCGCCAAGCCGGTGGTGAAAGTGGGTCGTATTGCCGGCCAGTTCGGAAAGCCGCGCTCCGCGCCGATTGAGACGATCGATGGCGTGACGCTGCCGTCCTACCGGGGCGACAACATCAACGGCATGGACTTCACGCCGGAAGCCCGCATGCCCGACCCGGATCGCCTGATTCAGGCCTACTCCCAGTCGGCGGCGACGCTGAACCTGCTGCGCGCCTTCAGCCAGGGCGGTTATGCCAGCCTCGCCAATGTGCACCGCTGGATGCTCGGCTTTGTGGATCGTAGCTCTCAGGGCGAACGCTATGAGAAGCTGGCGGACCAGATCTCTGCCTCTCTGCGCTTCATGGAAGCGGTCGGCCTGAATGCCGAAACCGTGCCCCAGATGGCCCAGGTGGAGTTCTACACCAGCCACGAAGCCCTGCTGCTCGGCTATGAGGAAGCGCTGACCCGCATCGATTCCACGTCTGGCGACTGGTACGACACGTCGGCCCACATGCTGTGGATCGGCCACCGGACCCGTCAGGTGGATCATGCCCACGTCAATTTCTGCAAGGGGATCAAGAACCCGATCGGCATCAAGTGCGGCCCCGGCATGGAGCCGGACGAGCTTGTCCGCCTGATCGAGACGATCAACCCGGCAGACGAGGCCGGCCGGATCACGCTGATCTCGCGCTTTGGCTCCGATGGCGTGGCGCAAGGACTACCGCCGCTGGCACGTGCCGTGAAGGCAAGCGGCCGCACGGTGGTCTGGTCCTGTGATCCGATGCACGGCAACACGCTGAAGACCGACTCCGGCTTCAAGACACGCCCGGTGGACCGTATCCTCTCCGAGGTGCGCCAGTTCATCGACGTCATGAATGCCGAAGGCTGTTACCCAGGCGGGGTCCACTTCGAGATGACCGGCCAGAACGTCACCGAATGCATCGGCGGCGCGCAGGCGATCTCCGAGGACGACCTCTCCAGCCGCTACCACACGCATTGCGATCCGCGACTGAACGGTGAGCAGGCGCTGGAACTGGCCTTCCTGGTGGCAGAGAAGCTTCAGGCGCTCGGCAACGGCAAGGATTCGGCCCGCAAGGCTGGCTGACGCACCCGATTTTACCGGCTGAAAAGCCGGGTGCGACAGCCCAATCCGTCTCCTTCAGAAGACGGAAATTTTACAAGGCCGGAACTGATCCGGCCTTGCTTCGCACAACATAATTCAACAAGACACACGGCCCGGCGTATGACGCCGGGCAGAGGGTATTCCAATGCGGAGCATGAACTGGCCGGCCTGGGTCCGGCTTGGGGACATTATTGATTTGTTGCGCCTGTCGGTGCCCATCGCGATCTCCCGGATGGCGATGATGCTGATGAGCATGACGGACGCGGTTGTGCTGGGGCAGTTTGCGCCCGGCGAGCTGCCGTTCGTGCTGAACTCCTGGCTGCCCATGGGCGTCACGCTGGGCTTTAGCATGGGCATTCTGATCGGGGTGCAGGTCCTGACGTCCGAAATGCTGGGCGTCGGACGTCATGCCCAGTCCGGGCGGATTTTCCGCCGGGGACTGCTGGCCTCCATTGCGCTTGGCATCGTCCTGCTGGGCGTTGTGGTCCTGATCGCGGAACCGCTGTTCTACTGGCTGTTCGTCGAGATCGCGCCGGTCTCGGAGTCGACAGATCTCGCTAATCCGGAATTCGTCGCAGCATCGACGGCGTCGGTCACGCACATTCTGGCGCTTGCCCTGCCGGGCTTCACCATTTCCACGGTGTGCGGGCTTTATCTGGAGGCCCTGCGCCGCCCCACGCTGGTGGCCATCATCAGCTATGGCGGTGTCCTGCTGAATATCGTTCTGGACCTTGCTTATGTCGGCGGCTTCTGGGGGCTGCCCCAGATGGGGGCAGAAGGTGTTGCCATCGCGACGACCGGCTCGCGCTATGCGATCGCCGTGGCGATGTTCATTGCCGTCATCTTCCTGACCCCGGCCTTCCGGGCATCGCCGAAAGCTGAGCCGGGCGAAGCGCGGCGCCAGTTCGAGGTCGGTATCGGTTCGGCCATTCCAACGTGGCTGAATGGGGCGGGTTCAATCTGACCTTCACGATCGCGACGTGGATCAGCCTCGCTGCCAATACCGTATACGGATACACGATCCAGCTCGTCGGCTTCTGCTTCATGTTCTACATGGGCATTGCCTCGGCAACGAGCGTCCGGGTGGCGGAAGCGTTCGGCCGTGGCAACAAGGAGGAGGTCGTCAATGCCGGCCGCCTCGGTGTTGCCGCGACGATCCTGACCGGCGTGACGCTGGGGCTCGGCCTGGTCATCTTCAGCGGGCCGCTGTCGGTGCTGCTGGTGAAGCCTGATGCCGTGATCGACGGTGTCCGGATTGCGCCTGCCATTGCATCGCTTTTGTTCCTGGCATCGGTCATGACGTTGTTTGACGGAATTCAGGCCACGGCGTCCTTCGCGCTGCGGGCCCAGGAGATCGTCTGGTCGCCGAGCCTGATCCATATCGGCTCGTTCTTCCTGGTGATGCTGCCAGCCTGTTACTGGCTGGGTATCGTGCAGGGCCACGGAGCGAAAGGCATGATGGAAGGCGCCCTTATCGGTGTGTTCGTGGCGGGTACGCTGCAGACCCTGATGCTGGAATTGAAAGCGGCGCGTCCCCTGAAGGGACACGCCGCCTGAATTCTCTACTTGCTCCGGTAACGGATGACCGGTTCTAGAGATCCTTCATTGCGGAGGCCGGCTTGAAGGAAGCCGATGTCTTCTCCGGGATCTTGATCGGTTCACCGGTTGCCGGGTTGCGGCCGGTGCGGGCATTGCGGGTTTTCGGCGCGAAAGTGCCGAAGCCTGCGATGGCGACCTGCTTACGCGATTTCACCGCGTCAGCGATCGTGTCGAATACAGCATCAACGGCCTTGCCGGCGTCGCTTTGCGACAGACCAGAAGCAGCGGCCACTGCCTTCGTAAGTTCACCCTTGTTCATACGGGTTCTCCTCTGAGTTAAACGGCGATGCCCCGCCGTTGGTTCGACTAGTCCACGATTCGGAAACCCTGAACACGCCGGATTCCCAATAAACACGGGCTATACGCCCGGAATCCAGCCCTCTTCGGCCTTAATTTTCGTGTTTTCTGCCGGTTCCAGGCTTTTGGCTGTGGAAAATGCAGCCGAAAGCGCCCCTTTTTCGTCGAGAGACGCATAATAATGGGCAATTGCGCGGACCTGGGCCGCATCCAGCGTTTCACCGGATTCGGGCTTTGCCTTGGTCAATGAGGGGTAAATCTCGGTCATGACCACGTTCACATCAGTGAGCGTTTCCTCAGTCAGGGGCTCTGCCGGGTCGAACTCGAACGGCCAGATCCGGGCGCCCGGCCAGGCTTCGCGCAGGGCATGGACATGCGGAATCCCGGTCAGGGACTGGCTGCCGACGCTGCCAGTATAGGCGAGCTGCCAGACCGATTTCGGCTGGCCCAGCTTGTTGTCGCGCAAATAGGCCTCGACGATCCGGTATTCCGGCAAGGAGCCGTCGCCATAATCGGGTTTTGTGCTGCCCAGCGTGGAGACGACATCGCGCGCCGGCGCGCCCCAGAAGGGGAACGGCCCCTTCGAGACGGCATAGTTCATGCCCGCTGCGATGGCGTAGCGGGCGTTGGAATTGTCCGGCTTGTCCTTGAGCTTGGAGGCGAGATGCTCGTGCATCGCCTGCCATGGTGCCTTGCCGTCCAGCTTCAGACCGAGGGCCTCCGCCGTGCCGGCCGGATAACCGAGCGAGAAGTCAAATCCCAGAAGGACACGGTCGCCGCGCTTCGTCAGCTTGCCGACCATGTCCTCCAGGAATTCGCGGGCCTTCAGACGCGTTTCAATATTCACGGCGCGGAACTGCAGCTTGAGGCGTGCGTCCTTGGCCAGGATGCCAATCCAGATCGAATTGGCCCCGGTCACGGGCTTTGACGCCGCGCTCCAGTCCACCATGATATACGCGTCGAAGAGAGCCGCCATGACTATCCCAGTTTAACAAGCATCTTGCCGGTGTTGGCACCGCTGAAGAGACCGATAAAGGCGTCCGGCGCCTTGTCGATTCCCTCCATCACCGTTTCCTGGAATTTCATCTGCCCTGCCGCGATCCATTTGGCCATATCCGCAAGGAAGGCCGGCTGCATGTCGGCATGCGTGGAGACGATGAAGCCCTGGATCTTCAGCTGTTTGCCGACGACCTGGATGATGTTGGGCGGGCCAACCGGCGTGCCGGTTTCATTGTACTGGGCAATCATCCCGCATTCGGCGAAGCGCGCCATTGGACGGGCGACTTCGATCGCAGCGGTCAGGTGATCGCCGCCGACATTGTCGAAATAGACGTCGATGCCTTTCGGTGCGGCTTCCTTCAGGGCGGCGACGAGCCCTTCAAGGCCTTTGGCCTGTTTATAGTCGATCACATGATCGGCGCCGAGCGACTTCACGAAGGCGCACTTGTCCGGTCCGCCAGCCGAGCCGATGACCGTGCAGTTCTTGATCTTGGCGATCTGCACCACGGTGGAGCCGACAGCGCCGGCTGCGCCGGAGACGAAGACCGTGTCACCTTCCTTCAGTTCAGCGATCCGCAGGATACCGGCATAGGCGGTCAGCCCTGGCATGCCCGCGACGCCGAGAAAGGCACTATCGGGCAGGCCGGTATCGCTGGGCAGCTTCACCGCCATGGCACTTGCCGGATCGCCGACCCAGGCCGTACGCCAGCCGTTCATCGACTGGACGAGGTCTCCGACCTGGAAGTCCGGATTGTTGGAGGCTGTCACCCGGCCGACGGCTCCGCCGGTCATGGTTTCACCGATCTGGAAGGGCGGGACATAGCTTTCGCGGTCATACATGCGGCCGCGCATATACGGATCGACCGACATCCAGGTGTTCTGGACCTGGATTTCGCCGGGGCCGGGCTCGCCGATCTCGACCGTTTTCTTTTCGAAGTCCGCCTGCTCCGGCAGCCCGACCGGGCGGCGGGCGAGGCCCCATTCCGTTGATGTAAGTGTAGTCATTCGTGATTCCTCCTGCTTGGTTTCTTGTGTTTGTCTTGGGCCCTAGTTGGGCGTGAATACCGGCGCTGTGAAGGGGCAACTGACAAGAAAGCGGCTGCGGCAGGGCTGTGCCACAGCCTTGATGCTGCGGCAGTTGGGTGCCATGCCGGAGGGGACAGAGGGCTAGGACATGACGAAGCTGAAAGTGGGCGTCGCGGGCGCCGGGGTGTTCGGAAATTATCATGCGCAGAAGGCTGCAGCATCGGTCCGGACCGATCTGATCGGTGTCTATGACATTGACCTGCCTCGCGCGACGCGGATCGCCGAACAGTTCGGCGCGAAGGGCTTCGACGACTATGCCGCCTTCCTGGACGCGTGCGACGCGGTCGTGATTGCCGTGCCCGCCACCTGGCACGAGCCGCTGGCCCGCCAGGCGATCGAGGCGCACCGCCATGTTCTGTGCGAAAAGCCGCTGGCGCTGACCGGCAAGGCCGCGCGCTTCCTCGCAGACGAGGCAGCAGCGCATGGCCGTATCCTTCAGGTGGGTCATCAGGAACGTTTCGTCGCCATGGCAATGGGCGTGCTGGCAATTGAGGAAGCGCCGCTTCTGCTGGAATCGGTCCGCTCTGGTCCGCCGGCGCCCGACAATCGCGCGGGCGATGTGTCGGTCATCTGGGATCTGATGATCCACGACCTGGACCTCGCGGCGATGATGCTTGGCAATGAGTTCACCGGCGTGAGCGCCACCGGGCGCCGCGTCCACTCGGCCCATATCGATGAGGCAACGGCTGAGTTCACCTATGCCGCAGGCGGCAAAGCCCGCCTGACGGCCAGCCGCGCCGCCAGCGAGCGCCAGCGCAGCATGCATGTCGTTTATCCCTCGGGCGAAATCTCCATCGACTTCCTGACCCGCAAGGTCGAGAACACCACGCCTTACGAGATCAAGGTCGACATCTCCGCCGAACTACCCGATCCGCTGGGCGCTGCCGATGAAGGCTTCTACGCCGCCTGTCTCGGTCTCGCGCGCAGCCCGGTTCCGGCGCATGGCACGGTCGGGGCCGTCGCGATGGCGGAAGCCGCCGAAGCTGACATTCTGGCAAAAATCGACGCCTGATCAGGCGTCGCCGCGACGCGCGGCCTGTTTCGGATCGTGTTTCGGGGCCGGGGCGAGGCGCATGACTTCGGTCTGGAACCGCTCATCATCGCCATCCAGCAGGAAGGGCAGGGCGCTGCCGATTGCGTCGATCATCGGCTCAAACCATTGCAGGTCAGCCTTGGTGAAGTCCGACAGGACGTGTGGCATGACCATGGCCTTGTCGCCGGGGTGGCCGATCCCGATCCGCACACGGCGGAAGCTTTCACCGAGATGGGCCATCATCGAGCGCACGCCATTGTTTCCCGAATGCCCGCCGCCGCGCTTCACCCGCAGCCGCCCTGGCGCAAGGTCGATCTCATCATAGAAGACGGTCACGTCATCGGCGGGGCGTTTGTAGAATTGCAGGATCTTGGAGAGGGCGCGGCCCGTCTCGTTGTAATAGGTCTGCGGTTTGACCAGCAGCACCTTCTGCCCGCCGACATTGCCTTCCGCGATCAGGCTTTCGAACTTCGAGCGCCAAGGCCCGAAATTGTACCGTGCATGTAGCGCGTCCAGCAGGATGAAGCCGGCATTGTGCCGGTTCTTTGCGTAGCGGTCGGTGGGGTTTCCCTGTCCGGAAAGGATCAACATGAGGAGTGCGCCTCCTGCCGGGGCTTAGGGGTAAAAAGTGAGCGGCCCGCCTGGCAACATAGGACAGGCGGGCCGCACGTTAAAGGATGGAAGGGAAGAAGTCTTAGTCTTCTTTCTCTTCGCCGCCTTCTTCTTCAGCGGCTTCCTCTTCGTCAGCCTCGGCAGAAGTGTCATCGGCCTTGGCCGAGCGGCCGGCGATGGTGGCGATGGTGAAGTCGCGGTCTGTGATGGTCGGTTCGGCATCGCCCGGCAGGGCGATGTCGGAGATCTTCACATTGTCGCCGATTTCCAGCTTGGACACGTCTGCTTCCAGCGATTCTGGAATGTGGCCGGCCGGAACGAGCAGTTCGACAGCGTGGCGAACCACGTTGAGCGTGCCGCCCTTCTTGAGGCCCGGCGAGACTTCCTCGCCGACGAAGTGCACAGCCACTTCGACCTTGATCTTCTGCTTGGCATCGACGCGGTACAGGTCGACGTGCATCGGCTGGTCGGTGACCGGGTGCATCTGGATTGCCTGCGGGATCACCAGCTGTTTCTCGCCCTTGTGGACCAGCGTTGCGGTCGAGGACAGGAAGTGGCCAGTTTCGATGGCTTTCTGCACTTCACCGCGCTTCAGGCTGATCGCCACCGGGTCCTGGCCGCCGCCATAGAGGACGCCCGGCACGAGGCCTTCTTTGCGGGCCGCACGTGCGCCGCCGGTGCCGATGCGCTCACGCAGTTCGACATTGAAGGTAATCTTTTGTTTTGACATTGTTTTTCCTTTCGCCCTCGACTCCGCCCCGCCATTCCGCTGAGGTGAGAAGCTGACACGCACGGCCTCGCGCCGCCGTTTCTGAAGGCGCGCAGGTAGCCCATAAGCCCTGTATTGGCAAGGGAGGGGCCGCATCCGGCCAACACAGGCGCTGAGAAACGCGCTTGCGTTCCGGCAACGGGACTGTCTTTCGACCATGGTCAACTGTTTCCGGCCAGACGGCGCAGGCTGAGCGGAGGAGCCCCCGGGGGT
This sequence comes from uncultured Hyphomonas sp., assembly GCF_963675305.1. Classification (NCBI taxonomy): domain Bacteria; kingdom Pseudomonadati; phylum Pseudomonadota; class Alphaproteobacteria; order Hyphomonadales; family Hyphomonadaceae; genus Hyphomonas; species uncultured Hyphomonas sp. Next base: position 2,117,507 of record NZ_OY776147.1, on the reverse strand, counting down.
GAGGTCGACTCTATTAGGAATCCGGCGTCAATTTCACAAGCCAAAGGTCTTTTTCGCCAAGCCCTTCAGAGGTGGTAGAGCCCGCCATCATAATTCCACCATCAGTCGTCAGAATTGCTCGATTTATTTCATCCCGGCCTTCGCCACCGTAAACATGGCGCCAGAGTTCCCGACCCGCACTATCTATCCTGAGCACAGCGGTATTCTGATCGCTCGTATCGGTCCTGGTCGTGTTTGCCACAATGAAGGCGCCGCCATCAGACGTTGCCAATACATCATATACCCAATCCCAAGTGCCGACATCAAACGCTTTGGTCCACTGCAGGTTTCCCGATGCATCAATCTTGCTGAAGATGATTTTCTCATCGTCCGTGTCAGTTTCACCCAAGCCTCTGCCAGCGGCGAAGACGCCGCCGCGAGCGTCACCTTTTAGAATGATCTCTTCGTCGTGATGGCTGCCGATAGGGATGCGAGCGCTCCATACCGTTTGTCCTGCGGCGTTTAGGTTCATCACAAATATCTGGGCATCATCATCGAACGCGTTGATCGTGCCACCGGCAAAGGCATGCCCATTCGGCCCGACTGTAATTGTAGGGCTTTGACCATCTTCGATATTAAGCGGAGTTCGCCATGTTTGATTGCCGTCCTGATCCAGCTTTATGACTTCGACGCCGTTCCGGCCCTCGATCGCGAAGACTGCGCTACCTTCTGTCGTCGTCGCTACTTTGATATTTTCATCAAACCAAACGCCAGAGATTTCCTGTTTCCAGGCTTCGGCACCCGTCGAGTTGAAGCGATAGACTGAAACACTCTGACGGCCAGTTTCAGCAAGTGTATAAGCCCCGCCGCCCGGTGCGATCGAAATCGTCTTCCCAAACAGCCTGTCGGCGCCAGACATCAGCCGTTCCCATTGGATTTGTCCGGCTGAATCGACTCGAATGACCCAATGGCCGTCACCACCTCCGTACGGGCTTGATGAACCGCGGAACCCAGTGAGAATAGCGCCGCCGCCCGGTGCAGGAGCGATATCAAGTGCTTCATCGTTCTGGCGGGTGCCATATGTGCGGGAATATTCCAGCTCCAGGCCAACGGCATCCAGCTCCAGTGGGAACAAGCCCGTGCTCCAAGGTTCTTCTTCGGGCGCAATCCTGCAGGAAGAAGAGAAGCAGAAATCCAGAGAGATGTCGGAATAGACCGCTGGCCTTTGCTCGTGGTCTGCTGACAGGGCCAAGTTTGCCGTTTCGGCGCGAGCCTTGTCGATGGCGCGCATAAGCGGCATTTGTTTGTTTTTCAATTTCGGCAACAGGGTTCGGGTGAAGACCGAATAGGGTGAAGAGTCTTCCGGGTTCAAGCGTTCCAACGCCTCCTGGTTTGCGCCAGCAGCGTAGACGACCAACGTTCCGGGAACGATGGACTGGCGAACAAGCCCTTTTCGGCCGGACTTTGTTCCCAGATCGAACGGGTTGTTTCGGCAGGCGTCAACGACCGCAAATACCAAAGACGGATGGCGGGCTCGAATCTCGTCGATGACATCCGCATTCAGTGCAGCAGTCAGGCGTTTCAGTCGAAGTTCGGATGATTGGAATGGGGCGTCCTTCAAGGCGAGGTAGTTCTGCCCGCCATCTGACCAGCCATGTCCCGAAAAAATAAATGCAATTTCGTCATTCGGCTGAATGGATTCTACGAAACGGGATAATTCGATAAAAAACTCGTCGAATGTCGGGTCTAGAAGCCTCGTGACTTGGAAACCCAAGGCGTTTTCAAACGTATCCGAATATCCATTTGCATCACCCAGAGTTTTTGGAAGGTCTTCAATTTCATCATAATTGCCGACTCCCACGATGAACGCTTTCCGTGTCTGGGCCTCTGCAAGACATGACAGGAAAACCCCAAGAGTGAAGAGAATTAAAAAGCGCATGATGTCCCCCGGGTGCTTTCAAGTTGAACTTAAGCGGACCGGTTCATGGCAGGTCAAGCGGCCTTCCCTATGATATCTTTCGGAGTATGCCGCCTCAGACCAAGGTCGGGGATGGTGGCGGGGGGAAATCGCGTAAACTGGTGAAAAGAATACGGGAGGAAAAGATGCTGAAATCACACGTCATGATGGCCTTCGGCCTGCTTATGGCCGCGATCTATGCGGTGCGTCTGGCGTCGGGCTTCAGCCTGTCGGACGGGTTTGGCCTCGGCGAGGCTTACCTGATCGGCGGGCTGGGCCTTGCCGGGGCGCTGCTCTGGAGCGGCTGGAAAGAACGCCGCTACGCCAAGCGGCTCCGGCAGGAAAGCTAAGACCAAAGTGGGGCTGTCTGAGGCAGCCCTTTTGCGTCAGCGTACAAACTGCGGCTGCCGCACCCCGACAACAAGAACGGCCACATAAGCCGGAGACGGCAAGGGTCAAAGGGAGGAAACGGAAACAATGACTCATAACATCAAAGAGATTGATGCGAAGGGATACTGGCGCGACGTCGTCAAGCTGACCCTGAGCCTTCTCGCCATCTGGTTCGTGGTCTCGTACGGCGCAGGCATCCTGTTCCGTAATGTGCTCGACCAGGTCTCGATCGGCGGGGCGCCGCTTGGATTCTGGTTCGCGCAGAACGGATCCATCTACGTCTTCGTCGGACTGATCTTCTACTACTGCCGGGCGATGAACCGCCTGGAGAAGAAATACGGCGTGGAGGCCTGAGACGATGGACGAGCAATTCTGGACCTATTTCTGGGTCGTCCTGACCTTCGGGACCTATATCGGCATCGCCATCTGGGCGCGGGCCGGATCGACCGACGACTTCTATGTCGCCGGACATGACGTACACCCCACCGTCAATGGCATGGCCACGGCGGCCGACTGGATGTCGGCGGCCTCCTTCCTGTCGATGGCGGGCCTCATCGCCTTCATGGGCTATGGCGGCTCGGTTTACCTGATGGGCTGGACCGGCGGCTATGTTCTGCTGGCCCTGTTGCTGGCGCCATTCCTGCGTGAGTTCGGCAAGTTCACCGTGCCGGACTTTGTGGGCGACCGGTATTACTCGACCACAGCCCGCCTGATCGCGGTCGTCTGTGCCCTGTTCGTCTCGTTCACCTATATCGCCGGACAGATGAAGGGCGTGGGCGTGGCCTTCTCGGGCTTCCTGGGTGTCGAGTTCAACACCGGCATCATGGTCGGCATGGCGATCGTCTTCGTCTACGCGGTGCTGGGCGGCATGAAGGGCGTCACCTATACGCAGGTGGCACAATATGTCGTGCTGATCTTCGCCTATACGGTGCCCGCGATCTTCATTTCACTGATCGTTACCGGAAACCCGATCCCGCAGCTGGGCTTCATCTCCAATGTGAAGGGCGAAGACATCTCCATGCTGGAGAAGCTGAACACCGTCGTGACGGATCTCGGCTTCCTGGAGTACACGCAGACCGACAAGTCCATGTTCGACGTCTTCGCCATCACTGGCGCACTGATGTTCGGTACGGCCGGCCTGCCGCACGTGATCATCCGCTTCTTCACCGTGTCGAGCGCAGGCGCTGCCCGCGTGTCGGCCGGCTGGGCGCTGGTGTTCATCGCGCTGCTCTATACGACCGCCCCGGCTGTGGCCTCGCTCGCCCGTCTCAACTTCATCGATACGGTGAATGAGTCGACCTATATCGCGACCGATGCCGACTATGACACCGAAGCCGCGGCCATCGTGGCGGAGGGCGGCAAGCCGATCCCGAAATGGTTCAAGGACTGGGAAAAGATCGGCCTGCTGGAAGTGACCGACAAGAATGGCGACGGCGTCGTGCAATACCGCGCTGGGGCTGACAATGAAGTCACCAAGCTCGACCGCGATATCATCGTGACGGCGAACCCCTCCATCGCAGGCCTGCCGGCCTGGGTGATCGGCCTCGTCGTGGCAGGCGGCCTCGCGGCTGCCCTGTCGACGGCGGCGGGCCTGCTGATGGTGATCTCGTCCTCGGTCAGCCATGACCTTTGCCGGCGGACCTTCTTCAAGGGCATGACCGACAAGCAGGAGCTGCTCACCGCGCGTGGCGCAGCGGCCGGCGCGGTGATCCTCGCCGGGGTCATGGGGATGAACACGGCGAAGCTCGGCTTCGTGGCGCAGGTGGTTGCCTTCGCCTTTGGCCTCGCGGCGGCGTCGCTGTTCCCGGTCATCGTGCTCGGCATCTTCTGGAAGCGGATGAACCGGGAAGGCGCCATCGCGTCGATGCTGACCGGCCTCATCACCACCTTCTGGTACATCTATCACTTCAAGTTCGTGGACACCGATTCCTCGCACTGGTGGCTGGGTGTCTCTCCGGAAGGGATCGGCTTCGTCTTCATGTTCCTGTCGCTGGCTGTCGGTGTCGTGGTCGCCCTGATGACCGCTCCGCCACCGCAGGACATCCAGGACCTGGTGGAAGACATCCGCGTGCCCGGAACCAGAACGGCACACGGCATTGCCGATGCGGAGATGCTGCCCGACTAGACGGCAGCCGTCTGCAACCTTCCTGAACTGGGCGGTCCGAGGCAGCGGACCGCCCTTTTTCATCTCCGGTTACATGTTCCGGCCCCCGACCATGGGAGAACTTGCCAGACGGGCGTTTGCCGGGCGAAGATCAGCGCTTGAGGAGTTTTGTCCATGCCGGTCTGGCTGATTGTTGGGGCAACGGGGCTTTATGTGCTCGGCCTGTTTGCCATCGCCTGGCGCGGCGACCGGCGGGCGCTGGAGCCGTCGGCAACGCACAGCCCGTACATCTATGCCCTCGCGCTGGCGGTCTATTGTACCTCCTGGACCTTTTTCGGCGCGGTCGGCACGTCGGCCACGAATGGCTGGGACTATTTCGCGATTTACCTTGGCCCGGCGCTGGTCTTCCTGTTCCTGCCGGACCTGATCCGCCGCATCGGGGATGTTGCCCAGCGGGAGAGCATCTCGTCGCTGTCGGACTTCCTGTCGGCCCGATATGGCAAAAGCCGCGGCGTCGGGGCCTTGGCGGCGCTGGCGGCAGTGGCCGGCAGCCTGCCATACATCGCCCTGCAGCTGAAATCGGTGGGGATGAGCTTTCAGGCGCTGGCCTATGGCGCGGAGAATGCCGGTGGCCGCCCGGCCAGCCAGACCGTGCTGTTCACGGCGCTCGCCATGGGCGTGTTCGCCATCCTGTTCGGTGCGCGCCAGTCGGATGCGACGCGGCGCAATGCCGGTCTGATGCAGGTGCTGGCGCTGGAGGCGGTCATTAAGATCGTCGCTCTGGTGGCCGTTGCCGCCCTCTCCCTGTCGCTGATCACGTCGCCGGACATCCAGGTGCCGGCGCATGCGACTGAGCCTTTCTCGGGGGGCGTTCTGTCACAGCGGATGATCACGACCACGATCCTGTCCATGTGCGCGATTATCTGCCTGCCGCGCCAGTTCCACGTTGCCGTCATCGAACGGCGGGACCGGCGTGAGGTGAACACCGCGCGGATCGTTTTCGTGGCCTATCTCGCCCTGACCAGCGCGGTGGTGATCCCGATCACGATCGCCGGCCTGTCGACATTGGGCGGTGACGTTCCGCCGGACCTCTTTGTGCTCGACCTGCCGCTGGCCCACAATAACGGCCTGCTGGCCCTGTTTGTCTTTCTGGGCGGTTTCTCGGCGGCGACCGGCATGGTGATCGTCTCCAGCGTGGCGCTCTCCACCATGGTGACGAACGACCTGATCGTGCCGGCGGTGATGCAGACCGGCCGCTTCTCCAGCCTCGGCGGCAATTCCGGCGCGCGCCTGACGATGATCCGCCGGGGGGTGATCATCGTCATCGTGCTGTGTGCCTATGGCTATTACCGGCTGGCCGGGACGGGCGAAGCGCTGGCGCAGATCGGCCTCTTGTCCTTTGCTGCGGCGGCCCAGTTTGCACCGGGCCTGGTCGGCGGCGTCTACTGGCGCAGCGGACGGCGGGCCGGCGTTGTCTGGGGGCTGGTGCTCGGCATGGGCCTCTGGGCTTACACGCTGTTCCTGCCGGCGATCCTGCAGCATGACCGCATGGCAGCCGCGGTGCCGGGCTGGCTGGACCCGCATGCCCTCCTTGGAGCGCATTTCGATGACAGCCTGATCCATGGCGTCGTGTGGAGCCTTGGCGCCAATATTGCCGCCTATGTCATTCTGTCGCTGCGGGCGCGCGAGCGCCTGCGCGACCGGGTCCAGTCCTCGGTCTTTGTCGGCGATCCGGAACCGCGCGGGCAGACGGATCCCGGCTCGGCAGATACGGTCGCGGCGGTCACGCCCAACGGGCTGAAGACGCTGGCCTCCCGCTTCCTGAACCCTGAAGCCGTGGAGCACGCATTTGCGGATTTCGAGCGGGTCTCCGGTGTGCCCGCATCGGGCGACGGCCCGGCGGACTGGCGGCTTGTTCAGCGGACGGAGCGATTGCTGGCATCCGCGCTGGGCGCTTCCTCGGCCCGGGTCGTGCTGGCATCCGCCATCGGTGGCAACCAGGTCGCCCTGCGCGATGTGCTTTCCATGCTGGATCACAAGACCCAGGCTGAGCGGTTCGACCGGCACATGTTGCAATCCATGCTGGAGAATATCTCGCAGGGGATTTCCGTGGTGGATTCAGACCAGCGCCTTGTCGCGTGGAACACCGCCTATCTGGACCTGTTCCATTACCCGAACGATCTCGTCGCCGTCGGCACGCCGGTGTCGAAACTGATCGAACACAATCTGAAGTCAGGCTGGATCGATGGCGACCCGGCCGAGGAAGCCCATCGCCGCGTGGCGCACATGAAAGCCGGGCGACAGCATACCTATGAGCGGCGCAATCCCGATGGGCGTTTCCTGCGCATTGTCGGCAACCCGACACCAGGTGGCGGCTATGTCACGACCTTCACGGACATCACAGAAGACAAGCTGCGCGAACGCGCCCTGATCGAGGCGAACGAGACGCTGGAGACACGGGTGCGCGAACGCACGCAGGACCTTGAAGACATGGCGCAGGATCTGGATCTTGCTCGCCGCGATGCCGAAGGCGCGAATGCCTCCAAGACGCGGTTTCTTGCTGCAGCCAGCCACGATCTGCTGCAGCCCCTGAACGCCGCGCGTCTGTTCCTCGGCTCCATCCGGGCGGATGAACAGGGGCAGGGGCTGGTCTCGCGTGCGGACAAGGCCATTCAGTCTGCGGACGAGCTGATCCGAGGCCTGTTGGACATTTCCCGCCTCGACCATGGCAGCATCGCGCCGAAGCCGGTGCAATTGCCAATTGGGCCCTTGCTGGAAGATCTGGTGGAAGAGGCCATGCCGATGGCGGAGCAGGCGGGAATCGGCATCCGTATTGCGCCCACCAGCCTTGTGGTAGAAGCCGATCCGGATTTCCTGAAGAGCATCCTGCGCAACTTCATCTCCAACGCCCGCCGCTACACGCGCGAAGGCGCTGTGCTGGTCGGGGCGCGGCGGCGTGGAAACATGGCGCGGATCGAGGTCTGGGATACGGGGCCGGGCATTCCCGCAGACAGCCTGCCGCTGGTGTTCGAGGAATTCCGGCGCTTCGAGGATACCGACAATACAGGCATCCGGGGCGCCGGCCTCGGTCTGCCGGTCTCCAAACGCCTTGCTGACCTGATGGACGCTGACATCAATATCCGGTCAGTGCCCGGCCGTGGTAGCGTCTTTTCGGTGACGGTTCCGCTGGCGGCCAAGGCCGGTAAGCGAAAGCGCAGCGCCCCGAAGAGCGCCACACCGAAGCCCGTCAGCCTCGCCAACCTGAAAGTGCTGGTGGTGGACGATGAGGCCGCCATCGTGGACGGCATGACCGCATTGCTCACCGGATGGGGCTGCCAGGTTCGCGGCGCGCGCTCTGCTGCCGAAGCACAGGCCTGGCTGGGCGCAGAGTCATTCGATGCGCTGATCGCGGACCTCAACCTGCAGGACACGATCGACGGCTTTGACCTGATCGCGATGAGCCGGTCGAAATTGTCCGCGCCGGGCAATGTCCTGCTGCTGACCGCCGCATCGAACGATGCTGTGCGGACGCAGGCCGGCATTGACGGGGTCGCCATGCTGCGCAAGCCGGCTGCACCGGACGACATCCGCCGCTTCCTCGAAGGGCTGGCGCAGAACCTTTCCGCCTGAGCGCTGGCTCAGAGCGAGGTGGCTTCCTTGAAGATCAGCAGCGCCTGGGTCCGGTTATTGGCGCCCAGCTTGCGGAAGATCGCCGTCATGTGCGCTTTCACCGTCGCGACCGAAATATCCATCTCATAGGCGATCTGCTTGTTCAGCAGGCCGTCATTGAGGCCGGAGAGAACCTTGCGCTGGGCCGGGGTCAGGTCTGCCACACGGGCCAGGAGTTCCTCCCGCCCGGCATTGGCGGCGGGGTCGTCAGGCGGGAACCATTGGCCGCCATCCAGCGCCGTGGCGAGGGCGGCGGAGAGGTCTTCCATCGACATGCTCTTGGGCAGGTAGCCTGCCGCGCCGAGCACCCGGGCCGTGCCGAAGGCCTGCGGCGCGTCCGTTGCCGACACGACGACGATCGGACAGCCCGGACCGGCGGCCATCATCCGCGTCAGCCCGTCGAATTCCTGTGTGTCTCCAAGGGTCAGGTCCAGCAGGATCAGGTCGAAGGACTGTTCTTTGATCCGGGAAAGCGCCTCGGCCAGGCTGCTGGCGTGGTGCGCTGTCGCGCCATCGGGAAATGCCGTGCCCAGCGCTGCTTCGAGCGCGTCACGGAACAATGGGTGATCGTCCACGATCAGGACGGTCGGAACCAGTCCCATTCTCTCTGCCTCCCCGGCGCCGCGGATTTCCTGATCCGCAGTCTGCGACTTGTCGGGAGAACCATACCCCGGCGGAAAGGGATGTCGAGGAGCATTAGACTTTTGTCGTAGCACCAATGGCCAATAGCGGCGTTTCCCTGCCGGAAGGATACTCCCTGGAAATAATAAGGCATGGGAGGAAACTAATGCCAAGGTCAATTAAAGGTTTATTCCTGACGGCGTCCGTTGCGGTCATGGCGCTGGCGGCAAATGCAGAACAGACGGTCGAGGAGCGCATCGCCGCACTGGAAGCGATGGTTGCCGACCTGAAAGCCGAGCTTGCCGCCGAAAAAGCGGACACAGACGCCGACATTGTCCGGATCGAGACGGTGGCGGTACAGGCAGCGCCTGCAGCCGCGGCTCCGAAGACGGACGGTTTCCTCGTCGGCGATACGACGCTCAAATTCGGCGGCATCGTCGACCTCGATGTACATGCGACGTCCTTGAGCGATGGGGGTATCGCGTCGGGGTCCATCGCGCGGGATTTCTACATTCCGGGCGCCACGCCGATTGGCGGGGAGGGCACCGACTTTACCGACTTCACGGCCGAATCCTCCCGCTTCTTCCTCTCGGCCTCGAAGCCAGTCGGTGAGGACACGGTTCAGGGCTATATCGAACTTGACTTCCTGGGCTCGGCCCAGGGCAATGAGCTGGTTTCCAACTCCTACTCGCCGCGCCTGCGCCGGGCCTTTGTGAAGTATGGCAACTGGCTGGCAGGCCAGGAATGGTCGACCTTCCAGAACACATCGGCCATTCCGGAGAGCGCGAGCTTCCTGATCCTGTCGGACGGGATGGTGTTCATCCGCCAGCCTCAGATCCGCTACACCAATGGCAACTGGATGTTCGCCCTGGAGAACCCGAACACGACCACGCTGAACGCCGGCTCGCGGGATGAGAACCTCATTCCGGACATTGTCGCCCGTTACAATTTCAGCGGCGATTACGGCAATGTTTCGGTGGCCGGTATCGCCCGCCAGCTGCGTGCGGATTTCGGCGCGTCAGAGGATGAGACCTTCGGTTATGGGCTCAGCGTTTCGGGCAAGGTGAAAGCCGGCGCGAAAGACGACATCCGATTCAACCTTGTCGGCGGCGAGGGGATCGGACGCTATGTCGGTCTGGCCGCCACCCGCTCCACGGCGCTCGATCCGAACGGCAAGCTGGAAGCCATTCCGAGCTATGGCGGCCTGATCGCCTGGCGCCATCCGTTCGGTGAAACAGCGCGGTTCAATGTCGGCTATTCTGGTCTCTTTGTGGATAATCCTGACTACCTCCCGGCGAGTTCCACGACGAAGTCCGTTCAGTCCGCTTATGGTGCAGTCCTGTGGGATATTGCGCCGAAAGTGACCGTCGGCGTCGAGCTGCTTCACGGCATTCGTGAAGTGGAATCGGGGGCGGATGGGGCGATCAGCCGCTTCACCTTCTCCACCAAATATGCATTCTGACATCAGGACGAAATTTCATGCCCTACGAGGAAACGACCATGAGCGATCAGGCAAAAATCTACCCCGTTCCCGAGGAATTCGCGGCAAAGGCGAACCTGACGCCGGAAAAGTACAAGGAAATGTACGACGCCTCGATCGCGGATCCGGAAGCGTTCTGGGGTGAGCAGGGCAAACGGCTCGACTGGATCAAGCCCTACACCACGGTGAAGGACGTCTCCTGGGAGACCGGCGACCTGCACATCCGCTGGTATGCCGATGGGGAGCTGAACGTCACCGCGAACTGCATCGACCGGCACCTCGCCACGCGCGGCGACAAGACGGCCTTCATCTGGATCGGCGATGATCCGAACGAGAGCCACAAGGTCAGCTACAAGGAGCTGCACGCTGCTGTCTGCCGCTTCGCCAACGTCCTGAAGAAGCTCGGCGTCAAGAAAGGCGACCGCGTCACCATCTACATGCCGATGATCCTGGAAGCGGCCTACGCCATGCTGGCCTGTGCCCGGATCGGGGCGGTGCACTCGGTCGTGTTCGGCGGCTTCAGCCCCGAAGCGCTCGCCGGCCGGATCACCGACTGCGACTCCGGCGTGCTGATCACCGCCGATGAAGGCGTGCGCGGTGGCCGCAAGGTGCCGCTCAAGGTGAATGCCGACAAGGCGGCGGACCTCTCCAACGGCACGCTGAAAACGATGCTGGTGGTCAAGCGCACCGGCGCCGAGGTCACCATGGTCGAAGGCCGAGACCACTGGCTGCACGAGGCGGCCGAGGATGTCTCCTCCGACTGCCCGCCGGAACCGATGAATGCCGAAGACCCGCTGTTCATCCTCTACACATCCGGTTCCACCGGAAAGCCGAAAGGCGTGATGCACACGACGGGCGGCTATCTCGTCTGGGCGTCGATGACGCATGAATATGTGTTCGACCTCAAGGAAGACGATGTTTACTGGTGCTCGGCGGATGTGGGCTGGGTGACCGGCCACTCCTATATCGTGTACGGACCTTTGGCGAACGGCACCACGACCGTGATGTTCGAAGGCATCCCGACCTATCCGGACGCCAGCCGTTTCTGGCAGGAATGCGACAAGCATGGCGTCAGCATCTTCTACACCGCGCCGACCGCCATCCGCTCGCTGATGCGCGAAGGGGAAGACCCGGTGAACGCGACATCGCGCAAGTCCATCCGCCTTCTGGGCACGGTGGGCGAACCGATCAACCCGGAAGCCTGGGAATGGTACTTCCATGTTGTGGGCGAGGCGCGCTGCCCCATCGTTGACACCTGGTGGCAGACCGAGACCGGCGCGACCATGATGGTGCCGCTGCCCGGCACGACAGACCTGAAGCCTGGTGCGGCCAGCCATCCGTTCTTCGGTATCAAGCCGGCTCTGGTGGATGCCGACGGCACGGAACTGCCGGGCGCGACGGAAGGCAACCTCCTGATCACCGACAGCTGGCCCGGCCAGATGCGCACAGTCTATGGTGACCACCAGCGCTTCATCGACACCTACTTCACGGCCTATCCAGGCAATTACTTCACCGGGGATGGCTGCCGCCGCGACGAGGATGGCTTTTACTGGATCACCGGCCGCGTGGACGATGTGATCAACGTCTCCGGCCACCGCATGGGTACGGCGGAAGTCGAAAGCGCGCTCGTCAGCCACGATGCCGTGGCAGAGGCCGCCGTGGTCGGCTATCCGCACGACATCAAGGGGCAGGGCATCTATGCCTATGTCACGCTGGTGCAGGGCGTGGAGGCCGACGAGGCGCTGCGCAAGAACCTCGTCCAGCACGTGCGCGCCGAGATCGGCCCCATCGCATCGCCGGACCTGATCCAGTTCTCGCCGGGCCTGCCGAAGACCCGCTCCGGCAAGATCATGCGCCGCATCCTGCGCAAGATCGCCGAGAATGAGTTCAGCAATCTGGGCGACACGTCTACCCTGGCCGAACCGGAAGTCGTCAACGATCTGATCGAGAACCGGCAGAATCGCGGCTGATTCAGCTCTGATCGGAAAAGAAAAAGCCCCTGCAATCGCGGGGGCTTTTTTATTGCCTCAGATCGCCGGCAAATCCACGCAGAACCTTGCCCCGCCGCCGTCGCGGTTTTCGGCCCAGACCTTGCCGCGGTGGGTGGCGATGATCTGTTTCACGATGGAGAGGCCGAGGCCGGAATTGTTGCCGAAGGCGGTGCCTTTCGGGCGGTCCGTATAGAAACGGCTGAAGATCGTCTCCAGCTTGTCGGGCGGGACGCCGGGGCCTGTGTCCTCGACTTTGAGGCGGGCGATGGTCTGCGGGCCGTCATTGGTCTGGTCGAGCGTCACTTCCACCACTGCGCCCGGCGGGGAGAAGGAGCGGGCATTGTCGATCAGGTTCCGGATCACCTGGCCGAGCGGCCCTTCACGGCCCTGCACGAGCAGGCGCCCGCCCATGGTCGCGTCATGGAAGGAGACCGTCACCGCGCCTTCGTCCAATGCCAGGGATTCATAGGTGCCGACCACATCCTGAACGAAGCGGGCGATGTCGATCTGCTCATTCGGCACGCGGGTCATTTCCGCTTCGAGACGGGACGCATTGGAGATGTCGGTAATCAGGCGGTCGAGGCGTTTGACATCCTGCGCGATCACGCCGCGCAGTTTCTCCGTCAGTTCCGGGTTTTCCTTCACGCTCTCCAGCGTCTCGATGGCGGAGCGGATGGAGGTCAGCGGGTTTTTCAGCTCGTGCGCCACGTCGGCGGCGAATTGTTCATTGGCCTGGATACGTTCGATCAGCGCCTCGGTCATGCCCTGCATGGAGGTGGCAAGGTCGCCGATCTCATCCTTGCGGGCAGAGAGCGCCGGCACATTGATCCGTTCCGAAGCGCCTGCGCGGATACGGTCTGCCGCCACCGCCAGACGGCGCAGCGGCCGCGCGATGCCCAGCGTCAGCAGGACGGAGGTGATGAAGGCCACCAGCACCGCGACGCCGATAAAGGGCAGCAGCGCCGCCCGCTCGGCGCGGATGATCTCGTCAATGTCGGAGGATTCCAGCGTCAGCACGCCGACCACGGCGGAGACGCGCTGGATGGGCATGGACACGGAAATGATGCGCTGGCCGCGGTCGTTGAAGCGCTGGCTCGCCGCTTCGCCGCCCTCGACAGCCGTATCGAACTCTTCCTCGAAGGTTTGTGTGCGAACGGCATCTGAAGAGCGCCGCGGCATGATCGGGCCGAACACATGGGCTGCCCATTCCGACAGGTTTCGGCCCCAGCGGGCCACCCGGCCCGGTTCGCGCAGCGGCGGCAGGGCGTCCACATCCACCCGTTCGGACAGGTAAAAGCTGTCGCCCACCATTTCGCCGTCGGGCAGGTAGATGCGCGCGCGTACCCGTTCAGGCAGGTTCAGGCGGACAATTGTTTGCCGGGCGGCGTCCACGTCCAGCGCAGGCTGGGGCGTGGTGGCGTCATCCCCCAGCAGGCTGGTGAAGATCTGCGCCTGGGCGACAAGGTCCTGCTTCTTCGAGACGACGAAGCCCGCCCGCATCTCGTTCAGCACCATCGCCCCGATGATGAGAATGGCAAGGCCGGCAAGGTTCGACGCGAAAATCAGCCGGGCGATACGGCTGCCGAACACGACCGAACTGTTCAGTCCGGCGCGCGGTGTTTTCCGGGTCTTGTCCTTACCGGCCATGCGGATCCTTCCGGCTCAAGCCAGATCAGGCGTCGGCAGCGACGCGCATGGAGACGATCTTGTCCGGATTGCGCGGCGGCTCGCCCTTGGCCAGCTGGTCGACGACGTCCATGCCTTCGGTCACCTTGCCCCAGACGGTGTATTGCCCGTTGAGGAAGCTGGCATCGTCGAAGCAGATGAAGAACTGGCTGTTGGCCGAGTGCGGCGCCGAGGTGCGGGCCATGGAGCAGGTGCCGCGAACGTGCGGCTCTGCATTGAACTCGGCTTTCAGGTCGGGCTTGTCAGAGCCACCCATGCCGGTGCCTTTCGGGCAGCCCACCTGGGCCATGAAGCCCGGAATCACGCGGTGGAAGACGATGCCGTCATAAAAGCCTTCACGGGCAAGTTCCTTGATCCGCTCGACATGGCCGGGGGCCAGGTCCGGGCGCAGCTCAATCGTGACGCTGCCTTGGGAGGTTTCGAGGAGGATCGTGTTTTCAGGGTCGGCCATGGGAGTTCCTGTTTCTTGTGCTAATCTACAGACTGGCTATTGAATGAAGCCCATTGCGGCAAGCCCGTGCGGCAGGAATGTGCCAAACGGGCTGGGCGCCGTACAAAGGCTGAGGACGTCATGCTGGCACCCATTCTGTCGATCACTATGGCCGGAATTCTGACCATTGCAGGCCTGTTGCATGCCCTTTGGGGCTTTGGCGTGACCTTTCCGGCCGCCAATGAGCAGCAGCTGGCTCGTATGGTCGTAGGCCGACGGGGCATTACGAAAATGCCCTCCATGCTCTCCTGCCTGTTCGTGGCGGCTTCCCTGCTGGCCTTCGCCTTCCTGGCGCTGGTGCTGGGCCGGCATGTGACCGTGCCGGTGTCGAAATGGCTGGTCGCAGCGGCGGGCGCCGGCGCGGCGGTCATTTTCATGGGGCGGGGCATACTGGGCGTGCTGCCCGCCTTCGAACAGGCGCTGCCGGAACAGCCCTTCCTGTCGCTCAACCGGCGGTTCTATTCGCCGCTGATCTTCCTGCTGGGTGTGGGCTTTGCCCTGCTGACCCTGGCGCTGCCCTATTGGAGCTGGCGCCTGGGTCTGCTGGGCTGAGGCCTATTCGGTGTAGCGGTAACCGACGCCGTAGAGCGTCTCGATCGCATCGAACTCGTCCGACACTTCGCGGAACTTCTTGCGAAGCCGCTTGATGTGGCTGTCGATGGTGCGGTCGTCGACATAGATCTGGTCGTCATAGGCGGCGTCCATCAGCTGGTCGCGGCTTTTGACGTAGCCCGGGCGCTGGGCCAGGGCCTGCAGGATCAGGAATTCCGTCACCGTCAGGCGCACCGGATGGCCGTCCCAGTTACAGGCGTGGCGATTCGGGTCCAGGGTCAGCTTTCCGCGGACGATCGGCTTGTGGTCACCTTCCTCCGGACCGGCCTGTCCGCCGCGGGCGCGGCGCAGCACGGCCTTCACCCGCTCTGCCAGCAGGCGGTTGGAGCACGGCTTGCGCACGAAATCGTCGGCGCCGATGTTGAAGCCGATGACTTCGTCGATCTCCTCGTCCTTTGACGTCAGGAAGATCACCGGCAGTTCGGACGTCTGGCGCAGGCGGCGCAGCAGTTCCATGCCGTCCATCTTCGGCATCTTCACATCGAGGATGGCGATGTCCGGCGGGTTCTCGGTCAGCGCGGGCAGGGCGGCCTCACCATCATGATAGGTGCGGACATTGTAGCCTTCCGCCTCGAAGAACATCTTGAGAGAGGCGACGATGTTCTCGTCATCGTCCACAAGCGCGAGAGTTGTCATAGTCCGGTCCTTGTCCGCCAGTTTCGGCCCTGTCTGGGGCCGGTCAGCTGTGGAGTGAAACATGGTTCGCGTCATGGAAATAGCCTCCCTTAGGTACAGTTGCAATGAAAGGCAGTGAACCGGGCGAGCGCTTGCTCACATTAAGGCGCTTTGGAGGTCAATTGCGGCGAACGTGCCTTGAATGTTTCCAGCAGCGGGGCGGGTCCGGCATGATCCGGTATAGTCCGGTATAGTCATGCATGGTCATGGCGCGGACATGCATGATCACGCCGCAATCCCCTCGGGGCACGTGTCATTCGGGAATTTGCACGGCAAATATCCGGGACCTGCTGTCAAGCTGAAACAGCCCTCTCCGCCTCGCTGCGCTCGGCACCTCCCCCGCAAGCGGTGGAGGATGTCCCTGCCGCATGTTCAGGACTCAATCCTCCCCAGCGACGCGGGGGAGGTGGGCCGCGAAGCGGGTCGGAGGGGCTTGTCCACCACAAGAACCACCCCATCCTGCAGCAACCATTACCCCAAAAAGAAACTTATCCGACACCTCCGTGGCCTGACGTATATTGCGCGCCATGTCACTCTTTCACCCTCCCGCCTGGTTCCCGCCGCAGCTTGCCTTCCTCTGGCCCCTGATCTGGGTCCAGGTGCTGATGCTGCGCGCGCAGATCCGCGCCGCCTATGGGCGCGGGGTGGTGTATCGCTGGAGCGTGACGGACAATCTGCGTGTCTATCTTGTCCGGATTGACTGGATGCCGGGGCAGAAGACTGAGCGGGCGATCCTGCAGCCCGCCGTGCATGCTTCCGCCCGTCTCGCCGCCGCGTGCGACGGGCGGGCCGCCATGCCGGAACATCTCCGCACGCTGCCCCTCATCCCCAACCCCTGGTTCGGGCGAACGCCGTGCGTTCGCTTGCCCTCGCAAGCCCCAGGGAGAAGGGGCTCACACCTCCCGCTACCGGAAACCTGAACCCGGCCCTGATCTCAAAACTCAGCCCACACACAAAGCGCCTTCACGGGCGTCGCTTGTGCTGGAAGTCTCCGTCAGTCTTCTTCAGGGGAGCTTTCAGTGTCAGATTCATCAGTGTCTTCGGCGGCTTTCGCTGCCTCTGCAGCTTTCAGTGCCATGAACATTTCCAGCACATCCTTGAAAGTCTGCAGCCGGCCCGCCTTTGGTTCCTTGATCACCTCAACATCGACATCCGTGATTTCACCATTGCCGGCGCGATGGGCTGTCAGTTTGAACTCGCCGTCGAAGCGTTTGAGGGTGACCGTATCCCCCTCATCGAACATCACCTTGGTGCGCCCCAGAGAAGACCAGTCATCGCCTTCAGAGATCCGGGTGGCAACAGTGATCCGGTTGGAGCGGAACGTGTCGACAATCACCTGAATTTTCATTTGATGGCCGAAGTCAACGGCCTGTTCCTGGACCTGTGGCATCGGGCCGACCATCCCGGAAGGGGATGTGGGCGATGCGTTCAGAGGTGTGCCTCCGGATGTGTCGATGTAGCGTGCCCTGTCTGTTCCTTCCCAGAAGATGCAAACTGCGTCGCCTTTGTCGAACCTCGGCACACACCATTCAATCGGGTTGTTGTATGCGTTCATGTCTTTACCAAAATAGGAGCCATAATTGGACGACATCCGCAAACTGAACTGGCGGGCATAGGCAGGGGACCCTGCCGGAATGATGTTCGAGCCGCCAAACGGGCCCGTCCATTCGAGCGTATTGGTGATAATGGCGGTCCGCTCATTCTCGACCGCAAACTCCATGATCACGCCGCGTTCCTTGTGGTTTCCCGGGAAAGATTTCGCGGATCCTTCGATCGGCATAAAGCCTATCGGCTTCCCATCTTCCCGCCATTCAGGCGGCGCTTCTTCACGGGGCACCCTGTAGGTTGAGGCGCAGGCGGAAACACTCGCCATCAAGGCGATAATCATCATTTTCTTGAGCACGGATTACCCCTCCAGCTATCCTGCTACTCCAGCAGCAGGGCGGTGCTGTTGTCAACTTTTCGGTATTGCGGCTTGCTGCCCTTACGGATCCAGCCGCACGGCGCCTTGCGAGGCGTTGCCGACATGGGCTGCGTAGACCTTCAGGGCACGGCTCACCTTGCGGGGACGTTCCTCTGCCGGTTTCCAGGCCTTGTCGCCCTTGGCTTCCATTGCGGCGCGGCGGGACGCGATTTCCTCGTCCGTCAGCTTTGCGTGGATGGTGCGGTTCGGGATGTCGATCTCGATGATGTCGCCTTCCTCGATCAGGCCGATCAGGCCGCCTTCAGCGGCTTCCGGGCTGACATGGCCGATGGAAAGGCCGGAGGTGCCGCCGGAGAAACGCCCATCGGTGATCAGGGCGCAGGCTTTGCCCAGTTTCATCGATTTCAGGTAAGAGGTCGGGTAGAGCATCTCCTGCATGCCGGGGCCGCCGCGCGGGCCTTCATGGCGGATGATGACCACATCGCCCGCTTTCACGCCCTTGTTCAGGATGCGCTTGCAGGCGTCTTCCTGGCTGTCACAGACGACGGCCGGGCCGGAGAATTTGAGGATCGAGTCGTCGACGCCCGCGGTTTTCACCACGCAGCCCTGTTCCGCCAGATTGCCGAACAGGACGGCCAGGCCGCCATCCTGTGAGAAGGCATGCTCAGCCGAGCGGATGACGCCTTTCTCCCGGTCGGTGTCGAGTTCCTTGTAGCGGCGCGACTGGCTGAAAGCCTCGGTCGTGCGCACGCCGCCCGGCGCGGCCAGGAACAGTTCCTGCGCCGCCGGATCATTGGTGACGGTGATGTCCCATTTGGTGATCGCCTCGCCCAGCGTGTCGGAATGAATGGTGCGCACGGACGTGTCGAGTTTCCCGGCACGGTCCAGTTCTCCGAGGATGCCGAAGATGCCGCCGGCGCGGTGAACGTCTTCCATATGGACGTTGGCAACCGCCGGGGCGACCTTGCAGAGGCAGGGCGTCGAGCGGCTGAGCCGGTCGATATCGTCCAGCGTGAAGTCCACCTCGCCTTCGCGGGCGATGGCCAGAAGGTGGAGGATCGTGTTGGTGGAGCCGCCCATGGCGATGTCCAGCGTCATGGCATTCTCGAACGCCGCCTTGGTGGCGATGCCGCGCGCAGAGACGGATTTGTCGCCGTCCTCGTAATAGATCTTGGCCAGCTCCACGATGCGCTGGCCGGCGCGGCGGAATAGGCCTTCGCGGTCGGCATGGGTGGCCAGCGTCGAGCCATTGCCCGGCAGGCCGAGGCCCATGGCTTCGGCAAGGCAGTTCATCGAGTTCGCCGTGAACATGCCGGAGCAGGAGCCGCAGGTCGGGCAGGCGGCTTCTTCATAGGCCAGCACTTCGGCGTCGGTCCGTTCCGGGTTTGCCGCTTCGATCATGGCGTCGATCAGGTCGACGGCTTTCAGCTCGCCGTCGATGTTGACCTTGCCGG
Organism: uncultured Hyphomonas sp.; assembly: GCF_963675305.1. Lineage (NCBI taxonomy): Bacteria > Pseudomonadati > Pseudomonadota > Alphaproteobacteria > Hyphomonadales > Hyphomonadaceae > Hyphomonas > uncultured Hyphomonas sp. Next base: position 2,098,475 of record NZ_OY776147.1, on the reverse strand, counting down.
CCTCCATCGGGCCGCCGGAAATGAAGACGACCGGGATGTCCAGGCGCAGCGCCGCCATCATCATGCCGGGCGTGATCTTGTCGCAATTGGAGATACAGACCATCGCATCGGCGCAATGGGCGTTGACCATGTATTCCACGCTGTCGGCGATGACTTCGCGGCTCGGCAGCGAGTACAGCATGCCGTCATGGCCCATCGCGATGCCGTCATCGACCGCGATCGTGTTGAATTCCTTGGCCACACCGCCGGCGGCGACGATCTCGCTGGCGACCATCTGGCCGAGATCCTTCAGGTGCACATGGCCGGGCACGAACTGGGTAAAGGAGTTCACCACCGCGATGATCGGTTTGCCGAAATCGCTGTCTTTCATGCCTGTCGCGCGCCACAGGCCGCGGGCGCCGGCCATGTTGCGGCCGTGGGTCGACGTGCGGGAACGGTAGAGTATTGCCACTTTGTGCCTCTTTTGCGGTGTTCGGCAGGGAATTACCTGCCGGGCGGGCGATTATCAATCATGACGAAGGGGGAACGGCCAGCCCCCATCTGTTGCCGGGCGGGGCGGTAGCGCTAGTGCGCGGCGGCTTTTGCGTCGGCGTTGACCGGGCCCAGGCACTGAATGCTGGCCATCACAGGGGCGAGGCGCTGGAGGGCGGCCTCATAGGCAGCCTGGCCCACCGAAGGGATGTACCGGGACTGGATCTCATCCAGATAGCGTTCGTCGCCATCGGCGCAGATACAGGCGACGCGCGCCGGCTTGTCCTGCCGGGCCAGCCAGTCCAGCGCGCCAAGGATGACGCCGGTGCTGGACAGGCCAACCTTGGACAGCTGGCGCTCGTGCAGCAGGGTGAAGGCGGCAAGCGTGGCGGCCTCGTCCATGCGGATCATGCCCGGATCGGGCTTCATGCCGGCGAAGGAGGAACGCCGCTGGCTGCCGAAGGCGGGGATTTTCAGCTTGTCGGTGCAGCCCGACGGACTGTCGAGGAAGGCGCAGGAGCTTTCCGGCTCCACCAGGCAAAGCTGGGTCTTGCCCGGATGGGCCTTCAGATAGTCGGCAAAGCCGCGTGACGTGCCGCCGGAGGATGAGGTCATGAACACCGCATCGAACGGGCCATCGGCGAACAGTTCCGGGGCCGTCCAGTTCTGGTGGGAGGCCGGGTTCAGCGTGTTGGAATACTGGTCAAGGAAGACAGAGCCGTCCTGCGCGGCAATTTCCCCGGCGAGGCGCATGCGGGCGGCATTGGCGGTTTCGCCCGGCTTCGGCTCCGCAATCACGAGGCGGGCGCCGGCTGCTTTGATCTGGGCGGCATTGTGGGCGCTGATCGAGGCCGACGACACGATGGTCGCGCCGATGCCCAGCCGCTGGCAGATGCAGGCGAGCGCGTTGCCGTAATTACCGGAGGAGGCGTCGACCACGGATTTGACCGGGCCAATCTTCTCGATCGTCTTCGACAGGATGTACCAGGCCACGCGGTCCTTGACGGAGCCGAATTCGTTGCAGCGCTCTTCCTTCACCAGCAATTCATGCGTGAGATTGCCGATCTTGACCTGGTAGGCGGTCAGGGGCGTGTGGCCAATTTTGAAGGGACAGCTGGCGACGGCGGTAGAAAAGGGCATAAGCCTGCCTCGGTCTGCGTTTCGCAATTCCGCATAGCTAGCAGGCCGAATCGCTCACGCAAATGTGACAACTGCGTCTGGCAACATTGCAAATTTGTATGCCTTTCCGCGCAGCACCGGCGCCGAAGAAGCAGACAGCCCAATGGGCAAGCTAGTGGGCATCCGCCCAGTTGCCGGCCGCGCGGGCGTCAACTTCTAGCGGGACTGACAACTCCATTGCAGGGCTGGCGGCCGACTGCATGGTCTCTTTTGCCACCTGGATCAGCTTTTCCGCTTCCCCTTCGGGACACTCGAAAACGAGTTCGTCGTGCACCTGCAGCAGCATCCGGGCTTTCAGCTTCGCCTTCGCCAGGGCCTCCGGCATGCGGATCATGGCCCGTTTGATGATGTCGGCGGCAGAGCCCTGAATGGGGGCATTGATGGCCTGGCGCTCCGCAAAAGCCTTCTGCGGCCCTTTCGACTTGATCCCGGCGAGGTGCACTTTCCGGCCGAAGGCGGTCTGCACAAAGCCATGCTCCTTCGCGAAGGCCTTGGTCTCGTCCATATAGGCGCGGATGCCGGGAAAGCGCTTGAAGTAGGTCTTGATATAGTCCGCTGCTTCAGACTGCGGGATGCTGAGCTGGCGCGCGAGACCGAAGCCGGAAATGCCATAGATGATGCCGAAATTGATCGCCTTGGCCTGACGGCGCACCATCGGGTCCATGCCCTCGATGGGCACGCCGAACATTTCACTCGCCGTCATCGCGTGAATGTCGAGGCCATCCTTGAAGGCGGATTTCAGCGCATCGATGTCGGCCATGTGCGCCAGCACGCGCAGCTCGATCTGGCTGTAGTCCGCGCTGACCAGCACATTACCCTCATCCGCGATGAAGGCCTCGCGGATCTTGCGGCCTTCGTCCGTCCGCACCGGGATGTTCTGCAGGTTCGGGTCCGAAGACGAGAGGCGCCCGGTCTGGGCGACGGCCATGGAGAAGCTGGTGTGAACGCGGCCGGTCTCCTTGTTGATCGCGGCCTGCAGCGCTTCGGTATAGGTCGAGCGGAGCTTTGACAGCGTCCGCCAGTCGACAATCGTGCGGGGCAGTTCGTGGCCTTCGGCGGCGAGGCCTTCCAGCACATCGGCATCCGTCACCCAGGCGCCGGTCTTGGTCTTCTTGCCGCCTTCGATGCCCATCTTGTCGAACAGGATTTCGCCCAGCTGTTTGGGGCTCGAAATCTTGAACTCTTCTCCGGCCTGTTCGTAGGCCTCGGCCTCCAGCGCGGCCATGCGCTGGGAGAAGTCGGAGGAGAGGCGGGAGAGCTTGTCCCGGTCCACCTTGATGCCCTCGCGCTCCATGGCGGCGAGCACAGGCACCAGCGGGCGTTCCTCGGTTTCGTAAACCGTGGTGACCTTTTCCGTATGCAGAAGGGGTTTGAAGGTCTGCCACAGGCGCAGCGTCACGTCGGCATCCTCGGCGGCGTATTCGGTCGCCTTGTCCAGCGCGACCCGGTCGAACGTCACCTGCGATTTCCCCGTGCCGGCAACATCCTTGTAGGAAAGCGGCACGTGGCCGAGATATTTTTCCGACAACAGGTCCATGCCGTGACTGTGCTTGCCGGCATTCAGCACATAGGACAGCAGCATTGTGTCATCGATCGGCGCAACCTGGATGCCGTGCTGGGCGAAGATGTTCAGGTCATACTTGATGTTCTGCCCGATCTTCAGGACAGCATCATCCTCCAGCAGAGGCTTCAGCGCCTTGATGGCATCCTTCATCCGCACCTGCCGCGGCGGGTCGGCACCGAACATGTCGCCATCGCCGTTATCGTTCGGATCGACGTGCGCGAGCGGGATGTAGCAGGCTTCGTTCGGGGCGAGCGCCAGCGATACGCCGACAAGATTTGCGGTTACGGAGTCGAGGCTGTCGGTCTCCGTGTCGACGGCGACATAGCCCTGTTTTTCCGCGCGGGCGATCCAGTCTTCCAGCTCCTTGAAGTCGCGCACGCAAGCATATTTCGACCGGTCGATCGGGTCTTCCGCAGGCGGAGCAGCCTCCAGCGCGCCTTCCTTTTCCATCATCTCGCGCACGCGGCGGGTGATGGTCTTGAACTCCATTTCCTCAAGGAAGCCAAGCAGGGTCTCCGGTTCCGGGTCCTGGACGGCGAGGTCTTCCAGAGATATCTCCAGCGGGACGTCGTCCTTCAGGGTCACGAGATCGCGGGAGAGGCGGATCTGGTCGGCGAAATTGATCAGCGTCTCGCGGCGTTTGGGCTGTTTGATTTCCTCGGCGCGCGCCAGCAGCGTGTCGAGATCGCCATATTCGCCGAGCAGCGTGGCCGCCGTCTTCACGCCGATGCCAGGGGCGCCGGGCACATTGTCCACGCTGTCGCCGGCGAGCGACTGGACATCGACCACTTTCTCGGGGCCGACGCCGAATTTCTCGAAGACTTCGTCCCGGCCCATCGCCTTGTTCTTCATCGTGTCGAGCATGACGATCTTGTCAGTGACCAGCTGCATCAGATCCTTGTCGGAGGACACGATGGTGACGCGCGCGCCCTTGGCTTCGGCCTGGCGGGCATAGGTGGCAATCAGGTCGTCGGCTTCGAAGCCTTCCATCTCGATGGCGTGGGCGGCGAAGGCTTCTGCAGCCCTGCGTACGAGCGGGAATTGCGGGCGCAGTTCTTCCGGCGGCTCATCGCGGTTCGCCTTGTACTGGTCGTACAGCTCGTTCCGGAATGTGTGGGACGAAGCGTCAAAGATGCAGGCAAAATGGGTCGGGCGGTCATCGCCCTTCAGGTCTTCCAGCAGCTTGAACAGCATGTTGCAGAAGCCGCTCACGGCGCCGATGGGCAGGCCGTCGGACGCGCGCGTCAGCGGCGGCAATGCGTGGAACGCCCGGAAGATGTAGGCGCTGGCATCGACCAGATAGAGGTGGCTGTCCTTGGTGACGGGGGCGGTGGCCATGGGCGGGAATCCTTTGTTGCCGTTGGTTTAGCCGCCAGAGCGAGGCGCGTCACCCGCCGGAAAACCGGAGAACGATTCTGCTTGTGGATTAAGTTCCCTAGGGTAAGCTTTCCGGAAAACGTGCCGGGGAGGGCAATTTATGAGCGGATCAATCATCAAGGCACCGTGGCATTTGTGGGTCGTTGGCGGCCTTAGCCTGCTGTGGAATGCGTTCGGCTGTTTCGACTTCACCATGACGGCCACCAACAATGCCGACTATCTGGCGTCATATCCGCAGGAGCTTCGTGACTATTGGATGGATATGCCGGTCTGGGTCTGGGCGATCTGGGCCATCGGCGTCTTCGGCAGTCTTTTGGGCAGCATTGCTTTGTTGTTGCGCCGGAAATTCGCCTATCCGCTGTTCGCCGCATCCTTTCTGGCCGCGCTGATCAGCATGGGCCGGAGCATGACCGACAAGGATGCGCCGACCATGGAGGGCCAGATGATGATGTCACTGGTCATTCTTGTGATCATCGCGCTGCTGGCACTCTATGCCCGGTGGTTGTCGCGCCGGGAAGTCTTGCGCTGACGCCGCAAGGCTCTAGCCTCTCCCAAAAGGGAGAGACAGATGAGCGAGATGAACCAGACCTGGGTGCTGCGCCAGCGGCCGGTAGGCGATATCAAGGAAGGCGATCTCGAACTCGTCGAGACGCCGCTTGAGCCGCTAAAAGACGGCGAGGTGCGGGCGAAGACCGTCTATCTCTCGCTCGATCCGACCAACCGCATCTGGATGAGCGACGTCGATGCCTATCTGCCGCCTGTCGGCATTGGCGATGCGATGCGCGGCGGCGGCCTCGCTGTCGTGGTGGAAAGCAAGCATGACGGCTTCCAGCAGGGCGACGTCGTGAACACCGGCCTTGGCACCTGGACCATGTATCCCACGCTGCAGGGTGAGGGCCTTGCCAAGCTGCCAATCCTGCCGGGCGTGCCGCTGACGGCCTATATGGGCCCGCTGGGTGCGACCGGCATGACGGCCTATTTCGGCCTGATGGACATTGGCAAGCCGAAGGCGGGCGAGACGGTGGTCGTCTCCGCTGCGGCAGGGGCCGTTGGCTCCATGGTGGGGCAGATCGCAAAGATCCAGGGCTGCCGCGTGGTCGGCATCGCGGGCAGTGATGACAAGTGCAAATGGCTGACGGAAACGGCCGGCTTCGATGCGGCCATCAACTACAAGACCGAGGATGTCGGCGCGGCGCTGGACAAGCATTGCCCGGACGGGATCGACGTCAATTTCGAGAATGTTGGTGGGCAGATCATGGACGAGGTGATCGCCCGTCTGAACGACTTCTCGCGTATGCCGCTCTGCGGCCTGATCAGCACCTATAATGCGACGGAGCCTGTACCGGGTCCGTACAATTTCTCGAACCTCCTCATGCGGCGCACGCTGGTGAAGGGCTTCATTGTCATCGATTATTTCCCGCGCTTCCCGGAAGGCATCCAGCAGATGGCCCAGTGGCTGATGGAAGGGAAACTGAAGTTCGAGACGGATGTGGTGAAGGGCTTCGAGAACGCCCCGTCCAGCCTGTCACGGCTCTTCGAGGGCAAGAATCTCGGTAAACTCGTCGTTGAATGTAGCCCGCCGCCAGCCTGATCACGTTGCTGTTCATCCCTCGTTCAATTACAATGCTTTGTTATCGCAGGTGAATTGGCTGGAAGGGGACACGATGCACGCAAGGCGGCTGAAACTGGCCGGTGCGGCCTTCGCCGGGACGGGGCTGATTGTCCTGGCGGGGTGCACCAGCGAAGACATGGCGATGTTTGCCGATGCGATGGCGCAGGCATCTGACGAGATGGCCGTCACGCTGACCGCCGTGCCGAGCTTTGGCTGCGACTACAATGTCGATGGCTATCTCGTGTGCGACGACACGGGAGATGGCTTCGCGGACCGCTACGCTGACGCCTATGATATGGCGCCTGTGGCCTATGTGCCGGTTACGCCGCCTGTCCGGGTCAATGACTATGGCGAAGCCTATCAGTATGATGGCGAGTGCGATTGCTGGCTGCGTGAGCCGTCACTGGATGAACTCCCGTCACGGCGCGGACATCACGACTAGAGCACCGCTGGCGCGATCCAGAAGCCGACGATCGTGATGATCACGACGCCCATCAGGTTGATACGGAAGCCCTGCTTGATCATCTCGCTGATCGGTACCTTGCCGGTCGCATAGATCACGGCATTGGGAGCCGTTGCCACCGGCAGCATGAAGGCACAGCTGGCCGCGACCGCAGCCGGGGCAAACAGGGATTGCGGCGCAGCGCCCACGGCGATGGCGAGCGATCCGATGATCGGCGACAGGGTCGTCATGGTCGCCACGTTCGATGTCACCTCTGTCAGGAAAATCACCAGAAGCACCATGATCGCCACGATCACCAGCGGCGGGAAGATGCTTAGCATCTGCATCTGCGTGCCGATCCAGTCGGACAGGCCGGTGGCGTGCATCGCCTTGCCGAGCGAGATGCCGCCGCCGAAGAGGACAATGACGCCCCAGGGCAGTTTGACCGCTTCCTCCCAGGTCATCAGGGCGCGGCGTTCCTCCCCGCCTGCGGGCACGAGAAAGACGAGCACAGCGCCGAACAGGGCGATCATCATGTCGGTCTGTCCGCCATAGGCTTCGAGCAGGGGATAGCCCATCGAGGTCAGCAGTTTGGTGACCGGCAGGCGCAGCACCCACATTGCCGCAATGATGCCAAACACGATGGCGATGCGCTGTTCCGGCGTCTTGATCGGGCCGAGCTCAAGCAGGTCGTGGTGCACCGAGGCCGCCATCGACTCGCCATGCTGGTATTTTGGCAGGCCGCGGGTCACGGCCCACCAGGCGGCTGGAATGAGGAGCGTGGCAGTCGGGATGCCAAACGACATCCACTGGCCGAAGCCAATGCCTTCGCCCGTCTCTTCCTGCAGCCATTTCAGCGCGATCAGGTTGGTGGGCGTTCCGATCGGCGTCGCCACGCCGCCAATGGAGGCGGAATAGCAGACACCGAGCAGGATGGCGGTCGTGAACTTGCCTTCCTTGTCCTGCAGGGCCGCGGCTGCAGAAATGGCGATGGGCACCATCATCAGCGACGTCGCCGTATTCGAGATCCACATCGACAGGACGGCCGTGGCCAGCATGAAACCGAAGATCAGGGCCTTGGGCGAGGTGCCGACCCGGTCGACGATATTGAGGGCGATGCGCTTGTGCAGGTGCCAGCGCTCAACCCCCAGCGCGATGATGAACCCGCCAAGCAGCAGGAGGACGATCGGATCCATGTAGCTGCTGCTGATGGCGCGGGGCGACAGCGCGGCCACGCCCACAGCATCGGCGTGTTCGCCATGGCCAATGATCGCTGCACCAAATGGCAGTACGATCAGCGGCAGCAGGGAGGTTGCCGGAATCGGGATGGCTTCGGTCGCCCACCAGGTCGCCATCAGGACAAGCAGGCAGCCGGTCAGCCAGGCTGGCCAGGACAGGCCAGCGGGCGGGCCTGCGAGAAGCATGAGCGCCGGAAGAACAATCCCGAGGATGAGGCCGATCGTCCGGTGCGAGAGCGTCATGCAGGGCCTTTCAGGGCGGCGAAGGCGGAGTCGAGCTCTGCCTTGAGGTCTGAGACGGCCTCCAGGCCGACATGGATACGAAGCAGCGGGCCGGGCCGTGTGGCGGTCCAGCTGTCCTTGGAACGGGTCAGCTGGTGGTCACACGGAATCAGCAGGCTTTCATAGCCGCCCCATGAAAAACCCATGCCAAACAAGTGCAAAGCGCCCAGAAAACGGTCCATCCCGCCTTCCGGAATGGCATTCAGGACAACCCCGAACAGGCCGCTGGAGCCGGTAAAGTCCCGCTGCCAGAGGGCGTGATCCGGGCTGGATGGCAGGGCCGGGTGCAGCACTTCGGACACTTCCGGGCGCTCTGCCAGCCAGGCCGCCAGGTCCAGCGCGGCGGCTTCATGCGCCCGGAGGCGCGTGTGCAGGGTCCGCATGCCGCGCAGGCAGAGATAGGCATCATCTGGCGCAAGGCTGATGCCGAAATCCTCAGACGTCATGCCGATACGATTGTAGAGCCGCTCGTCGGACGTGATGACAGCGCCGCCGAACCCATCGGCGTGGCCGACGATATATTTCGTCATCGCCTGGACGACGATGTCGGCGCCAAGGGCCAGCGGCTTGTGGAAGTACCCCGCGCCCCAGGTGTTGTCGGCAATCGTGGTGACGCCGTGCTCGCGCGCGACGGCTGTGATCGCCGGGATGTCGGAAATCTCGAAGGTGAGGGAGCCAGGCGACTCCATGAAGATCGCCTGCGTTTCCGGGCGGACCAGGTCAGCAATCCCGGCCCCGATGCGCGGGTCGTAGCGGGTGGCCGAGACGCCCATATATTTCAGGCGCCGCTCGCAGAAGCGGGCGGTCGGGCCATAGGCGCTGTCCGGGATCAGGATGTGCCCGCCGGACTCGACACAGGATGCGATGGCCAGCGCGCAGGCCTGCAGCCCGTTGGACGCAAGACGTACATGGCTGCCGCCTTCCAGCTCGCTGAGCGCAGCTTCCAGTTCCCGGTGCACCGACAGGCCCATCCGGCCATAGCCAGGCTTGGAATCGTAGAGGGCCTTTTCCGTTTTGAAGAGGACCGTGGAGGCGCGCTCCACAGGCGGGTTCACCGTAACGGTGCCAAGCCGCGCGCCGCGCGTGTGAATGATCCGCGTTTCAGGCCGTTTCATGCCGCGCCTGTCGCGACCGGACGGGAGGGGTCAGACGCCCATTCGGTCCATGAGCCATCATAGACCGCGACATCCCAGTTGCCGAGCCGGGCATAACCGAGCGCGAGGATGGCCGCCGTCACACCCGACCCGCAGGTCGTGATGACGGGGGCATCTTTTTCGGGCAGCAGGGCCCTCAGCTCGCTGGCAGATTTCAGGGAACCGTCGGCATTGATCAGATCGGCAGACGGCGCGTTGAAGCTGCCGGGGATATGGCCGGAAGGGAGGCCTTCGCGCGGCTCCGGTGCCTCGCCGGTGAAGCGGCCGGCGGCGCGGGCATCCACGATTGTGTGCGAACGGTTCCTGGAGGCAGCTGCGACCTGCGCGGCGTCCTTCACAAGGTCGCTGCGGACTCGGGCGGTGAAGTGGCGTTCCACGGCGACGGGCGGCATGTCTTCCAGATCTCCGCCTTCGGCGTTCCATGCGGCGAGCCCGCCATCGAGCACTTTCACATCATTGTGGCCCATCACGCGCAGCATCCACCAGACACGGGCGGCGGCGCAGTAATTGTTGTTGTCATAGACGACCACGCGGTTGCCATCACCAATGCCCAGCTTGCGGACGCGGGACGAGAACATGATCGGGTCGGGCAACATGTGGGGCAGGTCTGTCCCGCCCGCCTTGATGGCATCGATGTCGAAATAGACTGCGCCGGGAATGTGCGCCTCGGCCCAGGCCTCCCGGCCGGACTTTTCCGGATTCATGAAAGGGGCGAACCAGGTGGCATCGACAATGCGAATGTCGGGTGCCGAGATGTTCTGTTTCAACCAGTCTGCGGTGACGAGGGGATCGCCCGTTTCCATGCCTTACCCTTTGATCCATGGCGGAACCGGCAAATCTTTCGACCGCAGGAATTCCGGATTGAATAGTTTCGACTGATAGCGATTGCCGTAGTCGCAGAGTATCGTAACAATCGTGTGGCCGGGGCCAAGGTCCTTCGCCATTTTTACTGCGCCGGCGATATTGATGCCAGATGAGCCGCCGAGGCACAGGCCTTCATGCTGGACCAGGTCAAACAGCACATTCAGGGCCTCTTCGTCGGAGCAACGATAGGCGCGGTCCACCACGATGTTTTCAAGGTTTGCCGTGATCCGGCCCTGACCGATGCCTTCGGTGATGGAGGTGCCTTCCGACTTCAGCTCGCCATTGGTGAAATACTCATACATCGCCGCGCCGCCCGGATCGGCGAGGCCGATCTGGACCGACTCGCGCTTCTCCTTCAGAGCCAGGGAAACACCGCCGAGCGTCCCGCCTGAGCCGACCGCGCAGATAAAGGCGTCAAGCTTGCCGTCTGTCTGGCTCCAGATTTCCTGGCCGGTCGTGTTGTAGTGCGCCTTGCGGTTCGAGACATTGTCGAACTGGTTGGCCCAGATCGCGCCGTTCGGCTCGCTCCTGGCGAGGTCTTCCGCAAGCCGGCGGGAATAGTGCTGGTAGTTGTTCGGATTGGCATAGGGCACGGCGTCCACTTCAATCAACTCGGCGCCGAGCAGGCGGATCGCATCCTTCTTTTCCTGGCTCTGTGTGCGCGGCATCACGATGACGACGCGGTAACCGAGCGCAGCGCCAACCAAGGCGAGGCCAATGCCGGTATTGCCGGCGGTGCCTTCCACGATGGTTCCGCCGGGTTTCAGCTCTCCGGCTGCTTCGGCGTCGCGAACGATGCCGAGCGCCGGGCGGTCCTTCACCGACTGGCCGGGGTTCAGGAATTCACATTTGCCGAGGATTTCGCACCCGGTCTCGTCCGAAACCTTGTTCAGGCGGAGAAGCGGTGTGTTTCCAATGAGGTCGATGACGGATCGGTAGGTTTGCATGAGGGCAGTTCCAGGGCGGTTTCCGGGGTAAGCCGCGAAGCTAGGGTGCCCGGCGCCGCAGGACAACCGTCCCTGCATGGGCTTCCCCTAAACTGATCCATCACCTGTCCTGTTGCGTAGACACGGTATGCAGACACTCTCCTTTCGCTTTTCCGTTCTTTTGACCGTGCTGGGACTTGCCCTGTCAGGACCGGCAACCGCCGACAATGCCCCAACCCAGACCGGCAGCGCCCCGGGGCTGGTCTGGACCCCGGACGACGGGGACGTCATCCGGTTCGACGTGCGCCGTCAGGGCAAGCCGTTTGGCACGCACGAGGTTCGGTTCGATGTCCTGCCGGACGGGACGATCGAGGCACATACCGACGTGAAACTGCGCGCCGGGTTCGGCCCGATCCCCCTTTACCGGTATGATTTGAAGGCGACCGAACGCTGGCAGGATGGCCGTCTGGTGGAGCTGGAAGGTGAAGTCCTCAAGGACGGCAACAAAGGCTCGGTCACTGCCGAGGCGGAAGACGGAATCATCGAAGTCGATGGCACTGCGTATCGCGGCGAGGTCCCCGCAACCACCATCCCGGCCAGCCACTGGAACATCGCCGGCATGGAGCAGAATATCCTGTTGTCGTCTGAAAACGGGCAGCTGATTGACGTCGCCATCCGGCCGATGGGCCGTGAAACGCTGACGATTGCCGGCGAAACCATCGAAGCGAACAAATTTTTTCTCGATTCCGATATCGATGTGACGCTCTGGTATGACGACGCCGGTCATTGGCTGAAACTGTCGTTTTCTGCACGCGGTCAGGCAATCGACTATATTCTGGAAGAGCCTTACTGGCGCTGACCCGGACGGGCGATCTGCCTTTCCGGCAACCAGATAGATGAAATTTCATCGATCTGGCTTCCACCCCGTTCATCCGGATTTTGTAAAAAAGATTCGTCCCGAAATTCTTCCGGTGGGAAGGAGGAATACGGGCGCTGCCCGGCGTGCCGGGTAATGTGATGGGGATCAGACATTGACCGGATTTATGAAGCGCGCTGCTGTACCTGATAAGCATTCAGCCAGCCTGCGGGCCAGACAGTTGGACATGGTGCGCCGGGTCACGTTCGTCATGATCCTGGCGAACCTGCTGAATGCCAGCATCGTGGTCATCTGTTTCCAAGGAACCGTGGCCAGCGACCTTCTCTATGTCTGGGGCGCAGCGATCCTCGTTTCGAGCATGGTGTCGGTCGGCACCCAGTTTTTCAATCCGCGTGACATGGACCCGCTGGACCAGCGGTCCCAGACTGCGCTGGACAATTTCACCCGCGGGGCGCTGCTGAGCGGCATCCTGTGGGGAGTCGTTCCCTTTATCGTCATGAATGCGGCTGCGCCGGAAGGGCAGATGATCCTTGGCGTCATCGTGGCCGGCATGATGTTCGCGGGCACGTTCCTGATGGCGCGGACGCCCGCCGCGGCGATTTCCTTTCTGCTTCCGGTCGGGGCGGGGGTGGTCGCGGCCATGCAGCTGCTCAACGACCAGACCTATCAGTTCATTTCCCTGCTTTCGCTGGGTTATGTCGGCGTGCTCGTTCTGGCGGTCAGCTGGTCCTACAAGCAATTCGTCGAGCAGCATCTCAGCGAGTGCGCCGTGACCGAACAATCCCAGCTGATTGGGCTATTGCTGCGCGACTTTGAGGAAAGCACGTCCGACTGGCTCTGGCAGACAAATGCCGAAGGCCGGCTGCAGGACATTCCGCTCGTGTTTGAAGGCCTGAAAGGGGCTGACGGCGTGATGCGTAAGGGCGAGCCCTTGCTGGACATGTTCGTGGAAGATGACGTTCATCACATTCTTAAAACCAGCCTGATGCGCCGCCAGGCCTTCCGGGACCTGGCCCTTCAGGTGAAGACCCCGGAACTTGGTCACGAGTGCTGGTGGTCTGTCACCGGCAAACCGATCTTCGAGAGCGGGAAGTTCCGCGGCTTCCGCGGCGTGGCGACCGACATCACCCAGTCGAAGGAGATCGAAGACCGCATTGCCTACATGGCTCACTATGACGGCCTGACGGGCCTGCCAAACCGGATCACCATGCAGGAGCACCTCGAAAAAGCGGTGCGCACGCCATTGCCGCCGAAGGCCAGCCGGGCGCTGGTCTGGATGGATCTCGACAATTTCAAATGGGTCAACGACACGCTGGGCCATCCGGCGGGCGACGAGTTGCTGCGGCAGGTCTCCGGACGACTGACCGGCGTTTGCCGGGATGACGATATTGTCTCCCGCATCAGCGGGGATGAGTTCGCCCTGATCGTCGAGCGGCCGGACTGGGAGCAGCTTGAAGACTTCCTCGACGATCTGGTGGAGCGGATGTCGGAGCCTTACGACATCTGGGGCTCGACCGCGAATTGCTCGGCCTCTGTCGGTGTGCGCCTGTTCGATTCCTTCACATCCGATGCGCGCGTCATGCTGAAACATGCCGACCTTGCCCTTTATCAGGCCAAGAAGCTGGGCAAGGGCAACTGGTGCATGTTCACTGATGAGCTGGATGAAAGAGCCCGCGCGCGCCAGCAGATCGAGACGGACCTCTACCGTGCGCTCGACAATAAGGAGTTGCGGGTTTTCTTCCAGCCGGTCGTGGATGCCGAAACGCTCGAAGTGTCGGGGTTCGAAACCCTGCTGCGCTGGGAACACCCGACGCGCGGCCTGGTCTATCCGGGGGAATTCATCGAGCACGCCGAAGACATCGGCCTGATTACCCGGATTGGCGACTGGGTGATCCGCGCGGCGATGGCCGAGGCCCGGCGCCTGCCGGACCATATCGGCATCTCGGTGAATATCTCACCGCTGCAGATCCATTCCCAGAGCCTGGTGCCGACGATCATGCAGGCGATTGCGGCGAACAATATCGCGCCGGAACGGCTGGAACTGGAGATTACCGAAAGCGTGCTGATGTCGGATACCGAGTTCACGCTCCAGCGCCTGCACCAGATCAAGAAGATTGGTGTACGGATTGCACTGGACGATTTCGGCACGGGCTTCTCCTCGCTGAGCTATCTGCGCAGCTTCCCGTTCGACAAGATCAAGATCGACAAGAGCTTCGTGTCTGACCTCGAAAGCCGCGCCGACAATCGCGCGATCGCGATCGCCACGCTGGACCTCGCCCGGTCGCTCGGCATGAGCTGTACCGCCGAGGGCGTGGAGACCGGCTACCAGTCCGATTTCCTGAGGGAGAATGGCTGCAACAATCTGCAGGGCTTCTTCATCAGCCGGGCCCAGCCGCTCGACAAGCTGCGGCATCTCGTTGAACTGAAAGACACCGGCGCAGAAGACACCGCACCGGCGCCCCGTCCGAAGCTCCGCCTTGTGGAGCCGGACGAGGCGACGAACCGGTCGGCCAAAGTGTCCTGAGTTTCAGGACTGCCGGGCTATTCGTCCGGCTTGTCCTCGGTCTTCTTCTTGCCGAACAGCAGACCGCCAATGGCCTCCCGCGCAGCCTGTTCCGCGAGGTCTTCCGGGGTTTGTTCCTTTGCCGGGGCGTCAGCCGAACTGTCGGTGGATGACGTGTCCGGCTTGGTGCTGCCCGACGTGCCGAGAATGTCCGCCAGCGGATTGGCCCCGCCGCTGCTGCCGGACTTGCCGGTAATGCCTTCCAGAATCTGACCGGTCAGGTCCTGCTTCAGCTGATTGGTGACGCCCGACAGGTCCGGGGTCACTTTCGGCTTGCTCCAGCTGCCCGAGAGGCGGATCGGCACAGGAATCCCATTCAGCTGAACGACGCTACCGGAGCCCTGGCCCTTCTTGTCGATGCTGGTCGCGAGGCGCAGGTCGAGCGTCTGTCCGCCAAGATTGATGTTGCCCGTCCCGTCGATGCCGAGCACGGGGCTGAGGAGTTTCATCAGATCGACATTCGCGACGCCGTTCTTCACCGACAGGACGGTGTCGAAGCTGGAGAAGTCCGTCTGGGCTTCCGGAGACAGGGCGGAGGCAAAGTCGAGGTTTTGCAGCTGGCCAGACGTCACAGCCTGCAGCAGGGAGTCCTTGCTGCGCACCAGCTGGGCCACGTTCAGGCCCTTGATTGCGCCGTCATTCAGCTTGGTGCTGAGCTCGCCGTTCAGCCCTTTCATGATCTCGTCGATCGATGTGCCGGTGGAGGTCGCCGAGACCGCGAATGAACCGGTGCCGGTCAGCTTGTCGAAGCCCGCCAGCGTGCCCAGCAGGGACGAAACGCCGACACTGTCACCCGTCATGTCGAGCGACAGGGCAGGCTTGGCCGCAGAGGCGTCGAGGCTCATCTTGCCGCCCCAGCTGCCGCCGAATGCGCTGAAGGCGGGCAGGTCGGCTTTCAGCTTGCCATTCTTCAGAACCACGTCCAGGCGCGCATCCTTCAGAACGACATTGCCGAGCGTCAGGGTGGACGTCTTGATCTTCAGGTTCGCATCCACGGCGTTGAGACCGGCCAGGTCCAGCGGTTCCGTGCTCCAGCCCTGCATTGGCTGCTGCGGCTTCTTCTGCTGGTCCTCAGCGGCGAGGAAAGGTGACAGGTCCAGCTCACCCATATCGAGATCGCCCGTCAGCAGCGGCTTTGCCCCGGCGAGGTTCAGCCCGGCCGTGCCAGTGGCGCGGATGTCATCGAGCGCGAAGTTCAGATTGGAGATGGAGAGCTTCTTGAACGAACCGGAAATGTCTCCGGCGGTGGAGAAGGTCTTCATCGTGTCGCCGTCCGGCATCTCCACATCTGCAGCCTTCAGCAGGGCGCGCAATTCATTGCTCGAAGCATCGATTGTACCCTTGAGGCTGCCGTCACCCGCCAGAGAGGCCTGTCCTTTATAGGAGGCGTTCAGCAGGGCGCCGCTGTGCTTGATGTCGAGACCGGTCAGGGAGAGCGCATCGGCCGGCCCGCTGACCTTGCCGGCGATGTTCACCTTCTCAAGTGCGTCTTCCGCCGGAACCTCGATTCCCATCTGCTTCAGCAATTCGCCGGTGTTGGAAGCCGCCGCCTGAAGCTGGCCGTCCACGACCGGGGTCTCCTTCAGGTCGACCGAGCCAGTGAAGCCAAGATCCAGCAGGTCGCTTTTCAGGTCGAGCCCGTCGAATTTGATCATCAACGCGTCGAACGGGCCGGAGACGCTGCCAGACATGTCGCCCGACCCAAGGGGGGCGAGATTGACCGGAAACTCCACGGCGGCGAAGTCGGCCAGAGCGGCCAGGTTCGGGGCGTTCAGGCTGAACGTGCCATCAAGCGCCGGGGCATCGCCGAGGGTGACGGATCCGCCGAACATTCCTTTGGCGAGTTTCGAATCGAATGTGGCATCGATCTTTGCCGGTTGGCCGCTCTGCAGCAGCTCCGGTGTGTCGACAGTCAGATCGATGTCGAAGGCCTGATCCTGGAAGGTGCCGTCGGCCCGGGCTTTCAGTGGCTTGTCGAACCCCTGCATGGACGCGTCGAGGTTCAGGTCCGTCAGCGCGTATTCGGTGCCTGTCTCCCGGTCATTATAGGTAAGGGACGCATTCTTCAGGCTGGCCTTTGCGATGCTTGCGCTGACCCCGCCGCCATCGCCGGCAGGGGCGGGTTGTACCGTTTCACTTGAGCCGAAATCCCAGTTTGTCCGCCCGTCCGGCAGCTTCTCCAGCTGGACATTGGCATCGACGAAGGAGAGTTCCTGCACTTCCACACGGCGGGACAGCAGCGGCATCCATTTCACCGAGCCGCGCAGCTCACCGGCCTCGATCATGTTCGGGGTGGAGAAGCCGTCCGGGTTCGCCACCGTGACACCGCCCACGCTGGCGGAGATTCGCGGGAAGACTGAAACGCTGACGTCGCCCGTCAGGACAACGTCGCGATTGAGAGCGCTTGTCGCGGCCTTTTCGATCTGCGTCTTGTAGACCGATTTCGGCACGAAAAACGGAACGGTCAGGGCTGCAACGAGCAGGAGGCCGAAAATACCGGCCAGTATCAGTAAAATGCGCTTCATTTTGGTCGCCTTGGAGTCTGTGTCGACATACTACATGGGCATTATGTCGGAGGAATGGCTGTTGAAAAAACGAAATAGCTGATTCCGCATGAAGTTCCCCGCTTGACCCCATCTTCGCCCGCGCATAAAGAGGCGGCTCGCCGCAACGCGGCCCGGAAAATGCGCGGGTGTAGCTCAGCTGGTTAGAGTGCCGGCCTGTCACGCCGGAGGTCGCGGGTTCGAGCCCCGTCACTCGCGCCATTTTCTCCTGAATGGTCTTCCTTCCGTTCTGTTCCGACCATGCGCGTCGTTCAGGCTCCGGCCTGCGAGGTGCGGATCCCGTGCCTTGCGAGACACTCTTTAGCCTTCTGAGGGAAAGACCTTGCACCATAAAGTTATCATGATAACTTTATGGTGCAGCTAGGAGACAGACATGTTTCGCAATTTCATCAGCCACCTCGTCTTGAGTGCGACGGTGATCAGTGGCGCATATGCACAGGAGAAAGAAGCCGTGAGTGAGTCAGAGGCAATTCCGTTTGAAGAGACAGAACGCTTCCAGCGAGGTCTCGAGAACCTGAACAGAATAGACGGCGAAGCGGGCCAGAATGTAATAAACAGCCTGGCTGACGTTTCGCCAGATCTTGCCCGGTACACAATCGAGTATCCCTTTGCCGACATTTACAACCGGCCGGGGCTGGACCTGCGGTCACGCGAGATCGCGACAATCGCCGCCCTTACCGCGATGGGGAATGCTCAACCCCAGCTGAAAGTGCACATTGAAGCTGGTCTGAATGTCGGACTATCGGAAGATGAGATCAAAGAGGTTATTTTGCAGATGAGTGTTTATGCAGGCTTTCCTGCAGCGCTGAATGGTATGCAGGCGGCGAAGGAAGTTTTTTCTCTTAAGGAAGCAGATAAGACTGGCGGGACAACAGTAGATGAATGAGGGGCAGCCGATGCTGCTCGCTTCACCCGATCTGACGGCTGACGACTATGTTTTTCCTGAAAGAACTCCCCTCTCGCCAGACGCTTGAACGCTACAGCGTGCGTTATCCGGATCTGGATGTCGGAAACCTCGAAGACGCACTCATCATGATGCGCAGGGCGAGCGTCCTGGTTCGTGAACTTGAAAAGTATTTCGATGCGCGTGGCCTGTCGCTTTTGCGATTTCTGATTCTGATTGTTCTCGACCGTGAGCCTGAAAGTGACATGCTGTCTTTTGGTGAGATAACTGAACGGGTCGATGTGTCGAAACCCGTTATGACGCGGACGCTCAAGGCTCTGGAGGAAGATGGGCTGATCGCTGTGGAGGGCGGCGATGACAAGCGGGTCAAGCATGTGCGGTTGACGGAACCCGGCAAGGAAACCCTGCAACAAACGCTTCCCGGCTACTATACGCTGATTAATGCCTTCATGCAGAAGGGAGAGGCGTAGCGTGTCGCCGCTCATCCGGATTATGAAGCCGCCCCTCGGGGCGGCTTTTCTGATTTCCGGGCCGGGGTTTGGCCCTACGTGCCTAACGGTAATAATCGCAGAGCGTGTTGATCAGCGCGCGGCCGACGCCGCCGCTGCAGCGATAGTAGATCGTCTGCGCATCCCGGCGTGATTCCACCAGGTTTGCAGCGCGCAGCTTTGCGAGGTGCTGAGACACTGCCGAGTGCGACTGTTCGGTCAGGTTGGCGAGCTCGCCCACCGGCAGCTCACCGCCCTCGCTGAGCGCACAAAGGATCTTCAGGCGGGTCTCGCTCGACATCGCCTTCATGACTTCGGAGGCTTCATGAATGCTGTCCGAAACCACCTCATAGGCGTCGTTGGCGGCTTTCTTTCTTGCGGCCATCAGCTGTGTACCTCCTGAACGGTTCCCGCTGTGTCAGCAGATTCCGTGCCTCTTTTCTCGGGCAGCCAGTCGGGGCCGCGCAGAGCGACGTAGATCGCGGGAATCACCAATACGGTCAGCGCCGTTGAAGAGGCCAGTCCGAACAGCAGTGAGATGGCCAGACCCTGGAAAATTGGGTCCGTCAGGATCACCGCTGCCCCGATCATGGCCGCCAGGGCGGTCAGCAGGATCGGCTTGAAGCGGATGGCCCCGGCGTGCAGCAGCACGTCCTTCAGCGGTGTCTTGCCGTCTTCCAGGTGGCGGACGAAGTCCACCAGCAGGATCGAGTTGCGCACGATAATCCCGGCAAGCGCGATGAAGCCGATCATCGACGTCGCCGTGAACGGCGCCCCGAACAGCCAGTGGCCGATCATGATGCCGATCAGCGTCAGCGGCACCGGCGTCAGGATGATGAGCGGCACGCGGAACGTCCCGAACTGGCCGACGACGAGGATATAGATCGCGAGCAGGGCCACGGCGAAGGCTGCGCCCATGTCGCGGAAGGTGACATAGGTGATCTCCCATTCGCCGTCCCAGAGCAGGGTCGGCTGGGTATCGTCCGCCGGCTGGCCGTACATGCGCACAGCTGGCGCGGTGAGGCCGGCAGCGGCCCAGTCGAACGCTTTCACCTTGTCCTGGATTTCGAACATGCCATAGATCGGCGCCTCGAACCGGCCAGCCAGTTCGCCCATCACCATGTCGGCGAAATAGCCATCGCGGCGGAAGATGACCGGGGAACCGAATTCCTCCGAGACATCGACCAGCGCGCCCAGTTCGACCGGCGGCGCGTTCGGGCCAGCCAGGCGTGCCGGCACCGGAATGGTGGCGATCTCCTGAGACCAGTTGCGTTCCGATTTCGGCAGGCGGATGCGGATGTCGAGCGGATCGCGGCCTTCGCTGCGGGGGCTGACGCCAACCGTCTGGCCCGCAAAGGTGAGGGCAATCGTATCCAGAATGTCCTGTTGCTGGACGCCATAATCTGCGGCGCGCGGCTCATCCACAGAGACGGTCAGGCGCGGGGCCGGATCGCCGATGGAATTGTCGACGTCGACGATGAAGTCCGTGTCCCTGAAGAACTGTTCGACAATAGCAGCGGTCTCACGCCGGGCTTCCGGCGTCGGGCCGTAGATCTCGGCCAGCAGCGTGGAGAGCACCGGCGGGCCGGGCGGAACCTCGACCACTTTCACGCTGGTGCCTTCCGGCATCGGCAGGGCCAGCAGGCGCTCGCGGATGTCGAGGGCAATCGGATGGCTCGCCCGCTTGCGGTGGGACTTCTCGGAGAGGTTCACCTGCAGGTCGCCGAGTTCCGGCGCAGCGCGCAGGAAGTAGTGGCGCACGAGGCCGTTGAAGTTGAACGGCGCCGCGGTGCCGGCATAGGCCTGAATGGTCTCGACCTCTTCCACATCGCGGATGGCATCTGCCAGCGCGAAGAGGGCGCGTTCCGTATCCTCGACCGAGGCACCTTCCGGCAGGTCGACCACGACCTGGATTTCAGACTTGTTGTCGAACGGCAGCAGCTTCACCGGCACGACCTTGAAATAGAACAGGCTGAGCGAGGCGAGCGTGGCGATGCCGACGGCGATCAGGAAGATCCACGAATTTCTGCGCGAGGAGACAATCGGGCTGGCGACCTTCGTATAGAAGGCGGCGAGACGGGTCGCTTCGGCGCCTTCGGGATGGTCCTCCTCGCCGCTGGCGCCGTGGCCATGCAGCGGGGCCTTGCCGGCAATCTTCATCATCAGCCATGGCGCAACCCCAACGGCGACGAAGAAGGAGAACAGCATGGCGGCCGAGGCGTTCGCCGGGATCGGCGCCATGTAAGGCCCCATCAGTCCGGACACGAACATCATCGGCAAGAGCGCCGCGATCACGGTCAGCGTGGCGATGATGGTCGGGTTGCCCACTTCGGAGACCGCGTCGATGGCGGCGGCCACGCGCGAGCGTCCGTCCTTCATGGCCCAATGGCGGGCGATGTTTTCGATGATGACGATGGCATCGTCCACCAGGATCCCGATAGAGAAGATCAGGGCGAACAGCGACACGCGGTTGATCGTGTAGCCCATCATCAGCGACGCAAAGAGCGTCAGCAGGATGGTCGTCGGGATGACGATCAGCGTCACCAGCGCTTCGCGCCAGCCAATCGCAAAGGCGATCAGGATCACGATGGAAACGGTCGCCAGGCCAAGGTGGAACAGGAGTTCATTGGCCTTGTGGTTCGCGGTTTCGCCATAGTCGCGGGTCACCTCGACGCGCACACCTTCCGGAATCAGGCCGCCCTTCAGCAGGTCGACCCGGTGCAGGATCGCCTCGGCCACGTTCACGGCATTGGCGCCGGGGCGTTTGGCGAGGGACAGCGTCACGGCCGGGCGGGCGGCAAATCCGTTGCCGTCCTCGCGGCGGTCGAGCGTCCAGACGCGCGAGTCGTTTTCTGCGCCGGCCACGCGGATCGTGGCGACGTCGGACAGGTAGACCGTGCGGCCATCGGCGCCCGGGATCTCAAGACGCTCCAGTTCGCCGACCGCATCTATCCGGTCGCCTGCCTGGACGAGCAGCGTGTTGCCATCCTGGCGGGCAGAGCCGACCGGCATGGCGGCGGCGGCCTGCCCGACGGACTGGACCAGCGTCTGCAGCGGCACGCCATAGGCAGCCATGGCCTGAATGTCCGGCTCCACGCGCAGTTCCAGCGGACGTCCGCCGATGATCGTCGTCAGGCCGACATCGTCGATCTTGATGAGTTCGGACTGCAGCTCCTCTGCGAGCATGCGCAGGGTGGTGTCGGTCCAGACGTCCCCGGTCCATTCTTCCGGTGACAGGGTCAGCGTGACGATGGAAACGTCATTGATCCCCCGGCCCACAACCAATGGCATCGGCACATCCGGCGGGATGCGGTCCATGTTCGCGCGGATCTTTTCGTGCACGCGGAGGATCGCGTCATCGGCATCGGTGCCGACATTGAATCGCGCCGTGACCATCGCGCCATCATCGCGGCTCTGGGAATAAACGTGCTCGACGTCCGGGATCGCCTTGATGATGTTTTCCAGCGGTTCGGTGACCTGCTCGACCACGTCCGGTGCTTTCAGCCCCGGTGCTTGGACGATCAGATCGACCATGGGCACCGAAATCTGCGGCTCTTCCTCCCGCGGGATGGAGAACAGCGCGACGAGGCCGACAGCGAGCGCCGTCAGCAGGAAGAGAGGGGTGAGCGGCGACCGGATGGTCGACCGTGTGATGGAACCCGAGACGTCCGGTTTCATGCGGTTACTCCGGCTTTTCGATTTTGTCCCCGGGCTTCAGGCCGGTGAGCACTTCATATTTGCCTTCGGTGTCAGCCAGCGGCGCGGCGAGCGCGATCGGCGCATCGACGAACCGGTCACCCACCTGCACACGGACGAAATCCACGCCATAGCGGGTGGAGACATAGTCCTTCGGCACGAGGATGGCGCGGCGTTCACCGACCGGGGCCAGCACGTCGACCCGTTCGCCGACGAGGGCGTCGAGCCCGCCGGGCACGGTGGCGTCAGCAATCAGTTCGCCATTGCGCAGTTCGGGATAGATTTTGACAATCGTGGCGGTCCGCACGTCGTCGCCGCGGGTCGGCAGTCGCAGGGCGAAGGTCTCGCCTTCTTTGATCTGCGCTGCATGGCGTTCCGGAAGAGACAGGCGCACGACGCCATTCACCGTCGCAAAGGAGGCAATGATTTCGCCCGGCGAAACGACTGATCCTTCCACGACGTTCACGCTGGTCACCTTGGCATTCGCCGGGGCCAGGATGCGGCCTTCGGCCTGCCGGGCGCTAAGCGCGTTGCGCTCAGACTGCGATGAAGAGAGGTTGCGCTTCAGGACGTCCAGATTTGTGCGCTGCTCATCAAGCCGCGCCTTCGGGAAGAAGCCCTGCTCGAACAGGGCCTCATTCCGGGTCAGGTCTTCCTCGGCCTGTCGGATCTGCGCCTGCAAGCCCTGGATACGGGAGGCGAGCGCGGAGATGCTGGGGGCGATGGTCGCGTCGGTAACGACCGCCACCAGTTCGCCGGCGTCCACGACATCGCCTTCATCGATGGACAGGCGGGAGATGACGCCCTGCAGCCGCGAGCGGGCGGTGGCAGAGTCCGCCGCCTCGATCCGTGCGACGGCCGGACGGTAATCCATCACCACCGATTCCTCGACGGTCATGACCTGGGCGGACACCGGAAGGGAGAGGGCGGCAAAGGCCGCACTGAGAAAGAGCGTTCTAGTAACGGCCATGGTCTTCCACCTTGCCGGTTGCGGGATTGATCTGGACACACGGGAAGCCATCGGCCTTCCACTGCATAATGCCGCCGGCCATGTGCGCGGCGTCGGCGCCGGTCGCCTTCATGAAGGCATCAAGCGCGGCGCGTGAGCGTTTGCCGGACCCGCACTGGAACACGATCTTGCGGCCAGGAGCGATCGGGATGGCTTTCGGTTCGAAGGTCGAGAGCGGGTGGAGCAGGGCACCGTGAATACGCTCGAAAGCGAATTCGTTCGGCTCCCGCACATCCACGAGCATGATCTCGTTGGCCTTGAGGCCTTCGCAAACGGTTGCAGGGGAAAGGTCGCGGGGATCAGCCATAGGGGACTCCTTTTCTTTGCGCATGCGCGCACGCCTGTTCTTTTCATCCGGAATACAGTCGCGCGGGCAGATTAAACATGCGACATAATGCGCATTTTATAAAACACGAATATAAGGGATAACGCATACAAAGAATTAATCCCACAGGGAGTAGGGCCATGGCTAAGATCGTAGTGTTGGGTGCAGGATTGGGCGGCGTTATCGCCGCTTATGAGATCCGCAAGAAAGTGCGGCGGCAGGATGAAGTGATCGCCGTCAACGAAACGGACTTCTACCAGTTCGTTCCTTCGAACCCCTGGGTTCTGGTCGGCTGGCGAGACCGTGAGGATATTGTCGTCGACCTTGAAAAGCCGATGAAAAAGCGCCGCGTGCAACTGGTCGTCGGCGCCGCAGAGAAAGTCGAGCCGGAAAACAAACGCCTGCGCATGGCCGATGGCTCCTTTGTCGATTACGATTATCTCGTCATCGCAACCGGGCCGGAACTGGCTTTTGACGAAATCGAAGGCCTTGGCCCGAATGGCCATACCCAATCTGTCTGCCACATTGATCATGCCGAAGCCGGCTACAAGGCATTCGAAGAATTCTGCAACGACCCCGGGCCCGTCATTGTCGGCGCGGTTCAGGGCGCATCCTGTTACGGCCCGGCCTATGAAACGGCCATGATCATCGAGACCGAGCTGCGCAGGCGGAAGATCCGCGACAAGGTGCCGATGACCTTCGTGACCTCCGAACCCTATATCGGCCACCTCGGCCTTGATGGCGTGGGCGATACCAAAGGCCTGCTCGAAAGCGAAATGCGCGACCGCCACATCAAGTGGATCTGCAACGCGAAAGTTCAGAAGGTCGAAGCCGACAAGATGATTGTCGAGGAAGTGAACGAGGATGGCTCCACAAAGGAGATCCACGAGCTTCCGATGAAGTATTCGATGATGCTGCCGCCCTTCCGCGGTGTGCCTGCGGTGCGGGACATCGACGGCCTCGTCAATCCGCGCGGCTTCGTCATTACCGACAAGCACCAGCGCAATCCGAAATATCCGGAAGTCCTGGGCCTCGGCGTCTGCATCGCCATTCCGCCCGTCGGCAAGACGCCAGTGCCGGTCGGCGTGCCGAAAACGGGCTTCATGATCGAATCCATGGTCACCGCGATTGCCGAAAACCTCGGCCAGATCGTGCGCGGCAAGGAGCCGACCCATGAGGCGACCTGGAACGCGATCTGTATTGCCGACTTCGGCGATGGCGGCGTGGCCTTTATCGCCCAGCCCCAGATCCCGCCGCGCAATGTGAACTGGTCCGTGTCCGGCGGTTGGGTGCATACGGCCAAGATCGGTTTCGAGAAATACTTCCTCGGAAAGATCAAGGCTGGCCGTTCCGAAACCTTCTACGAGAACGCCGCGCTGAACCTGCTGAAAACGTACAAGCTGAAGTAATCCGCAGAGGAGTCCGTCATGGTGGACACAACCGTCAAAGACCGTATCGCCATCTGTACCAGTTGCGGCGCGCCCAATCGCGTCGCGGCTGGCAAGCCGCTTTCCGCAGGCAAATGCGGCAAGTGCAGCCAGCCGCTGGCCACGCAGACGCCGGTGGACATTGACGGCGCCATGCTGGAACGCCTCATCGCCCGCGACACCGGCGGCTTCGTGCTGGATGTCTGGGCGCCCTGGTGCGGCCCGTGCCGGACGATGGCCCCTGCCTATGAGGCGGCGGCCGGGCGGTTCGCCGATCAGGTCCGCTTCTTCAAGCTGAATTCCGACAAGAACCAGGAGACCGCCGGCAAGCTCGGTATCCGGGGCATCCCGACCCTGCTGGCCTGGGAGGATGGAAGCCTCATCGCCAACCAGGCAGGCGCCCAGACGGGCGAAGGCCTCGCCCGGTGGATCCAGTCAACCTTCAGGCTGACCGCCTGATCCCAACCCATTCAGGCTGAGTGCCTGATGCAACTCAGAGGATATTCAAGATGAATGTCGATCGTGCTGTTTTTGCTTTCGCTGGCGTCGTTGTTTCGCTGAGCCTGGCGCTTGGCTATTTCGTATCGCCTTACTGGTTCCTGCTGACGGCGTTTGCCGGGCTGAACATGTTCCAGGCCGCGTTCACGGGCTTCTGCCCGGCCGCGCTGATCTTCAAGGCCATCGGCCTGAAGCCGGGTAACGCGTTCAAATGAGCATGAAATTTGTCCGCCGCCTGTCTGTCAGCCTTCTGGCACTGGCCGCACCGGTTGCGCTGGCTCAGCCGATCTCGCTGCGCGATGCCGTGCAGCAGGCGCTGGGTCATGATCCGTCGCTGGAACAGGCTGAGGCTGGCGTTGAGCGCAGCCGTGCCGGGGTGGACGCTGCCCGCGCAGGCCGCGGCCTACAGGCCGGATTTCAGGCAGAAGTCGGCGCCGTGGAAACGGACTTCACGCAGGACCGGATCTCCCAGGTGCCGCGCTCGGCTGGCCTTCAGGCGGAATGGACCGTGTTCCAGTCCGGTGCCCTCGGCGCCGCCGTCGACGCGGCCAAGGCCCAGCGCGAAGCCGCCGGCTACCAGCTGCTCGGCGCGCGCGAGCGGCTGATCCTCGACACGTTCGAAGCCTACGCCAATGCCTGGCTCGCCGAGCGGACGGTCGAAGTCGCCGAAGCCCGCGTTTCCACCTTCCGCATCCGGCTCGACGAAACGCAGGCCCGGTTCGATCAGGGGCAGGTGACCCGCACTGACATCGCCCTCACTGAAGCGCGCCTTGCCTCCGCACAGGCCCAGCGGGAAGCCGCCCGCGCAGCGCTGTCCGGGGCCTGGGCACGCCTTGCCCGCCTGACCGGCGTCGACCATGCCGTCACCGCAGAACCACCCGCCCTCGGTGAAATCGTCGGCGGGGACATGCAGGCCGCCCTGTCGCGCGTCATGTCCCGCAACCCTGACCTTGCCGCCGCCCGCGCCGCCGAAATCTCCGCCGGGCACAGGGTGGCCGAGGCAAAGGGCAAGTTTGGCCCGAAAGTCTCGCTGCGCGCCCGCGCCACGACCGGGGAAGATGTCTACTTCTTCTTCGAGGACCAGATCAGCGATGTCGGCGCCTTTGTGCGCGTCGAAGTCCCGCTGCTCACCAGCGGCCTGCGCAACGCCTCCAAGCGTGAAGCCATTGCCGGGCGCAGTGCTGCCACGGCCAATGTTCGCGCCGCCGAGCTGCAGCTGCACGAAGCGGTGGCCGGTCTCTGGGGCGACATTGAAGCCCGCCGCCTGTCGCTGGCTGCGGCCGAGCGGGCCGAGAAAGCCGCAGAGCTTGCCGCCGAAGGGGCCCAGAAAGAGCAGCAGGCCGGTATCCGCACGCTGGTCGATGCTCTGGATGCGGAGAATGAATTCCGCGACGCGCAGATTGCCCGCTACCGCGCGGCAACCCAGCTGCAGATCGCCGAAGCGCGCCTCCTGTCCCTGTCCTCGGAACTGGAACAACAGCTCGCCACGCTGCCCTGATCCGCTATAGTCCGGTATCGTCATGACAGGTCATGCATGGTCATGACGTGGTCAGGCGTGGTCCGCCCCTCGTCATGGCTGGAGGCTTTGTGGACAGGCACGCCCCAATCCCTCACCTCCCACGCCCTCGCCCGCGAGGGCATGGGAGGTGAAGGCGCTTCCTATCCGTCTGATACGCGGCCATGGCAGTCTCTCCGCCATGACACAGTTCTCCGATTTCATCATTCATGCCTACAAGACGATTGCCCGCGCCGTGGCCGAAGCGGGCGTGAATGCCGATCTGTTCAAACAGCCAGAGCTGATCTCGAAAACAGTGAAGCACCGCGTCTCGGCAGAGCTGAAACGGCTTGCCGTGCTGCTCCGCCGTCTGATCTTCCTGATGGCCCTGCAAGTGGAGCTGGCGCCTCTGGTACCGCGCCTGGCGAGCAATTATTTTGAAAAGACAGAAGGCGAACCAAAGGCGCGCAAGGCGTTCTTTTCCGTCCTGCCGGTGCCTGCGGGTGAGGCGCCAGACTTCCTGCATGGGCCTATTACTGTGCCGACACGAGGCCCCGTGCCCGCCGCGCCCCTGATCGCCCGTTGGGAAGCCATGCTTGAAACGCTGAAATTCTGCAGGCGCCGGGCGAAATGCCTGGCGCGCACGATCCAGCGCTGGAAAGCAGACGGCGAGGCCCGGCCCTATATCGCGCCCATTCCCAGAACGCACGCCATGCCCGCCGCCCTCGCCCTCGTCTCGGGTGGCCTGACCGTACAGCTGACCCAAGCCCTGCGCGACTGGCCACCCGCCGATACGAGCTGAGTTTGCCGCATAATCAGGTCTTTTGCCGGAGCGCTGACGCGTGTCCGGGCGGATGTGCTGGGCGTTCCGCTCAGGCCTTGCCGTTTGAGACAGCGAAGGCCTCTTCGGCAATCACGCGTTCTTCATTGGTCGGAATAACAAAGGCTTTCACGGGGCTCTCAGGTGTGGAGATGCAGGGCGCATTCTTCTGGTTCGCGTCTTCCGACAGTGTGAGCCCCATCCAGCCGAGATGACCGGCAACCGCCGACCGGACCGCGGCATCATTCTCCCCGATGCCCGCTGTGAAAACGAGTGCATCCAGCCCGCCAATGCTCATGGAGAGTCGGCCGATCTCCCCGGCAATGCGCAGGGTGAACAGGTCCAGCGCTTCTTTTGCATGCGGATCGTCGCTCGCCTGGAGTTCGCGGCAGTCGGCGCTGATGCCGCCGGACACACCTTTCAGTCCGGACTGGTGGTAGAGCATGTCTTCCACCTCGCTGGCCGTGCGGTGTTCCTGCTGCAGCAGGTGAAGGATCACGCCGGCGTCCAGCGCCCCGCAGCGCGTCGCCATCGGCACACCGTCCAGGGTCGAAAATCCCATGCTCGTGTCCTGGCTCTGGCCATCCCGCATGGCGCAAAGGCTCGCGCCGCTGCCAAGATGTGCCGCGATCACGCGTCCGGCAGCAGCCTCCGGGAACTGGCGGCGCAGCTCGGCGGCAATGAATTTGTAGGAGAGGCCATGGAAGCCATAGCGCTTGATCCCCCGGTCATGCAGCGCGCGCGGCAGGGCAAAGCGGCGGATCAGATCCGGATTGGTGCGGTGGAAAACGGTGTCGAACGAGGCGACCTGCGTGAGCTCCGGCCGGACCTGCCGCATCGCGCGTATGAGACGGAGCGCCTGCGGCTGGTGCAGCGGCGCCAGAATAGAGAGCGCTTCGATGCGGGCGAGGGAATTGTCATCGATCCGGACCGGGCCATCGAATTCGTCCCCGCCATGCACAACGCGGTGACCGACACAGGTCAGTTCACTGAGGTCATAATGCTCTGAGATCCAGTCCAGCGTTTCCGCCATCACATCGGTGAGGTGATCGGCATGATCGGCCTTCAGCTCCACATCGAAGACCGCCTTGCCTTCGACGAGGTGGAAGGTGAGCGGGCTGTGCCGGAAGTCGATCAGCGCATGCGCAATCCGGTCCAGCCGCTCGCCTTCGATGCTGAAGAGGCCGATCTTCACGGAGGAAGACCCGGCATTGAAGGTCATCAGCAGCGGGCCGGACATGTCAGCTGCCCGATTTGGTGTAGGTCATGCCGACACTCAACCGCGCGAGCGCCGCAGACGCCATGCGGGCAGTCAGCGGATCGGCCCGGCTGGTCAGCACGATCGGCACGCGCGCGCCAAGGATCAGGCCGGCGGCGATGGCATCGGCAAAATAGATCAGCTGTTTGGCCAGCATGTTCCCGGCTTCAAGGTCCGGCACGAGGAGGATGTCCGCCTGGCCAGCGACCGGGGAGACGATGCCCTTGGTTTTCGCCGCGGCCATGCTGATCGCATTGTCGAAGGCGAGCGGGCCATCCACCCGGGCGCCGGAAATCTGTCCCCGCGCCGCCATGACGGTGAGCGCGGCAGCGTCCAGCGTGGCTGGCATGCTGTCATTGACGGTTTCGACCGCGGCGAGCACAGCGACCAGCGGCGCCTCGACGCCCAGCTGGTGCATCAGGTCGACGGCGTTCTGGCAGATGTCGCGTTTCTGATCGAGGGAGGGAAGGATATTCACCGCCGCGTCGGTCACGATGAGCGGTTTGTCGTAAGCCGGGATGTCCATGGCATAGACATGGCTGATGCGGCGTTCGGTGCGCAGGCCGGAATCAGGGGCGACGACAGCTCCGAGCAGTTCGTCTGTGTGGAGACTTCCCTTCACGAGGACGGCGACTTCACCGCTGACGGCCATTTCCACGGCCTTTTCTGCTGCGGCGTGGCTGTGTTCGGTTTCGATGATCTGGAATCCATCGAGCGAAACGCCGGCTTCGGCGGCGGCGGCCTCGATCTTGGCCCGCGGGCCGATCAGGACGGGATCCAACAGGTCCTCGTCCCGAACTTCGACGGCGCCCTGAATGGCAACGGCGGAGCAGGGATGAACGATCGCCGCCCGGACGGTGGGAGACGCCTTGGCGCGCTCGATGAACGCGTCATAGCGGTCATGGCGGCGCAGGCGGATGCCGGGCATGTGCTTGCGTTTGACGCGGACGCTGTCTTTCGGTGCGATGACGGTCGCTTCGCCTTTCAGGACGGTCTCGCCATCCTGATTGGTGCAGACGGTTTCCAGCCGGACGAGGCGTTTCTTGTCCTGCTTCTCCAGCACGGTCACCGTCGCGGTGACGGTGTCGCCAGGAAAGACCGGTTTGGTGAAAGCGATGGTCTGGCCGAGATAGATGCAGCCGGGGCCAGGCAGGGTGGTGCCAAGGACGGCGGAGACGAGCGAGGCCGTCCACATGCCATGCGCGACCGGCTTGCCGAAGATGTCCTTCGCCGCGAACTCTGCATCGAGGTGTGCCGGGTTCACATCGCCGGAGACAAGGGCGAACAGTTCGATGTCATTCTCTGTGACGGTTCGCTCCAGGCAAGCGTTGTCACCGACCCTGATCTGGTCATAGGTGCGGTTTTCGAGAAAGACATCGATCATGGGCTGAGACTCCTATCTCTGGAATACATAGGTTCCGGGGGCGTCTTCAAGCGCGGGATATCCTTTTCGCGCCGCGCCTGTCCTGGGCGGGCGGATGAGGTCGGACGAAGACTGCGCCGTCAGCCACTCTGTCCAGCTCTCCCACCACGAGCCCGAACGTTCCTTTGCCGCTTCCAGCCACTGGTCCGGGCTGAGGATCGGATCGCGGTGCCGGTGATGGGCGATCCGGTAATGGCGGCCATTATGACCGGGCTCGCTGACAATGCCGGCATTGTGCCCGCCATTCGCCAGCGCGAAGGTCAGATCGGTGTCGAGGAGGTGATGGATCTTGAAGACCGAGCGCCATGGCGCAACATGGTCCCGTTCGGTGCCCACGGCGAAGACCGGCACCCGCAAACCCTGCAGATTGACCGGGCGGCCGTCGACCATGAAACGCCCATTGGACAAGTCATTATTGATATAGAGCTTCTTCAGATACTCCGCATGCATCTTGTAAGGCATGCGCGTCGTGTCGGCGTTCCAGGCCATGATGTCGAACATGGGGGCGCGTTCCCCCATCATGTATTCACGGACAAGGCGCGACCAGAGCAGGTCGTTCGAGCGCAGGAGCTGAAAGGCCCCGGCCATTTCGTCGGCGGAGAGAAAGCCCCGATTCCACATCACGCTTTCCAGGAAGTGCATCTGGCTGTGGTCTATGAAGAGGGCGAGTTCCCCCGGTTCGCTGAAATCTGTCTGCGCCGCCAGGAGGGAGACAGACGCCAGCCGGTCATCGCCGTCCCGTGCCATGGTGGACGCCGCGATGGAAAGAAGCGTGCCGCCCAGGCAATAGCCCGCGGCGTGGACTTTCCGGTCCGGACAGATCGCGCTGATGGCATCGAGCGCATCCATCACACCCATGCGACGATAATCGTTGAGGGAGAGCTCGTGATCGTCGGCGCCCGGATTGCGCCAGGAAATCATGAAGACGGTGAAGCCCTGCTCGGTCAGGTATTTCACCATCGAATTCGTCGGAGAGAGGTCGAGAATATAGTACTTCATGATCCAGGCCGGTGTGATCAGGATCGGTTCGGCGTGAACCTCTTTCGTGGCCGGGGCATACTGGATCAGTTCGATCAGGTGATTGCGGAAGACGACTTTGCCGGGCGTGACGGCGACTTGTTCACCCGGGATGAAGTCTTCGGTGCCGACCGGTGGCTTGCCCTGGATCTGGCGGCGCATGTCTTCGCGCCAGTTGTTGAAGCCATTGATGAAGTTCTGACCGCCGGTTTCGCGCGTGCGCTCCAGAACTTCCGGATTTGTGAACGGGTTGTTCGAAGGGGCGTAAATGTCGAGCAGCTGGCGGGCGACGAAGGAGACGACTTCCTCATGATGCGGACTGACGCCCGGCACATCATGGGTCAGATTGTGCCACCATTGCTGGGTCAGCAGGAAGGATTGCGACCACAGGCCGAAGGGCTGCTTGCGCCAGGCGGGATCGCGGAACCGGTTGTCGCCCGGCAGAGCCTCGATACAGCAATCGGCCTCTTCCTGTCCGGCGGCCGAGAGCATGTAGGCCGACAGGCGGCTGGCCTTGCGATAGGTTTTCTGAGCCATTTCCAGCTGTTTGCCCGGCGCAGCCTGCAGGTGCAGAAGCCAGTCCATGTAAGCGAGCGCCAGCGAGGCGGGAGACAGGCCCCCGGTAAAGCGGCTGATCATCACGTCCCGCATCCGGTCCATTGCCTCGAAGGCGCCCTGACGGGCGGCGTCGGGATCGGCTGCGGGTGTGTTCTGCGTAGAACCGGGGCGGGGGGTGCCTGAAGTATCTTTGGGCATGGCCAGCTTTCTGCTGCGAACGGAAATCCTGCATTCTTACCGGGGCAGTATGACAGACAGTCGTACCGGTCTGCTTAAATCATTCAGCGGAAATCCACACGCCGCGCATATGGCTGTTTTGCGGGCAACCGGCCTATTCGTCTTCTGGCGGCGGCGTGCCGCGGTTCATCCACGCGAAAAGCGGCTTCAGCGGGAAGATCCATGCAATCCCGGCCACGACATAGAAGACCAGCTCAGCCCAGCGCGGCCAGTTCGAGGTCATACCGCCGATCGTAGCGGCCAGCACAATATAAATGAACAGGTAGACCAGGAGGATCAGGGCGGTGAGCGGCTTGCGCATGAATGCAGTCCTTTGTGCAGATGCGACCCCGCAGACCCTTGCCGAGCGGCAGCCTCACGTCAATTAAAGCGCATGAGCGAAACCACAATCCCCCCCGCTGCAGCCCTCTGGATCCGCCGCTGGCTGATTCTGGTCGGCCTCATGGTCTATGCGATGATCCTGATCGGCGGCGCGACCCGCCTGACAGATTCCGGCTTGTCGATTACGGAATGGGACCCGATCAAGGGCGCCATCCCGCCGCTGTCGGCAGATGCCTGGAACGAGGCTTTTGCGAAATACCGGGATACGGCGGAATACCGCTACATCAATCACGGCATGTCGATGTCGGAGTTCCAGCATATTTACTGGTGGGAGTGGGGGCATCGTTTCTTCGGCAGGATGATCGGCCTTGTGGCGGTGCTGGGCATTGCCGTGTTCGCAGTGCGGAAATGGCTGACGCGGCCGCTGCTGTGGAAGCTTCTCGGGCTCGTGGCGCTGGGCGGACTGCAGGGCGCCATCGGCTGGTGGATGGTGTCGAGCGGCATTGGCGAGACGACCCGGGTGGATGTCGCGCCTTACCGGTTGATGACGCATTTCATTCTGGCGCTACTGATCCTCGCCATGGTCGCCTGGTTGTGGCTGGACCTTGGCCAGCGCGCGCGTAGCCCGGCCTCGCGTGCGATACGCGTAACGGCGAAATTGTTGCTTGTGGCGATTTTCGTACAGATGGCAGCGGGCGCGCTGGTGGCGGGCCTCGATGCCGGGCGCAGCTACAATGACTGGCCGCTGATGGCGGGCGAACTGGTGCCGTCACATTATATAGAGGGCGATCTGGGCATCCGTAGCCTGTTCGAAGGGCGGGCTGCGACCCAGTTCAATCACCGCATCTTCGCCTATGTGATCTGGGCGGCGAGCCTTGTCGCGGTATGGGCATACCGGAAAACCGCGCACGGGCGCAGCTTCATGGTCTTTGCCGGTCTGGTCAGCCTGCAGGCTGTCTGGGGGATTTTCACCCTCTTGCACGCGGCGCCGATGAACCTGGCGCTTCTGCATCAGGCCATCGGAGTCGTGGTGACGCTGGCGGCCGTCCGCCTGGTCTGGCTGACGGCGCGCCCTGATGCGTCCGCTTAGTTCCCGCCTGTCTGAGCGTCCGGCAAGGTGATTTCGCTCGGGTCGACGAACACGACCTGGCTTTTCCCCGGCTCCACTTCGCCAGCCAGCGCGATCACGCCGCCCGGGTAACCGCCGGACATCATGGTGCCCATGGCGGCCATGGCGACCGGCTTCTCAGGGGCGAACACGCTGAGGCCGTCGCGGATATTCACGTCCGTTGTGGTCATGCCGAGGTCGGTGGACAGTTTCAGACCGGAATCAGGCTCCAGCGACAGAAGCGCGGAGACCTGGCCGCGGATCAGCGGGGCAGCAGCTGTGGCACGCGGGGAGGCGACCAGCGTGTCATCGGTGTAGGCGCAGGACTGGATCGGGAAGTCGGTGAATGTGGATTCGCCGCGTTCCCAGCTCAGTTCCCCATCGGTTTCCTTGACGATTCCTGCCTGCAGGACCCGGTCATTGCCCAGTGTCCAGAAAGCCAGCCGCATGATGCCTTCCGTACCGGCCGGGCCGGAGCAAAGGCCTTCAACGAAGGTCTCGCCGTCAACAGAGAGATCGACCTGCGCCGGGGCGATCAGGCCATCGCCGAAAACATAAGCTTTTACAGTGCCTTCGCGGTCAACGCCCGGGAAGACAGTAAGCGTGCTCCCACCGATATTGGTGGACTGGCCACCGGCCAGCGCTTTAACGCGGAAATTGGTGGGTTCGCCGATCCGTTCGGCTTCCATGTCGAAGAACTGGAGGCCGCCGGGCTCATAGGCGACAGCCAGGATACCGCGTGACCCGCCGGACAAAGCGATTGCAGAGACGGGTGATTCCAGTGTACGGGTCGCCCATACCGCCGGAAGCTCCACATCTGCAGTGATTGCAGAGGTTTCCGGGGGGGATTTGGGCGCTTGTTCCGGCTTGCTGCAGGCCGCCGTGGTAAAAAGCAGGGCAAGTCCAAGCCCTGCGTTGACAACGGTGGATGTGGCGCTTAAACGCCAGCGCTTGAATTCCATTCCATGAACTCCGAAAGCGAGAGGCTCTGAGTAGAGCGATGAAAACCTATAACGCACCCGTGGACGTCGAGAATAAGTGGGTCGTGATCGACGCGACTGATGTCGTTGTCGGACGTCTTGCTTCTTACGTCGCCAAGCGCCTGCGCGGCAAGCACCGCCCTGACTTTACTCCGCACATCGATACCGGTGACCATGTCATCGTGATCAATGCGGAAAAAGCAAAGTTCACCGGCAACAAGCTGACCGACAAAGTCTACTACCGCCACACCGGCCACCCGGGCGGCATCAAGTCGACCACGGCCGGCAAAATCCTTTCCGGCCGCTTCCCGGAACGCGCCATCGAAATGGCCGTGAAGCGCATGCTGCCGAAAGAAAGCCCGCTGGCTCGCAAGCAGTACTCCAAACTGCGCGTCTATGCCGGTGCTGAGCACCCGCACACGGCCCAGAGCCCCGAAAGCGTCGACTTCGCGTCGATGAACCGCAAAAACGTCAAAACGGCCTGATCATTATGACCGACACTGCAAACTCCCTCCAGGACCTCGGCACCATGACTGGTGACGAAACCGTCACCGCCGCTCCGGAGCCCCTCGTTGAACCGAAAATCGACGCTCAGGGCCGTGCTTACGGCACCGGCCGCCGCAAGGAAGCCGTCGCCCGCGTCTGGATCAAGCCGGGCTCCGGCAAGATCACGATCAATGGCCGTGACCAGGAACAATACTTTGCGCGCCCGGTGCTGCGCATGGTGATTGCCCAGCCGCTGATCGAAGCCGGCCGCGAGACCGAGTTTGA
Source organism: uncultured Hyphomonas sp. (assembly GCF_963675305.1). Lineage (NCBI taxonomy): Bacteria > Pseudomonadati > Pseudomonadota > Alphaproteobacteria > Hyphomonadales > Hyphomonadaceae > Hyphomonas > uncultured Hyphomonas sp. The sequence goes on along the minus strand of NZ_OY776147.1, from coordinate 2,063,027 downwards.
CGTGATCGCCACCGTGAAAGGCTCCGGCCTCATGGGCCAGGCTGGCGCAGTGCGCCACGGCATTTCGCGCGCCCTCGTCGCTTATGAGCCGGGCCTGCGCAAAGTGCTCAAGCCGTTCGGCTTCATGACCCGCGACCCGCGTGTCGTCGAGCGTAAGAAGTACGGCAAGGCGAAAGCCCGCCGCAGCTTCCAGTTCTCGAAGCGCTAAGCCGTATCCGGTATATTCTTTTCGGGCGGGCGCTTCGGTGACGGAGCGCCCGCTTTTCTTTTGTCTTGCGTTTGCAAAGGGACGGGAACGCAATGCTGCCCAAAGTTTTCATTGATGGCGAAGCCGGCACGACCGGGCTTCAGATTGCCGACCGGCTGCGGGGCCGGACGGATCTGGAATTGATCTCGATCGATCCGGACAAGCGCAAGGACAATGACGAACGTGCGCGCCTCATGAACATGGCCGATGCCGTGATCATGTGCCTGCCAGACGAGGCGGCGCGCCTGGGTGTATCGCTGGTGACCAGCCAGAACACCGTCATCATCGATGCCTCTTCTGCCCACCGGACAGCGTCCGGCTGGACGTATGGCTTTCCGGAAATGGACAAGACGCAGCGGGCCGCCCTGCGCGCCTGCCGCCGGATTTCCAATCCGGGCTGCTACCCGACGGGCATGATCGCCCTGATGCGCCCGCTCACCTCGGCGGGCCTTGTGCCGGCCTCCCTGCCGGTGACGGTGAGTGCGGTGTCCGGCTATTCTGGTGGCGGCAAGGCGATGATCGCGGAGTTCGAAGAGGGCGGCACGGAGGACAATCACCGCATCTATGCCCTGACGCAGAAGCACAAACACTTGCCGGAGATGAAGCGCTATGGGCGGCTGGATCATGCCCCCATGTTCCTGCCGTCGGTCGGCCGGTTCGCGCAGGGCATGCTGACCCAGATTGCCTTGCCGCTCTGGGCGCTGCCGGGAAAGCCGAAACGTGCTGACCTGCATGCCGCGCTCTCTAAAGCCTATGAAGGCGAAACCTTCGTGAAGGTGCCTTCGCTGGCGGAATGCGATGCGCTGACGGGTCTGGAGCCGGAAGCCTGCAATGGCACCAATCGTCTGGAGCTGTTCGTGTTCGGTTCGGACGAGGAAGCCCGCCTTGTCGCCCGGCTAGACAATCTGGGCAAGGGCGCTTCCGGCGCAGCCGTTCAGAACCTCAACATCGCGCTGGGGCTGGATGAAACGGCCGGTCTGGACGCTTAAACCGGTAGTTTGATGTCCGACAGGCGGACCTTGGCATAGGTGCCAGGGGCGGCGCCGAGGCCCATGTCCTTCGGCTGCTTTGCCTCGACCTTGCGGCCCGATTTCGGGCGTAGCCAGTCCCACCAGGTTGGCCACCAGGAGCCGGGGACTTCTTCGGCATTCTCCAGCCACTCGCCGCCGGTTTCGGTCAGATCCGGGTTCAGCCAATGCTGGTACTTGTTCGCATCGGGGTGGTTGACGACACCGGCGATATGTCCGGACCCGGACAGAACGAATTTCGTGTCTCCGCCAAAGACAAGCGCTGTGCGGTACACGCTTTCGAACGGGCAGATATGGTCGTCCTTGCTGGCCTGGACCATGACGGGGATTTTCACCTGCTTCAGGTCCACGGTTTCGCCAAGTACTTCAAAGCTGCCGGTCGACAGGCGGTTTTCGTCGTAGCAGTCCTTCAGGTAGCGCTGATGCACCTTACCCGGAATATTGGTCTGGTCGGCATTCCAGTAGAGCAGGTCGAACGGGCGGGGTGACTTGCCCAGCATGTATTCGTCGATGACGTAGCGCCAGACGAGGTCGATCGGGCGCAGCCAGTTGAATGTCTCGTACATCATCGAGCCGGGCATGACACCGCCATTCTCTTCGATGATGCCATTGATATAGCCGCGTCCCGGACCGTCCGTGAAAACCTTCAGATCGCCAGCGAGTTCAAAGTCCGACTGGGAGGCGAAGAAGGTTGCCGACTTGATCTTGTCATATCCGGTCTTGGCCATGTGACCGAGTGCGGAGGACAGCATGGTTCCGCCGATACAATAGCCGACCGTGTTGACGCCGGTTGCACCAGCCGCCTGCATGGTCGCCTCAACGGCTGCATAGGCGCCTTTCTGAACATAGTCATCCCAGGTGAAGTCCTGTGTGACTTCATCTGCCGAGCGCCAGGACACGACGAAGACAGGTACGCCCTTGTCGACCAGCCAGCGGATCATCGAGTTCTTTTCCTGAAGGTCCAGGATGTAAAATTTGTTGATCCAGGGCGGGAAGATCAGCAGCGGGCGGGAATAGGTCTTTTCCTGCGTCGGTGCGTAATGGATCAGCTCGATCAGGTCATTCCGGAAGACGACCTGGCCGGGCGCCGTGGCGATGTTCTCACCCAGCTTGAACGGTGTCTCATCGGTCTGGCTGATATAGAGCTTGCCGCCGCCCTTCTTCACATCGGCGCGGGCGAGGCGCAGACCATCCAGCACGCTTTGCCCGCCGGTTTCGAAGAAGGCGCGCAGTGCGGTCGGGTTGGAGCCGAGATAGTTGGTCGGTGACAGCGTGTCGGTCAGGAGCTGGGTGAAGAACTTTGCGCGCAGCTGCAGGTTTTCCGGCAGGCCGGGGGCCTGGTCGGCCAGGCGGTTCATCCAGTTGGCGTTGACCTCGTAAGCCTTGCGGATGAAGCGGAAGCCCGGATTGCTGGCCCATTCGGGATCCGAGAAGCGCTTGTCCTTCTCCTTTTCCGTTGGACCGGACACCGCCTCCATGGCCATTTCCTGCCAGAGTTTCATCCAGCTGGTCATGAGTTCGAGATTGGCGTTGAACATGGCGGCCGGATTGGTGGCAAAACTCCAGCCGACAGCGCGGAAAGCTTCGCCGACCCGCATCGGATCGCCCTGCGAGACGGTGCCCAGCGGCCCTGAGCCCATCATCACGTCCGCAAGCAGGCCCTGGGATTCGACATTCGCCAGCGAAAGCGTGGTCATCAGGACCTGCAAACGTGCCGGGTCCTGGCTCATCATCAACTCAGCCAGGGGGGCAGGTGTGTCCTTGATTCTCTTGTCACCACTCATTCGTACAAATTATGCCTGTTTTAGCCGTCCTTTACTATGCGCCTTAATATTTGTGATTTAGTGAGTCCCAGCATGAAAAACACGGCGATTCCCCTTTTAAGTGTGTCGATACTGCTCGTTGCGGGCTGTACGAGCTCTTTTTCGCGTGTTCGGGACGCCATCAATCAGGCACCTGACTGGTATGATGCGCGCCGGAAGGAAATCCGGGGGGAAGGCTATCCGAAGCTGGCTGAGGTGAAGGAAATCCCTGTCGAGCAGCTTCCAGGCCAGACATTGCCGGCCTCTGCAGCCCGCGTGGACATATTGCAGGCCTATTTTGACTCTAGTGAACGAGCGGAGCCTCCCGTGGATGTTGCCGGCCAGATGGCCGCGCTGCTGAAGCGGGTAGAAGCGGATTTTGCGGGCTTGCCTGCAGATCCCGCTTTCCTGACGCAGGAAGAGATCGCCGAGATCGAAGCTGCGTTTAATGTTCCCAGAGTTACTGAAGGCCTCAAGGTCAGACGCAAATGAATACCGACTTTCACAAGATCCGCCGACTTCCCCCTTATGTTTTTGAGCAGGTGAACCGCACCAAGGCGGCCCTTCGCGCAGATGGGGCGGACATTATCGATCTCGGAATGGGCAATCCGGACCTGCCGACCCCCAAACATATTGTCGACAAGCTGTGCGAAACCGCGCGCCGGCCGGACGTGAACGGCTATTCCGCTTCCCGCGGGATTCCGGGCCTGCGCCGCGCGCTGACGGACTATTACAAGCGGCGCTTTGACGTAACGCTCGACAAGGACCGGGAAGTGATCGTCACGCTCGGCTCCAAGGAGGGCTTTGCCAACCTCGCCCAGGCCATTTCGGCACCGGGCGATGTGATCCTGGCGCCCGACCCGTCCTATCCGCTGCACCATTTCGGCTTCATCATCGCCGGGGCTTCCATCCGCGGGGTCCCTGCCCAGACGCCGGAGCAGTACCTGTCGAACCTCGGCAAGGCCGTGCATTATTCGACCCCGCCGCCGACAGCCATGGTGCTCTGCTACCCGTCCAACCCGACGGCGGCCGTCTGCGACCTCGACTTCTATAAAGAGGCCATCAAATTCGCGAAGAAGCATGAGCTGTGGGTCCTCTCGGACCTTGCCTATAACGAGATCTATTTCGACGAACCGACGCCCTCGATCCTTCAGGTCGACGGGGCAAAGGACATCGCGGTCGAGTTCACGACCATGTCGAAGACCTATTCCATGGCCGGCTGGCGCATGGGTTTCGTCGCCGGGAACGAGACGCTGATTTCGGCGCTCGCCCGCGTGAAGTCCTATCTCGATTACGGTGCCTACACGCCGATCCAGGTGGCGGCTGTGGCCGCGCTCGATGGCCCGCAGGACTGTGTGGACGAGACGCGCGCGATCTACAAATCACGCCGCGACGTGCTGGTGGAGAGCTTCACGCGCGCAGGCTGGCCGGTGCCGAGCCCGGCGGCGTCGATGTTTGCCTGGGCCCCGATCCCGGAACAGCTGAAGCATCTCGGCAGCCTAGAATTCGCGCTGCAGCTGATCAACGAGGCACATGTTGCCGTCGCCCCCGGCGCTGGCTTCGGCGAGCATGGCGACGGCCATGTCCGCATCGCCCTCGTCGAGAACGAACAGCGTATCCGCCAGGCCGCCCGCAACATCCGGAAATTCCTGGAGAAACGCGGCGTGAAAGAGATCAAGCCAACTGCGGCTGCGGCGGAGTAGGCGCTCAGCTGTAGCTGAAACCCCCATTGTTGAGGACGACACGGCCGTCGCCGCCGACGGTCTGGAAGATGGCTGTGCCGTCCTCGCCTTCGCCGGTCCAGATTTTGATGGTCAGCGCTTCGCCCGGCAGGACGGGAGAGGAAAAGCGCCCGTCCATGGTCTTGAACCGGGCCGGATCGTTTCCGCACAGGGCAGACAGCAGCGCGCGCCCGGTGAAGCCATAGGTGCAGAGGCCGTGCAGGATCGGCTTCGGGAAGCCGCCGACATCGGAAAATTTCTTGTCGGAATGTAACGGGTTGCGGTCACCGCTCAGGCGGTAGAGCAGGGCCTGGTCCGGCCGCGTCTGATAGGTCACTTCGTGATCCGGTGCCCGCTCTGGCGCAACGTTCGTCTGGCCCGATGGGCCCTTGTCGCCGCCAAAACCACCCTCACCGACAATGAAGACCGATGAGGTCAGGTCGAAGAGCGGTTTGCCGTCGGCCGTCAGGGTCGCCACGGCTTTTGTCGCGACGACGGCGCCTTTGCCCTTGTCATAGATGCCGGTGATTTCATCGACCATCGTAATCTCACCCTCGACAGGGATGGGGCGGTGCAGGCGGATGCCCTGTTCTCCGTGGACCAGCATACGGGGATCATACGTACCGGCATTCGACATGGCGCTCTTGCCGCCTTGCGCATTGAACCCGGCCAATACGCCGAATGTGGGTAGCACTTTCTGGTCCACACCCATCGTGTTCTCGGTCGTGAATTCCAGTTCCGAGCCGACCGGATCTTCCATTCCGCAGCCGACACCCAGCGCGTAGAGCAAGGCATCGCGGGAGTTCCACGCCCAGGTACGTGGTGTGCCTTTTGATCCGACGGCATCCTGATTGATGGGCATGTTTGCGTCCTCCCGCTGTTTTCTTTGTTTGCCCATTAAGCACGGGCTCTGAAACCTCTGCAATGGGGACGGTTTGGGCGGTCGCCCCCTTTCCCCGGCGCGCCAAACCAGCTAGGCACCAGCCCGGACATTGAGCAACAAATAGGGGGCCCTGTTGGGACCTTTGAAGATAGGGATCGCCGGGCTTGGCCATGTCGGCTGCGGCCTGATCGAACTGGTCGAGCGCCAGTCGAACCTGCGCCTGCCGGGCGAAGTGAAGATCACCGGCGTCAGCGCGCGCAGCCAGTCGCGCAACCGCCCGGTCGACATCAGCCCGTACCGCTGGTTCGATGACGCGGCGACGCTCGCCGAAGACCCGGACGTCGACGTTTTCGTCGAGCTGATGGGGGGATCTGACGGCCCCGCGAAATTCGCCGTGGAAACGGCCCTCAAGGCCGGAAAACATGTTGTGACCGCCAACAAGGCCCTGATCGCCAAGCATGGCATGGCGCTGGCGCGTCTGGCGGAAGAGAAGCAGGTGGACCTGCTGTTCGAAGCCGCCGTCGCCGGGGGCATCCCGGTTGTCCGCGTGTTGCGGGACAGTCTTGCCGGCACCGAGGTCAAGCGCATCACGGGCATCCTGAACGGCACCTGTAACTACCTCACCACAGTGATGCTGGAGCAGGGCCGCGAGTATGACGATGTGCTCGCCGAAGCGCAGCGTCTCGGCTACGCGGAAGCGGATCCGACGCTGGACGTCTCCGGCATGGATGCAGCCCACAAGGCGGCCATTCTTTCTGCGATTGCCTTCTCGGCGGATCTCGATTTTTCCAAGGTCAGCGTGTCCGGCATAGACAAGGTCAGCCTGCTGGACCTGCGTCTGGCGGACCGGCTGGGGTATCGTATCAAACTGATCGCCGAAGGCGTGCTCACCGATGAGGGCGTGGTGTGCCGGGTCGAGCCGCTGGTCCTGCCGGCGAGCCATCCGCTGGCCCGTGTCAATGGCAGCCTGAACACCGTTCGCATCGAAGGTGACCCGGTCGGAGCGATCACGCTCACCGGTCCTGGCGCCGGTGCCGGCCCGACCGCGAGCGCGGTGATGGGCGATGTCGCAAAGATGTTCCGCCCGGCCATCCGCCCGGCCTTCGGCCGCGCCGCCCACCATATGGGCCGGCCGTTCGTGCAGGGCGCGCCGACGGAAGTCGCGCCGTTCTTCCTGCGCGTTTACCTGCCTGATCAGCCCGGCGCGCTGGCCGCGCTCACGGAAGCCCTCGCGAAGGAAGGCGTCTCCGTGGACAAGCTGTTGCAGGAGTCCGGGGAAGAATCCGGTGCCGCGCCCGTGGTGATCGTCACCCATCGGTGCCCGAGATCCAACATGCAGGCCGCGCTGGAGCGGCTGGAAAAAATCGCCAAGCCGATTGACGCACCGCGGCTAATCCGTATCGAAGCGGCAAGCTAATTGCTTACCGTCTAGGCGATAGAGACAAAAATCCCGCGTTCGGAGACAAAATAATTATGGAAAACAACGTTCTGACGCCCAGCCTGGCGGATGCCATGGTGCGCGTGACCGAAGTCGCAGCGATTGCTGCATCAAAACTGGTCGGTCGAGGTGACGAGAAGAAGGCCGATGCGGCCGCCGTCGACGCCATGCGTACCGCGTTCAATCAGGTCGATTTTCAGGGCCGCGTCGTCATCGGCGAAGGTGAGCGTGACGAAGCCCCGATGCTCTACATCGGCGAAGAAGTCGGTACCGGCAAAGGCCCGGCCATCGATATTGCCCTCGACCCGCTGGAAGGCACCACGCTGACCGCCAAGGCGATGGCAAACGCGCTTGCCGTTCTGGCGATCGCGCCGAAAGGCGGCCTGCTGCATGCCCCGGACACCTATATGGACAAGATCGCAATCGGCCCCGGCTATCCGGAAGGGATTGTGAGCCTTGAGGCCAGCCCGGCTGAGAACATTACCGCGCTTGCCAAGCACAAGGGCGTTGAAGTGTCGGACATGACGGCCTGCGTTCTGGACCGCCCGCGCCATGAAGACATCATTGAAAGCCTTCGGTCGGCTGGCGCCCGCGTGGCCCTGATCACCGATGGCGACGTGGCCGGCGTGATCGCGACCACCAATCCGCATACCGGCATCGATCTCTATCTCGGCTCCGGCGGCGCTCCGGAAGGCGTGCTTGCCGCTGCGGCGCTGAAATGCGTGGGCGGCCAGATGTTCGGTCGTCTCGTCTTCCGCAATGATGACGAGAAGAAGCGCGCGGAACGGGTCGGCATCACCGACCTTGGCCGCACCTATGCCCTGAATGAGCTGGCGTCTTCGGACACTGTGTTCTGTGCGACAGGTGTGACCCAGGGCTCCATGCTGAGCGGCGTCGCGCACCGTGACGGGCGTGTCCACACGCACACGCTGGTCATGACCTCGACCGACGGCATGGTCCGCTACATCCGGTCGAACCGGAAGGCATAAGCCCGGGGCAATTGCTCCGTCCCTGTGATAGGCTTCGGGAAACATGATTCCCGGAGCCTCATGACAGCGACTGCCCGAAAAACAGAAGACAGGCTATTTGCCGTAGACCGTTCTGCAACAGGACGGTTCTGGACGCTTGCAGACGCCGATGAAGCGCTCGTGAGGCGGCTTGCACCTGCCGTTGGCGGCTCGGACCTGTTGGCGCGCCTGCTGGCAGAACGCGGCGTCGATCCGGATAGCGCAGGCGCCTATCTGGCGCCGACTTTGCGCGAAACTTTCCCGAACCCATCCAGCTTCGCCGACATGGACAAGGCGGCAGAATTCGTCCTCGATGCGATCCTCGAAAAGAAACGCGTCACCGTCTTTGCCGATTATGATGTCGATGGCGGCACCAGTTCTGCCATTCTCGCGCGCTATTTCCGTGCCTGGGGGCAGGAACTCGGCCTCTACGTGCCGGACCGGCTGGAAGAAGGCTACGGCCCGTCACCCGAGGCGTTCCGGCACCTGAAAGACACGGGCTCCGATCTTGTCATCACCGTGGACTGCGGCGCGGCGGCCGTGGGGGCGCTGGAAGAGGCGCAGCGTATCGGATTGGAGGTTGTCGTCATCGACCACCACCTCATGGCCGGACACAATCCTCCGGCATTGGCGCTTGTGAACCCCAACCGGCCGGACGACACGTCCGGTCAGGGGCATCTGGCGGCGGCGGGCGTGGTGTTTGTCTTTGTAGCAGCCCTGAACCGGCTCGCCCGCGAACGCGGAATTGCGCCGCCGGACGGCTTGCCGGACATCATGGCGCATCTGGATCTCGCAGCGCTCGGCACGCTTTGCGATATGGCGCCGCTGCATGGTGTGAACCGCGCTTTTGTGCGGCAAGGCCTCACGATGCTGTCCCGCGGCCATAATGAGGGCCTGCGCGCCCTGGCGGAAGTTTCCGGCATCCAGAAGGTGGAGACGGTTTACCACGCGACCTTCATGCTCGGCCCTCGTCTGAATGCCGGCGGGCGTGTTGGAGACCCTTGGATCGCGGCAAAGCTGCTTGCTACGGACGACCGGGCAGAGGCAATTGCGCTGGCCGAGCAGCTGCATGGCCTCAATGAGGAGCGCAAGGCTGTCGAAGCGGCGATCCTTGAGCAGGCGATCATGCAGGCGGAGAAGGCCCTGGAAACGACGCCGGAGCGGGGCATCCTGATCGCCTCCGGTGAAGGCTGGCATCCGGGCGTCATCGGCATCGTCGCTGGCCGCCTGAAGGACCGGTTCCACCTGCCCAGCATCGTGATCGGATGGGGCAAGGGGCTTGGGCCTGTCGCCAAGGGCTCGGGGCGTTCCGTGACCGGGGTGAACATCGGCGACGCAATCGCCGCGGCGGCGCGCGAGGGGGTAATCCTGTCGGGTGGTGGGCATGCCATGGCAGGCGGCCTCAGCCTTGAGCCATCACAGCTGGACGCATTCGACGCCTGGATGGTCGCTCACATGGCACAATTCACTGCAGAACGGGCAGCGGCGCTGGAACTGCCCATCGATGCGATTCTGGCACCGGGCGCGGCAACGCCGGAACTCGTCGACCGCGTGGCAGAGATCGGCCCCTTCGGAGCCGGAGCGCCAGAGCCTGTCTTTGCGCTTCAGTCCGTGCAGGTTTCGTATGCGCGGCAGGTGGGCGCCAATCACTGGAAATTCACGGCAGAGGATGCGTCCGGACGCCTCGACTGCATCGCCTGGCGGGCAGTTGGAGCCCCTCTGGGGGATGCGTTGCAGCCCGGTCGCCGCGTTCATCTGGCCGGGCGCCTGAAGGCCGACGAATGGAATGGCCGCCGCCGTGTGCAGCTGGACGTCATGGATGCGGCCGAGGCCTGAATTAATGTGCAGAAACTGCCATCATGATGGCTTGCGCTCTCCGCCTGCAATGGCTATACGGCCTCTTCTTCGAACCGGTGCGGTCCCTTCGTCTATCGGTTAGGACGCCAGGTTTTCAACCTGGAAAGAGGGGTTCGATTCCCCTAGGGACTGCCACCGATTTCTTCTTCCTGAAAATCAACGCGTTATGACGTTTGGTGAATCAGGTTCTCCACGCCGATTTCAATGTGAGAACAATCTCGGGAAGAGGCACCTCCGGATGGTCTCGTCAAAGTGGCAGTAGACGACACGCCTCAGTCGAAATAGTGGCGGATTTTCCTGGACAAGCAGCCTCCACGAGAAGTTCTGACAAGGTTCTTCGTGACCGGTGAGGCTTTATACGCCATCTCGGCCTATAACGGCGTGGACGGAGTATCGTCTGCTGTTGGGAGAAGGCAAACCTCATTTCAAAGGTGAGAAGTCTGATGAGCGGGCCTGCCAAGACGTTCTGGCAGAAGCAGACCCGTGTCAGATGCCGGGCGACCTGGCGCCTCTGTGGACCATCGCGGCTGCGACAAGGATAAGCCAAAAACCTTCAGGCATGTTGCTAGCTCACCCCATGCGAAGTAATCTCATTATGACTCCTTGAGGATATGCAGGTGAGCGGTGGCGATATTGATGGATACGCGAGTTGTTTGCCCCTTCTTTATGGGCCCGCCCAATCACGCTGCCAGCCAGTCATCCCTAATCTGAAAATCCGGTATCTATGAGATCGCTTAACACCGTCAGATTGTTGACTGCATCCGTAAGCCTGACGTCTGCGTTGATCCTCATGATTTGGCCGGAAGCCGCCATGGCGGCGACCCCGGCGGCCCAATCCTTCCTGGAACCCATGGGCCCGGTCGCCGAAGAACAGGCTACGCATCTTCTGCGCGTGGTCGCGATCACCATGATCGTGATCCTTCCGGTGCTGATCGGCGTTCCGGTGCTGTTGTGGCGCTATCGGTTAAACTCTGAAAAGGCGAAATATACCCCTGAGTGGGAGTCTTCGGGCCGACTCGAGCTGGTGCTCTGGGGCGTGCCTGTTGTCATCGTGATCGTGCTTGCCAGCTGGCTTTGGTACTCAACCAGTAAACTCGATCCTTATAAGCCACTTGGGGAAAACCCACTGCAGGTTCAGGCGATTGGGCTCGATTGGAAATGGGTTTTCATTTACCCGGAAGCGGGCGTTGCGACCGTCGATGAACTGGCTATTCCTGTGGGGCGCCCGGTCGAACTCACGCTGACGACGGATACTGTCATGCAGAGCATGCTGATCGCGCCGCTGGCAGGTCAGATTTATGCGATGCCAGGCATGACCACCAAGCTTAACTTCTCCGCTGCCCGCATCGGTACGGCAGAGGGTGAAAATACCCAGTTCAACGGCAACGGATTTGGACGGCAGAAATTCACCGTGACCGCACTTGAGCCAGACGGGTACGACGCATGGGTTTCGCGTGCGCGCAGTGCTCCCATGCTGGATGACGCAACCTATGCGGTCTTACGGCGCAGGTCCGTGCTTGCCGACGCCCGGGCCGATCTGGGGCTGAGCAGGGATGCGACCCCGCTCTATTTCAGTGGCCCGGACAGCGCATTGTTCCAGCGGGTCGTGGAGAAGTATCATCGATCCGGAACCGCCAGTGACATGGAAGAGCTCGGTGGCACGGGGCTCCCTCCGCAAGGGGGGGCAGACCACGAATGACCCACCAGACCAGCCCGATTTTCGGCAGGCTCGATTGGAGTGTCACGCCGTATACTGACTTGCTTGAGAAGGTCACCAGCAGCACCATCGTTGGCGCCGGGGCGGCCACCGTCCTTGTTGTTGGCGCGATCGGTGCGGTTGCACTCCTCACCTGGATGCGCTGGTGGAAGCCACTGTTTCGGGACTGGCTGACCTCTGCCGACGCTAAAAAAATCGGTATCATGTACATTGTGCTGGCTCTCGTCATGCTGGCCCGTGGCATTATTGAAGGCTTCGTGATGCGTGCCCATCAGGCGACGGCGCTAGGCACACTGGCGGAACCGGAAAGCGGGCTCGTCGCGCCCGATCACTTTGCCCAGCTGTTCAGCACGCACGGGACAATCATGATCTTTTTCGTCGCGATGCCGCTGCTCATCGGGCTGATCAACTTCGTGCTGCCGCAGCAACTGGGCGCGCGCGATATGGCGTTTCCGGTGCTGAACCAGGTCAGCCTCGGCATGACGGCTGCCGGGGCGGGGCTGATCATGATTTCGTTGCTGATTGGCCAGTTCGGAACCGGAGGGTGGACAATGTACCCGCCTTATACCGGCATCCAATACAGCCCCGGTGAAGGCGTCGATTACTGGCTCTGGGCCATCATGATCTCAGGTGTAGGCTCAACGCTGACGGGCATGAATTTCGCGGTCACGATCTTCAAGAAGCGGGCGCCGGGCATGCATTTCATGCGTATGCCGCTGTTCTGCTGGACCTCGCTGTGCGTAGCAATCATGCTGATCTATGCCATGCCGGCGCTGACCGTGTCGAGCTCAATGCTGTTGCTGGACCGTTATGCAGGCTTCCACTTCTTCACGAATGCCGCAGGCGGCAACATGATGAACTATGCGAACATCTTCTGGATGTTCGGCCATCCGGAGGTCTACATTCTCGTCCTGCCCGCGTTCGGCGTGTTCTCCGAAATATCATCGACATTCTCAGGCAAGAAGCTCTACGGCTACACCTCGCTGGTCATTGCCAGCATGAGCATCTCGGTTATCAGCTTCACTGTATGGCTGCACCACTTCTTCACCATGGGATCCAGCGTTCCTGTCAACATCGCCTTCGGGATCGCGACGATGATCATCGGCATCCCGACCGGCGTGAAGGTTTATGACTGGATGGCGACGATGTGGCGGGGCCGGATCAGGGTGACCACGCCGATTGTCTATCTCGTTGGCTTCTTCATGCTGTTCGTCATTGGAGGCCTGTCGGGCATCATCCTTGCCAACCCGTCGATTGACTATCAGGTCCACAATTCCACCTTCCTGGTCGCGCACTTTCATAATGTGATTATTCCGGGCGTGCTCTTCGGAATGCTGGCGGGCATCCATTACTGGTTTCCCAAGGCGTTCGGTTTCCGATTGAGCGAGACGTGGGGGCGGCTTACAGCCTATCTTTTCATCGGGGGCTTCCTGTTCACCTTCATGCCGCTCTATGTCCTGGGTCTGATGGGCATGCCGCGGCGGTCGCCTACCTTCCAGAACCCTGAATTCCTGCCATGGATGTACATTGCGGCGTTCGGTGGAGTCCTGATGCTGGCTGCGCTGGCCAGCCTGGTCTGGACCTTCTGGACAAGCTGGCGCAATCGCGAGCGGCTGGCCGTGCCCGGCGGTGATCCATGGAATGGGGCCACACTCGAATGGTCGAGCCCGGCGCCTGTGCCCGAATGGAATTTTCCGCTTATTCCCGTGGTGACCGCGCGTGATGACTGGGGCGCAGCCAAACGCGCAGGCGATCCGTGGAAAGGGCCGGATGAGTATGTCGATATCGAGATGCCCGCGAACACCTATCTCGGTGTGGTGCTCGCTGGAGCGGCCTTCTTGCTCGGCTTCGCCATGACCTGGCACATCTGGTGGCTGTCGATCACAAGCCTGCTCGCTATGGTCGCAACGATTTTCTGGCGCGGAATAAAGGTCGTGGAGCCGGTTATCGTGCCAGCCGAGGAAGTCGAGCGAGCCGACAAGGCGTTCCGCGAAAGGGTTGCCAATCTCCCCACCGCGCGCCGCGCCGAGGAGGAGACGGAGCAGAACAGAGGTGTTCCAGACATTACGGAGTTTGCGGGATGAGCAATGCAGGCAACGGCCTCTATCCCGGCCTGAACCTTCGAAGCAGCCAAAGTGAAGCCGGTAAGCAGGCGGAGACCAATGTCTTCGGCTTCTGGGTCTTCCTGATGAGCGACCTCATTCTCTTCGGCATTTTGTTTGCCACTTACGCAGCCTATCTGAACCCCGTAGGGCTTGCCGGTGGGCCGGGGCCACAGGACCTGTTCGATATCAGCAGCGTCGCCATACAGACTGGCCTGCTCCTGCTTGGCGGGGTTGCCTATGGAGGCGTGTCTCTGGCGCTGAAATACGAAGGTGGCGCCAACAAGGTCATCCTCTGGCTCGTGATCAGCGCGATGCTCGGGATGGGATTCGTTTTTTTCGAGATCAGTGACTTCATCGACCAGGCGCATAAGGGTGGCATTCCCCAGGCGAGCGGCTGGCTCAGTTCTTATTGGACGCTGGTGGGTCTACACGGCCTGCATGTCAGCATAGGGATACTCTGGATCGCCGCGATGATTACGCAGATCAAGATCCGGGGCCTGGATGACACTGTGAAGATTCGTCTCTCCATGTTGGGGGTCTTCTGGCATTTCCTCGACCTTATCTGGGTCGGTATCTTCTCCTTCGTCTTTCTGGTGCCGCTCACATGACCGCGCCCAATACAGGAGAGATCAATCCGAAAGACACCGCAGCGCATGAGCTGCGCAGCTATGCGACCGGCTTTGTCATCAGCCTGGTCCTGACGGTGGTGGCCTTCGCCGCCGCGCTTTCGGATCTGTCCCCGACGCTGAAGATCGTCATCATCTGTGTGGCGGCGCTGCTTCAGGTGGCCACCCATCTGCGCAATTTCCTGCATCTGAGTTTCTCTGGAAACCAGTCTCGCGAGGATTTGCTGCTGGTTCTCTTTTCTGCCAGCCTTCTGGCGATCATGGCGGGCGGGACGATATGGATCCTGTCGGATCTGCACGGCCGCATGCACGGCAGCCTAGCTCCCCATGCTGCAGTTGCAGAACCTTCCCCCGACAGGGCGTCAGACCACTGAAGATTTCATTCATCGGAAACCATTGCATCGATGGGCTGATGTAACGGCTTCCAATGAACCTGACTGTTCGCGCCAGCCTGCTCCAGAGGGATTTGACTATCGCAGGAAATTATTCCGCAAAAGGTCCACGACTTCCTTTGTCCTGCCGTCGAGAACGGCCTTCATCCCAAAGAGAGCGGTTGAGGCGACCTGAGAGACCTCGATCTTTGGCGGCATCACCAGTTCCATCTGGTTGACATGCACATCTAACAGAGCTGGTCCTTCGGCCGCCAGCCAGGCATCCATTGCCGTTTCGAGATCGTTGCTGTTTTCAACATGCCAGCCCGCGATTCCGCAGGCTTCCGCCAGTTTGGAAAAATCTGGATTGGTAAGGCCTGTAAAGTGGTCGACCAGACCCTCGACGCGTTGCTCCATTTCGACGAAACCCAGCGTGTTGTTGTGAAATACCACAAGCTTGAGCGGGATCTTCTCCTGCACCAGCGTCAGCAGATCACCCATCAGCATGGTCAGACCGCCGTCGCCGCACATGGCGATGACCTGGCGGTCGGGATAGGCCAGCTTGGCGCCCATCGCCTGAGGGAACCCGTTCGCCATTGTGCCGTGGAGAAGGCTGTTGAGGAAGCGGCGCTTGCCGGTGGCCTTGAGGTGACGCAGCATCCAGACCATCGACGTGCCGACATCGGAAACAAAGATCGCATCGTCCGCCGCCTTTTCGTCGAGCATGTTGGCGACGAATTGCGGATGGATCAGATTTGGATCGCTTTCCTTGCCTTCATAGAGATAGCCCGCCAGATCCTCGTTCCACTGCTGCTGGTGCTTTTCCAGATGATCGGTATCTGACTTCGCGCCTACCAGCGGGAGAAGCGCGGCGAGCGTGGTCTTTGCATCCCCGACCAGCCCCATATGGATGGCAGACCGCCTGCCGAGGTGCGTGGGATCTATATCGATCTGCACGATCTTTTCCGCCTCCGGATAATACTGCGTGTAGGCGAAGTCGCAGCCGATTGAGATCACAAGGTCTGCATTCTCCAGCGCCTCTACCCCGGCGCGATTTCCAAGGATGCCATTCACTCCGACATTGTACGGATTGTTTGGCTCGAGGAATTCCTTCGCGCGCGTCGTGTGGACCATCGGCGCCTTGACCTTTTCGCAGAAGGCCATGATTTCTTCGCGGGCGTCACGAGCGCCGATACCGGCATAGACCGAGACCTTCCTGGCTTCATCCACCAAAGCGGCCAGGTCGGCCATTTCCTGGTCGTTTGGCCGGCACACCGGTTGAGGGCGGTAGACCTCCCAGTCCGTCTCGTCGGCATCCTTTTCGGAGAACATGTCGCCGTTCACGATGACAACGGCCACGCCCTTCTTGTTGAGGGCAGCCTGTGCCGCCTTCGTCACAATCCGGCGAGCTTGCGAAGGGTGTGAGATGTACTCGCAGAAATGCGAATGCTGCTCGTATATCTTCTTCTGATCCACTTCCTGCGGAAAATCGAAGCCGCTTTCCGTGCGCGCGACGTCCGATGCGATCAACAGCACGGGCGCTCCGTTACGGTGGCTTTCGTAGATGCCGTTGACGAAGTGAAGAGAGCCAGGGCCGCAGGTGCCTGCGCATACGGATAATTCGCCTGTCATGTAGGATTCACCGCCGGCGGCGAAAGCGCCTGCTTCTTCATGGCGGACGCTGATCCAGCGCAGATCGGATTTGGCGATCGCATCTGTGAAGTGATTGATGGTATCTCCGGGTATCCCGTAGACGTGCTTGGCACCTGCCTTTTCAAGAGCATCGACGACGATGTGAGCCACAGTTTTTGCCATATCTTTTCCTTTCAATA
The DNA here is from genome assembly GCF_963675305.1 of uncultured Hyphomonas sp. NCBI lineage: Bacteria > Pseudomonadati > Pseudomonadota > Alphaproteobacteria > Hyphomonadales > Hyphomonadaceae > Hyphomonas > uncultured Hyphomonas sp. The sequence goes on along the minus strand of NZ_OY776147.1, from coordinate 2,046,393 downwards.
CCGCGCTGCCGACCAGAGATTTAGAGCGCCGGCGCCGACGGACGGCTTGTATTGGGACGCTTCGGGATGACGCCCTGATGATTGTCCCACCGGTCTCAGCGAACTTACCTTGCTTAGCCTCATAATCGTTCTCCAAAAAATTTGCCGGAGTCTGTCAGGATGAGGAGACACTACACTTCATGGCGGGCGCGGATCGTGCCGTCCCTCAGCATCAGACAGGTTCCACGGGGCAGAGGCTCCCAGTCCTCCGGATCGAGTGGAACCGAGGCGAAGAGGTGGAGCGGGCCGAAAATCTCATCGATGCTGACGCCGGATTTCTCCCATGCCTGGCCGTAATGCTCAGTATCGAAGCTGCGGATGTTGAGGCCGGGTTCGCGAGGTTCGGTCACCCCGGTCTCTGTTTCGAAGCGTCGGCGATCGGCGTGGACAAAAAGATACTGTCCATCGAAGAACAGGAAGTTTGCACTTCCCAGTTCGCGCATCTCGGCTGCAAAGCGCACGAAAGTTTCAAAACGGGATGTAGGATCGTCGTCGCCGGATTTCCGGAGTCGGGAAAGCAGGATCAGAAAGGCCAGTTCGGAATCGGTGTCACCAATGGTTTCACTGATAAGTTCGCGTGTATCGGCGCGTGCCTCAAGGTCTGACAAGGCACCATTATGGGCAAAGGCGTGCCGCCTTCCGTGAAGCACGCGGTCAAAGGGATGCGTATTTGCCAGTTCGGGCTTGCCTGCTGTCGCCCTGCGAACATGTGCGATCAGCTGTTTACAGGGACGCTCGTTGCGGACCACCATCTTCGTGAGCTCGCTGGAGGCGGCGGGGGAGGGCTCCCGGAACAAGTACGCGTCGCGATCCTGCGCAAAGAGAATGCCCCAGCCGTCGCGGTTGCGGTGGCGCTCGCCCCCTTCGGCCGCGAAAAGATCAAGCTCGTAACGGACCCGTTGCGGCTTTGATGCGCTCATAGCGAACAGTTCACACATAGGCACCTCCTGCCTGCAACTGAGAACATGACGCTAGGCGAGATCATATCACTGGCTTGAATGTGTCGGGATCTGCCATGTGCCAGTATTCAGCGAAGGCCGTGTCGTCCGGCTCGCTCAGAAGCTTGCCCGCTTCAACCTCCTGAACAATCTGAGACCACGGAATCATTTCCGAATTGTTCTTCCATTGCCGCAAGTGGCGCGGCGTGAAATCGTCCGGCGTTTCGAGGCCACAGGCGACCACGATGTCATGGAGGCTATCAAGCGTTTTCGACTGGAAATTGGCCACACGCTGCGCCTTTTCAGGAATGACGAGACCACGCTGGCGTGCGGGTGAACTCGTTGCCACGCCGGTCGGGCAGTTTCCGGTATGGCATTGCAGCGATTGCACGCAGCCAAGCGAGAACATGAAAGCGCGGGCCGCATTGCACCAGTTGGCGCCGAGTGCGGCATTCATCGCAATGGAGGATCCGGAAAACACCTTTTCCGAAGCTGCCAACCGAATCTTGTCTTTCAGCCCGGTGCCGATAAGCGCATTGTTCGTATAGTAGAGGCCAATGCGCAGCGGCAGGCCCACATGGTCAGACAGTTCCAGTGGCGCCGCGCCGGTGCCTCCGCCGCCACCGTCGATGACGATGAAGTCGAGATAGATGCCGCTGTCGAGCATCGCTTTGCAGATTGCGAAGACTTCATGCGGCATGCCCACGCATAGCTTGATGCCGACCGGCTTCCCTCCGGAAAGTTCGCGCATTTTCGCGGCGAATTCCAGCATTTGGCGCGGCGTTGAAAAGGCTGAATGGCCGGGCGGCGACAGACAGTCCTGATGGGCTGGCACCAGGCGTGTCTTTGCGATCTCCTCGGTAACCTTGGCTGCAGGCAGTAACCCGCCATGGCCTGGCTTGGCGCCCTGGCTCAGCTTGATTTCTGTCATCCTGACCTGATCGTGCTGGGCCTTGTCGCGAAAGCTGTCGGGGTCGAACTTGCCGTCCTTGTCGCGTGCGCCGAAGTAACCGGACCCCAGCTCCCACACAATATCTCCGCCATGCTTGAGGTGGTAGGGAGACAGTCCACCCTCACCGGTATCGTGATAGAAGTCGCCGATCCTGGCGCCCATATTCAGTGCTTCGATGGCATGGTTTCCCAGCGCACCAAAACTCATTGCACTGATGTTCAGGCGGGCGGCATCATAGGGCTTACTGCACTGCTCTGTCCCGACCTTTACCCGTGTTCGCTTTGGCGCATCTGGATTGGGGTTGATCGAGTGGCAGAGCGCTTCATACTCTTCTGAATAGACATCGAGTTCGGTGCCAAAGGGGTGCGCGTCCTCTTGCTTTTTCGCGCGTGCGTAGATCAGGGTTCGCGAGACCCGGTCATAAGGCCGGCCTTCCAAAGGCCCCTCGACAATGTAGCTGCGCAGGAAGGGACGAAGATCCTCGAACAGCCAACGAAAGCGGGCGGTGAGCGGATAATTGCGTCGCAGTGAATGCCGCGTCTGTATCATGTCCCAGATGGCGATCAAAAGCAGCGGCACAACGGGGATGAAAGCCCAAAAAAAGCCTTTGGCGACCCAAACCCCGAGGAGGCTGATCAGCAGGACGAGCGCCAGCGGAGCCCAGAATCCGAGATTTCTTTCGAGGCCTTTGTCGGCAAACAAACTCCGAAACACCATTAAGCGCATCCTTTTTGCATAGCGGCTGCGACTTTCAGGGATCGCATCGGCCAAGTCTATACGCCACAGTATGCTGTTTGTTCCCTCAAGACCGGCGATATTTCCAGCAGTCAGGAATCCAAAAAACGAGCGCGATCCTACGAGCCTGTCTGAACAAAGCGGAAAGGCCGCTTGAATTTCTGATTCGCTCCACGCTTCGGTGGAGCAGAACATTCTGAATGCTGGTCGTTTGACGGTCTGTGGATAATATATTCAGGGAGTGCAGGTTGTATGTGACATCGGCAGAGCCGATCACTACATTCCAATCGCAGTATGACTTCAAGCGGATGGCGACGTGCTCAGACAGGATATGCCTTGGCAGGAGCCGGCCGAACTTGCCCGGAAGCTTCACCGACAACCGGGATTTGTCTGGCTGGACAGTGCCGACGCCGGACTTCATCAAGGACGGTATTCTTACATCGCTATCAATCCTGTTTCGCGGTTCCAATGGGGAGGCCGCGACAGCGTTTCTGAATTCACCGAGGCGTTTCGTAACTGGCGAAATCAGTTTCAGACCGATGTGATTTCCGGTGGCGCGCCATTTCAAGGCGGCGTGATCGGCTATGTCAGTTATGAGGCGGCGCGCATTTGGGTCAGGGATTTTCGCTCCCGCCACGCAAGCAGTTGCGATGTCTCCCTGGAATTCTCTGCATACGATACAGTTCTGGCGTTTGATCATCAGGCGCAAAGCCTGTCGGTTTATGCCGCTGGGCTGACCGGTCGGGGTTACCGGCCCGATCCGCAGCTTGCGAGGCAAAACATCACCCAACTGGTGGCTTCTATTTCAGACAATCATGGTCCGTATGAGGTATGTGAGGGTGAAGGAACTGACTGGTCGATTTTCCCGGAACAGGCTGGCTATACTGAACGCGTTTCCGCAACGCGTGAAGCTATTCTGGACGGCGAAATCTATCAGGCCAATATTGCAGCCCTCTGGACCCGGCGTTCCCGGTCCGCTGAACACGCCTTCAGAGACTACCTGGACCTGCGGAATAAGACACAGGCAGGTTTTTCCGCGTTTGGCGCATTCTCAAACCGCACAATCGCGTGCCTGTCACCGGAACGGCTTGTCACCATGACATCGGATGGAGCCGTTCGGGCAGAGCCGATAAAAGGCACAGCGGGGCGATCATCCGACCCGTACCAAGATCAAAAGGCGGCTGAAACGCTTGCCGGATCCGAGAAAGACCGGGCCGAGAATATCATGATTGTCGATCTGCTGCGGAATGACCTCTCCAAAGTGTGTCAGCCCGAATCTATCCGCGTCAGCCGTTTATGCAGTGTCGAACCATTGCCCAATCTATTCCATCTGGTGTCGACGATCGAGGGGAAGCTCTCGCCGGATAAGGATGCAGTGGACCTGCTAGGCGCAGTCTTTCCCGGCGGCTCAATTACCGGAGCCCCCAAGCTTCGGGCGATGGAAATTATCGACCAGCTCGAACCGGCAGCACGTGGCGCCTTCTGCGGTTCTTTCGGATATATCAGTCATGATGGCGCCTGTGATTTCAATATCATGATCCGTACGATTGATCATTTGCCGGAGGAGGACAGGTATTGGTCTGGTGCCGGAATTACCTTGCTTTCTGATGCCGCAGCCGAATGGGACGAAGTCCGGCTGAAGGCTGAGCGGATCATCGGTGCGGCTCGAACAGCGGTGGATGAAGCATGATCCTGATGCTGAATAATCGAGACAGTTTCGTCTACAATCTTGCTCGCTATCTGACTCTGTCCGGTGCAGACATTCAGGTTGAGGATAGCCGCAGTGTCTCCCTGAAAGACATTATGCGCCTGCGCCCCGAGGCGATCGTCATCTCGCCCGGGCCTTCGCGTCCCGATCAGGCGGGTGTTTCCATTGAGGCGATTCAAACCTTCGGCGCAGACTTGCCGATACTTGGCGTGTGTTTGGGGCATCAGGCCATCGCGGTGGCTTATGGTGGATCCGTGAGACGGGCGCGCACTCCGACGCATGGGCGAACAGCCGGCATTTTACATCAGTCGGAAGGCTTGTTCAGGGGGCTGCCTTCACCCCTGCCTGTCGGACTGTACCACTCTCTGGTCGTCGATCTGCCTTTGGCCGAAACCGGGTTACAGATCGATGCAACAGCGCCGGATGGTGAGATCATGGCGCTGTCCCACACAGAACACCCCGTCTATGGTGTACAGTTCCATCCGGAATCGATCCTCACGGAGCACGGGCATGATCTGCTCAGAAATTTTCTAAGCCATTGTCAGTCTGTCCCATGCCTGTGATTCAGCTAAATCAGTCCGTGTCGTCTGCAAACTCAGTGCGTGCCTTCGACCTGACGGACCGGGGGCTGCTCCTCGGAGATGGCGTGTTTGACACATCCTTGGTGATCGGCGGGCATGTCGTCCTGCGTGATCGCCATATCGGGCGCTTGCTCGAGGCATGCGAAATCTTCGGTCTGGACGTAGCTGACACGTCTATTGAGGCGCTTATGGACAGCGCGGTTCCGGCGGGCGAAACCGGCGCGTTGCGTGTCACGGTGACCCGTGGTCCCGGCGCGAGGGGGCTGGCTGGAACCGCAGCAACCACCCCCACCGTTCTGACTTCTTTCACGCCGCAAGCTCTGACCTACCCACCGCCGCCCACCAGGCTTGGTGTAAGCGCTATTCATCGCAATCCAACAGCCCCCTCAGCCCTCTACAAGACACTTTCCTATGGCGATGCCATCATGGGGCACAGACGGGCCCTGGAAGCTGGCTTTGACGATGCGCTGTTCGTGACGCCAGATGGCCGGGTGTCCTGTAGTTCGGTCGCGAATATCTGGGCAAGGTTTGGCTCCGCTCTGGTCACTCCGCCGAGAGGTGACGGGGTTGTGGCGGGCGTTATGCGGAACTGGATCCTGGAGCATGCCGCTCAGGCCGGATATCAGGTGTCTGAACGCAGTCTTTGTCTTGAAGACCTGCGTGATGCAGACGGCGTGTTCCTGACAAACAGTCTGCGCTTGCTTGTCCCTGTCCGCGCGATTGACGATCTCGACTTTGCATCGGAGCTACCGGCGAAGCTGGTTGGGCTTGTCGGCGATCTGCTGACCCAGGCGGCCCGTACAAGGGAGGCGTAGCGCTGTAACCAGCCTGCGCCTTGGTTCTCTATGGCGGGGGGCATATATGTGAGACTTCGCTACGACTCACGCAGGAGGTCGCATGCAGCCGGTCAGTTTCAAAGGATTTGCAGGCGTCGAGCTTAAAGGGGACGCGTTCGGTTCGCCGGACGATCCTGCCGTTCTGCTGATCCATGGCGGTGCGCAGACGCGCGGCGTGTGGGACGAGGTTGCGGACGCCCTGGAAAAAGCAGGCCGGTATGTCATCCGGATTGACCTGCGCGGGCATGGCGAAAGCGAATGGCCGGCAGACCGGCGATATGAGTTCAATGCGTTCGTGGAAGACCTGCGCGCCTTGCTGGCGCAAATGGCTTCGCGTCCGGTTATCGTGGCCGCGTCACTGGGTGGCTGGGCGGCGACGGCCGCGTTGGGCGAGGATGGCGGCCATCTTGCGGCGGGGCTGGTTCTGATCGATTCTGTTCCTGAGATGGATTTCGACGCCGCTTGCCGTCCGGGCTCGAATGGCACCGACAGCGCCAGTTTCGACCCTGAGTTCACTCGTGGCTTCGATCCTGAGGCTGCTGTAGCGCGTGTGACGGATGCGGTCGCGTACATCAAACTGCCCGTCCTGTTTGTGCGTGGGACGCAGAGCGAGCTGTCCGGGCCAGATGAGGCCAGCCGCTTTCTGGGCAATTTCGAGAATGTCGAATACGCCGAAATCCGGGAGGCTGGCCAGATGGTCGCCGAGGAGCGGGCGGACATGTTCAGCGCCACGCTTCTGGATTTTCTTGAACGCAGGGTGCCGCGCTTTGCGCCGGAGTATCGCCAGGGATCTGACGCGAGAACGCTCAGAGACGCGCTCGGCTGTTTCGCGACTGGGGTGACGGTCGTGACGACGCTGGATGAAGCGGGTCAGCCAGTCGGATTGACGGCCAACTCGTTTACGTCCGTTTCTCTTGATCCGCCCCTTCTGCTGGTCTGTATCGCGAAAACAGCCAGTAGTCTTGAGGCAATGGAGGCTGCAGAAAACTTCGCCGTCAACGTCTTGCATATCGGGCAGCAGCCGACGTCCAACTTGTTTGCAAAATCAGGCGAAGACCGGTTTGCGTCGACGCCCTGGAGCCGCGGACATAATGGTGCGCCTTTGCTCTCTGGTGCATTGGTGAATTTTGAATGCCGGCACCATGCCCTTCATGACGGCGGAGACCATGTTATTTTGGTCGGCGAGGTGATCCGTGCACGGTTTGAGCCGAGACGTGATCCCTTGCTGTATTTCAGAGGCAAATACCGCCGTCTGCACTTTGCCTGACAGGATCCCTGAGGCGTGGCCTAGCTGGCGAAGAAAGATTTGATCCGGTCGATGTTATAGGGGCGCTCGGCCAAGTTTTCTTCATCCCATTCACTGCGTGGCTGCGCAAAGAAGTCACCCCCATAAACATGGATTGCTCCGGTGGGCCTGCCCAACGGATTGGTCACGGAGTGAATAATGTCCTTGCCCAACGGGGCAACGTCTCCGGCGAGCAGTGTGCGTGCCCCAGCCGCTTCCACGCGGGTTGGGTCGTCTTTGATGCGCCGCCAGAAAATGTTGTCTTCCCGGCCGGTGTAGATTCCGATGATTGCCCACATCTCGTGATTGTGCGGCATCAGCGTCGCATGTGAACCCCAGATGACATTGAGCACCGTAAGTGTGTCCGACCGGTGCAGCACATCCATGCCTGCGCCCGAAGGTTCGCCGACTGCCTTGAGAATTGCGTCCGGGTCGTGGAAGGCCGACTCCATCACTTCCAGAACAGCGCGATGCGTTGGGTCTTTCGAGACTGCGTCACGGCAGTCTGCGACAAAGGTTTGGACGTCAAACATGGCTTTCCTCCCAAAACAGGAGTGTCGGCCCGTATACCGGCAGCGTCAATCCTGCGGAAGGTCTATGCGTCGCGCAGCGTCGGCGAGGACTCTGGTCACATCGATGGCGTTGGTTTTGTGGGGCAGGGCATTTGTGGTGACGATCCGGGCCGCTCCGGCGGCGATCAGTTCCTCATAAGCGCCGTCGGCGAAAATGCCGTGAACCGCGCAGCAGATCGGGCGCGGCTGGCCGCTCTCACACAGGGCGCGTACCAGTGTCGCGAGCGTCGTACCGGAAGAAATAATGTCATCCACGATGACGGGCGTACAGCCTCCTGCATCGATACCCGCTGGCACGTCGATCTGAACGTCCTTGTCGCCGTTCCGGGTCTTGCGGAATACGTCGTACGGAGCATCACAGGCTTCCGCGATCGCACGGACCCATTGTTCGCTTTCTGCATCGGGGCCGTAAATGATCGGCTTTTCGATATGTGCCTTGATCCAGCGTGCCATAGGGAGCGTTGCGTGGGCCAATTCGCCGGGAATGGTGAAGACGTCATCCAGGCTGGCTAATCGGTGCAGATGCGGATCCAGCGTCGTGACCCAGGACAAATGCGCGGACAGCAGTGAGCCAATGTGACGGGCACTGATCGATTCTCCACGATTGAACGCGATGTCCTGCCTGAAATACGGCATGTAAGGCGCGATCAGACCGACCGAGAGTGCGCCCAATTCCTTTGCGGTCATGGCCGCGAACAGGAGCGGGACCAGTTTCGGATCCGGGTGGTCAAGGCAATCCACAAGCGCGATATGCCGGCCGTCGGGAGGCGTAAGGAAGCGCAGATAGCTTTCGCCGTCAGGAAATTTGTGGAACTCGATCTCGCCGATGTCTGCGCCAAGCTCATGCGCGAGCGGGGCGGCGAGATGGCCTGTGCCCGGGAGGAAGTAGAGGAGGAAACGCGTCATCGTGTCAGCTCAATGATGTCTGGGTTGGATTTCACATAGTCGAGCACATAGCTCAGCTCGCCGATTGATTCTGTGTGTAGCGTATACAAGGGCGCGCCTTGCCGGACAGTGTCGCCAATCCGCACATGCAGATCCAGCCCTGCCGCCTTGTCATCCGGAGCGCCGGCGAGTTTCGCCGCGCGTGCCAGACGCTGATTGTCGATGGCGGCGACACGGCCACTGCGGGTCGCATTCACAGGACGCTGGAATTTTGCGACAGGTGGATCGAACACCCCGCCCTGGGCCTTGCAGATGGCGAGGAATTTGTCCCATGCGCGGCCACTGTCGAGTGTCTGGGTCGCAATCGTCAGTCCTTCACCCTCTACGGCTTTTCCTGTCAGTTCGAGAACAGCACCGGCGAGTGTGAGAGATTTTGCCCTCAGGTCCTGTGGGGCGTCCGGTTCCCGCTTCAGGACGTTGAGAACGTCCCGGGCCTCCAGCGCCGGGCCAATGCCGCGTCCGATCGGTTGTGAGCCATCCGACACTTCGATCCTTAGTTTCAGGCCGAAAGTACTGGCAACTGTTGTAAACAAATCGGCTAGGTCCCGCGCTTGTGCGCGGTTCCGGATTTTTGCTGTCGGGCCAACGGGAATGTCGATAACAACATGCGTCGATCCGGCGGCGATCTTCTTGGATAGAACGGACGCGACCATGGAACCGGCCGAGTCGAAGTTCAGCGCACGCTCCACACGAATGATAGCCGTATCAGCGGGTGAAAAGTCCACCGCATCTCCCCAGATGAAGCAACCGCCTTCGGTCTGGATCACTTTGCGCAATTCGTCCCTGTTCAGGTCCACGCGCGTCAGTGTTTCCATCGTGTCCGCTGTCCCGGCAGGGGATGTGATGGCTCGCGATGACGTCTTTGGGATGAGGAGTCCGTTCGCTGCCACGATAGAGACAACAATAGGCGTGGTGCGATTGGCAGGCAGGCCGCCGACGCAATGTTTGTCAGCAACGGGCGTTACGCCCCAGTCGATCCGGTCTCCGGTATCGATCATGGCGCGGGTGAGGGATATGACTTCGCGCGTAGACAGAGGCTTCGCGGCGGTTGCGGTCACAAAGGCTGTCAAATGAATGTCCGAATAGGCCCCTCGCACAATATCGGTAACGATCTCGCGGATTTGAGCCTCGTTAAGACCATCAGCAAAGATGCGCTGGCGTACAAACCCCAGAGATGTCAGGGGCGGAGCATGCGTTATGCGAACCCTGTCATCGGCTTCAAGTCCAAGTCGGTCCCACGCCAGATCGGTGAGGCCGACAGTGCCGACGGGCAACCAGTCTTCCGTAACCTGATAAAGAGTGGCGATAATAGAGGTTTCGCCATGGGTTATGGTCACCTGACTGTGAGCGCTCATGCCTTCGGACCGGCACACGGGACAGTCGGCATGAACCAGCGCAATCAGTTCATGCTGGGTCAATACACCCAGGCGCTGAACGTGCATGAGGTTGGAAGGGTGGTCGTTCATTTCAGCTGCAGCGTCTCGCCTTGCTCGGGAACCCTGCAGGACCAGCCGAGTTCCTCGCTGATCCGGTGCCGAAAAGTGTCGGAGGCTGTCGCTTCGCCATGCACAACAAAGGCTTCTTTCGGCGCTGTTTCGAAATTTCTGAGCCAGCGCATGAGTTCGTCTGAATCCGCATGTGCGGACAGCATGTGGAGATTCTGAACTTCGGCATTCACTTCATAGTAGCCGCCATGAATCTTGATCTTGCGTGTGCCCGCCAACATTGCGGCACCGCGGGTTCCGCCTGCCTGAAAGCCGGCAAAGAGGATCGTGTTCCGGGCATCCGGCGCATAGACCTTCAGGTGATGCAGGATGCGCCCGCCGGTGGCCATGCCGCTCGCAGAGATAATGATCTTCGGCATCATTTCTGTATCGAGCTTTCGGGACTCTTCGCTGAGCCGGGTATAGGTCGCGACATCACATGCCGCTTGCGCCTCTTCCCGGGAAAGTTTGTGAGCCGCAGCATGGCGGACAAACAGTTCGCTCACATTTATCGCCATCGGACTGTCGAGATAGACCGGCATGTTCGGAATACGACCGCTGGCCCGGAGCCGGCTGATGTGAAACAGGAGGGATTGAGCCCGCCCAACCGCAAAGGACGGGATCACGACTGTGCCACCTCTCTGGAAAGTGCGGTTCACAATCGCTTCGAGCGCATCTTCCGGGTCGGTTTCAGGGTGAACCGTGTCGCCATAGGTGGATTCCACGAGCACATAATCCGCGTGCCTGATACCGGTAGGGTCATGCATGATCGGATTATCGTACCGGCCGAGGTCGCCCGAGAACGCGATCTTGGTGGAGCCGGTATCGAGCAGAACAGACGCCGCGCCGAGAATATGACCGGCCTCAACGAATGTGGCGCTGACGCCGCTTCCCAGATCGACCACGTCAGAAAATCCGTGAGTCCGGAATGATTTCAGGCAGGCCTCGGCATCCTCCTCGGTATATAGCGGCAATGCAGGGTGATGACGGGAGAACCCTTGCTGGTTCGCCATGTCGGCTTCGCGTTCCTGCAGGTATCCGCTATCAGGCAATAGGATATTGCATAGGTCTCGAGTGGGCGTGGTGGCGTGGATGGTGCCTTTGAACCCCTCGCGCACCAGAAGCGGCAGATAGCCTGAATGGTCTATATGAGCATGAGTCAGAACCACCGTGTCGATGTCGGCCGGTGAGACAGGCAGGGGTTTCCAGTTCCGGTTCCGGAGTTGTTTGAACCCTTGGAACAGGCCGCAATCCACCAGAATGCGCTTTCCTTGCGTTTCGACCAGGTATTTTGAGCCGGTTACCGTACCAACCCCACCGAGAAACGTGATCTTGTCAGTCATGCCAAGGTCTTTCCGCACATTACTTTGGGTGCCATCAAAGGACAGACCGGCCGCTTGCACAAGCGGCTCATTCGTCGCCAGCTCCGGGGTATTATACGGATGGCTGGGAGGCCGGGACTGGAGCTAGACTGATGCGTTTCGAGACTTGGAGGTAAGCGTGGAGACACCAGAAAGTGTCCTGTCTCTGGCAGTTGATCTGCTGGCCGCGCTCGCCGTCGGCCTGATCGTCGGATTGGAACGAGGTTGGAAAGAACGTGGTGACCCGAGCGGCAGCCGGGTCGCCGGCTTCCGGACTTTCGGCCTGATTGGTCTGTCTGGCGGACTGGTTGCCGTGCTCGATGGTGGAAATGGATTTGTCATTTCCGCAGGAGCCATTGGCCTGGCCTTGTTGCTTCGCCAAGGATTTGAAGCGCAAATCGATGAGACACGAAACGTCAGTGCGACAACCGCGGTGGCGGCGCTGATCACGTTCAGTCTTGGGGCAGTTGCGGTGCAAATCTCCCCGCTGCTTGCAGGCGGTGGGGCCGTTGTAACGGCTTTCATCCTTTGGCTCCGCGAACCGATGCACCGTCTGTTGGACAAGATCGACGCTCATGAAATGAGTGCTTTCCTGCGCCTGTTGTTGATCACAATCGTGGTGTTACCCGCGATGCCCGATGTTGGATTCGGCCCCTACGATGTGATCAATCCCCGCCACATCTGGTGGATGGTGGTTCTGATCAGTGCCCTCGGCTTTGTGGGCTATGTTGGCGTGAAGGCGTTGGGAGAGCGTTCGGGTGTCGGCTTGCTGGCATTTGCCGGCGGACTTGCGTCATCCACCGCGGCCACCTTGTCATTGTCTCAGCTTTCAAAGGGTGGCGGAGTGTCAACGGCCTACGCCGGGGGCGTTGCAGCAGCCTGGGCTGTCATGGTCGCACGAACGGCTCTGATCGTTGCGATAATACGTCCGAGCCTGCTGCCGCATCTCTGGTTGCCGCTAAGTGCGATGTTTGCCGTACCGCTGCTGGCCGCCGCGCTCATGCTTCGGAGGCAGACTGAGAAGACAGAGGCCGCGCTCTCTCTTCCCAACCCGTTGAACCTGAAATCGGCACTCATTTTCGCTGCAGTTCTGACAGCGGCGCTTGTGTTGTCGCGCATCGCGCAGGAGGCATGGGGAGACAATGGCGTCCTTGGTGTGGCATCCATTGCTGGCGCAGTGGACGCGGACGCTGTCACGCTTTCCATGGGACGGTTGAGCGCGGCCGACCTATCGGATCTGACCGCTGCGCGCGCGATCGTTATCGCGGTTGTGGCCAACACCTTGTTCAAGGTCATGTTGGCTATAAGTGCGGGAGCGCCGGGCTTCAGAAAACTGGTTCTGCTGACTGGCGTATTGACGGTTTCAGCCGGTGCGATCGCGATGTTCGCTGCGGCCGCGTGGGGAATGACTTAGACCGTCAGGCCCCGTTGATCAGCGCTTCGATCGCCTCAACCGGGCGATGGGCGTGGTCTCCGGTCACAGAGTGATCGATCCGGCTCAATGTGTGGTCGTTCAGCGACTGGCGCAGGGTTCCCATGGATTTCGGGTCTGCGATCAGAACGAAACGGCGTGAAGGTTCACCTTTAGCCCAGCCGTCCATCTGTCTGGCCAGCATTGAGATAAAGCGCGTTTCTTCCTGTGCATGCCAGTCAGTGTCTCCAACGGACGCGTTTTGCCCATCGGGGCTGGAAAGGCGTCCAGGTCTGTCAGAACCTTGTTGGTGCGTTGGCGGATTGGTGTTTTCGTCGAAGCTGATGACGCGCAGGTCCAGACGGTCCGTATCGCCCTGATTTTCATAGACGACATATTTCCCGGCGTCGCAGACGACCACCCAGTTTCCGTTTTTCAGGCGCATTTGTCTCCTCCCTGTTTCTTTGTTCCGTGACGCATAATAGCGCGACACGGCAAGGAGCACGATGCGTATTTTCCGAAAGGGCTTAGCGCGCCCCCGTCAATGTTTTGTCTGGCGTGCTTTTCGCCTTTGGTTCCGCGCGTACTTTCACTTTCGCGCCGGCTTCCAATTGGCGGGGCGGGTGGACAACCACCGGTGTACCTTCTGCGACACCTCCCAGGATTTCGGCATAGGTGCGATTGGTGTGGCCGACCTCCACGCTGCGCCATTCGGCCCGCCCATTGGCTATGACATATACCGCCCAGCCATCGGCGTCACGAAACAGGGCGGACATCGGCACAACCAAGCGGTTTGTTCCCTCCCACACGGCGATATTGGCCACAAACCGATAACCGTGGCCGAGGTTTTGACGCGCTCCCGTATCGCTCAGATCCATGACGATATTGACCCGTTGTTCTTCTATTCCGAGCGCCGACACCTTCGTGAAGCCTGCTGGCTCCACACGGCGAACGCGGCCGGGGAGTGGCTCGCCGCCCCAGTCCGTGAATGTGACGAGGTCTCCAGGCTTTACGCGGACAGCCTCCTCCGACAGGAAGTCTGCGACGCATTCCAGGGATCCGAGGTCGCCAATCTCGACAATGGGTGTGCCCTGAGCAATGGGGCCTTCGCTCTCACGGTTCACCGTCAGAATCTGTCCCGACAGGGGGGCGATCACCGCCACCATGTCACTGCCATTCTGCGTCTCGCTGGGCATCAGGGCAGCACGCGCCGCCGCGAGTTCCTGGCGCCGGACACCGATCAGGGCTTCGCTTGAGCGCAGGGCCAGATAGCCCTCCCGTTCGGCGGCTTCAGCATTGTCGACTGCCTGCTGGGATACCGTTGAAGACTCCAGAAGCTTTTTGGCCCGGTCCAGGTCGCGTTTAAGGCGATTGTGTTCAGCACGCAGGCGCTCGGCATCAGCGCGCGCCGCCGTCAGGGCCGCTTCCGCAGACGAGATATTGGACTTCAATTGCGCCGTGGTTCGAGCCGGCAAGAGCGGCGGCATCAATGGGCGAATTGTTGAGATAACCGTTTCCTCGGCCGTGACCTGGTCGCCGGGCTCGACCTCAACGCGCGACATTGTTCCGTCGAGCGGAGCCGACAATACGAATACATCGCGGACCCGCGTCATGCCGTCGTCGGAAACGGTAACGGTCATATCTTCGCGCGTCACATAGGCGGCATCCACCTCTATGGCGCTCGGGGAAAAGGCCCATGCAAACCCCAGGGCAGCGATCGCAGCGAGGGCAATCCAGATACGTATGCGGACTGATGGCATCTTTATTCCCTTGTTTTGAGCACCGCGATGAGGTCGAGAGAGCGTACTCTCCGGACAACGAACAAGGCGGCAATCGTTGAGGAGAACAGTACGATCATTGCAGCGATACCTAAAGTGGAAGGGTTCACGACGACGGGGATTCTGTACAATTCGGTGGCCATTGCCGTTGCAATCAGGTGCGCCAATGCAAGTCCCCCAATACATCCAATCGGAATTCCGACGAGCGCAACCAATGCGAGTTCTCCAAGCAGGATATAACCGACTTCGCGATGGGTGAACCCGAGAACCCGGAGGCTTGCGAGTTCCCGGCCCCGTTCAGTCAGGCTGATGCGTGCTGCATTGTAAACGACGCCCGCGGCGATTGCCCCGCCGATGACGGCATAAATGCTCATCATGATATAGATTGTTTGCTGCAGCGTTTCTTCAAAGGAGTCGATTGCCGCTGCCCGTAGTGAAACACCCGCGATCCCCGGCCGCTCGATCACCGCCTCCTCGAATGCCGTCTGCGCGTTGGGGTCAAGCTTGAGGAATGCGCCTGATATCGTTGGGGGCTGGTCCAGCAGGGTATTCAATGTGTGGAGATCCATGAATGCCGGTGTCCCCACAAATTCATCGACGATTGCAGTGACCGGAAGGTCGACGACTGGCCGGGTCGCATCCAGAAAATGAGCCGTCACGGTATCTCCGGTCGTGACGTGCAGCATGGTGGCGAGTTGTGAGGAGAGGACGATCCCTGTTGAGGGAACGTCAACATAACGTCCGTCAGCTGACAGGACGCGTCTCAACTGCGCCCCCGCTGGCAACCCCGTGATGGCAACCCTTTCGGATCTGTGTCCGGCTTCGAGGCTGGCAGGGATATCCCGCACGCCTTCGGCTTTCATGACGCCTGGGAGGCGTGAGAGCTCGGACAAGGCTGAATCGTTTCGCCCTTCGAAGAATGTAATGGCCGCATCGTGGGCGTTCGTGCGGTAGAACATCTGGTCCATCATTGTGTCGATTGCATCGAAACTGAAGAGCGTGCTGACCAGCAAGGTGACAGCCGCAGCGATGCCGAACAGGTTGGCGGCAGTCCGCGCGGGAAAGCGGAACAGATGGCGCAGGATGAGGCGCGTGGGCTCGTCCAGCCACCGCATCCTCAGGATATAGCGCAACCAGCCCTGATGATAGTTGACCGGCGGAGCAGGTTGCATGGCTTCGGCGGGTGAAAGTTTCGCGGCACCAAGAGCTGCGCTCATCGAACCGGCAATGGCGGACCCGAGCGCAGCAATTGAGCTGGCGAAAAGGGCAAAACTGTCGATGCGCCAAGTCAGGTCCGGGATCCGGAATGTCTCCGCGTACAATTGTGTGATCAGGTTCTGGAGGATGAAGCCAAGAGCGAACCCTGCCAGGACACCGCCGGCCGTTATCGCAATCGCGAACTTCAGATAGTGCCAGGTGATTTCCCGGCGGGAATAGCCGAACGCCTTGAACAGACCGATCTGCTGGCGCTCCGTCTGGATCAGGCGATTGAGTATCGAGTGTATCAGCACCGCTGAAACAGCGAGAAAGACAGCAGGAATGATCCTTGCCATCGTCTTCAGCTGGTTCATCTCGGATTCGACAAACGCATTGGACAATTGATCAGACCGGTCGATTGCACCGGTTCCGCCGAAAGGGGCCAGCACGTCGTCCACCTGGTCTATGACGATCGCAGTGTCTGTTCCCGGCGCCACGGTCAGGCTGACACTGTTGAAGGCGCCATCGAGATCAAATGCGGCCTCAAGTGCGGGCCTTCGCATCCAGAATATGCCGAACAGCCGGTCGTCGGGCATCAGGGTGCCGGGACCAAGCGCATAAATGAATTCCGGACTATCGCCGATGCCAACAATGGTGAGAGACCGCAGGCGGCCATTCATGACGGCCTCAATCGCATCGCCTGTCTGCAGGTCGTTGGCCTCGGCGAAGGCATTCGAAATTATGATCTCATCCGGTGAGCGTGCTTCCGGATACCGGCCACTGAAAAGAACGAGCCGGTTCAGTATGCTCTCACCGGTCTCCGGCAGCGAAACGATCTGCGCGTTCGCTGGTTCCTCGACGCCGGGAATCCGTAGGATGACAAGGCGTACGATGCGGGTCTCGATGGTTTGAACGCCATCGATTTCCCGCAAACTGGCAGCAGCGCTCTCCGGTGCGCGGCGCACGGAGGTAAAGACATCTGCGAAACGGTAGCGTTCATAATAGGCGTCCCGGCTCGCGCTCAGTGTGCTGAGCGTACCGAGCGCCATGACCATTATGGCAACGCCGCAGGCCACGATAATGCCGACAGCGATGGCCTGGCCGCGCATGTGCCAGATATCGCGAAGCAATTTGATGTCGAGAGGCGAAAGACCCTTCACCAGGAAATCTCCGAGGGCTTCAGCCTGCGTTTCGGAGCCGTTTCCTCAATAATCAGCCCATCCTGCATGCGCAGGACCCTGTCGGCAATGTCACCAATTCCGACATTGTGGGTGATGATCAGCATGGTCGTGGAAAGCTCGCGATTTACCCGATCCAGTGCTTCAAGCACGCGAATGCCGGTCTGGCTGTCCAGGGCACCGGTCGGCTCATCGCAGAAGAGGATTTGCGGGCGTTTTGCGATGGCTCTTGCAACGGCCACCCGTTGCTGCTCGCCGCCGGAAAGCTGAGCGGGGAAATGTTCGACCCTGTCTGCCAGGTCCACCAGTCCAAGCGCTTCTTCCGGTTTCATCGGGCTTTTCGCGATTTCTGTGACCAATGACACGTTTTCTTTCGCGGTCAGCCCGGCGACAAGATTGTAGAACTGGAATACAAATCCGACCGAGCGTCGGCGGTACCGCGTCAGCTCATCATCACTTGCATGTGTCAGGTCATGTCCGTCGAAACGCAATGTTCCGGCGGTGGCACGGTCCAGTCCGCCGAGAATGTTCAGCAGGGTAGATTTGCCGCTGCCGGAATGGCCGAGCAGCACAACCAGTTCACCGCGCTTCAGCGAAATATCGACGCCGCGTAGTGCTCGTACGGACACTTCGCCCGTCACAAAGGTACGCTCCAGCCCTCGACCTTCCATCAGAATATCGGTTCGGCTGGCGGTCTGTGGGGCGGAAATTGAAGCTGACATAGAGAAATATGATCCCGATAACCGACCCATACCCGAAAATCATGAGAATATCTGCTACGTAGGGACGCGTATTGAAACGTACCATTTTCAGCTATGGTGTGTTGTGAAATCGATTATACCAAGAATGGAGACTTCCCGTGAAGATCAAGGATATCAGCGTCTGTATGGCCTCGCCGGATGGAGACAAGGTCGCGTTCGATTTCGCCAGAATGCTCGCAGAGGCAAATGATGCACACCTCAGCTGTGCTGCATTTACCGTTCTTCCGCCGATGATCCTTGGATACGGAGACGGATCTGCAGGAGAAGTTTACGCTTCGATCCTCCAACAGACCCGGGACACGATGTCTGGCGCCTGGAACAAATTCGAAAAGAGTTTGGGCCAGGGGTCTCCTGCGGTCGAAATGCGCCATTTCGAGGCTTTCCCGAACCGCGTTGAGGCCTTGTCGGCCATGAATGCCCGCCACGCAGACATCGTGGTCGTCCGCGCGCCCGGCAAATCCGACGAACAGCCGCATGCCGATCTGCTGGAAGGCGTGCTGCTTGGCGGTGGCCGGCCGGTGCTGATCGTTCCTGAGGAGTGGTCCGGCACGACGGTCGGACAGCGGGCCATGATCGCCTGGGATGCAAGCCGGGAAGCGACGCGCGCCATGCACGACAGTCTTCTTTTGATGGATGACGACGCCAAGGTGTGTGTGGCCACGGTTGATGCCAAGCCCGGAGACACCAGTCACGGAGCAGGACCTGCCTGGGACATCGGCGCTCACCTGTCCCGCCATGTCGGGGACGTTGAAGTCAGGAATGAAGACAGTATCGGCCGTTCGACCGCCGAAGCCCTGATGGATGTCGCGACCTCGTTCGATGCCGATCTGATCGTTATGGGCGGATATCGCCATTCCCGCCTGCAACAGGCATTCCTTCCGGGCGTGACCCGCACGCTGCTGCGCGAGGCGAAAGTGCCTCTGCTGCTGTCGCATTGATGGGGACGCGAATGAAAAAGACCATTCAGGGTGACCGCGCGTTCGATCTGACGATCGATCCGGATGTCGCTTACCGTATCGCCGTGCTGGCCCAGTCCTACCAAGGTGAGGGGATCATGCCGATGGAAGAAGACGACGTAGTCGATAGTGATCGTGGAGACGATCCGATTACAGATCTTGAGGCGATCGCTGACGAGGCGGAGGAGCCGCACGAGGACGTGCTGGATGATGAGCTTGAAGGATTGATCCGCGGGCTCAACGTCGATGCCAAGCATGACCTCCTCGCCCTGATCTGGGTCGGCCGGGGAGACTATGAAGCAAGGGACTGGGCCTCCGCCCGACGGGCTGCTCGCGAAGCAGAACCCTTCAACGTGATCGATTATCTCGAAGAGCTGCAGATGGGCAGTGACTATATCGAGAATGCACTCGAGGCGATGGGGTATCCGCCGCCGGATGACTTGTCCTGAGGCGCCAATGGGAGGCTGGTCGAAATGACATTCTCGCCACCTCCCGTTTTTCCTGCGCCGGTGTCTGAAGACATCTGGCGACGGAAATACCGGTTCGGAAATGAAGCCGGTATTGCCGACACCTGGCGCCGGGTGGCTCAGGCCGTTGCCTCCGCTGAACCTGCAGACCAGGCTTTGTGGGCAGAAAAATTCCATGGTCTGCTGGCAGATTTCCGCTTTTTGCCGGGTGGCCGGATCATGGCCAATGCGGGGACAGACCGTAACGCAACCCTGCTGAATTGCTTCGTCATGGGGGCGTTGGACGACTCCATCGACGGCCTGTTTACGGCCTTGCGGGAGAGCGCAATCACCCTGCAGGCGGGCGGCGGTATCGGGCTCGACTTTTCACCTATAAGGCCGGCGGGGGCTGCGGCTTTACGCACTGGCAATATTGCCAGCGGTCCTGTCTCCTTCATGCGTTTATGGGATGCAATGTGCGAGACCATGACCGCAGACCGCGCACGCCATGGGGCGATGATGGCCGTCATGCGCTGTGACCACCCGGACATTGAAGCCTTCATCGACGCAAAATCGGTTGCCGGTACGCTTTCGCACTTTAATCTTTCCGTTCTGGTGACGGACGAATTCATCAAGGCTGTGGACGCCGATGCGGAATGGCCACTTATGTTTGGAGGGCAGGTGGTCCGGACCCTGAGGGCGCGTGACCTTTGGGACAGGATGTTGCGCGCAGCATACGAGAGCGGCGAGCCGGGCGTCCTGTTCATCGATCGCATAAATCGGGAAAGCAATCTCGGTTATGCGGAAACGATCCACGCGTGCAATCCCTGTGGTGAGGTGCCGTTGCCGCCTTACGGTGCGTGTGACTTGGGCTCCATCAATCTGACGCGTTTTGTCAGTCACCCGTTTTCCAGCAAGCCGGCGTTTGACTTTGCGGCTGTTGCGAGCACCGCGCACCTGGCTGTGCGCTTCCTGGACAATGTGCTGGACCTCTCGCACTTTCCATTATCGGCCCAGGCTGAGCAGGCGCGTTCCGCTCGCCGTATTGGACTGGGGATAACGGGACTGGCAGATGCCCTGATCATGCTGGGGCTGGACTATGACAGCAATGCGGGGCGGGAATTCACGGCGCGTGTGCTGGGAACTGTGCGTAATGCCGCTTATGAAAGCTCTGTGGAGCTGGCGGAAGAAAAAGGCAGCTTTCCTCTTTTCGATGCGGAGGCATTTCTGGACCGTCCGTTTACGCATCGATTGCCTGAGGAGATAAGAGCATCTGTTCGCCGGAAAGGAATCCGGAACAGTCATTTGCTGGCCATCGCGCCGACCGGGTCGATCAGCCTCCTGGCGGGGAATGTTTCTGCGGGCATCGAGCCGGTTTATGCCGCGTCGGTCAATCGGCGCGTGAAACGCCTGGGTGGCGGAGATGATATTATGGAACTCGAAGATTTTGCCGTCCGGGTCTGGCGGGAAGGCAAGCGAGGCAAGCTTCCGCCCTCTTTCGTCAACGCTGCGGAACTCTCCGCTGAGGCGCACCTGGCCATGCAGGCAACGGCGCAGGACTTTGTGGACAACGCGATTTCCAAGACGATCAATGCCGATTCCAGCCTGCCATATGAGGCTTTCAGCCAAGTCTATCGTCAGGCGTACGATCTCGGCCTGAAAGGGTGCACGGTTTACCGTCAGGGCAGTCGCGGGGAAGACGTGCTCACCCCTGTCGAGGCGGGACCCGTTTGCCCTGCGGATACGTGTTGAATGCGAGGAGAGCTGACACCGCTTTAATGTTGCAATGCTAGGCGTTCGCTTCCGGCGGCATTAGAGTGCCGGAACAGACTGAGAGGATTTCAAATGTTTCAGCGACATACCGGATTTCTCGTTGCCGGGCTTATGACCAGCCTCACACTTCTGGCGGCGTGTAGTACGACCACGGCACCGGAAGCCGAAGAGTCCGCCGCAACGGCGCCCCAAGTAGAGGAAAACAGCGAATCATTCGCCTATGACAGCAAGGTCAAAGTCGGCAGGCTGATCGCGGAAACGCGGTGTTCCTCCTGCCACGCTATCGGGCCGACCGGTAACAGTCCCCATCAGGATGCCAAGCCCTTCCGGCAATTGTCTGAAAACTACCCGGTACGCAACCTCGAAGAAGCGCTCGCGGAAGGCATCGTCGTCGGTCACCCCGATATGCCGATGTTTGTGCTGAGCCCTTACGAAATCGACGCGCTGCTGACTTATCTCGAAAGCATTCAGGAACCGCATCCGGCCTGAGGGCTGCATCAGTCACTACGGGTTGGGTCATTCGTGGTTTCGGTCGACAGGTCCGGATCGATCGTGACGCCGGTGACCTGACGTTCCAGCATCCGGACGATCGGGGGCGGCCAGCTTCCCTGATGCAATGTGTGCAGGATGATGAGACTCTCCCGGTCGGCGTGCGTGCGCCGCTCATTGTGAAGCACATAGTCCATCCAGCGTCCGAACCTGTATTTCTCGATCCATAGATCAGGATCGCTGAGGTCCCGCACGAGGGCCCAGTTGCGTGCGCCATCGCGCAGCCTGACGCGGCGGCTCTCATTCATCGCGGCCAGGAAGCGCGGAACGTCTTCCTCCCGGATGCGATAATGAACGGCGATATGGACGGGGCCAGCGCGCGGTTCCACCGGCACTTTCACGTCCGGCACTTTCCAGCGCCCGACCAGTTCAAGGTTCAAATCCTGCACTTCGGGCAATCGCAGGAAGAAACCCATGCAAAGGCCAATGGCCTGCACGCCGGCCATGATCAGGATCGCGTCCGAAATACCCTGATGCTCCGAGAGCCAGCCGCTCATCCAGCTTCCGGCTGCCATCATGCCGAACACACACATCTGGTAGAGCGACAAGGCCCGGCCGACCACCCAGCGCGGCGCGGACATCTGCACCGTTACATTCATAGTCGCCATGGCAAGCAGCCAGCCCCAGCCGAATACGATGAGGCCGCACACAGTGACGAGCAGCCAGGGGCTGAGGGCGATCACGACCGCGCCGGCAATCATTGCGACAACGGTCAGGCGAAGCGTGGACTCATTTGTCAGGCGCGCGCGCACCGGCCGGTTCGAGAGGGCCCCGATCACGGCGCCAATGCCGAAAGAGCCAGACAGGATACCGAACGTGATCGCGCTGCCACCGACCAGGTGGCTCGCCACCAGCGGCATGAGCGATGGGACGCTGGCAGCGGCGAAACCGAACAGGGCCGATCTGAACATGACGCGCCGGATCGGCGGAGACAGCAGAACATAGCGGACGCCGGCCATCATGGCTGTGCCGAGGTCTTCGCGCAGCGTCGGGCGCGTCGGCTTTTCCGGACGCCAGCTGAACAGGACCCAGATGATCCCCAGATAGCTGAAGGCATTGACCGTGAATGCGGCGGCGGATCCGAACGCAGCAACGATGGCGCCGCCAAGGGCCGGACCGGCTGTGCGGGCCATGTTGAAGCCCATGGAATTCATCGCCACCGCGCCGGCAATCGTGCCGCGCGGGACGATGTCGCCCACCGTGGCCTGCCATGAGGGGGCGTTCATGGCTGTGCCGCAGCCGATCAGGAAGGTGAAGCCCAACAGCGCCCAGGGGGTCAGATGCCCGAACCAGGCAAACACGCACAGGGCAACAGAGAGGATGAACATCCAGCTCTGGCAGACCAGCATGACAAGCCGGCGGGGGTAATTGTCCGCGATGGCGCCGGACAGCAGTGCCAGGATCATGATGGGCAGGGTGACCGATGCCTGGACGAGGGCAATCTGTGTTTTGGTTCCGCCCAACTCGACCATCAGCCAGGCGGCGCCAACGCTCTGGATCAGGCTGCCAAACTGGGATGCCACATTGGCCACCCAGATCCGCCGGTAAAGCGGAATGGAAAAGGGCGGCGGGGCAGGATTGTCTGGCATAGGGTCCGGGCCTGAGTCTTGGGTTCCAATCGTGGGAGTGATTGCGGCCCGGTTCAAGGCTTGGTTTGCGGTCGGCCTGTCGGTCAGCTGGCTTCCATCGCGGCGTAATAGGCCTGCCAGCAT
Organism: uncultured Hyphomonas sp.; assembly: GCF_963675305.1. Taxonomy (NCBI): domain Bacteria; kingdom Pseudomonadati; phylum Pseudomonadota; class Alphaproteobacteria; order Hyphomonadales; family Hyphomonadaceae; genus Hyphomonas; species uncultured Hyphomonas sp. Next base: position 2,023,196 of record NZ_OY776147.1, on the reverse strand, counting down.
TTCCGTCCGGCCTTGTTATACGCCACCATCGTTTCCACCATGCGAAGGAAGGCTTCCTGATCGCCGAGCTCAGGCGGCAGCAGGGGATCGAAGTTGATGGTCCGGATAACGGCCTGTCCGATCAGCAGGGAGTCGCGGGCCGCCTGATCGCCCGGCAGGCCGGGAAGCTGCTTCAGGCTGGCGTTCATGGCGTCGATCGCCTCAGCATAGGTGCGGGCAAGCTCTGCCGTGGACCAGAGGCCTTCCCATTGCGCGCCGTCAGACAGCGCTCGTTCGTTCACCCGCAACAATGAGATCGCTTCGTCCGCCCCGATACCGATGAGGTCTGCGCGATGGTTTTCCAGGTCCCGGGCCAGATTGGCGGGGCGTACCCAGAAGCCGGTCTCCGTTTCCTTGTAGCCAGACAAGGCAAGCGCCCGTTCGCGCGCCCGGACCTGCTTGCGATCCGTCCGGCCAAGATGTGCGGTCAGGGCAACCAGCCAGTCACCATTCCAGGGGACGATACGGCTGGATACATCTTTCCATCCCTGTACCCGCCGGGTCAGCGCTTTCGACTTCGGGCCGGGCTGGTAGACGCCGCGGTCAGGACTTTCCAGCAGGCCTTCTTTCTGGAGGCGGGTCACGGCAACGCGGAGCGTGGACGGTTCAATACCGAACAGCGCAGCAGCATCTATCAGGCGCCCGATGGGCTGCGGCTCTGTGAAGGCGCTGCTCATCAGCGACAGGACGAGCGCGCGCGGCGAAACATCCTTCGGATCGAGGGGTTGAAAATAATACATCAATTGACCTGATATGATATTTAGAGTAACAAACAGTAAAAGAGCTCGTAGGGAGAGAGACGCCGTGACAAACCAGCTCAAACTATCGGATGTTCTGACGAAAGACGAGTTGCGCGAATTGCGCCAGAAGTCGGACCTCAGGGCATTGGCAACTCTGAGCTGGAACTGGGCCCTGATCGCTGCGGCATTTGCTGTGGCGATCATCTGGCCGAACCCGTTCACCATTCTGGCAGGCATCATTATTCTTGGCGGGCGCCAGCTCGGCCTCGGCATCATCAATCATGACTGCGCCCACCACGCTTTCTTCAAAAGCCCGAAAGTGGACGAGTTTGTCGGCCACTATCTGGTCGGCGCGCCGATGAATATCTCTTTGCCGGCCTATCGCGCCTATCACCTGAAGCACCATAAATTTGCCGGCACGCCGGAGGATCCGGACATTGTGTTCGTAAAGAACTACCCGGTTTCCAAAGAAAGCCTGCGCCGGAAATTCGTGCGGGATTTCACCGGCCGCACCGGCTTCCGCGACACTCTGCGGAAGATCCGGAATTTCCGCCTTTCCCGAAACTGGCCGTGGATGACGTTCCACATTCTTCTATTGGGGACGTTAACGCTGGCAGGGGCGCCGTGGGCGTATTTGATGTGGTGGGCAGCGGAACTGTTTGTCTACCCGGCCATTGTGCGCCTGCGTCAGATCGGCGAGCACGGAACCGCCAAGGACCGGACCCAGCTGGACCCGCGTCTCAACACCGGCACCACCACCGCGCCTTTCTGGCAGCGCGTGCTGATCGCTCCGAACGATGTGAACTACCATCTGGAGCATCACATGTTCGCGTCGATCCCGCCTTACCGGCTGAAGCGGTTGCACCAGTTGCTAGCGTCACGCGGTTACTATGATGGCTTCGAGTGCATTTCGAAAGATTACTTCGACGTGCTCCGCCGGGCGGTGAGCCGCGATGACAAGCCGGCGATGGTGCCTGCTGAATAGGGCGGTCTATTCGGCGTCGCTATCCGGATTGCGGACCTGGATCAGGCCGTTTGACACCATGCTCATGACAATCTCGCCGTCCTGATTGTAGACCGTCTGCTCAGTCTTCATCAGGCCCATCTCGGGGCGGCTCTTCATCCGGCGCTTGCCGATCAGCTTGGATTCCACGCGCAGCGTGTCTCCCGGGTAGACCGGTTTGCGCCAACGCAGTTCATCGACGCCGGGGGACCCGAGAGACGCTGTCGGCTCCTGTCCGCTCCAGCCCTCCACCATCATGCGCATCGCCATGGCGGCTGTGTGCCAGCCGGATGCAGAGAGGCGACCGAAATGTGTCTTCGCCGCTGCCTCGTCGTCCAGATGAAATGGCTGCGGGTCGTATTTTCCGGCAAACTCGATCACTTCCTCGCGGGTGACTTCATAAGTCCGGTTCGATTTCGTGACAGTGCCGATCACCAGGTCTTCATAGTAGCGCATGGATCAGGTTCCTTGATGCCAAAAAGAAAGCCGCGCCTGAATGGCGCGGCTTGCGTTACGTCAGGCAAGATGGCCGGGCAGTCGCCTCAGCGGCCGCCCATATGCGGCAGTTCCGTGGTGACCTGAACGGCAGAAGCTGTGGTCAGCGGGTTTTTTGCCGGGGCCTTGTGGAATGCCGTCCACAGCATCAGGCTCGACGTGCACAGCAGGTACACGCCCAGCGCCTTCTTCAGCTTGGCCGAGTCGAGGCTGTGGGCCAGCGCCGCCCCGATGGGCGCCGTGATCATACTCATCGAGATGATGGCGAGCATGGCGATGACGTTCACATAACCGACCGAGCCGAAGGGCAGGCCGGTTTCTCCCAGGCCGCTGATTACCGAACCGATCGTGCCCGGGACGGCGATGATCGTCCCGAAGCCAGCGGCCGTGGCGATCGCACGGTGTACCGGCTGGCCGGACAGCGTCATGATCAGAATGGCCGGCGTCCCGCCACCGATCCCAAGCAGAGTGCAGAAGCCGCCGAGGAAGCTGCCAAGTCCGCCACGAGCGACACCCTTTGGCATTTCATCCGAAACGGTGCGCTTGGACAGGATCGGGAACAGGAAGTGCCAGGCCATGATGAAGACGCCGACACCGAAGATGATCTTCAGGGATTTGCCGTCAAGGAACCGGGCCACGCTGAGGCCGAGTACGACGCCCAGGACAACCCAGGGCGCCCACTGTTTGAGGATATTGAAATCCACCGCCCCGCGCTTTGCGTGCGCCTGCACAGATCGGAGGGATGTGAAGATGATCGTGGCAAGCGACGTGCCGATCGCCACGTGCATGATCTTGTCGTCGGACATCGGGTGATCCGCTGTCGACAGGAGTGTGAAGACGGCCGCGAGCGCCGGGACGACGACAAAGCCGCCGCCAATTCCGAACAGGCCCGCCAGGAGGCCGGCAAAGGCGCCAGCGACCAGCATGGACAGAATGAGTGGAAGTGCATCAGCTAACATGGGTTTTACTCGGTGATGATTGAGACGTCATTTTGCTGTCCGGCACGATCAGAAGCGCACCGTGAGGGTTGCCTGGAAAGTGCGCGGGTTCAGGGGACGGAAATAGGCGGAACCGGCGAAGACAAAGGCCGTGGGCACTTCTTCATCCAGCAGGTTGTCGATGTTGAACCGCAGGCTGACATTCTCGGGCACACCGAAATCGTTCGGGCCGCCGAGGTCGAGATAACCGCTCAGCACAGCGTAGCTGTCCATCTCGTAGCTCTCAGTATAGTCGGCGTAGCGTTTGCCGGTGTATTTTCCGGAGATGTTGGCAACCATCCATTCGGTCGGTTCGTAAGTGACACCGCCGGTGAACAGCCATTCCGGGCTATCGGCCAGGATGAAGCCAGCTTCGTCTTCGGCGTGATTGTATGTCAGATTGCCGTCCAGGTAGACCTTGTCGTCGAAGAAGGCCGGTTGGTAGACGCCCGATAGTTCGAAGCCGTAAGCTTCGGTCTTGCCAGCGTTGATGTAGAAGGCCTCCGGCTGTTGTGTGGCCGGGTTGATGACACTACCTGCCACAAGACGGTTGTCGAAGCTGGTGAAGAACAGCGCGGCCGACCCATAGAATTGCGCGCGGTTGGTGCGGTAGCCGATTTCAAAGTTCTGGGACTCCTCACCCTTCGGTGCCGGCAGCGGCTCGGTCGATGCATCCGTGGACGCGATGGAGAAGATGTCGTCCGCGCCGCGCGGGAGGGCATAGTTCTGCGAGTAGGAAGCGAACAGCTGGTCGCTGTCGTTCATGTCGTAGACGGCGCCGACCATCGGCAGGAAGTTGTCGCTGTAGTCCTCGCCAACCGTCTGTGGGCCGAACAACTCATAATCATTATAGTCGCGATAGCCGCTCAGCTGGTAATCGACGTTAAGGCTCTTCACCCCGACTTCGAGGTTCAGCTTGTCTTCCATCAGGCTGATCGTGTCCTTCAGGTAGAGCTGGGTCGTCTTGCGGGTCGAGGTGTAATTGCGGCGATAGTAGGCGACTTCGTCCCAGATTACGTCGCCGTCTGCCGAGCCGTTGGTCTTGTTGAGACGCTGCTGGGTGCGGTTATAGTCTTCATCTTCATACCAGGCGCCGAACTCAACCTTGTGGTTGGCGACTTCCCATTCGAGACCGGCGACGGCGCCCTTGCGCGTGCCGCCAACGCCGGAGAGGCCATATTGCACGCCGCGCGGGTGGACGACGTCGAGGCCGGCAAGCACTTGGCGGTTATAGATGCCCAGCGAGTTGGAGTAGCTGTCCGGCGAGACCCCGAAGCCGTCCTTGTCTTCCTGATAGGCCGTCGCCTTGAACAGCAGGTTCGGGGTGATGTCGGTCTGGAAGTTCAGCGAGTAGAGGCTGTCGTCGCGGACGTTGATCCGGTCCTCATAATAGCTGGTGCAGGTCGAACCGGTGAAGATCGGCGAGAAGTCATTCTCGTCGATGACGTTGTCGCCATTATAATCATACACATTGGAAATCGGTTCGATACAGCCGGTTTCCGGAATGGAGTCCTGGTAAGCGTAGTAATAGTCGGCGTCGAACACGGACTCCGGGGCAGAGGGTGAGTCATAGTCGTTGAAGTCGTTGTGGACGTAGCCGAACTTGATGAACGTATCTTCGTCGAACTCGTACTTGATCTTGCCCTCGATGTGCTCGCGGTCGATCGTGCCGGGGCCGCGCCACAGGTCGCTGTCCGTCTTGGAGCGGCTGACATAGGCCGACAGGCCATTCCAGTTACCCGTCTCCAGCTTGATGAAGCTACGCTCCAGATTGTCGTCACCCATCGTGTAGGAAATCATGCCGCCGGGCGTGTCGGACGTGTCGACCGTATTGTAAGAGACGATCGGGCCCAGTGAGGCATAGCTCGGAAGCGAGACGTCGCCGGCGCCGGGGGACGCGACAACGGAGCCGAGGTTTTCATTGTCCACATAGCGGAAGATCGGGCTGCCACCGAACGCATCGGAACGGCCCATCGGCACGCCGTCCAGCACGAAGCCGATCTGCTGCAGGTTAAAGGCACGCACGGTGACCGAGTTGCCGAATTCGTAGAGGCCAAGCGCGCCGTCTGTCTGCACGTTGAAGCCCGGCAGGGACTCCAGCATCTTCAGGCCGGAGATACCGCCTGGTGCGGAAAGAAGTTCGTCCCGGGTCACGGCGACGGTGTTGGTCGCTTCGCCCTGGCCGATCGCAGTGTCTGCCGTCGAGACCCGGCGGCCCTGAACGACAACCGCTTTCATCGTGGCCTGTTCATCTGTCTCCGCTGTTTCCTGTGCGTTTGCGACGGTCGTCATCGACGCGGCGATTAGTGAAGCAAGGCAAATTCCAAATTTAAGACGTTTGGTCAGAGGGCGCATCGCAGTATTCTCCCGGCGACTTGTTTAATGTGCGCGCAAGATGTCGGCGGGGCGGGGAAGCGGGAACTGCGCACCTCAAAGTGCGCATGTTAAAATCGGTAACTTGCCTGCATTCGGGCGCAAATGCGCGGAGCTGAGTGTTTCTTGTGCAGTGCGGGATGGCTCAGGCCGGCATAGCGCCGAGTCGGGTTTGTCTGGCGCGCAATCTCAGGTGGGTGGCCGGCAATTTTTGGTTACCGGGCCGCGATCAGTGCGAGTTTTCAATCAGCTTGCGTCTGTTGTTGCTGCTGTTCCTGGACGAGTCTGTGAGTGGCAGGGGAATATCGCCGGGTTCATCGCAGAGTAGCGCCGATCGACAGGCCGCTTGCCAGACAGGTCCGAAGGAGATCGATCACGGCGTGTCCGTATCGATGGAGCGGGTGAAGGGAATCGAACCCTCGTCGTCAGCTTGGGAAGCTGCTGCTCTACCATTGAGCTACACCCGCGAAGGTTCCGGTATTTGATCCGCTTTTTCCGCCAGCGCAAGAGGGCTGGGCATGCCGCTGGCGCCCGGCGGCGGAAGCGGTTAGAAGGCGGGCCATGAACGGATTTCTTGCAGTCGCAGCAGGCGGCGCGCTCGGCGCGGCCATGCGCCATGGGGTCGGGCAGCTGGCGGTGCGCCACATGCCCGATCATTGGCCCTATGGCACTTTCGCCGTGAACATTCTCGGCAGCTTCTTCATGGGTTTCCTGATCAGCTGGCTGGCTTTCCGCGGGCAGGGCGGGCCGCAGGAGCTGCGCCTGTTCCTTGCGACGGGGCTGCTCGGCGGCTTCACGACGTTTTCGGCGTTTTCTCTGGAAGTGGCGAACTATGTCCGCTCCGGCGACATGACCCGGGCTGCGGCGTATGCTGGCCTGTCGGTCGCCCTGGGCCTTGTGGCCCTGCTTATCGGTCTCTGGGTCGCCCGGAAGGTGTTCGCATGAGCGGTCAGATCGTCACCGAGACTGTTACGTCGAAGGAAGAAGGCACGCGCCTCGACCGCTGGATCAAGCGGCGGGTACAGCTGACACAGGGCCAGGTCGAGAAGATGATCCGCACCGGGCAGATCCGGGTAGACGGCGCACGGGCGAAATCCAACACGCGCCTGTCTTCCGGCATGCAGGTGCGTCTGCCGATCCTCAGCGGCGGCGCGGCCAAGCCGGCCCCGGACAATGCGAGCAAAGTGTCCAAGGAAGACCGTGACTTCCTGCGCGAGATCACGCTTTACGAAGACGACGACATGATCGCGCTGAACAAGCCCGCCGGCCTCGCCGTACAGGGTGGCTCAGGGCAGGGCAAACATATCGACGGCATGCTGGCGTCCCTCAGCGACGGCACGCACCGGCCGGTGCTGGTGCACCGTCTGGACAAGGACACGTCCGGTGTCCTGCTGACGGCGAAGCATCCGGCTGCTGCGGCGCGCCTCGCGGAACTGTTCCGCAGCCGCGATATGGACAAGGTCTACTGGGCCGTCACGGTTGGCGTGCCCAATCCGCCTTTCGGGCAGATCCGCTGCTGGATGGTGAAAGGCGTGCCGGACGAGCATGAGGAAGATGGCTACCGTGTCGTCAATCCGAAGGCGCGCGGCCGCCGGGATTCAGACCGTGAGCGGATGTTCCGGTCGGCACAGGGCGTTGAAGGCGCAAGGCACTCGATCACCGACTATGCCGTCGTCTCGACGGCGGGCCAGCGCGCAGCGTGGGTCGCCCTGAAGCCGCTGACGGGGCGCATGCACCAGCTGCGCTTCCACATGCTGGAAATGAACACATCGATCCTCGGTGACTTTAAATACCAGTGCCGCCGGGAAGTGCCGCAAGGGCTCGCGCCCGGACTGCACCTGCATGCGCGGGCGCTCATAATTCCGCGCCAGAATGCGAAGCCGCTGAAAATCGTCGCGCCGCTTTCACCGCATATGGCGCAGACTTTCGAAGCCCTCGGTTTCCTCGAACAGGAAGCCGGCAAGGATCCGCTCGCCCCCTTCGTCTGATACGGGTAGCCAATGACTGACCTGCGCCTCGCCATTTGGGATGTCGACGGAACGATCGTCGACAGCCGTGAGACGATCCACAATGTCATGGTGGAAGCCTTCCGGCAGTCCGGCTTGGTGCCCCCGGAGTATGACGATACACGCCGGATCGTCGGCCTTAGTCTGCATGAAGCCTGCGCCCAGCTGGCACCGGACGCCTCGGCGGATGAGATCGAGCGGCTCGTCACGGACTACCGGAACACATGGGTGCGTGCCCGCGGGCAACCCGATTTTCATCAGCCGCTCTATGAAGGCGCGCTCGAAACGCTGGAAGCCCTGCGCGACGAAGGCTGGCTGATTGGCATGGCGACCGGCAAGACGCGGGCCGGCATCGCCAGCCTGTTCAAGCTGCACCAGCTGGAGCATTTCTTCGACACGATCTGGTGCGCCGATGACGGCCCCGGCAAGCCGCACCCGCACATGGTGGAGCAGGCCATGGGCGCCCTCGGCGTGGCGCCCGGCGCGAGCCTGATGATCGGCGATGCCATCCACGACATCGCCATGGGCCGCGCGGCCGGCGTCCGCACCCTCGGTGTCAGCTGGGGCTTTGGCGAAGCGCATGAGCTGGAAGACGCAGGCGCACATGAGGTTCACCACGATTTCGGCACGCTTAGGGAAAGTGTCCTGAAGTTTTTGCCCGCCTCTGCCCGATAGCCGCGCTCACGCAGGTTTGCCCCTTGGAAACCGGCCCCGGTCAGCGTAAATGCGCGGCCATGACAACTTCTCCTTCCGATAAGCCGAAGCGCTTTTACAAAGAGGCCGCCGCCGAGCAGATGCCGGGCGGCTGGACCGTTACGCTCGACGGGCGCAGCATCAAGACGCCCGCCCGGGCGCCACTTTGCTTGCCCAGCCAGCGGCTCGCCCGGGCCATTGCCGCCGAGTGGAACGATCAGGATGAAATCATCGATCTCATGAGCATGCACCTCACGCGGCTCGCCAATGTCGCCATCGACCGGACGCCCGAGGCGCGTGATGAAATGGCGGACGAACTGGCGCGCTATTGCGAAACCGACCTTGTGTGCCACCTCGCTGAGGGGCCCGTGGAACTGGTCGAGCGGCAAGAGGCCTATTGGCGCCCGGTCCGCGACTGGGCCGGGCAGGAGCTGGACATCTTGCTGGTGCCGGTGGAGGGGGTGCTTGCCTCGCCCCAGCCGGATGCGTCGCTGGAAGCCGCCCGTCAGGTGGCCCTGGACATGGACGATTTCCGCCTGACCGGCACGGTGTATGCCTGCGGCCTGTTCGGGTCTGCGCTGCTGGCGCTTGCCGTGGCCGAAGGACAGCTGTCTGCCGCCGACGCGTTCGAAGTGTCCCGCGTCGATGAGGCCTGGCAGATCGAGCAATGGGGCGAGGACGACGAGGCCAAAGCCGTCACCGAAGCCCGCCGGAAAGAAGCGCGCGCGCTGGAAACCTGGATGCGGGGCCTCGGTTAAGCTGTTCGCAGGCCGCGCTACAGGATGTTCTGCGCCGGGTTGGTGCCCGTGAAGTTGCTGAGATTCGGCAGGGCGGCGGCGAGTTCGTTATCGCTCAGTCCGAACCAGCGGCCGAGCGGTTCGGCATATTGTTCCACGGAGATGGTCGGGATCAGACGGCCGCTGTCGGCATCCTGGTCGTGTCCGAATTCCGCCGGGGGCACATCGCCATAGATCCGCTGACCCTGAACGGCGCCGCCCACAACGAGGTGGTGCGAGCCCCAGCCATGATCAGTGCCGTCGCCATTGGCGGCGAGCGTGCGGCCGAAATCCGACGCGGTGAATGTGGTTACGTCATTGCCCACGCCCAGCTCCTGCATGGCAGCGTGGAAGGCGGTGATCGCCGCTGACACTTCCGAGAGGTGGCCAGGCAGGTCAGCCGCCTGGGTGGAGTGGGTATCGAACCCGCCAATCGCTGCGAAGAACACCTGCCGCCGTACCGACAGGCTGTCCCGGATGGCGATGGCGTTTGCGATCGCCTTCATCTGGGAGCCAAGATAGGATTGCGGGAACTGGGTCGAGATCGGGACGAGGTTCGCCACGGCCTGGTTGTAGGCCTCATTGAGGACAACCGACTTGTCCGCGATCCGCGCCACATCCTTTTCAATCAGGTTGCTGTCATTGGAATCGGCTGCCGAGAAATGGCGGCGCAGCAGGTTCGTGATGTCGGAATTGTTGAAATCGTCGAGGATGTCGATTTCGTCCGCGCCATTCGTGCCGATCTGGTAGGGCAGAACTTCCTGTCCCGTCAGGAAAAGTTCGTTCCCGACCGTCGTGATGGTGCTGAATTCCCGGTTGGTGTTCGCCCCTGACAGGACGGACGCATCGGCAAACCGGCCGCCCCAACCATATTGCGCGCCTTCCGGTGCGCTCGCCGCCCAGGTGGACTGCTGGTCATTGTGCGAGAACAGCTGCTTGGGCACAGGCACGGTGCCGCTCTGCCATTGCGAGCGGTTCAGTGGCCGGATCAGCGGGCCGGTATTGGCAACAAAGGCTGCGTTGCCTGACTGAAACAGGTCGTGCACGCCGCTCATTTCCGGCGGCAAAGCGAACTGGCGGCCGCCGAAATCGCTCGCATTGGTGGGCGACAGTTGCAGCAGCTGGCTCCGGTCCCGGCTGCCATTGTATCCGCCGAACATGGAGCTGCGGATATTCCGGAAACTGTCATAGGACGACTGGTCGTAAGGCAGGAGAACATCGTGCGTGTCGCATCCGCCCAGCAGGAAGATACAGACCAGCGCCTTGTAGCCGGTGACTTCGGCGGCATTGGCCGCCTGGAAACCGTACATGGCATTACCAAGCGTGGTCAGCGTTGCAGCGCTCAGCGCACCGGCGCCGATGCCTTTGAGGAGGTGTCTGCGGGAAAGAGTCATGTCCGTCTCCTAACGCTGCACAAGGTAATCAGGGGACGTCATGACCATCAGGACGGCTGTGCCGATCCGGGTCAGCTGTCCGTCATAGTTTGAGACGTTCTCATTCGTCAAAGGAATGGCGCCAACCGTCTGTACGATATTGTTCCGCACTTCATCCGACAGCTGGCCGGAAGCGAGCAGCGTGTTGAGATGATCGACCAGGGCGGCTGGGTCGCTCGCCAGGACGCGTTCATCGGTATAGTCCGGGATGAAGCTGGAATTGTGCTGGTCATTGCCATTCAGTGCTTCGGCGAAGGCAAAGTGCGCCATGAAATTGGCGTAGCCGACCAGGGTGGAACTGTTCGTGATCTGCAATTCCGGCACAGTCATGCCGACGGCTCCGGTGGCGCTGCCCGGTGCGATATATCCCGGGCGGTAGAAGTTGAAGACCGACGGGGATTCATAGGGAGACTGCCCGAGGTCAGCCCGCGTCGTCGGGTCATAAGGGTCGAACGAGTTCTGCGGTGTGACGCTGGAGGCGTCGAACGCACGGGCCCATTGCACGAAGCGGATGGCCGGCTCACGGATCTTGCCGAATGTGTCGAAGGCCAGCATGTCATCGGACCGTGCCTCGGCATCCATCAGGATCGCGGCAACCAGAGCTTCCATGGAACCGCGGCGGCCGTCGCCGACGGTGTTTCCGTCCGGCAGGGTGTAGCTTCCGTTCTCGAAAGCCGTTGCCACCCGCCTCACATAATCCGGTGACGGGTTGCTGGTGACCATTCGCTGGATCATCTGCCGGCTGATGAAGGGCGCGAGATTCGGATGTTCGAAGAGTGTGTCGAGCGCGATATCGATGCTCTCCGGTCCGCTCGTGCCCGCCGGGATCGTGACGCCGAGGAAGGTCTTCGCCGAAGTCGAATGATATTCGGGGAACACCTTCATCGGGGTCGATTGCAGGCTTTCCGGCACATCCCAGATGGAGTCGAAAAAGTCAGCGCTGTTCAGGCTGAGCCCGGTGAAGACTTTGGCGAGCCCTGTCACATCGGTATTGTCATAGGTCGGAATGGGCTGTCCGTCGGCGCCGGTTTTCTCGGTTCCGTCGAGGTTCAGCTCGTTCAGGCCGATCGTGAACAGCTGCATGATTTCCCGGGCATAGTTCTCGTCGGGCATGCGCTGCGTGGCAGGGTCTTCCTTCTGGCTCTGGTAATAGGTCAGGTAGAGCCCCATGGCCGGGGAATAGGTAATCTCTTCCAGGATGTCGCGATAGTTGCCGAAAGCGTTCCGGGTGAGGATGTCCTGGTAATAAGCCACCGCGCGTGGCCGGTTATAGGTCGCGCTGGCGGTTTCGTGGTGGGACACGACGATGATCTGCGACAGGGCAAAGGCAACGCGCTGGCGCAGCTGGTCATCCGCCGTGATTGCGTTGATCCAGAAGGAATAGGTCGGTGCTGCGCCGCCGCGGTCATTGATATAGCCCTCGACCGTGCGGGAATTTGGCTGGTCCATGAAGTTCACGACCCAGTCGAGGTTGAGGGTCGCCGGTTTCGCGAATTCCTGGACGAGCCAGGCCGCGCCGCTGGTTCCGGTCAGTTGGTCGAGATCTTCCGTGGTCGGGCCGAACGTCGCCTGCGTCAGGAGACGGGACGTGCTCGCCCGCGTTTCAAACGCGATATCCCCGGCAGACGCCGGCGGAGGGGGCGGCGGCGGTGGTGGTGGCGGAGGCGGGGGAGGAGGTGGTGGCGGAGGGGGAGACACAGGCGTGGGTATGCCGCCGGAGTCGCCTCCGCTGCTCGTTCCGCCGCCGCCACCGCCGCACGCAGTCATCAGTACCGCGAGCGAAACAGCCGTTGCCGTAAAGGCCAATGATTTTTTCATGGCTCCACCATCCGTTCTGGATTGTCGGTTTATCCACCCGCATGCCTGTGTCACGGAGTTTCGTCACCTTAATTATAGGAATGGTTGGGAAAACTGCAGTTATGCCCGAATTGTCCGCTGAAAAAATCGCCCATCAGGCGAATTATGGCAGAACCGGTCATTTTTATGTCGAAACGTCCGGTTACTGCCCGATTTGAGCAGCAACCGGAAATGAACGCGGATTTCAGTATCGGTTCCGGTACGGTGTGTTTTCTGTCGGGCATGATGAAACACGTCATGACTTCTGGAGCGGCCGCCGTTGCCTTTGCTGCGTCGGCGCTCTTCACACTCCCTGCCGCAGCGGACAGTCCGCAGCTCCGGGCCGCTGTTGTCACGGATATTGGTGACAATTCCACGCTGTTTATCAGGGTGGGGCATGGCCGGGATGACTATCGTCCGGCTGCGTACAGCTATCGCGGCGCGAAGCGCGGATATGCGCCCAACGCGCGCGACCGGATGGGCCGGGAGGCTATTCGCGCCTGCCGCGCCGGCATTCGCCGCGAAGCGCGCCGGATGGGCTTCCGGGATGTCGACTTTGACAGCCGCGCCTGGGCCCAGCCTTTCGGCCGGCACGGCTACACGGTCCGTTTCCGCGAAGTGGAGCTCGAAGGCCGCCGGCACGAGTTCGACACAAGTATCAGCTGTACGATCCGCCATGGCCGCGTGACAGGCATCCAGGGTATTCCTCAGACCCACGGCGGGCCCCGTTATCGCGGGCACGACAGACGCTGGTAAAACCTTCCCGGCCAGAAGCGCCGCAACGGAAAAACGCCCCGGACTGAACATCCGGGGCGTTCTTTTAAACCATGCCAGCTTGTCAGAACTGGAAGTAGATGAAGGGCCGGTAGCCGAGCGGGACGAAGGACAGCGCCAGCGCGGCGAGTGCCCCCGTGGCCAGCGCGAAGCGGGCCGGCGGGATCTGCGCCAGCATCTCGCCCAGCTTGATCCCGTGGCTGATGATGTGGAACACGCCCATGGCCAGGATGAACGGCCACACGACGGCCGGCAGGTTTTGCGTGCCTTCGGAACTGAACGTCATATAGGTCTTCGCGATGGAGAGGGATTCCTCCAGCGTCGGGGCACGGAAGAAGATCCAGGCGAGGTTCACCCAGTAATAGGTCATCGCAGTGCCGATGATGATGCCGATCAGGCCCATCGGGTTGAACCGCTTGGCAACATGGTCGCTCCACGTCCGCTCCACCATGAGGGCGAGGCCGTGCAGGAAGCCCCAGATGATGAAGTTGAATGACGCGCCGTGCCACAGACCGCCCAGAACCATCGTGGTCATCAGGTTCACATCGCGGCGCATGTCGCCTTTGCGGTTCCCGCCCAGCGGGATGTAGAGATAGTCGCGCAGCCAGCTGGACAGCGAGATATGCCACCGGCGCCAGAAGATCTGGATGTCGCGCGAGAGGTAAGGCGAGTTGAAGTTCGGCGGGAATTTGTAGCCCAGCAGGCCCGCCGTCGCGATGGCCATGTCGGAATAGCCCGAGAAGTCGCAATAGATCTGGATGCCATAGAGCAGCACGCCGGCGATTACGCTGTGCGCGGTGTAGGCGGACGGATCGGCAAAGATCAGGTCAACATAGGGCGCGATATTGTCGGAGACACAGGCTTTCTTGAAGAAGCCGACCAGGAACAAGGCCACGCTGGCCCGCACGGCGACATCGCTCCATTTCCGCGCGGTGTCCATCTGGGGGATGAAGTCCGAGGCGCGCACGATCGGGCCGGCCACCAGCTGCGGGAAGAAGGCAATGTAGAACGCCACGTCCAGAAAGCTGCGCCGCGCATGGATCACGCCGCGGTGGACGTCCACCATGTAGGAGATGGCCTGGAACGTGTAGAAGCTGATCCCGACCGGCAGGACGAGGTTCAGCGTCACATGACCGGCATTGAAGCCCATCAGGCCTGCGAAATCGACAAAGCTGTCAGCGAAGAAGTTGAAGTACTTGAACAGTCCGAGGACGCACAGGGAAAACACGATACCGGCGCCGAGCGCCCATTTGCGCTTTTTCGTTTCTGACTCGGGCAGGGTGGCCGCATTGCCGACCAGATAGCTGACAATCGTCACAAGCATGATCAGGCCGAGGAAGCGCCAGTCCCACGCGCCATAGAACACATAGGAGGCCAGCGTCAGGACGCGCTTGCGCCACAGATTGCTGCGCAGCGCCCAGACGAGGCCGAAGACGATGCCGAAAAAGAGGAAAAAGCGGGCTTCAACGAACAGCATTGGCGACCGTGTCCTTTCCGGTGGATGACATGGCGCAGTATTCCGCGCCCACTTTGCGGCTCAGCATGCGTGCGCCGGTTTCGCCGAAATGGCTGAAGTCGAACCAGAGATCGCGCTCGAACAGATCCGGATAGACATCTGGCCGGTTGAAGTTCAGCACCTTGTAGTCACCAAGCGCTTTGACCGCTTCGCCCGTACGCGGTGTCCGGTCGAGTTCCGGCAGGTCCGGCGAGATATAAAGCGCTGCGTTCAGGCCGCGCGCCTTCAGCCGGTCAAGCCGCTGAGCCAGATAGGCGGCGCGGGCGCTGACATCTTCGTTGCTGCTGGCGCCATAGAGGGCAAGGTCCTGTTTGAACTGTTCCGGCTTGTCTTCGAAATCCTTGCGGCGGGCTTCGATGTCCGGCGTCATGATCGAGCCCAGCGCCTCAAAGCCGTCATTCGACAGGTCGAAGCTTTTCGGATCTTCCGGATCGCCCGGCGGGAACAGGAGTTCTGCGCCCCGGCCGACACCGGAGAGGTCAAAGCCTGTTCCCAGCGCGAACATGCCGCCCCGGAACACGCGCTTCGGCAGCGATTCCGGATAGGAGGCGATGCTGGCGATCTGGGCGGGCCACATGTCCGGGCTGCTGAAATAGCGTGCGCGGTTGGTGGTGACGCCGTCCAGCGTGCGCTCGTTCGGCAGCGCGTCCTCGATGACGATGCGTTTCAGAGAGTCCCCGCCAGCGGCGACGACCTGGTCGATCATCCAGTCCTGTTCGGCGCCGGTCAGGCCGAAGACGCCGAGATTGTAAACCTTCCAGTCCGGGCAACCGGCCTCTGCGGCGCCAGCTTCCACGGCGTCCGGCAGGATATGATAGAAGGTACGCGAGCTGCCGATGAAGACCGTGTCGTATTTCTCCGGCGCGGCCTTGTAGGCCTCCAGCTTCGGGCTGAGGACGAGCAGGTCCGGCATCGGGGTCGCCGCGCGCAGACCGAGCGACAGCGGGATCGCCACAGCGACGAAGCCGATGGCGAACAGGATGGCGGAAAACAGGGCAGTTCGGATCTGGGTAATCATGGCAGCCGGAAAAGGGGTTTCGTATCGGGCGGAAGGTGCAGGATGTATGCCAGTTCGCCAGATACGGGAATTAATTTCCCGGTTGTTCCAGCGCAACGACGCGGTAACCCTCAGACTTCAATGACTGCAGCAGAAGACGCGTGCGCCAAGCGGATCTGGAAAACGGGTCGTGCAGCAACACCATGCCGCGCCGGTTGTGCTGTTCCAGCATGGTCAGGATCTGCGCGACAGAGTCTTCCGGGGTAATCCCGGTCCAGTCGGCGCCGTCCACCGTCACGGTGACATCGATCAGGCCTTCGGCCCTGATCGCTTCAGAGAGTTCCGGTGTGGTGGCGATGAACGGAAAGCGGAAGAGGGGTGTGTCCTCTCCGATTGCCGCAGACACGGCCGCCTGCCCATGGAGAGCGTTCGCCACGGCTTCCTCCAGCGGCAGGTCGGCCAGGTTCGCATGGTCCCAGCTGTGGCTGCCGACCGTATGGCCGGCCTCGCGGATCGATCTTGCGATGCCCGGCCAGGCTTCCGCCTTGTTTCCCTGAAGGAAGAAGGTGGCCTGTGTACACTCTTTCGACAGCTCTTTCATGACGCGCTTGGTGCGGTGCCAGGCCGGGCCGTCATCAAAGGTGAGGATCACTTCACCGCGCTTCAGCAGTTCATAAGGCGGCGGCGACTCGGGCGTCAGCATCAGCGTGCGGGAAACGCCCAGCGCATCCGGCCCGCACTCCGTTTCTGATGCGGCATCAAGGCATGCAGAGATCATGACGAGGCCTGCAAAGGCAGTCGCTCGCAGCAGGGGGCGCAGGGCAGGTCGCATTGGAGAATCCCGTTCCGGAAGGGCTATCCTGACGCTAGCAAGGAATGGGCCGCCCTGTCAGCAACCCGCCCCGAAAGTGCGGTGACGCTGCGGCAATCCGCTGGGTGAGCGGCGAGATTGCCTCCCGCTTGCCCTTGCCATTGAAATTGGGGCGATTATCAAGCACTTCGGACAAAACATATGACACTCTTTTGGCAAGGAGCCCGGGCGAATGCAGGATGTGATCGAAGCACTGGAGCAGAAACGCGAACAGGCCCGCCTCGGCGGCGGTGAGCGGCGGATCGAATCCCAGCACGCCAAAGGCAAGCTGACGGCCCGCGAACGGATCGCCGTTCTGCTCGATGAGGGCAGCTTCGAAGAGTATGACATGTTCGTGGAGCACCAGTGCTCTGACTTCGGCATGGAAAGCCAGCGTATCCCCGGTGATGGCGTCGTTACAGGCCAGGGCACCGTCAATGGCCGCCTCGTTTACGTCTTCTCGAAAGACTTCACCGTCTTCGGCGGCTCGCTCTCCAAGGCGCACGCCGCGAAGATCGTGAAGGTCCAGCAGGCGGCGGCCCGCGTCGGCGCGCCGGTGATCGGCATTTTCGATGCCGGCGGCGCGCGTATCCAGGAAGGCGTGGACAGCCTCGCCGGCTATGCCGACATCTTCATGGAGAACGTGCTCTCCTCCGGCGTCATCCCGCAGATCTCCGTCATCATGGGCCCTTGCGCGGGCGGCGACGTCTATTCCCCGGCCATGACGGACTTCATCTTCATGGTGAAGGACACCTCCTACATGTACGTCACCGGCCCGGACGTGGTGAAAACCGTGACGAATGAGGAAGTGACCCACGAATCCCTCGGCGGCGCCTCCGTGCATGCGGCGAAGTCAGGCGTTGTGGATGGCGCGTTCGAGAACGACATCGAGGCGCTGGTGCAGATGCGCCGCCTGATCGACTTCCTGCCGGGCTCCAACCGCGAAGACCCGCCGGTGCGCGACGTGTTCGACGATGTCGAGCGTGTGGACGAGAGCCTCGACACGCTGATCCCGCCGAACCCGAACTCGCCTTACGACATGCGCGAGCTGATCGAGAAAGTGGCTGACGAGGGCGACTTCTTCGAGATCAGCCCGAAATTCGGCGCCAATGTGCTTTGCGGCTTTGGCCGCATCGAAGGCTCGACCGTGGGCTTCGTCGCCAACCAGCCGATGACGCTGGCGGGCGTTCTGGACATCGACGCCTCCCGCAAGGCGGCACGCTTCGTGCGCTTCTGCGACTGTTTCAACATCCCGATCGTCACCTTCGTGGACGTGCCGGGCTTCATGCCGGGCACCAAGCAGGAATATGGCGGCCTCATCAAGCACGGCGCGAAGCTGCTGTTCGCCTATGCCGAGGCCACTGTGCCGAAAGTCACCGTCATTACACGGAAAGCCTATGGCGGCGCCTATGACGTGATGAGCTCGAAACACCTTCGCGGCGACGTGAACTATGCCTGGCCGACGGCCGAAATCGCCGTGATGGGCGCCAAGGGCGCGGTTGAAATCATCTTCCGCAAAGACATCGGCGACGCCGAAAAGATCGCCGAGCACACGAAGATGTACGAAGACAACTTCGCCAACCCGTACGTCGCCGCCCGCAAGGGCTACATCGACGACATCATCATGCCCCACTCAACCCGCCGGCGTGTGGCAAAGTCTCTCCGTACACTGAAAAACAAGCAGCTGGAAAACCCGTGGAAGAAGCACGACAATATTCCGCTTTAAGAGCCAAGTGTTGGGCGATCAGAACGGTAATTCTAAGATTACCCCAACATTTTTGCTACTTTGACGGCGTAGCGGTCGGTCATTCCTGATACAAAATCTGTTAGAGAATGAAGTGCGTCATATGGGGTCGATGCTGTATCAATTGGATATTGAAGAGTCCTAACCAATTGCTTGTGGTATGAGCTCAACTTCTCAATTTCCCAGTTAAGATCATAAGCTTCATTCATGAGCGGAAGAAGCCCATTCAGAACTTTGTGTAGAACGTTGCGTCCGTACACTTCCAATTCAGTTTTTCGCGCAGAAGTAAATATTCGAGATTTAGCAGTGTCCTTGATGGTTTGAAATTCCGAGGAAATTCTTGAGGCCTCTATTAGTGAGCTGGAGAATTCTCCATCCATGATCTCGTTGTAATTTGCCTTGAACGCGTCAGCGCAGGCTGAAATAGCGCCGGAAATTGATTGCGCCCGGTACCTTGAAATCGTGCTTGTTTCGCTTGTTCGTGTGTACTGCTTGTTTGATTTTGACCGAATGGGTTCTAATAAGTCTATGACGGTTTGGTATTCGAGATCTTGCGCCAGAAAGGCATCTTCCAGATCCATGATATTGTAACAGATGTCGTCTGCTGCCTCCATAAGGAAGGAAAGTGGGTGTCGTCGCCACCAAGACCCGACAAATCTGCCTTGAGAATCTCTTGTGTCGGATCTGGGCAATCCAACCGTAGAGGCAATATCTTCAAAAGATTTTACGTCGTTCTCAAACAAGCCGAATTTCTTTAAGCCGACATAGAGTTTATGATCAATTCTTCCCTCGTTGCCTACGTGTGGTTTTACAAATGCGGATGTTGGATATTTTGTGAAGGCTGCCAGAGATCCATGGGTGAGGCGGAAACCTCCTTCATCCGTGTACATTTCTGTTCTGGTTAGCATGCGGAACCCTTGCGCATTTCCTTCGAACGCCTCGAACTCTAGTCGTTGGTTTGAGGTGATCTCTTTCATAATGCCTTTTGGGCTCATGAATTGGGCTTTGAACCAAGAGCCGATTGCTTGCTCGCCCGAATGTCCAAATGGGGGATTTCCGATGTCGTGAGCCATGCACGCAGTTTGAACTAAACCTGCGACAGTGGGGACCAAATCCTCGGTGATTTCCGCTCGATCTTCTGAGAGCCATTCTCCGATTTCAAGGCCAAGGGAACGGCCGACTGCAGTAACTTCGAGGCTATGAATAAGCCGGTTGTGGATGTGGTCGTTATCGTAAAGGGGATGAACTTGCGTTTTATTTGCTAGTCTACGAAAAGAGGGAGAAAAGAGGATGCGCTCTAAATCCTGCGTGTAAGGCGGTCGAAACTTCTTCGCTGTGTATTTTGGATCTCCCAGACGATCCAGAGTTAGGAGATTTGCCCATTCCATTCGCATGTTTGTAAACCAAAGATTGCCACGACTTTCTCCAACAAACACGGCACCGTTTACAAATTGTGACCAAGGCTCTGCCTTCATTAAATGGGGCATGTGCGGGAACCATGCTTCGTCATCAATTGTACTACTTTATCCGCCATTCTGACCTGCCTCAGCAAGCGTAGCGATACCCACCGGGGGGCTCGCGGCGGGCGCGGTGTGGTGGGTATCGGCTTTGCCTCAACCCACCCTACGATCTTCGCTGGAAAGCAGGCGCGAGAAGCACGATAATATTCCGCTCTGAGGCAAGGTCACGGGAGGTGACGAAATAGCTATAATACGCCCCGCTCAGATCGCTGATCGCGATGCCCTCATCGCCATCCTGCACAACACGTTCGAGCGCACCTGGCTGCCGCAGCTGACGGCGGCGGCGGCGGAGGCTTACCGGCAGGGTGATCGGCCTACGGAATATGTTGATGCCAGGGGGCATCAGTTCCACGTCGCGACGCGCGGCGGCGTGGTGGCCGGGTTCGTCCATTGGGAGGGGGACTTCGTCCATGCCCTGCATGTCCATTCCGACCATGAACGCACGGGTGTCGGCACGCAGCTGATGGATTTTGCCGAGGGCGAGATCGCCCGCGCGGGGCACCCCGCCGCGCGGCTCGAAACCGACACGTTCAACACAGGAAGCCGCGCCTTCTACGCCGCCCGCGGCTACCGCGAGATCGACCAGTATCCGGACCTCGAATGGAACAGCGGCCTGACGACGGTCCTGCTTGAGAAGGCGCTCGGCTAAGGCAGGCGGGCTTCCAAAAGCCGCTCAAGCGCCCCAGACAGTCTCCGCATAACGCATGAAGTTCAGCCCCATGATCTTTTCGATCCGGGCCTCGCTCCAGCCCTTCGCGGCCAGCAGGCGCTGCAGTTTTCGGAACTGGTCCGGGCCGCGCAGGTCCACCACGAACGGGTACGTATCCGGACGTTCGCCCGCGGCGCTGATGCCGGCGGCGCGGCGCTCCGCGATCTCCTTGGCGAGCACGGCTTCATAGGCGGCGAGATCGTCGATCTGCGTGACGCTGCCATCGGTGCCGATGCCGACCTGGTCCTCGCCGCAGATGTTCACGGCATGCTCCAGATGCGCCACCACATCCTCGGCCGTCGCGTGGCCGGTGGGATTCAGGAAGGGCATGAAATAGATGCCGACAAAGCCCCCGCGCTCGGCCACCAGGCGCAGCTCTTCATCGGTCTTGTTGCGCGGCAGATCCGTCAGGGCGCGGCAGCCCGTATGGTTGATCGAGACCGGCTGGGCGGAGGCGCGCGCCGCCTCGAGGCAGGTCTGTTCGCCGCTGTGCGACAGGTCCACCATCACATGGTTCGCATTGCAGCGCGCGATGACCTCCCGGCCGAGCGCCGTGATGCCCCGGTTCTCCGGCGCCATGGAGCCATCGCCCAGCTGGTTGGCGGGATTGTAGGTCAGCTGGAAGACACGTACACCGAGGTTTGTGAACGTGTCGACCCGTTCCGGCTTGTCGCCCATCATCGCGCCGTTCTGAAAACCGTAGATGAGGCCGATTTTGCCTTCATCCTTCGCGCGGCGGATGTCGGCGGCGGTGTAGATCTTCATCAGGTCATCCGGATGCGCCCGCACCATCGCATCGGTTTCCGCAATGTCGTCCACGGAGTATTCGTAAGGATCCCTGGGCCCGGCCACATAGCCGAGTGTGACGTTCACCGCCGTCAGGCCGGAGGCGTGCGCCTCGGCCAGCACGCGGGGGGACACGCCGGGCACGCCCGGATGGTTCGGATCGCCGAGCCCGCCGAGGGCGTTGACCACGATCATGTCGCTGTTCGCGCCGTCCATAGCACCGCCCGCCACCTGCGGCCCCGCCGCGGCGCAGCCCGACACGGCGGCGATACCGGCCAGGAAGCCTCTCCGGTCAATGGACATCGGTCATTTCCTCTTCAGTCACCGGCGGATAGTCCGCCCGGCGGTATTGTGTGCCGCGCTTCACCGTCATCCGGATGGAGCGGATGTTTTCGATGTCGGCCAGCGGGTCGTCCGCCAGCACGACGAAATTGGCGAGCTTGCCGGACGCAACCGTGCCCATTTCATCTGCCACGCCGATGGCCTCAGCGCCGACTTCCGTGGCCGAGTGGATCACTTCCACCGGCGGCATGCCGACGTCTTCTGCCAGGAAGAAGAGCTCGTCATACACGTCCGGCCAGGCATGGTCCGCGCCGGAGACCGTGTCAGTTCCGGTCGAGATCGGCACGCCCGCCTTCCAGGCCTGCCGGGTCAGCCGCGTGGTGGCCGCGCCGGTGCAGCGCAGGGGCTTGGCGTTCGGGTCTGCCTTGCGCGCGGCTTCCTGCAGCACGAACAGGCTGCCCGTTGCATCGAGAATGGTGCCCTGATCCACCATGCGGGCGAACAGGCCGGCCATCACCGGGTCTTCCGGCAGTTCCAGATAGGTCTCGTCCACCGGCGTGCGGTCTTCATAGGCGTCCAGCATCTGCGTCCCGGTTTCATAGGCGAGATAGCAGACATGGCTGACCGTATCGACGCCCGCATCGATCCCTTCGGAGGGCTTGCTGGGAAACACCGCGCTGTGCGCCCAGACTTTCAGGCCCTGACGCTGTGCCTCCGCCGTGATCGCGGCAACAAGGTCTCCCGGCAGGTCGGCATAGATCTTGATCGCGGTGGCGCCCGTGCCGCGGGCGAGGGTGACGGCCTCGGCGAGGTCCGTCTCCCGGTCGATCGCCTGCATCCACGGCGCGGTGCCGGGCTTGTAGCCCCGGCTGGCTGCCGCGACGCGCGGATCGGCAAAGAACATCCGCCCGGCGAAGAGGGCGACATAATAGATGTCCGGGCCGGGGATTTCCTCGTAACGGGCCTCGCGCGCCAGTTCCGAGACCGAGCGCACATCGTCGGCCATGTCGCGCACGGCGGTCACCCCGCCATAGAGGTTCCGGCGCAGCATGGCCTTCGCCATGGCAGGCGCGGGCGGCGTCGCCATGTGCACATGCGTGTCGATCAGGCCGGGGATGACATACTGTCCGGAGAGGTCGACGATGAGGGCAGGCGCCGGCTCCTGCGCGGCGGTGTCGTCATGCGGCACGATTGCGATAATGCGCTCGCCCTCGACGATGATGTCCTGATGTTCGAGGGCAGGGGCGCCGGTGCCGTCAATCAGCGTCGCATCGGCATAGATCGTCCTGACAGGCGCGTCGGCCAGGGCGGCCGGGGTGGAAGCGAGAAGCGAGGCAATCAGCATCGCGGCGGTGACGGGTCTGGCAGGACGGTTCAGCATGTCCGCTAGGTTCCACCTGCAAGGGCATTCGTCAATGCGGCAGGAAAGGCCGGCGCGCTTCACGGGCGTGGCCGGTGCTGCTATCCCTGCCGCAGGATGGAAATGCGCTAATGACAACCGCCATCATCGGAGACGTGCACGGCGCCCTCGGGCCGCTTGAGGCGCTGGTGGCGAAGCTCGGCCTTGGCGCCGGTGACCGGCTGGTCTTTGTCGGCGATCTGGTCGACAAGGGGCCAGCCCCCGCGGGCGTGGTGAAATTCGTCCGCCAACTGAGCGAGATCGCGCTGTATGAAGTGGTGCTCGTCGAAGGTAATCATGAAGACCGCCACCGGCGGTATCATGTAAACACGCAGAAACGCCCGAAAGTGGCGCGCACCATGGCCCGCGAAGCGCCGGAGCTGCCCGCGCTGGATGCAGAGCTGTCGGAAGATGACCGCGCCTACCTCGCCACAGCCGTCCCGTTCCTTCACCTGCCGGAATGGGGCGCGCTGGTCGTGCATGGCGGCATTTCGGGCACGCAGCGCAGTTTTCCGGAGACGGTGGAGGAAGCCAGCCAGTGGCATGGCCGCCGGGCCAAGGCCTTCCGGAAGATCCTGCGCACGCGTTACGTTTCCGCGGAGACTGGAGAGTTCCTGGCGCTGGGGGCGAACCAGCCGGGCGACCCGTTCTGGGCAGACATCTATGACGGCCGGTTCGGCCATGTCATCTTCGGCCATCAGCCCTGGCTGGACGGCCCGGCCTGTTTCCCTCATGCCACAGGCATCGACACTGCCGCCGTGCATGGCGGGCAGCTGACGGCGCTGGTCCTGCCGGAAGCGGGCGCGCCCTTTTTCGAAAGCGTTCCCGGCATCGACTATGCCCCACGGAAATCCGCCGGCTGGCCAGCTCATCCGGGCGGCAAGCTGACTCTGGTCCGGCGTGGTCCGGTATAGTCATCTATAGTCCGGTATGATCATGTTGGGTCATGTGAAGTCATGACGTAGACGGATGTAATCCGCCTCCGGTCATGTGAACGCGCGTTACTGTCATCCCGGATAAGCGCTGTGCGCTTTCCGGGATGACACGTGGCGGGACTTATCCGCCACAAGAACCACCTCATCCTGCAGTAACTGCTACCCCAAAAAGAAACTTATCCGACACCTCCGTGGCCTGACGTATAGTGCACGCCATGTCACTCTTTCATCCACCCGCCTGGTTTCCGCCGCAGCTCACCTTTCTCTGGCCCCTGATCTGGGTCCAGGTGCTCATGCTGCGCGCGCAGATCCGCGCCGCCTATGGGCGTGGCGTCGTGTACCGCTGGAGCCTCACGCCGAACCTCCGCGTCTATCTGGTCCGGATCGAGTGGATCCCCGGACAGAAAGCCGAACGTGCGTGGTCAAAGCCGCGAGCGCATTTCAATGACCGGCTCGCGGCAGCTTGCGATGGCCGGGCGGCGTCGCCTGCCTATGCCGCGCAATTGCGCGAACCTCGCGAACGCCGCAACGCGACTGCCGCCCGCCGCAGAGCGCCGGTCTGCCCCCTGACTCTGCCCCTGCCGGAAACCTGAAGCCGGACCTGACCCCCAAAAAACCAAACCCACACCAAGCGCCTTCACGGGCGTCGCACGTGCTGGGGCCCTGTGCCGCCCTGTACCTTAACTTTTCTCTTCCGGCGCGATGTGCCACCTATGCTGTTCAGAATCGTTCCAGATGGAGCGGCGCGAGCGTAAAGGAGCATGGGCATGTTGGATCGGGTTGGCTGTACGGCGCTGGGCGCGCTGTTCCTGTTGGGGGCCTGCACGCACGAGGCTGACGTGCCGGAAGCGGAACCCGTTACCGAGGTGGCGGAAGCCCCGGCGCCGGAGACCGAGACTTTCGCGATCCGCCTGTTCGACAAGACGATCGGCGAACTTACCGCCACCACCGAAGGCGACACGGTCACGGTGGACTATGAATATCGCAACAATGGCCGCGGTCCGACACTGGCCGAGACCATCGTGCTGGGCGAGGACGGCCTGCCGGTCGGCTGGACGGTCGATGGCGCAACGACGTTCGGCAACGAGATCCACGAGACCTTCGCGCTGGAAGACGGCACGGCCAGCTGGACCGACACGACCGGCCCTGGCTCGGCGGAGGCCAGCGAGCCGACCGTCTACATCCCGCAGAACGGCACGCCCTATGCGCTGGCGGTCTATGCGAAGGCCCTGCTGGCCGATGCAGACAACAAGCTGCCCGCCTGGCCCGCGGGTGAGCTGTCGCTCGACGCGCTGGAAAGCGTGACCGTGGACGGAGACGGCGGCCCGGTTGAGGCAACGGCCTATGCGCTGGTCGGCGACGATGTCGACCCGACTTATTTTCTCGCCGAAGCCGACGGCAGCCTGTTCGCCTATATCTCACCGCGCTTCGTGATCGTGCGGGAAGGCTATGAAGCCGCCGACACGCAGCTGAAAGAACTCGCCGCACGGCTTTCGACCGAGCGGCTGGAAACCATCCAGGCTGAAACGGCCCACAAATTCGACGCGCCGCTGGCAATTACGAACGTCCGGGTCTTCGATGCAGAGGCCAAAGCCCTGACAGAACCATCCACCGTCATGGTGGAGGACGGCGTCATCACGGCAGTGTCAGCAGACGACATGGATACGTCCGGTGCCTATGTGATCGACGGGCAGGGCGGAACGCTGGTGCCGGGCCTGATCGACATGCACGGTCATGTCAGCCAGGACGCGGCCCTGAAAAACATCGCCGCCGGTGTGACGACGATCCGCGACATGGGCAATGACAATGCCGTGCTGAGCGAGCTGATCGCAAAGATCGACGCCGGCACGCTGGCCGGGCCGCGCATTGTCCGCTCCGGCTTTATTGAGGGGAAAAGCCCGTTCAGCTCCAATAACGGCATCCTCGTGAACAGCGAGGAAGAGGCCGTCGCGGCGGTCGACTGGTATGCCGATCAGGGCGATTTCTTCCAGATCAAGGTCTACAATTCGATGAACCCGGCCTGGGTGCCGGCCATTGTGAAGCGGGCGAAGGAACGCGGCCTGCGCGTCACCGGCCACGTCCCGGCCTTCACCGATGCCGACCACATGATCGAGGCCGGCTATGACGAGATGACCCATATCAACCAGGTCATGCTGGGCTGGGTTCTGGCGCAGGGCGAAGACACGCGCACGCTGCTCCGTCTGACCGCCCTGCAACGCCTGCCAGGGCTGGATCTCGATGGCCCGGCTGTGCAGCACACGCTGGACCTGATGGCCGAGAAGGGCGTCGCCATCGACCCGACCTATGCCATCCATGAGGCGCTGCTCCTGTCGCGAAATGGCGAGACGCAGGCAGGCATGGCCGACTATGTCGATCACATGCCGGTCGCCATCCAGCGCCAGTCCAAGGCGGCCTGGTCCGCCATCGGCAGCCCCGAAGAGGACGCTGCCTATAAGGGCGCCTTCGACCAGATCACCGACACGATCCGGCGCATGAAGGATCGCGGCATCTTCATCGTCTTCGGCACGGATCTCGGCGGCGCGCTGACCCTCCACCGCGAACTGGAACTCTACCAGAATGTCGGCTTCACCCCGGCCGAGATTCTCGCCCGCGCCACGCTGGAAGAGGCAGACTATATGGGGCTGGGCGATGAGATCGGGTCCATCGAACCTGGCAAGAAGGCGGACTTCCTCCTGATGCCGGGCAATCCGGTGGAGGATCTGAAAGCCATCAAGACGATCAAACTCGTGTCAAAGGGCGACACCGTCTACTTCCCAAGCGAGATCTATCCCCGTTTCGGCATCCGGCCGTTTACGGACGCGCCGGACGTCCGCGCGCCTGATGAGACTAAGTAAGAAAGGGTAATTTTTCCTCAGGGCCTTCAGTCTTTGCCCTCGCGCGGGTTAATATTCCCTCGATTCGGGGGGCAGGCTGGTTCAGCCATTTGGAACTCTGGAAATTGCAGCAGACAGGAACGTGGTTTTGCTGGATCGAATTTTTGCAATGGATAAGCGGGTCGAGCCAACCTGGCCCATATCCACCGACCCTTTGGGCCGGGAGGTGCATCGCTTCAATGGCAAGTGGGCCTCACTGGAATATATGATTGAGGGGGATCCCGAGCTGCGACCGCTTGTGATCCTTCAGTCGCTGGATGTCAGTTGCTGGCCGACGGTGCATTTCTGCCAGATGGCGCAGGCCGCGGGCTTCCGCGTCATTTCCGTGCGGCGGCCGGGATTCGGCGGCAATCCGTCTCTGACCGACAAGGCGGGCCAATGTGAGTTGGTCAGGGATTTCCTCGCTCGGATGGAGCTGGAAGATGTCGTGCTCACCGGCACCGGATCTTCGAACGGTATCTGTGCGCGGGTCACTCTGTCGGGAGAAACGCGGATCGCTTTCACCGTGTTTGCCAATTGCGGCTTCAACTATGACCAGCTGGGCGAGCTGCAGCCGGAATGGATCGCCAAGGCCATTGAGCAGGCCGTGACGAATCCCGCCGGCGCGCGCCTCTCGTTAATGGCCTTCAGGAGTTCCTGGGGGATTTTCGGGGAAACTTGGGTGTTCGAGAATCTCTGGCGCAAAAGCATTGGCGACATCGCTTTCCTCCGGAACAACAAGGACCTGATGGGCGAAGCGATTGGGATGCTGCAGGAGCGGCTGGATGCGCCGACCTTCACATTCGAACTGACGGGCGCGCTGCATGACGATCCGATTCTGTCAGATGGCTGTTTCGTCGACGTCCCGGCCATGACGATCTCCGGCACGGAAACCAATGGCAGCTGGAAAGACGGCATCGAGCATGAAGCTAAAAGACTCGGCCTGCCGCCGGTGGCGTACCTGTCTTCAGGCGATATGTCGGTCATCTACCAGTCGACAGACGAGTTCTTCACCGCGCTGACCGACGCGCTCTGATCAACATTACGAATTGCACATAACACGGCGGCTTTAGGTACTTGGTAACCAAGCCTGCGCATTCTGCGGACAGTTAATATTCCTGCCCGTATTGTTAATGAGGATGCGTTATGGCGAAGAACACTGTGCGCTGGGGCGCAGATGTCGGTTGTCAGACCAAGGTGAAGCCGCTTGAGCTTCCCAATGACCTGGCCGACCACGGCCTGAAAGGCAAAAGAGCCAAGGGCGAGCTGGGAATCAGCCGCCAGATGACCCGCAAGGATGCGAAGGCCGATGCCCAGGATGGCCTGCCGGTGTCGGAGGCCATCACACAGGACCAGTGGAGCGAGCGCGAACAGATGATCGCCGAGCGCGCGGAAGAAGTGCGCCGCGGCCTCGGCACCTGGATGTCCACCGCCTCGGCCAGCGTCCGCAACTATATTGCTGATTATACGCCGATCGACATTCACCCCGACCAGCTGCGCGAAGCGATCAAGTCGGAAGAGAACGAGTATCGTCACTATGAGACCGACGATACGGCGGATGCCAAGGAAACCCACTCCGCAGCGATCATCGAGCTGCAGCAGTTCCGCGCCCGCCATGGCGACCGGATCGGAGACCGCACGCCGGACATCAAGAAGAATGTCGAGCAGGCGATTGCGATTCTCGTCTTCATCATGATCCTCGAAGGCGGCTTCAATGCGCTGCTGTTCAAGGACGCGCAGGCGAATGGCCTGATCGGCGGCATGATGATCGCTTTCGGTGTGAGCGCCGTGAATGTCTGCCTCGGCGTGGTCGCCGGCTTCTTCGGCCTGCGTTATGCGCTCAACAGCCCCAGCATTATCAAGAAGGTGATCGGCGGAACGGTCGCGACGGTCTGTATCGCTTCGGGCATCCTGCTGAACTTCTTTGTTGCCCACTTCCGCGATGCGGTGGAAACGGGCCTGCACAGCACAGACGCAGAGGCGGGGCTCGGAACCTTCTCCCTGTTCTCAATCTCGCCGTCTGAAGTGTTTGTGTCGATGTTCCCGAACATCTTCGGCCTCGACAGCTTCATCGCGCTCGGCCTGTTGTTCATGGGGCTGACGGTTTTCGGCCTGGCCATCTATGAGGGGTATGACCGCATTTCTGACCGCTATCCCGGCTATGGCCGCGTGTGGCGCAAGGAACGCAAGGCCTATGAGCGCCGCCAGGCTGTGCGCAATGCCGTGCGGGATGACCTGTCGGATTACTTCACCAGCTGCCGCCAGTGGTTCGAGACGCAACAGTCCCGCCATGTGGCTGCCAAGCGTGAGATCGAAAAGGCGATGAACCTGCTCGATGCCCGGCGTGACTTCGCCATCGCGATTGCCTCGCGGGCGGCAGACCAGGAACGCAGCCTGAAAGTGGCCTACCGCCAGGCACACCGCCGCGCCCGCAATGCCAACCGCGACCGCCTCGGCGATCAGGCAGCTTGCCCGGCCTATTTCGACGAGATCGTCACGCCGCAGCTGCCGTCCTATGAACTGGCCAAGGAGCGCGAGCAGGCGCAGGCGGCCATGAAGACGATCGACAATAACATCACGGCCCTGAACATCTGCCGTGAATGGCTGGAGCAGCATATCCAGCACGTCCAGCAGGGGCTGTCCTCCATCGAGAAGAAAGTTGTCGAAGAAATCGGCAAGGTCCGCGAAGCGAAGCAGTCGAAGGGCGACACGCATGTCCCCGTTGACCAGGCTCGCCGCGCCTGAGGAGAAAACAGGACATGGCAAGACGCAGGCATACTCGGGGTCCCTGGTTCTGGCGCGGCGCCATCGGCGCCATGCTGACGGGCGTGTTCGGCCTCTTCGCGCTGGTTGCCTTCAGCCAGCCGCCTGCGGTCATGCCGGAGAACAGCTGCCGGGTGGACCGCAAGGATCCGGCGCACACGATCCTCCTGATCGACCAGTCGGACCCGTTCAATCCGAACGACATGGACTGGGTGCGCGAGCTGGTGAATGACGAAGCCCGCGCCCTGCCGAAATACGGCAAGCTGAGTGTCATGGTGCCGAACGCGGCAGACCCGTACAATCCGAAAGTTCTGTATACGTCCTGCTCGCCGGGCAGCGCGGCTGCCGCCAACCCGATCACGCAGAACCCGAAGATGATCGAACAGGCCTGGCAGACAAAATTCTACCAGCCGCTGGTCGGCACGGTGGAAGAAGCGCTGATGGACAAGGAGCAGCCAAGCTCTCCGCTCAGCGAGGCGATCTATTCGATCTCCGACCGGGCGGACTTCCAGCCGCAACAGGCCGGGCGCCGCGTCGTTCTGGTGTCAGACCTGATGCAGCATTCCGGCGGCTTCTCCTTCTACAAGATGGGCGCCGACTATGACGCCTATCTGGAATCGGAGCTGGCCAAGACGACGCCCAAGCTGGAAGGCGTCGACGTTGTCGCCCGTGTCGTGCCCCGCCAGATTTATGATCTGCCGGTCGCAGACGTCAAAGGCTTCTGGCGCGCCTACTTCCAGGACGCCGGCGCGACGTATGGCTCTGTGAACTAGTTAAGGAAGCAAGCCGCGCGCGTGCTTCGACTTCGCTCGAGCCAAGAGCGCTCACAAAGTGCGGACTCATCCTGAGCGAAGTCGAAGGATGACTGCGGAGGGAACGCAGGGCTCAGCAAGGTAGGGTGGGTTGAGCGGAGCGATACCCACCATGGGGCGTTGGCGCGACTTCCGGTTCTGTGAACTCGTCCTCGAACACGCCGATCATGCCAATTGCGAGCGCTTGCCGGAGCCGCGAAAATATCTCAGGTTGCAACACCGTCTGGTGGGTATCGGCTTCGCCTCAATCCACCCTACGCTTGCTTGCTGATAAAGACATCTTCCCGATAGCTTCAGGGGCACGAAGAGAAATGATCACTTTGGAGCGTCAGATGGTCAGCCAGAATCCGGGACCATTAAATCTTGAACCTTGGGCTCAATCAGCCAGGGCAGCGGGAAAAGGGCAATGATCGCGATTGGTAACCATTTCGGCGGACCTGAACAAAAAGGGACTCCGATCCATATAGCCCTCAACATGGCGATGAAAATTGCCGCGAATGAGCGGGACTACGATTATAATGATGGATCGGAAGCGTGGATCAATCCGATCTTCCTCATTCCAGGATCAGTCTCGAAGCCGGACTTCGAGGGCTTCAAGTTGGGCCATTTTTCCAAGAAGGAAAAAGGCCTTGTGGTACAAATTGTGGTTCCTCAATCAGTGGCTGATGGTGGAGTCATAGATGACTATATTGTTCAATCACTTCGACATGCAGTTCGCTTGGCAGCGGATTTTTTTGGGCTGAAGGGGATCAGTTTCTCTACTCTTAAAGCCGAAAAGATTATTATGGCAATTGAGACAGGGCTCAAAGAGGCCGCTTCGTGAGTTTGTTCCCCCAATTCAGGTGTCAGAAAGCAAGATAGGGTGGGGTGAGCGGAGCCTGCCACCACGAACCGGGTCCCGGATATTTGCTGCGCAAATTCCGGGATGACACGTCACATCGTGGGCAGGCCTCAGTCCTCGAAGACGCCGATCACCGGCACATGATCTGACGGCTTCTCCAGGCTGCGGGCCTTGCGGTAGATTTCGACGGACTGGAGCCGGTCGGCGGCCTGCGGGGAGACCAGCAAATGGTCGATCCGGATGCCGTGATCCTTCTGGAAGGCGCCGCCCTGGTAATCCCAGAAGGTGTACTGGTGGGCGCGGCCGTCGGTGATTTCGAAGGCATCGGCCATGCCGAGGTTCTTGATCCGGCGGAAGGCTTCGCGCGTTTCGGGCAGGGCGAGGGCGTCATCGGCCCATTTCGTCTCGTCCCAGCAATCCACCGCCGTGGGGATCGTGTTGTAGTCGCCGCACAGCACGTAAGGCTCCTCCGCCTTCAGCCGCTCGCGGGCATGATCCAGCAGGCAGGCCATCCATTCGAGCTTGTAGTCGAATTTCGGGCCCGGCGCCGGGTTGCCGTTGGGCAGATAGAGCCCGCCGACGCGAACCGGCCGGTCGGCCATGACCAGCGCCTCGATGAAACGGGCCTGATCGTCCTCCATGGTGGGGAGGCCTTTCGTCACATCCTCGAGCGGATATTTCGACAAAAGGGCCACGCCATTATAGCTTTTCTGGCCCAGCACGGCGCAGTTCCAGCCGGCTTCCTCCAATTCCATGTAGGGAAAGGCATCCGTCTCGCACTTCAGTTCCTGAAGGCAGACGACATCGCAATCGATGTTCTGTAACACTTCCTGCACAGTCGGGAAGCGGGCTTTGATCGAATTGACGTTCCATGTGGCAATACGCATGCGCTGACCTTTAAGCAGCTTCGCCCCATTGTTCCAGACAGTCACGGCGCCTATACTTGCAGAAACTTCAAGGAGACACCCGGCATGGCCCCCAGCTGGATACAATTGCTGATCGTTGTGATCGTCGCGCTGCTGCTGTTTGGCGGCCGGGGCCGGATCTCTGGAATCATGACGGATATGGCCAAAGGCATTGGCGCATTCCGCAAGGGCCTCAAGGATGAAGAGGAACCCAAGGCGGTCGACAAGGAAGAAATGGTCGACGTCACGCCTCAGAAGGACGAAACCAAGGCTTCGTCCTGAACCCTGACGGAGGGCGCACCCCATGCTGCCCGGAATCGGTTTTACCGAACTTATGGTGCTGGCCGTTGCGGCCCTGATTATTGTCGGGCCCAAGGACCTGCCGATGATGATGCGCCGCCTTGGCCAGTTTGTGGGCAAGGGCCGCGCCATGGCGCGCGAGTTCCAGGCCGCTTTTGACGATATCGCCCGCCAGAGTGAACTCGAGGACCTGCGCAAGGAAATCGAAGAATTGAAGATTTCCAATTCTCTGAAGCAGGCGACGAGCGACCTGTCCGACTATGAGAAGGACGTGAACTCTGCCGTGATGGCGCAGTCACGGTCCGAGGCCGCGACGAAGCTGGCGGAGCAGACCTCGCCGGAAACGCCGGAAATAAAAGATGAAACGAAATCAGGTGTGAAGCCTGAGCCGGAGGCAAAGCCGCAAACCGGGACCGACCCTGATCCCAAGGGGGACCCGGCATGACCCACACGCCCCCCAAGGACGAACAGCCGGAAATCCTGGACGATGAGGTCGAATCCTCCCGCGCGCCGCTGCTGGAGCATCTGACCGAGCTGCGCTCCCGCCTGATCTGGAGCCTGCTGGCGCTGTCCGTGGCGACGGTCGGCTGCTTCTTCTTCGCCCAGGACATCTACGAATTCCTGCTGAGTCCCTTCGCCCGGATGGCGCAGGAGATCCGCGGCACGAAGCTCGACTTCATCTACACCGCGCCGATGGAGTTCTTCTTCGCGAAGCTGAAGCTGGCGCTGTTCGCCGGCATCTTCGTGGCGTTCCCTTTCGTGGCCTGGCAGGTCTACGCCTTTGTGGCGCCCGGCCTCTACAAGAATGAGCGCGGCGCCTTCTGGCCTTACCTTGTCCTGGCGCCGATCCTGTTCTCCACCGGGGCAGCGTTCGTCTATTATGTGATGCTGCCGATGCTGGCCCGGTTCACCGTCGGCATGGAGCTGACCGACAGTGAAGTCGCCAATATCACCATGCTGCCCAAGGTGGCCGATTACCTGTCGTTGGTGATGGCGCTGATGCTGGCCTTCGGCATCTCCTTCCAGCTGCCGTTGATCCTCACCCTGCTGGGCAAGATCGGCGTGGTCAGTTCCGAAGGCCTGTCGAAAGGCCGCAAGTTCGCCATTGTCGGCATTCTCGGGTTCTCCGCGGTGTTTACACCTCCGGATGCAATTTCGCAGGTCCTGCTGGCGGCGCCGGTCCTGCTGCTCTACGAGATCGGCATCCTCAGCGTGAAAATGATCGAGAAGAAAGAGGCCGAGCGCGAAGCGGCCTCCACAGCGGAATGAGTGCCGCGCTGTCTGGCGCTGTTGAATTAAGACCCCGGATGTAGAATTTTGGATCCGAGCCCGGCCTTGAGAAGCAAGGAGTAGTCTGTGGCGCGCCTGAAGAGCGTACTGCTCGTGGATTTTGACAATATCTTTGCTGCCACGGGCCCGGCCATGGTCGACACGTTGCCGCAATGGTTGCTGTGGCTGTCCGACGGTGCGCTGTCGGAAAAGGGCCGCCGCCGCAAGTTTGTCGCCAAGCGGGTTTACTGGAACAGCCAGTACGATGTGCACCGGGACGCCTTCCAGGCGGCCGGGTTCGAGGCCTTCGATTGCCGCGCACATGCCAAGACGAAGATCGCGTCGGGCAAGTCCTCCGCCGACATCGTCATGACCATGGATGCGATCGAGCTGCGCCATCAGCTGAATGCCGTCGACGAGTTCATCGTGCTGACCACCGATTCGGACTTCGTGCCGGTGGTGAACCGGCTGCAGCTGGCTGGCATCCGCGTCGTGACGGCCGGCAAGGAAACGGACCCGACCTACCAGCTCTATTCCGAACATGCCGACGACGTGATCCATATCGGCGCGCTGAAAGCTGCGTTCGATTACGAGCGGGCGCCGCGCAAATGGTACAAGCTGCGCTCCGATCCGCCGGAGATCGCGCCGCTGCGCCAGCAGGCCGAGCGCCTGTCGCCCCTGCTGAAGAAGGTGCGCCAGGCCGTGCGCACGGAGAAGGCGAACGGCACGCCGGGCGCGGTGCAGCAGCTGAAGCTTGCGGCGGACATTGTCATGCAGCTCGGCGCCCGCACGCCGGACCAGCCGCTGCCGCGCAACAAGGTGATCCGCGCGCTGGAAGGCGTGGAGGGCTTTCAGACCAAATACGGCAACCGGGTGAAGCCGTGGCTCGGCCAGAAGAATTTCAAATCCCTGATGCGCAAGCTGTCGGAGGAAAATCCGGACATCCAGGTGACCGAACTGGCCGACAAGACCGTGCGCATCGTCTGCCGGGCCCGCGGGCCGCGTGGCCGCCGCGGGCGGATGGTTGGTGTGCCGTCTCCGCTCGGGCCGCCGCCGAAACGGCCTGAGAGACCGGCCCCGAAGCCGCCGGAACCCGAGCCCGAGGAAGAGGCGAAGGCCGCTGATGCGGCGCCGGAAAAGAAATCGGACGAAAAGCCGGCTGCGGCTGAAACGCGAGTGGACGCATCGGCCGCAGCGGATTAGACGCAGGGGCTGTAGAAGACCCCTAAAGTCATCAAAGGCCCGACCCGATGTTTGACCTCCGCGCGATCCGCGAAAACCCCGAAGCCTTCCGCAAGGCCTGGAACCGGCGCAAGCCGGGCCTCGGCGATGCGGTGGACGATATTCACCGCCACGATGCGGCCCTGCGTACGGCCCTGACCGACAAGCAGGAAGCCGAAAAGCTGCGCAATGAAACGTCCAAGCTGATCGGGAAGGCGAAAGCCTCTGGCGATGAGGCGGAGTTCGAGCGTCTGCGCAAAGTGGTGGCCGATGCCAAGGAAACCATCGAGGCCTGCGCCGAGCAGGAAGAGGCCGCCCGCAAGGAACTGAACGAGCTGCTTTACGGCCTGCCGAACCTGCCGCTGGACGATGTGCCGGAAGGCCAGGACGAAGAAGCGAACGTCGAACAGCACCGCTGGGGCACGCCAAAGGGCATCGACGGCCCGAAAGACCATGCCGACCTCGGCGAAGCCCTCGGCATGATGGATTTCGAGACCGCGGCCAAGATGAGCGGCGCGCGCTTCGTGCTGCTCTCCGGCAAGCTCGCCCGTATGGAGCGTGCGCTCGCCGCCTTCATGCTGGATATCCAGACGGAAGAGCATGGGTACACGGAATGCTCGCCGCCGCTGCTCGTGCGGGATCAGGCATTGCTTGGGACTGGGCAGCTACCGAAGTTTGAAGAAGACTTGTTTGTCATAGGGAATGAAGCGTTTCTTATGCCTCTCCTTGAAAGAGCGGCGGACACCACTAATCAACATGCAGTTTCGGTGACGCGGCTAGTAGAGAGCTATGTAAAACTGCTTGAAAATTTAGAACCGCATGTTGCGAGTGCCGCCAAAGAAATTGTTCGTAACCTCATTGCGAGTCTGGAAGAGCCTGAAGGACTAGAGGCTGCTAGTAGGGAGCTTTCTGATTTGTCCGATATGTTCAGACGGACAAATCAGTCACTTAAGGACAAGGGGGTCCGTAAGCTATATACAATCCCCACCGCCGAAGTGCCGCTCACGAATATCGTCCGTGAGACGATCATTGAGCCGGGCTACCTGCCGCGCCGCTTCACCGCACACACGCCGTGTTTCCGGTCGGAAGCGGGCAGTGCCGGCCGTGACACGAAGGGCATGATCCGCCTGCACCAGTTCAACAAGGTGGAACTCGTCTCAGTCGTCGCGAACGAGGAAGAAGGCCTGAAGGAACTGGAGCGTATGACGGAATGCGCCGAGGCCGTGTTGAAGCGCCTCGACCTGCCGTTCCGCCGCATGCTGCTCTGCACGGGCGACATGGGGGCAGGGGCGCGCAAGACCTATGACCTCGAAGTCTGGCTGCCCTCGCAGAACACCTATCGCGAGATCAGCTCGTGCTCCTATTGCGGAGACTTCCAGGCCCGCCGCATGGACGCGCGCTACCGCCCGGAAGCCGGCGCCAAGCCGGAATTCGTGCACACGCTGAACGGCTCCGGCCTCGCCGTCGGCCGCACCCTGGTCGCCGTGATCGAGAACTATCAGAACGAAGACGGCTCCATCACGGTGCCGGAAGCCCTGCGCAGCTACATGGGCGGCCTTGAGGTGATTTCGTGAGAATCCTCCTCACAAACGATGATGGCATCAATGCCCCCGGCCTCTCCGTGCTGGAGGAGATTGCGAAGGAGCTGTCGGACGACATCTGGATCGCCGCGCCGGAAGAAGAACAGTCCGGCAAGGGCCGTGCGATCTCGCTGACCCATCCCGTGCGCACCCGCAAGGTCGGCGCCCGGGCCTTCGCGATCACCGGCACGCCGTCCGACTGCGTGCTGCTGGCGACGCATGAGCTGATGCCAGAGAAGCCGGACCTGGTGCTCTCCGGTGTCAATCGCGGCCAGAACATCGCCGAGGATACGAGCTTTTCCGGCACGATCGCGGCGGCAATGTTCGGCATGCAGCTGGGCATTCCGTCCATCGCGCTCAGCCAGTCCCAGAACTTCCGCGAGCGCGGCTCGCTGCCATGGGACACGGCGCGGACCTGGGGCGCGAAGACGCTGCGCCCGCTGCTGGACATTGGCTGGCCGGACGATGTCGTGATGAACGTGAACTTCCCGGACGTCGAACCGGAAGATGTTCGCGGCGTTCAGATCACCCGGCAGGGCTTCCGCGATGAGTCGATCATCCATACCGACCGGCGGGAAGACCTGCGCGGGAACGATTATTACTGGATCGGCTACAAGGGCAAATTGTCCAAGCCGGACGAGGGAACTGACCTGAGAGCGATCTATGAGGGCTATGTTTCGGTGTCTCCGCTACATGTGGACTTGACGCACGAGGCGTTCCTCCAAAAGCTCAAAGGATCATGGCAGGCCTGATCGCCGATCCCTTTAGAGCAGCCCGGCTCGTCCTCCACCTGCGGCAGGAGGGCGTGACCGATGACGGCGTGCTGCGGGCCATGGAAACCATCGACCGCGCCGCCTTCATCGACGACCCGGCGCTGACAGACCTCGCCTTCGAGAATGCGCTCGTGCCGATCCCGTGCGGGCAGATCATCCCGCGGCCGGTGACCACGGGACAGTTGATCCAGGCGCTTCAGCTCGAAAAAGGCAACAAATCCCGTGTCCTGCTGATTGGCGCCGGCTCCGGCTACACCGCCGCGCTGCTGGCGCAGATCGCGTCGGATGTGTTCGCGGTGGAGCGGTTCAACGCGCTGACCGGGGAAATCCGGCGCCGGATCCTCGATCTGGAACTGTCCAACCTGGCAGTGCGCTGCGGCGATGGCCTGCTCGGCTGGCCGGAGCGGGGGCCGTATGACCGTATCCTCCTGGCCGGCGCAGTAGAGGAGATTTCGGAAGCGCTGCGCTCCCAGCTGGCAAAAGGCGGCCTGCTGGTGGCCCCTGTGGTGACGCCGGACGGGCAGGTCCTGATGCGCTTGCATGAGAATGACGAGCGCGAACGCCTCGGCTTCCGGCACGCGCTGCCCCTGTTGCGCGAGGGCCCCGCACAGGCGCTCTGACTGCGAATTCGCGCCTGCAGCCCTTGTTTGCCAATCCCCGCGGCCACAGCTATAGGGGCGTATCTTTTTTGGCCCCTTAAGAGAGGAAAATCATGGCGAACAAGCACGTAGCGCTGTTCATCGCGGCTGCCCTGTCGGCGCTTCCAGCGGCCGCTCAGGAAGCAGGTGCCCGTCCGGGTGGAGGCCTGTTCGAGCTGCTGATCATGCCGATCGGTCTGGTTGCCATCTTCTACTTCCTGCTGATCCGTCCGCAGCAACAGCGCGCCAAGAAGCATTCTTCCATGCTGACGGCCCTGAAGCGCGGCGACACGGTGGTTACCTCCGGCGGTCTCGTCGGCAAGGTGAACAAGGTGTTCGACGACGAGATTTCCCTCGACATCGGTGAAAACGTGAAGGTTCGCGTGATCAAGACCATGGTGATCGAGGTGCGCGGCAAGGCCGAACCGGTCGCTGCAAACGACTAGGCCCATCGACTGAGCCCGGCGCCCTTCGGCGCGGCCATTCAAGGATTCCCAAATGCTTCAGTTTCCACCCTGGAAGTTAGGCCTGATTTTCCTGGTTCTTGTGTGGGGCGTCATCCTGGCGCTTCCGAATGTGGTGAACATGTCCGGCGCGCCGGGCTGGATGCCGAAGAAGGGTGTGAATCTGGGGCTGGACCTTCAGGGCGGCGTCTACCTGATGATGGAAATCCAGGCGGACGAAGTCGTGGCCAACCGGCTGGACGTGCTGTCGCGCGATGTCTCCTCCGCGCTGACGACGCCGGCCTCCGACCGGATCTTCAATCTGCCGGAAGTCAAAGGCCGGGAACTGGTCGTTCGCCTGACCCGCCCGGATGCTGACGGCAATTTCCGCACCGAGGACGCGCTGAAGCGCCTGCAGAAGCTGAACGGCCCGGTCGGCGGTGTCATCGGCGGCGCGCAGATGTACGAGATGCGCATCACCGGCAAGGACACGATCACGATCACCGTGCCGCAGGCAGCAGAGGAATCGCTGCTGAAAGAGGCCCTCGGCAAGACGATGACCATCGTCCGCCGCCGGGTCGACCCGGAAGGCGTGTCTGAAATCTCGATCACGCCGCAGGGCAACAGCCGTATCATTCTGGAAGCGCCGGGCGAACCGGATCCGCAGCGCCTGAAAGACCTGCTGAACCGCGACGGCCGGATGACTTTCAACATCGTCGACTCCAGCGCCGCCGCGATCCAGGCCGCCCAGGCAGGCGCCGTTAAGCCGGGCTACCGTCTTCTGTATGACGATCAGGACATTCCGTACCTGATCAACAATATCCCCGAAATCGTCGGGTCTGACGTGGCAAATGCCGCGCAGAGCTTCGACGAGCAGAACCGCCCGCAGATCACGTTCCGCCTGAACGGCAATGGCGCGCGGAAGTTCTACGAGACGACCGCCAAGAACACCGGCAAGCAATTCGCGATCGTGCTGGACGACAAGGTCATGTCGGCGCCGCGCATCGACGAGCCGATCCCGGGCGGAAACGTCCGCATCACCGGGACGTTCTCGCAGCAGGAAGCCATCGACCTGGCAGCCATTATCGAAGCGGGTGAAATGCCGGCCAAGCTGCAATTTCTCGACCAGCGGACGGTCAGCCCGACCCTCGGGCAGGACTCGATCAATGCCGGTTACACCGCTGCCCTGATCGGCCTCGCCGCAGTCGCTGTCTTCATGGTGCTGATCTACGGCACGCTCGGCTTCTTCGCCGTGCTATCGCTGGCCTGCAACATCATCCTGATCTTTGCCGGCCTCTCCGGCGTCGGCGCCACGCTGACCCTGCCGGGGATCGCTGGTATCATCCTGACCATCGGTATGGCGGTGGACGCCAACGTGCTGGTCTTCGAAAGGATCCGTGAAGAGCAGGGCGAAGGCCGCTCGCCATGGACGGCGACGCAGGCCGGTTACGAGCGTGCCCTCTCGACCATCATGGACGCCAACATCACCACGCTGATCGCGGCGACAATCCTTTACCTGCTGGGCTCAGGCCCGGTGAAAGGCTTCGCCGTGACCCTGTCCATCGGCATCGTGACCTCCGTGTTCACGGCCTATGTCGTGACCCGGATGATCACGGTCGGATACATGAAACTGATGAAACCCAAGCGGTTCGGAATTTAGGGGCAGGAGAGACGCGATGCTGATCAAATACTGGCCCGACCGGACCAAAATCCCCTTCATGAGCTTCCGGATTGCCGGGGCTCTGTTCTCGATGATCCTGATTGCGGGCTCGGCTTTCCTGCTGGGAACGCGCGGCCTGAATTTCGGCGTCGACTTTGCCGGCGGCACCGTGATGGAACTGGCAAAGACGGACACCGTCACCGTGCCGGCCGTGCGCGAAGCCATGCCGATCAATGCCGAGGTCAACAGTGCCCGCGGCACCGATGGCCGCGAGATCGTCGTGGTAAAGTTCGGGGAAGCGCCGCCGGAGCTGCTGGGCGAAGACTTCAAGTCGCTGTCGGAAGAACAGAAGGCCGAACGCGCCTCTGGCGCCACGAACGAACTGATCGTCGAGACATTGTCGGAAAAGTTTGGTCTCAGTGTGGAGAATGGCGATTTCCTGCGTAACGACTCGGTCGGTCCGAAAGTCTCGCAGGAACTGTTTACGGACGGGATCACCGCGCTTGTCGTCGCGCTGGCCATGATGCTCGTCTATATCTGGTTTCGCTTCCAGTGGCAGTTCTCGGTTGGCGCCATCGCGGCGCTGGCGCACGACGTGATCATCACGCTCGGCATGTTCGCGCTGCTGCGGATCGAGTTCAACCTGACCTCCATCGCGGCCCTGCTGACGATCATCGGTTACTCCATGAACGATACGGTCGTCGTGTTCGACCGGATCCGGGAAGACCGGCGCAAGTACAAGAAGATGCCGGACCGCGAAGTCATCGACATGTCGCTGAACGTGACCCTGTCGCGGACCTTGCTGACCTCCGGAACGACGCTGATCTCGCTGTTCGCGATCTATTTCCTCGGCGGCCCGGTGCTGCAGGGCATGAGCTTCGCGCTGATCTTCGGTATCTTTATCGGTACCTATTCGTCGATCTTCATCGCCTCGGCACTGGTCCTGTCGCTGGGCATGGACTTCACGAAGAAGACGGCTGAGGAAGTCGAGGGCTTCACCGGCGTCTAGGCGCCGGCTGAAGCCTTACTGGCCCAGCATCACGATCCGCTCACACAGGGCATCGATCGCCTTTTCCGGCGTGTCGCTGTGCACCAGCGCCGTGCGGAAGCTTTCCGGCGTGAACTTGCCATCGATGATGTGGCCCATCAGATCGAAGAAGGGCGACCAGAAGCCGTCCTCGTCCAGGAAGGCCATCGGCTTGGCGTGCAGGCCGAGGCGGGCCCAGGACAGGATCTCCACCGCTTCCTCCAGCGTGCCGATGCCGCCCGGCAGCACGATGAAGGCGTCGGATTCCTCGAACATCATCTGCTTGCGGGTGTGCATGTCCTCGACGATGCGGTGCTCGACATCCTCGTAGATCATTTCCTTGGTCAGCAGGAAGCGGGGCATGATGCCCAGCACGTCGCCCGCCGACTCATGCGCGGCTCGGGCGCAGGCGCCCATCAGGCCGACGCCGCCGCCGCCATAGACGAGGCGGATGTCGCGTTTGGCCAGCTCCCGCCCCAGCCGTTCTGCCAGCGCGATATAGTCCGGCCGCACGTCATTCGATGCGCCGCAATACACACAGACCGACCGCAAATTCGACATTCCCTGAACCTCGTTTTCTTTTCTCTTTCTATCCCTCATATGGGGCGCCTTATGCCCGCGCCAGCGCGAAAATCAGGCCATTTCAGGCCCAAAGCGGTGCTTTCGGGTTCCCTGCGGCCCCAAACGGCCCCATATCCCGGGGAATGAGTCCTCCACACGCCAGCCAGAACCACGACAAGATCGACAGCGCCGATGGCGGTCTCGGCCAGTCGATTGTGCGCATTCTGAAGCTGCTATGGCGGCCGGAACTGGCGAAATGGCGCCCGGTGATCGCGATTGCCATCCTGCTGACGCTGGGCGCGTCCGTTCTGGAAGTCGTCTCGCCGCTGGTCGTTGGCCATGCGATAAACCAGGTTGCCCCGTCCGGCGGCGCGCCTGCGGCCTTCGGCACGGCGGCCATCTGGCTCGCCTTCGGGATCGGGGTCCGCTTTCTGGCCGGGGCGATGCCCCAGATGCGCGACTGGCTGTTCTCGCCGGTCAGCCAGGACGCCCAGCGCGTGGCCAGCGTCGACGCCTTCGGCCATGCGCAGCTCCTGTCGCTGAACTTCCACCAGACCCGCCGCACCGGCGCCCTAAACCGCGTGATCGAGCGCGGCGCCAGCGCCATCGACTATCTGATCCGCTTCCTCGCCTTCAATATTGGGCCGACCTTCGTGCGCCTGATCCTCGCCTCCGTCGCGCTGGGCGTCGCCTATGACTACAAGCTGTCGCTGATCGCGGTCGCCACCATCGCCATCTATGTCATCGCCACGGTCATCATCACCGAATGGCGCGTGCGCCAGCGCCGCAAGATGAATGAGGCGGACACGCATTTCCGCGCCACATCGGTCGACATCCTCACCAATTTCGAGACGGTGAAATCCTTCGCTGCAGAGCGCCGGGAAACCGACCGTTTCGGCAAGGCGATGGCCAATTACAATCACCATTATGTCGAGACCGTGCGGTCGATGTACATCCTGAACGCCACGCAGGCCTTCGTGATGAATGCGGGCCTCGCCGCCGTGCTGGTCCTGTCAGCCTGGAACGTCATCAACGGCAAGATGGAGATCGGCGACCTGACGGCGGTCATGCTGATGATGCTGTCGCTCTATGCGCCGCTGAACATCCTTGGCTGGGCCTGGCGGGAGATCAAGCAGGGCGCGGTGGACCTCGAAAAGCTCTACGGCCTGCTCGACATGAAGGCCGAGATTACCGATGCGCCGGATGCCATCGAACTCGCCCATCCCGTCGGCAGCGTCGCCTTCGAGCATGTCTCCTTCAGCCATGAAGGCCGCGCCGTCGGCGTGCAGGATGTCAGCTTCACCCTCGACCCCGGCAAGAAGATCGCCTTCGTCGGCACCTCCGGCGCCGGCAAATCGACCCTGCTGAAGCTGCTGTTCCGATTCTATGACGTCAAATCCGGCCGCGTGCTGGTCGATGGCCATGATGTGCGCGACCTGACGCAGGAATCCCTGCGCCGTGCGCTCGGCCTCGTGCCGCAGGATGTGGTCCTCTTCAACGACACGATCCGCCGCAACATCGCCTATGCGCGGCCCGAAGCGACCGATGAGGAAGTCCGCGACGCCGCGCGCCGGGCCCAGCTGCTCGAATTCATCGAAAGCCTGCCGGAAGGCTGGGACACCCGCGTCGGCGAACGCGGCCTGAAGCTCTCCGGCGGCGAGAAACAGCGCGTCGGCATCGCCCGCGTCATTCTCGCAGATCCAGCCATCCTCGTGCTGGACGAAGCGACGTCCGCCCTCGACAGTGCCACCGAACACGCCGTTCAGGAAGCGCTCGACGAGGCCTCGCAGGGCCGTACCACGCTGATGGTCGCCCACCGGCTTTCCACGGTGAAATCGGCAGACGAAATCCTTGTTCTGGAAGCCGGGCAGGTGATCGAACGCGGAGATCACGCCACCCTGCTGTCAAAGCACGGGAAATATGCTGATATGTGGGAAAGACAGGCCCGGAGTGCGAATCTCGAACTCGTGGCGGAATAAGAGCTCGGAATAGGAAAGCGTGCGCAATCATGGATGACCTGGACCACAAGTCCACGCCCTGGCTGAATGGTGGCTTCGACATTGAAGGCATCGTCGTGGCATTTGCCGTGTTCCTCGGTGCCTTGCTGCTGGGCTGGCTCTGGGCGCCGCTGTTCTGGCTCGGCTTCCTCGCCTTCATCGCGACGCTGCTGGCCACGCGCTGGTCGCAGCGCACCCCGCCGGAGCTCGCCAGCGGTATCGTCGCGCCGTGTGACGGCATTGTCGTGTCCATCAAACAGGTCGAGGCGCCGCCGGAACTGCGCTTTCACACGCCGGTCGTGACCCGTGTGCGGATTTCCTCTGCGCCGGTGTCCACCAACAAGGTCTACACGCCGATTTCCGGCAGCCTGGAACATGTCACGCTCGAAGAAGGCGATTCCT
Source organism: uncultured Hyphomonas sp. (assembly GCF_963675305.1). Classification (NCBI taxonomy): domain Bacteria; kingdom Pseudomonadati; phylum Pseudomonadota; class Alphaproteobacteria; order Hyphomonadales; family Hyphomonadaceae; genus Hyphomonas; species uncultured Hyphomonas sp. The sequence continues at coordinate 1,979,248 of NZ_OY776147.1, read as the reverse complement.
CCATTCCCATCGCCATGCGCGCAGATGATGAAGGCCTCTCCCGGGCCTGGATGTGTTTTGAAAGCCATGGCCAGCAGGTCGGCATCCGCCTCGCCTCCGGCGGCTTCGGTCCGCGCATCGAGATCGACATGAATGCCGGCGACATCGCCCGTCTCGGCAAGCCGTGCGGCACGCGCCGTCTGGGCGGCTGGTGCGATCTTTATATCCCGGTCAGCTCGGGCAAGCTGATCTGGCCCGGCCAGTCGCTGGTCGGCGGCGAAACCGTCATTGGCCGCCTGCGCTCCGATGCGCATGACGCAGAAGATGACGACATCGAGGAAGCCTTCGAAGTCCAGCGTGAAGCCGCTGCTGGCGTCGCAGAGGAAGACCCGTTCGAACCCGTTCTTGCGGAAGAGGACGAGGATGACGAGCAATATGTCTCGCCTGATGAGGCGGAGGTTTCCGAAGAAGACCCCGCGCTCCTTTTCGCCCGCCTCCGCGAAGCCGCCCGCCGCAACGAAGAGGGCGATTGATCCGCTATAGTCCGGCATGGTCCGCTATAGTCCGGTATCGTCATGACAGGTCATGCATGGTCATGACGAGGTCAGCTCTGGTCCGCCCCTCGTCATGGCTGGAGGCTTGCCGGATAAGCTCACCCCAATCCCTCACCTCCCATGCCCGCGCCCGCGAGGGCATGGGAGGTGAGGGCGCTTCCTATCCGTCTGATACGCGGCCATGGCAGTCTCTCCGCCATGACAGACCTCACCGATTTCATCACGCACGCTTTTAAGACGATTGCCCGCGCCGTGGCGGAAGCCGGCGTGAATGCGGACCTGTTCAAACAGCCGGAAATGATCTCGAAGTCCCTGAAGCACCGCGTCTCGGCAGAGCTGAAGCGGCTCGCCGTGCTGCTCCGCCGTCTGATCTTCCTGATGGCCCTGCAGGTGGAACTGGCGCCGGTGAAGCCGCGCCTGGGCAGCAACTATTTCGAGAAGAGTGAGGGTAAACCGGAAGCGCGCAAGGCGTTCTTTTCCGTCCTGCCGGTGCCTGCGGGTGAGGCGCCAGACTTCCTGCATGGGCCGATTACCGTGCCGCTGCGAGGCCCCGTGCCCGCTGCGCCGCTCATCGCGCGCTGGGAAGCCATGCTCGATACGCTGAAATTCTGCAAACGCCGCGCGAAGTGTCTGGCGCGCACGATCCAGCGCTGGAAAGCCCAAGGCGAAGCCCGGCCGTACATCACGCCCATCCCAAGAACCGACGCCATGTCGGCGCCCCTCGGCCTCGTCTCGGGTGGCCTGACCGTACAGCTGACCCAAGCCCTGCGCGACTGGCCGCCCGCCGATACGAGTTGAACCTGCTGCACAATCAGCTCTTTTGCCGGAGCGCCATGGGCGTGTCCGGGCAATGGTGCTGGCTCAAACCAGTTTCACGCATTCCACCGGTTCACCTGCCTCGCAGGCCGGGGCGTTCGCCAGACGCCGGATCAGACAGTTCGCGGTTTGCAAGGGGCGCAAAAGCGAGCTGTCCTGATCTGCAAGCGGCGCGACCATCATCCGGCCATCCTGCGGCCGGGATACGGCACGCAGATAGGTCTCCCGGAACCCCGCTTTCGGCATGCCGGTTTCGAGTTCCGCCTCGAAGACGTTTGCCGGGCCAGCCGTCTTCACCATCAGAGCCCGGAGGAACAGCTGCGCACAAACGAAGGCAGACGCCGGATTGCCGGGAAGGCCCAGAACGCGCTGCTGGCCCAGCCGGGCAAACCAGGTTGGCTTTCCGGGGCGCACGGCAATGCCGGCAAACAGGATCTCCGCCCCGGCTTCGGCAAAGGCGGCTTTCATATAGTCATAGTCGCCCACGGAGGCGCCGCCCACCGGCAGGATCAGGTCCGCGTCTTTTACGGCATCGATCATCGCCCGGATGGCGGCCACGGAATCTCCGGCAATACCGGGCGTGAGCGCCTCTCCGCCCCAGCTGCGCACCAGCGTGGCAAGCGCTGTGGAATTGGAGTCGATGATCTTGCCCGGCGACAGCGCACTGCCGGGCGGCAGCAATTCATCCCCGCCGGGAAGGATGGCGACGACTGGCCGGCGGCGCACGGTAACGCTGGCATTGTTGCCCGCAGCGGCCAGACCAAGGTCAGCCGGGGTGAGACAGGTGCCGGCGGAAACGAGACTGTCGCCAGCCGAAAAGTCCCGTCCGGCCTTGCGGATATGCTGGTGCGCCGTTTGCGGGACCGTCACCCGGATCCCGTCGCCCGAGCGGTCTGCCTCTTCCTGGATGAGGATATGATCCGCGCCATCCGGCAATGGCGCGCCGGTGAAAATACGCATCGCCTCGCCGGGGCCGATTGCATGGGCTGGCAATGTGCCTGCCGGTATCTCGCCGGTCACGCGCAGCTGGCTGCCGGCGTCTGCCGTGTCGGCCAGGCGGACGGCATAGCCGTCCATGGCCGAAACATCCGTTGGCGGAGCTGTGGTGCCGGCCAGCACATCGCGGGACAGGATGCGGCCCAGTGCTTCGCCGGTGCCGATGGTCTCTTCGCCCGCATCCAGGGCATGCGGGGCAAGCGCCCGGAGGGCATCGTCAACTCGGATGAGGCTGCTCATTCGCTGGCCTTGTGATAATCGCCGGACTTGCCGCCGGTCTTTGAGAGGAGTTCGATGCCGGAAATGACCATGGCTTTGTCCACGGCCTTCAGCATGTCGTAGAGCGTGAGACAGGCCGCCGAGACCGCCGTGAGGGCTTCCATCTCCACGCCGGTCTTGCCTGTGGTGCGAACGGTCGCCGTGGCTTCCAGCGCGTCCGGCTCTGCGGCGGCGATCCTGACTTCGACATTGGTCAGCGGCAAGGGATGGCAAAGCGGGATCAGGTCTGCCGTCTTCTTGGCGGCCATGATGCCGGCGAGTTCCGCGATGGCGATCGGATCGCCTTTCTTTGTCTCGCGGTTCAGGGCGAGGGATCTTGTGCTGGAAGACATGGTGATCCGCCCACGGGCAATGGCCACCCGCTCGGTGACCTGCTTGGCGCCGATGTCGACCATCCGGGCATGTCCGTCCGGGCCGATATGGGTGAGCTCGCTCATGCTTCATGCTCCATGAGGCGCGGCATCAACTCAACCAGATTGCAGGGCTTGTGGCGGCTGTCGAGCTGGAAGGAGATGACCTTGTCCCAGCCATCCTTCACGGCGCCGGTGGAGCCGGGCAGGCAGAAGATGAATGTACCGGAAGCGAGCCCCGCAACGGCGCGCGACTGGAGCGTCGACAGGCCGACGCTCTGGAAACTGACCTGATGGAAGATCACGGAGAAGCCTTCGATTGTCTTGTCGAACAGCGGTGTGATGGCTTCCGGCGTCACATCCCGCCCGGTCAGTCCGGTGCCGCCGCTGGAGATCACGACGTCGACGTCCGGATCGGCGATCCAAGCAGAGACCTGCGCCCGGATCGCGGCTTTATCGTCCGGCAGGATCTTCCGGTCCGCCAGAACGTGGCCAGCCGTTTCAAGCCGCTGCACCAGGGTTGCTCCCGATGTATCGGTATCGAGCGTGCGGGTGTCGCTGACGACGAGGACAGCAATCCGCACCGGCTTGAATTCGAGGCTTTCATTGATGCCATGCATGGGGGTCAGCTTCCTTTTTCTTGATTCCATCTTTCCCGGTCGCGGTAGTCTTCCGCGCGCGGTTCAATCCAGTGCGCGCCCGACGGCGTGACTTCTTTCTTCCAGAAGACCGCGTCGGTCTTCAGATAGTCCATCAGGAAATCGGCCGCCTCGAACGCCGCGCGGCGATGGGCGGAGGCGGTGGCCACAAAGACGATCGCGTCGCCGGGAGACATGTCGCCGATCCGATGTATTACTTGAACGGCCGTCAGCGGCCACTTGTCCTGTGCCTGACTGACGGCATTGCGGATGCCGTTCTCCGTCATGGGCGAATAGGCCTGAAGGTGGAGGGTGGTCACGTCTTCGCCTTCCGCCTGCGGACGGACCAGACCGGAGAAGGTAACGATCGCGCCGGCCCCGGCCGCTTGCGCTTCAAAGTCGGCGACGGCGTCGGAAATCTGGAAGGGCTGGTCAGTCACCCGGATCATGTTCAGCCGCCTCCGACCGGGGGCATGAAGGCGATTTCGTCCGCATCGGATACCGGCGAGGGATCGTCGACAATCTCATTGTTTACCGCGACCCGGACGCTCGGGTGCAAAAGCGCGCCGTCAAAGCCCCGGGTCTGGTCGATCCAGGAACGGAGCGCCGCGGTGTCGGCGACGGAAGCGGGAAGCTCAGCCGTCTCCGACAGTTCGCCGTAAATGCTGGACAGTTTTCCGAAGTAGAGGATGCGCGCCATCGCTAACCTCCTGTCACAGACATGTGCCGCGGCAGGGTCGGCGCCTCGCCTGGGGATCGGATTGAGAAGTCATGCTTTTCCGGTTTGGCAAATAATGCGGCGTCCAGCGCTTCGTCCAAAGCCTGTTCGGGATCGTCAGATTCCCGGAGCGGCGTGCGCAGGTCGATATGATCATTCTGACCGAGGCACATATAGATTCGCCCGGTGCAGGTGACGCGGACCCGGTTGCATCCGGCGCAGAAATTGTTTGTCAGTGGCGTGATAAATCCAACCCGGCCGCCGGTTTCCCTGATGCGAAAATAGCGCGACGGGCCCGCCAGCGGATCCCGCTCCGTTTCCTGTGTCAGGGTCCAGCGCTGCTCAAGCTGCTGCTGGATCATGTCCAGAGGAACATACTGATCGAACCGGTCTTCTCCGGTGTCGCCAAGCGGCATGACTTCGATCAGGGAGATATCGTGTCCTTCGCCATGGGCCCAGGCGATGATGTCCGGGATTTCATTCATGTTCTGGTGCTTGAGCGCGACCGTATTGATCTTCACTTTCAGGCCGGCCGCTTTGGCCGCAGCGATACCATCCAGAACCTGATCCAGTTGGTCACGGCGCGTGATGTCGACAAAGCGCGCCGGATCCAGCGTATCGAGAGAGACATTCACCTTGCGTACGCCGGCGTTGGCGAGATCGCCTGCATATTGCGAGAGGTGGGTCGCGTTGGTCGTCAGGGTCAACTCTTCGAGACCTTGGCCGAGTTGCGTGCCGAGCTGGCTGAAAAGGGTCATGATGCCTTTTCGGACAAGCGGTTCTCCGCCTGTGATCCTGACTTTGCGAACTCCGCGGCGGATGAATGCCTGTGTCACGAATTCCAGTTCTTCAAGCGTCAGAAGCTCTCTCTTAGGAAGGAAGGTCATGGCTTCGGCCATGCAGTACTTGCAGCGCAGGTCGCACCGGTCCGTGACAGATAGCCGGAGATAGGTGACCTGACGGCCAAACTTGTCGAGCAATGGGGGCGGGGAGGTCAATGTCATCGGGCTAGGTCGTCCTCCACACTTTATAAAGCAGCCGGATTGCCACAATCAGAATAAGAATGGCTGTTCCCTGACGAAGGTGATCCGGCTGCATCTTCAGAACGCCGAACCGGTTGCCGAGCCAGCCGCCGATCAGGACCGCGGGAAGAAGCGGCAGGTAGGGCTTGGCCAGCTGCAGCGTTCCGACACTGCTGAGTTTTGCCGCCTGCCCGGCGAGGCCGGACATGGAGTTCAGCAGGATGAACAGGCTGCAAGCCGCCGCGATGGCTTTTTCATGGCTCCACCGGATCCAGTAGAGAACCGGCGCGAGAAAGATGCCACCGCCGATCCCGACAAGACCGGCCAGGAACCCTGTCGCGGCGCCCACCGGCATCAGGACGAGCGCACGCGAAGCGACAGGCGCATCCGCCGGGCGTTTCCAACGGCGCTGGAACAGCATGGACAGACCCGTCAGAAGGAGCGTGATCCCAAGCAGGGCGGAAAATACAAACTCGCTGACCGGCACACGCCCGCCAAGCCAGGCAAGCGGGACGGACAAGGCAAGCGCCGGCAGAAGGGCCCGCCAGTCGAGATTGCCTGTCATCGCGTACCGGATCGTGTTGCCGGAGACGACAAGGATGTTGCAGGCCAATGCGATCAACGGAACGATCCGGAAGTCCGCACCGGAAAGGATCAGGACGGCATTATAGGTTGAGCCGCCGCCGAACCCGACGCTGGCGTAGAGGGCCGCTGTCACGAAGAAGATGAGGGGAAGAAGGTAGACCAAAATATACCTTCCTATGCGGGCTGGGCGCTGGCGGCGCGGGCCAGGTCTTCAATCGTGTCGATATCGATGGCTTCGCTATCGGGAATGGATACCCTTTCCGTACTGTCCAGCACGTTGAAAACCTTTTTCGCGCCTGCGTCGCCGCTGACATTCGATAACTGATCAAATGTGCGGGCCGAGAATATTGCCGGCGGACACAGGACGTCTCCCATACTGGACATGACGGCGTCTGTTTCAGGCGCCATGGCGCTGCTCAATGCAAGGAGATGCGACTCGGAGACAAATGGCATGTCTGCCAGAAGGATGAGGACGCGCTCGATTCCCGGCATTTCGCGTATGGCGGCGATACCGGCTTTCAGGCTGGTCGATTGCCCGGCTGCGCTGTCCGGGTTCTCCACGATCTGCCAGTCTTTGGCCTTCAGCAGGCGCCCGCGGCCTTCCTGACCGGGTCCGATGACCGCAATCCGCGCTGCGGCCGGCGTGTTCTGAAGCAGGCTTGCAGCATGGCCAAGAATGGGCCGTCCGCCCAGGTCAGCCTGAAGCTTGTCTCCGCTGGAGAAGCGCGCAGACTGTCCGGCGGCGAGGAGGAGAATTGCGGTTTTCGCGAATGGACTGCGCTGTGTCTCCCTGTAGGCCGCAATGATTTCCGAGAGTGCGGAGACGGCGAGCATGGACGCGTCCCGCATGGAGGGGATCAGCCCGATGGGGCCTCGAACACGGTCTATGCTGGTGGTGGGGAGACCGTCCTCAGCGAGGCGTGCCCGCCGGCGTTCCTGGGTCCTTCGGCTGCCGACCGCGCCGACATAGAATGCCTTCCCGGACAGCGCCTGTTTCAGCAGGGCTGCTTCCCAATCCGGATCGTGGAACATCAGGATGAAGGCCGTCCAGGGATCATCTGAGAGGTCCGGAAGGCTGTCTGGCGATTGCAAGGCAACGACATCCATGAACCCGTCCCGCCTAGCCTCGTCGACGTCTTCCCCATCGCGCAATTGAAGCGAAAGACCATAGCCGCTGGCCCGGACGAGTCGTGCCAGGGCAAGGGCATCGGCACCGCGCCCGGCAATCCGGATGCTGAGCTTTGGTGTAAAACTGAACGGCGCGTCCAGACCAGGCAGGGAGAGACAAGCCCGCTGGCGTGCAGACAAGGCGTCGTAGCAGCGTTGAATCTCTGTTGCATCCGCATCCGGCAGGATCATGATGTCAATCGCGCCGCCGCAGGGCAGGGGCATGTCGATAAATGGCGACCCGGCGCCATAGCGGAGCGACCGGGGCTTTCCCTCTTCAATGGCTTGCCGGGCTTGCAGGACGACATCGGCATCCACACATCCGCCGGAAATATAGCCACACTTAAGGCCTGATGCCGATACAGCCATCAATGCGCCCGGCGACCGGACGCTGCCGCCCTCTGTCGCGGCGACCACGACAAGCGCAACAGGCCCCGCCTGGCGCCAGGCGAGCCACTGGCCCAGCACATCCTGCGGATGTTCAGCATATAGGGGAGCGGGTCCGGCCATATCAGGCATTATAAATGGTCGTTTATAATGCGACAGCCCTATTTCGGCACTGGTGCCTGATTTGTTACCTGGCCGATCCGCGCGAGTAGCGCTTCATTGTGCGCGAGCGACCGTTTGCACAGCTGGTGGTACAGGTCCCGCAATTCCTGGCCTTCATCGGATAGCCGGGAGCCGCCGCCATCAGCGCCGCCCTGGCTGGAAAGGACAAGAGGTGCTTGGAAGTCCCGGTTCATTTCCTCAACCAGTTTGCGGGCTCTCGGATAAGACATGCCCAGTTCATGAGCGGCCTTGTTGAGAGAGCCGAGCTCCGCAATCGCGTCGAGCAGGGCCGCCTTGCCCGGTCCGAAGCGCCCGCCGCCAGGCAGGTCGATCCGGATGCTGAGGCCGGGTTTGTTCTTCGCTATCACCGTCTGACTCCCGGAGACTCCATGACAAGTCCTTCTGCCCGTTTTGCAAGGTAGAGTTCCACAGCGGTATAGGTCTCGGACCCATAGTCCAGTGGTTCAGCGCGGATACCGGAATCGCAATCGCGCAAGCGGCGGTGAAGCGAGCCGAAGGTCTGCCATTCCATGCGATAGGCCGGAAAGGCGTTGCCGTGCCCCTGGCTGATTGTGTCGCCCCGTAGCTTCTTTCCCCAATTGTCATTGTGGCATTGGCTGCAGGCGAGGTTGAACTGCCCTTTGCGAAGGAAGAAGTAGTTTTCTCCAGCCTTGTAATAGTCCCTGGCCGGACCATCGATATTCACGGATACGGGCACACCCCTCGCGAGACTTGCGACATAAGCCGTCAGCCCCAGAAGCGCGTCGCTTTCATAGTCCAGTGGGGCAAGGTCCTGATGGCGCGTGCGGCAGGCATTGATGCGTGCTTCGATGTTCATCAGTTGCCCTGTTTCCTCATCCACCGCCGGATAGTGCGCCGCAACGCCAGTCAGCGGACGATTTTCCGGAGTGTGGCAGGAGGCACAGGCGGGTGCGCCGGTCTCAGGAGGGGTGTGGAACAAGGCGTCTCCCTTATCCACCCACAAGAAGCCCGGATTGGCAAAATCGTCATCCTGCAAGGCCTGCGTCTCAGGTTGGAGGAAGGTGTAGCCGGATTGGATGGTCTCCAGGGCGAGCTGGCTCTGGGGAGCGTATTCCGCCTTCTGTCCGCTACAGGCCGCAAGGAGAAGCGCGAGAAGCCAAAGCCGCCTCATGACACCGTCAACAGCCGTTCTTCGCTCCAGCGCTCGCCATGCTGGTCTGTCCAGCTGAACTCGATTGTCGCCGTGCGGGTCGCGCGGGCGTGGAAAGTGAGGAAGGGGTTGGCTGCGATCCCGGGAAAGAACTCGCCTTCAAAGATGATGTTGCCGTCATAGGTGCAGCGGAACTGCTTGATAATGTTCCGCGGGATGGTTTCGCCCTTGGAGTCGCGGCGATAGCCCGTTTCCATCGGGTGCTGGATCATCGCTTTCAATTCGATGATTTCACCGGCGGTGGCTGTTTCGGGTGCGGATATGCGGATCATGTCTGCGTTGCCTCCCTCAGCCGATGATGCACGCGGCGAGCGTGACATAGGTGCTGCCTGTCCCTGACCACAGCGTGCCATCGCTCATCTCGGCCACGACCCGCAGGGTCTGGGTGCCTGCCATTCGCACGCGGGTAGAGATGTCGGCGCGGCCGGCCTGCGGCCCCAACTGGAACCGGGCGATGGTTGCGATGGGATTTCGAGGGGACAGGATGACGATCTGCTTCACATAATTATCTTCGCTCATGGGGCTGGTCACGGTCACCCCCACCGGCACCGAATTGCCGTTCTCTGCAATCGGCGGAAGGGTGACGCTAACCCTGCCTTCATTGATGGGGCGGTCGCCGAAAAGATCGCGGATGGCCTGATCCGCATCTTCCGGGGTCGCGAAAGCGACCGGGGCAAGAAAAGAGCCCACAGCCACGGCGGCTGTTGACGCCAGAATGGCGCGCCGCGTCAGGAGCTGCTGTGTCTGTTTCTCATTGCCTGTCTGCATCAGTCTGTCTGCGTTTCCAAAAAGCCGACCAGGTCTTCGATCTCCTGGGCGCTGAGCGCCGGGGCGCCCCTGTAGGCCTCGCCGACCTGACGAAGCCCGTCTGTCCGATAGTAAGCTGGCATGACAGTGTCCGGCCAAATGGTTTGGGCGTCAATGATGCGGTACCGGATCTGGCCTGCATCCAGCCGGGCGCCGATACCGGTCAGGGGCGGCCCGACATTGCCCTGAAACTCAGCGTCGAGGCCCGCCAACTGGTGGCAGAGCAGGCAATGCCCGCTGTCCCGCGATGTGAAAACCTGCTGCCCGCGCTGCGCATCGCCTTGCCGGCCCTCAAGCGGGGCTGGAACGGCATCCCCGACAATTGTTACCGGACTGGCCAGCCGGTCATTCGATGCCTGGCTGCAGGCACACGGGACAAGGAGGCACAGCAAGGCGGCTGCAGCGGCTGGTCTCATCCAAAGGTCTGCCCGGTAATCGCGTGGAACCAGGTTCTGGCCTGCAGCGCTTCATTCCGCCGGACAATGTCGTCAGCCATCAACGGGCTGAGGCCGCCGGATCCGGCAACCGATTGCAGCGTACCATCCGCATTTGTGTAGACACCGGTGATGGAAACGGCGGTGTCGCCGGAAAGGTAGGAATAGCAGGTATTGGTCAGGGTCGTCGGTTCAGGTGTCTGGCCTGAGAGGATTGCCGCAATCTGCATGGCGCACAGCTTGGCCTGCAGATTGGCCGAGAAGGCGGACTTCGGCATGGGCGAGGCAATCGTCGCATCGCCGATGACGTGAATGTCGGGCTGTAGCGTCGAGCTGAAAGCCAGTGGGTCGATCGGGCACCAGCCCGTTCCGTCAGCCACGCCGGCCTTGTGCGCGATCGCACCAGCTTGCTGGGGCGGAATGACATTGGCGACATCGGCACGAATGTTTTCAAACTCTGTCGACAGAATGCCGGATGCGGGCGCGACCGAAACGACGCGGCCGAATTCATCGGCGCCGTATCGCTCAATGATATCCGGGTACAGATCAGCCCAGGCCTGCTCGAACAAGGGCTGTTTCGAAAACTTGTCCTGTGCGTCCAGAATGAGAAGCTTGGAGTTCGGCTTGTGGACCTTCAGATAGTAAGCGATCAGGCTGGCGCGCTCATAAGGGCCCGGCGGGCAGCGGAAAGGGGCAGGCGGGACGGAAATGGCGACAAGGCCCCCATCTTCCATGGCTTCAAGCTGCTTGCGAAGCAACACGGTCTGAGGACCGGCCTTCCAGGCGTGCGGCATCAGTTCGGCAGCGGCCTGGTCATAGCCTTCAATCGCGCCCCAGCGGAAATCGATTCCCGGTGACAGGATGAGCTTGTCGTAGAAGAAAGTGTCCCCAGATTTCACGGAGACTGTCCGGGCGACCGGGTCAACATCGACGGCCAGGTCCGGAACGATGTCTATGCCCTCGGCTTTCAGCGTATCGTAGCCGAAGCGTTGCTCTGATAGGTCACGCAGGCCGGTAATCACCAGATTACTGAAGGGGCAGGCATAGTATTCCGCGTTCGGTTCTATCAGTGTCACCGATGCGGCCGGCATGGTGCGTTTCAGGAAGCGGGCTGCCGTTGCGCCGCCAAAGCCGCCTCCCACAACCACTAGGCGGGCGCGGACTTGTGCTGCGGCCGGAAAAGGCAGAGCGGCAAGGGCGGTTACTCCGGAGAGCGACAGCAGGAGATCGCGTCTGTTGAGAAAAGCGTCCGTCATTCCGCAACCGTTTCCGCAAGATAGATGCTGATGGCGTCGATATCTGCTTCGCTGTATCCGCGCATCATCCGGTGCATGACGCTGCGGCCGTTGTCGTCGTTCTTGTACCGGAGCAGAGACAGGCGGATTTGGTCTGACGTCCGTCCGTCAAGACTGGCAATCGCACCGCCGTCCGGCCCGTGACAGCCGGAGCAGGAGAGCGCGAGGATGGCAGGTGCGCCAAGATCGGCAGCCTCGCCGAGGGCATCTTCTGTTTGCATCCCGGCTGGCGCCGACTCACAGGCGCAGACAAGAAGCGAGAGCAAAGCGAAGGCGGTCAGCTTTCCTGACGGCTTGACCATTTCTATCTCAGCGCCTGGTCCTTGATGGGCAATTGCCGGATCCGCTTTCCGGTCGCAGCGAAGATTGCGTTCAGCACGGCTGGCGGTGCGGCGGCGATTGTGGGTTCACCCACACCGCCCCAGAATCCGCCCGATGGCATGACAAGGGTTTCAACGTCCGGCATTTCGGCGATCCGCATCGAATTGTAGGTGTTGAAATTCTTCTGCTGCGTCTCGCCGTCTTCGAAGGTGATTTCCTCATGCAGCATCGCTGAAAGACCGTAGACGAACGAGCCGAAGACCTGTGCTTCGATCTGCTGTGGGTTCACGGCATAGCCAGGGTCGGTCGCCGCGACGATGCGGTGCATCTTCAGGACGCCGTCATCGTCGACAGTCACTTCCGCACACGCCGCAGTATAGCTGCCGAAGGAGTAGAAGCCGCAGAGCCCGCGGGACAATCCGTCATCGGCGCCCCATCCGGACTTGTCAGCCACTGCCTGCAGGACGGCTGCCATTTTCGGACTGTCCTTGAGGTGCGCCAGCCGGAACTCCAACGGATCGCGGCCTGCTGCGTGGGCAAGCTCGTCCATGAAGCATTCCAGATAGATGGCATTCTGGTTGGCGTTCACACCGCGCCAGAAACCCGGCCGGACAGGTGGGTTGCGCATCGCATGATCCACCAGCAGCGACGGGAAGGTGTACTTCATCGTTTGGTCTTCGACGCGGGGGTCGATGCCGGAAGGCAGCAGCCCCTGGAAAACCACGATGTCCATTCCGTCCACCAGGGCCTGAGGCATGATGCCCGCCAGGATGGACTGGCCGGAGATCCGGATTTTCAGGCCAAGGAGATTGCCGTCTGCATCCAGTGCGCCCTGGCAACGGGCCTTGGTGGTTGGATGGTAGAAGCCTTGCTCCATGTCTTCTTCACGGGACCAGAGCAATTTGACCGGAGTCCCCGGCATCTGCTTTGCGATTTTGACGGTTTGCGAGATGTAATCCGTGGCGCCTTTGCGCCCAAAACCACCGCCCAGAAGCTGTTTGTAGACTTCGCACTGCTGGATAGGCAGGTCTGCCGCTTCCGAAGCGGCGGCCAGTGCGGCTTCGCCATTCTGCGTCGGACACCAGACCTCGCACTTATCTTCGGTCCAGAGCGCGATGGCGTTCATGGGTTCCATGCAGGCATGGTTCTGGTGGGGAGCGTTGTAGCGGGCTTCGATGACCTGAGCAGCCCCGTCAAAGGCCGCATCGACATCGCCCACCTTGTTCCCCACAAAGGCTTCGCTGGCCGTCAGCCCCTCAATCAGGTCCGCCTCGAAGGCGGAACTCGAAAAGTCGGAGCCTTCGCCGGCTTCCCATTCGATGGGCAGCGCGTCGAGCGCCGTCTTTGCCTGCCACCAATAATCGGCCACCACGGCGACGGCGGTGTCATCGACCTTCACCACCGCTTTCACGCCGGGCATCGAGCTGACAGCCTCTGCATCGAACGATTTCAGCGTTCCGCCGCGTTTCGGCGCCGCCTTGACGGCAGCATTGAGCATGCCGTCCATCTTCATGTCAGTGGTGTAGAGTTGTTTCCCGGTGACTTTGTCGACCGTATCCAGCCGCTTCACCGGCTTGCCGATCAGCTCCCATTCGGAAGGATCCTTCAGTGGGACAGTTTCCGGTGCGGGCAGCTCTGCTGCGTCTGTTACGACTTCGCCGAATCGCAAGGTCTTGCCGGTCGGGTCGTGGGTGATAATGCTCTTGGCGGCGGAACATTCTTCGACAGGCACGCCCCAGCGGTTGGCGGCCGCCTGAACCAGCATCATGCGGGCGGCCGCACCGCCTTCGCGCACATAGTCCTGACTGGTGCGGATCCCTCGGCTGCCGCCTGTCAGGAAGTCGCCCCACACCCGATCACGCGCGAGGTTCTCGCCCGGCGTCGGATATTCGGTCTTCACATAGTCCCAATTGCATTCCAGCTCCTCGGCGACCAGCTGCGCCAGGCCAGTCAGAGTGCCCTGACCCATTTCCGAGCGGGCGATACGGATCGTGACCACATCGTCGGTGCCGATATGGACCCATGCGTTCACTTCCGGTGGTGGCGGGCCAGCGTCTGCCGGTGCGTCCTTATCGCCCGGTGCGCAAGCTGAGAGGATTCCGATTGTCAGGCCGGTGGCGCCGGTGCCGACGATAAATCCGCGGCGGGAGATGCCTGCTATAGACGTCATGGATCGTTCCCTCCTCAGGCTTTCTTGGTTTTGGCCAGATGAATGCCCTTGCGGACGCGTGTGAAGGTCCCGCACCGGCAGATATTGGTGATGGCGGCGTCGATGTCTTCGTCGGTTGCGTCCGGGTTTTCATTCAGGAGGCCTGCGGCCGCCATGATCATGCCGGGCTGACAGTAGCCGCATTGCGGCACATCGAGTTCGACCCAGGCTTGCTGGACCGGGTGGCTTCCGTCTTCGGAAAGCCCCTCGATTGTTGTGATTTCCTCATCGCCGGCCAGCGCGCCCACGGGATAGACGCAGGACCGGACGGATTGACCGTCGATATGGACCGTACATGCGCCACATTCGGCGATTCCGCAGCCATATTTGGTTCCGGTCAGGCCTAGTTGTTCCCGCAGGACCCAAAGCAGAGGGGTCGACTCGTCAACGTCAACCGTCATCACTTGTCCGTTGATCTTGAGAGTAGCCATTTCCTGCTCCGACTTTCTGACGTTATTCCCTTGGGAGAAGACTATGCCAATCGTTTCGGTATTGCACTCCCCGGCGGCTCAAAATTTTTAATATTGGGGATCGTGGGCGCTCAGGTCTCCGTTCCTGAACGGAAGTTACGCGGTTTGTGCCGCGAGGGCACCTCTTGGTCTACGGCCTGGAATGGTGAATTGATATGACCTTCTGAACACAGCAAATCGGCGCTGGCTCAGCAGGAGGGACACATGGACAAGAAAAACTACGTCGAAGGAAAATCGATTATCGTCACAGGCGCGGCTGGCGGTTTCGGAAAACTCGTCAGCGCCAAGGCCGCCGCGCTCGGCGCAAAGGTCACCTGTGCCGATATTGACGAAGAAGCGCTTCAGAAAAGCGTTGCGGAAATTTGCGATGCAGGTGGGGCCGCGCAGGCAGTTCCGGCAGACGTCACCAGCATCGAGCAGATGAACGCATTGGCACGCGCCGCAACAAGCGCCTACGGGCGGGTCGATGTCATGCTGAACAATGCTGGTATCATGCCGCTCGCTCTCTATGCTGACCATCAGGCGGCGCTTGAAAAGTGGAATCGCTGTATCGACATTAATTTCAAGGGCGTGCTCAACGGCATTGTCTGTGTTTTCGATCAGATGATGGCGCAGGGGGAGGGGCACGTCATCAACGTCTCGTCGATCTATGGCAATTTTCCAACTTATGGCGCGGCAGTCTATGGCGCGACAAAATCCGCTGTGAACTTTCTGTCGGAATCGCTGAGGGTCGAGGCGCGGGGAAAAATCAAGGTGACGATCGTGAAGCCAACCGGCGTGCCCGGGACAGGGCTCGGCGCCGGTGTCGTCAACCCTGCGGCCGTTATAGGTATCGTCGGCCAGAATGCCGGGGAATTTGTGGAGCTTATCGGACAGTACCAGGAAGGAGCCCTGGACGCATCCAACATTGATCCCGAGCAGATGAATTATGTTGTGCTGGACCCTGAATTCATCGCCGATCAGATCATCTATGCGATCAATCAGCCCAAAGGCGTGTCCATCGGCGACATTACAGTAAGGGCGTCAGGCGATCACTATGTCCTCTGAGCCGGGCTCAGATCCTGCGTTCCTGTGTCCCGTCACGAAATGAGCCGGGAGTCTGACCGGCCCAGCGTTTGAAAGCGCGTGTAAAAGCGCTTTGCTCTGAAAAGCCGGTCAGGAACGCCACTTCGGCGATGGAGTAGCGCGTATCGGACAGGAATTTTTCCGCCATTTGCCGGCGGGCCTCGTCGACAAGCGCCTGAAATGTATATCCCTGTTCGGACAGGCGGCGCTGCAGGGTTCGCGCGCTCATTCCAAGGGATGAAGCGATGTCGGCGAGGGTGGGGATGCCTTCGCTCAGCATGTTCGCGATCTGGAGGATCACCCGGCGGTCGAGCGCGTCTTCGGACGGTTCTTCGACAAGCGTTTCTTCGATATGGGATGTCAGGAACCGCCAGATGCTTTCATCTCCGATGGCATTCGGACGGTCCAGCCGCTCTTCGGGCAGGATGATTGCGTCAATGTCTGCACCAAAGGAGACGGGGCACCGGAAATAGGCTTCCAGGGCGGCCCGGGATCCGGCAGGTTCGGCGTGGCGAAACTGGACGGCTTGTGGCTTGTTTTCCGGAAAGGTCGTTTCGCGGCACATCGCGACATAGGTTCCCAGCGTTCCCTCGGTGGAAAGATACATGCCCAGCCGTTCGGGTTCCGTACGTTGGTGGGTCCACATGCAGATCCCGTCTTGCTCGACGAGCCGGAAAGTGGCGGTCGTATTGAAGGCGCGCACATAGCGGTCCATGCGCCGGAAAGACCGGCGCAGGGTCGGCGCAGACTTCCAGGCAAGTCCGACTGCGCCAAAGTCCGCGCAACTCATGGCGGCGGAGGTTCGCAGGTGGAAGCCTATGTCGGGGGCTTCTGCCGCTGCAATGGTTTCAAGCAGGGAGTAATATGTGGTGTCGCGCACCATCGAGGCCGGGTTTGCGGCTTCGGCCTCCGTGATGCCCGTACTTGCAAACAGGGCTGATCGATCAAGTGACGCGGGCGCCTGATCGATCATTTTCTTCACAAACATCGCAAGGACGTATGTCATGTTCCCCGATTCCGCACGTGCTGGCCAACTCACCCCGGCTGGTCACCTGCTACTCCCTTAGGGCGTTTTTCACCGTGCTCAACCCTTCATGACGTGAATTGGCCAAGTGGGCCACAAACTGGCGCGATGGGTTTCACCCCAATGGCGCTGGTGCTTGCCGATTGCCCGGCCGCGAAACGATCGCGTCCGGGAAAACCGTACAGAGAACATGGCCTTCGATACCGAGCAGTCAGGCCGGTCAGACCTGGGAAGCCAGTCTGGCCGCCTGATTGATAGCGCGCTTTGCGTCGAGCTCGGCGGCCTCGTAAGCACCGCCTACGAGAGACACATTCTCTGCGGATCCTTCAAAAGCGTCGTACACGTCTCGTAGAGGTTCCTGACCGGCGCAAAGGATGATCGTGTCCACCTCAAGGGTCATCGGGGTGCCATCGACCAGACAATGCAGTCCGGCGTCATCAATGCTCTCATAAGTAACGCCGGGAATCATTTTCACGCCTTTCCGGTTCAGCGTCAGGCGGTGGGTCCATCCTGTTGTCTTTCCCAGTCCTTTGCCGACCGCAGTGTTCTTGCGCTGCAGGAGCCAGACTTCCCGGGGAGATTCTTCGATAACCGGTTCAACGCCGGTGACACCGCCGCGGGGATGGTTCTCGAAATCGATGCCCCACTCCTTGGCAAACTTGTCGATGTCGAGCGCAGACGACTTGCCCACATGGGTAATCAGTTCTGCCACATCGAACCCAATTCCACCGGCGCCGATGATGGCGACGCGCTTGCCGATCGGCTTGTTGCCCAGAATGGCGTCGATGTAACCGACAACGCTTGGATGATCGATGCCTTTGATCCCCGGGGTTCGTGGGGCAATGCCGGTTGCCAGAACAATTTCATCATATGCCCCGGACTTGAGAAAATCTGCATCTACCCGTTTTCCGAGTTTGGCGTTTACGCCGGTGACCTCGATCTGGCGCTTGAAGTAGCGAAGCGTTTCATGAAACTCTTCCTTGCCCGGAATTCTCTTGGCCAGATTGAACTGGCCACCGATCTCAGGGGACTGATCGAACAGGTCCACCTTGTGTCCGCGTTCGGCGGCGATTGTTGAATAGGCCAGTCCGGCCGGGCCGGCGCCAACTACCGCGATGCGTTTCGGGGCGTTCGTGGGTTTGTAGGCAAGCTGTGTCTCATGACACGCACGCGGGTTTACGAGACAGCTTACTTCCTGATTGCCGCCGAACGTATGATCCAGACAGGCCTGGTTACAGGCGATGCAGGTATTGATTTCATCCTCGCGGCCTTCAGCTGCCTTGTTCATGAACTGGGAGTCGGCGAGCATCGGGCGGGCCATGGACACGAGGTCCGCGTCTCCGCGCTCCAGCACAGCCTCTGCGACATCCGGCATATTGATCCGGTTGCTTGTGATGACCGGAACGGAAACGTACTTTTTCAGGCGCCCGGTCACGCTGGTGAAGGCCGCGCGGGGGACCATGGTGGCAATCGTGGGCACGGCGGATTCGTGCCAGGTGAAGTGGGTCGAGATGACCGAAACCCCGGCCTTCTCCAGTTCGTGGGCGAGTTGCACGACTTCCTCCCACGACATGCCGCCCTGAAGCATGTCCATGGCGGCGATGCGGAAGATGATGATGAAGTCATCGCCAACCGCTGCCCGGCAACGGCGGACTATCTCCAGCGGGAACCGCATGCGATTTTCAAACGAGCCGCCCCAACGGTCTGTTCGGAGATTGGTCTTCTCGACCAGGAAGGTCGAGAGCAGGTATCCGGCAGAGCCGATAATCTCGACCCCGTCATAGCCGGCCTCCTGGGCGCACTTTGTACAATTGGCGAAGTCGGCGATCTGTTTCTCGATTCCCTCTTCGTCCAGTTCGTTGGGAACAAACCGCGAGATACGCGACCTGACGGGAGAGGGGGCTACACATTTGTCATGCGGCGCGATCGGTCCGGCATGCAGGATCTGCATGCAGATGCGCACGTCTGGATCTGCTGCATGAACCGCGTCAGTGATGACCCTGTGCCGGGCGACTTCTTCGGCGTTGGAGAGCTTGGCGCCAAGCCCGCCTTCTTCATTCGGCGAGATGCCTCCCGTTATGATCAGGCCCACGCCGCCGCGGGCGCGTTCGGCGAAGAATTCCGCCATGCGGATATGCCCGTCTTCCTGTTCTTCCAGCCCGGTATGCATCGATCCCATGATCGCCCGGTTCTTGACCGTCACGGAGCCGATCTGGAGCGGGGAAAAAAGGTTTGGGTATTTGGTCGTCGTGCTGGTCATGAGGCTCATCGTCTCTTGTTCGTGCAGTGGGCCCTGTCTTTCGACAGGTCGGGGCAGACGCGAAGTTACGAGGTATCTGTCCCAAATCACAAGCAATTTAGAGTGCTTTTTCGGGATCGGAAATGACTGGTGCCCCCTGCCGTCGGGGAATGCTTCCGGGGCAGTTATTCATTGAAATAGTAGGCCTACGGAGGGTCATTCCGCTAGGGCAGGTCTTGCTTGGACCGGGCGGGTCATTTCACAATCGCCGGAAGGAAATACGAAGGTGAAAGACCATGAAATCTGACGATCAAGCTCTGGTTCTTGAGCAGGCTGATGAGGTCCTGACAATCAGGATGAACCGTCCGGACCGGCTCAACGCGTTGAATCCGCAGCTGGTTTCAGAACTCAGGGAAGTGTTCCAGTCGTTGTATTTCGACAGGTCCGTTCGTGTCGTCATTCTGGAGGGTGCCGGGCGGGCATTCTGTGCGGGGCTGGACCTTAAAGAGTCCTCTGGAAATCATGATAAGCGAAGCATCGAGCAGGGGTTGGATGGCCAGCGGTCGATAGCCGAGATCTATGTTGCGATGCGGCGATGCCCGCAGCCGATCATCAGCCTCGTCCAGGGCGCGGCCAGCGGGGGTGGCTTTGCGCTTGCGCTGGCGTCCGACATTCGCATTCTGGCTGAAGATGCGCGGATGAATGCCGCCTTCATCCGGATCGGGCTTTCGTCCTGTGACATGGGTGTTTCCTACTTCCTGCCTCGTATGGTCGGGATGTCTCTTGCGAGCGAATACATGCTGACCGGGCGATTTATCTCCGCGCAGCGCGCCATGGAGATTGGTCTGGCGAACCGGGTCGTACCCGGCAATCAAATGCGCAAGGAGGCGGAGGCCTTTGCCGAGGACATGCTGCATGCGACCCCGCTCGGCCTGCGCCTGACAAAAGACGGGCTGAATATCGCGGTCGATGTGTCCGGCCTGGAAGCCGCGATGGCAATTGAGGACCGTAACCAGATGCTCACGGCGAACGATCCGAATTTCGCCGAGGGGGTTGCGGCCTTTTTCGAAAAGCGGAAGCCTCACTATTCCTGAGGCCCGTGAGGCAATTTGCTTCTCTGCCTTTGCGGGGCGGCCATTCCGGCGTGCGGATAGTACAAGTCCTAATTGTTTCCGGAACTGTCCTTGCTGGAAAGCTGTTGCAGGAATGCGGACACCAGCGCTGCGGAGTTTTGCGCGGCGAGGTGTTCAAATGCCCGTATTTCGTTCTGGCTGGCCGCTCCGCCCCCGGCGAGGTCCGAAACGCTGCGGAAGGCGATGAAGGGAATACCGTTGGCATAAGCGACCATCGCAATGGCAGCGGTTTCCATTTCGACGACCTGTGCGTCAAACGTCTCGTGCAGATAGTCCCGGTAGGTTCTGTTATCCATGAAGACGGAACCTGAAAGGCCTGCGCCGCCTATCCGGATGACAGGCTCGGACGGAAGGCACCGGCTTTCCTCGTCACAGCGCGTGAGCTCTGCTGCCAAAGAGGCCGCGGCGGCGATCTTCAAAAGGCCGGGGTCTGCGCTGAACCACAGACGCGGTTCCGGTTCCGGGTCATCGGGGGTGGCAATGCGCACGCCGCGAGTCCCCATAAAGCCAAACGGCGGCGCCATCGGCGCGACACCGGGGAATGGCGCTTTGTAGACGCCCGGTTCAATTTCCCTCAGATATGTCGCTTCATCATATTTGGCCCAGCGCTCCGGTACGATGACGTCGCCAATGGAGAGGTCCGGATCGAGACTGCCGGCAACGCCGCTGACCACGATATGCGTGATATTGAATTCGTCCACCAGCCGCTGGGTGTTCATGGTGGCGTTGACGATGCTCACCCCGGTTTTGAACAGGACAACCGGCTGACCCGCCAACTCCCCGGTCCAATAGGAGACGCCCTGGACCTTGTGTTCCTCGGCGTATTCAAGTGAGGGCAGGAGCACCCGGAATTCCGGACCATACGCCGTGGCGATAGCAATCCGAGCACGTGTATCCGCAACGATCCGGACGGCGCTTGCCGCCGGTTCGGGGGTCGCCTCGGATGGTTGCGTCGCGCAGGCCGCCGCGAGACTGACTGACACAAGCATCAGAAATGAAACGAGCTTGCCGAAAAGAGAGTGCATCATGGAGGCCGCCTTTCTGATCAGACGGAGTCGAGAAAGGTGAACTTGGCCAGGAAGGCGGCAGCAAGGACAAGCGCGCCGGGACTGATGTCTTTCCACCGGCCTGCACCTGCTTTCAGAACGACATAGACAATGATGCCGAGACCGATGCCGTTTGCGATAGAATAGGTCAGCGGCATGGCGACGGCTGTGATCACAGCGGGCATGAATGATGTCGGCTCTGACCAGTTCACATGCGTCAGGCCACCGGTCATGAGGCATCCGACATAAACAAGCGCTGGCATGGTGGCGTAGGGCTGCACTGCGCTGGCCAGCGGCGCGAAAAACAGGGCAAGGCAAAACAGACCTGCGACTGTTACGGCCGTCAGCCCCGTGCGGCCTCCCGCTTTCACGCCTGCAATGCTCTCAATGTAGCTGGTCGCAGAGGAGGTCCCCAGCGCTGCGCCGGCCACCGTCGCCGTACTGTCCGCAATCAGGGCTTTGCGAAGGTTGATGACGTGCCCTTTCTCGTCCAGCAGGCCCGCCCTGTGCGCGACAGAGACAAGCGTGCCTGCCGTGTCGAACATGTCCACAAACAGAAAGGAGATCACGACTACCGCGATACCCACTTCCAGCGCCTGAGACCAGTCGAGTGCGAACAATGTTGGCTCGATGGAGGGAGGCAAAGAGACCAGGCCCGGCGGAGGTGCCGCGCCGATCAGAACGCCCGTAATCGTCGTCACCAGAATGCTGATCAGAATGCCTCCGGGCACCTTCCGTGCCTCCAATATCCCGATCAGGAAGAAGCACATGATCGCCAGAAGGGCGGGTGTCTGACCCAGATCGCCGAGGCTGACGATTGTCGCCGGGTGGGACACGATTATGCCAACACCGCTCAGCCCGATGATGATCAGGAACAACCCGATCCCGGCGGAGATGGCCATTTTCAGTTCCATCGGAATGGCGTTGATGATCCATTCGCGGATCGGCAGTAAACTCAGTGCGACAAAAATGATGCCTGACATGAACACAGCAGCGAGCGCGACTTGCCAGGTCAGGCCCATGCCGATCACCACGCCATAGGTGAAATAGGCGTTCAGCCCCATCCCCGGCGCAATTGCGATCGGGTAGTTTGCGTAGAGCCCCATGATGGCGGAGCCGATTGCAGCAGACAGGCAGGTCGCGACGAATACGGCGCCTCTGTCCATGCCGGCATTTGCCAGAATGTCGGGGTTCACGAAGATGATGTAGGACATCGCGAGAAAGGTCGTGATGCCGGCTATGATTTCCGTTCGGGCGGTCGTCCCTCGAGCATCGAGATCGAAAAGCTTGTTCAGCATCTTAACGCCAGTGTCTCCCGGACGGCTCAATCCGCAGACTTGGCATACCGGCGGGCACGTCAAGTCCGACACCTCTAATAGTTGGGTGTAGCGGCGATCACGTTCGCAAAGTAACCAGCGTCATGGGAAACGGGAAACTAATGAGGCGGAAGGCTTCGACGGGGAGGCGCGGCCGACCTGGTTTATCTGCCGAGGCTATAGGGGTTCCTTGTCGAGCTCTCCCATCTGGAGAACAGGCGCAGCTTCAAGATTTTCTGCATCCAGCAAATTGGTCACCTGCTCCAGCGAGGCAATCAGCATGGCTTGTTGCCAGTCCGGCAGGGCATTGAAGCGTTCAGAGAATATCTGGTGCAACGGGTCTGGCGCATCCGCCAGGGCTGCCTTGCCTGCTGGCAGGAGACGTAACCAGACGCGGCGTTTGTCTTCATCGCACTTGCGGCGTGAGATGAGGCCGCGCGCTTCGAGCTTGTCGATCAGGCTTGTGATGGTGGCGTGTTTCAATTGCGTGGCCTGGGCGAGATAGCCCGCCGACACTTCGGGAAATTCCGTGAGGATGCGCAGCACGCTCAGCTGCGACGGGGTCAATCCCGCGGTCCGGGCAAGGCGCTTGGATGCCAGCTCAGTCATCCGCTGGATCCTGCGCAGAGCGATAAGTGCGTCTTCAGATCGTGTGTTCAATGGTCTTGAACCTATAGGGGCGCAAGACCCGGGCCCAGCGCAGTTTTCAGAGGGCCAAGATGTGCCTCATATGGGCGCCATTGTTCAAGTCCTGCCTTGTTGATCGGGCGTCGGACCTGTTCGGAGCTGGCTGTCCTGACGGCGCGTTCCGTCTGGTGGAAGTTCACACACCGCTCATCAAAGGGCAGGCCGCAATAATCGAGCAACCTGCGCACCTGGCCTTCAAGGTCATCCAGAACGTCTTCATGCTGGACCCGCAATATGCGCCCCGGCGGCAGGACAGTGTCCCAGTGTTCCATCAGGTCGACATACGCGCGGTAGTAATGGCCGATGTCTTTCAGGCTGTAGGTGAATTCCTGGCCCTCGGCGAAGAGTTGTTTGAAGCCCGACCAGCAGCAATCCATCGGGTTGCGGCGCGCATCGATGATTTTCGCATTCGGCAGGATGAGATGGATCAGGCCGATATGCCGGAAATTGTTCGGCATCTTGTCCGTGAAGAAAGGCGCGCCCTGCCGGTGGATGCGGGTATTCTCAATATAGTCCTCGCCAAGCGCGCCGAGGTCTTCCTTGCTCATGTCGTGCAGGATGCGCGGATAACGGTCCCGGTCCGTGATCTGGCTCCGGCCGCGCAGACGGTGGGCCAGTGAGAGGATGTTGGGGAGTTCCAGCGTGCCGTCGACTTGCGGGTGCGAGGCCAGGATTTGCTCGATCAGCGTGGACCCGGCGCGCGGCAGGCCCACAATAAAGATCGGGTCCGGGGCCGGACAGCCTTTGCCGGACTGTTTTTCAAACAGGTCCTGCGTGCAATGGGTCTTCTGCGCCGACAGTTCCGCCTGCATTTGTTCGGTCGTATATCTTACGGTCTGGTGTTTAAGGGCATTGCCGCTGGCGTAGGCCTCAAATGCCTTGTCGTAATCCTTGCGGTCTTCACGGGCCTTGCCGAGGGCGAAGGCGATATGAATGCGCGAAGCATGATCCAGGTCAGGAGAGGCCGCAGCCGCTTCCATGGCGGTCAATTCGGCATCGCTGAAACGATAGGTCTTTAGATTGGCCAGGCCGTACCAAGCATCGCCATGCCCCGGAGCGACTTCGGCCGCGCGGCGATAGGAGGCGATGGCGTCGTCTGTCCGGCCATAGGTCTTCAGGGCGTGGCCGCGGGATACGAGTGTGGCAGGATCATCTGGAAGCACGCTCAGGACACGTTCGAAGTAATCGAGCGCTGTCTCATAGTCCCCGGCCTGCATGCTCTCAATCGCATAGTGGGACTGGAAGACCGGATTGTCCGGGTCGCGGTCCATCAGGATCTGAGCCTGCTCCAGGGCCGCAGCGAATTTCTGACGTTTGCGAAGGACCTGAATATAGTCGAGCCGCAACTGGATATTGTCAGGCGCCAGCTCCACGGCACTTTCCAGCAGGAAGTCGGCATCTTCCTGAACGCCCAGCCGGGAGCCGATATCGGCGAGCAGGCGCATGCCTTCCACATGCGTCGGATTGCGCTGGAGGAAGGCGCGCGCGATTTCCTCTGCCCGGAAGATGCGGCCTTCATGGATATGATTGGTCACCGCCAGTAGTTCGCGGGGCAGGGCTTGCAGGCGCTGGGCCTGGGCCTGCGCATTGCTCGCGGCAACAGGGTTCCCGGCAGCCGTATGCAGGTCTGCCTGCGCGTTCCAGCTGGCGATGAGGGACGGGTTGTACCGGGTTGCGCGCTCGAATGCTGTCAGGGCACCGGCATTGTCTCCCAGTTTCCGGCGCAGGTGGCCTTCTTCCTGCCAGGCCCGGCCATAATCCGGCGAGGCCGCTTTCAGTTCAGCAAGGCGCGCGAAGGCGTCGTCATGCCGGTTCTGATACCGGGCGCAGACAGCCGCCATGTAGAGCGCGTCGCGGTTCTGCGGCTGCGTTGCCAGTATATCATCGGTGATTTTCGACGCGGCCTGGAAATCGCCAGCCTGAATGGCTTTCTGCGCCTGCTGCAGGGCGTTTTCCGGGGCGGCCAGGTCGGTCATTGCGTCGGGTATTCCTTCAATAAGAAAACAGCGCCCTGAAAGTGTCAGGGCGCTGCTTCAGGATCAAGTCTTGGGCTGTCCTAGTAGTCGTAGGAGAAGCGGAAGCCAATTGTCCGTGGCCGCATCGGCGTGATGCGTTCGCGGTCATAGACAAAGCTGCCGCTGAGGGCTGCATACTCATTCGTCAGGTTGGTGGCGAAGAGTTCAGCCGTCCAGTTGTCACCCGTCACGCCAGCGGAAGCGCCAAGCGTCGTATAGCCGTCGAGCTTCATCTTGTTGATCTCGATCACATCGGTGAACGAGTCATCGGAGATGACGACCTGTGGCATCACATGGGCACGGAGCGACTGGCCGGCAATCTGCTGTTCAAGATCCCACTCATAGCGGAAGCGCAGGTTCCCCTGATAGGATGGTGCGAAGGCGAGGTCCGATCCTTTGACAACATCATTGGTCGGCACCAGGACTTCCGTGATCTCCGTATCCAGGAAGGAGAAGGCGCCCGCGACGGTGAGACCGTCAATGGAGGCCGGGGCCCAGGTGAAGTCACCCTCGACGCCCTTGATTTCCGCGTTGGCTGCGTTGTCCGAGAAGAACAGGTTCACGATCGACGGATCGAAGATCGTGGTCTGCAGGCCGTCGACTTTGACGAAGAAGGCCGAGCCGTTGAAGCGGAGTGAATTGTCGAAGAGCTCGGTTTTCCAGCCGAGTTCATAGTTCTTCACTTCGTCCGTATCCACAGCATACGGTACGACGTAGCCGCCGGGTCCCTGCGTGCCGCCCGGGCGGTTCAGCAGGCCGGCCCGGAAGCCTTCCGAATAGGTCGCATAGAACAACAGGTCGGCTGTCGGTGTCCACTCGCCGGTGACCTTGTAGATCATGCCGTCTGTGGCGGCCTTGTCCGGGTTACCCGCCGGCCTGTCTGGGCCGTAGATATAGGAGATGTTGGTACCGAAGACCTGTTGGTCGCTTTCGGTGAAGAGGTTGTAGAAGGACGAGTTGGCGCTGCCTTCGAGATCCACCTCGACATCATAGTAACGTGCGCCGAGGGTCAGCGAGAACTGGTCGGTGATGTCGAAGGACGCTTCGCCAAAGATGCCGAATTGCTTGTCCGTCCGTTTCACATCGTTGCGGAAGATAACGCCCGCCGGGAACGGCCCCGCTTCGCTGTAATAACCCGGATATGCGCTGCCGATCTCTCCGGTGACGTCGGTATTGGTCAGCGGATAGTTCGGGGCAAATCCGATCGTGCCGTCCGTGTACGCAACCTGAGTCGATCCCGGATAGACGAAGTCGTTGCGTTCTGCGAGTTCCAGGTCGCTGAAGAAGCCGCCGAATGTCGCGCGCCAGCGATACTGTTCCGGCGTATTGAAGCGGAGCTCGTGCGTCTGGACCTTGGTTTCGCTGTCCGATGTCACATAGAGGTTCGGCGCATAGCATGTGCCTGTCGGGGCAACGCCGGCGGCCGGATAGGTCACCGAATAGTCGCAGATATAGTAGGGCAGGTACTGGCCGACGAAGAGATAGTCGGAATAGTCGACCACCTGTTCCGTGGTGCGCTCAGTATACGCACCGGTGTAGATGGCTTCGAGAGCGCCGAGGCGGCCGTTCACCGTCCAGGCGGTGTTGCTGAACTTGTCCTCGGTGCTTTCCGGCGTGAAGCGGACGATGTCGTAATCGTCCAGTTCCGGATCGGCAGAGAAGACGCCTTCGGCATCGATCTGCTGTTGCGAGTGCTGGAGCAGGATGTCCCAGTCCTCGTTGATTTCATACAGGCCGCTCAGGCGGAAGCCCTGATACGTCACGTCATTGATGTCGTTTTCGGCAATGGTGCCGTTGTTGGCAGCAATGAAATTGACGTTGGAAAGGTCAGCGCCGGCCTGGAAGCCCTCGCGCTGCGTGCTGACCGGAACGCCATTGGCACGAACGGTGCCTGCCGTACGGAAGCGTCCGGATTCTTCAGCGGTCAGAACGCCGCCGACATTGTCGATATAGCCGCCCTGTGTGTCGGTGTAGACCACGCCGCGGACAGCGAACTTGTCGCTGACCGGCAGATTGACCATCGCTTCGACACTGTTGCTCATCTCACCGCCATCGGTGAACGAGGTGGACGCGCTGAAGCCTGCATCAAAGCCATTCAGCGACGGCTTGTTGGTGATCATGCGGACCGTACCGGCCTGCGAGCTGGCCCCGAAGAGCGTGCCCTGCGGACCGGAGAGGACTTCCACGCGCTCGATATCGGCAGCGTAGACGTCGAGGTTACGGCCCGGCTGGGCCAGCGGCTGCTCATCGAGATAGAAGCTGACGTTCGGGGCAAGGCCTGCAACGCCGGCAACTGTCAGGTTCGGCGTCGTTGAAGCGAGGCCGCGGATATAGATCGTGTTCTGGCCAGGGCCTGCACCGCCGGCGGTCACACCCGGCAGCTGGATCAGATAGTCATTGAAGCTTTTCACGCCGAGCGCTTTCAGTTCCTGCTCGCCGAGCGCTGTGACGGCAACAGGAATGCTCTGGGCGCTTTCAGCGCGTTTGGTGGCTGTCACGGTGACAGCCTGAAGGCGCTTAACCTTTGCAGCCGGCTGAGCCGGTGCGGTTTCCTGAGCTTGTGCATGTGATGCGGCAATGCCGGCGATCGCGATAAGCGAAGCGCCGTACTTAAACTTCTTCATTATCTTCCCCTTGGGTCAGCTCCAGCCGTAGCGCGCACAACAACAGGCGCGCAGCATTCGAATCATGGCTGCTCGATAGGGCTCGAAGTAACGGGTTATTTCGATAATCTAAAGGGCTAGAGCTGAATATAGCTCGGGATTAGGTGCAATCTGTTACACAAAGTCCACATTTCATGGCTTAGCAGACGGTTCTCTGAAGTTCGATAATTTGACTATCGTCGTAATTACGGCAATAGCCGCTTATGGCTCAAGATTTCGAAACGAACGCCCCGGATGTTCATGCTGCCGAAGCAGAGATGTCCGAAGAGGAAACTCTGTTTGTATATGAGACCGATTATGAAGTCGGTCAGGACAATGTCGAAATTGCGGGACTGGACGTCCACAACCCGGTTTTCTTCCTGAGTGCTGGCCTGATCGTGCTGTTTTCGGCGATGAGCCTGCTGTTCCCGGAAGCGGCGACGCAATACCTTACAGCCGCCAAGACATGGACGCTGCAGCGGGCAGACTGGCTGTTCGCGGTGACCCCGCTGATCGTCTTCGCCTTTGCGCTTTACCTGACCTTCAGCCCCCTCGGAAAAATCCGTCTGGGCGGCGCGTCTGCCGAACCGGAATTCAAGACCCATTCCTGGGTCGCCATGCTATTCGCGGCCGGTGTGGGCGTGGGCTTCATGTTTTATGGGGCGGCCGAACCGCTTGCCTACTACACCGACTGGTATGGCACCCCGCTGAACGCTGTCCCTGAAACGCCTGCGGCAGAGCGGCTTGCTTTCAGCGCCACCATTTTCCATTGGGGTCTGGCACCCTGGGCGATTTATGCGATTGTCGGGCTGGCGCTCGGCTTCTTTGCCCACAACAAGGGGCTGCCGCTGAGCATCCGGTCTGCCTGTTACCATGTGTTCGGTGAACGTGTCTGGGGCTGGCCGGGGCACATCATTGACATGTTCGCGGTGGTCTCGACCGTTTTCGGCCTGGCCACGACCATCGGGATCGGCGCCACTCAGGCGTCGAGCGGGATCGCCTATCTTTTCGGGTTCGAACCTAACCGCTACCTCCAGATCGCCCTGATCGTTTTCATGACAGGCCTTGCGGTCCTGTCCGTCCTGCGCGGCATGGACGGCGGGGTGAAGCTCCTCAGCAATATCAATATGAGCATCGCCTTTGGCCTCCTGATCTTCGTCGTCATCGCCGGTCCGACGGTTCTGATCTTTACCGGTCTGGGCCAGAACTTCCTCGCCTATCTCACCGACATGCCCGCCCTGACCAACTGGGTGGATCGTCCCGACATCATGTGGTTCCACGACTGGACCATCTTCTACTGGGCCTGGTGGATTTCCTGGTCGCCCTTTGTCGGCATGTTCATCGCCCGAATCTCGAAAGGGCGCACCGTCCGGGAATATTTCGGCGTTGTTCTGCTGGCGCCGTTCACGATCTGCGTCATCTGGTTCACCGCATTCGGGGAAACGGCCCTGTCGCTCAATCAGTCCGGCACCGGGGAGCTGGCCGACGGGATGACGAGCGCATCACTCGTCCTGTTTGAGATGCTGGCGGACCTTCCGTTCCCGCTGATCACATCCATCATCGCGATTTTCCTTCTGATTGTCTTCATCGTCACGTCAGCCGACTCAGGCGCACTGGTCGTCGACACGATCACCAGTGGCGGAAAGACAGATGCGCCGGTCTTGCAGCGTGTGTTCTGGGCCTGCATGCTGGGGCTGACTGCGTCGGCGCTGCTCTATGGCGGCGGAACAGATGTCCTGCAATCGCTGCAGGCGGGCACGATTACTGCGGCCTTGCCATTCACCTTCATCCTGCTCGCGTGCTGTTTCAGTCTCTATCTGGGCCTGCGAGATGAATTGCGGGCGATGAAGGCGTTTGAGGCGGAAAATTCCGATACGGAATGATTGCTCAAAGCGTGCACGGTCGGCCCGCCGCCTGAGCCCCTGTACATAAAATCACTGCCCGGCGGTCTGCGGCATACCTCCGGCGCGGTGCTCCGGGGCGGGAGGGTGCTGTGCCTCCAGTTGGAGCGTTCGGGAATAAAGGTTGCGAAACCAGACACTTAATCTATATTTCTACCCGTGGAGGAAGTATCGGGTGGCGCAATCCTACCCCGGATCACCGGGGCATTTTCAGGAACTTCTGCTGGAAGGCATGTGCGACAGCCAGTGTCTCCCCGAGGCGCTGGAGTGGCTGAACCAGTATTGTGGGTCAGGTTCGGCGCAGCTGATTGCAGTCAACGACTCCAATCTGATCCTCGACTCCTCCATCGCCGGGACGGTCAACCTGGAAGTGTTCGAACGGGAGGCTGATTTCCTTCCCCTGAATCCGAGGACGAAGGTTTTCGACAATATGCCCACCGGGCACATCTTCCACGACTCCGACATTGTGGATGATGAGATGGTCAGGACACATCCTGTATATCAGGAGTTTCTCATCCCGGCGCGGATCGGTCAGTTCACGGGCGCCATCCTTTCGCGGGGTGAAGGGCATATCGTCGGTCTTGCCATTGCGCGCCCCTATGAAGACGGGCCGTTCGAAGAGGCTGTTATCCGGAAATTTTCCCAGATCGTTCGGGGCGCTCTCCCGGTCGTGCAACTGGCCGAACAGGTGGTCGACACACGCGCTTCGTCTTTGCTGGAACTGTTCGGGCGGCAAGCGCATGTTGCCATCCTCGACAAGGAAGGCGTGCTGCTGCGCTATTCCGAACCGTTTGAAAAGCTTCTGTCCACGGGACTTGTCAGGCGGGATCGTTTCGGCCGGCTCGACATGCTGTCGGATGACCTGAACGCGAGCCTTTCGGGCGCCCTGAAAGGTGTAAACGGAACGGCCGGAGGGCGTTTCTCGTTTACCCGCCTCCGCCCGGAGCGGACCTTCATCTGTTCGGTGACACCCGTGCCGCCCATGAAGAATTTTGGCGGCCGGTCGGGGCATGCGATCCTTTTCCTGGATCCGCTGCTGGCGCCGCGCCGTCTGGACCGGCATCTGCTGCGGCAGGCTTTCATTTTGACTGACGCGGAATGCGATGTCTGCGAACGGCTCTATGCCGGGGACACGCTGGCCGAAATTGCGGACGGCCGTGAGGTTGCTCTCAGTACGATCAAGTCGCTCATGAAGTCCATCCTCATGAAGACAGGGGCCCGGCGCCAGGCCGAAGTCATCATCAAACTGTCACGTTTCGCGTTCGAAGCAGCCGACTAAACGTGACCCCCGGGTCACACATTTCAGCCTCCGCAAGAAATACTCGCCTGTCTGCGTACGCATCCCCCATATGAGGGATGACACTCTGATGGCGTTAACGCTTTGGTAAGGTCGTGAGTTGGCGAAAAGTTGCCACGCAGACGGGACCAGAGATGCCTGCACTCACGCTGGGATGCGCGAGTTGGGCTGGGTGGGGAATGTCATGGAAAGGGAGTGTCGGGGTGGAAAAGGCAGCCGGGAAATCAAGGGGACGGATTTCGGCGATTTTGCTCGGCGCAATGGCCTCTCTTTCCATGGCAGCTCACGCCAGCGAGCCGCCGAAAGGGACGGGGGATAAGGTGGGCCTGCAAATTGACGACTTCATTGGCACTGTCCGTATCGTGCGTAGCGATGTGAATTCGATCAATGTGGTGACGGTCAATGAAGGGGCCTCCGGCATTGGGCCGGTCGTGGTGGAAGAGACAGGCTCGTCAGTCCTGCGCGTACGCGGAATGCCGGCGCCGCTTGCAATGAATTGCGTGCGGCTCAACGGGGCTCTGTCGATCTCGTTCGACGATGGCCCGGCCCAACCGATCACCGACTTTCCGACCATCGTCATCTCGGTGCCGCCGTCAGCCGACGTGAAACTGATGCTGCGGGCAGGCGATGCCGAAGTTTCTGAAACCGAAAACCTCGAAATTCTGGCTGGCGGTTGCGCCAATATCGTCGCCGAGCGCGTCACGAACACGCTGCGCCTGACAACGACCGGCGCCGCCCGGTTCAGTGTCGACCAGGCCCGGCGGGCCGACATCGACGCCAGTAATGGCGGGCAGATCCGGATTTCGAATGTCGACCGCCTGCTGAGCGCCTGTCTCGGCCACGCCTCGAAGCTGAACTCGGACAAGGTGACCGGCGATGCCCGGATGTACATGTCGGGCACGAGCCGTGCGACGCTCTCCCAGGTCGACCTGAATGAACTCACCGCGGAGCTTGACGGCACCTCCTCGCTGGATGTGACCGGCACGGCCTCGACGTCCCGGATTGCCGTCGGTGCTGCCGCCCGGGCCCATGTCACGGGCGGTGTGAAACTCGGCGATGTCAGCCTGACCCGCGCAGGGCGGCTCGTCGTCGATGGCAAACGTTGGAAAGGACCATGAAATGACGAATTCCAAGACACCTGAAACGGCCATTAGCCCTAGCGG
Source organism: uncultured Hyphomonas sp. (assembly GCF_963675305.1). Classification (NCBI taxonomy): domain Bacteria; kingdom Pseudomonadati; phylum Pseudomonadota; class Alphaproteobacteria; order Hyphomonadales; family Hyphomonadaceae; genus Hyphomonas; species uncultured Hyphomonas sp. Next base: position 1,947,339 of record NZ_OY776147.1, on the reverse strand, counting down.
CTTCCGCTTGTTCCTCCCGGCGGTTTTGCTCCTTGTTCTTGGGCTGATGGCCACACCGCCTGCGGCGGCGCAGGAGCTGGTCTACACACCGGTCAATCCGTCCTTTGGGGGCAATCCCTTCAATTCGGCGCACCTGCTGGGTGTGGCGAATGCACAGGACGATACCGAGGCGCCGTCCAGCGGCTCAACCGGCGATCCGCAGGCGGACCTGTTCATCCGTCAGCTGCAGAGCCGGCTCCTGTCCGGCCTCGCTTCGGAAGTGTCGAATGCGATCTTCGGGGACAATCCGCAGGATTACGGACGGGTCGTTTTCGGAGACCAGATAGTTGAATTCCAGCGAGGTCTGGATTCGATCACGTTGACCATCTTTGATGCCACGACCGGCACCACGACGGAAATTGTCGTTCCGGTTTTCACGACAGGCGGCTGATCTTTGGGGCGGGGAGTAGAGTGTTGATGCGTAACAAAATGCGGTTTGCAGGACGATTGCTTGTTTCGGCCATGGCCGTGGTGCTCGTGTCCTGCGCCACACCACCGAAGGTGACAACGAAAATGGCCGAACCGGTCGTCAATCCACGCACGCAGACGGAGTATGCATTGCTCTGGCTGCCGAAACCATCGGAACAGATTCCGGTGGCGGTCTACGGCGTGAGCGACGAGACCGGTGCGTTCAAACCGAGCGACACGGTGCAGACGCTGTCGCGCGCCGTGACCCAGGGGGCAACGCCGATCCTGATCAAGGCGCTGCAGGACGCGGGCGACCAGAGCTGGTTCAAGGTCATCGAGCGTGAAAAACTCGATAATCTGCTGAAGGAACGTCAGATCATCCTGGAGATGCGCCAACGCTATCTGGGCGAGTCCGCGCGGGACTCGCTGGCGCTGCCGGCACTCCTGTTTGCCGGTATCCTGATCGAGGGCGCCATTACGGGCTACGACACAAACACGCAAACCGGCGGGGCTGGCGCGCGCTATCTCGGGATCGGCGCCGACACGCAATACCGGGAGGACGCCGTTTCGGTCTATCTCCGCGCGGTCAGCGTGAAGACCGGAGAGGTGCTGATCTCTGTTTCGACCGAGCAGCGGGTGGCGTCAGTCGCCTGGCAGGCCAATGCATTCAAATATGTTGCTTACAGGGAACTGCTGGAGGCGGAAGCGGGTATCACCCTGAACCAGCCCCGGCACCTTGCTGTACGCCAGGCGCTTGAGAAGGCTGTGTACGGCCTGATCATCGAGGGCGTGAAGTCCGGGCTCTGGTCCTTCGACGACCCGGAACTCGGACAGGCAGCGCTCGAATTCTATGACACCAACTACCGGACGGAATTCCCGAAGGCAGCGCTGAAAGGCGTTCCGAAGGAGCTTCTGGAAGACAATCCTGCTTGGGGGGACAAGTGACGAACGGTCTGGCGGGCTTCCTGATCGGGAAGGCCGGCCGGGGCGCGAAGATTTAGGAGGCGCGAAAGCGCCAGGGTGGGGAGAGGCCAGCTTCAAGTTGGCGCTCGGACCGGTCTCTCCCCGGGGACCAGCCCATATGGGCTGATCCCCCGATGAATACTGCCAGTCGCTATGGCAGGCAACTCGGGAGGTGCGTGGATGTTACCACGTAAGAGACAGCTCACGTCAGGGATTGGCCCTGTCTGTAGTGGAATCACCAGCGGGCTTCAGCGCGGCGCTGTGCTGACAGGGCTTGCCCTTGCGGGCGGCATCGCCCTGCACGCGGCCGCTGACGACGGCGTGAAACGGTCGTTTGCCAATATCGAGCAGATCTCTGACGTGCTCGCACGGGCCCGCCTTGCTCAGGCCGGTACGGACAATCAGGTCAAGCTCGTCCAGGACGGACAGGACCTGAAGATCGACGCCTATGTCCAGGGGCAGATGAACCGGGCCTCGGCGAAAGAGAACATAATTGCCCAATCTGGCGATGGCGCGACGGCGGAACTCAGCGTGGTCGGCGATGGGAATACGTTCGCCATTGCACAGAATGCGGCGAACGGTCCGGGCCAGAATTCAGCCAGCGTTTCCATCGATGGCGACTTCAATACGGCGGACGTGCGCCAGACCAATGATTTCGGCCCCACTTTCTCGAACACAGCCAGCCTGATCCAGGCCGGGAACGGCAATTCCGGCACCATCACGCAAACCGTATCTCCGGGCACGCTGGCTGTCGGCGCGAACATGGCGACCATCACGCAAACCGGAAATGACAATGACGCCCTGATCGAACAGACCGGCGCGGACAACAGCGCCTCGATCGAACAGGACGGAGACGGAAACAGGGGCGCCATTCTCCAGGACGGGGAGGGCCTCTCCGCCATCCTCGTCCAGACGGGGCAGGCGCTGGAATACACGATTAACCAGACAGGATGCGTCGTTTCGTCTGGCTGCGGAGCAGTCAGCGTGACGCAGACCGGGCCGTGACCGGCTCAGCGTCTGGGAGGGGACATGCCTTTGGCTGGGTGACGGCGAGGCGTGGCAGAAGCCATGTGGGGGACAGGATGCTTCCAGAGTGGCCAGTATGAAAGCCAGTTCGAGAACGAGCAGGCAGGCAGATTGTGCAATGACAAGGAGATACCTCATGCGCAAGAAATTACTCGCAACTGTCGCCATAGCGGCGGTGTGTTTCGGAGGTCCCGCATTCGCTGAAGAAGCGATCGTAAACCAGAGCGGCGCCGACAACACGGCGGACGTCGACCAGACCCTCTCTGCTGACCTGGTCACAACCGGTCAGGAGAGCAATGAGAACTTCGTGACGGTGGATCAGACAGGGGACAAGAATGACGCCACCGTCCGTCAGGGGCATGCCCCTCCGGGGATCGACAATTACCAGATCGCCACCAATGAAGCGGATATCGACCAGGTCAGTGAAGCAGGATCGACGGTGGGCAATGACGCCGACGTGATCCAGTACTCGGACACCAATGTCGGATCGGCGCCGAACTCGGTCGATATCGATCAGTATACCGCAGGGGTCGTCGCTCAGACGGCGAGTGTGACCCAGGTTGGCGGCTCGGGTAACTCTGCCACCGTTCAGCAGGGTCAGGATTTGGACGCTGATGAAGGCGGCGAGCTGGCCGAAGTGACCCAGGGCGGGTCCGACAACTCGGCGATGGTGACCCAGGGTGGCGTGGCCGACATCGCATCGGTCACCCAGACTGGCGCGTCGAACGATGCGTCTGTCGAACAGCAAGGCGAAGGTGGCTTCGCCATGGTCGACCAGACCGGCAACGACAACAGCTCTATGGTCGAGCAGAGCGGCATCGGCGCCTATGCCGACAACCTTCAGGTCGGCAATGGTAACAGCTCACTTATCACCCAGGAGGACGACTCTCCGAACGGGACCATTGGCATCGACAACGCCTACAATGCCGACCCTGAAGCCACCGTCCAGCAGTTCGGTGACGACAACACGTCCTCGGTCGCGCAGTCCAATCTCGGGGGCGGGTTCAACCAGGTCGCCAATGTCACGCAGAACGGCAATGCCAACATCTCTGACGTGGCGCAGACGGGAACCGGTCCGAACTTCACGGGCACGCTGCGCGCGGTCGTGACGCAGTCGGACGGCTCGACCTCTGCCGTGACCCAGTCGGCAACCGACGGACATGCGAAGAACCTGTTTGCCACGGTCAATCAGGCTGGCGCGTCCAGTTCCGATATTTCGCAAGACGCCAGCGGCTATCGTGCGTCCGGCCTGTCTGCGAAAGTCACGCAGGATGGCGGATCCGCTGCGACTGTGCAGCAGACCGTGGCCAACCCGTCCACATCCTTCAGCGGTGCGGTCGAGTCAGGCGATGTCTCGACCGTGATCAATCAGAATGGCGGCTCGACGGCGAATGTCACCCAGGCTGTCTATGGCAATGGGTCGACTGGGATTGATGCAAATATCACCCAGGACAATGGCGCGATTGCCGATGTCACCCAGACCATGAATGGCGACGGTGATGCGGACCTGTTGGCCACCGTCACCCAGGACGGAGCCAGCGGTGCGGTCGTGACCCAGACCTACAATCTGGACCTGTCAAATTCGTTCGAGGCGGCAGTGACCCAGACCGGCGACGGCAACCTGGCCGGTGTGGCACAATCGGATGCCGGAGCGGCCAATGGCGGTGACAGCGGCATCTATGCGGATGTCACTCAGACTGGCGAAGGCAATATTGCCGGCGTCACACAGTCCAACCGTCAACATTCGGCCTATGTGGACCAGATCGGTGACGGCAACGTTGCGCTCGCCACGCAGGGCGGGATCGGTAACACTGCGGATATCGACCAGTTGAACAATTACAACTTGGCGGCGGTGACACAGGGCGCGTCTGGAAATACAGGCACTGTCATGCAGACCGGCCAGTTCAACGCGGCAGTGATTTCGCAGGATGGATCATCCTTTGCGCTGGGCAATGACGGCTATATCGAGCAGAGCGGCACCGGCAATTTCGGTATGGTCGACCAGGACGCCAGCCGTCGCGGCGATGCGGACATCTCGCAGGGCGGGACAGGCGGTTTTGCGAAGATCACGCAGGCTGACTGGAACAGCGAAGCAAGCATCAGCCAGACGGCCGGTGCCGGCAATTTCGCCGAGATCAGCCAGGAGGGCGGTACGTCGCTCAGCACGGGTAATGACGCTTCGGTCACCCAGTCCACGGATGGTGGCTGGGCGAGCATCATGCAGACTGGTGAGCTGAACGATGCGAACGTCACCCAAGCGGTTGCGTCCAACGCGACAGCGATGATCACGCAGATCGGCACGGGCAACTTCGCCAACGTATCGCAATAATCCTCATGGCCCCGGACCGGTTGCCGGTCCGGGGCTCTCTTTCTCTCGCGGTGGGAAATGCGAATGAGGCCTGCAACGGCAAACGCGATCGGTATCCGGCTGGCCTTCGGGGTGGCTGCGATCCTGTTTGTGTCTGGTCTTTCTGGTTGCAGTACACAGATCAAACCGCAGGAACTGCTCAATATGGTGCCGCTGAAAAGGCAGGAAGCGCAGCCGCCTCCGCCGGTGCCGGAAACAGTACGGCAGGACTCTGAAAAGAACAGCACCAGGATTCAGGCCGAACAGGTAGTCCCTGTCAGCGGAGAAGCCAGCCGGAACGAGCGCGGCTCCCGTGTCAGCCAGATCACTAACGCGCCGGACGCCGGCGCAACCCTTCACATGGAAATCGATACAGACGATCCCTGCCTGGGGGAACTGCAGGATACGGAACAGTGCCAGATGACGCTGGCGCCGGCATCCGGCTCTGCCGGTTCATCCTCGGACAGCGGCATGACGCTGACCATTGTTTCCCCGGAAACTGGCCGGCGCGGTACATTCGATGCGGCTCGGGCTGTTAACGAGATTGGGCGCGGGAAGACCCTGTCACAGGCAGCGCAATCAGCGGGCAGCGACTTTCTTGCCGGCGCCGCGCCAACGCCGCCAGACACGCCGGCTCCTGATCTGCCGGGTGTGGATGTGCCTCCCGGCACAGTCGTCACGCCGCCCCAATGAGCGTGCCTGCCTCGTGATGTGTAACAGTTGCTCCAGTCGCTGGCCGGCAGGACGGGGCTGCATTGACCGTGGCCCGAGCGCCCTGGCCGGGTCGCGGACATTCCGCGCGGCAGACACCAATTTTCTCCACATTTGACCATTAGACGCTCATTTGGCTGCGAGGCGAAATATCGTGTGAAGATCGCGTGACAAGCGCGTTAACATTTCTTACGTTGCGTCGTAGGGGAATTAGGGTTGATGACGGGAATAGCTGCAAGATCAGAATCAGAGTCGGATCCCACGCCCGAAACGGTGCGTGTGATTGGTCGCGTCAAATGGTTCGACAGCACCAAGGGCTACGGTTTCATCGTGGCGGAATCGACCTCGGATCCGGGGCTGACCGGCGATGTCATGATCCACATCACCTGCCTGCGCTCCTATGGCGAGACCTATGCCGATGAGGGCGCCCGCATCGTCTGCAACGCCATGCAGACCGAGCGTGGCTGGCAGACCGCCAGCATCATCGAGATGGAGCGCCCGAAGGCGGTCGTGGCCCGGGAACTGGGCGTTGAGCCGGATTATGAGCCTGTCACGCTGAAATGGTTCAACCGGGCACGTGGCTATGGTTTTGTGCAGCGGGAAGGCAAGGATCAGGACATCTTCGTCCACGCCGTCGTGCTGCGCAAAGCGGGCTTTGAAGAGATCGAGCCGGGCACCGGACTGCAAGCCATCATCGAGGATGGCGCCAAGGGCGAGCACGTCACCAGCCTCAAGCCGGGCTGAAGCCGCACTCCAACCGCCACGAATGCTTGCCGCTGGTCTGAGCGGCGGCTAAACCATAGCGCATGAAACGCTTTCTTGTCAGCGGCATGGCCGCGTTCGCCCTCGTTCTTTCCGCGCCGGCTGCACTGGCCGAGCTGGAAACCAGCCCGCTGACCATCGAATCCGCGAATGGCGCACACGCCTTCACGGTTGAGATCGCCGACGAGCCGGAAGAAATCACCACTGGCCTCATGAACCGTGAGAGCATGGACCCGGATGCGGGCATGCTGTTCGATTTCGGCCAGCCGCGCGAAGCGGCGATGTGGATGAAGAATACGCTGATCCCGCTGGACATGCTGTTCATGGACCCGCAGGGCAAAGTCATCGCCATCGCGCGTGAGACCGTACCCGGCTCCCTGCGGACCATCACACCGGGCGTGCCGGTAAAATCGGTTCTTGAGCTGAATGGCGGCCGCGCCGAAGAGCTGGGCATCGAACCCGGCGATGAAGTGATCCATCCCATTTTCGGCAACGCCGACGAATGAGCGAAGACGGCGCGCTGAAACCGCCGCCCCCCGGATTTGCCCCGCGCCCCACGCGAGGCAAATTCTCGATCCATAATGGCCCATCCTATCTGGCGACGGGCGAGGGTGACCTCCGCTGCGGCATCTGGGTGCTGGACCGTCACTGCAACGGCATGGGCTTCATGCATGGCGGCATGATCTGTGCCTTTGCCGACAGCGCGCTCGCCTGGGCCGTCTGGTCTGCGACGGAGCGGATGTCTGTCACGATCAAGCTCACCATGGAATTCATGGGCATCGTGCCGGAAGGCAGCTGGCTGGAAGCGCACCCGCAGGTCAAAGGCGTGGACGGGGACCTCGTTCACGTCATGACGGACATGTTGACCGAAGACGGCGCACTGGTGGCACGGGCCGATGCGGTCTTCCGGTCCCTGCGGCGCCGCAAGGCCTGACCGTCAGCGATCAGGCCTCGATGCCGAGTTCTGCAAGCGCAAAGGCCTTGATGGACTTGTAGTCCGCCTTGCCATTCACTGCGCGGCCGAGATCGTCCTTGAAAAGGACCCGCTTGGGCGCCTTGTAGTGGGCGAGCTTCGTTTTAACGAATTCCCGCAGGGATGCCTCGTCGGCCTGTCCGTCGAGTGACACCACGGCCGTGATGGCCTGGCCCCATTTGTCGTCCGGCACGCCGACCACAAGGGCGTCCTTCACGGCGTCATGCGCCTTCAGGGCTTCCTCGACCTCTTCCGGATAGACTTTCTCTCCGGCTGTGTTGATGCAGTTGGAGCCGCGGCCGAGCAGGGTGATCGTGCCGTCGGGTTCTACCGTGCACCAGTCTCCGGGCACGGAGTACCGGACGCCGTTGATCGTCTTGAACGTCTTTTCGGTTTTCTCGGGATCCTTGTAATAGCCGAGCGGTACTGCGCCGCCGCGGGCGATAAAGCCGGCCTCGCCGCTGCCCGGCACGACTTCGCGGCCGTCCTCGGTGAACACTTTGCACTTCGAGCCGATGGTGAACTTGGACGTCTTCACCTCGCCGTCTGCGGTCATGATGGATGTGCCGAAGCCGACCGCTTCGGAGGCGCCGAAACTGTCGGTCATGGCGGCGTTCGGCATGTGGCGCAGGAGGCCGCGCTTGACCTCGGTGCTCCACATGACGCCGGACGAGATGATGCCTACCACCGTGTCCAGCTTGTGCTTGCCGGGATTGGCGTCGAGATAGGCCAGCATCGGCTTGCCGAACGCATCGCCCACGATGGCCATATTGGTGACGCCCTCACGCTCGATGGTCTCGAACAGGTTTTGCGGGTCGAAATGCTTGTTTTCCGTGAGGGTCACGATGGTGCCGCCGCCGACCAGTGAGCCCATGGCGGTGAACAGGCCGGTGCCATGCATCAGCGGGCAGGCGGGAATGTTGCGGACATGCCGGCCAAGCGCCTGCGCTGCCATGACATGTTCCTCGATGTTCTTCGGCACCGGCAGGCCCTGGGCCTCGGCGCCTTCCATGCCGGCCTGGCGCCAGATCTTGTGGGACCACATCACGCCTTTCGGCATGCCGGTCGTGCCGCCTGTGTACAGGAAGAGCAGGTCATCGCCGGACCGCGGGAAACCGAGCGGGGACGGGTCACCCTGTGTGGCCAGGTCTTCATAGGCCACGGCGAAGTCCGCCGTCTCGCCGCCGCCGATCTGGACCCAGCTGGTCACGCCGGGCAGGCGCGGCTGGACCTTTTTCACCTGGTCCATGAACTCGACATCGAAGAACACGACCGTCGCATCGGAATTGTCGAAGATGTAGAACAGCTCGTCTTCAAGGTAGCGGTAATTGACGTTCACATGCGTCAAGCGGCCTTTGAAACAGGCAGCGAGCCCTTCCATGTATTCCGGCTGGTTGCGCAGGTAGAAGCCGACCTTGTCGCCTGTCTTCGCGCCCCGTGCCAGCAGGTTGCGCGCCATCCGGTTGGAGCGGGCCGTCATGTCCGGCCAGGTGATGCGCCGGTCGCCATGGACCAGGGCAATATCGTCCGGGCCAAGTGCTGCGCCGACCGCGTCCAGCAAATCACCGAGATTCCAGAAATCCTGCGAGCTCATCATTTCCTCCTCCTGCCGGTCTTCGCCAGCTCTGCGCCAATGCTACGGAGTGGAAGGGCCGCCCGCAATCGTTCCCTCGGGTAAGAGGTCAGGATCGACCAATTCATGCGACCGGCACCAGTCCTGAAAAGAAAAGCGGCCCCCCGTTTCCGGGAGGCCGCCTTGTTTTCCGGATAAGTGTCCGGGCGGGGCTTAGAAGCCCATGCCGCCCATGCCACCCATGCCGCCCATGTCCGGCATGCCGCCGGCCGGAGCATCCTTCTTAGGCGCTTCGGCGATCGCAGCTTCCGTCGTGATCAGCAGGCCAGCCACGGAGGAGGCGTTCTGCAGGGCCGAACGGACAACTTTGACCGGGTCGATGACACCCATGGCAACCAGGTCGCCATATTCTTCGGTCTGGGCGTTGAAGCCGTGCGAGCGCGACTTGGTCTGCAGGATCGTATTCACGACCACAGAGCCTTCCACGCCAGCGTTTTCGGCGATCTGACGAACCGGAGCTTCGAGCGCCTTGCGGACGATGTCGATGCCGGCTTTCTCGTCGTCGTTTTCGCCAACCACGTCGATGTTCTTGGAGGCGCGGAGCAGGGCCGTACCACCACCCGGGACGATGCCTTCTTCGACAGCGGCGCGGGTTGCGTTCAGGGCGTCGTCGACGCGGTCCTTACGCTCTTTCACTTCGACTTCGGTTGCACCGCCGACCTTGATCACGGCAACACCGCCAGCCAGCTTGGCCAGACGTTCCTGCAGTTTCTCGCGGTCATAGTCGGAAGAGGTGTCGTCGATCTGCTTGCGGATTTGGGATACGCGAGCTTCGATGTCTTTCTTCTTGCCGGCGCCGTCGACGATGGTCGTGTTGTCCTTGTCGATGGTGATGCGCTTGGCGGTGCCGAGCATTTCCATGCCGACGTTTTCCAGCTTGATGCCGAGGTCTTCGGAGATGACCTGGCCGCCGGTGAGGACAGCGATGTCCTGCAGCATGGCCTTGCGGCGGTCGCCGAAGCCCGGGGCTTTGACGGCAGCGATTTTCAGGCCGCCGCGCAGCTTGTTGACGACCAGGGTCGCCAGGGCTTCGCCGTCAACGTCTTCAGCGATGATCAGCAGCGGCTTCTGGGACTGAACGACCTGTTCCAGGATCGGCAGCATCGGCTGCAGGCTGGACAGCTTCGACTCGTGAAGCAGGATGTAGCAGTCTTCCAGCTCGGCAATCATCTTGTCCGGGTTGGTGATGAAGTACGGCGACAGGTAGCCGCGATCGAACTGCATGCCTTCGACGACGTCGAGTTCGGTTTCGAGCGACTTGGCTTCTTCAACCGTGATGACGCCTTCGTTGCCGACTTTCGCCATGGCTTCAGCGATCATCGCGCCGACTTCGGTCTCGCCATTGGCGGAGATCGTGCCGACCTGGGCGATCTCTTCGTTCGTCTTCACCTTCTTGGAGTGGTGAGCGAGGTCTTTGACGACTTCGGCAGCTGCCTTGTCGATGCCGCGCTTCAGGTCCATCGGGTTCATGCCGGCGGCAACGCGCTTCATGCCTTCGCGGACGATGGCCTGGGCGAGCACCGTGGCGGTCGTGGTGCCGTCACCGGCCACATCGTTGGCCTTGGAGGCGACTTCGCGCAGCATCTGTGCGCCCATGTTCTCGAGCTTGTCTTCCAGCTCGATCTCTTTTGCGACGGTGACACCGTCCTTCGTGGTGCGCGGAGCGCCGAAGGATTTTTCGATGACGACGTTACGGCCTTTCGGGCCGAGCGTCACTTTTACGGCGTTGGCCAGCGTGTCGACGCCCTTGAGCATCTTTTCGCGGGCGTCAGCGCCAAAAACTACGTGTTTTGCAGCCATTTCGAGTTACCTCTTTGAATTTGCTGTATTTCTTGAAAGCGTTCAGGGGCGGAGATTATTTCTCCAGCACACCCATGATGTCGCTTTCTTTCATGATGAGCAGGTCTTCGCCGTCGACGGAGACTTCCGTGCCGGACCATTTGCCGAACAGGACGCGGTCGCCCTTTTTCACGTCCAGAGCGATGGTCTTGCCATCTTCACCGGTTGCGCCTTTGCCGACAGCGACCACTTCACCTTCCTGCGGCTTTTCTTTTGCCGTGTCGGGAATGATGATGCCGCCCTTGGTCTTTTCCTCTTCCTTGACGCGACGTACGACGACGCGATCGTGCAGGGGACGAAGTTTCATGGCTGTTTGCCCTCTAATCTTGATTGCGAGTTTGAATAGATCTCACGGGAGCCAGCAGCCTGCAGCAGCGAATTAGCACTCACCCTTGCCGACTGCTAGCGGTGCACCGGAAGTAGGGCCGGGACCGGATAGCGTCAACTGGACAGTTGCAAAAATTTTTTGCGCCGGAACGCCGCCGGGCCGGGGGCGCCGGAGCCTCATGGCGCCGACCCAAGGCGTTTCAAAAGTCTGAAGCCGGGGCGCCAAATTTGCTGGCCCCGTTTGGCGTCATCGTAGCCATTTCATGTAATAACTACGCCACATCCCGGCAGGAGACGGGTAAAATAACCAGGAGACGGGACCTCATGAGCGCCTACGCACGGGATATAAAAGATTCTCTGACGTTCTTCGTCTTCGTGGCAACGACGGCGCTCTGCCTGTCGTTCACCTTCTCCGTTTTCGTCTACCGTCTTGGCGTGCTGGAAGACCCTCAGCGCTTTCTCGTCGCGAACCTCGTCGTCGCTGCCTGTGTGGCGATCCCGACGGCAACGATCGCGTCCCAGCATGAGTTCCAGCTGAAGCGGTATCAGCGCCAGCTGGAATCGCTCGCCTCGACCGACCCGCTGACCGGCCTGCAGAACCGCCGCTTCTTCCGCATCTCCGCCGAAGATGAGATGAAGCGCCAGCGCCGCACAGGCGGCATGGCCGCGCTTGTCCTGTTCGATCTCGACCAGTTCAAGCGCGTCAACGACCGCTATGGCCACCAGGCCGGCGATGCGCTGCTGAAGCGGATTGCCGAAATTGCCTATTCGGAACTGCGCGGGCCGTTCGACAAGCTCGGCCGCTGGGGCGGGGAGGAGTTTGTCGTTCTCCTGTCCAACGTCAACCGGGACCAGGCCTGGCTGGTCTGTGACCGCCTGCGCGAGCGTCTGGAGAATACAGAGATCGAATTTAATGGCGAGAAGATCTCGGTCACCGCCAGCTTCGGTTATGAAATGCTGACCCCGGATGCCTCTTTCGACCGCGTTGTCGAATCTGCCGACAAGGCCCTGTACGTGTCCAAGTCGACTGGCCGGAACCGCGTCACCTATGCCGGTCCGCGCCTCGCAGCGACGGCCTGATCGCGCCCGGCTGTCCTGTGGAGACTGGATTCCTGCGCATCTGCGCGGCATGACAGGTCGCAGGGGGACTCAGCATGGCCATCAGTAACAGCAGCAACATCGACAATGCGATCCGCACGGCTCGGCCGCTGAGCCTGCTGGCAAGCGAGCGGCCCGAATTTGCCGATGTTGAACGCATCTGGGAAACCGAACTCGCGCCGGAGCTCGGCGTCCGCGAGGCAATTCGAAAGCAAACCATTTCCCGGGCAAAGTCCCGCACTTTTCTCGGGTTGCTCGTGGCCGTGCCAGGCGCGCTCTTCATTATGGTGCTGTCGGGCGGAGCTGGTTTTTTCTTTCCGTTGTCCCTCTTCCTTGGGGCGATCATTGTCGCGTTCATATCCGGCTTCGACTGGCTGAAAGTCTATTCCCTGAAGTCGGCGACCAAGGACCTGATCCTCAAGGCGGCGTGCAAGCCGTTTGGCTTCAACTACGAAACCCTTCACCCGGACCTTTCCGGCATTGAGGACTTCCAGTCCCTGAGAACCCGCGGCAAGGAGTTGATGGAAGCCATTGCCGGACCGCAGAAGGGGGAGGCGAAGACCATCTCCACCCTGTTTGGCGACATTCAGGTCACGAGCCATGACGGCGCAGGCCAGCCGCCGCCGACCCCGGCCTACCAGCTCCTGAAAGACGCCGCCCTCTTGCCCGGCCACAGCCAGCGCAAATTCGAGGACCTGATCGAAGGCGAACGGGCCGGTACGAAATTCGCCCTCGTCGAGGCGAAGCTCGATACCGGCGGCAAGAACAGCCAGACCGTTTTCCAGGGCATCCTCATCCATATCGAATATCCCCAGCGCTTTTCCGGCCGCACACTCATGGCCCGGTCAGGCTGGTGGAAGCGCGGCAAGGGCGCGGGAGACCTGAAGAAGGTCGATCTGATTTCCCGCGAACTGGATGAAGCCTTCACCGTCTATTCCAGCGACCAGGTCGAAGCGCGCGCTCTCCTGTCGCCGGACCGGATGGAGCGTCTCATCGCGCTGGAGCGGCACTTCTCCGGCGGAAAGCTGCGCGGCCTGTTCGATCAGGGCCACATGACGCTGGCGCTCGAAGCGGACAATCAGTTCGAGGCCGGCTCGGTCTTCCAGCCTTTGGTCGACCCGCGCCGTTTCTCAACGGCCCTGTCGGAACTGGGCCTCGTCTGTGACCTGATCGACGGTTTCCTCACCCGCGAATGGGTCCAGGGCCGCCTCTGATCCTGCCCGTCAGCGCGGGATAGAGTGCGTCTCATATCCCGGCGATCCGTCGTCTTCCAGATGATCGGCGATATAGTCGATCGTGAGCTGGCGGAGCGTGCGGCCATTGACGGTGAGCGTGTCGATGGGAATTCCCTCGAAGCCATGTTTCGCGCCGGTGACGGTATAGAACGCATACGGAATCCTGGCCGCGTTCGCCTGGTTCCGGATGTCGAGCGCGAAGGAATAATTGACGACTTCATCCTGCGTGCCATGAAGAATGAAGGGCGGCGGGTCTCCGGCGGCCATCAGGTTGCTGCCATAGATGAAGCGGCCCCAATAGTCGATCACGACATCCGGTTCCGGAACGGGGATGTCATATTCGTCCATGCCATAGGCCGCATGGAGGCCCATGACGGCGCCGGCCGAGTCCCCCCACACAGCAAATCTGGACATGTCGACGCAAAGGTCTTCCTGGTTGGCCTCCACCCAGCGCAGAGCGGTGACGGAGTCCTCAATGGCGCTGGCGATGACGTCGGCCTGTTGCTGAAGGTCATATGTGATCAGCGGGCCCAGCCCTGAAGCGAGAATATCGTCCCGGACAGGTTCGAACTCCGCTGAGGGGCGTGGTCTGTCCCCGATCATCCGGTAGTCGATGGAAATGGCCGTATAACCGAGATCCGTAATGTCACCGGCAAGGCTCCGCCAGGGCGACATGCTCTTGGAGCCCTCTTCAAAACCGCCGCCATGGATAAGCATTACGAACGGCCGCAAATCCGTACACGCCTCACCGGTCTGGTAGACATCCAGCTTCAGGTCTTTTGTCCCGGCGGCGGTCAGCCCCGTTCCGTAAATGACATCGCTTGCGCTCGCCGGAACGGGTGGGGCCGGCGGCGGTGGTGCAGGCGGAGGAGGCGCCGGCGGCGGTGGTGCAGGCGGAGGAGGCGCCGGTGGTGGCGGTGCAGGAGGAGGCGGCGCAGGCGGAGGGGGCGCCGGTGGTGGCGGTGCAGGAGGAGGCGGCGCAGGCGGAGGGGGCGCCGGTGGCGGCGGTGCAGGAGGAGGCGGCGCAGGCGGAGGAGGCGCCGGTGGCGGCGGTGCAGGAGGAGGCGGCGCAGGCGGAGGGGGCGCCGGTGGCGGTGGTGCGGGAGGTGGCGGCGCAGGGGGAGGAGGCGGTGACGCGCTGATTTTCCGCGTCTCGTATACGGAGGGCCCGTCCCGCAAATGGCTCGTAATGAAGTCGACGGCGTGCTGGCGAAGCGTCACACCGTCGACTGTCAGTACGTTCTCTTCAATTCCGGCGAAGCCATGCCCGCCATCCGTGACCGTATAGAAGGCATACGGAACCGATGCCGCCTCTGCCTCGGCCTGAATATCCAGCGCATATCCGTAATCGATGACAGGGTCCTGATCGCCATGCAGGATCAGCAGGGGCGCATCACTCCCGGAGATCAGCCCGCCATAGATGAACCGGCCCCAGTAATCGACCAGCACGTCCGGCTGCGGAGAATAAATTGCGTACTCATCGAGACCATATGCCAGGTGCAGGGCAATGACGGCACCAGAAGACTCTCCCCAGATCGCAAATTGCGATGCATCCACACACAGCTCATCCTGATGGTCTTCGACCCAGCGCAGGGCGGATGTCCCGTCTTCGATGGCGCTGGCGAGAATATCGGCCTGGGCGTCAGTGTCCGTCCCCGTGATCCCGGTCTCGCCTGAGGCCAGGATGGCATCCCGCAGCGGATGAAACTCGGCAGACGGCACAGGCGCATCGGAAGACAGGCGGTAGTCAATCGAGATCACCGTATAGTCCTGATCCGTCAGGCTCTGCGCAATGTCCGGCCAGGGCGCATCGGATTTTTCGCCGGAGTCAAATTCGCCGCCATGTACCAGCATCACGAACGGGCGTGGCTGCGTACACGGCTCGCCGGATTGGTACACATCCAGAGTCAGGGGTTTTGTCCCGGTCTCCAGCAGGCCGCTTCCGTAGACGACATTGGTTTGATCCGCGGGAACCGCCGGCGGCGGCGGTGGAGGAGGAGGTGACGGCGGCGGCGGTGGAGGCGGAGGTGGGGGCGAAACGGGTTGCGGGTTCTGACTGGATGTTCCACCGCCGCCACCTCCGGAACATCCGGCAAGCAACGCAATTGCCGAAACGGCGAGCATAAGTTGTCTGAGATGCGCCATGACGGCCTCATCGCTGCGGTCTTCCTCAGACCTGTTCCGGCCTCGCCTACACGAAGCTCCCCCTTTGAGGACAGTTCTCTCAACCATTACGCGAGAATTCAGCGGGAAAATCTGGGATTTCGTGCACCTATGCCCGGATCTGAGCATTATCTGAGGTGGAATACATAATTGTGGAAGTGTGGGATAAAGAGGGCCCTGTTCCATGTCCGCATGGTTTGATCCGCTATGAAATTGAACGCCTTTTGTTGAGTCCGGTGTGATCTAATCCGTTTGATAAGCGCTCGTGTCAGTCTCTCCGCCATGACAGACCTCAACGATTTCATCATTCATGCCTACAAGACGATTGCCCGCGCCGTGGCCGAAGCCGGCGTGAATGCGGATCTGTTCAAACAGCCGGAGTTGATTTCTAAAACACTGAAGCACCGCGTCTCGGCGGAGCTGAAACGGCTGGCCGTTCTGCTCCGCCGTCTGATCTTCCTGATGGCCCTGCAGGTGGAACTGGCGCCGGTGAAGCCGCGTCTGGGCAGCAATTATTTCGAAAAGAGCGAGGGTGAACCGGAAGCGCGCAAGGCGTTCTTTTCCGTCCTGCCGGTGCCTGCGGGTGAGGCGCCAGACTTCCTGCATGGGCCTATCACTGTGCCGACACGAGGCCCCGTGCCCGCCGCCCCCCTGATCGCCCGCTGGGAAGCCATGCTGGAGACGCTCAAATTCTGCAAACGCCGGGCGAAATGCCTGGCGCGCACGATCCAGCGCTGGAAAGCAGACGGCGAAGCCCGGCCTTACATCACGCCCATTCCCAGAACGCACGCCATGCCGGCCGCGCTCGGCCTCGTCTCGGGCGCGCTCACCGTGCAGCTGACCGAAGCGCTGCGCGACTGGCCACCCGCCGACACGAGCTGAGCTTACCGCACAATCAGGTCTTTTGCCGGAGCGCGACCTGCGTGTCCGGGCGGATGTGCTGGGTGCGCCTTTATTCCGTCTCCGGACCGCCCGTCAGCGCTAGAAGGTGAAGCACCGCGCTCTCCAGCCGGGCGCGTTGTTCCGCCACCGTGCGTTCGGCAGAGATCAGAGCGCGGCGTCCATTCAGGAATTCGGTGATGGTGATCTCGCCATAGTCATATCCCTTCTGGATCGTCTCCAGGATTTTCCGGGAAGACTCTGCGGTCTCAAGGGATTTCTCATACAGCGTCATCGCAGCGCCGAGGGATTGGCGCGCGGCCTGGACTGCCTGAAAGGCTTCGCGCTGCGCCGTCACCCGGTCGAGCTCGGCGACCGTGGCGGTGGCGGACATTTCCTGGGCATAGGCCCGCCGGGCCGAACCGCCGATCGGGATGCTGACCCGCGCCATGACACTGGTTTCGGACCCGCCGAACTCATTGCCGAAGTCGAGGCCAAAGGTTGGGTCCGGCCGCTTCTCCATCCGCGCCCGCTGCGCTTTCAACCTTGCCTGTTCGGCCAGCAGGCCTGCGCGGCGATAGGCGGGGGAGCTTTCAGCGGTCGCTTCAAACAGCGGAGAGATCATGGTTTCAGACACATCCAGCGGCGCCGTCGTCTCCGGGAACACGATGTCCGGATACCGCGCAACAAGCGCCGCGCGGGCAACCTGCGCCTCCGTCCGGTCCTGTTCCGCCTGCAGCTGCAGCAGGCCCGCTTCAGCGGCCAGCTGGTCTGCCCGGATCTGGCGTTCCGCGCCCTTGTCCACGGCGATCTGTTGCAGCTCGGCGATACGAAGCGCTTCGGCGGCCTGGGACGCGGAAGAAGTCGACAGAAGGTCCGCCCGGCGCCAGGCACTCCACAGCATCGCGAACTTCTCGCGTTCGGCAAACAGGGACTGGTCCACCCCGGTGCCGGCGAGGTCTGTTTCCAGCTGCGCAATATTGGCATCGACCTGCCGCTTGCCCGGCAGGCGGACCGTGCGGGAGATACCCGCGGACCATTCCGTGTACCGGTTTTCCGAGGCGAGCGGATCGTCGATCTTGCGCTGGCCACCGCTTGCATTGATCTCGAACTCATACGGGCCGGACGCAATCCGCCGGGCCGAGGCGCTGGCCCGGTCCATGTCGGCTTTGGCCGAGCGATAGGACGGGCTGGTCCGGACGGCCTGTTCCATCAGGTCCACAACCGGGTCGGTCTGGCTGATGGCCGGTTGGGCAAGAAACAGGGTGCTGGCAAGTGCGGCGGCAAGGAGGCGAATTTTCATTTCAGGCGTCCAAAGTCGAGTACAGGTTCGATCCAGTAAGAGATCTGACGGCGCGGGCAGGCCTTGCGGATGGTTTCCAGCACTAGTGGAATGGCTTCCTCCGGAAGGACCATCAGCACGGTGAAGACCTTCATGGCGCCCTTCACTTTCTCTGCGGTCGAGGCGAGATCCATCGAGCTGCCATGGCCGAGCCCGTCATGGCTGGTATATCCCGGCAGCGGCGGGTCGATCCCGTCCAGCGTGTCCAGCACGGTCGGCTGGATGCTCTTGGGGCAGACCAGCGTCAGTTTGCGTAGGGGCGTATCCATTGGACCTCTCCTTGCGGCACACCGGCCGGCGTACGTTCGACACCGAAGCGGCGGTAAAGCACCGGCATCAGGAACAGTGTCAGAATGGTGGATGATGCGAGACCGCCGATCACGACGATCGCCAGCGGCCGCTGGAGTTCCGATCCGGGGCCATGAGCGAACAGGAGCGGGACAAGGCCGAGGGCGGCAGTCGCGGCGGTCATCAGAACCGGACGAAGGCGGCGCTCCGAGCCCTGGCGGACGGCTTCTTCCGTATCGAGACCGATGGCGCGCAAGTCATTGAAACAGGTCACCAGCACCAGTCCATTGAGGACAGCGATGCCGAGCAGGGCAATGAAGCCAACCGATGCCGGAACCGAGAGATATTCGCCGGACAGGCTGAGCGCGATGATCCCGCCGACCAGCGCAAAAGGAATGTTCAGGAGGATCAGCATGGCTTGCCGGATCGACCGGAGCGTTCCGAACAGGACGACAAAGATCAGGCCGAGCGAGAGCGGCACCATCAGGGACAGCCGGGCCGAGGCACGGCGCTGGTTTTCGAACTCGCCGCCGAACTCAAGCGTGTAGCCGGCTGGCATAGCGCCCGAGGCTTCAACCGCCGCCTGCGCGTCTGCCACGAAGCCAACGAGATCGCGGCCGGAGACAAAAGCCTGAACCACTGCATAGCGGGAGCCATTTTCCCGGGCGACCGAGGCGAGGCCTCCGACGCGGGAGACAGTCGCCACATCGGACAGGCGGACCATCTCTCCGGCCGGATTGACGATGAGGAGATTACCGAAGTCGAATGCGGCGTTTCCTTCTGCCTGGTCCTGCCGGATGACAATGGGCGTGCGCCGGCCAGGCTCGATCACTTCGCCCGCAGTAACGCCTTCAAGCCGCGACCGGAGTTCGTCCTGGATCGTGATGACATCCAGACCGAGCCGGCCTGCGCGGGTCGGGTCGATGTCCACCTGCAGATATTCGGAAACATCATTGGAGGCGGTGAAAACGTCTGCAGCGCCCGGAACCGTGGAGATGGCCTGCTCCACCCGGCCGGCCAGCGCGGCGAGTTCGTTGGAGTCGGGCCCGAAGATTTTCACGGCCAGATCGCCCCGGGAACCGGTCAGCATTTCGGAGACGCGCATTTCAATTGGCTGGGTGAAGGAGGATTCGATGCCGACAAAGTCATCCATCACCGTGCGGATTTCCCCGACCAGCCATTCCGTATCCGGGCCGCGCCATTCTTCACGCGGAACCAGTTCGAGGAACATGTCGGATTCATTGAGGCCCATCGGGTCGAGACCCAATTCGTCGGAGCCGATACGGCCGACAATATGTTCGACTTCAGGAACCTTCTCCAGAATGGCGGCCTGCGCGCGCATGGCGTCGGCTTCACTCTGGTTGAGATTGATGGATGGAAGGGCAGCAAGCTGCATCACGACCGATCCCTCGTTCATGGTCGGCATGAACGTCTTTCCGGTAGCCGTATAGGCAAACCCGGCAAAGACAATGCTGATCGCGGCAATTGCGTAAACGATGACCGGCATATCGAGGACACGGTTTAGCAGGCTGCGATAAGCTGGTGAGAGGATCCGCATCAGGAAGGTTTCGTGCGCGCCGGAAGACTTGAGGAGGTAGGATGCAAGAACAGGGATCAGCGTGCAGGCGAGCAGGAGGGCTGAGCCAAGGGCAAACACGATGGCAAGGGCGACCGGCGCGAACAGTTTGCCTTCGAGGCCCTGCAGCGTGAGCAGCGGCACGAAAACCAGGCAGATGATGAAGATACCGGCAGCGGTGGGAAGCGCGACTTCCGATGCGGCGCGATAGATCACATGCAGTTTGCTGGAATTCGGATTTTCGTGCAGGCGCTCGACGGCGTTCTCCGTCACGACGATGGCCCCGTCGACGATCATCCCGATGGCGATGGCCAGTCCGCCGAGACTCATCAGGTTTGCCGACAGGCCGAAGACTTTCATCAGGAGGAATGTCGCCAGAGCAGAGGCTGGCAGGATCAGCGTCACGACCAGGGCTGCACGCCAGTCTCCGAGGAAGACGATGAGGAGACCAATCACGAGGACGACAGCGATCAGCAGCGCCTCGGTGACGGTCCAGACCGCTTTTTCGATCAGGTCGGAGCGATTGTAGAAGACTTCGATCTTCACGCCTTCCGGCAGGCTGCTCTGCAGCTCTGCAAGTTTGTCCTCCACGCCTTTGACAACCATCCGGGCGTCGGCACCGCGAAGGGCGACGACGATGCCTTCGACGGCTTCGCCCGTGCCATCACGCGTGACGGAGCCATAGCGGGTGAGGCTGCCGAGCTGAACGGTTGCAATGTCTCGCAGACGGAGGACCTGTCCATCCGATTCCTGAATGACCAGGGCGCCAATGTCCGCTTCGTTTTCGGTGGCGCCGGTGGAGCGAACGACGAGGGCTTCTTCTCCTTCGGACATGCGGCCTGCGCCATCATTCCGGTTGTTGTTTTCAAGCGCAGTGCGGATGTCGTCGAGACTGACCCCGGCCATGGCGATAGCGGCTTCGTCTGGCGCGATGGTGAAGGTCCGTACCCGGCCGCCGAGCGCATTCACGTCGGCGACGCCTGGCAAGGTCCGCAGGGCCGGCCGGATAACCCAGTCGAGCAGGGACCGGCGTTCCTCCAGCGAGAGATCATCGCTCTCGATGGTAAACATGAACACTTCAGACAGGGCCGTGGAGATCGGAGCGAGACCACCGGAAACGGTTTCCGGGAATTCCCCGCTGACAGCCGTCAGCCGTTCGGAGACCTGCTGGCGGGCCCAGTAGATATCCGTGCCTTCCTTGAAGTCGATTGTGATGTCGGCAATCGCGTATTTAGCCTTGGCGCGCATGATGGTCTGGTCGGGAATGCCGAGCAGTTCCATTTCCAGCGGGCGGACAACACGGGATTCCACTTCTTCCGGCGTCATGCCAGGCGCCTTCAGGATGATCTTGACCTGGGTCGGTGCGATCTCGGGAAAGGCATCAATGGGAAGGCGGGCCGATGCATAGAGACCGGATACGGCCAGCAGCAGGGCGGCACCCAGGATGAAGATGCGCTGGGTGAGCGAAAAGGAGACAAGGCGGTCCAGCACGGTCCTCAGACTCCTTCTGCGAGGTTCTTGAGCGCGGCGAGACCAGAGATGGCAACCCGGTCGCCCGGCTCCACGCCGCCGGTCAGCACTGCGTCTTCCCGGCTGCGGGTGAGAACGTTCACTTCAACGCGGCGGAAGCTGTCCCCGGTATCGACAAAGACACAGTCCATGCCGCCAATCCGCACGATGGCGCGGGCAGGAATAACCATATTGGCATCGTGCCCGGCGGTATCGAGCGAAAGGTCAACGAGCTGGCCAAGGCGCCAGTTGCCGGTTTCCGGCAGTTCGATCTTTATCCGGATGGACTGGAGGCGGGCATCGATCGTTGGGTCAATCGCCACCACAGTGCCTTTGCCTGCATTGCCGGCGAGGGAAACGGTGGAGCCAATCGAGAAGGTGTTTGCCACCCGCTCGGGTAGGGCGACGTCCAGCCAGTATCGCTGGCCGTCGAAAATCGAGAGGAAGGGCTCTGACATGCCGACAGCTTCCCCGGCCGCGACAGAGATGCTGGCGACTGTGCCGGATGCGGGCGCCACGAGCTTGAAGCGGCCGGCGCCGTTTGCGCTGCGCACGGCGGACAGGCGCCGCTGCGATGCGGCGAGGTTCAGATGAGCTGATTTGGAGTCGTGCTCAGCTTCGTCTGCCTCCTGGGCAGAGCGCAGGCCCAGTTCGCGGAGCTCCGTGACCCGTTCAAGCAAATGGTCCATGTGTTCGGCGGTGATCCGCTCGGACTCGATCTCGGCCTGGGCGGTTTCATATTCCGGGCTGTACATCAGGGCGACCGGGTCACCGGCTTTGACCTGCATGCCTGGAATGACGAGCGGTTCGAGCAGGACGGCCTCGAACGGACTTGCGACCGGAGAGGAATTCCCCGGCGGCGCAATGACGGTTCCGAACATCCGCGCGCCTTCGATTGTGCTTTCCGTGCGCACTGTTGCCGTTGATATACCGAGCGCCTTCCGGCTGGCTGCGGTGACTTCAACGGTCTGGGAAAGAGCCCCCTGACTGCAGACAAGCAGGGCGGTCGCCGCCAGCGCTGTACGTAATACCCAATTCACCATCGTCTTCTCGCCGTCTCATGGTTTCTGTCCATGAGGGCGGTTCTGGCAGAACTCTCTGACGTGATCCTGACGCGGAATTGCGCAACTGCATGTGTGTCATGCAGATCAGGGAGAAGTTCGGTGCTGAAAAATCAGGCAGGCCTGGCGTCGGGGAAGCGAAGCGCTAGACCGGAATATTCCGGCAGGCAGGTGACAAGTTCACCGCCATGGGAGTCGGCAATCCGGTCTGCGATGGCGAGGCCAAGGCCAGCTTCGCCACCGGGGGCCCGATCTGCCCGAATGCCGCGGGCTTTCAGTTTTTCCAGCTCGCCTGCCGTCAGGCCTGTGCCGCCATCAATGACAGCGAGGCTTGCGCCGGGGCCTGCGCGGACGATGACTTCGCTGCCTTCTGGCGTGGCGCGCAAGGCATTGACGATCAGGGTGCGAAGGGACGCTGCGATCGCCTCTTCCAGTCCGCGGAACGGGGCGGGGTTCTCAGTCTCGACCGATAGGTCGCGGCCGGCCTGGATCGCCGCGGGGGCAAGTTCAGCGACCACCCGGCGGGCCAGCGCGTCCGGTTCGATCAGCTTGTGGCGCTGGTCCGTGTCGGGGGCATTGCTGCGCGCGAGGAGCAAGAGCTGGTCAACCATGTCAGACAATGCGCGGACCTGCGTACGCAGAGGTGCCGCTTCGTCAGCGGGCAGTTTGTCGAGCGAGAGGGCCAGAATGGACAGCGGCGTTTTCAGTTCATGCGCGGCATCGGCAGCGAAGGCCTCCTGGCGACGGGCATGGCTGGCCAGGCGGCTGGTCAGTTCGTTGACCGCTTCCGTGAAGGGTGTGAGTTCGCTGGGCAGCGCATCGGGCGGCATCTGGTAGCTGCGAAGTTCCTTGGCGGCTTCCTGCACATTCCCGGCGATTGCCTTCAGCTGGCGCTCAACCCGGCGGACCACCAGCAGCGCGCCCGTTCCGAACAGCAAAAGAAACACACCGAAGGGGACCAGAACGTGTTCAGTAATTTCGCGGACAGTTCGCCAAAAGGGGGGCGGATTGGCGCTGAGCAGGCCATACTCATAGGTGACGAGAACCGTCAGCACGACGCCGCCGACCAGTCCCGATATCAACAGGCCACGAAGTAATCTGCCGGCAATGGAGTTCATGACGCGCTCCGGTTTCCGAACAGGTATCCGACGCCGCGGACTGTGTGGAGGATATCGTTCTCTCCGGCCTCAGCGAAGCGGCGCCGAAGACGGGAGGCTACAGCTTCCAGGGCATTTGGCGTGACCGGATCTGCGGCGCTGTAGAGTGCGCCTTCAATGCGTTCGCGGGGCACGACCTTGCCGGCATTGCGCAGCAGGATCTCCAGGAAGTCAGCCTCTTTCCGGCCGATGGCCAGGGGACGTCCCGCCAGCTCCGCCTGCCGGCTGGTCGTGTCGAATGTGACTTCTCCGACCGTCAGGATGACCGGGTCGCGGCGACCGGGCCGGCGGATCAGCGCGCGCAGCCGGGCGGCGATTTCTTCCACTTCTGCCGGTTTGACGAGATAGTCGTCGGCGCCGGTGTCCAGCCCGGTGACGCGGTCATCCAGCGTGCTTCGCGCCGAAAGGATCAGAACGGGCGGACGGTCCGCGGGCAGGCCGCGCAACCAGTCGATTCCATCCCCGTCCGGCAGGCCGAGATCGAGCATGATGACATCGAACTGCCCAACGGCCATATGGTCGTCCGCCTCTTCGATGCCGCCGGCAATGTCGCTGTCGATCCCGCGTGCACCCAGGCGCTCGGAGAGCAGGTTTGCCAGTTCTCGATTATCTTCAATGATCAGTGTTCGCATGCGTTTCGGATGTCCGGCATTTTACACAACCCTATCCGCAAAAGCTGACATTGTCCTGACCGGCCGGCCTAGTTGTTCAGCGGCACGGATCTGGTTTCATAAACCGGTGTCCCCGATTGCAGGTGTGCGGTGATGAAGTCGTAGGTGATCTGCAGCAACGTCTTCCCGTCAATCGTGAGAGTGCGGACCGGAACCTCATCGAAGCTGTGGCGGGCGCCGGTAACGGTATAAAAGGCATAAGGAATGTTGCTGGCAGCCGCTTCGGTCTGAATTGCCTGGGCGAACGAATAGTCCACGACGTCATCCTGATCGCCGTGGAGGATTAGAAGCGGCGGTTCGCCGGGATCCATCAGGCCATCATAGATGAATCGCCCCCAGTAATCGATCATGACCTGTGGCTCCGGAGAGTAGATCGAATACTCATCCAGGCCGTAGGTCACGTGAAGGCCGATCACGGATCCTGCGGATTCGCCCCAGATGGCGAAACGGCTCATGTCCACGCAGAGATCGTCATCATTGGCCTCGATCCAGCGAAGGGCATTCGTGGCGTCTTCGATTGAACTGGCAATCGCATCCGCCTGCGCCTGAAGGTCATTCGAGATAACGGGGCCGACGCCGGAATTCAGGATCGCATCCCGGATGGGTTGGAATTCTGCTGAAGGCACCGGGTCGTCGCCAATCAGGCGATAGTCGATCGAAATGGCGACATAGCCCTGATCGGTCAGCTCGGACGCAAAGGATGGCCAGGGCGCAGACTGTTTCGATCCGATCTCAAACCCGCCGCCGTGAACCAGAACGACGAGAGGCCGGGGCGCCGTGCATTCTTCGCCCGACTGATACACATCCAGCAGGAGCGACCTGGATCCGTTGGCGAGTTGCCCGCTGCCATACACTACGTCCGTCTGGCTTGTCGGAACCGGTGGAGGCGGAGGAGGAGGGGGTGGCGGTGGCGGAGGCGGGGGAGATGGTGGTGGCGGAGACACCGGCGTGCCGGTCGATGAGCCACTTCCGCCCCCGCCGCCGCAGCCGGTGAGTAGCGCCAGCGCCGACACGGAAATCAGAAAGGGCTTGAGGTATTTCATCCCGGCATTCTCCTGGGCCACCGGGTGCCATGGCGCATTCGCGCTTTGCCCGGCTTTGCCAAAAACCAAGGCCAGCGAGGACAATCGGATGACCTGATGTCTGGTTAAAGCAATGCCGGGTCAGGCTGTCTATGTTCGATCAGCTGCTTGCGTCGCGGGCTTAACGGGACCGGGACGCCGCCACACTGTCCGCTGGTGCGGACGCATTGGCCTCAGCCCGTTTACGGCGGGCCTTCAGCCATTTGTTGATCGCGGCGCGGACAGGCTCATCGTACCATTGCCAGGCTGCGTAGGAGACGGCCATCGAAATGCCAAGGACAATGAAGCTGCCGAGTGCCGGCGTTTCCAGAATGACCGGATACTTCCATGCAACCCGCTTGACGACTTCATAGATTGGGAAGTGCAGGATGTAGAGGGCGTAGGACATGCCTCCGAGGGCCGCGAAGGTCGACTGAAGCCAGCGCGGTGGCTGCACGATCAGGAACAGCCAAAGTATGGTCGGTCCGATCAGGGTGACCAGGATGATGTCGCGGACGAGAACCCACGGTTCCGGCGCGTTAAAGCCGTAGAGCAGGAGCAGCATAATGAACGGAACGGAGATCAGGCTGCGCCATGACGACGTTTCCTTAGGCTTGCCCATCAGGCGATAGATCAGCACGCCTGTAAAGAATGTGCAGCCGACGCGGCCGAAACCTCCCCAGAATTCCGTCCAGCGGGAGCCGAGATCGGTCGTGTCGTAATGGACGGCCATTGCGAGGAACAGGGCGATGCTGAGTACCACGACGACCAGCAGTCCGCTCGTCCGGCGGATAAGCGGATAGATCAGGATGTAGAACAGGTTGATGACCAGTTCGAAGAACAGGGTCCAGGCAGGGACGTTCGCGGCATAAATGTATTCGGATCTCGGATCCATCCACGGAACCATGAGGAATGCCGGCGCCGCGTTGAAAAGCAGGTCGCCGAGAGAAGAGTCCGGACCATCGCCATAATAGGCGTAGAGGTGGACCAGCGTCCCCATCGCGATGCCGAGGATGTAGAGCGGGTAGAGCCGGACTACCCTGGCGAGCATGAACTGCCAGGGGGTCATGCCGCGGTCGAAGCGCGGCTCATAGGCGAAGGCCAGAACAAAGCCGCTGAGAATGAAAAAGATGTCGACCAGCGGGACCAGGGGAAGTGTCGGAAAGCCGGGCCAGAACATGGCGCTGTGCCCCAGCACCACAAGTATGGCGCCCACACCGCGCCCGCCATCCAGCGTCAGAAAGTTCTGGCTTTCGAGCCTGGTCTTCATTTCAACGTCCCCTGCAAGAGTTCTTGCTTGCTGAGGATGCAAGTTACACGCCGATAGAAGGCAGCAACAGGCCTTTCTCAACCCGGTGGAGGATTTTTGTCTTTTTGCCGGTCCATTGGCCTGTGCGAGCGGGTCAGTCTTCGCGTTCTGACATGGGCCGGGAAGCTCTGTCGTTACGGGAAAGCATCACGAACAATGCGGTGAGGGCGAACACGACAAGGCAGGTCAGCATGAGGCGGGGCTGCCACCACAATCCGTCCATCCTGTACTGGTCCAGCTTGTCGGTCGTGGTCAGTCCCGCAAGCAGAATACCGCCAGCGACAAAGCCAGCCGAGCCGGACATGGGTTCGCTCTGATCGTCGTCCGGCGTGGTGTCCGCCATGGTCGCAAGGTAGATGAGCAGGATGTAGGCAAAGAAGCGGGCCCAGTCGTGTGCGATCAGCATGAGCGGAAAGACCGCCAGCATGACCAAGGCGAAGGAGATCGCTGCCCGCGCCTGAATGGGCGTCGGTGGGATGTTTGCGCCGTAGCGCGAGGCGATGAACATGAGCCCGAGGAAGACTGGCACCATCATGGCGCCGCCGACACGTGCCGCGGTTTCGTAGAGGCCGTAAAAGCCGCTTCCGAACATGCGTGTCAGCTCTTCGCCCAGCAAGTTATCGAAACTGTCGAACTTCCCCTCATACGCGAACCCGGCGCCGCCAAGATGCAGGACGGGGTTGGACGCCGGCGCCTCAGCCATGTTGGTGAGCATGAGGATGGCGACAACGATCGCGCTCGTCGTAAGACAGGCTCCGAAGGCCGTCCATGATGCCAGATCCCGGCGCAGGACAAGGGCCTGAATACCGAGGGCCGGCAGGACGAAGAACACGCTCGCCTCGTGCGTCAGAGACATGAAAAGTCCAAGCAGGGCAAAGACCGGCGCAATGATCAGCAGGTTCCGGCCCGGCAGAACGAAGCGGGCCGTGAGAAGATAGACCAGCAGGATCAGCTGAAGCGGGTCGCCCAGCGTTTCGAGCAGGATGCCGAATGTGGCCGGAGATACAAAGATCGCCATTGAGAGCAGGATGGCGTCCCACTGTCCCATCTTCCGTGTCAGGCGCCACATCGCATCGATCGCGACTGCCGCAAGGCCAAGAGCCACGATCCAGCTGGCGAAGGTGATCAAGGCGTAGCTGGTATTGTCCGCCCCAACCAAGGAAATGATCTCGCCCAGCAGGCCTCGCCGGGCGAAGCCGCCGGAATAGTCCCGCGCCCAGTGCGTCGCCCAGTATTCGTGCGGACCGAACCACTGGAACAGGTGCCGCTCTCCGCGGACGAGGAAGACGAGATAAAATGCCAGTCCACCCGCAAGCCAGAAGCTGTGTTGTCTGCTAAGGCTCCGCATTGCGTCAGATGCTCATCTTCTTGAAGATCATTTCCGGAATGTGCGTGATGATCAGCATGATCAATGCCCAGACGGGCTTTGTATAGACGGTGTTCTTGTGTTTCCGGACGGCTTTGACGGTTGCGGCTGCGACTTCCTCCGGATCGGCCGTGATGGGAGCGGGCAATTTCATGCCTTCAGTCATCTGTGTCCGCACGAAACCGGGTTTCACCGTCACAACGTGAACGCCCTTTTTGGCCAGCCGGTTTCGCAGGCCTGAAAGGAAAGCGGTGAAGCCGGCTTTGGCGGACCCATAGATATAGTTGGTGGCGCGGCCGCGATCACCCGCGACAGAGCTAACACCGACCAGGGTGCCGGAACCGCGCTCTTCGAAACGGTTCGCGAAAAGCCCCAGGATGAGGGCCGGGCCTTCGTAATTGCTGCGCATGACGCGGGCTGCAAGGCCTGTGTCTTTTTCGTTTTCTTCCTGCTCGCCCATCAGTCCGACAACGCTCACCACGACATCCGGCAGCCCGTCCAGACTGTCGATGAATGGCTCCATCTTGCCTGTATCCAGCACATCGAACTCATGCAGGCTGACGGGAACGCCGTGCCGCAATGAAATGTCTGACTTGTCGGTCTCGAGGCTTGCCGCATTGCGGGCTGCAAGGGCCACGGCATAACCGTCCGCCGCGAAGCCATGCGCGATTGCGCGTCCGATATCGGAGCGCCCGCCAAGCACGAGCACGGTTTTTTGTCTGGAAGTATCTGTCATCACAGGACAAGCCTATCCGATTGGGCTGAGGAAAAGGTTTCCGCCGCAGAGGTAGATTTCCGCATTTCCCTGAAATCGCTCACGCGCTCGTCTGATTTCGCCAGGGTTTCTGCTTTCAGGCGGGAGTCCTTGGCCAGGTAGAAGCGACCGCCATGAGCGATGGTGATCTCATCCAGCCGGTTCATGAGGTCGAGGCTTCGGCGATTGACCGGGAAATCGAGCGCCAGGGTATAACCTTCCATCGGGAAGGAGAAACGGCTCTCCTGTGCACCGAAGCGCTTCAGCACCGACAGAAAGGATCCCTGGCCTGCCGCGCTGATGGCTTCAAGTAGCGCCTGCATGCCCTCTTTGGACTGCTCCAGCGGGATAACGCATTGGAACTGGGCGAACCCTTTACGTCCATAGATGCGGTTCCACTTGAGAATGGCGTCCAGCGGATAGAAATAGGTGTCCCAGTCCACTAGTTGCGTTCCGGTTTTAGAGCGCCCTGCGCGATAGTAGACTTCGTTGAAGGCTTTCACGGTCCATCGGTTCAGGGCGAAACCGGGCGCATCCAGCGGAACGGTCAGCTTCCGTTTTCTGGGCGTCTGAAAGGGGGCTTGCAGCTGCTTCCGCGGAAGATCTGCATGGGCGGCGTGCTCACCAAGATAAACGAGGGAGCGGCCGAGCGAAGCGCCGGTGCTCAGGCAATCAATCCAGGCGACCGAATAGGTGGAGTCTGCGGATCGTTCGAAAATATCGATGGCAGCGGCGAGGTTTTCCGCGGGGATGGTCGTCTGGCGGATCCAGCCGGACTCGACGGGGCGGAGACGAAAGGCCGCCCTGAGGATGATGCCGGTGAGCCCCATGCCGCCAATCGTCCACTCAAACAGATCCGGGTTCTCTTCTCTTGAACAGCGCCGGATATCTCCGTCGGAGCCCAGAATATCGATCCAGTCCAGGAAAGAGCTGAATGCGCCGTCCTTATGGTGGTTCTTGCCGTGCACGTCTGCTGCGATCATGCCGCCGACAGTGACGAATTTCGTGCCGGGCGTAACGGCCGGGAACCAGCCGCGTGGCAGGAAGGTTGAGATGATGTCGGCAAGGAGTACGCCGGCTTCGGCGGTCAGTTGGCCGTTTGCCTCATCGAAGGACAACATCCGGCTCATGCGGCGCATGTCGATGGTCATGTGACTGTTCAGGGAACTGTCGCCGTAGGAGCGGCCATTTCCCCGGGCAATCACCGGACCTGACCGGACAAGCTCTTCCAGGTCTGCTTCACTTCGCGGCGAACCGGTCTCGCACTCGACTGTCGGATACCGCCCCCAACCGGATAATTTCATGAGTCCGATCCGTCGGTGGCCAGTTGAGCGGATGAGAAAACAAAGCGCCGGTCGAGCTGGTATTTGACAAAATATCCAACGGCCAGGCCGGCGATGGCGCCGACTTCGCGCATGAGGTCTGTTTTCCAGATGAACCAGAAGGCCGTTTCAGACGACCAGAAAATGGCTGTCGTGAAAACACCCATGATCGTATACAGAGTGAATTTCCGGCCGTGGGCTTTCAACCCGGTTTGCATGTCGCCGAAGATCCAGCGTTTATCGAGAATGTATTTGACCACCAGTCCGGTCAATGTACCGGCGGCGACTGCCGCGGCATAGAATAATGCGTCGGTTCCAAAGGCCAGGACCAGACGTTGAGTTCCCAGGTTCACCAGCGTCGCAATCGCGGCAAACGCTGTGTATCGGAAGACAAGTTCGCGGACCGTCACAGGAGCACCCCGGCTGCCGCGCAAGCGACGCCCAGTGCGCCGCAAACCAGGCTGGTGCGGTCCTTGACGGCAAACACAATCGGGTCGTCGTGCATGCCGCCTCTATGGGCGACCATGACCATGCGATTGATCCAGAAGAGCAGGATCAGGCACAGACCCCACAGCGCTGCCGGTTGGCTGTAAAGTGCGCTGACCGCAGGTGAATTCAGGTAAAGCGCAAGAACCAGGACGGAAACGAAACCCGAGCTCGTCGCCATTTGGGAAACAACCGGCAGGTCGTCGATGATATAACCTCTGCCGGATGGCTTGAGCACGTCCCGGCTTGCGCTGTCGACCAGTTCCGCCTGCCGCTTGACCGAAGCCAGAGCGAAGAAGAGGAACACGGAGAATGCCAGAAGCCAGAAAGAGAGGACGATCCCCGTAGCGGCAGATCCTGCCAGAATGCGGATCGTGTAAAGGCCGGCAAGCGTGACAATGTCAATCAGCACTCTGCGCTTCAGGAAGAAGGAATAGGCCATGGTGACGGTGTAATACCCTGCCATGACCACGAGGAAAGGAGGTCCAAGGATGGTGCCGAGACCAATGCCGGCCATGAGGAGAACCGGCGCGAGCAGCGTGCCATGGATCAGCGGCAGGTCACCTGAGGCGAGCGGACGGCGATGCTTGCGCGGGTGTGCCCGGTCTGCCGACAGGTCCAGCAGGTCATTCAGCAGATAGACGCTCGAGGCGATCAGGCTGAAGCAAACGAAAGCCAGGCTGCTCTGTAGAAGAGTCGTGGCATCGATCCTGTGACCCGCGATCATCGGAATGAAGACCAGCATGTTCTTCAGCCATTGATGTGGCCTGATCGCTTTCAGAATTGGACGGAGAGATTTGGAGTTCGTGGCAATATGGTCGGCCTGTTGGCAGGCCGCTTCAGCGGCGCTCCGCAAAGAGCGGCCGGCATTTACGGTGATTGCCTTGGCAGCTGATTTCCAAACCGGAATGTCCGCTCTGCTGTCGCCCATATAGGCATAGCCAGCTTCGCCGAACCGCTCAGTCAGGAATTGTGCTTTACGGCTGCCCTTCAGATTCAACTTGCCGTCCGAGCCATGGACTTCGTCGAATATTCCCAGATGTTCACCGATGGCGCGGACGATGTTTTCATCTGAGGCGGAAACAAGCGCGGTGCGGCCACCACGTTTCTTCCACGCAAGAATATAGTCGATGACGGCCTGGTTGTAGGGGAGGGTGACCGGATCAAACCGGGCTTTTGCCGACAGGTCGCGCTTGAGTGCCGCGCGGCCTTTAAGGAATTTCGGTATCAGCTTGATGGGTGTCAGGATATCGGAAGAGCATGCCGCCCAGAAGGATTCGGCCAGCATGTCAGTGCGGATCAGTGTGCCATCCAGATCTACGACCAGAACGGGCATTGTGCCGTTGTCAGCCAGTTCGCCGATCAACACATCAGACCCCGCGCTTCGCTGATCGCCGTCCATGGGGGAGCGGTCAGAATTCGCCATAATATACCCCGTCGGCCCTTGCGATGTCTCCGCTGAGTGGAGCGCCGCCCGCCGTTCACCCTATTTGCTGGTTCAATTACTAAGATTTTGCAAGAGTCGTGCCGGGAAGCTGTCTTTCAACGCCGTGTTAACCGTCAGTTTGACCGTACGCACAAACAGGTGCTGCGTTGTTTGTCAGTTCAGCGGTGCATGAGCTTCCCGACTGCAGATTGCAGCTCTGAATACGGTTCGTTATCTGGACAAGGCCAATCGGCAGGGTATTCCATTTGCGCATGAGCCAGTACCACGACCTACTCATCGCGCTGAGGCGCATTACTCGCGCAATAGATATGCACTCCAAAAAGCTGTCGAAGGATACGGGGCTGACCGCGCCTCAGCTTCTTGTGCTGCAGAGCGTAGCGGCTGCCGAGCGCGCTAAACCCAGCGACATTGCGCGCCAGGTTCACCTCTCACAGGCCACTATTACCTCAATTGTTGACCGGCTTGTACGCGCAGGTCTCGTTGTGCGTGAAAGGAACGAGCACGATCGCCGCAGCCTTGAGGTCGTCATCACCGGCAAGGGCACGCAGCGCCTCGTCGGAGCGCCGGAACTGCTTCAGGAGGGATTCCAGTCGGCATTCGACCATCTTCCGGACTGGGAGAAATCCATGCTGGTCTCCAGCATGCAGAAAGTTGCGTTCATGATGGACGCCGACAATCTGGATGTCGCGCCAATACTTGAGGTCGGTGACCTCAGCGAGACAGAGAACTAGGTGTCCTGTATCTGCTCCAGTTCGTCTTCAGGCGGCGTATCCCATTGGATGTGCCGGCCATCCAGAACCACGATATTGTCGCGGCTGACGATGGTCGCATTTGTCTGAAAGCCTAATAGTTGCTTGGCTGGAATTTCCTTGTTCCTCGCCAGAATAATCGTCTCTTCCGCGGTGAAGTTGGCCAGGCCGCGGGCCCGTTCGTTGCCGTTTTCGTCATAGATGTGCAGAACGTCACCCCGCACGAATGTGCCCTGGATCGATTGTATGTCCTGCCGCAGCAGGCCGCGTTCTCCGCTGCACAGGGCTTCCGCCGCTTCTGCCGGGACCACGATGCTACCGGCCATCTGCAGGCGGTCGGTCAACCATGCCGTCCAGTCTGTTGCCGGCTTGTCATGCGCGACACACCGCGTGTGCTTGCGCGAACCATCGAGAAGGGAAGTGACTGGGTTTTCCGCCTCGCCATTGCCGATCAATGTCGTGCAGCCCGAGTTCTGCGCCATATTGGCAGCCTGCATTTTGGTGAGCATCCCGCCGGTGCCCAGACTGCTGACGCTTTTCGTCACTTCCAGAAACTCGTTCACATCGTTGACAATTTCGACCAGCTGCGCGCCCGGCTCATCTGGGTTTCGATCGTAGAGGCCGTCAACACTGGTCAGGATGATCAGCGTTTCTGCCTGAACCATTTGGGCTACCTTCGCCGCAAGGCGATCATTGTCACCGACCCGGATTTCTTCCGTCGTGATGGAGTCGTTCTCGTTCACAATCGGCGTAATGCCGGCTCGGATTAGTCTGTGTACTGTATTCTTCGTGTTCAGGAACCGGCGGCGGTCTTCCAGGTCCTTCAGGGTGACAAGCACCTGAGCAATGTCGAAACTGTATTCGTGGGCGACCTGCTTG
Source organism: uncultured Hyphomonas sp. (assembly GCF_963675305.1). Classification (NCBI taxonomy): domain Bacteria; kingdom Pseudomonadati; phylum Pseudomonadota; class Alphaproteobacteria; order Hyphomonadales; family Hyphomonadaceae; genus Hyphomonas; species uncultured Hyphomonas sp. The sequence continues at coordinate 1,913,959 of NZ_OY776147.1, read as the reverse complement.
TAGGCGTTCAGAAGGATGGGCATTCCGCACGCGGCTGCAGCCTGCTTGTCTCTGAGGCCGGCGGTTTCAGGGGACTCGCCAATTGTGCTCAGTCCCAGTGCGACAGCTCCCGATGAACAGATCAGAACTTCATATCCCTGATCCCGGAGCGTCTTCACGTCGCTCAGCAGTTGCTGAATGAAGGCCCAGCGCGGTGTGAGCAGTTCTTCATTCGCCAGCAGGCTGGATCCGATCTTGATGACAATACGCTTCGATTTTGGCACGCAGGGCTCCCTTGTTCCACGGGCTAGCACCTAGGCTGCGTTGCTGAAGATCGCAACACGATTAGAGCACAAAGTAACAGTCTGTTGCGCCTTAGACGCAGTAATCTTCCCAAAACCTACAAAATTAACAATCTATTGGCTATGTCAGGGCGTGATACGCCGTTGCTGCAGAGAGAAACCACAGCAGAAAATTTGAATTCAAAGTAAGATCAGCTTATGTGCGTGGCATTGATTCCAGGAGGACTTATGCACGCTTTAATGATCGGTTGTGGAAATATGGGCGCTTCGCTGCTGTCCCGGTGGGTCGATGTGCCTGGCATGTCGTTCTCGGCGGTCGACCCAATGGCGACCTTTCCGGACTCGCGTGTGAAAATGTTCAAGTCAGCGGATGATATTCAGGGCGGGCCGTTTGACCTCCTGATCATCGCAGTGAAACCACAAATGATCGCTAACGTTATCCCGGACTATCTGAAGTTTGTAACGCCGGATGCGCCGGCGCTTTCCATCGCAGCAGGTGTTTCCTGCCAGCGTCTGGAGTCGATCGTGGGGTCGCGTTCTGTGGTCCGCGTGATGCCGAATATGCCTGCAAGCGTCGGCAAGGGCGTGAGTGGTCTGCTCTTCAATGACAAGACATCGGACAATGTAAAAGAAACAGCGCGTACGATGATGCGCGCTGCAGGTTCTGTCGTTGAGGTGGAGACTGAAGACGGCCTCGACAGGTTCACAGCCATTGCGGGTAGCGGGCCCGGATTCGTCTTCGAGATCGCCCGCGCCTTCATGGAAGCTGCAAAGGAACTGGGTTTCGATGACAGCGAATCCCGGAAGCTCGTTCTGGACACGATTGCGGGTACGATAGAGATGGCCAGCCAGTCCGGCAAAGACCTGGCCGACCTTCGAAACGCTGTCACGAGTAAGGCAGGGGCCACCGAGGCTGGCTTAAAACTACTGAATGGCAATGGCGAGCTTTCCAGATTAATGCTTGCAACGACACAAGCTGCGTACAAGCGCACTGTGGAGTTGCGGTAGGTCAAAATCATCATGCGGCGGGGGCTGAAGATGAAGATAGAATTGGAAGGCCTCAGCTTCCGGTGATGCGAACTCTTCCAGGAGTGCCAGCGTCATTGCGTCAAATCTGCCGGTGCCACCGGCGTAAACGAAATACGAACACGGAAAAAGTGAGCCTATGAACCACGAAGCTCTGATTTCTCTCGCTGTATATTTTGTCCTGATGCTGGCCATCGGTCTTTATGCATACCGGAAGTCCACAAGTGATGTTTCCGAATACATGCTGGGTGGGCGTCAGTTGCATCCTGCGGTCGGTGCGCTTTCCGCCGGTGCATCAGATATGAGCGGTTGGATGCTGATGGGGCTGCCGGGAGCAGTGTTCGTGTCTGGCTTTAGCGCCGCCTGGATTGCGGTAGGGCTCGTGATTGGCGCCTACCTCAACTATCTGTTCGTCGCGCCGCGCCTGAGGGTCTACACAGAGCTGGCTGACGACGCGATCACCATTCCCGACTTTTTCGAGAAACGTTTCCACGACAAGTCACGCATGCTGCGCGTATTGTCCTCGGTCGTGATTGTTATTTTCTTCACGCTGTACACCTCTGCAGGTGTTGTTGCAGGTGGCAAGCTTTTCGAGGCATCGTTTGGGCTTGATTACCAGCTTGGACTGTTCCTGACCGCCGGGGTTGTTGTGGCCTACACGCTGTTTGGCGGCTTCCTTGCGGTCAGCCTGACGGACTTCGTACAGGGGTGCATCATGTTCGTTGCCCTGATCCTCGTGCCGGTCGTGTCATTCATTGTCCTGCGGAATGAAGGCGACTGGGCTCCGGCGGTGGCTTCCTTGGATCCTGGCTATTTTGGCATGTGGCCGAAGGGCATGACCGTGATGGGGGTGATCTCATTGCTTGCCTGGGGGCTTGGTTATTTTGGCCAGCCGCACATCATTGTCCGGTTCATGGCGATCCGGTCCCTCAAGGATATTGCCACGGCCCGCTATATCGGGATGAGCTGGATGATCGTGACGGTGATTGGCGCAGTGCTGACGGGGATCGCAGGCTATGCCTACACCTATGCGCATGGCACGCCGGTCGACGACCCGGAGACGATTTTCATCATCCTCTCCCAGATCCTGTTCCACCCGCTTGTGGCAGGGTTCCTGCTGGCGGCCATTCTTGCGGCAATCATGAGTACGATTTCATCGCAATTGCTGGTGTCTTCCAGCTCGCTGACGGAGGATTTCTACAAGACGTTCCTTCGCAAGGAAGCGAGCCAGGGCGAGCTGGTCGCTGTAGGCCGGATTTCGGTGCTTGTGGTTTCACTGATCGCGATCGGATTGGCGTTTGACCGGTCAAGCAACATTCTGTCGCTTGTCGGAAATGCCTGGGCCGGATTTGGCGCAGCCTTTGGTCCGATTATCCTGCTAAGCCTGTATTGGCGGGGCCTTACCCGCGATGGTGCACTGGCCGGAATGATTGTGGGGGCGGTTACAGTGCTTTTCTGGCTCTACGCACCGATCGAGATCAATGGGAAGTCGCTGTCCGATATTCTCTACGAGATCGTGCCGGGTTTCGTGTTCAGCGGAATTGCGGCCATCGTCGTCAGTGTCGTCGGCCGGGATGTGTTGCCCCATGTCGCCCATCGCTTCGGCGAAATGGAAAAAGCCATGGATGCCGACTGAGGTTGAGTGGTCAGGGGCTCGGGGAATACCTCAGAGCCCCTTCCTCAATCGGTCGTGGTAGCTCGCGACAATAAAGCAGACTTCCCGCGTGATGTTGTCTTCCTGTTCGGGGTCCTCAATTGCCATCTCGGTCGCGGAGAACATGAGTTCGATTGTCAGTCTGGTCGCTGTTGCGAGCCGTTCTTCCGCAATTCCAGGCAAGGTCTTGCGGAGCGCGTCGAGCACTTCTTCGGCGACCAGCTCACGTGACTCCAGGCGGACCTCCTTCAGCGCGGGGATGACGCGCATAACGCGAACAACCCATGCGCCGCCGGGAAATGCCTTGGTAATTTCGTTCACCTCTTTTTGCAGGCGAAGGGTGCTTTCAACGGTTTCTTCGAAGGTGTGAGTGTTCAGGCCGCCTCCGCGAATCCAGGCGAAGACTGCCTGGTCCTGAGCCTCCATGAGCCGGCGTCCTAGTTCATGCAGGATGGCGTATTTGTTCGGAAAATACCGGTAGAGAGCAGGAGGCGTCAGGCCTGCCCGTTTGCAGATCATATTGGTCGATAGGCGTTCAAAGCCCACTTCTGAAAGAAGCGTTCCTGCAATGGAGAGGATGGTTTCAAACGTATTCCGCGCCCGGTTCTGAGAAGGAGAAACCTTGGTTTCCAGTTCAACGCCATCCAGTGCCGCGGAGCGCCCCTCCGTCTGAGACTGTTTGGAGGTCGCCGGCTTTTGCCTGGATCCGGTCATGTCTTCCCCTCGAACCTGTCGCACCTTAATGGTCATTGGGCGCCACAGATTCATTGATTTTCCGTCTGTTCCCGACACTTAAGCGCCGCATTCCGGCAAGTCTACCGGGCGGGTCAGCGTGGCTGGACTAAAGAGACGGCGCAAAGGCGAATTTGGATATCGAGGGATGGGGAAGATTTTCAAATATGAAAAAATGCAAAGAGCTCTGGATGGAATCCAAGAGTGAGGCGTCAATAATCGTAGACGCAATGCCTTAGCCGCAGGAAAATCGAATGGTGTGCAGGTTGAGGAGCACTTGGAGCGGCGAACGGTTCCGAGCCGCAACTGATTTCGTCCGGGCAGGACACGCCGCATTGCCCTGGCGGACCTCGTTCATGTGAGACAGAAGCCCAAAAAAAGCCCCCGGATGACAGGTGCCAATCGGAGGGGGCTGAGGATTGCCACGGGGCAGGGATCAAACATGTTTGGCGCAAATCCCGGGATCGGGAAAAAGGGAGACCCGGCCAGTGGGGAAAGACTGGCCGGGCCTTGAGTGCGGTTAGAACGAGTACTCGTACTGGATCCAGAAGGACCGAGGCTTACCGTTCCAGCCGTACTGCCGGTAATAGGCGCTGTCATTCGGGCCGATCTCGCCACGAACAACCGCCCTGTCGCGGGTATAGGTCGAGCCACCGGAGGCGCGCTCGAAGTAATCTTTACCCAGAAGGTTCACGCCGCGGATCAGGAAACGGTGGCGCTTTTCTTCACCCAGGAAGTACTGGACCGAACCGTTGAGGACGAAATAGTCACCGAAGTTCATGTCTTCCACAACACGATCCCCATTCTCATCTACGAGACGGGCGAGGCTGGTGCCGGCATAGGCCCATTCCGGGCCTTGCCAGCGCGGGTTCAGCGAGAACACCCAGTTCTCGTTTGGCGTGTAGGTCACCAGACCAGACAGCGTCCACTCAGGGCGTTCTGAGGACTGACGGAACTCCGAGTGACCCGCATGACCGGGGATGATGAAGTCAAGGTCAGTCGCTGTGCCGTCCAGCCGGGCGAGGGTTCCGTACGCGGGGTTTGGCTCCAGCGATTCCATATTAGTATAGCTGAAGTCGGCCTGCCATTTGTCGAAATCGAAAGCCAAGTCGATGGTGAAACCCTTGATGTCCTGGTTTGCCAGGGCATTCACGGCAACCGACTCTCCGGGGTCGGACAGGCCGCTTGCGGCTGTCCGGCAGAAGTCATCCGGTGCAATGATGTTGCGGCGGTTCTGCTCAATCGCGGCTGTATCATTGGTGAGGTTGTCGAACAGCGGATTGGCAAGGTCGTTGGCGTATTCAAGGCAGACAGCTCCAACCGCGCGGCTTGAGAACAGGTTCTTGATGTCTGTCTCGAAGTAGCCAAGCTCGACGTTGTATGTGCCGCCGAAGATGTCCCCATCGATACCGGCACCCACGTTGAACGCATCGACTTCCTGTGGCTGCAGGCCAGGATTGATGTTCGCACCGGCGCCGAAAGCGCCGATTTCATCGATCTTTGGAAGGCTATAGGAGGTGCCGCCTGATCCACGGGCATAGAGGCCGTGACCAAAATTCTGACGCAAGCCGACTTTCCAGACAGATTGATCGTCGAAATTATCGTTGAAGTCCTGACGTGCCGCAAAGGATCCGCTGAAGCCTTCAAGGACTGGCAGGGACAGGCGCAGGTCGCCATAGACGCCTGTGCTGGTCAGTTTGACATCGCGTACGCCGAAGGAGTCGTCGGAATTGTCCTTGTAGCTGGTGTTCTGAACACCGGCGACGATTTCGACATAGTCGTTCAAGGTATACGTCGCGCGGGCGTTAAAGCCGTAGTCGACATATCCCGATTCCCGCTGGTCGGTCGTGCCGAAGCCTTTCGTCAGGCCGCCGTCGCCGAAGGACGCGGTAGATTGGACGACGTAGCCCATCGGTGCGCCAATCGGGAACGGATTGTCCAGCGTGCCGTAAGGCTGGCCATAGAACGGGCTGTCCGGATCCTGGTTGATGTAGAAGCTGCTGCCGCCATTCCAGTTGTCGTCGCCAGCGCTGCCGGCACTGCCATAAGGGTTGGTGACACAGCCGGCCGGGAGCCCCGGTACGGACGCCGCGAAGGCCTCATACGAAGCCGCTGTGGAAAAGCCGGTGATACCCTGATCGGCTGCAAGTGCCTGAATGTCTGCGGGCAGGTCGCCAAGCCGCGGGATCTGACAGATACGGGCGTCGATCTCGTTGTTCTTCAGCTGTGGATCCTGGTAGTGGGCTTCAACGTCGATCTTCAGCTTGTCATTGAAGCGATGCTTGAAGGCGGCATTGTAGATCGGGAATTCCGTGAAGTTCGGCTGGAACACGGTGCTTTGCGGGAAGGAATCCCGGAAGTCGATGGTCGAGTAGGTTGCGCCGGCACGGAATTCAGTGTCCGGCCCGATCTGCCAGAGGTATTTCAGGCCGAGACTGTTATAGCTGTAAGGAAACTCGTGACGGCCGCCGAGGGCCAGAACGTTATCCCCATAGGCTTCCTTGTCGAACAGCTCATGTGCGTCCGTTTCATAGGAGCGGCCAAAGACGAGGATGGAGTGCTTGCCGTCCTTATCGAGCGGGAAGGACATGTTGCCGTAAATTTCGCGGGTCTTGAATGCGCCGGTATAGACACCAAACTGCCCCTTGGTCGTGCCATCCGGCTCCTTGGTGCGGACGCTGACGACGCCGAGGCCACCGTTCGATCCGAAATAAAGGCTGTTGCCACCCCGGTAGACTTCCACGCTTTCGATCATGCGCGGGTCGATGGCGGTTGCAGGCCAGAGGTCTTCCAGCGGAGACGAGCGGTCGAAATACGGAACGCCATCCACGAGGAGAAGGGTGTCACGGTCGGTGCCGCCGTCGATGCGGATGGTGAATTCGCCTTCGTCCGGCGAATAACCAATATTCGCACCACGGATCAGGCCCGATGCGAGTTCGCCGAAGTTTGTGAAGCCGCCTGTCTCAATCTCTTCCGAGCTGATCAGCTGGACCTGTGTGCCGAACTCGGCAAAGTCGACAGCAATGTCAGATGTCAGAGCATCGACGGCTTGGCCTTCGACGCGGATTGTTTCGAGCCGGCGCGTATCGCCCCCTTCCGGCTCCGGTTCAGCAAGCGCAGACTGGACAACGGTTGCCGCCATCAGTGCGCTCAAGCAGAATTTTACGCTGCTTTTCAATTTCTGTTTCATGGCTGATGCCTCCATATAACCCCATCACCCGCCGGACATCGGCGAGCCGGGCGCGGGCGGCCAGTAGCCGCTCTTGCCACGCCGCCGATCTAGTCAGCCATCGCAACATTTCTGTGAACTTTGAATAAAATTGATATGAATAGTATTTACTTACAAGCCGATTTATAATTGAGGAAAATTCAAACAATGGAATTGACTTTGGAGTGAGGTGCATGGCGCACGGCTTTTTACCCGCCTCGTCGGCCGAGATCGCGTGTGTGACGCAATCGGCCCGGGGCTTCCTGCTGGACTGGGATGGTTGTTGCGCTATCGACAATGTTCTCACGGATGCCGCAGCAGCATTTCTCCGTACACACCACGTGCGTACGGCGATCGTGTCGAACAATTCGTCAAACACTGTAGATGATTTCCTGGGTATCCTGTCTGCAGCAGGAATTGACATGCCGCGGGAGCAGGTTGTTCTGGCGGGTGTCGAGGCTATAGACCGGGCAGCAAAGGCGGGTCAGGTCGATGTCATGGTTCTTGCGCATCCCCGTATGCGGGCGGTTGCCCGGAACATTGGCATTCGCCTCAACCGGGATGAGGCCGATGTCGTCGTTCTTTTGCGCGACACGCGGTTTAGCTATAGCCGTCTGGAGCGCGCCGCGAATGCTCTCAGGAAGGGTGCGCGCCTGATCGTCGCTAATCCTGACCTGACGCATCCGGGAGCCGAAGGCAGGATTATTCCTGAGACTGGAGCGCTTCTGTCTGCACTCGGTTCCTGCGTCAACCTGGATGCAGTGGAAATGGAAACCGTCGGCAAACCGAAGCCGGGCCTCTACTTGAAGGCCTGCCGTGCATTGAACCTTGAGCCGGAAGGGGTTGTAATGATGGGGGACAACCCGGCGACTGACCTGGCGGGTGCTGAAGCGCTTGGCATGAAGTCCCTGCTTGTGCGCGCCACTGAGCCTGCCGTAATGGAGGCTGTGCTTCAGGAGGTCGGCACTTAAAAGCGCTTCAGAGACAAAACATCAAATGTTTTCCGCAGTGTATCGGTGGCCCGATCGTAATCGGCGAGGGCGAGCGCGGCGATCAAAGCGTCGAGAACGCAGAGTTGGGCGATCCGGCTGGTCATCGCTTCGGTACGGAATTTGGTTTCGCGCGCCATCGTGAAGAGCTTCACGTCGGCATAGGCCTGAAGTGGTGAGCTGGAGAAGTTGGTAACAATGATAGTCTTCGCGCCGGCTTCCTTTGCAAGGCGGGTTGCCGCGAGGGTTTCGTGTGTTGCGCCGGAGTGAGAAATGGTGAGCACAGCTACCTTAGGCCCGGTTCGTGAGGCGCTAATAGCCTGAATGTGGCTGTCCACAACGACTTTGGCGTCAATCCCGATGCGGAGCATCCGGTATTGCGCGTCTTCCGCAATTGGTGCGGATGAGCCGATGCCATAGATTTCAACGCGCTCTGCTGCGCGAATAATACGTACGGCCTCATCGACAGCGTCAGCGTCAAGGATTGAGAGCGTGTCGCGCAACGCTTGGATTCCGGCATGGAATGTTTTCCGGCATACGGTCGGAGTCGTGTCTGAAGGGCGCAAATCTTCATGAATGAACTGAACGGGTTGCACGACTTCTTGCGCGAGACTGAGTTTCAGCTGCTGGAACCCTGACAGATCCAGCTGCCGGCAGAGGTTGATGACACTGCCGTCGCTGGCGCCTGTCGCTTCGGCGAGTTCCGTTACCGACATGCCGACAACCTGCCGTGGGTTCTCCAGAATGAAATCTGCGATGGAGCGGGTGCTGGGGCCGAGAGAGGGGTGCCGAACGCGAATGCGCGTCATGACGTTGTCAACGATCGGAACGTCGCCGCGCTTTTTGGTTGTGCTCTTGCGCCTTGGTTTGCTCTCAGACATTTGCCACTCCAGCCATATGGTGCCCCACTAATTGAATTTTCTTCAATAAACGTCAAGAAGTCTCGCTGTTCGTTACACCAGTGTCACAAGCGGCTGTTATCGCGTTTCCTGAGGTTTGGTGCGGCGCACAATGTGCGTTGGCCCTGTTCAGTTGGAGGTATCGGCATGCGCCTTGTGATGCTCATGGTTGTTCTTGCTGGCCTTTGTTTCAGTGGTCTTCCGGCGAAGGCCGAGCGAACCGGAACGGCCGCAAGTCCGCTCCGTGTACTGCTGATCCCGGCAGATGGGGGGACCGAGGACGGCACCCGGGCAGATTTTCTTCCGCTGTTCAACGCCATAACCCGGACCAGTGGCATTCACTTTGATGTCCGGACGGGACAGAGTTATGCCGCTGTGATTGAGGGCATGTGTGCCGGTCAGGCGGAGATTGCCTGGCTGGGGCCGGTCTCGTATGTCGAGGCGCACAAGCGCGGTTGTGCGGACCTGCTCGCCATTGAAGAGCGTGACGGCAGCTCCACCTATTATGCAGGCATATTCGTTTCATCGGCGTCAGGCGTTAATGAACCGAGGGATTTGCATGGAAAGTCCATAGCGCTTGGGTCTCAGCATTCAGCGAGCAGTTTTTCCTATCCCTTGTCCATGCTATCAAAGGCAGGGGTTGACCCGTTGAGAGACCTTTCGGCCATTCGCATCACGGGCAGCCATGCCAACAGTCTGCTTGCCCTGCAGAATGGTCTCGTCGATGCGGCAGGCGCTTCCTTTGTCTCCTTTGAGAGGGCGGTCAATCAGGGTGGGTTGAAGGCGTCTGACTTTCGGCTGTTGATGAAGTCGGACCCGATTCCAAACCCGCCGATTGCCATGCATCCTGAGCTGGCACCGCAGGTGAAAGCATCCCTCCGGGCCTCTTTTGGCAAGGTGCATGAAACACCCGGAATTCGTCCGGAATCCATTCGTGGTTACGGCGGGAAACAGGTGGACCGCTACAATGTAGACGTAACAGACGCTCTGTTTGAAGCCATGGCGAGTGCAATCGGCTTTATCGATACGGACTATCAGGCTGCCATCCTGCAGAAGTCCGGGTCCTGAGCGTTGAACCGGTAGATGCAGCCCTTCGACTCTCCTGCGGCGCGCCCAGAAGCCGTCTTGAGCGTGTCAGGCGCCTGCAAAGCGTTTCCGAATGGTCCGACGGTTTTGGACGATGTCTCGTTTAAAATTGAGCCGGGCAGTTTTTGTGTGCTGCTCGGTGCTTCAGGATCCGGAAAGACGACGCTCCTACGCTCAGTGATCGGCCTGAACAAACTCGATGCCGGGTCTGTCCGCGTTTGTGGCGTGGAGAGTACTCCCAGGAGCCTCCGGCGTATCCGGCAGAAGATCGGGATGGTGCATCAGGATTTCGGATTGTCCGGACGTCTGACTGCGGCCAGGAACGTGATGTCCGGAAGGGCGCCGGATTTACCCGTTTGGCGCTTGATGCTTCAGGCCTATCCGGAGCGCGTGCAGCGCAACGCTTGCTTGCTCTTGTCACGCGTCGGGCTTGAAGCCGGTCATGTGAACCGTCTGGTGAATGGCTTGTCGGGCGGGCAGAAGCAGCGCGTGGGCATTGCCCGGGCTCTGATCAAGGACCCGAAGCTCATTCTCGCAGACGAACCCGTTGCCAGCCTCGACCCTCAAACAGCTGAGGATGTAATGAGTTTGCTCCGCCAGATGGCCGAAGAGCAGGGAGCTGCCGTCCTGTGCTCGCTGCACCAGATCAACCTCTCGCGTATCTTCGCCGATCGCATCATCGGTCTGCGGGAAGGGCGGATCGTTTTTGACGGACCGCCCGTACAGCTGTCTCAGGAAGCGCTCTCCCGGATATTCGGAACGGGGCGTGACCTGTTCTCTCCTTCCAGGGTGGCATGATATGTCGGAGGTGACGGAGAGCCGGGAGACCGGGGCGGAACTCTGGCGTGTTAAACCGGCTTTTGACTGGAAGACGGTCCTGGCTGTTGTGGTGGCATTTGCCCTCCTTGCGGTTTCAGCGCATCGGATGGAGCTGCACCGGCTCTCCGATCAATTGGGTGAATTCCTGCAGGCGAGTGTTGGCCTGAAGGAAAGCTCTCAGGTGGGGCGTGGGATCGGAAGTGTCGCAAAGCAGATGTACCCCCTTGCCATTGCCGAGCGGACGCCTGTCTCGCTGATTGATCATTTCGACCCGGATCATCTGCCGTTGTTTTCGCGCCTGGAAACAGAAACCGTCGAAGAATCTGCGCTTGATGCTGAAACCATGCAGATGACGACGCAAACTGTCGAAAAGACGTATCTTGTCGAGCCTGTAGGCTATCTGACTTTCACGCTGGGTAAGATGCTGGAAACGATTGAGATGGCCGTATGGGCCAGTCTGTTTGCCGTGCTGCTCAGTTTGCCGCTGGCATGGGTGGCGGCGAGGAATTTTACGCCGCACCTTGTTCTTTATAGGCTTGCCCGCAGTTTTATTTCATTCCTACGTGCGGTGCCTGAACTGATTAGCGCACTGTTCCTGGTTCTGGCATTCGGTTTCGGCCCAATCGCGGGCATTCTGGCGCTCGCACTACATAGTGTGGGATTTCTTGCCAAATTCTTCGCGGAGGACATTGAGGCGGCGGACAAGGTTCCTCAGGATGCCATCCGTGCAACGGGCGCGGGTGATCTCGCCGTCCTGCGTCTGGCGGTGCTGCCGCAGGTCTTGCCAAGCTACACGGCGCTGACCTTTTACATACTGGACCGCAACATTCGCATGGGCACAGTCATTGGGCTCGTGGGGGCTGGCGGGATCGGGCAGGAACTCAAAGGCCGCTACGACATGTTCCAGTATGACCATGTCGCGACGATCCTGCTGATCATCTTTCTGTCGGTACTTGCGCTGGATGCGCTTGCGGCGAGGCTTCGCCGCAAGCTTATCTGACAGGAAAGCCTATGACTGACCTGCGTTTTGCAGTTCGGCGCTGAGGCGGTCACGAAGGTCCCTTTTCACGAACTTGCCACTGGCATTCCGGGGCAGGGCGTCGGCGATAAACCAGACATACCGAGGCACCTTGTGCTTCGCCATGATGCCGGCGCAATGGGCGCGGAATTCATCAGCGGTCAGCTTTTCGCCAGGCTTCAGGACGATTGCGATGCCGACCTCTTCCCCCAGCCGGTCGTCTGGCACGCCGAACACACTGCATTCAGCGACCGCTGGATGGGTGTAGGCAACGGATTCCACTTCAGCGCAATAAACGTTTTCACCGCCGCGCAGGACCATGTCTTTCTTGCGGTCGACGATGAAGATGAAGCCGTCCTTGTCAATTCGGGCAATATCACCGGTGTGCAGCCAGCCATCCGTGATGGATTCAGCCGTCGCTTCCGGGCGATTGATATAACCCTTGATGACAGAGGAGCCCTTCACCCAGAGTTCACCCAACTCTCCGGGCGGCACAGTATCGCCCAGTTCGTCGACGCATTTGACTTCGAAGTTGGGCATGGCCGGACCGGCGCTGTCCGGTTTGTCGACGAAAAAGTCTGCAGATACGGACGTGATGATCCCGCATGTCTCGGTCATGCCATACCCTGTGGCCGGGCGAGCGGTTGCAATGCTCGATTCGATTTTGTGGACCAGATCGGGCGGCACCTGCGCTCCGCCGCCCGAAAGCTGGACGAGGCTGGACGTATCGGTCTTGGCGAAGTCCGGGTGATTGATCAGTTCCCTCCCCATGACCGGCACGCCGCCGAGGCTCGTAACCTTTTCGCGCTCGATAATCTTCAGCGCTTCGCCAGCATCCCAGCGGTACATGAGAATGATCGTGCCGCCGAGTGCAGTCGTGGCATAGGCTCCACAATTGTTTGCGGTGACGTGAAACAGGGGCGTGGTCAGCAGACCTACAGGTGGCGGCGGATCTGCCGGTGGCTCGACACCGGTTGCGCGCTGTATGGCCAGTGCCGTGGACGCTCCAGCATACAGCATGTTCATGAGATTGGCGACGCAACCGCGTTGAGTGAGTTGTGCGCCTTTCGGGAATCCCGTTGTGCCAGATGTATAGAAGATGCAGGCATCCGAGTCCGGGTCTACCGTAACATCGGGCGTGTCTCCGCCATGAGCGATAACTTCGCTCCACGGCGTCACATTCTCAGGCAGGTCTGGCATTCTGATGCCAACAAGCTTCATAGAACCCGTCAGGTCCGGACGGTCTTTGACCCGCTCAAACCGTTCGGCGTCGAGAAACAGCACTTTGGGTTCGGAATCTTTCAAGGCGTAGGCCATCTCCTCGGCCGTCCACCACGCATTCATGCCGACAACCGTGACGCCAACCGAGACACAAGCCCAGTAGATGAGCATCCACTCCGGATAGTTCCGCATGGCGATCGCAACCCGGTCGCCCGGCTGGACACCCTGGTCAAACAGCCATGCAGCAACGGCGTTTACGTGATCATGGGCTTCGGCATAAGTGAGCCGCTCATCTTCGTAGACCAGATAAGTCCGGTCTGCGAATTGCTTGGTGGACTGCCAGACTTCCCGAACGCTGGGAGGAGCATTCTTATAGACGCGAAGCGTGTTGCCGAGGACTGCAGCTTCGACAATCTCAAACTCACCGCCTGGGCCGGTGAGTTCCTGGCGGGCCTTCAGAAGTTCTGCGTAGTGCATGGCTCTCCCCAATGGTGTTTTCGGGGATCATACATGCCTTCCCGGCCAAGGAAATGACTTGCGTAGGGGCAAGTAACATCCATGAAGGCGTTCCGGAGCAGTGAAACGCCGGAACGTGGAAGCTAGTCCCGGACAGCCACGACTTCGATTTCGATCAGCCAGCCGGGATTGGCGAGGCCGGCAACCTCGAACACAGAGCGTGTCGGGAGGTTGGGCTGTTCTTCCGTGCCGAAGAATTTGACATAACCTTCCATAAAGCCGCCGAAATCGAGCGAGTCTTCACCGGGGGCCGCCACAATGTAGACCTGCATCTTGATCACATCGCTCATGGTGAGCCCGATGCTTTCCAGGCGGGACTCGATGGCCGCAAGCGTGGATTCCGTCTGGGTGGTAATGTCGCCATAGGCCGCCGGGGTTCGCGGCTCAGCCGTCTTGTCGGAAACGGAAGGTCCTGCGCCGCTGAGATAAACCAGCGTTGCATCCGCAGGGACTTCGACGGCCTGAAGGATGGGGAAATCCGATCCGGGGATCTTGTGGCGGATCACTTCACTGTCCGCTGCGCCGCAAGCGGCGAGTGCAATTGCAGTAGCGGAAAGAAGGGGGGTGGTCAGACGCATGATATCACTCCGTATTCAGATTATTGTGGCCGGCTCAGCTCAGCCTGTTCGACTGTAGCGGCCGGTTGGTACGAGTTCCCGCCGAGGCCGGACTGCAGGTAATTTACAACGGCGGCCACCTGCTCATCTGAAAGCGTATGAGCAAAGGATGGCATGGCTTTGTACCCGTTCAGGACAATAAAGACAGCATAATCGGGGTATTCAAGCTTCTCATTTCCAGCGAGCGCCGGGTACATGCCCCCGCCGACAGCGCCTTCACCCTTTGGCATATGGCAGCCGGCGCAGAGAGTCGAATAGATGTCCTCACCGCGCGTCACGGTGACGCCGGGGCCATCGAATATCTTCCTTTCGAGTTGGGTCGGTTCGAAGCTCGTGACTTCAGGGATACCTTCGTCGGCGTGCCCGGTGAGCGCTGTGGCGACAAAAGCAAAAGCGGACACAAAGATACGGGGGGATCGGTTCAGGTGCTTCATCCGTTGATCACCTTGTCATGCAGACGGCCTATCGCGTCGAGGGAAGATTCGATCGCGCCTTCCATCCAGGCTCCGAGATAGGAGACATGTTCTCCCGCGCAGACGACGCGATTGTCGATCTCCACCGCATTTGCGTAATGGGTTTCCTTGTCCCTCCATATCCCGAAGCAGCCCAGCACCCACGGCACCTTATGCCAGACGACGCTGACACCGGTCTTATACTCTTCGAGATATTGCGGGTGAATGTGGGAGCCGAACTCCAGCGCCCATTTGATCCGGTCTTCAGGCTGCATGGCATTGAATTCAAATGCCTGCGCGTCATCCCAGGTATACCCACCGAGAAGAACGGCCGGACCCTTTGTGAAGAAGCCCGTCGATGGGTAGGAAATCATTTCAATGGGAAGGTCGGTGTAGCTGATCCCGCCATAGATATGTTCATCCTGCTCCCAGAAGCGGCGTTTGAATTCGAGCCCCCATTTGGCGGACCCGCGATAGTAGACGTTGTTCACTGCCGCGGTCAGTTCCGGTGACAGATTGTGATCCATCTGGCCAAGGATCGAGAATGGTACGGTACACACACACCAGTCCGCTTGAGTTGTCAGCGTGCCGCCGGTTCGGGTGTCTTCGTAGGCGACCTTCACGCCATCATCGTCTTGCTGCAATGAAACGACTTTGGAGTTGAAGCGGATCAGGTCGCCAACTTCCCGGGCAAATGCCTGCGCGATCATGTCCATGCCGCCGACCGGCTGGAACATGGGCATCTGGTGATCCAGGAGGTCGGCGTCGGCCAGCCACTCCCACATGCCTGATTGCAGGATTTCGGACAGGCTGATCGGATCGGAAGCAGAGGGCGCTCCATTGATGCCCGCGCCCGGTGGTCTGCCAAAGCCGCGAAACCGGCTGGTCAGCTCGCCGGACCTGTAGGCATTGGTGTCATCAAGCGCCCCTGTTGCCCGGAGAGACTCAATCAGCGCTTCCCGGTCTTCCGACGTGAGTACATCATCGAGGCGGTTCTGGTTGACGGCCTTGGCCAGCAATTCCGATGTCTGGCCGCGATAGTCTGTGGCGATGTGCTTGAAGCGTTGTGGCTTGCCGCCGAATGCCCTGCTGTTGTGGAGATAGGCGTTGTGGTTCTGCTGGATGAAGGGTTCCAGCTGGACACCCAGGCGCTGGCAGTAATCCAGCACGCCATGGTGGTCGTACGGAATCCGCCAGGGGCCGGGATTAATGTAATTGTCTCCGTCGAAAGTGACCTTCTGGGTGGCGCCGCCCATTTCTGTATACGTGTCGCCCCCCCTCAGCGACCAGCAGCGGCCGCCAGCCTTTTCGCGGTATTCCAGAACCTCGACGTCATACCCAGCGGACCGGAGTTCCAGTGCCGCGACCATGCCCGCGAGACCGGCGCCAAGAATAAGAACTTTCGCGCCCTTCGGATCTCCATCGAGCTTGATGGGGCCTTTATAAGATGATGGCTGGACGTGCCGAATGGACTTCATCGCGGCATATAATGCCGCGCTGCCAGCCGTTGCGCCGATGAGCGCCAATGCAGACCGGCGGGTCGCTCCCTCCATATTACCCTCCACGTTTCCTTCCGTGGTAGGTGGTTGGGGGCGAACGTAAAGAAAAAACTGGGGCGAATCGGAGCATTCCGAAGATCGGACCAAAATTCGGTCAGCTTCGACTGATGATGCGGAGCCGTCGTTTCAGCTGTTCGCGGGGGGAAGGGATTTAGCCCGGAAGCCGGGTCGAGGCGGCATTCTGATTCTTGGGTGGGACCGGAGGCGCGATCAGCCCTGCCGCCGACGAAAACCGACTCTCATAGTGCGTATCAGAGAGGCTGCGGGACTAAATTTATCCAGAAAATGCAGCAGCTTGTGGATTGGCTGCAGACATTGGCGGGGCCGCCCTTGTTTCCAAATTTAGAATGATTATAGAAACAGGAACAGGGCGAAGGAAACGTCAGTCGCGGGACGCGATGCGCAATAATTCAGATACAAGCGCGCGATATGTCCCACCACATATTATTGGCAAGCCATATGGGACGGTTATGGATTTGTCCCGGCAAGCAACAACAGACGGAGCCACAATGTCCCTTATCAATACTGAAATTAAGCCCTTCAAAGCCGAAGCCTTCAAGCAAGGCAAATTCGAGTCGGTGAGCGATGCCGACGTGAAAGGCAAATGGGCGATCTTCTTCTTCTACCCGGCTGACTTCACCTTCGTCTGCCCGACCGAACTTGAAGACCTTCAGTCCGAATACGCGACGCTGAAGAACATGGGCGTGGAAGTCTTTGCTGTTTCGACCGACACCCACTTCAGCCACAAGGCCTGGCACGAAACCTCGCCGGCCATCGGCAAGATCGAATACTACATGCTCGGCGACCCGACCGGCGCCATCACCCGCAACTTCGACAATATGCGCGAAGACATGGGCCTCGCTGACCGCGGTACCTTCGTGGTTGACCCGGACGGTGTGATCCAGGTGATCGAAGTGACCTGTGAAGGCGTTGGCCGTAACGCGTCTGAACTCGTCCGCAAGGTCAAAGCCGCACAATATGTCCGCGAGAACCCGGGCCAGGTTTGCCCGGCGAAATGGGAAGAAGGGTCTGAAACCCTCGCCCCGTCGCTGGAACTCGTCGGCAAGATCTAAGCTGACCGCTTTCCGTTCTCCGGCTGGCTGTGCACGTCACAGCCAGCCGGCTTTCCCTTTCCCCGCAGGATATCGCGCTGCCCGTCAGCGCGGCCGCTCTCTTTGCAGGAGATGACGCATGTTGGATGCAAATCTGAAGACCCAGCTCAAAGCCTATATGGAAAACATCCGGCGACCGGTGGAACTCGTGGCCGCCCTGGATGACAGCAAGGGCAGCCGGGACCTCGAAGAACTCCTGCAGGAAATTTCAGATCTGTCCGACAAGGTCGGCTGGAAGCGCAAGGACGATGCGCGCGCGCCGTCCTTCGCCATCACGACGCCGGAAGCGGACATCAGCCTGCGTTTCGCCGGCCTTCCCCTCGGCCATGAATTTACATCGCTCGTCCTGGCGCTTCTGCAGGTTGGCGGCCACCCGCCTAAGGTGGCGCCGGAAGTGATCGAGCAGATCAAATCGCTCGAAGGGACGTTCGAGTTCGAAACCTATTTCTCCCTGTCCTGCCAGAACTGCCCGGATGTGGTTCAGGCACTGAACATGATGGCCGTCCTGAACCCGAATATTCGTCACACCGCGATTGATGGGGCCCTGTTCAAGGATGAGGTCGATGCGCGCCAAGTCATGGCTGTACCGACCGTTTATCTGAACGGCGAAGTCTTCGGCTCCGGCCGGATGGAGGTCGAGCAGATTCTTGCGAAGCTCGATACGGGCGCGCAGGAAAAAATGGCGCAAAAGATTTCGCAGAAAGAGCCGTTTGATGTTCTGGTCGTCGGCGGCGGACCCGCTGGCGCAGCTGGCGCAATCTATGCGGCCCGCAAGGGTATCCGCACGGGCATCGCCGCAGAACGTCTGGGCGGGCAGGTGCTGGATACGATGGGCATCGAGAACCTTATCTCTGTGCCGTATACGGAAGGGGCCAAGCTTGCCTCAGCCATGGAAACCCACATCAAGGAATACGACATCGATGTGATGAACCTCCAGATTGCTGCGAAGTTCGTGCCGGCCAAAGAAGAAGGCGGCCTGCATGAAATCGTCCTGGAGAATGGTGCGAGCCTCAAGACCCGCAGCCTGATCCTTGCGCCTGGTGCCCGCTGGCGCCAGATGGGCGTGCCCGGGGAAGAAGAGCACCGCAACAAGGGCGTCGCCTATTGCCCGCACTGTGATGGCCCGCTGTTCAAAGGCAAGCGCGTTGCGGTCATCGGCGGCGGTAATTCCGGTGTCGAGGCTGCGATCGACCTCGCCGGTCTCGTTGCGCATGTCACGCTGATCGAGTTTGACATTCAGCTGCGCGCCGATGCTGTGTTGCAGAACAAGCTCCGCAGCTTGCCGAATGTCACCATCATCACCTCTGCGATGACGACCGAAGTGCTTGGTGACGGGGCAAAGGTGAACGGCCTGATCTACAAGAACCGGAACACCGGCGAGTCACACGAAGTGGCCCTGGAGGGCATCTTTGTTCAGATCGGTCTTGTGCCCAACACGGAATGGTTGCGCGGTAGTGTAGAACTGAGCGAGCGTGGAGAGATCGTGACCGATATGCGCGCGCAGACATCTGTTCCCGGCGTCTTTGCGGCGGGTGATGCCACGACAACCCCCTACAAGCAGATTGTCATTTCGATGGGCGAAGGGGCCAAGGCGGCCCTCTCCGCATTCGATTACCTGATCCGTCTGGCACCAGCTGAGGCGCCGGTTCTGGAAGACGCCTGATCCTGCTTACAGTCCCAGTTCGCTGAGCGCAGGATGATCGTCCGGGCGCCGGCCTTGGGGCCAGTGAAAAAGGCGCTGGGCGTCTGTAATCGTCAAGTCGTTGATGCTGGCATAGCGTCTTTTCATCAGGCCTTGCGCGTCGAATTCCCAGTTTTCGTTGCCATAGGCACGATACCATTGGCCGTTCGCATCGTGGAATTCATAGGCGTAGCGTACAGCGATGCGGTTGCCGGTGAAGGCGAACAATTCCTTGACCAGACGATATTCCTGTTCCTTTTCCCACTTTTCAGTCAGGAAGCGGACGATTTCGGCGCGGCCGGTGATGAACAGGTCGCGGTTCCGCCAGACACTGTCTTCGCTATAGGCGAGTGACACTTTTTCTGCATTGCGGCTGTTCCAGCCATCTTCAGCCAGGCGTACTTTTTCGACTGCAGTCTCATGCGTGAAGGGTGGTATGGGCGGTCTCATATCGGTCGTCTCGTATTTTCGGGTTCAGGAAAGCAGGGCGGCTGAATATCTTCAGCCGCCCGCGTATACGGTTTAAAGGTCACCCACAGCCTTGTGCTCGATGCGCGGCCAGGTGCGCTCTGCTTTTGCGAGAATGCGCTTGGAGTCCTTCTTGTACTTTTCGAAGATCTCGGCGTTGACGAACAGGTAGAGTTTGCCATCGACAATGTCCGCATATTGCGGGTCGCCATCGAATTTCTTCCCGAGGGCGACGGCATAGGCGCAGAAGCCGCCATACTGGGGGGCGTACATGGCCGGGTTGGCTTTGAACTTTTTCGCCGACTCTTCCGATGCGAAATAGTAAGCGACACCGTCATCAACAGCCGTGTACTGTGCATTGCCTTCGGCGACAGCGTTCAGCGTTGTCAGAGCAACGGCATCGACGCCGTGGAGGCCCAGTGGGGCGCCGGCCGTCGTAATGCCGGTCGAGACATTGTACTCGTCTTCGGCAGCGGCGGGCAGGGCAGTCGCAAAGGCGGCAGCCACGACCATGGCGGAGAGTGTGAGTGTACGGGACATTTCATATTCCTTTTCGGGAGGTTGGAGCCACAGGCTCTTGGGGGGAGGGCTCCTGCCGGTCAGGTGAGGAAACCGGCAGGAGTTGGGTGTCTGGAACTTCTCGGACAGCGAGCTCCAGACGGACTAGGAAGATCAGGGAACAGACGACACGTAATTGGCCGGGCGAGGGCTCCAGGGGAGGAAGAAGTTCTTGCTCGGGCATGTCGTACTCCCTGAGTTTTCGAATGGACGGGATGCGAGGGGATGAAAGGCCCGGCTGGCGGTGGAGAGAGAGGGGAAAGCCGCCAGCCGGGCTGCAGGTCATCCACGCGGGGTGAGACGTGGATGGGGAGGAGCCTATTTCCGGTAGGCGGCCTTGATCGCCTTCACCGTGTTTTCGGTGTTGTTGACCGCGCTGGCGATCATCCGGAAATTGGTGAGAGAGGCGTCGTAGCCATTGTAGAGCGGCGTGATGGCACCAGCCGTCGCATCGGTGACCACCATCACTTCAAAGCCCTGCTCGATCAGTTCGCGCATGTGGGACTCCGTGCAGAGGTTCGACGACATCCCGCCCAGGATCACCTTGGAAATGCCGGCCTTGCGCAGCTGGAGAACGAGGTCGTTTGTTTCCGGGCCGTAGACTTTGTGCGGGCTGGTGACGACCGTCTTGCCGTTGTTGATGTAAGGCTTGTAGCGATCCAGCCAGTCAGCGCCGGACCCTTCGAACCCTTCCAGGGTGAGCGCGTGCGGGCGGTCGAACATGCCGATGCTGTGCATCAGTGTTTCGAGCGTGCCCTCGAATTCCCATTTGTGGTCATGCTCGAAATAGAAGTGCGGCGACACGAAAACCGGCATGCCGGTTTCGCCGGCGACTTTGAACAGGGCTTCCAGATTTTCCACGGTGCCGTTCTCGGTGATGCTCTGACCGACAACGCCCCAGGTAACGCCATCCGGCGAGAGGAAGTCGTTCTGCGGGTCCGTGATGACGATCGCGGTCGTGGCCGGATCGATGGTGAAGCCCGGCATCGGCAGGCCATCATTCACCGGCGGCATTGTCGCCGTCGCGGCGCGGGCCGTTTCGGCGTCTGCTGACGGCTGGGCACTCAGCAGACTAGCAAGGCCGGCCGACGCCAGAAGGAGTTTCAGGGAAATACGCGAAGTAAACATGGTGACCTCCACAAGAGTCGTTTGAGTTTTCCGCCGTCGTTCGTGAGGGGGGGCAGCCACCGTTCCGGTGCGTCCTTGCCCTTCAGACTTGAGCTGAGTTCTGGATATGCGGAGGGGCGCCGAGGGTATTGACGGCGGACGCCACAGTTTTGACCGGTCACGTCAAAACGCCCGAGTGCGTCGCTTGAGGCACTAAAGAAAGGCCGGACCTTCGAGGGAAGGTCCGGCCTTGCATGTCTGTAAAAGTTTCTCTTCGGGCTAGGTCAGTTTGGAGGCGAGATAAGCATGGCCATCCACCATACGCCGGATTTCATCGGCGCGCGGCTCGAGGCTCCAGTCGCCTTTGTCAACAGATCCGCCGAGGAGAATTCCGGTCTTCCGGGGGAAGGAATAAAGCAGGCCATAGTCATCCACTGATCCGGCATAGCCATAGTCAATGTCGTTCTGAGGCAGCAGGAAGCTCAGCTGTCCACGTGCGGGAATGATGCTTTCATCCCCGAAGACCTTCCCCGCGCCGAGCCCCATACAATTGACGATGCTTGTCTCCGTCAGCTTTTCGAGATCCCCTTCGGTCTCGAACGCCATTTCTTTCATACGTCCGCCAGCGGCCAGGAAATCATTCACCAGCGCGCGCAGATAAATGTCCGGATCGATCATGAGCGTGTAATAGGCGTCGTAATAAGGAAAGCCGAACGGGCCACCGGGCCGGTTGCGGACCAGTCCCGGATATAGCGCGTCCCCACCGACATAGGGCCGAAGGGTGCTCATGGGCCTTTCACTGAGCGAGTATTGGCGGATCCAGTACACGCCGTACTTCGGATCGTTTGCGAACCGGATGAACCGGTTGAACGCGATCCGAGAGGCGAGATCGAGCATGGCAAGGGTTTCCTGTGACACCTGATCGCTTTCGAACAGGGTCACCGGGTGCCACATCGCACCTGCCACATTTGAGGTTGTGTAGGGCGGGAAGTCCTTCGCGTAGATCGTTACGTCCACTCCGGCGCGCTGCAGCAGGATGGCTGTGGACAAGCCGACCGCGCCCGACCCGAGCACGGCAACCCGGTCGCTGTGTGCCTCTTTCGTCAGATTGGCCGCCAGTTCGGCCACGCCCCAGGAAAGAGAGACGCCCCCACCGCCATGCCCATAATTGTGCACGACATGTTTGGACCCGACCGTGACGGCTTCCAGGCGTGGTCCAGGCTTTCGGAACGGACGCAGGCCGACAATCGTGCGGGTCACCCGGCTCATCGATGATTTGATGGGGCGCATCGGAGCCCCGATGGACTGTACCAGCGCATCACCCGTTGCCGGTGCCGTCGCAACACCGACCGTATTTGTTGCGCAGCCAGCAAGGGCAGCCAAGCCAAGGCCGGTGCCGGACGCCAGAAAGTCTCTACGTTTCATAATTCCCTCAATGCAAATGCGGTCCCTGAGGCAACCATTGAGTCGGTCCAGGTAGCGGTCAAGGCGGGTAGCGGACGAGAGGCGGCTTCGTCCCCGAATTGCTTGTCCCTGAAGCGGTTGACATCGTTTCACGCGCAATTGCTGCCGGCGCAGGGGCGAGGCTCGCCAACGCAGTGGCTTTATGTGCGCCGCTATTGTGCCGGGTATTTGGTCAAACGCGAAACAGGAATGACCAGTTGCAGCCAAACTGAGGGGGCAAATTGCGTTAGCCTGTTTGGTGTTGGCGGGACTGTCCTCAAGATTCCAATGAAATTATCGGTTTGAACGTTTCGACCAGAGCCTGGATCATCATGGCGTCAGATACCTCTCGCGGAGCTGTGTTGCTGGAAGAAAGCCAGCAATTTGCCCAATCAGCTGAATCCAGCGTCTGGGACAGCCAGATACTGGTGCTGGCCAGCGATGAAGCCAGAGCCAGCCTGATCGCGGGTGGGCTCAGCGACAAGCCTTTGCAGGTTGAGGTCACCGGGCAAGCGGACTGGGAGACCGGGCGTCTCAAATTGGTTGGCGCCAGCGCCATTATCCTCGCGTCTGTGGAAGCAGACCTTGATTTGTTGTCAGAGCTTCTGGCGATGCGGCGCTTCCGGTCCGTTCCGATTCTTGTCTTCGTTGACCGGAGTTCACGGGAAGAAATGAGCCGGGCACTGAAGCTTGGCGTCAGTTCGTTCATCGTCGATGGCCTGGAGCCTGAGCGCATCCCGGTCATTCTTGAGGTGGCTGAAGAGCGTCATGTGCTGACCTCGGAATTGCGGGACGAATTACGAAAATCCCAGGAAAGCCTGGCCGCACGTAAGACAATTGAACGTGCCAAAGGCCTGCTGATGACCAAGAGCGGCCTGCCTGAGCAGGAAGTCTACGATTCCATGCGCCGCCTGGCGATGACTCAGGGCAAAACGATGCGGGAAGTGGCAGAAAACATTCTGGCAATCTTCGCGCTTTTTCCATGAAACCTTACAAATTTTGGAAGATTACTGTACTCCGCCCATGTGCTGAGACTTTGGGCGTTGTCTGGTGTGCAGTGCACAAAAGCATGACGGGTTAAAGATTCAACGCCAGTCGCGGCGCCTTTCGAATTGGCAATCCCTGACACCCGGAACAGCCTGAACACAAGTCAGCTGGAGCGGAGTGCCAACGACGGCATTTTAACAGCCCTCTGACGGGTATGGCTCAATGGCGGGCCCGACTTACACCTCAGGATATCAGTGCCTTGGGCGTTCGGCTCAACGGGGGAAGCTGGTGTGTGCTCGACAACAGGGGGCAGACGGAGCCGTGAAGAGAGTGACGGTTTCGCTGCGGAAAGGGAATACAAAGTGCGATTTAGTTCTTTCTTGAAATGTGCCGTGTCATCAGCGGTCGTGGGAATGGTGGTCACCGGGGGAGTGGCTTACGCAGAACCAGACGATGAACCGGCAGCCGATGAAACTTCCGTACAGGAAAAAGTTATCATCACCGGTATGCGGGGCAAGGCCCGTTCCGTTATGGATTCGCCTGTTCCGGTAGACGTTCTGAGTTCAGACGAAATCTCCGACGTCCCGTTTACCGATGCCAACGACATCATCAAGACGCTGGTTCCGTCTTATTCATTGTCTCGCCAGCCGATCTCTGATGGCGGTACATTCATCCGTCCGGCAACGCTGCGGGGCATGCCGACTGACAAGACGCTGGTCCTGGTCAATTCCAAGCGCCGTCACCGCGCCGCTCTGGTACAGATCGGCGGGTCCGGTACGCAGGGGCCTGATATTGCAACAATTCCTGCAATTGCACTGAAAAGCGTTGAAGTCCTGCGCGATGGCGCTGCGGCTCAGTACGGTTCTGACGCGATTGCCGGCGTCATCAACTTCATCCTGAAGGACTCGCCGGAAGGCGGTGCGATCAGTGCCGACTTCGGTCAGTACTATGAGGGTGACGGCTTCAATACAACACTTGCAGGTAACTTCGGTCTTGGCCTCGGTGACAATGGTTTCATCAACGTCTCTGCCGAATACTCGAAGGCTGATGCGACGCTTCGCGGTGAACAGTACTGTCAAAGCTGGGTCTGTGTGGACGTGGACAGCCCTGATTTCAATCCGGGCGACACGTCGATCGCTGGTTTCGATCTGGACTCCTTCATCGCCGGTCTCGATAGCGCTGACTATTCTGGTTCTGGTGTCGTTCAGCCGTGGGGGCAACCGAACTCCAAAGCCTTCCGGTCTTTCGTGAACGCCGGTTACACAATTGGCGATGTTGAGCTCTATGGCTTCGGCAACTACTCGAACTCCGAAGCGGACGGCGGTTTCTTCTACCGTTATCCAGGCAATGGCACGATTGAGAACATCCGTCTTGAAGATGGATCGCTCTGGTCTTCGCTCTTCCTGTTCCCGGGCGGCTTCACCCCACGTTTCTTCGGCAATGTGATCGATTACTCCGGTGTTGTCGGTGCTCGTGGTGAATGGGACAACGGCATCACATATGACTTCAGCGGCCGTCTCGGTCACAACGAAATCAAGTATACGCTGAAGAATACGGTCAACCCGTCGCTGGGCGATGCCTCTCCGACAAGCTTTCACCCGGGCGATCTGATCAACGAAGAAATGCAGTTGCAGGCGGACTTCTCCAAGGAATTTGAAGTCGGTCTTTCGAGCCCGCTGCTGTTTGCCTTCGGCGCCAGCTATCTCGACGAGTCTTATGAGTTGGTTGGTGGTGACGCAGCATCCTATCAGGATGGTCCATACTCCCTACCGGATCCTTGGGGCTTCTGTGCTTCGGGGGCGCCAACGGCCGCGGGTGCCGCGGTGATCTCAAGTGGCTCGTCGCTCGATTGCTCCAACCCGGATGATCCGGTCTATACAGCACTTGGCGTCGGTTCGAATGGCTTCCCGGGCTACTCTCCGGAATTCTCGGGCGAATACACGCGTGACTCCTATGCCATTTACGGTGATCTGAGTGCTGACGTAACGGATGCCTTGTTCCTGCAAGGTGCCCTGCGCTTCGAAGACTATTCGGACTTCGACTCCGAGCTGGTCTGGAAACTGGCCGGGCGTTATGAGTTCACGCCGAACTTTGCGATGCGCGGTTCTGTCGGTACGGGTTTCCGGGCGCCGACACCGGGCCAGCAGGGTACAACCAACGTGTCGACCCGTCTGCCCAATGGTTTCCCTGTGGCAACGGGGCTGTTCCCGGCAGGCGGTCCGATTGCCGGCGCGCTTGGGGCAGAGCCGCTCAAGCCTGAGAAGTCCACCAACTACACGTTGGGCTTCACTTCGTCTTATGATGCCTTCTCGTTGACGGTCGACTTCTACCAGATCGACCTGGAAGATCGTGTGAATGCAATTTCGACGCAGGATGTTTCGACGGATCCGGGCGCGGGCACTGCATATGACAACTATCTCGCTCTCGTTGGTGCCGGGGTTGTCGGCGCGGAATCGATTGGTGGCGTGTTCTACTTCACTAACGCTTTCGACACGAGCACCAAGGGTGTGGATATTGTTGGTACCTACTCCAAGGATTGGGCGAACGGGTCTTCAACGAAGTTCACGGGATCTGTGAACTACAACAAGACTGAGTTCGACAGCGATGTCGGTTCACTGTTCAACGACGAAGACCAGTACGACTTCGTCAACTACGATCCGAAATGGCGCGGCGTCTTCTCTGTTACGCACGAAGTCGGACCGTACAGCTTCCTGGCACGTGCCAACTACTATGGTGAGTCCACAAACTCCGACGGCTCGAATGCGCCGCTGGTTTATCAGGACTACGGTGCCAAGGTTCAGGTTGACCTCGAAGGCTCCTTCCAGGCTTCTGAAGCCGTGAAGATCTCGATCGGTGCCCGCAACGCTTTCGACCAGTATCCGGATGAAGCGGAACTTGGTGACAGCTGCTGTGGCCGTATCTATCGCTCCGGCGACATCATCGACTGGCAGGGTGGCTACTACTACGTCAAACTGCTCGCCAACTTCTAAGCTGGCATGAAATCCGCCCGCCCCCTGATCGGGGCGGGCGGCATTTTCGCGGGGAGGGGGATCGCTACCCCTTCTTGCATTTTCGGGAAGGGGCGTTTTGACAAGCCTCAATCAGGAAACGCAGATCAGAATGTCTGGCAATAAACAGCGGTATTCGCCCGATGCGCGCAAACCGTGTCCCGGCACCGTGACTGCAACCTTTTCGGGTATATTGGCGTCTGTCGCGTTGGGCTGCGCCTTGATATTCGTGACTTCACGTCCGGAGCGTGCGAATCTCCTGCCAGGGATTTTGCTCGACGCCTATTCACTTGCCGCCGCGGCAAGTGCGGCAATTTCATTCTTCACTGCCCTGATAGGCGCCAAAGCTGCCCACCAATTCAACGCCGCAATCGCCATACCGGCAATTACTACCCCTTCCGTCGCAACATCCGGAATGGTCCTGTACAATGGCCGGACAGGATGATGCTCCCAATCGCAATCAAGCGAACCTCAAGGATTCAGTTTCTTTTCAACCCAAAGGCTACAGGTAATTCAGAATATGGCTTACGATATTTCCAGACGTTTTCTTCTGGCTGGTGCGACCGGTCTCGGTGTGGCGGGTGCAACCGCTTGCGCATCGGGCGCCTCTGCGATCGCCGAAACAACTGAGGCAGCTTTCCCGCCTGAGAAAGTTGCTGTGGAGAACCCCTACCTTCTCGGACCGCCGGAAGGCGTTGCGCTCCTGTCGCGGAACGAAAACCCCTACGGCCCGGCGCCGTCTGCCCTGAAAATGATCGAATATGCGGGCTCCAAAGGCGCGTACTATGCGTCGCAGGATGCAGTGAAGCAGCTGGCCCAGATGATTGCGGATCGCCATGGCGTGGCGCCGGAGCAGATCGCGCTGACCACCGGTTCGGGCGAAGCGCTGTCCGCCATCGCGATGATCTATGGCCCCAACGGTCCGATTGTTGCGCCGCGCCTGTTCTGGGACACGACAGCGCTGTATGCCGCTCGTCTCGGCATGGCGACCATCGACCGGGTGCCGCTGAAAGCCGACATGAGCACCGACCTTGAAGCCATCGAGGCCAAGGTCAGTGAGAACACAGGCCTTGTCCAGCTCTGCAACCCGAACAACCCGACCGGCCTCGTTGCGCCAGAAGCAGACATGAAAGCCGCCGTAAAGCGGATGGCTGCGAAGACCACTGTCCTGGTCGACGAAGCCTATATGGAACTGGCTGACGATCCGGATGCGAATACCTGCATCCCGCTGATCAAGGAAGGCCACAACGTAATCGTGTCGCGGACCTTCTCGAAGATCTACGGCATGGCCGGTATCCGCATGGGCTACACGATCTCTTCGCCGGAAGTGGCGCAGAAGATTCAGGCGACGGCAATGTCCTGGTCACCGTGCACGTCCTATGCGGCCGCCATCGGCTGCTACAATGACGAGCAGTTCCTCGCTTATTCGAAAGCGAAAGTCCGCGAAGCCCGTGACATGATCAAGGCGACCCTGGATACGCTCGGTCTGGAATACCTGCCGTCGCAAACCAACTTCGTTTTCTTCAAGTCTGGCAAAGCAGCCAATGATGTCCAGAAAGCCTTCGCTGAGCAGAAGATCTCTGTTCGCGGACAATATATGGACTATGTCGACTGGACCCGCGTCTCCACCGGCAAGATCGAAGATGTCGAACGTTTCTGCAAGGCGCTTCCGGGCATCGTCGGCGCGTAGTGGTTTGCGCCCCCGTTGCCGGGGGCTTCCGGCTCTGTTCTGCAAATGAGAGGGTCCGGAAAATGAAGAGGGCGAAGCGATTTGGATCGCTTCGCCCTTTTTCTTGTCTGCATTGCGCAGGACCGTTCAATCGTTCCAATTGTCCAGACCGGCAATTGCCTGGGCATAGATAGTTTCGGAGGCGTTCAGCACGCCGCTGCGCCAGGCTGGGTCGCGCGGATAGAAGCGTTCGATCAGGTCACTCCGGACGGCATCGACCTGAGCCGGGCTCGAACCGTTGGCGCGATGCATCAGCCAGTTATCCATGACCAATGCCTGCACCATCTTTTCGACATCATAGGTGCCCCATTCGATCGTCACATTCACGACCTGTGCCAGGCTAAACGAACGGATTTCCTTCCGGAGTCCCTCAAGGAAGAGGCCATTGTAAAAGATCGACACACCCTCAACGACATCGTCGCAGTGGATGGTGTGATCCGGCCACCAGCTGGACAGGACCGAATAGCTTTCCGAGGCTTTTGGTTCATCAAGGATGAAGTGCGCCCGCCCGTATTCGCCGATGCCGGTATGCCAGTCGATATGGGCGGTCTTTTCCGCCTGTCTGAGGTGGTCACGGGCGATCTGAAAGAGGACCTCGCCAGACCAGCTAAGCGCGTCGCCGCCAAAGCTCAGTCCGTCCGGAAAGTCATATTGCCCGGAGGTTATGCCAGTCAGGGCGGTATTCATCCCTTTTTGCGCAGCCAGTTTGTGGAACCCTTGCACAAATCGGCTGAGGCCATCCTCACCCATTGAGGTGTCCATAAGGAGGTGGTGAATATCCTTGTACGCTGTATTTGATGGCAGCGCATTGTCCCGACTAGCAAAGTTCCGGTTCAGATCAATGCCATTCTCATTGATCCGGTGCGCCCACGCCCATCCAAAGGGATTGATTGCATGAATCAGAAGAACGGCCATATCACCTGGAAGACGGCTCGGCCCGCCTGTCTCCAGCCAATGGAGCATGGTCGCAGCACCTGGTGCGGCTTCCAGTCCGTGCGTTCCGCAGCTGAAAATGACGACGCGAGAGGCATTCTCTGGCCCGAGCCAGGCCGCGTCTATTGCCAAGTCTTCCCCGGAAGGCCCTTTCAGGGAAGGGTGGTGGTGGCTGCTCAACGCAAAGCCATTGTTCCGGCATGACGTGAGAAACTTCTGGCGGCCTTCCGAATAGGAAGCAGAAAACCGCCGGGAAAGCACCGCATCCCCGATGGAGGGATACGATGCATTTCCCGGCAGAGAAGGATCAGTCATCGATCAGAAGTTCACAACCAGTTCAGCGCCGTAAGTCCGCCCGATGTTCGGGTGGTTGACGATGGTGCCCAGGAAGTCGCGGAAATCATCGATCAGATAATCCTCGTCCGTAAGGTTCCGGCCCCAGAGATATACTTCATACCGTCCATTATCGCTCTGCAGGCCGACACGGCCGTTCAGCAGCGTCACGGAGTCGATATAGCCGTAGGGCACGACCTGTGTGCTGGGCAGCGTCGTGGTCTTCTGGTTGTCCACCGTGGTGTAGAACCCATCCTTGTAGGTCATGTCGAGACGCGTGAGGAACGTCGCGCCGAGCGATGGGAGGTCGCGTGTATAGAGACCGCCAAGGGAGGCCGACCATTTCGAGGCGCCCGGCAGCTGATTGCCGGAGACGTCGCCGCCGGCTGTGCCGCCGCCAGGGAAGGAATCGAAGGTGGCATCGAGATAACCGGCAGATCCTTGCAGGGAGAAGTTATCAGTAGCCTGAAGGTTAAACTCCGCTTCGATGCCCTGGGTGATGACTTTCGCGGCATTGGTGATGCGGATCGATGTGCGACCGCCGCCGAGATCGACGAACTGGTTCACCTGATAGTCGTCATAGCCCGAGTAGAAACCGGCAAGGTTCAGCGTGAACCGGCCGTTCAAGAACTCGTTCTTCAGGCCGATTTCATAAGCATCGACAGTTTCCTTGCCAAACTCCAGACCGGAATTGGCAGCCAGTTCGTCTTCATTGATGAAGTCGAGGTTGAAGCCGCCGCTCTTGTAGCCGGAGGAATACTTCACATAAAGATTGCTCTGGTCTGTGACGGCATAGCTGAGGCTGACGGCCGGCGACAGGAAGCTGTCGCGCCGGTCATTGACCAGCGGCGTAGGGACCGTGGTCGAATCGCCCGGTGCAACATTGGTCGAGCCGATTCTGAAGACGCCGGAATTGCGGCCATCGAGCAGCCAGTTCACATCCTTGTCTTCGACGCTGTAACGCAGGCCGAAGCCGAGGGTCCAGCGGTCGGCAAAGTCATAGCTGCCGTTGAAATAGGCTGCGAAGCTTTCGGTATCGACCGTGCCGGCGTTGATGACCTTCGATCCAACCGGGCCAAAGCCCGCGAGTGACGAGATGAAGGCCAATTGCGCTTCGGTCAGGTTGTTAGGATCCAGGTTCAACAGCGGCGCAACGCTTGGGGCCACAACCGGCTGGATAAAGGCTGTCAGAAAGTCGTCACCAAGGAACACGTCCCGGTTCGTGTCGGCACTCTGATTGTAATAGTAGAGGCCGGCCATGTAGGTGAACGCGTTGTCGTCCGGCGAGATGAGCTGGAATTCCTGGCTCAACTGTTCGAACTTGTCGCCATATTCGACGTAGAGCATCGAAACTGGCGCATAGTCGGTTGCGTTCTTGTAGTTCGCTTCCGTATCGCGGTAGCCGGTGATCGACTTGGCGGTGAAGCCGTTGTCGAACTTGTAGGTCAGGTCCATCATGGCACCGGAGACATCGCGGTCTTCGGTGGGGTCAAAATCAAATGCGACTTTGCGCGGTTCCGGAGCGATCGTGACCTTCTGAATGCCGAGCGTGTCGGTGAGGGGCTCGCCAACGAGAATCTTGTTGTCGGTCTTCAGACCGTCATAGGCGAGGTTGATCTCGAGCTTGTCCGTCGGCGTGATGCGCAGCTGGGCGCGATAAGCCAGCACGTCTTTGGTGTCGAGGTCATTGCCGGTTGTGATATTGTCGATGTAGCCATCGCGGTCCGTCTTGGAGATCGAGAGCTTGGCGGCAACGTTCTTCGCGATTGGCAAATTCACCATGCCTTGCAGTTCGCGCAGGTTGTAGTTGCCGACATTGACGCTGGCCTTGCCGTAGAATTCGTCGGACGGCTTCTTGGTGACTAGGCTGATAGCGCCAGCGACGGTGTTCTTGCCGAACAGCATGCCCTGAGGCCCGCGCAGCACTTCGACGCGCTCAAGGTCCAGCAGTTCCTGGTTCACGGCCGGGGACTGGCCCATATAGACGCCGTCGACATAGACGCCGACGCGGCTGTCGAAACCGATATTGCGGGAGGCCGAGCCGACGCCGCGAATGGTGATGACGGAGCGGAAGTCGTTATGGCCGGAGATCGAGACGTTCGGGATGTATTCCGAGATTTCTGACAGTTCGCGCACGCTGGTCTGGTCGATGGCGTCGTCGCCGAAGACGGACATCGCAATCGGAACTTCAGACAGCTTCTCGGCGCGCCGCGTGGCGGTCACGACGATGCTTTCGTAGACTTTCGCTTCTTCGTCGCCATTGGTGCCCTGGGCGGCAACAGGCGTATCGGTCGATTCGGTCTGTGCCACCGCGGTTGCCCACGGGGCGGCAGCGGACAGGATGAGGCAGCTCGCCCCCATGAGGAGTTTAGACGTCATTCTTTTCTTCCCTTATTTGACTATCTGAAATCCGGAAGTGCCCCAGCGGGAGGAAACGTCATGCAAAGGCGCAACTTACCCAGATGTTGACCGCCAAGTTAATTAAGTTAACATTGCTGTGTCAACGCACCGTTCTGGTGCAGAATGGCTTTTGAAGCATCGAGTGACATAAAAGACATGGCAAATGTCAGAGCCGCCGCGAAACGTGGCATTGTGAAGAAAGCCGGTTACCACCACGGCGATCTTCGCAATGCGATCATCGAATCCGTCGCCAGGTTGATCGCTCAGAAGTCTTCACTTGATTTCCAGTTGAAGGATGTCGCCAAACTGGTCGGCACTTCGACGCCTGCGATTTACCGTCACTTCGAAAGCAAGCAGAGCCTGCTCGTTGAAACAGCTATCGCCGGCTACGCCATTCAGGAAGACTACCGGAATAGGGCGATCAGCTTGTCGAAGCCGTCGCCACTCGCCCGTCTTATCGCGATCGGGCACGCCTACGTCCTCTTCGGCCGGACCCATCCCGGCTATTTCCGTCTCATGAAGAGTTTGGAGACGGAGGAAATGCTTGCCTCGCCGGAGTATCAGTCGCTGCGCAAGAAGGCGCTGGATCTGACAACCGCGCTGACGCGCGAATGTATGGAAGCGGGCCTGTTTCTTGAAGTGGACATGGCGGTGGTGAAGACCTCTTTGCAGACGACGGCTTTGGGCCTTGCGCACATCTATTCGGCCGAACAGCTGCAATATATAGCGCCGGAGGCACTCGATGATGAACAACTCGTTGCACGGGTTTTCGAGGTGAACCTTGGCGGCCTGTTGAGCGCGAAGGGTAAGCGTCACGTACGCGAGGCCAGCCAGGATCCGTTCAAGGCCGAGCGCTAAAACCCCATTGAAAAGGAAAGTATGATGACAGCCAGTCAGCCTGTGGAAACTGCCAGCCGCGAGGTTGGCTTGACCGAGATCCTGAGCGCGTCCTCCAAGGCGCCCAAGGCGCCGCCGAAGATGGCGCAGGACAACACCGCGCTTCTACTGATCGACATCCAGCATCTGGCGGAGCCTTCCTATCATTTGAAAAATGCTGTTGAGGCTGGGTTGCCGGAAGACGCTGTCCGGGCCGCGCTCAGTGACTACGAAGTCCGGTTTAATGCTGCAGTAGTCCAGGCTGCGCGTGTGCTGGACGCAGCAAGGGCTGCGGGGATCCCGCCGATCCACGTGAAAATTCAGTCCATGTCAGACACCGGGCGCGACACAAGCCAGCTGCACAGCCGTCTCGGCTGGAATTTTCCGCCCGGAAGTGCGGGTGCAAAATTCCTCGAACCGACCAAACCGATAAATAGCGAAATCGTCATCACCAAAACCGCCAGCGGCGCCTTCACCGGCACCAGTCTCGATTCCACGCTGCGGAATATGGGAATCGAACACCTGATCGTGGTGGGCTTCCTGACAGACGAATGCGTGGAGACCACGATCCGTGTCGCCCTCGATTATGGATACGTCACGCGGGTAGTGAGTGATGCGACCACGACCTACCTGATGGAATCTTATCAAGCGACAATCGGAAAGCTCGCGTCCTATGGGTTCGCCCTCACAGCAGATGAGGCGATCGAGGAGTTCGCGTCGTTGAGCGCAACGGCGTGAGGCGTAGCCCTGGGGAGGGACGGTAGAATGGGAAAACTGACACGACGCGCCTTGATCGGCGGTGGTCTCGTCGCTGGAACGGGAGTGGCCTATGGAGCTTACTGGCTGCGCAAGCGGCCAGCGGCGGCGCCTCTCGGGTTCGAAGTCTCGGACGAAGAGCGCGCCGCGGCGATTGCCTTGCTGGACAAGTACCCCGCCATCGACAGTCATGCCCATCCCGGCCGAACCTTTGCCCGCGATGCGTCGGGGCTCGCGCCGCTCCTGAAGGTCTACAAGGCGCAGTCCGGCTTTGAGCGGCGCACGATCAGTGACATGCGGCGTGGGCACCTTGCAGCTGCCTGCTTTGCGGCGGTGTCTGATTTCAATGTGCTCAATCTGGCAAAAGGGAAAGGCCTCGAAGCGCAGCGGCCCTTCAATGAGGGCGAAGCCTGGGAAAGCTACAAGGTACAGATCGGGAATCTAAAGCGCCTGGCCAAAGACGGTTTGGTGACCGAAATACTTGCCCCGGATCAGCTGTCAAACCTACGCCCGGCGCAGCGGCCGGGCGCGATCTGGACGGTGGAAGGCGGTGACTTCCTCGACGGGTCTGTAGAGCGGGTACGTGAAGCCTATGAGGATGGCGTGCGGTCTGTGACCCTCGTTCACTATCGGACAAACGATCTGGCCGATGCCATGACCAATTCGCCGGTTCATGGCGGCCTGACATCGGACGGCGATGCCATCGTGCGCGAGATGAACCGCCTGGGCATGGTCATCGACTTGTCCCACATGGCGGAAGCGGGTGCGTTCAGGGCGCTGGAGCTCAGTACCCGGCCGGTCATGTTTACGCATACGCACATCAGCTCGGCGCATTCTTATCATCCGCGGTTCATATCACTGGAGCTGGCCAGGGCGGCGGCGGACGCTGGCGGGATCATTGGCGCCTGGCCGGCGGGTATCGAAGTGAGTGATCTTGCCGGTTTCGCGGACAGGATTTTCCAGCTGATCGACATGGTCGGGATAGAGCATGTCTGTCTCGGCACGGATATGGATGCCAACTACAAGCCGGTTTTCGATGATTACCGCCGGCTGCCAGATCTCGTCGCCCTGTTGCGCCGCAAAGGCATGAGCGAGCAGGAGCTGGCAGCTTTTCTTGGTGGTAATTTCATGCGTGTCTGGTCAGCGAACCAGAGCGTTTCCTGACGGAACCTTCTGGTCGGTAAGCGCCGACCGGTTAAATTCCGACAACGGGCTGGAACAGGCGAAGCAGGGGATTGGCGAACCTGAGCTTGCCTTCATCCACGACCAGCGAGATGCAGGGACCGTCATCATCGATCCGCAGGTCATGCATGCAGGACTCGTCTTCCTGGTGCAGGTCGCCGGCAACATATTGCTGTGTGCCGGACTTGTAGCCACCGGACAGAACCAGCGTCCATTCCTGTCCGCTATGGGAGTGACGCGGAACGGGAAGCCCCGGCTTTGCACGGAGCAAATAAAGCCGTTCACCGCGCCGGCTGCGGCCAAGACGCGCCTGCTGCACGCCGACACCGGCATTACGCCATCTGAGCCTACGGCCATTGCGGCGCATATAGTCGGCCAGTGGGGCGGGCATCCAGTCCGGCGCGATGGAGGTTTCTGCCGCTTCGGATACCTGTGCCTGCGCCTGTTCGCCTTCGGTCAAGCGGGCGTCGAGGCGAGCCAGGAAATCGTCTGACAACGCTGCGGGTTTTGCGCTCTCAAGCAGGGCGCCGGCAACGTGATCGTCCGAGGCGAAGATGGGGCGCAGACGTGGCTCCATGTCCGCCTGACAGGTCAGCAGCAATTGCTTGAAAGGCGAGAGGGACCCCGCCGACTGCATGGCCAGCCAGTCGTCGCCAACTGTGATCGGCAGGGAATGTGCCGTACTCATGGGACATCCTTTCGATGGGCTTCAAGTGTGGTTCTGAGTTTCTTCAACGGCGCGCGAATCCGGCTTTTCACGGTGCCGATAGCGATCCCGGTCCGTTCAGCGATTGCGCTGTGAGACAGGCCTTCGAAGAAGGCGAGATAGAGCATCTGTTTCTGTTCGGGTGGCAGCGTCGCAAGCGCATCTCTGACGGCTTGAGCGGCTTCCGCCTCTTCCAGACCAGCGTGGAGGGAGTCGTCTGGTTCATCGACGAGGTTGATCATGTCGCTCGGCGCTGTTGGTTGCAGCCGGTCATGTTTGCGCTTGTGATCGATCCAGCGGTTCCGGGTCATGCGATAGACCCAGGTGGAAAAGCTCGCTTTGGTGCTGTCGAAACTCTCTGCTTTTTGCCAGACAGCGGTGAGGACATCCTGGACAATATCTTCACTCGTCGAGTCGCCTTCGCCGCGATGCATCAACCAGGCCTTCAGACGAGGTGCATAGTGCACCGCAAGCGCGTTGAACGCGTCGCGGTCAGCTGATGTCACAACCCGTGACATCAGTTCGCCATCCAGCGAGGAGCGGCCGGGCAGGGCGCTCACTTTGGCCGGGCTTTTCGATTTACTGCCACCAATGGCTCCTGGCTGTGCGGACGTCACGGACTGCATTATCGCCTCCTTTGGACCTTTTACGCAAATATCGCCGGACTGGATCATTCAATCCGGCAGACGGGCTGCTGCGTATGTCATTGAACAGTTCGGAGAACGCCCATGCCATTTGATGTCGCCGCGCCGATTAACCGTCGCTCAGGAGCCGTTTCTGAAGGGCGCCGCTCGCGGGTTGCCATTATAGGTACGGGAATTTCAGGCCTGTCGGCCGCCTGGGCGTTGCAGAATACCTGCGACATCACCGTTTTCGAGAAGGCCGGGCGGATTGGCGGGCATACCGCGACAGTAACAGTCGAAGCGCCCGAGGGTCCTGTCCCGGTGGATACCGGCTTTATCGTCTTCAATGAACCGAACTATCCAAATCTGACGGCGTTGTTTGACCGCCTTGGTGTGGCGTCAAACCCGACTCGCATGAACTTTTCCGTCTCGATGCCGGACGAGCGCATGGAATACGCCAGTCATGGTATGGATGGCCTGTTCGCCTGGCGTCGGAACATGGCGAGTCCGCGCTTCTTTCTGATGCTGAAGGACATTCTGCGGTTCCATGCTGCCTCTCATGATCTGGCGCAGTGCCAGCGCGGCCGGTCTATTGGCGACTATGTTGCCGAAGAGAAATATGGTCGGGCATTTGTCGACTACCACCTCCTGCCAATGGCTGCCGCGATCTGGTCTTGCCCGGTCTCCATGATCATGGATTTCCCGGCGGCCAGTCTTGCACGGTTCTTCGTGAACCATGGGCTGGTCAGCGTTCGCCCTCAATTTCCGTGGCAGTCCGTCGATGGTGGAAGCGCGTCTTACCTCGCCCCCATGACGCAGGGGTTTTCTGACCGGATCCGCTGCAATGCCGGAATCGACTCCGTGCACCGGACGGCGCAAGGCGTTCGCCTTCGTTTTTCCGACGGCACATTCGAGGATTTTGATGAGGTCGTCTTCGCCTGCCATGCACCAGAAGCGCTGGCTCTGCTTGCTGATGCGGCTGAACCGGAAACCCGGATTCTCTCCGGTTTCCGCACTCAGCCGAACCGTGTCATCCTTCACCGTGACGAAACCCTGATGCCAATCCGCAAGGCAGCCTGGGCCGCCTGGAATTACCGGGCCAGACAGGCTGACTCGCTGCAGCTTTCCGTGACTTACTGGATGAATGCACTTCAGAGACTTGAGACCACGACAAATTACTTTGTAACCCTCAATCCCGAACAGGAGCCCACGCCGGACAAGGTGGAACAGGAGTTTGTCTACAATCATCCGGTCTTTGATGGACGCGCCATGCAAGCTCAGCGGGAGATCTGGTCGATCCAAGGCCACCGGAACACCTGGTTCTGTGGGGCATGGCAGGGCTATGGGTTCCACGAGGATGGAATCCAGTCCGGCCTTGCTGTTGCCGAATTGCTCAGCGACTGGAAGCGTCCTTGGGCGTTTGATTATTCGAAGGAGCGTCTTGCGCGGCCGGAGGCCGGAAAGGTTTCCGCATGAGTGCACCGGCGCAATTTTACGTCGGCAAGGTGAGCCATCGTCGCTTCGGCGATGTGTCTCACTTTTTACGCTACCGGATTGCCTATGTGTTGCTCGACCTTGACCGGTTGGATGAGGCGCGCGGGCTCAGCCGGTTTCTGAAGATTGGAAAAGGCGGGCTTATGAGCGTCAACCCGCTGGACCATGGCGACGGCCAGTCGCGTGATCTGGCTGGATGGGTTCGGGCGTTTGTCAAAGGGCAGGGTGTTCAGGAACCAGCAGACAAGGTCGAGCTGCTGACGCTGCCGCGCATGTTCGGTTATGTGTTCAATCCCATTTCTGTCTACTTCATTCGCAACCACACAGGCGAACTTCATCACGTGCTGTATGAGGTTGGGAATACGTTCGGGGAACGCCACTTTTATCTGTGTGCGGCTGATGAAGAACAGGGCGTTTGCCAGCATGATTGCGACAAGGCGTTCTATGTCTCCCCGTTTTTTGACAAACGCGGGCACTACAAATTTGTCCTCCAGCCCCCTGCAGAGACTCTCAAGCTGGCGATTTCCTATCGTGCGGATGGCACCGAGCGTATGCGCGCCTCCTTGGTGGGGGAGGCACGGCCGGTAACAAACCGAACGACGCTGGGCGTGTTGGCACGTTTTCCGATGATGACGATCGGCGTGATTGCCGGGATCCACTGGGAAGCGCTGAAATTGTTCGTCAAAGGCGCACGTTATCACCGGCATGGGCCAAAGCAGCCTGAACCTGGCGTGAGTCTCGGGCGGCCGCATTCCGGCGTCCGGGTTTAGCTTCAGCTTCCTGCAAGCATCTTCATGATCTGCGCTCTGGCAAGAGTGCGTGCGCCTGTGCCTGACGACCGGGGGCGTCGGCAGATGCCTCTTTGACAAAACCCGAATATGGTGACATTTCAAGTGTCAATACATCCGGGATTGAGGTAGTCATGTCGAAATGGGCGTGGGACGGTTTTGTCCATAAAATGCGAATGCGGCTGGGTGGGGGGATTGCCTTGCTGGCGGCAAGCTTCGGGCTTGCGGCAGTGGCTGCAGCTGAAACCCCTCAAGCTGAGGACTCGCGGCCGAATTTCGTCCTGATCCTCGTCGATGATGCCGCGCTGATGGATTTCGGGGCGTATGGCGGGGAGGCGCGTACCCCCAACATTGATGCTCTTGCGGCGCGCGGTGCGATATTCCGCCGTCATTACTCTTCGCCGCTTTGCTCACCGTCCCGTGCCATGCTCCTGACTGGCATGGACAATCATATGACAGGCATCGCCACCATTCCTGAAGTCCTGCCCAAGGAACATGTCGGCCAGCCGGGCTATACCATGCATCTGGAGCCGGGAGTTCTGACACTGGCAGACCGGCTGAAGGCTGCCGGTTATCGTACTCTCATGTCAGGCAAGTGGCATCTCGGTAGCGGTGCGGGAGACCTGCCGAACGCCCATGGCTTCGACAGGTCGCTGGCATTGGATGCTTCAGGCGCCGACAACTGGTCAGACAAGCCCTACATGCCCTATTACCAAAAGGCGCCCTGGTACGAAGACGGGCAGCCCGCCGAGTTGCCGGATTCTTTCTATTCTTCGACAATGATTGTCGATCACATGATCGAATACCTGGACGAAGGCAATCAGGACGCGCCCTTCTTTGCGTATCTTCCATTCCAGGCAATCCATATTCCCGTGCAGGCGCCGCCGGAACTGACGGCCGGGTATGACGGTGTCTACGACGCGGGCTGGAACGCGTTGAGAGAGGCGCGATGGCAAAAGGCGAAGGAAATCGGACTCATTCCGGATAGCGCTCCTTTGGCGCCCATGCCGGATGAGATGCGAGCCTGGGATGATCTTTCCCCTGAAGATCAGGATATTTATGCCGCGCGCATGCAGGTGAATGCAGCCATGATGGAAGCCATGGACATCGAGATTGGCCGGTTCGTGGAACATCTCAAGGAAACGGGAAAATACGATAATACCATTTTTGTCGTCACCTCTGACAACGGGCCGGAGCCATCACGCGGCGACACCGATATTCGCCTGTCAATCTGGATGAAGCTGCACGGCTACCATATCGGCAGGGAGGGTATTGGCGAGCAAGGCAGTTGGGGCTTTATCGGTCCTGAGTGGGCGATCGCGGCGGCGTCTCCGAACAACATGTTCAAGTTTCTCGGGTCGGAAGGCGGATTGCGTGTGCCCCTGATCATGACCGGGCCCGGCGTCCCTGAGGGTCAGACGTTTGATGCACGGACAGTGGTCACCGATATTGCCCCGACACTCCTGAAATATGCCGGGATAGACGACACGGGTGAGAGGATGACCGGGCGAAGCCTTGAGCCGCTACTGTCCGGAACCCAGGCGGCGGTTTATCAGCCAGGCGATGTCATCGGCATGGAAGTCTCCGGTAATTCAGCTGTCCTGAAAGGCCGCTGGAAAATCACTCGCAACCAGAAGCCTCATGGAGACGGGCAGTGGCGCCTTTACGATATCGAAGCGGACCCGGGAGAGACCTCGGACCTGCGACTGGAGCAGCCGGCTGTTTTTGCCGACATGCTGAACGAATATCAAGCCTACAGCGCGCGCGTTGGGGTTCTTGAGGTTCCGGAAGGATACAATTCGCTGAAAGAAATCACCCGCAACACGATGGCGCGCCAGTTCAAGGCTTACTGGATGCAGCTGGTGGTGTTGCTCATCGGTGTCGTGGCGGTTGTCTGGCTGGTTGGGCGTCTGGTGGTGCAGTTTTTCCGGAGGTGACCCGGGCTTCGGCTCTTGACCGAGAGAGAATTGGCAAAAAGAGTGTCAATAATAATACTAAGCCCGGAGAACGGGCAGGGAGGAAAAATGGTAACCGCAGGCAATGACCGTCTGGTGCTGATGGGAGCGCCCGGCTCACCCTATACCCGCAAGATGGTGGCTTTACTGCGCTACCGTCATATTCCTTACGCTGTGATTTGGGGTGGGCATCAAAATCCGCCGCCAGGTCTGCCGCAGCCCAAGGTGAAGCTGCTGCCAACATTCTACTTCCCAAAATCCGATGGCGGGGTAGAGGCCGTTGTCGACTCTA
This sequence comes from uncultured Hyphomonas sp., assembly GCF_963675305.1. Taxonomy (NCBI): domain Bacteria; kingdom Pseudomonadati; phylum Pseudomonadota; class Alphaproteobacteria; order Hyphomonadales; family Hyphomonadaceae; genus Hyphomonas; species uncultured Hyphomonas sp. The sequence continues at coordinate 1,873,451 of NZ_OY776147.1, read as the reverse complement.
CGCCGATTACGCGCAGGCTGGAGCAGGATTATTCGGGACGTGGCGTCATCCCGGAAAATCCTGTCCTGGCCTTCCTGAATGAGCTGATCGAAGACTATGCCGATGAGTGGCTGACCAAGGCGATGTTTCATTACCGCTGGTATTTTGAAGCCGATCGCGACAATGCCGGGCCGCTTCTTGTTTACTGGTCTGTGCCAACGCTTGAGGCAGCGGATGCCCAGAAGATGGCGGACATGTTCAGTAAACGGCAAACAGAACGGCTGTATGTCGTCGGGTCGAACGATGTCACAGCCTCCACGATTGAGGCGAGTTATCTCCGCTTCATCGATCTTCTGGACGCATTAATCCAGCATGCCGGTTATGTGCTGGGAGCTCGTCCATCGTCCGCCGATTTCGCAATTTACGGGCAGCTGACCCAGCTGGCGATCATTGAGCCGACATCGGCGACACTGACCCGTGCCCGGTCTGCCAGAGTACGCGCCTGGCTGGACCGTATGGAAGACCTGTCAGGTGTTGAGCCGGCTGAGGGTGACTGGTTCACACCGGAACAGGCCGCAGAGCGCCTGAAGCCCCTCCTGTCGGAAATTGGACGGGTGTACCTGCCGTTTCTCAAGGCGAATGCCGCAGCGGTCGCTGCAGGTGAGTCGGATTTCCGCACAAATATAGATGGCCAGATCTGGCAGCAGCCAACATTTCCCTACCAGGCCAAATGCCTGCAGCATTTGTTGCAAACGGCCGAGGCTGTCCCGGACAGCGCGAAAAATGATCTCAAGGAAATCTTCTCCGGCACAGGCTGTGAAGAGCTTGTTACGTAGATCAGGGTGGGAACGGATATGTTGAAAAGAATCCTGATCGGCGGCGCCAGCCTGCTGATAGTCTTCGGCGCGCTGGCATGGTTCAACAAGACAGCGATCATTCTGTTCATCGCGTCGCATTCCGGCCAGAGGGATGTTGCGCCGTACCAGGCGGTGGTCTGGCAACAAGGGCCTGCATCACCGCAGTCGGCGGATGCCGAAAGGCCGCCTAATATCATTTTCATTGTCGCGGATGATCTTGGCATCAATGACATTTCGACTTTCGGCGGCGGTGTGGCCGGTGGACGCGTGCCAACGCCGAACATAGACAGGCTGGCAGCAAGAGGCGCCATCTTCCGGCAGGCTTACTCCGGAACAGGTACCTGCGCACCATCTCGCGCCATGCTGATGACCGGCCGCTATCCGACCCGGACGGGATTTGAATTCACGCCAACCCCAGACGGCATGGGCCGTGTCATATCAATGGTGGGAAATGACATGGATACCGGCCTGCCACCCATCGAATGGAACCGGCAAGCGGATGAAGGCGGTGTTCCCTTTGAGGCGCAGGGACTGCCGGGCGAGGAAGTCACGGTCGCCGAACTCCTGAAAGAAGCAGGCTACCACACGGTCCACATCGGCAAATGGCATCTGGGGCGCGGCGAAGACTCCCGGCCAACCGCTCAGGGGTTTGATGAAAGCCTGCTCATGGCGAGTGGTCTGTACCTGCCGGAGGACGATCCGGATGTCGTCAACGCCAAGCTGGATTTCGACCCGATCGACAAATTCCTGTGGGCGCGGATGCAGTATGCCGCTTCCTACAACAATGGCGAATGGTTCGAGCCGGGCGGATACCTGACGGACTATTGGACCGATGAAGCGGGCAAGGTGATCGAAGCAAACCGGGATCGGCCATTCTTTCTCTATCTGGCGCATTGGGGCGTGCACACTCCGCTTCAGGCGACGCGGGAAGACTATGAAGCCGTCGGTGATATTCAGCCCGAACGCCTGCGGGTCTACGCGGCCATGGTGCGTGCGCTGGACCGCAGCGTCGGCCGGATCATGGACAAACTGGAAGAAGAGGGGCTTTCCGACAATACGGTTATTGTGTTCACGTCGGACAATGGCGGCGCTGGCTATATCGGACTGCCGGAAGTCAACGCGCCGTATCGAGGGTGGAAGATCACCCTGTTCGAAGGCGGGATCCGTGTACCGATGTTTGTGTCATGGCCCGGCACGATCCCAGCCGGCACGCAAATCGACACGCCGGTCGCGCATGTCGACCTGATGCCAACGCTCGCATCGATTGCGGGAGAGGCATTGCCTGAAGGCGTGGTGATCGATGGTGAAACCCTGTTGCCAGCAGCCATGGGGCAGGGGGAGGTTTCCCGTCAGGACAATGCGGTTTTCTGGTCCAGTGGATACTACCGGGTCGTAAGGGCGGGTAATTGGAAACTGCAGGTGAATGGACGTCAGGAAAAGGTCTGGTTGTTCAACCTGGAGGACGACCCGACGGAGCAAACCAATCTTGCTGAAACTCAGCCTGATAAGGTCGCGGAGCTCCAGGCATTGATCGATGCACACTGGGCAAACTCCAGGCCGCCTCTATACCCATACACGGTTGAGAGTCCGATCATGATCGACAAGACTGCTGCTGATAGGTTCGAGGCCGGCGATGAATATGTCTACTGGCCGAACTGACTCATTCAGCGGCTGAGGTATTACGTGCGATCCGGAAGCCGATATGGTTCGATGAGAAATCTATTTCTTCGGGCTGCCGGGCCGCCGGACGGAAGCGCCGGCAGAAATTGTCAGCACAAAGATAGGATCCGCCTTTGATGGTGTGGGTGCCCGGGCCATAAGGGGTGTCTGTCCATTCCCAGACATTCCCGATCATGTCATAGGCACCTATCCTGTCCTTGCCGAAGCAGCCGACCGGCGAGGTACCCGTGAAGCCGTCACCTGCGGTATTGGAAAACGGGAAAATGCCCTGCCAGGTATTTGCGATGGGCGTGCCGTCACTGTTGTAGGCACCGGAATTTGAGCGGCCGAGGTCAGGCAATCCCAGAGATGCGGCATATTCCCACTCGACCTCAGTCGGCAGCCGTCCACCTGCCCAGTCGGCATAGGCGCGGGCATCGGCGAGGGAAATATGCACGACCGGATGCAGGGCACGTCCGTCAATATTTGTGCCCGGACCTTCGGGAGATTTCCATGTGGCGCCGGACACAAGTTGCCAGGGCGCCTGAGACATTGAGCCTTCCGCGTTCAGGAAGACGGCCGAACCGGCGGCTTCCCCGCCCGCTGCTGCGCTGCGTTCAGCATCTGTCACATAGCCTGTTTCTTGGACAAATCGCGCGAACTCGGCGTTTGTGACCTCATGTGACAGAATATCGAAGCCGTCGACGTGCAGTTTTTCTGTCGGAACTTCTTCGCGGTAAATCGGGTCCCGGCCTTTCAGAAAAGATCCGGTCTGAACCGTGATGAATTCATCCAGTTGATCGATCGGCAGGCCGCAGGAGGTCGATTTGGCGCCCGGGTCCGAAGGCGCGCCACAGGCCGCCATGAGAAGTATGGCCAAGGCGGGAACGCCGCGCCTTTTCATTCCGCAGCGGCGATCAGGGCGTCCAGCATGGTATCCAGAACGGATGTGGCTTTGGCTCTGGAAAAACCCTGATCCTGCCGCATGCGCCGCCATGTGTCGAAACTCAGCGCGACGTCGAACGCCAGTTTCAGGGGCTCGTTTTCCAGCACTTCAGGAGGCAGCGCCAGGGCAAGGGCTGCGGTCTCATGCGCGACGAACCGTTTGTGGTTCGCCATCAGGAGTTCTGAGCGGTACCGTCTGGCAAGCGCACAGATACGAACAGGCATAACGTCTTCGAAGACGCGGATGCGGCGCTCCATCATCTCTTTCACGCGGCCTTGCCAGTCTTTGGCCGTCAGCGGCTTGGCGATTTCCGGAAGAATGCGAGCCTCAATCTGGCCGGACATTTCCCGGTACAGCGTATCGACATCGTCGAAATGGCGGAAGACTGTCCGCAGCCCCACGCCGGCGCGTTCGGCAATGTTGGCCACGCTCGGGTCGTAGTCGCCCTCGCGTACAAGCTCCATCATCGCGCTCACGATCTTCTGCTTGTTGCGCTCAGATCTCAGCCGGCGGCCGTCTGAAACGTGTGTCTGGTCCTGCGTGGCCTGATCCGTTGCCATGTCTAATCCCTGCAAAGTCTATCGGGCCCTTCAGGCAAACCGAATTCTGTCCAACATTTCCACATGTACTTGCCAAGCATAAACAGGATCGGCCTTGAGGAAAGGTTCCTGCTGCTGCGGGATCTGCGAGAATCAGTTTTTCTAATCCCCCAGCAGGCTTTTCACCCATGGAGAGTCCTGTTGCGCGGCGGGCAGGACGGTCTCGATGTTGAGTTGTCCCTTGAGGCCGGCTGAGCGGTGGACAGCCGCTTCGCGCCATTCTTCCGACAGGGACATGCGCACCATGTCGGCCCGGCTTGGATACATGGCGATGGCGACCTCGTCCCACAACTCCTCGACGTCTCCCAGGGCGAGGAAGGTTACGTCCGCGGCAAACACAGCCCGGCCGCCGAACTTCAGCAGGATGTCCGCCACCGCCCGGCCGTAGATCATGTAGGCGTCGCGTCCGGAGAGATCTGTCTTACGGCCATCGTCATATTCCGCTTTATCCTTGAATTTCAGAAGGTTGACCATGAAGATCGGGCCGTCAGGGCCTTTCTCGAGCATCTGTTGCATGCGGGCCGGGTCAGATGGGAATACTTCATTCCGGACTTCCATGGACGTGCCTCCTGTTATGTCCGGGAAGCTTAATAAATTGGCATGCACCGCGTCAATTGTTATCAGCCAGCGTCTTTCGCTCTGCATTCCCCCCTGAATTGCCGGGGCAGCCGGTTACGGTGTGTCTTGCCGCATTTCCGGCGTGCGCGGGCACACAGACCTGCCAATGGAGCGAGCAGAAAGCGGCCGGCCTTCAGTGAAAGTCGCGGCTTGGCGGAATGACCCGGACATTGCGCGGATGACGTCCCCCGGAAAGGCGTCCGGCGGGGCCCTTGCGCGGTGCAACAGGCCGGCGAACCTCGTCCGGCCGGGCCAGTACACCGTTCAGCGGATCGCGCAGCACATCTTCCGACAACAGGGACAGGTCGTCCGTGCAGTCGATCAGCTGCTCCGCCACAATGTGCGTGACGTTCTCGGCTGACTGGACCCGGCCGATCACATGAAGGATCCGTGCCCGCATCACGACCGGGCGGAACCGTTCCAGCACGCGCGGCCAGACGACCAGGTTCGCGATCCCGGTCTCATCCTCCAGCGTAACGAAGACGACGCCGCTGGCGGAGCCCGGCCGCTGGCGCACCAGGACCAGGCCGGACGTTTCCACCCGCTGGCCGCTGCGCCGCCCGGTGGCCTCGGCGGTGGAGACGATGCCCCGCCGCGTGTGGGCGTTTCGCAGGAAGTGCATCGGGTGGCCTTTCAGCGACATGCGATGCGTCTGGTAGTCCTGCAGCACATGTTCCGAAGGCGGAACTTGAGGGAGTTCCACATCTGCCTCCGTGCCCTGTTCGGCAAGGTCGGCGGCCGCGAACAGCGGCAGGGCGTGTCCCGGCGCCTCGCCGCGGATCTTCCACAGGGCATCGCGCCGTGACAGACCCATGGAGCGGAACGCATCCGCCGCCGCCAGCCGCTCCAGCACGGCGCGGGTCAGCCGCGCCCGGCGGGTCAGCGCGTCCGGGCTGTCATAGCCGCCCGCCCGATGCATCATCAGCTGCTCCATGTCGGCCTGCTTCAGCCCGTCGACCTGCCGGAAGCCGAGGCGTACCGCGAACAGGCCGGCGTCCCCCTCGACCGGCTCCAGCGTATTGTCCCAGTCGGAATGGTTCACATCCACCGGGCGGATCTCGACGCCATGCTCCTGTGCGTCCCGCGACAGCTGGGCCGGGGCGTAGAACCCCATGGGCTGGCTGTTCAGGATGGCGGCGCAGAAAATGTCCGGATGGTGACATTTCAACCAGGAGGACACGTAAACGAGCAGGGCGAAGGAGGCCGCATGGCTTTCCGGGAAACCGTATTCGCCAAAGCCCTTGATCTGCTCATAGCAGGACCGCGCAAAGACCGGGTCATAGCCCCGTTCGATCAGGCGGGAGACCAGCATCTCCTCATAATTATGGATCGTGCCGAGATGGCGGAACGTCGCCATGGCGCGGCGCAGGCCGTTGGCTTCGTCCGGTGTGAACTTCGCCGCATCGATGGCGATCTGCATCGCCTGCTCCTGGAACAGCGGCACGCCCTTGGTGCGCGCCAGGATCTGTTCCAGTTCGTCCGGCGGGCCATGCTCCGGGGCGGGGCTGGGAAAACGCACGGGTTCCGTGCCGTTCCGGCGGCGCAGGTACGGGTGCACCATGTTGCCCTGGATCGGGCCGGGACGGACGATGGCGACCTCGATCACGAGATCATAGAACACGCGCGGGCGCAGGCGCGGCAGCATGGCCATCTGTGCCCGGCTCTCCACCTGGAACACGCCGACACTGTCGGCCCGGCACAGCATGTCATAGGTCGGCTGGTCGTCCGGCGGGATGCTGGCCAGCGTGTGGTGGATGCCCTTGTGGCTCTCCAGCATGTCGAACGCCTTGCGGATACAGGTCAGCATGCCCAGCGCCAGCACATCCACTTTCATGATGCCGAGCGCGTTGATGTCATCCTTGTCCCATTCGATGAAGGTACGCTTGTCCATCGCCGCATTGCCGATGGGCACGGTTTCGGTAAGGGGTCCCTGTGTCAGCACGAAGCCGCCGACATGCTGGGACAGGTGGCGCGGGAACCCGATCAGCTGCCGGGTCAGCAGGATGGCGCGGCGGATCAGCGGGCTGCGCGGGTCCAGCCCTGCCTCGACGATACGCTTGTCCGGCATGGCATCGTTCCAGCTGCCCCATACGCCATTGGCCAGTGCGCTGGAAATGTCCTCGCTGAGGCCAAGCGCCTTGCAGACTTCCCGCACGGCGGAGCGGGAACGGTAGGAGATCACCGTCGCCGTTAGGGCGGCGCGGTGCCGGCCATACCGTCCGTAGACATACTGGATGACTTCCTCGCGGCGTTCGTGTTCAAAATCGACATCGATGTCCGGCGGTTCCCGCCGCTCACGTGACAGGAAGCGGGCGAACAACAGCTTGGTCAGGGTCGGGTCAACGCTGGTAATGCCGAGGCAGTAACAGACGGCGGAGTTCGCCGCGGAGCCGCGTCCCTGGCAGAGGATGCCCTTGCTGCGTGCCCAGGCGACAATGTCGTGCACGGTCAGGAAGTAGGGCGCGTAGGACAGCTCCTCGATCAGGGCGAGCTCGTCTTCCAGCTGCCGGGAGACCTGTTCCGGAATACCGTCCGGATAGCGGTTTTCCGCGCCTTTCCATGTCAGCTTCGTCAGGTGGCTCTGCGGTGTCGCGCCAGAGGGGACGGGCTCGTCCGGATATTCATAGGCCAGTTCATCCAGGCTGAACTGGCAGCGCGCGGCGATGGCCTCTGTCTGCGCCACCGCTTCTTCGAAGCCCTGGAACAGGCGCGCCATTTCAGCCGGGCTTTTCAGGTGGCGTTCGGCATTGGCTTCCAGCCGGTAGCCCGCCGTCTCAAGGGTGCAGTGCTCGCGGATGCAGGTCAGCACATCCTGCAGGGGGCGGCGCTCCGGCGTGTGGTAGAGCACGTCATTGGTCGCCACCAGCGGGATGCCCGCGCTGGCGGCGATTTCCTCCAGCCGGGCAATGCGCTCCCGGTTGCGGCCGGAATAGGTGTAGCGCGCCGCGAGCCAGGTGCGGCCCGGCGCGGCGGCCGCGATCCCGCGCAGCGTGTCCGCGAACCCGGCGGGCGGAACGGCTGGCGGCATGACGATCAGCATCTGGCCCTCGCTGGCGGCGAGGATGTCCGCCAGCGTCAGGTAGCATTCGCCTTTCGGCACGTCCGGCTTCATCTTGCCGTCCGACAGAAGGCGGGACAGCCGGCCATAGGCGGCGCGGTCCATCGGGTAGGCGAGGACCTCCGGCCCCTCCAGCGGCACCAGCCGCGCCCCGACCAGAAGCTTCAGCCCGGCCTCCTTCGCGGCGGTGTGTGCCCGGACGACCCCGGCCAGCGTGTTACGGTCCGCGACGCCAATCGCCGACAGGCCGAGCTCGGCCGTCCGCTGCACCAGTTCGGCCCCGTGGCTCGCGCCCCGCAGGAAGGAGAAGTTCGTCGTCACGGCGAGTTCGGCGAAACCGCTCATGCCAGCAACCCCTGCAGGAACCAGTCGGGATGGCTGCCACGGCCATCGTCATACAGCCCCTCGCGGAAGATCCAGTAGCGGTGGCCGTGCTCATCCTCGACACGGTAATAGTCCCGCGCGCGGGGCATGGCCTGCGCGCCGCCGCCGGGCGCCGGCAGGTGGGTCCACCATTCCGGCGCGATCCGTTCGGGGCCATCGGCCTTCACCACGCGGCGCACCACCCGGCGCCAGACGAAGCGCAGCGGCGGCCCGTCCGGCACCTCGGCCACGGCATCGATCGGCTCGGGCCGGTCCAGCATGCGGAGGGGGCGCAGGCCCGGCAGCGTGTCGGGCGGCGGCGGAGTGTCCTCGGGCAGCTGGCCGGTGAAGGGCACATGCCGCTCGGCCTTGTCCGGGGGATGGCGGGCCTCCGGCTGGATGATCATGACCCGGCCCTCGCCCAGTCGTGCCTGGATCCGGTCGGAGAGCGCGGAAAGCAGCCCCAAGTCCGTTATAGTCATGGCAAGATCAGCGGATAATGGCTGGCTTCCGGCCTCCATGGGGGCCGTTCGCAGGGCCTCAAGCAGCAACAGATCAATGCCAAAACCGGGGTCGATCCGGTCCAGCCGTTCCCGGAAAAGGCGCAGGATATGGGCCGGTTTGCGCACGGGCCGGGCCATGTTGACGGTCAGGCTGCGCGTCTCGCCATCCGAACGAAATGCATGAAAAACAAAGCCTTGTGCGCCAAGGCCATGCGCCGACAGTTTCGCGCACAGCTCCTCGGTGAGGCGGCTGAGGCCTTCGCTGATACCGGCGCTGTCGCTCAGCGGCTCCGGGCAGGGCAGGCGGGCGGCATAGTCCGGCGGCGGGCGGAGCGGCGCGAACGGTTCGGCCCGCACGCCCAGCGCCTGATCCAGCCGCAGCATCACCGCCTCCACCGCTTCGCGCGACTGGAAGCGCCGGGAAAGTGCTTTGCGATCAATGGTGTAGAGCTGGCCGATCCGCGTCAGGCCGAACCGGCGCAGGAGGGTCAGCACGGGACCGGATAGCCTCAGCGCCCGTACCGGCAGCGCCGCCAGCCCCTGCCGCTCCGCCCCCGGCGGCAGGATCACCGGCGCCCCGTCCTCCGCCACTGTCCGCGCCAGTGCCCAGGCTGCGCCAGGCGTGCCGGCAAAGGCGAGGCGGTGGTCATAGCCTGCCTGCGAGACCCGCGCCGACAGGGCCGCCGCCATGCCAGCCTCCCCGCCGAAAAGGTGGTCGCAACCGGTCGTTTCCAGCAACAGCCCGTCGTTTCCATCTGTCGATACAAGAGGCGAGAAGCGCACCATCCAGTCGGCAAGGGCCAGCAGGGCTGTTGCATCGCTCTCCCGGTCGATCTGTTCGGTCATGAGGCCCGGCAGCGCGCTGCGGGCATCCTTCAGGCTGAGCCCGGGATGGATGCCGACCGCAATGGCGGGCTGGTTCGCCGCCGCGACGGTCAGCCCGTGGGTGGATTTCTCATGGAGAACAAAGGGCTGCGGCTCAGCCGGCTTTGCGCTGATGTCCGTGCCTTGTGACGAAGGACGGCGCCGGGCGCGGCGCAGTCGGTCCAGCGGCCATTCCGGAAACCATATGGAGAGATAGCGTCTCATTGTTCCACTCGAGATCAAAAGCCTGCCCCACGGCTGCGGGCGCGGTGCGGCAGCGTTCCAGCACGGCGCGGTAGCGCGGCTGGCCCGGTGCGCGGGGATCGTGACGGTTCATCGCCGAAAGCTGTGTGCCGACCCGCCAGCGGGTGCTGGCGGCCGTTGCGCCGCTGCAGGTGTGCGGCAATAGCAGGGTGACCGGCACGCCATGCTTTTCAGATGCCAGCGCCAGGCGGCGCGTCGCGGTGAAGTCTGCTTCTTCAAGCTCGACCACGACATGACGGACGGCGCCGGACATGATGCCTTCCTCGGCGCTCCAGAGGGCCTCAGCGGACTTGCGGGCAGTGATGCAGAGCCGCGGCTCCCGTCCGCCTGTCATCTGCTGCAGGGAGGTGGCGGGGATATGCCCGGTATCCCGGGACAGGCTTGTCTGGCAGATCCACAGACAGGCACCCTTGCGAGTGGGCTGCACTGTTGCGAGCGTAAAGCCTGTGACCGCTGCCCAGTGGCCGTAAGCCGCTTCCGCCACCTCATGCACGCCATGGCTGCCCAGCCCGAAGGGGAAGGCAGCCGGCTGTGCCGGGGCAGCCGTAACGGGGCGGATGAGCCCTTTGGATCTGAGGGTTGCAAGGTCCATTTGTTCTTATTTTGTTCTTTTCTTTCGTATGAGTCAATTCAGCTCACGCGGGCGGAAACCGGCGCACAAACGAAAAGTGCCGGCACAGGGGCCGGCACTTGCTTGATCTGTATGAAATGCTGAAGCGCCTTAGTCTTTCGCGCGTTCCAGATAGGTGTTGTCTTCGGTGTTCACGATGATGCGCGTGCCGACATCGATGTGCGGCGGAACCATCACACGGACGCCATTGTCGAGGATGGCCGGCTTGTAGCTACTGGAGGCCGTCTGGCCTTTCACGACCGGTTCGGTTTCGGAAATCGTCGCGGTGATGCGTGCTGGCAGCGTGGCTGAGACGGGAACGTCATTGAAGATCTGCAGGTTCACTTCCATGTTTTCCTGAAGGTAAGCGGCATTGTCGCCCAGCATCGTGCCGGCCACGTGGACCTGTTCAAACGTTTCCGGGTGCATGAAGACGTAATTGTCACCGTCCTGGTAAAGGTAGGTGTAGCCGATGTCTTCGACGAAGGCCTTTTCCAGCTTGTCGGTCGTCTTGTAGGTGTTGACGATCTTGATGCCATCCGAGATGCGGCGCATTTCAATCGTGGTGGTCGGCGTGCCCTTGCCAGGACGGAAGGATTCAGCCTTGAGGACGGAATAGAGCTGACCGTCGGTGTACTCGATGATATTGCCCCGGCGGATGTTTGCTGCGATTTCGACGGCCATGATGTGTTCCCGAATTGCCCGGACTGGCTCCGGTGCTATAGAGCGCTCCGCTCCGGAGCGCCTGATCGGGGTTCGCAATACCGGCACTTGCGTGTTTCGCCAAGCACCGGTTCACATATTTCCACGCTTGCGGACATTGGGCAGGGCAGATGACTGACGGCAAATGGTGGCATCCGGCGCGGCACAGGGACCGGCGCCCGTTTCTGTTGAAGCGGGGGCAGGTGCGCCGGGCGCTGTCGGACTGGTTCGTCCGGGAAGGCTTTCTGGAGGTCGAATGTGCGGCGCTTCAGGTCTCGCCTGGGAACGAAACCCATCTCCATGCTTTTGAGACGGAATTCCGGACGGATGACGGGCAGGTCAGCCCGCTTTACCTGCACACATCGCCGGAGTTCTCGTGCAAGAAGCTGCTCGCCGCCGGTGAAGAGAAAATCGTCGACTTTTCAAGAGTCTTTCGGAACCGCGAGCAGGGCCTGCTGCATTCGCCCGAGTTTACCATGGTGGAGTGGTACCGCACTGGCGCGGACCTCGCTGCGGTGATGCAGGATGCGGTGGATCTTTGCCGCGCAGCCCTGAATGCCACGGGCGAAACAGCGCTTCGCTGGAAGGGGCGGACCTGCGATCCGGGCATGACTCCCGAGTATCTGACGCTGACTGAGGCGTTCCACAGGCATGCCAAAACGGACTTAAACGGACTACTGGATGACCGGGACGGATTTCTGGATGCTGCCCGCCGGGCCGGAGTGGGCGTGCCGGACGATGCCTCCTGGTCGGATATTTTCTCCGCCGTGCTGGTGACCCTGATTGAGCCCGCCCTGGGAGACGACCGCCTGACCTTGCTCCACCGCTATCCCGTCTGCGAGGCGGCGCTCGCCCGCGCCTGTCCGGACGATCCACGCTTTGCCGAGCGGTTTGAGCTGTATGCCTGCGGCGTGGAATTGGCGAACGGGTTCCATGAACTGACCGATGCGGCCGAACAGCGGACGCGTTTTGAGGCGGACATGGCCCTCAAGCAGGAGATCTATGGCGAGCGCTACCCGATCGACGAGGATTTCCTCGAAGCGCTCGGCCACATGCCGGATGCGAGCGGCGTGGCGCTTGGGTTCGACCGGCTGGTGATGCTCGCCTCCGGGGCGCGCTCGATCCAGGATGTCCAGTGGACGCCGGTGGAAACATGAGCCGGCCGCTCACCACCCCTCAGGCACTTCAGACCGCTGGGCTGGTCACAGCTGGCGAAGCCGAGGCGCTGGCGCCGGTCGCAGACCATTACGCCATTGCGATCACGCCTTTTCTGACCGGCCGGATCGACCGGGCGGACCCTGACGACCCGATTGCCCGCATGTTCGTGCCACAGCCTGCAGAGATGGTCCGGAAACCGGAGGAGCTGAACGATCCCATCGGAGATGAGGCGCACACGCCCGTGCCTGGCATTGTGCACCGCTATCCGGACCGGGTGCTACTGAAGCCGGTTGCGGTATGCCCGGTCTATTGCCGGTTCTGTTTCCGGCGGGAAATGGTCGGACCGGGGATCGGCGAGACATTGTCACCCGCAGAACTGGACGCAGCGCTGGATTATGTCCGTGGGCAGCCCGGCGTGCGGGAAGTGATCCTGACCGGAGGGGATCCGTTCATGCTGTCCGTTGCGCGGGCGCGGGCGCTGACTGCGGCTATCGCCAGCATTCCCCATGTCGAGGTGATCCGCTGGCACACGCGGATGCCGGTAGCGGACCCGGACCGGATTACGCCTGAACTCGCCGAAGCGCTGAAAGCGGACGGCAAGGCGGTCTATGTCTCGATCCACATCAATCATGTGAAAGAACTGGCACCGGAAACGAAAGCGGCTGCCGCGCGGCTTGCCGATGCCGGTTTCCCGCTCGTGTCTCAGTCTGTGCTGCTGCGCGGGGTGAATGATAATGTGGCGGCGCTGGCAGACCTGATGCAGGCACTCGTGGCCGTGCGCATCCGACCCTACTATCTGCACCACCCGGATATGGCGCCCGGCACCGGGCATTTCCGCGTCAGCGTGGACGAGGGGCAGGCGTTGTACTCTGCCTTGAGAGACCGCGTGTCCGGGCTCGCCCTGCCGCACTATGTGATCGACATACCGGGCGGGGTGTCCAAGGCGAATGCCGCACGATCAGATGTCGTGGACACGCCAGAAGGCCGGGCGCTGCGAGGCCGGGACGGCAGAAACCATCCGTACAAGGGATAAGTGCGTCTAGTCGAGCGTTCGCCGATAGCGCAACATGGCAATGGAGACCGCCACAGCGGTGAAGATGCACAAGGCGATGATCGGGTTCTGAAGCTGCGCCAGGCTGGTGTCTTTCAGCATGACGCCGCGCACGATGCGCAGAAAATGCGTCAGCGGCAGGCCTTCTCCGATGATCTGGGCCCATTCCGGCATGCCCCGGAACGGGAACATGAAACCGGAGAGCAGGATCGACGGCAGGAAGAAGAAGAAGGTCAGCTGCATGGCCTGCATCTGCGTGCGCGCGATGGTCGAGAAGGTGAAACCAAGCGCAAGGTTTGCCAGAACGAACACGGAAACGCCGAGGAACAGGATCCATGGGTTCCCGATGAAAGGCACATCAAACAGGATACGTGCCGCGAGCAGGATCAAAAGGGTTTGCCCGGCCCCGACCACGACATAAGGCATGATCTTGCCCAGCATGACTTCGATCGGCTTCACCGGCATGGCGAGCAGATTCTCGATCGTGCCTTGTTCGGACTCCCGCGTCATTGCGATGGCGGTGATCATCACCAGCGTCATGGTGAGGATCACGCCCAGCAGGCCGGGCACGATGTTGTAGCTGGTTTTGGCTTCGGGATTGTATTTCTGGTGCACCACCAGGTCGAAAGGTGGCGGTCCACCGGCAAGACTGGCGATCGGCCCTTTGAGGTCATGGCGGAGCGCATCCGTCAGGATCGTCTGTGCGAACGCCACTGCGCCTGACGCGGCAGCGGGATCGGTGGCATCGGCTTCGATCAGCAGCTGCGGACGTTCTCCACGTATCAGCTTGCGGGTAAAGCCCGCCGGAATGGAGACAACGAAAGCGACCTCGCCGCGGGCCAGCAGATCGCCCGTTTCGCGCGGGTCGTCCGTCTGTATGACGAAGTCATAATAGTCGGATGTTTTCAGCGACTGGATCATGGTGCGGACGATCGGCGTCTGCTCCTCCACCAGAAGCGCTGCGGGCAGGTGTTTTGGATTCATGTTGATCGCATAGCCGAAAAGGATCAGCTGCATGATCGGAATGCCGAACATGACGGCAAAGGTCAGGCGGTCGCGCCGGATCTGGACTGTTTCCTTCATGAAAACCGCCCAGATGCGGCCGAGAGATCGGAAGAGGCCCGTCATGCATGCACCCGTTTGTCTTCACCGGCTTCCGCGCTGAGGGCGATGAAAGCGTCTTCCAGGCTCGTGCGCACTTCGCTCCAGCTGACATCATCGGCCGGATGCTTGTCGATGGCGGCCTGAATGGCGGCGCGGTCCCGGCCGCTGACATGAAGCGCAGAGCCGAAATAGGCGACATGTTCGACGCCCGGTTCGTGTTTGATGTCGTCGGCCAGGCGCCGGACGCCGTCGCCTTCGCCCCGGAAGGTCAGCAGGCCCGAGCGGTCGATCACGTCCGGCACGCGGCCTTCGACAATCTTTTCGCCATGGGCGAGGTAAACGATGCGGTCACAGCGTTCGGCTTCGTCCATGTAGTGTGTGGAGACCAGCACCGTCATGCCCTTGAGGGAGAGGTGGTGGATCTCGTCCCAGAAGTCACGCCGGGCCTGCGGGTCGACGCCGGCGGTCGGCTCGTCCAGCAGCAGGAGTTTCGGGTTGTGCATGGTGACGGCGGCAAGCGCGAGGCGCTGCTTCCAGCCGCCGGAAAGCGCGCCGGACAGCTGGTGCTGGCGGTGGGAGAGGCCGAGTGTTTCCAGCGTCTCGTCCACCGTTTGCCTTGTATGAGGCAGGCGGTAGAGACGGGCCACAAACTCAAGGTTTTCCCGGATCGTCATATCGGTCCAGAAGGAGAATTTCTGGGTCATATACCCGGTCAGTTCACGGATCTGTGCGGCATCCTTCCGGATGTCGTAGCCGAGGCACTGGCCGGTGCCTTCGGTCGCCGTCAGCAGGCCGCAGATCATCCGGATCGTGGTCGTCTTGCCAGAGCCGTTGGGGCCAAGGAAGCCCCAGACTTCGCCGCGTGGCATCTGGATATCGACACCCGCAACGGCGGTCTTCTTGCCGAAGCGCTTGACCAAGCCGTGAACGTCGATGGCGTAGTCGGCCGGCATTACCAGTTGACCTCCACCGGCAGCCCCGGGTGAAGGCCTGCGCCGACCGGCACTTTTGCCTCGACCATGAAGACAAGTTTTTCACGGGAATGACGGGCATAGATAACCGGCGGGGCGAATTCGGCCTCATGGGCGATGAACGAGATGTTCGCCTTGACCGGGCTGGCAAGCCCGTCTGCCGCTACGGAGACAGACTGTCCGACACTCAATCCGGAAAGGTCCGTCTCCGGAACATAGAAGCGTACTTTGAGGCCATCGTCCGGCAGGATGGCCAGAATCGGCGCGCCGGGCGTTACAAATTCTCCCTTGCGGAAGAAGACTTCTTCCACCCTGCCGCCAACCGGGGCAATCGTGCGCCGTTCATTGAGGCGGTATTCGGCGGCGGATTTTGCGGCTTCAGCGGATTTTGCGGCGGCGTCTGCCGCCATGCGGGAGGCGTCACGGGCCGGCAGGGCTGCGACTTTCAAGTCCTGTTCGGCGGCGCGGACGGCGGCTGTGGCCGCGTCGAATTCCGCTTCGACCGTGTCGCGCTGGGATTTCGGGGCAAAGCCCTGCTCAACAAGCGGCAGGATCCGGTCGCGTTCGCTGGTCGCTTTCTCCAGCCGGGCCCTGGCTGCCGCCAGCTGGGCTTCCAGCCGTTTGATCTCTGGCGGGCGGGCGCCGGTGCTGAGGTCGTCAGCCTGTGCCTTTGCCTGGTTCAGCCTTGCGCCAGCTTCGGAGACGGCAGCTTCTTCGGCTGTGCTGTCGAGCTGAAACAGAAAGTCGCCTGGCGCGACGCGGCTGCCTTCGCTGACTGTCTGGTCGATGATCCGACCGGCGGCAGGCGCGGAGACATAGGTCCAGTCCGCTTCGACATAGCCGAGATGAACCGGTTCGTCCTGCTGGCTGCAGCCTGTGATGCTGAGCAGAAGAAAGCCGGCCGCCAGCGTTGCGGGCTTGAAGAACGGGGTCATGATACGCATCCGATTTCCAGGGCTTTGAGCATCATCTGCTCGTGGATTTCAAAAAGCTTGTCGAGATCGACGTCCGCTTCGTATTTCTGATTGAAGACACCCTGCCAGAGCGCGCTGAAGATGATCGGCGCTATGATCAGGCGGGCTGTCAGTTCAGGGTCCGGAACATTGGCCTCGCCGCCGGCGTCTGCCCGGCGGAGCAGGGCGGCAATCATGGACAGGACCCGTTCGACCAGATCTTCGCGGTAGGCGCGAACCAGGTCTGGGAAGAGCTGGCTGTCGCCGACCAGCACCTTCAGCAATCGGGGCAGGTCTGTCTGGCGGATCAGCGTAGGGGCAAATTGCCGGATACCTTGCAGCGCCTCTTTCAGGGTTTCTGCCTGTTCCGTGATCCGTTCAATGATTTCAAGGTTCGGATAGGCGAGGGACTCGACCAGTCCCTGAAACAGCGCCTCCTTCGAGTCGAAGTAGAGGTAGAGCGTCCCCTTGGACAGACCGGCGCGCCTGGCGACATCGTTCATGCGTGTGGCTGCGAAGCCCTTTTCAAAGACCTCGTCGAGCGCAGCCGCGAGGAGCGCCTGCCGGCGTTCGTCCTTTGCTGCATCACTTCTGGCCCGGAGCATGGCTCACCCGAATACTAACTGACTGGTCAGTCATTTATGGTGCGTGTTAGCGCCGGTCAATGGGCTTACGCATTTGTAATTGCCGGAGTTTCAGTTGTCGCGGCGGCCCCGACAGGCGGTGAGCTGTTTTCCGGGTGGGCGGATTCCGGGCGCCGGGAAACCGTCAAAGAAGCTTTATATTTCTGACATCAAACATTCGGCATGGCCTTCTAAGGGTGCCTGCCTGAAGTTGGAAAACCCCTATGCCGAGCGACGATCACTTTGTTTATTCTCTGGAACTCAAGATCCTGGATCTTGAGAAAACAGTACAGGATCTGGAACGCCGGCTGAGCGAGGTCGAGGCCAGGCAGGCTGCAGCGGTTCAAAGTGCGCAGCCTGACATTCCGGAAGATGTACTCAAGCAGATCGAGCAGGGCGAAAACCCTGTCCGGGCCCTTCGCCAGTACCGGTTGATGACTCAGAAGGAACTGAGTTCGCTGTGCGGAATCCGCGCAAACCATATCTCCGCCATGGAGCGCGGCATGCCTTTCGGGCTGAAGACCGCCAAGCGGCTTGCCGAAGCCCTCGATGTGCCGGTTGGCCTTCTCACCTGAGGATGACGATGACTATCAGACTTTTTCCCATAGCGGTGGCCGCATTGTGCGTGTTGGCGTCCTGTTCAAAACCTGCGCCTTCCGGCCCTGTGGCAATCTTCCCGGGCGCTGAAGCGCCGGGCCACGGAAACAATGCTTACTCCATGACCGAGAGCCCGGATGGAACCATCCGCATCTACACGCAGGAAGATGACGGCGAGGCATGGCTCTACGAGATGCACAAGACCGGCAAGACCTGGTCGGAGCCCGCGCGGATGGACCTGCCAGGCCGCAAGCGGCTCAAGGGGGCGAGCTTCAGCCGCGCCGACGGCGCTCTGTATTTCGCGTCGGACGCCGTCCTGCCGCCGCCGCTGGGCGGGCGGGACCTGAATATCTGGCGCGTGGAGTGGGACGGATCAGCCTGGGGGGAACCAAGCCCTATTGAGGGTGAGATCAATACCAATGCAGATGAGACGATCGCATCTGTCGCTGCCGATGGCACCATGATCTTTGTCTCGAGCCGTTTCGAAATGGATGGATTCGGCTACGGCCTCGGCGAGGCGCATCAGGATGAGACCGGCGCATGGAAGATCACGGCCTTCCTCAGCTATCTGAATGACATGCGCACCGATGATCATTCCGTGATCACAGCGGACGGCCAGCGGATCTTCTTCTACTCGCACCGGACGCCGAAAGAGGGCGGTGCGGACATCTGGACCAGCACGCGCAACGCGGATGGAACCTGGAGCGATCCTGTGAATCCCGGGCCGCCCCTGAATTCGGAAGCGAACGAATTCGGTGCCGGTCTGTCGGGAGATGGTCAGACTTTGTTCTTTTCCCGCGACGGTGTGTTGATGGAAATCCCGATGGATCAGGTGCTGGCCAGCTTGCCGGCTCAGTAACTTTACCGAGCCAAAATTATTGAACCGGGGAGTCCGGCAAGCCTTGTATCGTCAGGCTATAGCAACTGTTGCAGGTCGCAATCTGCAATCAATTTAGACGCTTCCGAAGAACCTCTCGATAAATTCGAGGCCGTCACAAAAGGTTAATCAAACCGTTTCGTAACCGTAAATCAACGCTGCCATAAGCCACCTCGGCGGCAGAAGATTCCCGCGGGGATTCCGGGAACTCGCGCATGCCTGACAACTGAGACATAGCGGCCCGCAGGGGGTCATAGAGGGAAGTTTAATGAAAATCCGTAAAACACTGAAGCTGGCGACGATGGCGAGCCTCGCCGTGATGACGCTGGCTGCATGCTCGGACACGACCATTTCGTCACCCGGCGCGCCTTCGACTCCAATCAGCCCTCCGCCGCCTCCGCCGCCCCCGCCGCCAGCTGCCGCGACGATCGAGCTTGTGCCGACGGCAGGCTGCCCGGATGGCACCTCCGAAGCGACCTTTGACGCAATTGCGGCTGATGGCTTCTCTGATGTGAACGTCTGTGTGCTCGGTGGTACCGGCACGTCGACTGTCCTCACCACCGACGTGACCATCCCTGCAAATACGACGATCGCGCTGCGCGGCCCGGTTTTTGTTGGTGAAGACAACCGCGACGACGCCGGCACGCCGGTCACTCTGACGATTGGCGAAGGTGTCCGCTTCTTCGGTGCTTCCGCTTCCGGTACTTCAACCGCGACCGACGACTATCTCGTCGTGACACGCGGTTCGAAAATTGAAGCTGTCGGCACGGCAGCGAACCCGATCCGCTTCACGTCCCGGGCAAAGATGAACGACGAAGAAACCGGTTCGTCCATCACCGAAGTGACGACCAACGCCCAGTGGGGCGGCCTGGTTATCAACGGCTTCGCCCCGATCAACGCCTGTAGCGGCCTGACGGGCGGTTCGGCAGACTGCCAGAAGTCCGGCGAAGGTTCGTCCGGCTTCTTCGGCGGCGACCAGCCAGACGATAACTCCGGTACGCTTCAGTATGTATCGGTCGAGTATGCGGGTGCGCAGCTCACCACGGAAGACGAACTGAACGGCATCGCTTTCCAGGGCGTCGGCTCCGGCACTGTTGTCGATCACATTCAGGTTCACAACAATCTCGATGACGCGGTTGAGTGGTTCGGCGGTACGGTGAATGTGAAGTACCTGGTTGCCACAGGCGCCGGCGACGACAGCATCGACTGGACCGATGGCTGGTCCGGCAAGCTGCAGTTCGCAGTCGTTAATTCCAACATCCCGACTTCGGGTGATCCGAACGGCATCGAAGCTGACAACCTGAACAACGCTTTCGACGCAACGCCCTTCTCTGATCCGAGCATCTCGAACGTCACGATGGTTGGCAGCGAAGGCAATCTTTACGGTGCCCTGCTGCGCCGCGGGACCAAAGGCACGCTGGTCAACTTCATCGTGACAGGCTTCCCGACAGGCCTGGATATCGACACCGACCAGACCTTCCTCAACCTCGATAGCGGGGACCTGACGCTCGAGAGCTGGCTGCTGGACAACACCGTGAACTTCGAGAACAGCGACGGCGACACGCCGATCTCGTTCCCGGCGTCCGCGAATATCCGCACCGCCAACAATACGCTGGTTGATGGCTTCTTCCCCGGCCAGCAGGAACTGAATGTTCCGGTATCGACCGCGCTTTCCGGCGATACCTTCTTCACGACCACCAACTATATCGGCGCGTTCTCGCCGACGGAAACCGTTTCCGACAACTGGGCAAGCTTCGCCCAGCCCGGCACGCTGTTCCCGGAAGTGGACGTCAACTGCCCGGCAGGCACCACGGAGAACGGCACCCTCGACGGCAAAAAGCTTTGCCAGATCACTGGGACTGTCGCATCCAACGTTCGCCTGACCAATGGTGATGCCCTGATCTACGAACTGATCGGTTCGGTCTTCGTCGGTGTGGACCTCGGTCCTGATCCGGCTGCGCCGCGTACGAACTCTGTCGCCGCCAACCTGACCATCGATCCGGGCGTGACAGTGGTCGGTGAAGGCAATGACGATTACCTCGTGATTGCCCGCGGTTCCAAACTGCTCTCGAACGGTACGGCTGCAAAACCGGTCGTGTTCACCGCGAAAGACAAAGTTGCCGGCACTGGCACGTTCGATCAGGATACCAAGGGTATCTGGGGCGGCGTGATCATCAACGGCCGTGCACCGATCAACGCTTGCGGCGGATCGGGTACCGGCGGAACGGTTGATTGTGAAAAACCGGGCGAGGGTTCCTCGGGCTTCTTCGGCGGTGGCACAGCAGACGACGACTCCGGTCAGATCTTCTACACCCGCGTTGAATACGCCGGCGTTCAGCTGACGACCGAAGACGAACTGAACGGTATTGCGTTCCAGGGCGTCGGTTCGGGCACGGAAGTCGACTATGTCCAGGTCTACAACAACCAGGACGACTGTTTTGAATGGTTCGGCGGCACAGTCAGCGCGAAGCACATGCTGGCCATCGGCTGCGGTGATGACCAGTTCGACTGGACCGATGGCTGGGTCGGCTCGCTCCAGTACGGCATTGCCTACAGCGGCGTTGGTTCTGCGACTGGCAATATCACCGATAACTCCAACGGTATCGAAGGCGATAACCTGGAGAACGATGAACTGGCGACACCGATCTCGACACCGCGTGTTTCGAACCTCACGATTATTGCCGGTGGTGACGCTACTTCACAAATCGGTGTCAAGCTGCGCCGCGGTATGAATGGTACGATTGCCAATCTGATCGTGCTTGGCTGGCCTCAATTCGGTCTGGATGTCGACACGGATACGACGATTGCCAATGCTAACGCCGGAACGCTGAACCTTCAGTCAATGTTCCTGGCCGACAACGGTGCACCGTTCGCCAGCGACGCCGGAGGTGAGCCGGACGTGTTCTCGAACCCGGCAGCCAACAACCTCGTCACGAACCAGTCGGCGACGATGAGCGGCTTCACCTTCCGCGCCGGGCGCCCCGGTGTGGTTCCGGGTGACAATGAGAACGCTGTTCCGGTGTTCGACGTGACCGGCATCGGCGAACTCGAGCCCACAACCTACATCGGCGCTGTCGAAGATGCCGATGACACCTGGTACCTCGGCTGGTCGATCGACCAGGCAGGTAACCTGACCAGCGCCAACTAGTATCGGCGCAGGCAGTTGGGTGGAGCAGCGCGTAACGGCTGCTCCACCTCAATTGCATTATCAGCTCTCATTTCTGCGACTGCTCCGGCCTCGCAATCAGGAAAATAAAGATGAAACGTTTCATGTCTGTCCGCTCCGTTCTGCTGACGAGCGTCTGCCTGGCGTGGGTTTCGCCGGCCCTGGCTCAGGATGCGACGGTCGAAGAGCCATCCTCAGCAGTTGAACAGCAACCCGCTGCCGAAGCGGAAGCCCGCCAGCAAACCGTGATTGTGCGGGGCCAGTTTATCCCGGACGAAAAGCGCAACACGTCGGAAGTTGCTGCACTCATCGATGAGGGTGACTTCAGCCTTCAGGGGGATGGCGATGCGGCTGCTGCGCTTGCGCGTGTCGCTGGTATCGCAACCGCTGAGAACGAATTCATCTATGTCCGCGGTCTCAACGAGCGCTATTCCACGGCACTGCTCAACGGTTCGCCGCTGCCGAGCCCGGCGCCGCTGCGCCGCGTTGTGCCTCTCAATCTTTTCCCGACATCCACGCTGAAAAGCGTCCTGGTGCAGAAGACCTATTCGCCGGACCTGCCGGGTGAATTCGGTGGCGGCACCGTAGACCTTCGAACGAAGGCCGTTCCGGACGAATCTTTTCTGAACATCGGTGCCAGTGCCAAGTTCGATACCCAGACCACGTGGCGGAATGGCCTGCAGTATGACGGCAGCGAAACAGACTGGCTCGGTTTTGATGATGGCGCGCGCGATCTTCCGAATATTGCCATCACCGACGACAGCCGCGAATTTGGCCGTCAGCTGACGGATAATTCATCGCTTCTGGTTATCCAGCAGGGCGAAGTGGCACCGAACCTCGGTTTTGACCTTTCGGGCGGTACGCGCATTGATGTCAACAACGACATTTCCATCGGTCTCACGGCTGCTGGCGGCTACTCGAATGACTGGCAGACGAAGCAGGGCATCCGGAGCTTCGGCGCAGTGAACTCCGCGACCGACCGGCTTGAGCCGAACCAGCTCTTCACGCGCAATTCGACGAAGAACACGGTTGGTGTAAACGCTCTGGCCACCCTTGGTTTCGATCTCTACGACAATCACGAGATTCAGTTTACGGGGCTGATTACACGATCCAGCGAGAAGCAGGCACAGATTGTGTCGACGGGGCTCGACGGCTTCAACAATGAAGGCAACCGGGAGCGCAACGACTCGCTTCAATGGATTGAGCAGCAGCTCTGGTCGACCCAGGCGCAGGGCGAGCATTTCTTCCCCGGCCTCCACGATCTGAAGGTCGAGTGGCGCGGTTCCTACTCAGAAGCGCTTCGCGACGCGCCTTACCAGCTGTCCAACATTTACCGCATTGACAATGAAGGCAATCTCGCACTCTCGAGTAGCCCGGCTGCCAACCGCTTCTCGTTCAGCCGCATTGATGATGACACCACGGATTTCGGCATCGACTTCACTTTGCCGTTCGACCGTAGCGGCGATTGCCACCTGTTCTGCGAGACCGAACTGAAAGCAGGCTATGCTTATGTCGAGAACGACCGTGAAGCGACGTCGATTATCTACGACATTCGCGGTGTGGCAGGGGCCCCGGGTCCGAATGGTACTGGTACGAACCGTCTCGACTATATCTATGCCTACCTGTTCCAGGAGGGCGGCGCCGGGTCGGTGACCGAGATCAAGAGCAGCGGTTTCCCGCAACTGTATCTGGCAACGCTTGAAATCGATGCAGGCTATGTCGGCATCGACACCCAGGTCACGCCGTATATTCGGGCGGCCATCGGTGCGCGCTTCGAAGACAGCATTCAGGCTGTGGACACCCAGTCTATCGGCATGGATTTGTCGACAAACTATGTCGAGGCCGTGATCGACGAGCAGAACTGGTTCCCGGCGGTCACGATCACCTGGAACCCGATTGAGGACATTCAGGTTCGCGGTGGTTACTCCGAAACAATCACCCGGCCGCAGTTCCGCGAGCTGGCACCTGCCGTGTTCAACAATACGGAAACTGACGTGACTTTCTTCGGTAACCCTTACCTGGTGAACGCAACGCTGAAGAACTATGACCTCCGGGCTGAATACTATTTCGCCCGCGACCAGTTTGCGACGATCGGTCTGTTCTACAAGGACATCACAAACCCGATCGAGGAAATCCTTGTCCCGGCCGAAACTCTGCAGACGACCTTCCTCAATGCGCCGGCGGCCGAGTTGTACGGCGTCGAAATCGAATATGAGCAGATCCTGCCAATGGAGCAGTGGACGGGCATGTCCTTCTTTGAGGACCGGGATCTCCAGATCAAGGCGAACTATACCTGGTCCGACTCCTCGATCGATGCGGCGGGTGAAGTGGCAGTCAACATTGGGACCAATCTTGACCCGGTTCGTGGCACGGACCTGGCCTCTGACTATCTTGAAGACGGGCGGCGTATGCAGGGGCAGTCCGAGCACCTGTTTAACCTTCAGCTCGGCCTTCTGAACGAGAGCGCCCGCTCCGAATACAACCTGCTGCTGAATTATGTTTCAGACAGAATCCGTTCAGGCGAAATTCTTGCCCGTGGCATCCCCGCATTCCTCGAACAGCCGCCAATGACCGTAGACTTTGTGTGGAACAAGGGCTTCAATGTCGGCGATGCGGAATACGAGTTCTCGCTGAACATCCAGAATCTGTTCGGGGAAAGCTACGAAGCCTATCAGGAGCGCGGCTCGGACAAGGTTTACGTAGATACCTACAAACAGGACACTGTGTTCGGCATTGGTCTGAAACGGAGGTTCTGATCATTTGACTGGATCTGAATCCAGAATGTTCAATGGGGGGTCCGCGATGGAGAATATCCGTCGCGGGCTCGTCCGTTTTGCCGGGCCTGCAATTATGGTTACCGAGCTGCTGATCGTGGCCGGACTGGCCATTCTTGCGGCCAAGACCGTGTGGCTGGTGATTGTCCCCGGCGGCGCGGTGTCCGGCACATTGCCCATGGTTCAGAGCCAAAGCGCCGTTTCGGGCAGCCCCGCGCGTGAGCTGGTCGGAGACATGTCCCTTCTGGTCACGACGAACCCGTTCTCCAAAGTGGCTGAACCTGTTGAAGATGTTCAGGAAGCACCGGAAACCAAGCTGAATCTTGTCCTCAAAGGCGTCCGGGCATCAGCAGATGGCACGGGTGTTGCGATGATTGTGATGCCGAATAACCGGTTGAGCATTTTTGCGCCGGGCGAGACCATCCTTGATGGGGTGGTTCTCGACCGTGTGTATGGGGATCGCGTGACCTTGCGAAAGAATGGACAGATTGAAGCTCTGTTGATGGGGAGCGGCGCGGACAGGCTGGCTGTTCTTACTGAACCGGGTGATCCGTCGCCCAGGAACGCTGTTGGCCAGCCGGAAGCAGAAGGCCGGATCATCAATACGACGGCAAGCGATTTCCTCGCCAACCTGACGATCAACCCGGTTCACCGGGGTCAGGATTTTCTCGGATACGAGGTGGGGAGCCGGGGCGACGAGCAGCTTCTCGAGCAGTCGGGGCTGCGGTCCGGAGACATCATTCTGTCGGTAGATGGTATTCCCGTTGGATCAACGGGGCCTGGAGAACTCGCCATGAAACTTTCTTCATTAAAGAAAGTTCGTTTGAGGATCGATCGCGACGGCCGACAGATTGATCAGGTATTTACGCTAGCGGAGAACCCGTAGCTTATGAAATTCAAATCCGCCCTCTCCGCAGTTCTGTTTGCCGCATCGGCGCCAAGTGCATTCGCTCTTGCCGGCGAAAGCAGTCCTGAACCAACGCGTCATGTGATGAATTTCGATGATGTCGAACTTTCCGCTCTGATTGCGGACGTTTCGACCGTGACAGGCTACACGTTCATCGTGCATCCCGACGCGCGCACCAAGCGGGTAACCGTTTCGTCCTCAACGCCGCTGACACGCGACCAGGTATTTGACGTCTTCCTGTCCGCGCTGCGCGTTCACGGATTTACGGCTGTGCCGGCCGGCCGGTCGACCTACCGGATCGTGCCGGAACGCCAGGCCGTCTCGGATGCAAGCGTCTCTTCCGCCGGCTCCAATACATTCACCACGGAAATCTTCGCGCTGAAGCATTCTTCCGCGCGGGATGTTGCCGCTGTGATCAAGCCACTGATCGCCGAGCAGGGGCAGGTGGTTGCGAACAATGCGTCCAATACACTTGTGGTCGTGGACTACGCCTCGAACCTTCCGCGGCTCCGCGCTATGCTGAAGCAGATCGATACGGATCCGTCTGTTACACAAACCATCAGCCTGAAGAATATACCGGCACGTGAAATGGCCAGCATTCTGACGGCGCTTTCCGTTCAGCCCGGAGAGAATGCTGCAGCAATCAATTTCCAGGCGGTGTCGTCGGAGTCCGGCAACGCTGTGGTTCTGCAGGGCGATGAAGCGCTGGTTCGGCGGGCCGTCGAAGTCAGCCGTGAACTCGACTCGCATGACCGGACTGAAGACTCGTTGAGAGTTATTCCCCTGAACAATGCCACCGCCGTCGATCTCGTTCCGGTGTTGCAGCAAATGGCTGTTGCGATGGACGCCCGGCGAGCGGCAGGCGGGGAGCTGGAGGCGAGTACGACCATCGCCCAGCACGAGCCGACGAATTCCCTGGTCATCAGCGCCCCGCCGGAAACGCTCGGCGCGCTGGAGCGCATCATTACCGATCTGGACCGGCGCCGCGCTCAGGTTTTGGTCGAAGCGATCATCGTGGAAATGTCGGACGACACTGCACGGGAGCTTGGTCTTCAGTTCCTCGTGTCTGGCAGCAATGATTCCACCGTGCCGTTCGTGTCGACCAATTATTCGCGGTCTGCGCCCAGCATGCTGGCGCTTGCCGGGGCCCTCAGTTCGGATACGCCGTTCAACACGGGCGACACCGAGACCAACCCTTTTGCTGAAGCGGCGATCAACTCCCTGCTTGGGCTGTCGGGCTTGAGTGTCGGGGTTGGCGGGCAGGATGGCGATACCTTGTTCGGTGCCATTTTGACGGCCGTGGAGAACGACACTCAGTCACGCATCCTGTCCAAGCCGTTCAATATGACGCTCGACAACGGAACCTCCTCGCTCCTGGTGGGGCAGGAAGTTCCCGTCGCAACAGGCGAAGTGCTGGGAGATTCCAACTCGAACCCGTTCCGGACCGTTGAGCGCCGGGATGTCGGTGTGGGCCTGAATGTCACGCCCCGTATTTCGAATGATGACACGATCCGCCTTGATATCATCCAGGAAGTTTCTAACATCGCTCAGGCTATTACGACCGGATCGTCTACGGATCTTATTTTTAATACGCGGAAGATCGAGACCAGCGTCATCGCCGATGATGGGGAGATCATTGTTCTCGGTGGCCTGGTTGAACAGACAGAAAGCATGACGAACGAGAAAGTGCCGGTGCTGGGGGATATCCCGGTTGCGGGCCGCCTGTTCCGTTCCGAGGGCAAGGGGCTTGCCCGAACCAATCTCATGGTCTTCATCCGGCCGACAATCGTGCGCAACCGCGCTGATGCCCGGAATGCCACGACCCGTTCCTATCGATACCTGCGAGCTCAGGAGCTTTGGGATGGTCAGGAGAACAGTGCGGAGTCTCTGGATCGCTTTGTGAATCAGGTTCTGGGGAGTCCGCCGCCCCAATGATTTCAGCCCCTGCCATTGAACAGTTCACTTACGCCTTTGCCAAGGACAAGGGCGTTGTCGTTTTGCCCGGGCGAGACGTGTTGACTGTTGGCGTGCGGGCAGGGGCAGACCCACTGGTTCTGATGGAAGCGCGCCGGTCGCTAGGG
Source organism: uncultured Hyphomonas sp. (assembly GCF_963675305.1). NCBI lineage: Bacteria > Pseudomonadati > Pseudomonadota > Alphaproteobacteria > Hyphomonadales > Hyphomonadaceae > Hyphomonas > uncultured Hyphomonas sp. Next base: position 1,846,167 of record NZ_OY776147.1, on the reverse strand, counting down.
GCGGCATTTCAGCTTGAGGCTCTGGATCGTGATACCTACGAGCGGACGCTGGCAGATGTCTTTGCCTCCGGTTCCCTCGCCGGCGATAGCGTCAATGCGGCAGTAGATTCCCGCGATGGGCTTGAGAGTCTGATCGATGATCTCCCGAAGGCAGCTGACTTGCTGGACGGGCAGGACGATGCGCCGGTGATCCGGCTGATCAATGGGCTCATCCATGAGGCGATGAAGCGCCGGGCATCCGATATTCACATCGATCCCTTTGAAGATACGCTCTCGATCCGCTACCGGATTGATGGTGACCTTGTGGAAGTCCTGACGCCGCCCAGAAAACTGGCGGCGCCAATCGTCTCCCGTATTAAGGTCATGTCCCGGCTGGATATTGCTGAAAAGCGTCTTCCTCAGGACGGCCGTATCTCATTGTCAGCAGGCGGAAAGTCTATTGATGTGCGCGTGGCAACCCTGCCCACGCGCTATGGCGAGCGGGTGGTCCTACGTCTTCTGGATACCAAGAATGCGCTGCTGGACCTGACCGATCTCGGCATGGATGAGGACACTTACCAGCGGTTCGCGGATGCGCTCAGCCAGCCCAATGGCGTTATTCTTGTGACTGGGCCGGTGGGGTCCGGTAAAACGTCCACCCTGTATTCGGCCCTTTCGCGCCTGAATACGGGGCGTGATAATATCATGACTCTGGAAGATCCGGTCGAATACGGACTGCCCGGCATCAGCCAGACCCAGATGGACCATAAGGTCGGCCTGAACTTCGCAGCCACGCTCCGTTCCATCCTGCGGCAGGATCCGAACGTTGTGATGGTTGGCGAGATCCGGGACTCTGAAACCGCTGAAGTGACCTTCGAGTTCGCTTCGACAGGCCGTCTGGCACTCTCAACCTTGCACACCAATTCTGCATCCGGTGCGATCACGCGTCTGCGGGATATGGGCGTGGAAGACTATCTGCTTTCCTCAACACTTCGCGCGATCATGGCGCAGCGGCTTGTCAGAAAGCTTTGCCCCTCCTGCAAAACCTCCCGGACAGCGACGCATGCTGAGTGCGAGGCACTCGGATTGGACGGGGAAACGCAGCTGACCGTATATGACCCGCAGGGATGCCTGGCATGTGCTCAGACCGGTTTTATCGGACGGCTCGGTGTATACGAATTGCTGATCGCGGACCGAGACATTCGTAACCTGCTGGGGGATGGTGCGTCAGAGGACGCGATTGATCAGGCGGCTTTCGCGAGCCACGATCGTCTGCTGGATAATGCGCGCCGCTATGTCGTCTCCGGTGACACAAGCGTTGCGGAGGTGCTGCGGGCCTGCAGGAAAGGAGGTCAGTAATGGCCGCCTTTGAATATGTTGCCCTCGATAATGACGGAAAACGCCGCTCTGGCGTGATCTCTGCCGATAGTGCCCGCTCGGCTCGTAGGGAGTTGCGGCTTCGGGACCTTATGGTCCTCAATGTGAACCCGGTGGCAGAGAAACAGGCGCGGTCGGTTGTTCGCCGTGGCCGGATCAGCGAAAAGCAACGCGTGCTACTGGTTCGTCAGATGTCCGTGCTGTTGAAATCCGGGCTTGCCGTGGAGCAGGCGTTGGGGGCTTGTGCCGGGAATGAAAATCCGGTTGCCGTCCAGAAGGCCGTGCATACCGTCCGGGCTGACGTGGTCGAAGGGGCGCGCCTGTCCGATGCGATGGCGCTGGCACCAGATGCATTTCCGCCGCTCGTGCGCGCCGTGACGTCTGCTGGAGAAATGTCCGGCAAACTCGGCGACATTATGGAACGTCTCGCTACCTATCTGGAGCGCTCCTATCAGTTGCGCCAGAAGGTGCGTGCCGCGCTGATCTATCCGGCCCTGTTGTCTGTTATGGCGCTGGGCATGGTGGTTGCCCTGATGGTGATCGTCGTTCCCCGTCTTGTGGAGCAGTTCGATCTATTTGACGCCAAGCTGCCGCTTCTGACACGGGTGGTCATAGCCCTGTCCAATGGCGTCAGAGAGTATGGCCTGATCATCCTATTGCTATTGGCTGCGCTTTCGTTCCTTGGTGCGCGTTTGTTGCGTCAGCCGGCGATGCGGCGCAGCCTGGACCGCGCCGTGCTAAAGCTGCCCCTGATCGGGCAGCAGACGCGCACTGTGGCGGCGGCCCGCTTTGCCCGGGTCTTTGCGACACTGTCTGCATCAGGCGCCACGGCGCTCGAATCCCTCGAGGGGGCAAAAGGCGCCGCCAACAACACCGTCTTTGCCGATGCTGCAGACTTCATCGCGGAACGGGTGCGGGAAGGCGGGTCTTTCTCGGCGGCACTGTCCGCAACGGGCGCTTTTCCGCCGATGATGGTACATATGGTCACCAGTGGAGAGGCCGGACGCGATGTTCCGGGCATGATGAACCGGGCGGCGGATTTTCTCGACACGGAGTTCGAAACCGGGTCAGCAGCGCTGTTGGCGGTCGCCGAACCCCTGATCATTGTGCTGATGGGAGGGATTGTCGGACTCATTGTCTTGTCGATCATGCTGCCCATTCTGCAACTCAACACACTCGCTATGTCATAGGAGGCACTGCCATGGTGTCAGATGAAACGAACAAAGAGGCCAAGCCGCGCAAAGACAGCGGGTTTTCCCTTGTGGAGCTGATGGTCGTGATTTTTATCATGGGTCTGCTGGCGACCCTGGTCATCATCAATGTGGCCCCGGTGGGGGAACAGTCCCGGGTTGGCAAAGTCCGTGCGGACATCGCTGCTTTTGAGAGCGCGCTCGAAATGTACAGCCTCGACATGTATGCCTATCCGAGCGCCGATGCCGGACTGACAGCGCTGAAGACGCCTCCGGCTGGCGCGGATGTCGCGACCTACAGGCCGGGCGGTTATATCAAGCGCCTCCGCGACGACCCATGGGGCAATCCTTATCAGTATGACGTGCCGGGGCAGAGGTCCGGTACGGGCTACGATGTTTACTCTTCCGGACCCGACGGCAAACCCGGAACGGCAGACGACATCGGTAACTGGGAATAGGCTGTTTCGTGCGTAGAGGCCTGTATCGGGATGGCGGCTTCTCCCTTGTGGAGATCATGGTCGCCTTGTTCATCATGGCGCTGGCAAGCGCCATGGTCGTGATGGCTATGCCGTCACGGCCCGATGCCCTGCAGACCGAAACGGCTCAGTTCGAAACGGTGCTGGCTCGCACGATGGATCAGGCAATCACCCGGGGGCAGGCGCAAGGCATCCGTTTCGAAGAGAATACATACCTGGTTTACACGCGCATCAATGGGCGCTGGCTGCCAGTTCAGGGAACGGCCCGGCAGTTGACGGGCGGTGTCACCGCCAGTCTTGTCACCGACAAACAGGGCGAGACGGAAGAGGTTCGCCCACAGATTATTGCAGACGCCTCCGGAATAGTGTCCGGCCCCGATGTGCGGTTTGCGAAGGGCGCGAAAGTTCTGGACGTTGCACTTACCGGGCGGCCGGACCGATGAACGACCGCGGCTTCACCCTTGCCGAGGTGATGGTGGCGCTGATGGTGTTTTCCACAGCGGCGATCGGGCTTGCTCACCTTGTGAATGAAACGACTGCGAATGCACGGCACACGCGTAGTCTCGCGCTCGCCGCCATTGAGGCAGACAACCGACTTGTCGAGGCGGTGGCCGATCCGGCGGTTCTGCGCGCGGGTTCCATGTCAGGTCAGAGCGAACAGCGCGGTCAGAGTTTCGAATGGGTTCGCCAGATAGAAGTCCGCGAACCTGAAGGCTTGGCAGGCGTCCGCGTGACGGTGAGCGACGCATCGACGGGGCAGCAACTGGCCACTCGCGATACGCTGGTAAGGGTGGCGCCATGAGCCGCGATGCCGGATTTACCCTGATCGAAATGCTTGTCGCGCTGGCGCTGACGTCGATGATTGCCATTGCAGGCTCAACGCTTCTGATTGGAACAGTCAGGGCGTCGGATCGGCTGGGTCAGACCACAGAGGCTGTCAGCAGTGCGGACCTGGCGCACACGCTGATGCGGGATGATTTTGCCAATACCATTTCCCTGGCTGGGAAAACGGAGCGCCCTGGCTACACATCAGGTTCGTTTCTCGCATTGGTCCGTGATGGCTGGAGCCATCCGGCTCCGGACGATACCCGGTCCAGTCTCCTCGCGATCGAATACGCATTTCGGAACGGCGAATTGGTCCGCCGCGCCTGGTTGAGACCTGATCCCTCTTCTGAGACACCTTATGTGGAGCGCGTACTGGCAGCCGGCGTAGACCGCATGACAGCACGTTATTTCAATGGGCGGGACTGGCTGCCAGAATGGAATGCCGGTTCTGAGGACATGCCCGAAGCAATCGAACTGAAGTTCGAATATTCAGACAAGGACGTGCTGACCCAGCTCTTCATTATGGGAGGGGGCGGATGAGCGTGCGAACTGACAAAGAAACAGGCGCAAGCCTGCTTTCGGTACTGGTCATCGTCATGCTGATGTCCGCCGCTGCCATTGCTGCGACGGATGCGCTGGCGCGTGCTGTCCTTATAGCGAAGTCTTCCAATTCGCGCGCTGAAACTTTCTGGGTCGCGCGCGGGGCGGCAAATGCGGCTGCGTCCCGCCTGACAGATTTGATGAAAGTGACCGAAGGCGTTTTGAACCTGGAGTCAGACCTTCTTTCCAATCCGGTGACCTTGCCTGCAGGCAGAGGCATGGTTGTGCTGCAGGCACAGGAAGCTTCGAACTGCTTCAATCTGAATGCCCTCATTGATGAGGCCGGAGATGGCGGTGTGAGTGAAAACGCGCTGGCGCCGTTTGAAACATTGTTGGTGGCGGCCGGACTGAACAATGCGGAAGCCCAGTCTCTCGGTCAGAAGCTGGCGGATTGGGTGGATGCAGACTTTTCCTCACGCACCTATGGTGCCGAGGATGGATACTACGCCTCTCAAGCCGAACCGTATCGCGCCGCGAATACGCAGCTGCGCAGTATAAGCGAATTGAGATCGGTTGCGGGTTTCGATCCAGATGTCAGGTCGCGGGTGGAGGGGCTTCTATGCCTTCGTCCCGGCCGGGAACAGTCTGTCCTCAACATAAATACGCTCATGCCAGCACAGGCGCCGCTTCTGGTGTCGCTGTTTTCGGGCGAGCTGACTGAGGATGCCGCCCGGTCTCTGATCGAATCCCGCCCAACTGGGGGATGGCTGAAAGTGGATGATTTTCTGGCAGAAGACGTCGTGAACCGGATTGCTCCGGATGCGCGCAACGAAGCGGCTCTGTCGATCAAGTCCAGCTTCCTGGCGGCTGATATGGATATTGGCACCGGTGATCTGGTCACTGGGTACCAGGCGCTTTATCAGCGCGCAGAAAGCGGCGATGTCGCGCTCATATCTCTGGTGCGGAGGGAATTCTGATGGCCCGGCATTTTGTTGGCTTGCTTCCAGCGCCAGGCGAGAGCTGGCGATTTGTGGCGGTTGAGCAAGGACGCGTCGCTGTGGAGCGGCCAGACGTCATGCCGTCCGGTTCCGATGAGGTGACCATCATTGTGCCGGCGACCGAAGTGGCGTTGGCGCAGGTAAGGCTGGTGGGCACACGGCGCGCAGACTGGCTGCGTGCGGCCCGCTTTGCGGTCGAGGATGATGTCTCTGTCCCGGTCGAAACTTTGCATGTCGCGATTGACCCGCGCAAGAAAAGCGGTGAGCAGGCCGATGCCTGTCTCGTGGCAAAAGCTGTCATGGACGCGTGGATGTTGCGCTTGGCAGAGGCGGGGCTGGAGGATGCCCGTCTCGTTCCGGATGTGACTTTGCTGCCAGAGGGCTCAGCTCCGCAGGATATTGGCCAGCACATTATCGCCGCCGCCGGGGGCGTGAGACTCGCCATCGATAAATCCCTCCCCGAAGAACTTGTTTCGGTGCTTCTGGACAAGGCAGGCCAGGCGGTTGAAGTGCCCGACGACGCGCTGCTTCTGTTGGCAGGATATGCTGCGTCCGGCGAAACCGGGATTGATTTGCGCCAGGCGGAATTTGCGCGAAAGGCTGAACTTCCGGTGGACTTCAGGCGTTTCCGCCTGCTAGCGGGGCTGGCGGCGGCCCTGGCGGTTGTCTGGGGCCTCTACACATTTGCCAGTATTCAGACGATGAAGCGGCTGGAAGCAGAGCTAACGCAGCAAACGCGCGATAATTTTACAGCCCTTTTCCCGGGTGAGCCTGTTCCGTCAAACATTCTGACGGCCGTCCGGCAGCGGTCTGGAGGACCAGAAGGGCGGGCAGTCAGTTTCAGGCAGATGACGGGCGTCCTGTATGCGGCGCTGGGTCAGACCGAAGGAACCCAGCTTTCAAGCCTTCGCTACGATGCCGGCAGCGGCCAGCTGCAGGCCAAACTGATCTATAGCGCTTTCGGTGATGACGAGGCTCTGAAATCCTCTATCGAGTCCGGAGGGCTGGCCGTTCGCCTCGGAGACGCCCGGGTCGAGGATGGCCGTGTCGTGGGCGATCTGATCCTGGAGTTGCCGTCATGATGGAATACTGGTCCACCCGGTCGGTGCGGGAGCGTCTTCTGATCCTGTTTGCCGGACTTTTGGCAACGGCTCTGCTGGCGAATGTCCTGATCGTGCGTCCGTTGCTGGCGGCCAGGGAGAGCGCCGAAGCGTCCCTGGCGGTTGCATCCCGCACGCTGGATGCCGTTGTGGCGGCACGGCCTGTCGTTGGCGGCGGCCGTGACCTGCCGGCGATGTCGGTTTCTGGTGAGGATCTGAGGGCGCGTCTGGTCGATCTTGCCAGCCAGCGCGGTCTTGCCGTTTCACGCCTTCAGACAAATGAGCGCGGCGCGATTATCATTCAGTTTGATCAGGCGTCTGTACAGTCGCTGTTTTCCTGGTTGGAAATGGCTGAGCGTCAGCTGGGCGCGCAGCCGGCGCAGGCGTCGGTTTTTGCCGATGCGTCGGGGACGGTGCGGGCAAGTTTCGAATTTGGTGGAGGCGGTTCCTGATGGGAAAAAAGCTGCTGCTTTCCACGGCGTTTGTCGGTGTGTTCGCTTGTGCGCTGGTCGCCAACATCCCGCTCTTGTTCGCACTGAGGCAGTCGGGCCTTGTTCAGCAGGGCATCGGCTGGCAGCAAGCGCGCGGCACGGTCTGGCATGGCCAAGTTACGGGGCTTGTTGTTCAGGGGGATGTGGCAGGGGCTGTGGAGGGTGACTTCAGTCTGCTTCGTGTCCTGAAGGGGGAGCCTGGCCATATGGTCCGCTGGAGAGGTCCCTACCGGCGGGGCAACGCACTGGCCGGCCTGGCATCCAATGGCATCCGAATCCGCAAAGGGCAGGCTGCGCTGACTTTCGATGCGACACGTATTTCATCCTCTTTTCCTGCGCAGGATGTTTCATTGCGCCTGACAGATGTTTCAATTGATGCCGCGCGAACAGGGTGCCGGGAGGCAAGTGGACATGCCACAACCGATGCGTTGTCGCGCATATCAGCCGTTTACGGAGCGACCTGGCCGGAATTGACCGGTACGCTATCATGTGACCAGGGGCAGTTGGCCATTTCCATGGAGGGCCGGGCCGCCGACGGCACGCAGATTTCGGCGAACGCCTATCTTAATGGTGGCGGCCGACTGGAACTATGGGATGTGCCGGAGGATCAGGCGAGTGCTCTGCTAATGGCCGGGTTTACCAACGAAGCGGGACGGTTTGTCTACACGCAAGAGAATGGGCAAGGGGAGAGAAGCCAGTGATGTTTCGAGCTTTGGTTTGCAGTCTGGTGTTTGTATGTGCCTGTGCGTCGTCAGACACCTCCGTGCCGGCGAACAGGAATGCCGCAGGCCCGGCGGCCGATGTCGTGGCAACGAATTCGCTGCCGGCCCAGACACTTGAACCGGGAACCTGCGGCCTGTTCCTCTGGTCGCGCGATGAACCCCGTCACTTTGTGTTTTTCCATGTTGCCGGTACCGATACCGCGGAAGTGGTGTTCGAGGGGCAGGAACAGACAATGGGGGTTGAGTCGCAGAGCGGCGATATTTTCGGGCAGTTCCTCACGCGAATGACTCTTCGCAGCGCAGATTCCCGACCTGTCTCTTTGACCCTGTCGCCGGGTGAGGAGATCGATGGAGGGCGCAGAGTGCCGCTCGCCCGCATGATTTCACAGGATGTTCAGGGCTGGGAAATCATAACGCCGCTTACAGGATTGACCGCTTGCCAGCCTGAATGACCTATTGTGTCCTGTAGTAATTGCTGCGATACATAAAAAATACTCAATATTGTACGTAATTGACACATAATCGTCACACAGCGTAGTGTGACAGTTATGTTACGAAGCACATACAAATTTCTGTCCGTTTCGGCGCTAGCCCTTGCGGCTCTGAGCGGGCCCGCCTTTGCAGATCCTGCCTGTGACCTGTCCGATGGTTATGGGATTTCGCCGACGGCGTTCCAGAAAGAAGCCAATGCCTGTCTTCAAGGCATCGACGGCATCAAGACGGACTCGGCTGCGGCAAACCAGCTGTTGCGCCTTGCGGGCGAACAGCGTGCTGAGCACGGGGCGTCTGAGCTGGAATCGCTCAGCTCGCTGATGGATGCGGCCCGTCTTCATGCCTATGACATGGCAGTGCGCGGCTACGCAGCTCATGAAGACCTGGAAGGCCGGACACACCTGGACCGTGTGCGGATGATGGAGCGCAGCGGTCTGATCGGTGCCTTTGGTGCCAATGTGGTCGTCGTCAAGGCGGGTACGTCCGCCGAAGACATTCAGAAGGTTATGATGGCCGACAAGGCGAATGCCGAAAACTTCAAGCGTAACGCGTTCGACCATATGGGTGTTGCTGCCATCGAAGCCAATGGCATGGTGTATGTCGTGGAACTGTTCGCCCGGATTGACGGGCGTCTGGACGCGCCGATGCCGACTGTTGCCGCGGCTCGTGCCAAACTGACCGCAGACTACAGCGAGCAATTCGAGCCGGTCGGCTGGTCGGTCGTCTCAGCAAATGGAACAACGCTGATGCGCGGCATCGGAGACAAGCTTCCTGCTTCCATTCCTTCGATGGAGGAAGGCTTCCTGCAAATGGATGTGGCGTTGGGCAATGATGTCTACACCCTGAAAGGTCCGGCGATTTCGTCGTCTCTCTGAGAGGGATCAGAGCATTTTGCAATTCGCCCGGGCTATGTGCCCGGGCGTTTTCGTTTTGGGGTGTTCCTTCTATGCTAAGGCGGTGACGGCGGGGCCGGGAAGGGAAAGCATCATCATGAACATTGACGTGCTGCTTTGGGCCATTGTTCTGTTGCCGGCATTGGCCGCACTTTCATGGATCGATTTGCGAACCATGCGCTTGCCGGATGTTCTGACCCTTCCTTTGATTGGCGCGGGCATCGTTCAGTTCTGGTATTTTACCGGGAGTGTCTGGGCCGCCATAATCGGCGCCCTTGCGGGTTATCTCTTTTTCTTTGCGGTGGAAAAGGGATACCGCGCTTTACGCGGTAGTGACGGGTTGGGCCGGGGCGATGCAAAATTGCTCGCCGCCGGTGGCGCATGGTGTGGCTGGATTGGCCTTCCCTGGATCGTGCTGATCGCGAGCAGTTCAGGCCTGTTGTTTGCGGGTGCCCTCATGCTGGCCAGACGTAAACCCTCCGGACTGATGCCGTTTGGCCCTTTCCTGGCGATTGGCATCGCACTGGTCTGGTTAGCCCAGCTGCGGACTTTTTTGCTTTAGAGGGGTGAAGCCATCTGGCGCGTCACGCTGCTGCGGCGCGCGCAGCGTCGCGGCGGTAGTTGCGGGTGGCCATGAGCAGGCAGGCGATGGATGCAAGATTGAACATCAGCATCATTTCCAGGGATCTCGCGAGAGAATTGTGTGCGCCTTGCGCCGCAAAATAATCGCTGAGCTCGCCTGCGATCCAGGGCCCACCGCCGATACCGATGAGCGTCAGGCAGAACAACATGAAGGCTGATGCGAAAGACCGCATGCGGACCTGAACCAGTTCCTGTGACGCGGTGTAGGCGATACTCGCATAAATCAGACCGATGAAAGCCGGAACCAGGTTCCACGCATAGGCTGCCCAGACGTTCGGGGCATGCAGGAACATCCAGGCGAACGGCAGGGCAAGGCCTGCGCAGATCGCAATCATCAGCGGCCGCCAGCGCATATCCTTTGCGGACAGGCGGTCGCAAACTGCGCCCAGTACAACAGCGCCTACGCTGCCGACACCGCCAATGAGCACGCCGAGTGGCAAGGACACTTCGCCGGGGGTCAGGCCATAAGTGCGCTGCAGGTGGCCCGAGGTGAACACGAGAAACGCATTCGAGGAAATACAGATCAGGAGGCATCCGGCCAGCAGCCAGAGGTAAGACGACTGACCAAGGATAAAGCGGATCGTTTCCGGGAATGACGGCGCATCCCCCTCAACCTGCTGCTGGTCGGCTAGGCCACGCGCAGGCTCTTTCACCGTGAAGCGGACAAGTAATGCCAGCAACAAGCCAGGAACCCCGGCCACGAAGAAAGCGGCGCGCCAGCCAAAATGTTCGTAGATGATTCCGCCAAGGGCGAAGCCAGCCATCACGCCGAGGCCAATGCCGGTCGTGTAAATGCCCATCGCTGTGGCGCGTTCCTTTGGCGGGTAAAGGTCTGCGATCATGGATGTCGCAGGCGGTGTACCGCCGGCTTCCCCGACACCAACCCCCATGCGCGCCAGCAGCAATTGCCAATAGGTCTGGGCCAATCCGGACAGCGCGGTCATCGCCGACCAGATTGTCAGGGCGAGCGCAATGATGTTCCGGCGGTTGCCCCGGTCGGCCCACATCGCCACCGGAATACCAAGCGTGGCGTAAAAGCCGGCGAACACGATGCCGGTCAGCATACCGAGGTCCCCGTCACGCAGGTTCAGCTCTGCCTTGATCGGCTCCAGCAGGATCACCAGGACCTGACGATCAATATGATTGAACGTGTAGGTCAGCGTCAGGACGGCAAGGACCCAGGCGCGGCCGGGAATGGCGGTTGCGGGTGCGGTAGGCGTGACAGCGGTCATGTGCGAGCTTCTATATTGGCCAGGAAGGTCCGGATGCCTTCAAGGGCTTCCGGTTCGTCGAGAATGGGGGCGTGCCCTATGCGGGGAACGGTAACGAGGGATGCGTCAGGGTGCTTTTTGATCATCTTCGCGGCCGTCTTTGCCGATAGGATATCGGATGTTTCTCCACGGATCAGAAGAAGCGGGACCTTCGACATTCCCTTGTAGAGCTTCCACATGGCGATCCGTGTCAGGAGGCCGGGGCGCACTTGTCCGACTGTGCGGGTGATGGCCGGATCGTAGTCAAGCGCCACGCGTCCGTCATCCAGTTCCCGATAGGTGCGGCGGGCAAAGGCCATCCACTGCTCCGGGCCATAGTCGGGGAAGATCTCTGCCTGAACTTCCCCGACGGATCTGGCCGCGTCGTCCCACCCGGCCTTTGGTTCGGTGTCACTTGTATAGGCGGCGATTCGGTCCAGTCCTGATTTCTCAAAGACGGGGCCGACATCATTCAGGACAACGCCGCTGACGCGTTCCGGCATGGTCTTCATCATGATCATGGACATCAGTCCGCCCATCGATGTTCCGATGAGTGCAACACGCGTCAGGTTCAGATGGTCCAGCAAGGCAGCCATATCGCCGGCATAGACAGCGGGAGAATAGTTCTCTGCGTTCGGGTCCCGGTCTGAAAGGCCGCGGCCTCGCACATCGACGGCAATGAACTGATAGCGGTCCGGCAGGGCCGCTATCATCGGTTCGAAATCCTTGTGATTCCGGGTCAGGCCGTGCATGCACAGTATGCTGAGCGGTGCATCTGCTGCGCCGTAGCGCTTCGCATAGAGATTCAACCCATCCGCAGAGCGGTAATAAATGTCATCTGTCATGGGCGGTTCCCCGGCAGGGGCGTTCTGCCCTGAGCCTGCCGATAGTCACATGGCAGCAAATCAGCTGGATGCCCTGTAGGTGGCCGAACAGCGTCGCTCACATCTCTTCCCCTGGCTTCTTGATACCTGATCGGTATTTCTATTTATTCAACAAGCGTTGAAATTGGACTATTCCTGAGGAGATGGCAAGCATAAGCTTGGTGAGGGCCCTGGGTATGTCACCTAGGGGTATCGTTGATCTCCCTGAGTGTGCAGTCTACTAGCGTTGTATGAGTGTGAACAAAACAGAACCCCGACTGGACCGGCGGACCGCTATTCTCGATGCGGCTGAGGAACAGTTCGCAAAGCACGGCTATGACGGCGTGACATTGCGGGCAATCGCCAGGCGTGCGGGGGTCGACCTCGCTTTGCCCAATTACTATTTCGGCCCGAAGCGCGACCTGTTCGATGCGGTTCTGTTCCGGCGCGCTGAAATTCTCAACAAGGCCCGTCTGGATCAGTTGGACCAATGTCTTGTGGAAAGCGATCAGGCGCCGAGTGTCGAAGCGATTATCCGCGCCTATCTCGAGCCGATGCTGACGGGAGAGCAGGTCGAGGAAGAGGGCTGGAAAAACTATTACGCCCTCATCGCATATGTGAACAACTCGCCCGAATGGGGCGGGCAACTGATGACCCAGTTCTTCGATCCGCTCGTTTACCGCTTCATGGACGCGCTCCGTCTCGCGCTGCCGGGCGTTGAGGATCGGGATCTGTACTGGGGCTATCATTGCCTGTCAGGCGCCCTGACGCTGACATTCGCCCAGACCGGACGTATTGATCATCTCTCTGGCGGCTCGTGCCGTTCCAGCGACCTGATGGATGCCTGCGAGCACATGGTGCAGTTCACCACGGCCGGATTTGAAGCATTCCGTAAGCAGATGACAGCGGATAAAAAAGGACGGCCCCGCAAAGGGCCGTCCGCGCGTCGTTGAAGGAGGAATGACGCGTCCGTATCTGAGCGATAACGGAAGTCATGATCGGTGGCGGAGACAGCAAGCTGCCCCCGCCATCCGCTTAGAAGTCAGCTGACAGCGAAACAGTGAAGGTCCGCGGCGGGCCGTAGAAGGCCGAGTAGGCGGCATCAAGACCGAGCTGGCTCGGCGTGACGAAGTTATAGGCTGCCACGCGGTACTCCTGATCAGTCAGGTTCCGGCCATGCGCGCCAACCCGGTACTTGCCGGAGGGCGAAGTCCAGACGGCGCTGAGGTCGAAGAGGTAGTAACCAGACGGATCCAGCTTCGGTCCGCCGCCCGGGAAGATTGCGTTCTGACCGGCCGGGAAGCCTTCGTTCGGAACGTTGAACAGATAGTACTCGTCACGGCCGGACACTGTCCCGGTCAGAGAGAGGTCTCCGCGGTCTGCGCCTAGGTCAAAGTTATAGTTCGCGGAAATCTGGCCCTGCAGTTCCGGCGTGTTCTGCGTCACGAATGCGTCGGCGACGTTGACGCCGCCAGACAGGATCTCATTGATCTGGGCGTCGATATAGCCGAGCGTTGCGAACAGGGTCAGGTTGTCGGTGGCAAACCAGGTGCCCTCGATTTCCAGGCCTTTGTATTCGGACGCGCCAGCGTTGAACACGGACGATACGAACGTGTCGTTGACGCCGTCATTGTCGGTGTCTGCGCCGCTCTGAACGGTGATCTGCTGATCCGTATAGTCCGCAAAGAACACGGCCGTGTTGAGCAAGAGGCTGTCATCGAAGAACGAGCCTTTCATCCCCAACTCGTAGGAGTCGACCTGTTCCGGGCCAAAGCCCTGGCGGGAGAGGCCGGTCGGGTCGAGGTCTTCACGGGCCCGCGGGTCGAAGCCGCCTGCCTTGAAGCCCTGTGCGTAGGTTGCGTAGAGGTTCAGGTCGTCAGTCGGCTTGTAAGATACGGACACGCGCGGCGTGAACTGGTCGTCCTTCCGCTCGACGCCCTGATAGTCGGTCTGGGTGACGAGGAAAACGGACGTCGTGTTCGACGGATCGAACGACCCTGTTCCGAGGCCAAGCCAGGCTTCACGGAGAACGTCAGCCGTCGTCTTGTCTTCGGTGTAGCGGCCGCCAAGCGACACGCTCCACTTGTCGTTCAGTTCGTAGGTGAAGTCGCCATAGATGGAGAAGTTCTCTTTCTCCTGCGCGCCCCCCTGGTAGATCGAGAGGCCAAGGGAGCTGAGGATGACGTCAAAGGCGCCGTCAGCATTGCCATCCAGGTAGTAAATGCCGGCAACGCCGCTCAGCGGGCCGTTATTGTAGAGAAGCTGGAATTCCTGCGAGAACTGATCATCATTGTAGTACGCAGGCACATCGAAGTCCGGCTGGGGCAGGGCGTCGAAGTCGATGGGCGTAATGGTGGAGCCTTCGCGATAGGCCGTGATCGATTTCAGGGTGACGATGTCGTTCACGTCCCACTGAGCCGTCAGAGAGTAGCCTTCCGTCTCGACCGAGTTGTCGTCACCAATACCGGCGCGGGTGTCGTAAACATCGCTGGTAACCGGGATCGTGCCGTCTGCACTCGGAAGGAGGCGATGGCCGTGCTTCGCATTGGAGTCGTCTTCGGACTTGTCATAAGCGAACCGGAGCGAGAAATCGTCCGTCGGGGTCCATTCGGCGCTGAGGCGATAGGCCAGCAGGTCCTTGTTGTAATGCTCAGCGCCTGTATTGAGGTTCTTGCCGTAACCGTCTCGCGTGTACTTCGCGATGGCGCCGCCAACGGCGAACGTGTCGCTGAGCGGTGTGGAGCCGGATACGATGACGTCGGCCTGGCTGTAGCTGCCGAGATTGGCCTTGACCTTCAGGTCCGGTTCGCCGCCCAGCGGCTTCGTCACATATTTGATCGCGCCGCCAATTGTGTTGCGTCCATAAAGCGTGCCTTGCGGGCCGCGCAGAACTTCAACGCGCTCGACGTCGAAAATGTCGAGGATCGCGCCCTGAGGGCGGGCGATGTAGACGTCATCGACATAGAGGCCGACGCCCGGCTCGAAGCCCCAGAGCGGGTCTTGCTGGCCGACACCGCGGATGAAGGCGATCAGCGTCGAGTTCGATCCGCGTGCGACTTCAATCGTGGCGTTCGGAGTGGAGCGCTGGATGGAGGTGATATCGACCGCGCCGGTGAGTTCCAGGCGCTCGGAGCCGATGGCTGTGACGGACAGGGGCACGTCCAGAAGGTCTTCTTCGCGCCGTTGCGCGGTAACCGTGACGGGGCCCAGTTTGCGAGTCGTGTCTTCCTGATCGCCGGTGTCCTGTGCCCAGGCGGGCATAACGGGGGTCAAGGCCGTCGCGGCGAGCGCATACAATGCGAGTCTGGTTTTCGGGTGCATCCTAATTCCTCCCTGATGGATCGCGTCACTTCAACGATTGTTGAGTAAATTCAACGCTTGTTGAAATTGAATGAACACGTTGTTCGCCGGAAGTCAATTCTGTGGCGATTAGACCAATTGATTATTTTGAAGGATCAATGCCGGGTGTGACTTTCACGCATCAGGCCCTCAATGGGGAAAGCCTGACCGGAAATCGTCGCTTCAGAGGTGAAACCGATCCGGGCGCAACATGCCGGGCGAAGCGTGACTGGCATTCAGAATGTCATATCCCGGCACGGTTATGGTTGCGGTGGCCCTAATTCTGTTGTGAATTGATTTCTCAGGGGAAAGCGGGGCGTGTCCGGTACAGGGCAGACCGGTTTAGAGTGAGGAGTCGGGTCGTGGGAAATAGGCGCAGCCTGCTGGCGTTCACGGCGATGATTGGTGCGTGCACCGCGCTGACCGGGTGTCTGACAAGAAGCATCAATACACGGCCACCGGTCGTTTCGGACGGTATGGGCTCCGACCTGCGGGTCATGCTGGATGATGCGTGTTTGCCGGAAGACACCCGCGGGCCGGGCGATCGTACGCTGGGCTTCGGGCAGGAACTGGCCCTTCAGGCCGGCATGCTGGCGTTTGATTCTGTTGGTGCCTGGCTGCAGCAGATGGGCGCCCCGAAGATCGACCGCAGCACGGGCGTTGTCAGCGGGAAACTGTTCACCAGCCCGGACATGATGGAATTCAATCGCAACGCGGCGTGCGTTCATGTGATCCGCGAAGGGTTCGACCCGTCCGGACCAGCCTTCGGCAATGCGCCGCCGGAGTTCCTGGCAGAGTGGAACCGGCTGGGGCTTGTCTCCCGGCCTTCATTTTATGCCGAGATCCGTCTCGTTCCGGATGATGAGCTGTCTGGCTATTTTTCCGGAGAGCTTCTTAAAGTCGTGTCAAACGAGTTCGAGCGCCAGGCGCGCTACGATTCCCGCGACTATCTTCTGGTTCTGGATTTCGAACGGCCTGAACCGCGCACCTATGTTCAGTTCACGCCTGAAGGGGCGGTCGAGTTTCATGACGCGTCTGGCTTTGCCCGGGGTGTCTTCAAATTTCCTGAGTTGAAGCGTGGACAATATATATCGGGCGCGGCGGCGGCGGGACTCGAAACAGGGTGGATGCCGCTCGACTATTCGGGCGTCGACCGTGATTCGGGTATCTTCAACCTATTCGTCGATGTCCTGGAACTCAAACGGGGCGATCCGCTTCTGTCCGATGTCGGGTCTCTGTTGCGGTCCAACGCAGTTCAGGCTGCCGCCGAGGAGGAACTTCGCAGGCAGATCGACAAGGACGGCGCCCGGGAAGCCGACGAAGAAGAGCGCACAGATGAGCTGCTCACACAGCGCACGCTGGAACGTTCCCTGCGGCGCGCTGTGCTGGACCTTCGCCGGACGCTCGCTCAGGACGGTCTCACATCGGATTACCTGATCCCGGCGCAGGACGATGTCGAAGATGCCTTGTTCGATATTGAGCGGCACCTCAACTGGCGCGGGCCGAAGCCGATGGACGAAATCGATGCGGCGAACGATTTGCTCGAACAGGCCGACCTAAAGCTTGAGGAATTGCTGGCCGCCGAACTCGGTGACGATCAGTAAGTCGCGGTCGCCGCAGCCCAATCTGACAGGCCACCTTCACTGGACCGGTTGGCGACTTCCGTCAGCATGCGGGTTGCAAAGTCGATGGGCTCCCGCTCCGGCTGCGCCTCTTCGGCGACGGTCCGCATCCGCGCTGGCGTTGGCAGAAGGTCACCGGCGAAGGCAACGCTTTCCGGAATGACGAAAGCATAGATGGTGGCGCCGCCTTCTGCCGGGGGGATGACCATCCACGGAACTTCCGGCAGGCGGACGGTTTGCCCGGCTTTGACAATGGCATTTTCCTCCGGCGTCCGGTCGTTTGGAAAGTAGGTGTTGATCCGGCCTGAATGCTCGAGTTCGAAGACAATGAGCCGCCCGTCGATTTTGGGCGTCACCGCTATGTTCAGTGCGGCATTGCCTCCTTCGCCTTCCTGCGTGACGGACAGGTCTATCTGGTCGCTGGTCGGGCCCAGCACCCGGGCCATGGCTTCCATGGTTTCGGCCGTCGCCACGAATACCTGTTCGGGATCTGCATCCACGAACATCGCACCGCGCGCGGTCGTCTCGATCCAGTCGCGATAGGGGGAGACACGGGTGTAGACGCCTTCGGATTTCGCTGCAGCGCATTCGAAACCATAGCTGACAATGCCGACCTGATAGGTGCGCTCACTCGCATCCAGTGCGACCAGCGGGCCGCCGCTGTCGCCCTGGCAGCTGTCGGTGCCGCCGAACTTGCGGCCAGCGCAGATCTGCGTGCTGCCGTCATAGGCCAGATCCGCATATTGCGCGCCGCAGACCTCCGGCGGCTTCATGGGCAGCATGGCGTGGTAGAGGTAGCGCGAACCGGCCTGACCCGTGCGGTCAGTGGCGCCGATGCGGAATGTCTCCAGCCTCGCCTGCGCGCCGGAATCTGCCTGCTTCCCGAAACCGGCCACGAAGGCGCGGGCGCCATTCGCGTCGCTGTCGGATGGGCCGCCGGATGAGAGTCGGGCCAGCTGGCCGGTCCATGTGCGTCCGATCCGGACCAGTGCAACGTCATTCTCGGAGCCCTCCCAGACACCGGGTGAGACTTCCATAGTCGGCTTATAGTCCGGATGGATCATGACGGAGTCCACTTCAAACACGGTTCCGTCACCGGCGCCGAGGTCGTCCGTGCCCCCGACGACTTCGAGTTTTGCGCGGGGGCTCCACTCCCAGCGGTCCTCCAGCCTGCGGGATTCTCCTTCGAAACAATGCGCTGCGGTCAGCACCCAGCGGCGGGCGACGAATGAGCCGCCACAGAAATACTGCAGCCGCCCGCTCCGCGTCTCGTGCCGCAGAACGGCGATATAGGGCCACTGCGCCAGCGAGGAGCGGTCTCCGTTGACGATGCGGTCAGAGGCGCGGGCATCTGCGTCGAGCGTACTGGTCCATGCGAGTTGCGTCTCGCTCGGGGCATCTTCGGGCCTGGTTTGGCATGCCGTTGCAAGCCCCAGAACTGCAGCGATAACAACAGACAGGCGCATGAAACTCTTCATCACGGGACTCACTCGCTGACGCTATATGTGACCAAGCCCATGCCGGTATTGGCATAGGGATCGGAAGGGGAGGAATCTGACATTGCGTCCCGGACTTCAAACACGAGGATGTCGGAGTAAGACTGCCACACCGTCCTGATCGGCCCCTTGGTGCGGCTGAGATCGGGCAGCGTATCACCGATCAGGGCCATGCGTTCCGGCAGGACGAACGCGGCCAGCGTGCTTTTGCCAGGGACGGTCGGCGGTGACACGCTGATCGAGACCCCTCCGGGTGGCAGAACGACAGACTGGCCGGGCTCGACAAGTGCCGTGTCGACTTCGCCCGCATTGCAGGGGAAGAGGCAGCTGACGGTGCCGGACGGATCGAGATCAAAGACCCAGAGGCGGCCCTTTATCGAAGGGTCGACAAATATCCGGACCCGTTCCCCGGACCGGAATGTCGAAGCGCCGTCATTGATACGGATGCCAATTTTGCCGTCGGCGGGTTTGAGCGTCCGGATCAGATTTTCAAGCCCGGCTTTCGTCATGTAGACGGTCTTTTCCGGCTTGGCGTCCACGAAAGCAGCGTCGGGCACGACGGACAGCACGAAATCCTTGAAGCCGGATACGCGCGTATAGACAGCCGGCTTGCCCCGCACGCCACAACTCTCCCCGAAGCTGACAATGCCGATCTGGTAGACCCTGCCAGCGAAGTCCCTGGCGATGAGCGGGCCGCCGCTGTCGCCCTGGCAGGAGTCGATAATTCCGGTGTCATATCCGGCGCAGATCATGCTGGCGCTGTCATAGGCTTCCACTTCGTAATCATTGCTGCAGGCGTCCGGGCTGCGCGTCGGGATCATCGCATTGCCGAGAATGCTGGTGTACGCGGCGAAGGGGCCTTCCGCTGACGTGTAGGACTCCGGCTTTTGCTGCCGCATGTCGGTCTTGCCGAAACCGGCAAAGTAGGCGGGGCCGAAGAAGCGGTCGACGTCCGACGCGCTGCTGGCGGACAGCCGTGCGACGGGACCGTTCCAAGACCTGTCCAGCCGGACCAGAGCGATGTCATTCACGGGAACCTTGTTCTGGCCGCCGCGCGTGAAGCTGGGGGCGATCCGTACGTCCACTGCGTTATAGACATTCGCGCTGGTAACGGCTGTCAGGTCTTTGGCGCCGAGCACAATCTGCAGCTGACCAGAGCCTGGCCGCTCCCACCGCCCTGACGTGTTTGCCGAGGCACCTTCCACACAGTGCGCCGCTGTCAGGACCCATTCGGGCGAGATGGCCGTGCCACCGCAGTCATAGGTGACGACACCTTCACGCGTCCCGCGAAGGGCAGCGAAAAATGGCCAGTCTTCCTTGCGTGCAGGTTGGGTATTGAATCCTTTCGTCCCGGCTGAACCATCTGAAATCGTGAATTCCGTTCGCGGCCAGGCCGGGTCTTCCTCCGGGAAATCAGCCGATTGTGCCGATGAAGGGGAGGCACAGGCGGCGACCGCAAGCAGGGCGAGCCCGGTCAGGCGCCTTAGGATCTGAGCTAGCTGCACGTCACACTCCCACCCGGAACGTTTCTGATTGGATGAGTGTAACAGGCCTTTCGCCGCATGCCAGCCTGAGAAGGCGTTTAGCGGAACTCGTCCTGAAGCTTGCGAAGGGCGTCCGCCCCCGGATTGAGTTTCGAATAGGGGATGGAATGCAATGGCGTATCCGGAAGTTTTTTGTGTTCTGCCATCGCCGGGCGGGATTCGTCGATATAGAGCAGGCCTGTCAGGATTTCCTGCGTCTGCTGGCTCTGCATCAGCTTCTCCATGGCCGATGCCCGGTCGGTCGGGTCATAGTCCGCGTCCAGCTTGCGAAGCATGATGGAACCACCATCATGCAATTCCACCGGCATGGCTTCGCCTTCGTCGTAGGCGGCTGTGATCTCTTCGCTCGGCGGCACATAATCGGCGTGCACGGCCTTGTGGTAGTATTGATATGTGTGGGCGTAGGACTTGGTGGACCCCTTGTGGTCATTGAAGCTAACACAGGGGGAGATCACGTCGATCAGGGCAAAGCCCCGATGCGCGATCCCGGCCTTGATGAGGGAAACGAGCTGTTGCTTGTCACCCGAAAAACTGCGCGCCACGAAGGTCGCGCCGATGGAGAGCGCCATGATGGCCGGATCGATCGGCGGCAGCATGTTTGTGGCACCTTTTTTTGCCTTGGAGCCGATATCGCTGGACGCCGAAAACTGGCCTTTCGTCAGTCCGTATACGCCATTGTTCTCCAACATGTAGATCATATCGACATTGCGCCGAATGGCATGAGCCATCTGACCGAGCCCGATGGAAAGGCTGTCGCCATCGCCCGATACGCCGACATAGGTGAGGTTCTTGTTCACGGCAGCCGCGCCGGTTGCGAAGGAGGGCATCCGGCCGTGGACCGTGTTGGCGCCGTGGGCATCCTTCAGGAAGTAAGTCGTCGTCTTGGAGGAGCAACCGATCCCGGAGACTTTGACGACATCTTTCGGGTCTGTCGAAAGCTCATAGAAAGAGCGGGCAAGGGCAGCGGTCACACTGTCGTGGCCACAGCCGGCGCAGAGGGTAGACATCGCGCCATCATAATCCGCGCGTGTCTTGCCAAGTCCGTTGGTCGGCTCGTTCAGTCTACGGATTTTGGGTTTAACGAAGGAGGTCATGCGATTTTCCTCACTTTCAGGGCGGTTTCCACAGCCTCATAGACGAAACGGAAATTCAGCGGTTCACCGGAATAATGCAGAACAGGCACCAGCTTTTCCTTTGGCGCGCTGGTTTCCGTGATCAGCAGGTTCATCAGCTGTGCGTCGCGGTTCTGCTCGACGACGAACACTTCCTCATGCGCGTCGATGAAGGCGGTGACGTCGTCGCTGAAGGGGAAACCGCGGACGCGCATGTAATCGACCGGGACACCGGCGGCTTCGAGACGGTCACGCGCTTCGGTGACGGCCGCGTCGGAACTGCCGATGGCAATCATGCCATAGCGTGCCTGCCTGTCTGCCTTCTTGACGACAGGCTCGGGCATGAAGGCGGCGGCGCGTTTCCATTTTTCGTAGAGGCGGTCGACCACTTCCTTGTATTCCGGGCCTTTCTCCGTGTACCGGCCGAGCTTGGTATGGCCGGACCCTCGAAGGAAATAGGCGCCTTTTGGATGTGTGCCGGGCAATGTCCGGTAAGGGATCGTGTCGCCGTCTACATCCAGGTAGCGATAGAAAGCGTCGATCTCTTCCAGTTGCTCGGCATCGAGGACCTTTCCGCGGTCAGGCACATAGTCCTCCGGCCAGGTCAGTTCGTCGACCATCCAGTCGTTCATGCCGATGTCGATATCGGACAGGAAGAAGACCGGGGTCTGGAACCGTTCGGCAAGGTCCAGTGCCTTTGCGGAGAATTCGAAACATTCCCCCGGATTGGCAGGGAACAGGACGAGGTGGCGCGTGTCGCCATGTGAAGCGTAGGCGCAGAGCTGGATATCGCATTGCTGCGTTCGGGTCGGCATTCCGGTCGACGGGCCGACCCTCTGGATGTCGCAGATCACCAGCGGCACTTCGGTATAGTAGGCAAAGCCGATGAACTCGCTCATGAGAGAGACACCGGGACCGGACGTCGGTGTAAAGCCGCGGGCGCCCGCCCAGGCCGCGCCGATTGTGAGACCGGCGGCCGCCAGTTCGTCTTCCGCCTGCAGGATGCAGAAATTGTTCTGTCCGGTTTCCGGGTCGACACGGAGTTCTTCGCAATATTTCTGGAAAGCATCCATCAGCGATGTGGAGGGTGTGATCGGGTACCAGGCGCCGAAGGTGGCGCCGCCAAAAACCGCGCCGATGCCGGCGGCCGTATTGCCGTCGATCATCACCTTGCCCTTGGTCTTGTCCAGCGGGCTGACCCGGAAATCCAGCGGGCATTTGAAGTTCTGCTTCGCATAGTCATGGCCAAGCGCAACGGCCTGCATGTTCAGTGGGATGAGCTTTTCCTTGCCCGCGAACATTTCGGTTACCAGCTGCTCGATCACACCGAGATCGAGGTTCAGCAGGGCGGCTGCAGCGCCGACATAGGCCATGTTCTTCATCAGGATACGCGAGCGCGCGGCCTTGAAGGCGTCATTGCACATTGCTGACAGCGGCGCGCCTAGGACGGTCACATCCGGGCGGGACAGAAGCTGCGGGCGCGGCCAGGTGGAGTCGTAGAGCAGGACACCGCCGGGGGCGAGCTCGGCCAAATCGTCCGCATAGGTCTCCGGGTTCATGGCGATGACAAAATGCGTCTCGCCGTCGCGTCCGGCATAGCCGTCGCCCGTCACGCGGATTTCATACCAGGTCGGCAGGCCCTGAATGTTGGAGGGGAAGATATTCTTGCCGACGACAGGCACGCCCATCCGGAAGATGGCTTTCATCAGCAGGCCGTTTGCACTGGCCGATCCTGTGCCGTTCACCGTTGCGATACGCAGGGTGAAGTCATTGATGCCGGGTCCGTTCATGCCACGGTCTCCACTTGGTCATCCGCATGGGGGATTTTGATCACGCCTTCCTTCATGTCCCAGGCAGACGTCGGGCAGCGTTCGGCGCACAGGCCGCAATGCAGGCAGACATTCTCGTCCTTGATCATCACCCGGCCGGTCAGGGGCAGGGCGGTGGACACGTACAGGGACTGGTCTTCCGGCGCTTCGGGCTGGCTCAGCGAGGCGCGCAGTTCTGCTTCGCTGTCCGCAGCAGGCGTAATGGCGAGGCATTCGACCGGGCAGACATCGATACAGGCATCGCACTCTTCACAAAGCGGCGCTTCGAACACGGTCTGCACATCGCAGTTCAGGCAGCGCTGAACTTCAACGGCGATCTGTTCCGCATTAAAACCGAGTTCAACCTCGATGTTCAGGCGCTGGAACCGGTCGACCAGGGCAACATGTTCCATCTCGCGGCGCTCGGCGGCGGTGTAGGCATTCGAATAGCGCCATTCGAACATGCCCATCTTGGCCGATTGCAATTCAACCTCGCGCGGTGCGCGGTCCCTCAGGCCGAGTCCCTGGCAATGCCGGTGGATGGAAATCGCAGCCTGGTGTCCGTGCTCAACGGCCCAGATGATGTTCTTCGGCCCAAACGCGGAGTCGCCGCCGAAGAAGACGCCCTTGCGGCTGGACTCGAAAGTCTCCTCGTCCACCACCGGAACATCCCATTTGCCGAACTCGATACCGGCGTCCTTCTCGATCCAGGGGAAGGCGTTCTCCTGTCCGATGGCGAGAATGACATCGTCGCACGGCAGGGTTTCTTCACCGATGACACGTTGGCCGGTAATCTCGCCCTTGTCGTCGACATCGTATTCCATCAGCTCGAACGTCATGCCAACCAGTTTGCCGTTCTCCGTGACGAAGGCCTTCGGCGAATGGTTCACGACGATCTGGATGTTCTCTTCTTCGGCATCCTCCAGTTCCCATTCGGACGCCTTGAAGAAGTTTCGCGGCTTGCGCGCCATGACCTTCACATTCTCCGCCCCAAGACGAAGCGATGTGCGGCAACAGTCCATGGCCGTATTACCGACGCCGATGATCAGGACATTCTTGCCAATCGAGTCGATATGCTCGAACGCGACCGATTCCAGCCAGTCGATACCGATATGGATATTGGCATCCGCCTCTTCGCGGCCGGGCAGGTGAAGGTCCTTGCCCTTCGGGGCGCCCGTACCGACAAAGACAGCGTCCCAGCCTTCGTCCAGCAGCGCTTTCATGCTGGCGACTGGCGTGTTCAGCTTCAGCTCCACACCCATGTTGAGAATGTACTGAAGCTCTTCATTGAGCACTTTTTCGGGCAGGCGGAAGGCAGGGATGTTGGCCCGCATCAGGCCGCCGGCTTCCGGCAGTTTCTCGAAGATGGTGCACTCATATCCGAGCGGGGCGAGATCGTTCGCAACGGTAAAGCTTGCCGGGCCTGCCCCGATCAGGGCGATCCGCTTGCCGTTCGTCTGTTCAGGTTTTCCGGGAAGTCGGTCTGTCACATCGTCGCGATGGTCTGCCGCCACACGCTTCAGGCGACAAATGGCAACGGGCTCCCCATCCACGCGAGTCCGCCGGCAAGCCGGCTCGCAGGGCCGGTCGCAGACGCGGCCCAGAATGCCTGGAAAGACGTTGGAGTCCCGGTTCAGCAAGTAGGCGTCGCTGTAGCGGCCCTGTGCGATGAGACGGATATATGCCGGGACCGGTGTGTGTGCCGGGCAGGCCCATTGGCAATCGACGACTTTATGAAAGTAGTCGGGATTGCTGGTATCTGTTGGTTTCATATTTGCCCGCTTCCTCCGGAGAAAAGACTAGCGACACATTTCACCGGCATCAATGACTTCCGTTTGGCCCGGAAATTCCGGCTTTGATCCTGCGGTTGTTGAATGGAACGCGCCAATTCAGCGGCCCTTGAAATTACCCGGCCGGCGTTCGCTGACAGACCGGATGCCTTCCTGATGGTCTTCCGTCGCGCGCAGCTTCCATTGTTCATCGTGCTCGTGCGCCAGCGTATCCCGGACAGTTTCATAAAGTCCTGCGCGTAGGGTTTTCCGGGTCGCCATCACGCCAAGCGGGCCACCTTCGGCAATCTCGGCAGCGAGCTTGTGTGCTGCGTTCCTGACGTCCGCCAGCGAGACCAGTTCGTCCGCCAACCCCATGGCGAGCGCTTCCTCGCCCTTGATACGCCGGGATGTGAGCAGCATCAGCGCCGCTTTCTGCTGGCCCAGCAGCCGGGGCAGGGTCGCACTCAGTGCAAAGCCCGGATGGAACGCCAGCCGTGTGAAGTTTGCGACGAAACGGGCTTCCGGCGCGGCGACACGAAAATCCGCGGAGACTGCCAGGCCAAGACCGGCGCCGACAGCTGCGCCCTGAATCGCGGCAACAATCGGCTTTTTTGCTTCGTAGATCCGAAGGGCCTGATCGTAAAATTCGCGTACCGGATCGTCGCCCGATCCGCCGACGCCGCCACCGCTTTCGTCATTGGCGAGGTCTGCGCCAGCGCAAAAGGCCTTGCCTTCGGAGGCGAGCACGATGGCCCGGCATTCCGGCCTGGCATCCAGCGCCAGAAGCGTTTCCCCGATTTCCCGTAGCAGCGCCACATTGGCGTGATTGTTCGGCGGATTGGCAAAAACGATCTCGGTCACATGGCCGACATCGCGCACGGTGATCGTGTGTGTCATGGGCGGGTATCCATCAGGTTCCGGGCGACGACCATCCGGTGCACTTCAGAGGGGCCGTCATAGATGCGCATATTGCGGATGCGGCCTGCAAATAGATGCAGGGGCATTTCCTTGGTCATGCCCATGGCGCCGAAGCACTGCATCGCATTGTCGATGATCTCCTGCGCCATTTCCGTGGCGTAGAATTTGATCATGGAGATTTCCGTCCGGACGTCGCGGCCCTGGTCGATCTTCCAGGCGCAGTCATAGGCCATCAGCCGGGCCGCATGAATCTTCGCGGCGCCATCGGCCACCCACCACTGGATCGACTGGCGCTCCGATAGCTTGTGACCGAATGTTTTCCGCTGGGGAGCGTATTCGCGCATCATGTCGAGCGCCCGCTGGGCTGCGCCGATACACCAGGCTGCCATCTCCATCCGGCGGGTGCCCAGCCGCACCTGCATCGGGCCAAAGCCCTGGCCTTCTTCTCCGAGGAGCTTCCAGCCCGGCACACGGCAGTCCTCCAGCGCGACTTCATAGGTAAATTCTCCGCCCAGCATCGGAATGCGGCGAAGCACATTGAAACCCGGCGTGTCGCGGTCCACCAGGAACGCGGACATGCCGCCCCGGGCTTTCTTTTCCTTATCCGTGATGGCCATCAAGATGGTGAAATCAGCCTCGGCCGCCCGAGTGATCCAGATCTTGCGGCCATTGATGATCCAGTCGTCCCCATCGCGCACAGCGCGTGTGATCATACCGGATGGATCTGCGCCGGCGCCCGGTTCGGAAATGCCGATGGCGGATATGGTTTCACCTCGGGCGTAAGGTTCGAGATAGGCCTTGCGCTGCTGTTCATTCACGGTCGTCATGAGCATGCGAAGGTTCGGCGAGTCCGGCGGCAGCGTATAAGTCGCGACCGTGGAGCCGAGCGCCTCATTCACGGCCACAAGGGCGACATGAGGCATGCCCATGCCGCCGGCGTCTTCCGGCGCATCGAGACTCCAGAGGCCAAGGTCTTTTGAGATTTGGTCCAGCCGTTGGCGCTCTTCCGGTGTCAGATAGGCGCCTTGTCCATTGGCTTCGCGTTCCAGCACGGCGCCTTCCAGAGGCATCAGCTCGTCCCGCACGAAGCGCTGGACGAGATCGGCAAGCATCCGGTGCTCTTCGTCCAGTTCAAATTTCATATTCTGCTCCTCCGGCCGCCCTATACTGGCGTCTCAGAACGGCAGAACGCCACAAGGGACGGAGTCGGGCAAGGCGCCAAACTTCATGACCTTGGGGAAGCCCGGCGTGAGGCGAAAAAGTCCCGAAGTCTGGCACACGCCGCCAATCTGCCCTATCGATTGTCGCTGGCAGGGGCTGCCGTCAGGCTGTCCGGTCGATGGGGGAAGAAGGTAACAGGCTCATGAAGCGATCAGACGACAAGGCTGAGCGGGACGGCCAGGATACCTATTGGGTCCTACGCAAAGACCAGCTGAGCTGCCTGGCATCTCCGGTCCGAATGGACATCGTCGACCATCTGGTGGGCCGCGGCCCGATGTCCATCAAGCAGCTGGCCACCTCCATGGGGCGGCAACCCTCCTCGATCTATTACCACATGAACATGCTGGTGAAGGCTGACCTGATCGTGGAGGCAGGCTCGCAAGTCTCCAATCGCCGGTCAGAGGTGCTCTATGAAACAAGAGCGCCTCGCATGCGATTGCAGAAGGCGCTGTCGGATCCTGCCAATCACGAGACCATCGACCGGACGGTTGGCGCGATTTCTCGTCAGGCGCACCGGGATTTTGTCCAGGGCCTGACTCATCCCCGGGCACAGCTGGAAGGCGCGGAACGGAATCTCGGGTTTTTCCGGCTGATCAACCGGCCTAGCCCGGAATCGCTGAAGGAAATCAATGGCTACATTGAGCGGATTGCCGAGATACTCTGGGAAGAACGCGACATGGATCAGCCCCTGATCGCATTTGCCTGGACACTGACGCCGTTGCACGAAAAAGCTTTCGGTGGCGACGACTGAGCCACCGGACAGTATGTTCGGCGGGTAATGAAATAAAACAATGTTGACGGAGCGACCGTATGAGTGACCTGGACAGCCGCGGGATGATGAAAGCGATTTACGATGTGATCTCGCAGCCGTCAGGCGAGCGGGATTGGGAGAGCATCCGGCCGCTGTATCACCCCCGTGCAACCATGACCCGGACGGGGGTCGCCATCGATACGTTACCGGCCAATCAATGCCTGACCTTCGATGAATACATCAAAACTGCCGAGGAGAACCTGGCCGGTGCCTCTTTCGAGGAAACCGAAATCGGGCATGAATGCGCGCAGCTCGGCTCCGTTGCGCAGGTGCGCAGCGTCTACGAAACCATCTACCGTGTCGGCGATCGTGAAATTCATTCCCGGGGCGTGAACTTTGTCACCATGGTCCGGCTTGCAGACGCCTGGCAGATCCTCAGCATTGCCTGGGACAATGAGCGCGCCGGTGTCATCATTCCTGATGAATGGCTCGATTGAGGCTGGCTGAGACGCCCGTGCCGGTCAGACGTTGAACCGGAACAGCATCACGTCGCCATCCTGCACGATGTATTCCTTGCCTTCGGCCCGCATCTTTCCGGCTTCCTTGGCACCCGATTCCCCACCGCAGGCGATATAGTCCTCATAGGTGATGGTCTCGGCACGGATGAACCCCTTTTCGAAGTCACCATGGATGACGCCAGCGGCCCTGGGTGCGGTCCAGCCCTTGCGGATCGTCCAGGCGCGGGCTTCTTTCGGGCCGACGGTGAAATAGGTCTGGAGGTCCAGCAGGTCGTAGCCCGCATGAATGAGGCGGGTCAGGCCGGGCTCTTCCAGGCCCAGCGTTTCGAGGAACTCGGTCCGGTCGGGCTCGTCCAGGACGGCCAGCTCGGATTCGATCTGGGCTGAAATGACAACGCAGCCGGCGCCTTCTTCCTTGGCGCGTTCTTCCACGCGTTTGGAGTAGTCATTGCCGGTCGCCGCACTGGCTTCGTCCACGTTCGCGACGAAAAGGATCGGTTTGGACGTCAGCAGCTGCAGCATGTTCCACGCCTTTCGGTCGTCTTTCGGAACATCGGCGCGGCGGGCAGGGCGGCCTTCTTTCAGTTCAGCAAGCGCCAGGTCGATCAGCGCCACCTGGGCCTTGGCTTCCTTGTCGCCGGAATTTGCTTTCTTGATCACGTTCTGCTTGCGCTTCTCGAGGCTTTCGAGATCAGCCAGCATCAGCTCGGTCTCGACAACTTCAAAGTCGGCGACCGGGTCGATGGTGCCGCGAACGTGTGTGATGTCGTCATTGTCGAAGCAGCGCAGCACGTAGATGATCGCGTCGGTTTCGCGGATGTTGGCGAGGAATTTGTTGCCAAGGCCCTCGCCCTGGCTTGCGCCCTCAACCAGGCCAGCGATATCGACGAAATTCATGCGCGCGGGGATGATCTCTTTCGAGCCGGCAACCTTTGCCAGTTCCGCCAGACGCGGTTCTGGCACGGCAACTTCGCCGACATTCGGCTCGATCGTGCAGAACGGATAGTTCGCCGCCTGTGCCGCAGCGGTCTGTGTCAGAGCGTTAAAAAGCGTGGATTTGCCAACATTGGGCAGGCCCACAATCCCGCATTTGAAGCCCATTCCGGCCTCCCTAAACTTAGATTTCGAGGGGGCCATAGCCCTATTCCCGCAGGAAAAACAGGCGGTTTTCTCTCCTGACAGCGGAATTGGGTGTTCAACAGGGGGGCTTTGGGTAAGGTTGGCCCACGAAATGCAAGGCAGAACGCATGGCTTATGACGTCTTTCTCGTAACTGTGCCGGAAGACTTCGACATGGCGAAGCTTGTCGCCCGTCGTCTCCGCTCGCTGAAATTCACCGTTCGTTTCAATCAGAAACAAACGGAGGATGATGACTTTGATGCCAAGGATGCGCGTGACGCCGGTAAATCCGGCAACATGCTGATCCTCTGGTCTGAGAACTCGGTCAAGAATGACTGGGTGCGTGCCGCGGCTGCTGTCGGCAATTCCCGGGATGGGATGCTGGTGCATGCCGGCATCGACAAGACGATTCCCTACACCCCTTACCGGAAATCGAAGCGCTTCCCGCTGGAGGGATTTACGTCCCGGAAAATGCCAGAAGGCTTCTACAAGCTGGTCGAAGAGCTGGCGGAACGTACCGGCCGGTCCGATCTTCGCGCCTGGATGAAGCTTGGTTCCAAGGATGACGAAGCCCGTGATGCCTGGCTTGAAGCCCATCCGGATGACCCGCTAGCCATTGCAGAGCGCCAAAAGCGTGAGAAGGCCCTCGGTATCAAGCCGGAACCTGCCAAAGAAGCTGCAGAGGCTGCAACGAAAGCGGCAACAACCCTGCGCAATGGCAATGGAGACCCCGCGCCCCGTTCAGCAACCGGAGTGTCCGCTGCTGTGGCGCGTGCTTCGGCAAGTGCCCGCACGGCCGCCACAACCGTCGTGGAGCCGGATCAGGATCCCGTTTACGGAAACTGGACCATCGC
This sequence comes from uncultured Hyphomonas sp., assembly GCF_963675305.1. NCBI lineage: Bacteria > Pseudomonadati > Pseudomonadota > Alphaproteobacteria > Hyphomonadales > Hyphomonadaceae > Hyphomonas > uncultured Hyphomonas sp. The sequence goes on along the minus strand of NZ_OY776147.1, from coordinate 1,816,256 downwards.
AGCTATCTGCGCGGCAATCGCGGCGATTTTCCTGTTCAGCCTCGTGGTCCGTTCCCAGCCCGTCGAACGCGTCAGCGCACAGACACCTGCCATCGGCAATGCTGAACGGGTTGTCGCTGCCTGCCCGGCAGGGACGGTGCCGCGCTCAATGGTCGAATTCATGGAGCCGGGCCCGGTCGACATCGGCATGGGCCACGGCCCGATCATCGATGACACGACCCCGCCTGAAGGCGAGTAAGCCCTATCCGAAGACGGCGATCGTCTGACGCCCCACCATCATCGGCTCGCCTTTTGAATTCCACAGGCGCATGGCTTGGCTGGAGTAGCCCTGCTGCGCCGTTTGCGCGATGTGCTGGGCAAGGAACCACCCGCCCTCCGTCGAGATGTCGTCTGTCAGGAATTCGGCCATCCAGGTCATGGAGCTGATGCGGCCCGGAGCGGTCAGCATCGACAAGGCAGCGGGGGGCGGTGAATCCGCAATGGACAGAAGCGTGACAGCATCCATTGGGGCCGTTTCATCCCGGTGCCGCAGCCACAAAACGATCTCGCCATCCGGTGCGCCGCTGACCGGGCGTCCACCCTTGGCGAGGCGCACATTGAAATGCCTTGAGAAGGCAGGCCGGCGGTTTTCATCCGGGAAGAACTGCTTCGTCTCGTCCGGCAGCGTCACGACCGGGGCCACCATATCGGAGAAATCGAGGCTGGACTCCCGCGCTGCGCCGAACGCGAAAATACATTCGGCAACAATTCCTTCGGGCCCTGTCATGCGGACGGAAATGAAGGCGGTGTTCTTGCCCTCGCGCAGCACAGTCGGCACGGAGGCGAGTTCACCGGAGGCCGGGCCGACAAAGGCGATCTGGGCAGACCGGAGAGGCCGGTCGCCTGCCAGCGGCAGGGCAGCTTTCAGGCAGAGAGCCGCTGTCAGTCCGCCATAGGTCGTCCGGCCCTGCATCCAGTCTTCAGGCACCGTCACGCGGGAGGAATTGTCCGCGCCAAAGGCGATGGAGGAGAGGAGATCCGTATAGTTCATGGCTTGGTCCCGTTATGGCGGATTTTCTTCCTGCCTAGCCGCATTCCTTTTCGGAACCAATCCGTTCCGCAAGGGGAGCATGGCCGGAATGAAAACGCCCCGGCGGTGAAGCCGGGGCGCTGAAACAGTGTGTTCCGGCTCAGCCTAGTGCTGGCTCTCCGGCGTGGTCACACGCAGACCGTCCAGTTCGTCGGAAACGGTGATCTGGCAGGACAGGCGGGAGTTCTCCTGAACATTCTCAGCGAAGTCGAGCATCGACTTTTCCATTTCCTGCTGCTCGCCGACTTTGTCCATGAAGGACTGGTCGACATACACGTGGCAGGTGGCGCAGGCACAGGCGCCGCCGCAGTCGGCATCAATTCCCGGGATGGAATTCTTGATGGCGGCTTCCATGACGGACTCGCCGTTTTTCGCCTCGACGGTCCGTTCGGTGCCATCATGGTCGATATAGGTAATCTTTGGCATCGGCTTTGTGGTCTCCTTAGGCTGAGGCGGCGGCCGCAGCGATGTCTTTCATTGAAATGGATGTATCCTTGAGCATGTCGGGTGCAACTTTGGTACCCGTCATGATCAATTTCTTTGACGCCAGGAATTCTGGCGGGCTGTTCACCGCATCGACAGCGATCAGCGTGCCATTGCGCAGGTAGAAGACGGCGAATTTCCGCTCGTCCGGATTGCCGCGAACGGCAATTTCGTCATGGCCCTGGTTGAGCCCGGCGATCTGTAGTTTCAGGTCGTATTGGTCCGACCAGAACCAGGGGCAGTCTTCAGGCGGGCGTGGTTTGCCGAGGATGGCCGCAGCCGCCAGCTTGCCTTGTTCGATTGCGTTGTGGACGCTTTCGAGGCGGCCGGTGCGGCCATAATGGACCAGTGGACGGCTTGCGCAGTCTCCCGCCGCGAAGATGCGCGGATCGGACGTGCGGGCGTCCCGGTCCGTGGCGATGCCATTGTCGATGGTCAGGCCGGCTTCCTGGGCCAGCTCAATGTTCGGCAGGATACCGATCCCGGCCAGCACAATGTGGGCCGGCAGTTTCGTGCCATCGGCGAGGACGGCAGCGCTGACTTTTCCATCTTCACCTTCGAGATGGTCGAGCCGGGCACCCGTCAGGATCGTCGCGCCCTGATCACGGTGCTCTTTTTCGTAAAAGGCGCTCATGGTGGGGCTGGTGACGCGGGCGAGCACGCGCTCCGCCATTTCCAGCACCGTCACTTCAAGCCCCATCTGCCGGGCCACAGCCGCCGCTTCGAGGCCGATATAACCGGCGCCGATAATGACCATCCGCCGGCCTGCCACCATATTCGGCTGAATCCGGTCGACATCGGCGAGGCCGCGCAGGTCGAACACGTTTTCAAGGTCGGCGCCTTTCACCGGCAGCGGGCGGGGACGGGAGCCTGTGCATAGGATCAGCGCCTCATAGGAGAGTGTGGCGCCGTGTTCGAGTTCCACGACCTGGGCTGCGCGGTCGATTTTCGTGGCGCGGGTCGAGAGGATCAGTTCGACATCGTTATCTTCGTACCAGGCTCCCGGTTTGAAGAAGAGGCGCTCTTCGGCGAATTCTCCCTTCATGTAGGCTTTCGACAGGGGCGGGCGCTGGTAGGGCAGTGTGGGTTCGTCGCCCACGAGCACCAGCTTGCCGGAATAGCCTCCCATGCGCAGGGACTGCACGGCCTGTGCGGCTGCTTGCCCGCCTCCGATCAGAACGATCTGCGATGCGTCCGAAAGATCCAAACCTGCGCCTCCCTCAAGGCAATTGTTTATTTATGACGCATGCGTCACGTTTTCAGCCTTTTATATGCTGGCCAGTTACAGTGCAAGGCGCCGTGAATCCATGGCACGAAATGGCGCAGCACCTTTATATGCATCAGATGACAGTGATTCTTGAATGTCCAGATGAGACTTCCCTGCGTGACGTGGGGGCACGTGTCGCCCGATTGCTCCAGGCGGGGGACGTGATCGCCCTGCATGGGGACCTCGGCGCTGGGAAAACGACATTCTCCCGGGGGATTATAGCGGACTATAGCGGGACTATGGATGTCCCGAGCCCGACCTATACGCTGGTTCAGTTGTACGATTCCGGGCCACTTCCGGTCTGGCACTTCGATCTCTACCGGCTGAAATCTCCCGATGAGGTTGTCGAGCTGGGATGGGATGAAACACAGGATGGCATCGCCCTGATCGAATGGCCGGACCGGGCCGGCGCGTACCTGCCGGAGTGGCGGCTGGACGTCACCATCGAAATCCTTGCCGAAGGGCGGCGTGTAACACTGGAACCGCGCGGCGAAGGCTGGCAGACACGTCTCCATGGGTTTTGACGAAACAGGCCGCGCGGCAGAGATAGATGCTTTCCTTGTCCGCGCAGGCTGGGAGGACGCTGCGCGATTCCCGCTCGGCCAGGATGCATCCACGCGGCGCTATATCAGACTGGTGGAACCGGACGGTTTGCGCGCGCTCCTGATGGATGCCCCGAATGTCGAGGACAGTCCCTGTCCGCCTGACGCCGATGAAGCGACCCGTATCGCCCTCGGCTGGAATGCCTCGACCCGCCTCGCTGCCTCGCGGGTCGACGCCTTCGTCCTGATCGCCAATTACCTCCGCCAGCGCGGATTCCGGGCGCCGGAGATCCTGGCCCATGACAGCGATCACGGATTCGCGCTGATCGAGGATTTCGGCGAGAACCTCGAAATCGCCCGTCAGATCGAAGCGGGGCTGATTGAAGAGCACCCGGCTTATGTCACCGCGGCCGGTATCCTGGCAGAGCTGCACCGCGAAGATGCGCCGGATGTGTTGTCGAACGGCGCAGATGTCTGGCCCATCCTCGACTTCGACCAGCTGGCGCTGCGGTCCAATGCGGATCTTTATGCCGACTGGCTGAGGGCGGAGCGGGGCGGCGGGCCGCTGGAAGGGGCCGAACGGGACGAGTGGGAGAAGGTGCGTGACCAACTGATCGCCCAGGCGATGGAATTTCCCCGGACCTTCACGCTCCGGGATTTTCACGCAGAGAACCTGCTCTGGCTCGGCAATGGCGAGCTTGGCCTGCTGGACTTCCAGGATGCCGTCCGCGGCTGGGACGCCTGGGACATGGCCATGCTGACCCAGGATGCCCGCCGCGAGGTTTCGCCGGAAGCTGCCGAGGCGGCCATTCGTCATTACCTCGACCACACGGGCAAGTCGCGCGAGGCCTTTGACGAGCGGCTGGCCGTGATCGGCGCGCTGAACGCCTTGCGCATTGCGGGCGTCTTTTCGCGCCTTCAGCACCGGGATGGCAAACCGCGCTACGGCCTTTTCCAGCCGCGCCAGTTGGCCATTCTCGCCCGAAATCTGTCGCATCCGGCCCTTAAGGATATGCAGAACTTCGTCAGGCGAACGACGCCATTTGTGTTCGAGGGGGTCTGAATGAGTGTGCCGGTTCCACACACGGCCATGGTGCTTGCCGCCGGTCTCGGCACACGTATGCGGCCGCTCACGGATGATCGCCCGAAGCCCCTGATCGAGGTGCGCAGAAAGGCGCTGATCGACCGGATGCTGGATCCGCTGGTCGCTGCGGGCGTTCAGCGCGCGGTCGTCAATGTCCATTACCTCGCCGATCAGGTGGAGGCGCACCTGAAAACCCGCTCCGATATTGAGATCGTTGTCTCTGACGAGCGTGGCGAGGTGCTGGAAACCGGCGGCGCGCTGGCCAAGGCGCGGCCACTTTTGGGAGACGACCCGATCCTTGTTGCGAACACGGATGCGTTCTGGGAACCGGCCGGGCCGGAACCTGTGCAGGCGCTGGCGGAGGCGTTCGATCCGGACGCCATGGATGCCCTGCTTCTGGTCGCCGATACAGGGCGCGCGCTTGGCTTTGGCGGGGCGGGCGATTTCTTCCGCCACGAGGATGGCAGCATGACCCGCCGGGGTGAGGCGCCGAGTGCCCCGTATGCCTTTTGCGGTTTGCGTCTCATCCGCCCGCAACTTTACGACAATGAGCCCGTTGAGCGCTTCTCTGCGCTTCGCGTCTGGGCGCCGCTGATCGAACGAAAGCGTCTGCACGGCGTGGTGCTGGATCGGTTCTGGCTGCATGTCGGCGATCCGCAGGCGCTGAAGGACGCAGAGATGTGGCTGGCCTGCCATGGCGGATAGGGACGGATTGTTCTCTGGTGCGTCCCGCCTCTACACGATCCCTCCGGGAACGGATTTCCTGCGGGCGCTTGCAGGCACGTTGGCGGAAGAGACGGGGCTGAAGGATAATCCCGAAGCGCTGGCAGATGCGGTCATCTATGTGCCGAACCGGCGCTCGGCGCGTGTGCTGGCCCGGGTCCTCTATGATGCCAGTGGCGAGAAGCCGATCCTGCCGCCGGACATCCGCACGCTCGGCGACATCGAAGCGGACGAGGCGCCGTCCGTCGACGCGGCCCGGTCCGGCCTGCCACCGGCCATGTCAGCGGCCAGGCGGCTTGGCGCGCTGACCCATCTTGTGCAGGCCTTCTATGACAATGCCTATGGCGTGACGCCTCCGGCGGCCTCGGCACTCGCGGCGGCGCAGGAACTCAGCCGCCTGATGGAACAGGCGGCGCTCAGCGAACATGTCGACTGGTCGATGCTGCCAGACCTCGCCGATGCGACCGAACTGGCCAGGCATTGGGAAAAATCGGTCAAATTCCTGAAGATCATCTCCGAAAGCTGGCCGGAGTGGCTGGCCGAAAATGGGGAAAGCGACCCGTTCCTGCGGGACATCGCCGCTGCCCGCATCATGGCCCAGCGTTGGGCAGAGGCCCCGCCGGACGCGCCCGTCCTGATCGCGGGGTCCACGGGCGCCACCCCGGCTGGCCGTATCCTGATGAAGGCCGCCATGGCCTTGCCGAAGGGCCTGATCGTATTGCCGGGTCTGGATGTGCACGCAGATGAAGAGGCCCGCGCGGTCATCGCCGGGTCCGTCAGCCACCCGCAGCATATCCTGTTCGACACGCTGCGGGATCTGGGTGTTCAGCCGGACAATGTGCGCACCTGGCCCGGAACAGATGGAACGAGGAACGCAGAAGCCCGCCGCCGCATGATCCACGAGGCGCTGGCGCCCGCGGAGTCTACCGCGGACTGGCGACGCACGCTGGATTCCCTCTCCGCTTCGCTGGGGACAGTGAAAGAGGATTTCGCGCATTCGGCGCTGGACGGCCTGACAGTCATCGAGGCGCCGGACGAAGCCGTCGAAGCCGAAACCGCGGCCTTGCTGCTGCGCCAGGTGATGGAGCACCCCACAGAGACCGCTGCGCTGGTGACGCCCGATGCGACGCTGGCAAGGCGTGTGAGTGGTGTCCTGCAACGCTGGGGGCTGGATGTGCCGCCATCCTCCGGCAGTCCGCTTGGCCAGACAACTGCGGGGAGCCTGATCGGCCTCTGTGCGCGCTGGGTGCTGGACCCGGCGGAGCCGGTGATCCTGACCGCCGTGCTGAAGCACCCGTTTATGCGCGGCTTTGGCGGGGCTGGTGGTCTGGACCTCTACTTCCTGCGCGGTGCCCGGAACTGGCAGAGCCTTGACGAGCTGCTCCACTCCATCCGGACCCGGAGGGATCTGGACCCTTATGCCAGTTTCTCCAACGAAGACCAGGCTGAGGCCGAGGCTCTAGTTGAAGAGGTCATCAGGGCTTTCCACGAGACAGGTGCAGACCTGTCGGCGGCAGGCCCGATGCCGGGGCGGCAGATTGCCGAGCGTATCGCCGCGCTGGCTGCCCGGGTCAGCCAGACGCCATTTCCATGGGCCGGCGAAGATGGCCGCTCCGCCACGACGATGATGGAACATGTAGCGGAGCTGGCGGATTATCTCGCGCCCATGCCGCCGCATGCGTTTGCCGAACTGATTGAAGCGGATGCGGCCCAGCGCACGGTTAGTGCCGGCGTGTCTGAACATCCGCGCCTTGCCATCTGGGGGCCGCTGGAGGCGCGTTTGCAGTCTGCCAGCCATATCATCCTGGCGGGGCTCAACGAAGATGTCTGGCCGCAGCGCCCGCCGGCGGATGCCTTCCTGCCGCGCCGGTTCCGCAAGGACCTCGGCATCAGCGATCCCGAAGACCGGGTCGGCCTGTCGGCGCATGACTTCGCGCAGCTGGCCTGTGCGCCCAAGGTGACGATGCTCCATGCTCTCCGCCGCAACGATGCGCCGGCGGTTGCCTCGCGCTGGGTCTGGCGCCTGAAGACGCTGGCAGAAGGCGCGCTCGGCGATACAGCGAAACACGCGCTCGCGCCGGATGGGGACAACCCGCTTGAATGGGCCCTTGCGCTGCGAGGCCGGAAGACGGCCGACTATCCGGCAGATTTCGCAGAACCGAAGCCCCGCCGCCGCCCGGAAGGGTGGCCGCAGAGGCTGTCGGTCACGCGGATCGATACGTTGCAGCGCGACCCCTATGCGATCTGGGCCGAGCAGGTTCTGAAACTCGACCGGATTGACCCCATGAATGCAGAGCTAGGCCCGGCGCCTCGCGGGACGGCCATCCACAAGGCGCTGGAAGATTTCGAGCAGGACGGCGCCCCGAAAACTGCGGCGCATCTGGTGTCGCTGCTCACGGAGAACCTGTCGCTTGCCGGTGAACCTGAAGCCGTGCTCGCCGCACGCCGGGCTGTGCTGGCGCAGATGTCAGACTGGTATCTCGGCTGGCGGTCAGAGCGCCGTGTCGACGGCAGGCCGAAGCTGGAAGTGAAGGGGCGCTGGGATTTCGACATCGGCGGCGCCCCGTTCACCCTGTCCGCCATGGCCGACCGGATCGAGCGCCAGCCGGATGGCAGCCTGATCGTGATCGATTTCAAGACAGGCAATCCGCCTTCGGACAAGGAAATCGCTGCCGAACTCAGCCAGCAGATGCCGCTGCAGGCCCTGATCGCCGGCAAGGGCGGATATGAAGGCATCCCGGCTGCCAGCGTCTCAGGTCTCGAATATGTGGCTTTCAAGGCAAAGCCCGATGCCCGCGTGGTCGGCCAGAGCCGGGCCCTCCAGGCCACACCGGATGAGCTGGCACAGACAGCGGAAGAGGGGCTCATCCGCCTCATCTCCGCCTACCGCGAAAACGATGCGGCGTTCCTGTCCGCGCCGCGGGTCCAGTTTGTGAAATACGATAATGGCTACAACCGCCTTGCCCGCCGCGCGGAATGGGCCGGAGACACCGACGATGGAGGCGGCGATGAGTAGGTTCGTGTCTCCGCCGGACACGGAGGATTTCCGCAAGGCCGTTCAGGTTCAGGCGCGGTCGGCCGACCCGTTGCACTCTGCCTTCGTCATGGCCAATGCCGGCTCCGGCAAGACCAAGGTGCTGATCGACCGCGTCGCGCGCCTGCTGCTGCGCCGCCCGGACGGGCGCCCCGGTGCGAAGCCGGATTCCATTCTCTGCATCACCTATACCAAGGCCGCGGCGAGTGAGATGCTGTCGCGGCTCTTCAAGACGCTGGGCCAATGGTCGGTGATGGAAGATGACCCGCTGCGCAAGAAGCTCGCCCAGCTTCAGGGGCGCAAGGCGAGCGACTATAATGCCGAAGACCTTCAGGTCGCCCGGGCCCTGTTCGCAAACGCGCTTGAGACGCCCGGCGGCCTGCGTATCGAGACGATCCACGCCTTCTGTGCACGTGTGCTGCGGCGCTTCCCGCTGGAAGCGGACGTGTTTCCGGGCTTCACCGAAATTGAGGAAGACGAAGCCTTCGCGCTGTGGAACGAAGCGCGCAGCGAAGCGGTCATGGCCGCGCAGGAGACCATGCCGGACCTGTTGGATCTCCTGGCCCTCGAAGGCGGCCATGAAGGCGCGATGCTGGCGCTCGATACGCTGCGCAGCATCGGTACGGCGGTGCTCCGCTTTGCCGGTCATCATGACGGCGATTTCGATGTCATGGACGATGTCCTGCGCGAGCGGCTTCAGGCGCCCGAGGCTTCGGTAGCTGAACTGCTGGACCTCGCCATGGGCGAGGCGTTACCGGCAGGGGACATCCGCACCGTCGCCGAACTCTTGCTGACAGGCGGCAAGACCGATGTGGCCACGGGAGAGAAGCTGATGGCCGTGCTCGCGGCGAAAGACGCCGGCGAGCGCTGGTCGATCTATCGCTCGGTCTTCCGCACGGCGAGCGGCGATCTCCGTGCGTCCAATCCGTACACGAAAGGCATGGCCGAAGCCCTGCCACTGGTCGCCAGCCTGTTCCAGATGAAGGACGGGTTCGGCGAGGAAGCGGCGCGCATGCTGGAGCTGGAAGACCGGCTGAACCGGGCCGCTGCCTTCGCGCGCACCTCGGCCATGGTCCGTGTTGGCCTGCCGGCACTGGAACGCTATCGCGAGCTGAAGCGCGCCCGCGCCGCGCTCGACTTCGATGACCTGATCGAACATACCCGCATCCTGTTGACCGAAACGGGCATGTCAGACTGGGTACTCTACAAGCTGGATGGCGGCCTCTCGCACCTCCTGCTGGACGAAGCACAGGATACGAGCCCGACGCAGTGGGAACTGGTCGACGCGCTGACAGGTGAGTTCGATGCCGGGCTGGGCAGGGAGCGGTCGCAGGATCCGCGCACCCTGTTCGTCGTCGGGGACGAGAAACAATCCATCTATTCCTTCCAGGGCGCGGATCCGTCCCAGCTTCTGAAACAGTATCATCAGTTCCAGTCCCGCAATTCCGCCCTTCTGAAAGAGTCGATGGAAATGTCCTTCCGGTCCGGTCCGGAAGTGCTGGAATATGTCGATGCGGTCTGGAATGAGGCCCCGCCCATTCCGAACGCGCCCGCGGACGATCCGGCGGAGGAGAGCAATCTCATCCACCACGTCTCCTGGCGGTCGGACCAGCACGGCTGTGTGGAACTCTGGCCGATCGCCCCGAAAGAGGAAGAGACGGAAGAAGACGCCTGGGCCCGGCCGGTCAATGCCATGCGGTCCTCCTCGCCAAAGGCCCGGCTGGCCACCGAAGTCGCCAGGGCTGTGAAGGCGATGGTCAATGCAGGCGAAAGCGTCTGGGCAGACACAGGAGAGGGGTGGGTGCAACGTCCTGTCCAACCGGAAGACATCCTGATCCTGGTACGTGGGCGGACGGGCGGCCTGTTCGATGCCATGATTGGCGCGCTGAAGGCACAGGGCCTGCCGGTCGCCGGGGCGGACCGGCTGAAGCTGGGCGATCATATCGGTGTGCAGGACTGCCTGAATCTGATGCGCTTCGCCGCGCTGCCGGAGCGTGACCTGACGCTGGCCGAGATCCTGCGCGGGCCGTTCCTGGGGCTCGTCGACGATGACCGTTACCTGTTCGAGCTGGCCAGTGGCCGCAGGCGCGGCGAGACGCTGTGGCAGCGGGTGCAGGCCAGCGCCGATCCGGATGTAAAGGCGGCCTCAGCCTTCCTGCAGATGCTGATCGGCAATGCCCACCTCCCGCCCTTTGATTTCCTGACAGCGGTTCTGGATGTTCCGGGGGCGGATGGACAGACCGGCTGGGAAAAACTCAACGCCCGCCTCGGCCATCCGGCGCGGGATCCGGTCGAGGCGCTGGTCGCCGAAGCCATTGCGTTCGACTCGACAGAGCCTGCCTCGCTGCAGTGCTTCATCGCGCGCATGGAAGCGGGCGAGGTGGAGATCAAGCGCGACCTCGCCGCGCCGGAGCGGGAAATCCGCGTGATGACCGTGCACGGCGCCAAGGGCCTGCAGGCGCCGGTCGTCATCCTGCCGGATACAACCAGCGCGCCGAAGCCCTCTGGCGGGCGCATCCACGAAATCAATGGTGTGCCGGTCTGGTCACCGCGCAAGGATGGCGAGCTTGCGGAAGTCACCGCCGCCCGGGCGCTGGCCGATGCGCGTGCCGAGGAAGAACACCGCCGGCTGCTTTATGTGGCGCTGACGCGGGCGCAGGATCGGCTCATCATTGCCGGCCACTGGTATGGCGGCCAGAAGGGCGGCGGATATCACGACCGGTCCTGGTATGCGCTCTGCCTCAACGCGATGGACAGGCTTGCCCCCGCTGAAGGCGAGGCGCGTGACGAAGTCCGGCGGTTTGGAGTCGCGCCATCGACCGCGCCGAAGTCTGCGCGGCGTGAAAACGAAAGTGCCGGTTATCCCGATTGGGCGCTGGAGCGGGTGGAAGACACGCCGGTGACCGCTCGCCGCAAGTTCAGCGCACCAACCAGCCTGCTGGGGCGGGACATGCCTGTCATGGCGCCGTTCGGGGAAGGACGCGAAGCGCGCCTCAAGCGCGGCCGACTGATCCACGCCCTGCTGCAATACCTGCCGGATGTACCGGAAGCCGACCGGGAGACCGCCGGGCGCAATTTCCTCGCGCGGGATGCCTCGCTGGAAGAGGCGGAGCGCGAAGAGATGCTGTCGGCAGCGCTGGGCGTCCTGCAGGATCCGGCCATGGCAGGCGTCTTCGCGCCGGGTGGACGGGCAGAGGCGGCGATCATCGGCAGCTCGAAACAACACCTGCCGGAAGGTGTGGTGATCAATGGCCGGGTCGACCGGCTGGTCGTCTCGGACACCGAAGTCCTGATCGTCGATTTCAAGACGGACCAACCCGCACCGGACACGCCGGAAGGCGTGGGCGAGAGCTATATGCTGCAGATGGCGGCTTACTGGGCCGTGCTGCGTGAGGCCTGGCCGGACCGCGCCGTGCGGGCCGCGCTCTGCTGGACCGACGGGCCGAAACTCATGCCGCTACCGGAAGAGATGCTTTTAGCCTCACTAAAGCGTGCTGGCAGCGAGGTTTGACTTGTGCCGGGAGTCCCTATCTAGCAGTCTGTTGAACCGAAATTGAGGAGCTCGCCATGGCCGCGATTGATGTAACAGACGACGAGTTTGACGGTGTCATCGCCAATTCCGATGTCCCCGTCGTAGTGGATTTCTGGGCCGAATGGTGCGGCCCGTGCAAACAGATGTCGCCGCATCTGGAGGCCGTTGCTGAAGAAATGGCCGGCAAGGTGAAAGTCGCCAAGATCAATGTCGATGAAAACCCGATGACCGGCTCGAAATACGGCGTGCGCGGCATGCCGACGCTGATGATCTTCAAGGATGGCAAGGTCGCCGCTACGCACCTCGGTGCGATGAGCAAGCAGGCCATCGCCGACTGGATCAAACAGTCGGCCTGATCGGTCAGGCTGGCTCGCTGGTCAGCGCCAGGAACACGTCTTCAAGGTCGGGGGTCTCGGTGACGAGGTCCCCGATTCCGATTCCGGCCTGACGCACCTGTTCCAGAAGGCGGCCGATTCCGGTCTCGCTGGTCCGGAACGTAATTTCCAGCTCACCTGACTCGCGCATCTTCGCATCCAGCTCGGACAGGGCGTCCGGGACGGCCGTCAGCGGCTCTCTGGGGGTGATCACAAGGGTCTTGTAGTCGAGCCGGGCTAGCAGGCTCGGCGTCGGTTCGCAGGCGACAATCTCGCCATGGTTCACGATGGCGATGGAATCGCAGAGTTCCTCGGCTTCTTCCAGATAGTGAGTCGTCAGGATGATCGTGGTGCCGCGGTCATGCAGTTCGCGCACATAGGTCCACATCGAGCGGCGCAGTTCCACGTCCACGCCGGCAGTCGGCTCGTCGAGGATCAGGACAGGCGGATTGTGGACGAGGGCTTTGGCGACCATCAGGCGGCGCTTCATGCCGCCCGACAGCTGGCGCACATAGGCGTCTTTTTTGTCGTCGAGGCCCACGGCGGCGAGGATTTCGTCTGTCTGGCGTTCGCCTTTCGGGACGCCGTAAAAGCCCGCCATCAGTTCCAGCATTTCAAACGGGGTGAAGAAGGGGTCGGCAACGATTTCCTGGTTCACAACGCCAATGGCGGCGCGGCTCTGGCGGGGGTGTTTGTCGATATCGAGCCCCCAGATGCTGGCCGTGCCGGAGGTCTTGTTCACCAGGCCTGCCAGGATGTTGATGAAGGTGGACTTGCCCGCCCCGTTCGGCCCCAGAAGGCCGAAGATCGATCCGCGCGGAATTTTCAGGCTGATTCCCTTCAGGGCGTGCTTTTCGGGCATGCGGCCGGAGGCAGCGTACACCTTCTGCAGGTTCTCGACTTCAATTGCATATTCCGGGGCGGAGTTTTGGTCAGTCATCCGGTCCTTCTTTCCCTGCGGCATGGCGGTGCTTGCGTGGCACTCTGGTGCGCTCTAGGTAGGGCTGTACGCCGCGGCGAACAAGCCGGGGCCAACTTACAGGACTGAATAGGCGATCCAATGTCTACCAAGCGCGATGTTTTCGACCCACCCGAAGTCGTGATGGTCAAAACCCATAAGGTCTCCTGTAATGGCGGCGGCGGCGCGCTTGGCCACCCGCGCGTCTGGTACGAGATGGGCGACGAGGATTTTGTCGAGTGCAAATACTGCGACCGGCGTTTCGTCCTGATCGGCGGCAAAGACGACCCCGGCCGGGGTCACTGATTCTTCCTGAATAGGGGGCCGGCAGACCATGCATGTTCTTGTCGTCGGCGGTGGAATTGGGGGCCTGACAGCCGCCCTCGCGCTGGAAAAGCGCGGTCATGCCGTTACCGTTGTCGAGCAATCCGGCGTCATCAGCGAGGTTGGGGCCGGGCTGCAGCTGAGCCCCAATGCGATGAAAGTCCTGAATGGTCTGGGCGTCGGGGCACGGGTGATGACGGATGCGTTCCGCCCGCAGGCGGCCGAGATGCGCTGGGGGCGCAGCGGCGCGACCATCTTCTCCATTCCATTGCGCAAGGCGGCAGTGAACCGGTGGGGCGCCGAATACATCCATGTTCACCGGGCGGACCTGATCGAGGCGCTGCGCGCAGAACTCGCCGCCCGGGCGCCCGACTCAATCCTGCTCGGCCACCGGCTGGAGCGCTATGAGAACCGGGGCGACAAGGTGGTCGCGTATTTCGAAGGCGGCGGCACGATGGAGGCAGACCTCCTGATCGGCGCGGATGGCATTCATTCGGCCGTGCGCAATCAGATGCTGGGGCCGGACAAGCCGGAATTCACCGGCTGCGTCGCCTGGCGCGCGACAGCGCCGGTCACCGCGCTCGGAGATCATGCTCCGCCGCCTACGGCGACTGTCTGGGCCGGACCGCGCAAGCATGCCGTGACCTATCTGCTGCGCCGGGGCAGCCTCGCGAATTTCGTCGGGGTTGTGGAACACAAGACCGCCGGTGACGAATCCTGGACCGCGACCGGGGCCAAGGAGCAGGCGCTCAAGGATTTCAAACGCTGGCATCCATCCGTTACCGCGATTATCGAAGCGGCGGATTCCATGAATCGCTGGGCGCTTTATGGCCGCAAGCCGCTGCCCAAATGGAGCGACGGCCGCGCGACCCTGCTGGGCGATGCCTGCCATCCGATGTTGCCGTTCCTGGCGCAGGGGGCGGCGATGGCGATCGAGGACGCTTGGGCGCTGGCCGCCTGTCTGGAAACTGAAGCGGATGTGGCGGCGGCGCTCGCTGCTTACGAAGCCCGCCGCAAGCCGCGTGTGACCCGGGTTCAGGCCGGGGCCCGCGCCAATGCGAAGCTCTACCATCGGGGCAACCCGATCACGCGTTTCGGGTCCTATGTGCCGATGGCCATGGCGGCGCGCGCCGCGCCGGGCTTTGTCCGGTCGCGCCTCGACTGGATCTATGACCACGACGAAACGTCTCTTTAGATTTTCACCGGTTATCCTTGCCCGAAAACTGCCCTAAGGGCAGGAAGGTCGACCCTGCTCAACCTGTACCGGTGAAAAATGCTCTCAATCCTCGATCTTTTCCGCGTCGGAATTGGCCCTTCCAGCTCACACACGGTCGGCCCGATCCGGATCGCGAACCGGTTCATGGCGAACCTCGCCGGTGCCACCGGCACGCCCGCGCGGATCGAAGTGGAGTTGCAGGGCTCGCTCGCGCTGACCGGGGCAGGGCACGCGACGCCCAAGGCCGTGATGCTGGGCCTGCTGGGCTTCGAGCCTGAAACGCTGGACCCTGACGCAGCAGACCGGGACGTTGCCGCGCTGGAAGCCTCCCGCACGCTGCCGCTGGCAGGCGGTGCGTCCATTCCCTTCGATCCGGCGAAGGACATTGTCTTCGCCTATGACGTCCTGCCGGCGCTTCACCCGAACGGGATGCGCATGCGGGCGTTCGATGCGGACGGCGCCGTCCTCTCGGATGAGACCTGGTATTCGACCGGGGGCGGCTTTATCGCCACCGAGCGGCAGCTGCAGCGGCCGGTCGAGGACGATCTTCTGCCGGTCGGCCCGTCCGTGCCGCATCCGTTCGATCTGCCGCAGACCTCCTGGCCATTTGCGCTGAGGCCGGGGCCGGCATCGCCGACATCATCCTCACCAATGAGGATGCGATGCGCCCCCGCGCCGAGACGGAAGCGGCGCTGGACCGGATCGCGGAGGTCATGCTCGCCTGCATCGAACGTGGCCTGGCGCGCGAAGGCGTTCTGCCGGGCGGGCTCAAGGTACGCCGCCGTGCGCCGGACCTGTGGAAGAAACTGCAGAACGACCCTCAGTCGAACGAGCGGGAGCAATTGTTCGACTGGCTGAATGTCTATGCCATGGCGGTGAACGAGGAGAACGCCAATGGCGGGCAGGTCGTCACCGCGCCAACCAATGGCGCGGCCGGCATCATTCCCGCCGTGATCCGCCATTACTGCGCCGATACGGAAGACCGCACCGCACGCCTGCGCCGGTTCCTGCTCACTGCCGGGGGCATCGGCCTGCTTTACAAGCAGCGGGCCTCGATCTCGGGCGCGGAAATGGGCTGCCAGGGAGAGGTCGGCGTGGCCTGTTCCATGGCGGCGGCCGGGCTTGCCGCTGTCTGGGGCGCCAGCCCGCAGCAGGTCTGCAATGCGGCCGAGATCGGCATGGAGCACAATCTTGGCCTGACCTGCGATCCCGTCGGGGGCCTCGTTCAGATCCCCTGTATCGAGCGCAACGCGATCGGCGCAGTGAAGGCCGCCAACGCCGCGCGGCTGGCGCTGCACTCGGCCAACCAGACGCATGTATCGCTCGATCAGGTGATCGAGACCATGCGCCAGACCGGCATGGACATGTCTTCAAAATACAAGGAAACATCGCAGGGCGGCCTCGCCGTGAACGTCATCGAGTGTTGAGCGTTCTGTCCTGGAGTTGATTTCCGGAACATCACTGGGAGAGCCGCATGGCCACGGTCAACAATCTGTCCTCGCTGCTGCACAGCCTGGAGACGAATACCGAAGGGGACAAGGTTACCGTCCGGGCCATGCTGAATGCGGTCGGGCGGCGCTCCTACGGTCCGATCCTGCTTCTGCTCGGCTTCCTCGCGCTCAGCCCGCTCACCATCATTCCCGGCGCGACCTGGCTGGTCGCGATCATCACGCTGCTTATCGCCGGCCAGATCCTGATCGGACGGCCATTCCCGTGGATTCCTTCGCGTTTTCTCAAAATTGAATTCCCGCGTGAGGCGCTGTTGCAGGGCATCAAACTGGCGGATCCCTATGTCTGCCAGGTCGACCGTTTCCTGAAACCGCGGCTGGCTGTTCTGACCTCGCCGCTGTTCGCGCCCTTCGTGGCGCTGATCTGTATCGCGGCGGCCATCCTGACGATTCCATTGGGACTTGTGCCATTCGGGCCGGTTCTTCCGGGCCTGACCGTTTTCCTGTTCGGCCTTGCCCTGACGGCCCGGGACGGGTTCGTCCTGATCCTGGCCGCGCTGGGCCTGGCGGCGGCGTGCTGGCTGCTGTTCCGGCTCTGGGCGCGGATATCCGGCGCGTTCGCTTGACGCCGGGGACGGCCTTTTTGACCGGAGAAGGCTGGGTTACGCTTCCGGAAACGGAAAGCGGAGCAGCCCGTGCAGGAGATCAAATCCTATCTCGGCTGGAAGGTGGATTACCTCAATCCTCCTGGTGAACCGGCATTTGCCGGGCCGGACTCCGTTTCCTGGCAGGTTTTCAAGAACCCCATTGCACTGGCCATTGGCGGCGTTGCGGCGGTGCTTCTGGAATTTGCCGATGCGCGTATCCGCTCCGGCGTGTGGGACCATTCCGTCTTCAAGACAGACCCGATCGGCCGGTCGAAGCGCACAGGCGTCGCGGCCATGGTCGGCGTTTACGGACCGCAGACTGCCGCCCGCCGCGTCATTCAGGGCGTCACCAACATGCACGCCCGGGTCGAGGGGCAGACGCCGTCCGGTGAGCCTTACAAGGCGCTGGACTTGAAATTGCTCGACTGGGTCAGCGCAACAGCCAGCTTTGGCTTCCTGACGGCCTATGACCGCTTCGTGAAGCCGGTCTCCGCGGCAGACAAGACGCGTTTCTTCGAAGAAGGCGTGCCAGTCTCGCGGCTGTACGGCGTGCAGAATCCGATCCGTTCGCTGGAAGACTTCGACGCCATGTTGCAGACGTTGCTGCCACGCTTCGAACCGCATCCGATCAATACTGAATTCCTGGACATCATGTGCTCCGGCCGCGCCGCACCGGGCGTGCCCAAAGGGCTGCAGAGCGCGCTTGTGCATGCCGCGGTCGCGATCCTGCCGCCGGCTGTCCGGGAGCGGCTTGAACTGGGGCCGGAATACGACCTGCACTGGAAGGGCGAGATGACGGTGAAGCTGATGGCCAGGGCTGCCGAGCGCTTTCCAGACCCATCCTCACCTGCCGCGCATGCCAGCGAACGCCTCGGCCTGCCGCGGTCCTTCCTCTGGAAGGGAGACGCCGAACGCGCCCGCCTTCTTGAGGCGCGGGACATGGGCAAGCTCCAGAACGCCTGAACAATCAGAATACCAACAAAATATCTCCGGGAGACAAGAAATGGCAATCAAGACACGCTTTACTGAAGAGTTCGGGATCGAGCACCCGATCGCACAAGGCGGCATGCAATGGGTCGGTTATGCCGAAATGGTCGCGCCAGTGGCCAATGCGGGTGGCCTCGGCTTCCTGACGGCGCTGACGCAGCCGACGCCGGAAGACCTCGCCAAGGAAATTGCGCGCACCAAGGAAATGACGGACAAGCCGTTCGGTGTGAACCTGACCATCCTGCCGGCGATCAAGCCGCCGCCTTATGCCGAATACCGCGATGCCATCATCCAGGGCGGCGTGAAAATTGTCGAAACCGCAGGCTACAAGCCGCAGGAACATATCGACCATTTCAAGCAGCATGGCATCAAGATCATCCACAAATGTACGGCTGTGCGGCACGCCCTGTCGGCCGAACGGATGGGCGCCGATGCGATCTCCATCGACGGTTTCGAATGTGCCGGCCACCCGGGCGAGGACGATATTCCGGGCCTGATCCTGATCCCGGCAGCCGCCGACAAGGTGAAAGTGCCCATGCTCGCGTCCGGCGGCTTCGGCGACGGGCGCGGCCTCGCAGCGGCTCTGGCCCTTGGTGCCGACGGCATCAATATGGGCACGCGCTTCTGCGTCACCAAGGAAGCCCCGATCAACGAAGCCTTCAAGCGCCAGATGGTCGAGAATGACGAGCGCGCCACGAACCTCATCTTCCGTACCCTGCACAATACGGCCCGCGTGATGAAGAACGCCGTCTCCGACGAAGTGGTCGCGATCGAGCGCAAGGGCGGGGCGAAATTCGAGGACGTCCAGCATCTCGTCGCCGGTGTCCGCGGCCGCAAGGCGATGGCGGAAGGCGACACGGATGGCGGTATCTGGTCGGCAGGCATGATCCAGGGCCTGATCCACGACATTCCGACCGTCGAGGAACTGATCGACCGGATCGTCGCAGACGCCGAGAAGATCATCCGGGAACGTCTCGAGTCGATGCTCAAATAGGCCGGGGAGGGTCATATGGCTTACGAGCAGGTGCTTCTGGAAAAGGATGGCCCTGCGGCCATCATCACCCTCAACCGCCCGGACAAGCTGAACGCATTCACCAACCAGCTTGGCCGGGAACTCGCCGATGCGATCCGCGCCTGTGACGCAGATGATGACGTACGCGGCATCATCATCACGGGCGCGGGACGGCACTTCTGCGCAGGCGCGGACATTTCCGATGGCGCGGATGCCTTCGATACGAAGAGTGGAAGCGGCGCGAAGAATTTCGGCACCAGCGAGCCCGGCAAGACCCGGGACGGGGCAGGTTTCATCGGCGCGATGTATGCCTGCCAGAAGCCGCTGATTGCCGCGTTCAACGGCGCGGCTGTCGGCGTGGGCATCACGATGATGCTGCCGACCGATTTCAAGATTGCGTCAGAGAAAGCGAAGTTCGGATTTGTCTTCGCGCAGCGCGGCCTGCCGCCGGAAGCGGGCAGCGCCTGGTTCCTGCCGCAGCTGGTCGGCCTGCCTCAGGCGCTCCGCTGGTGCATGACCGGCCGGGTGTTCGATGCCGGGGAGGCGCTGGAAGGCGGCCTGATCAGCGAGATCCACCCGCCCGAGGAGCTGCTGCCCGCTGCCAAGCGAATCGTCGCCGAGATCGCGCAGAACACGGCGCCGGTTTCGGTCGCGCTCGTCCGTCAGCTGCTCTGGAGATTCGGGCCGGCAGCAGATCCGTTCGGCCTGTTGAAAGTCGACGGCCAGTTCGCGCTGACCCTCGGATCGTCCCCGGATGTGAAAGAGGGGGTGACGGCTTTTCTTGAAAAGCGCGCGCCGAATTTCCCCGGAAAGGTCTCAGCCGACATGCCGGACGGTTATCCCTGGTGGTAATCCGGCCCGGCAGGCGCCGCTATAGACGGTGTATAGAGGGTGTATTGACGGTCTTCGTGAGGGTGCTGAAGCGCCCGAAAGTGTTGGATAAGGCTGTCGGGGGGAAGGTGGCTCCGCGAGTAGGACTCGAACCTACGACCGGGCGATTAACAGTCGCCTGCTCTACCAACTGAGCTATCGCGGAACAGCCGGAGAGGGGCTATTACCAGACCGCTCCACCGGTTCAAGCCCTCTGATGCTGCGAACGACACAATTCTTTCAGATCGCACCAGAAAATCGCATAAAAAAAGGCGGGAGACGTGTCTCCCGCCGAGGCGTTGGGTGATGGTGGGTGTCTCCAAGAGAAGACAGGGTTAACAATCTGCGGAATTGGTTAACACGGTCTAAACGGCTTGCCGAAAACTCGAATTTCTCTGGCAAGATTTGACGTTTTCCGGAAAGGCGCGCTTTGCCCTGCGGAAAAACCGCATGAATACAGGGATATCGCTGCTTTTGGGAGGTCTGGAGGCCCCGGCCGGAATCGAACCGGCGTACACGGATTTGCAATCCGCTGCGTCACCACTCCGCCACAGGGCCATGCCGGAAGCAGGCCTCCTAGCAACGTTCCGCGCGGCGTGCAATCTGCCGTTTTCATGCTTGTGCGCGTTTATCGCCGATTGCATGTCCGAAGCTGCATGCTAAAGGGCTCCCCAGAGGAACATACGCACCCCGAAAGGCGAGAGCCCATGAACTTCGAAGCCGCCCGTGAAATCATGGTCGACAGCCAGATCCGCCCGAATGACGTGTCGGATCCGGAATTCGTCCACGCTTTCCTGAAAACGCCGCGCGAGGCCTTCGTCCCGGCGACCCGCAAGCCGGTCGCTTATTCCGAACTCGAGATCGAAACCTCCGAAGGCCGCGCCCTGTGGACACCGCGTGACACGGCAAAACTGCTCAAGGCCGCCGCGATCAAGCCGACCGATATCGTTCTGGTGATTGGTGCCGGCGCAGGCTACGAGACGGCACTGATCAGCCACCTCGCGGAAACGGTCATCGCGCTGGAAGACAGCGCGGAGCTGGTTGATGCCATGTCGGACCGGTTCGCCTCGCTCGGTTTTGATCGGGCTGTGGCAGTTGAAGGCAAGCTGGAAGACGGCCTGGCGGACCAGGGCCCGTTCGATGTGATCTATGTCTGCGGTATGGTCGAGACGGTTCCGCAAGCCTGGAAAGACCAGCTCGCTGAAGGCGGCCGTCTGGCGCTTGTGCAGCTCGAGCCGGATAGTGTGGGCCGTGGACGCGTCTATACGAAAGCGGGTGAGACTGTATCGTCGCGCTATGCGTTCGATGCTTTTCCGCCGAAATTTGCGCAATTCGACCGCAAGAAGGCATTTGTTTTCTGATTTTCGGGGCTGGCCGCGTCAGCGTTAACTCCCCGGAAAAGTGAACACTGTTCTCTGTGGGCGCTAAGCCTGTATAAAGGCGTGTAATCGTAATTACGGCATCCGAGGAGCCTCCCATGATCCTGAAGTTTCGTATCCTTGCGGGCAGCGCGCTGGCCGGCCTGCTGGTGACCGGCGCTGCGTCGGCCGAGACATTGGAGGATGCGGTTGCCTCTGCCGTCCTGTCGAACCCGCAGCTCGAATCGCAACGCGTCGAATCGGACATTGCCCGCGAGTCGCTGGAGCAGGCCCGCGCCGGAGGCCGAACGACGGTCACTGTCGGCGGCTCGGCCGGGTACCAGTATACCGATACCAACTCGCCCTTCAGCGTGAGCAACGGTAATTCCGGCGCGTTCTCCTCGCAGGTGCAGGCCACCAAGCCGATCTATACGGGCGGCCGCATCTCGGCGGGGATCCGCCAGGCCAAGGCTGGCATCAGTGCAGCAGACGCCCAGTATGAAGCCGCCCGCCAGGATCTGATCCTCCAGGTCATTACGGCTTACATGGATGTCCGCCGCGACCGCGAAACCGTGTCGATCCGCCAGAACAATGTCGATGTCTCGAACGAGCAGGTCCGCGCCGCGGAAGACCGGTTCGAAGTCGGCGTCGTCACCCGCACAGACGTGTCGCTGGCGCATGCAAACTTCGAAGGCGCCCGCGCCTCGCTCGCCGGAGCCGAATCCGCGCTCGAGACGAGCCTTGCGAACTATTCCTTCCTGACCGGCCTGGTGCCGGGTGATCTGGCGCCGCCGCCGCCCGTGCCGCCGCTGCCTGAGTCGCTGGAAGAGGCGACACGGCTTGGGCTGGAAGCCAATCCGGACATGATCGCCGCCCGCCATTCGGAACGCGCCGCCATGGAAGCCATCGAGGCTGCCAAGGCGCAGTCACGCCCGACGGTGAACCTCGTCGGAACGGCGCAGACCCAGTATTCCACGTTCGAATCGCGGAACGTGCAGCAGTCTTCCGTTTCGGGAGTGGTGCAGGGCTCGATCCCGATCGTCACGGGTGGGCTGGTAAAGAGCCAGACCAAGGCGGCCCGCCTGCGCCGCGACCAGGCGCGCCGTCAGATCGACGCGCTGGACCGTTCGATCCGGGCACAGGTGGCTTCGGCCTGGTATGGCTATGATGCAACCCTGCGGGCCATCGAGGCCTCCAAGCGCCAGGTAGATGCTGCTGAAATCGCTTATGATGGGGCCAAGGAAGAACTGGCGGTCGGTGTGCGCACCACGCTGGACGTGCTCAATCAGGAACAGCAATTGTTCGAGGCGCGGCTGGCATTGGTCCAGGCCGAGCGGGATGCCTATGTGGCCGCTCACCAGCTGCTGCGGGCGACTGGTCAGCTGACGCAACCATAGCTACCCGTCCCGGAAGGGGTTAATATTGTCAGCCCTTTGTTAACCCAATCGCCTTAGCGATCATAAACAGAATCGAAGACGCTGAAGCATATCAGGGGGCTCTGATGGCCAACGAAGCACATAAGGAACCGACGATGGAGGAAATCCTCGCGTCGATCCGTAAAATAATCTCTGACGATGCAGCGGCGCCGGCCTCGGCCCCTGAACCGGAACCCGAAATCGCCAATGACGAGGAAGACGATGTCAGCCTCGAAGAGGTGATGTTCGATGAAGACATCCGTGAAGAGGCTGCTGAAGCCGACGCGGCCGAAGAGTTCGAGATGGAATCTTTTGAAATCGAGGATTTTTCTGCCGAGGAGCCGCCGGAAGCAGCCCCGGAACCGGTCCAGAGTTTTGAATCCCTGCTGAGCGCTTCCCGCGCGGCTGAAGCCGAACCTGAGCCGGCCCCCCGGCCAGTTCCGGAGCCCGTCGCCGTCGCGCCCGCACCTGCCCAGCCTGAACCGGCGCCAGAGCCTGCGCCAGTGGAGAAACCCATGTCCGCCTCACCTGCCTATGACAACGCCTCGCTGACCGATGAATCAACGGCAAACGCCGCCGCCGGTGCCCTTGGCAAGCTGATTTCAAAGATGGACCTCGGCGCAGACAACACGCTCGAAGGACTTGTTCGCGAACTGCTGCGTCCCATGATCAAGGAGTGGCTGGATGCCAACCTTGCGACCATCGTTGAACAGAAAGTCGAGGCAGAGGTAGAGCGGATCTCCCGCATGGCGCGCTAGCCTCTCCCGCCAAATTGTTTATAGGGAAGGGCGCGCCGCCACCGGCGCGCCTTTTCTTTTTATCCGGAATACGCCTGAAACGATGCTCGACCAAAGATTTGACCCCGCTGAAGCCGAACCCCGCCTGTACGAGGCATGGGAAACCAAGGGCTGCTTCAAACCCTCCGGAGACACGTCTGCGCAGGCTTATTCCATCGTCATTCCGCCGCCGAATGTGACGGGCGTCCTGCATATGGGGCACGCGCTGAACAACACGCTTCAGGATGTGCTGATCCGCTTTGAGCGCATGCGCGGCAAGAACGTGCTCTGGCAGCCGGGCACGGACCATGCCGGCATCGCGACGCAGATGGTGGTCGAACGCCAGCTGGCCCAGGAAGGCAATGTCAGCCGCCGCGAGATGGGCCGCGAGGCCTTTGTCGACCGTGTCTGGGCCTGGAAAGCCGAATCCGGCGGCGCCATCGTGAACCAGCTGAAACGCCTCGGCGCCTCCTGCGACTGGAGCCGCGAACGCTTCACCATGGATGAGGGCCTGTCGAAGGCTGTCACGAAAGTGTTTGTCGAGCTCTACAACAAGGGCCTGATCTATCGCGACAAACGGCTCGTGAACTGGGATCCGCACTTCCAGACGGCGATTTCGGATCTCGAAGTCGACCAGCGCGAAGTGAACGGCCATTACTGGCACCTGCGTTATCCGCTGGCCGATGGCGTCACTTACGAGCACCCGATCAAGGATGAAGACGGCAACGTCACCGGCACAGAGACGCGTGACTATATCGTCGTCGCGACCTCACGCCCGGAAACGATGCTGGGCGATACCGGTGTGGCCGTGCATCCGGAAGACGAGCGCTATGCCGGCCTTGTCGGCAAGTTCGTGGAACTGCCGATTGTTGGCCGCCGCGTGCCGATCGTTGCGGACGAATATGCGAACCCGGAAAAGGGTTCCGGCGCGGTGAAGATTACCCCGGCGCATGACTTCAACGACTTTGAAGTCGGCAAGCGCGCAGGCCACACGCCGTTGAACATCCTGACAGCGGTTGCCGCCATCGTGGATGGCGCAGAGGCTGATGCTGCAGGCATTCCTGAAACCTATCGCGGGCTCGACCGGTTCGATGCGCGCAAGAAGGTTGTCGAGGATTTCGAGGCGGTCGGCCTGTTGCAGGAGATTGAGAACCTCAAGATCGAGCAGCCCTTCGGTGACCGTTCGAACGTCGTCATCGAACCGTGGATGACGGACCAATGGTATGTCGACGCCAAGACGCTGGCCCAGCCGGCGATTGCTGCGGTGCGCGACGGCAAGACGCAATTTGTGCCGGAAAACTGGGAGAAGACCTATTACAACTGGATGGAAAACATCCAGCCATGGTGCGTTTCGCGCCAGCTCTGGTGGGGGCACCGGATTCCGGCATGGTATTCTGAAGAAGGCGAAATCTTCGTCGCCGCCTCTGCGGAAGAGGCGCAAGCCATGGCGGGCGCAGGCGTTGAATTGAAACAGGAAGAGGACGTCCTCGACACCTGGTTCTCCTCCGCGCTCTGGCCGTTCTCGACGCAAGGCTGGCCGGACCAGACGGACGATCTGAAAACCTTCTTCCCGACGGCGACGCTGGTCACGGCGTTCGACATCATCTTCTTCTGGGTTGCCCGGATGATGATGATGAGTCTCGAATTCATGGGCGAAGTTCCGTTCAAGGACGTCTACATCCATGCCCTCGTCCTCGACGAGAAGGGCCAGAAGATGTCGAAGTCCAAAGGGAACGTCATGGACCCGCTGGAACTTGTCGACGAATACGGCGCCGACGCGCTCCGCTTCACCATGGGGCGTATGGCCGGGCAGGGCCGCAACATCCGCCTGTCGAAGCAGGCTGTTGAAGGCAACCGCAACTTCGCGACGAAACTCTGGAACGCCGCACGCTTCGCCGAGATGAACGAATGCGGTGCGCCGGGCGAGATCAATTTCGAAGAGATCGAAAGCCCGGTGAACCGCTGGATTCTCGGCGAACTCAGCCAGTGCATTGCTGACGTGACCAAGGGCATCGAAGACTATCGTTTCGACGAGGGCGCAGGCGCGATCTACCGTTTCGTGTGGAACACCTTCTGCGACTGGTACCTCGAACTGATCAAGCCGCTGCTGGGCGGAATGGACGATGCTGCGAAGTCCGAGACGCGCAAGGTTTGCGGATATGTGCTAGATGAGACGCTGAAACTGCTGCACCCCTTCATGCCGTTCGTGACGGAAGAGCTCTGGGACCGCCGCGCGCCGGGCCGCGTTCAGGACAAGGGCTTCCTGATGGGGCAGGACTGGCCGGTCTTCACGGGCTTCCACGACGAAGCGGCGACGGAGGAGGTCGAATGGGTCATCGACATGATCACCGAGCTGCGCTCGCTGCGGAACGACCTTGGCGTGCCGGCCGGTGCGAAAATCCCGCTGGCGCTGGTCAAGGCCGGCCCGGAGATCGAGTCCCGTGCCATGCGGCACGAAGACGTGCTGAAGCGCCTCGCCCGCCTCGAAGACATCGCTTTCACGGATGCAACGCCGGAAGGGGCGGTGACGGCCGTGTTCGGCGCAACGGTCGCCGCGCTCCAGATCGCGGACTTTGTGGACGTGGATGAAGCCCGCAAGCGGCTCGACAAGGAACTCGGCCAGATCGAGACGGACATCACGTCCACCGAGAAGAAGCTCTCCAACGAGAACTTCGTGGCCCGCGCGCCCGAAGAGATCGTGGAAGAGAACCGCCAGCGTCTCGTCGATTGGGCAGCGCGGCGTGAAAAGCTGACTGCGGCACGAAAGGGGCTTGAAGGTCTCTGACCTTCAGGTCCAACCTGCTGTCTGATGGACAGGAGGCTTTCCCATGATTTATCGGCCGCTTCTCGCGGCAGCCGCGATCTTTCTCGCGGGTTGCCAGGTTTCGCCTGTGAGTGCTGAGCCGCAGGAAGCGCCGCAGTGGCGTCTTGCCATCCATGGCGGGGCGGGCGTGATCACACGCGGCTCCATGACGCCGGAGCAGGAAGCGCTCTACCGGGCGGGTCTTCAGGAAGCACTTGAGGCAGGCGCTGACGTGCTTCGCAATGGCGGCAGCGCGCTGGACGCGGTGCAGGCTGCCGTCATTCCGATGGAGAACAACGAAATCTTCAATGCGGGTAAGGGCGCTGTCTTCACGGCGGCTGGCACGCACGAACTGGACGCCTCCATCATGGAAGGCAGCACGCGCAATGCTGGTGCTGTGGCTGGCGTCACCATCGTGAAAAACCCGATCCTCGCGGCCCGGGCCGTCATGGACAAATCCGAACATGTCATGTTTGCCGGCCCCGGCGCCGATGCGTTTGCAGAAGCGCAAGGCCTGGAGACCGTTCCGAATACCTATTTCGATACGGAGCGGCGCTGGAAGTCGCTGGAACGGGTCCTTGAAACGATGTCACGTACAGCGGCCGACAAGCACGGCACGGTCGGTGCGGTCGCCATCGACGCGGACGGCAACGTTGCGGCTGCGACAACAACGGGTGGCATGACGGCGAAAACTGCCGGGCGTGTCGGTGACTCGCCGCTGATCGGCGCGGCGACCTATGCAGAGAACGGCGTGTGCGGTGTCTCGGCGACCGGCCATGGCGAGTATTTCATCCGCGTCGGTGTGGCCAAGACGATCTGCGATCGGGTGAAGCTTGCCGGGGAGAGCGTTGGCGAAGCTGCGCAGGTCGCGCTGGACGAAGTGGCTGCGCTGGGCGGCGACGGTGGGGTCGTCCTGATCGATGGTTCTGGCGATGTGGATTTCGTCTTTAACAGCGAAGGCATGTATCGCGGCTGGATCGACGCTGACGGCTCGTGGACGGCGATCTATGGCGATGAAACAGAAGCCGGCGAGTAGGACGGGAGCCGGAACGAAGCCATGAAGCCTGATGCATTGCAAAGCCTCACTTTCCGTCACGCTGGGGCGGAAGATGCCGGCGCGCTGACGGCGCTGGCGCGCAAGACGTTCACGGACAAGTTTGGCCACTTGTATAACCCGGAGGACCTGGCGGCGTTTTTGAACGAGTCGCACAGCCCGGACGTCTATCAGGCCTGGCTGGCCGATCCGGATGTGTTGGTACGCGTCTGCGAAACGGATGATGGCGCCATGAAGGCCTACCTGCTTTGCAGCCCGCTAAGTCTGCCGGCGCCCGATCCCAAGCCCGGGGCTGTGGAGTTGAAGCGGGTTTATGTCGACAATTCGCTGCAGGGCCGGGGCATCGGATCCAGCTTCATCGATGAGGCCCTCGCCTGGGCGCGGGATCGCGCTGCGCCGGAAATGTATCTCAGCGTCTATTCCGGAAATCATGACGCCCAACGCCTGTATGACCGGCTTGGCTGGGAAAAGGTGGCAGAATTCCTGTTCCCCGTTGGGCGGCACCGGGACCTTGAATACCTTCTGAAACTGGAACTCTGATCGCCTTGGCGATGCGGGCGAACCGGTTTTAAGTGCGCCTCGAAATTGCGGGACATATTCATGACAGACAAGCCAGAGATCGATCCGGCCATTCTTGAGGCGATGGACGGATTGCGGGACGAGTTCGCCGGTTTTGCCAGCGTCTACCAGAACGAAATCCAGCCGGCCCTGCAGGCGCGGGAACATGACCGGGAGCAGGCCGTCAGCAAGGCGCGCAAGTATCGCTATATCGGTATTGGCCTCGGGCTCGCGATCGCGCTGGTCGGGTTTATCGGGTTCAAGTCCGTGTTCGGGCCGTTCATCGGCGTGATCGTCGGCTTCGGCCTGGTGACCTGGGGCGGGCAGGACCTGAAGCGGTTCGGCAAGGAGGCCAAGGAGCTGCTGGTGCAGCCGGTTGTGCGTGAGCTGGGGCTCACCTTCGAGCCGGAGCCCGGCGAGGTTCCATCGATCTATGAACACAAGAAGGTCGGCATCGTGCCGAGCTGGGACCGCGCCGCCTATGAGGACCGGCTGACGGGCAAGCGCGACAATGTCGAGTTCGAACTCTTTGAAGCGCATCTGGAAGAAAAGCGCCGCTCTACCGATTCCAAGGGCCGGACCACAACCACATGGGTGACCGTCTTCAAGGGCCAGTGCCTGCGCTTTCAGTTCGACAAGACGTTTTACGGGCGCACTCTGGTCACGCGGGACGCCGGCTTCTTCAACCGGTTCGGCGGTGGCAAGGGCATGCAGCGGGCCTCTCTGGAAGACCCGGAATTCGAGAAGATTTTCGAGGTCTACACGACGGACCAGGTGGAGTCGCGCTATCTGCTGACGCCCGACCTGATGCAGGAACTCGTGAACCTGGAGAAAGCCTTCCATGGCGGGAAGCTGAAATGCTGTTTCTATGGCGGCGAGATGTACATCACGCTGCAGGGCGGAAACCTGTTCGAACCGGGTAGCATGTTTACGCCGCTCGACAGTCCCAATCGCCTCAGGGAGCTGCTGGAGGACTTCGCTGCCGTGTTCCACATCATCGATGTGACCAATGCCAACCGGCGCCGCAGGAGTCTGCAGGAGGGGCCTGAGGCCTGAGTCCGGTCAGCAAGTTGGGCAATTTCAGGGCAGTAACGTTCAGTAAGGCTTCAGATGACAAAGGTCATAGTCCTCGCAACTGGTGAGAAAGGACCTTCCATGAACCGACTGCTGATTGCCGCCATCCTTGCGCTTGCTGCCCCTGTTGCTGCTGCAGATGCTGCGTCATCGGCCAGGGACCTTGCCCGTTGCCAGGCCATGTCGGCGACGTTCAAGCCGAAGCAGGAAGAAATCGTGAAGCTGAAAGACGCCCGCGATGCGCAAGCGGAACTCGTCGAAACCAAGGGTGAAGCCTGGGACGATGTGGAAGTGATGCGCAATCTCTCGAAAGCGCATGCAGCAACCGCAGAGGCGGCCAAGGCGGACTATGAGACGGCGAAAGCGGACCTGCTGCGCATGGAACTGGGCCTTCAGGAGGCCGTGACCGCCCTCAACGCCGACTACCAGGCCTACAACCAGACCTGCGCCACCAGCGACTGATCTGTCTCCGCCAGGCGAGATCGCTGCCCGTCTATTGCCAGTTGTTCGCGCGACAGGCGATTTCCGGCTGCCCGACAGACAATTGTCCATTGGACAGAGGGGCTTTCGTGCTTAATCCTGTTGGCTGACCGAAATCAGAGTTGCCATCAGCAGAGCATGCCCCGCAGACAGGCTGGCGCCCGGCCAGCGACGATCATCGATGTGGCCCGGGAGGCGGGCGTTTCCTTCAAAACCGTCAGCCGTGTGCTGAACGGCGAACGGAATGTGCGCGAACAGACCCGCGACCGCGTCATGCGCGCGGTCTCGACGCTGAACTATCGAGCCAACCACAATGCGCGAAACCTGCGCACGCAGCAGAGCCGCACCATCTGCCTGCTTCATGCGAACCCGTCCCGCAATTATATCGGAGAGGTGCATCTGGGAGCGTTGCAGCGCTGCCAAACGGAGGGGTACAGCCTGATCACGGAGGATTGGTCTGCCGGTTCCGGCGGCGTCCTTGCCTTGAGATCTCAAAGCCGGCTGGCGGGTGCGATCCTGACCCCGCCACTTTCCGACGACCCGGACCTGATCGGCGAGCTGCGCCAGCATGGTGTGCCCTTCGTCCGGATTGCGCCGTCGGAATCGGCGGAGCCGGGCCGGGATGTGGCCATGGATGACCGCACTGCGGCTGGTGAAATGACGCAATACCTGGCCGGGCTTGGGCACCGGCGGATCGGGTTCATCCGCGGCGCGTCCGCCCATCATCAGGCGGGCTTGCGCTTTGAAGGCTACAGGGACGGGCTGGACCAGGCCGGTATTCCATTCGATCGGGACCTTGTGGCGGAAGGCGATTTCACTTTCGACTCGGGCCTCGCCGCGGCGGAGGAGCTGCTGGACCTGCCGCAAAGACCGACAGCCATTTTCGCATCCAATGACGACATGGCGGCCGGTGTGATCGCTGCCTGCTACCGCCGGCGTATACAGGTTCCGCAGGAGCTCTCGGTGGCAGGCTTTGACGACACGCCTCTGGCCGCAACGATCAGTCCCTCGCTGACGACGATCTACCAGCCCAGCCGGGAGCAGGCCTCTGAGGCGGTTGCGCTTCTGCTGGAAGAGATCGCCGACCCAAGTGATACGCCGCACCGTGAGTTGCTGGACTACCGGCTGGTGGCGCGAGACTCGACCGCCCCGCCGCACGCCTGAGCTGACGCGATTCCTGTTTTCAGGCCTGCAGACCTATTGTAAGGCGCCCGCATGACCCGCATCCGACCTCTCCCGCATATCGAAAAGACGAAGCCCTATGTTCCCGGCGGCAAGCTGCATGGGACGGATGGCCGTATCGTCATGCTGGCGTCGAACGAAAACCCGTTCGGCCCCAGCCCGAAGGCGATTGAGGCCATGCAGGAGGTCGCCCGGCAGGTCCACGTTTACCCGGACCCTGATTATGGCGCCCTCCGCAGTGCCATCGCTGACGCAAAGGGGATTGCCGATGTCTCCCGTGTGGCGGTGTCCGCCGGGTCAGACGAGATCATCCACCTGCTGACCCAGGCCTATGCAGGACCTGGCGACGAAGTTCTGTTCACAGAGCATGCGTTCTCCATGTATCAGGTTTCCGCCCTTGGTCACGGCGCGACGCCAGTGACGGTTCCGGAAACGGATATGACCGCAGGCTTCAATGCGCTGCTTGGCGGCGTGACGGAGCGGACGCGGATCCTGTTCCTTGCAAATCCGAACAATCCGACCGGGACGATCATGCCGGTGGAGGACCTTGCGCGCCTGCAGGACGCTCTGCCGCCGCATGTGCTGTTCGTGATCGACGGCGCATATGCCGAATATGTCGGCGAGCAGTATGAGGCCGACATCCGGGATCTGGTCGACCGCCGCGACAACACGGTGATGATCCGGACCTTTTCCAAGATCTATGGCCTGGCAGCCCTGCGTCTAGGCTGGGGATATTTCCCGGCAGAGATCGCCGCCACGTTCCAGCGCATCCGCCCGCCGTTCAATATCAATGCTTTCGCGGTCGCCGCGGGAATGGCCAGCATCGCTGATTCCGAATTCATCGCGCAGAGCCGGGCGCACAATTCGGAGTGGCGGGACATCTATGTCTCGCGGCTGAACGCTATGGGACTGCCGACGCCGGAGTCCTTTGCCAATTTCGTCATTCCGGATTTCGGTTCTCCGGAGCGGGCTGCTGAAGCGCACGAATTTCTCAAGCAGAACAATGTTCTGGTCCGCGCCATTGGCGGCTATGGCCTGCCGAACCGCCTCCGGATTTCCATTGGCTCGGCCGAGGACAATGAGACCGTCCTCAGCCTGCTGGAAACCTTCACCGCGTCACGCTGATATTGTCGATCAGGCGGGTGCGCCCCATCCAGGCGGCGCCGAGAAGACGGGCAACTGTGCCGGCAGGCAGGGGCGTATCCGGCAGGTCCTGCAGGGTCGCCGGATCGACCAGCGAGACATAGTCGATATTGCCAAAGCCGGAGCGGGTCAGCAGTTCGCGCGCTTCTTCCAGTACGACCGACGGCGATTCGCCTGTTGCCAGCCTGATGGAGGCGCGATGAAGCGCCGCCTGCATGGCGCCGGCGTTCCGCCGTTCATCCGGTTTCAGGTAGAGGTTCCGGGACGACTGGGCGAGGCCATCGGCATCCCGTGCTGTCGAAGCGCCAATGATTTCAATGGGGAAGCCGAGGTCGCGCACCATCCGCCGGATGATCTGCAACTGCTGGTAATCCTTCTCGCCGAACACGGCGACGTCCGGCTGAACGTGCAGGAACAGACGCGCCACCACTGTGGCCACACCATAGAAGAAATGCGGCCGGTAGATTCCATCGAGCAAGTCGGACATTTCTTCGACCCGTACGTTCGTAACTGAGCCGTCCGGATACATTTCCCCAACTGTCGGCAGGTAGGCGAGATCGCAGCCAACCGAGGCGAGCTTTGCCAGATCGGCATCTTCGTCCCTTGGATAGGTGTCGAAATCCTCGCCCGGCGCGAACTGAGTCGGATTTACGAAAATGCTGGCGACGATTCGTGTCGCATTTTCCTTTGCCTTTTCAATGAGGGACAAATGTCCGCCATGCAGCGCCCCCATCGTGGGGACAAAACCGACCCGTTCACCCGCCCGCTTCCAGGCCGCAACCTGTTGTAACAGCTGGCTTCTTGTTCGCACGGTGGGGGTAAGGTCACCTGTCTTCGAATTCACTTTCAATTCGTCCCGGCTCCGGATTGTGTAAACGCGTTGTTAACCTGTTCGGAGGAATTTTAAAGCCATGACACAGCGCATCCTTTCTTCCCTGAAATCCTTCGTGCTGACGGCAGCGTTCCGCATGTCCGCCAGCGAGTCGCGTCTTCCCGGCGAGGGCGCTCCGGAGCCGCGGATGCGGCATCTCAATCCGGAGATGGACATCGACGAATGGATGTTCGACCGCGACGGCAATCCGGTGACCGAAGCGTCTGAGCAGTACGCTCGCGAAACGGCCCGCGTTTCCGGTGCGCTTTCCGGCCTGCGCTCCTTGTTGACGCAGATCGCCATGCACGCCCCGCAAACCGAAGAGCTGCCGGCCCAGGCCGCTTTCGGTCCGATCATGTCGGACGATCTGCTTTTCGATGGCGAGCCGATGCCTGCCCAGTTTGGTATTCTGGCCGAGGATGGCGACCTGTTCGACGAGATGCCTTCGAGCCGTCCGGCCTGGGATGCCTCGCACGACATGCCGCGCGTCGCCTGAGCCTCTTCGCTGCTGACTTTAACTGAATGAAATTGGAGCATTCTGACATGGCTGATGGATTCGCGCCTACCGCACTTGTGGGTGGCCCGGACTTGTCGCCCCCCCAGAAGGATGCCCGTGTCATTGTTGTTGGCAACGAGAAGGGTGGGGCCGGCAAGTCGACGGTCTCCATGCACCTTTGCGTCTCGCTGATGCGGATGGGCAAGTCGGTCGGTGTGATCGACCTGGATGTCCGCCAGCGCTCGCTGACCCGCTACCTCGAGAATCGCCTGCGCTGGATGCAGTCCACCGGGTCGCGTCTGCCGATGCCGGAGATCGTGCGCGTGGATGCTTCCACAGAGCGCGATCTCGACCGCGCGGAAGCGGAAGAAACCAACCGGCTTGTTTCCAGCCTGCAGCGCCTGAAGAAGACCTGCGATTTCATCATCATCGACTCGCCTGGTGGGGACACGTTCCTGTCCCGGTCGGCGCACATGCATGCCGATACGCTGATCACGCCGCTGAACGACAGTTTTGTAGACTTCGACCTGCTGGGCGATGTGAACCCGCAGACGCTGGAAGTGATCCGGCCGAGCTTCTACTCCGAAATGGTCTGGTCCTGCCGGAAGAAGAAGGCGCAGACCTCGCGCCGTCCGATCGACTGGATCGTCATGCGTAACCGGATGTCGCCGTTGGCAGCGCGGAACAAGGAGCGCGTCGGCGAGGCACTCGACAATCTCTCCAAGCGGATCGGTTTCCGCCTCGCGCCGGGCCTCTCCGAGCGCGTGATCTATCGCGAACTCTTCCCGGCCGGCCTCACACTTCTGGACCTGACAGAGAAGGGCTCCAACGTTTCCTTCACGATGAGCCATGTCGCGGCCCGCCAGGAGATGCGCGACCTGATCATCATCTTGCAGCTGCCGGAACTGACTGGCGCGGAAATCACTTTCTGATCCTACGCCTGACTGACGCGAGGTGAGGCCAGCCGGGTGCTGGCCTTCTTTGTTTTTCGGCGTCACTCTGCCTTCGATAAGACAAAGGGAGGCAGGCACATGGTTTTCAACAATACCGATTGGGTGTGGCAGGTTCGGGAAGATGTCCTGGAGCCGGAACGCGAGATTGTCGATCCGCATCACCATCTCTGGCCGAGCGAGGATATGGGCTACCAGGTGCCGGACCTGCTGGCCGACCTGACCAGCGGGCACAATGTGGTCCAGACCGTTTTCATGGAATGCGGCGCAGCCTACCGGAAGGATGGGCCAGATTATCTGAAGCCGATTGGCGAAACGGTTTTCGTTACCGAGTCTGCCGAGAAGATGAAGGCGCAGGGCGGACCCTACATTGCCGCGCTTGTGGCGCATGCGGACCTTCGTTTGCCGCTGGCGCAGTTGGACGAAGTTCTGGATGGCCATGTCGAGGCGTCGAACGGCCTGTTCCGCGGCATCCGCCATGCGGGCTCGCGCGATGCGAGCGGGGCGACGCTCCGGATTCCCGGCCACGCGCCGCCGCGCCTTTATGCCGAACCGGATTTCCGGCGCGGTGTCCAGCACCTCGGCGAGCGCGGCTTTACCTACGACACCTGGCACTATCACCACCAGAACCAGGACTATCTGGACCTTGCCAAGGCCTGCCCGGACACGACGATGATCCTTGACCATTTCGGTACGCCGATAGGCGTGGGCCCTTATGAAGGCAAGCGGGACGAGATCTTCGAGGTCTGGAAAGATGAGATGGCCGCGATTGCCGAATGCCCGAATGTTCATGCCAAGATCGGTGGGCTGGCCATGCCGGACAATGGCTTTGGCTGGGACAAGCGGGATGTTCCTCCGACATCGGATGAGGTCGTGGAACAGCATGAGCGCTGGTATGATCACATGATCAAATGCTTCGGGCCGGAGCGCTGCATGTTCGAGAGCAACTTCCCGGTCGACCGCTGGTCGCTGAACTATGTCGTCTACTGGAATGCGATGAAGAAGATCGCGGCGAAGTATCCGGAAGACGCCAAGGCGGCGATGTTCGCGGGCACGGCGCGGAAAGTCTACGCGGTCGAAGCCTGAGCCAGCACGTGCGGCCGGACTGGCGGGAACCATCCGGTAAATAAAGTTGAATTCGGAGAGGGGCCCGCCTAGGGCGGACCACGGACGTGCAGCCCATGATCATACCGGACCAGGCCATGACTATGCATGACCATACCGGACTTGGCCGGATCATGACGGACTATACTGGACTGCACGCGCACGGGCGCCAGAACGGCGCTGCAGAGGGCAGGCCGTTCCCAGCGGGGTACGCGCGGGGCTTCATATGTATAGAGATCATCGGGCGGCGGGGCATCGGCGAGGCAGACCAGCCTTATGTTGCCGAAACAATCGACCGCCATCAGCGCATCCCGCCCGATGCGCGCGTGCCAGCGGGCGACGCGCACCAGGTTCCATACCAGCCACGGCCAGAAGAGCGGCCAGACATGGTTGAAGTAGCGTTGAAGGTCAGGATGCATGCCCTCAAAGATGGGGGCAAAGCCTATCAGACGAATTCAAATGACCTCCGCGGTGTCATCCTGGAAAACGCGAAGCGTTTCTCCGGGACCCAGTTCTGTAGCCGCCACACCGCATCTGGGTCCCGGATATTTGCACCGCAAATTCCGGTATGACACTTGGCGGGTGTAGGGATTGGGCCATGAACTATCCCCCATGGTGCGGATCCGGCGTGGATTGACGCAGCGAGAGGCCGCTGCGGCATTGTTTTCGCGCTGTTCGGGCGGGCTGGTTCTGTTAGGATTGCCTCAGAGAAAACGCAAAAAACAAAAATGGGAGGCCAGCGCCATGGGTGCCGACATGAATTTCACGATGACAATCAACGGGAAAGCCGTCACCGGCGCCGAAAAATTCGGTGTCGAAAACCCGGCGCTTGGCGAGGTGTTCGCTGAAGCTCCGAACTGCACGCAGGCGGAGCTGGACGAAGCCGTTGCAGCCGCCCGTGCCGCGCTGCCGGCCTGGCGCAAGACGCCGATCGAGAAGCGCAAGGAAGTCATGCTGGCCATTGCCGGCGTCATTGCGCAGAACGGTGAGGAACTGGCCCGTCTGCTGACGCGGGAGCAGGGCAAGCCGTTCGAACAGGCGATGGGTGATGTGCTGGGCGGCGCGCACTGGTTCGCCGAGACGGCCAAGCTGGACATTCCGGAAGTCGTCTCGCAGGACGATGACGAGCGCTACACGGTCACCCGCTATGAGCCGATTGGCGTAGTGGCGGCCATCGTGCCGTGGAACTTCCCGATCATTCTGGCGGCCTTCAAACTGGCGCCCGCACTGCTGGCCGGCAACACGATTGTGCTGAAGCCGGCGCCGACGACGCCGCTGACCACGCTGAAACTGGCCGAACTGATCCGCGATGTCGTTCCGGCGGGCGTGCTGAATGTGGTGTCGGGCGACGACCGGCTCGGCCCCTGGCTGACTGGCCATTCCGGCATCGACAAGATCAGCTTCACCGGATCCACCCAGACCGGCCGCAAGGTGATGGAAGGGGCGTCGAAGGAGCTGAAGAAGGTCACGCTGGAACTGGGTGGCAACGACGCCGCCATCGTCATGCCGGACGTGAATGTCGAAGCGGTGGCGAAGGAGCTGTTCTGGGCGGCCTTCCAGAACACCGGGCAGATCTGTATCGCGACGAAGCGCATGTATGTGCACAAGGACATTTACGAGCCGCTGAAGGCCGCGCTGGTCGAATATGCCAAGACCGTGAAAGTGGGCGACGGGTCCCAGCAGGGCACGCAGATCGGGCCGATCCAGAACAAGGCGCAGTACCAGCGCGTGCTCGACCTGATCCAGGATTCCAAGGACAAGGGCTACAAGTTCCTGATTGGCGGTGAAGCCTCGGAAGTGCCCGGCTATTTCGTGCCGGTGACCATTCTCGACAATCCGCCGGAGGACGCACGGATCGTGCAGGAGGAACAGTTCGGCCCGGTCCTGCCGCTGATGTCGTTCGATAATCTGGATGAGGTCGTCAGCCGCGCCAATGACACGATCTACGGTCTCGGCGCCTCTGTCTGGAGCGCAGACATCGCCAAGGCGCAGGAAATCGCCGACCAGCTTGAAACCGGCACGGTCTGGATCAACGAGACCCAGCACCTGTCGCCGCTTGCCTCGTTCGGCGGGGCCAAACAGTCCGGCATCGGCAGCGAAGGCGGTGAGCATGGCCTGCTGGAATTCTGCCAGCCGAAGACGACGAATATCCGTCGAAACGCAACATTCGCCTGAGGCGGCAAGACTGCTGGCTGAAAGCAGAATTCACTGAAGAAACGGGGCGGGCGCGTGATGACGGGCCCGCCTCTGCCTTTTGCCTCCCCCTTATGTGTTGACCGCCCTAAGGGCAGGTGCGGTTGCGAACTGCGGGTGAGGCCGGATTTGAAAGGAACACATTTTGGACCCCTATTTTTACCGGAAAGACGACTCCGTTATTGCCACGGAACATGGCGCGGGCCCCTGGGATCCGCGCATGCTGCACGGCGGTGCGCCGTCGGGCCTGATTGCCAGCATCGTCCAGAATTTGCCGAGCGAGGTGCCGATGTCGGTGACCCGTCTCACGATCGACCTGCAGCGCCCTGTGCCGGTGGGGCACCTCGACATCGATGTGAACATCACCCGCGAAGGCCGCAACATTCAGACCTCGGAAGTGATCCTGTCCGCCAATGGCAAACAGGTCGTGCGGGCCTCGGGGCTGAAGATCCGAAAGGAAGAGCTGGAGCTGCCGGAGGCATCCGCGATGCCGGAAGTGGCGGGGACCATCCCGGAAACGCCCATCGGCTTTCCGCGTGCGGTCGGCTTCAATACGGCGGTGGAGATGCGCACGGAAGATCCGGCGGCCGTTTCGCGCAAGGCGGTCTGGTTCCATATCAAGCGGCCTTTTCTCGACAGTCAGGAGACGACGCCGCTGATGCGGGCGGCGGCGACGGGCGATTATTGCAATGGCTTCGGCTCGACGCTCGATTTTGATGTGTGGACCTATATCAATGCCGACCTGACGCTGCATTTCGCGCGCGAGCCTGTGGGCGAGTGGATCAAGCTGGAGGCCAATTCCTGGATCAGCCCGGATGGCCGCGGGCTGGGCTTCGGTGAGCTGTCGGACCAGCACGGGCCGTTTGGCCGGGCGGTCCAGTCGCTGGTGATCGCGAAGCGCTGAACTGTCGGTGAGCGGGCGGGCTTTGCCGGGCGGCAAAGCTCGCCTATACGCCGCGCATGACGACCTTTCCGTTTGAGATCAAGGCCCGCGAGGGCAAGGCGCGCACGGGCGTGCTGAAAACGCCGCGCGGAGACATCCGTACGCCGGCCTTCATGCCCGTGGGCACCGCCGGCACCGTGAAGGCGCTCTATATGGACCAGGTGAAGGGGGCCGGGGCGGACATCATCCTCGGTAACACCTATCACCTGATGCTGCGCCCCGGTGCCGAGCGCGTCAGCCGTCTGGGCGGCCTGCACAAATTCGCGCACTGGGACGGCCCGATGCTGACCGACAGCGGCGGTTTTCAGGTGTGGAGCCTGGCGCAGCTGCGCAAGATGGACGCGGACGGCGTCACCTTCCAGAGCCATATCGACGGTTCCACGCACAGGCTGGATCCGGCGCGGAGCATCGAGATCCAGGCAGACCTGCTGGGCGCAGACATTTCCATGCAGCTGGACGAATGCACCGACTATCCGTGCACGCATGAGCAGGCTGAGGAGAGCCTCGAACTCTCCCTGCGCTGGGGTGAGCGGAGCCTCGATGCATTCGGGGAGCGCGACAGCCAGACGCTGTTCGGCATCATTCAAGGGTCGAACTTTGCCGACCTGCGCGAGCGCTCGGCCAAGGGCGTGGTCAGTCAGGGCTTTGGCGGGATTGCGCTGGGCGGTCTCGCTGTGGGCGAGGGCCATGCGCAGATGTGCGAGACGATCGACATGACCGTGCCGCACCTGCCGGACGGCATGCCGCGCTATGTGATGGGCGTCGGCAAGCCGATTGACCTGGTGGAAAGTGTCGCCCGCGGCATCGACATGTTCGATTGCGTGCTGCCAACGCGCTCCGGCCGGCATGGACAGGCCTGGACCTGGGCGGGGCCGGTGAACGTCAAGAATGCGAAGTTCGCCGAGGACCTCTCACCGCTGGATGAGGCCGTCGATTGCCCGGCCAGCCGCGACTATCCGCGCGCCTATTACCATCACCTTTTCCGGGCCGGGGAGTATCTGGGGCCGATGCTGCTCAGCTGGCACAACACGGCCTTCTTCCAGGCCCTGATGCAGGAAATCCGGGCGTCCATCGCCGAAGGGCGCTTCGAGGCGCTGAGGACGCGCCTCAGTGACGCGTGGGCCTCGACAAAGTCCAAACCCCGCGCCGCCGAGGGCGAGGCCGGTTAATCCGGTGTGTCGCCCTTGAACAAGGTCTTTTCCGGCTCTGCTTCAACCGGGTTCGGCCGGGCAGGCGGCGGACAGCCCCGGGCGAGGCCGACACCCTTCAGATAGGCCCTCCGCTGGGCGCCCAGCTTGAAGGCCTGATTGTACTTCTTCTGATAGGCATAGGCGCCAGTTGCGCGCCGCACGAGGCTGCGGAAGGGAATCAGGCCGCTGGCCGTAGACGAAATCGTGTCGAGGGCGGCATCTGAGGCCTCTTCGGCCAGTTTTTCCGTCTTCAGGCGCTCATCAGGGTTTTCTGTATCCCAGTCCGGTCCGAGTGCGGCGTCCAGTTCGGCCAGCATCAGCGTGATGTCGGAACAGCCAATGTCTTCGGGCACGTCATAGGGGCTCTTGATCCCCTGCAGGACCGTGGGGATCGGGTCGCGCTTGAGGTTCAGGTCCTCCAGCGGGGACATGGCCGCATCGGGAATACCGTCTTTTGTCTGGGTATAGGCGGTGCCGGCCGCTGCCTCGGTATTCTTTACGACTCCTTCGGAGGCCGCGTTGTTTTCCGCAGGGGCAGGTTCGGGGCTGCTGGCACAGGCAACAGCCAGAAACAGGGCGGGCAGGATCAGGATGGAATATCTCATGATTTCAGTTTGGCAGAAGAAATGTGACGACTTGTGGCAATTGAGTGCAGGCGGGTGTTGACCCGCCCCGAACCCTTCTCTAAATGGGCCGCTCTGGCGTGCCCTTAGCTCAGCTGGTAGAGCAACTGACTTTTAATCAGTAGGTCACAGGTTCGAACCCTGTAGGGCACACCATTTTCTCCTTGTTAAACAATCTGGTACGTACTGCGCGAAGACTTCGTGCAACGGCCATTTTTCGCATGTCCACGTTATGTTTTCAAGCGGCGCGCCGCGCGCGCATGTTCGGGCACAGGGCAACGAAATGCGACGGGAAAAAAGGAAGAGGGAAATCGGGTCGATTTCATCGCGCGCCAATCGGTGAGATCGGCAGGGCTTGCGTGGGTCGCTCCGGCGTAGCGTGACGCGCTCCTAGGCGGGAGGCAGGAAAGGGAATGAACGTTTTGTCCCTGCGTGCCCTCTGTTGTTGACCTCTCGGTGAGGGACGGAGACAGCCAATGTTCTGGCCGGTGGCCCGTTTGCTGAGTGGCGGGACGGTGGGGCCTGTCCGGCAGCATATATCCAGCCTCTGCATAGACTTCCCGCCCTGTTGCGTCCGCCGACTGGTGCGAGGTTGCCCTCGCCAACCGGTGTGGCGGGGCGGGACGTGGGGGAGTGGGCGGGGGCGTCGATTTTTGGCGATAGCCGAGCCGCGCGCGGCGCGCCGCCCGTCAGTAAGTGTCCTGGCTTCATTGAGAGTGCTGGACGGGGATGACACCTGAAGTCTCCGCATCAATACCCACTGCTACGCAGTGCCTTCGGTAAAGGTATTGACCCGGAGCCATCAGGCGTCTGAAAACGGCTCATGGGTTTTGGTGCAAGCACCAAACCCTTGGGTTTGAGTGCAGGTATGCCCGCCATGGCGGGCTTCAGGCCGTGCCCATTAAGCCCCATGTCACTTCATCGGGTGGAGCAAAGGGATCGTAGGCAATCCTTACTTCAGGAGGTGCTTGCAAGGCCGCGCGGATGAGGATGGGACCGAGCCGAGGGCAATCCATATCGGCTTTCGTAACGAAAATCCGGTTCTGGCCTCGGACATGAACGTAATAGAGCACTCTATGCGCTTGCGGGCAGTGGCCCTCATAAATGCTCTTAAGCGCGGTCCAAGCGTAGGCAGGTACCGGCTCCCAACCTTCGCGGATGCGTTCTGCCCTTCTGGGGCGACACGGGCGCGTAGAGTGGGCGGTGATGAGATCGGCCAAGGCTTCGTCGGTTAGTTGTAGATAGTCGGCGCACTGGCCAAAGAGGGTGGGGGTTTTCATGTGAGTTTTCCTTTAGCTATGGAAAGTTTGCGTTCCGTCTTCGCCGGGTGGTCACGGAACATTGTGATGAATTCCTCCGCAGCGTTCCTCGTGAACGCAGGAAGGTTGGCGAGTTCGATATTGCGGTGGGCTGCTAGGGCGATCAGGCTCCCGGCGATCATCGCCCTGAGCATGTCATCGCGTTCCGCGTGAAGGCATTCCTTCACCGCGCTTTCGGTTGCGAAACTCTTCATTTCGGAAAGCTTGCCGTGCAGCTCGGAGCGAACCTGAGTCCACAGGGGATGTTCCGGCCAACGATGCCGGGTCTTATCCAGCGTTGGCGTGGTGTAGCGAATATCCGTAAGCAGACTAAAAAAGATCTTCGGGAGCTTTTCCTGAAGTTGCCACCAAGTCGCTACACCCCAGTCTTCCTTTAGGTGCTTCTTGTAAGCCCTCAGCTCGACTCGCCATATTTGGCTTGTCTCTCGGTCATTCAGGTCAATCGGTGGAAGCCCCTGCGCCTCCCGCGCCTTGTTCCATATGATCGGCCAATGCGCTTTGCCCTTCTTCAACACTTCGGCGCGTTTGTCGTAGACTATGACCTGTCGACCGGGATTTTTGCCGACGGTCACTCCCGTGATCCGACCCGAAGTCCCGGCTTCCCGGTACTCCGTGATGTCCGCATGAGTCATCCGCGAAAAGCGGGAGTTCATGACGAAGTTATCGCCCTTAAGACCGAAGTCCGGCATCATGAAGTCCAGGGCGAAATCCACACGAGCAATGCTCTCCTGACCGTATCGAAGTGGAACCCCGAGACGCTGAAACTTGCTTTCAAGCCGCTGTTTGACTCCAGCCAGCCCGTGAAGCGCGCACTGGATGGCCGAGACCGATATACGAACGCCCCACGGGTCGTTCGTGCTGGGTTGCTTCAGAAACCAGATTTCACCGTCCGAGCCGGTGTCACACCGAAAGGCATAGCCGCCTCTCGCGCCTGTTGAAGCAACATTGAATTCGAGGCCGTCTAACGAAACCGTGACCGGCTGTCCGATCTCCATCGCCTTTTGCTTCGCATTTTGAAGCTTGGGTATGAACTTAGCAGGGAGGTGGACAGCATAGGCGAGTTCGAGCGCGTCGAAGCCCTTATGCAGTAATTCCACGACGCACCGCCAAATAAAATGCTGTCTTAGGGGGGGGTGTTACAGGGAACCCCCCATGTGACGCGCCCCGGAGGGCGCGCACGGCTGCGCCGTGCCGCTGTCGCGGCCCGCCGATCCGCGCCCGGCCTATCGTTCCCGGCATGGCTGGACCTCCTGTGAACGGAGCCACGCCTGGACACTTTCGAGGGAGTAGTAAGTTTTCCGGCCGATTGGGATGTAATTCGGGCCGCGCCCCTCATTGCGCCAACGCCATAGCGTGCGCGGATGCAAGCCGAGCATTTCTGCGACTTGATCGGGGGACAAAAATTCAAATGAGCCTTCTGACACAGCAGAACCTCCACACTGCGAGCAGTCGGGCCAAGGGCCAAATGCTCTTGTTGATGGAAGTCACACGGTTCTGATTTTCTGTGTTCGCTTCGGCTAAGCGGATTTCGGTGCGGTAGGTGTGTTTCGGTTCGGGCCGTAAATGTGTGACGCTCGGAGGAACACCACAGGTTGGATTCCCTGTCAACTAGGATCGCGTCCCGCGAGAACCGACCATAACGGACGCAACGGATTCGGTCGTAGCGATCAGCGGATCATCATACAGGTGGGCATACCGCGCCGTGGTCTGAGGTTGGCTGTGTCCGAGCATTGCACCGACAATCGGCAGGGAATGGCCCTGAGAGACCGCTACGCTTGCGAAGGTGTGCCGAAGGTCATGGAGCCGCACGCCCTCAATCTTCGCGTCCTGGAGCGCTCCAGCCCACGTCCTGCGGACTTCCTTCAGGGCTTCGCCATCGCCGGACGGGAACACATAGTCGCCCTTCACGCGCTTCCTGCGGCTTTTCAGGAGCGCTGTGACGGGTGCGGAGACTGGCACCCGATGTAGGCGGCGCTGCTTTGTGGTCGAAGCAGGTTTCGTCCAGATGCGGAACTCGCCGTCGAACTGGTCCCATTTCGCCCCGAGCGCTTCGCCGCGCCGACACCCGGTCAGGAGGATCAGTTTGATCGCCTCGGCGGAGTCCTTGCGCGGGTGTTCGTCCAGTGCCTTCAGGAGCCGACCGATTTCATCGACGCTGAGGAACCTTTCGCGCTTTTGCTCCTGATTGAGTTCCAAACCCTTGGTCGGGTTGCGATCAATCCAACCCCATGTGATCGCCAGATTGAGCGAACGGCGGAGTGCTGCAATGGCGCGGTTCGCCGTCGTCGGCGCTGTCTTGGAAACTTGCCGGTGTATCGCCTCGCAGTCCGCAAACGAAACCTGCGTGACCTTCTTCGAACCGATTTTTGGAAGGATCAAATCCTTGAAATACCGCCGGACATCACGTTGCGTCTTTTCCGCGAGACGAGGCAGGTAGTCTGCATCGTATCTTTCAAAGAGGTCTCGAACAGTCGGCGCTTTGCGGGCGTTTTCCCGCACTTCGAGCGGATCGGTTCCGACATCAACCATACGCTTAAGTTCGGCAGCACGCTTCCTGGCTGCTGTGACTGGCCAGTCTGGATATTGGCCGATAGTGCATCGCCTCTGGCGTCCGTGG
Source organism: uncultured Hyphomonas sp. (assembly GCF_963675305.1). NCBI lineage: Bacteria > Pseudomonadati > Pseudomonadota > Alphaproteobacteria > Hyphomonadales > Hyphomonadaceae > Hyphomonas > uncultured Hyphomonas sp. Next base: position 1,772,537 of record NZ_OY776147.1, on the reverse strand, counting down.
ATACGATAGGTAAGAACGAACGAGCGCTGACCGGACGCCGTGACCCGAACACCGAAGCCAGTGATTTCGGTGTCGTAGAAGATGCGATTTCCAGCCTTTGGTGCAGCCACGGATTTCACTGACTTGTCAGAAATTCTGTGTGTCCGCGCTGTGTCCAAACCTCGCTGTGCATCCTGTGTCATCTCGTGTTTTCCTTCGCTCGCTCCTGTCACGAAAATCATTTCGGATACAGTACGTTACGAAGAAAACTGCAATTAAACAAGGTGTTGTGGGCGCCCCTTTTAATCAGTAGGTCGCAGGTTCGAAACCTGCAGGGCACACCATTTTCTTCCCTCACTCTCCCTTCACATGGTTATCGTACCAGCCAACATAGCGCTGGTAACGGTCTGCGACAAAGCCTGTCGGTCCGATTGAGTGGTCCTCGCCTGGATCGCGAGCAGGGCGCAGAGGCTGAGGGATGGTTTCAGATATTTCACGGGGATGCTTCTCGAAGACACCGTGAAGCTTACTCTCTTCCCCGGGCGCGGCAATGGCGTGCTGAAACCTCAGTTTGCCGCACCGGATTGGCCTGTTATATCCGCGCTTTCACCGCGCGAGGGGCCGGTATGGACAACGCCGTCCGGAAAACGATCCGGGAAGAGTTCCTGCACAGGCTGTCTGGCGGGCAGGTGATGCTGATGGGCATCCTGAATGTGACGCCGGATTCCTTCTCGGATGGCGGCGAGCATTACGGGCTGGCCGAGGCGCTCCGGCATGCAGAACAGATGCAGCAGGACGGCGCGGACATCATCGATATCGGCGGAGAGTCCACGCGCCCGAATGCGGACGAGGTGGATGCCGGGGAAGAATGGCGCAGGGTCTCGGGCGCGATCGAGGCGCTTGCGAAGCCCGGGGCGCTCGCGCTGTCCATCGATACCTACAAGGCCTCTGTGGCGCGCCAGGCGGCCGCTGCGGGCGCCGTGATCATAAATGACGTCTGGGGCATGACGCGTGACCCTGACATGGCTGCAGCGGTGTCCGAAACGGACAGTCTCGTGGTGGTGACCTACAATCGCGGCAAGGCGGACGGCACGATCGATTTGCGCGACGACATGGCCAGCTTTTTTGCGGAGTGTTTTGCCGAGGCCGATGCGCACGGCATTCCGCGTGAACATGTGATCCTCGACCCCGGTGTCGGGTTCGGAAAGACCTACGAACAGAATTTCGGCGTCCTGGCCAATCTGGATGTGCTCGTCGACACGGGCCGCCCGGTTCTGGTCGGCGTGTCCCGGAAGTCCTTCATCGGGCGCCTGACGGGCAATCCTGTCGGCGACCGGCTGATCGGGACGCTCGCTGCCAATCTGGACAGCGTCTCCCGCGGCGCGTCTATCCTGCGGGTGCACGACGTTGCCGCGCACCGCGAAGCCCTCAACATGCTGGAAGCAATCGAGAAAGCAAAATGACCGACCACGTATTCGTCACCAATCTGTGCCTTCATGGCTTTCACGGTCTTCACAAGGCTGAAAACTCTCTGGGGCAAAAATTCTATATCGACCTCGATTGCGAACTGAAGCCGCAGGCGGCCCGCAAAGACGATATGTCCGAGACCGTGCACTATGGCGAGCTTTGCGATCTGGCAGAACGTCTGTCGGGGGAGACGGTGTTCAACCTGATCGAAACCTTCGCTGAACGGATCGCGTTTGCCATCCTGGAAGAGCAGCCGCTGGTGCAGCGCATTACCGTCACCGTACGCAAGCCGTCTGCCCCTATCCGTCATTTCGTGGATCATGTCGGGGTGGTTATAACGCGGAGCCGCGATGGCTGAAGCGTATCTGGAGCTAGGCACCAATCTGGGCGACCGGGAAGCCTATCTGGCGCGCGCGCTGGCGCAGCTGGAAGGGACAGAAGGGATTCGTCTCGGCAAACTCTCGCGCGTTTACGTGTCCAAGGCCTGGGGCGTCATGGATCAGCCTGATTTTCTCAACATCTGTGTGCAGATCGAAACAGAGTTGACGCCTGAAGGCTTGCTGGAGATCTGCAAAGGTATCGAGCGGGCGCTGGGCCGTCAGGTGCGCAGGCGCTGGGGCCCGCGCGAGATCGACATCGACATCCTGATGATGGACGGCGTGGATATGGACACGCCGGGGCTGACCATCCCGCATGCACGCATGATGGAGCGGCGCTTCGTCATGGAGCCGCTGGCCGAGATCGCGGCGGACCGGGAGGTCGACGGGATCAGCGTGGCGGACCTTGCGCGGCATCTGCGGGTTGATGCGGGCGCCCAGGCGTGCGCCCCGGATGCAGCCGCGACGGAGCGGCTCAGGGGGCTGCTGGAGCGGGACTGAAGACAGCGCCGGTTATATCGGAACGCAGGCGCGGGCCTGCACGTTGGTTTCCTGAAAGGAGCACCGACATGACTCGCTATACAACCGATATGGACCCCACAACCAGGGAAACAGAAGGCAATCACGGCGTCTTGCGCGATGATGGCCAGAAGGACCGTCCGAAGGATGAGGGCGTGAGCGAGCGCATCGACGAAGGCAATAACCCGGTCCTGATGCCGCGCGACGAGCGTTTTCCGAATGCGCCTGATACGCTGAACGCTGACAAGGGGCCGCGGCCGGCCGAGGAAACGGCCAACCGCGAAACCCTGAATACGCAGGAACTCGAAGACGCTTACGCGCAGACGGATCCGGGCGTTACGCCAAAGGACTGACGCCCTAGAGCGACTTGACGATGTCCTCGACCATCTTCTTGGCATCCGACAAGAGCATCATCGTGTTGTCGTTGAAGAAGAGCGGATTGTCGACGCCGGCATAACCGGAGCCCATCGAGCGCTTCACGAACAGCACGGTGCGGGCGTTCTCAACGTCCAGAACCGGCATACCGTAGATCGGTGACGACTTGTCCGTCTTGGCGGACGGGTTTGTCACGTCATTGGCGCCGATGACGAAAGCCACATCCGCGGTCGAGAATTCGGAGTTGATATCCTCCAGCTCGAACACTTCATCGTAAGGCACCTGCGCTTCGGCCAGCAGCACGTTCATGTGCCCTGGCATGCGGCCGGCGACCGGGTGGATGGCGTACTTCACTTCGACGCCTTCTTCCTTCAGCAGCTCGGCCATTTCCTTCAGGGCGTGCTGGGCCTGCGCCACCGCCATGCCGTAGCCCGGCACGATGATGACCTTGGACGCGTTCTTCATGATGAAGGCCGCATCGTCGGCAGAGCCCTTCTTGAAGGGGCGGTCTACGGCCGGGCCGGTGGCCGCAGCAGAATCGTCTGCCCCGAAGCCGCCGAGGATCACCGAGATGAAACTGCGGTTCATGCCCTTGCACATGATGTAGGACAGGATCGCACCGGACGAGCCGACGAGGGCGCCGGTGATGATCAGGGCGAAATTGCCGAGCGTGAAACCGAGCGCCGCAGCCGCCCATCCCGAATAGGAGTTCAGCATCGACACGACGACCGGCATGTCCGCGCCGCCGATCGGAATGATCAGCGTGATGCCCAGGATAAGAGCGAGCACTGTGAGGCCCCAGAAGGCCCACGGCGCCTGTCCGTTCACGGAAATCAGGTAGCCAAGCAGGCCAACAATGCCGAGACCGATCAGGATGTTCAGCAGGTGCCGGGCCGGCAGCATGATTGGCGCGCCGCTCATATTGCCGTTCAGTTTTGCAAAGGCGATGACCGAACCGGTAAAGGTGAGGGCACCGATGGCGGATCCGAGGCCGAGTTCGATTAAGGACGCACCCTTGATACCGACGTCTCCCGCGATTCCGAACTGGACCGGCGAGTAGAAGGCTGCCGCGGCCACGAGCACGGCGGCCATGCCGACGAGGCTGTGGAAGGCGGCGACCAGCTGGGGCATCGCGGTCATCGGGATGCGGCGGGCGATGATCGCGCCGATCACGCCGCCGACGGCAACACCGCCAAGGATCAGGCCCCAGGTTGTGAGATCAAGATCGCCCCAGAGCAGGGCGAGCGTGGTGCCCACGGCGATGGCCATGCCGATCATGCCGTTGCGGTTACCCGCGCGGCTGGTGGCAGGGCTGGACAGGCCGCGAAGGGCCAGAATGAAGAGGATGCCGGCGATCAGGTAGAGCAGCGGCGCCCAGGTTGAGTGGAAGGAGTCCATGAATTAGTCCCCCTTCTTCTTGTACATGGCGAGCATGCGCTGGGTGACGAGAAAGCCGCCGAAGATGTTCACGCTGGCGAGCGCGACGGCGACCGTGCCGAGGATCTTGGAGACCCAGTTGTCGGAGTTGAGGCCCACCGTGGCCGCAGCCACAAGCGCACCGACGACGATCACGGACGAGATGGCATTGGTCACGGCCATCAGCGGGGTGTGCAGAGCTGGGGTGACGCTCCACACGACATAATAACCGACGAAACAGGCCAGCGCGAAAATTGCGGCCAGGAAGACAGTGGAATCGATTCCGCCTCCATCGGCAAAGGCGGGCAGCGCAACGCTGGCCGCGACGAGGGTCAGGAGTGCGCGTTTCATGATTGGATCCTTTCGTTCACCGTTTCGCCGTTCCGGGTCAGGAGCATGGCGACGACGACTTCGTCATCGGTGTCGAGATTGAGGCTGCCGTCTTCGGCCGTCACAAGCGGCAGGAAGGCGAGCAGGTTTTTGGAATAGAGTGAGGAGGAGTCCGCCGGCAGGCGGGCAGGCAGGTTCGAGAACCCGGCCACTTTCACACCGCCGACATCGACGATCTCATCCGGCTTCGATAACGGGCAGTTGCCGCCCTGCGCCACCGCCATGTCGACGATGACCGATCCCGGCTTCATGCTCTTCACCATTTCCTCGGTGATCAGGACAGGTGCAGCCCGGCCCGGAATGAGGGCGGTGGTGACCACGATGTCCTGTTTGGCGATGTGGCTGGCCGTCAGTTCGGCCTGCTTGGCCTGGTATTCAGGAGACATCTGCTTGGCGTAGCCGCCGGCAGTTTCTGCCGCCTTGAACTCGTCATCCTCGACCGCGATGAACTTCGCGCCGAGCGAGGCGACCTGTTCCTTGGCGGCGGGGCGTACATCAGTTGCGGTCACAACGCCGCCGAGACGGCGGGCGGTGGCGATGGCTTGCAGACCGGCAACGCCGGCCCCCATGACAAACACTTTCGCCGGGGCGACCGTGCCGGCGGCGGTCATCATCATCGGCATGGCGCGGCCATAGATCTGTGCGCCTTCAATCACGGCACGATAGCCGGAGAGGTTGGATTGGGACGAGAGGGCATCCATGCTCTGGGCCCGGGTGATACGCGGCGTGAACTCCATGGAGAGCGACGCGATCTTCTTCGCATTGAGCCCGGCAATGACTTTCGGGTCCATCGCAAAAGGCTCCATGAGGGCGATCAGGGCCGCACCATCCGGCAGGGCAGCAATCTCGCCTTCTTCAGGCCCGCGGACCTTGAAGACGATGTCTGCCCCCTGGACGGCTGCAGCGGCATCCTTCGCAATGGATGCGCCCGCCTCCTCATAGGCAGAGTCCAGAAATCCGGCAGTCTTGCCGGCATCGGACTCGATTGTAACCGAGTGGCCGGAGGCCACTAGCTTCTTGACTGTCTCTGGTGTAGCCGCAACACGGGTTTCACCAGAACGTCGTTCCCTCAGCACTGATATTTTCATGATGCTAGGAGTAGCGACAGAATCTTGCGTTGTGCAAGTGCGAAATGAGGAGTTTGGGGCATGGATTTGTTTAGTCTTTCTGACAGGACAGCTTTGGTGACCGGCGCATCGAGCGGTTTAGGGCGCCATTTTGCGAAGGTTCTGTCTCAGGCTGGCGCCGATGTTGTGCTGGCCGCGCGCCGTATGGATCGTCTCGAAGCACTGGCGGAAGAGATCAGCAAATCCGGCGGCCGCGCCCTGCCGGTGGAGATGGACGTCACGTCCGATGACAGCGTCAGTGGCGCCTTCGCAACGATCAAGGAAGCCCTCGGACGCCCTTGCGATATTATTGTGAGCAATTCCGGCATGTCGCGCGATACCTGGTTCCGCGAGCAGAGCGAGGATGACTGGAATGCTGTGATCGACACCAATTTGAACGGTGTCTGGCGGGTTGGGAAGCACGGGACGAACGCGATGATCGAGGCTGGCGTGCCCGGTTCGATCATCAACATCGCGTCGATCACCGGCCTGCAGCCGCAAATGATGACCACCGCCTATTGCGTCTCCAAGGCGGGGGTCGAACACCTGACGAAGCAGATGGCGCTTGAGAATGCGCGTTACGGGATCCGCGTGAATGCGATCTCGCCGGGCTACTACAAGACCGACATCAATGCCGATTATCTGGACTCCGACGCAGGCGATAAAATGCGCAAGCGGATCGCGATGAAGCGCTTTGGCGAACACAAGGAGCTGGACGGGGCGCTGCTGCTGCTGTCGTCCAATGCCGGCAGCTATATGACCGGCTCGAATATCGTCGTCGATGGCGGTCATCTGCTGCTGCCGCTCTAGCGATAAAACTCATTCTTTTATCTCGCGTTAGCCAAGCCTTAGGGTCTGGGATGGCAGAAGGGACGGCAATCTGAAGGAGATTGCCGTGTCCGCCCTCAAAGCCCCGAAAGACCACCACCCGGAAGCCGATGCAGAGCACGGCGCGGACGCCGGCGCACCTGAGCGGGATGTGCATGGCTGGCAATTTGGTGACCTGAAGGCCCACGGGGCCGACTCTCCAGCCCGGAAGCTCCAGTCACACCTGGCAGAGCGCCTGCACCGGGCAAACCGGCTGCCCATCCGGGGCGCGCTGGCCACGCTGGCCGTGGTTTGCCTGTCGATGTCTGTTGCGGGCCTCTACCTGCTTACATTTGCCTGACACATTGCCGGGATAGGCTTTGATCGTGACCTTGGGTGACCTTGGCAGGCAAATTGCTTATCAAACAGGGCAGTTTTCACCTGATATACGAGAAATGGATTTGATATGCGCGTAAAAAAGGCTGTCTTGCCGGTTGCCGGATTTGGCACACGTGTGTTGCCGGCAACGAAAGCGATTCCGAAGGAAATGCTTCCGGTCGTTGATCGCCCCGCCATTCAGTATGTTGTCGATGAGGCGCTTGAGGCTGGCATCGAACACATCGTTTTCGTCACGGGCCGCAACAAAGGCGCGATCGAAGACTATTTCGACCACTCCTACGAGCTGGAAGAAGCCCTCGTTGCGAAGAAGAAAGACGCGATCCTCAAACAGGTGGAGCAGAGCCGCCTGCCGTCCGGTGCGGCCAGCTTTACCCGCCAGCAAAAACCGCTGGGCCTCGGTCATGCTGTCTGGTGCGCCCGGGACATTATCGGCAACGAACCGTTCGCCGTGCTGCTGCCGGACGTGATCGTGAAGGGCAAGCCATCCTGCCTCGCGCAGATGGTGGAGGCCTATGACAAGGTCGGCGGCAACATCGTCGCGGTCGACCCGGTGCCGGAAGAGCGCGTGTCGTCCTATGGCGTGATCGCCCCGATCGAGCGCGATGGGCGCCTGATCCGTATGTCCGGTATGGTGGAGAAGCCGCCGGTCGAGTCGGCGCCCTCCAACCTCGCCATTACCGGCCGCTACATCCTGCAGCCGGAAATCTTCGATCTCCTCGAAAATCAGGGCAAAGGCGCGGGCGGCGAGATCCAGCTGACCGACTCCATGGCGACCCTGATGGAGAGCCAGGCTTTCTATGCCTATGAGTTCGAAGGCGCGCCGTATGATTGCGGGTCCAAGGTCGGCTATTTCGAAGCCGTCCTGGCCCATGCGCTGGACAATGCGGAAACCGCCGCCGGTGCACGCGAGCTGGTGAAGAAATTCGCCGCAGAGCTTTAAGCTGATTTTCCCGAGGGCCATGGCGCGCTATGGAGCGCCATGGCTTTCGATTCCCTTCCGACACATTCAGATGTCCTTGCCGCCGCCGCGCGGCTGACCGGTCTTGTCCGCAAGACGCCCGTCCTTCGGCATGACGCCCTCGATGGTCTTGCCGGCGCGCGTCTCTTTGTGAAGGCGGAATGCCTGCAGGAAACCGGCAGCTTCAAGATCCGCGGCGCGACGAACCGCCTGTTGCAGATCCCGGAAGCGCAGCGCCCGGCGGGTGTGGTCGCATTCTCTTCCGGAAATCACGCACAGGGCGTTGCGCGGGCAGCGCGTCTTCTGGGCATGCCGGCCCTGATCGTCATGCCGTCTGATGCACCTGCCGTGAAAGTCGAAGGCGTGCGGGCCGATGGTGGAGAGGTCCGCTTCTACGATCGCAACACCGAGAACCGGGAAGTCATCGCGCAGCAGATCGCGAGTGATCGCGGTGCGGTGCTGGTGCCGAGTTTTGAAGATCCGCACATCATTTGCGGGCAGGGCACGGCAGGCCTGGAGTTTGCCGATCAGATGGAAGAAGCGGGCGAGCGGCTTGATTATCTGATTACGCCGGCTGGCGGCGGTGGCCTTGCGTCTGGCATTGCGCTGGCGCTTGAGGGCGCGTCTCCCGGCACCCGCGTCTGGGTCGCCGAGCCGGAAGGGCACGACGACTGGACGCGTTCTCTTGCCAGCGGACGCATCGAGTCGAACGTGCCAGGTACGCGGTCTATCTGTGATGCGATCCTGACCCCCGCGCCGGGTGATCTGACTTTCGCGATTGGCAAACGTCTGTTCGGCGGAGGCGTGCCCGTCACCGATGCGCAGGTGAAAGACGCGATGCGGGCAGCGTTCCGCTATCTCCGGATTGTCGCTGAGCCAGGCGGAGCGGCCGCGCTGGCCGGGGCGCTGTCATGCCTACCTGAAACCATGAAGGGCAAGACGATCGGCATCGTGGTCAGCGGCGGGAATGTGGACGCGGCCACCTATGCGGGCGTACTGTCCGAAGCCTGAGGCGACTATAACATTCGCCAACGGATGGAAGGGGCGCTCACCCTCTGCCTGATTTTGCTATTCTGAAAAATTCAGACTTATGGTTTGTAGCAGGTTAATTCACCTTGCTTCTTGGTTAATGCGCCGTTCCGGCACATTCCGAGATTTATCTGCACGTCTTCAAGAGACCTTACCGTCTGCGTCCTAACCATGACAGTCGGAGCATTCGCGCCGACATGGCGCAGTGAGGGAGCGATGAAGACAACACCCTTAATCAGTCTAGGGCTTTCTGTCGTCCTGGGCGCAGGCGCTGTCCTTCTGGGACGCTATTACATGTCTGATGAACGTACGCGTGCGGACGCTGAAACGAGTGCGCCAGCGGTCTCCATGGCTGGTGTAATGGTTGCAGCACGCACAATCGAAACCGGCGAACTTCTTGAACCTTCCATGCTGAAACGCGTGGACTGGCCAACGGATATTGTGCCGGCCGGCACCCTGTTCGCCGGAGATGACCTGCCGGAAAAGGCTTACTCGCGCGGGCTGATCATCGAAGGCGAGCCGGTGAATGTCAGCAAGCTGGACCTGAGCGGCGCGACGCTGACCCTGGCAGGTGCCATCAAGCCGGGCATGCGGGCCGTCTCCATCGTTGTACGGAATGATACGGGCGTTTCCGGTTTTGTGCTGCCAGGCGACCGTGTGGATGTGAATGAGTTCATTCCTCGTGAGGACCGGGGAAGCTCCTATGCGCGCGGCAATGAGGATATGCGGATTTCTGGTGACCTGATCGCGCGGCCGGTGCTGAAAAACGTCTCGGTTCTTGCGGTTGACCAGATTTTTGATCCGAACCTTGAGGGCGCGCTTCCGTCCAACACAGTGACGCTTGAAGTCACGCCGGAAGGTGCACTCGCACTGGGCGCGGCCAGTCAGCGCGGCGCGCTCGGTCTTGCCCTGATCGGACGGGACGAGGAGGCCGAGCTGATCGTCGCGGCGCAGGAGCAGGTCAAGACCCGTGCCGTTGTGCGCGCGCCAGTGCGCAGATCCGCTCCCACAACGGCTCAGGTGCGGGTCATAAACGGTAGTCAGGAGACGGAGGTCACCGCGCCCGTCAGCCCGGGCAATCCTCCCAAGAAGGTAACAGACTGATGGGACATTTTTATCGTATCGTTCTGGCCGGCTGCCTGGCCATGATGTTCGCGACTGTCCCCGCTGCGGCATGGACCCAGCGGACGGCGGCGCCGAGCGACGAATTGCTCGTTGTCGAAAAAGGTCGCTCAGCCGTCGTGGAAGCGGGTGCACCTTTCACGACTCTCGTTGTGGCAGACCCGGACATTGCCGAAGCCATGGCAACGTCGAACCAGTCTTTCTTCCTGCGCGGCAAACAGCCAGGGGCGACAACTGTCCTGATCTATGGTGCCAGCGGCCAGATCGCAGAACTGATCAATGTGGAAGTGGAAATCGGTCTCGACGAATTGCGGACCGACCTTTCCAACCTTTTGCCGGGAGAAGATATCCAGGTCTACCCCGTGCATGACGGCATTTTCCTTGATGGAAAACTGACGACCGCGGCAGCGGCAGAAATGGCGCTGCAGGTGGCAGAGCGTTACGTGCCCGGCGGCGTGGCAAATGGCCTGTCCATTGGCCAGAGCCAGCAGGTTCTGCTCGAAGTACGCTTTCTGGAGGCCAGCCGGAATGCGGTCAAGGAAATCGGTTTCGGAAACGCTATCAACGCAAATGACTTCGTGTCGGCGACGGATTCCGGCACGGTCTCCGGCCTTGCGGAGAAAACGGTCGCCCTGTTCACCAATGTCGGAAACGAGAATATCGATATCCGGCTTCGGGCGCTGGAAGAAAAAGGCATCGTCCGTACGCTGGCTGAACCGAATCTTGTGGCCTTGTCCGGTGATACGGCCAGCTTCCTTGCGGGCGGTGAATTCCCGATCCCAGTCGCGGCCCGTAATGGTGAGATCACCGTGGAATTCAAGAAGTTCGGTGTCGGGCTGGACTTCACCCCGACAGTGTTGGGCGATGGGCTCGTCAATCTGCGTGTCCGTCCTGAAGTTTCGGCTCTGGACCGCAACAATGGCATCCGGACAGCTAACATCGAAATTCCCGGAATTTCCGTTCGCCGCGCCGACACGACGATTGAACTTCGTGATGGGCAGGCGTTCGCCGTGGCGGGCTTGCTCCAGAACGACTATTCCAACGACGTGCGGCAGACGCCGTGGCTGAGTAATGTGCCAGTGCTTGGGGCGCTTTTCTCGTCCAAACGCTACCAGCGCAGCGAAAGTGAGTTGGTGATCATCGTGACGCCGCGGCTCGTGAAGCCAGCGCCTCATCCGGACATGCTGGCGTCGCCGCTGGATGCCATCGCTGAGCCATCGGAGTCGGAATTCTTCCTGATGGACAAGGCGGCGCTTCCGCCACGTGGCTACTGAGATGATGGGAATGACAAGAATGAAAAAGTTCAGAAACGCTCTTCCGGTCCTGCCGCTTGGCCTGCTGCTCGGTCTGCTGCCGGCCTGTGCATCGCATGATTATCAGGACCAGTACCTGCTGGGTGGCGCGAACACGTCCAACATCGCGGAACAGTCCATCCGTGATGTGACGGTTCCAAACTCAGAAGCCAGCCAGTCCTCGTCCGGTGTCCGTGCGGCAAATGCCGTGCGCGCGCTCAATGAAGGCAGGCGCAAGGAACTGAAACCGTCCGGCCTTAATGGAAGCGGGGAGACTTCGTGATGACCCAACCCGCCACAGCAAATAGTCCCCGGTCCGGGTCAGACCGGATCATTCCGCACCTTGCAGCTCTGGTAAGCGATGCAAGGCTGGGTGCCCTGCAGCCGCATTGCGTGGAGCTGGCAGATCTTAGCCAGATGTCTGCCTCTGAAGCGGCCATGAAATTCGGTGGCGGCGTCATGCTTCTGGAGCAGGGGCTTCCCGGCTGGGATGAACTGCTGCTGAAGCTGGCAGTTGACCGCCCGTCGACTGCGGTGATCGTGCTGTCAGACCAGATTCCCGGCAACATGGTGCGCGCGCTCATGAAGCTGGATGCATCCGACGTTCTGCCCATATCGTCTAATCCGGCAGATATTATCGAAGCAGCAGAAAAGCTTCGGGATACATCTACAGGCGGTGTCGGCGGGTCCAGCGTGTGCTGGGCGTTTCGGGGTGCCGTTGGCGGTGCGGGCGTCACCACGATTGCCATAGAGAGCGCATTCGAGCTGGCGCGACGCTTCGGTCCCGGACGTGTCTGTCTGGTTGACCTGAATGTCGCGGACGGCATGACGACATCGTTTCTGGAAGCCGTGCCGAAGCTGGACCTGTCGGCGCTGGCTGCGGCACCGGAGCGGCTGGACCCGAGACTGCTCGCAGCCTGGTGCTACCAGCATGAAAGCGGAGTCTCGATCATCGCTGCACCGCGCAATCCGGATGGCGACGCACTGGCGACGGAGCCAGCTGTCCTGCGCCTGCTGGATGTCGCGTGCGGTATGTTTGAGTTCACCATCGTCGACATGCCCCGGCACATGATGCCATGGACGAAATCCGTTCTCAGCGCCGTGGACGAGGCTATCGTGATCAGTGAGCTGACCGTGCCCAGCCTCCATGCGGCGGCAGACATGGCGCGCGAGACAGACGTGCTGCGTCACGACAGGGCGCCGGCAAAGCTTGTGCTCAACCGCATGTTCCAGAAAAAGCGCCTGCGTGCAGAGTTTGCGCTCGACAAAGCGGAAGGGGCAATCGACCGGAAGATCGATTCCACGATCACCTCGGATTGGGATGCTGCACGCACGGCCGTCAATCTTGGCCGCCCGATCGCTGAGGTCGTTCAGAAGAGCCCGCTCGTATCAGACATAGGCAAGCTGGTGCAGATGATGCTGCCGGAAGAGATCCAGGCAGCTGCGCCGGCGGAAGGCAAGCGGAGGCGCCGCGGATGAGCCGTTTCGGATTCTCTACCCCCACAGCCCCTGCGCCGGAAGCGGAAGCCAAGCCGTCGACACCCGTTCCACCGCCGGCGCCGCCGCGTGCAAAAGCGGAAAACGGTGGCTTCGACCAGCTGGATGCCAAGCTGAAGATCCACGCCAAGCTGATCGACGAGCTGGACTTGTCAAAGCTCGAGAAGCTGGATGATGAAACCCTGCGCCGCCGGGTCCGCGGCATCATCGCCGATATCATCCGCAAGGAAGACATGGCCTTGTCGGCAGCAGAGGAAGCAAGCTTCGCCGATGCCGTAATGGATGAGATGACGGGGTTGGGCCCGATCGAGCCGCTCCTGAAGGACGACTCCATTGCTGATATCCTGATCAATGGCTGCGATCAGGTATATGTCGAGCGCCACGGCAAGCTGCAGGTCGCCCCGGTTCGTTTTGCAGACAATGAACACCTCCTGCGGATCGTACAGCGTATCGTCTCGGCGGTTGGCCGCCGCGTGGATGAAAGCCAGCCGCTGGTCGATGCGCGTCTCGCCGATGGTAGCCGCGTGAACGCAGCCGTGATGCCGATTGCGATTGACGGACCGCTGGTCTCGATCCGGAAATTTTCAAAATCACCGCTGACCATCGACAAGCTCGTCGAATTCGGCGCCATTCCGCGTCCTGTGGCTGACTTTATCCTGGGTGCCGTGAAGTGCCGGGCATCCACGGTCATTTCCGGGGGAACGGGCTCGGGTAAGACGACGCTGCTCAATGCGTTGTCTTCTGCGATCAGTCCGGACGAGCGCCTGATCACGATTGAGGACGCTGCAGAGCTTCAGCTGCAGCAGCCGCATGTGGCCCGGATGGAAACCCGGCCGCCGAACATCGAGGGCAAGGGTGAAATCCGTCAGCGGGAACTGGTCAAGAACGCGTTGCGGATGCGACCGGACCGGGTGATCCTCGGCGAGGTTCGCGGCGAGGAAGCCTTTGACATGCTTCAGGCCATGAACACCGGCCACGAAGGGTCAATGGCGACGATCCACGCGAACAATCCGCGCGATGCACTGACCCGTCTGGAACAGATGGTGATGATCGGAGGCATGAAAATCTCCGAGCATGCGATCCGTGGACAGATCGCGTCGGCCGTGAACTTCATCGTTCAGGCATCGCGTCTGTCCGATGGGTCCCGCCGCGTTATGTCCATTGCTGAGGTGACTGGGATGGAAGGTTCCGTGGTGCAATTGCAGGAAATCTTCCAGTTCGTCCGCACCGGCACGACAGATGAGGGCAAGGTCGAGGGCCACTTCGCGGCCACAGGTCTGCGCCCGAAATTCCTGGACGAAATGGAACGCCGCGGGGTGCACATGCCGCCGGGCATGTTCGATCCTTCCACGCGGTTCTAGGAGAACGAAGAGTGTTTGGCCTGCCGGATCTTTCAGATGTCAGCCTGACATTCATGATCCCCATGATCATGGCCATTGGGGCCGTGTTCCTGGCGTTACAAGCGGTGATGAGTCTCTTCTCGACAGCGCAGACCCAGCGCATCGTGAACCAGCGGCTACAATTCAAGGAACGTTTTGAAAGCACCAATGAGGCGATGATCGAACTGCGCAAGAGCCGCGGTCTCGATGAGTTCGGCAATTTTGCCATGCCGCTCCAGTGGTTCAACCAGCTTGTGGTGCGCTCCGGCCTGCCTTACCAGCCAGCACGCTGGTTTGGTATGTCCGCCATTGGCGGCATGGTCATCGCATTTGCCTATGTGAAACTCGTCGGCGGTTTTCTTACAGCGGGCGGCCTCGCTTTGGGGATATTTGCACTGGGGCCAATCATCGCTCTGAAGATGGTTGGCGCGAAGCGGATGAAGAAGCTGGCACAACAGCTACCGGATGCGATGCAGATCGCTTGCCGCAGCCTGGAGGCCGGCCACCCGGTGGCGACCGCGATTGCGCTAGTCGCCCGGGAAATGCCAGATCCAATCGGAACAGAATTCGGCATGGCCGCTGATGAAGTTTCTTATGGTATGTCGCTGACCAATGCGGTTCAGCGCATGGCGGAACGGGCAGGGGATCCGGACATCGAATTGTTTGCCGCGACCGTGCGCCTGCAGGAGAAAACCGGTGGGAACCTGACAGAACTTCTGAAGGCGCTCGCGACCACGATCCGGGAACGGCAGACCATGCGCCTGAAAGTGCGCGCGGCATCGTCCGAAGGCAGGACCTCGGCCATGATCCTGACCGCGGCGCCATTCCTGGTGATGCTGGCGATCCATTTGCTGCGGCCGGAATTCTATGGCGACGTCATCGATACGCCGCTGATCCGTTATTCCTTTGCTGGCCTGTTTACCTGGATGTTCATCGGAAACATGGTCATGCGCAAAATGATCAACTTCAAAATGTGATGGGCGACATGTTTGGCGATCTTCCCCTCACTGACATCTGGCTGCCGGCCGCCATGCTGGCTGTGGCAGTCGCTGTGGCAGTACCCGGCCTCCTTTCGGTTTGGCGCAATGCCAAGGCGAAGGAGGAGGTCGAGCGGCGTCTGGAGCGGCGTGGAACCCAATTTATGGAACCGCACAAGCATGTCAGTCCGGTGGACAATCTGGTCCTTCAGGTGTCCAGCAAAGTGGCCCCGACGAACGAGGAAAAAGTCAGCGAAGTGCGTGCACGCCTCGCGCTGGCAGGCCTGACCCATTCAAGTGCTGTGGGGCAGTATTATCTCGCCCGCCTCGTTTGCGTGATCCTGCCCCAGCTGGCGCTGCTGTTTGCGTTGCCGTACCTCAGTAATTTCCAGTCGACGGTTCCGCTCTTCATCAGTGTCGGCCTGTTGATCGTCGGGCTGGTGGCGCCGTCCTTCTATGTCGATCATCTGATTTCCGCCCGGCAAAGCCAGTGTTCCCTTGGCTTTCCTGACATGATGGATCTGATGGTGGCGTGCGTTGAAGCTGGCCTCAGTCTCGATGCGTCTGTGCAGCGTGTCGGCGAGGAGCTGGAACTTCGCCATCCCATCATCGCCGGGCACATGAAGACCCTGTCGCTGGAGCTCAGGGCAGGTAAATCCCGCAAACAGGCCTGGCGTTCCTTCGCTGACAGAATGAACCTGGAAGAAGCCGGATCGCTTGCCACCATGCTGCGTCAGGCCGAGGAAATGGGGACGAGTCTGGGCGCGACTTTGCGTATCTTCTCGGCAGATATGCGTCAGCGGCGGATCCTTCTGGCAGAAGAAAAAGCCATGGCGCTGCCCGCAAAGCTGACATTGCCATTGATTTTGTTCGTTTTTCCCGTCCTGCTGGGCGTTCTGATCCTGCCGGCTGTCGCGAAAATGCAAGGCGTGCTCTTCTGATCTCGGCACTAGGCGAGTCAGTCAGTGATTGCTAGTTTGCACGCCATGAAAGTTTCATATCTCGAATTCGAAAAGCCGCTGGCGGAACTGGATTCCAAGATCGCCGAACTGGAAACCCTGTCGGGCCGCAAGGATGGCCCGTCGATTTCGGACGAGCTGACAAAGCTGAAAGCGAAATCCCAGAAGCTGCTGAAGGATACGTATTCCGATCTCAGCGCCTGGCAGAAGACGCAGGTGGCCCGCCATCCGGACCGGCCGCATTTCAGCGACTTCGTCGAGAACATATTTGAAGATTTCGAAGAACTGGCCGGCGACCGTGTCTATGGCAATGACGAGGCCGTGATTGGTGGTCTGGCGCGCTTCAAGGGGCGCCCGGTAGTTGTCATGGGCCACGAAAAAGGCCGGACGACGGAAACGCGGCTGCGGCACAATTTCGGCATGGCCCACCCGGAAGGATACCGGAAGGCGGTACGCCTGATGGACCTGGCCGAGAAATTCAATCTGCCTGTCCTCAGCTTTCCGGACACGGCCGGGGCCTATCCGGGCAAGGGCGGTGAGGAACGCGGGCAGGCGGAAGCCATCGCGCGCGGCACGCAGCGCGGCCTGACGCTGGGCGTTCCGTTTGTCACGCTCATCATCGGCGAAGGCATGTCTGGCGGCGCCATCGGCATTGCAGCAGCCAACAAGGTGTTGATGATGGAGCATGCCATCTATTCTGTAATTTCGCCGGAAGGCTGCGCGTCCATTCTCTATCGCGATGCGGGCAAGGCGAAGGACGCGGCAGACGCGATGAAGATCACCGCGCCGGATCTGTTGCGGACGAAAGTCATCGATGAAGTGGTGAAAGAGCCTGTCGGCGGCGCTCATCGGGACCCCCAGCGGGCGATGGCCACTGCGGCCAAGGCGCTCGAGAAGTCGCTGAAGGAACTGGACGGTCTGTCGCCGGCGGAACTTCGCCGACAGCGCGCGGAACGTTTCTACGCCATTGGCCGCGAAGGCCTCTGATCCAGCTTGCAATCGGTCACCGGGCACGCCACGCTTCTCTGACAAAGACAGGGAGGAGGGCCCCATGAAACGATTGATGCTGGCCGCAGCACTTGCGGTCTCGGCGTGTGCTGCGCCATCGTCGCCGGACCCTGCAGCAGGCGAGGGCGTCGTCATTTACCCCGCGAAGGCGGTGGTGACGATGACAGGAGAGAACGATACGGCTGAGGCGGTGGCTGTGTCTGGAGACCGCATTCTTTCCACGGGGTCCCTCAGGGGCCTGCAGGGCGCGATGCCCGCGGCGATGGTCGACACGACGTTTGAGAACAGCGTGATCGTGCCGGGCCTGATTGACCCTCATGTGCATGTCGTGCTGGGGGCGCTGCAGTACAATCTGCCCATCACGCCGCCCTGGCCGATGGCAACGCCTCACGGAATGAAAGCCGGCCTGCCGAACCGGGAAGCGTTTCTCGCAGCCTTGTCTGAAATCGTTGCGGATGCTCAGCCGGATGCGGCCGTGGTCGCGTATGGTTACCACAATCTGGTGCACGGAGACCTGACCCGGGCGGACCTCGACATGATCGCGCCGGACCAGCCCCTGATTGTCTGGCACTATTCCTCGCATGACTTTTACCTGAACAGCGCGGCGATCGAAGCGGCGGGTTTTACGCCCGCGCTGGCGCAGTCGTTTCACGGCGTCGATCTCGATGAAAATGGGGAGCTGACTGGCCGGATCTATGAGGATGCCGCTCTGCTGGTCATCCAGGCCTATGCAGGCGTGATCCTCGCACCGGAGAATGTCACGGCGGGGTTCCACGGCTTCTCGTCCATGCTGCGCCAGGCAGGCGTCACGACTACGGCCGAGATGGCCTATGGCCTGTTCGGCTGGGAGATGGAGGATGCGAACATCCGCGCCAATTGGGGGAGCGCACAGGCGGCTGGGTATCACCTCTATCTCGTCCCGGAATATCGCGCCCTGGAGCGGACCTATGGAGAAAACCGGGTGCAGGCCGTGCTCGACATGGTCAACGGAGCACATGAGACGCCAGCGCCAGCTCTGCCGCGAGTGAAATTCTTCACAGATGGCGCGTTCTACAGCCAGACAATGCGGCTTTCCCCGCCAGGTTATCTCTCCGGACAGTCGAAGGGATCAGAGGGTCTGTGGGTGGCGGGGCCGGACGGAATCGTCCCGGCGATCCAGCCCTACTGGGATGCGGGGCTTGGCGTGAACATCCATTCGAATGGCGACGCGGCTCAGGGCGCCACGCTGAAGGCGCTGGAGACCCTTCGGGAAGGTGACGGCCCCAACAACAGCTTCGTCATCGAGCATGGCGGTCTGTTTTCGCCGGAACAGGTGGAGGCGGCCGGCCGGCTGGATGCACAGCTCTCGGCGGCCAGCCACTATGTGTTCTACATGGCCAGTGAATATGCCGGGCCGTTGGGGGATGTGCGGGCGAAGTGGATTTCTCCGCTGGGCGCTCTGACGGCCGCTGGCGTGCCCGTTGCTGTCCATAGCGATGCGCCGCTGGCACCGCCTTATCCGCTGCGGGCGGCAGGCGTACACATGACCCGGGCGACACGGGAGGGCGGCGTATATGAAGCGGAAATGGCCCTCAGCCCCTATGAGGCGCTTGAAGCGATTACGCTCGATGCGGCCCGCGTGCTCGGCCTGGAGGCGGAAATCGGCTCGATCGAGCCTGGCAAGCGTGCGGATTTCACCATTCTTGGCGCGAACCCGCTGGTCATCGACGGGAAGGACTGGGATTCAATCCCGGTCTGGGGCGTGGTGCTCGATGGCGTGAAGCGCCCATTGGCGGAACAAGAGGTGTCTGACTAGGCGTGGGCGAACGTGACTGGATCTCCCGGTATTTCGCGCCACTGGCTTCTTCACCAGGGGCTGAAGCCTTGCGGGATGATGTGGCCGAACTGTCGATGCCGGAGGGGCCTGTCATCGCAACCGTCGATGCGTTGGTTGAGGGTGTGCACTTCTTTCCTGACGACCCCCTTGAGACGGTGGCGCGGAAGCTGGTGCGGGCGAATGTGTCGGACATCATCGCCAAAGGGGCCCGGCCGCTGGAGGCCTTGCTGACGCTAGGCTGGCCAGGTGACAGGCCGGAAGAGGACCTTGCGCGTTTTGCGGCGGCATTCGGTGATGAGCTGGCCAGCTGGGGCATCCGGCTCATAGGCGGCGATACGACAGCCAGCCCGCATGGCCTGTTCCTGTCCCTCACCCTGACCGGCCAGTGCGGCCCGGGCGGCGCGATCAGACGTAGCGGGGTGAAGGAGAGTGACCTGCTGTGGGTCACCGGAGAGATCGGCGCAGCATGCCTTGGCTACAGGGCGCTCCAGAGTGGGCGCGTGGATGACCCCTATGTCGTGTCCTACCGGGAGCCTCAGTTGGCGCCATTGGCGATTACCGGGCTGCTACGTGATTGCGCGACCGGATCAATGGATGTCTCCGACGGACTATTGGGGGATGCCCGCATGCTCGCCGAAGCCTCCGGTCTGTCGGTCGTGGTCGATCTGGGCGCCGTGCCCTATGCCGGGATCGTATCCCGTCTTGAGGAGAGATTGGCGCTCGCCTCCTGGGGGGATGATTATCAGGTTCTGTTTGCTGCGCCTGAGTCGGCGACCCCCCGAATTCTGGATTACGCTGAGGCAAGAGCCATGAAGGTCACGCGAATAGGGTCTTTTGCGTCGGGTGCTGGTCTGGCGGCTTTCATGGATGGTGCGCGCGTTAACCTCCCGGAAACACTCGGCTTCGAGCATGGCTGAACCGGGTCTTGTCTGACTCGCTTCAAACGTGAGGCATCTTGCACCTGACGTCAGGGGGTGGCAGCAAAGTACCCACAATAAAGAAAGCTCAGGGAGAAACCGGGCAAAACCGGTTCGAATTGGCTAGGGAAGGAAACTAGGTTCATGTGGTATTATCTCGCTCTCGCAGCGGGCGTTATCTCGGTATTGTACGGGTTCATTCAGGCCCGCTCGATCCAGTCCGCCCCCGCGGGTGACGCGCGAATGCGCGAAATCGCTGCGGCTATTCAGGAAGGCGCAAACGCCTATCTGGGCCGCCAGTATCGCACCATCGCAATTGTTGGTGTTGTGGTCGTTGTCCTGTTGGCACTGGCATTCCAGAGCTGGCAGCAGCCTCTTGGCTTCGTCGTCGGCGCCGTCTTGTCAGGTGCCGCCGGGTTCATTGGCATGAAAGTATCTGTGCAAGCCAACGTGCGTACGACGGAAGCCGCAAAATCCGGCCTGAATGCCGGACTCAAAATGGCTTTCAAATCCGGCGCGGTGACAGGCATGCTCGTCGTCGGCCTCGCTCTGCTTGGTATCGTTCTCTATTACGGCTTCCTGACCATGGTCATGGGCCTCAGCCTGACTGATGAGCTCGAGAAGCGGGAAATCATCGATTCGCTCGTTGCCCTTGGTTTCGGCGCTTCGCTCATCTCGATCTTCGCCCGTCTCGGCGGCGGTATCTTCACCAAAGGTGCCGACGTCGGCGGCGACATGGTTGGCAAGGTCGAAGCCGGTATTCCGGAAGATGATCCGCGCAACGCGGCCACCATCGCTGATAATGTCGGCGATAATGTCGGCGACTGTGCGGGCATGGCAGCCGACCTGTTCGAAACCTATGCGGTGACGCTGGTTGCGACGATGGTCCTGGGGGCGATCTATTTCTCGGACGCTGCCTATCTGGGTGACCTGATGCTACTGCCGCTCGCGATTGGCGGTGTCTGTATCATCACGTCAATTATCGGGACCTATTTCGTGAATCTCGGCCCCGGCAAAACCGATGTGATGGGCGCGCTCTACAAGGGCCTCATCGTAACGGGCGTCCTGTCCGTCGGCGCACTTGCGCTGGTGATCAGCCAGGTCCTGCCTGCAGGATTCGGTGTCCTCGATGGTGCTGCAGCGGCCCTCGGCCTGTCTGGCCAGATCACCGGTATGGACCTGTTCCTTTGCGGCCTGCTGGGTCTGGTCGTGACGGGCCTCATCGTGGTCATTACCGCTTACTATACCGAGACAAAGTATCGTCCGGTGCGGTCTGTGGCGAAGGCATCGGAGTCCGGTCACGGCACGAACGTGATCCAGGGCCTCGCGGTCTCGCTGGAGTCGACTGCGCTGCCGGCACTGACGATCATCGCCGGCATCATCGCCACCTATAACCTTGCTGGCCTCTATGGTGTCGCGATTGCGACAACCACGATGCTGGCACTGGCTGGCATGATCGTCGCGCTCGATGCATTCGGTCCGGTGACGGACAATGCTGGCGGCATTGCGGAAATGTCAGAACTTCCCTCGGAAGTGCGTGACACGACGGATGCGCTCGACGCGGTTGGCAACACGACCAAAGCCGTGACCAAGGGTTACGCGATCGGGTCAGCCGGTCTCGGGGCGCTTGTTCTGTTTGCTGCGTACTCGGAGGATTTGAAATACTTCTCGGCGAAAGCCACGGAAGGTTCCTTCTTCTCCGGCGTGACGGTCGATTTCTCGATTGCCAACCCGTACGTCGTGGTCGGTCTTCTGTTCGGCGGCCTTCTGCCATTCCTCTTCGGCGGCATGTCGATGATGGCAGTGGGGCGTGCAGCCCAGGCTGTGGTTGAGGAAGTTCGTCGTCAGTTCCGCGAAATGCCGGGCATCATGAAAGGCGAGGTAAAGCCGGACTATGGCCGCGCCGTCGACCTTCTGACCCAGGCCGCCATCAAGGAAATGATTGTGCCGTCGCTTCTGCCGGTGCTGTCACCTGTGGTCCTGTTCGGTGTCATCCTGGCGATCGCCGGCAAGAGCGCTGCCTTCGCAGCCGTCGGGGCCATGCTGTTGGGCGTGATCGTCACCGGCCTGTTCGTCGCCATTTCGATGACGTCGGGCGGTGGGGCATGGGACAACGCCAAGAAGTACATCGAAGACGGCAATCATGGCGGCAAGGGCTCTGAAGCCCACAAGGCCGCGGTGACAGGCGATACGGTGGGTGACCCCTACAAGGACACCGCCGGTCCGGCTGTGAACCCGATGATCAAGATCACGAATATCGTGGCACTTCTGCTGCTGGCTGTTCTCGCCGGCATGTAAGGAAAATGAATTTTTCTTAGGAGGCCCCGGGGCAAACGCTCCGGGGCCTTTGTTTTTGCTTGGGAAAAATAGATATAGCCAAAACCTATAGGTACCCCTCAAGTAATCAATTGGTTCTATTCATTTGAAGAGCGTACAGTCATGCTGCGGTGATGAACCCCTCTGGTGCCGATACGGCGTCCGCTCATCACCCAAACAATTGCGGCGTGCCAGGCATGCCTCTGTTCGGATTTGAAAGACGCTTGAGCGAAAAGGGAGAATACTATGGATGGCAATGATATGGGCCGCGGCAAGTGCCCGGTAATGCACGGCAGCCTGACCACGACTGAAACCTCGGTCACGGCATGGTGGCCGCAAACCCTCAATTTCGACATCCTGCATCAGCACGACAGCAAGGTTCAGCCCTTCGACAAGGATTTCAGCTACCGGGACGAGGTGAAGAAGCTCGACTTCGACCAGCTGCAGAAAGACATCCACGCGCTCATCACGGACAGCCAGGACTGGTGGCCGGCAGACTGGGGCAGCTATGCAGGCCTCTTTATTCGTCTCGCCTGGCACTCGGCCGGCTCTTACCGCCTCGCCGATGGCCGCGGTGGCGGCGGCGCCGGCAATATCCGCTTTGCACCGCTGAACTCCTGGCCGGACAATGCCAACCTCGACAAGGCCCGCCGTCTGCTCTGGCCGATCAAGAAAAAGTACGGAAACAAGATCAGCTGGGCCGACCTGATCCTGCTGGCCGGCAATGCCGCCTATGAAGTTGCAGGGCTGAAGACATTCGGCTTCGGCTTCGGCCGTGAGGACATCTGGCATCCGGAAAAGGACACCTATTGGGGGTCTGAAAAGGAGTGGCTGACCGAAGACACGGATCGTTATCCGGACAAGGACGACCGGACCTCTCTGGAGAATCCGCTGTCTGCCGTCGTCATGGGCCTCATTTATGTGAACCCGGAAGGTGTCCACGGGAAGCCTGACCCGGCCCGGACGGCAGTCGATGTGCGCGAAACCTTCAAGCGCATGGCCATGAACGATGAAGAAACAGCAGCGCTGACCGCCGGTGGCCACACCATCGGCAAGGCACACGGTAACGCCGATGCTTCAAAGCTGTCTCCGGAACCTGAAGCGGGCGCAATCGAAGCGATGGGCTTTGGCTGGCTGAACCCGAAAGGCAAGGGCTTTGGCCGCGATACGCTGACGGGCGGGCCGGAAGGTGCCTGGACGAGCGATCCGACCAAGTGGGATGGCGGCTATTTCGAAATGCTGCTGGACCATGAGTGGGAAACGACAAAGAGCCCGGCAGGGGCCTGGCAGTGGAAACCGGTCGACATCAAGGAAGAAGACATGCCGGCGGATGTCGAAGATGCATCCATCCGTACCATGCCGATGATGACCGATGCTGACATGGCGATGAAGGTCGACCCGATCTATCGGAGCTACATGGAGAAATTCCGGAACGACCACCAGTTTTTCTCCGATGTCTTTGCCCGGGCCTGGTTCAAGCTGACCCACCGCGATATGGGCCCGAAAGCCCGCTATGTCGGCCCGTGGGTGCCGCAAGAGGACCTGATCTGGCAGGATCCGGTTCCGGCCGGTTCCACTGATTACGATGTCGATGCCGTCAAAAAGAAAATTGCCGACAGCGGCCTCAGCATTGGCGAAATGGTCTCAACCGCCTGGGACAGCGCCCGCACCTATCGCGGGTCTGACATGCGCGGCGGTGCCAACGGTGCGCGGATCCGTCTTGCTCCGCAGAAGGACTGGGCAGGCAATGAGCCTGAACGCCTCCAGAAAGTGCTGGGCGTGCTGGAACCGATTGCCGCGTCGAGCGGTGCAAGCGTCGCCGATGTCATTGTTCTCGCCGGCAATGTCGGTGTTGAGCAGGCTGCGAAGGCGGCTGGTGTCAATGTCTCCGTCCCGTTCACGCCGGGCCGCGGCGATGCGACGGACGAAATGACGGATGCCGAATCCTTTGAGACGATGGAGCCGCTCGTTGACGGTTACCGGAACTGGATCAAGGAAGCCTATGCTGTCAAACCGGAAGAGATCATGCTGGATCATACCCAGCTTCTGGGGCTGACGGCGCCGGAAATGACGGTTCTCGTCGGTGGCATGCGCGTCATCGGCACGAA
Source organism: uncultured Hyphomonas sp. (assembly GCF_963675305.1). Taxonomy (NCBI): domain Bacteria; kingdom Pseudomonadati; phylum Pseudomonadota; class Alphaproteobacteria; order Hyphomonadales; family Hyphomonadaceae; genus Hyphomonas; species uncultured Hyphomonas sp. The sequence continues at coordinate 1,748,324 of NZ_OY776147.1, read as the reverse complement.
CCATGGCGGCTCCGCGCATGGCGTGTTCACCGACAAGGTGGGCGCTCTGACGACAGACTTCTTCGTCAATCTGACGGACATGTCGAACACCTGGAACCCGACCAGCCAGGACGGCATCTACGAGATCCGTGACCGCAAGAGCGGCAAGACGAAGTGGACGGCTACCCGCCTCGACCTCGTTTTCGGTTCAAGCTCGATCCTGCGGGCGTATGCAGAAGTCTATGCCCAGGATGACAACAAGGAGAAGTTCGTGAAGGACTTCGTCTCTGCCTGGACCAAGGTCATGAACGCCGACCGGTTCGACGTCTAGGAAAGCATTATCCAAATCAGGGGCGGCGTTCCGGAAAGTCCGGGACGCCGCTTTCTATTTGACCAGCGAAATTGCCATTCGCTGGAACTCTTCCTGTGTCAGGGTCTCGGCTCGGGCGGTCGGATCGATGTCCAGGCTTTTCAGCCATTCATCTGCCTTCAGCCCGTGGCGTTTTGCAAAGGGTTTGAGGCCAGCGCGAAGCATTTTCCTGCGCTGGCCGAATGCGGCGCCAGCGACCTGTTCCAGCTTGTCGAGATGAGGAAAGCGTTCGCTTTCGGGAAGAGGCTCCAGGACAGCGACTGCGCTGTCGACCTTTGGCGGAGGTTTGAAAGCACCGGGTGGTAGGGTGAAGGCTATGTGGGGCCGCGTCACCGCGTGGGTCAGAACGGCAAGCCGGCCATAATGTTCCGTTCCCGGATCGGCGCAGATGCGTTGCGCGACTTCCTTCTGAAACATCAGTGCCATCTCTCCCCGCCATGCGCCGGCTTTCAGCCAATCGATGAGCAGCACCGTGCCGACATTATATGGCAGGTTCGCGATGATCATCGCCGGCGTATCAGCACCTGCGTCGGTCAGCACTTGTTCCCATTTCACCTTGCGGGCGTCTTTTTCGATGACGGTCAACCGGCCGTCGCGGGCTTCTGGCCACTCCTGCAGGGCGGAGGCGAACCGCGGGTCGGTTTCAACAGCGATCAGCTTTGCGGCGCCTTCCTTGAGGATAGCGCGCGTCAGACCGCCCGGCCCGGGGCCAACCTCAATGACGGTACGCCCTTCAAGCGGACCGGCGGCCGTCGCGGCACGATGAAGAATGCTGGGGTCAAACAGAAAGTGCTGTCCAAGCGCCTTGCGCGCCGGGGCCTGTGTCAGTTCGGGGTCGTTCTGTTCGCTCATGCGATGTTCCTGTTCTTCGCGACCATGGCGGCTGAGCGGATGGCCGCGATCAGGCTGTCCGGACGGGCGGTGCCCGCAGCGGCTGCATCGTAACCTGTGCCATGGTCGGGACTCGTCCGGATGATCGGAAGGCCGAGTGTCATGTTCACGCCGCCCCAGAAGTCCAGTGTTTTGACTGGGATCAGGCCCTGATCATGCGTCATGGCGATCACCGCGTCATAAGCCCCCGACAAGGCTTCTGCGAATACTGTATCGGCGGGGCGGGCATTGGAAATGTCGATACTCCGCGAGCGGAGTGTGGCAGCGGCGGGATTGATGATGTCCATCTCCTCACGCCCGATGGCGCCGTCTTCGCCAGCATGGGGATTAAGCCCTGTGAAGGCAATGCGGGGCGCGGAAATGCCGAAGTCTGATTTCATGGCAGCGTGAACAATGGACCCGAGTTCCACGAGCGCTTCCTGCGTCAGGCTTGCAGACACGGTAGCCAGTGGTTGGTGGATCGTCGCCAGAGCCACCCTCAGACCTCCGCCGGTCAGCATCATGACAGGCCGTATCGGTTCGCCACCCTCCGGGCGGCAAAGTTCTGCAATGAATTCTGTGTGACCCGGATGACGAAATCCGGCACCGTAGAGCAGGGCCTTGTTGATCGGGTTGGTGACAATGCCGGAGGCTTTTCCCTCGCGGACATGCGCGACACCCATTTCAATGGCGGAGACAATAAACGGCGCTGCAGCTTTGTCCGGTTTGCCGGGGATGATTTCTGGCATCGGACCCACTGGCAGGACTGGCAACGCATCCCCGAACACGGCAGCGGCCTCTTCCGGCGTGGCTATCTCCTGCACCTGGCAATGCTTGCGATAGAGGTCCGGTGCGCCGATCACATAGAATCGAAGTTCAGGGTCAGTTTTCAAAGCCTGCCAGGCAGCGGCGGTAATGGATGGTCCCACGCCAGCTGGGTCGCCCATGGAGAGGACGAGGGGAAGAGAGGACATTTTCTTGGTCACGGGCCGCATGTCGCGCCAAATGGAGCGAGGTGCAAGCCTTATCGGTAGATAATCGTGGCGTCTCGGCGCAGGTTCCGCAGCTCGCGTTCGGAGATCATGTTGAGCTCGCGCCCCTTGAGGCTGCTCTTGAGGTCTTCTCTTGAAGGAAGTGCTTCAGCGCCTTCTTCCCGCCGGCAGACATACATGGTGCCCAAACCGCCGCTGACCGCAAAGATGTCTGTCGGCTTGCCAATTTCGGCGCTTTCGACGAGCGATTTGCCTTCAGGGCCCAGCTCTTCAATGTTGATGTCTTCCAGCGGCTGAGCCCGGAGGCCCTGAGTCGTGTTGGCGACGGTCTGGACGTCGTCACACGATGTGATGCGATCCATTGCTGCTTTCAGGTTTTCGTCCGTTGCATCGCTGGTGATCAGGCGGATGAGATCAACCTTGGTGGTGGCTTCAGCCGGTTCCCGCTTGTTCTGAATGTAGAGAATGTACACGCCATTATCCACGGTGATCGGGTCCAGCAGGCCTGGGCCGGCAGCTGATTCGATCGCGGGTACGAGTTCAGGGGGGAGGTCCGAGCTAGAGACCCAGCCCATGTCCCCGCCGGTTGCCGCGGTCGGCGCCGAGGAAAGGCGCTGGGCCGCAACGCGGAAGTCCGCGCCTGCTTTCAGCTGTTCCAGAATGGAGCGGGCAGCTTCTTCGGCTTGGGTGCGCGTTTCCGGATCCGGCGCGAACAGGAAGATCTCGGAAATCCGGTACTGGGTTTTCTGAGCGGCAAGGCGCAATTGCTCGATCTGGTCGTCCACCTGGTTGTCGGAAATACGAATGCGCGATCCGTAAAGGCCGCTCATGACACGGTTCCAGGCGATTTCAGCGCGCATCTGTTCTTCAAGGCTGGAGGGATCGATTCCCGCTGCCAGAAGTTGGGATTTCAGGTCGGCGCCGGTCAGTCCGGATTGGGCAGCCATGCCTTCCACGGCGCCGTCGATCTCTTCCTTGCTGATTTCCAGTTCAAATTCAGATGCCTTTTCGAGCTGGAGGCGTTCATCAATCAGCTGCTCCAGGGCTTGTCCGGTAATCTGCTGTACCTGTTCCGGGGAGGGCTGCTGTCCGCCAAGGCTTAGCAGCAGCATGCGGGCGCGATCCCGGACATCTGTGAACGAGATGGGGCGGTCGTTGACCACCGCTGCGATGGCTTCCAGCGTCAGGCTGCCATCATCTGCCGGGGCTTCCTGTGCACTCGCTTGTCCGGCGAAGGGAAGGGCCAGCATCATTGCGGCAACGGCGAGTTTGCGAACCATCAGAGGTCTCCAATTCATGCCTGCGATCCCGCAGGCAGGTATTCAACTTCGACCATACAAATCCTGATGCATGGCGCAACGCGGGCCCGCAGTCAGCCCTGATAACTTACGGATATTTAGGGTTCACGGCGATTTCGGGGCAGTGGCAGACTTAATCGAATTCGCTGGACCCGAACTGACCGAGTGTTTTGAGAGAAAAGCGGATCTGAATGTTTTCTGACGGACCTTGTGTTCGATCCTGCAGTTCCGAGCGGCTATAGACCAGCTCGAGGCGTGAGCAGTCGTCTTCATAGGCGATACCGAAATCCTTTCTGGCGTTCCGGTTGTTCGCTATGTCACGCAACTGGCCGTAGATGAAGGAGTAGCGTTCGGTGATCCGGAACTCGCCGGTCATGAAGAAACCTTCGTCTTCCGCCTGGTTCGGGTTCAGCCGTTCGCTGATCTTGTAGTATTGGCCGGTTGCGCGCCATCGGGAAGACTGTGTGGACAGGCGAGTATCGATCCGGTTCAGTTCCAGCCCGTCTTCATCAAGCCGGACCTGTGTATCGATGCGCAGGGCCGAACCGAAATCCGCTGTCGCTGCGGCCACCCAATCGGATGTCGTGCCATCGAGGTTGGTGACTTTTTCAAAGCTTGGGTCTGGCCGGGACCGCCATCTCCGACCGACAGTGGCAGAAAGTTCCGGGCCGTCTTTCCAGACTGCCCGAGCCGTCAGCCCGGCAGAGATTTTCCCATCACCTTCGTAGAGGTCATAACCGGCAACCGTGTTCGCATCGAACAGGACGGTTTCATCCATTTCGAATAACAGGGCATCTTCATTCGGGATGATCGGGTCATTCGAATTTGACGTGCCCCATGCGGCCATGACTTCCGGCTCGAGCATGATGTCCACCGTCTTGCCGGGACGGATCATCGGATAGGCGATGCGCGCTCCGGCATTGCCGACCAGCCTCGATGCGTTATCGTCTTCGATGCGTTTCTGATCGAGCTGATAGTAATCACCTCTCAGTTCTGCAAAAGGCTCGAAGGTAAAGCCGCCGGGCAGAATCTTGTATGTCGACCAGTCTGCCCCAACGCTGACGCGCTGGCTGTCATCGCCGACATCGCGGCGCAGAATGGCAGTCGAGGCGTTCACACTAGCAAAGCCGTAGTCGCCGAGATCCCAGTATTTTTCGCTGAACAGCAAGGGCGTGACAGTTGGCAGGCTGCCATCGGCATCGCTTCCACGGAGGCCCTGTATCGAGAGAAGGGAAACGTCTGTGTAGTAAGAGTCGCCCTGACCCACGGCGTATAGCTGGGACAGGAGCCGGCGTGGCTGGCTTTGATAGATCCCGCGTTTATCGCCTTGTCCGTCGATGTCGTAGCGGCGGTCATACAGGTCGTCGGTTTGGGTTTCGATGCCGAAGCCCCATTGCCATTCTTTTGTCAGCGCAAACCGGCCGCTGCCGTACAGATGGCCGCGCCACTTTTCCTCGCCAAACTTCTCGCCGTCGCTGTCGAAGTCTTTTTCCCGTGTGATGCTGGTATTGATGTTGATCGCACCCGAATAGAACCGCTTGCGGTAATCGAGTTCCAGCATCGGATTGACGTTTTCCGTGATCAGCGGCGCGATCGTCAGGTCCGAGGAGTCCGAGATCGCCCAGTAATAGGGCTGCTGGTAGAATGCGCCGAGCTTCGACGAGAATCCGGCGGACGGGATCATCAGGCCGGAACGCCGGTCAGACGTAGGGTCCGGGTGCGCCAGATAGGGGAAGTAGAACACCGGGATGCCCATGACTTCCAGAACCGCGTCGCGATAGGAAATCATCTGGGTTTCCTGGTCCAGCACGGCGCGGCGGGCCCGCAGGGACCAGGTCGGTGTCTGGCCCTTGGCTTCACAGATAGCGCAGGCCGTATAAATGACCTGATCCATCGCGTTTATGCCGTCCGACTGGCGGATGGCTGAATTTGCCACAATGGTCGAGCCGTCGGTCAGACGGGCCGAATATCCGATCGCGTATCCATCCGAGAGATTGGAACCGACTTCGACTTCATCGGAAAATTGCTGGGAGCCGTCAGTGTCGATTATAACGACATTTCCGGTCGCCCGGACGCGCTCGGTGGTCCGGTTGTAGACAAGCCGGTCAGCGCGCAGGATTCGCCCGTCATAGAGCGCTTCTACATTGCCTTCCGCGACGATGGAGTTTTCGTCACGCAACTCATAAACATAGTCAGCTTCGAGGACGACCTGCTGCGAACTGGCCGTCGCATCTGGCGCACTGCTTTCCTGCGCGACCGCCCCGAACGACGGGGATGCGGCAAGGGCCAGGGCTGCAGCGTAATGGTACCAGTTGGCCAATTCGGGCTACCTCGGTTTTGCCCCGGCAGCGCCGGCTGCGGAATACGGAATTCTGTCTCGGTGACTGAGGCTTAGAGGCTGTCCCCGGCATCGTCCAGCCACGGAGCGCGGATGAGTGATTTTTCGGCACCCAGCCGGTGCAGCTTGGCCACACGTGCCCATCCTGGTCAAAACGCCTTGGCGGCCAATCCACCCGGTAGTGTCTGGGCTTCTCCCGACAATTCAAGTTCAAGCAGGACGGCGGCACAGCGCGATGCAGGCAGGCCGCTGGCGCGTGCGATTTCGTCGATTGGCATGGGATGAGGAGACAAGGCCTCCAGCACCCGATGCAATTCCGATTCGCTCGGCTCCCCGGCTTCCGGGTCGAATTCGAAAGGGCGTGGAGGTGGTGCGCACACCTGGCGCCGGTCAAGCGTCGCAAGAATGTCCAGTACGTCGTCCGCATGACGGACGAGCGTTGCGCCCTGGTGAAGAAGGCTGTTCGTCCCGGCTGCACGTGGATCCAAGGGAGAGCCGGGCACGGCCATGACCTCGCGCCCCTGTTCTCCGGCGACCCGCGCTGAAATCAGTGATCCGGAACGTTCAGCGGCCTCCACAACCACGACCCCGAGGGACATGCCGGTGATGATCCTGTTGCGGCGCGGAAAATCCTGCGCCTTGGCCCGGTAGCCGAACGGGCTTTCGGAAACAATCAGGCCAGAAGCGGCAACTTCAGCGTAGAGGCGCTTGTGTTGTGGTGGGTACACATGGTCGATTGCGCCGCCCAGCACTGCGATCGTGCCTGTTTCAATGCTTGCCGCATGCGCCTCGCCATCGATGCCCAGCGCCAGGCCCGACACGATAGTGAAACCATTCCGGCCAAGCTCCGCTGCCATATCGCGGGCAATCTTTCGGCCTGCGGCGGAGGCGTTACGCGCCCCGACAATTGCCACGGTTGGCCGGGATGCAACGTCGGCCCGCCCCAGCAGGGTGAGGACGGGCGGCGGAGGCTCAAGGTCATTCAGGAGCGGCGGATAGTCCGGTTCGGAGCTGAGAACGAGACGAGCGCCATATCGATTGGCAGCGTCCAGCTCCTGCTCGACAAGATGGCGTTCCGGAGGCTGAAGCGGACGCCCCTTTCGTGAGCGGGCGGACAGATCCGGCAGGGCATCCAGCGCAGCGCTGGCGGAACCATAGCGGCGAATGAGCTGAAAAAAGCTGACAGGCCCGATTCCGTGGGTCCTTGCGAGGCGGATCCAGTCCAGCCTTTCGCTGTCAGAAGTCATGCGTCCGGTTTCGCTTTTGAGCTTCCGAAACGCGGCTCGGTGCCCTTCAGAAGGCGGCCGAGATTGGCGCGATGGGTCCAGAAGACGAATATCGACAAACCTGCCAGTCCGAGAAGCACAAACCAGTTGTGCGGCCGGTGCATCAGTTCCTCAACGAACCAGGCGCCAGGTGCGACGAGCGCTGCGGCAGTCAGGGCAGCAAGGGAAGAGATCCGTGTGATCGCGAAAATGCTCAACCACACAGGTGCTGCCACATAGAAGGCTGGCAAAGACACAAACGGCAGCAGGCCAGCGAAAGTTGCAACGCCTTTGCCGCCCTTGAAGCCGAGCCAGACGGGGTAACAATGCCCGACGAAAGCCGCCGCCCCGGCAACAAGTCCAAGCTCTGCGCCGCCCAGCAGGCCAAATCCTAGCGCAACGAGGCCTGCTTTCAGGCTATCGAGCAGAAGCGTCGCGAGCGCCAGGTCCTTGCGACCGGTGCGCAGGACGTTTGTCGCGCCGATATTGCCGGAGCCGACCTGACGGATGTCTCCCAGTCCGGCTGCCCGCGTCAACAGGAGCCCAAACGGGATTGAACCGGCGAGGTAGCCGGCCAGTGCGGCAAGCAGAAAGACAAGATATGCGTCCATGCGCAACTCCCGGAAACACGTTTAAGTGGTAGGCAGAGATGAGCGTCCGGGCAAGCCTTCTCAGGCGAGGCTCGCATGCGCAAAGACTTCCTCTCCGCCGACAAAAGTCCGCAAGACGCGGCCCTGCAGGCGCCGTCCGTCGAATGGCGAGTTGGTAGAGCGTGAACCCAAATGCTCACGTTCGCACAGCCAGGGCTTGCCGGGATCGAAGAGGATGAGGTCTGCCGGCGCGTTCTTCGCGAGGCGGCCTTGCGGCAGGCCCAGCATATCGGCTGGCCTGCAGGTTATGGGCGCCAGCGCCTCCAGCAGATTAAGCGGGCCGTCGTGAACCAGGCTCAGCATTGCTGGCAGCACCGTTTCCAGCCCAGCGGCCCCGAAAGCAGCCTCGCCGAATGGCAGGCGTTTTTCTTCCGGTGGCTGAGGATCGTGGGCGGACACGACAGCATCGATCTGTCCGTTCTTCAGTGCATCGATCAGCCCCAGGCGAGTCTCTTCATCCCGGAACGGAGGGTTGACCTTGCAGTAGGTCAGATAGTCCCCGACATCCAGTTCATTGAAGAAGAAGCTGTGCGCCGCAGCGGTTGTGAATACGTTTGTTCCGCGCTTGCGGGCTTCCATGGCGATTGCCACTGTGCGCGGTGTGGAAACCTGATCAAGGATCAGTGTGCATCCCGTTGCTTCAGCCAGTGAAGTATCGCGCATTGCGCCGATCCATTCGGCCTCGACGGGGATTCCTGGCAGGCCCATGCGTCCGGCGAGTTCTCCTGCATTCATCACGCCGGAGCCTGAAAGAGTCCGCTCATCCGGGCGCGACATGATAGTAGCGCCGAGACTGGCGGCGTATGCCATTGCTCGTTTCAGGATAGAGGCGTTCGCAACGGGTATATCACCATTGGTGAACAGGATGGCGCCTGATTTCGCCATCAGCCCGATCTCGGCCATTGCACTGCCTTCCAGACCGGTTGTCAGGGCCCCCGCCGGATAAATACGCGCGGCAGCATTGGCTTTAGCCGTGTCCATGACGAACCTGACAAGCGCCATATCGTCTATGACGGGCCGTGTGTCGGGCATGACGACGAAACTGGTAATTCCGCCAGCCACAGCAGAACGTGAGGCGGTGGCCAGAGTCTCTTTTTGCTCGATGCCCGGTTCGCCTGTTTTGACGCGAAGGTCGATCAGACCGGGGGCGAGGCACAGACCCGCCGCATCGATGGTATTAGCTGCGTCTGTATGAGGCGAAGTCTGACCTCTGGCGATCTCCTTGATCTTGCCACGGTCAAGCAGGATGGCGCCGGTTTCATCCAGTCCGCTGGCCGGGTCGAGCAGGCGGGCATTGTAGATGCTGAGGCTCATGCGTGCCCTCCCGCCAGAAGGTGAAGCACAGCTTCGCGAACGGCGACGCCCATTTCGACTTGTTCGGTGATGACGGACTGTTCGCCGTCAGCAATTGCGCTTTCGATCTCGATTCCCCGGTTCATCGGGCCGGGATGCATCACCGTCGCATCCGGTTTAGCGAGGGCAAGCCGGTCTTTTGTCAGCCCGAAATAGCTGAAATATTCACGGCGGCTCGGCAGGAAGGCGCCGTCCATCCGTTCCAGCTGCAGGCGCAGCATCATGACGATGTCTGCACCTTTCAGGGCTTTGTCGAAGTCGGTCGTCGCGCTTGCTGCGCCCCAGGTTTCGGTGCCGGAGGGCAGGAGTGTATGTGGTGCGCAAAGGTGTACTTCCGCGCCCATCAGGTGAAGCGCTTGCGTTGTCGACCGGGCCACCCGGGAGTGAGCAATGTCACCGCAGATAACCACTTTCAGGCCTTCAATCCGTCCCTTGGTGCGCCGGATGGTCAGCGTGTCGAGCAGGCCCTGTGTCGGGTGTTGATGCGTTCCATCGCCAGCATTGATGACGGCGCAATCCACCTTGCGGGAGAGGAGTTTCGGCCCGCCAGATGCTGAATGCCGAACGATCAGGGCGTCCGGTTTCATGGCATTGAGGGTCATTGCCGTGTCGATGAGCGTCTCGCCCTTCTTCACGCTTGAGGCTGCAACCGGCATCGAAATGACGTCCGCACCGAGCCGGCGGGCGGCGATCTCGAAACTGCTCATGGTCCGGGTGGAGTTCTCGAAGAACAGGTTCACCACAACCTTGCCCTTGAGCACAGGATCCGGCCGGATACCCGCGCGGGTTGCTTCGGCGTAGCGATCTGCAAGGTCCAGAATGTGGGTAATATCGAGAGGAGAAAGCCCTTCAATACTGAGCAGGTGCTCGTGATCGAAGCTGTAGTGATATGCCGCCCGGTTCATGGAGGCCCTTTCGATTTTTGGCGGTTTAGGCCTGATTCCGCCGGGCTTCAAGCCCTCAGGCCGAAGGAAGCTGCATCACTGCGAGGTAGAGAAGCGGCATCGTGATCATGGCAAGGACCGTCTCGACCGCGATCAGGTTGGCGGCCAGCGGCGCGTCTCCACCAAGTTCCCGGGCAAGAATGTAGGAGGATGTGGCGGTCGGCGTCGCAGCGCAGATCACGGCGATGGTCAGGGGAATGCCAGACAGGCCAAGCAACAGGCCGAATCCCACGGCAAAAACAGGCAGTCCGATGAGCCTGACGAGTGACCAGGAGAAGGTTCGCGGCCCGGCCCGGCGCAGGGCGGACAAATCCACGCCAGCGCCCGCTGACAGCAGCCCGAGTGCGAGGGCCGCGTCACCCAGAATACCGAGACTGTCGTCGAGAAGCTCCGGCAACTCGATGTTTGCTGCTGCCAGCGCAAGTCCTGCTGCACAGGCAATCACGATCGGATTGCGGACAAGGGCCAGAATCGGCTTGGGCGCAGGGCCGTGCGGGCGGTCGGCATGGGCGATCAACGCATACACCGACAGGACATTGGCTGTCGGAATCATGGCGGCGGCGGCGATGGTAACCAGCGCAAGGCCGTCCTGTCCGAACAGAAGGCTGCCAATCGAGAGGCCAATCATCGTGTTCCACCGGACATTCGACTGGATGACCGACCCAACCGCCGGCCGTGGCATGCCCGGCAGGAAGCGCCCAAGCCAGCCGACCCCCGCGAGGGCAAACTGTGCCAGGATCAAAGCGCCAGCCAGGCGCCAGGGAGCTGTTTCAAACGGGGCGTTGGCGAGAGTCCGGACGATGAGAGCCGGGAACAGGACAACATAAGACAGCCGCTCAATGGCGCGCCAGCTCTCGGTCGGAATCCATTTGCGGACCGAGAGCACATGACCGAGCGTGACAATCGCAATGACCGGCAGAAGGGCATAAAGAAATCCGCTCATGCGCCTCGCTCCAGCCGTTCCAGCGCCGATTTGAGAATGATCGCGGCTGCCGATGCGTCTATGCGTTCGGCCCGGCGTTTGCGGGACAGGTCGGCCTCCAACATCGCCCATTCGGCTTCAGCTGTAGAAAGGCGCTCATCCTGCAGCAGGATCGGCACATCGCGGTATTTCAGGATGTTCCAGGCGAGCGCGCGGATAGACTGCGCGCGAGGGCCTTCGCTACCATCCATGTTGAGGGGAAGGCCAAGAACCAGCCCGACAGCGTTCCGCTCATCATAAAGCGCGAACAGGCGCTCCAGCACGGGCGGGAGTTTCCGGCCCTTGGGAATGGTTTCTACCGGACTGGCGATCATGCGCAGGGCGTCGCAGGACGCGACGCCGATTGTCTTCGTCCCGGGGTCGAGCCCGAGCAGGGGACCGGCAGAAGGGAAATCGGCGACATCAACGACTGGCATGGGCTGCCCACATAGCGCCTTGATGGGGCGTTGCCTATGGCGTATTCCGGCCGCAGCAATTTCGGAGAGTTCGCATGAGTGTCACGAAGGACGATGTTCGCAAGGTTGCGCGCCTGTCGCGGATCGCGGTCGACGAGGCGCATCTGGAAGAACTGGCCGGTGAACTGAACGGCATTCTCGGCTGGATCGACCAGCTGAACGAAGTCGACATCGACGGTGTGGAGCCGATGACTTCGGTGGTCGAAACCAAACTGCCGATGCGCGAAGATGTCGTGACAGATGGCAACATTCCCGATCAGGTGCTGGCCAATGCTCCCCGTACCGAAGACGGCTTCTTCGTGGTTCCGAAATCTGTGGAGTAGAAATCAGACGGCTTCAGAGGCGAAATCTCCGTAGTCGATCAGGATTTCTTCGCCGGCTTCAATATCCCGCATGGCGGACAGGGTGACGGTGGCCTCCTTCGAAGTCACATCAAATACAGCATTTGCTTCTGTGCTGTGATTGCACATGGCGATAGCGCCAAACGCAACTGCTGTGCGCATCCGGCCGTCTGACGTCTCGTCGACGAAGAAGACGTAATGATAGAGGCGGGTATGCCGGATCCGATCCGTATCTTCTTCGTTGAGGATGAGTACCGGCCAGGTGCCGATCTTTGTTCCCGCTGGAATCTTTTTGACTGCGTACAAGCCGCGGCCATGCAGAGGCGATTGTTTTACCTCGACCAGCGAGGACGAATTATCCGGGAGCATGATGGGGAATTACCATGCTGCCCGGAGTAAAGCATCAGGATTCTGTTTCCGGTGTGCCTGCGTCGTCAGATTTCGTTTCCGTGGCTTCCTCTGTGTCGGCCTCACCAGCTTTCGGATCCCATTTGTAGATGGATTTCACCATACAACGTGCCTTGCTGAAGGGGGTGCTGCTGCTGGTCGTCAGCGAGTCCGACACAATCACATGATCACCGGAGGTCAGGCAGTTCATGGCCGAGTCCATTCGCATGGTCATTGCATGCTGGAGCGGCGGGCATGAGCCGAATATCTCGATCAGGAAGTAGTCGCGGCCTTCCCGGACGGTAAAGGTGTCGCGCGTGTTGTCACCAAAACTGTCGATGTTGCTCGCAAAGCAGATCCGGTCGACTTCCTCGCCCAGACGCGGGTCGTCGGCGTATTTCTCTACGCCTTTCGCCTTCGGTTCGGTGCCGGCCGTTGAGGCGCAGCCGGTGACGGCAATCATTGCTGTGAAAAGGACCAAGCTCAGGCGCATCACACTCTCCTTCTGCGCAATTAGAGGCTCACAATGGTGTGACGAACTGATTTCTTCCTGACAAGCGCTCTCACAGAGACTTGAACTTTCGTCATAAGCCGTCATAGCAGGCGGTCAGAATTGCTGGAGATACGCCACGATGACCGATCTGACGAAACTGACCCTTGCGGACGCTCTGGACGGGCTGAAAGCGAAGAAGTTTTCGTCCCGGGAAATCACGCAGGACTTCATCCAGAGCATCGAGGCTTCTCGTGTTATCAACGCTTATGTCGTTGAAACGCCAGAAAAAGCGCTCGAAATGGCTAACTTGGCCGACGCCCGCCTCGCCAAGGGGGAGGGCGGCAAGCTGGAAGGCGCACCGCTCGGCGTGAAGGACCTCTATTGTACCAAAGGCGTCCGCACGACGGCCTGCAGCAATATCCTGGGTGAGTTTACGCCGACCTATGAATCTACCGTCACGCAGAACCTGTGGGACGAAGGTGCAGTTATGCTGGGCAAGCTCAACATGGATGAGTTCGCGATGGGCTCTTCCAACGAGACGTCCAGGTTCGGGCCGCCGATCAACCCATGGCGCCGTCAGGGCGACAATGCCGGACTGACGCCGGGCGGATCGTCCGGTGGATCAGCCGCGGCGGTTTCCGGGGACCTGTGCCTGGCCGCGACCGCTTCCGATACCGGCGGCTCTATCCGCCAGCCTGCCGCTTTCACAGGCACCGTCGGCATCAAGCCGACTTATGGCCGAGCGAGTCGTTGGGGCATGGTGGCTTTTGCTTCTTCGCTGGATCAGGCCGGACCGATCGCAAAGACCGTGGAAGACTCCGCGATCCTGCTCGACGTCATGTGCAGCCATGATCCGAAGGACTCAACGTCTCTCAAGGCAGACCAGCCGGATTGGCGGGCCGAGGTCTCGAAAGGCGTGAAAGGTATGCGCATCGGTATTCCAAAAGAGTACCGCATGGATGGCATGTCGGAAGAGATCGATGCGCTCTGGAACAAGGGCATTGAATGGCTGAAAGCTGCCGGTGCCGAGATTGTCGACATCAGCCTGCCGCACACGAAATACGCCCTGCCGGCCTATTATATCGTCGCGCCGGCGGAAGCCTCATCCAACCTCGCGCGCTATGACGGCATGCGCTACGGCGCGCGTGTGGATGGTGAGAACCTGACAGCCACTTACGAAGCCACCCGCGCAGACGGGTTCGGCCGGGAAGTTCAGCGCCGTCTGATGATCGGCACATATGTGCTGTCATCCGGTTACTACGATGCGTATTACCTGCGTGCGCAGAAGGTGCGGACCAAGATCCTGCATGACTTCGTCGATGCATTTGAAAGCTGCGATGCGATCCTGACGCCGACCTGTCCATCGGCAGCCTTTGCCTTCGGTGAGAAGAGCGGCGATCCGGTGGAAATGTACCTCAACGATGTGTTCACGGTGACGACCAACCTCGCTGGCCTGCCGGGTATTTCCGTGCCGGCCGGCCTGTCGTCCGATGGTCTGCCCCTGGGCCTGCAGGTGATCGGCAAGGCGTTGGACGAGTCGGCCTGTTTCCGCGTCGGCGGTGAGTTAGAACGTGCAGCCGGTTTCGTGGCCAGACCGGAGAAGTGGTGGTAGGCTTCGCGCCATGACCCGCTTTCTCGTCCTGTTTGGAATTCTGCTGGTTATCGCGATAGCGATGATTGCAGCCGCAGCGATGCAGGCTGACATCAGTCTGATGGATACGAAGGCAACCCCGCTTTGGCTCTGCGCCGTCGCTGTCGCTGCTTATGTCGCCTGGCGGATTGATGGCGTGCTCAAGCGCCGTGAGCGGAAACAGGATGTGTCGGTCGGTGAGGGAAGCGGCTTCCTGAAGACAAAGGTCTCTCCGGCGCAATCAGCCCGCGCAGCACGGGTTGCTGCGCGTCGCAAGAAACTCATCGCGGAAGGCAAGCTGGAGGCCGATCCGGAACCGGAGACCAATCCGGAAACCGGTGACGAGGCGCCCAGCCGGGTCTCACAGGCAGCCCCGATCAAGGACCGGATGGCCGCCCGGGCAGAACGGGTCAGGCAAGCGAAGGAACAGGGGAAGCTTTAGGCGGTTTCCGGCGGCTGGACGGCGCCGCGTCGGCAGCGCTCACAGCCGGTGCTTTCGTGCCGCCCCGCGGGCCTTCGTCCTCGTCAGCAGGCTTTTCGCCGCGATCTGCGATCCGTGTAACGTGAACGCCCGCGCCGATCAGGCCACCAATTGGGCCGAACTGAAGCAGCATGGCCAGGATGAACAGGATCGGAATGTTCATATCCAGATTGCCGAGCGTCAGGAACAGGGCGCCAAACATGGCCCCGCCGAAGATCAGGCCGATCGCAAACCCGGCAATGATGTGACGCAGGAAGCCCTGCGCGATGTGACGCTCGTCGTCGCCGGCGCCATCAAGGATCATTTTGAAGAGCATTATTCTTGTTTCCCCTTCTCGCTTCCTCCCGAAGCAGTGGTGTAAATTTGCCGCACATTGCGGCTAAGGAAAACCCCCTAGTTTTGAGCATCTCCATAAAACCGGATAATTCAGCGCCTTATAGGGTGTCAGCGCGGCTCGACAGGGCTGGCCACCGGGGGCTAAAAGGACCGGATTCTGCTGTGACTAATCGAGGGAACGATGTCTGTACGCACCCCCTATACGATCAAGGGCGAAACGGGTGACTGGGAGCTGGTCATGGGCCTCGAAGTCCATGCCCAGGTGTCATCCAATGCGAAGCTGTTCTCCGGGGCGGCCACAGCGTTCGGTGCCGATCCGAACTGCAATGTTTCCCTCGTCGATGCGGCCATGCCCGGCATGCTGCCCGTCATCAACCGGTTCTGCGTGGAGCAGGCGATCCGGACAGGCCTGGGCCTGAAGGCGCAGATCAATCATTACAGCCGGTTCGACCGAAAGAACTATTTCTATCCTGACCTGCCGCAGGGCTATCAGATCAGCCAGTTCGCGCACCCGATTGTCGGGGAAGGCGAGATCGAGGTGGATGTGGAGCCCGCGCATGGCGGCGAGGCTTATACCTTCCCGTGCCGGATCGAGCGCCTGCACCTGGAACAGGATGCCGGCAAATCCATTCACGACATGGATCCGAACTCCACCTATGTGGACCTGAACCGGTCCGGTGTGGCGCTGATGGAGATCGTCTCCCGTCCGGACGTTCGCACCCCGGCCGAGGCCGCTGCCTATGTGAAGAAGCTGCGGGCCATCGTGATCGCGCTGGGCACCTGCGATGGCGATATGGAGAAGGGCAACCTGCGCGCCGATGTGAACGTTTCCGTCTGCCGCCCGGGCCAGTACGAGAAATACCGTGAGACGGGCGACTTCGGGCATCTGGGTACGCGTTGCGAGATCAAGAACATGAACTCGTTCCGCTTCATCCAGCAGGCCATCGAATATGAAGCCCGCCGCCAGATCGAGATCATCGAAGCCGGTGGCAAGGTGGATCAGGAGACCCGTCTGTTCGATCCGAACAAGGGTGAGACCCGGTCCATGCGCTCCAAGGAAGACGCGCACGATTACCGCTATTTCCCGGACCCGGACCTTCTGCCGCTGGAAGTGGAAGAGGCCTGGATCGAGGAAATCCGTTCGACTCTTCCGGAACTGCCGGATGAAAAGCGTGCGCGTTTTGAAAAAGACTATGGCCTCTCGCGTTATGATGCAGGTGTTCTGACTGCGGAGGCCGACAAGGCTGCCTTCTTCGAGGAGGTCGCCAAAGGACGCGATGCGAAGCTCGCCGCCAACTGGGTGACGCAGGAACTGTTCGGTTATCTCAACAAGGAAGACCTGGAGCTTTCCGAGAGCCCGGTGTCTGCGGCAGATCTCGGCGGCCTGATCGAGCTGATCTCGAACGACACGATCAGCGGCAAGATCGCCAAGGACGTCTTTGGGCGGATGATCAACGGTGAGGGCAAGCCGGCCGATATTGTTGAAAAACACGGTCTGAAGCAGGTGACAGACACAGGCGCCATTGAGAAGGTCGTCGACGAGATCATCGCGGCAAACCCGGATCAGGTCGCTCAGGTCAAGGAAAAGCCGAAGACCATGGGATGGTTCGTCGGCCAGGTGATGAAGGCTTCGGGCGGCAAGGCCAACCCGAAAGCCGTCAACGATATCCTTAAAGCAAAGCTCGGCCTGTAAGGCGTCAGAGCGCCGCGCGAATCTTTTCCGCGAGCGGTTCAAGGTCTTCCGGTTTCGCCATGCCGCCTTCGGCGTGGCGGCCGAGGGGCTTGTCTTCCCAGCGCGGGATGATGTGGAAGTGCAGGTGATAGACAGTCTGTCCGGCTGGAGCGCCATTGAACTGGCTGACCATCAGGCCGTCCGGCGTCAGGGCTTTCTCGACAGCGCGGGCGACTTTCTGCACCTTCAGCATGTACTGACCAAGAAAGTCTGACGGCATGTCGAGGAAGTTCCGGGCCTGAACCAGCTTCGGAATGACCAGCGTATGTCCTTCGCTTTGAGGAAAGACATCCATGAAGGCGAGGGCCACATCATCCTCATACACTTTGATGCTTGGCATTTCGCCTTTGATGATTTTCGCAAAAATATTGTTCGGGTCGTAAGAGTCGTGGAGGGTCATGTGTACTGCTTTGTGATTTGGGTCTTCTGGGATTTATAGGGGCTTCGTCTAATCGCCCTTCTTAAACGGCGTTCGCTCGTTCAGGTAGTCCTGATCGTGCGCCACCGCGGCGCGTTCGCGTTCGAGATAGTCCGCGACGGCATCCCGCAGGCCGGGATGCGCGATCCAGTGAGCGGAATAAGTCAGTACGGGGACATATCCCCGCGCCAGTTTGTGTCCGCCCTGCGCACCGGCTTCTACCACGGCCAGCTTGTTGGCGATGGCATAGTCGATCGCCTGATAATAGCAGGTTTCAAAATGCAACATCGGGCGCGGGTCGAGTGTGCCCCAGTAACGGCCATAGAGCGTATCAGACCCGATCATGTTCAGGGCGCCGGCAATTGCTTCGCCGTCTTCCATGGCGAAAACGAACAGCATGTCGTCCGCCATGCGTTCCCGCAGAAGCGAGAAGGTCTCGCGATTGAGATATGGAGAGCCCCATTTGCGGCTGCCGGTGTCCAGGTAGAATTCGTAGAAGCGATCGAGATGCGCTTCGGTGATGTCGCTGCCTCTGATGTGAGCGAAGTCGAGCCCTTCCTGTGCCCTTGCGCGTTCCTTCCGCAGGTTCTTGCGCTTTGATGACGACAGTTCAGCCAGGAAATCGTCGAAGCTGTCATAATCACGATTTAGCCAGTGAAACTGCTGGTCTGTCCGGCACAGCATCCCGTTAAGCATCAGGGATTGCGATTCCTCTTCTTCGAGGAAATTTATGTGCAGGGAAGAGAGCTTGTTCTGTTCGGCGAAGCTGACAGCGGCGCTCAGCAGAAGCGCCCTGATCCTGGCTTCGTCCGGTCCGGGTGAAGTCAGTCGCCGGCGGCCGGTGACGGGTGTGAATGGCACTGCGCTGAGGAGTTTCGGGTAGTAGGACCCGCCCGCACGCTCAAAGGCATCGGCCCAGGAATGATCGAAGACGAATTCGCCGCGGGAATGCGTCTTGCCATAGAGAGGCATGGCGCCACGCAGCACGTCATTTACATCTCTCACAAGAATGTGCCGCGGAATCCAGCCTGTGTCGGGGGTTGCGGCGCCCGAGCTTTCCAGTGCTTCGAGAAACTCCCAGCTCAGGAATGGATCCCGGCGGATACCCGGCGGGTTGGCAACGGCATTCCATTCGTCCGGATCGACTTCCGAGAGCCCGGTGGCGATGTCGATGCGGAAAGTCGTTTCGTCCATGCCACCAATCTAGGGGTTCAGGCGCTGCGAGACCAGTTCCGGGTCCAGATGTTCAAAGATGACGGCCGCGCCATGCTCCTTGCAACGCTCCAGTTCGTCCTCACCGCGTACGGTCCAGACGACGATGGGCAGATTGCTGCCTTGAGATTTCAGGGCAGCACGCTCGATGTCGGACGTATGGACCGCGAGATAATCGACCTGGTCTGCAACTGCGCGCTCTAGGACTGCGTCGAACGCGTCGTCACCGACCTTGGAGGTCGGCCCGATCAGTTGCCCCCGCATCAGTCCCATGGGCAAGGCGCGGACCGCCTTTTCAGAAAAGCTCATCGCGGCCGCGAAGCCTTTCCAGTGCGCCAGGCGGTCGCCGACCCGGCGCGCGAAGGCCTCCGGGTCGGTCTTTCCGTCGATCTTCAGTTCGGTCAATAGCGGCAGCTGGTATGGCCATATCCGCAGGAGTTCGAGGAATGTCGGCAGATGTTCCGACGACCCGGCGAGCGAGAGTCTGCCGAGTTCTTTCGCATTCAGCTCCTCGGTCTTGCCGGACCGTTTGGTCAGCCGGTCCAGCGTGTCATCGTGGAAAACAACCGGCGTGCCATCGCGGGCCGGACGAACATCGAACTCAATGCCCAGACCGGCCATGCGGGCACGCCGGAAAGCTTCGAGCGAGTTCTCAGGCGGGCCGTTCGCCGACCACAGGCCGCGATGCGCGTAGCGGAACTTGCGGGGATCGAACGGCGTGGCCATGTCTAGTCGGCGATCTCGATAACGGCATCGACCTCTACCGCAACACCGAGGGGCAGAACCGGGCAGGCAACGGCAGAGCGGGCGTGACGGCCGGCATCACCGAACACTTCAACCATCAGATCCGAACATCCATTGATGACTTGAGGAATATCCTTGAAGTCCGGATGGGCGTTCACGAAACCGCCGAGCTTGACCACGCGTTTCACACGGGAAAGATCACCCAGAGCTGCCTTGCATTGCGAGATGATATTAATGCCGCACTGGCGCGCAGCGTGCTGACCTGCGGAGAGTTCCATGTTTTCGCCAAGGCGGCCGAGCATACGGCCTTCTGCGGTGGCGCTGACCTGACCCGAGATGAAAAGCAGGTTCCCGGTTTGCACATAGGCCACATAGGTCGCGACAGGTTTCATCGGCTCGGGCAGGGTGATGCCGAGCGCATCGAGACGGGCTTCAGGGGTACTCATGGATGTATCTCCGGAATTCACTGATTAAGATCTCCAGACTTGCCGCACGCCGCCCATGGCTGCAAGCGCCCCAAGCCTATTCCTTTTGCTTCTGGCCCATGCGTGCCGCACGGCCGGTCATGACGGCGTCCTGGCCAAACTTTGCCCGCGCGGCGTCCGAAGCACGTTCCGCGGCCGCACGCCGGGCGATGCGCGGGTCAAGGAGATCGGTTTCGTCTGCGCGATGATCCGAGAGTTCGGAAATGCCGATACCGATCAGCCGGTACTTCCTCCGCCCATCAACTTCCCGTGCGAGCAGCGGACGAGCCGCCCGGAAGATCGATTGCGCGATCTGGGTCGGTTCTGACAGGGACACGCGCCGGGTAAGCGGCTTGAAGGTGGACGTCTTCAGCTTGAGGGTGATGACCGAGCCGACAACACCGATCTGCTTGGCCCGGTCGGAGGTTTTGACACACAGTTTCCAGAGCTGGTCTTCCAATGCGGCAAGATCGGAAATGTCTGTCCTGAAAGTGGTTTCCGCAGATACGGATTTGCGCTCATCATCCGTGCGGACGGGGCGATTGTCCTGCCCGTGTGCGACACGCTTCAGCCACATGCCGGTTTCGCCATACCGTCCGATCAGGGCCTTCAGCTCCGCTTTCTGCAGGTCTCCGATCGTTTCAAACCCGTCCTGTTCGAGCTTCGCAGCGAATTTTGGTCCCACCCCATGAAGGAAACCCACCGGGCGGGATTCGAGAAGCGCTTCGGCCTCGGCTGGTGAGATGACGGCGAAGCCGCGCGGCTTGTCGAGCTCGCTGGCTGTTTTGGCGAGGAATTTGTTGGCAGAGAGACCCACTGAAACCGTGATGCGGAGTTCCTGTTCTATTTCTGCCGCGAGCCGGGCGAGTGACGCGGCGGGCGGGGCCTTGTGGATCGCTTCGGTCCCGGAGAGGTCGAGATACGCCTCGTCAATGGAAACGGGTTGTACCAGCGGTGTGAGGGCCTCCATCTTCTCCCGCACAATCGCGGCGGCTTCGGAATATTTGCCTCGGCTGGGCTTCACTACCGTTGCCTCCGGGCAGAGCTTCAGGGCCTGGAACATCGGCATCGCTGACCGGACGCCGTACAGCCGGGCAATGTAGCAGCAGGTGAGGACCACGCCGCGTTCTCCGCCGCCGACGATAACAGGCTTGTCGTTCAGGGCGGGGTTGTCACGTTTCTCGATCGCCGCGAAAAAGGCATCGCAATCTATGTGGGCGACAGTCAGCGTGTGCAGGACAGGATGGCAAACCACACGATGGCTCTTGCAGGCGGGGCAGGAGTGCCCGTCTGTGAGTTCGAAGCGAAAACAATCCCGGCACAACAGGCTCATCGTTCCATGTTCATGCCATGTTCCGGGGGTGGCGGCAATCTGAAGAGACCCGTAAACACCCGTTAAGCTTTTGCCGTATAGCTGGTCTGGTACGGTAAGGTCCGTTCCGAATCGCTCGTAATCGTGGGAAAAAATGGCAGACGCGAAAACCAGAAAAGTGCTGGTTGTTGAGGACAACGAACTCAACATGCGCCTGTTTTGCGACCTGTTGGACGCTTACGGCTACGAAACCTATCAGTGCCGCGATGGCGCCAAGGCGGTCGAAATTGCCCGCCGGGAGCAGCCAGACCTCATCATCATGGACATCCAGCTGCCTGAAGTGTCCGGCCTGGATATCACGCGCTGGCTGAAGGACGACGAGAAAGTTGCCCATATCCCGGTGCTTGCGGTGACGGCTTTTGCCATGCGGGCCGACGAGCAGCGTGTGCGCGAAGCGGGCTGCGAGGGCTATCTGTCCAAGCCAATCCAGATCATGACCTTCATCAAGGCTGTTGAATCGCTCATGCCGAAGGAAGCGGCATGAGCGCGCGGATCCTCGTTGTCGATGACATCGAAGCGAACCGGCGGCTGCTGCAGGCCAAGCTGGAAGCCCAATACTATACCGTCATCCAGGCAGAGAACGGGCCTCAGGCGCTAGAGGTCGCCAGCAAGGAATTGCCGGACATCATCCTGCTCGACGTGATGATGCCCGGAATGGACGGCTATGAGGTTTGCCGCCGGCTGAAAGAAGATCCGGCGACGGCGTTCATCCCGGTCGTTATGGTGACAGCCCTCAGTGACACCGAGGACCGTGTCAGGGGGCTTGAGGCTGGCGCCGAAGACTTCCTGACGAAGCCGGTCGATGATTTCGCGCTGATGTCACGCGTCGGGGCGCTGATGCGCTACAACGCCGTGGCGTCTGAGCTCAGACAGCGCCAGGCCAATGGTCTTGGCGGTGGGCTGGACCACGAAACCACCAAGGAAGAATCCGACCAGCCTGCACGGATCTTCATTGTCGATGACAATCCGCGGGCATCTGCCCGCCTCGCATCTGTGTTGCGGGAGGCCGGCCACACGGTGGTGACGCTTGCCGAGGCGGGGTCCATGAGCGGCCTCTCCAGCCTCGGCGTGGACCTGATGATCCTCTCACTGCCCAGCAAATCCTTTGATGCCCTGAAGCTTTGTGCGCATTTCAAGGTGACGGAATCGACCCGGGCGGTGTCCATTCTCCTGATCTGCGATCCCGATGACCGGGCCCGCGCGGCGAAAGGGCTCGAGATCGGAGCCAGCGACGTCATCCTGACTCCCGTCGACAAGCAGGAGCTGCTGGTGCGCGTCCGCACTCAGGCGCGCCGGGCACGTTACATCGAGATGCTGCGCCGCCGGGTGGACAAGGGTCTGGAACTGTCCGTGATCGACCAGCTGACCGGGCTTTACAATCGCCGTTATATGATGGGCCAGCTGCACCAGTTCATGCAGCGGTCGGTCATGGGTGGAAAGCCTGTCTCGGTCATGATGGCGGACATCGATCACTTCAAATCAGTGAACGATACTTACGGTCACGATGCCGGGGACGAGGTCCTGCAGGAGATCGCCAACCGGCTGCGTGAGAATGTGCGCCCGATGGACATTGTCTGCCGTCCGGGCGGTGAAGAATTCCTCGTCATCATGCCTGAAACACCGGGGGACCGGGCCTGCGCTGCCGCAGAACGAATCCGGCGGGCGGTCGCTGCCGCGCCCTTCATCATCGGCAAGGCCGGATTGAACATTCAGATCACGGTCAGTGTGGGTGTTTCGACCATCGCGGGTGAGCAGGACACGATCGCAGACCTCACCAAGCGGGCCGATCAGGCGCTTTACCAAGCCAAGACGACCGGCCGGAACCGGGTCGAGAGCACAGCCGCCTGATTGACTTGGTACCCGGCTGTCGCCACAGAGGCGCTCAGCTCAGGGGATAAGGCGTGACCGACAGGTTTTCAGCGTTTCGGCATTCAGCCTACAGCCGCTATTTCATTTCCCGGTTCTGCACGTCGCTCGGCGCCCAGATCGTCTCGGTCTCTGTTGCCTGGCAGATCTATGACCTGACCCAGAACGCGGCGCTGCTTGGCTGGATCGGCCTGGTTCAATTCCTTCCTGCGCTTGTACTGGTCGTCGTCACAGGCGTTACAGCTGACCGGTTCGGGCGCCGCAATGTCATGGGGCTGGCAGTCTTCGTTGAGATGGCCTGTGCGCTGGCCATCCTGATGCTCGCCCTGACGGGCAAGTTTGAGCCATTCTGGGTGCTGGCTGCACTCACAGTGTTCGGCGTTGCCAGGGCATTTTACTCTCCGGCATCGTCGAGTCTGGCGGTCAATCTGGTTCCGAAGGAAGATTTCGCGAATGCCGTGGGATGGATCACGGCATCCTGGCAGCTGGCGTCTATCCTTGGGCCTGTTCTCGGTGGATTGATCTATGGCATCGGCGCGCCGGTTGCCTACACGACCGCCGTCTCGCTTTTCCTCATTTCGGGGGTGATCGTTTTGACGATCCCGAAGCCCGCGCAGAAGGGATCGAAAGAGCCGACGACGATTCGTACGCTTCTCGGCGGCTTCTCTTATGTCTGGAAAGAAAAGGTGGTTCTGGGCGCGATCTCTCTGGACCTGTTTGCTGTCCTGCTCGGCGGAGCAGTGGCGCTGTTGCCGATCTATGCGCGCGATATTCTGGAACTTGGGCCTTCAGGGCTAGGCCTGCTTCGCGCTGCGCCGGGCGTGGGGGCTGTGATCATGATCGGGATCATCACGGCCTTTCCGATCCGTGACCATGCTGGCGTCATTTTGTTTGTCTGTGTGGCCCTGTTCGGGCTTGCCACCATGGTCTTCGGGGCGTCGACACTCGCATGGCTCTCAATCCTCGCCCTGGCGCTGATTGGCGCCTTCGACATGGTATCGGTCTATATTCGTGAGATCCTGCTGCAGCTCTGGACGCCGGACGAGGTACGCGGGCGGGTGAATGCTGTGAATTCCGTGTTCCTCGGCGCCTCGAACGAACTGGGTGAAGCGCGAGCCGGTTTCATGGCGCACTTCTACGGGGCGGTGTTTACTGTGGTGGCGGGCGGCGCTGCCGCCGTCGGCGTCGCGGCGGCCTGGTCGTTCCTATTCCCGGCGATCCGCAAGACGCGGTATTTGCACCGCGACGAGATCACATAAAAAAGCCCGCTCGGGTCGCGAGCGGGCTCTTCAAAAGTTCAAAAGGATCAAGTGATTACTTGATTTTGCCTTCTTTGAACTCGACGTGCTTCTTTACGATCGGATCGTATTTACGCTGGACCATTTTTTCGGTCATGTTGCGCGGGTTCTTCTTCGTGACATAGAAGAAGCCTGTGTCAGCCGTCGAGTTGAGGCGGATCTTGATGGTGGCGGGTTTTGCCATGGCGCGGGCTCGCTTGTGCTAGCGTCTGAAATCGGAAAGCGGCTTAATGGCGGGGTGCGCGGGCGAAGTCAAGCACCCGTTACTGTTCTAGAGCCGCTCTGTGCTGTGGCCGGAACGCGTCCAGCGCAGGAAGGGCGGTCCTTCCTTGTAATCTTTGGCCTTCAGGCGCGCATCGATCTCGTTCAGCATGAAGCGGGTTACGCTCGGCAGGTCAAGGTCGTGGGCGTCTTTCAGCGTGACCCATTGCAGGTCTGACAGTTCGGCGCCGTCGACCGGCGGGCGCTCATCGATCAGCGCTTCCTCGGCATCGGCCATGAAGAAGCGCGCATCGAAGCGGCGTGGCCGGTAGGGCGGCGTGACCGCCCGTCCGATAAAGGTAAGCGGCGACAGGTGGGGCGCGGCGTCCAGCTCATGGAACCGGTCCCAGCCCTTCGGGGCTGAGGCAGGCATTTCCGCCGGACGGGCGACCAAAAGCCCTGTTTCTTCAAAGGTTTCCCGGATCGCCGTCAAGGCAAATGCCCGTGGCTGGCGCCGGGCGCTGATCCGCAGTTTCGCCTCGACTTCGGGCCGCAATTCGCACCAGGACACGGCGCGGCCATCGTCTGGATCCACGCGGCCGCCGGGGAAGACGTATTTGTCCGGCATGAAGACATGACCGCCGGAGCGTTTGCCCATCAGGACGCGCGGTTTCTCGGCGTCGCGGCGAATCAGAATTAGCGTGGCAGCATCCTTCGGACGCGGCGATTTCTGGTCTTTGATGATGACTTCGTCGTCGCTTTCCTTGTCGAAGGCGGACTTGATCATGACCATACCGGACTTGCCCGTGTCTTCAGATGACGATGGCGAGCCTGTTTCGGTCTTCGCGGCGGATGAGGTGGCGCGGCTCATTTCCGGCTCTTCCTTTTGTGCTTGGGCAGCGTCTTTTTATTGAATTTGGGCTTGCCGCGCCGTGGAGGTCCACCCCTGCCGCGAGGGGAACGTCCGCCGGCGTCCGCCGCCTTGCGTGCTTCCGCGCGGCCCTTGGGGGCAGGCTGGGGCTCTGACAGCATTTCCAGCAGGAGGCCGCCCTGAAGCGGTGTGACCTCCTTCAGGCGCACCCGCACGGTCTGGCCCATGGAATAGGTTTTGCCGCTGCCACGGGCGTAGATTTCCATCGCGGCCTGGTCGAGCACCCAGTAATCGTCGGATATGGACGAGATCGGGACGAACCCATCCGCGCCGGACCCAGCCAGCGCCACAAACAGGCCGGAGCCGGTGACGCCCATGATGCGGCCTTCAAACTCCGCCCCGACCCGGTCTGCCAGGAAGATGGCGAGATAGCGGTCTGTGGCTTCGCGCTCGGCGGCCATGGAGCGGCGCTCGGTCGTTGAGATGTGTTCGGCGATTTCCTCCAGCCGCACGGCATTCTGATCGCTCAGCCCATCCGGGCCAAGCTTCAGCGCGCGGATCAGGGCGCGGTGGACGATCAGGTCTGCATAGCGGCGGATCGGCGAGGTGAAGTGCGCATACTTCGCCAGGTTCAGGCCGAAATGGCCGAGGTTTTCCTCGGAATAGATCGCCTGCGCCTGAGAGCGCAGCACCATCTGGGTGACCATCTCGTCATAGACCCCGCCGCGAATGTCTTCGAGCAGCTTGTTGAATTTATGTGTCTGCGGGCGTTCACCGATATGCCACTTGATGTCGATGGTCTGCAGGAAGTCGGCAAAGGCGGCGATCTTGGCGTCGCTCGGCACATCGTGGACGCGGTAGACCAGCGGGCTGTTCGCTTTCTCCAGCGACTCGGCGGCCGCCACGTTCGCCTGGATCATGAACTCTTCGATCAGGCGGTGTGCGTCCAGCCGCTCCTTGGCGATGATGCCCTGGATCTCGCCGTCCTCGTCGAACACGATCCGGCGTTCCGGCAGGTCGAGATCCAGCGGGCTGCGCTTGTCACGTGCTTTCGTCAGGGCCGCATAGGCGCCCCAGAGCGGCTTCAGCACGCTGTCCAGCAATTCCTCCGCCTTGCCGCCCGGCTTGCCGTCAATGGCGGCCTGAGCCTCCTCATAGGAAAGCTTGGCAGCAGACTTCATCATGCCACGGATGAAGCGATGGGAGCGTTTGGTGCCGGATTTGTCGAATACCATCTCCACTGCCATGCAGCGGCGCAGCTCGCCCTCACGCAGGGAGCATTCGTCCGCGGACAGTTCAAACGGCAGCATCGGCACGACGCGGTCTGGGAAATAGGTGGAATTGCCCCGCTTCAGGGCCTCCTTGTCGAGCGGCGAACCTTCGGTGACGTAGGCCGCCACGTCGGCAATGGCGACGATCACACGCCAGCCATCCTTCAGCTCTTCGGCCCAGACTGCATCGTCATGGTCGCGGGCATCGTGCGGGTCGATGGTGATCAGCTGGACGGCTGTCAGGTCTTCACGCTCTGCCGCAGCTGGCTGAGGGTCGCGCGCCTGTTCGAGGGCGGCTTCCGGAAACTCTGTCGGAATGTCGTGCGCGTGGATGGCCAGCAGGCTGGCCGAGCGCGGGTCTGTGATGTGGCCGATAACTTCCGTCACGATGCCATAGGCCGGGCCATACTGGCGGCGGCCGACGGGCTTCGGCTCGGCAATGACGAGATCGCCTTCCTCGGCACCGTTGCGGTCGGCTTCCTGGATGACGAATTCGCGTTTCTCTTTGCGAGAAGAGGGAACGACCTTCCCGCCGCGCTGGGTCTGGCTGTAGAGGCCGACCAGCTTGTCGGACAGGCGTTTTTCAAACACGGTGATGGCGCGGGCCAGCCACTCGCCATCGCGCTCTGAGATCTTGCAGAGGGCGCGATCACCGACGGCGGGAGCCTTGGCCTTCGGCTTTCCGGACGGGCCCGCATAGCGGATCTCCGGCCCGAACAGTCCATTGTCGCCAACGGATTTGCCGATCAGCTCGCCATCACCATCGAGATGCGTGAATTCAACAACGCCGGTGGGCGGCGGCCGGTCTGCCTGCGCCCAGGCGCGTTTGCCGGTGCGCTCCAGCGTGCCGTCGCCCTCCATTTCCTTCAGGATTTCACGCAAAATCGTGCGTTCCTTGCCCTTCAGCTTGAGGCCGCGGGCGATTTCCTGCTTGGTGGTGGCGCTTGGGTTCTCGCGAAGAAAGTCCAGAACAGTCTGGCGGTCAGGGAATGTCATAAGGGCCATATAGGCCGAATCGGCGGGAAATGCGCGGGGGATTTGCGGTGGCTTGATGCATGCGGCCGGTGCCAGCAACTAATGCGCCACTAATGCAACTGTTGGCGCTGTCCATAGAATTTATCGATAAAAGACCGGATCCGTGGATCGATAGAGAGGTACTCAGCGAATGACCCAAAGAACTTCTTCTGTTGCTCAAGTAAATATGTGTAGGGGCTGGGGATGGTTTCAGGCTCGCCGCTCGCTGCAGCCAGTTCCTTTGCAGGCTCAACCACAATTTCTTTGTAGGCCTGATCGAGCTCCAACACTGCTTTGTTGTATTCCTCGCGATGCTCTGCCGTTGCGACTTTGAGAGTAGGTTCTTCCAGAAATTTCGCGATCTGAAACGTGAATGGCGAAAGCCCCAGCGAGTTCAGGACACTATCCAATGCAATGTCTTCTCTGCTCACTGTTCGTGGGTACACCGTTCCAGCTCGTCCCTGAATAATCGGTTCCGATTGTAGCGGAATGTTCCCTGTCATCGCTATCGGAAACAAATGAGTAGGGAATGGTGTAGTGCGTTTGAGCGTCAGCAGTGCCAGATGACAGAGAAGGATCGCTTGATCGTCATTGGTCATATCGTCGAGAACTTCAGACTGAGACGATGTCGCATACCGAACACGAAAATTGCAGGTCTTTCGCAACTCACCAACCTGCTCGAACAGATTTTGTTTCAGGCTGTCAGGAAGGCTGTTCACCAGCGGAACCTGTTCGGCGATAAGTGTTTTGCCCCGCTCTGTCAGGTTTGTGGCTCTATAGGTACCTTTATTTCGCCAAATATGTTGGCCCAAAACAATCGCTCCTGGAAACCCAAAGAGGAAAAGGAGCGCGGTGAGCCAATCAGGTATTTGCAGTTCGCCCATTCAATCCGCCCGCGTCATCTGTTGTTGCTATTGTTGTTTCGCAACAGAAACGCCCAGTGCCAATACTTTTCTATGTTCGGGTTAAATCAACGTAGCGCGCGGGTGCCGGTCAGCACTGCGTTGTGCAGGTGGCGGGGAATGGTATAGCCCGCCGTATTGTCCATGATACCCAGCGGCGCGCTTGGAGCGACAAGGTGTCCGTCATCCAGCTCGGCGAAAGGGAGCGCAATAGGGGCGTTACCGCGAAGTGTATCTGAGGCTCGATCAGCCTTCGTCCGTTTTGGAAGTCTTCTTTGCCGGTGCCTTTTTCTTCGCGGGCGCTTTTTTCTTGGCAGCCGGTTTCTTAGCCGGGGCCTTTTTCTTTCCGCCCTTCGCTGCCTTGGCGTTGATCAGTTCGATGGCCTGTTCCAGCGTCACGGCGTCCGGCGTCACATCCTTGGGCAGGGTGGCATTGGTCTTGGCGTGCTTCACATAAGGGCCATAGCGGCCTTCATAGACCTCGATCGGGCCGCCGTCCGGATGCTCGCCCAGCGTCTTCAGCGGGGTGGCGCCGCCGCGCTTGGAGCCGCGCGCCTTCTTGTCCTCGATCAGCGCCACGGCACGGTTGAGGCCGATATTGAAGACGTCTGCCGGGTCTTTCAGGTTCGCATAGGTCTTGTGATGCTGAACGTAAGGCCCGAAGCGGCCGAAGTTCGCATAGATCATCTCGCCATCTTCCGGGTGCGGACCGACTTCGCGGGGCAGGGACAGAAGCTCGACCGCGCGTTCCAGCGTCAGGGTCTGTGGCGTATCGTTCTTGGTCAGCGAGGAGCGTTTCGGCTTCTCGCCATTTGCCATTTCGACATAAGGCCCGAACCGCCCGCTCTTCAGCCAGACGGTTTCGCCCGTTTCCGGGTGCACGCCGAGCTCGTTCCCATCCGGATCGATAAAGCCGGCTTCCTCGCCATCGGACGAGAACTGGCGGGTATATTTGCAATCCGGGTGGCGCGAGCATCCGACGAAGGCGCCAAACCGGCCGACCTTGATCGACAGTTCGCCTTCCTTGCAGAGCGGGCAGAGGCGCGGCTGTTCGATGACATTGCCTTCAGCGTCATGGTCCGGGAAGACGTGCGCGGCGAGTGCGTCGTTGAGGGCGTCGAGCACTTCGCTGACGCGAAGGTCCTTCGTCTGGCCGATGTCGTCAGCGAACTGTTTCCAGAACTCGTGCAGGAAGGCTTTCCAGTCGAGCTTGCCGTCGGAAATGATGTCCAGCTTCTCTTCAAGGCCGGCCGTGAAGTCGTATTCGACATAGCGCTGGAAGAAGTTTTCGAGGAATGCCGTAACGAGGCGGCCCTTGTCTTCCGGGATGAGCGCCTTGTTCTCAAGCCGCACATAGCCGCGGTCTTCAAGTGTCGAGAGCGTGGAAGCATAGGTCGACGGGCGGCCGATGCCGAGCTCTTCGAGCCGCTTGACCAGCGAAGCCTCGGTGTAGCGCGGTGGCGGCGTGGTGAAGTGCTGGGTGGCGTCAGCCTTCAGAAGGTCCGCATGCTCACCTTCCGACATCTTGGGCAGACGGTTCTCGGAGTCGTCATCATCGTCCCCGGCATCGTGGCCTTCGGTGTAGAGCTTGATGAAGCCGTCGAACACCAGAACCTGGCCGCTGGCGCGCAGCTGGGCCCGCTTGTCCTTGGAGAGCATGTCGATCGTTGTGCGCTCGAAAATGGCCGCTTCCATCTGGGACGCGACAGCCCGGCGCCAGACCAGCGTGTAGAGCTTTCGCAGGTCGTCGTCGCCATTGTACTGTTCCGGCCGCAGGTCGAAATCCGTCGGGCGGATGGCTTCGTGCGCTTCCTGGGCGTTCTTGGCCTTGGAGGAATAGTAGCGCGTCTTTTCCGGCAGGTAGCGCGCGCCATAATTCGACTGGATCATCGAACGGGCGGCGACATAGGCTTCCTCGGCCATGTTGACGCCGTCGGTACGCATATAGGTGATCCGGCCTTCTTCGTAGAGCTTCTGGGCGGCCTGCATGGTGCGCTTGGCGGTGAAACCCAGCTTGCGGGAGGCTTCCTGCTGCAGCGTCGAGGTGATGAAGGGCGGAGCCGGGTTCCGCTTGACCGGCTTGGCTTCTACCGAGCTGACGGAGTATCCGCCGACGCGGACCGCTTCGAGCGCCTTGTCGGCCTCACCCTTGTCGCCCAGCGTGAACTTTTTGAGTGTCTTGCCGTCCAGCGCGTGGAGGCGCGCCTGGAAGTCGGTGCCATCGGGCGCACGCAGGTCGGCCGCAACGGACCAGTATTCCTGCGGCTTGAACATCTCGATCTCGTTCTCGCGGTCGCAGACGATGCGCAGCGCAACCGACTGCACGCGGCCGGCCGAGCGCGATCCCGGCAGCTTGCGCCAGAGGACGGGGGAGAGATTGAAGCCGACCAGATAGTCCAGCGCCCGGCGGGCGAGGTAGGCATCCACCAGTTCGGCATCGATCTGGCGCGGCTGTTCCATCGCCTTGGTGACCGCGTTCTTGGTGATGGCGTTGAACACGACCCGTTCGACGGCGACATCCTTTTTGAGCGCCCGGCGCTTCTTCAGCGCTTCGATCAGGTGCCAGGAAATGGCTTCCCCTTCGCGGTCCGGGTCAGTCGCGAGGACGAGCGTGTCGGCTTCTTTCAGCGCGTTGGCGATGTCGGTGATGCGCTTGGAAGACTTTGAATCCGCTTCCCAGACCATCTCGAAATCATTGTCGGGATCGACCGAGCCATTCTTCGAGGGAAGGTCCCGGATATGGCCATAGGAGGCCAGGACTTTGTAGTCCTTGCCCAGATATTTGTTGATCGTTTTGGCCTTCGCGGGAGACTCGACGACGACAAGTTTCATTCGGGATACCTCTTCAAGGGCGCGAGTGATGGCCGCGTCGGCGAGCCAATGTCAAGGCTGGATGCGTGTCAGCCGTCTTCCCGGTAGGCGATGTAACCGAGCGTGCAGAACAGAACAAAAAGCGGCGGACTCCAGGCTGCAACAATAGGCGGCGCAGCACCTGTGGCCCCAAGGCTGGTCGAGAATTGCGTGAAGAAATAGAGCCCGACCGCGGCCAGGGCACCTATGGCGAGCAACTGCGAAGTGCCGCCCATTCGCTGCAGTCTGAGGCATACGACGGCGCCGATCAGCGCCATGGCGACGAACAGGGCGGGGGTCGCCATCAGGGCGTGCCACCGCATTCGGTAGCGCGACGCGTCCAGCCCGGCAGCCTGTGTCTGCTGGATGAAACGCGGCAGGCGCCAGAAGCCGATCGTGTTCGGAGAGGCAAACTTGTCGAACAGGGTCACGGCATCGAGCGGTGAGGGGATGGCCAGATTCGCTTTGCGCTCCGGCGGCTGGTTGGGAATGTTCTCGATCACGTTTTCCAGCTGCCAGAAACCATCCTGCAAGGTCGCGCGGTCTGCATCGATGCGGCGGGCGAAGGCGAAATCGCTGGTTGGCTTGCTGCCGGAATAGAGGCGCTCTTCCTCGATCATCTTCACGTTCCGCAGCACAACGCCGCCCTGATCGACATGCTGGGCATGGATCACGATCTGGCTGGTATCGTCCCCCTGGCGCAGCCAGACGCCGGAATCGGACACGGCCATCGCCATGCGGCCCTTGTTCAGGATCTGCGCGCGCGCCACTTCGAACGACTCGGTCAGCCGGGCTGAAATCGGGTTGAGCAGCGTCGTTGTGGCGATGCCGACCACCAGACCCAGCACGATGACCGGGGTCAGGAACCGCCAGGCGGAAATGCCGCTTGCCCGGATGATAGAGAGTTCAGAGCGCCGGTTGAGCCGTGTGAAGGCCATCATCGAGGCCACGAGCAGGGCGAAAGGCAGGGTCTGCTCCATGATCTGCGGCAGTTTCAGGAGCGACAGCTGCAATGCGCCAAACAGGCTGAGACTGACATCGCTGCCCACCGTCCGCAGCTGCTCCACCACGTCGATCATCAGGATCGCGATCAGCAGGATGCCGAGCACCAGCGCCAGGCCGGAGAGGCACTCACGCAGGATGTAAAACTGGATGCGGGATCCGAAAGGCATCAGGCGCGCGCGCCTCCTGCGCCACGGAAGAGGTCAATATTTGGCCTGTCTATACGTCCCAGATGTCGGCCGCGCGAGAAATAGGCATAGCTCAATCCTGCAATGAGGCTGATCGGCAGGATCCACTGCAGCGCATTCATGGCCGGGTCGTCAGCCGCCGCTGACTGCGCCGTCAGCTGCACGATCAGCACCGTAATCGCTGCAGCGGATGAAATCGCGATCCGCTTGCCGTAGCCTTTCCGGCTGAAGTCCCCGCCCAGCACTGCGATAATGGCGATGAGCGCCATGACGATGTTGAGCAAGGGTGAAGTCAGACGCGTGTTTGCCTCTGCCAGCAGGGCGTCTGCGTCTCTCAGCTCGAAATAATTCGTCCGGTCTACGAAGAACAGTTCATGCAGAAATTTGTCCGACGCTTTCAGGGCCAGGTCGGAATCCTCTTTCATGTATTCGCTGAGATCGAATGGATATTGTGCAAATTCGAGGATGGAGAGTTGCTTGTTCTCGTCCAGTTGCATGCTGATGGCATCCCGCAGCAGCAGCGTTGGCTTGCCATCGATTTCGACGAGTGCCGCGCTTCGGGCGAGAATATCCGTCGGATTTAGCTCGTCGGTCATGTCCGAGATGAGCACACCGCGGAGTTCTCCGCCAATCTGTTCGCGGGCGTAGAAGGTCAGCCGGTCATCATTGGTGGTGAATTGTCCCGGACGGATCAGCGCAGCCGCGAGGTCTGCCCGTGCCACAGCGACGGTTTCCCGCATCGCGCGCTGGGCCAGCGGCTGGACCCAGAGATTCACCCCGAGGTGTGCGATGGCGCAGATCACCGCCAGCCGCATGATCGGTGAGGCGATTTGCCAGCGCGTCATGCCGGCAGCCTGCGCCACAACAATCTCGCTGTCCTTGTGGATGCGGTTAAGGGACCAGACACCGGCCACAAACAGGGCCAGCGGCGTCAGGAGCGCGATGATCTGAGGCGAGCCCAGCATCACGATGTAGAAATAGGTCAGTGCAGACTGGCGGTTTTCGAGGATCAGGTCGGTGCGGGACAAGCCCTGAGCCAGAAGTGCAAGCAAGGCGAGACCGCCCACGATGATCACGACCGCACGCAGGACTTCATAAAACAGGTACGACTGCACTTTCGTCATCGAGTGTCACGTGCCGGGAAATAAAGCAGAAACTGGCAGTTGGCGGGCATATTTTCCCTGCCTAACGAGTTGCGCTGCGCGCGTCGATGCTTAGTTTCCGTCTCAAACGGAGATTCCTCACATGAAAATCACCTTCACCGACGCTGCCAAGGCTGACGTTTTTGCTTTTATTGTCGACGAGGCCGGGGGCCTGCCGGAAGCGGCTGCTGCGCTCGACAAGGCGACGGGCGGCCTTCTGTCCGCCGCGATTGATGGCCGGTTTACCGGCAAGAAAGACCAGCAGGCCGTTGTCGTCCTGCCAAAAGATGCTGATGCACGCCGTGCCATTCTGATTGGCGGCGGCAAGCCAGGCAAGCGGGATGTCCGCGTTCTGGAGGGGCTGGGTGCCAATCTCGTGAAGGCGTTCAACATGAGCGGCTTCAAATCCATGGCGATCCATGCCGGTTCTGCCGAAGACGCGGCGCGGATGGGCCTTGGTGTGAAACTCGCCGCCTATCGCTTCGACAATTATTTCACCAAGCTGAAGCCGGACCAGAAGCCGAGCCTCACGGCCGTTTCATTCGTCGTGGATGACGTGAAAGCTGCCAAGGCTGCCTTTGCGCCGCTCGGCGCTGCTGCCGAGGGCACCATGCTGGCGCGCGACCTAGTGAACATGCCGCCGAACGACCTCAATCCCGAAACCTTCGCAGAGAAGATCAAGGAACTGGGCGACATCGGCGTGGACGTCGAAATCCTCGGCGAGAAGCAGCTGGCCAAGCTGGGCATGAATGCCATGCTCGGCGTGGGGCAGGGCTCCCGCAAGGAATCCAAGCTCGGAATCATGAAATGGAATGGCGGCAAGGAAGGCGAGGATCCGGTGATCCTGGTCGGCAAGGGCGTCTGCTTCGACACCGGCGGCATCTCGCTGAAGCCGGGCCCCGGCATGGAAGACATGCGCGGCGACATGGGCGGCGCTGCGGCCGTGACCGGCACGATCAAGGCGCTGGCCGAGCGGAAAGCCAAGGTCAACGCCATCGGACTGATCGGCCTTGTCGAGAACATGCCCGACGGCGATGCACAGCGTCCGGGCGACATCGTGAAGTCGGCCTCCGGCCAGACGATCGAAATCCAGAACACCGATGCCGAAGGCCGTCTCGTCCTGTGTGATGTGCTCTGGTACGCGCAGGAGAAATTCAAGCCGAAGGCCATCGTCGACCTCGCCACCCTGACCGGCGCCATCGTGATCTCTCTCGGCCATCACCATGCCGGCCTGTTCACCAATAGTGATGAGCTTGCGGATGAGCTGACCAAGTCTGGCCTGACCGAAGGCGAGCGCGTCTGGCGCCTGCCGATGGGCCCGGAATATGACGCGCTGCTGAAGTCGAAATTTGCGGACATGCGCAACATCGGCGGCCGCGCGGCTGGTTCGATCACGGCGGCGCAGTTCCTGAAGCGCTTCGTGAAGGACGGCGTGAAATGGGCCCACCTCGACATTGCAGGCGCTGCCTGGGTCGAGGGCGAAAAAGCCGCGTTCGACGTCAGCTGGGCCTCCGGCTTCGGCCCGCGCCTCCTGGATCGCTGGATCGCCGACAATTACGAGGCATAGGATTTGAGCGAGGCGCCAAAGCCGGAATGGTGGTTTTACCATCTCTCCCGCACCACGCTGGAGCAGGCGGCGGCGCCCCTCATGTCCAAATGTCTTGAAGTGGGCTGGCGCGTTCTGGCCGTCAGCCCGAGTGCAGACCGGCGGGCGGCACTGGATGCGGTGCTATGGACGTATGACGACCGGTCCTTCCTGCCACACGGCCAGGCAGAGGCGCCGGGCCTCGATGCCGCGCGTCAGCCGGTGCTGATCTCCGCCAAGGCAGACAATGTGAATGGCGCGGCGGCGCTGTTCCTGATGGACGGCGTGAAGGCGCCCGTCGATGCGCCCTATACGCGCTGCATGATGATGTTCGACGATGGCGACATGGACGCCCGCAGCGCCGCGCGCGAAGCCTTCAAGGCCGCCAAGGATGCGGGCCTCGTCACACGCTACTTCCAGCAGACCGGAAGCGGCGGCTGGAAAGAGGCGGGCGCCTAGGCCTTCTTCACGAATTCGGACTTGAGGCCCATCTGGCCAATGCCGTCGATCTTGCAGTCGATGTCGTGATCGCCATCGACGAGGCGGATGTTCTTCACCTTGGTGCCGCGCTTCACCACCTGGGAACTGCCTCTGATCTTCAGGTCCTTGATCACGGTCACCGTGTCGCCATCCGCCAGAGGATTGCCGTTGGAATCCTTCACCACCTTTTCATCAGAATCCGCCGCCGCGTCGGCGGACCATTCGTGTCCGCACTCCGGACAGATCAGAAGGGCGCCATCCTCATAGGTGAATTCGGACTGGCATTTCGGACAGGGAGGCAGGGCGCTCATGGAGGGGACTTTCGGATTGATAGACTGGTCCGGCCCTACGCCCTGAGGAAAGTGTGCGCAAGCGCGGCGCTCTGTCCTTGCCCCTGCGGGCGGGCGCCGCTATAGGCCCGCCAACATTCCAATTTCCGCACAACAGGAACCCTCCCATGGCTGTCCAGCGCACTTTTTCCATCATCAAGCCCGACGCGACCGAGCGTAACCTGACCGGCGCCGTCAACGCGGTCATCGAGAAGGCCGGCCTGCGCATCATCGGCCAGCGCCGCATCAAGATGACCCAGGAACAGGCCGAGCGCTTCTACGCCGTCCACTCCGAGCGCCCGTTCTTCGGCGAGCTGGTCGAATTCATGACCTCCGGTCCGGTGGTCGTCCAGGTTCTGGAAGGCGAGAATGCTGTTGCGAAATATCGCGAAGTGATGGGCGCCACGAACCCGGCCGATGCCGACGAAGGCACGATCCGCAAACTCTACGCAAAATCGATTGGCGAGAACTCGGTTCACGGCTCCGACTCCGAAGAGAACGCCGCGATCGAAATCGCGCAATTCTTCTCCGAAGCCGACATCGCCGGCTGAGGCACGGCATAGTCCGTTATAATCCGATATAGTCTGAATTGGCCCGCCGGTGATCCGGCGGGCTCTTTCTTTGGTCCGGCCTAATCGGCCAGAATCTGCTCGCACGCCATCGCCAGGGCACGCGGATAGAGCTTGTGCTCCTCGACCAGCACGCGGTCGGCGAGGCTGTCTTCGGTATCGCCCGGCAGGATTGGCACACGCGCCTGCGCGATCACCTTTCCCTCGTCCACACCGGCAGACACCCAATGCACTGAGCAGCCACCTTCGGCATCGCCAGCGTCAATGGCGCGCTGGTGGGTGTGCAGGCCTTTGTATTTCGGGAGAAGCGAGGGGTGGATGTTGATCATCCGGCCTTCCCATCGGGTCACGAACCATGGCGTGAGCACGCGCATGAAGCCCGCCAGGGCGATGATCTCGGTCCCGGCCTTTTCAAGTTCGGCATTCAGGGCGCGTTCGAAGGATTCCCGGTCTTTGCCATAGAGCTTGTGATCGACCGAAGCTGTTGCAATGCCTGCAGAAGCCGCGGTTTCCAGGCCCTTCGCATCCGGCCTGTTAGATGCGACCAAAACAGGTTCAGCAGGGTAGGAAGGATCGGCTGCCGCTTCCAGCAGCGCCTCCATATTGGAGCCGCGCCCGGAAATCAGGATGGCCAGCTTCAGGCGTTTCATGCGTCGGCGAGGCGGCCCAGAATGACGGGCGCTTCACCCGCTGTCTGGAGAACGGCGCAAACCGTATCGGCGTCTTCAGGGGCCACCGCGAAGACCATGCCGATCCCCATATTGAAGGTTCGGTGCATCTCGTCTTCTGTAACATTACCTGCAGATTGCAGCCATTCGAATACGGGTGGGGGCGTCCAGGCTTTCCGTTCGATCGCCGGCGCCAGATGGTCCGGACACATCCGCGGCGTGTTCTCGGTCAGACCGCCACCGGTAATGTGGGCGAGGCCTTTGACCAGACCCTTGCGGATCAGCGGCAAAGCGGCCTCGGCATAAAGCCGGGTGGGCGTCAGCAGGGCTTCACCCAGCGTGGTATTGGAGAATGGCGAAGCGCCGTCATAGGACAGGCCTTCGCGCTCCACGATCCGGCGGATCAGGGAATAGCCGTTCGAGTGAGGCCCGGATGAGCCGATGCCAATAAGCAGATCACCCGCGACCATTGTGTCCATGCGTGGTAGGACCTTGTCCCGGTCGACCGCGCCGACAACGAATCCGGCCAGGTCGTAATGCCCAGGCGGGTACATGCCGGGCATTTCAGCCGTTTCGCCGCCGACCAGAGCGCAGCCAGATTGGCGGCAGCCTTCGGCTATGCCGGAGATGACAGCTTCAGCGATCCCTTCCTCCAGTTTTCCCGTGGCAAAATAGTCCAGGAAAAACAGGGGCTCAGCGCCTTGTGCCAGGACATCGTTGGCGCACATGGCGACCAGATCGATGCCGACGGTGTTATGAATGCCGGTTTCGAAGGCGAGCATCAGCTTGGTGCCGACACCGTCCGTGCCGGAGACAAGCACCGGGTCATTATAGCCTGCCGCCTTGAGATCAAACAGCGCGCCGAAGCCGCCCAGCCCTCCCATGACGCCAGCGCGACGGGTCGCCTTGGCAAGAGGGCCAATCGCATCGACGAGCCGCTCGCCTGCCTCAATATCGACACCAGCGTCGCGGTAAGAAAGGGAAGTCTTTGAAGGGTCGCTCATGATGACTCGCGCGTTAGCATGGGGAATTCGACTCTGCCAGTGCCGTGCGCGGTTCCAGCCCCGCGAATGACTTGCTACAAGGTCGCCAACCGAGGAGGTCTCTGACCATGATTCGTATGCTTCTTGCTTCCATGCTCGCAGCCTTGTTTGCGGTTTCCAGTGCTGCAGCGGATACGCAGGACGTTTACACGATCTCGGATCTGGAGGTCGATGAAGTCGCGCCGACCCTCATCCAGGCGCGTGAGCAGGCCATGGCTGCGGCCCGTCTTCAGGGCGCGCGCCGGTTGATCGACAAGATCACGCTTTCCGAAGACCGTATCGCGGCGGGCGGCGTCCCGATTGATGGCGCGCTGGCGAACCGGCTTTCTGCGGCCGTGGATGTGCAGGAAGAAACGGCCGGGGCAGGACGCTACAAGGGCACACTCCGAGTGGTCTACAATCCGCGCATGGTGCGCGCGCATCTGGATGGACTGGGCGTGCCTTATGTGGATACCCAGGCCCCCCTCAGCCTGATGGTGCCGCTTGCGGCTTCTGCAGACCTCGAAGAGGCGTGGCGTGAAGCCTTGGGCCCGGCGAATCCCGGCGCACTGGCGCCCTATGTTACGGCGAACCTCGCAGGCTATTCGAGCTATAGCGACTGGAACGCCCTCTCGCCGGAAGCCGGCAGTCTGCGTGCGCGCCGGGCAGTGCTTGCGGAACTGATGGGACGTGATGGCGCTTGGCGGGTCAGCGTCTCCATCGTGACAACTGCGGGAACGGAAACAATCGGGATCACGCTTCCGGCCCGCACTGTCGATGATGCGGCAGCGGCCATGGTTGGGCTTCTGGAAGAGAACTGGAAGCGGGCGTCCATCATCCGCGGCGGTGAACGGACGCAGGCCAAGGCAACCGTCCGCTACACGTCACTCGCCGAATGGAACACGCTTCGCGGCGCGCTGGCGCGGTCGCCGCTCGTGTCGGATTTTCGGACCACGGCCGTCGCCCGTGATGGCGCTGTCGTCACGTTCGCCTATCTGGGCGACCCGCAACGTTTGCAGAACGACCTTTTGCAGCGGGGTGTGGCGCTTGGAGAAGAGCCGCAGGCGGGATGGGTGCTCCGCTCGGCCGTATCTGCTGCAGGGGTTCCGTGAGCAAGCGGCCATCCGTACCGACAGGACAACCAGACCAGCTGAGTTTTGCCTTCCCGGCAGGACGGCTTCGGTTTGATCAACTGGTCGTCACGCCGTCCAATCAGGCGGCGGTCAGCATTATTCGCCAGCCGGACAAATGGCCAACGGCTGTCTTCTGCATCACCGGACCGCGCCGTTGCGGTCTGACCGCCTTGCTGCAGGCCTGGTGCGCTGAAACAGGCGGCACTTATTTAACTGCGGTTGAATTTGCGAAGCTGAAGCAAAACAGGCTGTCAGCTCTGGCTGGACAATCGGTTGCCATCGATGACGCTGAAAAGGTGGCGGGCAGAGAAGCCTTGCTGACGTTTATCAACCAGACATCCGAGGCCGGTGGGCGGCTATTGCTGGCGTCTGCCGAGAGCCCATCGCAATGGCGCGTCACCTCGGCAGACCTGAAGTCGCGTCTGAATTCGATGCCGATTGTTGAAGTCCTGCCGCCCGACGAAGACATGCTGATCGGCCGCCTGAGGGCAGCGGCTGCGCGTCATTACCTCAAGCTGGAGCCGGAAGTTGTCGCATATCTTTCGCCGCGCCTTGACCTCACCTACGAAGCCATTGAGGCGTTCGCGGAAAAGCTAAGTCATGGTGTCACAACGACAGGCCGCGCGCCTTCTGTTCCACTTGCAAAAGAGGTATTGGAAGCCATGGGGCTGGCGGAGCCTGACGAGCCGCCGACCAGCTGACGTAACCGGGGCCTGATATAAAGAGGATTTCCATGGCTGATGGGGCTGCCAAGACGGCGAGACAAATGATGGCTTCGCCTGACAGGTTTCTGAACCGGGAGCTTTCCTGGCTGGAATTCAACCGGCGTGTACTCGAAGAGGCGGCCAATCCGAACCACCCGCTGCTGGAACGTCTCCGCTTCCTGTCGATCTCGGCGAGCAATCTCGATGAGTTCGAGATGGTCCGGTATGCCGGCCTGAGGGAACAGGTCCGCGCAGGCGTGACGAAGCCCAGTCAGGAGGGGCTCACTCCGGCCGTTCAGGTCGAGCAGATTGAGGAATTGTCGCTCAAACTGATCGCAGAGCAATTGTCACGTTGGCGGCAGCTGAAGGAAGAACTGGAGTCGGAGAACATCCACGTTCTCTCGGCGGGAGATCTCAGCAAGAAAGATCTGGCGGATCTGGATACATTTTTCCGAAGCCACATTTTTCCCGTTCTGACACCGCTGGCTGTGGACCCAGCACATCCATTCCCATTCATCCCCAATCTTGGCTTCTCGGTCGCTCTGGATCTTGTCTCCAAATATGGCGATGAGGGGCATATCGGCATAGTGCCTTTGCCGGCTTTCGTGCGTCGTTTCATCCGTCTGCCGAGCAAGCAGAAAGGTCCGCTGCGTTTTATCCCGCTGGAAGATGTGATCGGACTGTTCATTGGCGATCTCTTCCCCGGCTACAAGGAAAAGAGCCGGTGTCTGTTCCGTATCGTCCGAGACAGCGATATCGAGATCGAGGAAGAGGCCGAAGACTTGATCCGCGAATTCGAAGTCTTGCTGAAGCAGCGGCGGCGAGGCAGGATTGTCCGGCTGCGTATGCAGTCCAGCGCGCCGCAGCACCTGCGTGAATTCATCACGCGGGAAATCGGAGCCGAGAACGCCGACGTCGTCCTCTATGATGGCATTCTGGGAATGGCGCAGCTTTCAGAGCTGATTGTCGATGACCGGCCGGATCTGAAGTTCCCGCCCTATGACCCCCGCTACCCGGAACGTATCCGTGAAATGGGTGGGGACTGTTTTGCGGCCATCCGGATGAAGGACATCCTGGTCCATCATCCCTTCGAGAGTTTCGACGTTGTTGTCGAATTTATCCGTCAGGCGGCTGCGGATCCGCAAGTCGTCGCCATCAAGCAGACACTTTATCGGACCACAAATAATTCTCCCATCGTTGCGGCACTCGTAGAGGCAGCAGAGAACGGCAAGAACGTCACCGCATTGGTTGAGATCAAGGCGCGCTTTGACGAGGAAGCCAATCTCCGGCTCGCCCGGGACCTGGAACGGGCCGGGGTTCAGGTCGTGTACGGATTTATTGAGTATAAGACCCACGCCAAAGTATCTCTGGTTGTCCGGCGAGAGGGAAGTGAACTGCGGACCTATACCCATTTTGGGACCGGTAACTATCACCCGGTGAATGCCAAGATTTATACGGATCTGTCACTCTTTACCGCTGACCCGGCGCTGGGGCGGGACGCAAACCGGCTGTTCAATTTCGTGACCGCGTATCGGGAACCGCCGGAAGTGGGGCCGGAGCTCGAAAAGATTTCGATGTCGCCGCTCAATCTCAAATCTGATCTGATCAAGATGATTGATAAGGAAGCGAGCGCAGCACGGAAAGGAAATCCTAGCGGAATCTGGGCCAAGATGAACTCCCTCGTGGACGGAGATGTAATTGATGCTCTGTACAAGGCAAGTCAGGCCGGCGTTCCGATCGATCTGGTCGTTCGCGGTATCTGTTGCCTGAGGCCAGGCGTGGCCGGGCTCTCGGATAATATCAGCGTAAAAAGCATTGTCGGACGCTTCCTGGAGCATTCGCGCATCCTGTGTTGCGCCAATGGGGAGGCACTTCCTTCTGCGAAAGCCAAGGTCTTCATTTCCTCTGCGGACTGGATGCCCCGAAATCTGGACCGCCGCGTCGAAGCACTGGTGCCTGTGGAAAATCCGACGGTGCATCGCCAGGTAATGAACCAGATCATGGTTGCAAACCTGAATGATGAATTGCAGAGCTGGTTGATGCGGGAAGACGGCACGTACATACGGGCCAGATCGGAAGGAGATAGTGCTGGGTTTTCGGCGCACCGGTACTTCATGGACAATCCCAGCCTGTCAGGCCGCGGAAGCGCGCTTGAAGTCAGCCTGCCACCACGATTGCAGCCGAAAGGGAGCAAAGGCTGATGCCCTTCCCGAATTCGCACAGGGTTGCGATCATCGATATCGGGTCCAATTCGGTGCGCCTTGTGATCTTTGATGTGCTCGGAGGATCAATCCTGCCGACATTCAACGAAAAGGTCATGGCGGGACTAGGGGTTGGACTTGCCAAAACAGGCCGGCTTTCCGCCCCCGGACAGGAGTCTGCTCTCTCTGCGCTGGCCCGGTATCGCGCCATTTTGAAAGCCCTGAACCTTCGGAACTTTCAGGCGGTGGCAACGGCGGCTGTACGTGCCGCAGAAGACGGAACAGACTTCATCCGGAAGGCCAACCGCGTTCTCGGCCGGCCGGTGTCGGTGCTCTCAGGCGAAGATGAAGCCCGGCTTTCCGCTCTGGGTGTCGAGGCGAGCTTTCACCAGCCTCAGGGCGTCATCGGGGACCTTGGCGGGTCCAGCCTGGAGTTCATGCAGGTTGGGAAAGGCAAGGGAAAAGGCGAAAGCCTGATGCTAGGTCCATTGTCGCTCATGGAAGTTGGCAATGACCCGAAGGACTTGCGAAAAGCGATCCGGTCGGAGCTGAAATCGTCTGACGTTCTTGCAAGTGCCAAAGGTCGCTTCTTCGCTGTCGGCGGCGCGTGGCGAACATTTGCCAAGATTAACATGGAGCTCGAAAAATACGCGCTTCAGGTTCTGCATGGCTACCAGATGAACCAGGGGCAGATCGCCCGTACAGCAAAGCTTTGTATCGACGCGC
This sequence comes from uncultured Hyphomonas sp., assembly GCF_963675305.1. Classification (NCBI taxonomy): domain Bacteria; kingdom Pseudomonadati; phylum Pseudomonadota; class Alphaproteobacteria; order Hyphomonadales; family Hyphomonadaceae; genus Hyphomonas; species uncultured Hyphomonas sp. The sequence continues at coordinate 1,705,196 of NZ_OY776147.1, read as the reverse complement.
TCTCCAATACGGCATCCCGGTCGATGCTGGAATCTGTCGACAAGCGCCGGGCCAAGCACATGCCGATTGCGGCCATTGTGCTGGAGGAGCTGCTTTCCATCAGCAAACTGGACGGCGTTTCCATTTCATCTGCTGGCTTGCGCGAAGGGGTCCTGACAGATCTCACCGGCGCGGCCGTCTCCGATCCGTTACTGGACGGGGTGATCGCGTTCGTTCGTCTCGATCACAATCAGATTGCCTTCGGGCAGGCGCTTCATGAGTTTATCGCGCCGGCCTTTGCGCCGGAGGCGGATTTGTTCGGATCGCCTGCAGCAGATGTCAGAATTGAACAGGCGGCCTGCATGATGTCGGACAGCGCGGGACGTTTCCACCCGGATCATCGCGCCCAGATGGCCTACGATCAGGCGTTGCGTGCACCATATACCGGAGTCTCTCATGCAGAGCGGGCCATGATCGCCTATGCGGTCGGCTGCCGGTACCAGAAGGATTTCAAACGTCCGGGGGAGTATGTTGGCCTCACCTCTGAACCCCAGGCCGAACGGGCAAAACAACTTGGCAGCGCCATGCGTCTTGGGGCGGTGTTTTCCGGCCGGTCTGGCCCGATCCTGCGGAGGGCCAAACTGTCACGGGAAGGCGACAAGCTGTGCCTGAGTGTCGGGAAGACCGACAAGGCCATGATCTCTGAAACGGTCTCCCGGCGTCTGGCGCAAACCGCAAATGCGCTGCGCCTCCAGCCAGACATTCGCATCGGCTAGATCAGACGTCGAACAGGCGTACCTGACCATTTTCAAAAGACACGGCGAGCTTGCCGCTCAAGAGTGCCTGGGCCTTGCGTCCGAACATTTCGTAGCGCCAGCCATGCATGGCCGCGATGTCTTCCGAGGTTTCTCCACGGGCGATACGGTCGATGTCAGCGGCGTTCGCGATCAGGCGCGGTACGACATCGTTCTCTTCCGAGACGTGTTTCAGAAGCACTTTCAGCAATTCGGGCGCCCCGGCCGGGATCTGGGCATTTTGCCGGCGAGGTTCCAATTCAGGGGCAAACTGGTCCGGGCTGTCCATTGCGGCCTGTACGGCGTCCATCAGGCCTTGCCCGTGTTTGGAGCGGATAAAGCCATTCGGCACAGCGCGAAGCTGATTATAGTCATTTTCGCTACGGGGTTTCTGGCTCGCGATTTCCTGGATCGCATCATCCTTGAGGATCCGGCGGCGGGGCTTGTCGAGTTCCTGCGCGAGCTGCTCGCGCCAAGCCGCGACGGCCACGATCAGGGCTGCGTAGTCTTTCTTTGGAGTGCGCAGTTTCAGACGTTGCCAGGCCTTGGCCGGATCGGTGTCGTATTTGGCCGGATCCTCCAGATCGGCCATCTCTTCCTGCACCCATGGCAGGCGGCCGCTCGTTTCCAGCTTTTCGTGCATGATGAGGTAGGCGTCGCGCAAATGGGTGACATCGCCCAGCGCGTAGACCAGCTGTTTCTGGGACAGGGGACGGCGCATCCAGTCGGTGAATTGGCTGGACTTGTCGATCTGGCGTCTCAGGACGCGCTGAACCAGATTGTCGTAGGAAATTGAATCGCCATAGCCGAGCGCCATAGCGGCAATCTGGGTGTCGAAGATCGGGCCCGGCGGGTGGCCGATCAGGCGGTTAAAAATCTCAATGTCCTGGCGTGCGGCATGAAAAACCTTCACCCGGTTGTCTGCGGCGATGAGGTTCAGGAACGGGCCGATGTCCAGATCTTCCGCCAGAGGGTCGATCAGGCCCTCGACACCGGGGGCGGAAGCCTGAACGAGGCAGAGTTCGGGCCAATAGGTCGTTTCCCGATGAAACTCGGTGTCGACGCAGATAAAATCGCTTTCGGCCAGCTTTCCGCAGAAATCTTCGAGGGCCGACTGCTCAGTAATGGGAGTCAGGGTGTTGTCAGTCATCGCGGGCTTGCGTATCGCATCGCCAGAACAAATGCGAGAGTCTATTACCTCCCGCAGACATTTACTGGACCGACCCTTTCCGGAGACTGATCCGATGCACGCCTATCGCACCCATACCTGTGGGGAGCTTCGCAAATCCCACGTTGGTGAAACCGTCAAGCTGTCCGGCTGGCTGCACCGCCGCCGGGAGCATGCCGGCGCCCTGTTTATCGATTTGAGAGACCATTACGGCCTCACCCAGGTCGTGGTGTACCCGAATGCCGCCTTCTATGAAGATGCCAAGCGTGCAACGGCCGAGAGCGTGCTGACCGTTACCGGCAAGCTCATTGCCCGCGACGCCGAGGCCGTGAATCCGGAGCTGCCGACGGGTGAAGTGGAACTTCCGGCTGAGTCGCTGGTGATCGAAAGCGCGGCAGAAAAGCTGCCACTGCCGGTGTTCGCCGAGCCTGACTACCCCGAAGACATTCGCCTGAAGCACCGGTATCTCGACCTGCGCCGCGAGACGCTCCACAAGAACATGACCCTGCGCAGCGACGTGATCGCCAGCCTGCGCCGCAGGATGATTGAGCAGGGGTTCACCGAATATCAGACCCCGATCCTGACCGCGTCGAGCCCGGAAGGGGCACGCGACTTCCTCGTGCCGTCGCGTCTGCATCCGGGAGAGTTCTATGCCCTTCCGCAGGCACCGCAGCAGTTCAAGCAGTTGCTCATGGTTTCCGGTTTCGACCGCTACTTCCAGATCGCGCCGTGTTTCCGGGACGAGGACGCCCGCGCAGATCGCTCGCCTGGCGAGTTCTACCAGCTCGATATCGAGATGAGCTTCGTCACCCAGGACGATGTTTTCAACGCAATCGAACCGGTCATGCGCGGCGTTTTTGAGGAATTCGCAGGCTGGGATAACAAGGACCGGACGGTTCCAGCCGAGCCATTCCCGCACATTCCCTATGCCGAAGCGATGGCGAAATATGGCTCCGACAAGCCTGATCTGCGCAACCCGCTCGAATTGTCCGACGTGACCGAGTTCTTCGTGGATGAGAAAAAGACCGGCTTTGGCATTTTTGCGAAGATCATCAAGGGCGGCGGCAAAGTCGTCGCAATTCCGGCGCCGAAAGCCGCTGCTGAGAAGTCCCGCAAATTCTTCGACGACATGGACAAGTGGGCGAAGAAGGAAATGCAGGCGCCGGGCCTGGGCTATGCGCGCCTGAAAGAGGCTGATGGCGGCGGAGTCGACAGCCAGGATCCCGCCCTGAAAGGCTTTGCGCCGGACCATCTGGCCGCCTTGCTGAAGCATCTGGGGCTTGGAGCCGGTGACGGCGTGTTCTTCTCCGCCGGCAAAAAAGGCGATGCCTACAAGCTGGCTGGCGCGGCCCGCAACAAGATCGGCGCCGAACTCGACCTGATCGAGCAGGGCGTGTTCCGCTTCTGCTGGATCGTCGATTTCCCGATGTTCGAATATGACGAAGACGCCAAGAAGATCGACTTCAGCCACAACCCGTTCTCCATGCCGCAGGGCGGTATGGAGGCGCTGGAAGCTGCCAGCACCGACGAAGAGATCCTCGATATCAAGGCGTTCCAGTACGACATCGTCTGTAACGGGATCGAGCTGTCCTCGGGCGCCATCCGGAACCACCGGCCGGAAGTGATGCTGAAAGCATTCGCCATGGCTGGCTATGGCCCGGAAGTGGTCGAGGCAGAGTTTGGCGGCATGCTGAACGCATTCCGGCACGGGGCGCCGCCGCACGGCGGGATTGCACCGGGTGTTGACCGGATCGTCATGCTGCTGGCCGACGCCGAGAACATCCGCGACGTCACCCTGTTCCCGATGAACGGCCAGGCACGTGACCTGATGATGGGGGCCCCGAGCCCGGTCGACGATAGCCAGCTACGTGAGCTCAATATCCGGCTCGCGCCACAGATGAAGTCCTAGAAAAATCAAAGCCCGCGCTGATCTGATCGGCGCGGGCTTTTGAATTTTGGTACCAACAACGCCGGACTTACTGGCATTCCGGAAGGGTCAGGCCCCGCGGCAACAGCGTCCGCTGTGATGCGCACGCACCTTCGAAATCCGCATCGTGCCAGCCAATCAGCCCTGTCAGGTTTGCGTCGACAAAGCGCACGTCCTTGAACGACGCCCCCTGGGCGTTGGCAGCATCCAGTTTTGTCTGGGACAGGTTCGCGCCATTGAAAATGGTCGACATCATGATGGTGCCGCTAAGATCCGCGCCAGTCAGGTTCGCGCCGGAAAAGTCAGCGCCCTCAAGGGCTGCTGTCGCAAGATTTGCAGCTGCAAAATTGGCCCCGACAAGCATGGCTCTCTGCAGGTTGGCTCCGACAAGCACGCTTTGCTTGAATTCGGCGCCCGAAGCCTGGACGGACTGCATCCGGGCATTCACGAGGTTGGCACCGGAAAGTTTCGCAGAGGTCAGGACTGCCGCGCGCATGTCGGCGCCAGTCGCCACGATTCCCTCGAAATTGGTTTCACGTGCCTGGGTTCCGCGCATGAAGGCGTATTCGAGATTGGCTTCACGATAGTTCGCGCCGCTCAGTGTCCAGCCAGTGAGGTTGCGTCCCGAAAGGTTACAGCCGCTGCAGGATCCGACATAGCTGGGGGCCCAGGCGACCGGCTGGCTCGGTTTGGCGCGCTCCTGTGCCGCAGCCCCGAATGAGGTCACGGCCATAAGGGTGGCGAGGCTGAGCAGAACCCGGATCATGCCTAATTGGATACAGCGTTGTTTTGCGGGTCAAAACTGAACAAGCTGTAACCACTGTTTCATTGTGACAAGTGTTGCAGATTTGCCATGACCGCTTGCGGGCTGGGACTATCGGCACTCAAGATGTCTAAGGTCTTTGAAATTATTTGTGTTTTCTGGATTCTTCGCCGCAGGTGTCGCACTCGATGTCACCGTCTTCGCTGATCTCGAAGAGGGTGAAACTGCCACAAACCGGGCAGGCGTCGCCCAGATAGTCGGGAGCTTCCAGCTCTTCGGTTTCAGCCTCCTCGAGGGCAGATTCTGCTGCTTCGGCTTCCTCATCCGCGAGCTTCTGGGCGCGTTTCCGGTCCAAAATCACGATGTTGTCCGGCAGCTGGCCACGCGAAAAACCGCGAGAAATGATCTGAGCAGCTTCTTCCGTAAATGGCGCCGCCTCTGTCCGCGTTCCGTCACCTGCGCCCCGGCCAAGGCCGTCATGAGTAACGTCCACTTCAGCCAGGTCGTCCCGGCCGAGATAGGAAACAGCCAACTCGCGGAAGATATAGTCGAGAATGGACGTTGCGCGCGTGATCCGGTCGTTTCCGGTCACGGCGCCTGCGGGCTCGAACCTCGTAAAGACGAACGCATCGACAAACTCTTCCAGCGGCACGCCATATTGAAGACCGATCGAGGTCGCGATGGCGAAATTGTTCATCAGGCTCCGGAAGGCGGCGCCTTCCTTGTGCATGTCGATAAAGATCTCGCCCAGAGATCCATCCTCAAACTCACCCGTGTGGAGGTAGACCTTGTGCCCCCCGACAGATGCTTTCTGGATGTACCCTTTCCGACGGTCTGGCAGGCGGGTGCGGGCAGCACCTTCACCGGCCTGAACAGGATGCGAAATGGTTGCTGGCGCATCTGCTTCGGCGGCAATCTCCTCGGCGAGCGCGGTGATGTGCTCCATGCGCTCCTGGACCTCGTCCGAAGGAGGTGCCCGGTGGCCAAGCAGTTGCACGGACAGACCAGCCTCCAGCGCCGCTTCGGCCATGTCGAGGCCACCTCGGCCGTCTACGGTGAGTGTAACGTTTCCGCCGAGCGCTTTTGCGCAGGCCGACGCGAAGGCAATCTCAGCTTCCGGAGACGCGCCGATCTGTAGGCCGCAATCTGCCATGATTTCTGCGGTCGCATCGCCATTTTCTCCGGCGATGGTCGTTTCTGCAGCCTGAATGTCTTTCCGTGAGAAGCCGATTGCTGAGAGAAGGCCGCCGCCGTCCGCGTCGAACTCTTCCGGGGCGAGTTTCAGGTCGCTGGAGATGACTTCGTCCCCCAGCACCCAGCGGGAGAAGGCCGCATTCAGGGGCAGGCCTTCGCCGAGGGCTCTGGATACTTTGTCGAGCGCCACTTCTGAAAATCCGCGATCTCGCAACCGGTCCAGGCCGAGGGCACGGTCTAGGTCCGACTCTGCCGAGGCTGAGATTCGTTCCAGGGCCATCGGCAGGCGTTCCGGCGCATGGTGGGCGATTCCGAGCCGTCCGGCCCGCGAGAGGGTCGGTGTCTCATCGCCATATGCGAGGACGGTGGCGAGCGGCGCTGTGCCATGGCTTTCGCAATCCGGCAGGAACGCTCCAAGATCCGCGATGGGCAGGATCAGCACATTACAGGTCCGTTTGCCGGACGCTTTCTGAGCAGAAAGCCCCAAAACCTTTGCCTGGGCAGCTGGCAAAGCTGCGCCCGTCACCCCGGAGCGCACAAGGGCGCAAAGGGCTGCCGCAGTGGCTGCGCCTTCCGGTGAGGAATAGTCGATTCCAAGGGACATGATTGCGGCTGCCAGACCGGCAATCACCACAGACCCATCCGGCATCTCTTCTCCGGCGGCCTCCAGGGCTTCCCGCAGATAGTCCGCCTCGAGGCCATCGGGACCGACGGCCATTGCGATATCAAGGATACGGGCAGCTGAACCAGCCGCTGGCAGGCTGTCATGCGTGAGGATGATTTCCGCACCTTCGAGCAATGATCCGATCAGCAATTGCTCAAGAACCGGGTCGAGGGCTTCCGGTTGGAAAACGGCGGGCGGCGGCGCTGCGGCGCTGACCGCGGAGGCGCGGAGCGAGTCGGCAGTGCGCTGAAACCCGCCAGGCTGGCGCAAGGCTTCTTCCAGCACGTCCTGAGGCAGTCCTGCCGCCAGGGCTTCAGCGAGGTCTGCATTGCGCGGGGCATCACCGAATCGCTCGAGAATTTCAGCAGATGCGAGTTGGGAGACGCTGACGAGCGCTGCGGCAGAACAGGCAGCCGCGGAGGCCTTGAGCGCCTCGGGAGTTAGCCGCCGGGGAGGCCGTCCTGCGCCTCTGTAAAGTTCGGAAAGCGTGGTCTGCTCCGACAACAGGCCATCCGATTCGGCTGCCCGCAGGATTTCATTTGCCTGCATCTCGTTCATGCCAATTCTCCCCAGCGAATCACTTGAACAAGCGTGACGCCTGAGACCGCCCGGGGCAAGCGCTGCACAACAACTCCCGCGACAGCTCCCATGGGCTGAGCACACGGGAAGTTGCACCGCATTGCCTGCGGTGGCGCTATGGATTAGTTGCCCCTGAGCCGCCATATTGCGGCCACCAACTCACGGCAGGACAGGCCATACGATGCTGAAGCAACTCTTTACTTGGTGGAGCGGTCATACGCTCGGTGCAGCGTTCGATATCGGACGGCGTTCCACATTCGTCGGAACAGACGAATACGGCAACAAATACTACGAAGAGCGCAAGCCTTCGCTCGAAGGCCGCCGCCGTCGTTACGTCATGTACAAAGGTCTCGCAGAGCCGTCGAAAGTGCCGGCCGACTGGCATGGCTGGCTGCATCACACCGTGGATGAGCCGCCGACCAAGTCGCCGCTCACCCGGCGCGAGTGGGAAACCGATCACAAGCCCAACATGACCGGAACGCCCTGGGCCACGAAGCCCAAAGGCAGCCTGTCCACGGGCGGTCATCGCCAGAAGGCAACGGGTGACTATGAGGCGTGGTCTCCCGATGCGTGAGTCGATGTTCGAATCCCTCGTCGGCGCGGCAGTGATCGCCGTCGCAGGCGTTTTCCTCTGGTTCGCGATCGACCGCGGCGGGGAAGCGTCGGCAGGTCCGGACCGGTATGAACTGACTGCGCGCTTTAACAATATCAGCGGCATTGACCGGGGCGCCGATGTCCGGATCGCCGGCGTGAAGGCCGGCGTCGTCAAAGCGATTGACGGCGACCCGAAACGATTCGAAGCCGTGCTGACGATGAGCCTCGACAAGAAATGGGCGCTGCCGGACGATACCGACGCCCGCATCTCGACAGACGGTCTGCTCGGCGGGGCTTATGTGGCCCTGGAACCGGGCGGCAGCTTCGATAACCTGCCGCAGGATGGAACTGGCGAAGTCAAATACACACGCGGCAGCGTCGATCTGCTGACGCTGTTTGCGTCCTTCGCCTCCGGTGGCGGCGGTGGAGACGCCGGGTCTGCCGGTGCGTCTTCGTCTGCATCGGATGACGCCTATCCGGCCGGCGACCCCTATCCAGCGGATGGAGATCAATAATGTTTCGAGCGCTTGTTTCAGCTGTTGTCATAGCCGGACTGGTCGGAGCGGCGCATGCCGCAACCTTCGTCCAGAAAGACAAGGCAACGCTGCGGGCGCTCGACAAGATCACCGGGCGCTCGACGGATATTGAAGTCTTCGTCGGACAGCCGGTCGTCTTCGGCTCCCTCAGAGTGGAGCTGGAAGTCTGCTACCAGACCCCGCCGGAAGAGGCGCCTGAAAGCGCGGCATTCCTGAAGATCTTTTCGACGCAGCCTGTCGCGGTCGAGACAATGGATGCTGCCGTTGACGCAAATGCCGTGGAGACGGTGAGTGAAGAGAATCCGGAACTCTTCTCGGGCTGGATGTATGCCTCTTCACCCGGTCTCAGCGCTCTGGAGCACCCGGTCTACGATGTCTGGGTGATCCGCTGCACCGCGCCGGATCCTGTGAAACTGCCGGATGCCCCGGAGCGGCCGCAGTAAAAGTCCGCGTCCACGACAAGCGCCGCCTTGAGCCGGCGTTTGAAGTCCGCGCGCGGGATCTCGATCAATCCAAACTGTTCCAGATGCGGGTTGTGAAACTGCGCATCCAGAAGCGTGAACCCGCCTTCGATCAGGCGGGCGGCCAGATGGACCAGGGCAATCTTCGACGCATCCGTCGCCCGCGAGAACATGCTTTCGCCAAAGAAGGCACCGCCGACAGCGACCCCATACAATCCGCCGACCAGCTCGCCCGACTCATCCCAGCATTCGACGGAGTGGGCGTGACCTTCGCGGTGGAGAGCGCTGTAGAGGTTCAGGATCGTCGAGTTGATCCAGGTCGTCTCCCGGCCCTCAGCGCTTTCGGCGCACATCTCCATGACCCGGGTGAAAGCGGTGTCAGCCGTGACGCGGTACGGTTCCTGTCTGACCCGGCGCTTCAGGCGTTTCGGAATGTGGAAGCCATCCAGCGGAAGAATGCCGCGCATGTCCGGATCCACAAGGAACAGATTCGGATCATCGCGCGCATCCCCCATGGGGAACACGCCTCGCCGGTAGCAGGCGAGCAGGTCATTGGTGCCAAACCGAGCAGACATGAGACCTATATGGTTATCCCACTGGGCTCATGTCTATCGGACGCTGCGCCGCGCTAGGCTTTTTCTTCCGGAGCGATCTTGTTCTCGGCGAGGAATTTTTCCAGCCAGTGAATATTGTAGTCACCGTTCTGGACGTCTTCGTTTTCGACGAGGCGCCGGTGCAGATCGAGCGTTGTGTAAACTCCGCCCACCACCATTTCCGACAGGGCACGGCGAAGACGCATCAGGCATTCCCGGCGCGTGCGGCCATGCACGATGAGTTTCCCGATCAGGGAGTCATAGTGAGGTGGAATCCGGTATCCGGCATAGGCCGCGCTATCCAGGCGCACATCGGGGCCGCCCGGAGCATGGAAGTCAGAGATCAGGCCCGGAGAGGGAACGAACGTCTCCGGATGTTCGGCATTGATCCGGCATTCGATGGCATGGCCGACGAGCAGGACGTCATCCTGAGAGAATGACAGTTTCTTGCCTTCCGCGATGCGGATCTGTTCACGCACGAGATCGATGCCGGTGATCATTTCGGTTACCGGGTGTTCGACCTGCAGGCGGGTGTTCATTTCAATGAAATAGAACCGGCCGTCTTCATAGAGGAACTCGATCGTACCGGCGCCGCGATAGCCGAGCTTCTCCATGGCCTTGGCGCAGATCGTGCCGATCTCTTCGCGCTGGGCCTGAGTGAGAGCCGGGGACGGGGCCTCCTCGAATACTTTCTGGTTGCGGCGCTGCAGGGAGCAATCGCGCTCCCAGAGGTGCGCAACATTGCCATGGGTATCCGCGATCACCTGCACTTCGATGTGCCGCGGGCCCTGAAGGTATTTCTCGAGATAGACGGCATCGTCACCAAAAGCAGCTTTTGCTTCTGTCTTTGCGGTCCGGACAGCGTTCTCAAGGTCGGCTTCGGTCTTGGCGAGTTTCATGCCGCGGCCGCCGCCGCCTGCAGACGCTTTCACCAGAACGGGGAACCCGATTTTCTTGGCTGCCTTCTTGGCGTCGGAGATTGAGGAGATTGCGCCTTCCGATCCCGGTACGCAGGGGACGCCGGCATCGATCATGGCCTGCTTGGCCGCGATCTTGTCGCCCATGACCCGGATATGCTCAGCCGTCGGGCCGATAAAGGCGAGGCCGTGGGCTTCGACCATTTCCGCGAACTGGGCGTTCTCGGACAGGAAGCCGTAGCCTGGATGGATGGCATCCGCTCCTGTGATCTCGGCTGCTGCCAGGATCTGGGATTTCTTGAGATAGCTCTGCGAGGAGGGGGGCGGCCCGATGCAGACGCTTTCATCTGCCAGGCGGACGGCCATGGCGTCCCGGTCGGCCTCTGAGTGCACGACGACGGTTTGCAGGCCCATTTCCTTGCAAGCGCGGTGAATACGCAGCGCGATCTCACCGCGGTTCGCGATGAGGACCTTCTGGATGGTACGTTGTTCGGTCATGCTATTCGATCAGAATGAGCGGCTCGCCAAATTCGACTGGCTGGGAATCGGTGACATAGATGGCCTTTACCGTGCCAGCGCGGTCCGCTTCGACCGGATTGAAGGTCTTCATGGCTTCGACAAGCATCAGCGTGTCGCCCTTTTTCACCTTGTCGCCAACCGACACGAACGCCTTGGCGCCGGGCTCCGGCGAGAGATAGGCCGTGCCGACCATCGGCGACTTGATTGCATTGTCAGGCGTTGCGGGCGCAGCTTCTGCAGCGGCAGCTGGCGCAGCAGCGGTTGCCGGAGCAGGTGCGGCTGCAACAGGGGCCGGCGCGGCCACAGCAGCTTGTACGACCGGCGGGGTCGGCTTGCTGACACGCACCCGAAGGCCCTCGTGTTCAACTTCAATTTCTCCCAGGTCCGCCTCGCGAAGGATGGCGGCGAGTTCCCGGACGAGTCCGGTATCCAGCTTGTTCTTGCCAGTGCTCATGGATCTATCGTCCCTTATTTTCCCGACAGCTTTAGCGCGGCCATCAGGGCAAGCTCATAACCATAGGCGCCAAGGCCCGCAATCGATGCGTTCACCGCTGGCGCGACATAATTCACCTGCCGAAAAGCCTCTCGGGCGGCAGGATTTGAGAGGTGCACTTCGACGACCGGCACCGCGCAGGCGCGCAGAGCATCGTGAAGTGCGACGGATGTGTGGGTGTAGGCGCCGGCATTGAGAATCGCGGCGGACGCTTCCCTGGAAGCCTCCTGGATCCATGTGACCAGCTCGCCTTCGGAATTGGTCTGGCGGGCCTCAATCGGCGTGTCTCCGGCCTGTGCCTTCAGACGCGCATGAATGTCATCAAGCGTGTCCCGGCCATAAATGTCCGGTTCCCGCGTTCCCAGCAGGTTGAGGTTCGGGCCTCCGAGGACATATATCGGCTTCACCATTGGGTGTTGTCTTGCGCTGTAACGCCGGGCAAGGCAAGGCCTGCTGACGCATGGAGTTACAGCGGATGACAATTACGCTGAATGGGGAAACCCGCGAAATAGAGCCCGGCACAACCGTCGCCATGCTTGTGGCGCTGATCTCGGGCGCAGAGGGGCGTGATTCCCGCGGTGTCGCGATCGAACGAAACCTGGAAATCGTGCCAAAATCCGAACATGCGTCCACCGTTCTGGAGGATGGAGACCGGATTGAAGTGGTGCAGTTCGTTGGTGGCGGTTGATCTGCCCCTCCTGTACCAAGTTGGCCTTAGAAGAATTGGAAGTCTCTCGTGAACGACCCCCTGATTATTGCCGGTAAGTCCTATGCCTCGCGCCTGATCGTGGGGACCGGGAAGTATTCGTCCTATCAACAGAATGCAGATGCCGCCCGGGCGGCCGGGGCAGAGATTGTCACCGTCGCGCTCCGGCGGGTGAACCTGTCCAATCCGGACGAGGAGCGGCTGACGGACTTTGTAAAGCCAGATGAGTTTACCTACCTGCCGAACACGGCGGGGTGCTTCACAGCGGATGAGGCGGTGCGCACCTTGCGGCTCGCCCGGGAAGCGGGTGGCTGGAACCTGGTCAAACTCGAAGTGCTGGCGGACCAGAAGACGCTCTACCCGAACATGCCGGAGACGCTCAAAGCTGCTGAGGCGCTCATCGCTGATGGCTTTGAAGTCATGGTCTACTGCTCTGATGATCCGGTATACGCAAAGATGCTGGAAGACGCCGGCTGCTGCGCAATCATGCCGCTCGGCTCCCTGATCGGATCGGGCCTTGGCATTATGAATCCGGTCAACATCCGCCTCATCGTCGAGCAGAGCCGTGTGCCGGTAATTGTCGATGCAGGGGTTGGCACCGCGTCAGATGCCGCGATCGCAATGGAACTCGGCTGCGACGGCGTTCTGATGAATACAGCCATCGCGGCGGCAAAAGATCCGGTCCTCATGGCGTCTGCGATGAAGCACGCCGTCATCGCAGGCCGCGAAGCATACCTCGCAGGCCGCATGCCCAAGAAGATGTATGCTGACCCGAGTTCTCCGCTGGCGGGCCTGATCTGAGTTCAGATCAGGCTTTCACCAGGCCAATCTCGCGCAGGCGCTCCATCAGATAGTCCTGTGCCGTGATCGGCGGTTCAGCCTTGCCGCCTTCAGCAATGCAGCCCGGCAGCGCCTCGATCATCACATCCTGATTGAAGTGCAGGAAGAAAGGCGTCGAGTAACGCGGGAATCTGGAACGTTCCGGCGAAGGGTTTACCACCCGGTGCGTGGTCGACGGCAGCACGCCGCCGGTCAGCCTTTGCAGCATATCCCCGCAATTGATCACCAGGGCATTCGGGGGCGGGCTCACGGCCAGCCATTTCCCGGAACGGTGCTTCACTTCCAGACCAGCCTCTTCGGCGCCCAGAAGCAGCGTGATGACATTGATGTCTTCATGCGCACCGGCCCGTACAGAGCCTTCCGGCGGCGGGTTCGTCTGCGGCGGGTAGTGAAGCAGGCGCAGGATGGAGTTCCCGACATCCACCTTGTTGTCGAACCAGGTCTCTTCCAGCTTCAGGTGAAGGGCAACGGCGCGGAGAAGCTGGCGCCCAAACCCGTCCAGAGCGTCATACATTCCCCGTGTCGCGGCATCAAAATCCGGGACCTCCGGAACAGACGGCGTATCCGCCATCGTCTCCCGGTAGGGCGAATCCGCGGGCAGGGCCCGTCCGGTGTGCCAGAACTCCTTCTGGTCCGCCTCCGCTTTTCCTTTGGCGTTCTCAACGCCGAAGGCCGTGTAGCCGCGCTGTCCGCCGCCTTCACGTCCGTCATATTTGAGCTTCACCTCTTCAGGCAGGGCAAAGAAATCCTTCGTCGCCTTCAGGTTCGCATCGATAACGGACTGGGACACCGGGTGTTCGGAAATGACAGCAAATCCGGTTTCGCGAAAAGACCGGCCCAGCGCATCGGCGAAGGCCAGTTTGTCTTCCTTCCACAGCGGGAACGGGACGGGCTTGAAATATTCGGTCATCTGCTTTCCCTAAGGGGCTTTGGACTATCAGGAATACGTAACTATCACAGGCAGGGGTGCTGGATACAGGCAATGGCATCGCTGCCAGCCCACCGGCAGGGGCAAAACACCAACAACCGCAGCCCGGAAAGCGAAGAGGGCTTGCGATTGGAGCCGCCATTCAATAGACCGGCAGTCCGCGCTGGAGAGGTGGCCGAGTGGCTGAAGGCGCGCCCCTGCTAAGGGCGTATACGTTAACGCGTATCGAGGGTTCGAATCCCTTCCTCTCCGCCACTTTCACGGTCGTCTTTCGTTGAAGCTGGTTCTGGCGCCCGGGCAGGCGCCGATCTACAACGCTGAAGACGATGTTGCAGGACTTCAGACCTTTCCCGAAGTGCGGCCCGGCTGAGCCGGGGGCGGAGGGGGCGTGGTTCTGGCATTCTGCGTCGGGCCGGCTGAACGAGGCCGTGCTCTCCGGCGACGACAAAGTGCGCATTTCGCGTCTGGTATCGGATGAAAAGCGCGACCAGCTTGGCCGTAATATTTCCCAGCGGCGGGAACTCCTGTCCAATTTGCTGGCGGAACCTGCCGCGGACATTGCAATTGCCCATGACCCGGAGGGACGTCCTTTCCTTCTGGATTTTCCTGACGTCTCGGTCAGCTTTTCAGACAGCGGGACAGCCAATGCGCTGGCCCTGGTGCGGTCGGGAAAGGTGGGTGTGGATGTCGAAACGGTCCGGCCCATTGGCTGGCAGGCGATGCTTCCCATGCTTTCATCCGAAGGCGAGGCCAGGGACATCCGCAGCGCCGTCGAAGGGGCGAGCGGCCTTGCCGGTTTCTTCAGGTGTTGGGCCATCAAGGAGGCGATCCTGAAGGCTGCCGGAACAGGGCTGAAAGGGGGCGCTCCAAGGATTCACCTGCCTCGGGAGGTGATCTCAGGTCAGCAGGATCAGTTTAGCCTTGAGCACGATGACCTGACTCTGCGGGTTGAGATTTTTCAGGCCGGAGGGCTCGTCCTCAGCCGCGCCATGTCAGTCTAGCCAAGGTCCTTCAACGAAACGCTCATCGGGCCGACTTCATAGACACGAAGCCCATCCCGCCAGAGACTGCCACGGGCTGTGATCAGAATGTCGTCTTCCCGGTCTTCGATGCTCAGAATTTCCATCACGCTCGTCACAGTCTTGCGCTCCGGCGTGACCTGGCCGCGATAACTCCACTTCATGGGCGCATTGGGCGCCAGGGTTGTGAGGTGGGGGTGGGTCATGCCTTCCTGCAGGCCCTTCTTCCATACGAGTTGGGTCAGCGCCTGGACCAGCGCATCGAGCCCCAGCGAACCGGGTTGGACAGGGTCCTGATAAAAGTGCGCCTTGAAGTACCACGCATACGGATCGACATGCTGTTGCGCGCGGATCAGGCCGAGGCCAGCTTCACCGCCGTTCGGATCGCAGAAGTCAATCTCATCGATCATTTTCATCCGGCCGGAAGCAAGCGGTTCCTGCATATCTATCTGGACTGGCGCAGGACGAAGGTCGAATGCGGATGTGAAGTGAGGTTTGGCCGGGAGCCCCGCCTGCCGCACAAGCGATGCCGGCGGGAAGAAGCCGAATTGCGTCTTCAGATCCAGAACCTGACGCCCATCGCCTGTAATGACCTCGACGTTAAAAGACACAAGGGTCATCGGACCGACCTTGGCGATATTCGTCAGGGTGCTGCGGACCTTCAGCATATCGTCATTGCGGCCGACTTCCATGTGGAGGAAGCCATCGCCTTCAAGGTTGCGGAACCGCAAGGTGCCAACAAGGGCAAAGCCGGAATGGCTGGCCAGCCAGCCGCATGGCTGAAGGGCAATCTCGCACAGGACGGCAAACGGCATCGTGCCGTTGAGATTGTCATCGAAATACCAGGCATCGGCGGGTATATCGTATTCCGCCGTCATCGTCGCACCGAGTGTTTCTTCAGCCGGGCGTGTGCTGACGGATGTCACACGGGAAATGAAGTGGTAAGGCGGCTGAGGCAGGCGCGGTACATTCCCCTGATCATCATAGGGGCGATACATCTCGCCGAAAGCGGCAGAGGGGGCGCCGTTTGCGCAGTCCAGCAAGGCGGCATGGTCGCCGCGGCTTTCCCGTTCGGGGCCGATCAGAAGCGGATTTGCGTCAATGCGTGCCGCGGGCCAGTTGCGGCGCAGGCGGATGCCGAAACGCGGGCAGTGGAAGACCTTGTGCCCATCGCAGCGCGCAAGAAGGGAGGCGTAGATTTCCGGCGTTTCCCCATCGATGATTTCATCGATGAAGACTTCATAGGTCACATCATGATCCTTGTCCGGAATGACCTGTCCGCGGCAAACGAACTTCGCCGTGTGTTCCGGAATGGGTTCAAACACATACCCATCCCGCTCAACCGTGAGGCCCACGGCGGCCGCATAGAATTCCAGTGTCTGGACCGCGGCTTCCGCCATAAGTGTGCCGGGCATGCAGGGGTCTTTGTGGAAGTGGCCGTCATAGAACCAGCTGTCTGCGGGCGTCGCGGCGCGGGCGCGGAGATAGCCCCGTTTCCACGGGCCGCCTTGAGGGTCAAAGGCAATCACCTCGTCGAAAAGGGCGAGTTTCCCGTCCGGGATATGGGGGGGATTGGAGTGGGCCGCGCAAAGCTCGAAGCCTGCGCCGAAGCACGCGAAGGCATCGCCCTTCCGGAACGCGTTGACGTCTGCGGCCGGGAATTTGCGCTTCTGCGTCACACGCTGAGGGGTGAAGTCGGTGGGCGTGGCTGTCGGAGGTGCGTCTTTGGCCGCGTCCCAGATGACGCCCTTGCTGTTGTTGAGTTCGTCGTCCGTGAAAAAGCCAGCCTGCCCGTTGCGCACGGAAAAAGCGAGGCGATCCTTTGTGCGGCAGTCGTACTGGAAGAAGAACATCCGGACCCCGGCAAGCTCGGCGTGGCCGGTAATCTCAATCTGGAATTTCAGCGTGTCCGCATCGAGGGGCAGTCCGCCTTCATGGAATGTGATTTCACAACCGAGCAGGCGGTAGACGCGCTCATCCCTGTTTTGCAGGTCAGCGCCCATCCAGCCAATCAGGGTCAGATCTGCCTGGCCGCATTCGATCAACGGTCCCGGACGGACGCGCCCGTCATGGACAAAGTCGGTATGGTTGGAGAGGTCGGTTTCGGTCCAGATAATTCCGGCCGCATCTTCCTGGGGTGCCGCATCGATTCCGGTGATCCGGTCGACAAGCAGGAGAGGCGGAGCCGGCAGCCGGACCTGCCGTTCGAAACTGTCCTGATCGGAAAAATCAGGTCCGAAGAATTCCGACATCTTGCCGCGGGTCGATGCCTCAATCGCGCCCCGGTCACGTGTCGGGCCGGTCGGCGTACGCAGTCGGAGCGGTGCCGTTCCGCTGGTCACTTTGCGGGGCGGTTCGACACATTTGCCCGTCTTGGGAGCATTTTCTGGTCCGGCCGTGATCATGACCTGGTCCGCTATAGTCATGGCATAGTCCGGCATGCGCAGCGTGGGCGCATGCGGAAGGACGTTCCGGACAGGTTCTGGCGGGGCTTCGGCGATCTTGGGCATGGGGTAAGGTACCGGTCTGGTGACGTTCCATTTACGGTGCGGAACGGTCTCGTTTTTTCTTGCAGCAGCAAGGGTTTGGAGCAGGGGCTCGAGGTCTATGTCTCGGCCATCGGCGTAGAGGAAGGCTGCCGCATGGGCGACCTGGCCCAGGTCGGACGCCTCGATCCTGTCCGTGGCAATAGCCTTAAAAGGCTTATCTTTCAGTGTCTTGGAAAGGCTGGTCGTCAATGTGTCCCGTGGACCGAGCTCCAGGAAGGTGCGCACGCCGTCCTTCCACGCCTGGCGGACCGTTTTGGGGAAATCAACCGTATCCACCGCCTGCCGCGTGAGCATGTCCGCGACGACCGTTGTCTCCGGCTCGTAAGCCGCATGAATGGCATTGGCATAGAGCCGCACCCCAGAGCCCCGGTGCACCTCCCGCGTATGCAGACGCCGCCACGTATCCGCAAATGGCCTCATGGCCTTCGCATGCACGATCAGGTGCTGGTTCATCTTCACGCCAGCCTGTTTGCCAAATTCATCGCAGAGCTGCTTGCAGGCGTCTGCGGGGCCACCGATCATGCAGTCGTCATCTGTGTAGATGATGGTGATCTCGACGCCCGGGTGCCGTTCGAGCGCTTGTTTAACCTGCTCGACGGGCGCCTGCAGCCGCCAATTGGTCCAGTCTGACGGGACATTTGGCCCCCAGGCTTGTTTGGCTGTCTCGAACGCGCCGCCGATATGCCGCTCATACATTGCAGCTTCGGATATTTCATCCAGGAGGGCCCCCGGGTCTTTCCAGTATCCAAACGAAAACAGTGCGTTGGATTCGCCCAATGACAGGCCGATAGCGGCATCAGGTTTCACTTTGAGCAGATCAAGCCACAGGATGGCGTGCGCCTGACTGACCAGCGTGCCAGCGCACAACTGTTCGAATTCAGTCAGGTTCGAGCGAGACAGCAGGGCGGCAATCTCCTCAGCCCGGGACAATTTGGAGAGCGCTTTCCGAACCTCAGGAAATGCCATCAACAGCCGTCTTGCCATGCGCGGATAGACGGCGGCGGACCCGGTAAACATGAATGCCAGCTCACCGTCTGGCTTGCCTTCTCCGAAATGGATGCCTTCACCGCAGGGAAGCTGGTCTCTCGCTAAGGGCTGGGCGGCTGAAGCGCGTAGCTTGTCCAGTTCATCCTCACTCGTTGCAATGAGTGCGATCCGGCAGCTGCCCCGGCCTCCTTCTCGGCCGGCATTCAGCGCTTCTGCAAGTTTCCTCCGGCTGCCGGCAGCGGCATGGAACATAATCGGTGTCGGCCGGAGGGGATCCGGCATGACCTGAGGCGGCTCAAGCTCAAAGGAAATCGACGAACCTGAATTTGCCAGTCCGGCCGCAACCGAAACAAGGCGCTTTTTTCGCCTGAAAGAGGGCGCCGGTATGGCGCCAGCGTCTGTTTGCCTATGGCTGTGGGCATTCAGCAGACACTCCAGCGCGACCTCTACAAGAGGTTCTGCATCAGGCGCCTGACCGTAGACCGTACGGAACAGGCCTGGAGCCGATCGGGCCTTCCTGTTCTTCCAATCCACCGGTTTTACGGTGGCAAGGATGGGGTCTCCCGCCGCTTCAGCATCGTCGCGCCGTTTCAGAACCAGGGCGGCGGAGGCGTCTCCGGGATGCTCAAGGCCGCGAATATCCGCAAGCGCTCGGGCACGGACGGGCTCAGTGGCAAAATCTGCAGCGGCAACGATAGCGGTGGACAGGCGTCCGGAGATCAGCGCGTCGATTGCGAGATCAAGCGCTGCCAACCCGCTTGCAGGACCGGCAGACACCGAGAAGCCCATCCCGCGGATGTCTTGTGCGAACGTAATTCTGTTCGCCGTCATATTGGCCATCGCACCAAGGACTGCGGCGGCATCGAGCTTGGGTGCGATATCGTCTGCAGATTGCGCCGGATTGGCTGTGGCACGTTCCCTCAGCGCCCATCTCGCGGAGTCTGCAGCACAAGCCATGCCGGCAAACACGCCTGTCTCTTCAGCCTCGAAGGAGCCGACGCGGCTCAGGGCTTCACTGACCGTGGAGAGAATGGCGAGTTGCTGAGGTTCTGCCTGCGCCAGGTCCTTGGGCGGCGAACGGGCATCCACCGCATTGGCGCCGATCTCCTCAAGCTTTTCTGGCCGTTTGACAGGGTGGTTCATAAGGCGCCGGAGAACGCTATCAATTGTGCAATCACTGCCCGCCATCAGCGATGCGGCGCAGATAACGATATCCGGAGCAGGAGGTGTCTTGATCGCCCGGCTACGGCCCTTTCGTGTCGAAGGACGATACTCCTCCAGAATCAGGTGGGCATTGTTTCCACCAAATCCGAAATTGCTGATGGCAGCTCGTCGCGGCGCTCCGGAGGTTTCCCAGTTTGAGGGACGCGTCGGAACGTCCAGTCCACTGTCCTGGAACGGGTCAAGCAACTGACCGTCCAGGGGCGTTGGCGGTATACGCTCTTCTGCCATGGCGCCTGTAAGTTTCAGCACGCTGGCAAGGCCGGCAACCGTGATAAGATGACCAGTATTTGCCTTCAGAGACCCCAAAGACAGATGTTCGACGTCTTTGTAGACGGATCTGACAGACGAGACCTCCACGCTATCGCCGACGGCGGTGCCTGTCGCGTGGCATTCAACATACTGGATCGTGTGCGGATCTATCCCGCTGCATTCTAGCCCCCGTCGCATTGCGTCGACCTGACCTTCGGTAGCAGGTGCAAGCAGTCCTTTGCGGCGCCCGTCATTGGACAGACCGCTGCCGCGAATTACGCCGTAGACTTTTTCTCCCGGCTCAACATCCGTCAGGCGCTTCAACACAAGCGCTGCTGCCCCTTCAGACGGAATGAGTCCATCGGCGCCTTTGACGAAAGGACGGGAGCGGCCTGTGGGGCTGAGGGCGTTCAGCGCCTCAAAGCCAATATGGAGGATCAGGTTGTCTGCCGCGTTCACGCCTGCAATTACGGCGCAGTCGATCTGCCGCGCGTTCAGCTTTCTGCATGCAATGTCGATGGCGTACAGTGACGATGCGCAGGCCGCGTCCAGTGAAAAGCAGGGGCCGGTAGAGCGAAGCGATTCCGCGATCAGGCGGCTAGGCAGCGCGGAATTCAAAACGGAATGCGCCGGCGGAGTTTCCTGATCTTGCCATAGCTGAGAGGCATACTTCACATGGCTTGCCGATGGGTAAGACAGGTTCGCGACGAATATACCCATTGCTGAAGGGCGAACTTTAGGACGGCCAGCGTCTTCCCAGGCGTCGAGCGCAGCGTGTAACGGCCAGCTGCAAACAGGATCCAGTTCATCTGGGGTCAGCGATTTGAGCTTGAGCCGGTCAGGGTCGAAGACCTGTTCGAACTCTTTGATGCGTCCGGATACAAAAGTGCGTCCCTGGGCTACGCTTCGGTATAGCCCTAACTCCTCAGGCGGAACCGTGCCGTAGACGGTCCTTTTTTCCATAACCAGCCGGGTCAGTTCACCTGGTGTATTGGCCCCAGGCAGAACACACCCCTGTCCAACGATCGCGACAGGTTCGAATGCCTTCATCACCCACCCCAATCGTCGCCGACGACAAAGCGGATATGGTCATGTGGAGACTGAAGCAGCTGATCGGCAAATATTCTCGCGCCTTCGGATTTGCTGATCAGACTGATCCCGCGTTCGGTAAACATACGGGCCAGTGCTTCATCGACCATGCCGCCTTGCCATGGTCCCCAGCAAAAGGCCTTCACTTGAGTAGCCGGATGTTCGCGCGCCAGCTGCAGCGACACATTATTGAGCCACTCATTGGCGGCCGCATAATTTGCCTGTCCTTCGTTTCCAAATACGGCTGATGCGGATGAAAACAGGGCGATGTGCGACAATGAATTCACATCCAGAGACGCCAGAATGTTCTCCAGTCCGAATACTTTTGGACCAAAGACTCGTTGGAAGTCTTCCAGACGGAGCTGTTCAGCCGTTCCATCCGCCAGAACACCGGCGCCATGAACAAGCCCGGTTATGCTGCCCAGATCATATTGGACGTTTTGAAGAATGGCGCGGAGCTGGTCTGCATTTCCAATATCCACTTGAATGTAGCGCGCTTTGGCACCGGATTGTTCGATGGACGCAATAGTGTCGGTGATTTCCAGGCTTGCCAGAAGTCTGCGGGCGTAAAGATCTATTTCCATCGGCTTGCGGGGCATGCCTGGGCGGCTCGCGTTTCGTGCAAGCGCCCCGCGGAGGGCTTTTAGGTCTCTTTCGAGCGGCAGCCATTCAGGCCAGGGTGTAACGTCCGATCGTCCGAGCAGAACAAATGTGCCACCTGTTCGCCTGGCGAGTTCGATCGTGCAATCCGCCGTAACGCCCCGGGCGCCACCAGAGACAAGCCAGACGGATTGGCGATCAGGCTGTCGTTCGGAAACTTCGGGCGGGGCAAGGTCTTCGCCCGGCATATCCAGATATATCCCGTCTTCCCGAAGCGAGTAGTCACTGTCAGAAAGGGAGATGGCCTGCATGATTTTGGACGCCAGGGAACCCGGGTTCCTGTCGTCTGCAATGGATATGGAGCAGGCCTCAGTTCCTGGATGCTCCAGCCTGATTGTGCGACAAAGTCCGGTTGTGCCCCCGATTTCCGTTCGCGAGGGAGAGGAAGCGAAATTCAACAGGACTGTTTTGGAGCCAGCTTTCGCAGCCAGCATGGCTTGTAGCGCAAAATAATGCCGTTCTGCTGGCGGTTGTGCTGATAGGCCCTCGGTCAGGACGAACGTTCCGGTGCCTTCAGGCACATCAACAATAACTGCGGTGCCTCCTGAAGCCTGAATTTTTTCTCGGAGTGCTTCGGCATATTCCGGCGCGGCATTCGTAATACAGACCGGGCCGAGGTTTGATCGTGGCACTGACGAACCGAATGGCGCGACCAGAACAGAATCAAGTACGCGTACGGCGTTTCCGTACGGTTTAATCTCTCCGATTGTCCCAGAGGGACGGATCGCTGTGTCGCGCGCTCCGCCCCTTATGCAAAAAAATCAGCGATCTTTCTGATCGTGCGGAGCTCCACCAGAACCTCTGGGTCAACTTCCGGCAAGTCTGGGTGTTGATCGCGCAGCGCGGAAAGAATTTCTACTTGTTTAATTGAGTCGACGCCAAGCTCGCCTTCAAGGTCCATATCATCTTCCAGCATATCGCTGGGATAACCCGTTTTGTCGGCAATCAGATCCCTGACAATGTCAGTAGTTATGCTGCCGTTTCCCGAGGCAGGCGATGGTGTAGTGGGCGCAGGTGCCTGCTGAGGGGTGGGTTTGGCTACGGGTGGGGGCGTAGATGCGCCAGCGGCTCCCGATACCATTTCGGCAATCGCGGAAATGGTCCGCAATTCAACGAGGCGCTCCGGATCAATCTCAGGCAGGTCGGGAAGCTCCTCGCGCAGCGTGGAAAGGATCTCCACTTGTTTGATGGAGTCGACGCCCAGTTCGCCTTCCAGATCCATATCTGCATCAAGCATATCTTCCGGATAGCCGGTCTTGTCCGCGATGATGGCCCGCACCAGAGCGACAGCATCGATCTGCTCAGCTCGCGCTGGTTTTGCCGGTTGAGGGGGGGCTATGTCTGCAATGGGCGATGAGAACGCTGCCTGCTTCGATACAGGCGTTGAAGCAGGGGCCACAGCAGGCGGAGCAGGTCGGGTCGCAACAGGATGCGGGGTCGGCGCGGCGGATGCGGCTACAGGTTCCACCTGACGAGGTACCGGTGCAGGGCTTGCGGGCGGCTCCGGTAGTGCTTTGGCCGGCTCGTTCTGTACCGCGCCTGTGCCACTCATGACCTGCGCGACCGTGTTCAGATAAGCGGCGTGAGCGGATGAAGCAATCTTCAGGAAATCAGCGTGGCGGCGAGAGACTTCCATCATGACCCGTTCCGCCGGAGTTTCACCCGCAGACCCCGATGGCTCATAAGGAGGAAGGGACGGGAACGAGGAGTAAGATGAATCCGGCATGGCTGGTTCCTGGGGGCTTGAGGCAGAGAAGGACGGTGAGGATTTGGGGTCAGGCTGAGCAGTTCGGGGAGGTTGCGCGACCGGTTTCGTTTCGGTCGGCGAACTGGAATTTTCCGGATTTGGCGCCGCGCGGCCTGCGGCACCTTCTGGGGGCGGGTAAGGCTTGCCGTAGTTTGCACCTGAAATCATGACGGCATGTTTCGGGGGCGCCGGTTTTGGAGGCTCGGCAGGCAGGTCATCGAACAAGCCGGCGAAATTGATCGCCATGCCTGACACCGAAAGTGCTCCAAGAGTGGATAAAAACTGGGTCACGCCGTTTACGCGTTTGTTGTCGAGTGCATAGGCGGTATGCGGTCTTGAGCCGAGAACGTCGTCCACCAGACCCGAAACGACTGACCCCGGGCCGACTTCGATGAAGGTTCTGGCGCCGTCGCGATACATCTGCTCAACGAGTTCACGGAACCGGACCGGAGATTCCAGCTGGCCTGCGATTTCCGTCGGCATTTGAGCGGCGGTACATATGTAGGGTGTCGCCGTTGCGTTTGCGTATACGGGCAAGCTTGGCTTACGTGGACGGAGTTTTGTGAGGGCCGCTTCAAAAGGCTTCACCGCCGACGCGACTATCTGCGAATGGAAAGCCGTGGCGACAGGCAGTGCGCGAGCTTTGAGACCTTCTTGTGTGCAGGCCTCGATCGCTTCACGGATGATGCCCGATGGACCGGAAAGGACAATCTGACTAGGGCCGTTATCGTTCGCAAGCACGAGATCGGGACTAAAGCGCTGTAATAGACCTCCAACGTCCTCGGCGCCTGCCTGGACGGCCATCATGGATCCCGCGGTGGAACTGGCTGCCTCCGCCATCAGGGCCCCGCGTTCGACAGCCGCAGTCAGCGCGCTGGCCAGATTGAATGTGCCTCCATAATGGAGGGCCATGATCTCACCGAAACTGTGTCCGGCTGTCATGTCGGCTGTGATACCAGCCTGCTCAAGCAAGGACAGTTGAGCCAAGGCGACAGCAGCAATTGCGGGTTGCGCGTGCTCCATGGCTTTCAGGCGATCTGTCTGGTCGCCATGTTCAACCTGATCAAAAGCTGCGGGCGGAAAGGCCAGCATATGCAGCTTCAAATCACCTGCGCGTTTGTGGCCCGCAGCCTGGTCCCAGACGGAGCGGGCTGCTGGAAAGCCCATCGCAAGATCAGAACCCATCCCGACATACTGGCTTCCTTGCCCCGAAAACATGAAGGCAACTTTACCGTCAGTTGGCGGATCGAGAGAGACATGGCATCCCATCTTGAGAGGGCGCTTACCAATCTCTCCACGCCTGAGTGCATCCACAATTGCGGAAGCTTTTTCGGAAAGCTCTGCCGGGTTGCACGCGACAATCGCAGCGCGGGCAGGCGCCTTGCAGTCAAATGCATCTTGCGATTGCCACGCCCTGTAGGCGAGTTCGCTCTCTGTGGGAACAGGCAACGAGCTTTCGATTTTTGCTGCAAGCGTCTCTGGTGAATCTGCGGAGAAGAGGAACAGTTCTGATGGCAACGAACGCCAGGGCTTCGCAGCATTCGGTCCGGTGTACTCTTCCAGCGTGACGTGAAAATTGCTACCGCCAAAACCGAATGAACTGACGGATGCGCGCCGCGGACGCTTCTTGGGTGAAATCCAAGGTCGCGCTTCGGTGTTGAGATAAAAGACAGGACTGGTTTTGATCGCATCGGCGGGCTCTTCGACTTTTATCGTCGGAGGCAGGACTTTGCGGCTTAAGGCGTGAGTTACCTTGATCAGACTGGCAGAGCCGGCGGCCGCCTTGGTGTGGCCGATCTGTGCCTTGACGGAACCGACGGCACACCATGGCTCGTCGGCTGCATATTCGCCGAACACAAGGTGCAGACCTTCTATTTCTGCTTTGTCGCCAGCTTTCGTCCCGGTGCCATGTGCTTCAACCAGATCGACCGTGGAAGGATTGTACCCGGCCTGATCATAAGCGCGTTTCAGTGCGCGTGCCTGTCCATGAGGAACGGGGCTGTAAATCGCTGTTCCTTTGCCATCAGACGCGCCTCCGAGCCCCTTGATCAGCGCGTAAATATGGTTCCCGTCGCGTTCGGCATCGTCCAGCCTGCGCAGGGCCAGCATGCCTATCCCTTCGCCAAGCATTGTGCCGTCGGCGCGCGTCGAAAACGGGCGGCAGTCTCCTGAGGTCGACAGGGCAGGTGTTTTCGAGAAACACATGTACATTAGGATGTCATTCAGCGCATCGACGCCGCCGGTCAGGACTGTGTCACTGTCCCCGGACCGAAGTTCGTGCAAGGCAATCTGAAGCGCAGACAGGCTTGAGGCGCAGGCTGCGTCGGTGACATAGTTGCTGCCTGTCAGGTCAAACCGGTTTGCAATCCGACCGGCAATCACATTGCCAAGCAGGCCAGGGAAAGTTGCTTCCTGCCAGTCGACATAGTGATCTGAAATTCGGGCGGCAATGTCCTGAACCTGGCTCTCGGCCAGACCGGCCTGACGCATGGCGTTCACCCAGGCGGGCCTTTGCAGCCGGCCGGCCATGTGAGCCGTCATCTCTGTGGCCGATGCAACACCCAGGACAATGCTTGTTCGGGACTTGTCGATCATGCCGCCGGAATCCCGCTCAATATCTTCGAGCGTCATCTGGGCCGCGATCAGTGCAAGTAGTTGGGCTGTGTCGGTTCCCTCCATGGCTTTTGGGGGAATTCCAAAGTACAGCGGATCGAATGCCAGAGGATCGATGAAGCCGCCTCGGCGGCCATATGTGCGATCCTTTGTCTTGGGGTCTTCATCGTAATAGTCGTCGACCAACCAGTGTGTCGGCGGAACATCCGTGATGAGGTCGCTGCCTTCAAACAGGTCCCGCCAGAAACCCGTTACGTCGCCCCGGCCGGGGAAGACGGCCCCCAGGCCAACGATTGCAATCGGAGCGGCGCTCGGTTTGGCCATTACACAGGTTCCGTTTCTAAAAACTGTTGCGGAGCGTAATTGAAGGCAGTTGGTGGAACCGCCGCGCCAAGCGCTCTCAACTGGGACGCACGCGTGATCCGCGCAGCGCCCTCCATCAGGTTCCAGGCAATCTGCTGAACCGTGCGATTGGCAATATCTTCCAGGAACGAGCCTGCGACCCATTCATTGAAGGCGCCCTGGGCCGGACCGCACCAGATCTGATAATCAGTCACCCGTGCTGGATCACCTTCGCGGGCCAGCTGGGCCCCGGAGAACAGATAGCGGCGTGCGACCAGCGCCAGGCGTTTGTTGCCGTCATTTTCGGCCTTGTCTGCCTCTTTCGGATTTACCCGTCTGATATATTCGCGCGTTGCAGCCCACGCGGCATCAAATGGCTCGCCGAGTACATCTTCGACCCATGCCTGGTCTTTTGCGTCAAGCGTTTCGAATGAAGCGCCCGATCTGTAGAGCTGATGGAACTTCTTTCCGCGCATTGCGAAGAGCGTGCCGCGTTTCAGAACCTGTACTTCAATGCCTTGCTCGAACATGTCGGCGGCAGGCGCCATTGCAACGTCCGCCGGTCCGGCTTTCGCCAGCATTTTTCGGCCTGGCAGAGAAAGACCGGATTCAATGGCGGCCTGGTTGATCGATCCGGTCAGGACGTATGCGGCACCCATTCCGAAAGCGGCAGCAACGGCGTGCGGGGTGGCAATTCCTCCGGCCAGTCCGATCCTGACTGCATCTGGATCGATGCCAGTCTTTGCGGCCACACGGTCGCGGGCGGCGCAAATGGAAGAAAAGAGCGGGGCGGCTGATCGTCGGTCGGTGTGCCCACCGCTGTCGGCTTCAGCTGTGATCTCGGCCGCAACGGGGGCGAGAGCCGCCAATTCCGCCTGCGCTTTGGAGATCGCTCCGGAATTGACGAGGTCTTTCAGAATCTTTTCCGGCGCAGGGGCCAGAAACTGTTCGGCGACTTCCGCGCGTGAAACCTTGGCGAAGACGTGATTGGAACGGCAGATCTTGCCTTGCGCATCGCGCTCGAGTCCCAGCGCAGTGTAGCGGACGATATCCGGGGAAAGGCGCATATAGGCGGAGGCAGACACCCTGCGGACCCCTTCGCGCAGGAACAGGTCGACAACGCTCGCCTCGTACCCGGGTTGTTGGGGCGTATGGATCAGGTTGGCGCCCCAGCTGATCTGATGTTCCGAAAGCCCGGCTTTGATCTCACGGATTCCGCGTTCGATCTCTTCGAGCGGCAGCCCCGCGCTTCCGTAGAAGCCGATGCAGCCGGCTCGAACCGCTTCAACAACCATACGTGGCGTGGTGATACCACGAGCCATTTCACCAACGACATAATTGAAACGGGCGCCATGGGTGGCTGAGAAAGCCCGGTCACCGAGCCATTCCGGATAAATGGGGGGCAAAACCGTCGCTTCCGGAGATGCGGTCTGGTTTACGACGCCGACTCTTACCTCATTCTCGGAGAGCACCAGGCTGACCGGGAGGCGCGGGTTTTCAATGATCGTGGTGCACACGTTCATGACTCAAGACACTTCTTGCCATCTCACTACGCAATTCTACGCAGTTGCTATTTAAAACTATACGAACGGCATACGCCCGCGACCGAAAACCCGTGTTTCACAGAATAAAGGCCGGACCATTCTGAGTGCCGTTTTCCTGAATCTGTAATGTTTTCGACTATTCCGACATACCGGTAAGTTTCGGTCCCTGCAAAGTTTTTCATTTGGCAAGAGAGCGATCAGCCCGCTTTGCGAGCGATTGGAGAAGATTAAGCATGTCCTTTTGGCTGGGGTGAATGATTCCCTGCCAGTGTGAACACCCTGCCAGCGTAGGGAGGGGGCAATCCGATTCATCCGTCATTGCCCCAAAGCTTCCCCGAGCCGCGTGCATCAGCTCCGCAATGCCGACCTTCTCAGGACGGCTTGCCTGTCCGCTGGATTGCCAGGGAGGGCGGCATGGGCTGTTGCTGCAAGTCTACCGCCAGCCAGCTTTCCTAAGCCGCCCGACCTCCGAAATGCTCCTTAAGGTAGCGGAGCGAGACGGCCTAGCCGCCCGCCGTCATGGCGCCATCAATGACCAGTTCCTGCCCGTTAATATAGCTGGACTTGTCCGATGCGAGATAAACGATCAGGTCCGCAACCTCGTCCGGTCGTCCGGGACGTCCCATCGGAGACGCCTGCGCACCCAGCGTGTCTGCATCCAGCGCATTTGCGCCCGCCGGAACGTCCGGAAGGATGGGCATGCCTTCACCGAGGCGGGTGATCGATTTCTGCCAGATTGGCGTATCGATTATACCAGGATGCACGGAATTCACGCGGATTGGCCAGCCCGCGCGGCCGCACTCGACTGCGGCTGCCTTGGTGAAAAGGCGGACTGCGCCTTTGGAAGTGCAGTAAGCGCTGAGACCGGGCGCCCCGCGCAACCCGGCGACCGACGAGATGTTAATGATGGAGCCTCCGCTTTCCTGCATTTTACGGATCGCGGCTCGCGTGCCGAGGAAGACACTGTCCACGTTCACAGACATCTGCGTTTTCCAGTCCTCGAGCGAGAAGTCAGGAATGGCGCCTCCAATCGCAATGCCGGCATTGTTGACGAGAATGGACGGCCTACCGAGTTTGGCCTCAGTTTCCTCCATCACGGTGTCCCAAAGCGCTTCGTCGGTGACATCCTGTTGTTTTGTCTCGACCTTTCCTCCGGCAGCCGTAATGTTGCTTGCCGTAACCTCCAGACCCTCCGGGTCAATGTCGGTGGCAAAAACGGCTGCCCCTTCTTTTGCGAGCGCTTCTGCAGCCGCACGGCCGATGCCGCTGCCGGCCCCTGTAACAACGGCCACCCGGCCATCGAGTAAACCCATGATTTCCTCCCGTGTTATTTCTGGTAGCTGTAGCAGGTACGCCGCTTGACGGAAGAGGCTGTTTGGTGTTTTACCCGCCGCTTCATAACGGGATGGTGCGGAACCGCCGTTGAAATCGTGGGCAGGATGAGCTTGCCCACCGGTCCGCGTCGACAATGAGGTACTACAATGTCACGTCGCCATAGCGCGAAGTACAAGATCGACCGTCGCGTCGGTGAGAACATCTGGGGCCGTCCGAAGTCCCCCGTCAACAAGCGCAACTACAAGCCCGGGCAGCACGGCCAGAACCGTCGCAGCAAGACGTCCGACTTCGGTATGCAGCTCATGGCGAAGCAGAAGCTCAAAGGCTACTACGGGGACATCACCGAGAAGCAGTTCCTTCGCGTCTATGAAGAAGCTGCCCGCCTGAAGGGGAACACTGCTGAGAACCTGATCGGCCTGCTGGAATCGCGTCTCGACGCAGTTGTGTACCGCGCCAAGTTCGTTCCGACGATCTTCGCAGCGCGCCAGTTCGTCAATCATGGTCACGTCCTGGTCAACGGTCGTCGCTGCAACATCGGCTCGGTTCGCCTGAAGCCGGGCGACGTTGTGCAGATCCGTGAAAAGTCCCGCAACATGGCGCTCGTGCTTGAAGCACTCGGCAGCCCGGAACGCGACCTGCCGGATTATGTCGAGGTCGACCCGAAAGCCATGAGCGCCACCTTCACCCGCATCCCGGAACTGGCTGATGTGCCGTATCCGGTGAAGATGGAACCGGCTCAGGTGGTCGAATTCTACTCCTCTTAAGACAGGGGATTTCTTGAACAACGGAACAGGCCGCGCCAGACTGGCGTGGCCTTTTTCTTTGGAGATTCAACCCCATGCGCATTCCCAGTATTTCCGATGTTCGCAATCACCTGATCGCAGAACCCGGAAAGGCGTTCGACCTCTCCAAGCGCGACAGCGCAGATCGAAGCCTGTTCGATGACAAGTCGGTCGCGAAAACCAGCCTCAAGAAAGATGCCGCTGTTATCAACGAGCTGAAGGACATTCTCTACGCAGAGAAGAAGCGGTCCATTCTGGTCGTGCTGCAGGGCATGGACACCGCCGGGAAGTCCGGCACCATCAAGTCAGTATTCGCCGAAACCACGCCGCTGGGAATGGAAGTCAAAGCCTTCAAGGCGCCAAGCTCTAATGAGCTGGCGCGGGACTACCTTTGGCGGGTTCATAATGCCGTTCCCAAGAAAGGGCACGTCGGCATTTTTGACCGGTCTCACTATGAAGATGTCCTGGTTGTGAAAGTCCGCGGTTTCGCCAGCCCGGAAGATGTCGAACGGCGCTATGACCAGATCAATGCGTTTGAAAAACACCTATCGGAGAACGGGGTGACGCTGATCAAATGCATGCTGAATGTCGGCTATGAAGAGCAGGGCATCAGGCTACGGGAGCGTCTGGAGGAGGAACACAAATACTGGAAATTCAATCCGGCAGACCTCGACGATCGCGCGCTCTGGAAGGACTTCATGGCTGCCTACGAGACAGCCGTTCAGCGTTGTTCAACAGATCACGCGCCTTGGTACGTTATTCCTGCGGATAGCCGCACCCGGCGCAATGCCATGATCGCCCGGCTGGTGCGCGGAGCGCTTGAGGATATGGACCTTAGCTGGCCGGGCTCAGATTACCGTCTTGAGGACTTCGATTTCAGCTAGTGGAAGTCGGTGCTTCCGCCACTCATAGAGCGATTTGCTGACCGGTCAGGCGGATTGCCCCAGATGTCGACGCTGCCACCGCTTGACGTCTTGCTCAAAGCCGATTGCGACGCAAAAGCCTTCGCGGCGCCACCGCTGCTCGCAGTGGCCGAGACATTCAGGCATTCCATGCTTCTCGCATCGGCGTTGCCGCCCGAACTGACTTTCAGCTTCAGAGTGCCACAAGTGCCGTACAAGTCAGTTGTGGCGCCGCTGGATACCCTGAGTTCGAAGTTCTCGGCCGTCAGCCCCTCCGCCCGGAGTGACGAGCCTGAACTGGCTTCAATTTTGGTGAGTTCCGGGGCGCTGATAGTCAGGGTGACACGCAGATGATCGCCACTGCCAGACAACATCTTGCGGGAGATGTAGAGGCGCTCACCCTCTTGCCTGATTTTCAGTTCGTCCGGACCGCCCCGATGAAAATCAGCGACGATGCTGTAGTCGGGCGCAGTCGTGAAATTGACCTCAACGCCGGCGGCGATGTCCAGTTCATTGAAACCGGTAAAATCATATGTCGTGGCGGTGTCTGCCAGAGCAGTATGCGCGCCCGTCAGGAGAAAGGCGGAAATGAGCAGGGGCTTGAACATGGGTGCGGTCCTTATGATCAGCTGCCGAAATCGATGTCGCCGCCGCTCGACCTGGAGATGTCGCGCGTTGCAGGGTTTCCGGACACGTAGATGTCGCCGCCGCTTGAAGCCTGGGCGGTCACGCTATCAGTGGCATGAACGCTGACGTCTGCGCTGCTGGACGCAGAGATGTTGGCGGTGCCGCAAAGCAGGTCGTTTGCATCGACGTCTGCGCTTGAAGAGGCTTCGACCGCGATTCCGCTGCATGCACCGGACAGCTCGATGTCGGCGCTGGATGAGGCATCAATAATGAAATTTGCGGCGCCGTGGGATTCCAGTTCAATGTCGCCGCTCGAAGACGCTTCAATCCGGATTGGTCCGGTCCCGTAGGAAGCAGATTCGATGTCCCCGCTGGAAGAGGCGTGCAGGGTCAGTGTTCCGGCTTGGAGTTCCTCGGCGAAGATATCGCCGCTGGAGGATGCGTGGAGTTTGGCTGAGGCAGCGGCGCCGGCAAGGACGAGATCCCCGCTGGACGAAGCACGCGCGTCGAAAGTCTCGCTGTCCAGACCCGTCGCGGTGAGTTTGGCCGAGTTCTTTGAAACAACACCGTTCAGATCCGGACCGGACACTCGAACGATATAATAGGGCACTCGCTTGCCGTTGACCTTCACGACTTTCCGGTCGTTTTTCACTTGGACCGATACATTATTGAACCAGCCCGAGCGGTCACGCACGCTGTTGCGGGATACGATCAGCGTGTTGCCGTCGAAGTCCAGATAGACGTCGCTGAAGTCACCTTCCGCCTGTTCGACAACAATTCCGGGTGTTGCGGACGGTTCGTAAACGACGTCGATCGGACCGGCTGCTTCAATCGATGAGAAGGATTGTGCGGGATAGGTTTTGGTGTCTGCAAAAGCGGCCGGTGCGGTTAGCATCGAGAGAGCGGCGAGACAAATAGCGGTGCGGGTCATGGGTGCTCCTTGAGTTGGAGACACTATGAATTATCGTAATACGATAAGTCAATCGTCGAAATTCGATAAATTGCATTCAGTTTTCGAGCGTGCTGACTCCACCACGTCCTTGTCTGCGCAGAACCATGGGCGGCTGGCCGTAGGCTCGAACAAAGGAGGTGCGCATGCGCTCTGTATCTCCAAAACCGGTATCCCGTGCGATCTGAATAAGCGGACGAGATGTTGTTTCGACCAGGTGGCGGGCCGACTCCAGACGGAGTTTCCCGACAAACCGCGCCGGTGTCGTTCCGGTTTCTGACCGGAAAACCCTCGCAAAATTCCGGGCACTCATGCCCGCTTTATCAGCCAACTCCTCGACAGACAGGTCGTTGGCCAGATGGGTGCGGATCCAGTCGATCAGGGAATCGAATCTGCCGGACGCCCGTTCGATGTCCTGCATCACGGAGAACTGTGATTGGCCGCCATAGCGGCGATGGTGCACCACGAGCTCGCGGGCGGAGCGGCGTGCGACGTCTTCGCCGAGGTCGTCTTCCACGAGCGCCAGGGCAAGGTCGATCCCGGCAGTAATTCCAGCGGATGTCCAGAACTTCCCATCCTGAACAAAGATCCGGTCTGGTTCGACGGAGACCTCCGGAAAATGCCGCTGCATGTCGGCACAGCGGCGCCAATGTGTGGTCGCGCGGCGCCCGTTCAGAAGGCCTGTGGCGGCCAGCAGAATTGCACCTGAACAGACTGAGGTTGTACGTCCGGCATTATTCGATAAGCGTTTGATCGCGCTTAGTATTTTGTGATCAGTCATGGCTTGCCGTGTGCCTTCGCCGCCAGACACTATCAGGGTGTCGAGGTTCAGGTCCGGGGGCAGGCGTTCCGATTGCATGGTCACACCGCAGGACGCCCGGATGGGGCCGCCCTCAAGGGAGTAAACTGTGAGCCGGTATGGGGACGGCTCCAGTCCGCGATTGGGCATCTCGAATACGGAAATCGGCCCGGCAGCATCGAGCAGCTGGAAATCTTCAAAGATCAGGACGCCGATTTCACGAGGCGCTTGTTTGGCGGAAAACATGGGAACAATGTCCTTTCTGCCAAACGGCTCTTAGGCGAGAAAGAGCAGGCCAGCAAGGAGGCCGACCATGAGCCAGCCATTCACCACCGTATTTGCCGTCTACGATAACATGACTCATCTGGACTTTACCGGACCACACCAGATCCTCTGCCGACTACCGGATGCGCAGACCGTGATCGCCAGCCGAGATGGTGGAGACGTTGTGGCTGAAGGCAACCTCGTTATTGGCCGCACTCAGAAACTCTCCGAAATCGACCGATGCGATCTGCTCTGTGTTCCTGGCGGTGTGACGGCGACGCAGATTGCTCTGGACGAGGCCGTTGTCGCTGAGGTCCGCCGTCTCGGGCAGGGCGCGACATATGTCACCTCGGTCTGCACGGGGTCGCTAATCCTCGGGGCCGCCGGGCTGCTGCGGGGAAAGCGCGCAGCGTGCCACTGGGCATGGCGGGAGTTGCTCACGGAATTCGGCGCGATTGTGGACGAAGGCCGGGTCGTGCGCGACGGAAACACGTTCACAGGCGGCGGCGTCACGGCCGGGATCGATTTCGCGCTGACCATGGTGGCGGAGATCGCCGGGGGGGCGTACGCCAAAGCGCTGACGCTGGGCTATGAATATGCCCCGGCACCACCATTCCCAGGAGGCCGGCCCGAACTGGCCGAGCCGGAGACACTCGAAGCCTATAACCGCATGATGGCGAAGCTGATGGATCAGCGCCGGGCCGAAGCGTGTGAGGCCGGCGCGCGAATGCGCGCTCAGGCCGGCGTCGCGTAAAGGTCGTAATCGTCGGCGCCGGTGATATTCGCCGGCACGATGTCGCCTGCCTTGAGGTGGGTTGCGTTGTCCAGATACACGACCGCGTCGACGTCCGGCGCATCGGCCTTCGTGCGGGCAATCATGATACCGGGCTCTTCATCATCAGCTCCATCGACAATCACGTCCTGAACCGTACCGACCTGAGCTTCCGCACGGGCGGCTGAGACTTCAGCCTGGACCTGCATGAAGCGGTGCCAACGGTCTTCTTTCACTTCATCCGGCACGTGATCTGGCAAAGTGCGGCTGTCAGCGTGAGCGACGTTCTCATACTGGAAGCAGCCGGCGCGATCGATCTTCGCTTCGCGGATGAAGTCGAGCAGGATTTCAAAGTCTTCTTCGGTCTCACCCGGGAAGCCGACAATGAAGGTGGAGCGGATCGCCAGATCCGGCACATCGCGCCGCCATTGCTGGATGCGTTCCAGAACCTTGTCCTGCTTGGCCGGGCGCTTCATCGCTTTCAATACATTCGCCGAGGCGTGCTGGAAGGGGATGTCGAGATAGGGCGTGATCAGCCCTTCCGCCATCATCGGGATGACCGCGTCGACGTGCGGGTAGGGATAGACATAGTGCATCCGCGTCCACACACCGAGGCTGCCGAGGCCCTTCGCCAGATCAAGGAAGCGGGTCTCGTATTCCGTGCCGCGCCAGGTCTCGGGCTTGTAGCGGACATCGAGACCATAAGCGGACGTATCCTGGCTGATGACGAGGAGTTCTTTGACGCCCGCTTTCACAAGCTGTTCCGCTTCGGTCAGCACGTGGTGGATCGGACGGGAGACGAGGTCCCCGCGGAGTTTCGGGATGATACAGAAACTGCAGCGGTTATTACAGCCTTCGGAGATTTTCAGATAGGCGTAATGGCGAGGCGTGAGGCGCAGCCCAGCCTCAGGCACCAGATCCAGATGCGGATTGTGCGGCGGGGTAAGATGCGTATGCACGGCATCCATCACCGCCTCATACTGATGTGGCCCCGTGATCGCGAGCACTTTGGGGTGCGCTTTTTCGATGACGTCCGGTTCGGCACCAAGGCACCCTGTCACGATCACTTTGCCGTTCGCTTCGATCGCTTCACCAATGGCTTCCAGGCTCTCATCCCGGGCGCTGTCGAGGAAGCCGCAGGTGTTCACCAGAACGAGGTCCGCGCCGGAATAATCCGGGGCGATCTGGTAGCCTTCGGCACGCAGGCGCGTGATGATACGCTCGGAATCAACGAGCGCTTTCGGGCAGCCAAGCGAGACGATGCCGACTTTCGGCTGCGTCGGGCGGATCGGGGCGGGGCGGGTGGTCGTGTCCATGCCCGCTCTGCTATATTGAAAGCGTGGGACAGGAAAGCGGGAGGACGCACCGCATGGCTGATAACTCGGATTCCAAGCCGAATTTCAGGCGCCTCAGGATCATCCAAATCGCCTCGCTGATTGTCGGGGCGGGCGTCCTGATCCTGTCGCTCTGGCTGATGGGGCAGTTCCGAAAGCCGGAAGTCGCGCCGATCGTGATGGCCTTTGCGTTCGCCAGTATCAGCTTCAGCGGTCTTTTCTATTTCGGGGCGCTGCTGCTGGAAGGATCGCTTCAGAAATACATCCTGTCTGACGATACCGTCATCAAGGGCGACAATGTCGAGATGGTCACGCGAACAGCGGAGAGCGGTGATGCGGAAATCGACAAATGGATCGGCACTTACGCCTTCACGCGCAATTTGTTCGGCATGTCTCTGGTGCCGATCCTGATCCTGGTCGCGCTGTATTTCTTCGCGTGAGGTATCAGGCGTCTTCCAGCTCGATACCTTTTTCCTTCAGGAAATCACGCAGTTCGCCGCTTTCGAACATCTCCTTGATGATGTCGCAGCCGCCGACGAACTCACCCTTCACGTATAGCTGAGGGATAGTCGGCCATTCCGAATAGACCTTGATGCCTTCGCGGACGGCCTGGTTCTCCAGAACATTTGTCGCGACATACTCAACGCCCAGATAGTCCAGCACCTGCACCACAACGGATGAGAAGCCGCACTGCGGGAAGGTCGGTGTGCCTTTCATGAAAAGGACAACGTCATTGCTTTCTACAGCCGTCTTGATGGCGTCGAGCGTGGCTTGGTCGGTCATGGTGATATCTCCGGATTTCCCGTGATGTGTGGTGGATAAGGGGCGGCGTCAAGCAGGCCGCCCCCATCCTGTACAGGCGACGCCTAGTCCCAACCGCAGGACTGGCCCTCATTCTGCTCGTCCAGATACTCGGTCAGGGGTTCGAAATATTCGACCATGGCGCTGGCGTCCATTTCACGGGTGCCCGTGAATTTCTCCAGCGTTTCCGGCCATGGACGGGACATGCCAGCCTCAAGCATCTCGTTGAAACGCTCGCCGACTTCCTTGTTGCCGTAGATCGAGCAGCGGTGCAGCGGGCCTTCCCAGCCGGCCTGCTCACAGGCCGCCTTGTGGAACTGGAACTGCATCACAAAGGACAGGAAATAGCGCAGGTAAGGCGTGTTGCCCGGGATGTGATACTTGGCGCCGGGGTCGAAGGCATCGGCCGGGCGCGGCGCGGGCGGTACGATCCCCTGGTTTTTCAGGCGCAGGTCCCACCAGGCCTTATTGTAGTCTTCCGGCGGTGTGGTGCCGTTCAGGACGTCCCAGCGCCAGCTGTCGACCGTCAGGGCGAATGGCAGGAAGGCGATCTTGTCGAGCGCGGTCTGCATCAGGAGCGCCGTATCGGCATCCGGGCCCGGCTTTTCCTCTTCGGTGATCAGACCGATCTGCTCCAGGTATTCCGGCGTGATCGACAGGGCGATGAAATCCCCGATCGCCTCGTGGAAGCCGTCATGGGCGCCGTTCTTGTAGAGGTAAGGCTGATCCTTGTAGGCGCGCTGGTAGAAATTGTGGCCAAGCTCGTGGTGGACCGTGAAGAAGTCTTCCGAATTCACCTCGGTACACATTTTGATGCGCACATCTTCTTCGTCATCCAGATCCCAGGCGGAGGCGTGGCAAACCACTTCCTTGCCTTCCGGGCGCACGATCATGGAGCGCTCCCAGAAGGTTTCCGGCAGCGGCTCAAGTCCGAGAGATGTGAAGAAGCCTTCGCCGGTCTCGACCATCTTGATCGGGGTGTAGCCCTTTTCATTGAGCCGCGTCGTCAGATCGTAGCTGACGGGCGCAGTGTCCGGCTTCACGATGTCATAGATGGAAGACCATTGCTGGGCCCACATATTGCCAAGTAGGTCGGCCCGGATCGGACCGGTCGCAGGCTGCACGTCGTCGCCATATTGCGCGTTCAGCTTGGTCCGGGCGTAGCAGTGCAGATCCTTGTAGAGCGGTTCCACCTGGCTCCAGAGGCGCTGGACTTCTGCCTCCATCTCTTCGGGCGGCATGTCGTAATTGGACAGCCACATCTTATCCAGAGTTGGGTAGCCGAGCTCCTGAGCGCCTTCATTGGCGAGCTCCACCATCTTGGCGTAATTGTCCTTCATCGGCGGCGAGACCGTGCGCCAGCCTTCCCAGACGGCTTTCAGCTCTTCCGGGTCGCGGGAGGTTTCGATAATCGTGGACGCCTGATCCAGATTGATCATCTCGCCTTTGTATTCGAACTTCCCCTTGCCATAGGTGGAGCTGAGATCGGTTGTGATCGCGGACAGCTCTTCGGCTGCGCCTTCGCGGGACGGGGCGGGAATTGTGATGCCGCTGCGTAGGATGCGGATCTTGCGGGCGACATCATAGGGCATGATGTCGACATCGTATTTCTTGGACTCATTGGCGAGAGACACCGCGAGTTTCGTCATCTTCGCGCCAGCTTCGGCGGCGGCGGCATCGGTCTCGTCAGTGATATTTGTCTCGTTTGCCCAGTAGGCGAGCGCCGTGACCTTGCTGAGGGCGGCCAGTTCGGCTTCAGCGCGGGCGACGAAGGCTGTCGCTTCGGCGATTTCGGCTGCCTCTTCATCGACCTCAGGCGCTGTGACGATGGTTTCTTCTGT
This sequence comes from uncultured Hyphomonas sp., assembly GCF_963675305.1. Taxonomy (NCBI): domain Bacteria; kingdom Pseudomonadati; phylum Pseudomonadota; class Alphaproteobacteria; order Hyphomonadales; family Hyphomonadaceae; genus Hyphomonas; species uncultured Hyphomonas sp. The sequence continues at coordinate 1,667,112 of NZ_OY776147.1, read as the reverse complement.
TTCCGGCGTCGTGGCAGCTGCGCAGGACGTCATCGCCGCACACAGCGCAACGAGACTGGCGGAAAGGGTGATTCTTTTCATGGACGATCTCCTCAATTTAGGCGGAGAAGACCGTGAACCCTTCGTAAGGTCAATCTTCAGGCTGTGTCAGGGCGCGCGGGTTTTCAGCGCAAGCGCATGCAGCTCGCCGCCCATCTTTCCCTTCAGCGCCGCATAGACCATCTGATGCTGTTTCACGCGCGGAATGCCTGCGAATTGCGGGCTGACGATCTCTGCCTGCCAGTGGTCATTGTCGCCTGCGAGATCGGTGAGAATGATTTCGGCCTCAGGGAAGGCTTCCGTCAGGTGCTCCATCAGAATTTCGCGCGACATGCCCATGGGGTTCTCCTCACAATCCGGGTTCACTTGGGCTGCTGAGGCACACCCGTCAAGCGTGACACTGGAAGCCTTGCACCGGCTTGACGCCGCTTCTAGCGTCCTGCTTCAGATTCTGCGGAGCCCTCAATGAGAAAACATGTCTGGACAATTGCGGCGGGACTGTTGGCGTTCCTGGCATTCGGGCTGGTCTGGTACCTGAACACACCCAAACATCCTCCAACGCAGACTGTCGCGCTCCCACAATCCGATTATCTCGATGCGGGAGAATTGCTGCACCTTACAGAACTCCTGTCGAATGATGCGTTGGAAGGCCGCCGCATCGGCACGCCTGGCAATGAGGCCGCGAAAGGCTTTCTGCGCAAGCGATTTGAAACGCTTAACCTGACGAAAATCGGAAATTCCTACGAACATCCTTTCACGGTCCTGCCGCTCCCTGATTCCGAGAGTGACGAGCCGATACAGGGTGTGAACCTTCTGGGGCTTATCGAGGGCCAAAATCCCGGCGGCAAGATGCTGGTGATTTCGGCCCACTACGATCATCTCGGAATTGTGGATGGCGAAATTTACAACGGAGCGGACGACAACGCCTCCGGTGTAGCGGCGCTGATTGCCGTGGCGGACTGGTTCAGCCAGCACAAGCCGCAGCATGACATTCTCTTCGCCCTCGTCGACGGAGAAGAACCGGGACAGTTGGGCGCGCGCGCCCTGGTCCGGTCTGGGGAGGTAGACCTGTCCCGTATTGCACTGAACCTGAATTTCGACATGGTAAGCCGGTCTGACAAGGATGAGCTTTATGCGTCAGGTACCTATCATTATCCGGGGCTGGTGCCGTTTGTCGAAAGCATCGCCGCCGAAGCACCGGTGACATTATTGATGGGCCATGACCGGCCAGAGCAGGGACCAGACGACTGGACGAATTTGTCGGACCAGGTGGCATTCCATGATGCCGGCATTCCATTCATTTATTTCGGCGTCGAAGATCATCCGGACTATCATATGCCGACGGATGATTATGATGCGATCCCGATTGATTTCTTCGTCCGTTCAGCAGAGACGCTGATCAAGGCCGCCATAGCGGCAGACCAGTCGCTGGATGAACTCGACACGGCTGCGCGGCCGATGGAAGAGACCTCTCCCGCGGAGTAGAAGTATCAGGACTCGGCCATTGGGTCCACGATATAAATCAGTGTACAGAGCGTACACATGCCTGAGCCGCGCCCGGGCTGAACTAAAATGCTGCCACCTCTCCGATGAGATCGGTGGGGGCGGAGCGTTTAGTCGACAGAGTTCATATAGGCTGGCAGCCAGCCCTCATGGGCTTCACGGAGCCTGGAGAGGGGTACCGAGAATTCCGCGCCGTCCTGGCCAAGACCCGTTCTGAGGACGACACTGTCGCCGCCGAACTTGCCCAGCGCGGTCGGCAGGAAGCCCTGCGATTGCCATTCGCGGACCTGGTCTTCATTCGCGGCGATCAGGTAGCGGCCCTGATCTTCGCCAAACAGGCCGGGTTCGGCGCACTCGGTCTCTGGTTCGCGGTCCGGCACCAGCGTCACACCGCAGGCTGAAGCCATGGCCATTTCAGTAGCGGCGCAGGCAATGCCCCCGTCGCTGACATCGTGGACGGCGTTGACGAGCCCTCGCTGGATCAGGCTCCGTACAAACCCGCCAATGCGAACTTCTTCGGCCAGATCTACAGGCGGAGGTGCGCCGGCATCTTCGCCTTTAAGGCCCAGGACGACACGCGCATACAGTGAAGCGCCAAGGGCGCCCTTGGTCTCGCCGATGACGTAAAGCGTATCGCCGGGTTGCGCGCCTTTGAGGGTAGCTGTTTTCGACAGATCTTCGATCAGGCCAACGCCGCCAACTACAGGTGTCGGCGGAATCGCAACGCCGTCGGTCTCATTGTAGAGCGACACATTGCCGGAGACGACCGGGAAGTCGAGTTCGCGGCAGGCTTCCGCCATGCCTTCGATTGCCTTCACGATGTAACCCATCGTGTTCGGTTTTTCCGGGTTACCGAAATTGAGATTGTCCGTGATCGCAATCGGCGTTGCCCCGACGGCAGACAGGTTGCGATATGCTTCTGCCACGATAGCCTTGCCGCCTTCATAAGGATCCGCCGCCACATAGTGCGGATTGCAATCCGAACAGATGGCCAGGGCCTTGTTTGTCTCATGTATACGGACTATCGCCGCATCGCCACCGGATTGGGAAGAGTCGATCGTGTCACCCATCACGTGGCGGTCATATTGTTCCCAGACCCAGCGTTTGGACGCCATGTCGGGGCAGGACATCAGCTTGACCAGCACCTCACCATAATCCGCCGGTTCCGGATATTTTGAAACATCCAGCGGTGCGCGCTTGGGCGGCTCATTCCAGGGGCGATCATAGTTCGGGGCATCTTCGGCAAGTGGGGCGACTGGAATGTCGCAGACCGTTTCGCCAAACTGCGTCAGCACAAGGTGGCCCGTATCAGTTGTGTGGCCAATGACTTCTGCGGAGAGATCATACTTGTCGAACACTGCTTTCGCGACATCGATCTTGTCGGGATAGAGCACCATCAGCATGCGCTCCTGGCTCTCCGACAGCATGATCTCGTAGGCTGTCATGCCTTCCTCACGCTGAGGCACCTTGTCGAGGTCCATGACCACGCCGATGCCTTCGCCATTCTCGCCGCCGGATGCTGCCATCTCGACGGAGGAGGAGGTGAGGCCGGCTGCGCCCATGTCCTGAATGGCCTGGATGGCGTCCGTTGCCATCAGCTCAAGGCAGGCTTCGATCAGCAGTTTCTCTGTGAACGGATCGCCGACCTGGACGGTAGGGCGCTTCTCTTCATCGCCTTCAGAGAATTCGGCCGACGCCATTGTGGCGCCATGGATGCCGTCGCGGCCGGTTTTGGAGCCGACATAGAAGATCGGATTGCCGGGAGTCGCGCCACGGGCATAGAAAATCTTGTCCTGATCCGCCAGCCCGACGGCCATCGCATTGACGAGGATGTTTCCGTTGTAGCCTTCATCGAACTGGGTTTCGCCAGCCACGGTCGGCACGCCGACGCAGTTGCCGTATCCGCCGATGCCGGCGACAACACCAGCCACAAGGCTGCGGGTCTTCGGATGGTCAGGCGAGCCAAAGCGCAGCGCATTTACCAGCGCGATCGGCCGCGCGCCCATTGTGAAGACATCGCGCAGAATGCCGCCAACGCCGGTCGCTGCACCCTGATAGGGCTCGATATAGGACGGGTGGTTGTGGCTCTCCATCTTGAAGATGGCGGCCTGTCCGTCACCGATGTCGATCACGCCCGCATTCTCGCCCGGTCCCTGAATAACCCTGTCGTTTTTCGTCGGGAATTTGGACAGGTGTCGACGGGACGATTTGTAGGAGCAGTGCTCCGACCACATCACCGAGTAGATGCCCAATTCAACCAGATTGGGCTTACGGTTCAGGCGCGTGACGAGGCGTTCCCACTCGTCTGCCTTGATGCCGTGTTCGAGGCCGGCAGCTTCATCCTGCTCGGCTGTAAGATGGTCGAGGATCTCAGTCTTATCGGTCATGGCCGGGCTTTAGCGGCAAATGCCACGAGTCGCCAGCGTCTATTGCCATCAAATTGGCGGCTGACCTGACATAAGGCCCGGATAAGAAATGGGCCTGCCCAAAAAAGGCAGGCCCATCTCAAATTATATCCGCTATCCGGCAGAATACCGGCGGCGCTGCTTACCAGTTATAGCTGGCGCGGGCGTAGACAAAGCGGCCCGAGAAGCCAAATGGGCTGCGGCTCGAATACGGGAAGATGCCGTTGAAGTTCAGGCCATCGGGCGTCATCGTCGGATATTCGTCGAGCAGGTTGTCTGCACCGATCCCAACGCTGAACTTGTCAGTGACGTTGAAGTTCACAGACGCATCGATGATCCAGTCGGCATCCAGCGTGAAGTCGTTGGCCGGGTCGTTCGACGGAACCAGAACTTCACCGAAGCGCGTCGCGCGCAGAACGAAATCAGCCTGCTGGTAGGTGTAGTTACCGGCAAGAATGAACTTCGTTTCCGGTGCACTCTCTTCCAGCGTCAGCGTGTTCGAGCGGCTGAACAGGGTCAGGTCTGGAATAACCGTGTTGTCCGGAACATGCGTGACTTCCGTTTTCGAGTAGTTGAACGCCGCAGAGGCGTCGAGCGTACCCATATCGCCAAAGTCGAACGCATACTTCGTCACGATGTCGACACCCTTGGATTCGGTCTCGATACCATTCTGGAAGAAGCGAACGCGCTGCACGCCAGTCACACCGGCAGCGGCGAGAACATCATCAACGTCATCACCGCCCAGGTTTTCCGTCAGGAAGATCTGGTCGTCGATATTGATCTGGTAGGCGTCGATTGTGACGAACCAGTCATTGGTCGGCGTCAGAACGAGACCGAGCGAGTAGCTGGTCGATTCTTCGGCGTCGAGCTGGCCACCGCCAAGGGCGACTGCGGCTGCAGACGTGGCCGGGAAGGTGCCGACTTCGAACGGAACGCCGTCGATGAAGTTCGTCGAGATCGCCGTGAAGTACTGCTGTTGCAGGCTCGGTGCGCGGAAGCCGGTCGAAATGGCACCGCGGACAGCGACCTGATCCGTGAAGTCGTAGCGGCCGGCAAGTTTGCCGGTCACAGCGTCACCGAAGTCAGAATAGTCTTCGTAACGAACAGCTGCGGAGATCAGGGTCTGCGCGTTCGGCACCCACTCGACTTCGCCATAGATGCTGGCAGCATCGCGGCTGACGTCGACTGCGGATTCCGGCGTGAAGCCCGGGAAGACCTGGCTGCCGGCTGCTGCCGGAAGCGGGCCCTGGATGTAGGAGGCTGGTTCGCCAGCCGTGATCTCAAAGCTCTCATCACGGTACTCGGCACCAAATGCCAGCGAGGTTTCACCCGGCAGAAGGTTGTCGAAGGTTTTGACGATGTCGGCGTTCACGGTGACCTGGTCGAAGGCCAGGGCGCCGGCATTGAACGACGTCTGGCTGGTCGGTCCGATCGAGGCGTTGAGAGAGTTGTTGACCGAGTAGTCCAGCTCGTTGGAGCCATAGACCGCGCTCACGTCATAGTCCCAGCCGCCCGCGACACCGCGGAAACCGCCGCCGAGAGAGTAGTCGGTTACGTCACCGCCGATGACCGGCAGGAAGCCGCCCGGATAGATTTCCGGCACGTTGCGGGAGTCGAGGGCACGGCGATAGAAGCCGGGGCTTTCACCCTCACGATCCTGAACGCCACCGAACGCGTAGAGTTCGACACCGCTCTCCAGCGTGTAACCGGAATTGAAGAAGAAGCTTACGTTTTCCGCACGGCCGTTGCCGTAGCGGTGATTCAGGCGATCGAAATTACGTTCGACTTCGGCATAAGCCGGATCGTCCGGGAATTGCTGGCGCGGGTCTAGACCGGCCCGGTTCGATGCCTGGCGAAGGGAATACTCGCCCGACACAGTCAGGAAGCCATTGTCACCGAGGCCAAAGCCGGTCCAGCCGCCGATCGTGGTCGTCTGGCCGTCGATTTCGCTGCGGTTCAGGCCTTCCGGATCTGTGACGTTTGCGCCGTAACGGACATTCAGGCCACCGCCGTGATCGTCTTCGCGGAGGATAACGTTGATGACGCCGGCAATTGCGTCGGAACCGTACTGTGCCGACGCGCCGTCACGCAGGACCTGGACGTTGCCAATGGCGCTGGTCGGGATGGAGTTGAGGTCAACAGCGGCAGAACCGCGTCCAACCGAACCGTTGATGTTGACCAGGGAGGAGGAGTGACGGCGCTTGCCGTTCACCAGAACCAGCGTCTGGTCAGGAGACAGGCCGCGCAGAGTAGCTGGGCGGATGATGTCAGTACCGTCATTGATGGCGGTCTGGTTGAAGTTGAAGCTCGGAACGGTCGTGCTGAGGATCTGGTTGAGTTCCACGCGCCCCGTTTCCGTCAGTTCCTCAACCGGGAAAACGTCGACCGGTACGGCTGTCTCAAGCGCGGTGCGATTGGCGGTACGGGTACCCGTCACGACGACCTGGCCCTGGCGAAGCTCGCTCGCGTTCGTATCGGTATCTTCCTGGGCGAAAGCTGGCGAAAAGCTTGCGGCCAATGCGACGGTCGATGCCGTCAAAAGTAGTGATCTGACCTTGGTCATAATTCTACACTCCTGTCTGTTTTTTAACCTCACTGGGCCAGTTAATGCCGAATCGGCCCCGGAAACAGGGAGTATTGGAAGAATATTGCCCGCTAGACCTATATTGTTATAAAACTGTGATGACAGAAGCACACCTAGAGTGACTCGAAATTGAGCGCTCGCGCTGCAAATTGCATCCTGGGGTGTGAATCAAGTCCCACCCGGTTTCCTGCGGATCAATGCATTGGGGGGATAGGGCTCAAGCGCCTTCTATTTCCCGTATGAATTGTGAGCGCACGCTTTCCGGCAGGAATGACGCCGCAAAACTGTTCTTCGCCAGCTGAATTATCTGCTCCGAAGACAGGTCGAGCGCTTCGCTGATCTGTTCGTAGTTCTTTCCGATGTAACCGCCAAAATACGCCGGATCGTCTGAATTCACGGTCACGAGGAGGCCTGCTTCAAGTTGCGCCTTGAGGGGGCTTTTCTTCAGATCATCAATTACACAAAGGGCGAGGTTTGACAGCGGACAGTTGGTCAGGGGGGTCTGCGTATCGCGCAGGATCTCGATCAGGCCAGCGTCCTCCATGGACCGGTTCCCGTGATCGATCCGGTCCGCGCCAATGTCCAGAAGCGCTTCCCTGACATAGGAGGGCGGACCTTCTTCACCGGCATGCAGGCAGAGTTTGAAGCCAAGTTCCCTGCATCGGGCAAAAAGGCGTTCAAACTTCAGGGGCGGGTGACCGACCTCCGAACTGTCGAGGCCAACGCCGACGAACTTGTCATGCCAGGGTTTTGATTCCTCCAGCAGCGCAAAGCCGTCTTCTTCCGAAAGGTGTCGAAGGAAGCTCATGATCAACATCGAACTGATGCCGAGTTCTTTTTCTCCGCGTTCCAGAGCGGAGAGAATACCCTCAGTCACTGTTCCGAATGCGACGCCGCGCCCGGTATGCGCCTGCGGGTCATAGAACATCTCGACGTGCCGGACATTGTCTTTTTTTACACGGTTGAGATAGGCCCAGGTCAGGTCGTGGAAATCCTGCTCCGTGCGCAGGACGTTCATGCCCTGATAATAGAGGTCCAGAAATTCCTGAAGGTTCGAGAAATTGTAGGCAGCTTTTGCGTCTTCCAGAGTTTTAAACGGAATTTCGACCCGATTGCGCTCCGCAATCTGCATCATCATTTCCGGTTCAAAACTACCCTCAATGTGAAGGTGCAGTTCGGCTTTCGGAAGGCTCGCGATCAGCTCAGCGTGTTGTGCCATTGAGAACCTCCATCATTGGGCCGAGATGCTTTTCATAGTTCCGCCAGCGTCCTGAGGAGCGTGTATAAAGCGGCTCACGTACCTGCCAGACACTGGCGGTCTTCACGGGTGCGGAGGAGGCATGAAATTCGAGACAGGCTTGCTCAAAAGGCAGGCCCAGGAAATCGAGGACTCTTCTCACTTCCCGTTCGGGCTCGTTTACAAGCGTATCATAGGGGACATCGAGAATCTGATCTGGCGCCAGTGATTTCCAATGGGCTATGAGCTGTTCATAAGCCCTGTAGTGCCGGGCGATATTCTTAAGGTCCGTTGCGTGCACCTGATGAAGATCAAGATGGGCAAAGAACGTCGACAGGCAAACATCCCGCGGATCCCGCACCGTGTGAAGAATTCTGGCTTCCGGAAAGAGGCGCAGGATCATCCCGACGTGAAAATAGTTGTCCGGGCGCTTATCGGTCACAATACCTGAAAGACCCGAACGGCGGTCTTCGAGACCTTTGAAGTATTCTCCCCGCGCATTCGCCAGCTCTTCTTCTGAAGCGTCTGCAAGCTTTGCAGGATATGGAGAAAACCGCTTGGCACCGATCTGAGCCAGCAAGGGCAGCTCACCCATGGTCGAAACCTGACTGTGGCCGGAGAGGATCTGTTCCAGCAAGGTCGAGCCGGAGCGGAACTGTCCGAGGATGAATACCGGCTGTATCGGGGAAGAGGGCAGCTTCCCAGCCGATGGGGCCGGCATTGCCTTAAGCGCATCCACAATGGCTTCGCTCCTGCCTTGGTTAAATCCCGGATAATTCGGCGGACGCACGGACTCTGACGCCTGGTTTGCGCGCTCATAAGCGGCGAAGGCAGCATCATATTCGCCAAGGAAGTCGAGCATTCTGCCAAAGGCAAATTCAAGACTGGCGCGAGACGCTGCAGGGATGTCCTGCCGGACTCGGGCTTCGTCGACGCGTTTGACGATCCCGTCGTCCAGCGAAGTCGGCCGGCTGATATTGGCGATCCTCGCCAAAGGCTCGGCTTCCATGGGCGCAACTTCCAGGATCTTCTGATAGAGCGCGACAGCGCGTTCGACCTGTCCAAGGTCTTCATGCGTGTTTGCCAGATTGAAGAGGGCTGGAACAAAGTCTTCCTTGAGCTTCAGTGCCTGCTCATAAGCCTCAATGGCAGCATCCGGTTTCAGGAAATCATCTGCGTGTAAAACGCCAATATTGAGCCAGACTTCTTCGGGGCCCGTAATGTTTCTTGCCAGTGCTTCTTCATAAGCTTTCAGGGCGTCGGAAGGTTGCCCATTGCGGCGGAGCAGCCAGCCAAGATTGTACCAGCTGTCCGGCAAGTTGGGTTCCATGCCGAGGACGTCGCGATATGCGGCAATCGCTTCGGGAACGTGTCCAGCATTGCGAAGCGCAGACGCTTCGGACAGGCGGGCCGACAATTTATTCGGATCAACAGAAGAAGTCATACCGCCTCATACCGGGGCGGGCAGGTGCTGACCAGCGCTTCAGGCTGCGCTCAGCAGGCTCTCGAACAGTCCGAGACCGTCATCACCACCTTCATGGCCGCCAATGGCCCGCTCCGGGTGAGGCATGAGTCCAAGGACGCGCCCGTTCTGGCTGAGGATGCCGGCGATATCGCGGGCTGAACCATTCGGGTTTTCGCCGGCCGCATAACGGAATGCCACGTGGCCATCGCCTTCTATCCGGTCGAGCGTGGCGTCATCTGCGTAGTAGTTGCCATCATGATGGGCGATCGGGATGACGACTTCACTGCGTCCCTGATACGCACTGGTGAAGGCCGTATTGGAGGTCTCGACTGTCAACGGCTGGGGTTTGCAGACGAAGTGCAGCGATGCATTGCGCATCAATGCGCCAGGCAGCAGGCCTGTCTCGCACAGGATCTGGAACCCGTTGCAGACGCCTAGAACATAGCCGCCGCGCTCGGCATGAGCGATCAGCTGGGAAATGACCGGAGAATTGCCTGCCATGGCACCACAGCGCAGGTAGTCTCCGTAGGAGAAGCCTCCAGGCACCATCACGAAGTCCGTGCCTTCGGGGATCGTTCCGTCCTTGTGCCACACCATGGCCGGCGCCTTGCCGGTAACCTTGAGGAGCGCGTCGTGGGCATCACGATCACAGTTCGAACCAGGAAAGACAATGACAGCGGTTTTCATGAGCCAGCCTTTAGCAAGGAGTCGGGGCTGAAGGGAACGGGGAAATTCTTCTGGTGACGCAGAAAAGAAAACGCCACCTGTTCGCGGCAGGTGGCGTTTCCATATTCATCTCAACGTGCCTTAGCGTTGATCGATCGGAACATAATCCCGCTTCGCCGCACCGGTATAGATTTGGCGCGGACGGCCAATACGCTGGGTCGGGTCGTCGATCATTTCGTTCAGCTGGGCGACCCAGCCGACGGTGCGGGCGAGCGAGAACAGCACAGTGAACATCTGCTTCGGGAAGCCGATCGCATCCAGGATGATGCCGGAATAGAAGTCGACGTTCGGGTAGAGCTTCTTCTCGATGAAGTACTCGTCTTCGAGGGCGATACGTTCCAGCTCCATCGCCACTTCGAGGATCGGCGTATCCTTGAGGCCGAGCAGGTCGAGCACTTCATGGGCTGACTCGCGCATCACTTTGGCGCGTGGATCGTAGTTTTTGTACACGCGGTGGCCGAAGCCCATGAGGCGGAAGGGGTCGTTCTTGTCCTTGGCCTTCTCGATGAATTCCGGAATCCGGTCTGCCGAGCCAATCTGGTGCAGCATATTGAGGCAGGCTTCATTGGCGCCGCCATGGCTGGGGCCCCAGAGGCAGGCCACGCCTGCAGCGACAGCGGCGAACGGGTGAGCGCCCGACGAGCCGGCGAGACGGACGGTCGAGGTCGACGCGTTCTGCTCGTGGTCAGCGTGCAGGATAAAGAAGCGGTCCATCGCCTTGGCGATTGCCGGGTCGACTTTGTAGTCCTCGGCTGAAACCGAGAAACACATGTTCAGAAAGTTCTCTGCGTACGAGTACTCGTTCCGCGGATCGACGTATTTCTGGCCGAGATTGTACTTCAGGATTCTGGCACAGAGGGTCGGCATCTTTGCAAGAAGACGGATCGAGTTGAGACGGCGCTCTTCCGGGTCCTCGCTGTCCATGGCGCCCGGATAGAAGGAGGCAAGTCCGCCAACCGTTGCTGTCAGCATCGCCATTGGGTGGCTGTCGCGCCGGAACCCTTCGAAGAAACGATCCATCTGGGTGTGAAGCAGGGTGTGCTGCTTGATCGTATCGTTGAAGTCTTCGAGCTCAGACTTTGTCGGCAGCTCGCCATACAGGATCAGATGGCAGACTTCCGGGAAGGTGGACTGTTCAGCAAGTTGGCCGATCGGGTAGCCGCGATGAAGAAGCACGCCTTCATCCCCGTCGATGAACGTAATCTGGCTTTCACAGCTGGCTGTGGAGGTGAAGCCCGGATCGAACGTGAAATGGTTCGTTTCCGCGTATACCCGACGGATATCGATTACGTCGGGGCCGTGTGTTCCGGACAGGACCGGCAGTTCGTAGGAGTTACCAGCAACATCCAGTTTTGCGGTGCCGGTTTGTTTCGTCTTGTTTTCCATCAGCCTTAACCTTCAAACCCTTCTTGTTTCTCAGGCGCCCGGAGCATTTTCCGGCGCCAGTTGATCTTCAATTCTTCCAAGCGCTTCGTCCCGGCCGAGCCATTCCAGTACCGGCGCAATATCCGGTGCTGGCAGTCCGCCTGTGAGCGCAGCGCGCAACGGAGGGCCTATCTGCCCCATAGATAGGCCTTGTGCAGTGCAATAAGAAGCAATCGTCACAGAAATCTGTTCAGCCGTCCAATCCGACAGCTGCTGCAGTTCGTCGCGCAAGCTACGCAAACGGTCAAGTCCCTCACCGCGAACAGCCTTTCTGGCCTTTTTGTTCATTTCCAGCGGTCTTTTGGCCAACAGGAACGAAAATGCCTGTGCAAGTTCCGGCAAAGTCGTGCCCCGGTCTTTCATGTGGGGCAAGGCTGCTCGCAATCGGGATTCGGCGTCACCGATCGGCGCTTCTGCCTCCCAGTAGGGCTTTAGCAAATCAAACAGACGCTCGTCGCTTGCCAGGCGCAGGAAGTGCGAGTTGACTTGGCCGAGTTTGTCGAGGTCCAGCCGTCCGGGGGCACGGTTGATGCCGGAGACATCGAAAGCGGCGACAGCCTCTTCGTCGGTGAAGATTTCCTGATCACCATGGCTCCAGCCGATACGCAGCAGATATGCCCGCATCGCTTCGGGCAAGTACCCCATCTCGCGGTAAGCAAGCGTCGAGAGCGCCCCGTGCCGTTTGGAGAGTTTCGCACCATCGGCGCCGTGGATCATCGGAACGTGGGCCATGAACGGAACGTCCCAGCCCATCGCCTCATAAATCGGGATCTGCCGGAAGGCGTTCCGCAAATGATCGTCGCCACGGATGATGTGCGTGATTCCCATGTCGTGATCGTCGACGACGACAGCCAGCATATAGGTCGGCGTGCCATCGGCGCGCAGCAGGATAAGGTCATCCAGCTCGTCTGCCTGAATGCGGACTGTGCCCTGAACGCCATCCTCAAGGATACGTTCTCCACTCTCCGGCGCCCGCAGGCGCACAGTGTAGGGGGCGTCGGGCGAGGGCGGCGGGGCACCGTCCCGCCAGGGAGACCGGTAAGGCGCCAGCAAGGCATGGGCTTCTTCAAGCAGGGAGGCCTTCTCCTCATCGGATATGCCTTCCGCTTTCGCAGCTTTCCGCTTCTCTTCGCCGAGGTCCCGGCGCGCCTGTAGCTCTTCCTGAGTGGCATAACACCGGAATGCCGTGCCGAGGCGGATCATCTCTTCTGCGACTTCGGCATGCCGGGAGGCGCGCTCGAATTGCATCACCGGCGGCTCATCCGGCGTGAGCCCAAGCCAGTCCATCCCTTCAAGGATGGCGGCAGTCGCTTCCGGCGTCGAACGTTCGCGGTCAGTGTCTTCGATCCTCAGAAGAAACTTCCCGTTGTTGTGTTTCGCGAAAAGGTAGTTGAAAAGTGCAGTCCGGGCGCCTCCAATATGGAGCATGCCAGTGGGAGAGGGGGCAAACCGCGTGACAACGTCCATGTCTCGTGAGGGCTCCGCTTAATGCTGCAGTTCAGGCGTCCTGGCTGGCAGAAACACAAGGTTGCTGCTGAAGGCAAGGGGCTGGCGCCAGCTATTGCAGCCGTGTGGGGCAGCCTTTGGTCTATTGCGGAAATAGACTCGCGTCCGTTGCTGCTCGGCTTTTCCCTTTGTGGGGGAGTAATCGTCTATTTTACCCTGTCAAACGAGCCGCTGATCTGGCCCTGTCTCATTGCAACATTTGTGGCAGGTATCCTCTACATTTCCACCAGATGGGTCTGGTGGATGTCGGCCATCAATCTTCCGGCACTCGTCCTTCTTGGATTGATCGGAGGTTTCACCGCAGCGACCTTTAGAACCGCTTCTGTTGAAGCGCCTGTCATCAGTTCCGGGATGCGGCCCCTGATGCTGGAAGGATGGGTCCGTGAAGTGGAACCGGGGGCAAAGGGGAATCGGCTGCGCATAGAGGTTCATGCGCTTTCCGGCGTTAGCGCAGAAGAAACCCCGAAATTTGTTCGGGTCACGCATCGGCTGGACCTGCAGGTTGCACCGGGGCGGTTCGTGAGATGTTTCGCGCTTCTGCGACCCCCACCATCGCCGTCGCTGCCCGGTGACTATGATTTCCGGCGGCAAGCCTGGTTCGAACAGCTGGGCGGCGTCGGGTATGTGATGGGACGTTGCAGAGGGGGCACGCTTGGCGCCCCCGACAGCCGGACGAAACAGCTGGACCTCCGTGTAGCTGCGTTCCGCAGGCGGCTTGCCGAACATGTGAATGAAGCAGCCGGCTCGCGAGCAGGCGGGTTCGCAGCGGCACTCGTTTCCGGGGACCGCAGCTTCATGAAGATGGAGGATCAGGAAGCGTTGCGGGCATCCGGCCTGTCGCACCTCCTTGCCATTTCAGGGCTGCACATGGCCATGGTTGGGGGGCTTGTCTTCCTGCTTGTAAGGCGCGGTCTGGCCTTCATCGAACCGCTCGCATTACGCATAGCCGTTCAGAAACCTGCGGCGATCGCGGCCTTGTCAGCGAGCTTCGTTTACCTCGTCATTTCAGGGGGAAGCGTTTCCACGCAGCGGGCGTTCATCATGTCTGCTGTTGTCTTCGGCGCCGTTCTCGCAGACCGGGCGGCGCTCAGTTTACGTTCCTATGCAATCGCGATGATTCTGGTGGTCTTGCTACAGCCTGAAAGTGTGATGACTCCAGGGTTCCAGATGTCCTTCGCTGCGTCCGGGGCCTTGATCGCGACCTATGATGCCTGGTCGCGGCGCCGGGCAGAGCGAGAACGCATTCTTGGATCGATGAGCTTTAGCTGGGCATCCCTCTTCGTGACGTCATTGGTGGCGGGTGCCGCCACCGCGCCATTCGCCATCTATCACTTTGACCGGTTGGCGGGGTTTGGCCTTCTCGCCAATCTGCTGGCGATGCCGATCATATCTTTCGTCAGTGCCCCGCTCGCGGCCTTGTCCCTGATCCTGACGCCCTTTGGGTTTGGGGATACAGGATTGAGATTGTTCGGACTGTCGCTGGAAGCTGTCCTGGCGGTGGCTCATTGGTGCGCTTCCCTGCCAAATGCTGCCTATACACTCCCCAAGACGATGCCAGCCGCGACGCTGGTACTCAGTTCCTGCGCAATCGCCTGTGCGATGGCGGCGCGGGGAAGCGCGCGCATCTTGCTCTCTGTCTTGCTGATTCTGCCTGCAGCTATTCTGTGGGTGCGGTCAGAAGACGTTATTGCCCATTGGGCGCCATCCGGTGAGCTGTTCCTGAGGAGCGGGAATGGAGAAATCGTCCGCTTTGAAATGATCGATGGCGATGGATTGTCACCGCTTCGGTACTCTAATGCTAACCCGGGCGCGCCGTGTACCGCCCCAACGTGCACCTATCCTGTTGTGGGGAATGGGGTTACCGACGGAGCCGCGACGTTCTACCGGGACGGTGACGCAGTACCGGCTGTCGAACTCCGCCTCGACGACCTTCATCTCAGACTGGATTGGGCCGACGTCATCACATCCGGCGGCATAACCATAAAATCGGGACAGAAAGGCCCAAAACGCCTGACCGCTCCGGAGTGTGGAAAACGGCCCTGGCGGGCATGTAATTAGTCGTACCGGCGGACCAGCGCCACCAGACGGCCCTGGACTGCGACCCGGTCAGGCCCGAATATACGCGTCTCGTAGGCCGGGTTGGCTGCTTCCAGTGCGACGGAAGCCCCTTTGCGGCGAAGGCGTTTCAGCGTCGCCTCCTCACCATCGATGAGCGCCACGACAATATCCCCGGTGCTGGCCGATTCAGTCCGGCGGCAGATCACGATATCTCCCTCCAGAATACCTGCATCGATCATGGAGTCGCCCTGTACCTCGAGTGCAAAGTGTTCTTCGCTGTCGGATAGCCCATCCGGGGCGTTCACATGTCCGTTGTCCTGCTGGATTGCGGAAATCGGAAGACCTGCGGCGATCCGGCCAATCAGGGGAACGGTGCGCGGCGACGCTTCAGCCGCCGGCCGACCCGCAGAAACCAGGGCGGGGCGGAAGTCCTTCCGTCCGCGAGGCGTTGCAGACGCGACAGCCGATTCCGGCAATTTCAGAACTTCCAGGGCCCTGGCCCGGTGGGCGAGGCGACGGATGAAGCCGCGTTCTTCGAGCGCGGTGATAAGGCGGTGGATACCGGATTTCGAAGCGAGATCGAGCGCTTCCTTCATCTCGTCAAAAGAGGGAGAGACGCCTGTCTCTTTGATCCGCTCATTGATGAAGAGCAGGAGCTCTTTTTGCTTATTGGTCAACATGTTGGGCCGCCTCTGGTCCGAATCTTTGTTCACATGTGTTCTACATGTGTTCACTGTTCGGGTCAATTGCCGGAAGTTGTTCGCAACTCTCTGACAGCCGATTGGCGTTCTAATCCGCGCTTCATCAGGCTTTCGCCGATCAGGAAGCGGCGCGCCCCGGTCCGACGCAAGCGATCGATGTGCGCGGTAGACGAAATTCCGCTTTCGGCAACCATCTGACGATCAGCAGGTACAAGCGGCGCAAGGCGCTCGGTCGTCGAAAGATCGGTGACCATGCGCTTTAGGTCCCGGTTATTGATACCGATCAGCGGTGAGGGCAGGCGCAGCGCACGTTCCAGTTCGGCTTCATTGTGCGTTTCCACCAGAACATCCATGCCATAGCCCATGGCGCAATCGGTCAGTTCGGCGGCCAGCGCATCGTCCAGGCTGGCCATGATGACCAGAATGCAGTCAGCGCCCCAGGCGCGCGCCTCTGTGACCTGGATCGGGTCTATCATGAAGTCCTTGCGCAACATCGGAATGGTAACAGCTTCCCGGATCGCCGCGAAATCCGTGAGGGATCCACCGAAACTCGGGCCATCGGTCAGCACAGATAGGCACGCTGCGCCACCGGCCTCGTATTCCCTTGCGATCTGGACCGGATCTGCACCTGGCAGGATCTCTCCCGCCGAGGGGCTTTTGCGTTTCAGCTCGCAAATCAGCGCGTTCTGGTCTTCAGCGGCAACGTGGGACAGTGCTGAAGAGAACCCTCGCGGAGGGGATGCGGCACGGGCCTTCTCATCCATGGCTGAAAAGCTGATCTGCCGCTTCAGCTCAGCCACTTCGCCGTGTTTGTAGTCGATGATCTTGTCGAGCGCTGTCTTCATTCGAGCGGTTCGCCCCGCGAAAGCTTCACCAGCTTGCGCAATGTCTGCTTTGCCTCGCCGGAGTCGATCGCTTCTGCCGCCATGGCGGCGCCTTCCTTCAGGTCTGAGGCTTTGCCATGGACATGCAGCCCTGCCGCGGCATTCAGAAGAACTGTTTCCCGGAAGGGGTTCTCATGTCCGTCAAGAAGTTCGGTGATCGCAAGCGCATTGCCTGCAACGTCTTCACTCTCCAGCGCTGAGAGCGGATGCGTGCCCAGCCCGGCATCGGACGGGTGGACTTCAAACTCGTTGAGCGTCCCGTCCTCAAGTACTTCGCACACCTTGCTCGGACCGGCGATGGAGAGCTCGTCGATGCCATCGAGGCCGTGAACGACCCAGGCCCGCTCCGTGCCGAGCCTGCCAAGCGTCTCTGCCATCGGCTCAACCCATTCGGGCGCAAACACCCCAAGAACCTGATGACACGCTCCGGCCGGATTGGTCAGCGGCCCAAGGAGGTTGAAGATCGTCCGGATGCCAAGCTGTGCCCGAACGGGCGCGACATGGCGCATGGCGCTGTGATGGCTACGTGCAAAGAGGAAAGCAACGCCTGCGCCGTCGAGGCAATTGGTAAACTCCTCTTCGCTGATCTCCAGGTTCACGCCGAGGGCTTCCAGGACATCAGCGGATCCGGTTTTAGGCGGCACGGAACGGTTGCCATGCTTGGCAACGCGCCCACCGGCAGCTGCAATAACGATGGCGCATGCCGTTGACGTGTTGAGGCTCTTCCATGGCAAGCCGCCGGTTCCGCAAGTATCCAGCAAGGGACCGGTTGTTGGTACCTTGCGTGCATGTTGACGCATGATCGTCGCGCCGGCCGTCAGCTCGCCCGCAGTCTCACCGCGCACCACGAGCCCCATGAGGAATGCGCCAATTTCTTCTGGAGCAGCGTCGCCTGACAGAAGTGTATCGAACGCTCCCTTCAGAACATCGTCTTCAAGCGGCTGGCGCCGCGCGAGCGCTTGTAGCGCATGGGAGAGAGGAGGTGTGTCGGTCATTGGCGAAACCGATAGCGGTCTTGACTGGCGGGCTCAATAGCGGAGGAAGATCAGAGCCTGTCCAGCCAGTTTTTGAGCAAGGCATGGCCGTGTTCGGTCAGAATGCTTTCCGGGTGGAATTGCACCCCATACACCGGACGGGTTTTGTGATGCAGGGCCATGATCTCACCGTCATCGGTGAAGGCATCGGCGACGAGGTCTTCCGGCAGGTCTTCCGGGCGGACAGCCAGAGAGTGGTAACGCACGACACGATACGTCTCCGGTAGCCCCTGAAAGAGATCCCCGCCGGTCTGATGGATGTCTGAAAGCTTGCCGTGGCGGATTTCCCGCGCCGTGATGACTTTCCCACCGAAGGCCTGGCCGATGGATTGGTGTCCGAGACACACACCCAGGATCGGCAGATCTTCCGGTGCATTGCGGATCAGGTCCACGCAGATGCCGGCCTCATTCGGCGTACAGGGGCCGGGGGAGAGGAGAACGCCATCCGCGCCGGTTGCGAGCGCTTCCTCGACGGTCAGCTCATCATTCCGGACAACTTTTGTGTCGGCACCAAGTTCTTCCAGGTAATGGACCAGGTTCCAGGTAAAGCTGTCATAATTGTCGATGACGAGGATCTTCTTCCGGCTCATTGGTCGAACTCGTAAGCTGCAGCCAGTTCTGCGGCCCGCTTCAGCGCGCCAGCCTTGTGCTGGGTTTCGTCATATTCGTACTGAGGGTTGGAATCGAGCACGACGCCGCCGCCCGCCTGGATATGCAGCTGGCCATCTTTCAGCACAGCGGTCCGCAGGGCGATGCAGGTGTCGAGATCTCCGTTCCACCCGAAATAACCGACGGCACCGCCATAAATTTCACGGGCATTGGTTTCCATCTCGTCGATGATCTGCATGGCGCGGATCTTCGGTGCGCCCGAGACCGTGCCTGCAGGAAATCCCGCAAACAGCGCGTCCACCGCGTCGAGCCCTTCGCGCAGGTCGCCTTCAACATGACTGACGATGTGCATGACATGGCTGTAGCGTTCGACGATGAATTGCTCGGTGACCTGAACACTTCCATATGCCGCAACCCGGCCGACATCATTACGGCCGAGGTCAAGCAACATCAGGTGTTCAGCGATCTCCTTCGGATCGTTCAACAGGCTCTCGGCGCGCTTCGCATCCTCGACCGGATCTCCTGAGCGGGGACGGGTGCCGGCGATCGGGCGGATGGCAACCCGTCCATTCCGCACACGAACAAGAATTTCCGGGCTGGATCCGACTAAACGGACATCGCCCAAATTCATGTGGAACATGAACGCAGACGGATTCAGGCGGCGCAGGGCGCGATAGAAGCTGATCGATTTTTTGTTGAATGGCGTCGAAAAACGCTGGCTCGGAACAACCTGGAAAATGTCGCCCGCCTTGATGTAGTCCCGGCACTTCTCGACAATTTCGAAATACCGTTCCTTGCTGGTATTCGAGGTTAGCGTGACAGGCTCTGCGGATTGATCTGCTGGTGGCAGGACGGGCAGGGCTTGAAGCTGTTCTTCGATTTTATCGAGTTGCTGATTGATCTCGTCTTCATTGCCGTTCTCAACCCGGCCGATCAGGAGCAGTTCCTGATAGATATGGTCGAAAACGATCACCACTTTGGGAATGACGAGCAGGGCTTCCGGTACGTTGAGCGCATCCGGCTTTGTGATCGAAACGGGTTCGACATGCTGGATCATGTCATAGCCGACATATCCGAACGCACCGGACGCCATCGGCGGCAGGTCGTCTTCCGTCTCTGCTCGGGCAGCCTCAACGAACGCTCTGAGAGCTTCGACCGGGGTGCCTTCAACGGGAGAGGCGTCTGAAAAGTCTGCCGTCGTTGCGGTTTCGGCGACGCCATTGTTGATGCGGAACCAGACCTGTGGTGCCCCACCAATAAACGAATAGCGGCCCAGCCGCTCACCGCCTGCAATCGACTCGAACAGGAACGTGCCGGGTGTGTCGTCACCCAGTTTCAGCAAGGCGCCGACGGGCGTTTCGACATCCCCGATCCGTCGGCGAACGATCAGCTTTGCGCGGCTCATTGGTTTGACGAGATCGATGCCTTGTAGGCGTTGTAGGCCGCGCCGTTCACCTTCAGCTTCACCGCGCCCGCCATCTCGGCTTCCATTGCCGTGGCCAGATCTGAATCGAGCGAGGAGACAAGAGAGCTCGACGCGTTCGGGTCCGCCGCAGCCAGTGCTTCTGCCGATGGATCATTCACGGCCTGAAGCTGCACGATCATGTACTTGTCGCCCGTCCGGTTAGGATAGGTGAAGACATCGCCCGGCTTGCCGGAGAAAACGCCGCCGATGGCTGAATTGGGCAGGCCGCTCTCTTCGGCGGTCATGCGGGTTATTGCCGCCGGAGGTGTTTCAACAGGAGCGCTCACGGCTTGCGCCTCCGATTCGAGGGTGGAGGCGCCACTGGTAATGCGGTCCTTGATCTCGTTGACCAGGGTTTGCGCAGCTTCGCCCTCATTCCGCAGAACCAGCGCCTGACGGACGTCATCCTTCACTTCATCGAATGCCGGAGTAGATGGCGGTACGATCTCGCGGGTCGAGATCACATAGGTCACATCATCCTTGGTGAACTGGTTTGATGTGTCGTCGACGTTCATGAGGAAAGCTTGCTGGAATGCGTCACCAGCTTCCAGAAGGCCGATCATCGGCAGACCGTCTTCCGTGTAGCCATTCTTGTCGACCGGCTCGAAAGAGATGACCGGCACGCCGATCTCTTCTGCGATCTGTTTCAGGTCAAAACCGGCATTGATCGAACGGTCCAGCGCTTCAAGCTTGTCGTAGAGCAGAAGGGTGGCACGTTCACGTGCGAGGCCTGAGCGAATTTCATCACTGACGCTTTCCAGCGGGAAAACGGCGCCCGGCTGGATCGACACCAGGCGTGCCACCAGCCAGCGTCCGTCGCCCATGTCTTTCGGCCCGAAGAGAGCGCCGCTTTGACGGCCCGGGCCAAACATCGCATCGCGCAGCAACTGGTCTTCGACATCCTCGGCCAGCGATGTCCTGGACTCCCGGGAAACGATCCCCTGTAGCGTCGAGGGATCCGCCCCGCCGGCGAGTGCTGCGAACGCATCCCGGGCTGCATCGCGCGAGCCGAACATCAACTCAACATAAGTACGCTGTTCAGGCTCCGAAAAACGCTCCGATTTGCTGGCTTCATAGATTGTCGCGATTTCCTGATCTGTCACCTCGACCTGGCTCAGGAAGTCGTCAGCAGACACTTTCAGAAGGTCAATGGAGCGCCGCTCTGGCTGTTTCAGCGCATCCAGATTCTCATTGTAGAAGGCGAGAACGTCTTCTTCGGTGGGTGCCGCGGGCTCGGGAATGTCGGCAGCGTCCAGAATGAACCAGGCGACATCGCGTGATTCTGCCAGATAGCGGGTCTGAATGGCTTTCATCACGTCCGGCGGCATCAGTCCGGCGAGCGTTCCGGCTTGCAGGGCTTGCAGGGTCAGGTCGCTTTTCAGCTGAGCCTCATATTCTGCCTGGGAAAACCGGTTCTGGGCCAGAACCCGCTGATACGTCGCGAGATCCAGTTCGCCGGTCAGGGGATTCTTGAAGGCGTCCGTTTTTTTCAACTCCGCCAGCACGGCGTCTGTAGAGGGCGCAATGCCGATCTTGGATGCGAAGCCGAGCATCGTTGTTTGCGATTGCTGTAGCTGGAACACCTGATCGACCATGCCGCGCTCAATCGCCTGTTCTTTGGTGATCGGGTCGTCAGACTGCTGGTTCACGTTGCGCAGCATGACTTCAATCCGCCGGTCGAAGGCGTCCACGGTGACCGAAGATCTGCCTGCTGCCAGCAGATCGGAGCCAAGACCGTTGCGAACCTGGTTGAAAACCTGGTCCACGCCCCAGAACGCCATGCCAGCAATGATGATCATGGCAATGAACTTGCCAAGAATCGTTTGGGTCAGGCGTTTCATGAGCGCGAGCATGAGGCGTGTACTTTCAACTATTTGCAGGATGGCTCAGTGCTTGCTAGGCGACCCGGCAATGTCAATCAAGATAGGG
Organism: uncultured Hyphomonas sp.; assembly: GCF_963675305.1. NCBI lineage: Bacteria > Pseudomonadati > Pseudomonadota > Alphaproteobacteria > Hyphomonadales > Hyphomonadaceae > Hyphomonas > uncultured Hyphomonas sp. The sequence goes on along the minus strand of NZ_OY776147.1, from coordinate 1,645,542 downwards.
AACGCTGATGGCACGGACACTTATTGCCGGGAACTGGAAGATGAACGGGCTTCGGAGCTCGCTTGAGGAAATTGTTGCCATCGCTGCGGGCGTCACGCCAGCCAAGGAAAATGTGGAAGCGCTCATCTGCGTTCCTGCCACCCTGTTGATGCAGGCAGCAGACCAGGTGCGTGAGAGCGCGCTGAAAATCGGCGGCGAAACCTGCCATGCGAACGAAAGCGGCGCCCATACGGGCGACGTTTCGGCGGAAATGCTCGCAGATGCCGGCGCCGCCTATGTGATCGTGGGGCATTCGGAACGCCGCGCGGACCATGGTGAAACAAGCGAAATCGTCGCCGCACAGGCGGCTGCAGCGCTTCGTGCCGGCCTCACGCCGATCATTTGCGTAGGTGAAACCGCGGCAGAACGTGACAGCGGCAAGGCAATCGAGGTCGTGACCAACATGCTCCGCGGTTCTCTGCCTTCAGGCGCCGCTGCAGACCGTCTCGTGATTGCTTATGAGCCGGTCTGGGCCATCGGAACCGGCAATGTCGCGACGGTCGAAGCTGTTGATGAAATGCATAATGCCCTGCGCAGCAGCCTGGCGGACATGTTCGGCGCGGATGCTGATCTCATCCCAATTCTCTACGGGGGCAGCATGAAGCCGGGCAATGCCGCGGACCTCCTGGCGGTTAAAAACGTCAATGGGGGCCTGATCGGCGGCGCAAGCTTGAAGGCGGCGGACTTCCTCGCCATCTATGCTGCAGCCTGATTGCTATTCTGACTGAAGGCAGGACTTGGCCTGCGCCCGCATTCCCTATATGCGGGCGCCTTGGACGAAACGTATCGGATTTGTCATGCAGAACGTTATCCTTGTGATTCACATTCTCGCCAGCCTTGTCATGATCGGCTTGGTGCTGGTCCAGAAGTCAGAAGGCGGTGGACTCGGCATCGGTGGCGGTGGCGGCGGCGGGGCCAATTCGCTGCTGTCTGGCCGTGGCGCTGCTGGGGCTGTGGTGCGTTCGACCATCATTTTCGGTGCAATTTTCTTCATCACCAGTCTCGCGCTGACCACTCTGGCCAATCGCGGCGGCGACAACCGTTCGGACATTGAACGCGTGCTGGCGCCTGAAGACGGCGCTCCGGCGCCGGGCACTCCGACGGACTTGTTCGATCCGACCGCTCCGCTGCTGTCAGGGCAGGCCGGCCTGTCGGATGACAGCGCCGCGGCTCCGGAAACCGCGACTGAGGGTGAAGACGGCGAAGGCGCAGCAGTGGTTGAGCCTGAACCGGAAACGCCTGCACCTGAAAGCGGCAATCCCCAATAATTCTCGTTTGCGTCTGTTTTTGACGCGCCAGCTAAAACCGAATCACGGCATCAGGGTGTTCCCATGATCCGCTATATTTTCATTACAGGCGGCGTGGTGTCCTCCCTTGGAAAGGGTATCGCTTCCGCCGCCCTCGGCGCATTGCTGCAGTCCCGCGGCTATGGCGTCCGTTTGCGCAAACTCGACCCGTATCTGAACGTGGATCCGGGAACCATGAGTCCTCGCCAGCATGGTGAGGTGTTCGTGACCGATGACGGTGCCGAAACCGACTTGGACCTTGGCCACTATGAGCGCTTCACAGGCGTGTCGGCCAGACAGTCCGACAACATCACCACCGGCCGGATCTACAAGCACATCATTGAGAAAGAGCGCCGCGGCGACTATCTCGGCGCGACGATCCAGGTCATTCCGCACGTCACCAACGAGATCAAGGATTTCGTCCTGTCTGATCCGGGAGAAGGCGTTGACTTCGTGCTTTGCGAGATTGGCGGCACGGTGGGTGACATCGAGGGCCTGCCTTTCTTCGAGGCCATCCGTCAGCTCGGCCAGGAACTCGGCCCTGACCGGGCCTGCTTCATCCACCTGACGCTGCTGCCCTACATTCCGGCGGCGGGCGAGATGAAGACCAAGCCGACGCAGCACTCGGTGAAAGAGCTCCGCTCCATCGGTATCCAGCCACAGGTATTGCTGTGCCGCTGCGACCGGCCGATCCCCGAGAATGAAAAAGGCAAGATTGCCAGCTTCTGCAACGTTCGCCCGTCCAGCGTGATCGAAGCCCGCGATGTCCGCCACATCTATGATGTGCCAGAGGCCTATCACGAGCAGGGGCTGGACAAGGAAGTGCTGGCCCATTTCCGCATCGAAGACGCGCCCGAGCCGGACCTGTCCGGCTGGCAGCGGATCGCGTCGACAATCCATAATCCAGATGGCGAAGTCTGCATTGGCCTCGTGGGCAAATACACCGACGTGCCGGATGCCTATAAATCCGTCGCCGAGGCGCTCAGCCATGGCGGCCTGGCCAACAATGTCAAAGTGTCGGTGAAGCTCATCAATTCGGAAGAATTCGATGACGAGCATCGCCCGCTCGATATTCTTGAAGGCGTTCACGGCATCATCCTGCCGGGCGGTTTCGGGGAACGAGGCGCGCACGGCAAGATGCGGGCTGCCCGCTTCGCACGCGAACGCAAAGTGCCGTGTTTTGGCATCTGCTACGGCATGCAGATGTCGGTGATCGAGGCAGCGCGGCACATGGCTGGCATCGAAGACGCCAACACGACCGAGAACAATCCTTCGACCCCGAATCCGCTGGTCGGTCTGATGGAAGAGTGGACCCAGGGCAATGAGAAGCAGGTCCGAACTGCTGATAGTGACAAGGGCGGCACGATGCGGCTCGGGGCCTATCCGGCGCGCCTGAAAGAAGGCAGCAAGGTCGCAGAAGTGTATGGCACACTGGATATCTCAGAGCGCCACCGCCACCGCTACGAGGTCAACGCGGCCTATATCGAAGCGCTGGAAAAGGCAGGCGGTCTGTTCTCCGGCATGTCCCCGGACGGCACGCTGCCGGAAATATTCGAGATCCCTTCGCACCCCTGGTTTATCGGCGTTCAGTACCACCCGGAACTGAAATCCCGGCCGTTCCAGCCGCATCCACTGTTTGCCAGCTTCATCGAAGCCGCTGTGAAGCAAAGCCGGCTCGTCTAGGCAGGGATTTCCTTGCCCGCCCAGTCGAAACACTTGCCGGAATCCGCAGGTGTCAGCCTGTCGATCACCCGAAGCATGTGAACAGCAGAGATTTGCGGCGTGAAAAGCTGCCCGTCCGGAACGTTCTTCTGGAACGGCCGCGACAGTCGGGTATCCACGGTGCCGGGATGCAAGCCTGCAACGATGAAATCATCATTCCGGCGGGCCTGTTCGATGGCATAATTGCGGAGCAGCATGTTCAGGGCTGCCTTGGACGCGCGATAGGCGTGCCACCCGCCAAGCCGGTTGTCATCAATCGAGCCGACGCGCGCCGTCAGAGCTGAAAAAACGGCCCGCCCGTTGCGCGCCATGAGAGGAAGAATATACCGTGCCACCAGAGCCGGACCAAAAGTATTCACACGGAACACCTGCTCAAATGCCTGCATGGATTGGTGCCGATAGGATTTCTCCGGGATGAGGGCATCACCATCAGACAGTATACCGGTTGCCACAATCACCAGCCGGATATCTTGTTCCCGCTCCAAGGCGTCTGCCAGGCTGGAGAGATCAGATTCTGCCGTGATATCTGCGGTGTGAGACACGATCTTTCCGGACGCGGCTGTGCCTCTGCGGGATACTGCATGAACCCGGCGGATATCCGGCCGTTCGGACAACTGAGCGACAAGCTCAGCGCCGATGCCGCCAGAGGCGCCGAAAATAATCGCCTGCATGGATGACTGGTCCCGAAGCCAATCAGGCTTTCGACAACTGGAACTGGCCGACATTGATCCGGCCGCCCTCGAAACCTGCCTCGCAATAGGCGAGGTAGAAGTTCCACATGCGGCGGAAGGGCTCGTCGAATCCGAGCTTGGAAATCTGGTCCCAGGCATCGTTGAAGCTGCGGGACCATTCGCGGCAGGTACGGGCATAGTCCTGTCCGAAATAGGTGACGCCGTCATGGCGGAGCCCGGCCAGATGGAATTGCTCTTTCAGCGCTTTCTCGCTCGGCAGCATGCCACCCGGGAAGATATGGCGCTGGATGAAGTCCACACGCTTGCGGTATCTGGGGAACAGGTCGTCATCGATCGTGATGATCTGCAGGGCCGCTTTGCCATTGTGCTTCAGCGTCTCGAAGATCTTTGCAAAATAGCTCGGCCAGTAGGACTCACCGACGGCCTCGAACATTTCGATAGACGCAACCCCATCATATTTGCCTGAGTGATCCCGGTAATCCTCGAGCCGGATTTCAACCCGTTCGCTCAGGCCTTCCCGCTGCATCCTCGCCATTGCATAGTCACGCTGGGAAGGGGAGATGGTCAGACAGGTGACCTTTGATCCTCGCTGTTTGGCGGCGTATTCCGCAAAACCGCCCCAGCCGCACCCAATCTCGAGAATATCGCTGGACGGGCCGGCATCGATCCGGTCACAGATGTTCCTGTATTTCGCGTACTGACCCTGTTCCAGGGAAACATTCGGGCTCTCGAACACTGCTGATGAGTAGGTCATGGAGGGATCGAGCCAGAGGGAGTAGAAATCATTCCCGAGGTCGTAGTGCGCCATGATGTTCTTCTTGGCGCCTTCGCGTGTGTTGCGGCTGGAGAAAACATGCCGCACCATATTGACCCAGCGCACCACGGCCCCGCCAACGGCCAGTTTTCCGGTTGCTTCGAAGTTCGCGGAAAAGAACCGCAGGACTTCGGTCAGGTCAGGTGTCGACCACTCCCCATCCATATAGGCCTCGGCGAAACCGACATCGCCGCCGGCCATGGCCCGCTTCACGAAATTGTAGTCGTGCACGGAGATTATTGCATGAGGCCCGGCTTGCTTGTTCCTGAACACAAGTTGTCTGTCATCCGGCAACCGGAATTCCAATGTACCATGCTGGGTGTTCAGAAGGGCAAGACAGGCGATCCTGAAGCTTGCCGGAACATTTTTCAGGGTCCGGATCGTGTTAGGCGAAGCTGGTATCGTCCCGGTCATGGTGCCTCCCTCTGGCCATAGGGAACTGTCCCCAGTTTGCCAGAATGAGCGCTCGAATCCAATGGCTTCCGGATTATCCTGTTTCATGGCTGGCCTGTCTTACTTGCTTGAGCGTTGAGATTTAAGGGTTTCATAGGCTTCCAGGGCGCGTTCCCGACCGGCTTTATGCTCAACGAGCGGACGCGGATAATCCGTTCCAAGTTTCACGCCGGCCTTGCGAAGGGTTACCTCGTCAGCCGACCAGGGCTCGTGCAATACCTTGTCCGGAAGGTTCGCGAGTTCGGGGCACCACCGTCGGACATAGGCACCGTCAGAATCGAATTTCTGACCCTGTGTGATAGGATTGAACACCCGGAAATAGGGGGCGGCGTCCGCGCCGGACCCGGCGGTCCATTGCCAGCTTGCAGGATTGGAGGCGGGGTCGGCATCCACCAGCGTGTCCCAGAACCAGTCTTCGCCCTGGCGCCAATGCAGCAACAAATGCTTTGTCAGGAAGGACGCAACAATCATCCGGACCCGATTGTGCATCCAGCCCGTTTCCCACAATTGCCGCATGCCCGCGTCAACGATGGGATAGCCGGTCTGGCCGCGCTGCCATGCCTTCAGGGCATCTTCGTCCGTCCGCCATGGCATATGATCGAAATCACCATTGTAGTTTTCGTCGGCAAGGTCTGGCCGGTAGTAGAGCAGGACATAAGAAAACTCCCGCCAGACAACCTCTGAAAGGAATTTCCATCCGCCTGCGTCTTTAATCTTTCCCGCTTCCATTGCGGCAATCGTCGCCCGCCACATTTGCGCCGGGCCGATTTCCCCGAACCGAAGGTGCGGGGACAAGCCGGAGGTGCCATCCTCCTTGCCCGGAAGATCGCGGTCGTCAGGGTAGGCGTCGACCGGTCCGTCAAGAAATGCTTTCAGGCGCGCGTTCGCCCCCGCCTCTCCGGGAGTCCAGACCGCATCGAACCCTGTCGACCAGTCCGGCCTGGTCGGATGCAGACCAAGGTCGCTGACTTTGAGTGTATCGGGTTGAGGGCCCTTCAGGGAATTCGGCCGGGGCAGGGCAGCTGGCGCCGTGTAACAATCCCGCAGCGCCTTCCAGAAGGGCGTAAACACCTTGTAGAATCCGCCCGATCCCGTTTTCAGGACCCAGGGCTCAACGAGCAGGCGTCCGTTGAAACTCTGAACGTCAATGTCCCGGTCTTTCAGCCGTGACTTTATAGCGGCGTCGACATCCCGCTCCGCCTTGCCATAGCGCCGGTTCCAGTAGACAGCCTTTGCGCCGGTCTCTTCGATCAACTCATCCAGGCAGGCGCTGCCATCGCCTGCCCGGACCGTCAGCCGTCCACCCAGCTGTTCCAGATCGTCAGAAAGCGCCCTGAGTGACTTGTCCAGCCACCAGCGGGACGCACCGCCCAGTGGGCGCGTGCCTTCGCATCCGTCCGCGTGAATATATACGCAGACCACCGGACAGTCTTGCTGCACTGCGGCACGCAGGGCCGGATTGTCTGAAAGCCGCAGGTCTTCCCGGAACCAGACGATAATGGGAGCCGATGCGTCAGACAGGGGAGCTTCCTTCCTTTTACTCTTATGTGTTAGATACGTACCGAAGGACGGTTTGGATCCACCGATCCTGCGGCTTCGCCTTTTACGGGCTCCTGCCAGCGGCTATATCCATTCAAAACCGGAGTAGAACATGTCCGATTCCCTTTTGGCCGGGACGGTTCGCGGCTGATGGCGCGCTCATCCCTGATTGATCTGATCGATGCGGCTGCGGGCCGGAAAATCGTCTGTATCGGCGATGTCATGCTCGACCGGTTCGTCTATGGCGACGTGTCCCGCATTTCGCCTGAGGCGCCGGTGCCGATCATGCGCCGCACCCGGGAAGCCTCCATGCCGGGCGGGGCAGGCAATGTGGCCCGGAATCTCGCATCGCTGGGGCTTTTCACTGCGCTGGTCGGCGTGGTGGGAGATGACCCAGAGGGCCGGGAACTCGCGTCTCTGATGGGGCAGGTCCAGAATGTCGAGGCTGATCTCATCGCCATGCGTGGCCGGCCAACGACCCTGAAAACCCGTTTCGTCGCCGGTTCCCAGCAATTGCTGCGCGTCGATGCGGAAGAAGTCGCAAGTATCGGCCCGGACATCGAAGTCAAACTGACGGGCGCGATCCATCAGGTTGCCGCGGATGCAGCCCTGATCATCCTCTCGGATTACGCCAAGGGCGCGATGACCGATGCCGTGATCAAGGCTGCGCTGGATGCAGGCGAGGCCTTTGGCATTCCGGTGATCGCCGATCCGAAGGGCCGGGATTTCCGCCGCTATGGCGCGGTCGACCTGCTCAAGCCAAATGGGAACGAGCTTGCGCATGCGTTCGGCATGCCGACAGAAACTGACCGGGATGCCGCTGAGGCACTGGCCGCTGCTGCGAAAACCCTTCCGGCGAAGGCCGTTGTCGTCACGCGCGCAGCCAAAGGCATGTCCTTCATCACGCAGGATGGAGAAGTGACGCACCGGGCTGGCAAGGCGCGCGAAGTCTATGATGTCTCCGGAGCAGGGGATACATCCATTGCCGCGCTGGCGCTCGGCCTTGCGGGCGGCGGGACGCTCAGCCAGGCCGTGGACCTCGCCATTGCGGCCTCGGGGATTGCTGTCGGCAAGTCCGGAACGGCGACCGTCTCCGCCGCGGAACTAAAGGGCGCGCTCGAAATGGGGCTCATCAATGGGGGTGTCAGCCACATCCCGCTCGAGACTGCTATCTCACAGGTCGCAGCCTGGCGCGACGCCGGTCTCACGGTCGGCTTCACCAATGGCTGTTTCGATATCCTGCACCCCGGGCACCTCAAAGTGCTGGAAGAAGCCAAGAGCCGCTGTGGGCGCCTGATCGTCGGCCTCAATTCAGATGCTTCCGTCAAGCGGCTGAAAGGGCCGACGCGTCCTGTAAACGATGCGGAATCCCGGGCACGGGTGCTGTCGGGTCTCAGTGCCGTAGATGCCGTCGTCGTGTTCGACGAGGATACGCCCGCCGCCCTGATCGAAGCCCTCCAGCCAGACCTGCTGGTCAAGGGCGGTGACTATACGCTTGAGACGATTGTGGGCGCGGACATTGTCCTGGCCCGGGGCGGGACGGTCCACATCGTGCCGGTGCTGGACGGACAGTCGACGACCGCGGCGATTGCCCGCGCCAATTCGGGCAAGACATGAGCGAAGCCGCCAGAATCGCCGCCCAGCTCTCGGCCCAGTATGGCGAAGATGCGGAGGTGATCGCAACGCTGCGGGCCGCTGAAGTCGCCGCGCAGGGCGATGCCGAAGCGCTGGCGCACTGGGACGAGGTGATCCGTATTCTGGGGAGCGGGGACGGCGTGCCCGAAGGCCCGGCAAACTGATGCCTAGTTTGCGACGCCCTTTTTGAGTTCGTAGGTGCCGCGCGATGTCAGGTTGAACCATTCCTGGATGTCGGGATGGTTCAGCGGCTGGGCAGAGTCATCCGGAACGAGATTCTGTTCCGACACGTAAGCAATGTAGTGCGTGCGCTCATTCTCGGCGAACAGGTGGTAGAAGGGCTGATCCTTGCGGGGGCGCACTTCTTCCGGAATGGCCTCATACCATTCGTCTGTATTCGCGAACTGCGGATCCACATCGAAAATGATGCCGCGGAACGGGAAGTGACGGTGCCGGACGACCTGTCCGATCTGGTATTTTGCCGTGAAGGTGGAGACGGCATTGTAGCTGACATTCCGGTCAACGGGGCGGTCCAGCACATAGGGTGCTTCGGCGGACGGCTTGCTCTTGCGGCCGCGTCCCCCGGTCAACCATCCAAAGAGGCTACGTCTACTAGTCATTTACGTCTCCTGTGGTAGAGATTGCCTCAAGATTTAAGTTTGGGCCACATCATGGCTGACAAAAAAGCGGCGAACCGCCGGGGTAACCGGCGAGGTTCGCGCAAGGGGCGTAGCGGACCGCTTTATGCGGCCGTCGACCTTGGGACAAATAATTGCCGCCTGCTCGTGGCGGAGCCGTGGGGGAAGTCCTTCCGCGTCGTTGATTCGCATTCGCAGATTGCGCGTCTCGGCGAAGGCCTGCACGAAACGGGACGCATGTCTGACGCCGCCATCGAGCGGGCGCTGGACGCGCTGAAAGCCATCCGGCGCAAGCTGAAACACCACGGCGTCGGCCGGGTGCGCTGCATCGCGACGGAGGCTTGCCGGCAGGCTGAAAACGGGCCGGATTTCATCCGCAGGGTCCAGGAAGAAACCGGCCTGACCTTCAAGATCATCAACGCCAAGGAAGAAGCGCGGCTTGCAACCATCGGATGCCATGACCTCATGGCGGAAGACGCGAAAACGGTGCTTGTGATCGATATTGGCGGCGGCTCCACAGAGCTTTCCTGGGTGAACGCCAAAGTGGCGCGCGAAGGCGGCTCGCACGGCCTCGTCAAGCGCGCGCCCATTCAGGACTGGACGAGCCTGCCCCTGGGCGTGGTGACCCTGCATGAGCGCTTCGGCCATTTGCCGGAAGAGGAGGCGTTTCCGGCCATGCTTGCGCATTGCGGCGAGGTGATCAAAGCTTGGAAGGGGACGGAACGCGTCAGCCGCGCCATGGCAACCCGCGGCTCACACCTGATCGGCACGTCCGGTACGGTAACCTGCCTTGCCGGTGTCCATCTGAAGCTGGAACGCTATCGCCGTGACAAGGTCGACGGCAGCTGGATGAGCCGCGACGAGGCCGACGCGGCGGTCAAGCTCCTGCGCGACCTGGGCCTGGAAGGCCGCGCCACCTTGCCGACGATCGGAGAAGAGCGGGCCAGCCTCATGCTGTCCGGCTGCGCGATCATGCAATCGATCTGGGATGCTTTCCCCGGCGAACGCATGCGCGTCGGCGACAGGGGGCTGCGCGAGGGCCTGTTGTTGTCAATGATGTATGGCGGCAAAGGTCAGCGCAGACGCGGTAACCGCCGCCGGAATGGTCAGAGCGGCGCCAGCGATGCAGCCCCGGCTTCGCAGAATGACAGCAATGACCGGTCAGCGGAGGCCTCCCCATGACAGACGACGAAAAACGCCGCTGGAAAGGCCCCTCCGATACAAAGGGGTCCTCCGGACGCCGCATGGGTGAACGCAAGATCATCGCCCACCGCGCCAAGAATGAAAGCTCCAAGCGCTGGATCGAGCGCCAGCTTCAGGACCCTTACGTCCAGAAGGCCAAGTCCGAAGGCTACCGTGCCCGCGCGGCCTACAAACTGCTGGAAATCGACGAGAAACTGCACCTGTTCCGCCGCGGACAACGCGTGGTCGACCTCGGCTGTGCGCCCGGCGGATGGATGCAGGTCGCTCAGATCAAGGGCGCGAGCGAGATCGCCGGGATCGACCTCTTGCCGGTGGAACCGCTGGCCGGCGTTCACATTGTCCAGGGCGACATCAACAATCCGGAAGATGTCACGGAGCTGCTCAAGGGGCTGACTGGCGCGCCGGATCTGGTCCTGTCCGACATGGCAGCCAACACCACCGGCCACAAGCAGACCGACCATTTGCGGACGGTCGCCCTGGTTGAGATGGCGGCTGCGTTCGCAGTGGAACATCTCGCGCCGGGCGGGACCTTCTGCTCGAAGGTTTTCCAGGGCGGCGCGACCAAGGAAGTGCTGGACCTGCTGAAAGCGAACTTCTCCAGCGTGAAGCACATCAAGCCGCCGGCGAGCCGCGCCGGCAGTCCGGAAATCTTTGTTGTCGCAAAGGGCTTCAAAGGGCGCTCACAGGCAAAGTGAGCAGGGGTGTCCCGCTGCTTAGCGGGAATAGGTGCCTGACTTCGACGCATCGCGGTCGAAATAGCCATTGTCCGGGAAGAGTTCGTTGCAGACGGACTCGATCGTGTCGATTTCCGTCCGTGTGAGGCGCGACCGCCAGTCGTTCAGGCGCTGCGAAACCGACAATTGTTCCCGGCCTGACGTTGTTACAGGGCTCGCTGTGTCATTGGATGGAATATTCACCGAAGAAAGTTCCAGCCGGTTCAGGATACCGGGTCCCTGGTCCACAACATCCTCATAGCGCACCAGATGAGCCTTGCCGGCAATGATGCTTCTCTGGGCGGACCTTTCGCTCAGACTCCACATGGCGGCCAGCCTCTGTGCAGGAAACCGGTCGAAGCGCAGCAGGGTTTCGGCGCGTTCCCGCTCAAGCGAACCTTTTGAATAGTCCTGCGGGCTGTAAAGCTCCCTGAGGCGAACGTCCTCGAAGCGCCAGGACCAGTCGGTCTCGCTGAAACTCGCAAACACAGCAGCAGGGTGGCGCCGGATATGGATGATCGGCACCTGGTAGGTGTCGGCCACATCGTCGAGCACAAAACCGAGTTGGGTAAACTTGACCACGAGGTCCCGTGACCAGGATTTGTCGCCTGGCCCTCTCAGGAAGTGCGTATATCCATGGGTGCCGACGCCCCTCAGTGCGAGGTGCAGTTTTACCCGGTCGCGAGGCGTCAGGCAGTCCGCCGAGAGAGGCATGTAAACATTGCGGCTGGCGTCCGAGACCCGTCCGTGGAACTGGTCCCATTGGTGGCCGGCCGCGGGGGAGAAGGGCTCAAACAGCGATTTTGCATGGAGCGCTTCGACCAGCGTCTGTTGCAGCCATGTTGTGCCGCTCCGCCAGAATCCATTGATCAGCAGGGTATTCTTCAGCCGCTGCGCGGCGATGTAATCCACCAGCGCGACAGATGTGAGTTTGAGACGACCTAGACCTCGCACGGAGTTCAACCTGCCCTTGGAATACCTAAAAAGTATACTCCGACTGGCAATTCCCGGACCAGAGCGACAACGCCAAGGGTGAAACTGTAGTATTTACAGCAGATTCGGAGGGCCGGGACGGCTCTCGCTGACAAGATGAGGCCTAGTTCGGGGGCAGCCGGGGCCAGAAGGACTCCAGAACTGACACATGTCTGGTGAAAGCCTGTGCAACTGCTGGACGATTATCAGAGGCGGGCTTCGATCGTGTGCTGGCCCGAAAAACTCCGGCCGCCGCCACAGGCACGCCGGAAATAGTACTCGTTGCTACACATCCCATCACTGTGACGGGCTTTTTCGTAGCCCAGGTTCAGCGTCACCTGATAGTGCGTCACCTGACCGTTGGAAATAAAGCCGCGCGCTGTGACGACATCGAACCAGTCTGGTTCACCAAAACCGTCTCTCGCCACGCAGAGGGCCCGCGCAATCGCGTCGTCGACGGAAATATCCGAAGTGCCGGTGATCTGGCGGGTGGTGGAGTCTACAGACATGCGAGCAGGCTTTTCCCGTTCTGGCTCAACAACTCCCTCCGCAAGACTTATGCCCGAGCATCAGGAAAGGTTCCAATTAACTGTCGCTTGCGCCAACATGGCGGGCGTTCCACAATTGCGGCAACACATTGGGAGGATAGACGATGACAACCACAGGCGGCTGCTATTGCGGCGAAATCCGCTACGAAGCGGATGGAGAACCGGTCATGAAGGGCGAATGCCATTGCCGGGAGTGCCAGTACATTACCGGCGGCCAGGCGAACGATTTCATGGCCATGCCCACGGCGGGATTCCGGTACACCAAAGGAGAGCCGAAGGGCTTCAAGCGGGGCGACCTTGAAGGCGCGGTGACGCGGGAATTCTGCCCGAACTGCGGGACGCACATTCTGACACGCTCCCCGGCCTTGCCGGATGCGGTGATCCTGAAGGTTGGCTCACTCGACGACACCAGCCTGTTCGGACAGCCGCAAGTGGTGATGCAGACGGCCGATGCGCCGAGTTTCCATCATATTCCGGATGGCGTTCCGGCCTTTGAGAGATGGCCCGGATGACGCCAGCGCGGCTGATCCTTTTAGGGGCGGCGGTCACCGTGATCGCCGCCTGCAGCACGCTTCGGGACTATCACGCCGCCAATCCGGACTTTGGCAGCTCAGCGCCGCCTTATGAGCGGATTCAATTCGCATCGCAGTTTGCGACGCCCGCGGAACGGGCTCGCTGTGAAGCGGCTGGCGGCGAGGTCCGGCAAGCCGGTATGCTCGGCTGGCAGCATTGCATCCAGACTTATCCGGATGCCGGGCAGGCGTGCCGCGGCAGCGAAGACTGTCTCGGCCAATGCCGGCTGGATGACACGGCAGGGCCCGTTGAGGCAGGCGCGCCAGCCGAGGGGATCTGCCAGGCCAGCGATGAACCCTTCGGTTGCTACACCCGCGTTGAGAACGGCAGGGCCACCCAGACTATCTGTGTCGACTAGCCGTTAGACCGGCAGGAGGTGCGCCTCGGCTTCGTCACGGTGCTTCTTCAGGTATTTCATGAAGGGTGTTCCGCCCGTGCCGACGTCGGGGTCGTTGCCTGCGCTGTGGCTGGCCTGCTTGTTGATGTAGCTGGCTGCATATTCGAGGTGCCGGGTGCGGAAGCGGGCGAGCTTCGAAACGTTCTCATTGTAGAGCGTTTTCAGGGCCGCATCGCCGGACCCCTCCACGAAAGCCCGCACCTTGCTGGCGGCGCGGATGTCTTCGATCAGACGACGGTGGGCCGGCGGGCGGTAGGCGTGAAGTTCATCCAGGAAGCTGCGCAGCGGATCTGCCGCGTGGCCGACGCTCAGCAGCGCGTCCATCGCAGGCACGATGGAGGATTGAGAGCCCGTCTGTCCACGGAAGGCCTGCGGCGCACCGCCGGTCTCGTCCACGCCTTCATAGACAAGTCCGCCGCCAAGGGCCGGATTGTCCTTCCAGCCATGGATCCACGGACGCACCCGGTGGAAATAGCAATAGGGATCGCAGCGCTCTGGCATCCGGTCGAAGATCGCGTTCACATCGTCCCACACGGCCGACATGACAGAGAGGCTGCGGGCGGCTGCTTCGGCGTCGCCAGCGTCGGCAGCCCCAATCAGCGACAGCGCTTCGTCCAGCATCTCGCCGGCCCGCGCCTCGATGGCGACATGGACCAGGATGAACCAGGCTTCGTCCATCCCGCCGTCAAAGTGCTGGATCACCCGGACATTGGAAAGATCGATGGGGCCGGCCTCGTCGATCAGGGCCCAGTTCTCCAGCGTGTAGGAGGAGTAAGGCAACAGCGGCGGCTGGCCGAGGCTCTTGCTGAGCTGCCAGATCGGCACGGCGAGACAGGCGGGCAGGGCGCGCGGCGCCTCGGGCTCGCCCCAGACATAGGTTTGCACCATGAAGGAATAGTGCAGCATGGCGATCCGCTGTTCGGCCTCGCTGGCGGTGGCGCAGAAATCGGTGAGGTCGATCACCGGCAACCGTTCCAGCAAGGCCCGCACGCGGCCGGTGCAGACGAGTTGAGGGATGGATAGGGCAAGGTCACGCGCCGGTTTCAGGGCAGGGGGCAGTTCCACCTTCGCCGGATCAAATGACGCAAGAAATCCTCTCTCACGGGACATCCCGTAGTCCGAAAGCCTCAACATACGCTCCTCCCAGAGCAATTATTTTCATTTGTAACTAATTCCGCGATAGCAGGCAGCGCAGGCGGTGTCATGGGGGAAAACGGTTCCGTCAGATGAAAATGCAGCAAGGGCTTCACAAGACCGCGCGACTCCCTTATGGGGCCGAAAAGGGAGCTCCCCACATGAAAATCCGACAAGCGATCACCTTTGACGACGTGCTTCTCCAGCCCGGCGCGAGCGAGGTCCTTCCCGCCGACGTCAACGTCTCAACCTTCCTGACGAAAACCATTCCGCTCAACATTCCGCTGATCTCAGCGGCGATGGACACGGTGACCGAGGCCCGCCTCGCCATCGCCATGGCCCAGGCCGGCGGCATCGGCGTCATCCACCGCAACCTCTCCGTCGAGGAGCAGGCCGGGGAAGTCGCCATGGTCAAGAAATACGAGAGCGGCGTGGTGATGAACCCGATCACCATTGCCCCGACCGCCACGCTCGGCGAGCTGAATGAACTGAAGCAGCGCACCGGCTTCTCCGGCATTCCGGTCGTTGAGGACAATGGCAGGGTCGTCGGCATCATCACCAATCGCGACACCCGCTTTGCCGAGGACATGAACGAGAAGGTCGCCAACCTGATGACGCGCGACGTCGTCACGGTGGAGATGGAGACCTCCTCTGAAGAAGCGCGCCGCCTGCTGCACAAGCACCGGATCGAGCGCCTCGTCATCGTCGACAAGGACAGCAAGTGCCTCGGCCTCCTGACCGTGAAGGACATGGACAAGGCCGCCGTGAACCCCAACGCCGCGAAAGACGGGGCAGGCCGCCTGCGCGTCGCCGCTGCGTCCACAGTCGGCGATGCCGGTTTTGAGCGGACCGCCGCGCTGATCGAGGCCGGGGCCGATGCAGTCATCATCGACACGGCCCACGGCCACTCCAAATCGGTTGCCGAGGCCGTGACCCGCGCCAAGAAGATTTCCAATGCCGTCCAGATCATTGCCGGCAACGTCGCCACGAGCGAAGCCACCAAGGCGCTGATCGATGCAGGCGCGGATGCCGTGAAGGTCGGCATCGGCCCGGGCTCCATCTGCACCACGCGCATCGTCGCGGGTGTCGGCGTGCCCCAGCTGACCGCCATCGAGGCCTGCGCCAACGCCGCCCAGTCGTCCGGCATTCCGGTCATCGCCGATGGCGGCATCAAATTCTCGGGCGACTTCGCCAAGGCCCTCGCGGCCGGCGCGGCGACCGCCATGATGGGTTCCATGTTTGCAGGCACCGAAGAGGCGCCCGGCGAGGTGTTCCTGTATCAGGGCCGGTCCTACAAGGCTTATCGCGGCATGGGCAGCCTCGGCGCCATGGCCCGCGGTTCAGCCGACCGCTACTTCCAGAAGGACGCCGCCGCCGACAAGCTGGTGCCGGAAGGCATCGAAGGCCAGGTGCCGTTCAAGGGCCCGCTCAACCCGATCATCCACCAGATGGTGGGCGGCCTGCGCGCGGCGATGGGCTATGTCGGCGCCAAGGACATCGACGAGCTGCACAAGAAGGCCGAGTTCGTCCAGATCACCGGCGCCGGCCTGCACGAAAGCCACGTCCACGACGTCCAGATGACCCGCGAAAGCCCGAACTACTCGCTGTCGAGAGGCTAGACGACCGGTTTGTCGTCAGCCCGCATTGTAAAAATGCGGGGCGGGACTTAGCAACGTTCAGATGATTGCGGCTGTCCTGTTCGATCTTGATGAGACGCTCCTTGATCGAACGGGATCGCTCCGGTCATTCCTGGAAGACCAATACAGAAGATTTGCGGACCGGCTGGGTTCCGCGTCCCCCGGCCAATGGCAGGAGCGGTTTCTTGAATTGGATCAGCGGGGCCATGTCTCGAAGTCGGTTGTTTACCCGCAAATACTGAAAGAGTTTGGCGGGGACCCCTCAATTTCGGAGCCTTTGCTTGCAGACTATAGCGAGCGATGTTGCGAACACGCGCGTGGGTTTCCTCATATGAGAGAAACACTCACGCAATTGCGAAGCGATGGCCTTCGGCTTGGCATCATCACCAATGGCTGGACACGCTTCCAGACGCGGCACATCAATGCCCTCGGATTGGCAGAGTTGGTCGACGCCTGTTTCATCTCCGAAGCCGAACAGTTGCGCAAACCTGATGCCAGACTGTTCGCACGCGCCGCTGCGCGTATCGGTACCTCTCTCCCAGACTGTCTCTTTGTCGGAGATAATCCTGTTGCCGACATTTTGGGTGCGCATGGCGCAGGTATGCAAACGGCCTGGATTCGCCGCGGTCTGGACTGGCCTGCTGATGCAGACACAAACCCGGGGCACACGCTTCATGGCCTCCATGAGGTCGTTGAACTGGTGGAAGCCTCCCGGGGAGGGCGCCTGTAAGCTCCACAAGGGAAATCTATCCCCCACCCAATCCAACCGGAAAAGCCCGCGCGCTAATCTCCGCGCATGAGCACAGATTACATCGTCTTCGCCCTGCAGCAGGTTCGTGTGAGCCTGGCAGAGGCCACATATGATGCCGGGCTGACCCGGTCGTCAGACACAGTCCCGCAGTCAGCGGCGCGGTGGTGGCGGGCGCGCGTGAAAACGCTGGCGATCATCCTCCGCCGTCTGATCATGCTGATGGCCCTCGGCCTGACGCTCGATCCACCGAAACCGCGGACTGCAAAGTCTGCGGCGCCGGAGGAGGAGCCTGTGCTCACCAAGGCCCAGATCCCTTACAGCATCGCGCTGAGCGGTCAGACGCAGACCTATTCGCTGGATGGTCCGGACTTTCCCGATGGCGGGCCGGGCGCATCCGGGCCTGTGCCGGTCGCCGGCCTTATGCGCCGTTTCGAGGCGCTCGCCCGCATCCTGCGCAACCCTGAGAAATATGCCGTGCGCGTCGCCCGCGTGATGGCGCGCCAGCGCCGGGCAGGGGCCCCGCGTCCGCTCTGCCTGCCAATTCCGACGCACCGGCTGAAGCCGGAACTCGGCGCCGTCGCAGTGGGTCTTCCCATGCTCCTCGCCGATGCCTTCGGCCGGTGGATCGACAGCAGCTGATCCCACGCCTTATCCAACACCCAATCGCCGGACGGGCCAGGGCCCGCTCCGGTTACACGTGCTGGATATCACGCGGCTCGCGCCACATCGCTTCCATAGGCGGGCTGCCAGGGCCGATCTCGAACAGTTTCATCCGTTCAAATCCGTGGCTCTGGTAGAAGCCTGTATTCATCGGGTTCGAGTTTTCGAGATAGAGGGGCATGCGGGCCTTGTCGGCGGCGGCCTTCATCGGCGCCATCATCAGCTTGCCCAGTCCCTTGCCGCGCGCGGCCTGGCGCGTGCCAATCGTGAAGAGATAGACGTGCGGGTCTTTCGGGTGGTGTTCGTCCATCACCTTGCCGGCATTGAGGGCCCGGAAGATGGACCCCTGCGTTCCCTTGAACATCAGGATCGGTAAAAGGCGCAGCGTCGGTATCAGCCCGAGTTCTGTCCGGTTCTGCGACTCGATCCACATCGTTGCGCCGCCGTCGCCCGCCAGGTGGCAGATACCGTGTTTCAGGTAGATCGACTGCGCCAGAAGGGAGAAGGTCGGTCTGAGCGCGTGCGTGCGCCCAAAGATCCAGAGGTTCACCGGATCGGACTCGAAAGCTTCGCCGGTTATGTCCCCGACTTGCCGCCAGTCCGCCGCACTGGCCCGTCTCAGCCCCTCCGGCAGGTCTATCTCCAGCATCTTCCGCCCTTTCTGGTTTCATTATGTTTTTTGAGACGCTAACACAGCCCTCCCCAAAAGGAGCACGAAAATCATGCGCAACGGCGGACGTATCGCGGCAGCCATCGACGTCATTTCAGACGTCCTGAACCGCCACCAGCCGGTTAAATCGGCAGCCCGCGACTGGGGCAAACGCGCCCGCTATGCCGGTGCCAAGGACCGCGCCTGGGTTTCCGGGCTCGTGCTGGATGCGCTGCGCAAGCGGAACTCCATTGCCCACGCCATGGGCGACGACAGCCCCCGGGGCCTGATCCTCGGCGCGCTGGCCCATGCCTGGGGCTGGAACATCCGCGAGATCGACGCGGCGATGGACGAGGAACATGCCCCCTCCAAGCTGACCCTGCAGGAACGCGAGCGCCTCGTCATGGCGCCGGACCCGACCGCGCCGCCGCACGTGCAGGGCGACTATCCCGAATGGCTGGCGCCCCACCTTGCGCGCGTGTTCGCGGAAGAGGCTGTCGTCGAAGCCCAGGCCATGACCGTCCGCGCGGATGTCGACCTTCGGGTCAATACGCTGAAAGTAGATGCCGAGAAGGCCGCCGCGCCGCTGAAAAGCGCGAAGGCGGAACCGTCGCGGCTGCTCCACAATGCCTATCACATTCCCGCCCGCGACCCGTCGCAGCGCGAGGCCAGCCTCGAAAGCATTCCGGCCTATTCGAAAGGCTGGGTCGAAGTACAGGACGCCGGCTCCCAGATCGCGGCGGCGGCGGGCAACGCCCAGCCCGGTGAGCAGGTGCTGGACTATTGCGCCGGCGGCGGCGGCAAGACGCTCGCGCTGGCCTCCCAGATGCAGGGGAAGGGGCAGATCTTCGCCTATGACATCGATGGCCGGCGCCTCTCGGCGCTGATCCCGCGCCTGAAGCGCTCGGGCGCGCACAATGTGCAACTCGTCCATCCGTCGGAACCGACGCAACTGGAAGACCTGACCGGCCAGATGGATCTCGTCTTCGTCGACGCGCCTTGTACCGGCACAGGCACCTGGCGCCGCCGCCCGGATGCAAAGTGGCGTCTGAAGCCGGGGCAGCTGGCCAAGCGCCAGCAGGAGCAGACCGACATTCTCGCCAAGGCCTCGACCTTCGTGAAGCCGGGCGGGCGGCTGGTCTATGCAACCTGCAGCTTCCTGATGGAGGAGGACGAAGACCGCGTCTCGGAATTCCTGTCCGGCCATCCGGAGTTCACTGAGGAAGACGCCGCCGAGGCCGCCATCGCATCCGGCCTGCTGACCGATGAAGGCGCAGCCATGGTGCGCAACCATCGCGGCCCGTCCGGCAGTGTCCGGCTCACGCCGCGCCGGGCGGAAACGGACGGTTTCTTCTTTGCGGTACTCAGGAAAGCCTAGTTTCCGCTGACGATTTTCTCGCCGGAATAGGTGGAGATGGCACCTAGGAATTTGGTGACTTCCTCGCGTTCTTCGAGGGTCAGTTCCGGGCGCCAGATGTCGAACAGGAGAACGACGCGGGTCTCGCTCGCGTCATTCTTCGCTTCATGTTCGACACTGTCGTCAAAGATGCAGACTTTGCCTTCCTGCCACTGCCGGGTCTCGCTGCCGACCCGCAGCCATGCCGGGCCGGGAACAACAACCGGCAAATGGCAGATCAGGCGCGTATTGATCAGGCCGTGATGCGGCGGAATGTGCGCGCCGGGCTTCAGAAGGGAGAACAGCACTGACGGTGCCTGACCGGGCAGGCGATCCAGTGGAATATTGTCGAAAGCGGCCGCGGTGACCGGACAGCGCGCGCAGTTTTCCTCAACCCGTTCGCCGTCTTTCCAGAGGTAAAAGGCGCTCCAGTCGTCATTGCCGACAAGTTTGTGGCTCTTCACATTCGGCTGGCTGTCGGCCCGTTCCAGATAGGGCCGGAAGGCCTGATGATCAGACAGAACGCCCATGAGTTCGTTTTTGATCTCCGGCGTCTTTGCCTCAAGGCCCGGCACCCAGTCGAAGTCCGACGTGTCATAGAACTGTTTCTGCGGCAGGCCGGGGAAATAGTATTTGGTCGGCTGCTGAAGATAGATACCGGACTTGCCCAGCAGGATGTCCACCGACTGGTCAAACCGGCTTGTCCGCTGCGCTTTCGGGAGCTCGCCTTCGATGAAGGCCTCATAGCCCTGGGCATATTCGCCGAGCCTGGCCTGCGCCCGCTGAACGCCTTGCTGGAAACCCGGTGCGACCTGGCCTCCGGAAAGCTGGATGGCCTGAAGCGCGCCGGAATAGGCCCGGCTTGCATCCTGCGTGCGTCCGGCAGCGTGCTGCACATCGCCCAGAAGCAGCAAGGTCCCGACGTCTTTCGGCGTCTCGCTCAGAACCGACAGCAGAAGGGCTGCGGCATCGTCAAACCGGCCGGCGCGCGCATGTTCGAATGCCGCTTGTTTGCGGCTTTCCAGGGGAAGCGTGGTTGTCATAGGGGCAGGAAATGCCGGTCCGGAAGCAGGGTCAAGCGCTGGTAGCGCCGCAGCCGCATCTTGATATGGACGAATCCCTCATCCTCGGCTAAGCGGCGCCATGACTGACCAGAGACACGAACGCGCCCTTATCGTCGACTTTGGAAGCCAGGTGACCCAGCTGATCGCCCGGCGTCTTCGCGAAAGCGGCGTCTATTGCGAAATCCACCCCTTCAACAAGGTCGATGCCGCCTTTCTGGCAGACTATGTCCCGCAGGCGATTATCCTCTCCGGCGGGCCGTCCAGCGTCACCTGGGACGACAGCCCCCGCGCGGACGATGCTGTTTTCAGCCTCGGTGTTCCGGTCCTCGGCATCTGTTATGGCCAGCAGGTGATGATGGAACAGCTGGGCGGCAAAGTCGAAAGCGGCACCAGCCGCGAATTCGGCCGGGCCTTCATCGAGAAAGTTGTCGACGATCCGATCCTCGAAGGTCTGTTCCACGCCGGCGATCATGAGCAGGTCTGGATGAGCCACGGCGACCACGTCGCCGAGATGGCGTCCGGTTTCGGTGTCATCGCAAAATCCCCCGGCGCGCCTTACGCCATCATCGCGGATCCCGAGCGCCGCTTCTATGGTACGCAGTTCCACCCGGAAGTCGTCCACACGACCCATGGTCGTCAATTGCTCCGCAACTTCACGCACGGCGTTGCGGGCCTGAAAGGCGACTGGACGATGGCGGCCTACCGCGCCGAAGCTGTCCAGAAGATACGTGAGCAGGTCGGAGACGGGCGCGTGATCTGCGGTCTGTCCGGCGGCGTCGATTCCTCAGTCGCGGCTGTTCTCATTCATGAAGCAATCGGTGACCAGCTGACGTGCGTCTATGTCGACCACGGTCTGATGCGGGCAGGGGAAAGCGATCAGGTCGTGAACCTGTTCCGCGAACACTACAATATTCCGCTCGTCCATGTAGACGCTTCGGAGCTCTTCCTCGGCAAGCTCGAATGCGTCACCGATCCGGAACGCAAGCGGAAGATCATCGGTGGCCTGTTCATCGATGTGTTTGAAGACGAGGCCAAGAAGATTGGCGGCGCCGATTTTCTGGCGCAGGGCACGCTCTATCCGGACGTGATCGAAAGCGTTTCTGCCCTCGGCGGGCCGAGTGTAACTATCAAGAGCCACCACAATGTCGGCGGCCTGCCGGAACGCATGAACATGAAGCTGGTCGAACCACTTCGTGAGCTGTTCAAGGACGAAGTTCGTGCGCTTGGCCGGGAACTCGGCCTGACCGACGCCTTCGTCGACCGCCACCCATTCCCGGGACCTGGCCTCGCTATCCGTATCCCGGGTGAGATTACGCGCGAAAAGGCCGACACGCTCAGAAAGGCCGATGCGATCTATATCGAGGAGATCCGCAAGGCCGGGCTCTACAATGAAATCTGGCAGGCCTTCAGCGTTCTGCTGCCGGTGAACACGGTCGGCGTCATGGGCGACGAGCGGACCTATGAAGCCGTCCTCGCGCTGCGGGCCGTCACGTCGACAGATGGTATGACGGCGGACTATTATCCGTTCGAGCACGAATTCCTTGGCCGCGTTGCCACGCGCATCATCAATGAGGTCAAAGGCGTCAATCGCGTTGTCTACGACGTGACATCCAAGCCGCCCGGTACGATCGAGTGGGAATAGGGTACGCGCGATGAGCACCAATAAACGTATCGTTGTGTCGAGCGATCACGCTGACATCGAACTTCGCAAGATGATCGCCGCGCATGTCGCGGCTCAGGGCTGGGACGTGATCGACATCGGGCCGATGACGTCAGAAAGCACCCACTATCCGATCCATGGCGAAGCTGCGGCTCAGAAAGTGGCCTCCGGCGAGTGCCAGCTCGGCATCATCGTCTGCGGCACCGGGCAGGGCATCATGATGGCGGCCAACAAGGTGAAAGGCATCCGCTGCGGCGTTTGCAGCGATACCTTCTCGGCAAGAATGATCCGCCAGCACAATGATGCGAACATGCTCTCGCTCGGCGCGCGGGTGATTGGCGAAGGTCTCGCGCTGGACATTGTGGACGCGTTCCTGACCGCTGAATTCGAAGGCGGACGCCACGGAACGCGCGTCGACATGATCAAGGCACTCGAGGAATAGCGTCAGCCTGAAACAGGGGCTTTGCGCCGGTTTGCAGGATCGTAAGACAGACTTGTGTTGGCATGCTCTGGCACTTCTGTTTCGATACACCACATTCGAGAACACCTGAGTTCACGACAGGAGTCCCCCATGAAAACCGTTTTGATGCGCCCTCTCTTCGCCGCCGCTGCACTTTGCGTTGCAGCCTGTTCGCCGCCGGCGCCCGCTGCGATGTCCACGCTGGATGGCGACTGGACCGTCGATTCCGGTGCGTCCCGGTTTTCATTCGTTTCGGTGAAAGCCGGCACTCTGGCCGAGGCCCACACATTCAGCGGCCTGTCGGGCACGGTGATGGCCAATGGCGATGCCGAGATCGAAATTCCGCTCTCGTCTGTAGAGACCAATATCGATATCCGGAACGAGCGCATGCGCGAATTCCTGTTCGAAACGGAAACCTATCCGGAAGCGACGGTCACAACCAAACTGAACCCGGCCGTCTTCACGGATCTGGCGATTGGCGACGCGGTGAATGTACCGGTGACTGCCACGCTGGACCTGCATGGCGAGACGCAGGAAATCGACACCGACCTGCTGGTGACACGGATCGGTGCGGACAAGGTTCAGGTCGGAACTAGCGTACCGATCATCATCAACGCCGCGGACTTCGGGTTGGACGGCGGCGTCGAAAAGCTGCGGGAGTTGGCAAACCTTCCGGGCATTACGCCGGAAGTGCCGGTCACTTTCTCCATCGTTTTCACGCGCTGACCCTGTAGCCATTGCTTTTGTCCCGGCCTAGGAAAGGGCCGGGAGGAAATATAATGGAACAAGCTGGCGACTTCCTCGAAGAAAGCCGTGCGCTTTATGGTCTGCTGGTCAACCGGCCAGACGCGGACTTCGGCAAAGTAACCCAGTTCAAAGGCTGGCAAGTCGACGACGTGCTCCGGCACCTTCACTACTGGAACTGGATGGCGGAGCTGCAGCTGGCTGATGAAGCGCGCCTGGAAACCGAGCTGGCAGCGGTGGGCAAGCACGGCATGCGCAACCGCGAACAGGCGCATGCAGGAGCCGCGGCAGGACGCGACTTGCTTTCAGCCTGGTGGGATCAGGCTCAGGCGACCGCCGCAGCGTTCACTAAAGCCGATCCGAAAGCCCGTCTGAAATGGGCCGGGCCGTCGATGAGCGCCCGGTCATCCATCACCGCGCGCCTGATGGAAACCTGGGCGCACGGACAGGAGATTTATGACGTGCTGGGAGCCGCACGGGTCGATCATGACCGGATCCGGAATATCGTCGTTCTCGGCGTCAACACGTATGGCTGGACCTATCAGGTCCGCCAGGAACAGCCGCCCGGACCGATGCCTTTCATCAGACTGATCGCGCCCTCCGGTGACGAATGGACGTTTGGCGATGACGATGGAGAAAACCTTATTGAAGGCCGCGCAACAGAATTCTGCCAGGTCGTCACACAGACGCGCAACGTCAAAGACACCGCCTTGCGTGTGACGGGACCGATTTCGGAAGACTGGATGTCCAAGGCGCAGTGTTTTGCAGGCGGGCGAAACGATCCCCCCGCGCCGGGAACGCGCTTTCGCAGCCCTGTTACTGCCTGAGACGAATTCACCACACGTGCGGACATGGACAAGCCGGGCAGGGGCTGTCAGTTCTGCGCCAGCAAATTGGAGGCAAACCGGATGTCGGTCATCAAACTCGAAAAACAGGGCCCAATCGTCATCATGACACTCAACCGGCCGGACGCGATGAATGCGCTCGGTCAGGACGGAGATGGAAAGGCGATTGCCGCCGCATGCGCGGAAATCACCGCGGACCCCGAAATCCGCTGCGCCATCCTGACAGGTGCGGGCCGGGCCTTCTCTGCCGGCGGCGATGTGAAAGCGATGCAGAACAAGACCGGCGCATTCGGCGGAAAGCCGCATGACATCCGCGAAGGCTACCGCCGGAATATCCACGTGATCGTCCGCTCCCTCTACAATCTGGAAGTGCCGCTGATCTCGGCCATCAATGGCCCGGCAATCGGCCTGGGCTGTGACGTGGCCTGTATGGCCGATATCCGCATCGCCTCAGAGAAAGCGAAGATGGGCGTGACGTTCCTGAAACTCGGCCTTATCCCCGGTGATGGCGGCGCCTGGCTGCTTCCGCGCCTGATCGGTTCGTCCCGGGCGGCTCAGCTCCTCTTCACCGGCGATGTCATCGACGCGCAGACGGCGTGCGAGTGGGGGCTTGTCTCTCAGGTCGTGCCGGCTGACCAGCTGATGGACGAAGCCATGAGCCTGGCCAAACGCATTGCGGGGCAGCCGCCGCAGGCCCTGCGCCTTGCCAAGACGCTGATGCGACAGGGCGCGACGACCTCGTACGACACGATCATGGAAATGTCCGCCGCAGCGCAGGCTCTGATGCACGAGACGGACGATCATATGGAAGGCGTCAACGCCATCCTCGAAAAGCGCACGCCGGACTTCAAAGGCGAATAAAGGCTACTTCACGACTCCCTCGCCGTAGAGCGCGTCAATCTCGCTCACGGTGAGGCCAAGGTCTTCCAGCACAGCGCGTGTGTGCTCTCCCAGTTTCGGTGACGGTCCCTTCGGGCCGTCATCGGCGCCCGGGAACCGCACAGGAGAGGCCGGGGAGGGGAAGGTGGTGCCGTCGCCCTTGCTGCTTGGCACTTCGACAATGGCGCCAGCGGCCTTCGTCTGCGGGTCTTCTGCCACTTCCGCGAGTGTCTGAACCGGTGCCCAGGCAATGGATTGCTCGTCGAGGCGGGCCGAGATTTCCGCTTTCGTGAATTTCGCAAAGCCCTCATCGATGATGTCGACAAGATCTGATGCATTCTGCCTGCGGGTCTTGGAACTCGTGAAACGGGGATCTTCAATCAGGTCTTCGCGGCCGATCACCTTGCACATTGGCACCCAGTCCACATCTCCCTGACGCTGAACAATGCAAATCCAGCTATTGTCCTTGGTCTTGAAGAAATTGGTCATCGGCACGTTCTGCTCATGGCGGCTCTTCGTCGAGGCGACCCGGTTGAAGAAGAGCTGGATCGCGAAGTCGGAGCCGAGCGCATAGAGACCCGCCCGGAACAGCGACGACTCCACCAGGCGTCCGTTGCCTGTGCGTGTGGCTTCAACAAGCGCCGCACAGATGCCGGCAGCGGTGGCCATTGAGGTCGTGTGATCGCCGAATGCCGTGCGGAGCGGGAAGGGTTCTTGCCCTTTTGGAACCGTCAACGCGCCAACCCCGGTGCGGCTCCAGAAGCTGGCCACGTCGAATCCCGGCCGGTCGGCATCCGGGCCCTGAAGGCCGTAGCCGGTGAGCGAGCAGTAAACGAGCTTGGGATTGATCTTGCTGAGTTCTTCATAGCTGAGGCCGGACCGCTCCAGCCCGCCGGGACGCACATTGGTGAGGAAGACATCTGCCTCTTCCACCATTTTACGGAGCAGCTTCTGGCCCTCAGGTTTCGACGTATCGACGGCAATGGATTTCTTGCCGCGATTATCGAAGTCGAAGACCGGATTGTCCTGGAGGTCCGTACCGAGGGTCCGGAAGAAAATCCGGATCGGATCGCCGCCTGGCGGTTCGACTTTTACAACGTCGGCGCCCCAGTCGCTGAGGATCGATCCTGCCCCCGGGGCTGCCATGTAAGTCGCGTATTCAATGACCTTTATGCCCTCGAGCATGGGACCTCTCCTCCGGAATTCTTATCGTTTTCCCGGCAACTCTCGGACACTCCGGGCCGAATGGCCAGCCCTTCCGCAAAGAGAGCGGGGCAGGCGAGCGCAGATCAGGGCTTGCCTGCTGCGCCCGGATCGTGAAAACAGCCGTTTGCTGCGGAGGAGTGGCAGAGTGGTTGAATGCGGCGGTCTTGAAAACCGTTGAGCCTTTACGGGTTCCGGGGGTTCGAATCCCTCCTCCTCCGCCAGCACAATTAATTTGTTCCTGCGGCCCGTCTTTTCGCTTTACCAGCGGTTCCGCACTTCTTCCGCAAAACCGGGCAGGGCGTCGATCTTCAGCATCGAGCCATCGTCCAGCATCACGTCCCCAGAAAACAAACCAAACACCTGATCCTGGGAAGTTTTGAACAAGCCGAGGTCTGTCGTGTGGTGCCGATTGACGATCGGCTCGAAGTGGAGTTCGAACCGGCCATCATTGCTGGTGAAGCGCCAGGGCGCGGAATCCGGCGGACCTTCCGGCATATGGAACGTCACCTGATCCAGCTTGTGCGCCTTCCCATCCACAAAAACCATGTTTTCTGACGCCGCGGACGTATCACCAAAGCCGTAGCCGATGTTGAAGCCAACGCAGCGGTCGCCGCACATCCCAGAAGCGGAGCCCCAGTACCAGACATTGCTGTAAGTCCACACGCCTCGTCCCCAATCCAGGACACCAAAGGCGGAGTCCGGCGTGAATTGATGGACATCACTGCCGATCCTGATTTCTCCGGTGGCTGGAAGGCAATTGATCTTCTGATTGTAGTAGAATGCCTTGGGCGCATTGGCGAAGGGCGTCGCGATGACCATACGGTCCATCTGAGGCTGGGCGAGCCACAATTCCCCCTTCAGTCCGCGCCCACCATCGAAGCGAGGCGCATCCACGATCAGGCGGCGTCCACCTTCCTCGTGCAGAAAGCTCAGCGACATGTCTTTGTGTTTCTGAACGATGTCGCCGCGGTCGGCGGACGCAGGCAGGCCCATCCGGCCCATGGGAAAAGGGATGACAGCGCCATCATTCACTGCCGTCCCGCTCTTCAAGTCCATCCAGGACGTGCCGAGAAAGCCAAGATAGCCATTGTCGGCAACAGTCAGGGCAAGGCCGAAGTCCGGTGTGAGGATACAGTAATAGTCCCACTCCTTGATCCGGAGGCCGTTGGCCCGGATCGCAGACCTCTCATATTGACGAACTTCTGCGGTGGACCAACCACGCTCAACCAAGCGGCCGCGCGCATCGAGCAGGGGGCCTTTTCCAAGTCTTTGTTGCATTCCGGTCGTTCCCCCTGATCGTGCCAATAGCGGTCTTCGCTCGCTCTGATTGATGATCTCTCTCTTCACCTGCGTTTCCGGGATCCGGCAAGAGCGCAGCTTGAAAAGATGTAAACAACCGGTAACCGTAATCTCCGGATCCTTCAGGTGAGGTTCATAAGGCCTGCACCACACTATGCTACAGAGGGTTCGCTGGAGGGCAGAAAAGCCGTCCCAAAGGGTCATCAAATGACCCGCAGCTCAGAATGAGGTGAACCTTGAAGACCGTTTCTTCCGATTCAAAATCTCTGCACCTGACGTCTCTGGTCCTGGCTGGCGCGGTCGCGATATCTGTCGTGGCACCTGCGCATGCTGACCGCCGTAATCCGGCACCGATTGTCTATGCGACCGGAACTTCGCCGTATCCGGCCGGCAAGCCCCAGTATATCGAGCCGAGCCGTTCTGCAGACGCCTCCGCGAAGAAGCAGGCGCGGATTCAATTCCGCTATCCGGGTTCGCCCGTTTCGCCCTCGCCGCAAGCCCAACCGGCAGAGCAGGGGGGACGTGACTATGCGAGCACGAAGACTCCGTCCCCGAATTATGCCAGCACGCCCGTCTCCACTGGCAACAGTTTCGAAGCCCGTGCCGCCGCTGCGCGTATCGAAGCCGAGCGTTCGATCTCCGCTGTTGAGAGCGAAGCGCTGCCAAGCCTGCAGGCAGTTGCCGCGCCGGCGCCTGCGCCAATCCAGGTTCAGCCTGTCCCTGTGCCAGCACCTCAGCAGTTCCAGCAGGCACCGCGCCAGCTGACGCCGGCTGCGTCCTATTCCGTATCTGCCGACCCTGTCCCGGTGTTCGATGAGACGGCCGTCGCGATTGTATATGGAAGCGAGTTCAACGGCCTGCCTACGGCCAATGGCGAAACCTTTACTCCGGATGCCATGACCGCCGCCCACCCGACATTGCCTCTTCCGAGCCTGATCCAGGTCGTGAACGAGGAAACTGGCAAGGAAGTCGTGCTCCGGGTCAATGACCGCGGTCCGTTTGAAGACGGCGCATCGCTTCAGGTTTCCCCTCGCGCGGCCAATGAGCTTGGCATGGGCGGGGCAGGGAAGGCCACGCTCCGGGTTCGCTATCTGGGGTCTGCCCCTGCTGTCGCAACACCCGCACCGCAAGCCAAGGACGCGGTCTATGCTCAGGCAGCAGCGTTCCCGGCAGAGGCTGCACCGCAGCCAGTCGCTGCGGACGATTTCATGGAGCCGGTTGCCTATCAAACCGTCTCGGCGGAGCCGCAACGCGCAGTCCGGCCCACCTACACCTATGGTCCTCAGCCAGCTGCAGCACCGACCGGCGATTTCTTCGTCCAGATCGGCTCCTTCACGGATATCTCGAACGCACAGTCGCTGAGCAATCGCGTGCAGGCCTCACTCCCGGTGACGATTGTTCCCGCCCGCGTGAATGGTGCTGACTATTTCCGTGTCCGTGTCGGACCATTGGTCAGCCGGTCAGAAGCCGAACGTGCCCGGCAAGACCTCTCCTATGCCGGAATCGCGCAAGGGCGCATTGTGACAGGCGAATAACCGCACGCCCCGCCATTGACCCAGACCACAAACCGGCCCTTTTTCCTGTGTAATCGGAAACTGGGCCGGATTTGATTCCGGCCTCCGAACAGAATGTTGGAGGCCCCTTTGATGAACTTGCCGAAGATCGCCAGAAACACTGTCGCCGCAGCAGCTTTCGCCCTGTCCGGCATAATGTGTGCCGCCAACGCGCAGATGATGGACACGCCGGCGACGCATGCGGTCATCATGGATCATGAGACAGGCGCAATTCTGTTTTCCAAGGCCGGCCAGGAACCCATGGTCCCTGCTTCCATGACCAAGATGATGACGGCCTATACGGTCTTCGAAATGGTCCGCCGCGGCGAGCTTTCCATGAGTGACAAGTTCACAGTCAGTGAAAACGCCTGGCGCAAGGGAGGCTTTCCATCCGGTACGTCGACCATGGGCCTGGCGCCAGGTGACACGCCAACGGTCGAGGAACTTCTGCACGGCGTGATTATCATGTCGGGCAATGATGCATGCATCGTGCTTGCTGAAAACATCTCAGGTTCGGAAGAAGCCTTTGCCCGCAGGATGACCGATATTGCGCATGAGCTCGGCCTGAATTCGGCAAACTTCCTGAATGCCACAGGTCTTGAAGCCGTTGGTCACGTGATCTCCGCTGAAGATCTCGCAAAACTGGCCAAGCTGACGATCGACAATTACCCGGAATACTATGCCTGGTACTCCTTGCCCTCTTACACGTGGCGAGATTTCACCCAGGCCAACCGGAACCCATTGCTGGAAGTCTCCGGCGCCGACGGCGTGAAGACCGGCCACCTTGAAGTCTCCGGCTATGGCCTGACCGCTTCTGCTGTCCGTGACGGGGTTCGGCGAACCGTGGTCATCAATGGTTTGCCGACCATGGCCGCGCGCGCCTCTGAGGGTGAGCGCCTCATGCGAATTGCGTTTAGCAGCTTCGATCTGAAAACGCTGACACCGGAGACCGTCGACCTGCCGGATGTGCCTGTCTGGCTCGGGGAAACACAAAATGTCCCGGTAAAGCTCGCAGGCGATCTGCGCGTAGCTGGCTACAAGGCAAGCATGGAGAAGGCAAAAGCCGAGATCGTTCTTCCCGGACCGGTCGAAGCCCCGATTAAAAAGGGCGATGAACTGGGCCGTCTTGTGGTCACCATCGAAGGTCAGAAACCGGTGGAGTCTCCAATCGTCGCGGATGCAGACGTCGGCAAGCTTGGCTTCTTTGGACGCGCAATTGAAGGGCTGAGCCAGATGCTCGGCGGCGGTGAAAGCCAGTCGTGACACGGGGACGCTTCATAACGCTGGAAGGCGGCGAAGGTACCGGCAAGTCCACATTGCTCGCAGCTTTGCGGGAGAAGCTGGAAGCGGCAGGCCAATCGGTCGTTCAGACGCGAGAGCCAGGCGGGACAGACCTTGCCGAAGCCATCCGGAATCTCGTGCTGCATCCGCCGGGGGACCAGAGGTGGTCTTCGATGGCTGAAGCCCTTCTCATGAATGCTGCGCGAACGGATCATCTGGAAAAGAAGATCAGACCGGCGCTGGAGGCTGGGCACTGGGTTCTGTGTGACAGGTTCGCCGATTCCACGCGCGTTTATCAAAGCGTCCAGAGCGGCGTCGGACCGGCCATACTGAAGATGCTGGAAAATGCTGTGCTGGGTGACAGCCGACCTGACCTGACGCTCGTCCTGGATGCACCGGTAGAACAAGCCGCCCAGCGGCGCGCCGAGCGTGGCGGGGCAGCAGATGCTTTTGAACTCAGGGACAAGGCGTTTCACGAGGCCGTAAGGCAGGCCTTTATAGATGTTGCCCGAAGCGAACCGGCGCGCTGCGTCCTGCTGGATGCGTCGAGGGCGCCAGAAGAGGTATCGGAACGCGCGTGGCACGAGATAGAGATCCGTCTGGGCGTTAGCCAGGAGACCCGCGCATGACTGCGGCGCTTCCTCTGATCGGATACAACGACGCCGAGCGGACGTTTGAGACAGCGGCCGCCAGCGGCCGGATGCACCATGCCTGGATGATTGAAGGCCCCTCAGGAATCGGAAAAGCACGGTTTGCCATGCGCTGTGCGGCCTGGTTGCTTGGCGCACGCGGACCGGCCGATGCGCCATTCGATGCGTCTGTAGATGACCCGGTCATGTCGCGCTGCTTGTCCGGCGGCCACCCGGACCTGCGCATCCTGACGCGTGAATTGAATGACAAGGGAAAACTGAAGCAGGACATCTCAATCGAGCAAATCCGCGCCTTCAATGAGTTTTTCACCTATCGGCCAGCGATGGGTGGCTGGCGCGTCGGCATTGTGGATTCTCTGGATGAGCTGAACCGGAACTCCGCCAACGCGATCCTGAAGACGCTGGAAGAACCGCCCAAGGCGGCTATCATGTTTCTGGTCAATCACGGATCCCGCCCGGTCCTCCCAACGATCCGCTCGCGCTGCCGCACGCTCCGGGTCCACACTCTGAACAAGGAAGAGATGTCTGAGGTATTGAAGCTTCAGGGCTATGAGGGAGACGTTTCTGCAATCCGGCATGGCCGTCCCGGACTGGCTGTGGAGAGAGCTTCCGAAACCTGCCGCATTGCTGCCAACGCCGCCCGCACACTGATGACCTCCATGCCCCGGCCAAATGACGCGCTCGTAACGCGGGCTATACAGGCAGCGGGCATAGACCAGACGGCGTTCGCGGCATTCCGGGACGAAGTGCTGGCAAAGCTTGCGGAAGACGCAACAGAGGCACCTCAGAAGTCCCGGGTGTGGCTGAGCACCGTGAAGCTGGTCGGAGAGGTTGGCGAACTGAATATGGATCCCGAGCAGGCTGCAGCGAAACTGATCTCCGGACTTTTGTCAGCATCTGGCCGTTGAGTGATCGAGACCCATGTTTGATACCCACGTCAATTTGCACGGCGAACCTTTCGCAGACGACCTGGAAGAGGTGCTTGAACGCGCCCGCGAAGCCGGTGTGACAAGGTTTCTCGCCATTTGCGACCGGTTTGACAATTTCGAGTCTGTCCTGGCCATCGCCCGTTCTCATGAAGACATTTGGTGTTCTGCCGGCGTGCACCCGCATCACGCAAAAGACTTTCCGGATCTGACGGTTGAGACGCTCATACAGGCCGCATCGAATCCGGAAGTGGTTGCCATTGGCGAAACGGGGCTCGATTTTCACTACGGGTACAGCGCTGAGGATGACCAGGTGACCAGCCTGCGCAAACACATATCCGCTGCACGGGACACTGGCCTGCCTCTGATCCTTCATACGCGCGAAGCTGACGAGTTGATGGCTGATATACTGGAGGAAGAATTTCAAAAGAGCCCATTCCAACCATTGCTGCATTGCTACACAGGTGGCCCGGATCTCGCTCAGAGAGCGCTGTCTCTTGGCGCCTATGTGTCTGTATCCGGAATTCTTTCATTCAAGAGCGCGAAAGAAGTCCGGGCGGTCATAGCGGACGTTCCGATCGAGAGGATTATTCTTGAAACGGATTGCCCTTATCTGGCTCCAGTCCCAATGCGCGGGCGGCGCAACGAACCAGCTTACCTGGCCCATGTGGCAGAGGCGCTGGCGACCCTGAAAGACATGCCTGTCGATGAGATCAAGCGGATAACGGATGAAAATGCTGTTCGGCTGTTCGCCAAGGTAACCCAACAATGAGTGCAGGATTTCGCTGTACGCTGCTCGGGACCGGTTCTTCCGGCGGGGTCCCGCGTGTCGGTGGAGACTGGGGCGCTTGCGATCCGAAAGAACCAAAAAACCGGCGGCGGCGTTGCTGTGTGCTGATCGAAAAGGACGACGGGAGCGGCGGCGTAACGTCTGTGCTCATCGACACTTCGCCTGACTTGCGCGAACAGCTTCTGGACGCAGGCGTCACCCGTTTGGACGCGCTCGTCTATACTCACGAGCATGCGGATCAGGTGCATGGGATAGATGATGTCAGGCCGCTGGTCATCCGCCAACGTGCTGCATTGCCAACTTTCATGAATGCCGCGACACGGGACATCCTGACAAAGCGGTTCGATTACTGCTTTGAAGGCATGGGCGGCTATCCACCCATACTCGACCTTCAGCCCGATATAACGCCGTACACGCCATTCGAGATTTCCGGAGCAGGCGGCAATGTCACGATATTGCCGGTCGACATGGAGCACGGGCGCATCCGCTGCCTCGGCTTCAGGATAAACAATTTCGCTTATTGCAATGATGTCAGCGATTTGCCCGAGCGTACGAAAACTGTGCTTGAAGGCCTGGATACGCTGGTGATCGATGCGCTGCGCTATACCGACCATCCGACGCACGCCAACGTCGCGAAAGCGCTGGACTGGATCGCTGAACTCAAACCCCGAGCCGCCGTACTGACCAATATGCACGTGGATCTGGATTATGAGACGCTGAAGAGGGAGCTCCCCAAATCCGTGGAGCCTGGCTTCGACGGGATGATCTTAGAGATAAAATAAAAGCACCACTGCGCGCTATAATCTAATTTCCCATAATGATGATTATGCGACTTGGGGACATAAAAGCCCAACAACATCCGGACCTTATCGCTGTCGGTTCGAGCGGCCTGATCCCGTCATGCACTGGTCGCCATCAAAGCAGTCAGCGGTCAACGCCTGCAGCTCTCACCGGCAACATGTGGGCTGGACATCAGCGTGAAAGGTTTTGTTAAGCTGCGCCTTCGGCTTTCGGGCGCCGGCGCGGCACCCCTTCCCCGCCTAGCGGAGGACCGATGAGTGAGAACAGAATATGGTCCAGCATCGGCTTGCGAATGAATGCCGCAAATCCGGCCTCAATCGCCAGGCGCTCCAGTCCCGACGTTTCCCACCCCGAGACCATTGCTGCCGGCGTATCCACGCCCTCCCCTCTGAGAGCGTTCAAAACATCGACGCCTGAGAGATCTTCCATCTTGTAATCGATCAACAGGAAATCGAAGGATCCCTTCAGTGGAGATTTGAGAAATTCGGCTCCTGTGGCGAATGCCATCGCCGCGTAGCCTCTTGCGGTCAGCAATAGTGATAAAGACCGCCGCACAGCATCGCTGTCGTCAATGACGGCAACATTTTTTGGTCTGTTCAGCAAAGCGTTCGACATGGCCACCCAACAACAGGATTATCGAGCCTGTATGTTGGCGGAACGGCCGGTCTCTGTCTTTAGGTACTAGTCCGTAACCTTGCCCTGAAAGCCAATCCCGGCCGCGAAGGCGATACGCAGGACACCCGAGAGACTGGTCGCGCCGAGTTTCTCCATCAAGTTCGCCCGGTGGATCTCAACGGTGCGAGGAGAGATATCCAGAGTATCGGCTATGGACTTGTTTGTGTGTCCATCAACCAGGCCCTCAAGAACCTCACGCTCTCGCGGTGTGAGATGCTCTATCTTTCCACGGGCCTCATCCACCAGGAGATCGCGTTCGGAGCGCTCCTGAAGACGCTGGAACGCGCGATTGAGCGCCTCAACAAGCGTTTGTTTTTCATAGGGTTTTTCGACGAAATCCACAGCGCCGGCCTTCATGGCTTTAACCGCGACATTCACGTCTCCATGTCCGGTCAGAACGATGACCGGCATGGCGATTCCCTTGGCGTTGAGCTGCTCCTGAACTTCCAGTCCGTCCATGCGCGGCATCTGTACATCCAGCAGGATGCAGCCAGCTTGCGCATCGTCGGCGACTTCAAGAAACGCCACGCCATCTGAATAGGTCTTTACGGCGAATCCGGCATGGCGAAGCATGAAGCTGGCCGAATGCCTTACAGCATCATCATCGTCGACGAGGTGGATCAGTCTTTGTTCACTCATGAATTCCCACTAGCGGTATCCTGCCTGAGTGTGAACCGAAAACACGTGCCACCTTCAGCTGCTGGAGTCGCTTCGATCTTCCCGCCATGGGCCTCGATAATCGTCTGACAGATGGACAAACCAAGGCCCATGCCCTGGGATTTGGAAGTCATGAAGGGTTTGAAGAGGGTTTTCCGAACCTCTTCAGACATGCCGGGCCCATTGTCGCACACTTCAACGGTCACAAAGGATTCCGGGTGCTTCCGGGCGGCAACCCGCATCTTGGGTGATGCAACCCCATTCAGCGC
Organism: uncultured Hyphomonas sp.; assembly: GCF_963675305.1. Lineage (NCBI taxonomy): Bacteria > Pseudomonadati > Pseudomonadota > Alphaproteobacteria > Hyphomonadales > Hyphomonadaceae > Hyphomonas > uncultured Hyphomonas sp. The sequence continues at coordinate 1,610,332 of NZ_OY776147.1, read as the reverse complement.
TTCAGCGGCATTGCGGAGCAGGTTTATAACCACCTGCTGAACCTGAATAGGATCGGCCAGAACTGCGCCGAGGTCCGCTTCTATGTCCTTGTCGATCGGGATATCTGCCATGTCTCCGGAGATCCGGGCAAGGGCAATCGAATCAATGAGCAAAGGCGCGAGCGTGACGGAGCGGGCATCGATTTCACCGCGAGACACATAGCCGCGCAATTTGCGGACAATTTCACCCGCTCGCACAGCCTGACGAGAGGCCTCATCCAGCGCCTCGTGGAGAATCTCACGCGCATTATCCGAGTCGGATTCGAGCAAATCCCGCGCCGCTTCGAGGTAGTTCGCAACCGCTGTGAGAGGCTGATTGAGTTCGTGGGCGAGCGCTGAAGCCATCGTGCCAACCGCACTCATACGGGAAAAATGCACCAGTTCGGCCTGCATTTCCTGCATGCGCAATTCATTGCGGCGCTGCTCGGAAAGGTCGCGAACGAAGGCTGTAAACAGGTAGTGATCGCCAACCTTCGCTTCCCCGATTTTAAGGTCGACCGGGAAGAGCGTGCCGTCTGATCGCTTCGCCGTAACGACCCGGCCAACGCCGATGATGTGGCGCTTTCCGGTCTCGAGATAATTATTGACGTAGGTCTGGTGGTTGGCTTCGTCGTGCCCGCCCATAAGCAGGCTGACATCCTCACCAATCACATCTTCTGCATTGTAAGAAAAGAGTTTTTCAGCCGCGCTGGAAAAGGCGAGGATCTTCCCTTTTTCATCAATGACAATCATGCCGTCAGGCACTGAGGCCAGAATCGACCTCAGGTGCAGCTGCAGCGCTTCAAGATCTGTCGATACCGCGTCGCTGGTAAAATCGGTCAAGTGCCTGGTACCCAGTAAGCCGTATCAGAATGCGGAACGCGCGCGACCGGGCCGGTCAACGGCGGACGGTAAGCGCCTGACGGCGAGACGATGCCATGATCATAACCGCACTATAGGCGACCATCGCCGCACCAATCGCGGCGACCGGACATCCCCAGCAATGCCCCGCGAATGTCAGAAAGGAATCGCCAGCAGCGCCAGACGCAGATCCGCAACGGAAGGCGAGATAGTCTTCCAAAGTCATTGGAGCGTTGGTGTGCTGCCAGATCTTCAACAAACCGGCCACGAGAAGGGCTGTTCCCGTCATAAGCCATTTTGTCATCTGTTTGCTCCTTCGAGTGGATTTGAATACGCTTTGTGAACTAGGCGGATGCGACAGCGAAGCCCATCCGTAGTTTACCGTATACCGGTTTGAAGTCGACACCGGCATCTAGGCGCCAGAATTCCAACGACTCGCAGGGGGTCAATAACGTGAGCACGTTACTAAAAAGACGGTCCTCGGCATTTGCCAGCATTGGCAGTGTCGCGGCTTTTACCAGCATATTTGCCATCCTGGCATTGCTGATCGCTAGCCATGCTGCCGATCCGCTTATGGGGGCACATGCCTGGCTCTTCCTCGGCCTCGCCGTTGTAGGGCTCCTGGCACTTGCACTCTGGGCAGGCAGCCTGGGTGACCGGGATCCATTCGATCAGACGGTCTATGAAGACACGATTGTCAAATTCGGCGTCACGGCTTCAATGTTCTGGGGTATTGCCGGGTTCCTGGTCGGGCTGATTATCGCCCTCCAGCTGGCCTTCCCCAACATCTTCTACTTCGAACAGCTTGGCTGGACGAACTTCGGGCGCCTGCGTCCGCTGCATACTTCAGCGGTCATTTTCGCGTTCGGCGGCAACGTCCTCATCGCGACCAGCTTTTACGTCGTCCAGCGCACCTGCCGGACACGTCTGGCCGGCGGCATGTGGCCGTGGTTCGTTTTCTGGGGCTACAACCTCTTCATCGCGATTGCCGGTACAGGCTATCTGATGGGGGTCACCCAATCCAAGGAATACGCTGAACCGGAATGGTATGCCGACCTCTGGCTGACCATTGTCTGGGTGGCTTACCTTCTGGTTTTCCTCGGCACGATCTGGAAACGCAAAGAACCCCACATCTATGTGGCCAACTGGTTCTATCTCTCCTTCATCGTCACGATCGCCATGCTGCACATCGTGAACAACCTGACTCTTCCCGTCACGCTGACTGGCTCCAAGAGCTATCAGCTCTTCGGCGGGGTTCAGGATGCTCTGACGCAGTGGTGGTACGGCCACAACGCCGTGGGCTTCTTCCTCACGACGGGCTTCCTGGCCATCATGTACTACTTCATTCCGAAGCGGGTGCAGCGGCCGGTCTATTCGTACCGCCTGTCGATCGTGCACTTCTGGTCGCTGATCTTCATCTACATCTGGGCTGGTCCGCACCACCTGCACTACACGGCACTGCCGCAATGGGCGCAGACACTGGGCATGACCTTCTCCGTGATGCTCTGGATGCCAAGCTGGGGCGGCATGATCAACGGCGTGATGACGCTGTCGGGTGCCTGGGACCGTCTGCGGACTGACCCGGTTGTCCGGATGATGGTCGTCGCCCTCGCCTTCTACGGCATGTCGACCTTCGAAGGCCCGCTGATGAGCGTCCGCGCCGTCAACGCGCTGTCACACTATACGGAATGGGGCATTGCCCACGTTCACTCCGGCTCGATGGGCTGGGTGGGCTTCATCTCCTTCGGTGCGCTCTACTGCGCAACGCAGTGGCTCTGGAAGCGTCCATCCCTCTACTCGCTGAAGCTTGTTGAGTGGCACTTCTGGCTCGCGACCATCGGCATCCTTTTCTACATCGTTGCGATGTACTTTGCCGGTATCCTCGAAGGCCTGATGTGGCGCGCCTACAACGAGTACGGCTTCCTTGAGTACAGCTTCATTGAAACTGTCGAGGCTAAGCACGTCAGCTACATCATCCGTGCCCTGGGCGGCAGCCTGTACCTCACGGGTGCGCTGATCATGGCCTACAACCTCGTCCGCACGGCTCTCGGCCACGGCGCTGCCGCTGAAGGCACCCGTCCCGTCGATGCACCGGCCGCCGCGACGCTTCAGCCCGCTGAATAGGAGAGTTACTCATGGGCTTGATAAAAAAGCACGAAACGCTTGAGCGTCACTCTCTGGCACTCACGCTCGGTATCCTGGTTACAGTCGCCATCGGCGGGATCGTGGAAATCGCACCACTCTTCTATCTCGAGAACACGATCGAGAAAGTTGAAGGCATGCGTCCCTACACGCCGCTCGAACTGGCCGGTCGCAATGTCTACATCCGCGAGGGCTGTTATGTCTGCCACTCGCAGATGGTGCGGCCGCTCCGGGACGAAGTCGAACGGTACGGTCACTACTCTCTGGCTGCAGAGAGCATGTACGACCACCCGTTCCAGTGGGGCTCCAAGCGGACAGGGCCTGACCTGGCCCGCGTTGGCGGCAAGTATTCCGACACCTGGCATGTGGATCACCTCAAGGATCCACAGTCCATGGTTCCGGAATCGGTGATGCCGCCTTACGCGTTCCTCGCCGATAATACGCTCCACTTCGAAACGATTGACGACCACCTGAAGGCGCTTCGTTTCGAAGGGGTTCCGTATACCGACGAGATGATCGAGAACGCCCAGGCCGACCTGATCGCGCAAGCCGATCCTGATGCAGACTATGACGCGCAGGACGCGCTCGTGGCCCGCTATGAAGAGGCTGCCGGTCGCGAAGGCACGGTTCGGATCGCCGACTATGACGGCAATCCGGAGAAGGTGACGGAACTCGATGCGCTTGTCGCTTACCTCCAGATGGTCGGCACGCTGGTGGACTTCTCCACCTACGAAGCCGACGACCTCGATAATCGCAGGTAAGGGGCAGGGCCATGTATGAGATTCTGTCAAAATTTGCCCAGACATGGGGCCTGGGCTTCTTCGTTCTGATGTTTGCAGTCGCTGTCGCGTACGCATTGTGGCCGTCAAACAAGGAAAAATTCCAAGCAGCGGCCCGTTGGCCGCTCGATGAAGGGGAACCTGGAGATGAGTGAGACCGACAAGGAAGTTGATGTCCTGTCCGGCGTGGAAACAACCGGGCATTCCTGGGATGGTATCAAGGAGTTGAATAACCCCCTTCCCCGCTGGTGGCTGTATATCTGGTATGGCACGATCTTCTGGGCGATCCTCTACATGATCGCCATGCCAGCCTTGCCGTCGCTTCCGGGCATGGGTAGCCGGAACACCCCCGGTGTGCTCGGCATGTCCGACCGGGATGCGGTCGCTGAAAGCGTCGCCTCTCTGCATGCTGAACGCAGTGCGGCGTCCGCCCAGCTGCTGGATGCCTCTCTGCAGGACATTCAGAACAATCTGGACCTGCAGCAATTTGCGATGGCCATGGGTGAAAGTGCCTTCGGCGACAATTGTGCGACCTGCCACGGATCTGGCGGCCGCGGTGCCAAAGGCTACCCGATGCTGGCAGACGATGTCTGGCTGTGGGACGGTACGCTCGATGGTATTGAGCAGACGCTGCGTCACGGCATTCGTCATGAAGAAGATCCGGATACCCGGTTCTCCGCCATGCCGGCTTTCGGCCGCGACGGCTTGCTGACCTCAGCACAGATCGATGACCTGGTGCAATATGTTCTCAGCGTCAGCGGTCATGAAGCCAACGCGGCGGCTGTGGCACGGGGCGACGAACTGTTCCTGACGAACTGTGCAAGCTGTCACGGTATGGACGCAGAAGGCTCCCGCGATGTCGGCGCCCCGAACCTGACTGACGCCGATTGGCTCTATGGTTCGGACCCGGAAGACATCCGTGCCACCATCACGAATGCCCGTAACTCCCATATGCCGGCTTGGCAGGGTCGTCTCGACGACGCCACCATCAAGGCGCTGGCCGTTTACGTGCACTCCCTCGGTGGCGGTGAGTAAACCTAGTAATCGAAGTATATTGGTGCCCAGGTAATGACGACTGTCATCGATCACACGAAGTCTAACGCGACGCCGCCGTCCCTTTATGAAGGGCGGAAGCAGATCTACCCGAAACTTGCCCATGGCAAATTCCGGATGATCAAGTGGGTCGTGATGGCCGTCACCCTGGGCATCTATTATGCCCTTCCCTGGATCCGCTGGAACCGCGGTGAGGGTATTCCGGATCAGGCTGTCCTGGCAGACTTTGCAGGTGAGAAATTCTATTTCTTCTGGTTCGAGATCTGGCCTCAGGAACTCTATTATCTGGCCGGACTTCTCATCGTCGCCACGCTCGGACTGTTCCTGGTGACGTCTCTGTTTGGCCGCGCCTGGTGCGGCTACACCTGCCCCCAGACGGTCTGGACCGACCTCTATATCTGGGTTGAACGAGCGTTCGAAGGCGACCGCGCGGCCCGGATGCGTCTCGATGCACAACCCTGGTCCTTCAACAAAGCCTGGCGGAAGCTGGGCAAACATCTCATCTGGCTGGTCATCGCATTCTGGACGGGCGGTGCTTTCGTCCTTTACTGGCACGATGCACCAACTGTCGCGAAAGGCTGGTTCACGGGCGAAGCTCCGCTCACAGCCTATTTCTTCGCAGGCATTCTGACCTTCACAACCTATTTTCTCGCTGGCTGGATGCGGGAACAGGTCTGTACCTATATGTGCCCATGGCCGCGTATTCAGGGCGCCCTGACCGATGAGAATGCGCTGAACGTGACCTACCGCTTCGACCGCGGTGAGCCGCGCGGCCCGCACCGCAAGAACGAAAGCTGGGAAGGCCGCGGCGACTGTATCGATTGCAAACAGTGCGTACAGGTCTGCCCGATGGGTATCGATATCCGCGACGGCGCCCAGCTTGAGTGCATCCATTGCGCACTCTGCATTGATGCGTGCGATGACATCATGAAAAAGGTCGGACGGCCGACCGGTCTTATCGCATACGATACGGATATCGCCGTTGCTGACAGAGCCGCCGGGCGCAAACCGACTTACAAGATTTTCCGAGTCCGTACGATCCTGTACGCCACCCTGATGCTCATCATCGCATCCATGGTCGGATTTGGGTATTTCAACAAATCCACATTTGAAGTGAACGTTCTGAAAGACCGGTCACCGCCATTTGTCCGCCTGTCCAGCGGCGACATCCGCAATGGCTACACGCTCAAACTGGTCAACAAGGCCTCAGGCCGCCGCCATGTCGCGGTTCAGATTGAGGGACTGGACGGCGCGTCGCTTCAGATGATCGGACTCGAAACAGAAGAAAACGGCGTTGTCGAATTTGACCTTGGCGCGCATCGTGTGGAGCGCTTCCGCATGCTTGTCACCCGTGCACCTGAAGGCACTGCACCACGGGTCGACTACACCGTGATTGTTCGTGATACAGAGACCGGCGAAGCTGAAGACGCAGCGGCTGTTTTCGTCCAGGGAGGTAACTGATGACTGCTTCCGTAACCCGCAAACAATTCCGCCTGAATGGGTGGCATGTTTTCCTGATGCTGTGCGCATTCTTCGGCTTCATGTTCATCGTCAACGGAATCTTCCTGTGGGCAGCACTGAGCTCATTTCCCGGTGAGGACGAGCAGAAATCCTACATTCAGGGTCTCCACTACAACGAGACCATTTCGGCTCGCCGAATTCAGGAAGAACAGGGCTGGTCGGCACAAATTGGCCTGACCCCGACAGAAACGGGCGACCGGTTGGTTGTACGCTTTCTCACTCAGGAGGACGCCCCGCTCACGACACAGGATGTGCAGGCGCAACTGCGCCGCACCGTCACCGGCGCTGAAGATGTTCCGGTTGAACTTCAGCGCAGCGCAAACGGCGACTATTTTGCCGACATCAGCCTGCTCGAGAAAGGCGTATGGGAAGCGCGTGTGCAAGCGAGCGTTCCCTATGGTACAGATCAGGTTGAGTTTACAGCGAGCAAGAAACTGATCATCCCATGAGCACGACGGACGTCCTCGCGCATACGCGTGACTGGTCCCTCAGCGACACACCAGATCAGGAGTCGCCATATTCGGGCCTGTCCGCTTTTGTGCAGAAAAGCGGCAAATCCCAGCACTTGGAACTTCATGTTTCGGGCGCGAAATGCGCAGGATGTCTGGCCAAGATCGAGAAATCGGTCAGCGCCCTGGAGGGGGTCTCCGAGGCCCGCCTGAACCTCTCCACGGGCAAACTCAATATAACCTGGCAAGGCCCCCTGCCCGCCTCGGACATCGCTGAAACCGTATCGGGGCTTGGATATGGTGTCAGCGCTGCGGCAGAGACTGACGCAGACGAAGTCCAGCGCAAGGAAGAGAAGGACCTTCTCCTGGCAATGGGTGTTGCTGCCTTTGCGGCGGCGAACATCATGCTGCTTTCTGTTTCCGTCTGGTCCGGTGCCGGCGAGATGGGCAGCAACACCAAGCAGATCATGCACGCAATTTCCGGCGTGATTGCGCTGCCGGCCGTAGCATTTTCCGGGCGTCCGTTTTTCCGGTCTGCCTGGTCTGTCCTGCGGCGCGGCCGCGCAAATATGGATGTGCCAATCTCACTGGCCATCATTCTCGCTTTCTCGGTGAGCGTCGTGGAAACAATCCGCGGCGGTGAGCACGCCTATTTCGACGCTGCCGCAATGCTGATCTTCTTCCTTCTTATCGGGCGGTTTCTGGAAGCCCGTGTGAGACGGCGAGCCTGTTCTGCCGCGAATGACCTTGCCGGGATGTCGAGCCGGGCTGTTACGCGTGTCGACTGCGACGGAAACGCGATCAAGGTGAACCCTGGCGTTGTGGCGCCGGGTGACACGATCCTTCTGGCGCAGGGAGAAAGAGCGGTCGTCGATATGGCGCTCGCGGATGATATTTGCGAGCTGGACGAAAGCCTGGTCACGGGAGAAAGCGCACCCCACGTCCTTTCCAAAGGCATGAGAATTTATGCCGGTTCGGTGAACCTCTCCGGCCCGGTTCAGGCAAAAGCCCTGTCACGCGCTTCGGACTCCCTGCTTGCCGACATCGGACGGATGCTGGAGGCTGGTGAACAGCGGCGCTCTGCTTACCGGCGGATCGCGGACAAGGCTGTCGCCCTCTACGTGCCGTTCGTTCACTCTGCCGCCGCGCTCACTTTCATTGGCTGGATGCTGGCCGGCGCAGGTTTCCGGGAATCCATCCTGATCGCGGTTTCGACATTGATCATTACCTGCCCCTGCGCCCTCGCCCTCGCCGCTCCGGTGGCACACGTGGTTGCTGCGGGCAAACTCTTCCAGCGCGGCATCTTCCTGAAATCGGGCGATGCGCTGGAACGTTTCGCGTCGGTCGACCGGATCGTGCTGGACAAAACCGGCACGCTGTCTCTTGGCGTCCCTCAACTGAGCGAAGATACGGGGCCAAAGGTCATTGCCGATGCCGCCCTGCTCGCCCGCTCCAGCCGCCATCCGCTTTCACGCGCCATATCTGACGTCGCAGGCCCCGGTCCCGTAGCGGCGGATGTCAAGGAAGTGCCCGGCTGTGGTCTTGAGGCGTCCGTCGAAGGACAATTGTGGCGACTGGGCTCAGGCCGCTGGATCGGCGTGGACCATGGCGGGACTCATACCCGGAACCTGTACCTGCAGCGCGGTGATGAAGAGCCGGTGCCGCTGGAGTTTACGGACCGCCTCATCCCGGGAACAGATGATGCCATCAGGGCGCTTGCCGAAGCCGGATATGAAACAGAAATCCTCTCTGGCGATACGGAAGACAGGGTCAGGGAGGTTGCGTCCGAGCTTGGTATCTCACACTACACAGCCGCCGCATCACCGCAGGAAAAAGCCGCTCACCTGGAATCTCTGCGAGATCAGGGACACAAGGTCCTGATGGTCGGCGACGGCCTGAACGACGCCGGGGCATTGTCTCTGGCGCACGCGTCAGTGACCCCCGGCTCCGCGATCGACATAAGCCAATCCGCAAGCGATGCGGTTTACTCAGGCGGCATTCAGTCCCTGCCGGTTTTGCTCAAACTGTCGAAGCGCACGCGCAGCGTCATGCTTGAGAACTTCACCTTTGCAGCCCTCTACAATCTGGTCGCAATTCCGATTGCCGTCACCGGCCACGCCACGCCACTTGTTGCCGCACTGGCAATGTCCTTTTCCTCTGTTGCGGTATCGCTCAATGCGATCCGCCTCGCAGCATTCGCGCAAGACAAGTAATATGAGCGGTATTCTCTTTCTTATCCCGATTGCCCTTTTCATGGGCCTGCTCGGATTGGGCGCATTCATATGGTCTGTACGATCGGGGCAGTTCGATGACCCCGTCGGGTCTGCCAATCGCATCCTCATCGATGATGAAGACAAGCCCCTTTAGAGATGCAGATCAGGTAACCACTCTCGGAAGTATGCTATCTTCTCCCGCAGATCCTCAGCGGCTTCTTCGGGAGTCCTTTTCAGGAACTGAATTCGATTACCCGGCCGGATTTGCCCAAGCAGGTGCCGGTCGACATGAGCGACCTGCAGAACATGAGGGTAGCCGCCGGTGGTCTGCGCGTCCTGCAACAGGACAAAAGCCGCGCCGGATGGTGTTAGCTGAACACCACCGGGAAATATCGGCGCGCTCGGTTTCAACGCAGAATTCTCCAAACGTGGCCAGGAACCCGTGACTTCGATGCCTGTCCTGTCGGCCCGCCTTGATGCCACGAAATCCTGATTGCGATCCCAGCCGACAATCAGGTCTTCATCCGGACCCGGAACACAACGCAAAGCGAACCCATGAGAAAAGACCTGTCGCATGTGTTCAGGTGTCTCCAGATCAACCGGGTCGGTGTCTGGGTTGCATAGAGAGAGCATATCTCCATTCTTGAGCGCGCGCCCTTCCTGTCCGCCAAACCCGGCTGGCAGATAGGTCGACAGACTTCCCAGAAAAGCGCTCCCCGCAAAGCCTCCCGCGACGGACAGGTATACGCGTGCCCCTGTTTCAGCTGGACCGAGTTCTATCGCATCCCCTGACCGTACCGCTAAAGTCTTGTGTATGGACGCGGCTTTGCCATTTATCAGAACTGTTGCCGGAGCGCCCGTCACCGCTACTCTTGCTTCCGCCTGCGCCTCCAGCGCAAACACGCCGAATGGAATTTCCAGCGAGCAGGCATCCGAAGGATTGCCGACCAGTCTGTTGGCAAGCGCCATGGAGAGAGGATCTGCAGCCCCCGACGCTGGCACGCCCATGTGACGAAATCCATGTCGTGGCGCCGCTTGCAGCGTCGTTTGAAGCCCCGGTTTTAGTACAACGAAGCTCATATCAACTGGCTGCCAGCTTCAGGGAAATCGGTTGCCCCGCCTGCAGCAGGAACGGATTTCGCTTCTCTGCGTCGAACAGCTTTTTGTTCAGGCGGCCAATGATTGGCCAACCGCCCGGCCCTTCGAGAGCATACAATCCGATCTGACCACTCAGCAGCCCTACCGAACCGGCTGGCACCTTTACTCTGGGCACGGATAGGCGTTCCGCCACCAGACTCTTATCCACACCATCGACATAGGCAAAGCCCGGAGTGAAACCGAGCATGTCAACGACCAATTTGCTCTGAATGACTTTCTGCAGGAATGCCTCCGGCGACAGTTTGTTTTGCTGCGCAAGAGCCTCCAGATCCGGAGCGTTTGCGGCAGACGTATCCAACACGAGCTCCATCGGCTCCCCTGCTCCGGACGACTGCCCGTCATAGTTTTTCAGCCAGTCTTCAAGACCAGCAACTGCCTCCGCAGGCGCCGTGACCTGAGGGTCGAACTGGACCGCAACGATCTCCTTGCCCGGCACGACATCCACCCAGCGCTCGCTTTCGCGCAGAGACTGCGCAAGCGTATGGCGATGCTCCCTATCAACCGGCCTCAGGGACACCGCGTCATCGCCGAGAAGAGCAATATCGCAATCGATCATGCCTCACGCCTCAATCGTTACGCCGCGGTCCAGCAAAGACGTCTTGAGGAGGTGCGCTGCACGGGCAGCGCCGGGCGTGTCTCCGTGCAGACAAATTGTATCGGCAGGCACTTTGATGACTTCTCCTGTGCGTGCAGTGACGTGCCCGCTTTCAATCAAAGTGAGGACCTGTTCCAATTGGCGGGCATCATCGGTGATCAATGCCCCTTCCATGGTCCGGGGTGTCAGGCTGCCATCGACCTCATAAGAGCGGTCCGCAAATGCCTCGGCGACAAAAACAAGGCCAGCCCGTTTTGCGCTCGCTTCCAGCTCTGACTCCGGCGGCCCAATAAGTTCCGGTATATCCGTTTCGAGACACAGGGAGACCACGCGTTCTGCGAGGGGCTCACTCTTCGCCGCGTCGTTGTACAAAGCGCCATGCGGCTTGAGGTGAGCAATAGTGGTGTTGCGCTCCCGGGCAATCGCTTTCAGTGTCCTGACCTGAGACATCAGGGAACGGAACAGGTCTTCGTCACCGATGTTTGCCCGTGACCGGCCGAAACCTTCCCTGTCAGGATAAGACGGGTGTGCGCCAATTCTCACGCCCCTGGCCTGCGCGGCACGGATGGTCGCCGCCATGGTATCGTCATCTCCCGCATGACCTCCGCAGGCGATACTACATCGGGTTACGACATCCAGGATTGCCCGATCAAGTGCCCGGCCTTCCGGCCCCGGCAATTCGCCCACATCCGCGTTCAGACAAATCGAAGTTCTCACGGCCAGACCCCGAACGCCCGCAGAACAAGTCTCAATCCAAAGCCACTGGCAATCAGAACAACGATGCTCCCCAGAATGTTGCTCCAGAGACCATTCACATGCTCCCCGAGAATGGATTTCCGGTTCATGGTGACAATCAGAAACACAGCGACGATCGGCAGCAAGATACCGTTCGCAACCTGGGCGACAAGGATCAGGTTCACTGGCTTCAGACCGAGCGACGCAACGATTGTTCCGATGGCAAGGACGGCCAGAGCGATTCCCCGGAATGCCTGTCCGCGATTGCGCAGACCGGTTACCTCACAAACAGCGTACGCCGTCGCAATCGGGGCCGTCACCGCAGATGACAAGCCTGCCGCCAAAAGGCCAGCGCCAACCAGGAGGCGCGCCAGCGGTCCATAGGCCGGCTCCAGGCTTGCTGCCATATCGGCCGCGCCCTGTATCTGAATGCCTGAGCCGAAGAGGCTGGCCGCAGCCGTTGAGAGGATCAGGATCGAAATCAACCCTCCAAGGCCAATCGAGGCACGCGTGTCGGCGCTGGCGGCGCGGAGCGCTTCGGGTCCGCCTTCCGGCCATTTCTCGCGGACGGAGGCTGCGTGCAGGAAGAGATTATAGGGAACAATCGTCGTCCCGATGAGGGCAATGGCCGTCAGAAGACTGCCTTCCGGCAAACCCGGCCTAAGGCCCATGAACATTTGCGTTACATCCGGGCGAACCAGAAGCAGGCTGCCCGCAAATGCGAGGCTCATCAGGATGACCAATCCGACCAGAAGCCGCTCCAGCAGCTTGTAGCGCCCGATCAGAATAACCGCCGCCGCCAATCCCGCCAGCACCCAGACAATCCCCCGCTGGGCTGTCTCAGCCAAACCAAACGCGGCCCCTGCGCCCAGAGCACCACCGGACAAATTACCCGCTTCATATGCAGCATTCCCAAGCGCCAATGCCGCCATAACCAGGGCCACTGACAGCCATTTCAGGACGATTGGCGTTCCGGGCGCGATAAGTGCCTCGCCCAGCCCTTTGCCGCTGGCGATACCCAGTCGGGCTGCCATGTCCTGCAGAACCATGGTCGCGATGGTCGCAAAGACCAGCGCCCAGATCAGGGCGTAGCCAAAGTTTGCGCCAGCCAGCGTACAGGCGGTGACGGTGCCCGGCCCTATGAAGGCTGCTGCGACCAGTGCGCCGGGACCGAATGGCAACTTCATTCGACGCGTATGCCCCGGCGTGTTTCCAGATAGGTCGCAAAGCTCGCGAGCCAGTGGCTACCCGAATAGTGCGTGTCGCTGACGGCCGCGATACCGGTTTCCTTATGGCGCGCGGCAGCGGCCAGCAACGCGGCCCGTCGAGGGTCGCTCGGCGGCAGAGCTGAGGCGATGCCCTCAAGCGCCCAGGCACGGGAAAGATTTACGCCATCGAGGTGGACGAGCTTGCCGTCGGACGGGTCGAGCACCATGCCGGGCTCCAGCCAGTCGGCACTGCCATCCACAGGGATCTGTGGCAGGAACAGGCTCAGCCAGGCGGCATATTGCTCTGTGCCCATAACGCGGCGCATGAGGTCTGCTTCCATCAGACAGGGCGACAGGAAGTCCTCGCCCGAAGGCTCATAGGCCAACGGGCAGTTCACGTCTTTCTCATGGAAGCCCAGCACTTTGGCGGCAAGTTTCTCACGAAATTGCATGCGATCTGCCGTGTCGGCCCAATCCAACATGAGGCCGAAGGCGAAAGCCGTCTGATTGTGGGTGCCGATGCGGATCGGATAAACCAGTTTGTCGAGCCAGGCCGAGGTGTTCGCCTCTATCTGGTCTTCCAGCGGCGAGAGGGTTTCGACCCAGGTTGCAGCCTCCGGGAAATCCCCTTCGCGGAGCTCGCTCATCAGCTGCAGAAACCAGGCCTGGCCATAGGGACGTTCGAAGCCCGCCCGGCCTGGCGCCTCGAAGTAGGCCAGCTCGCCAGCAATGTTTTCCGGTGTGAAACTCTGCGACAGCGCGTCGATGATCGCCGGGCGGTAAGGCGTGTCCGGATCGGTGTTGAGGATGCGCACAAGCAGCCAGTGACCATGTACCGATGAATGCCAGTCGAAGCAGCCGTAGAAGGCCGGATGGAACTCCCGAGGTGTACCGGCATCCGCATCGGAATTCATGAGGTGGCCGATCTTGTTCGGATACTCCTTGTGAACGCAGGCGAGTGCGAGACGCGCGAAACGGTCTGTGACCACGCCTTCCCTCGGTTCCGGCAGGTCTGCGGCAGGTTCGGTCACGACCGGCTTGTCCTCTTCAGGCGCAGGCTTCGGCGCACATGCCGCCAGTCCCGCTACCACAACCATACACGCGGCTAGTCTTCCGATCATCTGCAACCCCTGACCTTGATGCACGCATCCTGCGTATCAGGCCGGATTGCGCAAGGGCAAGGAAGCGGCTGTCGCGCGCTTAGGTGTGGAGGACGCGCCCTTCCGCATCGAGCACGGATTCGTGCATCATTTCCGACAGCGTTGGGTGTGGGAAGACAGTGTGCGCGAGGTCCTGCTCCGTCAGCTCACCCTGCCGGGCGATGACATAGCCCTGGATCAGCTCAGTTACTTCCGCGCCGACCATGTGCGCGCCGAGCAGTTCGCCGGTTTTCTTGTCGAAAACGGTCTTCACGAAGCCATCCGGTGCGCCGAGGGCAATGGCTTTGCCGTTCCCGATGAATGGGAAGCGGCCGACCTTGATGTCGTAGCCCTTTTCCTTCGCCGCCTTCTCCGTGAGACCAACGCTGGCGACCTGCGGGTGCGAATAGGTGCAGCCGGGCACATTCCAGGGATCGAACTTCTCGCCATGGCCCTTGCCCGCGATACCCTCGACGCACATGACGCCTTCATGGCTCGCCTTGTGGGCAAGCCAGGGCGGACCGGTCAGGTCGCCAATGGCGTAAAGGCCGGGCAAACCTGTCTTGCCATGGCCGTCGACCACAACGTGGGTTTTCTCGATCTTCGCACCGAGCGCTTCGAGGCCGAGATTTTCGACATTACCAACAATGCCGACGGCGAGGATGACGCGGTCGAATTCCTGCGTCTCCTTCTTACCATCCTTGCCAGTGATCTCGGCGGTCACGGTGTTCTTGCCGGGTTTGAGGTTACCGACCTGCGTGCCGGTCAGGATCTTCATTCCCTGTTTCTTGAATTCCTTCTCGGCGTGTTTCGAGATCTCCTCGTCTTCCACCGGCAGGATGCGGTCCATGACTTCCACAACGGTCGTCTCTGCACCCAGCTCGTTATAGAAGCTCGCAAACTCGATCCCGATGGCACCAGAGCCGATGACCAGCAGCCGCTTCGGCACAACATCCGGCGTCATGGCTTCGCGATAGGTCCAGACGAGTTTGCCGTCGGCGACGAGCCCAGCCTGCGGGATGTCCCGCGCGCGGGCACCTGTGGCGAGGATGACATGCTTGGACTGGTAGGAGGTATCCTTCCCGTCCTTGCCCTTCACGATGACTTTCGGCGCAGGCGAGCCTTTTTCAAGGCGTGCCGTGCCTTCCAGAACGTCGATCTTGTTCTTCTTCATAAGGAATTTCACGCCATTCGACAGCTGGTTCGCCACGCCGCGGGAACGCTTTACGACCGCTTCCAGATCGAAATCCGCCTTGTTGATGACGAGGCCGAAATCCTTGGCGTGTTTGGCGAGATACAGCACCTCAGCGGAGCGCAGCAGCGCCTTGGTGGGGATACAGCCCCAGTTGAGGCAGATACCGCCCAGCGCGTCGCGCTCAACGATGGCTGTTTTCAGGCCCAGCTGCGTCGCCCGGATTGCGGTCACATAGCCGCCGGGGCCGGAACCGATGACGATGAGGTCGTATTGGGTGCTCATGGAATGCCCTTCCGGCCTATAGAAGCATCGCTTCAGGGGTTTCGACGTAGCGCTTGAAGGCCTGTAGCCATTTCGCGCCTTCGGCCCCGCCGATGACGCGGTGGTCACAGGTGAGCGTGACGCTCATGATCGTGGCGGCCTCGACATTGCCTTTGGCGTTCACCACAGCGCGTTTCTCGCCGGCGCCGACGGAGAGGATCATGCCTTCCGGCGGATTGATGATGGAGGCGAAGGATTTGATGCCGAACATGCCGAGGTTCGAGATCGAGAACGTGCCGCCGGTATATTCCTGCGGCTTCAGCTTACGCTCCCGGGCGCGCTCTGCCAGATCCTTCATTTCCTTGGAAATTTCGGAGAGGCCTTTCTCTTCGGCCTTGAAGATTACTGGCGTGATCAGGCCACCATCGATGGCGACGGCGACCGAGACATTGGCGTGCTTGTGATAGGCGATGCCTTTGTCGGTGTAGCTGGCATTGCAGTCCGGCTCGTCCATCAGGGCGAGGGCCGCGGCCTTGATCAGCATGTCATTGACCGAGATCTTGATACCCTTCTCTGCTGCAGCATTTATTGCAGATCGCGAGGCGAGTAGCCGGTCGATGTTGAGGTCCACGTTCAGCGGGAAGTGCGGCACCTGCATGAAGCTTTCGGTCAGGCGGCGGGCCACGGTCTTGCGCATGCCATCCAGCGGCTTCAGCTCATAGCTGTCTGGCGCGTAGATACGGTCGTCGAGGACTTGCGGCAGGATCAGGCCGCCCGGCTTCGGCGCTGTTGCAGATGCTGCAGCCGGCGCAGCGCCAGGCTTCGCATTTTCGACGTCGCGCTTGATGATCCGGCCGCGCGGGCCGGTGCCGGAAATGGCGGAGAGATCGATGCCTTTCATGTCCGCGATCCGGCGCGCCAGCGGGCTCGCCTTGATGCGCCCGTCAGCGGTGTTAGCGGACGGCAGCGGCGTGGTCGCGAGCTCCTTTTTGCCCTGACGACCGCCGACTTTACCGGACTTATCCATGACCATATCGGACTTCGCCGTGACTTTGTCTGACTTCCGCGTGTCTTCAGATGGCTCTTTCTTTGCCTCTTTAGGAGGCTCTTTGGCGGGCTCCGGTGCGGCCTTCGCATCCGGCACTTTAACCGAGGCAGCATCCTCGCCCTCTTCTGCCAGGACGGCGATGACCGCGTTGACCTTCACGCCTTCGGTTCCGGCATCGACCAGGAGTTTGGCGACGGTGCCTTCATCCACGGCCTCGACTTCCATCGTGGCCTTGTCGGTCTCGATCTCGGCGATGATGTCACCGGAGGAGATCGTGTCCCCTTCCTTGACGAGCCATTTGGACAGCGTGCCTTCTTCCATCGTGGGAGAGAGCGCCGGCATGGTGATGTTGATGGACATGGTGTCTTGTCCCCTTACTTCACGTAGCAGACCTTGAGCGCCGCCTCGACGATGTCGTCGGCGTTCGGCAGGCTCAGGGCTTCGAGGTTGGCGGCGTAGGGCAGCGGCACGTCTTTCTGGTGCACGCGGGCCGGCGGGGCATCGAGATAATCGAAGGCTTCAGCTGTGACGGTCGCAGCGATCTCCGCGCCGACGCCCATAAAGCGCCAGCCTTCTTCGCAGCAGACGATGCGGTTCGTCTTCTTCACGCTTTCGATCACGGTTGCCGTGTCGAGCGGGCGGATGGTGCGCAGGTCGACGACTTCGGCGTCGATCCCCTGCTCTGCCAGTTTCTCGGCAGCCTCCAGCGCAAACCCGACCATGCGGGAATGGGCGACCAGCGTCACATCCGTGCCCTGACGCTTGATCGCCGCCTTGCCAATCGGCAGGACATAATCGTCAAGGTCCGGCACCGGGAAGGAATGGCCGTAGAGCAGCTCATGCTCAAGAAAGATGACCGGGTTCGGATCGCGGATGGCCGCCTTCAGCAGGCCTTTCGCATCGGCCGCATCATAAGGCGCGACAACTTTCAGGCCCGGAATGTGGCCATACCAGGAGGAATAGTCCTGGCTGTGTTGCGCGCCGACACGGGCGGCTGCGCCGTTCGGGCCGCGGAACACGATGGGACAGCCCATCTGCCCGCCGGACATGTAGAGCGTCTTGGCCGCCGAGTTCACGATCTGGTCGATGGCCTGCATGGCAAAGTTAAAGGTCATGAACTCGACAATCGGCTTCAAACCCGCAAAGGCCGCACCGACGCCGAGACCGGCAAAGCCATGTTCCGTGATCGGTGTATCGACCACGCGGCGGTCGCCGAATTCCTGCAGCAGTTCGCGCGAGACTTTGTAGGCGCCCTGATACTGGGCGACTTCCTCGCCCATCAGGAAGACGTCCTCGTCGCGGCGCATTTCCTCGGCCATCGCATCGCGCAGCGCGTCGCGGACGGTCGTTTCAGTAAAGCTGGTACCTTCTGGGATCGACGGATCGGAAAGCACATCGACCTCTGGTGCATCCGGCGCAGCGGCGCCTTCGGAGGCGGGCGCTTCGTCTTTCTTTTCGGTTTCAGGCACGGGGCTGCTGTCAGGCGACTTTTTCGCCTCAACGCTGCCGGCATCTTCACCCTCTTCCGCCAGCACGGCGATCACCGCGTTGACCTTCACTCCTTCAGTGCCTTCCGGCACCAGGATCTTGGCGAGCGTGCCTTCATCGACGGCTTCGACTTCCATCGTCGCCTTGTCGGTTTCGATCTCGGCAATGACATCCCCGGAAGAGACAGTGTCGCCTTCCTTCTTGAGCCATTTCGAAAGCGTGCCCTCCTCCATCGTCGGAGACAGGGCGGGCATGAGAATATCAACGGACATCAAAAGGCTCCGGAAATCATATTGGTGTTCTGCGCGACGCCGCGCAAAGCAGCATGTGTTGCGAGGTCTTCCGTCATCGCACTAATCCTCCACTGGCCTGAAAAGGCCTTTGAAACAGAATGCGTGGGGAACCGGCCAGTTCCTGTCTTCACGCGACCTCCGCCTCTTTGAGAACATCGGTCCACAGGTCGCCCGGGTCGGGCTCCGGGCTTTCGAGAGAGAAGTCTGCAGCCTCTTTCACAATCGCCTTGATCTCGTTGTCGATCTTCTTGAGCTCGGCTTCATCGGCATGCCCGGCTTCGAGGATGTGCTTCTTCAGGCCATCAATCGGATCGTGATGGCTACGCACATCGTCCACCTCTTCCCGTTTGCGGTATTTCGCCGGATCGGACATGGAGTGGCCGCGATAGCGGTAGGTCTTCATTTCGAGAATGTAAGGCCCTTTTCCGGAGCGCGCATACTTCACGGCGCGCTCACCCGCCTCGCGAACGGCCAGCACATCCATGCCGTCGACTTCCTCGCCTTCGATTTCGAAGGAGATGCCGCGTTTGTAGAGTTCGGTCTCGGCAGACGCGCGGTCAACGCTCGTGCCCATGGCGTACATGTTGTTCTCGATGACGTAGACGACCGGAAGGTCCCACAGGGACGCCATGTTGAAGGACTCATAAACCTGGCCCTGGTTCGAGGCGCCGTCGCCAAAGTAAGCGACCGAGACATGGTCATTGCCGCGATACTTGTTCGCGAAGCCAAGCCCCGTGCCAATCGGCACCTGCGCGCCGACGATGCCATGGCCGCCGAAGAAGTTCTTCTCCTTCGAGAACATGTGCATGGAGCCGCCCTTGCCTTTCGACAGGCCGCCGATGCGTCCGGTCAATTCGGCCATCACGCCTTTCGGATCCATGCCGCAGGCCAGCATGTGGCCATGGTCGCGATAGCCGGTAATGACCTGGTCGCCATCCTTCAGGCAGGCCTGCACGCCGGTGACGACGGCTTCCTGTCCGATATAGAGGTGGCAGAAACCCGCGATCTTGCCCATGCCATAGAGCTGGCCAGCCTTTTCCTCGAAACGCCGGATGAGAAGCATGTCGCGGTAGTATTTGAGAATTTCGTCTTTACCCGCTTTAGTGGGTGCTTTTTTTGAACTCTTAGGTTTCGTAGCCATGGGTCCTCCTGCCTATGGCCGTTATGTGGGGACTGTACCGCTGGGGCAAGTCCATCCAGCTATGTCATTTTGCAGAGGTGGTGTCCGATGCGAGGAGAACAACCTCGTCTGGATAGACGAAAGCCAGCTTCTGGCGGGCCAGAGCCTCAACATAATCGCGGTCGACAGAGCCCGGCGTCAGACGCCGGATGTCGCTGCGCAAATGCTCAATTTCGCTATTGATCTGGGCCAGTTCTGCCTTGCGGTCCTGCAGCTCCAACTGGGCATCCGTCCAACGGCCAAGGCCCTTCTCCCCCGCAAAGGCGTGGTAGGCGAAGTAGAGAATCACAAGGCAAAGGCCCAAGGCCTCGAGTCGGGAGGTCATGGGTTAAAGACTGGACTGTTTTGGTTAAGAGAGCGTGAGGACGGCCCGCCGGGACCGCCCTCCCCACTGCTTATTCAGCGTTAATACGCGAACGGCCGGCATAGATGCCCACCGGGCCCAGCTCTTCCTCGATGCGGATCAGCTGGTTGTACTTGGCGATCCGGTCGGAGCGCGACAGCGAACCGGTTTTGATCTGACCGCAATTGGTGGCCACAGCGAGGTCCGCGATGGTCGAATCCTCAGTTTCACCCGAACGGTGGGACATGACGGCCGTGTAGCCATGCAGGTGCGCCAGTTCCACAGCGTCCAGTGTCTCCGACAGCGTGCCGATCTGGTTGACCTTCACCAGGATCGAGTTGGCTGCGCCTTTCTGGAGACCGATGGCGAGGCGATCCGGATTGGTGACAAACAAATCGTCGCCGACCAGCTGGACACGGTCGCCGATGGAATCAGTCAGGGCGACCCAGCCATCCCAGTCGTCTTCGGCCATGCCGTCCTCGATGGAAACGATCGGGTACCGGGCACAGAGGTCGGCCAGGTAGGCGGCGAACTCGTCGGAGCCCAGCGATTTGCCCTCACCGGCCAGCTCATACTTGCCGTTCTTGTAGAATTCGGTGGACGCGGCATCGAGCGCCAGCGCGATTTCCTCGCCCGGTGTGTATCCGGCTTTTTCGATCGACTTCATGATGAAGCCGATGGCTTCGTCGGTGGAGGCGAGATTCGGCGCGAAACCGCCCTCGTCGCCCACATTGGTGTTGTGACCGGCATCGTGCAGCGTTTTCTTCAGGGCGTGGAAGACCTCAGCGCCCATGCGGACGGCGTCGGACATGCTTTCCGCGCTCACCGGCATGATCATGAATTCCTGAATGTCGATCGGGTTATCGGCATGAGCGCCGCCATTGATGATGTTCATCATCGGCGTTGGCAGGACACGCGCATTCGGGCCGCCGATATAGCGGTAAAGCGGCATGGCGGAGTATTCCGCCGCAGCCTTCGCAAGGGCCAGCGACACGCCGAGAATGGCGTTCGCGCCGAGGCGGGATTTGTTGTCGGTCCCGTCGAGATCGATCATCAGCATGTCCAGCATGCGCTGGTCGGTGGCATCGAGGCCGGTCAGCTCGTTGCAGATCTCGCCGTTTACCGCATCAACGGCCTTGAGGACGCCTTTGCCGAGGTAGCGATCCTTGTCGCCGTCGCGCTGCTCGTGCGCCTCATAGGCGCCTGTTGAGGCACCCGACGGCACGGCGGCGCGGCCGGTGGAACCGTCGTCCAGGGTCACATCGACTTCGACGGTCGGATTGCCCCGGCTGTCGAGGATTTCGCGGGCGTGGATGTCAATGATCTCGCTCATGGATGTCAGGCTTTCCGTGTTTTATCTGGCCAAAATGCAAGGCGCCCCCTACCCGCTGGCAGGAGGCGCCTGAAGCCTTAGTCGGCTGCGCCCGAAAGCGCAACAGCCGGTAAATGCTAGATATCGTCGCGCGGCTCAAGGACCTGGCGGCCGCGATACTCACCCGACTTCAGGTCGATGTGGTGCGGGCGGCGCAGTTCGCCGGAGTTCGCGTCTTCGATGTAGGTATTCATCGACAGACGGTCGTGCGCACGGCGCATGCCGCGGCGGGACTTCGATTTCTTACTCTTTGGGACTGCCATGACAGGTATCCGGAGTTGTTGCGCCAAACGGCACATGTGAATTGGAAACGCGCGTCATACAGAGGCGAATCGGACTTTGCAAGGCTTGAGCGGCATCCGGCCGGGCTTTTCTTCAGCCCGGCCGATCCACCCTATTGTGCTGTTTCCTTCGCGGCTTCCGCCTGGCGCATGACGCGCATCAGGTTTCCGCCCCAGATCTTTTTCAGATCTTCCTCGGTATAGCCTTCGGTGATCAAGCGTTCGGTGACTTTCGGCAGGAAGGAGACATCTTCCATGCCTTCCACGCCGCCGCCGCCATCCCAGTCGGCCCCCATGCCGACATGGTCCGGCCCAACCAGTTCCAGAGCGCGCAGCATGTGCTCCATAAATTTCTCGAACGTCGAGCGTGGCGGCGGGAATTCAGTGTTGATGGCCTCCATACGCTCCATGTAGCGGGCTTTGGTCTCGTCATCGGCGCTGAACGGATTTACGCCTTCGAATTCCACTTTGAGCTGTTCCAGCGCTGCGCGCCGTTCCGGCGAATCCTCAAGTTCTTCCAGATAGCCGCTGTAGGCGTTGATCTGGATGACACCGCCCTGCGCGGCAATTTCTTTCAGGAACTCGTCGGTGATGTTCCGCGGGTGATCATAAACCGATTTCAGGCCCGTATGAGTCAGAATCACCGGCGTGGTCGAGATTTCCATCATGTCCCGTACCGAGGCGTCGGACGAGTGAGACCCGTCCACAACCAGGCCCAGCCGGTTCGCTTCACGCACCAGGTCCTTGCCGAGGTCGGTCAGGCCCTTGTCATCCGGGCTGGTAAAGTCGGTTGCGCTGCCGCCGAACTGGTTGTCGCGGAAGTGGATCAGGCCCACCATGCGCAGACCTTTGTCGTAGAAAGTCTCGAGATTGCTGACGTCGAGCTTCAGCGGATAGCTGTTTTCCATCGACTGCAGCACCACGAACTTGCCCGACGCAGCGATACGCTCTGCGTCATCAGCGCTGTATGCCAGTTCGAAAGTATCTGGATGGTCGGCTACCATTTTCAGGATTTCATCCTGACGGGCCGTAGCGGCCTTGAACGCGGCCTCATAGGCTTCATCGGTCAGCGGGCCCTGCGGCGTGAAGATTACCCAGAAACCCCCATCCAGGCCACCGCGTGTCATCTTCGGCACATCGACCTGCACAGACCCCATCTTCCTCGGATTGTCCGCCATGATGTCAAAATCAGGGTTTGACAGGTTTGCAGGCGTATCGAGGTGCGAATCGAACACCATAAGGTTTGCGTGAATTTCGGCGGGCGTCGCGGCTTCAACCGATTCGACCGGCGCGGCGGGTTCGGTTTCAGCGGCTTTCGGGGCGCAGGCACCCAGAAGTGCGATGGCTGAGACGGCCAGGAGCATTTTGCGCATGTGAGTCTTTCCTTCCAATGCTGCGCGAACCGTAGTCGTTCATGACAGCGTGGCAAGAAACCCAGCAGCAGAAAAAGGCCGCTCCCGGGGGAGCGGCTAAGGTTTAGCAAGAAGGACGTCGGCCTGATGCCTTTGCAAGCAGCTGAAGCTCCCGGCCGACACCAATTCTTCTAGCAAAGTGAGTCTGAACGGCAGGACGGGCCCTTTGTTGTGCTCTGTTCACCTATCAGGCGAGTCCTGCCCGCCCCACTACGCCCCGTTCACGAAGCTTCTTCCGGGCGGGTGAAGATCGCTTCCAGGCTGCGCAGGTTCATGCCGTTCTTGAGGTAATTGGCGGGCGTCAAATTGACGGCCTTGATCATGCCCCGCTCGATCTTGGTCCGGTTGCCGGATTCATCAGGCACGAGATCGAAGTCGATGATGTTGATGCAGCCGGTGTCCTGCTCAAACCCGGCACTTGCGCCAAGGGGGGCGCCGATCACCGAGGCCAGGACCATCCGGTTCACCACTTCATGGGCGACGACCAGCGCGCTGGCCCAGCCGGGACGCATCAGCAGGTCAGTCAGACCGTCCATGATCCGGACCATCGCTTCGGAGAACTTTTCGCCGCCGGGCAGAAACTCGGAATCCGGCTCCCCTGCCTGTTCAAACAGGAAAGTCATCGTCGCAGCGAGATGCTCGGGCGACTTGAAATCGATATACTGGCCGGAACGCAATTCCTGAAAGCGTTCCTCGACTTCCAGTTCCGGTGCATCGGGATGCTCGGCCAGCACCAGTTCCGCAGTCTGGCGTGTCCGCTTCAGTCCGGAACAGATGGCCAGATCAAAGTGAACCTCCGACAGAGCGGCGCCCGCCGCCCGCGCCTCGTCTTCGCCGGCTGGCGTGAGGCTGACGATCGACGGGTCACGCGTCCGGCGGACTTCTTCAGATGTATAATCGACGAAGCCGTGCCGCATCAGATAGATGCGGCGCCGGCCCGTTGTTCCGGGAAGTGCGCTCATCCGCGCGAAACACCCCAGTCTTTCAGGATTTCATCCGTATGCTCACCAAGTCCTGCCGGGCGGCGCTGGACCTTGCCCGGGGTTTCGGAGAAGCGCGGCGCGGGTGCCGGCTGAACCACGCCCTCAAGTTCAATGAACGTCTCACGGTCGGTATTATGCTTGTAGTTCGGTGCTTCGGACATGGAGAGCACCGGCGCAAAGCAGATGTCCGTCCCTTCCATGATCTCGCACCACTCATCCCGCGTCTTGGTCTTTATGACGTCCATGACCTTTTGCTTGAGGTCCGGCCATTTGGATTTGTCCATTTGCGCATCGAAGGCCGGATCCGTCAGGCCGGCTTTCTCGCGGAGGATGGCGTAGAATTGCGGCTCGATGGAGCCAATGGAAACCCATTTTCCGTCAGCGCATTCGTAGGTGTCATAGAAGTGCGCACCGCCGTCGAGCAGGTTCGCCTCCCGGTCGTCCGTCCAGATGCCGGCAGCTTTCATACCGTAGAACATCGACGCCAGAGATGCGGCACCATCGGACATGGCCACGTCAATGACCTGTCCTTTGCCGCCATTCTTCACATTGATGACACCAGCCAGCACACCCATGGCGAGGTACAGGGCGCCGCCGCCATAGTCACCGACAAGGTTGAGCGGCGGACGCGGACGGCCATCCCCGTCGCCCATCGCATGAAGCGCGCCGGTAATGGCAATATAGTTCAGGTCATGACCCGCGGAATGGGAGAGCGCGCCGGTCTGTCCCCAACCGGTCATCCGGCCGTACACAAGGTTCGGGTTGCGTGCGAGGACGACGTCGGGGCCAAGTCCGTTCCGCTCCATGACCCCGGGACGGAAGCCTTCGATCAGGGCGTCTGCCTTCTCGAGCAGCTTCAGGGCGGTTTCAATATCGCCGGGGTCTTTCAGGTTGAGACCGATGGACCGGCGGCCGCGGCCGGTGACATCCGCTGCCCGCCCCGGACGTCCATCGCCCGGACGGTCAATCCGAATCACGTCGGCCCCCATGTCAGAAAGAAGCATGCCGCAGAATGGTCCGGGACCGATTCCTGCAAACTCTACAATCTTCACTCCGCTGAGAGGTCCCTGAGCCATCTCCAAACTCCCTTTCTAAGCCGTAATCTCGGTATTAGCAGATCATTAAGGCGGCGCGCCCCAAAAGGAAGGGGTACCCCGACGTCGCCTGTCGCGACGATTCCAGAGTTGCGTATGCTTGATCTGTCTTTCCTCGATCCTCCCATAGAGGTCGCTGCGTCCGGACCGCGTCTGGAGTCGATTCTGACCCGTCTGCGCAATCACGGCATGCGGGCTTATCCAGCCAGCAACCCCATCGATTTCGACGCAACTGAGCCACTTCTGATCGACATGGAGAGCCTGCCCTCCGGGCTGCGGGATCGGGACATCCTGCTCAATGAAGGCGCCGAACGGCGTCCTCTGGTGCTGCTGACCCCGGACACGCAAACCGCTGAAGGTCTCGATGTACTGATCGTCAGCCGGGACAGCGACCTCGAAATGCTGAAAGCCCGCCTGACATCGCTTGTCCGGCGACAGGCGCGAACAGCCGAATTCCGAATTCGCATGGAAACCGCCGCTTCATTCGGCGCCGCGGATGTGCAGCCCGTTTCAGAGCGCCGACCGGAAGTCCTTTATCTTGGGGACGGTGGCGCCGGTTTCTTCGCGCTGAGATCTGCGCTGAAGGCCCACGACATTCCCGTCACCGCAGCGCTGACCCTCAGGACAGCAGTCGACTATCTGAAATCGGGGCGGTTCGCTGCTGTGCTCGCAGACCTGACGCCGGGTGGAGGAGACGCTGCCAATCACGTTGACTGGACCCGCGCGGAAGCATCGCTGACGGGTACACCTCTCTTTGTACTGACCCAGCCAGGCGCGGACCTCTCCGAGGCGCACCTAACTGCCTTGATGGTCAGCACAGACCTCGTCGAACAATCCGGCGACGCAGAAGCGCTCGCCGGCAGAATTTCACGCGCCATCAGCCAGCATGCGGCAAGCGCGCCCGTCCTGCCTGCCCAATTGCAGGCCACGCCGTCCGTTGACCCGGACACCGGCCTGTTTCACCGCGAATTCATAAAAGCACACCTGGACCGGCAGATTTCACTATCGTCAGAACGCGGCGAGCCGCTCTGTGTCCTGACGATCAAACTCGACGATTCCCATACCAGCAGGCTTCCGGATCTCGCACAGCTCACACGAACATGCGTCCGGGATACCGACTGCATCGCGCACTTCGGAAACGGCACGATCATCATCTCCACCCCGCACACGCCCTATCGCGGTGCGGTGAGGCTGGCAGAAAGACTGATGACAAAGCTGACGCGCAGTCCCGAATTTGATGGCCTGAGCCTCAGCTGGCGTGTCGTCGAGAAGCGTTCCTACCACACCGCCGGCACCCTGCTCGCCGAAGGCCTGTCCGGCCCCTATACGCGAGAATATGCCGCTTAAGCGCTGACGAGGCCTGCAGCTGCTTCCAGCTCTTTCAGGAAAGCACGGACACGGCCCAGGCGCGTAACGGCATCACCACCGGTGAATGAGTGCACGAGTTTCGAATCCGGCCTCAGACGCAAGACGTTCGGTCGTGAGCGGACGATCTCCATCAGGCGCGCAGGGTCCAACACAGTATCTTGCCGGAAAGCGAAAACAGCGCCTTTGTCGCCCGCATCCAGCTTCTCGATCCCAAGCGCCTTGCACTGCACTTTGATTGCTGTGACTTCCAGGAGCTGCTTTGTGGGATCAGGAAGCGGGCCGAACCGGTCGATCAGTTCGGCAGCAAAGCCCTCCCGTTCCTGGCTTGTCGAAATCTCGGACAAGCGCCGGTACAGAGACAGGCGGATGGAGAGGTCTTCGACATAGTCCTCAGGGATCAGAACCGCGACGCCCATATTGATCTGCGGAGACCAGTCATCGGCCACTTCGTCATCGCCCTGTGCGCCGGCTTTCAGTGCATTCACCGCGTCTTCCAGCATCGACTGGTAGAGTTCGACGCCGACTTCCCGGACATGGCCGGATTGCTGGTCGCCCAGCAAGTTGCCTGAACCGCGCATGTCGAGATCGTGGCTGGCCAGCTGGAAGCCTGCCCCAAGGCTGTCGAGCGACTGAAGTACGCGCAGGCGGCGTTCTGCGGTCTCCGTGATCACCTTGTCCCGCGGCGTGGTAAAATACGCGTAGGCGCGAAGCTTCGACCGTCCAACCCGGCCGCGCAACTGGTAGAGCTGTGCCAGGCCGAACATGTCGGCGCGGTGAATGATCAATGTGTTCGCACGCGGAATATCCAGTCCGCTCTCAACAATCGTCGTCGATAGCAACACATCATATTTGCCCTCATAGAAGGCCGTCATGATGTCTTCGAGCTCCCCTGCTCCCATCTGGCCATGGGCCACAATGAAGGAAACTTCCGGCACATTTTCAGACAGGAACCGTTCCAGCTTGTCGAGATCCTGAATGCGCGGTGCGACGAAGAAGGCCTGTCCGCCGCGATACTTTTCCCGCAGCAGCGCCTCGCGGAGCGTCACTGTATCTTCCTCGGTGATGTAGGTCCGCACCGAGAGGCGGTCGACCGGCGGTGTCGCGATGATCGACAGATCCCGGATGCCGGTCAGCGCCATCTGCAGCGTCCGCGGAATGGGTGTCGCAGACAGCGTCAGCACGTGAACGTCCGCTTTCAGTTCTTTCAGGCGCTCCTTGTGCTTCACCCCGAAGCGCTGTTCTTCATCAACGATGAGTAGCCCCATGCGTTTGAACTCGATGCCTTTTGCCAGCAGCGCGTGCGTTCCGACGACAACGTCCACGCTCCCATCGGTCAGGCCGGCCCGTGTCTCAGACGCCTCCCTGGCACCGACAAGACGCGAAAGGTGACGCACTTTAAGCGGCCATCCGGCAAAGCGCTCTTCGAACGTCTTGAAATGCTGGCGGGCGAGCAAAGTGGTCGGCGCGATCACGGCAACCTGCTTGCCACTCATTGCGGCCACAAAGGCAGCCCGCAGAGCAACTTCGGTTTTCCCGAAACCGACATCCCCGCAGACCAGGCGATCCATCGGACGGCCGGAGCCGAGATCCCCCAGCACATCCTCAATGGCATTCAGCTGGTCATCGGTTTCTTCATAGGGGAAGCGCGCCGCGAATTCCTCATAGATGCCTTGTCCGGCATTGACCGCATCGGCGCGCTTCAACTCCCGCGCTGCGGCAATCGCCATTAGTTCGGCCGCCATTTCCAGAATACGCTTCTTGGCCTTGGCCTTGCGATTCTGCCAGCCTGCTCCGCCCAATCGGTCGAGCTGGCTTTCAGCTTCTTCCGAACCATAGCGCGAGATCAGGTCGATGTTTTCGACCGGCAGGAAAATCGTATCCCCGCCGGAATATTCGAGTTGCAGGCAGTCATGCGGCGCACCGGTGACTTCCAGCGTCTTCAGGCCAACATATCGGCCCACCCCATGATCGACGTGCACCACCAAATCGCCGGCATTCAGCGTTGCCGCGTCCGTGATGAAGTTGGCCGTCTTCCGTTTGCGGCGAGGCGCAGCAAGACGATCACCCAGAATGTCTGCTTCTGAAATCACAGCCAGGTCTTTGCTGACAAAGCCGGTTTCCAGCGGAATTTCGACGACAGACGCCTCTGCCTTTCTCGCCGCTTCCAGAGAGTGCACCTGCACCAGGTCATCAAGGCCGTGATCTGCGAGCACATTGATCAAACGGTCGGCAGACCCGGTAGACCAGGCTGCGAATACGACATGACGCCCGGATTTCCGGAGGTCTTTCGTATGGGCGATGGTTGCCTCGAAGATGTTCTCCTGGCTCATCATCCTCTCTGGCGCGAAGTCACGGCCGCGCCGGACTTCCATGTCGTAGTGGCCGGGCGCAGGCTCAGCCGGACTGAACCGGGCCACCGGGTGCGCCGCCAATGCCTGCTCCAGTTCGGCAGGATCAAGGTACAATTGTTCCGGCGCGAGCACTTTCGCCGCCCGCGCATCGCCAGCGCCCGCCTCAAGCCGCGCCTGATAATAGTCGGCAGCCTGTGAGAGACGTTCGGCCGCTGCCTCTCCGGAAAGATGCCCGAAACCGATCAACGCTTCCGTGCCGATATAGTCGAACAGCGTGTCCAGAGAGTCGTGGAAGAGTGGCAGCCATGCCTCAACACCCTGCCGGCGGATCGACGCTCTCGCCGCTTCGTACATCGGGTCTCCCGAGGGCGGCCCGAAAACGTCTAGGTATTTCTCCCGGAAACGGCTGAGCACATCATCATCGAATAGAATCTCGCTCACCGGCGCGAAGGCGACAGATCTTGTCTCACCGGTTGAGCGCTGGGTTTCGGTGTCGAACGTCCGGATGGTTTCCAGTGTATCGCCGAAGAAATCGAGCCTCAGCGGCTCGCCGGCCGTCGGCGGGAAGATGTCGATGATCCCGCCTCGAATGGCGTATTCGCCCTGTTCCCTGACGGTGCTTGCGCGGACATAGCCGTTTACAAGCAGATAGTCGTTCAGGTCTTTCTGGCTGACCGTCTGCCCGGATATCATTGAAAAGGATGCGCGCCGCATCGTTTCAATCGGCGGAACCCGCTGAACGATGGACGTCGCGGTGGTGACGACAAGCAATGGCCCCTGCTCAGGCTCGTAGCGAGACAAACGCGCAAGCGCTGCGCAGCGACGAGCTGCGACACTGGCGGTGGGGCTGACCCGGTCATAGGGCAGCGTGTCCCATCCCGGCAGATCCACCTGATCCAGCCTTGGCGAGATGAACTCGGCCAGCCGTCGCGCCGTCGCCGCCGTCTTGTCATCCCGGACGACATAAACGCCGATGCCGCCCCGCGCCTCAAGGGCCGGAATGAAGGCCATCAGGTCGGCGCCAAACGGCGCGCCGCCAAGTGCGGCCGGGCCGCTCAGGGATTTCAGGAGTTCGACAGGTGTCATGCCAGACCTTCAGACGCAGTTAGGCCGTGAGCCCGGCCGCCGAAGCGTCTGCTCAACCGGCCTGCGCGGCGTACTTGAATGCGATCAATTGGTCCAGAACCGGGCTGCGCTGATCGTCAGGGACGTCGGCCTGGCCTACGAGCCAGGCATAAACTTCCCAATCTGGCAGGTTCAGCAGCGCTTCGAACTGATCGAGTTCGGTTTCACCATATTGATCAAGGTGTTGGTCGGCAAAACTGCCCATCAGGAGATCCATTTCCCGGAATCCCCGGCGCCAGGCACGGAATTTCAGCTTGCGGCGGCGGGCATCCATGGGCGGCTCTCCTTGGTCTGTGGAAAGACATAGGGCCTTTCCCGCCCGGGTCAAAGCGGCGTTGTGCCATCGAGGGGCGCAGCTTAGGTTCGCCGGGATGCGAGACGAGCGACTCTTTCCCCTGTTCGAGCCCTTGGATTCCCTGTCGGGCGTCGGCCCGAAGCTGAAGCCTGCGCTGGAGCGCCTGGTGGGCGGAGAGCATGTCTGGGACCTTTTGCTTCACCTGCCGGAGCGCTGGGTCGACCGCCGGGTTCGCCCATCCATAGATTCGACGGAATTCGGCGAGGTGGCCACCGTCAAAGGCGAAGTCCACGCCTATCACGCGCCATACAATGAAAAATCTCCGCACCGGGTGCAGCTGTATGATGGGACGGGCTTTCTCACGCTTGCCTTTTTCCGGGCCGATGGCCGTTGGCTGCAAGGGCAGTTTCCGATGGGCAAAGAGCGGGTCGTGTCGGGACGGATCGAGGACTATCGCGGCGAGCGGCAGATGACGCATCCCGATTACATCGTCGATCCGGCACGCGGCGCACTGCCGCCAGCGGTGGAACCGATCTACGGGCTCACCGCAGGCCTCACGAACAAGCGGGTTCATGGGTTCGCGGAACAGGCCCTGGAGCGGGTTCCGGACGATCTGCCCGAATGGGCAGACAACGGCCTGATCGAAGCCAAACGCTGGCCGGAATTCAAAGAGGCCCTCCAGTGGCTTCATGCCCCTGAAACCTACGATGAAGACAAATTCGCGCTTGCACGAGAGCGGCTGGCTTATGACGAGGCCCTGGCGCGTGAAAGCGCATTCGCGCTGGCGCGGATGGCCCGCAAGCGCCGCTCAGCCCCCAGCGTCCCAAAAGCAGAGGAACGGATCGCAGCCCTAATCCGCTCGCTTCCTTTCGCCCCCACCGGCGCCCAGATGCGGGCGGCAGACCAGATTGCGGAAGACATGGCCGGCACATCGCCCATGCGGCGGATGCTGCAAGGGGACGTCGGCGCTGGCAAAACACTCGTCGGCGCGATGGCGGCCGTGCAGGCGGCAGCAGGCGGTTTCCAGTCCGCCTTCATGGCGCCGACGGAAGTACTCGCGCGGCAGCAATATGAGACCCTGTCAAAGCTCCTCTCCCCGCTCGGCTACACGGTCGCAGCCCTCTCGGGGCGCGACAAAGGCACCGCGCGTGAAGCGACCTTGATGGGGCTTGCCGACGGCTCGATCCAGATCGTCGCCGGAACGCACGCTCTTTTCCAGGAAGCCGTTCGTTTCAGAAATCTCGGTCTGGTGATTGTGGACGAACAACACCGCTTCGGTGTGGCGGACCGCATGAAGCTCGCTGGCAAGGCGACCAGCCCCCACATGCTGGTCATGAGCGCAACACCCATCCCGCGCACACTCGCACAAGCGGTCAATGGCGATCTGGATGTCTCCATTCTCGACGAGAAACCGGCCGGGCGTAAGCCGGTGGAGACGCGGGCCATTCCCGACACGCGCATGGAAGAAGTTGTCGACGCCGTCGGCCGCGCCGTTGCCCGTGGTGAGCGGGTCTTCTGGGTTTGTCCGAAAGTGGATGTGGACGATGACGACTCCACGGCAGTTGGCCGTCACGCCATGTTGTCCAAACAGCTGAACTGCCAGGTAGGCCTCGTGCACGGCCGTCTGAAGGCTGTGGAAAAAGATGCCGCCCTGGAAGACTTCCGGACAGGTGCGACACGCGTTCTGGTCGCCACTACAGTCATCGAAGTGGGTGTGGATGTGCCTGAAGCGACGATCATGGTCATTGAACGCGCCGAAGGTTTTGGCCTGGCCCAGCTCCACCAGCTGAGAGGCCGTGTCGGCCGCGGCGACAAGCCGTCCTATTGCCTCCTCCTGTACCGGCCACCGCTCGGGGAAACAGCCCGGGAAAGAATCGAAACGCTGCGGCGAACCGATGACGGATTTGAAATCGCCGAAGCAGACTTCAAGCTCCGCGGTCCCGGAGACATACTTGGCCTGCGCCAGGCAGGCGCAACGGACTATCGCGTGATCGACCTGTCAGAAGACGCAGCGCTTCTCGCCATCGCCGCGAAAGACGCCGAAGCGCTCGTCACTTCGGATCCTGATCTTGAGTCGGTTCGGGGCCGGGCTCTGCGTCTGGTGAGGGAGCTGATGGTTCCCCGGACTCTGTCGTAGACGTTTTGCCATTCGCGGCTTCGATCGCCGCTTTCACATCCGGATGTTCCGGCACTACGAGACCGGCTGAGAGGATCATCCGCGCGCCCTCTTCGACGCTCATGTGCAGCTTGATCGTGTTCTCGGCTTTGACGAACATGATGAAGCCGGAGGTCGGGTTCGGCGTCGTTGGCACGAACACGCCAATATAGTCTTCGCTGAGGTGCGTCCTGACTTCACCACGCGCAGGGGCCGCCAC
The DNA here is from genome assembly GCF_963675305.1 of uncultured Hyphomonas sp. NCBI lineage: Bacteria > Pseudomonadati > Pseudomonadota > Alphaproteobacteria > Hyphomonadales > Hyphomonadaceae > Hyphomonas > uncultured Hyphomonas sp. The sequence goes on along the minus strand of NZ_OY776147.1, from coordinate 1,577,997 downwards.
AAAGCCAAGACACCAGCTGTCTGCCCTTGGAAACTGGATCAGAACGCATTCGCGGAACTGCTCCGTCGGATTGTTCGCAAAGACGTCGACCAGCTGTTTGAATGAAGAATAAACCGTTCTCACGATCGGGATCTGACTCAATACGCGGTCGGTAATGACGACAACCGAACGCCCTAAAAGGTTCGTCGTGATTGCACCCAGAATCGTCAGGAAAAGGACCAGCACGATCACGCCAAAACCCGGAACCGCATAGTTCAGGTAAGTTTCCGGCCGCAGGGATTCCGGCAGGATCGGAACCACGCGCTGATCAATGTAATTGATGAAGAATTGCAGGATGGCGAAGGTCACCACGATCGGCAGCGCGATGACCATGCCGGCAAAGAATCGCGCCCGCAGCCAGGCCCAGGCACTGACGCGAGGCAGTTTCTCTACCTCAAGAATGCCCATGTCCTTTTTTTTTGGCTTTTTAGCCATCTACGGAGACTCCTTCCCGACCGCGCGTCATGCTCTCGCAAGGGAAGAGCTTGGCGGGCTCTTTCTTCCCTGCAATTGTGGCGAAGATGGGAAGTAACGAACAGATCGCAACAGCGCTAGAGGCCTGGGCCGGTGCAAAATTCGGTGCAGACAGCAAAGTTGACGCATTAACGCGTCTGTCTGGCGGTGCCAGCCAGGAAACATGGGCTTTTGACGTCGTGACGGACAAGGGCAAAACGCCCCTGATTCTCCGCAGGGCGCCGGGTGGCGTAGAGACCGCCCGCTCCTCCGAGGCGATCGGACTGGCCATGGAAGCAACGCTGTTGACGCATGCCTCCAAGGCTGGCGTGCCGGTTCCACCGGTCCTGGGTGTGTTTGAAGATGATCCCACGCTTGGCCAGTGTTTCATCATGGACAGGATCAGCGGCGAAACGCTTGGCCGGAAGATTCTTCGCGATGCCGAATACGCCGAGGCCCGAAAAATTCTGGCCCGGCAATGCGGCGAAGCCCTGGCCGGAATTCATTCCATTTCCCCTGACACTTTGCCTGCACTGCCCGTCAGCAATGGGATCAACCAACTCGAAAAATATGAAGCAATCTACCGGTCCTTCAAACTCCCGCGGCCCGTATTCGAACTTGCCTTCTCCTGGCTGAAGGCAAATGCGCCTGAACCGCTTCCGGTCGTATTGGTGCACGGGGATTTCCGGCTCGGCAATCTGATGGTTTCCGAACAGGGGCTGGCCTCCGTCCTAGACTGGGAGCTGGCCCATATCGGCGATCCGCGCGAGGATATTGCCTGGCTTTGCGTCAATTCATGGCGTTTCGGAAATGCCGAGAAACGCGTGGGCGGCTTCGGTGACCTGCCAGACCTGCTTGAAGCCTATGCGGCCTCTGGTGGAGGAACCCTCGTTCCGCGTGACATCGACTGGTGGGAGATCATGGGAAGCCTGAAATGGGGCATCATGTGCATGATCATGTACGAAGCCTACCGTTCCGGCGCAGACCCCAGCGTGGAGCGTGCCGCGATCGGCCGGCGTGTCTCTGAAACGGAGATTGATCTCGTGAATCTGCTGGAAGGGATACGCAACAATGCATGATGCTCCCTCAACCAAAGAACTGGTGGAAGCGGTAAAACGCTTCATCGACGACACGGCCGCTCCGCAGCTCTCGGGGCACGCCGCCTTCCACGCACGCGTCGCCTCGAACGTCCTGTCCACGCTCATTCGGGAGCTGGAGCAGCGCCCGGACGCAGAATCATCGGAACAGGCCCGTCTGGTCGCACTTCTGAACGCCGCTCCGGACACGCCCCTGGAAGACCTCAACCGCGACCTTTGCAGCCGGATACAGTCCGGTGAGATGGACCTTTCCACAGACGGCCTGCTGGACCATCTAAAAACCACCACAATTGCGCAGTTGTCTATCGACCAACCTCGATATTCAGGGCTGGCTCTCGCGTTGCAAGCACGTGGCTGAGCCACTACCGCAACCGGACCTCTGCTCATGAAGAAACCTGCATTCTGGATCGCTTCAGCCGTTATCGCTATCGGCCTGGGAGCCTGGCTCTGGCGAACCGTGATCTCTCCGCCGCCTTATATTGAGGTCAGCCCGCTCAGCTACACTGACTATGCCAGCTGGTCCGTCATTCCAAAAGAAACACCACCTGCCGTCTGGCAAGACGGTTGGGCAACCGACGTTTTCCTTGTGGAAGGCGCATCGGAACTGAAAGGCCGGACAGGCGCTCAGCTCGACAAGAAAGAGCAGAAGGCCCGCCTCCAGGGCCGCCTGCTTGAAGATGGCCTGACGGTGATCGGTCCTGTTTACGCTCCGCTTTATCGAGCCGATGCGAAAGGGGATGATCTGGCCCGCGCCTTTCTGATCTACCTCAAAAACCACAATCACGGCCGCGCCGTTGTCATTGCATCAGACACCGCCCTGCCCGACGCGTTACTGTCCGAGCTTGAACTCGAACCGGAACTGATGGACCGCTTCGGTGGCTTCTATCGTATCGGCAAAAACCCGGACGCCGTGCTTCTGACCGAAACGCCGGATAAATCCATTGAAGCCTATTGCCCGCCTCACCTGATAGAACGCAGCGCCTGCGTCATGGATGTGGCGACTGTTCGCGAGAAAGGCTTCTCGGTGCTGGCGCCGGACTCTGACATCGGCGAACCGGCGGGTGCTTTCAGCGATTGGCTGGCCGCCAACGCCTCCCCGATGGCGGAGCCGCTGGGAGATCTTGAAGAGGTAGAGATCGTCGATATCCGCCGCCCGGGCGATACGGATGAGCACCGGTCCAAGCGGAGGAATCGCGACTAAGCGGGCCTGTTGGCCTCCGGCGACGCCTTGCGGAAGGCGTCCAGCTCGCGGCAAGCTGCATCAATCTCCACCAGCGCCGGAAAAGCCGAAAGATCCATCTCGAATCTCCGCGCATTCGACACCTGAGGAACGAGCGTGATTTCCGCAATTGTCGGCGCATCCCCGAACAGGAACGATCCGCTCGTCCGCGTCGCAGCAAACCCTTCCAGCGCCTGAAAGCCGCGGCGGATCCAGTCGTGATACCAACGCGTCACGGCGGCATCATCGGCTCCAAAATCCTGTCTCAGCGTAGCCAGAACGGAAAGATTGTTCAGCGGATGAATGTCGCAAGCAATCGTGTCCGCGAAGGCGCGTGCCTGAAGCCGGCTCTCGGGGTCTGACGGAAGGATCGCAGGATCCGGGTAGGTTTCTTCCAGCCACTCCAGAATGGCCATAGACTGCCCGGTCTTCACACCATCCACTTCCAGCGTCGGTACGCGCATCTGCGGATTTACAGACCGGTAAGCGTCGGACAACTGCTCGTCTGCCCCCGGTGCAATATTCACAGGCACCTGTTCGTAAGACAGGCCTTTGAGATTGAGGGCAATGCGCACCCGGTATGCGGCTGACGAGCGCCAGTAGTCATGAAGACGGATCATGCCAGTTCCTCCAACTCGAGAACATCGAGCAACGCCTCTCGCGCAATTCGGCACTCATCGGCAAATGACGAATCCGCGAGGTCATCCGGAGCGAGCCGGTCCCGGTAGTATTTGCGTACGACCGTCTGCAGCGCGTCGATCCGTTCTTCCGTCAGCAGGACACCCTGATGACAGGCAGCAAGCTCGGCATCTGTCATCACCACGCGCAACCGTAAGCAGGCAGGGCCGCCACCATTGCGCATGGACTGCCTGACGTCGACATAATGGACGCGGCCAATCGGACCATTCCCGCTCACCAGCTTTTCGCAATATGCACGGGTCGATTCCGTCTCACGCACCTCTGTTGGCGCCACCAGCACCAGACGGGAGTCACCGGGCATGCTCAGCAGTTGGGAATTGAACAGGTAGGAGCGGATCGCGTCCTGAAGGGAAACATCCGCAGACGCCACCATGACAGGCTTCAACTCGAACAGTCCCTTCGAAGCATTCTGCAAGTCTGCCAGTGCGGACTCGGTATCCTCAAACGCGGCTTCGTGGAAGAACAACGTATCAAGAGCGCCGACGCAAACCACGTCATTGTGGAAGGCCCCGGCATTGATGGCTTCTCTGGACTGGCGTGCAAAAACACGACGCCCTTCGCTCAGCCCATGCCCGCGTGCAATGCTTTCAGCGGCAAGACGGGTCTGTCTCGCCGGGAAACCGGCTGTGCTTTCACCCGCCTCCCGGCCATAGACGAACAGCTCCACGCCAGGTTGGCCATGCGCGGCACAAAGACGAACATGGTTGGCAGCCCCTTCGTCGGCAAAGTCCGGATGCATGGGCAGTGCGGCGTGAACCGAGAAGTGCCGGTCATCGCGAAAGATCGCCTGCAGCGAGGCGGTCGTGTCCGGATGTTCGATGGAGCGGTGCAGCATGGTGGATAGATTGGCAGCCGTAAGATGCAGCCGGCCATCCGCTGTATCAGCGGATGGGGACACTGTTGCTGCGTTGGCCGTCCACATGCTGCTGGCTGAGTATGCGACCTTCAGAAGCCGCGGGGCCCGGGCGGCGGCCGCTTCAAGGATCTGCTGATCACTCCCTCCAAACCCTGCCGATGCAAGCAAGTCAAAATTCGGACGTGGCAATGGCGGGAGAATACCCTGCGTCAGCCCTGCCCTGATGAGGGCGCGCATCTTCTCCAGCCCCTGAAGCGCCGCTTCCCTCGGATTGGAAACATCACCGGCGTTTCGTGAGCTCGCGAGATTGCCGTCCGACAAACCGCCATAATTGTGGCTTGGGCCGATCAGCCCATCAAAATTGACTTCCCGCGCAGTCACTTCGGGAAACCCTGGGCGCTCATGCGCGCGGCCTTGTCTGATACCTGGCTCGCCTGAGGCCAGGCACAATAATCGGCCGCATAGTATGCGCCCGGACGGAAGTTTCCTGACAGGCCCGGGCCGCCAAACGGCATTGCGCCACTGGCACCCGCCGTTGGACGGTTCCGGTTGAGGATGCCGGCACGCATTTCGCGGTGCGCGCGCACCCAGAGCGCATCATCATCACTCACCAGCCCGCCGGACAAGCCGTATCGCGTCGCATTTGCGCGGGCGAGAGCCTCATCAAAATTCTCAACTCGCACGATCTGCATGACTGGGCCGAACAATTCCTCATCCGGAATATCGCTTGCGTCTGTGACATCCACAACGCCGGCAGACACGAAGCCTCCGCCCCGCTCCAGATGTTCCAGCGCCTTCAGCGCGCGTCCGCCGCGCGCGACCAGCATTTCCTGGAATTCCACCGCATTCACGGCCGCTTTCTCAGATACGAGCGGCCCCATGAACATGCCTTCCTCATCCCAGGCGCCGATGGCCAACCCTTCAGCGCGCGCGACGATTGCATCGGCAACCTGGTCGCCCCAGGCGCCCTTGGGCAGGACGACCCGGCGGGCACAGGAGCACCGCTGTCCGCTTGTCAGGAAGGCAGACTGGGCCGCGATGTCGGCCGCTGCATCCACATCTGCCGGGTCCCAGATGATGAGTGGATTGTTTCCGCCCATTTCCAGCGCCAGGATAACTTCCGGCCGACCTGCAAAGTGTTTGTGAAAGTGCACACCCGTGGCTGCAGAGCCCGTGAACAGCAGCCCGTTGATGTCTGCATTGAGCAGTGCGCCGCCGGTCTCCCGCCCGCCATGCACGATGTTCAGACAGCCTTCTGGGAGCCCGGCCGCGGCAAAAGCCTCAGCCATGTGAAACGCCACACCGGGCGCCAGTTCAGATGGTTTGAACACGCACGTATTGCCCGCAAGGAGCGCAGGAACAATGTGCCCGTTCGGCAGATGCCCCGGAAAATTAAAAGGTCCGAACACGGCCATCACCCCGTGCGGGCGATGTGTCAGATGCGATGAACCAAAATTGGCTTCGCTGAACTTGCTGCCTGCGCGCTCCACCTGTGCAGCTATGGAAACAGCCACTTTTGCCTTCATGGTCGCGGCTTCGGATCTGGACTCCCAAAGCACCTTGCCCATGTCGCGGCTGACAGTTTCGGCAATCGCGTCAGTACGTTTTTCGATTTCTTCTGCATACCGCTCTAGAATGGCTGTCCGGTCGCTCTGGGGAAGATTGGCCCAGTCATGGAAAGCCTGCCGGGCAGATGCGACTGCTTCATTGACTTCGTCCGCGTTCGCGCCGCGCCCGTCCCAGACGACATCTCCCGTTGCAGGGCAATGATTCTGGAAGTGGTTACCCGCGCCGGTACGCCATTGTCCGTTTATGTAGACGCCATCCATACCTATTTACTCCGTTGCCAGATTCGTCCTTCGGATCCGGGCTTCAGCTTCAGAAGCGCCAGAGTGTCCGGGCTGACGACCGCGGTTTGCGGATCTTTCAAAATGCTCTTTGCGAGACTGACCCTGAATTCAGGCATTATGTCACTGGACGCCAGCCCCTGCTTCGCAGCCGGATCGGAATCAACATCACCGGCTTCGAACCTGACGCGGCGGCTTTCCTGAATGGTGCGGATATGGCGGCGCTGCACGGTCACCAGCGGGCCACCATCGAAAATATCCACGGTGCGGTCGAATTCGAAACCTTCCCACTGCAGCAGCTTGTACGCGCCCACGCCGTCGGAATGGCACCGGCCGATAACCTCGCGCGCTTCCGGCGGCAACAGGTCCACATAGATCGGATATTTCGGCATCAGATCCAGAATGAACTGGTTATCCGTTGTCGCGGACAAACGATCCGCCTCGGTGAAATCCATTCTGAAAAAATGACGCCCCAGGCACTCCCAGAACGGGGAACGCCCTTCATTGTCCACGACGCCACGAAGTTCGGCCAGCACCTTGGTACCAAAACGTTCCGGTTCCGCCGCCATGAGCAAGTAGCGGGATTGGGCCGCCAGGCGCCCGGCGCCGCCCCCGCGATGTTCCGGCTTCAGGAACAGCGTGCCGACTTCGGTAAAGCCAACATATTCATTGGTCAGCACCAGGGCATCCATGTCGAACCGCAGGTTTCCTGCCGCCTGGCTGGCCTGGGCCAGTGTGATGACCCGGTAGTTGAAGAAGGGTTGGTCAATTCCGGTGCCGGCCTTCACGGCAGAACACCCCACCACTTCGCCGGTCTCGGCATTTTCCATCATCAGGAGGTATTTGCCGTATTCAATGCGCTGGAGACGGCCGAGAAATGCGTCGTCGGATTTCTGCAACCGCTCGCGGAGAATGGGCACATCCACCGGCAGGCTGGTAAATCCGGGTCCTGACAGTTCTGCCAGCTCAATAAGGGATTGCAGGTCATCCAGCCGCGAGGGCCGCATCACATAGGTGTCTGCCATGATCAGCTATCCATTAGCGCTTTGATACCGGCGCCATCGAGACGCCCATCGGCAAGCCGATTGAGAATGAGAGCGGACAAGGCGGCACGCTCTGCAAAACTGTCTGTCAGCACATATTCCTCATTGGAATGAATACGTCCGCCCATGACGCCCAGCGTATCGACATTGGGAACGCCTGCCGCAAAAATGTTGTTGCCTTCACACACGCCGCCAGTGTCCTGGAATAGAAGGTCCAGACCAATCGCCTTCCCCGTTGCCTGCACCGCGTCGAACAATGCCTGCTGGGCAGAGTTCCTTGGCTTGGGCGGTCTGTAGAAGCCGCCATGAAGATGCCCGTGGATGCCGTCGCGTGTTGTGGCCCGTTCGAACAGATGCTTCACCTCATCGGTCGTCCATTGCGCGGCATCGGCATCCGGGGCCCGGGCACCGAAGCGGACGATGGCGAGATCCGGAACGATGTTCACCGGGCCTCCACCATCAATCGATCCGACGTTCAGGGTCACCCCGTCACGGCGGCCATTCAGCTGCTCCAGTCCGACCACGAGTTCGGCGGCAGCTTCCAACGCGCTACGCCCCTCCTCCTTGGCGCGCCCGGCATGCGCCGCGCGTCCGTGCAGGACAATATCGAAAACCGCAGAACCTTTCCGGCCGCCAGACATGGCGCCGGTGTCCATGCAGGGCTCATAGGTCATGCCAATGTGCGCCCCGGACCGGGCGGCTTCCGTCAGGGCGCGGGCACTTGAGAAATTGCCGATCTCTTCATCCGGGGTGATGACGATCTGATATCCGAGACGGTCTTTCAGCGGACCGGCCTCGAATGCCAGCAGCGCTTCCCGCATGATACAGAGGCCACCTTTCATGTCCGCCAGCCCAGGACCGTTCAGGCGACCGTCTCCAAGATCGCGAATCGACTCGAACGTTCCGGGTGCAAAAACGGTATCATAGTGACCGGACATGATGACCTGGACCGGCGCGTCAGGCCGCGATGACACGCGGATGATGGAGGAGGTTTCAGTCGTCTCCGTCTCGCCCGAGTCATTGACGGATTCAAACGGATCGCCGGGATCAAGGCGGACCTCCGCGTCCAGTTCAGAAAAGGCGTCAGCCAGGATCGGGGCAAGCTTCCGCAAGCCTTCGACATTCCAGCTCCCGGTATTGATGGCCGCCCAGTTCTTCGTCTGCGAAATCATGTCAGACGCGCGCGCTGCAAGGCGCTCGCGAGCCGCCTCGTCTTCTTTGCTCAGAGTGCTCAGATCAATCATGGCTCTTGGTTTCACAGGAAACGAAATCCGGCAAGACCCGGGCTGGTGGCCAAAACGAAAACGGCCCGGCGCTAAGGCCGGGCCGAACTCAATTAGGTGTGTGTCGCCTTACTGAACGGTGATCACAACTTCCGAACGGCGGTTCAGCGGCTCGCGAACACCGTCGCGAGTTGCTTTGGCCAGGTCGGTTTCACCTTTGGCTTCCTCAGTGATGAGCGAAGCGTCGATGCCGCGAGCGATCAGAGCCTGGCCAACGACGTCAGCACGACGCTGAGACAGACGCTGGTTGTAGGCGCTGGCACCCGACGTATCGGTGTGACCGGCGATGCTCACCGAGCTGGTTGCGCAGCTGGCTTCGGACTGGATGTTCGCAACAGCCTGATCGATCACGGCAGAAGCCTGGCTCGTCAGATCAGCACGATCCCACTCGAAGTACACCACGAAGCTCTGGCCGAGGTCCGAACAGACCACTTCCGGACCGGTCGAAGCCTCGGTCGGAGGCGGCGGCGGCGGAGGCGGCGGCGGAGGCGGCGGAGGTGGCGGCGGGGGCGGAGGCGGCGGAGGCGGCGGAGGCGGAGGCGGAGGCGGAGCTGCGCCGAATGCCCAGCGGAGACCAACGGTCGCCACGTGATCCGAATAGGTGCCTTCATAGTCCGTGCCACCAGCCGGGTTACCAGCCAGTTCGAGATCGTCAGCAACGAAGTATTTGTAGCCAAGGTCCAGCGTCAGACGGTCGGACACTTTGTAGCCAAGGCCCAGAAGGCCCTGATACGCCAGAGTCGTGTCGGTATCGCTGAAGCCGTTGACTGCAGCCCAGTTACCGGGCGCGCCAACGTTCAGGTTGCTGGCTTTGGCGTTCAAACGCGCACCACCCACACCCAGGCCGATATACGGCTGGACTTTTCCGGCGCGATTGAAATCGTAAATGCCGTTCAGCATGAATTCTGCGATCTGCAGATTTCCATGCGGATCGGATGCGACGCCCGTCAGGCCCGGAGAGAAGCTGGACGGAACATCCAGTTCACCACTGCGATAGCCGCCGACGCCTTCAAGGCGGAAACCGTTGTCAAAATCGTAGCCAAGGCCAAGCTGACCGCCGAGCATTTCGTCGGAATCAGAGCTGCCTTCAAGCGTACCGGCAACGTATTCGGTAACAGGATCATGGTCCAGTTCGCCCGCGAAACCGTACTGGACATCGCCACGGGCGTACCAGCCGTCTTCCGCGTGGGCGGCAAGACCAGCAGTCGCAAATGCGGCCGCGGCTGTCGCGCACATAAGAGTTTTCTTCATACTCAATCCCCTTTGGTGTGCCGAATGACGGGATTGTCCTCGGCCGCAGGTTCATACGGGCACTCTACCCGATGATTCCTGTTAAACTCAATTTGCTCTCGCTGCGAGCCCCTTTTGGGAGAGAAGCCCCGGGAACGGCAGGGATTTTCTACCTACCGCGGCCCTTTTGCAACAGATTGTATCAAGCGCGTCAAATTACGCCCGAGACACAAAACAGTTCCATTCCCGCTGACAATTGTGCGGCAGCGCAGCAGATTCCATTGAAAGGATGGTACCGCCTCCCCGGTTCGAACGGGGGACCTCTAGATCCACAATCTAGCGCTCTAACCGACTGAGCTAAGGCGGCACTGGGGTTGGCAAATACAACCCATGTTACGAGGTTTCAAGCGGGACCGGCAGAGGATCCCACCTGAATCACCTCAAACCCGTCAGACCTTTGTGACCTGTTCGAATTCCAGATCGACCGGCGTTCCACGGCCGAAGATCGAAACGGTCACTTTCAGGCGGCCATTTTCTTCGTCGATCTCTTCCACGGCGCCTTCGAAGCCCTGGAACGGGCCGTCATTGACCTGCACCTGTTCGCCGACTTCGAATGAAATCTTGGGACGCGGGCGCTCTGCGGTCGAATCAGATGCGGTGCCGAGAATGCGATCGACTTCGCGCTGCCGGACCGGGAGTGGCTTCTTGCCCCCTTCCGCGCCGAGGAAGCCGGAAACTTTCGGCGTGTCCTTCACAAGGTGATACACATCATCGGTCATCACCGTCTTCAGCAGGACATAGCCCGGGAAGTGACGGCGCTCGACGGTTTTCTTTTTGCCACGGGCAACTTCGACCACCTCTTCGGTGGGAACCTGAATATCCTCGATCAGGTCAGACAGGCCTTTGCGTTGGGCCTGTTCGAGAATCGTTGCCGCCACCTTCTTTTCGAAGTTGGAATAGGCATGGACAATGTACCATTTCGCTTCAGCCATGGGGCCAGCGCGCTCCTTGAAACCGGACGGTCACAAACCTCAAAGGCCGGTGATCGCTTTTACAAACAAGTTGATCAAGAAATCGGCGGCAAACAGGAAGAGCGCGATAAGGACCGACATTATGACAACGAAAATCGTTGCCTGAACCGTTTCCTGACGCGACGTCCAGGTCACCTTGTTCCCTTCCGCGCGCACCTGGCGCAGGAACGTGATGGGCCCGACCCGTTTCTTCTTAACCTTATCGGCCATTCCGACACTCTCTTGAAAAGCGGGGGGTTAGCGGTTTTGAGCCGCTACGTCCACGGTTAAACTACACCAATTTCAATGTGAAGGCATTTGAGGTGGGTTGCGCGCGCTTGCAAGAGGCCGCCTCAGCTGCCTCCTCAGCCGATCGCGCGTCCGAACTCCCTGGCTGGCAGGCCAGGAATGTCGACCTGAACGGCAAACAGGCTCCCCGACAAGGGTCGCGCGTCGAGCTGCGGGAATGACATGCCGGCACGCGCGGTCGTGATGAACATGGTTCTGTAGTCCGGTCCGCCAAAGGCGATTCCGGTAGGCCTCGGTGCAGCGAGAATGATCACCCGGTCCACCTTCCCGTCCGGCGTATACCGCACGATTCGCGATGCGCCCCACAGGCTCGTCCAGAGGCAACCTTCCGAATCAACAGCCGACCCGTACGGGAAGCCGCCAAACTCATAGGTGGAAGCGAAGATACGCCGTCCGGTGAGCGCGCCGGTCGCCTGATCGAAGTCGAAGGCGAGAATTTCCTGCTCAGCGCTGTCGCAGGTATAGAATGTCTTGCCGTCCGGCGAAAACTGCATCGTGTTGGTCGACAGGACAGACGGAAGGCGCAGCTGGGTCAGCACCTTGTCGGTACCGAACCGGTAATAGTTGCCGCTGGCGTCTCGCTCCTGGTCGTCCATCGTCCCGAACCAGAAAGAACCGTCGGGCGCCACACCGCCATCATTCGTCCGATTGCCTTCCGGTTCTGTTTCAACACCCAGCAAAGTGTCATAAACTTCCGTTGACGGATCATAGACGCCGATTTCCCGGTCGCCCACCATCAGAAAACTGCCCTCATATAGTGCGATTGCACTGGCACGGAGCGGCAAGTCGTAACGGCGTGTGTTTCCGGTTCGGGGATTGTAGCGATGCAGCTTCGCGCGCTTTACATCGACCCACCAGAGAAATCCTTCGGTCTCGCTCCAGACCGGGCCATTGCCCAACACGCACCCTGTGGGCGCCACGCATTCCGGCGCCAGCATCATCCGATCAGCCCCGCCTCTTCCGCCAGCTCGAACAGGCCATCCTGCGTCGCCTCTTCCGCCGAGCATTCATCGAGGTCTGCCCCCAGCGCCTCCAGCGCAATCCGGTAGGATTCGAGAATCGCGCCGTCCGCGACCAGAGTCAGCTCGTCACCCGGGTCGTAATGTGCCGCGATGTCCGCTCCGATCAGGAGGCCAGTGAGGGCCGTCTCATGGTGCTTCGGATCCAGAACGCCCGTCTTGCGGGCCGCGCGCACAGCAAATGGAGACGCCGCATCATCGGGATCCAGCGAATATTCCACCCATTCCCGGAAAACGGCTTCATCGAACTCCTGCTCGACGCCCTCAGGCGTCTTCAGGCCGCCATTGGCCAATAGCAGAGCCCTCATCTCCCCGGTCACCTCTGAGGTGAAGCCAAGGATCCGCCCATGCTCGAAATTGACATGCTTTGTATAGGTGCCCGGAATGCACACGGCGCCGACGGAATCATCGAGCGCGAAGAGCTGTGTCTCTTCTCCGCGCATAATATCGGGGGGAGAAACCTGCTTCAGACCAGGCACGATGTGGATGCCATTCACTTCCACCAGATGCTTGGGCAGGTCGGCAATCAACATCGGAACTGGCAGGTAATCCGTGCGATGGATGCCCTGCGCGCCGCCAACACCCCCACAGGCAATGATCGGGACTTCGGGCCACTCGCTCAGCCACTCATTAATATGAAATGTCAGGCGGCCCATCGCATCGCCCGAATGGGTCAGAATGCCGTCCGGAACGGAAGTTCCGCCAATGACATCGCCTTCTTCATCAAATGCCCAGGCCCGGAACGTGGAAGCCCCCCAGTCGATGCCGATAAGGATCGTGCGGTCTTTCATGAGCGGCGTCCCGTCATTCGTTCGAGAGTTGTGGAGATTACAGGTCGCATGCTTTCACGTCTCTTGCACCGCAGGGAAAGTCAATCCATTCCGGTATGTGTCACGTGCGACCGCAAACCCCAAAAGAGCTTCACCGCCCAGACCGTATCGATCAGGACCCGCGTCATGGATCACTCAGACACATCCCGCCATCAACGCGCAGCCGATGAATTCGTGCGGCTGCTGGAGATCATGGACCGGCTGCGCGATCCCGATGGCGGCTGCCCCTGGGACCTGGAGCAGACCTTCCACACAATCGCCCCCTACACGATCGAGGAAGCCTATGAAGTGGCTGACGCGATTGAGCGCGGCGACAAGGGCGAACTCCGGGAAGAACTGGGCGATCTTCTGTTCCAGGTCGCCTTCCACAGCCGGATGGCAGCCGAGGAAGGCGCGTTTGAGGCCGCCGATGTGGCGGCGGCGATCAATGAGAAAATGATCCGCCGCCATCCGCACGTATTCGAAGCCGCAGATGACCGCTCCTCAGACGACCAGATCGTTGCCTGGGAAGTCGTCAAAGCAAAGGAACGCGAAGCAAAGACAAAGGGTAAGGCGCCGGTGAGCGCGCTGGACGGCGTCGCCTTGTCGCTCCCTGCCCTGCTGCGCGCAGAGAAGCTTCAGAAACGCGCTGCCCGCACCGGTTTCGACTGGACGGAAGCGAACCAGATTTTCAGCAAGCTGGAAGAAGAAACCGAGGAAGTGAAGGACGCCATCGCTTCAGGCGATGCTGAGGCAGTTCAGGATGAGATCGGGGATCTGCTCTTCGTTGTCGCAAACCTGGCGCGCCGCCTCAGCATCGATCCCGAAGTGGCTTTGCGTCAGGCCAATGCCAAATTCGAACGCCGTTTTCGCGCAATGGAACAGCTCGCTGGCCAGCGCGGTCAGGACTTCGACCAGCTTGACCTTGATACGCAGGAAAGCCTCTGGCAGGCGGTCAAGAAGACTGAAGTAAGCGGTTAGTCCGCCACCTCTGTTTCGATCTCCGGGAACTCGGCCTGGAATTGTCCCAGACGGTCAGATTTCAGGCGGACACGCATCAGCGATGCGCCATTGTCCTGGATCTCTTCGCCTAACACTTCGCCGTTGCGGTGCAGCCAGGCCCGCGCCCGGCCATGCTCGGGTTTGAGGACCATCCGCACTTCCGCTGCGCTCATCAGCAAACCGCGCTCGATTGCGGCCAGCAGATCGTCCATCCCACGGCCGGTTACCGCGGACAGCAGAACTGCGGGATAGCCATCCTGGTTCAGCGCGGCGATCTCCAGAGCTTCGGCCCGTTCCGGTGACAGCAGATCCGCCTTGTTCCAGGCTTCGATCATCGGCGGCAGAGGCAGCCCGGTTTCCTGCTCAAGGCGCCCCAGAACGCCCAGCACATCCTCTGCCTGCTCCAGATCGGCCGGACTGGACCGGTCCCTTACATGGACCAGCAGGTCGGCCTGCATCGCCTCTTCCAGCGTGGCCTGAAAGCTGTCGATCAGGTGTGTCGGCAGGTCTGTGATAAAGCCGACCGTGTCGATCAGCGCCGCCTCGCCCAATGTCGGCAGGTCCAGCCGGCGGATTGTCGGGTCAAGGGTCGCAAAGGGCATGTCTTTCGCGAAGACGTCTGCCCCGGTGAGCCGATTGAAGAGCGTCGACTTGCCGGCATTCGTATAGCCCACGAGCGCCACCACCGGTTTGCCGGTACGCTGGCGGCCAGCACGCTGCACAGCGCGTGTGCGGCGCACATCGTCCAGCTCCGCCTTGAGCCTGACGATCTTGTCGTCGAGCATCCGGCGGTCGGCTTCAAGCTGGCTCTCGCCCGGCCCGGACAGGAAGCCGCCACCACCCCGCTGGCGCTCCAGGTGGGTCCAGGTCCGCACAAGTCGGGAGCGCTCATAGAGCAACCGCGCAAGCTCTACCTGCAACCGCCCTTCCTTGGTGCGGGCCCGCAGTCCGAAGATTTCTAGGATCAGCCCGGTCCGGTCGATCACCTTCACGCCGAGCTTTTTTTCGAGGTTGCGCTGCTGAACGGGCGTCAGCGCGCCATCAATAACGACCAGCGTGCAGTGAGCCGCTTCAAGGTCCTCGGCAAGCCGGTTCAGAATGCCGCCGGAAATCAGCTGGGCCGAATTGACTTGCCGCACATGTTCTGGCCGCAGGAATGCCAGCTCGCATCCCAACGCTTCAATCAGACCGGAGGTTTCCTCCAGCCTGTCTGCCGTAGGTCGATTGGCTGGCGAGAACCAGGGAATGATGGCCCCGGCAATTTCCGGCGCAGGAAGGCGATCAATAAGCTTGTCGCTCAAAAAGCCCTATTCCTTGTCAATCTCTTCGTCGAAGAGCTGGACGGGAGCGCTTGGCGCGATCGTGGAAATGGCATGCTTGTACACCAGCTGCGGCGGACGACCATCGCCCCGCAGCAACACACAAAAGTTGTCAAACCAGGTCACTACGCCCTGCAGCTTCACACCATTCACGAGAAACACCGTCAGTGGCGTACGCGATTTGCGTACCGCATTCAGAAAGGCATCCTGAAGGTTCTGTTTTTTATCAGCCGACATAGCAGGTTAATTCCTGTTGTTCTTGTTATGATCGCGGGCTAACTGGATTGAGGGGCTTAAGCAAGGGCCAACCCCATCTACCCCCGCCAGAAACTGACAGAAATTGCAGGAATGATCGCCAAAATCTCCAACCTGCCCAGCAGCATGGAGAAAATGGCTAAAATCGAGGCAGCCTGATCCAGCTGTGCTACGTGGCCGATAACCAGACCGCCTGAATTGGTCAGGCAACCGATAGCCAGCCGGATGGATGATTCAAACGGAACGCCGGTGAAGGTGAACCCCAGCATCACGAGGAAAACGCTGAGAATATAGGCGATCAGGTAGACCCAGACGCCAATCACGCTTCGCTCGTTCATCTCACGGTCCCGGAACTGAAATCCCAGAACTGACCGGCGATAGCCCAGCTGCCGGAACTCCATCCCGGCGCGCCGGGACAGGACGATCAGCCGCGCGATTTTCACGCCACCTGCCGCCGAAAGCGCAGACCCGCCGATCAGTGCCGGTAAAACGAATACGGGCAAGGGCACTTTGTCCCAGGTGTCCGAGCTGCCCAGAGGCAGGCCAGACGTGGCCAGTGCGGAAATCGACCAGCCGAGGGACTCAATGACTTTCAGTCCGGAAAAAACGGCCATGGCGGTGAAGATAAGCACCAACACGACGAAAACGCGCAATTCAGGGTCCGTCAGCGCCTTGAGGAAACGCCGGTCCCTGAGCGGAAGCGCGATCGCGAGCCCCAGCGCGCCGCCCACCAGTCCGATCGCCAGGATCACATCGGCCACAGCCCCTGCATTTGCCCGGCCATAAGGCGCCGGATCCACAAGGCCGGTGGTCCAGACGCTGACTGCATCCGACATGGCCCGCCCAGGGGAAACGCTGGCCAGCTCCAGCGCCAGAACGGTCAGGGTGATGGACACGACCATGATGAGGATGATCGAACGCGCAACCTTCGGGACTGCATCGAAGAAGCTCGTTTCCGGCATGACGAAAAGCTCGCTGCGGTGAATCCCCGGACCGCCGAGGTTCAGCGCGGCGAGGACGCTGGCGGCGACAATGATCGACGCCGACGCGCCCAGCAGGTGCAGCGTTCCACGCCAGACGATCAGGCTGGCCGGCCATAGATTGCCCTCAACCGCGATGACCGACTGGCCGGTCGTCGTCAGGCAGGCCGTTGCCTCATGGATAGCCTGCAGCAATGACGCATTCTGGACGCCGACGACGAACGGCAGACAGGCCGCAACAGGCGCCAGGAACCACCAAAGGATCACCAGCCCGAGCGCATCGGAAGGTCGCGCCTTCTGGCTGGGCTTGGGAGTCAGGAACAGGATGCTGGTACTGATAACGCTGATCCCCAGCACCATGGCAAGAAAGGCAAAAACCTGCTCGTTCTCACCATGGACCAGAGCCGTCAGGATTGCCGGCACGCTGGAGCCTGCAAGGATCAGCATCACCAGGGCCAGGATGCGGACGACGGACGCGTAATTCATGTGCCTAGAAGAAGTCCGGACTGACGCGGAAGAATTTCTCCACTTTGCGGACCAGTTCCTCCTCGTAGAAGACGATCAGGCGATCTTCGGTGCGGACAACCGTTTCCGGTCCTGCCATTATGACCTCATCTCCGCGCACAATGGCCGCTGCCGTGATCCCATCCGGCAGGTCATCATAGCCTGTTGGCTTTCCGATCAGCGATGACGATTCCAGCGTGACGCCCTCTGCCACTTCGGCCTGTCCGTCTTCCAGGGATTGCAATCCGAGAATCCGGCCACGGCGCATCCGCAAGAGGATCTGCGAAACGGTCAACGCCCGCGGATCGAGGACGGCATCCACCCGCATGTCATGCGCTAGTCCTGCCAGCTCCGTGGCATTCACCAGCGCCAGCGTCCGCTTTGCGCCGGCGCGCTTTGCCAGGTTGGAAATCAGGAGGTTGGTCTTGTCGTCATTGGTGATGGCGACAACGAAATCCGCCTTTGAAGCGCCAGCCTCGGTCAGAATGTCCGGATTGAGCCCGTCGCCCTGGATGACAATGGAGCGTTTGACCCCTGCGACGGCGGTATTGGCCCGGTCCGGGTCGTTTTCGATCAGGCGGATCCGCTTGTTGCTTTCCCGCTCCAGCGTCTGCGCTACGTAGAGCCCGACATTGCCGCCGCCGACGATCACAATGTGATCGGAGCGTTCTACGTTCCGGTTAAAGATCGAGGTCAGCCGCTCCGCGTGGGAATCCAGCACGGCAATATAGGCGCGGTCCCCCGGTTTCAGGACGTCACTGCCCTTAGGCGCCCGCACGGAGTCACCTGTCCCGATGCCGATGATCCGGGCCGAAAGGTCCGGGAACAGGCCGCGGATCTGATCGACAGCCGTATCCAGCAACGGGTTGTTGTCCGAAATCTCCAACCCGAGCAAACGCACTTTGCCCCGGCCGAACGTCGCGGACATGATCGCCCCAGGCGTCCGCAGACGCTGAAGAATGGCTTCACCCACTTCGACTTCCGGTGAGATCACCATGTCGATCGGCAGCCCCTCGCGGGAGAAAATATTCTTCCAGGCCGGATCGATATAGGACTGGTCGCGCACGCGGGCGATCTTGAACGGCACGGAAAAGAGCGTGTGGGCGATCTGGCAGATCACCATGTTGATTTCGTCGAAATGCGTCACTGCGATGATCATTTCGCAGTCTGCCGCGCCTGCCCGTTTCAGCACATCCGGATGCGCCGCATGCCCCGTGTAGCCACGCACATCGAGGTCAGTCGAAACCTGGTCGACCAGGTCCTGATCCTCGTCGATGATGGTAATATCGTGCTTTTCCCGCGCGAGACGCCGCGCGATGCCGTGTCCGACCCGGCCAGCCCCGCAGATAAGAACGCGCATTTCTCAGCCTTCCGCCGACATCAGCTGTCTTGCCGACTCGCCCCGGACGCTACGCCCAAAGCCTTTAATTTTCTATGGAGTGCAGAGCGCTCCATTCCAATGAATTCAGCCGTCCGCGATATGTTCCCGTTAAACCGCGTGATCTGCAGTGCCAGGTATTCGCGCTCGAACTGTTCACGCGCATCACGAAGGGAAAGACCGACCAGGTCCGCTGACCCGGCTTTGGAATTCTGCACACTACTGCCGACATCCCGGGGCAATTCATCAACGCTGACGGGCCGGTTGGAGTCCGACGGCGACAGGATCAGGATCCGTTCCACGACATTGCGCAATTGCCGGATATTCCCCGGCCAGTCCATCGACTGCAGGACAGCCATGGCCTCCTGGGAGAACGTTCTGGGCGTCAGGCCAGAGGAATCGGCGATCCGCTCGATGAAATAGGTCACGAGATCGGCAATATCGTCCCGGCGCTCTGCGAGGGATGGAACCCTCAGCGGCACGACATTCAGGCGGTAATAGAGGTCTTCCCGGAAACGGGATTCCTCGATCTCCTTTTTCAGGTCCTTGGTCGTGGCGGACATGACCCGGACATCGACATTGACGTCTGACCGTCCACCGACACGCTGGAAGCGCTGTTCGGTAAGAACACGGAGTATTTTGCTCTGCGTGCCCGGTGGCATGTCCGCGACTTCGTCAAGAAGGAGCGTCCCGAGGTGGGCCTTTTCAAACAGACCGATACGCGTTGTCCGGCCCTGGGCATCTTCCTCGCCGAAGAGCGCAATTTCCATCTGGTCCGGCGCGATCGTTGCCGCGTTCACGACGATGAACGGCCCGTTTGCCCGCAAGGAGTTGCGATGGATCAGTCGGGCAGCCAGTTCCTTCCCGACGCCTGCCGGCCCGGTAATCATCACGCGAGAATTGGTCGGGGCCACCTTCTCGATGGAACTCCGCAAATTCGCCGCTGCATGACTGTCCCCGATCCAGCGCTCATCGTCACCGGCCCGGTTCCGCAAGGCGGCGTTTTCGTATTTCAGCGCGGCCGACTCGATGGCCCGGTCGATCAGGTGCAGCAGACGGTCGGTCTTGAACGGCTTCTCGATAAAATCATAGGCACCGCGCCGGATCGCAGCGACCGCCGTCTCGATATTGCCGTGCCCACTGATCACGATCACCGGCAACAGCGGATCGATCGACTTCAGGTATTTCAGCAGCGAGAGGCCATCCATGCCGCTGCCCTGCAGCCACACATCCAGCACCACGAGGCGTGGTGTCCGTGTACGTACCTCTTCGAGCGCCGCCTCTGCCGTTGCGGCAGTACGAACCGAATAGCCTTCATCGCCGAGAACGCCGGCGATCAGCTCCCGGATGTCAGGTTCATCATCAACGACCAGAATATCTAACGCCATGGCGTTGGCTCCTCTACGCGGACAGTCTGTGGAGAATGTGGATTGATCCCGGCGCCATCCTCGCTGACGGCCGGTATGGTTTTGGTGGCAGGATCATGCGGGGGCAGCCAGATACGTACCCGCGCACCGCGCAGGCCGTCGAGACGGTTCTGCAGCGAAATGGATCCGCCATGGTCTGCAATAATGCGGTTCACAATTGCGAGGCCGAGCCCTGTGCCCTTTTCCCGTGTGGTCACATACGGCTCCAGCAGCCGCTCGCGCACGTCTTCGGGAAAACCGGGGCCATTGTCTTCAATCGTGATTTCCAGCCCCCGCTCGTCGCCGCTCAACACCATGCGTATCTGGCCCTGAACGTCCATTTCCTCAGGCATGCCTTCAATCGCTTCGGCCGCGTTCTTGAGCAGGTTGCCAATCGCCTGCCCCATCAATCTTTCATCGCCGGAATAGGTCTTGGATGACGCTTCGCTGGCAAATTCGAAATCGATGTCCGGATAGACCACGCTGCGGGAGAAACTCGCTTCCTGCAGCAGGTCTTCCATGTCGAATGGGGCGACACTCGGTTTCGGCATCCGCGCGAAGCTGGAAAACTCTTCGACCATCCGGCCAATGTCCCCGACCTGACGCAGGATCGTGTCGATGCACTTTTCGAACACGCCATCATGGTCATCGATCTTGCTGGCATACCGGCGCCGCAAACGCTCCGTAGACAGCATGATCGGTGTCAGCGGGTTGCGGATCTCATGGGCGATACGCCGGGCGACATCCCGCCAGGCCATCTGCCGCTGCGCATTGATCAGACGGGTCGTATCGTCAAACGTCAGGACGCAGCCCCCGGCCGGATCCGGCGCCGTCTTCAGCCTGATATGGCGCGTGGAATTGTTCCGGCTGATT
Organism: uncultured Hyphomonas sp.; assembly: GCF_963675305.1. Classification (NCBI taxonomy): domain Bacteria; kingdom Pseudomonadati; phylum Pseudomonadota; class Alphaproteobacteria; order Hyphomonadales; family Hyphomonadaceae; genus Hyphomonas; species uncultured Hyphomonas sp. Next base: position 1,557,367 of record NZ_OY776147.1, on the reverse strand, counting down.
TCGATGGAGGCATCGACGGGTGAATTGCGCTCCAGCGTGTCACGCACATAGCGCTCGAATTCCGGCGCCACCACTTCCAGCGCATCGCCGGATTTGACCTCGTCGGTGCCCAGCAGCTCACCGGCAGACCTGTTGGCGAGTGTCACCGTCATGTCCGCATCCATGCGAATGACACCGGCGCTGACCTCCGCAAGCAGTGTTTCGACAAACCGGCGGCGATCCTCTTCGTCCTCTCGCGCCCGGATGAGCGCATTGCGCTGTTCGGACAACTGCTCCGTCATGGCGTTGAATGACTGGCTGAGCGCGTACACTTCGTCTTTCGGGCCGCTGACAGGCACCCTGACCGTCAGGTCACCGTCACGCACGGTGTGGGCAGCAGATGCCAGCCGCCCGATGGGGCCGGTCACCCGGCCGGCCGCTTCAAGGCCAAGACGGCCCGCAAGCAGCAGGATCAGCGCGGTGATCTGAGCGTACCCAATCGCAAAAATGGTCTGCAGCCGTCCGCTGCGCTCTTTGGCATTGTTGTACTGTGCGAGCTGCTCCTTGGCGTCGCCCAGCATGGCAAACAGGTTCTGGTCGAAAGGCTTGGCCACATAGACATACCCATCGATCGGTTCCGAAATCCGCATCAACGCCGTTGCCACACCTTGCGACTCGTAGAGGCGCGCGGCCACTTCCCCTTTCCGGGCTTCCTCGAAAGCATCCGGCGGAGGCCGCAGGCGTACGGGCGTCCCGGCATTTTCTTCGGCAATGATCTCCTGCCCGTCCGCGCTGACGATGGAGATGGTCACGAATTCCCGGTAGGCCAGTGTCTGGCGAAGACCTTCCGACAGCGCTGCAGACGCACTCGCCGCGAACTGGCTGGCGTCGACATCCTGCCCGCCATTTTCGGCAGCCATGGAAGTCTTCACTTCGCGTGCAAAGGTTTCCACGTCGAGGGCCGCAAGCCGCACATCCACATCGAACGAAGATTCGAAATTGTCGACATAGTCCTGGAAGATCTGCTTGTTCTTTTCCATGACCGCTTCGGCCGTGTCGCCAAACCAGTTGTCGAGGCCGCGGGTAATCACCGCGCCAAGGAAAATGGCGACCACCATGGACGGCACCAGCGCCGAGAAGCCGAACAGCATGACGAAGCGCTGGGCGAGCCGCCCTTCTCCCGCTTCACGCGAACGGCTGCGGATGGCCAGGAACTCCCGGATCACGATTACTGCGAGTACGATGATCAGAACGAGGTTCAGTGCCAGCAGCCAGGGCGTGGACCCGGCCGTCGGATTGTCGGGGTTCACGCCGGCAATGGTGATGAAGGTCGCAAACACAGCAACCAGCGCCGCAATGATGAAGAGCCCTTCGAAAAGGGCCCAACTCGCTTTGGGTGCATGTTGGCTTAACGGGTTCGACAATCTACCGGCTCTATACAGGCCCCCCGGCCCGTTGCTCCAATGTCACACAATCGTGCCTCTACGGCAACAGTGATGCACTAGAGCCACAGCCCTTGCAATCGTCAATCACTCTTCTGCAATGCCGAGTGCGTTAATCTTCGCCCGCAACGTGTTTCGGTTCATGCCAAGCAATTGCGCCGCCTTCACCTTGTTCCCCGCCGTGACGGACAGGGCAAGCCGGATCAGCGGCCGCTCAACCTGGTCAATAACCCGGGAATAAACAGTGCTTTCCTCGTCCTCCCGGCTGGAGATGAGGTCTCCCATAATATGCCGGTGAAGCAGGGTTTCGATATCCTTCTCGAAGCCGCCGCTGGCGCCCTTCTGCTCGCTCGCCCCGGCGCGGAGTTCGCGCTCCACATCCCGCAGCGTGATCGTGTCATCGGGGCTCAGCACGGCGAGTCGGAGAACGAGATTCTCCAGCTCCCGCACATTGCCCGGCCAGTCATAGGCCATGATGAGGTCTATGGCCGACTTGTCGAAATTCTTTGCCGACAGACCCTGGCGCTGCGCCCGGATCAGGAAGGCCCTGGCAAGTTCCGGAATGTCCTCCTTGCGCAGCCGCAGTGGCGGCATCGCAAGGCGGACCACGTTCAGGCGGTAGTAAAGGTCTTCCCGGAAGGCACCCTCTTCCACCATGCGGCCCAGATTGCGCCGCGTCGACGCAATCAGGCGCGCCCCGGTGGCGTCCCGCAGAAATTTGACGAGCTGGGTCTGCGCCTCGGCCGGAAGGTCGCCGATTTCATCGAGGTAAAGCGTTCCGCCCGACTGATGGACGGCCCCCGGCTCGCCATTTGCGCCGAACAGCTGGCGGTTGATCTCGGCTGCAGGAAGCGCGGCTAGGTCCAGCGCCACGAACTTTCCGTCCTTTGCAGATCCAAGCTGGTGGATTGCGCGGGCGGCCAGCTCCTTGCCGGTGCCGCTTTCCCCTTCGATCAGGACGGTCAGGTCGGTATTCATCACCTTGGCGATGATCCGGTAGACCTCCTGCATCGCATCGGACCGGCCGATCAGCGGCAGGCCGGCATCGCTGATCGCTTTCTGGGATTCCGGATTGATCGCGCGCACCGATGTCTTCGGCGGCGCCTTCAGTGCGCGCTGTACGAGGCTGGTCAGCGCATCGATGTCGAACGGTTTCGGAAGATAGTCGAACGCGCCGTGCTGGGCCGCGTTTGCCGCAGTCAGGATCGTGTTCTGTCCGCTCATCACAATGAAGGGCAGTTCAGGCCGCGACAGGCGCATCGACGGCAACAGGTCAAAGATCGATGCATCCCCAAGATACACATCGGTCACGACCACATCGCCTTCGCCGTTCCGCACCCATCTTTCCAGGGCTTCTGGCGAACTCGTGGCGCGGACCTCATAACCTGCGGCGACCAGCGTCTGGTTCACGATCAGGCGGATGCTCGCATCGTCCTCTGCAAGAAGAACGGTTTTATCAGCCATTAAGGCCTCCTGTACGAATTGGCAGAAGAACAGTGAAACGGGTTGTGCCCGGCTCGCTGTCCACCCGGATCTGGCCGCCATGGGCCGTGATGACTTCTTTCACGATCGAAAGGCCCAGCCCGCGCGCGCCGGACTTGGAACTCTGGAAAACATCGAAAATGCGCGATAGCTTCTCGCGCGGAATGCCGCGGCCGTTGTCCTCGATCGTCACCAGCATGGCCCTCTGCAGGCCGACGCCGAACCGGGACCGCTTGAAGGCAAGGCCCGTGGCGTAGGCCGTCCGGATGATCACCTGACCACCGCCGCCGCCTTCCTGGGCCGCCTCGGCAGCGTTGCGGATGATGTTCTGGAAAGCCTGCTGCAGATGATCCGCGTCGCCCATCAATTCCGGAAGCGACGGGTCAAAGTCCCGTTTGATTTCGACATTGCTGCCGATGGCCACCCGTTCCGACGCGATCACGCGGTCCAGCAGCGCATGGATGTTGAACTCTTTCATCCGCGGCGCCGAGAACAATTCGAATGCCGACAGGCGGTTGACCAGACGCTCGATCCGGCGGGCTTCATCCCGGATGATCTCCAGGAGTTCTGCCTGCCCTTCGACACCCTGGCGTTCCAGCAATTGCGCTGCACCGATGATGCCGCCCAGCGGGTTCTTCACTTCATGGCCGAGAATGCGGCCGAACCCTGCAACGCCGGCGGACGACTCATTCCCCTCCCGCACTGCCGTCTCGACGAGCGCGATGACAAAGCCCTCATCGCCCGTCGTCCGGACCCAGACATCGCAGACAAGGCCTGACGGAATGGACGGCCCGGTGATCGGCGTTCCCGGCGAGGCGATATCGCCCACCTGGCGCTGTGCGCGATCCAGCAACTCCCAGATCAGGGAGTCATGATAAATCAGCTCACTGAGCGGCTTGCCCGTCAGCGATCTGCGAGACAGCTGAAACAGCGTTTCCGCTTCCGGATTTCCATCCACGATACGTCGCCTGTCGTCGATGACGAGCAAGGCGATCGGAGAGAGATCAGCAAGGGAACGAGCATCCAGCAAAGTATCCACCGGCATGTCAGACGGCCTCCACGAGGTCGGTTTCAAAATATACCTGCCGCAATGCGGCGATGAGTTCCTGCCAGTCCGTGATCTGACAGAGTTTGGAGCGCAGCGCACGGCGTTCAGCCGGAGCGATACGAAGATCAAGTGCATCAATGGCGGCGGAAACGTGCTTGCGCACCGTCAGCACACCCAGTTTCGGCCCATAGAGCGCGACCGAATCCTCGATCTGCTCACACAGGGAGGAGAGTTTCTCGGCCCGGCCGGGCGCCGCCCAGGTTTTGCCCTCCAGGGCTGCAGCAACTTCGCCGACCAGCCAGGGCTGCCCCATCGCCGCGCGCCCGATCATGACGCCGTGGGCGCCGGACAGTTCCAGCGCCTCGGCCGCATCTTCGTAAGAGGCAATATCGCCATTCACGACGACCGGCAGCGACACCGCCTCGACCGTGTCGCGCACAGCGGCCCAATCGGCCGCGCCTTTGTAGAACTGGCAACGCGTGCGCCCGTGAACGGTCAGCATCCGGATGCCGTTGGACTCGGCAATCGCCCCCAGCTCTGGCGCGTTCAGTGCCGTATCGTCCCAGCCGAGGCGCATCTTCAGCGTTACGGGACGCTCGCCCGCCCCTTCAATGGCAGCGTCCATGATGTCGCTAGCCAGCGGCACATCGCGCATCAGGGCCGAACCGGACTGGCCGCCTGTCACCTGTCGGGAGGGGCATCCCATATTGATGTCGATCACATCGACGCCGCTCTCGGCCAGCAATTGCGCGCCGCGAAACATGTCTTCCGGCCGCCGCGCTGCCAGCTGGACGATCCAGTAACCGGCGCCTTCATGGCGGCAGGTGCGGCGCACGACATCCGGGCGCTCTGTCGCCAGCATCTCGCCGGCGACCATTTCCGAAACGACAGCCGGTGCCCCGAAATGCACGGCCTGACGCCGCATAGGGGCGTCTGTGGCGCCTGACATGGGCGCTAACCAGACCTTGGGTGCCTCGAAACTAACCATTTGTTCATTCTTGCACCTTTTTTCGAGTTCGCAAGTGCACAAAACATAAGCACCCCTTCGCAGCTGCAGAAGTGCAAACAGCATGGCATAGATACAACAGGTATCTTAGAAGGCGCGCATGACCGGATTCGCAGCAATCATCGTCGCAGGCGGCAAAGGCGCCCGTACCGGGCTCGAACGCCCGAAGCAATGGGAAAACCTGCTCGGCAAGCGGGTAATCGACTGGTCTGTCGACACATTCCTGTCCCATCCGGACCTCATCGAGCTTGTCATTGTGGTCGATGACCTCACCGTTGCGACCAGCTTTCCATCCAAGACCAAAGTCGTAGGCGGCGGTGACACCCGAACCGCCTCGGTTCGCGCCGGAATTGCCGCACTTGCGACGGAAGATTGCACGCCGGTCCTGATCCATGACGCTGCCCGCCCGGGCCTGAGTCTCTCCCTCATCGATACGCTGGTCGAGGCGCTGAGCGACCATGATGCCGCCGCCCCCGCGCTGCCGGTGTCGGATGCGCTGAAACGTGAAGCCTCCGGCCACTTCTCCACCGTGCCGCGCGACGGGCTCTACCGCGTCCAGACACCCCAGGCCTTCCGGCAGGCGACCATTCGCACAGCCCTGGAGGCGCCCGGCTCTTTCGTGGACGATCTGGAGGCTGTGGAAGCGGCCGGCGCACGGGTCACCCTGGTTCCGGGCAGCGTCCGGCTTCACAAGATCACCTATGCAGAGGATTTTGACCTCGTGTCACGTTTGCTCACCCCCGCCCTGTCCGCCCCGCGCGTCGGCAAGGGCTTTGACGTTCACGCCTTCGAACCCGGTGACCATGTCACCCTCTGCGGCGTGAAGATCCCGCATACGGCCAAGCTCAAAGGCCATTCGGATGCCGACGCCGCCTGGCATGCCCTGACAGACGCCATTCTGGGCGCCGCCGCGCTCGGCGATATTGGCGATCACTTCCCGCCTTCGGATCCCCGCTGGAAAGACGCCGACAGCGGCCTGTTCCTGAAACACGCCCAGACACTGGCCGATAAGGCTGGCTATACGCTTACCAGCTGCGACATCACGGTGATCTGCGAAGCCCCCAAGGTGAAGCCGCACCGGGAAGCGATGCGCATCCGCACCGCCGAACTCCTGGGCCTTCCGCTCGATGCCGTCAGCGTGAAGGCCACAACGACCGAAAAGCTCGGCTTTACCGGCCGCCAGGAAGGCATTGCGGCAGAAGCCGTTGCCGTACTCGCGCCGAAGGCCTGACGCCGCGTCCCCTCTTGCCAATCGCTTCCTGCATGCTCCCCTTTGCAAAAAGGGAGAGCACGCATGTCAGCCGGATTGAACATCGAACAGGACGGCCACGTCACTATCCTGACGCTCGACAGGCCGGAGGCGATGAACGCCCTCGACTATCCGACCTATATGGCCCTCGAAGATGCCGTCCGGGGTGCGGATGCCCGGGCCATTGTGATCACGGGCGCAGGCGACCGCGCCTTCTGTTCCGGCGATGACGTCAAACAGATCCTGTCGAAGGGCGCCCCCTCCACGCCGGAAATGGCGGAGCGTGCAAAGAAGACAGGCGGCCTGACACCTGCTGCCGATGCGCTGCTTGGCACGGATATTCCGGTCATCGCCGCCGTGAATGGCTTCGCGCTCGGCTGGGGCGCCGAACTGGCCATCATGGCGGATATCCGGGTCTTTTCGGAAAAGGCCCGCTTCGGCGAAATCTTCGTCACACGCGGGCTGACCTGCGATGCGCCGGGCTTTGGCCGTCTCGTCCAACTGGTCGGGCGGGAGAATGCCTGCGAGCTTCTCTTCACCGGCGACATCATCGACGCCTCACGGGCAAAGGAGATCGGGCTCACATCCCGGGTCGTCGCCCCTGAAGACCTGATGCCGACCGCACTGGACCTTGCCCGCAAGATCGCCGCGAACCCGCCGCTGGCCGTTCAGGCGATCAAGAAGGGCCTTCGCGAAACGGTTGATCCGCCATGGCGTGACGTCGGCAAGATGGCGATTACCGAGATCCGGCGCCTGATGCAGACAGACGATGCCAAGGAAAGCGCAGCCGCTTTCATCGAAAAACGCAACCCGGTCTTCACCGGCAAATAAACCAGGCCTAAGCTCACCCCATGTTTCCAGATAAACTCCGCAACCTCGCCATGCTGATCCTCGACGATGCCGAACAGGCCCGCCTGCGGATCTGCACAGCTGAGAGCTGTACCGGCGGCCTCGTTGCCGCCCTCTTTACCGATATTGCAGGGTCCTCGACCGTGTTCGAGCGGGGCTTCGTCACCTATTCGAACCGGGCCAAGGAAGAGATGCTCGGTGTGCCGGGCGACGTGCTGGCAGATTACGGGGCCGTCTCAGAACCTGTGGCGCGGATGATGGCCGAAGGCGCGCTTGAAGCCAGCCGGGCCAACATCGCCGTTGCGATCACCGGCGTGGCAGGCCCCGGCGGCGGCACGCGCATGAAACCCGTCGGCACGGTTCATGTGGCCTGCGCCCGGGAAAACCGCGCCGTGGTGCACGAGATGCTCCAGGTCGGAGAAATCGGACGGACGGAAGTCCGCATGGCCGCCGTCGAGTGCGCCCTCAAACTGATCCAGTATCAGATGAACTAGGCGCCGGGCGCGGGTCCGGAGACCGTCCCGAAACGGCGGCGCCCTTCATTCAGGAATGCCTCAAGGATTTTCGTCACGGCGAGATCATGATTGGCCGCGGCCAGCATGCCGATGAACGGATTCTTGAAATCGTAATCAATGTCGAGGCGCACATCGGTGCCCTTGTCCTGCGGCGTGATCTGCCACTCGGCCCGCAACCGGCGGAACGGGCCCTTCACAAGCGAGGCGATCACGTTCCCGGCGGACGGGGTTTTCGTGACCCGGGTCGAAAAGCGCTCGGTAAAGCCTTTGAAGCCGATCACGGCATCCCCGAGACAGGACGAAGCCCCATCCCCCAGCGCGACTTCTTCGGTGACGCGCATCGCCGTGATCCATTTGATGAAATCCGGATAACGCCGGATGTCCGAGACAAGATCAAAACACTGTTCGGGCGTGTATGGCAGCCGGACCGATTTGGAGAACCGGGCCATGCGCTCAGGCGGACTTGCCGGAAACCTGCGAGGCATTCAGCGCCTCACGTGCAGCGCGCAGGCGGGCAAAGTCCTCTCCCGCATGGTGAGACGAGCGTGTCAGCGGCGTCGCAGAGACCATCAGAAAGCCCTTGGCCCACGCGATCTCTTCATACGACTTGAACTCGTCCGGCGAGACGAACCGGTCGACCGGGGCGTGCTTGCGCGTCGGCTGCAGGTACTGGCCGATGGTGAGGAAGTCGACGCCGGCGGAGCGCATGTCGTCCATCACCTGCATGACCTCTTCCTTGGTTTCGCCCAGGCCGACCATCAGGCCGGATTTGGTGAACTGGTTCGGGTCGCGGTCCTTCACCTTCTGCAACAGGCGCAGCGAGTGGAAATAACGCGCGCCCGGCCGAATCGACAGATAGAGCCGCGGCACGGTTTCGAGATTGTGGTTGAACACGTCCGGCTTCGCATCGATGACGCGGTTTTCCCAACCATCCTTGCGCAGGAAGTCCGGCGTCAGAATCTCGATCGTGGTCGCCGGAGATGCCGCCCGGATCGCCTCGATCGTGTTGACGAAATGCATCGCCCCGCCATCGGTCAGGTCATCCCGGTCGACGGACGTGATCACGACATGCTGCAGCCCCATCTCAGCGACGGCTTCGGCCACGCGGCGCGGTTCGTCCTCATCGACGCCTGCGGGCGGCTTGCCGGTGGAGACGTTGCAGAAGCTGCAGGCACGGGTGCAGATCTCACCCAGAATCATCATCGTGGCGTGCTTCTTGTCCCAGCACTCCCCGATATTCGGGCAGCTCGCCTCTTCGCAGACCGTCACCAGTCCCTTGGACTTCACGATCTCGCGGGTCTCGGAATAGCCCTTCGAACCGGGCGCCTTGACGCGAATCCAGTCCGGCTTGCGCTGGATCGGGCTGTCCGGCCGGGACTGTTTCTCCGGGTGGCGCAGGCGGGGCTTTTCGCCCTTGAGATCAATGAGGTTTGCCATCGCCGGAACATGGCCTCACCTGCGCCTGAACTCAAGTCGAAGACACTGCAATCTGCTCATGCAAACTTGCAATGTTTGTTGCTCTCTGGCTGCTTGGCGACAAAATGTTACAAACATGTGAGGCGCAAAGCCGCCCACGAGGAAACCAGAGCTGATCATGACCACGACACCGATCCCGGCGCCGTTGCCGTATCGCCCAGCGCGAACCCGTACCGACCTGTTTGCCGCCCTGATGCGCGCGGCCGGCGAGTTTGGCCGAAACAAGACCATCATCTACGACATGGTCGACGGCGAAGAACGCCTGCTGACCTACAAGGACCTGATCCGCGGCGCCTTCGGCCTGGGTTCGGCGCTCGCCTCCAAGACCAAAGCCGGCGAATCGGTCGGCGTCATGCTGCCGACCGGGGCCGGCGCCGTAATCGGCTTCTACGCCCTGTCGGCCTATAATCGCGTCCCGTCGATGCTGAACTTCACCGCCGGCTCGCGGAACCTGAAAGCGGCCATGCGCTCGGCTGAGATCACCAAGATCGTCACCGCACGCAAATTCGTCGAAGTGGCCGGCCTGGAGGCCCTGACCAAGGATCTCTCCCGCGTCGCGGAAATCATCTATCTCGAAGACGTGCGCGAGAGCCTCTCGCTCAAGGACAAGCTGGCTGCGCTGATCGGCCCGATCGCGCCCGGCCTGATCCGCAACAAGGGCCGCTACAAGAGCCCCGGCGTGATCCTGTTCACCTCCGGCACCGAAGGCGAACCCAAGGGCGTCGTGCTCAGCCATGAGAACGTCATGGCGAATGTCGAACAGGTGCGCGCCCATATCGGCCTCGACGTGAACACGGACAAGCTGTTCAACCCGCTGCCGACCTTCCACTGTTTCGGCCTGACGGTCGGGGCCATCCTGCCGCTCATCGCCGGTATCCCGGTGATCTTCCACCCCTCTCCGCTGCAGCCGAGGGAGATCGTGAAACGTATCCGGGAAACCGGGGCGACCATCCTGCTGGCCACGGACACGTTCATTTCTCAGTACGCCCGTGTCGGCAGCGACGGCGACATGAGTTCCATCCGCCTCGCCGTCTGCGGGGCCGAGCGCGTCAAGGACGAGACCCGGTCGCTGGTGCGCCGCAAATTCGAAATCGAAATCCTGGAAGGCTATGGCGCCACCGAGGCCTCGCCCGTCGTGGCGGCCAATCAGTGGGAGCGTAACAAGCCCGGCACGGTCGGCCTTCTGATGGCGGACATGGATTATCGCCTCCTGCCGGTCGACGGCATTCCCGAAGGCGGCCGCCTGCACATCAAGGGCCCCAACATCATGATGGGCTATCTGCGCCCGTCAGCCCCCGGCGTCCTCGAAGCGCCTGACGATGGCTGGCACGATACCGGTGATGTGGTCGCCATCGACGAGGAAGGCTTCATCCGCATCATGGGCCGCGTGAAACGGTTTGCGAAGATCGGCGGGGAGATGGTGTCCCTCGCCGTGGTCGAGAACTGCGCGAGCGCGATCTGGCCGGACAATCTCCACGCCGCAGCCGCCATCCCGGACCCCCGCAAGGGCGAACAGATCATCCTGCTGAGCGACAGCCCCGACTGTAACCGCGAGGAAATCCTGGCCTGGGCGCAGAGCCACGGCGTCCCGGAAATCTCCGTTCCAAAACGGGTCTATCATGTCGACAACATCCCGGTGCTCGGCACCGGAAAGATCGACTATGGCAGCGTGCAGAAGAAAATCGTGGAACTGGTCGAGGCCTGATCCCGGCCGCCCGGACAATTGCGCCAGGCCATTCGTATGAGGCGTTCCTATCAGGCGTTCGTGGCGCGGCGGACGGGCATGTGCTTCTTGCCCCAGTCCTTCAGCGTCAGCAGTGCGGGCGCCAGTTCCTGGCCCTTGTCGGTCAGCACATAATCATATCGCTTCGGCCCGGCGGAATACTGCCGGCGCTCGAGGATACCGGCTTCAACCAGCCGCTTGAGGCGCTCGGCCAGGATGTGCCGCGTCATGCCGCTCGACTCGATAAACTGTTCGAACCGCGACAGGCCAAGAAAGCAATCCCTGAGGATCAACAGCGTCCACCGGTCGCCCACGACTGAGAGGGTCCGCGCCACCGGGCACCAATTATCCGAGAGTTCAGTCCATTTCATACTTGCAAGCCTAACCTGATTTGCCTTAGTTCCAAAATGAAACTTATGGAGATCCGGATGACCAAGGCACTTGAGTTCTATTTCGACTATATCAGCCCCTATTCCCATATTGCCAATGCAGCAGTGAAGCAGCTGAAGGAGCGCACCGGGGCTGCTGTCGAAATCAGACCCATGTTCCTCGGCGCCGTCATGCAGGGCTCCGGCAACCGTCCTCCGGGCATGGTGCCGGCCAAGAACACCTACATGCTGGCCGACCTGCAGCGCTGCGCAAGGCGTTATGGGCTCAGCATCCGCATGAACCCCTATTTCCCGATGGTCAGCACACGCGACCTGCTGCGGGCCACGATCGGCCTCGCGGGCGATCCGGACAAGCAACAGCGCTTCATCGATACCTGCTTCCGTTACATGTGGGAAACGCCTGAAGCGCTGAAGCCGGATGATGATGCGTCCGTCAAACCCATGTGCGACGCGGAAGGGTTCGACTTCGAAGAGATCAAGGCGCTGGCTGCCGATGAAACGAACAAAGCCGCGATGAAAGACAATACCGACACAGCGATCACCCGCGGCGCCTTCGGGTCTCCCACCTTCTTTGTCGGCGAAGACATGTTCTTCGGACACGACCGCCTGGACTACGCCGCCGAAGCCCTCACCGCCTGATCCAGTATAGTCACCTATAGTCAGGTATAATCATGACTGGTCATGCAAAGTCATGACGTAGGCGGATGTAATCATCGACCAGTCGCCCCAACACATGGCCCCTGTCATCCCGCAATTTGCGCAGCAAATATCCGGGATGACACGTGGCGGGGACTTATCCACCACCCAAACCACCCCATCCTGCCGCAATCATTGGCGCAAAAAGAAACTTATCCGACACCTCCGTGGCCTGACGTATATTGCACGCCATGTCACTCTTTCATCCACCCGCCTGGTTCCCGCCGCAGCTCGCCATCCTCTGGCCCATCATCTGGGTCCAGGTGCTGATGCTGCGCGCGCAGATCCGCGCCGCTTATGGACGCGGCGTGGTGTATCGCTGGAGCGTGACGCCGAACCTCCGCGTCTATCTGGTCAGGATCGAATGGATGCCGGGGCAGAAGAAAGCGCGGGCGATTCTCAAACCTGCCGCCCATGCCTCAGACCGTCTCGCCGCCGCGTGCGATGGCCGCGCGGCGACACCAGCATATTCCATACAGTTTGGCGAATACCATGATGGCAGCATTGCGTCCGCCGACCGGCGTCGCGCACAGCCGCGCGTCCTCAACCTCCCTCTGCCGGAAACCTGAAGCCGCAGCTAATCCAAAAAATCAGCACACCTACCAGGCGCCTTTACGGGCGTCGCACGTGCTGGTGCAGACCTTCTGTTAAACGAAGATGCCTGCAGCTTCCGCCAGCACCTTGTAGGAAACGGCCGGGCGCGGACCGAAATGGCTGATCACCTCAGCGGCCGCGATATGGCCAAGGCGCGCACAGGTCGCCAGCGGCAGGCCGCGCGACATGCCGAACAGGAAGCCCGCGGCGTACTGGTCGCCTGCCCCGGTCGTATCAACAACTTCCTTGACCGGAACGGCTTCGACCACAATCGGCTCGCCATCGCCCAGGACAACCGAGCCCTTTTCGCTGCGGGTCACCGCCGCAACTGCCGTATCAGCCTGCAGGGAATCCATCGCGCTGTCGAAATCATCGGTCTCGTAAAGGGCCAGCAGCTCTTCTTCATTGGCGAAGAGAATGTCGACATTGTTGCGGACCAGCTGGAGGAAGCTCGGCCGGTGGCGGTCGACACAGAACCGGTCGGAGAGGGTCAGCGCAACCTTGCGGCCGGCGGAACGGGCAATCTCTGCGGCGTGGATGAAGGCTTCCTTGGCATCGTCCTTGTCGAACAGATAGCCTTCCAGATAGAGGATGCCGCCCCCTTTCACGACCTCCTCATCAACATCCTCTTTCGAGAACATCACCGAGGCACCGAGGAAAGTGTTCATGGACCGGTGGCCATCTTCTGTAACGAAGATGATGCTGCGGGCCGTGGCGGGGCCGTCTGTCAGCGGCGGCGTCGGGAACGGCACGCCTCCGGCTTCCATCTCGCGCTTGAACTGGGCGCCGAGTTCATCATCGGCGACCTTGCCGATATAGGCAGCCGATGCCCCGAAACTGGCAAGGCCGGCAATCGTGTTGGCGCCGCTTCCGCCGGATGTGTAGAGCGGCTCCTTGGCAACCCGGGTCAGCTCGTGCGCCCGCGGTTCCTCGATCAGGTTCATGGCATTCTTGTGGATGCCCCACTCTGCCAGAAAGGCGTCATCCGCCCGCGACAGCACATCCACGATCGCATTGCCGAGGCCCACCACATCGAAACGCACATCTGCCATTCGAGATCTCCCGCTGAAAACCGGGCAATTGCCAGAGGCGGCCGCTGGACGCAACTGGCAGGCATGCTAAAGGCCGCGACATGAAAATCGCTTACCTTGCTTCTCCCGTCACCCTGCCTGGCACGCCCAATCGCCGTGAAGATGCGTTCGAGCATGATTACATGATGGACGCCCTGCGCCCGGCCTTCGCCGCGCGGGGCCTGACCATAGAAGACGTCTCCTGGGACGATCCAGCGGCAGACTGGGCGAGCTATGGCGCGGTCATTATCGGCACGACGTGGGACTATTGGGACCGGCAGGCGGAATTCCTCGCCACGCTGGACCGGATCGGGGCGGCAACGCGCCTCTACAATCCGCCAGGCCTTGTGCGCTGGAACATCCACAAGACCTATCTGCGAGACCTGGAAGCCCGCGGCGCGCGGATCATCCCGACACTCTGGCTGGACAGGGCAGATGCGGCGAGCGCGGCAACGGCTTTCGATGCGCTCGGCTCAGACGATCTGGTTTTCAAGCGCCAGGTCGGCGCCGGCGCGGACGGCCAGCATCGCCTGAAGCGGGGCGGCGCCGTCCCGGACATGCCCCATCCGATGATGGTTCAGCCCTTCCTTCCGGCCATCCAGAGCGAAGGTGAGTACAGCTTCATCTTCATTGGCGGCGATTTCTGCCACGCGCTGGTCAAGCGGGCCGTGCCCGGAGACTATCGCATCCAGTCGAAATATGGCGGCAAGGAAACGCCCGTCGACCCGCCCGCCGGCGATCTCGCGGATGCGTCCGCCATCATCGCCATGCTGGACGAGCCCCCGCTCTATGCCCGTGTCGATATGGTGCGCGGCGAGGATGGCCGGCTGGTCCTGATGGAGCTGGAAGCGATCGAGCCGTATCTCTACCCGGTCGAAGGCCCGCGCCTCGGCGAAATGATCGCCGAGGCCGTCAGGAAACGTCTGGAGCGGGCGCCCGCCTAGTGGGCGCCGAATTTGTAGACGACGCCGATTTTCGTCGCCGTATCGGTAGACTCAAACCCGTCCGGCGGGTTGGTATCGTAGCGCGTATCGAAGCCGAAACGGGCTGAAAGCGAGCCATTGATCTGTGCCGTCAGCGCGAGGCCGTTTGAGATCTGGGTCGACTCCGACGCATAAAGAATATCGGTATTGTTTGACAGCTCGACCTTGTCGTTCAGCGCCCAGGCAAATTTCGATTTGCCGACAAGACCAAAGGACGTCTCGGTTTCTGCCGGAATGATCAGGGGATTGCCAAGGTCATCCACGGTCACAACGCGTTTCACCTCATCGATCTTTACACCCGGACCGCCGCGGACGACCCAGGTCACCGGGTCCAACCCGAGGAAGCGATACCCGAGACCGCCACCGACGAAGGAACGGCTATCAAAACCGGTGAACTGGTCGACTTCGTACGACGCACGGGCGAACGAAAACACCCGGTCGCTGATCGTGTAGTCGATATTGGCCCCAAGAAAGGCCCGATTCCGGCTTTCCACCCCGTCCTGTTCGCCATAATCGACCTGGCCCTGGAAACCATAGTCCCATTTGCCAGTGATGTGATCGACATCAAACGTCAGCCCAACATCGCGCGTATCGGTGTTCCCGCTCGTCATGCCGGCATTCAGCGCGCCTTCGCCCGACCAGCCTTCCACCCGTTCGTCATCCGCGTGCGCGGCCAGAACAAATCCCGAGAGAGCGGCGCCCACAGCCGCACAGACAATATACTTCATCGACACTTCCCTTGTTACGTCGTTCGCTCTCCCCGTCCGGCGTGACGCAAGATTAGCGAAAATGAGGCGAACTGGAGGCAGCCGATTCGCATGGCCTCTCCACCCTCTTGAACATCTCATTCTGTTGTAAATGCGCACTTAAAAAGAAAGTCATCCGACACCTCCGTGGCCGGATGTATTCTGCGTCACAATCCGGCCATCCAGGCACGCGCGATTGCAGGCTCCGGAGACGATGACACTATTTTTTCTTTTTCGGCGCCTTCGGGCCCAGCGCGGAAACGCTGGCCGGATCCGGTGTTTTCGGCGTGTACTTGCACCACTCCGCGATCACGCACCGCCAGCACTCCGGTGTCCGCGCCTTGCAGACGTAGCGGCCGTGCAGAATCAGCCAGTGATGCGCGCCCTTCTTCCACTCCGCAGGCGTGACCCGCTCCAGACCTGCCTCGACTTCATCCGGCGTCTTGCCGGGGGCCAGCCCCGTCCGGTTCGACACACGGAAGATGTGGGTATCGACGGCAATGGTCGGTTCGCCGAACACCTCATTCATGACGACATTGGCTGTCTTGCGGCCGACACCCGGCAGGGTCGTCAGCTCATCCCGGGTCCGCGGTACCTCCCCGCCAAAATCGTCCAGGATCTTCTGGCTGAGGGCGATCACGTTCTTGGCCTTGTTCCGCCAGAGGCCGATCGTCTTGATGTGTTCGGCAACGCCGTCCTCGCCCAGCGCCAGCATCTTTTCCGGCGTATCGGCAATGGCGAACAGTTTTCGCGTCGCCTTGTTCACGCCGACATCTGTCGCCTGGGCCGAGAGCGCGACGGCCACCAGAAGCGTGAACGGATCCGAATATTCAAGCTCCGTCTTCGGGTCCGGCCGGTCATGCGCCAGCGCGGCGAAGATTTTCTCTGTCTTCTCTGGCCCGAGCGTGCGCGGAGCCCGCTTTTTGGCAGGTTTGCGGGCGGGTTTCTTCTGCGGCGATTCGGTCATGCAATTTGTCTGTCAGGCCGCTTCCGGCGGGGCAAGAGCGTGGTAAGTATTGTTCCTGATGCCTGACACAGATGAAATCATCTATTTTGACGCGCTTCTGACGCCAAACCGCTCCTTGTCGGAACGCGGCTTTACAATTGTCATGGCCATTGTCGGCGTCGTCAGCTTCATCACAGGCATGGCCTTCCTGTCCATGGGTGCCGTTCCGGTAATCGGATTTTTTGGCCTGGATGCCCTCGCCATCTGGTTCGCTTTCCGCTGGTCCTTCCGCAAACAGCGCGAAGAAACACGAATCCGCATTACCGCCAGCAGCGTCGACATGATGCATCGCAAAGCAAATGGCACCGAAAAACGCGTCAGTGTCCCCGCCGGATTTGCCCGCGTCGAACTCGATGAGCCCCTCCGGCCTGATTCGTCGCTACGTATTGAACATGGCCGCACTGGCTGGGTCATCGGAAGGTTCCTGACGGTGCCGGAGCGGAAATCCCTCGCCGATGCCATGAAAACAGCGCTCCACAGGGCGCGACTTGAACGCCACATCGCATAAAAATGACGCGAGCGTCATGGTTTTTTCAAAATGACCATGATATACACGTCTCAAGCGAGCAGACCGGTGCCCAGGGAGACCGGCATAAGGAGGATATAATATGGCTGCCGATACAGTTCATTCCATCGACCATCCGGCCCTTGAACGGCCGAAAGTTTCAGATCGTGAGCCCCTTCACGAAGGCTATCTCCGCGTAGGCGAGGAAGTGCCCCCGGCTTCCAGCCTCGACATCAAAACCCTTGATCTGGTGGACCCGGAAATCTGGCGCCAGAACAAAATGTGGGACCGCTTCGACCGCCTTCGCAAGGAAGACCCGGTGCACTACACGCCGGATTCCTTCGTCGGCCCCTATTGGTCCGTCACGACTTACGAAGACATCATGGCGGTCGACACCGACCACAAGCGCTTCTCTTCCAGCTGGGAGCATGGCGGCATCACGCTCGGCCAACCGCTCGAAGACTTCGAGATGCCGATGTTCATCGCCATGGATGAGCCGCGCCATTCCGAACAGCGCAAGACCGTTCAGCCGGCTGTCGCACCGAACATGCTCAAAGAGTACGAGCCCCTCATCCGCTCGCGGACCCAGGGCCTGCTGGACAGCCTGCCGGTCGGCGAGCCGTTCGACTGGGTCGACAAGGTCTCGATCGAGCTGACCACGATGATGCTCGCCACCCTGTTCGACTTCCCGTTCGAGAACCGCCGCCAGCTGACCCGCTGGTCGGACGTATCCACGAACATGAACAACCCGGACATCTGCCCGGGCGGCGAAGAACAGTGGCGCCAGGAAATGATGGAATGCCTGACGACGTTCATGGGCATCTTCCAGGAACGCCAGGCCATTCCGCAGCAGAACGACCTGATGAGCCTTCTGGCTCACGGTGAGAAGACCAAGAACATGACGCCGATGGAATTGCTCGGCAACGTGATCCTGCTGATCGTCGGCGGCAACGACACGACCCGGAACACGATGACGGCGTCTGTCTACGCGCTGAACAAGTATCCGGAACAGTACGAGAAGCTGAAAGGCGACCTGTCCCTGATCCCGAACATGGTGTCCGAGACGATCCGCTGGCAAACGCCGCTGGCCTTCATGCGCCGTACAGCACTGGAAGACGTCCAGCTCCGCGACAAGCTCATCAAGAAAGGTGAGCAAATCGCCATGTGGTACATCTCGGGCAACCGCGATGAAAAGTTCTGGGACAAGCCGAACGATTACATCATCGACCGCGCCGATGCCCGCCGTCACCTCTCTTTCGGTTTCGGTATCCACCGCTGCGTCGGCAACCGCCTCGGCGAACTGCAGCTGCAGATCCTGTGGCAGGAGCTGATGGAGCGTTTCGAGCACATCGAAGTGCTGGATGAGCCCTCCTACACGGCCGGCGCCTTCGTCCACGGTTACACCTGGATGCCGGTGATCCTGCACCCGAAGAAATAGGCCCGGGCAAGAAGCCTGTTGGCTGACCCGGCGATAAGCCGTTAGACCTCCCGTCAGATCCTGACGGGAGGTTTTTTCATGGACGTTTCCACAGCAGTCGACCAGCGCATCTCGACCCGCGCCTTTCTGCCCGACCCGCTCCCTGAAGCTGAAGTCCGCGAGTGGCTGACCCAGGCCCAGCGTGCGCCGTCCGGCGGCAACGTCCAGCCCTGGCGCACAATCGCCGTAACCGGACAGGCCAAGGACGACGTCATCGCCATGGCTGCACCGATCCTTGCCGCTGATCCGCGCGGGCAGAAGACCGACCGGCCGATCTACCCGAAAGACCTGTGGGAGCCATACGAAGCCCGCCGCCGGCGCGTGGGCGAGATGATGTATGAAGCCCTCGATATCCCGCGCGAGGACCGGGCTGCGCGCCTCGCCTGGTTCAGCAACAACTTCCGTTTCTTCGGCGCACCGCTGGCCCTTTTCCTGGTCATCGATGAGCGTATGGGGCACGGCCAATGGGGCCACGCAGGGATGTACCTGCAGACCCTCGCCCTGCTGGCCGAGGAACGCGGATGGGGCACCTGTTTCCAGGAATGCTGGGGCGTGCTGCGCCCTGCCCTGAAGGAGCATTTCAATCTCGCCCCGACAGAGATGATCTGGTGCGGTGTCGCCGTCGGCAAACCGGACCCATCCCATCCGGTGAACACGCTGAGGGCCGAACGCGCCGACATCGACGAAATTGCAGAATTCCATGGTTTCTAGATTTCGCCGTATTCCTGCCGGAACCGGATGATCTGATCGGTGCATGCAGACGCGCCGATCCATGCTTGCAACGACTTTGGCGCTTCCGCTCCTGCCGAAAACATTCGGCGAGCGGGCGCTGCCTTTCCCCGCGCGCCTGTCAAAAGCGGCCCGGGACCAGATCGGTGTCACGCGAAGCTATAACGGCGCCTATGTCCGCCTGGACTACCCCATGGGCGATGTCGACCGTTCAACCGGTGTCTGCACCGACGTCGTCATCCGCGCCTATCGGGATGCCTTCGATATCGACCTGCAGAAGCTCGTCCATGAGGACATGAAAGCGGCGTTTGCGGACTATCCCGCCATCTGGGGCCTCAGCCGTCCTGACCGGAATATCGATCATCGCCGCGTCCCGAACCTTGAGCGCTTCTTTGAACGGCACGGCGCCGGTTTGCCCCTGCCCGCCACGCTCGACGGCTGGAACCCGGGTGATCTATACACGATGCGCCTCGGTGGGCGCTTGCCGCATATTGGCATCGTGTCAGACAGGCTGACGCCGGACGGCCATCCTTATGTGATCCACAATATCGGCGGTGGAACGCAGGAAGAGGACATCCTCGGCATGTTCCAGGACGAGCGCCGCTTCCGATATGAAGTCAGCGCCTGACTATTCGTCGTCGCGCCACTTGGAAATGGGCTGTTCCGGCGTCCGCTCTTCCTTGCGGAGACGCATCACCGCGGCCTTGATGTCGTCGCGGTCGAACTCGTCTTCATCTTCCACCGAGCGAACAGGCGCGCGCGTATAGGCAAACACGCTGATGCCTTCGCCATCATCGTCGTCTTCGTCGGCCTCAACGGGTTCAGATGCATCCGCAGCGGGTTCTGCAGCGACCACGTCATCCGGCTCAGGTTCCGCAGAGGCCTCTTCTTCTGCCCCATCATCCATGAAGTCTGTCACGAAGGATTCGATCTCTTCGGTGTCGCCGCCGGCATCAACCAGAAGCTCTTCTTCGCTGAGCGCTTCTTCGTCCGGCATCTGGAAGCCGGCCGGAATAACATCCGACAAGAGACCTTCCGCCTCGAGATCGGCCTTGCCCGGCAAAGTGCCGAGGCTTTCGAGGCCGAAATGCTCCAGGAACGCGTCTGTCGTCCCATAGGTCAGTGGCTGACCCGGCGTCTTGCGGCGCCCCTTGATCTTGATCCAACCGGTTTCCATCAGCGTGTCGATGACTGCCTTGGAGACCGCAACACCCCGTACAGCTTCGATCTCGGCGCGCGTTACAGGTTGTCCGTAAGCGATAATTGCCAGGGTCTCGAGCGCAGCCTGGCTCAGCTTCTTCTGGACCTGACGCTCCTCCACAAACAGGTAAGACAAGTCCTGCGCCGTCTGGAACCGCCACTTGCCTGCCACTTCGACCAGGTTCACGCCGCGGTTCACATAGAGTGCTCGCAGGGTCATCAGCACTTCAGCCGCTTCCACGCCATGCGGCAGGATTTCGGCAATCTGCGTGGCCGACATCGGCTCGCCCGCGGCAAACAGCACAGCTTCGGCCCGGCGCACGCCTTCGGCCAGCGCCTCAGTCATGTCGTCGTGCAGAGACTCTTCGGAGCGCCGGAATGCCAGAGCGAGCTGCGTGACCGCGCTCGGCTTTTTGTCGGCTGGCGTTTCGTCGTTCATTTCAATCTTCTCAAACATCTGCATGGCTACCCCCTTGCGGGTCGGCTTGCGCATTGCGCAGGTACAGCGGCGCAAAATGCGTGTCCTGCCGGACGTCGACCTCGCCATCGCGGACAAGTTCGAGGGCCGCTGAAAACACGCTGGCCGTCACAGACCGTGTTGGCAGTTCCGGGTCCACATCCGTCATGGTCAGGCTGATCTCGTCAAGCGAAGACCACTGTGAGAGCTGTCCTCTCAGCTGCCTGAGCGTCGTACGGGCGAGTTCCAGCGGCAGAACCATCTGCTGCTCGATCACATGCGGACGCTCTTTCTCGCGGCGGTCACGGATGGTCCCGAAGGCCTGTGTGAGTTCATACAGGCTGGCATTCCATTCGGTGTGGCGGATTACTTTCGGCTGTTCCGGTGTGCCGCGCAGGAACACGACATTGTCTAGGATCGGGCCGTTCTGCAGCTCTTTCACCGCATCGCGCATGGCATCGAGGCGTTTGAGACGGAAAGCGAGACGCGCCGCCATCTCTTCACCGGTCGGCTCGTCTTCCTCGATCTTTTCCGGCTTGGGCAGCAGAAGGCGCGACTTCATGAAAGCCAGCCATGACGCCATCAGCAGGTAATCTGCTGCCAGGTCCATCCGGCGCTTTTTCGCATCTTCAATGAAAACAATATATTGCTCGGCAAGATCCAGCATGGAGAGATGGAGCAAGTCCACCTTCTGGCGCCGGGCGAGCTCCAGCAACAGGTGCAAGGGCCCCTCATAGCCGCCGACATCGACCCGGAAAATGTCCTGGATGTCCGCCTCTTCCATGTCGGACGAGAGGGTTTCCATGGTGAGGGCGTCGGTGCTCATGCCTTCGCCCCGCTATCGGGGAAAAACTCATGGAAACGCTGCCACGCACGCGCCGCTTCGATGGGCTCAGCCTGGCTGGCAATCGCATCCGCTGCTGCGGCGCGCTCGGCTGCACGCCCCTCAAGAACCGGCGCTGCTTCCGCGACTTCCGTCATCTCCGCGAGGATTTCATCGGCGTCCTTGAGGAATCCCGAACAGTGAAGCAGCACATCGCAGCCGGCCGCGATCGACGCAGCCGCGCGGTCTGCCAGACTGCCGCCCAGCGCCTTCATCCCCAGATCATCGGTCATAAGGAGCCCATCAAACCCGATTCGGCCCCGGATGATCTCCTGAATCATGTAGTGCGAGACAGTCGCCGCCTTGCCCGGATCATAAGCCTCGTAGGCGATGTGCGCCGTCATCGCCATCGGGGCCTCCGCAACGCGGGAGAAAGCCTCGAAGTCCTTCGACAGCTCATTGTCGCCCGCTGTCACGCGCGGCAGCTCCAGATGGCTGTCCGACATGGACCGGCCATGTCCCGGAATATGTTTGATCACGCTGGCTACGCCGCCGGCATGAAGGCCCCACATCGCCGCATTGGCGAGGTCTGCTGCCTGCGCTGGCTCTGTTCCGAACGCCCTGTCGCCGATGACGTCATGCGCCCCGGGAACCGGCAGGTCGACCACTGGTGCACAATCGGCATGGATCGACAGGTTTGCGAGTTCAGAAGCGATCAGCCGGTGACCCAGCCAGCAGGCCTCCCGGCCAAGCTCCGGATCCTTCTCATAGATCGCCGCATAGTCTGCCCCGCGCGGAAACAGGGGCCATTCGGGCGCCTTCAGGCGGGCCACACGGCCACCTTCCTGGTCAATGAAGATCAGCGTCTCGCGGCCTGTGGCATCCCAAATGTCGGCCACGAGCCTGCGCACCTGATCCCGCGAGACACAGGACCGGCCCATCAGAATCACGCCCCACGGGTTCTGTGCCCGAAACAGGGCCGCCTCGCCCGGAGTCAGGACGGGGCCAGAAACACTGAGGATGCAGGCCTTGGCCACTATCCGGTCACCACAATACAGTTATCGCCTTCCGCTTTCAGCGCATCGCAGAAAGCATCGGCCTCCGTTTTTTGGGCAAAGCCGCCGACACGCAAGCGGTAGAACACACCCTTGGCGCCAAGATCAGCGCGCTGGATGCGTTTTCCTGCACCGCGGTAGAGGTCCGGGTGCTCTGAAGAAGACTTCCGCCACGCAGCCTCAGCGGCGTCCTGAGACCGGAAAGCGGCCACCTGAACGAGATAGGTCCCGCTTTCGCTGAACGCGAACTGCGGTGCCGTCTGACGCGGCGGGGGCGGAGGCGCACGCGGCGCCGGGATCGGGTCGAGGGCCGCGGATTCGTACACGCGGTCCGGCCGGCTGAGGTCTGCAAGCTCGGCAACCTCGTCTGCAACCGCATTCGGCATCCCGTTATCAGGGTCGCTGCCATCCTCTTCGTCGTCCGCTTCGGGGCGCAGGTCGATGGGCGGACCGCCCTGCAGCAGGTCACCGCCGTCATCCCCGTTAAGCTCTGCGACCTCCGTTGGTCGCTCAGAGGCATCCATCTGGTCATAGAAGCGCTTGTCTGTGTCGCGTACTTCCAGGCCGCCACGCTCTTCAGGAATACGCTTGTAGGGCTGCGCATCGGCGATCACGCTCGGCAAGCCGGCGCCGTTCGAGCGGACGCCTTGCCGGTAGGTATTCCAGACCACGGCGCCGAAAACCAGCAACACGCCAATCGCGAGCGCAAGAATCAGCGGGCCGCGCGCCGTCTCGTCGTCGCGGATGTCGAATCCCCGGTAATCATCCTCGAATGGTGAACCTTCATCGGCGCCGTAATGATAGCGACTCATGAATCGTCCCTTCCGCACTGTTTCGTGAGGTTAATTTTTAGGGATGTTTCGTTAACGCAGATTGAACGCTTGCCCGCGCCGACGGCCCGATAGCAGCGATTTCCCCAGCTTCGGCAGCAGGCCCTCTGCCCGTCAGGCCAGAGAAGTCAGGTCGCAGAGGCGCCGATGTTCCTCTATCGCATAGCCGTCCGTCATGCCGGCGATGTAGTCACAGACGATCCGCGCGCGCCGGAAAGTATCCGCCTGCGTTGCGTCCTGGCGCCATGGGGATGGCAAGGTCTGCGGCTCGGCCGTGAATCCGTCGAACAATTCGACCAGGATCCGCTTCGCCTTGGACCGCATCCGGTTGACCTTGTAGTGCTTGTACATGCGCTCAAACAGGAAAGCCCGAAGCGCGCGCTGTTTGTCCGCGAGTTCATCACTGAAGGCCACCAAGGGCTCGCCAAGGGCGCGGACTTCGGCCGCGCTGGCCGGCTGAAGCCGTTTCACCCGGCGGCGGGTTTCGTCGACCAGGTCATTGATCCAGATGCCAATCAGCTGTCGAACAGCCTCATAGGTCACCATCCGGTCCGAAAGGTGCGGATACTCGATTTTCACGCCCCGGAAGACATCGCCCACCACAGGCAGCTCCATCAGCTCCTGGATCGTGAACAGGCCGGCGGCGATACCGTCATCAATGTCGTGATTGTTGTAGGCAATATCGTCTGACAGGGCTGCCACCTGGGCTTCCGGCCCTGCGAACTGGTCCAGTTCGAGGTCTTCAATCCGGGAAAACTCACGGAAGGCGGCCGGCAGGTCTGCGATGCTGGTATTGGCATCGATCAGGGGCCCATTGTGCTTGACCAGGCCCTCCAGCATCTCCCAGGTGAGGTTCAGCCCGTCAAAATTGGGATACCGCTTCTCCAGCCGCGCCACGACGCGAAGGGTCTGGGCGTTATGATCGAAGCCTTCATAGGGCTCCATACAGGCGTCCAGCTGGTCCTCGCCAGCGTGGCCAAAGGGCGGGTGGCCGATATCGTGGGCCAGCGCCATGGCTTCAGCCAGGTCTTCGTCCAGACCCAGTGTGCGTGAAATACTCCGCGCGATCTGCGCCACCTCCAGGGAATGGGTCAGCCGCGTGCGGAAATGGTCGCCCTCATGGGCCACGAACACCTGCGTTTTCTGCTTCAGACGCCGGAATGCCGTGGAGTGTATGATACGGTCCCTGTCCCGCTGGAACGGCGTACGCGTGGCAGACGGCGCCTCGTCATGATAGCGGCCCCGGCTGTCTTCATGGCGTGTAGCAAACACCGCTCTCTTTTCCATTGGCGCAAACGTCCCTATCTATAGCCTATGAGCACGACAACTGCCCCTGATGTGACCCTTACCGCTTCAGCTGCCAAGCGCATTAATGCGATTCTGGCGAAACAGGACGGCGCCGACTATTTGCGCGTTTCCGTCGAAGGCGGCGGCTGTTCCGGGTTTTCGTACAAGTTCGATTTCGCCTCTGAGGTAAATTCCGATGATCTGCTTGTCGAACGGGACGGCGCAAGGGTCCTGATCGACGAGATGAGCCTAGAGTTTCTGAGTGGCGCGGAAATCGACTTTTCGACCGAACTGATCGGCGCGGCGTTCAAGATCAACAATCCGAACGCGACCGCTGCCTGCGGCTGCGGCACCAGTTTCTCCATCTGACGCTGGGTCAGCCTCGCTCGGGCGAGGCCTTCACGTTAGGGTCCGCCGCGCAGGAGGACCTTCATGAGCCAGGTACGCCCTTTCAACGTTTCGATTTCCGACGCCAAGCTTGCCCTGATCCGCGAGCGCGTTGCCGCTTACAGGTGGTTCCCGGCACCGGAAAATGAGCAAGGGTTTGCCTACGGCATGTCGACGCCCGTACTGCAGGACCTCTGCAAATACTGGCTGAACGACTATGACTGGCGCGCGCAAGAAGACGTGCTGAATGAATACCCGCATTTCAAGGCCGATGTCGGCGGGATGGAAATCCATTTCGTGCATGTGGTGGGGGAAGCTGAAGGCAAGCGGCCACTCCTGATCACGCACGGATGGCCCGGTTCGTTTTTTGAGTTCTGGGACACAATCGAGCCGCTGGCTTTCCCGTCCCGCCATGGCGGCGATCCTTCGGATGCCTTCGACCTCGTGATTCCCAGTCTGCCGGGATATGCGTTTTCGGAAAAACCGGCCTCCCCTTTGGGCCAGCGTGCAACCGCAGCCCTCTGGGATGAGTTGATGCGGGATGTGCTGGGCTACAAGACATACCTTGCTCAGGGCGGAGACTGGGGCAGCCTTGTTACGTCCTGGCTTGGCAAGAACCACGGCGCGCACGACAAGAAAGGCGGCTGCAAGGCCATCCACCTCAACATGATTGGACTGCGGCCAACACCACCTACTCCGGCCACGGAGGAAGAAGGTGAGTGGCTGACTCATATGCAGGGCGCCATGCAGGCGGAAGGCGCCTATTTCATGGAACAGTCGACCAAACCCCAGACGCTTGCCATGGCCCTGATGGACTCCCCGGTAGGTACGGCTGCCTGGATTCTGGAAAAGTTTCATGGCTGGTCAGACCTGCGGGATGGTGACCTGTACTCCGTCTACACACGGGATCAGCTGTTGACGAATGTCATGCTGTACCTGGTCAACGATGCCATTGCGACCAGTGTCTGGTTTTATAATGCCTTCTTCCAGGAAGGTGGCGGTCAGCTGCCGGAAGGCGAGCGCTGCGAAACGCCGACGGGCTTTGCAAATTTTCCCGGTGAGAAAGTTTATAAGGCTCCGCCGAAAAGTTGGGTGGAGCGGGCCTACAATCTCGTGCACTGGCGGGACATGCCAAAAGGCGGCCATTTCGCCGCGATGGAAAAGCCTACGCTGTTCGTTGATGAAATCAGGGCCTGGGCCAGCGCGCTGGATTAGGCGCGCAGGTCGTTCCCGACATTGTCCAGAACCGCATTCGCAAACTTCGCTTCAGACTCTTCGAAGAAGTCATGCGCGAGCGAAACATACTCGTCCATGATCACGGCGTGGGACAGATGCTGGTGAACGATGAACTCAGCCGCCCCTGCCCGCAGCAACGCGCGCATTGTGGCATCGAGGCGGGTCAGTTTCCAGCCTGAGGCAAGGCGTTTGAGAATGGCCTTGTCGATGGCCGCCTGATTGTCGACGACGCCATTGACGATGGCTTTGAAAAGATCCGGATCCGCTTCCTCGACCGGCTCCTCGTTCGGACCGATCCCTAGCTTGTCTTCCATGAACGCGCGGATGGTCTCGCGGGCCGACTTGCCGGTCTGCTCCATGGAATAGAGCGCCTGCACAGCAGCCAGACGCGCACCCGCCCGGCGTGCACGTGTGACTTCAAACGGGAACTTCTGGTCGCTCAACGAATGAGTTCCTTGCGGAATTTGATCATGGCGAGACAGGCATTGGCGGCATCGGCGCCCTTGTTACCACGCTTGCGGTCGGCACGCGCCAGCGCCTGCTCTTCGTTTTCCACGGTCAGGATACCATAGCCAATCGCCTGCCGGCGATTGACGATCAGGTCCATCAGGCCGCGCGCACTCTCGCCGCAGACGTAGTCATAGTGGGTCGTCTCACCGCGGATCACGCATCCCAGCGCAACAGCGCCGTCAAACCGGCCAGAGTCGGCGGCCATGGCGATGAGGCCCGGAATTTCGAAAGCGCCGGGCACTTCCATGACAGTGACTTTCGCGTCAGCGGCTTCCAGCACTTCCATGGCGCCGGCCAGCATTTCTTCGGAAATATGTTTGTAGTAGTGCGAAACCGCTACCAGAACCCGGTCAGCCATCAGTTTGTCTCCTCGTTGAGGCGGCGCCACCCCTCTATTGTCATGCCGTATCCGTCAAGCCCCGCAACGCGGGTGGGCTGCGTATCGGACAGGTAAATCATCTTGCGGACGCCCAGTTCGCGCAGGATCTGCGCGCCGATGCCATATTCACGCAGCGGCGATGTCGGGTCCTTCGGCGTGGACGTTTTGAGCCCCAGGCGTTCGGCAATGGAATCCGGCTGCATCGTGTTCACGAACACGACGACACCAGGCTCGTCCGCCTCCGCTATGATACGCATGGCACGCTCAACCAGTCCCTGCCGCGGCCCGCGTTCCCCGAGAATATCTGCCAGCACATCTGTCCGGTGGACGCGGACCAGAGTGGTCGAGTCCGGCGTGATCGTGCCGTGCACGATGGCGATGTGCTCGGAATTGTCGAGCACGTTGCGGAAACAGACGGTCTTGAACCCTTCGCCATAGGCCGACTCCAGCGGCGCTTCGACCCTGCGCTCAAGGAAGCGGTCATTCTGGCGGCGCCAGGCGATCAGGTCGGCAATCGTGCCGATCTTCAGATTGTGAAGCTGCGCGAAGGAGACAAGGTCCGGCAGGCGGGCCATGGAGCCGTCTTCGTTCATGATCTCGCAGATCACACCGGCCGGGTAGAGCCCCGCCATACGGGATATGTCGACGGCGGCTTCGGTATGCCCGGCGCGCACCAGTGTGCCGCCATCCCTCGCGACCAGCGGGAACACATGGCCCGGCGAAACGATGTCATGGTGGTCCATGGTCGGATCGATGGCCACAGCGATGGTCTTCGCCCGGTCATGCGCAGAGATGCCGGTGGTAACTCCCTCTTTTGCCTCGATCGAAACCGTAAAGGCGGTGCCCATGCTTTCCCGGTTGTTCCGGGTCATCATATCGAGGTTCAGCGTGTGGGCACGCTCCTGCGTCATGGCAAGACAGATCAGTCCGCGGCCATGACGGGCCATGAAATTGACCTGTTCCGGCGTCGCGAACGTTGCCGGAATGATCAGGTCCCCCTCATTCTCCCGGTCTTCTGCGTCCACCAGAATGAACATGCGCCCGTTACGGGCGTCTTCGATGATCTCGTCGATCGATGAGATCGCGTGTTTGAAGTCGTCTGACATAGTTTCACTGCCCTTCCGGTGCATCGGCACCGATCATGCGGGCGACGTACCGTGCCAGCATATCTATCTCAAGGTTCACACGGCTGCCCGGCTGTAGTTCGGCCAGCGTGGTCACCTCCCAGGTGTGCGGAATGACGGCGACCTGAAAGTCGCCATTCGGCAAGGCTTCGGCTACGGTGAGCGAAACGCCATTCACCGCTGCAGAGCCCTTCGTGGCAAAATACCGGGCGAGGTCGGCCGGTGGCCGGATCGTGATCCGACGGCTCTGACCCTCATCCTCAATGGAGACGATTTCGCCGACCCCGTCGACATGACCGAACACGAAATGCCCGCCAAGCTCGTCGCCGAGCTTCAGGCTCTGCTCCAGATTCACTTTCGCGCCCTCGTTCCAGTCGCCCAGAACGGTCTTTGCGAGCGTCTCCGGGACGGCTTCCACGGCGAACCAGGCGCCCCGTTCGCCCTGCCCCATGTCGACCACGGTGAGGCACACGCCAGAATGCATGATCGAAGCGCCCATGGCGATGTCGTCCAGCGGATAACCGCTTTCGACTTCGAACCGGGTCAGACCGTTTCTGTGCTCTGCCTTCCGGACTGTGCCGACATCGGTGACGAGACCTGTGAACATGGGAAGACCTTCGGGCGACTTTTGCTAAAAACGAACATAAGTGTTCAGAACGTCATCCCCAATGCGTTCCGTCGCGACAGGCTTCCACCGTGTCGCATCTGACAAGGCCTGAAGGCCCAGGCCGCCCAATGCCGGAAGGCCATCCCCGCCGATCAGGATCGGCGCCACGAACCAGGCAATCTCGTCAACAAGCCCCTCGCGGATGAAACTGGCCGCTAGCGTTCCGCCGCCTTCGATCAACAACGACGAGATCCCCTCAGCAGCTGCGCGCCGAAGCAAATCCTGCACATCCATGCGCACGCCATTGCCGCAGCGCCAGACTTCTACACCACTCCGCGACAGGAAGTCCTGCGGCTGCCCGTTTGTTGCCACGACCACCCGGCCGCTCGAAACAGATTGAACCAGACGGGAGCTGAGCGGTGTCCGGCCATTCGAATCGGCCACGATGCGCACTGGCTGTTTCTTCGGCATGGGAACAGTCCGCGCAGTAAGCAGCGGATCATCGGCAAGGACAGTCCCGATTCCGACGAGAATGGCATCATGACTGGCGCGCAGCTCATGCCCGCGGGCCCGGGATTCGCTCGACGTGATCCACTGGCTCGTCCCGTCAGCAAGAGCGATACGCGCGTCCAGCGAGGTGGCGAGCTTCAGCGTGACCCGCACGCCGCTCATATCTCGCCGAGGTCCTCTTCGTCCTCGAGCGCAGCTTTTTCTATAAACTGCGCAAAATCGCTCGGATCACGGAAATCCTTGTACACGCTGGCGAACCGGACATAGCCGACCGGGTCGACCATGCGCAGCGCCTCCATGGCCAGCTCCCCCACATCATTCGATGCGACTTCAGGTTCGCCGGCACTTTCCAGTTTTCTCAAGATCCCTGAGACCATCTGGTCAATCTGCTCCCGGTCGACCGGGCGTTTCCGCAGGGCGATCGTGATCGACCTGGCAAGACGTTCACGGTCAAACGGCACGCGTTTTCCATCGCGCTTCACGACCGTCACTTCGCGCAGCTGAACCCGTTCGAATGTCGTGAAACGCGCGCCACAGCTTTCACATACCCTGCGGCGGCGGACGGCCGTATCGTCTTCAGCCGAACGGCTGTCCTTCACCGATGTGTTTTCAGAGCCGCAAAATGGACAACGCAAAACGGATCAGCCTCCAAGGCCACCATAAATGGGGAACTGCGCTGTCAGCGCTTTGACTTCTGCCCGAATACGGTCTTCCGTAGACGTACTTTCACCGCTCGCCACCGCATCGACGATCTCGCCGATCCAGGAACCGATCTGGGTGAACTCCTGTTCGCCAAATCCGCGGGTCGTACCGGCGGGCGATCCGACGCGGATACCGCTGGTGATGGTCGGCTTTTCCGGATCGAACGGCACACCGTTCTTGTTGCAGGTGATATAAGCCCGGCCGAGCGCAGCCTCGGCATCCTTGCCGGTCACTTTTTTCGGACGCAGGTCAATCAGGGCCAGGTGCGTATCCGTACCGCCGGAAACCACATCCAGTCCGCTGGCTTTCGCGGCTGCCGCCATGGCCCGTGCATTCACCACCACCTGAGCCGCATACTCCTTGAAAGACGGACGCAGCGCTTCGCCGAATGCCACCGCCTTCGCCGCAATGACATGCATCAGCGGGCCACCCTGGATACCCGGGAAGATGGCCGAGTTGATCTTCTTGGCGAGCTTCTCGTCATTCGTCAGGATCATGCCGCCGCGCGGGCCGCGAAGTGTCTTGTGGGTCGTCGTCGTTGCGACATCTGCATAGTCGAGCGGGTTGGGATGTGCACCGCCGGCGACGAGCCCGGCAAAGTGCGCCATGTCGACCATGAACACCGCGCCGACTTCATCCGCAATCGCCCGGAAACGGGCAAAGTCGATCTCACGCGGATAGGCCGAGCCCCCAGCAATGATCATCTGCGGACGGTGTGCCTTGGCCAGGCGTTCGACCTGTTCGAAATCGATCCGGTCGTCTTCACGGCGCACACCGTATTGCACGGCATTGAACCATTTGCCGGACTGGTTCGGCGGGGCGCCGTGGGTCAGGTGGCCGCCGGCATCGAGGCTCATACCAAGGATCGTGTCGCCCGGCTTGAGAACAGCCTGGAAGACGCCCTGGTTCGCCTGGCTACCGGAGTTGGGCTGGACGTTCGCGAACTGGCAGTTGAACAGCTGCTTTGCGCGGTCGATGGCGAGGTTCTCGGCGACATCGACAAACTCGCAACCGCCATAATAGCGGCGGCCCGGATAGCCTTCAGCGTATTTGTTGGTGAGGACGGACCCCTGCGCCTCAAGCACTGCCCTGGAGACGATATTCTCGGATGCGATTAGCTCGATCTCGTGCTGCTGGCGTCCCTGTTCCTTGCCGATCGCCGCGAATACTTCGGGATCGCTGGCCTCAAGGCCGGTGGAAAAGAAACCGCTGGTATCGAACCGTTGCGTCTGGGCGGTGTCTGCCATGGGAATCTCCTGCTTTCGTGCGCTGTTTACGCTCAGAGACGCAGGCTCGCAACTGGACAATCCCGCATATCAGACTGCAGGTTTCCTCAATCTTGTCTGACTGAATGCCGGTAATCGCCCCCTAATACTTACGAACTTCTGGTGTTATTTTCCGCTTCATGAGAATATGACTTCAATTACCGTAAGATTATAAGAATAACGGTGGTGGCAAGATGGGTGAACCGAAACAGGTGGACGTGCTGGGCATGACGACAGGCATCGTCTCGTCCTTCGTTTCAAACAATACAGTACCGGCGTCGGACCTCCCTGAGCTGATCCGGTCGGTACACGATGCCATTTCCACCCTTTCCGAAGGCGAATCTGCGAGTGACGAGACCCTGGCGCCCGCGGTGCCCGTGTCGCAGTCCATTACACCGGATTTCCTGATCTGCCTGGAAGACGGACGGAAATTGAAAATGCTCCGCCGTTATCTGCGGTCGCGATATTCCATGACGCCGGAAGAGTACCGGGAGCGCTGGAACCTGCCAGCCGACTATCCGATGGTTGCTCCGAACTATGCAAAACTGCGCTCGAAACACGCCAAGAACATCGGCCTGGGCAAGAAAAAGAAATAGGCGCCCGAAGGCGCCTATCGCAATTAATCAGATTGTTTCAGCGCGTCCTGTCAGGCCGCCTTGTCGAGGCCGAGCTGTTTCCAGACGGCCAGGATGGCTTCGACCAGTTCATCCATCATCGCCGCATCGTGCACCGGGCTTGGCGTGAAACGCAGCCGCTCCGTACCGCGCGGCACGGTCGGATAGTTGATCGGCTGCACATAAATGCCGAAGTCGAACAGCAGCGTGTCGGACAAGGCCTTGCAGCGCTCCGGATCGCCCACCAGCAGCGGCACGATGTGTGAGGGCGATTCCATGACCGGCAGGCCGGCTTCCCGGAATTTCTGCTTCAGCTCAGCCGCTTTCGCCTGGTGAATCGCGCGCAGCTTGCGCCCCTCATCGGTCCGCAGCTTCTGGATGCTTGCCAGCGCGCCAGCGGCCATGACCGGGCATGTCGACGTGCTGAAGATGAAGCCGGACGCCATCGAGCGGATCGCATCGATGACAGTTGCCTTGGAAGCGATATAGCCACCCATCACGCCGAACGCCTTGCCGAGCGTTCCTTCAATGATGTCGATGCGGTCAGCGAGACCGAGCATCTGGGCAACCCCTGCCCCTTCCTGTCCGTACATGCCGACGGCGTGCACCTCGTCCAGATAGGTCAGCGCGTTGAACTCGTCAGCCAGGTCGCAGATCTCTTCCATGCGGCCGAAGTCGCCGTCCATGGAATAGACGCTTTCAAAGGCGATGACTTTCGGACGGTCCGCGTCGTCATTTTCGAGCAGGGACCGCAGATGATCCACATCATTGTGGCGGAACACCCGGTAATCGGCACCCGACCGGCGGATCCCTTCGATCATGGAGGCATGATTGAGCTGATCGGAATAGATGATCAGGTCTTTCATGATCTTGCCGAGGGTCGACAGCGTCGCATCATTGGAGACATAGCCGGAGGTGAACAGCAGCGCCGCTTCCTTCTCGTGGAGGTCTGCCAGTTCGCGCTCAAGCTCGACGTGATACCGCGTCGTACCGGAAATATTGCGCGTACCGCCAGACCCGGCACCGAAGCTGTCGATCGCCTCATGCATGGAATTGATGACATGGTCATCCTGGCCCATGCCGAGATAATCATTGGAGCACCAGATCGTCACTTCGCGCTCGCCATCTTCGAAGCGCGCCGTGGCTTTCGGGAAACGTCCCTTGTGGCGCTGAAGGTCAATAAAGACCCTGTAACGTCCCTCAGAATGGATGTTGCCGAGGGCGTCTTCAAAGGCCTTCAGGTGTTTCATCTGCTCATCCCTCGTAAGCTTTGGGAATTCTACCTAGTCGGTTCCGACACGACATTTAATGGGCTGATAGCGTTTTCGCCGCTTTTGTCGCATCCGGGAGACTACTTAGGCGTCATAACCCGGATATTCACGGTCCAGTTTCCGCAGAAGCGCCGGCCAGACGAGCTTCTCGGTCAGCATGGACATGCCGGAGCTATGACTTGTCATGCCGCCCTGCCCGGCAACCTTGTCCTGGAGCGTCTCATCACACTCTATCACGCCGTCACGGCCGGCCGAGAGCGCCATGACCTGCATGGTGCAGGCGCGCTCGAGGAAGAACATGCGGGTGAAGGTCATCGCGGCGGTTTCTCCGCAGGTCAGTGTGCCGTGATTGCGCAAAATCATGGAGTGTTTCGTCGGACCAAGGTCCGCCACCAGCCGCTCGCGTTCATCAAGGTCCAGCGCAATGCCCTCATAGTCGTGATAGGCAACGTCTTCGCGGACCGCCATGGCCGTCTGGCTGAGCGGCAACAGGCCTTCCTTCTGGGCGGAAACAGCAACACCCTGGTCGGTGTGGACGTGCATCACGCATTTGGCGTCTTCCCGCGCGTCATGGATGGCCGAATGGATCGTGAAGCCCGCCGGATTGATCATGAAATCCGTTTCCTGAACGACATTCCCTTCCAGATCCACCTTCACCAGTGAGGACGCCGTGATCTCTTCGAAGAAGTACCCATAGGGGTTGATCAGGAAGTGATGCTCCGGCCCCGGCACGCGGTGGGAGATGTGCGTGAAGATCATGTCGTCCCAGCCATACATTGCCGTGAGGCGGTACAGCGCTGCGAGATCCACGCGCGCCTGCCACTCTTCCGCACTTACCGAGCTGCGAATATCGACCTTCTGATTGCCGTCGGCCATGTCTTTGTCTCCCTTTGTTCTTTGCCGGCAACTTAGACCAAAAGACCCGGCTTCGCCACTCCAAAGCTGACGCCCCCGTCATGCTTGGCGAATGACTTGCAATCCCATGTCTTGACGCCGCCGCGGAACCTCAACCACATGGGCCCGATGAGTACGCTCCGTTTTGCCTTTTTCGCCTCCAAGCGTCCTGAAGCCCAGGCCGCCCTGCCCACGCTTGTCCAACGCTACGGCCAGTACAGCGAGACGGATGCCGATGTGGTTGTCGCGCTTGGCGGGGATGGCGCCATGCTGGATTCCCTACGCCGCCGGTTCGGTGATTCCAAGCCGGTTTATGGCATGAACCGCGGCACGATCGGCTTCCTGATGAACGAATACCGGGAAGACGACCTGGTCGAGCGCGTGAATGCCGCCGAACGGGCGCAGATTATTCCGCTCAGCATGTCTGCAACGGATATTCACGGACAGGAGCACACCGCCCTCGCCATCAACGAGGTCTCACTGTTCCGGGAAACCGCCCAGACGGCACGCCTGCGCATCACAGTGGATGGCAAGGTCCGCATGGAGGAGCTGTCCTGCGACGGGGTCATGGTCGCCACACCTGCAGGCTCCACCGCCTACAACCTGTCAGCACATGGCCCGATCCTGCCGATTGGCGCGAACCTGCTGGCCCTGACGCCTGTCAGCGCCTTCCGGCCCCGCCGGTGGCGCGGCGCACTTCTGCGCCATGATGCCAAAGTCACGATCGAAGTCATTGCGCCGGACCGCCGGCCTGTCGCCGCCGCAGCTGACAATCAGGAGGTACGGGACATTGCGACCGTGAAAGTCGAGGCGGATCGCAGCAAGCGGCTGACCATGCTGTTCGACCCCGGGCACGCCCTCGACGAGCGTATCCTCCGGGAGCAGTTCGGCTTCTGATTTCCTAGGATATTTTTAAGGCTTGGACAGTTTATTGGGCGCTCAGGAGTACCCGATGTTCAAGAATCTGCTGACCGCCCTGCCTTCCCGCCGCAAACCGGCGAATCCAAACACAACCGAAGTCTCCATCGACATCAGCCGTGTTATCAAGCCCGCAGAGCCGGTCGAAGCGACCCAGACGGCACAGGCCGCCATTCTTGCCAACGAATCCGAGCCGGCCGACACGGATTTCCTGGGCGGCCTTGCAGAAGACGCAGTCGATTCCCTGTCCGGACAGTTCGAAGCCTGGATGCGCGGCGATCTCGAAGAACTGGTCCGCACATGGCACCTGGCGCGCGAACCGGGCGCGACAGCCGAACAGTATCGCGAAGTTTTTACGGCAGCCCATAATATCAAGGGCGCTGCGAACTCTTACGGATATCCAGCAATTGCCCGCCTTTGCGGATCACTCAGCCGCCTGCTCTCAGACACGCGTCCGGGCGAAAACTCCGCCCTGATCAATCTGCATGTCGAGGCATGCCGCGCGGCATTCAATTCCATCGGCCAGGGCAGCGACGCACAATCCATCGCGGATGCCGTCTGCGAAGCCCTTGAAGAGCGCGTCGCGCTCAAAGTGGCCCATAGCTGAGGTCAGGCCGCTGCGGCCACCTCAGCCGGTGAATTCAGAAAATCCCGGATAATCCCGGCCGTTTCCTCAGCCCGGGTCACGAGGAACAGATGTCCGCCGCCTTCCACAATGTGGAGGCGCGAATTGGGCAGCCCCATTCGCAGGATATGCCCGTTTGCCACCGGCACGATCGTGTCTTCATCCCCCATGATCACCAGCGATGGCATTTTCAGGAAGCGGATGAATGGCAGGCTGGACCAGCCGATAAAGGCGAGGAGCTGGTAGAAATAGCCCCGCGGCTCTGGCGGCAGGAGATTGTCGATGTGGCGCCCGACTTCTCCATCCACGGCATCGCCATAAAGCGTGCTGAAACTTTCGCGCATGAAGTCAGGATCGGTATACCGGCGCGCATCGATCATTTTGGAAAGCGATTTAGGGCGCCCCGGCACCATCGTCATGCCCGCGCTCGTGGCGCACAGGATCAGGCTGCCGACGCGGTTGCGGTACTGAAAGGCGAACTGCTGAGCCAGAGCCCCGCCCCAGGACACACCCATGACATCGACCGCATCGATATCAAACTGGTCGAGCAGCTTGCGCGCCCATCGTGCCAGCATCCAGGGACGATAAGGCCATTGTGTCACCGGGCTTTTGCCAACGCCCGGAACATCAAATGTGATGATGTCCCGCTCCGGGAACATGTCACCGAGCCCCTGGGTCAGTTCGAGATTGGCGCCGATGCCATTGAAGAAGAGCAAAGGCAGGTTGCCGCTCGGCTGTTTTGCCGGCCAGAACGCCGTACGAAGCTGGATGCCATCCACATCCTGCATGGTAATCTGTGGGCGTTGTTCAGGCATAGCGCCACCTTCCACTGTTTGACGACCGGCCTATTCGTCGAAGACGTATCGGCCTGGCGCAGGATAAAGAGGCTGGAATGCGTCGCTTCCGCAAGCTTTAGGTGCAGTTTTCAGTGAACCTGACCGCGCCTTCAGCCATTCGCCCCAGACGGGCCACCAACTGCCGGCTTCTTCCGTTGCCCCTGCCGCCCACTCATCCGCTGTCGGTGCAATCTCCGGGTTCCGGAACATTTTTGCCTTGGGATTTCCGGGCGGATTGAGAAGCGATTGAATATGCCCGCTGGAGGACAGAATGAATTCGATATTGTCCGACCCCAGCAAACCGGCCGTGCGGTAGCAGGCCTTCCAGGGCGTGATGTGGTCCGTTAGCCCCGCCACGATAAAGGCATCGGACTTCACCTTGGACATGTCCAGCATATGCCCGGCCACTTCATACTCGCCCGGATGATCGAAGGGCTGGTTCAGCCCCATGTCCAGATAATCCGAATGGAGCTGAGCCGGGAGGTTTG
The DNA here is from genome assembly GCF_963675305.1 of uncultured Hyphomonas sp. NCBI lineage: Bacteria > Pseudomonadati > Pseudomonadota > Alphaproteobacteria > Hyphomonadales > Hyphomonadaceae > Hyphomonas > uncultured Hyphomonas sp. The sequence goes on along the minus strand of NZ_OY776147.1, from coordinate 1,520,385 downwards.
TGGAATCATTGTTCCAGTAGAGAACATCGAACGGCGCCGGATCCTCACCCATCAGGTAATTGTTGACGACATAATTCCAGATCAGGTCGTTCGGCCGCATCCAGGCAAACATGCGCGCAAGATCGTCGCCTTTCAGGATGCCTTTCTTCTTGGAGTAGGCCCGTGCGATTTCAAGGCTGCCGTCAGAAACGATCTGCCCGAGCTCGCTGTCTTCCTTCTGAGGGTTCAGTACACAGACCATGAAGGTGATGGCATTGATCCGGTCGTCACCTGCCGCGGCAAGCAAGCTGGCGAGGGTCGCCGTCGTGATACCGCCAGAGCATGCCCCTGACACGTTGATCTTCTTCGACTTCGTGACCTTGCGGACGACTTCGCTCGCCTGGATCAGACTGTCGATATATTCCTGCATGCCCCAGTCGCGGTGTTCCCGCTTCGGATTGCGCCAGGACACGACAAAAGTCTGCTGCTCCATGGCGAGCAGGAACTGCACCATCGACGTCATCGGCGACAGGTCCATCGCGTAGTACTTGTTGATCTGTGGGGGGATGATCAGGATGGGCGTGCGGTGCACCTTGTCTGTCTTGGGCGCGTACTGGATCAGTTCCAGCATCTCGTTCTTCCAGATCACCTGCCCTTCGGTGATGGCGAGGTTCTCACCGACCTTGAAGGGCCGCTTGTCGACCTGGCTCGGCATGCCGCCATTTTTCGTCAGGTCGGTATATGCGTTCTTCAACCCTTTGAGCAGCGACAGGCCACCGGAGTCCACGACCCGCTTGGTCGCCGCCGGATTCCCGATCAGCGTGTTCGTGGGCGCAAGCGCGTCGGTGATCATGCCCATGACGAACTTGGCGCGCGCATGCTCCAGCTCGCTCATCTTCAGATCAGACACCCAATCATTCAGGTGTTCCTGCGTCGCAAGATAAGCCTGCATGCCGCGCCGGTAGAACGGATTATGCTCCCAGGCCGGGTCCCGGAACCGGCGGTCCTTCGGATCGGCCTTCCGCTTGGACTTGCCCATCAGAATATTGGCGTTTTCCTTCGCGATCCTGGATGCGGATTTTGCGGTGGTCACAGGGTTGGTCATGGTCGAGCGCAGCATCATCGCCACCGCACCGACCAGTTCCTCCCGATTGATCCCACCCATCAGCGGGTTCAGCGCCAGCGTGGTTTCGGCCGCACTTTTGGCGATTTCATCCTTAGGCGTCGTCATCTGTCCCTCCCGGAGACCGCCAGAGGACAGGTATTCGGTGTCCGCCGGCATTGTTTATCTTTTTTCTCTTTCACTTCCGGAAAGAGTTACTTGTAAACTTTGAAAGAAAATTCGTTCCATAGTCAGAATTGCGTGTCAAACTCTACTGTAACGCCCATGAAGACACGCGACCGCATCCTCCACGTCAGCCTGCTTCTCTTCAACGAGGAAGGGGAAGCACAGCAGACGGCTGTCGACATTTCGAATGCCCTGGGCATCAGCCCGGGCAATCTGTACTACCATTTCAAGGGCAAGGACGCGATTATCCGGGCCCTGTTCGACAGTTTCGAAGAAGAAATGCGGATCATCCTGCGCGGCTCCCGCGGGCGGGTTACATCGATCGAGGACAATTGGGTCTATCTCTACATCATCCTCGAAGAGATCTACGATTTCCGCTTCTTCTACCGGAACCTCGGCGTCCTGCTGGACCGCTATCCGGACCTTGCCAACCGTTTCCGGTCCCTGGTCTCGGAACAACGAACAACCATCCACAATGTGCTGGACGATCTGCGCGATGCCGAAGCGCTCTCCATCGATCCGCGCCTGATGGAAGTTCTGACCGACCAGATGATGATGACCCTCACCTTCTGGCTGGAAGCCGACAGCATGAACCGGAACAATCTGGACGGCGCCGCCCTGATCCACAAAACCGTGTTCCAGGTCATGTGTCTCATCGTGCCCTATATGGGCGAGAACGGTATGGACGCCCTGTCCCGGATGATCGCCCACTATGAGGCGAACCGGAAATAGAAGCGGGCAGCTTTCTCAGCCGCCCGCCTGTTTCCGACCGGCTTACTTCTTCGCCAGCACTTTGGCCTGCTTCACCCACTCATCGCGGGTGACACGGCCGCGTGCACCGATCTGCTCATCGAGCTTCTCGGCCTCGGCCTTCTTCAGCGCAGCCAATTGGGCAAAGCTGTAGATGCCAGCGGCGTTCAGCTTCTTGACCATGGCCGGGCCGACACCGGTGATCTGCGAGAGATCGTCCGACGCGTCCGGCACCGTCACAGCGGCCTTAACGGCCTTGCTCGTCTTGCCGGCAGCTTTCTTCGCCGTCTTGGCGATGTCTGCACCGGTCTCTCCGGCCACGGCTTCAATCTCGGCAGACAGGCGCGCGATGCGGGCCTTGAGGTCCACCTTGCTGACGCGGTCTTTGGCGTTCGCGACCGTTTCGGCCACTTCGTCTTCAAGCTTCTCGATCTTGGACGCCAGTTTGGACGTCCGCTCGTTCATCTGCTTGACGCCCAGCAGGTCGCGCATGCGCTCCATGCGGGCCTCGAAGCGGTCATAGGCTTCTGCCTGGAACTGGCGGGCGGCCGCATTCGCCTTGGCGACGGTCTTGGTCGCCTTGGTGACGCGCTCGTCTTCGCTGAACCGGGTCTTCACATCGGACTCGATCTTTTCGCCGCGCTTGACCAGCTCATCGAACAGTTCGGTCGACTGTTTGTTGAACGTATTGGCGTTGGCGAGTGCGGTATCATACGCCTTGCCATAGGCGCCTACGCCTGCAAGCCAGATCTTGTGGGCCATTTCAACGGATTGGGCTTCGATCGCCTTGGCCGTTTTCACGGCTTTGGCGCCTGCCTCGGATTTCTTGGTCTTCTTGGCTTTTGCTTTTTTGTCTTTTGCCATGGAAGTCACTCCTTCACGGGTTTGTCTATGGCACCAGAGATAAGGAAAAAGTCTAGAATCCGCATACTAATCGCCATTGCCCTTGATTGGCGTGGCCCAGCCTCTCTATGAATGCCCCATCAGACAGAGAGGATTTCATTATGAGCGCAGTCGACTATTCCGTGGATGGCCAGACCTATGAAGGCTACTTCCTTGCCCCCGAAGGCAAGACGAACCTGCCGGTCATCGCGATCGCGCACGCCTGGGCCGGCCTCGGCGAAAACGAGATCCAGAAAGCCGGACGTGTGGTGAACGAGCTTGGCTATGCCGCCTTCGCCATGGACGTTTACGGCAAGGGCAAGCGCGGCACGACCGTTGAAGAGAACCAGGCGCTGATGAACCCGCTGGTCGGTGACCGGGCCGAGCTGCAGAAACGCCTCGCGGGCGGCCTCGCCGCTGCCAAGGCCCAGCCGGGGGTCGACGCCTCCAAGGCGGCCGCCATCGGCTTCTGCTTCGGCGGCCTCTGCGTGCTGGACATGGCCCGTGCCGGTATGGACCTGGCCGGCGTTGCCTCCTTCCACGGCCTGTTCAATCCGGCAGACAACATCCCTTCGCCGAAAATCAGCGCCAAGGTCCTGATCGAACATGGCTGGCTCGACCCGATGGCCCCGCCGGCTGACGTGCTGGCCATTGCCAAGGAAATGGGTGACGCCGGCGCCGACTGGCAGCTGCATGCCCACGGCCAGTCCTACCACGCCTTCACGACACTCGGCGCGAACGACACCAACATGGGCACGGTGTACAATGCCGATGCCGACCGGCGCAGCTTCGCCAGCCTCAAACTGTTCTTGGAAGAACTCTTCTAGTCAGCGCGCAATGCATACCCGGCAGAGCGGACGGTACGGATCGGATCGTCGCCCCCGCTCTGCCGGAGCGCCTTGCGCAGGCGCCCGACATGCACGTCCACCGTGCGAAGCTCGACATAGACATCCGACCCCCAGACCGTATCAAGCAGCTGCTCGCGCGAGAACACCCGCCCCGGATGCTGCATGAAGTAGTCCAGCAGGCGGAACTCGGTCGGCCCAAGATGAATGTCATTGCCATTGCGGGTGACGCGGTGTTCCACCCGGTCGATCTCGATGTCGCCAACGATCACCTTGTCATCCCGCAGACCCGGCCGGATACGGCGCAGCACAGCGCGCACCCGTGCCATCAGCTCGGTTGTTGAGAACGGCTTGGTGACGTAATCGTCCGCACCCGTATCAAGGCCGCGAATGCGGTCGCTCTCTTCGCCTCGCGCTGTCAGCATGATGATCGGCAGGTTCGGATTGGCGCCGCCACTGCGGACCCGGCGGCACACTTCGATGCCGCTGACTTTCGGAAGCATCCAGTCGAGCAGCAACAGGTCCGGCGCCCGCTCTTCCATCATCAGCAGGGCTTCCTCGCCGTCATTGGCGATGGCGACCTCATAATCTTCACGCTTCAGATTGTATTGAAGCAGCTCCGAGACGGCACTCTCGTCTTCTGCGATCAGCACGTAAGGTTTCATGTCATACTCCTGGCAAGCACCTTTCGGGCACTTATTGTTTCGGGCGGTCCTGCTGCACCAGGTTTTCACCCGTGATCTGGAAGAAGACGAATTCGGCGATATTCGTACAGTGGTCGCCGATCCGCTCAAGATTTTTGGCCATGAACAGCATGTGCGCCCCATCGCTGATCGAACGCGGGTCTTCGATCATGTAGGTCAGCATCTCGCGGAACAGGGCATTGTAGTGCTGGTCAATTTCATCATCCGTTTCCCAGACAGCTCTCGCTTCAGCCGCATTACCCGAAGCGTAGGCATTGAGCACTTGGTGCAATTGTCGCGATACCGGCCCGGCCATGCGGGCAACGCCGCTGCGCATCGCCGGCGACACTGCGGTGTCCAGATTCAGAGACCGCTTGCCGATATTCTTTGACAGGTCGCCGATACGTTCCAGTTCACCGGAGACTTTGAGCGCGGCGAAAACAGATCGCAGATCGTGCGCCATGGGCTGGCGGCGAGCGATCAGGCTGACGATCTGCCGTTCGACCTCCGCCTCCATCCTGTCCACTTCCGGATCGCGGTCAATGACATCCGCGGCGAGGTCCAGATTGTTATGGAGAACGGCCTGGCAGGAATCGACGATCATCTCCTCGACAATCCCGCCCATGCGTAGAATGTCTGCAGACAGACTTTCCAGTTCTTCAGTGAAGGCTGATACGATATGGTCTGACATGGCGTCTTATCCGAAACGTCCCGTGATATAGTCTTCCGTCCGGCGGTCACGGGGACTGGTGAAAATCTGGTCTGTGTCCCCCACTTCCACCAGGGAGCCGAGGTGGAAGAAAGCCGTACGCTGAGAAACCCGCGCGGCCTGTTGCATGGAGTGGGTCACGATGATGATGCAGTAGCGTTTGCGCAGATCGTCGATGAGCTCTTCGATACGCGCCGTTGCAATCGGGTCCAGGGCCGAGCAAGGCTCGTCCATCAGGATCACTTCGGGCCGCACGGCAATTGCCCGCGCAATGCACAGGCGCTGTTGCTGGCCGCCGGACAGGCTGGTGCCGGCAAGGTTCAGCCGGTCTTTGACTTCTTCCCAGAGGCCTGCCCGCCGCAGGCTCTTCTCCACGATCTCGTCCATGTCCTCGCGCCCCTGCGCCAGCCCGTGAATACGGGGGCCGTAGGCGATGTTTTCATAGATCGATTTCGGGAACGGGTTCGGTTTCTGGAACACCATGCCGACGCGTGAGCGCAGCAGGACGGGGTCGATGGCCGGGGAGTTGATGTCTTTCCCCTCCATCATGATCTCGCCTTCCACACGGCATCCTTCAATCGTGTCGTTCATGCGATTGAGGCAGCGCAGGAAGGTCGACTTGCCGCAACCGGACGGTCCGATCAGCGCCGTCACGGAGCGATCTGCGATCTGCAGTGACACATCGAAGATCGCCTGCTTCTCGGCGTAGAAGACATTGATGTTGCGGCAGGACATGCGCACGGACGCGTCCGGCGCCCCCGGCAGCGTGCCGGTCTCCGCTTCAGTGCTTCCGAGAGTCCCGTCCATCACCATCTCCGCTCAAATTTCCGGCGCAGGAATACGACTACGCCATTCATCGCTATCAGGAAGGCCAGCAGGATCAAAATAACCGCACCTGTCATCGGCTCCCACGCCCGTTCGGCCTGCGTTGCCCAGGAATAGATCAGCACCGGCAACGCCGTCGCCTCATCCGTCGGGCCGCGTGGGACTTCGGCGACGAACGCCACCATGCCAATCAGCAGCAGAGGCGCCGTCTCGCCCAGCGCCCGGGCCATGCCGAGAATGGCGCCTGTCAGCATGCCTGGCGCAGCCAGCGGCATGACATGATGAAACACCGTCTGCATCCGCGACGCCCCGATTGCGAGCGCCGCATCGCGGATGGACTGGGGCACCGCCTTCAGCGCGGCTCGGGACGCGATGATCACCACCGGAAGGATCAGGAGCGCCAGCACGAGACCGCCCACGACCGGCGCAGAGCGCGGCAGGCCGAATGCCCCGAGGAATACCGCGGCACCCAGAAGGCCAAACACGATCGACGGCACCGCCGCCAGATTGTTGATGTTCACCTCGATCAGTCCGGTGATCCGGTTTCTCGGCGCGAATTCTTCCAGATAGACCGACGCAAGAATGCCAACCGGAATGGCCAGCGACGCCGTCACCAGCAACGTCAGCAGGGATCCGATGATGGCGGCCAGCGCCCCGGCGAGCTCTGGCTGCGTGCTGTCGGTGTGCGTCAGCAGGCTCCAGTGCGGCACGCGGAGCACCCGTCCGTCCGCTTTCAGGGCCAGCAGCCAGGCAATCTGCAAGTCGCTGACTGTCCGCTCGCTCTCCGGTGACGGGATCAGGCGCGCCCGGGCCGGGTATGTGCGGAAGTCCTGCACACCGCCGGTCAGCAGCGTTCCGGTCACGCGGGATGGCGCCAGACTGTCCAGCCGGATCGTCGACCTGCCGGCCGTCATCAGGATGGAGCCGGCATCCGGCGTGCCCGCGGCCTGCATGTTCTCAAGGGAGGTTGCCGCGATCAGGCGGTTGAAGGCGGCCTCGCTGGTCAGGGTGACACTGCCTGCTGACTCCTCAGCATCCACTCGCCCAACGGGGACGGTCAGGTGACGCGCCGTCGCCCCCTTCAGGAACAGGTCCAGATCGTCGGACAAAGGCAATTCGACACGTTGCGCCGTGCCAATTTCAGCCGGCTTACGGACGAGCTCCTTCGCGACAGGAAGCACGGCAAGCCGGGTCACCAGGCCCAGCAGATCATGCCGCAAGGCCGGACTGCTCGCGGTTTCCGGGAACTGCGCCAGCAGATCGTCGCGGACGAGACTGTAGACCCTGTCCACCGGCGGGGGGCTGTCCGGCTGGACATCGCCGAACGTGTCCTTGTCGAACGTCATGTCGAACGTCACGACATGATAGGTCGCCGCCGACACAGCCTGCGTCGCGATTGATGCCAGAAGCAGCGTCAGCGCGGCCAGCGCGAAGCCGATGGCCATGCGGCCATACCATTTGAACCGGCGGTCCGCTGCCCGGCGCCGGCGCAGCCGCTTCAACACCCTTTCATTTGCGAAAGGCGCATTGGCCATCGGGGAGGTGGACGGATCACTCATATTTTTCACGGAACCGTTTCACCACATTGATGGCGACGAGGTTGAAAATCAGCGTCACGATGAACAGGACGAGGCCGAGCGCAAAGGCAGAAAGCGTCTTCGGGCTGTCGAACTCGGATTCCCCGGTCAGCAGCGCAACGATCTGCACGGTTATCGTTGTCAGGTCGGAGGTCGGGTCGGTCGAGATCTGCGCCCGCTGCCCTGCCGCCATGACAACGATCATTGTTTCACCGATGGCGCGGGACACGGCCAGCAACAGCGCTGCGATAATCCCCGGCAATGCAGCCGGAACAATCACCTGCCGCACGGCTTCGGACTTGGTCGCCCCCATGGCGTAGGCGCCGTCCCTGAGGGACTGCGGCACAGCGCGGATAACGTCATCCGACAGCGAGGAAACGAACGGAATCACCATGATCCCCATGACAATCCCCGCGGCGAGCGCACTCGTCGGCTGCGCTGCCAGCACAGCGCCATCCGCCAGCCCCCAGGCGATCAGCATCTGATTGATCCAGAGCGCGACCGACCGCACAGCGGGGGCGATCACCAGCAGCGCAAAGAAGCCGTAGACTACCGTCGGGATACCCGCGAGTACTTCAAGAACCGGCTTGATGATCCCGCGCACCTGGCTGCTGGCATATTCCGACAGATAGATCGCCGCGTAGAGGCCAACCGGGGCGGCAATCATCATGGCGAAGAATGAGATCATGAACGTGCCGAAGAACAGCGGCAGTGCCCCGAACTCGGCATTTGTCTGCGCGTTCCAGCGGGTGCCCAGCACGAAGTCCCACACCGGCACCTCGGCAAAGAAGCGCAGGCTCTCGAACACCAGCGAAGCAACGATCCCGACCGTCGTCGCGATGGCGAGGGCTGCGCAGAGGAACAGGAACCATTCGATGCCGCTCTCGACATGCTGACGCGCCCGGAAGCCCGGCGACAGGCACCGCCGTGCCGCAAACATGCCCGCGACAGACAGCGCGCACGCCGCCAGCAGCGTCGCCATGTTCACCGTGCCGCGGATCTCGCCATAGCGTTCGGTTACCGTATCGAAGACGCGCTCGCCGCTCAGGAAGTCCGGCATCCGCGCAGCGCGGGCCACAGTATCCAGATATGTCGTCAGTTCGCCGGGCGACAGGATGGAAAACCCCTCCGGCAGCTCGCTGCGCAGGATCGCGCGCGACGCCCCTTCACCGAACAGGACATAACCCAGCCCGATCAGCACGACCGGCACCAGGCTCCACATCAGGACGAAATAGCCGTGCGCATTGGGGCGGGAGTTCGGATGAATGTCACCGGTGAAGGAGAATTGCTCCGCCCGCAGGCGCCCGGCGATAAAACCGAAAGACGCAAGAGTCACTGCCGCCGCGAGGAGCAGGAAGTCCATTGGCAGGTGGCCCAATTGCGAGAGCATCCAGTCCCCGTTCAACTGTCAGCTGTGCACCCCTTACTGGAGTGCCGCGACACTTATGTGACAAAACGTGCCGACATTGCGGCCCAGTCGACTCCTTGCACCGGACGATCTGATCGTCCACATCTCCGACATGACTGGCGCATCTGAAACCAACTCCCCCGGCTGGCATGGCACAACCATTCTGGCCGTTCGCAAGAACAACAAACTCGTCATGATGTCCGATGGCCAGGTGTCCATGGGACAGACCGTCATGAAAGGCAACGCCCGCAAGGTGCGCCGCCTGGGCGATGGCAAGATCCTGGCCGGGTTCGCCGGCGCCACCGCCGACGCCTTCACCCTGTTCGAACGGCTGGAAACCAAGCTGGAGCGCCACAATGGCCAGCTCTCGCGCGCCGCAGTGGAACTCGCCAAGGACTGGCGGACGGAGAAATACCTCCAGAAACTCGAAGCCCTCCTGATCGTCGCGGACAAGGAAGTCACCCTCGTGCTGACCGGGTCAGGCGACGTGCTGGAACCTGAATATGACGTCGTGGCCGTCGGCTCTGGCGGCAATTATGCCCTCTCCGCCGCCCGCGCCCTGATCGACTATGAAGACGACGCCGAAACGATTGGCCGCAAGGCCATGCAGATTGCGGCCGACATCTGCGTCTACACCAATGCCAATTTCACGGTCGAAACCCTCGACGTCTGACCGGACACCCAGATCACATGACAGAACTCACCCCCCGCGAAATCGTCGCTGAACTCGATCGCCACATTGTTGGCCAGACCGGCGCCAAGCGCGCCGTCGCCATTGCCCTGCGCAACCGCTGGCGCCGTAAGCAGACTCCGGAAAACCTGCAGGGCGAGATCACGCCGAAGAATATCCTGATGATCGGACCGACCGGCGTGGGTAAGACAGAGGTCTCCCGGCGCCTCGCCCGCCTTGCCAATGCGCCCTTCCTGAAGGTCGAAGCCACCAAGTTCACAGAAGTCGGCTATGTCGGCCGCGACGTGGAACAAATCATCCGGGACCTCGTCGAGGCCGCCGTCGGCATGATCCGCGAGCAGAAGCGCGCAGGCGTGCAACAGGCAGCGACGGACGCCGCCGAGGAACGCCTGCTCGACGCGCTGGTCGGCCAGGATGCCCAATCCTCCACCCGCGAAGTCTTCCGCCGCAAGCTGCGCGACGGAGAGCTCGACGACAAGGAAGTCGACATCGACATGCCGGAAACCGGTGGCCCGATGCAGATGTTCGACCTGCCCGGCCAGGGCGGGTCCATGGGCATGATCAATCTGTCGGACATGTTGGGCAAGGCTATGGGCGGGCGCACCAAGCGCGTCCGCACAACCGTGAAAGAGGCCTACAAGCCCCTGCTCGACGAAGAAGCCGACAAGATGATCGACGAGGAATCCATCGCCCGCGAGGCCGTAACGGCCGTGGAACAGGACGGCATCGTCTTCCTCGACGAGATCGACAAGATCGCCGCCAAGTCAGAGCGCGGCGGCGCCGATGTCAGCCGCGAAGGCGTGCAGCGCGACCTCCTGCCCCTGATCGAAGGCACGACCGTTTCGACAAAACGCGGCGCCGTGAAGACCGATCATATCCTCTTCATCGCATCCGGGGCCTTCCACGTGTCCAAGCCGTCGGACATGCTGCCGGAACTTCAGGGCCGCCTGCCGATCCGTGTGGAGTTGGAAGCGCTGACCCGGGACGATCTTCGCCGTATTCTGGTTGAGCCGGAAGCCAGCCTGATTCGCCAATACGAAGCCCTCATGGCCGCCGAAGGCGTCACCCTCGTCTTCGAGGATGCCGCAATCGATACGCTCGCTGACCTCGCAGAGGCCGTGAACAACAGCGTCGAGAATATCGGCGCTCGCCGCCTTCAGACCGTTCTGGAACGCCTGTTGGATGAAATCAGTTTCGAGGCACCCGAAAAGAAGGGCGAGACGATCACCATCACGGCGGATTATGTGAATGAGCGCGTCAGCGGCCTCGCCGCAGATGCCGATCTTTCCAAATTCATCCTGTAACGGACGGCACTAGACCTTCACGTTCGACAGCAGTTCCACCGTCTGGCCGTAGCCTTCGACGTCCGGGATGAAAAGGCAGGGATTGCCGTCATCATCCTTGCCCGGTTTCGGCAGGACAGTCGGCACCTCCATCGCCCCGAAACGCGCCAGCGCGTCGGAGACGGATGTCGCCATCGTCATCCGCTTCAAATTCATCCGTGTCGGGAAGATAATCGTTGCCCGGCCATCGGCTTCCTGCGCCAGCGCCTCTTCCGCTGACATCCACACGGCATCCGTGGTCTCGCGGCCGTCATGGGCGGCAATCTGGTGTTCCGGGGCCGGCGCGATGTAGAAATGCGTGTCGAAGCGCTTGGGCATCATGATCGGTGTGATCCAGTGGCCGAAATGCACAAGGCTATCGAGCGCCAGCACCAGCTCATGCTCGCGGATCAGGTCCAGAAAGCTCATCTCCGCCCGGTCCACGGCGTGGCGATGCGGCGCCAGCTTGTCGGCGATGTCAGCGCCCACCAGCGGCGCGCCGGGTCCGCGGGCCGAGGCATGCCGCGCCAGCAGCAGGCCGCTTTCTTCATAGGCCTCCCGCACTGCCGCAATCCGCGCGTCCTGTTGCACCGGGCCATAATCGCCATCGGTCCAGGCATCCCAGTCGGCCCGCGAATCGTCCTCGCTGGCCTTGCCGCCCGGAAACACCAGCGCACCCGCTGCAAAGTCGATCTCATAGTGGCGCTTCACCATCAGCACTTCCGGCGGGCCGGACGCGGCATCGCGCACCATAAGGATTGTTGCCGAAAGTCTCGGTTCTGCGGGTGTCTTTTCCATGGTGGTTCCCCCTATCGGGCAAATTTCATCGAAATGTGCCTCTGTTCTTACGCGTGATCTTCAGCCTCAGCCCCTAGGGAAAGCAAGACCAACAGACATATGAGCGGGACACGATGAAACAGACCTGGGCCAATACGACCGTCCAAACAATCCCCACACCAGCGGTCCGGTTCGACCCGGTGCTGGATCTTGCGACGGGTGACGCCCTCGGCATGACGGCGGAACTGCCCTTCTGTTTTGAAGACGGCCCCTCCTTCGGTCCGGCCCGCGTGCGCCAGAGCGAATCCAATTCCGCCAAATGGGTCGCTGACCGGATCGGCGAGATTTCCAGCATCGCGCATGAATTCCGCCACGATCACCGCCCGATCATCGTGCCGGCGCCCGTTGCCGCGCTAGCCAACCCGGACACGGCGCTGGCCTGCGATGCCCGCGTGCGCCGCAGCGTGTTCTGCCAGCAGGAATTCTGCATCGAGTTCACCGACACCGCCTTTGCCGGCGATGCCGCCGACTGCACCAGCCGGGTGGCCCATTTCCGCCGTCATGGCTTTCGTGTGTCCGTCGACATGCGCAAATCCTGGCAGACCCCGCTGGCTGAGGGCATACGCCTCCTGATCGACACACTCCGCGTCGACGCCCGTCATCTTGACGACGACGACCTGATGGAGACCTGCGAAACCGCGTCCAGTGCCGGCATTCTCGTGATTGCGGAAAACGCCAACTGGCGCGATGCAGACGAGCTTGGCCGCCTCGGCATCTCCGCCGGGACGCGTCTGCGCACAGACGCTTAAGCGGCGTCGGTATCGGCGTTGTCAGCCTCTTCGGCCGCCGCCATCTCGGAATAATAGTCCAGCTTCTCAAGCAGGTATTCGAGGTCGTCCTTCGGGATGGCCTGGAACTGGGTCAGCACGCGCTCGATCATGCGGGCGCGGAAACGGGCCCGGTCATTCGGCCCGCCATCATAGGCGGTTTCGTGGAAGACGTTCACGGCGGCCTTGAAGGCCGGCAGCATCTTGCGCGGCATGCCTGCCCGGTCGAACACCGCCTGCAGGCCCAGCGGACCGGCATCATGGATCATCAGCCAGACCCGCTGGTGCGCCACACCGGACAGCTCGGCCAGCGCATGCTCCACGAAAGGCATCTGTCCGCAGCACAGCGCGCGCATGATCAGGGAATGGCTGAGCCGTCCATTGAGGTTCAGCTGCGAGACAAACCGCACGAGGTCATTTGACCGGCCCGCCTGCTCGACCAGATCGATCGTTGCCCGTTCGCGCGCCCCGGCGGCCAGGTCGATCGCCATCTGCGCCGGCAGCTCATGCCGGTTCACCAGCATGTCGAACAGCTGGCCGGAGACCAGCGAAACCATCTTCTCTGCGATATGGGTCGGGATGAACTCGCGCCGGATCAGGCCCTTCTGGACGATCTCGTCGCTGCCGAAACGGCGCAACGTGTCGTCATAGGCGCGGTCGGTATATTCGGCGCTGGAGTTGGAGGCGAGCGCCCGGACGGCTTCCACCTGCCCATGCTCGGAGATCACTTCCGTCAGCGTCACGGAAATCCCGTCCCGCGCCGCGATGGCAGCCTGTTTGGCGGCGGTGACAGAGAGCACCAGCTCGATCAGGTCTTCTTCGGTAAAGACCGGCGAATCCTGCAGCACCGGAATGGCAACGGCCTCAATATCCTGCGCCAGCTTGAGGGCGATCTCTCGCGGCAGGATCGGAGAATTGCGCAGCGTGACCGACAGCGTGCGGCGCACGAGGTCTGCCGCGTCATCGGCCAGGATGGCCATGATCTCTTCGGCGTATTTGCGCTCGTCCTCGCTCAGCACGTCCAGCGCAATGCGGCGGCACAGACGGTGCGCCACCGACGCGCGCTGCTCGGGCGTTTCGCCCTTCATCAGGCGGTGGATATCCTGCTCTGTCAGTTGCGGCCGGATGGCTTGTACGCTCATAGGAACCGAAACCCCTCATTAACGATTCGAGGCACCTTCGCCTGCCCCGGTTAATAGGCGGTTTACCAACCCGCTCCCACCACCTGAGAACAGTCGGCCAGAATGCAAAACGCCGGGCTTTGGGGCCCGGCGTCGTTAAATTTCTGTGAGGTTCAGAAGAGGCTTACTCTTCGTCTTCCTTGAACAGCTCCTCGCGGGAGACCGTCTTGTCGGTCACGTCCGCCTCACCGAGGATGTAGTCGACGACTTTGTCCTCATAGATGGGCGCGCGGAGCTGGGCCATCGCGTTCGGGTTCTTCTGGAAGAACTCGATCACTTCACGCTCCTGGCCCGGATACTGGCGGGCTTCCTGGATCAGGGCCTGCTGTACTTCCTGCTCGGTGATCTTCACGTCATTGACGCGGCCGATCTCAGCCAGGACGAGGCCGAGGCGCACGCGGCGCTCAGCGATATCGCGATACTCTTTTTTCAGGTCGTCTTCCGACTTTTCCTTGTCGGCGTCGTCGACCCGGCCGGCGTCCATCTCACGCTGCAGCTGGTCCCAGATCTGGCCGAATTCGGCTTCGACCATGTTCGGCGGCAGGTCGAAGCTGTGGGCTTCATCCAGGCGATCCAGCAGGTCGCGCTTGGCTTTGCTGCGCGATGCCTGGTCCAGTTCGCCTTTCAGCTGGTCCTTGATCAGACCCGTCAGCTGCTCCAGCGACTCAAGGCCAAGGCCCTTGGCGAATTCGTCATCGATTTCGGCTTCCTTCGGCGCGCGGACTTCGTGCACCTTGGTTTCGAAGACGGCGGATTTCCCGGCCAGGTCTTTCGACGGGTAATCTTCCGGGAAGCTGACTTCGAGGTTCTTCTCTTCACCGGTCTTCACGCCGACGAGCTGCTCTTCGAAGCCCGGGATGAAGCGGCCGGAGCCGAGCACGACGGTCTGCTGTTCAGCGGTGCCGCCATCGAAGGGCTCGCCGTCGATCTTGCCGACAAAGTCGATGACCACTGCGTCGCCGTCTTTCGCCTTGGCAGTCTTGGCGCGCGGCTCATACTGCTTGTTCTGCTCGGCGAGGTTCTTCAGCGCTTCTTCGACCTGCTCGTCAGCCACTTCGGCGACCGGACGGGTGACTGTCAGCGTCTTCACGTCCACCGGCTCGAATTCCGGCATCACGTCGACATGCATGTGATAGGAAAGGTCGGCCTCGCCCTTCACCACGTCTTCGATCTCGCCTTCCAGGTGCACATCCGGCTGGCCGGCGGGGCGCAGGTCTGCATCCTCGATGGCTTTCTGGTTAGTTTCGTTGACGGTCTTGTCGATGATCTCGCCCATCAGGTCGCGGCCGAACATCTTGCGCACGTGCGACGCAGGCACCTTGCCCGGGCGGAAGCCCTTGAGGTTCATGGTCGGGCGGATTTCCTCAATCCGGGCGTCGAGCTTGGACTGCAGTTCGCTTGCAGATACCTTGACGGCAAAGGTGCGGCTGAGACCTTCTGCCTTCGTCTGGGTCACTTCCATCGGTTCATTCATCCGTTCTGGCGATCAGGCCCGGTCATGCCCATCCGGCAGCCTTCTGATCTGTGTCTGAAGGGGCGGCTTATGTCACACGGAAAACGGCGTGTCCACGCGGGTTCTGCGGGATTTTCAGCGACGGATTTCGGAGGGATGGCCCTGCATCTTCTCTCAAAATCCCGGCGACGCTGCCCGCCCCCTGCCGGAACCGCCGTGGAAGACGGCCAATTCGCCCGGATCGGCCGGAAATCCCTGTCGATACGTTGCGTCCGCCTGCTGGCGCCATTGCAGATAGCGCCTCCCGAGCAAGACGCAGGATCAGTGAGCCAGCGCGAAATCCAGCGCGGCGCAAGCCGCCGCCACCTGCGCGCGAACGCAGTCCTCCGGCGTGACCCGCGGGCTGTCGGGATAGACTTCGGTCGTCGTCTTGAAGCGTGCATTCGTGATCGACGCGCACAGCGCAAGCTGCGCCAGGGGATATTCGATGATGCCGCGCGCGATGACGGGCGAGCCGATGATCTCCCCTTTCTCGTCTGCCGGCGCGATGTGGGTCACCTCTTCGACGGCCGAAATGATCGCCTCCTGGAACGCAAGCTGCGGATTCTCACTGTCGGCCACCAGATAGAACCCGTCCGGGATGAGGCCCGGTTCGAAAGGCTTGCCATCGCGCGAACTCAGAGCGGGCCTGAACTCGGTCTCGTCGCTATCGGTCGTCTCGTGCAGGTCGATATGGAGAAGATAGTCGCTTGAAGTAGAGCGCACCCATTCCATCAGGGCCGTCGATTCACGCGCAGGCCCGCCGAACCGGAAATTGCGGTTCGGGTCGATGGCGTCATAGTTCCATCGGTTGATGCGCTCATAGGCCCATGGGCTGACACAAGGCGCGACGAGAAGATTGACCCGGCCGGCATAGGCCGCAGCCGATTGGTCGAGAAAGGCCAGCGCGCCCATGACGCCGCTGGTCTCATAGCCATGCACCCCGCCGGTCACGAGCGCGGTCGGTAAAGCGGGATCCAACTCGCCGCAGACAAATGCGTAAAGGTCGTAGGCGTCGCTGCCATATTCGATGCGGCCGTAGGTGACCCGCTCGAACCGCTCGGCCAGCGCATCCATCCGGGACACAACGTCCTCGGCATAGCTCCGCTGCTCGGTTTGCAGAGCCCGCCACTGATTGCGCTCCGCCTCGCCCCAGGGCTTGCCCGGAACGCCGATCGAGGGATCGAATGTCATGTCGCCTGTTTCCTTTGTTTCTTTGCCCCCGTCCGGCGTCTCCGCCGACCCTGGCATGGCCCCTCGCCCAGATAGAAGACCTGCCGGGCCGGGACAAGGCAGTGAACGCCGCCAAAGTGGTGGAGAATATCTGGCGAAATCACACCGAAAATAATCCGTTTACGGCGGATTTGGTGGATGGGAAATGAGGGGTAGTCTGGGCAAACTGTACAGACTTTCTCATGTACCAATTGTCAGCCACTGTCTCTTAGGCTTTGGTTTTGTGATGAGCGCAATTGTGAATATCGGCATGGGAATAGCGTTGTTTATCGCTGCGCTTTTCGTTTCCACAAAATTGACCGGTAAGCTTCGAGCGCGTGAATGGCTAGGAGCGATTGAGCTCCTCTTTATAGTCATTTGCTTGTGTTTCAGCGCATGGTGGTGGATTTCCTTGGACCAAAGAAAATTGCCCCCGAATGAAAGCGGTGAAAACTGCTTTGTAGATTGGGATGGTCGGAGCAACTCAACGACTTGTGAATGAAACAAAAACAAGTCGTGCCAGAGCTCTCGCTTACGCTTCGAGCATTCGGCCGTTCAAATCGATCCTCGATCGATTTGTGCCGCGAAGCGGCACCTCGGCCGAATGGTGCGGATGAGAGGACTCGAACCTCCACGCCTTGCGGCGCTGGAACCTAAATCCAGTGCGTCTACCAATTCCGCCACATCCGCGTTCCGGGCGCACGTTTAGGCGAGAGCGCGCGCGGAGACAACGGGCCGATGCACCGGAACGAGCGCTATATAGGGTCTGTTGAGGGTCTATAGACGGTGTTCGTGATTGCCTGGGTGGCGGCTTATCCAACAGCCGGGTCAGCCAATCTCGCCATGCAGGGCGCTCAGGATATCCGGAACCTGACGCTCCAGGTCTTCGGAAATCAGACCCGCGCCAACGCGGCGCCCGGCTTCGCCATGGATCCAGGCTGCCATGCTGGCCGCGACCAGCGTGTCGATTCCCTGCGCCATCAGCCCGCCTGCAAAGCCCGCCAGAACGTCGCCTGACCCGGCTGTGGCAAGCCAGCGCGTCGCATGAATATTGACGACTGCGCCCCCGTCCGGCTGGGCGATGACGGTGTCCGGCCCTTTCAGGAGAACGGTGCAGCCGGCTTTGGCCGAGGCTTGCCGCACGGCTTCCACCTTGTTGGTAGCGGTTTCCAGCAGGTCCCCGAACAGGCGGTTGAACTCGCCGATGTGCGGGGTCAGCAGGTCTGTCGGACGCAGGCGTTTGAACAGCTGGTCCTGTTGTGACTCAAACACAGTCAGCGCATCGGCATCGAGCACCGCCCGCCCCGGCCCGTTCAGAATCGCTTCGACATTGGCCCGGGTTGCCGGGGTAATCCCCGCGCCTGGCCCGGCGATCACGACCGACGCCGTCTGGATCGCTTCGGAGAGCTCTTCTGCGCCGTCGACGGATTTGACCATCACAGCCGTCAGCTGGCTGGCATTGACCATCAGCGCCGAGGGCGGCGTCAGCAGCGTCGCCAGTCCTGAGCCAATGCGCAGACCAGCGCGAACGGCGAGCCGCGCCGCACCGGTCGAGGATATGCCGCCGCTCAGCACTTTCAGGTGCCCGCGGCTGTGCTTGTGGTCCGCCATGCCCGGCTGGGGCAGCATCCGCAGCCACAGCATCGGGCTGTTTTCCATCAGGCGCGTCTGTACCGGAACGCCGATGTCCGCGACCAGAACATTGCCGCAATAAGCCGATGCCGGGCGGAGAACATGCGCCGGGCGCAGCGCGGCGAAGGTGATCGTCCCTTCCGCGATGAAACAGGGGCCAAGCGGTTTGGCGCGCAGTCCGCAAATACCGGATGGCACGTCGATGGAGATCACCCGCCCGCCACGCTGGGCAAGCTGGGCTGCTATTCCCTCAAGGGGACGGGAAAGGCCGCCGCCGAAAAGCCCGTCCAGAACAAGGTCATGCGGCGCTTCAAGCGCGTCTTCCAATGTACCGACCGGGCCATCCCACAGGGCGGCTGCCTTGGCTGCATCGCCCTTCAGCTCAGTCACCGGAACCATGCAGTAGACATTCACATCCCGCCAGAGCTTCGCCAGTTTCGACGCTGCGACGAAACCATCGCCACCATTCCCGCCTGGCCCGCACAGGACCTGGATGGATCCTTCCGGCCAGTTGGCGTGGACGAATTCGGCGACGGCATCGCCAGCGCGCTGCATCAGCTCGAAACTGTCGAGCCCCTGCGCAAAAATCGCCTGTTCGGCGGCCTGCATTTCCTGCGGTGTAAGTATCGGTCTGCCCATGGCAGGCTC
Source organism: uncultured Hyphomonas sp. (assembly GCF_963675305.1). Lineage (NCBI taxonomy): Bacteria > Pseudomonadati > Pseudomonadota > Alphaproteobacteria > Hyphomonadales > Hyphomonadaceae > Hyphomonas > uncultured Hyphomonas sp. The sequence goes on along the minus strand of NZ_OY776147.1, from coordinate 1,501,657 downwards.
ATAACACGCGAGTCGCGGCCTGGCTTCCGTATTCAATGACGCGCGGCACCGCGCCACTGAAGTCCACTTTGGTAATGGAACAATGGCCGGGCCGGAACACGGTGGTGCGGCTGTCCTGATCGATCAGGCTGACAACGGCATTGATCGCAACGAAATGCGAAAAGACGGCCGTATTGTCCGGCAGGAGTGCCAGCGCCTCCGCAATCTTCTTGCGCCACGCATCATGGGCGGCGCCTTCATTTTCCCAAGTGCCCGCCATATAGGACCGCAGCCATTCAACCCGGTCGCCGACCCCTTCGGGTGTTTCGATCTCCGAAACCACGGGTTCAACCTGAGCCGTCACGTCTGCCTGGCGTTCGAATGCTGCCGCAGTTTCACGGCAACGCTGCATGGGGCTGCAGACCGCACTGCGCGCGCCGAGGCCGATCAGCGTCGCCGCGGCCGCCTCGGCCTGCTTGTGGCCAAGTTCGCTTAACCCCGGATCGGGGTGGTTGCCCCAGCTTGCCGCGGCTTCGCCATGACGGACGAGATAGATCATGCTGATGTCCTCAATTCGACAGTCCGGGCACATTCAGCCGGAAGGCTGGTCCCGGACCCTGCCCGGCGGTGATAGACCACGGTCCCGCAGATGTTAAGCCGCCGGCCCTGCGCCCTTTCCGCTGGCACCTGCGGCTCAATTTCGTCTTTTGCCCATGCCTTGAGCGTTCTGAGGCAGCGCCCCATGGGCTGCGTGCGAGTCACCCGCCGGACCATTGCCCCCTCTTGAGCCGTCGTTGTTTACTGCGCAATCGCCCGGCGCCACTGCACATTCCCCCCAAATTGGATGTGGCGTCATTCTGTTGGTGCATGCTACCGGCGCAAACTGACTGACCAATATTTCAGCAACGACGCACAAAATTCGACCACGCCCGTGTATGACACGGCACGACACGCATGAATGTCTCGCCTACGCACGGGAAGCCGCCTACCGGAGTCTATAGTCAGACACTCAGCGGCTGGGAGAACACGGGCCATGAAGAAAATTGAGGCAATCATCAAACCGTTCAAACTCGATGATGTGAAAGAGGCTCTGCAGGAGATCGGCCTGCAAGGCATGACCGTCATCGAAGCCAAAGGTTTCGGTCGTCAGCGGGGCCACACCGAACTCTATCGTGGCGCCGAATACGTCGTCGATTTTCTGCCGAAGCTGAAAATCGAAATCGTGCTGGCAGACAGCGCCGTCGACGGCGCGGTGGAAGCCATCAAGAAAGCTGCACATACCGACAAGATCGGCGATGGCAAAATCTTCGTTTCCGATATTATTGATGCGGTGCGTATCCGTACCGGAGAGACGGGCGAAACTGCGCTTTGATCCGGCATCACGAAAAACACAATTCAGCAAGTTTACAGATGGAGGGCATTTCCAATGGCTGAAAACCTCATGAAGATCATGAAGGACGAAGACGTCCAATACGTGGACCTTCGTTTCACCGACCCGCGCGGCAAGATGCAGCACGTGTCATTCCACAAGGACATGGTGGACGCAGACTTCTTCGTCGACGGCCAGATGTTTGACGGCTCCTCCGTTGCTGGCTGGAAGTCCATCAACGAGTCCGACATGCTGCTGAAACCGGACACGTCTTCGGCGATCATCGATCCGTTCTTCCAGCAGACCACGCTCGCCGTGATGTGCGATATTCTGGATCCGATCACAGGCCAGGCCTACAACCGCGACCCGCGGATGACCGCCAAGAAGGCTGAAGCCTATGTGAAACAATCCGGCGTTGGCGACACCGTCTTCTTCGGACCGGAAGCGGAATTCTTCGTCTTTGACGATGTCCGCTGGAGCGTCGAACCGCACAGCACCGGTTATTCCTTCGACTCCACCGAACTGCCGGTGAACACGGCCAAGGAATACCCGATGGGCAATATGGGCCACCGCCCGGGTCCGAAGGGTGGCTACTTCCCGGTTCCGCCGATCGATTCCGAACAGGACATGCGCAGCGAAATGCTGTCGGTCATGGCTGACATCGGCCTCGACCCGGAAAAGCATCACCACGAAGTGGCACCGGCACAGCACGAGCTGGGTCTGAAATTCTCGACCCTGACCGTGATGGCTGACCGCCTTCAGCTCTACAAATACGTCGTTCAGAACGTGGCGCATTCGTATGGCAAGACGGCAACCTTCATGCCGAAGCCAATGTACAAGGACAACGGCTCCGGCATGCACGTGCACCAGTCCATCTGGAATGGCGGCAAGCCTCTGTTCGCCGGTGACCAGTATGCCGGCCTGTCCGAGACCTGCCTCTACTACATCGGCGGGATCATCAAACACGCCCGCGCCCTGAACGCGCTGACCAACCCGTCCACCAACAGCTACAAGCGCCTGGTGCCGGGTTACGAAGCGCCGGTCATGCTGGCCTATTCGGCCCGCAACCGTTCGGCATCGATCCGTATTCCTTTCGGCGACAACCCGAAAGCCAAGCGTATCGAAACCCGCTTCCCGGACCCGATGGCAAACCCTTACCTGGCGTTCGCTGCCCTGCTCATGGCTGGCCTCGACGGGATCGAGAACAAGATCCACCCGGGCGACGCCATGGACAAGGACCTCTACGACCTGCCGCCGGAAGAAGCGAAAGCCATTCCGCAGGTCTGCGGCTCGCTGCGTGACGCCCTTGCGGCCCTCGACGCAGACCGTGACTTCCTCAAGAAGGGCGGCGTCTTCGACGACGACCAGATCGATGCCTACATCGACCTGAAGATGGAAGAAAACATGAAGTACGAACTCCACCCGCACCCGGTCGAGTTCGACATGTACTACAAATACTGATCGCACTGTCCGATCAGATCACCCGACACGACGGGGGAAGGCGGGGCCGGCACTGGAAAGTGCCGGCCCTTACCGTTCCGGACGCCTACACGATGCAGAAGACTGGTGCTGACACTGGCGCCAAATACAAAAGCCCCGGCGCGATACCGGGGCTTTTCAATTCTGACTTTTGTAGCGGCCTGAAGATCAACCGGCTTCGGGCTGGCTCTTCTTGGCGTGGACGTAGAGCGGCTCGGCATTGCCGTCCACCACTTCGCCGCTGATCACGACTTCCTCGACACCGCGCAAATTCGGCAGTTCGAACATCGTGTCGAGCAGGATGCCTTCCATGATGGAGCGAAGGCCACGTGCGCCCGTCTTGCGCAGAATTGCCCGGCGCGCGACGGCCGTCAGCGCATCCGGCGTGAAGGTCAGCTGCACGTTCTCCATATCGAAGAGACGCTGGTACTGCTTCAGCAGCGCGTTCTTCGGCTCGGTCAGGATCTGGATCAGCGCTTTTTCGTCGAGATCTTCCAGGGTCGCGATCACCGGCAGACGGCCGATGAATTCCGGGATGAGACCGAAACGCTGCAGGTCTTCCGGTTCCACATCGCGCAGAACTTCGCCAACACCGCGGGCTTCGGCATCTTTCACCGTCGCACCGAAGCCGATTGAGGCAGCTTCGCCGCGTGCGGAGATGATCTTGTCGAGGCCGGCAAAGGCACCGCCAACGATGAACAGGATGTTCGTGGTGTCCACCTGCAGGAATTCCTGCTGCGGATGCTTGCGGCCACCTTGCGGCGGAACCGCTGCCACGGTGCCTTCCATGATCTTCAGGAGCGCCTGCTGGACCCCCTCGCCCGACACGTCGCGCGTGATGGACGGGTTGTCCGACTTGCGGGAAATCTTGTCGATCTCGTCGATATAGACGATGCCGCGCTGCGCACGCTCCACATTGTAATCGGCGGACTGAAGCAGCTTCAGCACAATGTTCTCGACATCCTCGCCAACATAGCCGGCTTCGGTAAGGGTCGTCGCGTCAGCCATCGTGAACGGCACGTCCAGGATGCGCGCCAGTGTCTGGGCGAGCAGCGTCTTACCGCACCCCGTTGGCCCGACCAGCATGATGTTGGACTTCGCCAGCTCAACCCCATCGGTCTTCCCGGCATGCGAGAGGCGCTTGTAATGGTTGTGCACGGCAACCGACAGGATCCGCTTTGCGTAGGTCTGCCCGATCACGTAGTCGTCCAGCACATCGCAGATCTCCTGCGGTGTGGGCACACCCTCACGAGAGCGGACCAGCGAGGTCTTGTTTTCCTCGCGGATGATGTCCATGCAGAGTTCAACGCACTCATCGCAGATGAATACGGTCGGACCAGCGATGAGCTTTTTCACCTCATGCTGGCTTTTGCCGCAGAACGAGCAGTAAAGCGTGTTCTTGGAGTCGCCTGAGCCGGTTTGTTTGGTCATGCTGTCCTCAATGCCGTTTAAGGCTTAACGTGGTTTTAAGCGCCCGGACCCAGTTCCTTAACAGAACAATATGGGCATTAGCCTGCACTGCAAGTGGCAGGCCGAAATACGCGAAAAGGCGCGAACTATTTATCATCCTCTGCGGCCCGGCGCTCGAACACCTTGTCGATGATGCCGAATTCCTGGGCCTCCTCAGCTGTGAGGAAGGTATCCCGATCCAGTTTCCGCTCAATCGCGTCGTAGTCCTGGCCGGTATGCTTGACGTAAATCTGGTTCAGACGCCGCTTAAGATCAATGATTTCCTCGGCATGGCGCTCAATATCCGTCGCGACGCCCTGATAGCCGCCAGACGGCTGGTGAAGCATCACGCGGGCATTTGGCAGAGCGAAACGGGACCCTGCCTCGCCGGCAGCGAGCAGAAGCGAGCCCATTGAGGCCGCCTGGCCAATACAGACCGTGGACACCGAGCACCGGATGAACTGCATCGTGTCATAAATCGCCAGACCGGAGGACACATACCCGCCGGGGCTGTTGATATACATGGCGATCTCTTTTTTCGGGTTTTCCGATTCGAGAAACAGCAGCTGAGCTGTGATCAGGGCAGCCATGCCATCATCGATGCCGCCGGTTACAAAGATGATCCGCTCCTTCAGAAGGCGCGAGAAGATGTCGAACGCCCGTTCGCCGCGGCTGGTCTGCTCCACCACCATGGGGACTAGGTTGAGGGCAGTCTGGTACGAATTTGACATAAGTCGGGCCTCGGGCGTCGAAAAAAGGAATCTCTACTTTGCCAGAACTGGCAGAATGACTGATATTTGTCCACGCAGGCAGTGCTGCAAGAGGTGATGCGCTGTGGAAAGCGTTAGCGAAAAGGCCATTCCGGCGCCCGGCTGGGCAATTCGCCCTCGGGATCCATCATAAAGGCCAGATAATCGTCATGCACGGTCTGTGCCTGCAGGTCCCGCAGCAGCATGTGATAGCCCTGCTCGTAATAAACCGTCCGGACGTAAGGCGGCAACACTCTGGCGGTCCGCTGCACGCCCCTTTTCGGCACGACATAGTCATTTGCCCCGTATGACATCAGCGTGGGCAGACTCTGAGGCAGGTTCGGCGCCCGCTCATGCGCCCGCTCCATCAGCGAGACTAGCCCGTAGACCTGATCGATCCGGTTGGAAGGCATCATCAGCGGGTCCGACCATGTCCGCTGCAGCATCTCGACATTGTCCGACGGCTCGATCCGGACGAACCGCCGGGGCGGCTCCACGACCCAGCTGGGCCGGACATGCGCAGACAGCCAGAGACTGGTCCGGTAGGTCAGGTTCATCGCGCCCCAGCCCCGCAAGCCGGGCCCGGATGCAATGAACTGGTCCGCGCGCGGCGGACGCTCGGACCCGAAGGCTGAAATCGCGACGGCTGCCCCCATGGAAATACCCACCACCGTGATCTGCGCGTCGGGATGGCGTTTCCGTGCAAGGTCGACCGCGGTTCGCAGGTCCTCCCGCATCAGGTCTTCTTCAGGCCAGATTCCCCTGCCAGGCGAGCGGCCGAAGCCACGCTGGTCATAGGCATAGACGGTGACACCCTTCGAGGCCCAGTAAGGTGCCGCCATGTGGAACGCATTTGCGTAATCGTTCATACCGTGCAGGCCGACAACGACATGCCCCGCCGCCGGCCCGTCATCCTGCCCTTCCCAATAGGTCAGCCCAAGCCTGGCCCCATCATAGGAAACGAAAATGTTCTGATCCGGCAGGAATTCAGGCGTCACAGATTGCGTCATGGGAAACGGTTCCTGAGTTGAAGGCGTTGCGCAGGCGCTGACGGCCAGCATCGCAAACAAAGTCAGCTGGCGGATAATGCGGAGCGAACCGCGCGCCTCAGCTCGGGCAGGACATCCGCCTCGAACCATGGGTTGCGTTTCAGCCATGCCGTATTCCTCCAGCTTGGGTGCGGCAGAGTGAACATGTGATCACGTGCGTACATTTTCCAGTTCGCAACAGTCGCCGTCAGTGTTTTTTCCGCTTTGCGCCCAAGATGCCATCGCTGGGCATACCCTCCGATCAGCAGGATCAGCTCCAATTGAGGCATCTGCTCCAGCACGCGATGGCGCCAGACCTCGGCACAGCGTTTCATCGGTGGCAGGTCGCCGCCCTTTGCATCATAGCCGGGAAAGCAGAATCCCATCGGCAGGATGGCCATTTTCGACACGTCATAGAACTCATCGCGCGAAACGCCCATCCAGTCCCGCAGGCGATCCCCTGAGGGATCGTTGAACGGCGTGCCGGTTGTGTCTGCCAGATTACCCGGCGCCTGCCCGGCAACGAGAATTGTGGCGGTATCCGACAATTGGAAAACGGGATTGGGAGCGCGCTCCATATCCGCCTCGCAAAGACGGCATTGGCGCATCTCCGTTATCAGGGACTGGAGATCATCGCTCATGGTGCCATATTTGAGGGGGAATGCGGCCCCGAAAAGGAGAATTCAGCATGAACGGACAAATCTCGCGGAAAATTGAACCCAGAGCCCGCGATCTGGGCGGCGGTTTCCGTGTGCGCCGGGTCCTGCCGTTTCATGCTCAGCGGATGGTTGGCCCCTTTGTTTTTTTCGACCATTTCGGCCCCGTGGAATATGCCCCCGGCGAAGGCTTCGACGTCCGGCCACATCCGCATATCGGTCTTTCGACCGTCACCTATCTGTTCGAAGGCGCGATTGAACATCGGGATTCCCTTGGCACCGATATTGTCATTCGCCCGGGCGCCGTGAACTGGATGACGGCCGGGCACGGCATCGTCCATTCCGAGCGGACGCCAGCGCCGGAACGTGAATCCGGCCAGAAAATGCACGGCCTGCAGACCTGGGTCGCCCTGCCCAAAACTCATGAGAACATTCCACCGGCTTTCGACCATCACCCGGCCGATACCTTGCCCGAATTCGATCACCGGGGCGCACGCATGAGGGTTCTGGCGGGAGAGGCCTTCGGGACGGTTTCGCCTGTCAGCTTTCCCTGGCCCATCCTCTATGTCGCATTTGAAGCGGACGATGGTGCAAACCTGATCCTGCCTCATGCGCTCGCCGAGGAACGGGCGATCTACCTCGTCAGCGGGAAAGCCGAAATCGAAGGGGAAGTCTTCGACGAGGGCCAGATGCTGGTACTGGCTCCGGGCGCCGATGTCGCCGTCCGCTTTGAACCAGGCACGAAAGGCGTGATTTGCGGCGGGGCAGCCATGGATGGCCCCCGCAAGATCGAATGGAACTTCGTCGCCAGCGACCAATCCCTCATAGATCAGGCGAAAAAAGACTGGGAACATTCGGCCGGGTCAGGCGGATCTGACCGGTTTCCGACAGTTCCCGGCGATACGAAGGAATGGATTCCCCTTCCCTGAGGCACAAGCTTGCTCACCGCCCGGCCCCGTGCAAAACCCCTCCTAACAGGATTGTTACGGAGAATCTCATGAAGAAGCTGTTCCTGGCAGCCTCCCTGCTGGCGTTGACCGCCTGTGGAGAGAAAGCCGCCACGGTCGACACCGCCCCCGAGACAGAAACGAACGAAGCCGCAGCTGCGCCGGAGCTGCTGATGCCGCTTCCGGAAGGCACCGTCGCGGACATCACCGCCGACGACCTGGCGGTTCGCATCAAGACGCTGGCTGACGATACGTTTGAAGGCCGCGGACCCGGAACGCCGACAGGGGAAGCCGCGGCAGACTGGATCGCCGCCGAAATGAACCGTATCGGTCTTGAGCCGGGCGGCGACAACGGCACATACCTTCAGGAAGTGAAGATGGTGAACCAGACCATCGATCCTTCCACATCCTATCTGAGCTTCACCTCCGAAGACGGAACGGAAATCCCGACCAAACTGAAAGACGATGCCGTAATCTGGACCAAGCGCCAGAATGCGACCGAACTTTCCTTCGATCCGAGCGACGTCGTGTTTGTCGGCTACGGCGCCGTCGCTCCCGAGTATGACTGGAACGACTATGACGATCAGGACTTCACCGGCAAAACGGTGATCATCCTTGTGAACGACCCGGGATTTGCCACGCAGGACCCGGACCTCTTCAAAGGCAAGGCCATGACCTATTATGGCCGCTGGACCTACAAGTATGAGGAAGCTGCCCGCCAGCACGCCGCGGCGGCGATCGTTGTCCACGAGACAGCGCCTGCTGCGTATGGCTGGGACGTGGTGGCGAACTCCTGGTCTGGCGCACAGTCTGACCTCGTCCGCGCCAATGGCGGCGAAGACCGTACCACGATGGAAGCCTGGATCACCCGCGACAAGGCGGAAGAGCTCTTCAAGGCTGCCGGTCTCGATTATGAGACGCTGAAAGACGCCGCCAAGGAGCGTGGCTTCAAACCAGTGCCCCTTACCGGCCTCAAGGCCGAAGGTGCGATCACCCAGAAAATCGAACCGCTGACCAGCCACAATGTGATCGGCATCCTTCCGGGTCAGACCACACCGGATGAGTATGTTCTTTACACCGCTCACTGGGACCACCTTGGCAAGAAGTCCGGAGAGAAAACCGGCGCGCCGGGCGAAGACTTCTATCAGGACCAGATCTTCAACGGCGCCGTGGACAACGCAACGGGCGCTGCGGCGCTTCTGGAAATCGCAGAGGCCATGGCCGCACAGCCGCTCGACCGTTCCGTGATGTTCCTGTCTGTGACTCTGGAAGAATCGGGACTGCTCGGCTCTGAGTATTTCGCCCAGCACCCGACCGTACCGCTGAACAAGATCGTCGCCGGTATCAACATGGACGGCTCCCTGCCTGTTGGCCGGACACATGACATGGTCGTTGTCGGCTATGGCGCGTCCGAACTTGAAGACATGCTGATCGATTATCTCGAAACGCAGGATCGCGTCGTGAAACCGGATCCGAAACCGGAAGCCGGATCGTTCTATCGTTCGGACCATATCTCGCTGGCAAAACGCGGCGTTCCGATGCTTTATGCGGATGGCGGCGAAGACAAGCTGGACGGCGGCATCGCGGCCGGCAAAGCCATCGCGCAGGCCTATAACGAACAGCGCTATCACAAACCGATGGACGAGTATTCGGACGACTGGGACCTCTCGGGCAATGAAGAAGATGTGACCGCACTCTTCGAAGTCGGCAAAGCGATTGCGCAGTCCGACAAATGGCCGACCTGGTATGAAGGCAACGAATTCGAAGCGGCTCGCAAGGCCAGCCTCGGAAACGAATAATCATCTGCCACCCGCCGGTACTATCCGGCGGGTGGCACCTTTTCCAACGGGGCCTGGCGCATGCTTTCCTACCAGCACGGATTTCATGCGGGCAATCGGGCTGACGTCCTGAAGCATTCAGTCCTGCACGCGATCCTCAGTGCCGTAGCAAAAGAATCCCCGAGTGCGCTCTACGTCGAGACACACTCCGGACGCGGACGATATGACCTTGACGGCGCGCAATCTACAAAAGGCGGAGAAGCCCAGGATGGCGTTCTGTCCCTGCTGGAAGACGGCGCCCCAAAGCCGCTGCGCCCCTGGCTGGACCTGGTAAAACAGCGCGGCAGAAGCGACTATCCGGGGTCGCCCGCCCTCGCACAGCAATTGCTTCCTTCCTCGTCCCGCATGATTTTCTTTGAAAAACATCCAACGGAATACAAGGAACTCGTCAAAGCCCTCGGCACAGACCAGCGCCTTCAGGTGAAACACGCCGACGGGTATTCCGGTGCACTGAAACTCGCGCCACGCAGCAGCGAGCGGATGATCTGCTTCGTTGACCCGAGCTACGAAACCAGCCGCGATATTGATGCCCTCGCCCTCTGGACCCCGAAGGCGCTCAAAAGGTGGCCGAAAGGCACGCTGATCCTGTGGCTGCCGCTCTTCAAGGACGGACGGGAAATCGAGTTCGGCGAATACCTCACCGAGCTGGATGACTGTTTCGTGGCCGGCGCCCGCTGGCCGATGGACCCGCTGGATGAAGGCGCCCTGGAAGGCTCAGCCATTGTCGCCTACCGCGCGCCCGCTGCTGCGCGTGAGGCATCGCTGAACATCGCCAGCGCCCTGCAATCCTGGTGGGCGCGCTGACGGGGCGGTCTCGCCACGTCCTGCTCGCCGGCGGCGGGCACGCGCATGCCGTCGCATTGCGCCACCTTGCGAAGAAGCCTCCGGCACCTGGCGTCACACTGACGCTCGTGGCGCCATCTACGCATAATCTCTACAGCGGAGCTCTTCCTGGCGTCATCGCCGGCCATTGGACGGCCGATGCCATTGGCGTGCCTCTGGAGCCGCTATGTGCAGCTGCGGGTGTGTCATTCGTCCAGGACAGTATCACCTCAATCGACGCGGGCGCGAACACCGTGCATCTCGCATCTGGAAACACGCTTTCATTCGATCTGGCGAGCCTTGATGTCGGCTCTGGCATCCGGCGGCTGGAAATCGCCGGGAGCGACGACAGACTTGTTCCGATCCGGCCGATCGAACCATTCCTGCTGAAATGGCGAGCAACCATCGACAAGATCGGGGGCGCTGACACTCCGCCATCCATTGTCGTGATAGGCGCGGGTCTGGCAGGTATCGAGGTCGCGCTGGCGATAAAGTTCCGCCTGGAAGAAGAAGGCTTTCCGGACGCCAGGGTTCATCTCGTCGATGCCGGCAGTTCAATCGCCTCCAGCAATTCGCCAACGCTCCGTCGCAAGCTAAAGCGCGCGCTCGACCGGGCCAACATCACACTCTGTCTGCATGCACACGTTCAATCCGTTGATGCCGGCAGTGTGAGCCTCTCAACCGGTGAGACACTAAAAAGCGCTTTGGTCGTCAATTGCGCCGGTTCCGCGCCGCATGGCTGGATCGGCGAGTCTGCGCTGGCGACCACTCAGGGGCGTATTGATGTTGATCCATGCCTGCGCTCCACGAGCCACCCGAATGTCTGGGCCGCAGGGGACACAAGTTACTTCACGGCAGATCCTTTGGAACCCGCTGGTGTGTTCGCTGTCCGGGCCGGGCCGGTCATCGCGGAAAACATCCGGCGTTGGTCACAGGACCTGCCGCTGACCCGGTTCGATCCGCAATCTGATTACCTGAAACTGGTCAGTCTTGGCGAAAAGAAAGCCATTGCCGAAAAGTTCGGTATTACAGTCGAGGGCGGCTGGGTCTGGAAACTAAAAAAAGCGATCGATTTCTCATTCCTGCGGGAGCACAGCCTGCCCGCGCGCAACTGACAGAATCGCATCGGCAGATATCTCGGCAGAGGAATGTCCTTTGCCCTGCATCCGGCTCAAAGCCTTCCGCTGGGCCTCTTTCTGTCGCTCCAGCTTTTGTGGATTGCTCAGCCATTCAATGGCTTTCCCCGCGATCAATTCGGGTTTCTGCTGAGTCTGGACATATTCAGGAACAATCTCCTGATCGTCGGACACAATATTCAGCAGCGTGATATGATGCTTCTTGTACAGAAGTCCTCGCGCCAGCGCCCATGTCAGCCAGCCGGTTCTGTAGGCGACAATCATGGGAGTCCCCTGCATGGCAAGCTCACTGGTCACCGTGCCGGAACATGCGAGCGCGACATCGGCTGCCGCCATCGCATCGTAGCGCTCTTCTGGCGCATGCAGAACTTCAGCCCAGCCAGAGACATCCGGAAAAGCCTGATCAAAAGTATCGGCCATGTTTCCTGCCGGCGACACGACCACCCGAACGCCAGGCTTTTCCTTGGCAACCTGCTTGGCGGCCTCTAGCAGGGCCGGTGCGACTTTTACCAGTTCGCTTCTACGGCTACCGGGCAGGACCAGGCAGATTTGGTCGTCCGGTCCAATACCTCTTGCTGCCCGAAACCTGGCCCCATCTCCGGGCCTGTTTCGCGAAAGCGCCGGATTGCCGATCACCGTCGTCGGCAAGCCAAACGGCGCATAATAAGGCGGTTCCATATCGTGCATGCAGAGCAAGTGGTCCACCGTTGCGGCCAATGTTTTGGCGCGTCCGGGCCGCGTCGCCCAGACCTGAGGTCCGATCAGCTTGATCAGCTTGATTTCCGGCGCCCTAGCCCTCACCCGCTGGGCCACGCGAAGCATGAACCCCCAGGAGTCCACGAGCACGACTGCGTCCGGCCCAAATGCGATAATTGCGTCTGCCGCCGCATCTGCCAACTTCACCACGGTGCCGTAAGCACGGATCCCCTCGGCAAAACCCAGAACAGACAGAGGTGAAATATCGAATGGGGAATTGATACCTACCGATGCCAGTTCCTGCCCGCCGATCCCGGCGAACTCCACACTATTCGTCTTCTCACGGATCGCCTCTACGACTTCCCTGGCAAGGAGGTCCCCCGAGGCCTCGCCGGCAACCATGAAGATGCGCAGGCCGCTCATGAAGCCGTGTCCGGCGCAAATCCATAAATGAAGACACCAAGCCGGCCTGCCGCCGCTTCCATTTCAGAACGGCGGAGCAGCAAGGCACCACCTGCTTCAACGGCAAGTCCAGCCAGCCCTGCTGCTGCGACCAATTCCACTGTCGACACGCCAGTTGTGGGAAGGTCAATCCGGCGCTCCTGCTCCGGCTTTGGCCGTTTGGCGAGCACTCCGCGCCGGGCACCGGACCTTCCCCGGATAGCCTCAGGCAGGGCGGCGCAACGCCGGAGCATTTCATCCGTGCCTTCCTGAGCTTCCACAGCCAGGACCAGGCCATCGCAGACAACACAGCCCTGTCCAATGTCCAGAGCCCCCGTCGCGGCAGCCACTTTTGCGGCATGGCGTATATCGGCCATGTTTGCGTCGGTCGGAGAAGGACCGGCAATCAATCCAGCCGGCGCCAGCAGAGTCTTGTTCGCTTCCTCGCTTCCGATCACGTTGAAGCCGTGCTTCTCGAATTCGGCAACCAGGACTTTCAACAAGGCATCATCGCCTTTGCGGGCCTCTGATACGACTTTGGGCAACAGCATGGCGCCCCGCATGTCGAGCTTCAGATCCTTGAAGTTAGGACGCTTCACAATGCCTGCGAAAACCACGTCCTTGCAGCCAGCAGATTTCAGGCGATCGATGACACCCCCGATTTCCCCGAGTCCGACGACGTCTCCCGGATATTCGGCAAGCGCCGGCTCCTCAAATCCCTTGAGTCGCAACACATACACGCCCTGCCCGCTGGCCACGGCATTGCTTGCAATAGCGACAGGGAGTTCTCCCAGCCCTGCAATCAAACCCAGAGGCGCTGTCATGGGCTCAGGCCGGCTTGCAGATTGGCCGGTCTCCACCGGCCTGAATGAACGAAATAAGTTCCATTGCCAAAGGCTTGTCCGCAAAATCGGCTGCCGCCTTCGCCAGACGGTCCCTGAACAGACCATCTCCAAAGAACACGGCCTTGTACGCGCTGCGGATCTGCATCAATTGCTCTTTGTCAAAACCGCGCCGCTTCAGGCCCACCATGTTGAGACCGGACAATTTGGCATGGTTCCCCACGACAGACCCGAAAGGAATGACGTCTTCAACCACGATGGCTCCGCCACCGATGAAGGCATTTCGTCCAATTCGAGAGAATTGGTGCACAGCAGCAAGGCCGCCGAACCAGACATGGTCCCCCACTTCGATATGACCCGCCAGCGATACATTGTTCGCCATCACCACATGATTGCCGATATGGTTGTCATGGGCAATGTGCGCGCCGATCATGATGTAGCAATGGTCTCCGACTTTCGTCAGACCACCGAATTTTGGCATGCCTGCGTGCGCCGTCGCGTATTCCCGGAAAGTGCAATTCTCCCCGACTTCCAGCCGGGACTCTGGCGTGCTTTCAAAACCGATCACCTGCGGGCTGCAGCCGAGCGTCGCATGGGGGAACAGCACGCTGTTGGCACCAAGGCTGGTATGTCCGGCGACGACAGCGTGCGAATGCAATGTGCACCCATCACCGATCACCGCATTTGCACTTACGTGGCAGAACGGACCAATGGTGACGTCCGCGCCTAGCTGGGCGCCTTCTTCAACAAAGGCGGAGGGGTGGATCTGTGTCGACATCGCGGCATCTCTTCTGATTGGCGTAAAACAAGCGCCGATCAGCTATTTTTCTTCGGGTTTGCCTGTTTCTGCAACCAGGCGACTTCACGCATCCACTGACGAAGCGGTTTTGCAGGCGTGCCGCCCCATGTTTCGCCGTCTTCGACATTGCGGAACAGGCCTGAGGAAGCGGCCAGGCTGACCCCTTCTCCGACCCGGACATGATCGGCGATGCCGACACGTCCGCCAAGCATGGACTGATTGCCAACCCGAACCGAACCCGAGATGCCGCCAAAAGCGGCCATGATGACCGAGCGTCCGAAAACGACATTGTGCGCGATCTGGCAAAGATTATCGATCTTGGTACGCTCGCCGAGGATCGTGTCCTCGAACACGCCGCGGTCGATGCAGGTATTCGCGCCGACAGTGACATGATCCTGCAGGATCACCCGGCCAAAGTGAGGTGCATCACGCTGCCCATCGGGCGCCGCCATAACGCCAAAACCATTTTCGCCGATCCGCGCGCCGGCCAGCAAAGTGACGTGATCGCCGAGAAGCGCACAGAAGACACTTGTATTTGCACCGATCTGACAATGCCGACCGATCTGGACACCTGGCCCGATCGACGCATTCGGACCGATCCAGCTGCCTTCACCGATAACAGCACCTGGTCCGACAACGGCCCCCGGCGACACTCTGGCCGTCTCATGTACCTGCGCATCGGGCGCAATGCGGGCGTCACCAGTCCAGTCCAGGTGACGTGGCCGGTACATCGCCAGCGCGGCGATTGCATGGGCATAGCGTGGGAACCGGACGACGAGCCGGGAAGCCCCTTCCGGCACATGCCGCAAGTTCGCTTCATTGGTCACGAAAACTCCGCCATGCGGAGAAATCTGGGGCGCGGACTTTCCATCGCCGTCCAGGAAGACAAGGTCACCCGGCTGAGCCTGGCCGGCGGACGAGATACCCGTGACAGGTAACTCGCCGTCGCCGTCCAGCGGCGCGCCAGTCATCTCCGCGACCTGCCCAAGCGTCAAAGCCCCCAATGGCGCATAGAACCGCGGATCGACTGTCACATTATGCTCCGTTACTGCGGATTTGCCGGCTGATCCGGAATTTTCTGACGGGTTACGGCCAGCGTCGGCGTCGCTGCGTCCAGCTTCTGAATCACCAGGGCCGTCGCATCGATCGAGTCCGCGGAGTAGATAACCGAGCTCTTGGAAACGACGAGTTGGGCGTTTTTCTCCTGGATCACCTGAAGCAGCACCGGCTCGAGTGCCTTGTTGAACGTTGCCAGGGCAACACGTTCCGTGAGCGAAAACTCCTGCGAGGCTTTTTGTGCTTTCGCCGCGAAAGCGTTGGCCTTGGCCTGATAGGCATTCAGCTCGGAAACCAGAGCCGCGTCGGCATTCACCTGTTCGCGGGACTTGCCCTGAAGCTTGCCGTCCAGCGTCTTGCCTTCATTCTGCAGGGTGGTCCGCTCGGGGGTCAGCTCGTTGTTCATCTGTGTTTCGATGTTGTTGAGCTTGGTCGCCATGTCCTTGCCGGCTTTGCTTTCGCGAAGGATTTTTACTTCGTCGATGGCAATGACGTTGCTGCCTTGTGCAGCAGCCGTCGGTGCGGTGAAGGACGCGCTGCCGATAAGCAACGCGAACGCGAACAAGAGTTTCTTGAGGTGGGACATAGCAGTCTCCATTCTGGGGCTTGCGATTAGAAGCGGGTTGACGTCGAGAACCGGAACGTCTCTGTCCGGTCATAGTCCTCGCTTCGGAGGATTTGTGAGAAGTCGAAGCGGATCGGGCCGAAAGGCGAGTTCCAGAACACGCTCAGACCGGCCGCAGCACGCAACGACGCGGCTTCTTTTGTCAATTGCACGGCAGGCAACCCGGTGATCGGGTCCGTTGTATAGAATGTCGGCGCCTTGTCGGGACCGCGCAGCGTCCCCAGCGAACCGGCATCGACGAACAGGGCGCTCTTGATACCATACTCTTCCGGGAAAACATTGGGCAGGCTCAGTTCGAACGTACCCTGATAATACAGGTTCCCCCCCTGCGCGTTCAGGCGGCGGGTCGCAACGATTTCACCGGTTTCCGGGTCGACCACCTGGAGGATCTCACGCGGTCCGAGACCGGCAACATCAAATCCGCGGAAGGTCGAACCGCCCCGGAAGAAGCGGTTATTGATACGAATGCCTTCGCCATTTTCCAGCGGGAAGACATAGCCGCCGGACAGGCGTGCGCTGGCGACAACACCTTTCCAGATACCGCGATAAAAGGAGGCGCGCGTTTCAGTGCGCAGATAGTGCACGTCACCACCGATGCCGGCGAGGTCCTGGCTGAGGGACATATCAAAACCGCGCGTTGGCGTGATCGGATCGTTCGTCCGGTCCCAGAAAAGCTGATAGCCGATGATGCTCGAAAGATCGGAGCGTTCCGACCGGCAGATTGTCTCGCGAAAGAGATAAGTCGGGTCACAGCGGTCCAGAACGGTTTCCTGGCCGTCAATAACGTCATCCGGTCCGGCACGCCGGAATGTATCATCCGTCTCATCGTTGGGCGTATCCGCCCCGCCCGTCTGAATCAGGCGCGTCGAGCGCTGTCCGGTCTCGAGGTCGATCAGGAGCGGAATGTCCGTCACATCGATATCGTCATATTGCAGACGATAGGACAGCCCCAGCTGCATACGCTCTGTCAGCGGGAAACCGACACGAACACCGGCACCGTAGGTATCGCTGGTGAAGTACGAAATGTCGCCAAAGTCCTGGCGGGTCGCAAAGACGTCGATACCTGCAGACAAGTTCCGGTCCAGGAAGCGCGGCTCGGTGAAACGAAGATCGACCACCTGCTGACGGCTGGACGACGACACGCGTGCGACCACGGACTGACCGCGGCCACGCAGGTTCCGCTGGCTGGCCGACAGGTCGATCAGGTAGGAATCCACCGAGGAGAAGCCCGCTGCGAAGGACAGCTCACCCGTGGGCTGCTCCTGAACGCTCACATTGACAACTGTGCGGTCCGGCTCATCCGTCGGGACTTCCTCAATCTCGACTTCCTTGAAGTAGCCAAGTGCCCGAACCCGGTTTTTGGACCGGTCGAGGAGGATCCTGTTAAAGGCATCGCCTTCTGAAATTCTCAGTTCCCGGCGGATTACGCGGTCCAGCGTCTGCGTGTTGCCGACAATGTTGATCCGGTCGATGTAGACGCGCGGGCCTTCGTCCACGACGAAAGTGACATCGATACGGCCCGTTTCCGGGTTCACATCGAGTTGCGGACGGATGTCGACGAAAGCATAGCCGGCGATACCTGCAGCATATGTCAGGGAGTCGATCGTGCTTTCGATCAGGTCACCCCGGAACAAGGCGCCTTCCTGGATCGGAACCGCTGCCCGCAAGGCCTCCGCATTCAGCTTCTCAAGTGCCGTCTCGACCTTGACTTCGCCGAAGTCATACTGGCGCCCCTCATCCACCGTCATGGTGATGTAGAAGTCTTTCTGGTCCGGTGTCAGCTCAGCCACGGCCGAGGTCACGCGGAAATCGTAATACCCTTTGTTCTGGTAGAACTGGCGCAGCTGGTCCCGGTCATATTCCAGGCGGCCCGGGTCGTAATTGTCGTTCGAGCTGAAGAAGCGCCAGAAGCGGGACTGCTTGGTCACGATCTCGCTACGCAGGCGGGAGTCGGAATAGGCTTCGTTGCCGATGAAGTTGATCGAGCGGACGCCGGTGACCGGACCTTCGGTGATCTGGAAGATCAAATCGACGCGGTTCTGCTCCAGCGGCTTGTACTGGGGCTCCACTTTCGCGGCGAAGCGGCCGGACTGCCGGTAAAGCTCAAGCACACGCTGAACATCGCTCTGCACACGGGCGGCCGTGAAGATGCCGCGCGGCTCAGCCTGAATTTCTTCCCTGAGCTTGTCTTCTTTAAGCGCCTTGTTGCCCTCGAAGATCACGCGGTTGATGATCGGGTTCTCCACAACGCGAACGATGAGATCATCGCCCAGGCGATCAATGGAAACGTCTGCGAACAGGTTCGTCGCGAACAGCGTCTTCAGCGACAGGTCGATCCGGTTCGGGTCAAACGTGTCACCCGGTTCGAGCAGCAGATAGGACTGAACCGTCCGTGCCTCGATACGCTTGTTGCCCTGGACGACAATCGAACGGATCGTACCTCCATACCGATTGTCTTCCTGCGCCTGAGCTGCACCAGCCACGCCACCCACGCTCTGAAGCGCGAACACGCTGGTCGCCATAAAGGTCGCTGCAAGAAACTTACGCATCGTCGAATAAACTCTCTGATTAGTCCCTGATCCGGCCGGCTCAACCGCCCCCGCCGCCAAAAAGGCCGGTTTCGATGACATCGCCCCACGTGATGACGACGACCATCCCCAATAACAGGATGAGACCGAAAGTCAGGCTCACCTCCTGCACTTTTTCCGGCAAGTGGCGGCCGGTCACGGCCTCGTATGCATTAAACACAAGGTGTCCGCCATCCAATACCGGCAGCGGAAGCAGGTTGAAGAAGCCAATCCCGATGGAAATCGAGGCGCACATGCCCAGCAGCATCCAGAACAGTTCGGACAGCCGCGTGCCGACCGAAACGTCTTCCTGAGCCCAGACCTCGTTCACGATACGCCGTGACACATCTCCGATTCCCACGGGGCCGGACATGGTATGGATCGACATGCGTCCGGTTATGATCCGGTTTAGCATGGTCACAGTCTGCTCAAGTGTCTTGCCGGTCTGCAGGACGCCCTGCCCGAGCGCCTCGACCGGATTGTAGCGGGTCGGCTCCTGAATGCTTACATTCGCCAGCTGGACGCCGATCGTGCCCTGGGGCACCTGCTGTCCCAGCTCATTTTCACGGACAATTTCCTGTGGGGTTACAGTCAGTGACTGCTCCACTTCACCCCGGCGTACCACGAAATTCACAGGTGTATTGGGGTTCAGCACAGCAGCCAGCTGGACATCGCTCGGTGTCGTCACAGCTTTGCCATTGGTGGACAGGATAATATCACCGGCTTCCATTCCGCCGATCGCAGCCGCGCCGCCTTCCGAGACGGAGTAGATGCCCACTTCCACGTTCGGACGCCCGAACGTGCCGAGCATGAGCGCAAAAATCAGGCTCGCCAGCACGAAATTGGCGAGCGGGCCGGCCAGGCTGACAATCGACCGCTGGCCGACGCCGAGTTCGGGATAAGGCCGGCCAACAAGGCCGTTTTCCAGTTTTCCGATGTCAGCGGCGGTCTGGGCCTCGCCAGCAAATTTTACGAAACCGCCGAGCGGGATCCAGTTGATACGCCAGCGCGTGCCGCGCTTGTCTTTTCGCTCATAGAGCGGGCTTCCAAAGCCAACGGAGAAGGATTCGACTGCCGCACCGAAGGCCCGTCCGGCAAGGTAATGGCCGAACTCGTGCACAATAACGACAATGCCCATCATGAAGATGAGGCAAGCCAGAAACAAAGGACCTTGGCTCAGCAACTCACCCAAGCGTTCTACCCTCCGCCCCACCACCCGGGGCCCGCTTCAAGACATCTTCAGCGGCAGAACGCGCGTATCGGTCCAGAATGCCGATCTCTTCTAGCGAACTGCATGCCAATCCGGCCATATTGCCGGAGAGGAAGCGACTCAACACTTCCTTTACCACCCAGCTTATGTCCAGAAACCCGCATTGGCCCGCAATAAATGCAGAAACGGCGGTTTCATTAGCGCAATTTAATACCGTTGTGGCGCCCGGTCCGGCGGCAAAAGCCTCCCTTGCAAGCGCCACAGCGGGAAATTTCTGACTGTCCACCGGCTCGAAATCGAGCTTGCCGAGACGGACCAGATCCAGGCGGTCAACTGTGGTTTCAACGCGGTCAGGCCATCCCAGGGCATAGGAGATCGGCGTGCGCATATCCGGCGCGCCGAGCTGGGCGATCACAGACCCATCGGTGAAATGCGCCATGCCATGGATGATCGACTGCGGGTGAATGATCACGTCGATCCGCTCAGCTGCCACATCGAACAGGTAGGCCGCCTCGATCAGCTCCAGCGCCTTGTTCATCAGGGTGGCACTATCGATGGAATTCTTGATGCCCATGGCCCAGTTCGGGTGCGCTGCCGCCGCCTCAGGGCTCGCTGCGCGCATCTGTTCTACAGTCGCCGTACGAAACGGACCGCCCGATGCTGTGATCGTCAGGCTTTCGAGTTGCCGGCCATCGCCCAGGCATTGATGGATCGCACTGTGTTCGGAATCGACGGGCAGGACATTCACCCCTGCCTTTCTGGCCTCTTCCAGGATCAGGCGCCCGCCGCAGACTACGCTCTCCTTGTTGGCAATCGCGACATCATTTCCGGCCTGCACAGCCGCCAGGGTCGACTCCAGCCCGGCTGCACCGACAATCGCCGCGAGTACCCGCGCAGGACGTGTTGCGGCCTCAGTAACGGCAGCGCAGCCAGCAGCCGCCTCAATCCCCGACCCGGACAGCTTTTCCCGCAAGACCGGCAGTTGGCTTTCATCGGCGATCACGGCGATCTGCGGGCGGCACTCAAGGGCCTGCTCAGCCAGCTTTTCCGCGTTGCTGCCGGCAGTCAGCGCGACGACCTCAAAGGTGTCGCCACCTTTCGCATTGGCATGGCGGATCACATCAAGTGCAGAACACCCGATGGAACCTGTCGATCCCATAACGGAAATGGCACGTCTGGCACTCATGCCTGAAGCCCAAGCATATCCGGCAGGTTGGGCGCAATGTGGAATGCCAGCACCGCAAAAAAGGCCACGGCGCCAAGACCGTCGACCCGGTCCATGACCCCGCCATGTCCTGGCAGGATCGAACCTGAGTCCTTGACCCGGAACCGCCGTTTCAGACCGCTCTCAAACAGGTCTCCCAGCTGAGCAACGACCGAAATCGCAATGCCTGCGATGATCCATCCGGCAAACGGCACCATCTGGATGTCTGCGGCGGCCACCCCGCACACAATACATGCAACTACTGCTCCGGAGGCACCGCTCCAGGTCTTGTTGGGGCTTTCCTTCGGCAGAAGGCGCGGACCACCAAGCCCGCGGCCCGTAAAGTAAGCGGCTGCGTCCGATGCCCAGACAAAGGACATGAAATAAAGCGCAGCAGACCGGCCATCCCAGGGCCCCTCCCGCAACAGCCAGAGCGAGACAGGCATCAAGGTCACATAGATCAAGCCGAACACAGCGCTTCCGCGATGGTTCCAGGCGCCTTTTGCGACAATCGCCGCGAACACCGCGCCCGCAAGAATGACACCGAGCGCGATTCCAACATTGCCAAGAGGAAGCGCCAGACAGGTCAGGGCGGCAAACGCCACCAGCAGGGCCGGTTTGACGAATCCGCTGATATGAGCCCATTCCCAGGCCATCACGCCGGCCGCCGCCGCGCAGGCCACCGCCAGCCCCCAACCGCCGGACCAGACAGCCGCCAGGCCCAAGGGAATCAGAATCGCTGACGATATGAGGCGAAGGCCCAGATTTGAAAACCTGAGCTCCCGGGGCGTCCAGTCTCCCATCAGCGCGCCTCCGGCGTCACGGCGCCAAACCGGCGTTCCCGGCTTCGGAACTCGGCAATCGCCTGTTGAAGCGTGGATTTGTCGAAATCGGGCCAGAGCACATCCGTGAAAACGAGCTCTGAATAGGCTGCCTGCCAGAGCAGGAAATTGGACAGGCGGTACTCCCCGCTCGTCCGGATCATAAGGTCCGGATCAGGAATCCCGTCCGTGTCGAGAAACCGGGCGAAAACCGCCTCATCGACCGCGTCAGCGGAAACTTCTCCCGCCTCGATAACAGCAGCGAGCTTCTGGGCGGCACGGATGATTTCCTCACGGCCACCATAGTTGAAGGCGATGTTGAGATAGAAATCCGAATTCTGGGCCGTTTCGCGTTCAGCCTTGTCCACGAGCGCAGCGATATCCTCCGGCAGACCTTCCCGGCGCCCGATCACGCGGATACAGACGCCTTCCCGCTTCAGGCGCCCCAAATCCCGCTGAACATAAGCCTTGAGCAGGCCGAACAAGGCGCTCACCTCCGCTGCCGGCCGGCGCCAGTTCTCTGTCGAGAAGGAGAATACCGTCAGGTAGCGAATGCCAAGTTCAGGCGCGGCTTCGACCGTCCGGCGCAGCGCCTCGACCCCGCGTTCATGCCCGGCGGCGCGTGGCAAGCCACGGGCTTTCGCCCACCGCCCATTGCCATCCATGATGATGGCAACGTGCTGCGGCCCCGGCAGCCCCTGTGCCCCGGCGCCCTCTGAAGCGGGGGCGGGTTCGCCGGACATCAGACCTGCATGATCTCCGCTTCTTTGGCCTTCAGGGCTTCATCCACCTTGGCGACATAGATGTCGGTCAGTTTCTGGACTTCATCGGACAGGGCGTGATGACGGTCTTCGCTGATATCGCCGTCCTTTTCCATCGCCTTCAGGCTATCCATGCCATCACGGCGGATATTGCGGATCGCGACGCGTGCGGATTCTGCATACTTGCCCGCCACTTTCTGAAGTTCCTTGCGGCGCTCCTCGTTGAGCGGCGGAATCGGCAGGCGCAGGTTCTGGCCGTCGACGACCGGATTCAGGCCAAGCCCGGATTCCCGGATGGCACGATCTGCAGCACCCACAACAGACTTGTCCCAGACATTGACGGACAGCATACGCGTGTCAGTCACCGTGACAGACGCCACCTGGTTCAGCGGAACAGTCGAGCCATAAGCCGGCACCATGATGGAATCGAGCAGGTTCACCGACGCGCGGCCTGTACGCAGACCACTGAATTCCGTTGAAAGCGAAGTCAGAGCACCTTCCATGCGGCGCTCAAGGTCTTTCTTGTCATAGCTCATTTCGCAGACGTTCCCTTGTTCGTAATTGTCGTCGAGGTGCCCTTGCCGTGCAGCACTTTCAGCAACGATCCTTCTTCCTTCAGCGAGAACACCACGATCGGGATATTGTTGTCACGCATAAGACTGACAGCCGACGAATCCATGACACGAAGGTCTTTCACCAGCAATTCCTGATAAGACACGTCATCATAGCGCGTAGCCGATGCATCCAGCTTGGGATCTGCGGTATAAACCCCGTCTACCTGCGTTCCCTTTAGCAACGCGTCGCAGTTCATCTCGATGGCCCGCAACGCCGCGCCCGTATCGGTCGTGAAGAACGGATTGCCAATGCCGGCAGCGAAGATAACGATCCGGCCCTTCTCCATATGCCGCTGCGCGCGGCGTCGGATATAGGGCTCGCAGATAGCTTCCATATGGATGGCGGACAGCACCCGCGTCGGCACGTCCATATTCTCCAGGACGCTTTGCATGGCGAGCGCATTCATGACCGTCGCCAGCATGCCCATGGAGTCGGCTTGGGCGCGCTCCATGCCTTTTGCCGCCCCGGCAACACCGCGGAAGATGTTCCCGCCGCCGATCACAAGGCAGATCTCCGCTCCGGCTTCCCGGGCTTCCTTGATCGCCTTGGCAAATTTTTCGCAGGTCGGGATGTCTATTCCGAACTGGCCGGGGCCCATCAGGGCCTCTCCCGATAACTTCAGAAGTACGCGCTTGTACTTTAGTCCGCTTGTCTCGGGGTCCCCGCTCGGCATCGTGTTTTTTCCCTTCGCTGGAAGCCTCATGGCCTCCTAAAAGATTCCCGGCCGCCTGTCATGGGCGACCGGGATGTTCAAAGCCCCTGACGGGCGGAAAGGCAAGCCTGATCAGGCGCCTTTTGTCATGGAGGCGACTTCGTCTGCGAAGTTGTCTTCTTCTTTCTCGATGCCTTCACCGAGTTTGAAGTGGACGAAGCCCTTCAGCGTCGCACCTTCGCCTTTAAGGAACTCGCCAACCGTCTGGTCGGGGTTCATGACGAAGGGCTGCTCAACCAGCACGACTTCCTTGTAGAACTTCTGCATGCGGCCAACGATCATCTTCTCGATGACATTGTCCGGCTTGCCGCTTTCACGGGCCTGTTCCGTCAGAACGCGCTTCTCAGCTTCAACGATGGCCGGATCCAGCTCATCGGTCGTCGCAGCGGCCGGAGACGTTGCAGCGATGTGCATCGCGACCTTGCGGCCGATATCGTCCAGGTCACCGGAACCGTCGAGCGCGACCAGCACACCCACCTTGCCCATGCCCGGGGCTTCGGCGTTGTGGATGTAGGAGGCCACTTTACCATCTGCCGACAGCTTGGCCGAACGGCGCAGGGTCATGTTCTCACCGATGGTGGCGATCAGGCGCTTGATCAGGTCATCAACCGTACCTTCGCCATCCGGCGACGGGGCACCCGCCAGGGCTTCGACGGTACCGTCGGTGCCCAGGGCGGCCTTGGTGATGCCAGCCAGAGCGGATTGGAACTTTTCGTTACGGGCAACGAAGTCCGTTTCGGCGTTCAGCTCGACGATCGCGCCGGCTTTGCCATCTTCGGAAACCTGAACTGCCACCAGGCCGTCAGCGGCCGTACGGCCCGACTTCTTGGCAGCCTTGGACAGGCCTTTCGCACGCAGCCACTCGGTGGCTGCTGCTTCGTCACCATTGTTTTCGACGAGCGCCTTTTTGGCGTCCATCATGCCAGCGCCCGTTTTTTCACGGAGCGCTTTCACAAGCGCAGCTGTAATCTCAGCCATAGCTGTATTCCCTCAGTCTCGATTGTACCGGCGCGTCTTATGCGCCGGCTTCGTCAGCCGTTTGGTCTGCTGCAGCAACGTCGCCATCCACAACGCCTGCAACATCTTCCAGCTCGCCCAGGTCCACGCCGAGGCCGGCGGAGGATTCTGCCAGACCATCGAGGACGGCATCGGCGAACAGGTTGCAGTAGAGCGAGATGGCGCGCGCAGCGTCGTCATTGCCCGGGAAGCCGTAGTCGGCATCGGCCGGGTCGCAGTTCGTATCGAGGACAGCCACGACCGGGATACCCAGCTTGCGGGCTTCCTGAACGGCGATGGCTTCCTTGTTGGTGTCGATCACGATCATGGCCGACGGCAGGCCGCCCATGTCCGCGATGCCGCCCAGAGATTTCTGGAGCTTCTCACGACGGCGCTCCAGATCGAGCAGCTCTTTCTTGGTCAGGCCGGAACCGCCGCCGCTTTCGAACATGGCGTTCAGTTCGCGCAGCTGCTTGATCGAGTTGGACACGGTGGACCAGTTGGTCAGCGTGCCGCCAAGCCAGCGGTGGTTCATGTAGTACTGGGCGCAGCGCTGTGCGGCTTCAGCCACCGGCTCCTGGGCCTGGCGCTTGGTGCCGACGAACAGCACGCGGCCGCCCTTGGCCACCGTATCACGCACGAACAGCAGTGCCTGGTGCAGAGCCGGCACAGTCTTGGAAAGGTCCATGATGTGAATGCCGGAGCGGTCGCCGTAGATGTACGGCTTCATACGCGGGTTCCAGCGGTGGGTTTGGTGACCGAAGTGAACGCCAGCTTCGAGCAGCTGACGCATGGTGAAGTCAGGTAGGGCCATCGATTGTCTCCATCCGGTTGGCCGTCACGGGTGGAACTTTGGACCACCATGGCCCGCAGCACCGGATGCACCCGTGAACTGGTTTAAGATGAGGCGGCTTATACAGAAATTCCCCTGCCGGGCAAGCGCCCAGACACCTGTTTTGGCAGGCCTTCCAATGACCATTTCATGACTATACCGGACTACACCATGACCATGGCTGACCCGGGCATGATGACAGATGTCCTCAGGCGGCCTTCTGCGGCTCCACCCGTTCCACGCCGGGGACATCCTTCAATGCCCGCTGGGCTTTCAGGCTGATTGTGTAAGTGGCCGGCAGCTTGAGAATGACCAGCCGGCCATCCTCCAGCGGCACCTCGACCAGGATTTCCCCGCGCTCGGCATCCGGCAGCTTGGCGAGGTGGTGGACAACCCCGGCAATCTCCGACGGATTGGCCCCGACGGCGAGGCGCACTTTCAACGCCCCCATCCCCCGGCTGAGACGGGCCGATTCCAGCGGGAGCACCCGTTCGGCGTTGAGACGGATCTCCTCCCCGTTCCGCTTCACACCGACCGTCACCGCCACGGCATTGCCGACCTGTAGCAGGTCGTAATTCTGGGACAGCGTCTCCGGGAAGACCATCATCTCCACCTCCCCCGTCGGGTCGGACAGGGTGAGAAAGGCAAACTTGCCGCCATTGCGGGCAGGCTTGTCTGAGCGCAGGCGGACAATACCGATCATTTCGATAGGCTTCCCGTCGGAGGCGCGTTCCTCGATCTCCATCGCCAGAGTCACCCGTTCCCGGTCGAGACCGGAGAGCACGTCATCCAGCGGGTGGCCGGAGAAGTAGAACCCGATCGAGCGGAATTCCTCATCCAGTTTCTGCTGGCCGTTCCAGGCCTTCACCGCCGGCATGGCGGGGCGCAGGGCCGGCTCGGCATCGCCAAACAGGCCGCCTTGCCCGCCCATCCGGTCTTCCGCCGCGCTCGCCGCCATCTGGGCCAGCATCGGCGCCCCGGCGAGCACGCGGGCGCGGTTCTTATCGAAACAGTCGAACGCACCTGCCTTGGAAAGGGATTCAAACGCCTTCTTGTTCACATGCTTCGGATCGACCCGTTCGGCGAAGTCGTAGATGTCCTTGAACGGCCCGTCCTTTTCCCGGATCGCCACGACATGCTTCATCGCTTCGAGGCCGACGCCCTTGAGTGCCCCCAGCGCGTATACGATCGAGCCATCGCGCACATCGAAATCGGCGGTCGAGGAATTCACATCCGGCGCGATCACCGGGATCTTCAGCCGCTTGGCTTCCTGAAAGAAGGCCGCGAG
Source organism: uncultured Hyphomonas sp. (assembly GCF_963675305.1). Classification (NCBI taxonomy): domain Bacteria; kingdom Pseudomonadati; phylum Pseudomonadota; class Alphaproteobacteria; order Hyphomonadales; family Hyphomonadaceae; genus Hyphomonas; species uncultured Hyphomonas sp. Next base: position 1,474,740 of record NZ_OY776147.1, on the reverse strand, counting down.
CTTGTCAGTGTTGCCAAGATCGAGGCTCATCGAAGCGGCGAGGAACTCCACCGGGAAGTGCCGTTTCAGATAGCCCGTATGATAGCCGATCAGCGCATAGGCCGCAGCGTGGGACTTGTTGAAGCCGTAGCCTGCGAACTTCTCCATCGTGTCGAAGATTTCGTTCGCGAGCGCGGGTTCCATCTGCTTGTTCGCCGCCGCGCCTTCCACGAAGCGCTGGCGCTGGGCGATCATCTCTTCGACTTTTTTCTTACCCATGGCGCGGCGCAGGAGGTCAGCGTCGCCGAGCGAGTAGCCGGCGATTTCCTGCGCCATCCGCATCACCTGTTCCTGATAAACCGGCACGCCATAGGTGGCTTCCAGAACGGGCTTCAGGTCGGGGTGGGCGTACTTCACGCCTTCAGGGTTTTCCTTGCCCTCGATATAGACCGGGATGTTCTCCATCGGACCCGGACGATAAAGTGAAATAATAGCGATCACGTCTTCCAGGCTGTGCGGGCGCACCTTTTTCAGCGTATCGCGCATGCCCGCGCCTTCAAGCTGGAAGACGCCGAGCGTGTCACCACTGCCCATCATGTCGTACGTGGCCTGATCGTCCAGGCTCTTCCACTCCGGGCCGACATCCTTGCCGTCGCGCCGGATGAATTTCAGTGCCCGATCGATAACGGTCAGGGTTTTCAGACCGAGAAAGTCAAACTTCACCAGTCCGGCCGTCTCGGCATATTTCATGTTGAACTGGGTTGCCGGAAGATCTGCCCGCGGATCATTATAGAGCGGCACCAGCTCCACCAGCGGCCGGTCGCCGATCACGACACCAGCGGCGTGCGTCCCGGCATTCCGGTATTTGCCTTCCAGTTTCAGCGCGATCTTGAGAAGCTCGCCAACGCGTTCGTCGGCATCCATCTCCTCATAAAATTTCGGCTCGTCGTCGATGGCGTCCTGCAGCTTCGGCGGATTGGCCGGATTGAACGGGATCAGCTTTGCCAGCCGGTCGACTTGGCCGTACGGCATCTGCATCACGCGGCCGACATCTCGCACCACAGCCTTCGCCTGCAGCGTGCCGAAGGTGATGATCATCGCCACGGAGTCCGCGCCATACTTGTCGCGGACATAACGGATCACTTCACCGCGCCGCTCCTGGCAGAAGTCGACATCGAAGTCAGGCATCGAGACGCGTTCCGGATTCAGGAAGCGCTCGAACAGGAGATCGAACCGCAGCGGATCAAGGTCTGTGATCAGCAGCACCCAGGCGACAACCGACCCGGCACCCGAGCCCCGGCCCGGCCCTACCGGAATGCCGTGTTCCTTGGCCCATTTGATAAAGTCCGAAACGATCAGGAAGTAACCGGGAAACCCCATCCGTTCAATGATGCCGAGCTCATAGTCCAGCCGTTCGAAATAGGTCTCCCGGTCTGCATAAAGCTGGTCCGCTTCCTTCAGGCGGAGTTCGAGGCCTTCCAGCGCCTGCTTGCGCAGTTCCTCCGCTTCAGACCGGCCTTCATTCGAGAAGTGCGGCAGGATCGGCTTGTGCGTTTCCGACTTCACCGAACAGCGCCGCGCAATCTCGACCGTGTTTTCGATGGCCTCCGGCAGATCCGCGAACAACAGCCGCATTTCCGAAGGCGATTTCAGGTATTGCTGCGCGCTGACCTGTTTGCGGTCCGGCTGGCCGAGATATTCGCCATTGGAGATACACATCATGGCGTCGTGCGCCTGTGCATCTTCCGGCTTCATGAAGCGGGCATCATGCGTGGCGACCAGAGGCAGCTCCAGCTCATAGGCAAGCTCGATCAGGCCTTCCTCAACGGCGCGCTCCTCCGGCGTGCCATGGCGGGTGATCTCGACATAGCACCGGCCCGGATAGGCACCCGCCAGCGTGGACAGCTCCGTCCGCGCATCCGCGACACGCCCTTTCAGGAGGTGTTTCGCAACTTCGCCCTCGGCGCCGCCCGTCAGCACGATCAGGCCGTCTGTCTGCTCCATCAGCAGTGCGCGGGAAAGTTTCGGCACGCCGTCGGCTGCGTCCAGATAGGCGCGCGACGACAGGTACATCAGGCGGCGGTAGCCGGTCTCGTTCTGAGCATACAGCGACAGGCGCGAGGGTTCGGCCCGCGGCACGTCTTCCACGACATCGAAACAGCAGGCCATGATGGGCTGGATGCCTGCGCCAGACAGGGTGAGCGAGATTTCCAATGCGCCGAACAAATTGTTACGGTCGGTGATCGCCACGGCCGGGACAAGATGCTCCTTGCACCAGGCCTTCACATCCTTCGGCGAAATCATGCTCTCCAGCAGCGAATAGCTGGAGCGAATGGCAAGATGGATGAAGGGCGACTCGGACAAGGCTTATTCTCCTGCGGACAGGATAAACTGACGGGCCCGGCCGTGCCAGACCAGACCGCAATGCCCGGGATTCACAGCTTATTCCGGTTCGTACGGAACCAGCTGACCGTCTTCCAGCGTCAGAACGCGGTCCATATGAGTCGTCAGCGCGTGGTTGTGGGTGGCAACGAGCACTGCCGCGCCCTCTTCCCGGGCCATCTTGATGAAGGTGGCAAAGACCCGCGCCGTTGTGGCCGGATCGAGATTGCCGGTCGGCTCGTCCGCGATCACAAGGCGCGGATTGTTGGCGAGCGCCCGGGCAATGGCCACACGTTGCTGCTCCCCGCCGGACATCTGGCCCGGCTGGTGATCGGCCCGGTGGTCAAGCCCCATCTCGCCCAGCAGTTCGGTCGCCGTCTCGCGCGCCGCCTTGCGGCTGACGCCTGCAATCATCAGGGGCATCGCCACATTGTCCGCCGCGTTGAACTCCGGCAGCAAGTGGTGGAACTGATAGACAAAGCCGATCTTGGAGCGGCGCATCGCCGTGCGCGCCTTGTCGTCCAGCTTCAGGCAATCGATGCCATCGAGCAGGACCACGCCTGCCTCCGGCCGTTCCAGCAGGCCGGCGGTGTGCAACAGGGTCGACTTGCCGGACCCGGACGGACCGATCAGGCCGACAAGCTCACCCGCCTGCAGCTGAAGGTTCGCGTCGGACAGCACGTTCAGCTCGCCTGCGGCGGTCTTGTAGACGCGGTTGATGCCGGCGAGTTCAAGCACAGGGGCCGTCATCACTCGAACCTCAGGGCGCTGACCGGATCCTGGCGGGAGGCCCACCAGGCCGGAATAAGAGAAACGAAGGCCGACATGCCGAGGGCGTAGAGGCCGGTGCTGAACACGTCGCCCCAGTCGAGGATCGCCGGCAGGTGCGCGAGGCCATAGGTCTCCGCGTCAAATACCTTGCCGCCGTCCATGAACAGATTGATGAAGGCCTCGATGGCGCCGATGTTCAGGATGAACAGGACGCCGACCGTCATGCCCAGAAGCGCGCCCAGCGAACCAAGCACGGTGCCGACCATCAGGAACACGCGCAGCACGCCGCCGCGGCCGAGGCCGATCGTGCGCAGGATCGCGATGTCGCGGGTCTTGTTCTTCACCAGCATGACCACGCCGACGATAATGTTCAGCGTCGCGATCCCCATGATCACCATGACCAGCAGGCGCACCATGGTCCGTTCCACTTTCAGGGCGTTCAGATAGGCCGCGCGCTGGCTCTTCCAGTCATACATCATCACGGCATTGCCGGTGGCGAGCGAAATGGCCCGCATGGCTTCCTGCGTCTTGTCCGGGTCCTTCAGCCGGATGTCCAGCATCTGGTAATGATCCTTGGACTGGAACAGGATCTGCGCCTGGTCCATCGGCATGAAGATATAGGCCATGTCGAGCTCGACACTGCCGGTGGAGAAGATTTCACCCACCGTATAGGCCTTGGAGCGCGGCGTGGCGCCCATGACGCTGGCATTGGTGCCGGTGGTAATGATCTCCACCTTGTCGCCCGGAATGACACCCAAGCCTTCGCGGCCCGCCGCCAGGAAAGAGCCCATCATGATCGTGTTGCCGCCATTGCGCCCGACGCCGAACCCGGCATCGATGGCCGCCTGCCCATGGTCCTTCAGAAAGGCGAGCGTTGCGAGGTCTTCGTTGCGCAGCGCGCGCACGACAGCACCTGTCTTGCGGCCATTCGCCGTGACGAGGACGTATTCCTCGATATAGGGCGATGCGCTGGTAACACCCGGTACCTCCCGAATCTTGTCGGCAATCGCCTCGGCTTCGGCCTCAGTGTACTGATTGACCACGGCGTAGACATGCGGCTGTCCGCCCAGCAACGCATCCAGAAGCGTCGCGCGGAAACCGCTCATGATCGACATGGTGATGATCAGCGCCGCAACGGCGAAGAAAATGCCGACGAAGGAGATGATCGAGATCAGGCTCGCGCCGCCATGCTCACGCCGGGCGCGCAGGTACCGCCAGGCCAGGGTTCGTTCGAGACGTCCAAATGGCGCAGCGGCCTGACTCATGCGGGCGTAACCTTTGCAATGACTTCAGCGAAGGGCAGTTCCACCTTCTCACCGGTCTTGCGGTTCTTGACCTCAACTATGCCCTTTTCAAGGCCTTTCGGACCAATCACCAGCTGCCATGGCAGGCCGATCAGATCCATCCGCGCGAACTTCGCACCGGCCCGGTCATCGGTGTCGTCGTACAGCGTGTCGATACCAGCCGCTTCCAGCTGCTCGTAGAGATCGCCGCAGGCCTTGTCGCAGGCTTCGTCGCCCACGCGCATATTGATCAGGCCGACATGGAACGGCGCCACGGACTCCGGCCACACAATGCCGTTCTCGTCATGGCAGGCCTCGATGATACCGCCGACGAGGCGCGAGACGCCGATACCGTAGCTGCCCATCTGGACCGGTACCATCTGACCATCCGGCCCCTGCACCACGGCGTTCATGGGCTTTGAATATTTGGTGCCGAAATTGAAGATGTGGCCGACTTCGATGCCGCGCGCGGAGACCTGACGGTCTTCCGGAATGGCCGCGAAGGCCGCCTCGTCATGCATCTCTTCTGTGGCTGCGTAGTATTGTGTACGCTTTTCCACTTCGCCGGACAGATCACCGTTAAAGTCGAGGTCCAGCCCGGGCGGTTCCATATCCAGCAGCGTCTTGTCACAGAAAACTGCGCTCTCGCCCGTATCGGCAAGGATGATGAATTCGTGGCTGAGTTCGCCCCCAATCGGGCCTGTGTCGGCGCGCATCGGTACGGCGGTCAGGCCCATGCGGCTGAACGCGTTCAGATAGGCGCAGAACATCTTGTAGTAAGCGACCCGCGCACCGTCTTCATCGAGGTCGAAGGAATAGGCATCCTTCATCAGGAATTCGCGGCCACGCATCACACCAAAGCGCGGGCGGACTTCATCGCGGAACTTCCATTGCTGGTGATACAGGTTCAGCGGCAGCTGCTTGTAGCTTTTCACATAAGACCGGAAGACGTCGGTGATCAGCTCTTCATTGGTCGGGCCGTAGAGCATGTCCCGGTCATGCCGGTCTTTGATGCGGAGCATCTCCTTGCCGTAATCGTCATAACGGCCGGATTCGCGCCAAAGATCGGCCTGCTGCAGCGTGGGCATGAGAAGTTCGACGGCGCCTGCGCGGTCCATCTCTTCCCGCACGATCTGTTCGATCTTTTTCAGGACGCGATAGCCCAGCGGCAGCCAGGTGTAGATGCCCGCTCCGTTCTGACGCACCATGCCGGTGCGCAGCATCAGCTTGTGCGAGACAATGGCCGCATCTGCCGGCGCTTCCTTGGAAACGGGCAGGAAGTATCTGGAAAGCCGCATCGAATCCCCGGGGACTTGTTGTAAAACGCGGCTCACCTAGCCGCAGCGGCGCCTATTGCGCAAGCAGGCGTGGCACGACCACGGCTGCAATGGCGGTTATCACGGCGGCGCCCATCGTGGCCCATATGGCTTTCTTGCCGACCATATGATGTTTCGGGGCCGCCTCTTCGGTGCCCTCAATCGTGGAGTCGTCTTCCCACTGGCTCTTGATGCCAATGGGAAGGACGGTGAAGAAACAGACCCACCAGGCGATCGTGAAAACGACCAACCCGCTCATGAACTGCATCAGTGGTCGCCTTTCGGGCTTTCCATCAGTTCGATCAGGACACCGTTGGAGTTCTTGGGGTGAACGAAGATGATCATCGTGCCATGGGCGCCAATCCGCGGCTTGCCGAGCACGGTTGCGCCCCGCTTGCCCATTTCTTCCACAGCCTCGTTGATGTCATCCACTTCGAAGCAGACATGGTGTTGTCCGCCTTTCGGGTTTTTCTGGATGAAATTGTGGATCGGGGACTCTTCGTTCAGCGGTTCGATCAGCTCAATCTGGCTGTTCGGCAGGTTCACAAAGCACACTTTCACGCCCTGTTCGGGCATGTCGAAGGGCGTGGTGATGTCCGTTGCGCCATACAGGGTGCGATAGGTTTCGCAGGCCTCTTCCAGATCCGGCACGGCCACGCCGACATGGTTCAATGGTCCGATCTTGAATTCACTCATGATACTCAGGTCCTCAAAACAACGACTTCGATCATCGGGCGCATGCCATAGGCTGTCTCTGCGGCCTTTCGAAGCGCGCGGCCGATCGCACGTTCCACCGCGTCGTCATCGAAGCGGTTCTTGCGTTTCAGGCCACTCACAGCAATGTCGGCTGCCTCTTCCAGAGATTCAAGGCTTTCATCCGCAAGCCGCCCGTCAGGCTCGGAAAAGCCTTTCACGACAACGACAGGCCCGTCGACAATATCGCCCCGTTCGTCGAGGGAAACGGACGCAAAGATGATCCCGTTCCATGACAGCTTGCGGCGCTCCTGAATGCCCTGCGCCCCTTCCGGCACCAGCTGCTTGCCATCCAGGAACAGGCGGCCGTTCGGCACCTCGTCCAGAATTTCGGCAGGCCCCGGCGCGAGGCGCACCAGGCTGCCATTGCGGGGCGTGATGGCCTCGGCCACCTGCAGGGATTTCGCATAAGCCGCGTGTTCCATGATGTGCCGCCGTTCGCCGTGCACAGGCACCGAAATGCGCGGCCGGACCCATTGGTACATCCGGCGCAGCTCATCCCGGCACGGGTGGCCGGAGACGTGGATCTTCTGCGGCACCATGCGCGGCGTGATCACGCGGATGCCCTGCTCCGCCAAACCGTTCTGGAGGGCGAAGATGCCCTTCTCGTTTCCCGGAATCTGGCGGGATGAGAAAATCACCGTGTCCCCTTCGCGCAAGGCCACATGACGGTGGTCACCGCGTGCAATCCGGGACAGCGCAGCCCGGGGCTCTCCCTGACTGCCGGTGCAGAGATAGAGAATGTTCTCCGGCGGGAAGTGCCCGGCCTCTCCCTCTTCCACGAATTCGAGTTTTGGCGGCAGAATGCCAACGGCTTTCGCCGCATTGGTGATCTTGTGCATGCTCCGCCCGACAAGGCAGACATGGCGGTCTGCCTGCGTCGCGGCATCGATGATCGATTTCACGCGGGCAACATTGGAGGCAAAGGTCGTCACAGCCACAGCGCCGGTCTTCTGCGCTGCAATCAGTTCGACAAGTCCCTGGCGGACAGTTTCCTCGGAACCGGCCTCGCCTTCCTCGAACACGTTCGTGGAGTCACATACCATGGCGAGCACGCCTTCATCGCCAAGCGCGGTGAGGCCTTCAACATCCGTAGTCGAACCGATTTGTGGATCCGGGTCGATCTTCCAGTCGCCTGTGTGCAGCACAACACCTGCAGGGGTACGGATCGCCAGCGCGTTCGGTTCCGGAATGGAGTGGGTCAGCGTCACATAGGTTACTTCGAACGGCCCGGCCTGAACCTTGGCGCCCATCGAAATCGTCTTCAGGACATCCGTATCGACACCGCGCTCTTCCATCTTGGAACGGACGAGTTCAGCGGTAAATGGCGTCGCATAGATCGGCACGTTTATTCCAAGGCGGGGATAGATCAGGCCGACGGCGCCAATATGGTCTTCATGGGCGTGCGTGAGAAATACCGCATCGATGTGTTCGCCGATCAGGTAATCCGGATCCGCACAGATCAGGTCGACGCCGGGCGTATCTTCCCCGCCGAACGTCACGCCGAGATCGGCGAGAATCCAGCGGCGCGCCTCCGGCGGTCCATAGCCGTAGGCGTTGAGGTTCATGCCGATTTCGCCGCAGCCGCCGAGCGGCAGGAAAACGAGTTCGTCCTTGGTTTGCGCTGTATCGGGCATAAGGTCCTATTTATTGAGGCGGTATATTTCCAGAAGCCCCCGGATCAGGAGGTCCTGGTCATAATGATTGATGGTTTCGCTGGCGCCTTCGAACAGAGAGGCCACACCGCCGGTAGCGACTACGCTCATCGGCTTGCCATACTCTTCCTTGATCCGGTTCACGAGGCCGTCGATCAGGTCGATATACCCCCAGAACACGCCGGACTGCATGGCCGAAATCGTATCCTGACCGATCACATGCGGCGGACGCTGGATCGCAATGCGCGGCAGCTGCGCGGCAGCATCGTGCAGGGCCTTCACAGACAGGTTGATCCCCGGCGAAATGATGCCGCCTTCAAACGCGCCGTCTTCGGCAACCACATCGAAGGTTGTCGCGGTGCCGCTGTCGATGACGATCAGATTTCCCGGATACTTCTTGTGCGCGCCGAGGGCGCTGACGATACGGTCGGCGCCGACCTGTTCCGGCCGGCGGATACGGATTTCCATACCGGTCTTCAGGTCCGGATCGCCGATGAACATCGGCTCCACATTCAAGTAGCGGCGGGCAAGGTTGCGGAAGTTGAACACGGCCTGCGGCACAACAGTCGAGATCACGCAGCCATTGATCAGGCTGAGATCGGCACCATGCATGTCTGCGAGGCGCCACAGCCAGGCGGCGTGATCGTCAGCGGTCTTGGTCGGATCGGTGGCACTCCGCCACTGGTTCACCCATTCCTTGCCGTCATGGATGCCGAAGACCGTATTCGTGTTGCCAACGTCGATAGCGAGCAGCATTCGCGTCAGACCTCTCCAATAAGATGTACGTCGCCGGCCCTTATGGTCTGTCGCGATCCATCCGGCAATCTGAGGATCAGACCGCCATCGGGAGCCATATCCTCGAAGATGCCTTCAATGGCCACGCCGCCAGGCGAAACGCGGACCATGCCGCCGAGGCCTTCGGCACGCTTCAGCCAGTCGGTCCGGACCGGACCGAAGCCGTCACGCGCCTGCGCGAGCCGGGTCATGAAATGACGCGTGAGGGAGCCGAATACATCAATATGATCAAGGGCTTGCATGCCTGAGAGGTCTGCGAGGCATGTCGCCGCCTGCCCGGCCTCTGGCGGCACTTGCGCGACGTTCACGCCCATACCAGCGATCACCCAGAGCCCCTGCGTATCCTGGCCCGTTTCGATCAGAATGCCGGAAAGTTTGGCTTTGTTCACACGTACGTCATTCGGCCATTTCAGGCACACATCGGCGCCCGGCGCGTATTCCAGTGCCGTGTCGCTGACTGCCAGCGCTGCCGCGAAAGGGATTCGCCCGGCGACCTGAATGCCGCCCGGTTCCCGGAACAGGGCTGTCGTGAAGATGTTGCCCTTCGGCGATGCCCAGTTGCGCTGCAGCCTGCCCCGCCCTGCGGTCTGTTCGTCCGCAAGGATCCAGCAATTCTCGAAACTGCCCGCCTGAGCCCTGCGCCGGGCCTCAGAATTGGTGCTGTCTATCGTATCGTGGCGATGGACGGGCCAGGCTTGGTTCAAGCCGTGATCCCCAATGCCGCCTGATTTGCCCACCCGCTTAGCAGGACGAAGAAGGCCATGAAAACGATCACGAACAGCGACGATGCCAGCACAACCAGTGTGACGGACCCATCGATGGCTTCAAACCGCTCCGTCGGCTCATCGAACCACATGATCTTGATCAGGCGGAGGTAGTAACCAAGCGACACCACCGATGAGAGCACCAGGATAATGGCCAGCGGGTAAAGCCCTGCGCTGATACCTGCCTCCAGCACAACCAATTTGCCGAGGAAGCCACCAAAGGGCGGCAGGCCAGCAACGGACCAGACCAGGATGGACAGTGCAATCGCCAGCCAAGGACGCTTTGTCATCAGGCCGCCAAGCTCGGAAATACCTTCCACCATGCCGCCCTGACGGCGCATTGCCAGCACAGCTGCGAACAGGCCGAGCGAAGACACGACATAAAGCGTCATGAAGGTCAGCAGCGGGCCGGCGCCCAGTTCCTTGCCTGCAGCCACAGCCACCAGCGCGTAGCCGACATTGGCAATCGAGGAATAGCCCAGCAGCCGCTTGATATTGGTCTGCGTCAGGCCACCGAATGCACCGATCAGCATGGAGAGACCGGCAATGATCGTGATGATCAGCTGCCACTGGTCGATCGAGTCACCGAAGATCTGGAACATCACGTTCGCGAACACGACCATGGCCGCCATTTTCGGCGCCGCACCGAAGAAGGCACCGACCGGTGTGGGTGCGCCTTCATAGACGTCCGGCGTCCAGACGTGCATCGGCGCAGCGGACACCTTGAAGGCCAGGCCCACAATCATCAGCACCATGCCGAACATCAGGCCGACAGACGGCTCTGCAGCCGCAATTCCGGCATAGAAAGTCGTTCCGGAGAAGCCGTAAACCAGCGAGGCGCCATAAAGCAGCATGCCGGAGGCGAGCGATCCAAGGATCACATATTTCAGACCCGCTTCCGAAGAACGTGCGGAATCCCGGTGGAACGCCGCCAGCACGTAAGACGACAGGCTGAGCGTCTCGATGCCCATATAGAGGGTCATCAGGTTTGCGGCCGACAGGATGATCCCCATGCCAAGGGACGCAAAAATGGTCAGCAGCGCATATTCGTAGCGCGCTGTTTCGTGACGCTTGAGGAAGCCTTCCGACATAACGAGCGCCAGGCCGCCAACGATAAACGAAACGATCTTGGCGAAATTGACGAAGGTGTTGGTTTCCACAAGGCCGTTAAACGCCTCGCCGCCCTGATAGGTCATGGCGGCAATACCCGCTGCGGCAAACAGCACGAGCGCGCCGAACTTGAACGACAGGCCGTTGAATTTGTCCTTGAGCAGCGCGCCAAGCAGCACGCCGATCAATCCTGTGGCAGCGAGCCAGAGTTCCGGCCCGATCGCCAGGGTCATGGCAGTGAAGTCGAGCATGGGCGGTCAGCCTCCGGCCATCAACGAGAGAATGCTCAGCGCAGCGCCCTCGGTCAGGTTAAAGATCAGGTTGGGCGCGACACCGAAGAGCAGCGTCAGCAGCGCCAATGGGACGATAGTAACAAGTTCGATCCGGTTCATGTCCTTGAGGCCATTGAGGTCCGGATTGGTGATCTGGCCGAACACGGTGCGCCGGTAGAGCGTCAGCATGTAGACAGCCGAGAAGATCACGCCGAGGGCTGCACCAGCCGCCGCCCAGGTGGAGGCCTGGAAGCCGCCGACCATGGTGAGGATCTCGCCGATGAAGCCCGACGTGCCCGGCAGGCCGACATTTGCCATCGTGAACAGCATGAACAGCGTGGCATAGACCGGCATCTTGTGCACGAGGCCGCCATAGGCCGCGATTTCGCGGGTGTGCATACGGTCATAGACCACGCCGACGATCAGGAAGAGCGCCGCAGAGATAAAGCCGTGGCTGATCATCTGGAAGATCGCGCCCTGCACACCGATTTCGGTGAACGAGAACACGCCGAGCGTCACGAAACCCATGTGAGCGACAGAGGAGTAAGCAATGAGCTTCTTCATGTCGGTCTGGCGCCACGCCACGAGCGAAGTGTAAACAATGGCGATCACCGCCAGCGCGAACATGGCCGGCTGGAACAGATGGCTCGCATCCGGGAACATCGGCAGCGAGAAGCGCAGGAAGCCGTAGCCGCCCATCTTCAGCAGAACACCCGCCAGAATGACCGAGCCTGCCGTCGGCGCCTGAACGTGCGCATCCGGAAGCCAGGTGTGGACCGGCCACATCGGCAGTTTCACCGCAAAGGACGCCATGAAAGCCAGCCAGAGCCAGGTCTGCACGTGCGGGTCAAAGGCGAACTTCTCCAGCACTTCGAAGTCGGAGCTGCCTGCCGTGATGTACATGTACACAATAGCGACCAGCATCAGCAGCGAGCCGAGCAGCGTATAGAGGAAGAACTTGAACGCGGCGTAGATCTTGTCCTTGCCACCCCAGATACCGATGATCAGGAACATCGGGATCAGGCCGGCTTCGAAGAAGATGTAGAACAGGACCAGATCGAGCGCGGTGAACACGCCGATCATGAAGGTCTCCAGCACCAGGAAAGCGACGACATATTCGGTCACGCGGGTGTGGATAGAGTTCCAGCTGGCCAGAAGGCAGATCGGTGTCAGGAAGGTCGTCAGCAGGATCAGCGGCAGCGACAGGCCGTCGATGCCCAGTTTGTAGCTGATCGACGCGTACCAGACATGCTGTTCCACCAGCTGATAGCCTGGCGTCGACGGATCGTAATAGAAGAACGCTGCCAGCGAGACCAGGAAGGTCGCGCCGGAAATCACGAGCCCCGCCAGGAGCGCCGTGCGGCCCTCATTGGCCGTCTCGGACGAGCTGCTGCCGGCCGTGGCAGCGCGCACAGCCATGATGATCAGTGCGCCAACCAGCGGCAGGAAGGTCAGCGCCGATAGAATGGGAAACCCGCCCATTAGTGTGCCCCTCCGGCGTTCAGCCACATGAGCGCCCCGAAGACGAGGGCTGCGCCAATAATAATGAATGCATAGTGATACAGACGGCCGGTGTGCATGGCCGACAGGCGGCGGGCACTCAGCAGCGTGAGCGCGGTCATGCCGTCAGCACCGGCACCGTCGATGATCTTCTTGTCGGCTTTCCAGAAGATATTGCCGAGGAAGGCCGCGCCCCGCACCAGCGTCGCGTTGTAGATCTCGTCGAAGTACCACTTGTTGTAGAACAGTGAATAAAGCGGGCCGCCACTGTCGGCGATGCGCTTCCCGACGCCGCGATTGAAGAAGTAGGTCATTGTTGCCAGCAGGAGACCGCCCAGCGTCACGATCAGCGGGGCATAGATCACCCACTCCGGCACTTCGTGGCGGGCATGAAGAACGTGGTTCTCTGCCGCACGGTAGATCGCGCCTGCCCAGAAGGCTTCGTTCGAGTGGTCGACGAAGTAGTTGTAGAAGAAGAAGCCCGAGAAAATCGCGCCAAGGCTCAGCAAGCCGAGCGGGATCAGCATGACCGCCGGGCTCTCATGCGGCGTGTGGTCATGACCGTGATCGTCGTGCGCGTGATCGTCATTGGCCTCATGCGCGTGAGCATGATCGTCGTCATGGACATGTTCCCATACCTTCGGTCCATGGAACGTCATGTAGATGAGGCGCCAGGAGTAGAAGCTGGTCAGGAAGGCCGCGACGATACCGAACCAGAATGCCATCTGGCCGAAAGCAACATGCTCCATACCGCTTGCAAAGGCGCTTTCCAGGATCGCATCCTTCGAGAAGAAGCCGGCAAAGCCAAGTTTTGTGTGCGGAACACCAAGACCGATAATGGCGATCGTACCGATCATCATGGCCGCATAGGTCAGCGGCATGAACTTCGCGAGACCGCCCATTTTGCGCATGTCCTGCTCATGGTGCATGCCGTGGATCACGGAGCCCGCGCCAAGGAACAGAAGCGCCTTGAAGAAGGCGTGCGTGAAGAGGTGGAACATCGCCGCCTCATAGGCGCCGACACCCGCCGCGAAGAACATGTAGCCGAGCTGCGAACAGGTCGAGTAGGCAATCACCCGCTTGATGTCGTTCTGCGCCATGCCGACGGTCGCGGCGTAGAGTGCCGTCACAGCGCCCACCACGGTGATCATGCCGGCGGCGACGAGCGTGTACTCATACAGCGGCGACAGGAGGCAGACGAGATAGACACCCGCGGTGACCATGGTCGCGGCGTGGATCAGGGCGGAGACCGGCGTCGGGCCTTCCATGGCGTCCGGCAGCCAGACGTGCAGGAAGAACTGGGCCGACTTGCCCATCGCACCAATGAACAGCAGCACGCCAATCACTTCGACCGCCCAGACGCGGTGGCCGAGGAAAGTCATGATGACTTCGCGCGCCGGTGCCGGATCGGCAAAGGCAATCGGCGTCACCATGGCATTCTCGCGCAGCGCTTCCATGAAGGGTGCGAACTCAACCGTTCCGTAGATGCAGAACACGGCCATGATGCCGAGCGCGAGACCAAAATCACCCACGCGGTTCGTCACGAAGGCCTTGATGGAGGCGTCGTTCGGCGCCTTGTTCTGGTACCAGAAGCCGATCAGCAGGTAGGAGGCGAGCCCCACACCTTCCCAGCCGAAGAAGAGCTGGATGAAGTTGTCAGCCGTCACCAGCATCAGCATGGCAAAGGTGAAGAGCGACAGGTAGGCGAAGAAGCGCGACTTGTGCGGGTCCTCGCTCATATAGCCCCAGGAATAGAGGTGCACGAGGCCGGACACGCCCGTGATCACCGCCATCATGACGATGGACAGCGTATCGACCCGGATGGCCCAGTTGGCGTGGAAATCGCCAACATTGATCCAGGGCATCAGCGTGATGATGTGCTGGGTAATGGCGTGGCCATGTTCCGCGGCACCATGAGCGTCCCCGCCATGTCCGCCGACACTGGCCGCATAGGCGAACAGCTGGAACAGCGACAGTGCACCAGCCGTCAGGACGACGCCGGTTGTCGCGTACATGACGATCTTGTCGCCAATGATCTTGTGAACCAGGCCGGTCAGAGCCACGAGGCCAGGTGCAAGAACAATAAAGAGGAGGAGTGCGTCAGGAAGCATACCAGCCTAGCCTTTCATCAGGTCTACGTTCTCGACCGCGATATCACCGCGGTTCCGGAAGTAGACGACCAGGATGGCAAGACCGACGGCGGCCTCGGCGGCAGCGACAGTCAACACGAGCATGGCGAAGATCTGCCCGGCGATGGTGCCAGAGAAGACCGAGAAGGCTACCAGGTTCAGGTTCACCGAAAGCAGGATCAGCTCGATCGCCATCAGGATGACGATAATGTTCTTCCGGTTCACGAAGATGCCGACGACACCAATCGTAAACAGGGCGGCTGACACCGCGAGATAATGGGAAAGACCGAGTTCCATAGGTATCAGATCCCCTGCCCCGGCTTGGGGTCCTTCAGTTCATAGGCATCGCCGCGGCGGCGGGACGTCTGCTTGGCAATGTTCTGGCGCTTGGTTTCCGGACGGTGGCGCAGCGTGAGCACGATGGCACCGATCATGGCAATGAGCAGGACGACACCCGCCAGCTGGAACAGCAGCAGATAGTCTGTGTACATGACCTGCCCGATGGCCTCGGCATTGGTGTCAGCGCCCGGCGCCGCGTCGAATGCATCCGGCAGCGAGTGCACGCCGAACACAGATGCCATCACGATCTCGGCCGCAAACACGATGCCGACAAGGATCGCGAATGGCCAATAGCGAAGCGTACCATCCTTCAACTCGACGAAGTCCACATCCAGCATCATGACGACGAACAGGAACAGCACCGCGACGGCGCCGACATAGACGACGACCAGAAGCATGGCGAGAAATTCTGCCCCGATCAGGACGAACAGTCCTGCCGATGAGAAGAAGGTCAGGATCAGCCACAATACGGAGTGAACAGGGTTCCGCGCACGGATCACCATCAGTGCGGAGATAACCGTCACAAAGGCGATCACACAGAAAGCGTAGAATGCCACAGCCCTTCAGGCCCCCTTCTTGGCAGGGCTTGCGCCCCGCAGGTTTCAGTTCAGCGCCTCAGCGATAAGGCGCATCAAGTTCCAGATTCTTGGCGATCAGCCGTTCCCAGCGGTCGCCATTCGCGAGCAGACGGTCCTTGTCATAGAACAGCTCCTCGCGGGTTTCGGTCGCGAATTCGAAATTCGGTCCTTCGACGATGGCGTCCACCGGGCAGGCTTCCTGACAGAAGCCGCAATAGATGCACTTCACCATGTCGATGTCGTAGCGGGTCGTACGGCGGGCGCCGTCTTCGCGCGGCTCGGCCTCGATCGTAATGGCCTGTGCCGGACAGATCGCTTCGCAGAGCTTGCAGGCGATGCAGCGCTCTTCGCCCGAAGCATAGCGGCGCAGGGCGTGCTCCCCGCGGAAGCGCGGCGACAGCGGGTTCTTCTCGAACGGATAGTTCACCGTGGCCTTGCGGCGGAACATTTCTCTCGTAGCCAGCCAGAAGGCCCCGAGGAAATCGGTCAGCAGCGCGCCACGGATAGTCTGCGCGAGGCTCATGACTGCACTCCCATGTAAGCGACATATCCTGCGACCACGAGAACGGCCACCAGCGATGTCGGCAGGAAGATCTTCCAGCCAAGGCGCATGAGCTGGTCATAGCGGTAGCGCGGCACGATGGCCTTCACCATGGCGAAGAGGAAGAAGAAGAAAAAGGTTTTGAACATGAACCAGAACAGCCCGGAGAAGCTGGTCAGGAACGGATGGTCGCGGGCGAAATCGTCTCCCAGGGCGATCGGGCCATGCCAGCCGCCCAGGAACAGGATCGTCATCATCGAGCACATCAGAACGATGTTCAGGTATTCGCCCAGCATGAAGAGCAGGTACGGCGTGGAGCCATACTCGACCTGATAACCGGCAACGAGTTCGGATTCTGCTTCCGGCAGGTCGAACGGCGGGCGGTTGGTTTCCGCCAGCGCCGAGACGAAGAAGATGACGAACATCGGCACCATCACAATGACCAGCGGGAAGTTCTGGAACGCCAGGACGTGCCAGTTCCAGAAGCCGCCATCCTGATTGTTCACAATGTCGGTCAGATTCATGGAACCGACCATCAGGATCACCGTGATGATCACGAAACCGATGGAAACCTCATAGGACACCATCTGGGCCGCAGAGCGCAGCGCGCCGAGGAACGGATATTTCGAGTTGGACGCCCAGCCGCCCATGATGATGCCGTAGACACCGAGAGAGCTGATGGCGAAGAGGAACAGGATCCCGACATTGAGGTTCGAGATCACCCAGCTCGTGCCGCTCACCGTGCCCGGCGCGACCGGAATCGCCGACCAGGCCGCGAAGGCCAGCGTACAGGTCAGGATCGGCGCAAACAGGAAGACGAACTTGTTCGCGCCCGCCGGGATGACGATCTCTTTCAGAAGGAATTTGCCGAAGTCCGCGAAAGACTGAAGCAGGCCGAACGGGCCGACCACGTTCGGGCCTTTCCGCATCATCACACCGGCCCAGACCTTGCGGTCCAGCAGCAGAAGGAATGCGATCGAGAGAAGCAGGACCAGCGTGAAGAGGCCGATCTGGCCGAGGACCATCAGAGGGCCCCAGAGCTGTCCCATAGACTCGATATAGTTACTCATGGCGCCCGCCCTACTCCGCTGCTACCGGAGTGTCCAGCGCTGTCGCCAGCGCAGAGCATTCCGCCATGGTTTTCGATGCCCGGGCGATCGGATTGGTCAGATAGAAGTCTCCGATCACCGGCTTGAAAGGTGCGCCGGACAGGCCGCCAGCCCCCTCCGGAACGGCCTTGAGTGCCTCGGCACCTGCTGCGCCCGGGGCGTAGCCGATGCCTGCAAACACTGCATTCTCACGCAGGCTCTCGCGCAGCGCTTCGACCGTGTCGTAAGGCAGCGTCTTGCCCATCACGTCAGACAGGGCACGGAAGATGGCCCAGCCTTCGCGCGCCTCGCCTTTCGGCTGGACGGCTTTCGACGTGACCTGCACGCGGCCTTCGGTGTTCACATAAGTTGCCGCCATTTCGGTGTAGGCCGCCGACGGCAGGATGATGTCCGCGCGGCTGGCACCGGCATCGCCATGCGAGCCGACATAGATGACGGTCGCCGCAGACGTCTTGGACAGATCCGTGTCATCGGCGCCGAGCAGGACAATCGTCTCCTTGCCGCCGCCGAGGATATCCGCCGTCGCTTCGCCGCCTTCGCCCGGCACGAAGCCGACATCCAGCGCACCGACGCGGCCGGCGGCATTGTGCAGCACGCCGAAGCCGGCCCAATCGTCGGCGATGGCGCCGGTTTCGTTGGCCAGCTTGATCGCCGCAGCCAGGACAGCCTCGCCATCCTCATGGCAAAGCGCCCCTTCGCCGAGCACGATCATCGGGCGCTTGGCGCCTTTCAGGAACTCGGCCGTCTCCGCTTTCGTCAGCGCGTCTGCGCTGTTGCCGAGATGGGTATACTCATAGGTCAGGTCGGCCGCTTCGCCGATCAGAGCGACTTTGAGGTCGGCCCAGAGCCAGGTCTTGCGGATACGGGCGTTCCAGACAGCGGCCTCAACGCGCGGATTGACGCCGACGAGCAGCAGCGCGTCCGCCTCTTCCACACCGGCCAGCGTCGGGTTCAGGATGTAATGCTCGCGCACGCCATCCGTGCCGTACTTGGCACCAGCCGGGCGGCAGTCGGTGTTCTGCACACCGAGCGAGCGGAACAGGTCGAGCGCGGCCTTGGCCTGCTCGACTTCGATCAGGTCGCCGGCGACCACGCCGATCTTCTCAGCCGGTTTCGACAGGGCCTCTTTCGCGGCCGCGAAGGCTTCACCCCAACTCGCCGGCTTCAGACGGCCATCGACGCGGACATAAGGCGTATCGAGGCGCTGGCGGGCGAGCCCATCCCACACGAAGCGGGATTTGTCGGACAGCCACTCCTCGTTAATATCCTCGTTCACTTCCGGCATAATGCGCATCACGCCGTCGCCTTTGGCATCGACGCGGATCGAGGCGCCCATGGCGTCCATCACATCAATGGAGGAGGTCTTGCGCAGCTCCCAGGGGCGCGCATTGAAGGCGTAGGGCTTCGAGGTCAGCGCGCCGACCGGACAAAGGTCGATCACGTTGCCGGAAAGCTCAGACGTCAGATTTTTCTCGAGATAGGTCGTGATTTCGGCGCTCTCACCGCGCGAGATCATGCCGATCTCTTCCACGCCGCCGACTTCGGCCACGAAACGGACGCAGCGCGTGCACTGGATACAGCGGGTCATGATCGTCTTGACCAGCGGGCCCATATTCTTGTCTTCAACGGCGCGCTTGTTTTCTTCGTAGCGGCTGCCGGAACGGCCATAGGCCACGGCCTGGTCCTGCAGGTCGCACTCGCCACCCTGGTCACAGATCGGGCAATCCAGCGGGTGGTTGATGAGCAGGAATTCCATCACCCCATTGCGGGCTTTCTCGACATAAGGCCCCTTGGTGCGGATGTTCGGCGCGGAGCCATCGCGGTTCGGGCGCATATCACCGACCGTCTGCGCGCAGGACGCAATCGGCTTCGGTGCGCCTTCCCACTCGACGAGGCACATGCGGCAGTTACCGGCCACGGACAGGCGCTCGTGATAGCAGAAGCGCGGAATCTCGGCGCCCGCTTCCTCACACGCCTGCATCAGCGTGTAGGACTTCGGAACCTCAATTTCCTTGCCGTCGATATTGATTTTGAACAGATCGGACATGGGCCCCTACTCCGCCGCGACGACTGCGCCCTGCACCATGGCGCGCGGCAGTCTGTACTGGTTGATGCGGTCTTCGATTTCCGGCCGGAAGTGACGGATCAGGCCCTGGATCGGCCAGGCTGCTGCGTCGCCAAGGGCGCAGATCGTGTGACCTTCCACCTGCTTGGTGACGTCCAACAGCGTGTCGATCTCGTCATGCTCGGCTTCGCCCTTCGCCATGCGCTCCATTACGCGCCACATCCAGCCGGTGCCTTCCCGGCACGGCGTGCATTGGCCGCAGGATTCGTGCTTGTAGAAGTAAGCGAGACGGGCAATCGCCTTGATCAGGTCGGCATCCTTGTCCATCACGATGACAGCCGCCGTGCCGAGGCCTGATTTCAGGTCACGCAGCGTGTCGAAGTCCATATAGGCGTCCATGATCTGCTCCGCCGGAACCATCGGCACTGACGATCCACCCGGGATCACGGCCTTCAGATTGTCCCAGCCGCCACGGATGCCGCCGCAATGGGTATCGATCAGCTCACGGAACGTGATCGACATCTCTTCTTCAACATTGCACGGCTTGTTCACGTGTCCGGAGATACAGAACAGCTTGGTGCCTGTATTGTTCGGGCGGCCGAAACCGGCGAACCATTCGGCGCCGCGGCGCAGGATCGTGCCGGCAACGGCAATCGATTCCACATTGTTCACGGTCGTCGGACAGCCATAGAGACCGGCATTGGCCGGGAATGGCGGCTTCAGCCGCGGCTGGCCCTTCTTGCCTTCCAGGCTTTCGAGCAGCGCGGTTTCCTCGCCACAGATATAAGCGCCGGCGCCGTGGTGGACGTAGAGATCGAAATCCCAGCCGTTCACATTGTCCTTGCCGATCAGCTTCGCTTCATAGGCTTCCTTGACGGCTTTCTCGAGCGCGTGGCGCTCGTTGATGTATTCGCCGCGCAGATAGACGTAGCATTTGTGCGCCCGCATCGCGCGGCTGGCGATCATGCAGCCTTCGATCAGCAGGTGCGGATCGTGGCGCATGATTTCGCGGTCTTTACACGTGCCGGGTTCAGACTCGTCGGCATTGACGACGAGATAGTGCGGGCGGTCGCGCACTTCCTTCGGCATGAAGGTCCACTTCAGCCCGGTCGGGAAGCCAGCGCCGCCGCGGCCACGCAGACCGGAGGCCTTGATCTGGTCGCAGATCCAGTCAGGTCCCTGATCCAGGATTTCCTTGGTCAGGTGCCATGCGCCCCGCTTCTTCGCCGCGTCGAGTTCGGGCGAATGCAGACCATAGAGATTGGTGAAGATGCGATCCTTGTCCTGCAACATGGCCTAGTCCTCATCTTCCTGGCTGGAGGGGACGTCGCCCGCATCCACGCGCTTGGAGAATTCCGTTTCGCCGCCTTCGGCCAGCGTCTTCGCCTGGGCAATCCAGTCTTCGCGCTCAATGCGCCCGGGGAAGCTCATGAAGTCTTCGACCCAGTCGACATTTTCCGGAGTCCACTCGGCGATCTGCTTGAACGTATAAATGCCGAGCTCGTTGAGCGCGTCTTCATTCTTCGGGCCGATGCCCTTGATACGCTTCAGGTCATCGTAGGAAGCTGGGTCGATCGTCAGGGCCGCCGGGCGTTCGCCCGTCTCGACCTTCTTGCCTGTATCGATCAGCGTCGTCTTCGTGTTGGAAGCGACCGGCTCTTCGCGTTTGGTATTGGTCGGCGCATCCACCTCCGGCTTGCCTGCCGCTTCAGCCTCGGCAGGCTCGGCGGATGGCAGGTTCGGCAGCGTGGTGATGGCGTTCTTGCTGCCATCAAAGAGGGCCGGATCGGTCAGCGTGGTTGCGCCGCCTTCCGGCGCGCTGTTCACGCGGTCAATCTGCGGACCCGGCGCAACTTCGACGCCATTCTTGAGCTTGCCGAGAATCTGCGACAGCGTTTCCGGCGTCAGGTCTTCGTAATAATCGTCATTGATCTGCACCATCGGCGCATTCACGCAGGCGCCGAGGCATTCCACCTCTTCCCAGGACAGACGGCCATCGTCGGTAACATACATGATGTCGCCGATTTCCTGCTGGCAGACTTCTTTCAGCTTCTCGGCCCCACGCAGCTGGCACGGCGTCGTGCCGCACAGCTGGACGTGATACTTCCCGACCGGCTGAAGGCGGAACATCGTGTAGAACGTCGCGACTTCGTAGACGCGGATGTAGGGCATTTCCAGCCTGTCCGCGACTTCGCGCATGGCCGGCTCGGACAGCCAGCCATCATTGTCCTTCTGCGCAAGCCACAGCATGGGGATGACGGCCGAGCGCTGCTTTTCCGCCGGATACTTGTTCCGCCAGAAGGCAATCTTCTCTTCCGTTTCCGGCTTGAAGGCGAACGTATCGCCACCAGCCTCAAGATCAAAACGGCGCAGTGCCACTACTCGATCCTTCCTGCAAAATACATTTCGGTTTCATCCTGAGACGGACGAAAAATTTCTACTGCGGACATCAGCGGTCGATCTCCCCGAACACAATATCGAGGGACCCGAGAACGGCCGAGACATCGGCCAGCATGTGGCCGACGCAAAGGTGGTCCATCGCCTGAAGGTGCGGATAGCCCGGGGCGCGGATCTTCGCGCGATACGGACGGTTCGTGCCGTCGGACACAAGATAGACGCCAAACTCACCCTTCGGCGCCTCGATGGCCGCGTAGACCTCGCCTTCCGGCACGTGGAAGCCTTCGGTGTAGAGCTTGAAGTGATGGATCAGCGCTTCCATCGAGTTCTTCATTTCAGCGCGGCGCGGCGGCGACACTTTCGAGCCTTTCGCCAGGACCGGCCCCGGCCCTTCGCGGTTCATGATCTCGATGCATTGCTGCATGATCTTGGTCGACTCGCGCATCTCTTCCATTCGGCAGACATAACGGTCGTAATTGTCGCCGTTCCGGCCAACCGGCACCTTGAAATCGAGCTCGTTGTAGCACTCGTAAGGCTGGGCGCGGCGCAGGTCCCAGGCATAGCCGGATCCGCGGACCATCACGCCGGAGAAGCCCCAGTCCATGATCGTCTTCTCGTCCACGACGCCGATGTCGACGTTGCGCTGCTTGAAGATGCGGTTCTCGGTGATCAGGCCTTCGATCTGGTCGAGTTTTCTCGGGAACTGCTCGCACCATTCGGCGATGTCATCCAGCAGGGCCTGCGGCAGGTCCTGGTGGACACCGCCCGGGCGGAAGAAAGCGGCGTGCATGCGGCTGCCGGAGGCGCGTTCGTAGAAGACGCACAGCTTCTCGCGCTCCTCGAAGCCCCAGGTGATCGGGGTCAGCGCGCCGACGTCCATGGCCTGCGTGGTCACGTTCAGCATGTGCGACATGATCCGGCCAATCTCGGAATAGAGCACGCGGATCAGGCTGCCGCGGCGCGGCACTTCCAGGCCGAGCAGCTTCTCGACGGCCAGGCACCAGGCATGTTCCTGGTTCATCGGGGCGCAGTAATCGAGCCGGTCGAAATACGGCATGCCCTGCAGGTAGGTCTTGTACTCCAGCAGCTTCTCGGTGCCGCGGTGAAGCAGGCCGATATGGCTGTCCACGCGGGTCACGACCTCGCCATCGAGGTCGAGGATCATGCGCAGCACGCCGTGGGCGGCCGGGTGCTGGGGCCCGAAGTTCAGCGTGAACTTGCGGTCTTCCATTTCGGAGATGTGAGCGGTGTCGGCCATGTCTTACGACTCCGTCGCTTTCTCGTCGCCGGGGATCTGGGACGTCATACCCTCCCACGGGGAGAGGAAGTCAAAATTGCGGTATTCCTGAACCAGCTGCACCGGCTCGTAGACCACCTTCTTCTCAAGGTCGTCATAGCGGACTTCGTAATTGCCGGTCAGCGGGAAGTCCTTGCGCAGCGGATAGCCCTCAAAGCCATAGTCGGTGAGGATGCGGCGCAGGTCCGGATGGTCGGCGAACTGGATGCCGTACATGTCGAAGGCCTCGCGCTCGAACCAGTTGGCGGCCGGCCATACGGCGCAGGCGCTTGGCACGGCGGTGTCTTCGTCGGTCGACACGCGCACCCGGACGCGGTGGTTCAGGTGCATCGACAGCAGGTGATAGACGACCTCAAAGCGCTCGCCGCGCTCCGGATAGTCCACGCCGCAGATATCGATCAGCGTTTCAAAATCGCATTGCGGGTCTTCGCGCAGGAAGCGCAGCAGGCCCACGATGTGGTCGCGCTCGGCCATCACGACCAGCTCGTCCATGTTCATGTGGAAGCTCTTCACCGCATCCGCGCGCGAAGCGGCGATATGCTCGCCGAGATCCTTGAGGGCGTCGATAGCGTCCTGGTTCAGCATGTCTTTCCCCTAGCGCTCCAGCGAGCCTTCCCGGCGGATCTTCTTCTGCAGCTGCAGGAAGCCGTACACGAGAGCCTCAGCGGTGGGCGGACAGCCCGGAATATAGATGTCGACTGGCACGATCCGGTCACAGCCGCGCACGACGCTGTAGCTATAATGGTAATAGCCGCCGCCATTGGCGCAGCTGCCCATCGAGATCACGTAGCGCGGTTCCGGCATCTGGTCGTAGACCTTGCGCAGGGCCGGGGCCATCTTGTTGGTCAGCGTGCCGGCGACGATCATCACGTCCGACTGACGGGGTGAACCGCGCGGGGCCATGCCGAAGCGCTCAAGGTCGTAGCGCGGGTTACCGGCGTGCATCATTTCAACAGCGCAGCAGGCGAGACCGAAGGTCATCCACATCAGGGAGCCGGTCCGCGCCCAGGTGATCAGGTCATCGGCAGCCGCCGTGAAATAGCCCTTGTCCGCCAGCTGGTCGGACAGGCCGGAATAGAACGGATCGTCCTGCCCCGGCTTGAAGCCGCCTTCGACGCCCGAACGGGCGCCGCCGAGGGCATATGTCTTGAAGTCTTCGGCCATTATTCCCACTCCAGCGCGCCACGGCGCCATTCGTAGATGAAGCCAACGGTCAGGACGCCCAGGAAGACAACCATCGACCAGAAGCCGAGCAATCCGATCTTGCCGAGGCTGATCGCCCACGGGAACAGGAAGGCCACTTCAAGGTCGAAGATGATGAACAGGATGGCGACCAGGTAGAACCGGACGTCAAACTTCATACGGGCATCGTCAAAGGCGTTGAAACCGCACTCATAGGCGGAGTTCTTCTCCGGGTCGGGCTCGGATGGGGCCAGCAGCAATGAGCCAACCACGAAAAGGCCCGAAATCACGGCACCGATCACCAGAAAAATGATGACCGGTAGATAGTCGAGCGCCAGCCGTTCGATGTCCGACATGAGAGAGGGCCTCCTAGCCTGTGCTGGCGCCGGATTAGGACGGTTTTGCCATCCACGCAACACATCCACGCCACATAACGGTGAGACTTATCTTAAAGTCTGCTTTCGGCCACCTCACGGGCCTGCATGTGCGGCTGTGCGTCACGGCTGATGGCGACAAATGCCCGTCCGGAAGGCACGCCTGCCCCCAAATATCCGCCAGATCTGCGCTAGTCGGGCGAAACACCCAGCGACTCAACCGTGCCGATTGTCAGATATCCCACCGGCAGGCCGTTTTTTTCCTGCCAGTCTTCCATCGCATTCAGCGTCGCCGGACCGAAAACGCCATCGGCCTGCACTTCATACCCCTTGGCCGCGAGCGCTCGCTGCACTTCGGCGATCTTGGCCTTGGTCGCATTGGAATCACACAATACTTCCCGCCATTCGACCGTTCCGCCACCGGTGACGGTCCGCTTCTCAATCGTCTTGTACGTGGCCGGCACGACAATCGTTTCCTGTTGTTCCGGCGTCACAAGGCGCTGAACCTCGACATCCTCGTATTCAGCCGGGAGGATTTCCTCGACCACCTGGGCCGGTTCCCGCAGGACCTGCCGCTCAATTGTTCGGAAACGAGCGGGAATCACTCGTGTTTCAACACGTTCCGGCGTTTTCAGGCGCGTCCGGCTCACCGTGTCATACTGCGCCGGCACTTCCACACGGCAGAGGACTTCCCCTGTGGCGAGGGTGATATTGTCCTCACCGGATGGCTGGCGCCCGAATAGTCCGGCACCGGGCTTCCAGGTGACATAGGCCGGGCGCACCAGAACCTGTTCGGTGAAAGTCTCATACTCGGCCGGAATCACGACCGTCTCAGTCTGCTCCGGGACCACCAGCAGCTGTTCGGTCTCAATTTCATAGACCGGCGGAACCACGCGATAGGTCAGCGCCTGCTCCTTCACCATCACCCGCTGGACCACGGTCTCGTAAGTTGCCGGGATCACGCGCGCTTCGGTGTGCTCTGGCTGGTCCAGCACCTGTTCGGTCTGGATTTCATAGGTTTCGGGGATCAGGACCCGCGCATAGCAGGATCCGGGCGCGGCATCGGCCGGATAGTCGCCAGTGCCCTGCGCGGCGGCCGCTCCTGCCAGCACAAGGCCGGCGGCTGACAAGGTGAGAATTCTGCTCATTCCAAGTCCCCTTCCCATATGTCCCCTTCATACAGGCCGCTTCCTTCTGGAAGCGATCATGCGCCTTCAACTTAGCGTAACCCTATCCGGGCGGCCACACACTTCGCCAAACCGGCGTATCCCTATCCTTCGCGGGGATCGGGTTTTCCGGCAAGCGTGCGACCTGCCACAGGGGGTGGCAAACCAGACGGTTCGGCGTATTAGGGGCGCGAACAATCCGGCCCAAACATCAGGAATCCGCGCATGATCCCCCGTTATACCCGTCCCGAAATGGCCGCCATCTGGTCTCCTGAATCCCGCTTCGGCATCTGGCTCGAAATCGAGACCCTCGCCGCAGAGGCCATGGAAAACCTCGGCATCATCCCGGAAGGCACCACGGCGGCCGTCCGCGAGAAGGCTGCGTTCGAGGTGGACCGGATCGACGAGATCGAACGGGAAGTGAAGCATGACGTCATCGCCTTCCTGACCAATGTCGCCGAACATGTCGGCGAGCCTGCCCGCTTCCTGCACCTCGGCATGACGTCCTCGGATGTGCTCGACACCTGCCTGAACGTGCAGATGGTACGCGCCGCCGACCTGTTGCTGACCGGCATCGACCGGGTGCTGGCCGCCCTCGAAAAGCGCGCCTTCGAGCACAAGCTGACGCCGACCATCGGACGCAGCCACGGCATCCACGCCGAACCGACCACCTTCGGCGTGAAGCTCGCCACATTCCATGCGGAATTCCAGCGCGCCCGCGCCCGCCTGCTAATCGCGCGCGAAGAAGTCGCCACCTGCGCCATCTCCGGCGCCGTCGGCACCTTCGCCAATATCGACCCGAAAATCGAAGCCCATGTCGCCGAGAAGCTGGGCCTCGCCATTGAGCCGGTTTCGACCCAGGTCATCCCGCGCGACCGTCACGCCATGTATTTCGCCGTGCTGGGCGTGATTGCGTCTTCCGTCGAACGCCTCGCCACGGAAGTGCGCCACCTTCAGCGCACGGAAGTGCTGGAAGCCGAAGAATACTTCTCGGCTGGCCAGAAAGGCTCCTCGGCCATGCCACACAAGCGCAACCCGGTGCTGACCGAGAACCTGACCGGCCTCGCCCGCCTCGTGCGCTCCGCCGTGACGCCGGCCCTCGAAAACGTCGCCCTCTGGCATGAGCGCGATATCTCGCACTCTTCCGTCGAGCGCGGCATCGGCCCGGACGCCACCGTCCACCTCGACTTCGCCCTGCATCGCCTCGCCGGTGTGGTCGAAAATCTCGTCGTCTATCCGGAACGGATGCTGAAGACGCTGAACTCCATGGGCGGCCTGCACAATTCGCAGCGCATCCTGCTCGCCCTCGTCGAGGCCGGGAACAGCCGGGAAGAGTCCTACCGCATGGTCCAGCGCAATGCGATGAAGACCTGGGGCGGCGAAGGCCCGCTTCTGGAACTGCTCCAGAAGGACGAAGACGTGATGGCGAAACTGACGAAGGAACAGCTCGAGGACCTCTTCGACCTCGACTATCACTTCAAGCAGGTCGACACGATTTTCGAGCGCGTTTTCGGTCGCTCCTAATCAGCGACAAGTCCGGACTGGTCCGGCTAAGTCCGGTATAGTCATGAGCTGATCGCGCCAAGTGCCGCCCTGGCCTTGCGCGAGATGCCTTCCCAGTCGCCGGAATCGACGTCGGCCTGTGTGGCAACCCACGAGCCGCCAACAGCGATAACGTTCTTCAGGGCCAGATAGTCCCCGGCATTTTCGGCGCTCACACCGCCCGTCGGCATGAACTGCAGATGCGGCAAGGGCCCGGCCAGTGCCTTCAGTGCCGGCACGCCGCCTGCGATATTGGCCGGGAAAAGCTTCAGCATTTCAAAGCCTTCCTCGTGCCGGCTCATCGCCTCGCTCGCCGTGGCCACGCCCGGGATCATCAACGGCTTGTGCTTGCCCAACGCCTCCAGCAGGCCGGGGCTCATACCCGGCGACACAAGGAAATCAGCGCCAGCCTCAACCGACTTGCGCACATCCTCGCCACTCAGCACCGTCCCGGCCCCCACCAGCAGGTCCGGCACCGCCGCCTTCATCGCCGCAATCGCCCCAATCCCCGCCGGTGTCCGCAGCGTGACTTCTGCAGTGGTTAAACCACCTTCCAGCAAGGCCTTCGCCAGAGGCGCGGCCTGCGCCACATCGCTCACCACAAGCACCGGAACGATCGGCGCTTTGGCAACTGCAAGCCTCAGGGCTGTAAGAGACGAAGTCATTTGCGTAGCTCCTGATCATAATATGCTGCAGCCCCGATCAGCGGCGCTTCCGGGTCATGCATCAGAACGACCGGGCAGTTTTCGAGAAATTCGCTCATCGGCCCGCGCGCCCGGAATCGTTCGGTTGCTTCAGGCCTGCGCAGAAAATCAACGATACGCTCCGTGACGCCGCCTGCCAGCACCACGCCGCCCAGCGCACCATTCGCCAGCGCCAGATCCCCAACCGCCCCCATCACCGCACAGGCGCGCACGAGAATGAGCTGGAGGTACATCTCGTCGCCTGCATCCGCGCGCTCCCGCATCCCGGCAGGCGACACATCTTCGACCGGACGGCCGTAGATCTCACAAAACGCTTCATGGACGGGTGGTAGTCCCGTTCCGGATGCGACCAGTTCATTGGAGACATAACCAAATTTCCTGAGGAGGATGCCTGCCAGCTGAAACTCCAGCTCGCTTCGCGGCGCAAAAGCCATGTGGCCGCCTTCTCCGGTCAGGACGTGCCAGTCTCCCTGATCTGGAATCAGTGTGGCCACACCGAAGCCCGTGCCCGGCCCGGCGACAATGACCGGCGCCTCAGGCTCCGGCGTCCCGGGGAGGATCTGTTCGAAACGATCCTGTTCAAACTCCGGCACCCCGCGCGCCATCGCGGTGAAATCGTTGATCAGCTTCGCGTCGCTGAAGGCGAACCGGGTTTGCAACGCTTCCTCCGACACATGCCAGCCGCGATTTGTCAGCGTGACTTCGCCCTGCCTCACTGGCCCCGCCAGCGCGAAGCAGGCCCGGCGGGCGCGGACGCCTGATTGATCAAGATAAGCGGACAATGCGTCGTCAAACCCATCGAAATCATCCCCTGCGAACTTTTCGAAGTTGCCGGTAACGATCTTGCCCCCCTGCCGGTGAGCGATGGCAAAGCGGACATGTGTTCCGCCGACATCTCCCACCAGAATGTCTTCGCTCAATGCTCCGCCTCCCTGTCGACGAAATCGAACTGGCTGGCACCGGTGTCTGCCGTCCCGCTCATTTGTCGGAAATAGGAGAACATCTCCCGGCCCAGTCCGACAGACGATGCATTTGGCCGGAACTCCGCCGGGGAACGGGCTGCAAATTCCGAAGGCTCAACCTTGATGTCGAGCGTACCCGTTTCCGCATCGAACACGATGACATCACCATCTCGAACCCGCGCCAGCGGGCCACCACGTGCGGCTTCCGGACTCACATGAATGGCTGAGGGCACCTTGCCGCTGGCACCAGACATGCGGCCATCGGTCACGAGCGCCACCTTGAAACCCCGATCCTGCAGCACACCGAGTGGCGGCGTCAGACTGTGCAGTTCCGGCATGCCATTCGCGGCAGGTCCCTGGAAGCGAACGACGGCCACAAAGTCCCGGTCGAGGCGCCCCGCCTCGAAGGCCTCTTTCAAAGCCTCCTGGGATTCGAAAACGATCGCCGGCGCTTCGAGCACCCGCTTGTCCGGCTTGACGGCAGAGACTTTGGAGACACCGCGTCCGAGCGGCCCTGTCATCAACCTAAGTCCGCCATCTGACGAAAACGGATCGCTGGCAGGCCGGATAATGTCGTAATCGCCGCTTTCTTCGGGGGCTGGCCGCCAGGAGACCTTGTCGCCGTCCAGGAACGGTTCGTGAGAATAGTCCGAGATCGGCCCGGCGACCCCTTGCGCGTCGCCATTCATAAGGCCCGCGCCAAGCAGTTCGCGCACCACGAAGCCCATGCCGCCCGCGGCATGGAAATGATTTACGTCAGCGGGCCCGTTCGGATAGATCCGGGTCAGCAATGGCGTGACGCGGCTGATGTCCGCAAAATCTTCCAGCGTCACGATGAAACCTGCCGCAGCGGCCATGGCTGGAATGTGCAGGGCATGATTGGTTGAGCCTCCGGTCGCCATCAGACCTACAATGCCATTGACGATGGATCGCTCATCAATGAGTTCGCCGGCTGGAAGGTAGTTCTCGCCCTGCGCGGTGATTGCCGCAGCGCGATGGGTCGCTGCTTTTGTCAGTGCCGTCCGCAGTGGTGTGCCAGGATTGGTGAAGGCAGCGCCTGGCAGATGGAAGCCCATGACCTCCATCAGCATCTGGTTTGAGTTGGCCGTACCGTAGAAGGTGCAGGTGCCCTGTGCGTGATAGCTTTCCGCTTCTGCCTTGAGCAGAGCGCTCCGATCCACCTTTCCCTCCGCAAACAATTGCCGGATACGGATCTTTTCGGGATTGGGAAGCCCGGACGGCATTGGCCCTGCCGGAACGAAGATAGATGGGATCCAGCCGAAGCGTAGAGCCGCAATAACCAGCCCCGGAACGATCTTGTCGCAGACCCCCAGATGCAGTGCGGCGTCAAAAACATCGTGGCTGAGACCGACCGCCGACGCCATGGCAATCACGTCCCGCGAAAACAGCGACAGCTCCATGCCCTGCTGGCCTTGCGTTACCCCATCGCACATGGCCGGCACGCCGCCAGCCACTTGCGCAACCGCATTCACCTCGCGGGCGGCCTCGCGGATGATTTCGGGATAGTGTTCAAACGGCGCATGGGCTGACAACATGTCATTATAGGCTGTGATGATGCCGATATTGGGCCAGCCTGCGCCCAGCAGCTGGGTCTTTTCAATCACGGCACACCCAGCCGAGGCGTGCGCCAGATTGCCCTCTGTCAGACGACCCCGGGCGAAACCGTTCGGCCGCCGGGCACGGATCATCTCCAGATACGCAGCTCGGGACTCAGCCGACCTCTCACGTATACGTTCAGTAACTTCGGCGATTTTCGGATGGAGTTTGGTCATCTAGGGTGCCCATATAATTGTGAGACGCGGCCCCAGCTTGTCGATGGCGTAGCGAACCGGCATCTCCTTCGGATCAGACTTCAGCGCGCGCTCCAGAACGTCCAGCTTCTCATCACCGAACAACAACATCAATGCCATCCGGGCGGACGTCACCGCTGGCCCCGTCAATGTAAGCCTCTGTGTGTTGGAACCCGCACCGGGGCAACCGGTTGCATCGATCGCTGCAATTGTTTCCGCATTCTCCGGCGCCAGCGTGGCCTCCAGTCCTTTAGAACCGGGAAACCAGCTTGCCGTGTGCCCGTCGCCGCCCATTCCGAGCAGAAGCACATCGGCCGGTGAACAATGCGGGGCATAGGCAGCGTTCCGGTCTGCCACCGCTTCTCCGGGCCGCTCCGCGAAAGTCTTCATCGGGATAAGCCCCGCAGCCCCCGCGCGGCCTTTCAGCAGACGAGTCCGGACCAGCGCTTCATTTGAAAAGTCATGATCCAGCGGCACCCAGCGTTCATCCACCAGACCGACACTCACACATTCCCATGGCAGATCCCAGCTCGACAAGCGGTCTAACAACGGCCCGGGTGTGGAGCCGCCGGACGTCATGAAATCCGCTCGCCCCCGGTCAGCGATTGCACGCTCCAGTCCGCCCGCCACGAACTTTGCAGCAAAATCCAGCGCGCCTTCACGCGTATCGAAATGGACCAGCTCGTGTTTCATCCGTCTACAGCCCTTCCCACCAGGCGCGGTCGTCGCGATCCATAAGCATGGCGGCTGCGAGCGGACCGTCGCTGCCGGCCGGATAAGGCTCCGGCGCATCGCCAGACTGTTCCCAGGCCTCGATCAGCGAGTCCACCCATGCCCAGGCCGCTTCGACTTCTTCCTTCCGCATGAACAGGGAAAGGTTGCCGCGAACGACATCCATCAACAAACGCTCATACGCATCCGGATAACGCACCGTGAAACTTTCCGCATAAGACAGGTTCAATGGCATGGATTTGACCCGCAGCCCGCCCGGCCCCGGTTCCTTGATCTGGACGAACAGACGCACGCCTTCATCTGGCTGAAGGCGGATCACCAGCCGGTTGGCCATGTCATTGCCTTCGCCGAACAGGGAGTGCGGCGTCTTCTTGAACTGGATCACGATGTCGGAATGCCGGTGAGACATCCGCTTGCCGGTGCGCAGGTAGAACGGCACGCCCGCCCAGCGCCAATTATCAATGCCCGCCTTGATGGCAACGAAGGTTTCCGTGTCGCTCTTGTCGACGCCGGAGAGCTCCTCGGCATAGCCTTTCACCGCCTCCGCGCCCTTCATCCCTGCCTTGTACTGGCCTCGCACTGTCTGCTTTTTTGCCGCTTCACCATGGATCGGCATCAGCGCGTTCAGAACCTTGATCTTTTCCGTCCGGACATCGTCGTCATCCAGCTGGTTCGGCGGTTCCATGGCGGTCAGGCACAACAGTTGCAGCATATGGTTCTGCACCATGTCCCTCAGCGCGCCAGACCGGTCGTAGTAATCCGCCCGGCCTTCCAGGCCGAGATCCTCCGCAACCGTGATCTGGATATGGTCGATATAGTTTCGTGACCAGAGCGGTTCGAACAGGATGTTCCCGAAGCGCAGGACCATCAGGTTCTGAACCGTCTCCTTGCCGAGATAATGGTCGATCCGGAACACCTGACGCTCTGAGAAGACGGCACCGACACCGTCATTGATGGCCCGGGCGGATTCAAGATCTTTCCCGATTGGTTTTTCCAGAACGACGCGCGTATTGCTTGCAGCAAGCCCCTCTTTGCCGAGCGCGTTACAGATCTCCACATAAAGCCCCGGAGCTGTTGCCAGATAGAAGACGCAGGGGCGCTCTCCATCCATGGTCAGTTTGGATTTCAGCGGCGTCCAGTCTGCCTTTGTGTTCGTTGCATCAATCGAGACGTAGTGGATCAGCTTTTCGAACTTGGTCCATTCCTTGTCGTCCCAGTTTTCTCCGGTCGCCTTTTCACAGGCCTCGCGGGCCATCGCGCGATAGGCCTTGTCATCCAGCTCCGAACGAGCCGCCCCGACAATGGCACTGTTTTCGGGAATCTGTCCGTCCAGCCAGCGGTGGAAGAGCGCCGGAAGGAGCTTGCGCCGCGACAGGTCGCCGGTGCCCCCGAAAATGACAATGTCGAAGGGATCGACCGGTATGAATTTGGCCATGTCGCGCTCCTTTCACGCGGATGTTCAGTATTCTTGTTAGAGCATTCCGGAAGAGCTGGAAAATTTTGGTGCGAGGTTTCTCCAACGTTTCATCATTCGCCCAATCTTTCAGTGGATTTGCGCGCAAACACCTCCGATGAAGTCATCTGGACGCCTGCAGCAGAACGATACCTGCGAAACCAATCTGGCCCCATCAGAGCTTCAGAATCGCAAATGAATGGGGCGGCAGAACTCTGCCCGGCGGCTGATCCAGCCCATCGGACTGAATCAGGACCGTACCATCCAGATGAGCCGCCTCCGAAATCTCGATCGGCGATCCACCGAGATTGAAAAGACATGTCACCGTTTCAGTCCCGGAGGAGCGGATCATGATGAGCAACGGCTCCGGACTGTCAGCGAAAGACACATCGCCCCATTTCAGGGCCGGGCTCCCCTTACGGATATCCAGTAATCTGCGCGTGAAATTCAACACCGATTCCGGCTCGTCCTCCTGCACGCCAACCGACAGGCGAGGATGGTCGGCTCCCACCGGCAACCAGGGCCTGGCCTGCGAGAACCCTGCATTCGGCGCATTTTCCTCCCAGGGCATCGGTGTCCGCGCGCCGTCCCGCCCCAGAGTCCTCGGCCAGTTCGCGATGGCCTCCGGATCCTGCAGCGCCTCGAACGGCACATCCACCTGCGTCAGGCCCAGCTCCTCCCCCTGAAACAGGATCGGATTTCCTCGCAGGCAAAGGAGTAGCGCGTTCGTCAGCTTCGCAAACCGGGGCCTATCCAGCCCGTCATACCATCGGCTGACACAGCGTGGCGCATCATGGTTCGAAAACTCCCAGGACGGCCATCCCTCTTCCAGTGATCCGGTCCAGTTTCCTTGTGACCTGCGAACGCGCTTCGCCGTCAATGTCTGGGCATACAGGAAATCGAAGCTGTAAGCGGCGGTCAGCCGGTCATCGCCCCGTGTGTAAGACCTCATCGTCGGCAAGGGGTCGTCACTTGCGACTTCGGCAACGGTGTACCGGTCGCCGTATTCATCTGTCAGTTCGCGAACCCGCTTCAGGAACTCCGGAACCTCTGGCTGGGATTGGTTATGTTCCCGCCGCTGCAGGTCAAACGGACGGGTGATCGTTCTGCCCGCCGGGTCCCATGGCGGATTGTCCCGGAATTCCCGGTCGTGCATGGCGAAATTAATCGCATCCAGCCGGAAGCCATCCACGCCCCGGTCCAGCCAGAAGCGCGCTGTCGCCAGCAACGCGTCCTGAACCTCTGGATTGTGGACGTTCAGCTGCGGCTGTTCGGGCAGAAAATTGTGCATGAAGTATTGCTGGCGCCGCGCATCCCAAGTCCAGGCAGCCCCACCGAAGACGGCCTGCCAATTATTCGGCGGTGTCCCGTCCGGTTTCGGATCCTGCCATACATACCAGTCTGCCTTCGGATTATTTCGGCTCTGGCGTGACTCGGTGAACCAGGCATGTTCATCCGATGTGTGGGCATAGACCTGATCGATTATTACCTTCAGTCCATAACCGTGAGCGCGGTCCAGAAGCTGGTCAAAGTCCTCCAGCGTGCCGAAGATCGGATCGACAGCACAATAGTCTGAGACATCGTAGCCAAAATCCTTCATCGGCGACGCAAAGAAGGGGGAGATCCAGATGCCATCCACGCCGAGCGAGGCAATATAGCCCAGCTTCTGCGTGATGCCTGGCAAATCCCCGACACCATCACCATTCGTATCAAGATAGGAACGTGGATAAATCTGGTACAAGACCGCACCGCGCCACCAAGACTGCTCCGGTTTACTCATGTCATCATCTCCCGGGAAACCTTGTCTGCGATCATGATGGTTGGTGTGTTTGTATTGCCGGACGTGATCGTGGGCATGACGGATGCATCGATCACCCGCAACCCTTCCAGACCGATCACCCGCAAATCCTTGTCCACAACAGCTGACGGATCGTCGTGGCGCCCCATCTTCGCCGTGCCGACAGGATGGAAGATCGTCGTGCCGATGTCTCCGGCCGCCTTGGCCAATGCGGCATCGTCATTCCCTACAGCAGGCCCCGGCAGGAATTCCTCCGGCGAAAACTGCGCCATGGCTGGCTGGCGCATCAGTTGCCGAGTGACGCGGATGGCATCCGCAGCCACCTTCCGATCTTCATCCGTGGAAAGATAATTCGGCGCGATCTTCGGCATTTCAGAAGGCGCCGCCGACACAATATGCACTTCGCCCCGTGAGGTCGGCCTGAGATTGCAGGCGCTGACGGTGATCGCGGGAAAACGGTGCAGCGGGTCGCCAAATTTATCCAGAGAAAGGGGCTGCACATGGAATTCAATATTTGCGCGTCCCTGCCCGGCATCGGAACGTGTAAAGATACCGAGCTGCGACGGCGCCATGGTGAGCGGTCCACGCCGCCGCAACGCATAGTCGAGCCCCATCAGCCCTCGCTGGAAAAGATTGTGGTAGGTCTCGTTCAGCGTCCGCGCGCCGGTGACCCTGTAAATCGCGCGCTGTTGCAAATGGTCCTGCAGGTTCCGGCCAACGCCTTGCCGGTCAACCTGCACGGCAACGCCCGCCTCCTTCAATATCTCTCCCGGCCCGATACCGGAGCGTTGGAGGACCTGCACAGACCCTATTGCGCCGGCACAGAGGATAACCTCCCCCCGGCATCGCGCCCGCCGCGGCTGGTCATCCTGCAGGTAGTCGACCGCCACAACACGGCCGTGCTCCATGACCAGCTTGTCCGTGAGGCACCCCGTCTCCACACGGAGGTTCTTGCGTCCCATGGCAGGCTTCAGGAAACCTCGCGCCGCTGACCAGCGCAGGCCTTTCTTTTGGTTCACATGAAAATAGGAGGAGCCTTCATTTTCCCCGGTATTGAAATCATCGACCGGTTCGACACCTATCTCCCGCGCCGCCTCGCGAACGGCGTCCAGAATGCCCCAGCGCACGCGCGGCGCCTCGACGCGCCATTCTCCGCCTGCGCCATGTGTTTCGCTTTCCCCAAGGAAATGATCCTCAATCCGGCGGAAGACCGGCAGAACATCATTCCAGCCCCAGCCCGGCAAGCCGAGGCTTTTCCAATGATCGTAATCTGCTGCCTGCCCTCGCATGGAGATCATGGCGTTTATGGCGGATGAGCCGCCGAGCACCCGGCCCCGCGGATAGTTCAGTTTGCGTCCATTAAGGCCCGGTTCCGCTACCGTCTCGAACATCCAGTCCGAGCGCGGGTTGCCGATCGCAAACAGGTAACCAACCGGAATGTGGAACCATATCCAGTTATCCCGTCCGCCCGCCTCGAGCAGGAGTACGCGGCGTTTTCCACCCTCCGACAGGCGATTGGCGACCACGCAGCCCGCCGAGCCTGCGCCCACGATGATGTGGTCGTATTCTCCGTCCAGATCCGCCATGCCGTTCAACTGCGCCTCCCGATAGGAAGGCCATTAGGCAGCACGGCGGGTGCCGCGTCCACCCTTACCGGAGCGAGGCCAGCACGCCGAACGGACTGTCAGATGGCTTGCGCTCAGGCGCTTTCGATGCCTTTTCGGACTTTGCTGCCGGACGGCCGCCTTGCCGCTTCATGCTGAGGCCTATGCGCTTGCGGGCGGCATCCACTTCCAGAACGACAACGTTCACAACCTGCCCCGTCTTCACGACCGTATGCGGGTCCTTCACGAAAGTGTCTGCCAGTTCGGAAATATGCACCAGGCCATCCTGATGGACACCAATATCGACGAACGCCCCGAAAGCGGTGACATTGGTCACAACACCTTCAAGCCGCATACCGGGTTTCAGGTCGCCAATTGTGTCGACACCATCCTTGAAAGTCGCCGTCTTGAATTCCGGCCGCGGATCACGGCCTGGCTTTTCCAGCTCTGCGAGGATGTCCTTCACAGTCGGCACACCGAACGTGTCGTCCGCAAAATCTTCTGCCTTCAGCTTCGACAGGAACGCCTTGTCTCCGATCAGGGCATCGACCTTGCGGCCGGTCTTCTTCGCAATGCGCTCGACCACCGGATAGGCTTCCGGGTGGACCGCGGACGCATCGAGCGGGTTTTTGCCATCCATGATGCGCAGGAAGCCGGCAGCCTGCTCAAATGCCTTTGGGCCAAGCCGCGGCACTTTCTTCAACTGGCTGCGCGACGTGAACGGTCCGTTCTTGTCACGATAGGCGACAATGTTGGCCGCAATCGTCGCGTTGAGCCCGGCAACGCGCGACAGCAACGACGCCGACGCCGTGTTCACATCCACGCCCACCGCGTTCACGCAGTCTTCCACCACGCCGTCCAGTGACTTCGCGAGTTGCCCCTGATCGACATCATGCTGGTACTGGCCGACACCGATGGCCTTGGGTTCGATCTTCACAAGTTCCGCCAGCGGGTCCTGCAGGCGGCGTGCAATGGAGACCGCCCCGCGGATACTGACATCAAGGTCTGGAAACTCCTTCGCGGCGAGTTCTGACGCGGAATAGACAGATGCTCCCGCCTCCGACACCATCAGGCGCGTCAGGCCAAGATCGGGCATCTTGTCCGACAGGTCCGCAACCAGCTTATCTGTTTCACGCCCCGCCGTACCGTTCCCGACACTGACGAGTTCCACCTTGTGCTTCTTGCACAGTTTCGCCAGCGTCGTCAGGGCGCCCGCCCAGTCCTTCTTCGGTTCGTGCGGATAGATCGTCGCGGTGTCGATCAGCTTGCCGGTCGAATCCACGACGGCGACCTTGCAGCCCGTCCGAATACCCGGATCAATCCCCATGACCACCTTGTGCCCGGCCGGTGCGGCCATCAGCAGGTCTTTCATGTTGCGTGAGAACACACGGATCGCTTCACTGTCCGCCGAATCCTTCAGGCGATTGATGGACTCGCGGGAACTGGACGGTTCCAGCTTGCCCTTCCAGGCCGCTTCCGCCGTTTCCATCAGCCACTCGTCGGCCGCACGGCCTTTTTTGGCGAAACCGAATTCGGAACAGATTTCCCGCACGGCTGGATGATGACGCGTATCCGTGTGCGGCACATCCACCTTGATCCGCAGGATGCCTTCCTTCTGCCCCCGCAGCATCGCCAGCGCCCGGTGCGACGGCATCTTCTCGAATGGCTCGTCGAAATCGAAATAGTCAGAGAACTTCGCCCCTTCGGTTTCCTTGCCTTTGACCAGAGAGGAGCCAAGCTTGCCCTGCTTCCAGACCGTTTCCCGGATCTTGCGGGAAAGGCGCGGTGTCTCCGCAATCTTCTCGACGATAATTTCCCGCGCGCCGCTCAGCGCGGCATCGGGCGTGTCCACGCCTTTTTTCTTTGAGACGAAGGCTTTGGCCTCCGCTTCCAGAGCTACCGCCGGGTTGGCGAGAATGCGCTCCGCCAATGGCTCCAGCCCCGCCTCCTTCGCGATGGTCGCCTTGGTCCGGCGCTTCTGCTTGTAAGGCGCGTACAGGTCTTCCAGGGTCACTTTCGTGGTGGCTGCCATGATCTCGCGCTCAAGGTCTGGTGTCAGCTTGTCCTGCTGCCGGATCGCATCGAGGATCGTGTCGCGGCGCTTGGCCAGTTCTGTCAGATAGTCGAGGCGCTCCGCCAGCGTACGCAGCTGTGTGTCATCCAGCCCGCCTGTCCGTTCTTTCCGGTATCGCGCGATGAAAGGCACCGTCGCGCCTTCTTCGAGCAATTCAATCACGGTCTCGACCTGGCGTTCCGAAATGCCGAGTTCCGTTGCGATCAGCTTAGCGATCGAAGGTGCGGCAGAGGTGCGGGATTTGGCTGACATGAAACGATCGCCTTTCTGGCAGGAATTGACAGATGCGCCGGTTGGCGCAGGACCCAATCAATTCACCCGAAATCGTTCACACCTCGTTTACGCTTAGCGGTACCACAGCATTATTTTTGTGTATTGCGCAGGTATGCACGAGTTCGTCCTGAACGCGGCGGCTTCTAGCTTCAATTTCAGGAAATCCGCCTGGCAGGGGCAGCAGGACTCGAACCCGCGACCCTCGGTTTTGGAGACCGATGCTCTACCAACTGAGCTATACCCCTTCAGGCGAGGTGAGGGTTTGCCCCAAACTCCCTGCCACGGCAAGCCGGAAGCTTCAGCGAAAAGCCAATTTTGGCAATTGCCCTCCCCAAGCAAAAAGGCCGCCCTGTTTGGGCGGCCTTTTCGATTCTGTGAGGCGTTGGCCTTGAAGACTTAGTCTTTGATGGCCGAGACGACGCCGGCGCCGACCGTGCGGCCACCTTCGCGGATCGCGAAGCGCAGGCCCTGGTCCATGGCGATCGGGGTGATCAGTTCCACGTCCATTTTCACATTGTCGCCCGGCAGGACCATTTCCTTGTCCGCCGGAAGCGTCACAACACCCGTCACGTCCGTCGTACGGAAGTAGAACTGCGGACGGTAGTTGGTGAAGAACGGCGTGTGACGGCCGCCTTCTTCCTTGGTCAGGATGTAGGCCTCGGCTTCGAACTTGGCGTGCGGCGTGATCGAGCCCGGCTTGGCCAGAACCTGGCCACGCTCAACGCCTTCACGGTCCACACCGCGCAGCAGGGCACCGATATTGTCGCCAGCCTGGCCCTGGTCGAGCAGCTTGCGGAACATTTCAACGCCCGTGCAGGTCGTCTTCGTGGTGTCGCGGATACCGACGATTTCGATCTCGTCGCCAACCTTGATGATGCCCTGCTCCACACGGCCGGTCACAACCGTACCGCGGCCGGAGATCGAGAACACGTCTT
Organism: uncultured Hyphomonas sp.; assembly: GCF_963675305.1. NCBI lineage: Bacteria > Pseudomonadati > Pseudomonadota > Alphaproteobacteria > Hyphomonadales > Hyphomonadaceae > Hyphomonas > uncultured Hyphomonas sp. The sequence goes on along the minus strand of NZ_OY776147.1, from coordinate 1,435,095 downwards.
CGACCGGCATCAGGAACGGCTTGTCCAGCGGACGTTCCGGCGTCGGGATGTACTCGTCGACAGCTGCCATCAGCTCAAGGATACGGTCCTTGCCGATATTGTCGTCACGGCCTTCGACAGCCGCAAGCGCCGAGCCCTTGATGATCGGGATGTCGTCGCCCGGGAATTCGTAGGACGACAGCAGTTCGCGGACTTCCATCTCGACGAGCTCGAGCAGCTCTTCGTCGTCGACCTGGTCAACCTTGTTCAGGAACACGACCAGGGCCGGCACGCCAACCTGGCGGGCAAGCAGGATGTGCTCACGGGTCTGCGGCATCGGGCCGTCAGCCGCGTTCACAACCAGGATCGCGCCGTCCATCTGGGCCGCACCGGTGATCATGTTCTTCACATAGTCAGCGTGTCCGGGGCAGTCGACGTGGGCATAGTGACGGTTGGCCGTCTCGTATTCCACGTGCGCGGTGTTGATCGTGATCCCGCGCGCCTTCTCTTCCGGTGCAGAGTCAATGTCTGCATAGGATTTCGATTCACCGCCGGATGCTTCCGCCAGCACCATCGAAATCGCTGCCGTCAGCGTCGTCTTGCCGTGGTCAACGTGGCCAATCGTGCCGATGTTCACGTGCGGCTTGTTACGCTCAAACTTTGCCTTGCCCATCGGGCCTCTCCTTGAATTCGTGTTCTGTCCGGCCCGCCGGACGGGATACCAAATCAGGCCTCCGGCCTGTTAAACGGGCCTCATACCCATGTGTGGCGCGGGATTCAAGCGCACAATTGCGTTCGTCTGCACCTATACGGGCAACATCTTGCGCCGGGCAGCGAACCATGGGTAAGCCGTGACTTCCACCAACGGAAAGGACCCGCGACATGAGTGCCGATCTAGGTTCCCTCGCCGCCGCCCTCAAGGCCGCCTCCCTGAAGGACCTTGCCACAGCCCGGGCGGGTCAGGCGTCGCTCTATGCGGCTGGCTGGACGGCCGACCTTTCCCGCCAATACCTGGACGCCGATTCAGACGCAGCCTTGCTCGCCCATGGAGCGGACGCCGGACTGGAAGCAGCCGCCTCAAGCCTCTTCAATGGAGACATTGTAAATCCGTCGGAGAACCGCCCGGCCCTGCACTGGGCGCTGCGGGCACAGGCCCCGCTTTCCGGCGAGGCGGAGAAGGTGCGCCAGAGCGTCCTGCCCGCGCTGGAGTTTGCCCGCCGCCTGCAGCAAGGCGACATTCGGACCGTCAGCGGTGAGCCCTACAAGGCCGTCCTTCACATCGGTATCGGCGGGTCGGATTTCGGCCCCCGCCTGATTGCCGATGCCTTTTCAGACCTCGCAACACCCGGCATCGATCTGCGTTTCTGCGCCAATGTCGATCCGTGGGACCTCGATCACGCCCTCACCGGGCTGGACCCGGCAACGACGCTTGTTATCGGCGTCTCGAAATCCTTCGGAACCGAAGAGACGCTCTACAATCTTGGCCGTGCCCGTAAATGGATGGAAGCGTCTCTCGGGGAGGAGGCTGGCCGACAGATCGCGCTGGTCACCGCCAATCCCGAGCGCGCGAAAGCCTGGCTCGGCAGCAATGACGGCTATCTTTTCGACATGCCGCTACCGGTCGGCGGGCGCTTCTCGCTCTGGTCGTCGGCGTCGCTGGCCTGCATGATCTATCTCAAAACCGGGACATTCGAAGCAATCCTGAAGGGCGCCGCGGACATGGATGCGCATACCCGCTCTGCCCCGCTTGCCGAAAACCTGCCGATGCGCCTCGCCCTGCTCGACTTTTGGAACGCCTCTTTCCTTGAGCGCAGCATGCGGGTCATGCTCGCCTATTCCCACCGCCTGCGCATGCTGCCGACCTACCTGCAGCAGCTGGAAATGGAATCGAACGGCAAGTCCGTCGGCCCCGGCGGCGTGCCCTCACCCTATTCCACGGCGCCCGCCCTCTGGGGCGGCGAAGGCTCCGTCGGCCAGCATTCCTATCACCAATGGCTCCACCAGGGATCCCGCAGCGTTCCGTCCGAATTTATCCTCGCGCCGGACTTTGACCGCGACCCGGAGGGCATCACTGCCCTCACGGCCCATGCCCTCGCCCAGGCCGAAGTTCTGGCCAACGGACGGTCGCTCGAGGAAGTGAAAGCCGAAGAACCAGATCTGTCGGACGCCGTCGCGAAACAGAAAGTCCATGCCGGAGGCCGCGCTTCCTCTTTCCTGCATCACAAGGCCTTCGGCCCGGAAGCGTTCGGCAGCCTCATCGCACTCTATGAGCACCGGACCTATTTCGCGGGCAAGCTCTGGGGCTTGAACCCATTCGACCAATGGGGCGTCGAGCGCGGCAAGACGATGGCCACCCGCCTGAAACCGGCCCTGTCCGGCGACAACACGGCAGACGATCCGGTCACCGCCGCCCTGATCAAGGATCTCGGCTAAGCTCATGCCCGCGGCTCGCATCCTTCAGGAAGTGTGCGCCGCGGAAACGCGCGAAGTCGCCCTCGATGAAACCGGCCGTCCCATCGCTGTCCGGCTGACCCGCCTGACAGAAGACAGGCTTGTCCGGATCGGCGAGGTGATGACCGGGCGCCTGCATACGATCTCGCTTCCTCAGGGCGGTGGCTTTGTCGAACTGGAGAACCATGCCGGTGACGCCTTCCTGCGTCTGCAGGAAGGGCACGGTCTGACGGAGGGGCAATCCCTTGAAGTCCGGGTCGTGGCCGAGGCACGGGAAGGCAGCAAGCTGCCCCGGGTGGCACTTGCCGAAAAGACGCCGGATATCCGCTTCCTGGCGCCATGGGGCACGGCGAAGGTGGAACCTGTCGAACCGGGCGACCAGACCGTCGCCATGGCCTTCGACATGGTGGTCTCTGACACGGTGAACCTGCCCGGGGGCGGCAACATCACGCTGGAGCGGACCCGGGCGCTGGTTGCCGTGGATGTCGATACATCCGGCCGCACCGATACCGGACGCGCGGCCAGCCGCGCCCTGAAAGTGAACCTGGATGCTGCGGCCGAACTCGCCCGTCAGCTACGGCTCAGAAATCTCGGCGGACTTATCGTGATGGATTGCGTCAGCCCGCTCAATCGCGAAGCCGGCAAGCAGGTCCGGGACCGGTTCAATGCCGTGTTCCGCAATATTTCCGACCAGCGCGCACGGGTGTTGTTGCCGTCAGACCTTGGCCTCCTGCAGGCGTCGGTCGAATGGGCCGAGACACCCATCGCGGAACGCTTGCTGGGCCCCACCGGTGAGAAGACGCCGCGCTCTGTGTGTTTCGACGGTTTTCGGCGGCTGGAGCAGGAAGCCAGGGCGAAACGCATGGACAAGCTCTGCCTTGACCTTCCCCGGCCAGCGCTCGACTGGCTGAACCGCGACGGCGCCACTCTCAGACAGGCCCTTGCGGAAAAGTACGGCGACCGCTTCACTTACGACTCGACCGATCCGACATCCCCAATAGTTTTCGCAGTCCCATGAGCCAGCCCGTGCCCCCCGAGAAACGCCAGCCCAAATGTGCCCAGTGCCGCAAGAACCCGGTGTCTGCGCAATACCGGCCCTTCTGCTCCAAACGCTGCGCGGATGTGGACCTCGGCAAGTGGCTGAACGAGGGCTACGCCATTCCCGGCCCGCCAGTCGACGACGATGAGGACTCCCCGCGTCCCGGCCCTGCCGGGGATATGTCAGCAGAAGACTGAAATCAGCATGGACAAGCCCGCAGGGCTCCGTTAGATAGCGCCCTTCCCCACGGCCCGCCCGGGTAGCTCAGGGGTAGAGCAGCGGATTGAAAATCCGCGTGTCGGTGGTTCGATTCCGCCCCCGGGCACCATTTTCCCAGACAATACGAAAACTCACGCCGCCTCGTTCTGCCCCGGCGCCCGTTCGGCTGAGGCGTCCAGCACGCCGGGGAGGTCCCAGGCGCCTTCGGGGCGGATGATCTGATACGGGTCCGCTTCCATCGGCAGGGCATTCGGGTGCTCTGGCACGAAGATCTCGATTTCGCGGTATTCATAATCCGAGAACCAGAACGGCGCTCGGCCCGGCAGGAGGCGGCAATTGAAGGTGCGTGACCAGACCGGCCAGAGCCGCGCCTGGATCTGGCCGAGCATCCGCCGGTACCCCTTGCGCGCCACCAGTTCAAACATTTCCGCTAGCAGGACCCGCAGACCCATGCGCCCCCGCTCTCGCGGCAGGAGGGCAATCCGCTCCAGCTTTGCGAAGTCCGCAAACCAGCGCACGCGCAGTGTGCCCACCGGCTCTGCCCCATCGAATAGCAGGAAATGCGTGCCGCACAGATCGTTGCCGTCATATTCCTCTTCATACGGACAGGCCTGTTCCGACATGAAAACCGCCGCGCGGATCGCGGCCGCCATCTGCAATTCGTCCAGCGACCTGACCGGACGCGCGCTGTAGCGCTCCCAGGCGGTTTCCGGCACCGGACGCTGCAATCCCCGTTTCCCCACCTCCGGCCGTGTCATCAGGCCGCCTCCGATCCAGTAGAGAGCGCTTCCTGCACCCAGAGGTCTGGCAGGCCGCCTTCAAGCGGTGAAAACCCGAGGGACGTCATGGAACGTTTGCCGTCATCCGTGGCGCCGCGGGCGAAGCTGGGCACCGCTGCGAATTGCTCTACCCGCATCACCGCCGCGGCAGTCATCACGGCACGCCGCGCTTCCTTCGTGGCACCGGCATAGACACCGATATAGACGCCAGCGACATCGCGCCCGTGCCAGGCCAGATGCGCTGGCGCCGGGTCTGCGGGGCAGTAAGTTCCATCCCGCACGGCCTGCTCGCCGGCGGGTGACAAAGGCAGGACAAGGAACACGCCCTCGATCGGCTCTCCCGTGACCCAGGCCGTCATGCCGGTGACCACATCCATCCGCATCACGGCGTCCGGTGTGGCAATTTTTGAGTTCATCAGCGATTCGGCCAGGCGGATGCCTTCCCCCAGCTCCCGGATGGTCGCGTGCCGGAAGCCCAGCTCGTTGGCCCGCTGCTCAATCCGCACAATGTCTACGTGTATTGTAGACTTTTTACTATTTCTCGTTGCTTTCATCCCGACTCTCCACTACACGCTTAGATTGAGTTTTTCAGGTTTTGCGGGAGGGGGCTTTAGCCGTGGGAGAAAGGGGGCGTTTCAGCTCTGCAAGGGGACGTGATGCAGGCTGAACTGTTTGACTGGGACAAAATCCGGGTGTTCCGGACGGTCGCCCATCTCGGCAGCATGAGCGCTGCAGCCATCCGGCTCGGCGGCTCCGTGCCAACCATCAGCCGCCGCGTCTCAGACCTGGAGGCGGACCTCAACACGCAGCTGTTTCATCGCTCCACACGCGGCATTGAACTGACGGAAGCAGGCAGCATTCTCCTTCGCCATGCCAATGTGATGGCTGACGTGATGGAAGCTGTGGAGATCGATGTCGCAGACCGGCAAGGCACACAGACCGGTATCGTCCGCCTGGATGTGGACGAGGCGTTACTCGCCTGGTGGCTGGCTCCTCAACTACCAACATTCCTGCGCAGTCATCCGGGAATCGACCTGCGGACCAGCGCATGGACCCCGCCCACGCCGGAAGCGCTCAATCCAGCAGATATTCTGACGACGCTGGACCGCCCGGTTCAGTCAGACCTGGTCACCCGCCGCCTCGGCAAGGTGCATTACGCCATCTACGCCGCGCCATCGCATCCGGCCGTTGAGGGCGGTCTGGCCGCCCTTTCCGACATCAGCGCAGCACGATGCATCTTTCCGCAGGGACTGGCCCTCCGGATCACCGGGAGCCTGACACCGGCGAATCCGCTCCGGCAATTCTGCGAACGCTCACCGGTGACCAACAGCCTTGCCTCTGCCCTGGCGGAGTGCCGGTCCGGCGCGGCCCTGTGCGCCCTGCCCACTTTTGTCGAAGCATCGCACACGGACATATGCCGCATCTGTCCGCTGCCGGACGTGCGGGACGACATATGGCTGTCGTTCCCGGAACGGGCGCGTCGGCTGGAACGCTGCATGACAGTTCTCGACTGGCTGCGCGGCCTGCTCTGTTCAGAAGCGCATCCCTGTTTCCGGCAGAACCCGGCGCAGGCCCTGCGCATGGAACCTGCGCCTCCGCTGCGCCGTCAGGCTTGAACCAGATGGCTCAGGCGGCGACGAAGCCCTGCAGTTCGGCCGCAGTCTGGCGCACCTGTTCCGGGCTACCGAACAGCTGGCGGTTCACGCCAATCCGTTTGAACCAGTAGTGCAGGCCCAGAAGGTCGGTGAAGCCCATACCGCCATGCACTTCGGTCGCCGTTTTCGCGATGAAGGTTCCGACTTCCGCAAGATGCGCCTTGGCGAGATTCGCCATGACCAGGGCTTCCGGGTCTTTCGTGTCCATCGCATAGGCCGCATGCCAGACAAGCGCTCTTGCCGGTTCGAGCTTCGCAGCCATTTCGGCGCAGAGATGCTTCACCGCCTGGAACGAACCGATCACGCGGCCGAACTGCTTGCGCTCCTTTGCGTACTCCACCGCCTTGTCGAGCATGGCCTGCGCCGCGCCCAATGTATCGGCAGCGACGAGCAGGCGGGCAACGGCCAGCGCGGATGGGTCGGGCTGTGTGCTGGTTTCCGCCAGCGCACCGTCGAAGGTGAGCTGCTGGAAACTGCGTGTCCGGTCAATCGTCCGCATCGGCTCGGCCGACCAGTTGTCAACAACATGGAAGCTGCCGCTCGTGTCTGCGACCAATACATGGGTCGCGCCTGTCGGCACATCGGCAAGCAGGCTGGTCCCGCTGAGGCGCCCATTGTCAGCCCTCACACCCGCACCATCGCGGCGCGAGGAAAGTTCCGTCAGGGCGAGACCGAACACCATTTCCCCGTCCGCAATACCGCGCGGATAGTCTTCCTGATAGTTCGGCAACAGGTCCGCCGCGACCGTCGCCGCGAGGAAGCCCGATGGCGCCACGGTATAGCCGAGCGCTTCCTGGACAAGGCAGGCTTCCAGCAGGCCAAGGCCTGAGCCGCCCATCGTTTCCGGCACGTGCAGGCCCATGATGCCCATTTCGGCGAGCCCGGTATCCAGCCCGGCCTTTGCCTCTGCGTCGCCTTCGGCAATCTTGCGGATCGTGTCGAGCGACGCATTGTCTTTCAGGAATCCGCTGATCGAATCCTGCAGCATGCGCTGGTCTTCTGAGAGTGCGAATTCCATGACTTACACCTTTGCCGGCTTGGGTTCGCGCGGCATGCCGAGGCCGCGTTCGGAGATGATGTTCTTCTGGATCTGCGCCGTGCCGCCGCCAATGATCAGGCCGAGATCATACATGTAGCGCCACTGCCAGGACCCATCCGCCCTCAGATGGTCCCCCTCGCCGTAGAGAATGCCAAGTTCGCCCAGTGCGTCGATGGCGAGACCGGCAATCTGGTGGTTCAGCTCACAGCCCTGCAGCTTCACAATCAGGCCGGCGAGTCCCGCGCTTTCCCGCTTGAGGCTGGCCGTCGTCACACGCAGGCCGTTCGCCTGCATCGCATAGACTTCGCCCTGCAGCTTGATCAGCCGGTCCCGCAGCAGCGGATTGTCGATCAGGCGCTCGCCGTTCAGCGTTTCCGTCTTCATCAGCTCGACGAGTTCCAGGAAGCGTGCCTTGGTCGCGTTCGGGTCTCCCAGCATGCCGCGCTCATGCGTCAGCGTGGCATTCGCCACCTGCCAGCCTTTATTCTTCTCGAACACGATGCCGCTCTGCGGCACACGCACGTCAGTGAAGAAGACTTCGTTGAAGTTCGCATTCTCGGTCATGTCGACCAGCGGGCGCACTTCGATGCCCGGCGTGTCCATGGAGAACAGGACATAGCTGATGCCGTGATGCTTCTTCGCATCCGGGTCCGTCCGTACAAGGCAGAAGATCATGTCCGCCTGCTTCGCGGTGGAGGTCCAGATCTTCTGGCCATTGATGATGAAATCGTCGCCGTCTTCCACGGCCGCCGTGCGCAGCGCCGCGAGGTCAGACCCCGCGCCCGGCTCCGAATAGCCCTGACACCAGATCATCTCGCCATGTAGCGTCGGGCGGATGTAAGCCTCCTTCTGCTCCGGCGTGCCCAGCTCCAGCAGGGTCGGCACCAGCATCGAAATACCCTGCCCGCCCATGGGGCGAGCGATTCCCGTCCGCGCAAACTCTTCCGCAATGATCCGGGACTTCAACAGATCGGGCTCGGCGCCATAGCCGCCATATTCCTTCGGGATCGTTCGGGCGGTCAGCCCGTTCTCGATCAGGAATTTCTGCCAGGCGAGACGTTTGGGATGTTTCATCCCTCTGTCTTCCGGGCCGGGGGCCAGATGGGCATTCTCCGTCAGGATACGGTTCACGTCCTGGCGGAAGGCTTCGTATTCGGGGCTCAGATTCAGTTCCATGAATCCATTACAAGCCCTTGCCCCAAGGTTCGGCAAGAGGTGTGCGCGTGCGACGTCGGGGAAGCCTGCTTGTCATTTTTCCACGAAGGGACTGGCCACTTCCCACGAACGCTTTAGCGTCCATGCGTCCAAAGGAGATTCCCCGCATGCTCGCTATCCGATACCCGCTCGCAGGCCTCACCTGCCTTCTCGCCTTTGCTGCACCTGCTTTCGCAGAGGATGCGCTTTGCGACTCTGTCGATGCCCTGATCGTGTCCGGCCAGCAGGATGTGTCGTGGAAGGATCTGTTCGAGCCCAGCAATGGTGCGCTGCGGAATGACAATATCTATCCGGCGGAGCCGCTGCTGGGGCTCTTCTCCAAATGCTCAATCGAGGACAAGGTCGACGCAACCGGCCGCGCCAGTTCTGTTCTCACCTGCGGAATGAACGAATCCGATGTCGGGCCCATCACCCAGGAAAGCCGTGCAGCCTTCGGCCAGAATGAATTCGCCCGCTTTCACGAGATCTCCAACTGCCTCGCAGCGAAGGATCATTGGAGCAGCTATGGCCATGTCGGGAACGGCAATTTCCGGGCATTCCTCAAGGCAGAAGGCAGGAAACGTCCAGAGGATGCAATCGGCGCCGATATGAGCGTGATGCAGTATGGTGAGCCGCCCCTTTACAATGCCTACCTGCAATTCACACTGACGACCGAACCGCGGGAGGCCCAATAAGACCCCGCTAAAACCGCGCTTGCGCGACGTTGGGGAAACACTTCTAGCTCTTGGAAAAGAACCCCTGAGGAGGAAATCAAATGCCAGTCGAATATGAGAAAAAGGGCCACGTCGCCATCATCACGATGAACCGTCCGGAAGCCCGTAACGCCATCAATGGCGAAATGGCCCAGACGATGGAAGCCGCGCTCGACCAGATGGAATCCGACCCGGAAGTCTGGGTGGGCATCCTCACGGCTGTCGGCAAGGCCTTCTGCGCCGGCGCTGACCTGAAAGAAATCTCGGCTGGCAACGGCGCCGCCCTTTCAACCAAGAAAGGCGGCTTTGCAGGGATTGCAAAACGTGAGCGCACGAAGCCGCTGATCGCGGCCATCACCGGCTCGGCCCTCGCAGGCGGAACGGAAGTCGCGCTGTCCTGCGACATGATCATCTGCGCCGAGGACACGAATTTCGGCCTGCCGGAAGTGAAGCGCTCACTGGTCGCCGGTGCCGGTGGCCTGTTCCGCCTGCCGCGCGTCATCGGCAAGGCGATGGCGCTGGAAGTCATCCTCACGGGTGATCCGCTGCCGGCTCAGCGCGCCTATGAGCTTGGCATGGTCAACAAGGTGGCCCCGGAAGCCGAAGTGATGGCCGAAGCTGAAAAGCTCGCCGCCCGCATCACCGCCAACGCCCCGCTCGCCGTCGCCGCCAGCCGGTCGGTCGCGATCGAGGCCACCTCCAAGACCGATGACGAACTCTGGAAAGACAGCGGCAAGGCCTTCGCCAGCATCGTCGGCACCGAAGACTTCAAGGAAGGCCCCAAAGCCTTCATCGAGAAGCGTGCCCCGGTCTGGAAGGGCAAGTAACCGGGATCAGTCCGCGGCGTGGCGTGCGAGCCAATCCAGCACGCCGCGTCCGGCCGCCCGGCCTGTCGCCATGCAGGCCGTGATCAGATAGCCGCCTGTTGGCGCATCCCATGCGATCATCTCGCCCGCGCAGAAATACCCGGGCTTTTCTTTCAGCATCAGCCGATCGTCCAGCGCACCCCACGCGACGCCGCCTGCCGTCGAGATCGCCTCATCCAGCGGCACCGTGCCAGTCAGCTTCAGCGGCAGCGCCTTGATCGCCTCCGCCGCGCGCGCCGGATCGTTCAGCGCGTCACGGTCCGCGCACTCAAACAACAAAGCCGATTTCACCCCGGTGAGCTTCAGCGCCTTGCGCAACCGGTTCGACAGGGACTGTTTGACAGGCGCCGCCGCCAGCCGTCGCGCAACTTCCGCCACATCCATATCCGGCAGCAGGTCCAGCCAGAGCGTCGCGCTGCCGTCTGCTTCGATCTCATCGCGAAGCGCGGCGGAGAGCGAGTAGACGCCGCCGCTCTCAACGCCGCGCGCCGTTAAGGCAAATTCCTCTCGCGTCGCCTGCCCGCCTGCTGACAAGCGCACGCCTTTCACCGGCGCACCGGCAAACTCGTCCCGTATCCGCTGGGACCAGTCCACGGTGAACCCGCAATTCGAAGGCCGGAACGGCGCCACCTCAATTCCCGCCTCGCCGAACGGACCAGCCCACGCGCCGTCCGACCCGAGCCGCCGCCAGCTGCCGCCGCCAAGGGCGAAGACCGCTGCGGCGGGCATGAAGGTCATGGCCCCCTCCGGCGTATCGAAGGTGAGTGCGCCATCCGGTGCCCAGCCGGTCCAGCGGTGTTTCAGGTGAAGCCGAACGCCCCTGTCTGCGAGCCGCCTCAACCAGGCGCGCAGCAGTGGGGACGCCTTCATCGATTGCGGGAAGATTCGGCCGGTCGGGCCAACATGCGCGGACATGCCGAGGCCTTCCATCCAGGCGGTCACCTCGTCCGGTCCGAAAGCTCCGATCTGGTCGGGGAATAGTCCGCTATAGTCATGGTATCGCATGAGGACGTCATGACCTGATCCGGTATGAGATATGTTCAGTCCGCTTTTTCCGGCCATCAGGAATTTGCGCCCGGCGCTCGGCATCGCCTCGTAAACGTCGACGCCGACACCGGCGTCCGACAGCACTTCAGCGGCCATCAGGCCGGCCGGGCCGGAACCGATAATGGCGACGCGATCAGTCGTCACGGATCACCCGCGCCTTGCCCCGGCCGAGCGCCAGCGCCTTGATCGCGCCCCGGAAGGTCTGCACTTCCTGCCGCGTCCAGTCCGCCCGGATCAGGGCCGCGCGAAGGTTGTCCTTCATCAGCGCGGTCTTCTCCGGCGGGAAGAAATATCCCGCTCTTTCAAGCTCTTCCTCGAAATGCTCGAACATGCGGTAGAGCTCGTCGCGCGGGGCGAGGTCGCCGAGACCGGCCTTGTTGTCCCCCTCGTCGGCGCGCGGTCCGATGGCCAGTTTGCCCCATTCCGCGCAGAACACACAGACGGCCTGGGCGAGGTTCAGGCTCTTGAAATCCACATCCACAGGGTAGGTCATCAGGAAATCGGCCACCGCAACGGCATCATTTGGCAGGCCGGACTTCTCCGCCCCGAACATGATCGCCGATTTGCCGGTACCGAGACGCTCATGCGCCGCCGCCGCGGCATCCTGCGCATCGCCGACCCGCTTCTCCATCCCCCGCAGCCGCGCCGTCGCCGCAGCGAGCCAGGTGATGCCGCCCAGCGCATCCTGTAGTGTTTCATGCACAGTCACGGTCACGCCCGCCTCGAAAGCGCCCGCTGACATCGTGTCCGCCGCCGGATTCGGCCAGCCATCGCGCGGCGTGACGAGGCGCAGATCCGTCAGACCAAAGTTGCGCATGACACGCGCGGCCGCGCCGATATTTTCGCCCAATTGGGGCGAGTGGAGAATGATGGCCGGGCTGCGGTGATCTGCCATGTCGTAACCTGTTTTGACGCCTGCCCGGGCTCTGCTATAGGCCTGCCAGACAATTACAAGCGCAAGGACTTCCAAATATGGCGAAAATCAAGGTCAAGAACCCGATCGTCGAGATGGACGGGGACGAAATGACCCGCATCATCTGGCAGCTTATCAAGGACAAGCTGATCCACCCCTACCTGGACGTCGACCTGAAGTATTACGACCTGTCGATCCAGAAGCGCGACGAAACCGACGACCAGATCACCATCGACGCTGCCAACGCCACCAAGCAGTATGGTGTGGCCGTGAAGTGCGCGACGATCACGCCGGATGAAGCCCGCGTGGAAGAATTCGGCCTGAAGAAGATGTGGCGCTCGCCGAACGGCACGATCCGTAACATCCTCGGCGGCGTTGTGTTCCGCGAGCCGATCGTGATCTCGAACATCCCGCGCCTCGTGCCGGGCTGGACCAAACCGGTTGTTGTCGGCCGTCACGCCTTCGGCGACCAGTACAAGGCCACCGACTTCCTCGTGCCGGGCAAAGGCAAGCTGACCATGAAATGGGAAGCCGAGGACGGTTCCGACTCCAAGGAATTCGAAGTGTTCGACTTCCCGAGCTCCGGCATCGCGATGGGCATGTACAACCTCGACGAGTCGATCCGCGACTTCGCCCGCGCCAGCATGAACTATGGCCTGCAGCGCAAGTGGCCGGTCTACCTGTCGACCAAGAACACCATCCTCAAAGCCTATGACGGCCGCTTCAAGGATATCTTCCAGGAAGTGTTCGACAACGAGTTCGCAGACAAGTTCGCTGAATTCGGTGGCACCTATGAGCACCGCCTGATCGACGACATGGTGGCGGCTGCCATGAAATGGTCCGGCGGTTATGTCTGGGCCTGTAAGAACTATGACGGCGACGTACAGTCCGACACGGTTGCCCAGGGCTACGGCTCGCTCGGCCTGATGACCTCCGTCCTGATGAGCCCGGATGGCAACACGGTCGAAGCCGAAGCCGCCCACGGCACCGTGACCCGCCACTACCGCAACCACCAGAAGGGCGAAGCGACTTCGACCAACTCGATCGCCTCGATCTACGCCTGGACACAAGGCCTCGACCATCGCGGCCGGATGGACGGAACGCCGGAAGTGCGCAAGTTCGCCCAGACGCTGGAGAAGACCATCGTGAAGACCGTTGAGAGCGGAATCATGACGAAAGACCTCGCTCTGCTGGTCGGCCCGGATCAGGGCTACCAGACGACCGAAGGCTTCATCGAGAAAGTTGCCCAGAACTTCGAAGAGGCCATGTCGAAGGCCTGATCCTTCGGTACAGCCCACCAAAGAAAACCCCGCAGCACGCTGCGGGGTTTTTTATTGGGCGTCCGGCATTTCCGATACAGCCGCCGGGTTGTCCGCCACGGCCTCTGGCGATCTGTCACCGCGCAGCACGTACCAGACTATCCCGACCAGCATGGCCATCGGGATCAGCCAGAACAGCCACACAGGCCGCGCAGGGGCGCGTTCTGGCAGGTCTGGCTTCGGATCACCGGGGTCAGTCATTCGGGGTCCTGTCGGAATGTTGAATCGCCGCTCTACCTGCGAGCGTCGTCAATGACGCGCCCAAGTCAAGCACTGTTCTGGATCAGGCTTCACCCAACAGGCGGCGCACATGGTTTTCGAGGTCCAGCTGGCGCAGGCGTTTGAGACGCTCGACCAGCAGGATCCGGCGGAGCCGCTGATAGGCGACTTCAAGGTCTTCATTGACGATGACATAGTCATAACGGCGCCAGTGCATGATCTCGCGCTTGGCGTCTTCCATGCGGCGGGCGACGATTTCCGGCGTTGAGCCAGGCCGTGCCGCCAGCCGCTGTTCCAGCGCGCTGATACTGGGCGGCAGGATGAACACGGAGACGACATCGTTCGGCATCTGGTCATGCAGCGCATCGGCGCCCTGCCAATCAACGTCGAAAAGGACGTCCTCCCCCCCTTCCAGCCGTGCGACCGTGTCAGCTTTCGGCGTTCCGTAATACTTGTCGAAGACGTGCGCCCATTCCAGAAACTCGCGACGCTCAATCATTTCCTGGAACATCTGTTCGCTGCGGAAGAAGTAATCCTTGCCGTCTTCCTCACCGGGACGAGGCTCACGCGTTGTTGCGGAGACAGACAGCTTCACATCGTGGAACTCTTCGATCAGCTTGCGGGCCAGAGTCGTCTTGCCGGCGCCCGATGGGCTGGAGAGGACCAGCATCAGCCCCCGGCGCGTTCCGCTGTCTTTTGGGTGTCCGCTATTCGACATTGGCGGCCTGCTCCTTGAACTGGTCGATAAGCCCTTTGAGACCGAGTCCCGCATTCGTCAAATCGAGGCTGATGGATTTCGAGCAGAGTGTGTTGGCTTCGCGGTTGAGTTCCTGTGCCAGGAAGTCCAGTTTCCGGCCGACCGGGGAGCCGCCTGCGAGCAGTTCCCGTGCCGAGGCGAAATGCGCGCTCAGCCGGTCGAGTTCCTCACGCACATCCGCCTTGGCCGCGCTGAGCGCGATTTCTGCCGCCATCCGGTCCTTGTCGACCCGGCCATCGGGATCGAGCTCGTCCAGCTGCTTTGTGAGGCGCTCCTTTAGCAGGGCTGGCTGGGTGCCGGCCAGATCACCAGCCTGGCGCCAGTGAGCCTCCATGCTGACGACAAGGCCTTCCAGCAGTTCTGCCAGCATACCGCCCTCGCGCTGCCGCTCGGCTTGCAGGGCCTTCAGCGCTTCGTCACCTGCCTGAGCCAGCAGACTGATTACGGTCTCATCCCCAGCCAGATCACGAAGACTGGACGCACCGGGCTCCACGACGCCCTTGACGTTCATCAGGCTCGCGAACACGTCGCCCGACAGAGCCGTGCCGGTCCGCTTTTCTACGGCGGCAGCCAGCGCATCCAGAAGCGTATTGTTGATCGTTGCCGTGTCGGCACCGCTTGCGAGGTCAATCCGCAGCGCAACCTGCAGGGAGCCGCGCTTGAAATATTTCGGCGCGGCTGACTTGATGGCCCGGTCAAGCGCTTCGAAGCCCGGCGGGTAATTCACGCGCACGTCGAGGCCTCGGCCATTCACGCTCTTCGCCTCCCAGGCCCAGCTGCCCCACTCGGCCTCACCCGCGACACGGGCAAAACCGGTCATCCCCGAAAGTACGCTCATTCGCCCGCCCGCTCCCGTGCAATTTCTTTCCGCTCATAGGCGCGATAGGCGGCCACATTGCGATTGTGCTCCGCCAGCGTTTTGGCGAAGAGGTGCCCGCCCTTGCCGTCCGCGACGAAGAAAATGTATTCCGTGTGCGGCGGGTTCAGCACCGCTTCGATCGCTCCCCGCCCCGGATTGCAGATCGGTGTCTTCGGCAAGCCGTCGATCTGATAAGTGTTCCAGTCGGTCTTCGTATCGATCTCAGACCGGCGCAAAGTCCGGCGCTGGCCCCTGGCATTGTAGAGCGGTTCACCGCGCGAGACGCCGTAGATGATCGTCGGGTCACTTTCCAGCCGCATGCCGCGCTTCAGGCGCGTTGTGAAAAGGGCCGCGATTTCCGGCTGTTCGTCCACGCGACCGGTTTCCTTTTCCACCACCGAGGCGAGGATCACCGCCTCATAGGGTGTTTTGACCGGGATTTCCGGATCGCGCTCCGGCCAGAGATCCTCCAACAATTCGGTCTGCTTGTCCTGCATCAACTGGATCAGCTCGGCGCGTGTCATCCCCCGATCGAAAAGATATGTATCCGGCAGGAGGGAACCTTCCGCCACCTCCTCTTCCGGCATCTCCCCGACGAGGACCGGATCGGCCTCAATCACTTTCATGAGCTGCGCCGTCGTGCGCCCTTCCGGCAAGGTGATCTTGTAGAGGATGCCTTTGCCTTCGATCAGCGTGTGCAGCACTTCGACCATGCTGGCCCCACGCTCGATCTTGAATTCGCCGGCCTTGATATCGGTTTCCGTGTTTTCCAGCTTTGCTTTGAGACGGATCAGCTCGGCGCTGCGAATAATGCCTTCCTGCTCCAGGCGGACGGCAACGCCTGCGAGGCCTTCACCGGGTTCCACATGGAAAACGACATCTTCAGCCAGCGGGCCATCGCGGTTCAGCGCGTCCTGCATCCAGACCCAACCGGCACCGGCAGCGGCCCCGCCAATGACGAGGACAAGGACGATGAGCGACAGCAGGCCCTTCAGGAATTTCATGCGTAGCCTCAATCAGCGGGTTTCCTGCACCGCAGCCTAAGCGGGGTGCAGGACTCCGGAAAGGGACTTACTTCACCTCGCGCAGGACGAGGCTGGCGTTTGTTCCGCCGAAGCCGAAGCTGTTCGACATCGCGGCACGCACGCGGCCCTTCTTGGCCTTGTGCGGGATCAGGTCCAGCTTGGTCTCGAAGCTCGGATTGTCGAGGTTCAGCGTCGGCGGCATTACCTGGTCACGGATCGCCAGCGCGCAGAAGGCGCTTTCGATTGCACCAGCAGCGCCGAGCAGGTGCCCCACAGCCGATTTCGTCGACGACATGGACATGTTGCTGGCGTGGTCACCGAAGGCGCGCTCGACCGCGCCTGCTTCGCCTTCATCGCCTTTGGGAGTCGAGGTGCCGTGCGCGTTGACATAGTCGATCTCGGTCGGATCGATGCCCGAATTCTTGAGCGCCATTTTCATAGCGCGGTAGCCACCCTCAGCCCCTTCGGCGGGGGCCGTGATGTGGTAAGCGTCGCCGGTCAGGCCATAGCCTGCGACTTCCGCATAAATCTTCGCGCCGCGTGCCTTGGCGTGCTCATACTCTTCGAGCACGACGACAGCAGCACCTTCACCCATGACGAAGCCGTCGCGGTCCTTGTCATAGGGACGCGAAGCCTTTTCGGGCGTGTCGTTGAAATTGGTCGACATGGCTTTGGCGGCACAGAAGCCGGCAATGCCAATACGGCCGATCACAGCTTCGGCGCCGCCGGCAATCATCACATCGGCATCGCCGTATTTGATGAGGCGGGACGAATCCCCGATTGCATGTGCGCCAGTGGCGCAGGCCGTGACGACTGAGTGATTAGGTCCCTTGAACCCGTATTTGATAGAGACCTGGCCAGAGGCGAGGTTGATCAGGGCCGAAGGGATGAAAAACGGGCTGACCTTGCGCGGACCATGCTCATGCAGCGTGATCGCGGTTTCATAGATCGACTCCAGCCCGCCAATGCCCGAACCGATCAGGACGCCTGTGCGTTCCTTCTCTTCTTCGTCTTCGGGCCGCCAATTGGCGTCTTCAACAGCCTCCTCTGCCGCCGCGAGGGCGTAGAGGATGAACTCATCGATCCGGCGCATCTCCTTTTTGGAAACGAACTTTTCTGAATCGAATGCTTCAGGGTCTCCCTCGCCACCACCGCGGCCAGTCACCCACGGCACCTGGAAAGCGATCTTGCACGGCATGTCTTCGGGATCGAACGTGTCGATACGCCCGGCCCCCGACTTGCCGGCAATAAGCCGCTCCCATGTGGCTTCGCGTGTCGCCGCAAGCGGCGAAACGATACCAATACCGGTGATGACGACGCGGCGGTCAGACATGGAGACCCCTCTTGTCCAGGATGTCTTAGATGTGAGCCTTGATATGGGTCACGGCGTCACCGACGGTGCGGATGGATTCCTGCACGTCGTCTGGGATCTCGATATTGAATTCTTCCTCGAAAGCCATGACCAGCTCGACGAGGTCCAGCGAGTCTGCGCCAAGGTCGTCAATGAAGCTCGCGCTTTCGACGACTTTGTCACCTTCCACGTCGAGATTGTCGACAACGATTTTCTTAACACGTTCAAGAACGTCAGACATGCTTACCTCTCTTAAATGCCTGAGGAATGGTCCGAAATCCGAACCATTGTGTTGCGCCTAGCACACAGTTATCCGAGCCGCCAAGCCCTTGTATAGCCACCAACTGTGCCTATCAGATCATCGCCATGCCACCATTTATGTGCAGTGTCTGCCCCGTAACGTAGGCGGCTTCGTCTGACGCCAGATACACCGCAGCTGCAGCAATATCACCACCCTGCCCCAAACGGCCGGCCGGAATTCTCCCGAGAAGCGAACTCTTCTGCGCTTCCGGCAGCACATCCGTCATCGGTGATTCGATGAAGCCAGGTGCGATCGCGTTGGCTGTAATACCGCGGCTGGCGACTTCCTGAGCCAGTGATTTGGTAAACCCGATCATCCCGGCTTTCGACGCGCAATAGTTCGTCTGGCCGGGGTTTCCGGTCACGCCAACGACCGACGTGATGCCGATGATGCGGCCGTGACGGCGCTTCATCATGCCTCGCACGACGCTCTTCGTCAGTCGGTAATAGGACCCCAGATTGATGTTGATGACGTCGTTCCAGTCGTCATCCTTCATCTGCATCAGCAGCTTGTCGCGGGTGATGCCGGCATTCGCGACGAGGATGTCGAGCGGGCCGATCACTTCTTCTGCCTTCGCAGCGAGGCCGTCCACGGCGTCAGGGTCGGACAGGTTACAGGTAACCACGGCGCTTTCGCCGGGCAGTGTCGCCGCCACTTCGTTCAGGACGTTTTCGCGGGTGCCGGACAGGACGACTTTCGCGCCGGCTTCCGACAGGGCTTTCGCAATCGCGCTGCCGATACCGCCGGAAGCGCCCGTGACGAGGGCCGTACGGCCGTTGAGTGTGAACATGGGATTATCCCTTCAAGGCTTGTGCGAAGGCTTCAAGGTCCTCTGGCGAACCGAGGGTGAAGCCATTCAGTGATTTCTCGATACGGCGCTGCATGACCGTCAGAACCTTACCGTTGCCAACTTCGCCTGTCGTGTCGACGCCTTGTGCGACCATGAACTGCACGCTCTCGGTCCAGCGGACACGCCCGGTGACCTGTGCGACAAGGTTTTGGCGGATCATTTCCGGATCGGTCACGGCGCTTGCGGAGACATTTGCGACCACCGGCACAACCGGTGCCTTGATCTCGGTGCCTGCCAGGGCTTCCGACATCGCGTCGGCGGCCGGCTGCATGAGGGAGCAATGGAAAGGCGCAGACACGTTCAGAGGCATCGCCTTCTTCACGCCATTCGCCTTCGCCCACTCGCAGGCCGCATCGATCGCCGCTTTGGAGCCGGACAGGACCAGCTGGCCCGGCGCGTTGTCGTTCGCCAGTTCGCAGACCCCACCCGTCTCACGTCCCGCGGCGCAGGCGGCTTCTGCCTGCTCGACATCCGCGCCCAGTAGCGCCGCCATGGCACCTTCGCCGGGCTGTACGGCAGATTGCATGGCGTTGCCCCGGATACGCAGCAGGCGCGCCGTATCGGCAACCGTCAAAGACCCCGCAGCGGCCAGAGCCGAATATTCGCCCAGCGAATGGCCTGCCACAAAGGCTGCATCCTTCGCTGAAATGCCGAATTCAGCCTCCAGCGCCTTCATCGCAGCCAGCGAGTGCGCCATCAGGGCTGGCTGAGTGTTTGCGGTGAGGGTCAGCTCTTCAATCGTGCCGTTCCACATGAGGTCCGAAAGGTTCTGCCCCAGGGCCTGATCGACGGTGTGGAAGACGTCCCGGGCGGCCGGAAAGGCATCCGCAAGGGCCTTGCCCATGCCGATTTCCTGGCTGCCCTGGCCAGGAAAAATGAAAGCGAGTTTGGTCATCGGCGATTCTCCCGAAATTTTCGCCGTGCCTAAAGGTGAGACCGCGTGTGCGCAAGCTATTGAAATTCCTTGCCAGATAGGCTTTACAGCCGCCTTCATGGACAGGGATGCGGTCCTTGGTACTCCGGAATGAGCCGGGGGAAGAGGGGCCATCGTCCGGCAGTTTCCCGCTGTCAGGCGCCGCACCCCTTTGATTTTGGGAATGAAAACATGGCTTTTTACGAGCATGTCGTGATCACACGACCTGACATCTCGCCGGCCCAGGTCGACTCTTTTGTCGAAGAACTGTCCGGCTTCCTCAAGGAAAAAGGCGCCACCATCGGCAAAACCGAATACTGGGGCCTCCGCAACCTTGCCTACCCGATCAAGAAGCAGCGCAAGGGTCACTATTCGCTGATCAACATCGACGCCCCCGCTGAAGCGATCCACGAACTGGAACGCCGCCAGCGCCTGTCGGAAGACGTGATGCGCTACATGACCATCCGCGTGGAAGAACTGAGCGACGAGCCGTCGCCGGTCCTCTCCCGCAAAGACCGCCGCCGCGACTAGGAAAGGGACAGGACATGGCTCAGAAACTGAACATTACGAACATCCCGGCCCGCCGTCCGTTCGGCCGCCGCCGCAAGGTCGATCCGTTTTCGGGCGATAACGCCCAGACGATCGACTACAAAGACGTGAAACTGCTTCAGCGCTATATCTCTGAAAAAGGGAAAATCGTGCCGAGCCGCATCACGGCTGTGAACCTGAAGAACCAGCGCAAGCTTGCCCAGGCCATCAAACGTGCCCGCATGCTCGCCCTGCTTCCCTTCGAAGTGAAGTAAGGAGAGACTGACATGCAAGTGATCCTCCTTGAGCGCGTCGAGAACCTCGGTGGTATCGGCGAGGAAGTGAAAGTGAAGAACGGCTTCGCCCGTAACTTCCTTCTCCCGCAAGGCAAGGCCCTGATGGCCAATGACCGCAACCGCGCCCGTTTCGAGCGTGAACGCGACGCCATCGAAGCCCGCAACGCGGAAGCCCGCGCAGCTGCTGAGAACGAATCCCAGAAGCTCGACGGCGCCATCTTTGTGCTGATCCGCCAGGCTGGCGACACCGGCCACCTCTATGGCTCCGTCACCGCTCGTGACATCGCTGACGCTGCTGAAGCCGCTGGCTACAGCGTGCCGCGTTCGGGCGTCCGTCTCGACAAGCCGATCAAAGAGATCGGCATGTACGACGTGTCCATCCGCCTCCATGCGGAAGTCACCGTCACCGTGCAGGCAAACATTGCCCGTTCGCAGGACGAAGCTGACCGTCAGGCCAAAGGCGAAGACATCGTTGCCGCACTGCAGGCCGCCAACCAGGCACAGGCAGACGAGCAGGCAGGTGAGCTGGCCGAAGCGGCCGCTGACCGCGCTGCTGAAGGCCCGGCCGAAGAAGAATAAGCTTCACGGCACACCAGATTGGAAAGGCCGCACTTCCGGGTGCGGCCTTTTTCTTTGGCATTTCCATCACTTGGCAGGCCATCCACCGATGACGGCGACTTATCCACAGGTCTGGCCGCTCTATCACCGTGCACTCTGACCTCAGGTAAGGTAGGGTTAATCCCATGCCGCTCGACGACACCGCCTCTCCAAAAGACGCCATCGCGCCACCGCACAATCTGTCGGCGGAAGCCGCTGTGCTGGGCGCCATTCTGTTCGACAACAATTCCTACCAACGCGTCGCCGACATCCTGCGCGCGTCAGACTTCTACGCCCCGGCCCATCAGGAATTGTATGAAGTCGCTTCCATCATGATTCAGCAGGGGCGCATCGCGGATGGCGTGACCCTGCGCGAGCATTTCGAGAAAGCCGAGAAGCTGTCAGAGATTGGCGGCGCACGTTACCTGGAACAGCTGCTCGACTCGGCAGCTTTCGGGGCCGAGGTAGGCGACTACGCCCATATGATCCGCGACCTCGCCATGCGCCGCTCTCTGGTCGGCATTGGCAGCGACCTTCAGGGCCGGGCGCTGACCCCTGCCCCGGAAGAGAGCGGCGAGCGCCAGATCGAACTGGCCGAGCGCCAGTTGTTCGACCTCGCCGAGCGCGGCGCCACCGGCCGCGGCTTCACCAGCTTTGCCGAAGCGCTGACCGAATCGCTGAAAACGGCTGAAGCGGCCTACAAGCGTGAAGGCAAGATCGCGGGCATCCCGACCGGGCTGCGTGATCTCGACGAAAAACTCGGCGGCATGCACCGGTCGGACCTCATCATCCTCGCCGGACGTCCGTCGATGGGCAAGACCTCGCTGGCGACCAACATCGCATACAACGCGGCCTCTGCGTATCGCGCGGAAATGCAGGAAGATGGCTCCAAGAAAACCGTGGACGGAGCAATCGTCGGCTTCTTCTCGCTGGAGATGTCGAACGAACAGCTGGCCACGCGTATCATCGCCGAACGTACCGGCATCACGACACACCGCATCCGTCAGGGTGACCTCGACAAGAGCGACTTCGAACGCCTGCGCGAGGCAACCGAGGAACTGCAGAACCTGCCGCTCTATATCGATGACACCGGCGGCATCTCGATCAGCCAGCTGGCGGCGCGCGCCCGCCGCCTGCAACGCTCCGTCGGCCTCGACATGATCGTGATCGACTACCTGCAGCTGATCACTGTCAGCACGTCCAACGCCAATTCCAGCCGGGTGCAGGAAATCACGCAGATCACCACCTCGCTGAAGGCGCTGGCCAAAGACCTGAACGTTCCGATCATCGCTCTCTCCCAGCTCTCCCGGGCCGTGGAGCAGCGCGACGACAAGCGCCCGCAGCTCTCAGACCTTCGCGAATCCGGCTCGATCGAGCAGGACGCCGACGTCGTCATGTTCGTCTATCGCGAGGAGTATTATCTCGCCCGGACCGAACCCGGCGCGGACCCGACCGACCCGGCCTCGAACGAGAAATGGGCTCAGTGGCGCCAGCGGATGGACGAAGTTTACGGCAAGGCCGAATGTATCATCGGCAAGCAGCGTCACGGCCCGATCGGCCGCGTGGAACTCGCCTTCGACTCCAACGTCACCCGCTTCGGCGACCTGACCAAGGAGCAGAAAGGCTACGGCGCCGACCTCGAATAGCGCTCAGGCCAGCGCTGCGTGCAGCAGGTCCAGCGCTTCGATGGCAAAACGGCGCATATTGTCTTCCCGGTCATCGAGGCCGGTCTCCAGCGTCCGTGACGCTTCGAACCGGTCCGGACCACAGACTGCCACGCAGGTGTGCCCCGCCGCATCGCCATAGGGATTGCCGTTCGGTCCTGACGCGCCGGTTTCGCACAGGCCCCAGTCAGCGCGTAGCTTGCCCCGGATCGTGCGGGACAAGAGCCTTGCATAGGGCTCCGTCGAAGACCGCATGTCGCCAAGATCTTCCTTCGTCAGGCCGAGCAGTCCCCGGAAAGCCTGCGGCGTGTAGATGACCCCGCCGCCCCGGTAGAAGGCCGAAGCGCCCGGCACAGCCAGCAAGGCTGCCGAAATCAGGCCACCGGAGGAGGATTCCGAAATCGCGACGGTCTCGCCGCGCTGTCTGAGGCGCTCGCCGATGTCGGCGGCTATGGGAAGAAGGCTTTGCATACCGTCCATCAACCAACCGAACGGCGCGCTGGCAAGCCTCGACGTAAAGACAGGTGTTGGTTTCGCCGGGCTTTGCAGTCACACTCCTCCGGTAACCGCAGGAGGGAACCGAATTGGATCTGCATCTCAAAGGAAAGAACGCCGTCATTCTGGGTGGCACACGCGGCATCGGACGCGCCATCGCTGAAACGCTCGCGAATGAAGGCGCCAATGTCGCCATCTGTGCCCGCCACGAAAAGCAGGTCGCCGAGACGGTCGAAGTGCTGCAGGCCAAGGGCGTCAAGTCAACCGGCGCCTCCGTCGACATTACCGACGCGGAGGCCCTCAAATCCTGGATCCGCAAGGCCGGTGTCGAACTGGGCGGTATCGACATCCTCGTTTCCAATGCCGGCGCCATGGCACAGGGCAACACGCCGGAAGCCTGGACGCAGAATTTCCAGCTGGACGTGCTGGGCGCGGTCAACGCGTTCAACGCGGCAGAGCCTTTCCTCGACAAGGCCGCAAAGGCACATGGCGATGCAGCCTTCATCATCATCGCGTCCATTTCGGCAGCTCAGGCCGACAGGGCGGACTCCTATGGCCCGGTCAAGGCGTCGCTCATCCACTTTGCCAAAGGCCTCGCCCGCGAAAACGCGGCCAAGCGCCTGCGTGTCAATGTCGTCTCGCCGGGCATGGTCTATTTTGAGGGCGGCATCTGGCACATGATCGAGACGAACCAGCCCGAATTCTTCAAGCAGGCCAATTCCCGCAACCCGACCGGGCGTTGCGCTACGCCACAGGAAATCGCCAATGCGGCCGTGTTCCTCGCGAGCCCCGCTTCATCCTACACGACGGGCGTCAACCTGATTGTGGATGGTGCCGTCTCCAACCGCGTGAACTTCTGACGTAATTACAAATCGTGCCGGCAGGCGGGCCTTACAGCCCGCCCAGCCAGTCGATCAGATAGCGGTTCACGTCTTCGGGACGCTCCTGCTGGGTCCAGTGGCCACAGCCCTCCAGCAGGTGGCAACCGCGAAGACCCGCCAGGTTCGGCTTCATCGCCGCGACGATGTCTCCCTGGAACATTTTCAGCACCAGATCCTTCGTGCCACCAATGAACAGCGATGGCTGCTGGATCACCGGATTCGCGGGATGGTTCTTCAGGAACGCATAGTCGCGCGCATGATTGCGGTAGCGGTTCAGCGGACCGCGGAAGCCGGACTTGCGGAACTGGCTGTCATAATAAGCGACATCATCCGCATCCAGCCAGGGCAGTGGCATGAGCGGCTCCGGCAGGCGGTGCAGCAGCGTGTCGCCATGCTTCTTGTCCGTTGGCCAGGTGCCGTCGGGCGCATCGCCGGAAATCGCATAGTAGAACTTCCGGATCGTCGCTGCAGGATCTGCTTCCAGCTCCGCTTCCGGCGGGCCGATGTCCTGGAAATAGACCTGATAGAAGAACAGGCCGCGCTCGGTGAACACCTTGTGCACCATGTCCAGGAACATCACATCGCCCATCGGCATGTAAGGCACGGAAAGCCCGGCCACTGCACGGAATTTGTCCGCATGCAGACGGGCTGTGTTCCAGGCAATCGGCGCGCCCCAGTCATGGCCGACGACGACCGCCTTCTCACCCGGTGACAAGGCTTCTGCCAAGCCGGCAATGTCGCCCGTCAGGCTTTCGAGGTCATAGGCCTCCACCGGCTCCGGCCGCTCGGATTCGCCATAGCCGCGTACGTCTGGTGCGGCGACCCGGTAGCCGACCTCGCTCAGCGCCTTGATCTGGTGACGCCAGGAATACCAGCTTTCCGGGAAACCGTGGACGAGCACGACTAGCGGCCCGTCCCCGGCGGTCGCCACACGTAGCGTGACGCCATTTGTCTTTACGAACTCGAAGTGCTGATCACTCACGAACCGTCCCCGCCAATCCATTTGAACTCCGGCTCCTCCCACCACGGGAAGAATTGCGGCATCCCGTCGGAGACTTTCACAGGATAGGTCGGTTGGCGCTTCTCAAGGAAGCTCATCACGCCTTCGCGGGCATCTTCGGTCTTGCCGCGCGAGTAGATCGCGGCGGAATCGACAATGTGGGCTTCCATCGGATGGCTCGCGCCCAGCATGCGCC
Source organism: uncultured Hyphomonas sp. (assembly GCF_963675305.1). NCBI lineage: Bacteria > Pseudomonadati > Pseudomonadota > Alphaproteobacteria > Hyphomonadales > Hyphomonadaceae > Hyphomonas > uncultured Hyphomonas sp. The sequence goes on along the minus strand of NZ_OY776147.1, from coordinate 1,409,950 downwards.
ACATCATGTGGCGGGTCAGCGTCGTGGAGACAGCGGCGGTATTGTCCGCAATCTCACGCGCCAGCTCTTTCGCTTTGTCCAGAAGCTCTGCGTGCGGATAGACGGCCTTCACGAAACCCGCATCGAGCGCTTCCTGTGCCGGGAAGATCCGGCCGGTGTAACACCAGTCCAACGCCTGCTGGATGCCAACGAGACGCGGCAGGAACCAGGAGGATGCCGCCTCCGGGTTGATGCCCCGGCGATTGAAGACGAACCCGAAACGGGCCTTGTCGGATGCGAGGCGAATGTCCATCGGCAGTTGCATGGTCACACCGATCCCGACAGCCGCACCATTGATGGCGCCGATCACAGGCTTCAGGCTGTTGAAGATGCGCAGCGTCACGCGTCCGCCGCCGTCGCGCTGGATATCTTCGCTGGCAGTGCGGCCGGCCTCACCGTCGCCCGAACGTTTGTCATAGTCGAACGTCTTGGCGCCGGATGAGAGGTCAGCCCCTGCGCAGAAGGCACGGTCGCCGTGCCCCGTCACGATGACAACGCGCACGTCGTCGTCTGCGTCGGTGATGTCGAAGGCCTCGATCATCTCCTGCATCATCTTGCCTGTGAAGGCGTTCATCTTCTCTGGCCGGTGAAGGGTCAGGATGGCAATGCCATCTTCCTTCTCCAGTTTAATTTCCTCGAATGTCTTGAGCGCCGTAGCGGCCATGGCCGATCTCCCTTTTGCTTCAGAGGCCAGTGAGGCGGGGTTCCGCAGGGTTCGTCAAGCGGTCAGCACGCGCAATCGCCCGGCCGGGCTGGACAGGCGTCGCAGCGTCACCCGCTTGACGCGGCGCATGAACGGACAGGATAGTCCGGTTGAATTCCAGTTCGCCAGCACAGGACCGCCCCTCATGAGACTGACGCCCGCCTTCGCCGCGCTCGCAATCGCCTCGGCCGTCGCCGCCCCGGCCCTTGCCGAAACCACATATGTCTCGGCAGACCGGTTTATCGACCCGGCAGATGGCAAAGTGATCCGCAACGCAGCCTTTATGATTACGGATGGCAAGATCACGGCCAGAGGCACGAAATCCACCCTGAAGGCCCCGAAAAGCGGGAACATCATCGAATTCGGCAGCGGATCGACGATGATGCCCGGCTTTATCGACATGCACGTCCACCTGACCGGCGACGCGGACGACCCGCCCTATGAGTCCCTCTCCTTCTCGGACGAACGGATGGCGATCACCGGGGTTAAGAATGCCAAGCTCACCCTGCTGGCCGGCTTCACCACGGTGCGCAATGTCGGCGCCGAATCCTATGGCGACGTCGCCCTTCGCGATGCGATCAATGAAGGCGACGTGCCCGGCCCGCGCATGTATGTCTCCGGCCCGCCCGTCGGCATTGTCGGCGGGCACTGCTCGGACAACAACCTGCTGCCATCTGAATACCACCTGACCGGCGAAGGCGTCGCGACCGGCCCCTGGGAATTCCGGGCGAAGGTGCGCGAGAACATCAAGTACGGGGTCGACCTCATCAAGACCTGCTCCACCGGCGGCGTCTTCTCCAAGGGCACGGCGCTCGGCGCGGCCCAGGGCACGCTGGAAGAACTGACGGCGGCAGCGGAAGAGGCCCACGCCCGCGGCCTGAAGATCGCGAGCCACGCGCACGGCACGGTCGGTATCAGGAATGCCATCCTCGCAGGCATCGACACGGTCGAGCACGCCTCGATCCTCGACGACGAGACAATCGAACTCGCCAAGGCGCACGGCACCTGGCTGTCCATGGACATCTACAATACCGAATACACCCTCTCCGAAGGCGAGAAGAACGGCGTGCTCCAGGAGTCGCTGGACAAGGAGCGCTCGATCTCGAAGATCCAGCGCGACAGCTTCACCCGCGCCGTGAAGGCCGGGGTGAAGATGGTGTTCGGCTCCGACGCCGGCGTCTATCCGCACGGACTGAACGGCAACCAGTTCTCGCGCATGGTGACCTTCGGCATGACGCCGATGCAGGCGCTGCAGGCTGCGACGGTGAATGCCGCCGACGCGCTCGGCAAAGCGGGAGTCGTCGGCTGCGTGGATGTCGGCTGCTCGGCTGATTTCGTGGCCGTCAAAGGCGATCCGCTGGCAGACATGTCCATCCTCAGCGATGTGGACTTCGTGATGAAGGAAGGCGTCGTCTACAAGATTGGCGGAAAAGCCCAGGGCGACGCGCTCTAGTCCGGCGGTACCCCATGGAATTTCATGACTTCCCCCCCGTCACGACCTATGCGGCGCCTTTCTTCGTGCTGTCCGTTGCCCTGGAATGGTGGGGCGTGAAGACCGGGCGGTTCCACGGCCGGTATGAGACGAAGGACGCCTTCACCTCGCTGGCGATGGGCATCGGCAATGTCGTCGTGAATACGCTGACCGCGACGCTCTTCTTCTGGCTACTGATCGTTGCCTGGCCCTACCGGGTGTTCACCCTGCCCTATACCTGGTGGAGCTTCCTGGCCTGCTTCGTGCTGTATGACTTCATCTATTACTGGAAGCACCGTTTCGCCCACCGGGCGCGCTGGTGGTGGATGGAGCATGTCACGCACCATTCCTCGGAGCACTACAATCTGACGACCGCGCTGCGCCAACCCTGGTTCGGGCCGTTCACTGGGCTCTACATCCTCGGCCTGCCCATGGTGATCCTTGGCTTCCACCCCTACCTGATCGGCTTCGCGGCAGGCTGGAACCTGCTCTACCAGTTCTGGATCCACACAGAGGCGATCAACCGTATGCCGAAATGGTTCGAGGCGGTGATGAACACGCCGTCGCACCACCGCGTGCACCACGCCACCAATCCGCGTTACCTCGACACCAATTATGCCGGCGTCTTCATCATCTGGGACAAGATGTTCGGTACCTTCGTTCCGGAACTGGACGCGGACAAACCGGTCTATGGGATCGTCAAACCTGTCGGCTCCTACAATCCCTTCACCGTGGCGTTCCACGAATTCTTTGCCCTGATGCGGGACTGCGCGAGCGATGGGGTCCGGCCGGACAAATGGTTCGGCCGTATGATCAACGCACCGGGCTGGAGCCCGGATGGCCAGCACAACCGCTCGGTCGAGCTGAAGCGCGCCTATGTCGACGCCCACCCCGACCAGGCAGGACAGCCGGGACTGCCCAATGACTGACACCGAAGCCCTCATTCACCGCTACTACGAAGCCTTCAATGCGGGAGACTGGGAAGGCATGCTCGCCTGCCTCGCCGAGGATGTCCGCCATGATGTGAACGAGGGCAATGCCCGCGGCGGCAAGGACCGATTCCGCGAATTCCTCGCCCATATGGACACCTGCTACAGCGAGCAGCTGACAGACATGGCTGTCATGGTGTCCCGCAACGAACGGCGCGCGGCGGCCGAGTTCATCGTCAACGGCATCTACAAGACCACCGATGGCGACCTGCCGCCGGCACATGGGCAAACCTACCGCCTGCCCGCCGGAGCGTTCTTCGAGGTCGAGGATGGCTTCATCCGGCGCGTTACGACCTACTACAATCTCAGCGAGTGGATCCGGCAGGTCTCGTGAACATCCGTCCGCTTTCCGGCGCAGACCTCGACGCGGCGCTGCCCGCGCTCGCCCGCCTGCGCATCGAAGTCTTCCGCGCGTATCCCTACCTCTATGCAGGCTCACTCGCCTATGAGGAGACCTATCTGCGCAAGTTCGCTCAGGCGAAGGATGCCTTCATCGTCGCGGCAGAAACAGACGGCGGCGAGATCGTCGGCTGCGCCACCGGCTCCGGCATGGACGACCAGCACGCCGAATTCTCCCAGCCTCTTCTGACAGCGGGCTACGACCTTCCGACGACCTTTTATTTCGGAGAGTCAGTCCTGTTGCCAGACTGGCGCGGCAAGGGCATCGGACACACCTTCTTCGACGCCCGCGAAGCGCATGCCATCGCCCACAGCTACAAGCGCGCCTGCTTCTGCGCCGTCGAACGCCCTGACGACCATCCCCGACGCCCTGAAACCTACTCACCGCTCGACTCATTCTGGCAGTCGCGCGGTTACCGGAAACTGCCCGGCGTGACCGCGCACTTCACCTGGCCGGAAACGCCCGGCGGGCCTGAGGTCAATCACACCATGGCTTACTGGCTGAGGCAGTTCTGACGCTTTCCGCAACGTCTCCGCTGGACGCCACCACCAGTGTGAGTATGGTCACACCTGACTATTTCAAGGGGCCGGTCACAAGCGCCCCCGGAAGTTCGTGAGGAGACACCGGAATGCATCCCCATCACCACGCCAAGACCAATCCGGACAAGCCCGCCTACATCATGGCCGGCTCAGGTGAGACCGTCACCTATGGCCAGCTGGAAGCACGCTCCAACCAGGTCGCTCACGCCCTGCGCGGCGCAGGCTGCAAGCCAGGCGACACGATCGCGCTGTTTGCCGAGAACTCGCCGCGCTATTTCGAGATCTGCTGGGGCGCCCAGCGCGCAGGCCTATACTATGTCGCCATTTCCTCGCGCCTCACTGCGCCGGAAGTGGAATACATCCTCTCGGACTCCGGCGCGAAACTGTTCATCGCCGGCGCGTCCAAGCGCGCCGTCGCCGAGGAGGTGAAGGCCCTCACCAATCTCGAACATTACTGGTCCATCGACGGTCCGATGCCCGGCTTCGCACAGCTGGAACAGCTTCGGGGCGAGTTCCCGGAGACCCCGATCGCCGACCAGACCGCCGGCACGGATATGCTCTACTCGTCCGGCACCACCGGCCGGCCGAAAGGCATCCGCCCGCCGCTGGAGCCTGACACGCCGATCGACGACACGAATGTGCTTATCCAGATCCTGCAAGCCTTCTCCGGCGCGGGTACGGACAGCGTCTACCTGTCGCCCGCCCCGCTCTACCATGCCGCTCCGCTGCGCTATTGCATGACCTTCATGAAGCTCGGCGCCACGCTGGTCATCATGGAAAAGTTCGACGCGGAGTCGTTGCTCGCCAATATCGAGAAGCACAAGGTCACCCACATCCAGATGGTGCCGACCATGTTCGTGAAGCTGCTCAAGCTGCCTGAAGAGGTCCGCAAGAAATACGACGTGTCCAGCCTGAAATGGGTCGTCCACGCGGCGGCGCCTTGCCCGGTGCCGGTCAAGGAACAGATGATCGAATGGTGGGGCCCTATCATCGACGAATACTATGCCGGCTCCGAAGGCAACGGCATGACCTGGGCAAAGAGCCCGGAATGGCTGACCCACAAGGGCACCGTCGGCAAGGCCGTTTATGGCGAGGTGAAGATCTGCAACGAAGAAGGTGACGAAGTGCCGGTCGGCGAGGAAGGCCAGGTCTATTTTGCCGGCACGACACCGCCGAACTATCACAACTCGCCGGACAAGAACGAAGCGGCCCTGAACCCCAAGCACAAGGACTGGTCGTCCCTCGGCGATGTCGGCAAGCTGGATGAAGACGGCTATCTCTACCTGACCGACCGCAAGGCGTTCATGATTATCTCGGGCGGCGTGAACATCTATCCGCAGGAATGCGAAAACATCATGATCACCCACCCGAAAGTGGCCGACGTGGCCGTGATCGGTGTGCCGGATGAAGAGTTCGGCGAGTCCGTGAAGGCCGTCATCCAGCCCATGCCGGGCATTGCCCCTTCCGAGGAGCTGGCGGCAGAGCTGATGGAATTCGCGCAGGCCAATTTGTCGAAGATCAAATGCCCCAAGAGCATCGACTTCGACCCCGAACTGCCGCGCCACCCGACCGGCAAGCTCTACAAACGCCTCATCCGCGACCGCTACTGGGGCAAGAAGGACAGCCGGATCGTCTGATACACGCGTATCGCGCAGGCTTGCCGCCGCCCTCAAGGCAGCGCAACATTCCCTGAGAGACGCCAAGAGGCGCAAACTCAGGGGGAGAAAGCCATGGTCGCACGTTCCGATTTTCCGGAAGACTTTGTGTGGGGCGCGTCCACCGCATCCTATCAGATTGAAGGCGCACATGATGAAGACGGCCGCGCACCAAGCATCTGGGACGCCTTCAGCCATACGCCGGGCAAAGTCATTGGCGGAGCGACCGGAGATGTCGCGTGCGACCATTACCATCGGTACAAGGAAGACGTCGCCCTGATGCGGCAGGCGGGTTTTACCGCCTATCGCTTTTCCGTTTCATGGAGCCGCATCTTGCCTGAAGGGCACGGCGCGGTGAACGCGGCAGGGCTCGACTTCTACGACCGGCTGGTCGACGAATTGCTGGCCAACAACATCGCTCCCTGGCTTTGCCTCTATCACTGGGACCTTCCGCTCGCACTCCACGAAAACGGGCTTGGCTGGACCAGCCGGGAAATTGTGCCGTTATTCGCAGACTATGCCGGTCTGCTCGCTGACCGCTTGGGCGACAGGGTCAAGTATTGGGCCACCTTCAATGAGCCGAACATGTTCACCATGCTGGGCTATGGCGCCGGTGTGCATGCGCCAGGCATCCGGGACCGGGACCGCTGGCTGGACGCGGTCCATCATGTGAACCTGTCCCATGGTGCTGTCGTAAGGCGCTTGCGCGACCAGCTACCCCGCGGCGCTCAGATCGGATCCGTTCCGAACCTGCAACCCGTGCGGCCGGCCTCTGACAATGACCAGGACAAAGAAGCTGCCGCGAAGATGGACGCCGTGATGAACCGGGCAACGGCCGATCCCGTATTCCTCGGCAAATACGATCCGCTGACGCGCGAATGGATGGGCGACCGGATACGACCGGATGACGAAGCGGCGATCTTCGAACCGCTCGACTGGCTGGGGCTCAACCACTATTCGCCTCACTATGCTACCGCCCGTGCAAACATGTTCGGCTTTCGCTCCATGGGTCCGCCAGAAGGCGCTGAGAAGACCCTCATGGGCTGGCACGTTGCCCCGGATGCGTTCCGGGAAATTCTGGTTGAGACTTCGAAGCGCTACGAGGTTCCAGTTTATGTCACCGAAAACGGCATGGCTGATGATGTCGAACCGGACAGCCAGGGCCAAGTGAAGGACGACGCCCGGATCTCCTACCTCGACCGTTATCTTGGCGCCCTTCTGGAAGCACGGGCCGAGGGCGCCGACATAAGGGGCTATCTCGTCTGGTCGATGCTCGACAATTTCGAGTGGGCGATGGGCTATGGCCCACGCTTTGGCATCGTCCATGTCGATTATGCAACGCAGGTACGCACGCCGAAGGCATCTTACCACTTCCTTGCAGCGCTCGCTCGCGCTAGCCCTGATGCATGACCCAGATCCCGAACCAGCGCCACCTGTTCGACATCCCTGAGGGTGTCGCCTATTTCAACACCGCCACGATGGGGCCGATGACGACGGCCTCTGTCGAAGCCGGGCAGAAGGGACTTGCGCGCAAGCTGCACCCCTGGACCATTCCGGATACGGAGTTCTTTGCAGACACCGAGCGCCTGCGTCCGCTGCTGGCGGAACTGATCGGCGCCGACACGGATGGCATCGCCTTCTCGCCTTCGGTCAGCTACTCGCTGGCCACGGCGGCGCGGAACCTGCCCCTGTCGAAGGATCAGGAGATCCTTGTGCTGGAGGATCAATTCCCGTCCAACGTCTACACTTGGCGGGAGCTGGCGAAGGAGACCGGCGCCACGATCCGCACCATCGGCGCGCACGGGAATGAAACCCTGTCGGATGCCCTGCTCGGTGCCATCGGGCCGCAGACGGGCCTTGTGGCCTGCGCACATGTCCGCTGGACGGACGGGGCAATCCTCGACCTCGCCGCCATCGGCAAGCGCTGCCGCGAGGTGGGCGCGGCCCTCGTGCTGGACCTGACGCAGAGCTGCGGTGCGCTGGCCTTCGACGTGAAGGAGGTGCAGCCGGATTTCGTGGCCGTTGCCGCCTATAAATGGCTGCTCGCGCCTTACTCGACCGGCTTCCTCTATGCCGCCCCGCAGCACCGGAGCGGCACGCCGCTGGAGCAGAACTGGATCACGCGGGAAGGCTCGTCCAACTTCGCGCGCCTGATCGACTATACCGACAATTACGGTCCCGGCGCCCAGCGCTTCGACATGGGCGAGCGGTCCAACTTCGCCCTCCTGCCGGCCTTCGAGTCGGCAATCCGAACAGTCCTCGGCTGGGGCGTGGCCAACATCCAGGAGACGCTCGGCGCGCGCAACGCGGCATTGGCCGAACAGCTTGCCGGGATCGGTCTCGACTGCCCGCCGGCAGCCGAGCGCGGCGCGCACTATCTCTGCCCGCACCTCCCGGAGAGCGTGCCGGCCGACCTGACCGCCCGCCTGAAGGAAGATGGCATCTTCGTCTCGCGCCGGGGCGACCGGCTCCGCATCACCCAGCACCTGTTCACCAGCGACGGCGATGTTGAGCATTTTATCGCAAGACTAGGTCATCATCTGGCCGGCTGAAGTCACGGCCTGATCCGGCATAGTCCGGCCTGGTCCGGTATGATCATGGCGTAATCGCCGGGTTCACGGGCGCAATTACCCTACCGTCAGGCTTGCCCCGCCGTCGCCGACGCGCCAAAACAAGCCAGCACTTTTTAAGGAGGACTCCATGGCTAACCCACGCGTCGTCGCCTTCGATGACCTTGAATCCATTGTAGGTCAGGAGGTCGGCGTCTCCGACTGGCACCTGATCGACCAGGACCGCGTCAACCTGTTCGCCGACGCGACCGGCGACCATCAATGGATCCACGTCGACGTCGAGAAAGCCACCAAAGCCATGGGCGGCCCCATCGCCCACGGCTTCCTCACCCTGTCCCTGCTGCCGATGCTGGGCGCCGAAGTCATGCGCGTAACCGGCACGACCCGCGGCATCAATTATGGCTCTGACAAGGTCCGTTTCACCAATATGGTACCGGTCGGCTCCAAGGTCCGCCTGCGCCAGAAATGCCTGTCGGTTGAGCCGAAAGCTGGCGGCAAGCAGATGAAGATGGAAGCCACCGTCGAGATCGAAGGCCAGGAGCGCCCGGCTCTGGTCGCCGAATCCATCACCGTCCTCTACGCGTAAGGCTCTGAAGACGTGAGACTTTTTCGGCCGCTCCGGGTTCCGGGGCGGCCGTTCTGCTTTTGGTGCTGGTGAAAATCGCCGCCGCCGCGCCTATATTTCCCTACCCGGCAAAGGAGACCCCACATGACCCAACGCATTGACCGTTCGGACCGCGAGTGGCGGGAACTGCTGACCGAAGAAGAATACCGCGTCGGCGTGAAAGAAGGCACCGAACGCGCCTTCACGCCCGGCAACTACAATGACGAAAAACGGGCCGGCACCTATCACTGCAAGGGCTGCGATACGCCGCTCTGGTCGTCGGAGCACAAGTTCGACTCCGGCACCGGCTGGCCAAGCTACTGGCAGCCGATTACCCCCGGCGCGGTCGCCACCAAGACCGACTTCAAGATGATCATCCCCCGCACCGAATGTCACTGCGCCACCTGCGGCCTTCACATGGGCCACGTCTTCAAGGACGGGCCGCCGCCGACTGGCGAACGCTGGTGCATCAATGGCATCGTTCTGGATTTCCGACCCGAGGCATAAAACCGAACAGCCCCGCCGCCCGCTGATCCATTCCCCATTGCGTTAGGGCCATAAGGATCTGGCCCATGAACGCAAATCCCCTCCCGTTTGCTGGCATTACCGCAGCAGCTCCACTCTCAGGATGCCCAATGACCGAAAAAACCAACCTTGCCGCCACGCCGGCCGCTGAAGCAGTCGACGCGTCCCCGGCCGTACCAGCGGCAAAGCGCGTGGATTTCGAGATCACCCAGGTTGGCCGCACGCGTGTCGATCCGTATCACTGGATGAAAGACGATGGCTGGCAGGAGGTGATGCGCGACCCCTCCGTCCTGCGCGCTGACATCCGGGAATATCTTGAGGCCGAGAATGCCTACACCAAGGCCAATCTCGAGACGCCGACGGCGGATCTGCGCGAGGCGCTGTTCCAGGAAATGAAAGGCCGGATCAAGGAAGACGACTCCACTGTCCCAGAGATCGATGGCCCTTTCGCTTACTATTCCCGCTACCGTGAAGGCGGCGAATACCCGATCGTCGCCCGCAGGGACGCTGCCGACGCCTTCTCGCCGGATGCCGAAGAAACCATTCTTCTGGACGGCGACAAGATGGCTGAAGGCACCGACTACTTCTCCTTCGGCAACATCGACACCTCGCCCGATCATTCGCTGATCGCCTACGCCCTCGATACGCAGGGCAGCGAGTTCTACACGGTCACGATCACCAATATCGAGACCGGAGAGCCCGCCGCCGCGCCGATCTCCGACAGCTATGGCTCCTTCGAGTGGAGCGAAGACGGCAAGTCTATCTTCTGGGTTCACCGGGACGAGAACGCCCGGCCGGATGCCGTCTACGAGCGGGATCTGGAAACCGGCGAAGACACGCTGATCTATGAGGAGAAGGATCCAGGCTTCTTCGTCGGCGTCTCCAAATCCGCCAATCGCGAGAAGATCTTCGTGACTTCGTCGAACCACACGACAGCAGAGTGGCACTGGTTCGACTCGCGCGAACACGCCCCAACACTGCATACGATTGCCCCGCGTGAAGACGGCGTGGAATACTCCGTCGTTGTCTGGGATGATCAGTTCTACATCACGACGAACTCTGGCGGAGCCGTCGACTTCAAAGTGATGCGAGCGCCCTTCGAAGCGACTTCACGGGATGAGTGGGAAGAAGTCATCGCACATCGCCCGGGCACGCTGATCCTCGGCCTGCAGGCGCAGAAAGACTACCTTTCCCGAATGGAGCGTGAGAACGGACTGCCACGCATTGTCGTGCGCGCTCGTGCGGATGACGCCGAGCATGAGATCAGCTTCGACGAAGCCGCCTACGATCTGGGGCTCGATTCCGGCTACGATTATGATGTGCCGATGCTGCGGTTCGATTACGCCTCACCGACGACGCCGGACCAGGTCTATGACTATGACCTCAACACGCATGAGCGCATCCTGCGCAAGACGCGCGAAGTGCCCTCCGGCCACAATGCGGACGACTATGTCGCCGAACGCGTCATGGCGCCCAGCTGGGACGGTGTGGACGTGCCGGTCACCCTGCTGCACCGCAAGGACACGCCGATCGATGGCACCGCTCCGATGCTGCTCTACGGCTATGGCTCCTACGGCATCACCATCCCGGCGGACTTCCGCTCCAGCCGGCTCAGCCTGGTGGATCGCGGCTTTGTCTACGCCATCGTGCACCCGCGCGGCAGCATGGCGAAGGGGTACCAGTGGTATCTCGATGGCAAGCTCGACAAGAAGCAAAACACGTTCAAGGACTTCGTGGCGGCCGGACACTTCCTCGTCGACAAGGGCTATGCCGCGCCGGACAAGGTGGTCGCCATGGGCGGTTCTGCAGGCGGCCTGCTGATGGGAGCCGTCGCGAACATGGATCCGGACCTGTTCGCCGGCATCATTGCGGCGGTGCCCTTTGTGGACGTGATCAATACCATGTCGGATGAAAGCCTTCCGCTGACGCCGCCGGAATGGCCCGAATGGGGCAACCCGCTGACCAGCGCCGAAGACTATGACCGGATTGCCGCCTACAGCCCGTATGACAATGTCACGAACCAGGCCTACCCGGCCATGTTCATCACCGGCGGCCTGTCAGACCCGCGCGTGACCTATTGGGAGCCGAGCAAATGGGCGGCAAAGCTGCGCCACGACGCACCGGACGGCGGCCCTTACTTCCTCAAGATCAATATGGAAGCGGGCCATGGCGGTGCCTCGGGCCGGTTTGAAGGCCTGAAGGAAGTCGCCACCGAATACGCCTTCGCCCTCGCCGCTGTCGGTCAGGTTGAAGAGGTGGATCTGTCCAGGAAATAAGGATTTCGGAGTTACGACCATTTCTCCGCTGCGCGGAGAAATGGTCGGAGCGGCGGGATTCGAACCCACGACCCCTAGTCCCCCAGACTAGTGCGCTAACCGGACTGCGCCACGCTCCGACGAGAGCGGCTTGTAACCAAGCCGCCCTGTGTGTGCAACGAATTATGTGGGTTCAGGCTGCGCGCCGTCCGAGTGCCGTGTCGATCCGGCTTTTGATGCCCGTCAGTTCCGTCAGCGCATCTTCCAGACGGGCACGCCGCGCATCGGTCAGCCCCTCGGCGGTTTCATCCGAAAACGCCTTCGCGACGGTCTCCTGAAGGTCCCGCGCCGGGCTGCTGCCTGCCGGAGCACCCGCCCCAAGCGTCGCCTCACCTGAAAGAACTGCCGCCATGCCCTGCTCTGCGATCAGCGCTTTTGCGCCTTTCAGCGTCATGCCGCGTCCATGAACCAGGATCTGGATGGCCCGCAGCGCGTCGACGTCCTGCGGACGGAACATGCGGCGGCCATCCGGGCGTTTCACCGGGCGGACTTCCCGCGGAAACTTGCTTTCCCAATAGCGGATGACATGCGTCTCGATGCCGAGTTCCGAAGCTGCTTCCCCGATGGACCGGAATGCGGTTGCGGATTTTTCGATTCGGGCCCGGCTGGCGCTCATGTCTGTTCCTTCCTGGATCGCTATTTGTTGTCAACCTGCGCCTTCAGCATCGGCGAAGGGCGGAAAGTGACAACGCGCCGTGCGGCGATCGTGGCCTCCTCCCCGGTTTTCGGATTACGGCCTTCTCGCGCGGCCTTGGACCGCACCACGAAATTGCCGAACCGGGAGAGCTTCACCTCATCTTCATGCTCAAGGGCCGCGCCGATCATATCGAGCGTCCGGTCGAGCAAGTCCGACGATTCCTGCCGCGTCAGACCGACTTCGCTGACGATCTTGTCGGTCACTTCGGCGCGGGTGATGGTCTGGTTGGACATGGGATTCTCCCGATCTGGTTAAGATGTAGCCAAGGATTGTTAACGGATTACTAGCGCATCCGTCAGCTAATATCCGTGAAATAATGGAGCTTGTCGCCTGATTTTAAAGGCGGAACAGGCTGGCGCCCCAGGAAAAGCCGCCGCCCATCGCCTCTGACAGGATCAGGTCGCCCGGTTTCGCCCGGCCGGAACGAACCGCATGGTTCAGTGCGAGCGGGATGGAAGCTGCCGACGTGTTGGCATGCTCCTGTACGGTGACGATCACTTTTTCCTCGGCAATGTTCATCTTCTTCGCAACGCCGTCCAGGATCCGTTTGTTGGCCTGGTGCGGCACGAACCAGTCAATGTCATCACCACTCAGGCCGGTTTCGTCATAGATGGCCTGAATTGCGGACGAGATATTGGTCACGGCATGGCGGAACACGCGGTTTCCTTCCATGCGAACATGCCCGATCGTGCCCGTGGAGCTTACGCCCCCATCGACATAGAGCAGGTCCGACTTGGTGCCGTCTGTGCGAATGTGGTGCGTGATCACGCCAGCAAGGTCATCGCCGGTCCACTCTTCGGCCTGAAGCACGGCTGCGCCGCCGCCATCACCGAACAGGACACAGGTCCCCCGGTCCGACCAGTCGAGGATGCGTGTGAAGGTTTCCGCACCGATGACCAGCGCGGTGTTGAACAGCCCCTGCCGCAACATGGAGTCTGCGGTCGCCAGCGCGAAAAGAAAGCCGGAACAAACGGCCTGCACATCAAAAGCTGCGCCGCCTGTCATGCCGAGCTTGGCCTGAACCGCCGTGGCCGTCGCCGGGAAAGTCTGATCCGGCGTCGTCGTTGCCAGCACGATCAGATCGACATCCGAAACGGGAATACCCGCTGCCTCAAGCGCGGACCGCGCAGCTGCCGTCGCAATATCCGATGTGAGTTCGCCTTCGGCGGCGATGTGCCGGCGCTTGATGCCGGTCCGTTCCTGAATCCACTCATCCGACGTATCGACCATGGCCGATATGTCATCATTGGTCAGAACTTTCTCGGGAAGATATCCACCTGTCCCTCGGATAAAACTACGCCGTGCCATGCTATATCCCTTACAGAGCGGCCGTGTCAGCCCGCCGCACCTTTCTTCTGGATGCGTGCGAGGTTTGCAGCAACTTCTTCCGGATAATGGCTCGTGGCAAGGTCAGCGGCCAGACGGCAGGCAGTTGCAAACCCCTGGGCGTCGGTTCCGCCGTGGCTCTTCACAGAAACGCCGCCGAGCCCCAGGAGGACGCCGCCATTGGCGTTGCTCGGATTCATCTGTTCACGGAGCTGTTTAAGCCCTGAGGCGGCCAGCACCGCACCTGCTTTCGTGGAAAGGTTTTTCGTCAGCGCCTCGCGCACGCGGGTCCCGAGCATACGGGCAACGCCTTCGCCGGTTTTCAGCGCCACATTGCCGGTAAAACCGTCCGTCACGACGACATCGACAGCGCCCATGGAGATGTCATCCCCTTCCACGAAGCCGCGATAGTCAAGATCCAGTCCTGACGTGCGGAGCATTTCGTGCGCTTCGCGCACTTCATCATGCCCCTTCATTTCTTCGGAACCGATATTCAGGAGGCCGATCGTCGGACGTTCCTTGCCAAGCGTGGCGCGGGCATAGGCCTCGCCCATGATCGCGAAAGATACCAGCTGCGCAGCATCTGCTTCCACATTCGCCCCAACGTCGAGCACAACCGACCGTCCGGCGAGCGTCGGCCACATCGCGGTCATCGCCGGGCGGTGAACGCCATCCATCTTGCGGAGCACAAGCATGGAGATTGCCATCAGCGCGCCGGTGTTGCCCGCCGAAACGGACGCATTGGCCCGGCCATCCTTGACCGCCTCCAGCGCATTCCACATGGACGATCCCTTGCCGCGGCGCAGGGCCTGGCTGGGTTTCATTTCACTGGTGATCTTGTGATCGCAGTGAATGATATCGCACTGAGCGGACAGGCCGGCATAGGCTGCGACAAGCGGCGTCAGAGACGGCTCATCACCAAACAGCAGTATGCGCGTATTGGGGCGTTCGCGAAGGAACACAGCTACGCCATCGACGATCACGCCAGGTGCGTGATCCCCGCCCATTGCATCAACTGAGAGGATCGTTCCGCGAGTCATTGCGCCTTCCGGATTCGGGGTCTGGTGCGACCCGTCCGCGCTGTTTAAGGCGCGCCTCAGACCTTGGCAACGCCGCGTGTGTTTGTCGCAGGGAAGGTCGTCCAGGGCGCCTGCCCGTCCAGAAATACCTCAGAAGGGGCTGCTTCAAAGGTATCTGCCAGCGCAGCAATGTGACCAGCAAGGTCTGCCTCATGCCCCGGCATTGTGACGCCATTTCGCTTCAACATGTCCGAAAGGGCCGAAATCCGTTCGCCTTCCGGCCCGGACAGGCAGGCAGCTGTCGCCTGGCCTAGCCCGTAATAGTGCTCACCCATCTTGCGGACTTTCCGGGCGATAGAGGCATCTCCTACCCCCGTTTCCCGCAAGGATGCATCGAAGCCGTCGAAAACGCGTGCGTGAATGTGCTGAGGCAGCCGCTTCAACGGCCTTTCCGGCCGGCGCGTCAGTTGCCAGACCAGAATGGCGGCATGGAGGCTCACCATCTGAACACGGTGGTCCAGGTCATCCGCCACGATGCCCGCAACATAGGCTTCGGGTGCCAGAGCTGCCGACATGAGACCACGATAGAGCGATGCCACCCGCCGCTTCTGCTGGGCGGCGCCTTGAAAGGGGCTCCAGAAACCTGCCAATACTTGTTCTCCTGCACGCGCGTGCTTGCCAAGACCATCCCGCTGCCGCTAGGTCTGACGCGGACCACTATCAGGAGTTTGCCGATGGCGCGACGCGCAATTCTGGCCGCAGGCCTCATGGCCCTTCCGCTGACCGCATGCCTGACACCCAGCCGCGACTATCACGGCTATGTGGCTGACGAAACGCAACCGGAAGAGATCCAGCCCGGCGAAGACACCCGGTCCACCGTCCTGGCGCAACTCGGCTCACCATCGACCAAGAGCCTGTTCGACGACAACACCTGGATCTACATGTCCGAACTTCAGGAGCGGATTGCTTTCTATCGTCCGAAAGTGAAAACGCGGAAAATCACGGCGATCAGCTTCGGCACCGACGACAAGGTGGAAGAAGTCCTCGAATATTCTGCCGAAGACGGACAGGTGATCAATTACGCCTCCCGCGAGACGCCAACCCGCGGCCGCGAACTCGGCCTCTGGGAGCAGATCTTCGGAACGGTCGGCAATGTGCGCCTGCCCAATTCCGACGAGATCACACCGGACAATCCGACCGGACGGCGGCGTTAAACGCACTTTGTGCGGCGCAACATTTGACCCCGTTTTCGCCTCCTCAGGGAATCTGAGCAAAATATAATTCGTAAAATTCGCCCAATCGGGATAAGTTAAGCTGCCAGCTCAAAAAGAGCGGCAGGGCGGCGCGACAGCCCCGGGCACTCCCGAGACAGCGGCCCGCTCACCCATGCGAGATTTGCCGAATGGCATATTTCGAAGGGATGCAAGGAGATTGGGTTATGGCGATCAAGTTCTCCCTGTTCGGACGGCGCACAAGCGCGCCGAGTTCCAGAAAGTCCCGCGCCTATGCGTCGCTGAAAGATGCTGCTGCGGAGGCCGGACTTCTGCCACCAACGGAAGCGGTACAACACATCCGCGACCGCGCCCGTGAGAGGCTGGCACGCGCCGATCAGGCTTTTGATCAGTTTGAGGGATCAGAGAACGTAGGCTAAGCGCCCTCAGGCTGCGTTGAACAGTCCACGCGCAAGCGACTCGATCTGAGCAATCAGGTCGATGTGGCCATTCTCCGTGCGGCTCTCATCCCGTGTCGAGCCGCCAATCTGGCCGATATCCGCCCGCTCCATCTTATACACGACGGCTTCACGCGCACGGCTGACGCGGCTTTTGATCGTGCCGGCAGAGCAATTACAGATTTCGCCAGCTTCCTCATAAGTGTAGCCGGCCGCGACAACCAGGATCAGCGCTTCACGCTGCACATCCGGCAGATCGGTCATGGCTGCCTGCAGCACCCTGAAATCAATCCGCGCATCAAGGTTGGCTGGAGCGACCAGCGTATTCTCGGCCACTTCCTGATCCAGCGGTGCCGAACGCCAGGAACGCCGGGAGTACTGATAGAACTCATTTCGCAAAATACGGAACAGCCAGGGCCGCATCGGGGCGGTTGGATCAAAGGAATCGACTGCCTGCCAGGCCTTCAGGCAGGTGTCCTGAACAAGATCATCCGCAAGCTCCCGCTCGCGGCACAAACTGCGGGCGAATGCTCGCAACTCCGGAATCAGCCGTTCAAGCTCATCAACAAACGACCATTCATTCACAGAATCCGGTAGTTCATCCTGACGAACCGGGTTCACTCTGGTCAAATCAGCGTCCCTTCTTCTGTTGTTCCGCAGCGCGTAACTGGCTCAGCAAGTCTTGCAATTTCTCTGGCATCGGCTCGTCGACAACCGGCGCGAAGCTCTCGCGCAGAGCCTCGCCGATCGCGCCCTCCAGCCATCCTCGTGAGAGTTTTTCCGGTGTCGTACATACGAACGAGCTCTCTGCCGCCTCCCGCGACCTTGCCAATTTCCCCAAAACAACTGTCCCCACAATTTGCCTATGTCGACCGGGAGCATACCCGAGCACCTCTTGGTCGCAGATTTGTCTGATTCTTGCCACCTCGAGGTTAAGGATTTGTTCTTGAAGCGCAGATTCATTCAGAGGAACGGAACAAAATGGTTCCATTCTCGTTTTGGTATCCTATGGAATCCAAGATAAAATAAACTATCGGCAAAGGACGCCTGCGTGCTCTACGAACTGATAACCAAGGAACTACCTTTCATGCGCCGGTATGCGCGCGCCATGACGGGCGATCAGATGGCGGGGGACCTGTGCGTCGAGACCATGCTGCAGGAGCATGTTCTCAAGCCTCAGCCGGCAGACGCCCCCCTCCCGGCAGATCGCGCGGCCCTGTTCGGCCTCCTTGACTCAATCATTGTGGATCCGGCGCGGCATCCGGAGCTCGACACGCCGCTGCCCTCGCTTGGAAAGCTTTCCTCGCTATCCCGGCGCGCACTCTTTCTGACCGCTGTCGAGCAATTCGAGAAACACGTTGCGGCAGAGATTCTGGGGATCGAACCAGAAGAACTGGAAGACACGCTGAAGAAGGCCGAACTAAACCTCGCCTCTTCGCTCGCAACCGAAGTGCTGATCATCGAGGATGAGCCGATGATTGCATTCCAACTGAAGGAAATTATCGAGAGTCTTGGACACAAACTGGTTGCAAGGGCTCAGACCCGTGAAGAAGCCGTGCAGGAAGCGCGCACGAAGAAACCCGGACTGATGCTGATCGACATCCAGCTCGCAGACGGCTCATCCGGCCTTGATGCTATGGATGAAATCATGGAATTCCATCAGGCGCCCAGCATCGTCATCACGGCATATCCTGAACGCCTGCTGGCTGGCCGGGCCAATGAACCCGCCTTTCTCATCCCGAAACCATTCCGGGCCGATCATGTGAAGACGGTGATCAGTCAGGCCTTGCTGACACAATCCGCCTCTTAATCGCCTGCCAGCCAGTTCTCGTCCTGATCGCCGTCATCAATGATGATCTCCACCGGCACAATATATTCAATGGTAAGGCCCGTATCGCGATAGGTTCGCTTCACCCTTGCATTTGGCAACATGTCCGTCAGGCGGGTACCGAACCCCTTTTTATCGGGCGGCTTAATTCCAGTCAGCCCCGACTCCACCCACAACACCTGCAATTCATTCCCGACGACAGCCCATTCGACGTCAAGCCGCCCTTCAGGACGCGAAAAGCAGCCATGACGCACCGCATTCGTCACAAACTCGTGGATGACCATACCGCCGTCCTTGGACGACTTCACAGTCAACTGAACATCGTCCCCTGACAGACTATACTGAATGTTCCGCTTGGCTGCGACCTGTGCCAACTCATCTTCGAACAATTCACGGAGGCGGAGCCCCTTCAGCCCGTCTGCAGACATGCGGCTGTAGATACGGGCCATTGAGTCCACACGCGAACAAAAGTCCTCCGTATACTGCTCGACAGAGGCTGCGGACAGGCTTGTAATCCTGGCAGTTGCCAGGATGACCGACACAAAATTTTTAACCCGGTGGTCCAGCTCCGTGGCGATGACATCGTGACTTTTCTGGAGTTCCACCAGATGAGTAACATCTTCCGCACGCTGCACAAGGTGCCGAACTTGCCCGTCCGGTCCGAAGATAGGCTCCTGAGTCGTTTGCCAGTGAACAGTTCTGGGCCGCCCCTCCTCATCCGTTAGCACACTGGTGTGAACATCCGAACGTGTCACTTCCCCCTGAAAAGACAGGCTGCATTTTCGCTGGAAGGACAGCTCGTGATCGGACGGCGCCTTGTAAACATCGAAAACATATTTCCCCAGCAAGTCATCAATCGGCATGCCGATGGCTTCACAGTAAGCCTGATTGGCATAGACGTACCGGAGGTCGCGGTTGATCGCCATGGTCGGGACCAATGACTGATCCACAAAACCGGCAACATCTTCCTGCGTGAGTTCGTCAACCAGCGCGTCAGACCGTTTTTGGAGTGGAATGTCCGGCATCGCCGAAGACCTCACTAAATTGTTCGATGTAAGAGACGTTATTCTAACCGTATCCTGGAACGAGAGTCTGTATTTCTGGTTTAAATATCCGACATACAGAGAAGTGGCTGCCGGGCGCAGCCACTCTCAAGACCAGATTTCTCTGTATTTATAATGGAGCGGGCGAAGAGATTCGAACTCTCGACCCCAACCTTGGCAAGGTTGTGCTCTACCCCTGAGCTACGCCCGCGTCCTATAGGGTGTTCGGCAACCGGGGCTGCCGAGAGGCGTGATTAAGCGCATAGCGAACGGCTTTGCAAGGCCGAATTTCTGCCTCACTGCACAAATCACCCGCGGAGCACAGGACGGATCTGATCCGGCCGCACTTCACGCCCTTCGATATCGACAAAGGCTGCCCTTATGGCCGACTTGGAGCCTGCGCGGGTGAAGCTGATGGGCGGCGGCTCCCCCTGGCCCAGCCAGGCATCTCCCCATTGTGTCAGCCCGATCAGAATCGGTCTCAGCGAGAGTCCCATCGGCGAGAGGACGTATTCCGGCCGGGACCGCTTGCCGGGCGATTTATATGGGCGTTTGGCCAGCAGGCCGTCGTCCACCAGCTTCTTGAGCCGGCCTGACAGCACGGTTCTGGGGCAGCCGAGCTCGGCCTGAAAATCGTCGAAGCGCCGGACACCATAAAGCGCGGCGCGGAGAATGAGCAAAGTCCAGCGGTCCCCGACCACATCAATGGCTTTGGCAAGATTGCAGGCATCCGGTTGGACCGGTGAACGGCGGGCGAGAGGAATCTGCGTCATGCCAGACTCCTGAATGGGTTCGCATTTGAAATCCAGACTTGTTCGCGAAGCCTTCACGTTTTTGCCGCATGGGACCGGAAGATACTCCAGAACACCGAGGTTCCGATGCTACGCCGCACCATCCAGTTCGCGTCCCTGTTCCTGCTTGCGACATGTGCCGGCACCGCAGAGATGCCGGACGCCTCACGCGTTGCAATGCCGGATGCGGACGCCGCCTGGAGCTTCGACACCGTCTCGGCAGAGCTTGCAGCTGCCTCCTGCCCGGCCGGCACCGCTCCGGCACCATCCGTTCCGCTCTCAATCACGGCGCATTCCATCGACCTCGGCCCGGCAGAGGAAGTTGCCCGCCGCCTGCCGGATGGGGCGGCCTTTGCCGGCGGATGGGAGCTGACAGCCGACAATGCCAGTTTTGGCGGCCTGTCCGACCTGGCGCTGGATTCCAAAGGTGACCTGCTTGCCGTCGTCGATGACGGCGCTTTTGTTCGCATCGGCATGGAGGATGGCGCCCCCGACGGCACGGGTGAGTTGACCTACATGCTGGGACAGGATGGGCAGATCCTTCAAGGCAAGTCGATGGGCGATGCTGAGGGGCTGGTAGTCCGGAATAGTCTGGCCATAGTCAGCTTTGAGCGTACGCATCGCATCTCTGCATTTGCTCTTGAGACCTGCGGGGCCGCGGCCCGTGAGGCGCCGATCAGCACGTTGCCCTCCACATACGCAGGGCGCCTCATCGACGAAAATCGCGGCGCCGAGGCCCTCGCCATCACGCCCGAAGGCAGCATTCTGTTTGGCTATGAAACCGTCGAGCGAGGCCAGTCCCCCATCGGGGCGGTGACCGGCCCCGATTCCGCGGGCTGGACGGACGAAATGGCCCCCAATCCTGCCGGCTACGCCTTTGTCGGCTTCGATGCCGCCCGGATTGGCAACACCGACGAGACCTTCTGGCTCTTCCGCAGCTACGACCCCATTCGTGGAAACCGGAATGTCCTCAGCTGGCAAAACGGCGAGAAGGAAATCGTGCTGACGCGTCCCCTGGCTGTGGATAATTACGAGGGGATTACAGTTCAGGACCTCGGAAACGGCGTCGCGCGGGTCTGGATCATCTCTGACGACAACTTCAATCCGCAGCAACGCACGCTCCTGCTCGCGTTCGACATTGCAGTCACGTCAGAATAATCCCGCTTACAATCCGGCACATTCGCGCCTACATCTGATCCTGCACAAGGGCTGCGGCGTGCGCGACGGGACTGATCTCCGGCGACCTTACTTACCGTCAGGGAGCTGGCAATCTGGATGGGGCCGTGGCCCTGTCTCACCTGGCACCCACCTAGTCTCTAGGTTGACGGGAGTGAATATGCCCTGCGGCGTTCGCGGTTCTTGTGCACACTCAGCCCCGCTGGCGCGTTAAGGGGCGTGACGCCGCCGCCAGACCTGATTAAGGCTGCCTGCATGACCACGCCTCCTCCCGACAAGATTCAGCTGCGCCACCGGATGCGCACCATTCGCGCCGAAGCCGCAGCGCGCGATCCGGACGCCGCGGAGAAAATCGCAGACTTGTTTCCGATGAAGCTGCTGGAACGCTACGGACCAGTCGTGTCGGGCTATGTCCCGATTAATGAGGAACTGGACCCGATGCCGCTGATGAAGCGGCTGGCCGACGCCGGGGCTGAATTGTGCCTGCCGCGCATGCTGCCTGAAGGCGGCATTTCCTGGCGCCTGTGGAGCTTCGGAGAACCGCTCGAACGCCGCCCCTTCGGCCTTAGCGAACCGGTGGAGGATGCCCCGGAAGCGCACCCAACCCTGATCCTGACGCCGCTTCTTGCGTTTGACGCAAAAGGCAATCGCCTTGGCTATGGTAAAGGCCACTACGATCTCGCGCTGCAATCGTTAAGATCCGGGGGACGGGCCTTTGCCTGCGCCGTGGCGTATGCCGCTCAACAGATTGACGACGTTCCAGCAGAACCTCACGATCAGCCACTCGACTGGGCAATAACGCCGGCCGGCTCGATCCCCCTGTTCATGATGCGCAACATGGCTGCTTTGAAACAAGGTTAATGGCCTGTTTCTTGCGATGGTCCGAAATGAGATCGGACCATTGAATGGCAACAGACACTACAGATCACAGCCTGAAGAAATACTTGCAGGACTGGCAACCGGGCTCCGTCGTTATCGTGGCGGTGCTGGTGTTTGCCTTGTGCGTGGCCCTTTATGCCGCTGTGCAGGCCCCTCGTCATGCGCAGACGGTCCCGGAGACGAAGTCTTCCGCACCACTGGTCGCAGACATGTCGCCTGTGGTTCCATGGAATCCAGTGCGCACGGTTAATCCCGTCCCGAAAGTTCCGGAACACCGGGAAGGCCCCTACACGCTGAAACCGGATGCTCCGATGCTGGAATCGGGTGGCGCCTTTGTTTCGGTACTTGGAGATGGCCTCTCGCCGGAACGGTTCTACATATCCAAGCACAGCAACGACAAAGGCTTTCAGGGCGGCGACTGGGTTCCGGAAAACGTCAAAACCAGCCCGGACGGCCTGAGGCTGGATGTAACGCCCACAGGCAACCCGGAGAAGCCGTATGCGCTGGCTGAAGTCCAGGTTATCGGCACCTATGGCTACGGCCGGTACGAAACAATCATGCGCCCGGCGAAAGGCTCCGGCCTGGTTTCGGCCTTCTTCACCTATACAGGCCCCTATTTCGGCAAACCGCATGATGAAATCGACATCGAGTTTGTCGGCAAGGACACAAGCATTGTCGAGTTGAACTATTTCCACAACGGCAAGACCGGTAGTAGTGCGCGCATCAAGCTCCCCTTTGATGCGTCAGAGGAAGACCACCTCTATGCGTTCGACTGGAAGCCGGAAGGCATCAGCTGGTATGTCGACGGCAAGCTGATCTACCAGACGCCTGAAAATGACCCCTTCATCCCGGACAATCCCGGCCGTCTTGTGATCAGCAACTGGACCGGAAAGAAAGAGCTGCGCCAATGGCACGGTGATCCGGATTTCGGAAACCGTGGATCCGCTTACTATTCCTGCCTCTCATTTACCCCACTGGGCGAGAATACACGCCGGTGTTCAGACGTCTTCAGAGAAGGCGCCCAATTCCCCACACCGCTCGAGTGATAAGGCTTATCCGGCGCATCAACACAAAAGCGGCGCTATCCCCACCGGAACAGCGCCGCTTGATCTGAATGCGCGTTTACACCCGGACTATTCGTCGACGACCTGCGAACGGGCTTCCGGAATAAGGACGGCCATCTGCTCGCGAATTTCAGCATCGCTCGTGCCGGTCTCGGCCTTGTCGAGGTCTGCGCGCACCTTCCGGAACACGTCCTCGTCGCCAGCCTCTTCGAGGTCCGACAGGACCACGGTTTTCGCATAGGCTTCGGCGTCGTCTTCGCCCATGCCCATGATACCGGCTGCCCACAAGCCCAGAAGCTTGTTGCGGCGGTTCATGACCTTGAACTGTTGCTCCTCGGTGAGCGCAAACCGCGCTTCT
Source organism: uncultured Hyphomonas sp. (assembly GCF_963675305.1). Lineage (NCBI taxonomy): Bacteria > Pseudomonadati > Pseudomonadota > Alphaproteobacteria > Hyphomonadales > Hyphomonadaceae > Hyphomonas > uncultured Hyphomonas sp. The sequence goes on along the minus strand of NZ_OY776147.1, from coordinate 1,386,290 downwards.
TCCGCGCGCTCCCGATCGTTGAATGTGCTCATCTCAGGACCTTTCACATAAGTAGACCTTGGCGGCATATAGAGTCCCCGACAAGGTGTGTGCAATAATTGTTTCCCGCGACGGATTGGCGTAACAGGGGCCGCTAGCGGAGGGGCTGCGGCGATTCCTGCCAGATGAAGCCGTCCCGGTCCCCATTCAGGGACCCATGAAAGGGGTTTATCCATGAACAAACGACGTGTCGTTTATGAAGGCAAGGCCAAGATCCTTTATGAGGGTCCGGAGCCGGGCACCCTCATTCAGTATTTCAAGGATGATACAACTGCCTTTGATGCCCAGAAACGCGCCGTGCTGGATGGCAAAGGCGTCCTGAATAACCGCATCAGCGAATTCATGATGACCCGCCTGGCCGGCGTCGGCATCCCGACCCACTTCATCCGCCGCCTCAATATGCGTGAGCAGCTGATCAAGAAGGTTGAGATCATTCCGCTGGAAGTCGTTGTGCGCAACGTTGCCGCCGGCTCGTTGGCCAAGCGCCTCGGGATCGAAGAAGGCCAGGTCCTGCCGCGCCCGATCGTTGAGTTCTACTACAAAGACGACGCCCTGCATGATCCGCTGGTGACGGAAGAACATATCGCCGCTTTCGGCTGGGCCGGCCCCCAGGAGTATGACGACCTCATCTCGCTGGCCCTGCGTGTGAATGATTTCATGTCAGGCCTGTTCGCCGCCGTCGGCATCCGCCTGATCGACTTCAAGCTGGAGTTCGGACGTTATTTCGAAGGCGATGCCGAGATTCCGCGGATTCTGCTGGCCGATGAGATCAGCCCCGACTCCTGCCGCCTGTGGGATTTCGAAACCGGCGACAAGCTGGACAAGGACCGCTTCCGCCGCGATCTGGGCGGGGTGACGGAAGCCTATGCCGAAGTGGCCCGGCGGCTCGGGATCATCAAGGAATCCGGTGAAACAGACAATGTCGTCAGCTTCAACAGCGGCAAGTGAATCAAGCCGCTCCGATACTGCTGAGAATGTTCCAATAGACGGGCAATTGCGCTAGATGAAGCGCGACTCGTACCCCCGCCAGGAGATCACCGGATGAAAGCCATCGTGCATGTTGCCCTCAAGAACGGCGTACTCGACCCGCAGGGCAAAGCGGTTGCCGACACGCTGGCGCGCATGGGCTATAAGGAAGTCGAAAGCGCACGTATCGGCAAGGTGATCGAGCTCGACCTGGAAGACGGCCTCAGCGAAGCGGATGCCAATGCCCGCGTCAAAGAGATGTGCGAGAAGCTGCTCGCCAACACGGTGATCGAAAGCTACCGCATCGACCTGCAGGCCTAGGTCAGTCTTCGGCCGCTCGCACGTAGCGCCCGACAAACCAGTCCGACCATTCTCCGGTCTCAGGATCCTGTTGCCGGAAATGCTGGGTGACGGACCCATCCGCATTGGCGGTCCACGCTCCGGTGAACGGGGCAGGAGCGGCCCCGCGATTTCGGATTTCCCCTTCCAGGTACATGGATCCGGTCTCGGTCAGGCCGCCGGCATAGTCGATGACACCTGCCGCACTGATCCAGACCTGCCGCCATTTCCCGATGCCCGGATCGTAGAAATTGTAGCTCTGCCCGGTTCCGCCTGCCGTGTTGGTCCAGCGTTCGATCAGAAGACATCCACTTTCTGCCGGCTGGATCGAATTTGTGCCGGCGAGATTGCCCGCCAGGTCATAAACGCTCCACTCCCCGATCCAGAAATCAAACTCATGATAGACCGGCGCATCGCAGGGGCCGGGAGAGGCGGCGACAGGCGCTTCGGCTTCGGCTTCGGCTTCGGCTTGAGGACTGCTCACGCAAGCGGTCAGGCAAAGAGCAGCTGCGGCAAACGGCACAGTGTTCATCAGGGTTTCCTCCGGCGTTTTCCGTCAGAAAGCCTCACTCGATACCTGAAAGCAAATCACCTTTGACCACCGGGCATTAACGCCCGGCCAGTCAAATCAACTGCGAAGCTCGGAACTTAACGACCGCCGATTGGCCGGTCTTCGAACAGGAATGCCGGAGATTCCGGGGAAGACTGGTCTAGGACCGGGTCACACACGGCAGGTGTCCGGACAGATTCGCGCGAAACGCGCTCGTACAGATCATCCCAGCGCCGGCCAGCAACATCAGCGCTGAACATCTTTTCGGCTGTGTACCGGGCGTCGGCCCGCATAGCAGCCAAAGCCTCCGGCTTCCCGATCAACGGCTTGAGGTATTCGAGCGCCTCGTCCGCAAGCATTTCGATCGTATCGTGGTAGATTTGCGTATAAGCCTCGGTGTGGCGCTCGGTCTTGTCCGGGCGGACCCATTCACCAAGCTCATCCTGCTCAAGGCGAAGCAGGTAACCGTTACGGCCGTGATAGATCACTTCCGGCAGCGCGCAGACGCTGGTGCCGATCACCGGCGTGTGCTCCGCCATGGATTCAATGGCAGAGAACCCGAACGTATCCTCAAAAGTCGGCAAGAGCGTGAAGTGCGACCTGCCCATCAGTTCCCGGGCTTTCTCGTTCGGCAGGCCCGGCTCGTGATTGACGTTGGGAAGCTCCAGGAGATCCAGATACTTCTTCAGGAAGTCCGGATCCGTAGGGTCGCTCCATACGTCTTTCCCTGCTTTCAAGGAGGAAACGATATTCACCTCGATCGGAAGGCCCTGCTCGATCGCCTTTTCGGCGATCCGCACGGCAACGCATCCGCCTTTGCGCACAAAGTGGCCGCCGACGAATGTCAGCACCAGCTTGGACGCATCGTCTCCTTTGAGCCGGTCGCCTTCCTGGCCAAGTTCAACATTCGGATGCTGAACCATCATCTTGGCCTTGATCACGTCATAGGCGGGCGTGCCTTTGTGCATCGCGAGCGCGGTCCGTTTCGCGAAGTGAGACATACCGACAAGGCGGCGGCACCGGTTGCTGGTAATCTCGTTCAGCATCATACGCGTGAGAATGGCATCCTCGGCGAGACCGAACTTGCGCGGAATGTGGCTTTCAAACGAACAGATCATTTTCCGCGCGCCGAATGGAATCCGGTTCACGACGTGAACAAAGTCAGATCCATCGCAAGGCGGCATCAGGGTGAAGCCATCCAGCTTCGACTGGAGCTTGTTGAATGGGACAAACCAGCGGCGGCGTACGTCGTGCCGCGAATGCCTCGGGCTCGAGAATGCCGTAGGGTATCTGTCACGCAAGACAGATACTCGAACAGGTTTGTTTTCGGTCAGCGCTTCGCCCATGACCACCCCCAGTTACAATTCAGGTCAGAGTTCCTGTGACCAATCACTCATTGTATAGGCAAGAAACGTGACAATTTAAACGTAAAGCTGCGAAATGAGGGAAATGGACCGAAAAATCACCAGAAAAACAGTATTAAATTGGTAAGTGAATACTCACTTGCGCAATTTTTGCGCTTATGCTAACCGAAGAGGCGAATTCGGAGTCTCCTATGACAAGAAATACAACAGCGTCCAAGCCCCCCGCCAAAAAGCCGCGTGCCAGAAATGCACGCCCAAAAATTGAGCGTGCCGCATTGAAACTGTTTGTCCACGAAGGCGTCGATGCCGCCACAACCCGTGAGATCGCGGAAAAAGCGGGCGTGTCTGAAGGTGCCCTATACCGGCACTACAAAGGCAAAGACCAACTGGCGCTCAGCCTGTTCATGGAAACGCATAACCGCCTGGGCCAGATGATGCAGGAGGCACTTTCCAGCGACGGCACTCTGGAAGATAAAGTCCACGCAGCCGTCAAAGCCTATTGTGAACTGGCGGACGAGGACTTCCTCCTCTTTTCCTTTCATCTTGTTTCACTCAACCGCTACCTGCCCTACGACAAGCGGCGTGAGGATGACCCGGTCTCGATTACGGAACGGATCATCGAAAGCCTGATGGAAGCCGGCGTCATTCCGAAAGGCGACCCGGCGTTGAAAGCGGCAATGACGCTCGGCATCGTCATGCAGGCCGGACAGAACAAGATCTACAATCGCCTGCCTGGCCCATTGGGCCAACATGCCGGCGCGATGGCCCGGGCAGTCGTTGCCGTGCTCAAAGCAGATTAAAGCCTCTATAGACCCGGACAAAAGGAGCCCGCCATGCGCGCCGCCTTGTTTACATTTGTCTACTACCTTCTTTCCGTCTTCTACGTGCTTGCTTCGGTGCCGTTTCTCATTCTGCCGGGGCATACGCCGGTCAGGGCCATCATCCGCAGCTATACGCGGGCGATGAATCTCAACCTTCGCCTGGTTGCAGGCATCCGCAAGGAAGTGCGTGGCCGGAGCAGGATTCCCGAAGGCGCGTTCGTTCTCGCCTCAAAGCATCAGAGCTGGGGCGACGGATATCTCGTCTATCCGGAGGTCGACAATCTCTCCTTTGTCACCGGCGACCATCTTGAGAAATTCCCGCTCGTGGGTGGAATCCTGCGCAAGCTGGGCGCAATTGTCATCGACACATGCGGCGGCGGCGAGCGCAAAGCGGCTTCGCTCCGTGAAGGTATGGAGCGCGCGAAGCAGGATGGCCGGCGCATCCTGATCTACCCGGAAGGCCACCTCGCACCTGTCGATTTTCATTTCCGCTACAAGCCTGGCGTCTGGCACATGGCGCAGGCCATGCAGGCCCCTGTCGTGCCGGTGGCCACGAATATCGGCCTCTACTGGCAACAACAGGACAAGAAAAAGTATCCGGGCACGGCCATCATCGAATTCCTGGATCCCATTCCGTGGGACCTGCCAAAGGACGAGTTTCTTGCACGTCTGACTGAAGTAATCGAACAGCGCACGGCCGAGCTTGTCGCAGAGGGGCGCGGCACGCCAATAAAACCTGCCATGCTGATCCCCGACCCACCCAAAGGGATGGAAGCCAAGCCGACTCCGGAAAACCCGGCCGCGTACGCCAAGGCTTAGATTGAAACACCGCACCGTTCGGCCGTTACGCGAAATTCTTTCCTTTACTCGATGATCAATTATTGATATTCAATAATCGCTTAGGTGATCCCGGGGGCCAAAAACGGGATCTTACAAATGACTTTCAAACGGACTTTCCTGCCGGCGGCTGCCTGCGTTGCGATGGTCGGTCTTGCATCTGCTCTGCCCGCCTCAGCGGCGGAATGGGCTTCCTGGAAAGGCCAGGACGCGGCGGCACCTCTCGCGATCTACACGAATGGCACGGACGAAACCGGCGCCCTTCTGGTCTGCGATGGCCAGGGCATGCTGAAAGCCATGCTCTCACTGGAAGCAGCGTCTTTGCCGGAGCTGCTGGAACGCAATGCCAGCTACTCCCGCTCGACCAAGGCAAAGATCCAGGTCGGTGATGAAACCGCAACAGACGCAACCTTCCGGTACATCCCCGCAATCAAGTCGATTGAAACCAAGTCACACAATGTCGCTGCCCGGGTCTTCAACGCGGCTGTTCTGGGTCAGCCTCTCACCGTCGAGACCAAGCGTGAAGGCACGGTCGAATCGCAACTGCCTGCCCCGAACGACACGTTCAAAGCCTTCGCAAAGACCTGCGGCGCCCTGCGCAACAGTCAATAATCACGATTGAAAGCCGCCACTGGTAATTGCATGCTCCTTTCCAGAAAATGGAACGGAGCATGCCTATGGCTTTCAGAGCACCCGCAACTTTTGCGATCATAATCACCCTGGTTCTGGCGGGCGCCGCTCAGGCTGAATCTCCAGCCCCTCTGGCTTGGGTGCAGGATCCGGATTCCATCATCCGGGTAGATGACAGCGATGCCGGTAAAAGTGCCAACTTCTACAGCTTCTCCCGGCTGATCCATTCATCGGGAGGCAGCGGCCCGATTCTGATCTTCAATTGCCAGGCCATGTCGACGGGGCAGCATTCGCTCAATGCTGCGGTCCAGCTGGACCCGGACAATACATATGAAGAGAACCCGTCTGAACGCCTGCACCTGCTGAATGTCAGTGTCACCCTGACGATCGATGGCTCGAGAAAGTCGGAACGGTTCAAATACCACCCCGCATCATCGAAGATCATTCCGTACAACAAGGCCGTCGCCAAACAGCTCTACAACGCCGTTGTGCAAGGCTCCGATGTTAGATTGAAAGTCAAAGGCAAGACCTATGACCTCGCCCTGCCCGGCAAGGATGCTGTCTTTGTCAGCTTCGCAAAAACCTGCCCAACGACAAATGGGGGGAAGTTCGATCCCTCAGTCGTGGAACAGGCCGGCGTGGTGGCAACCACGGACACAAATTGACTGTTAGTCAGCCGCAACCGGCACGATCGTCACGCTCTCGCCGCAGCCGCAGGCATCGGTCTGGTTCGGGTTGTTGAACACGAACTTCTCATGCAACGGGGTGACCTCGAAATCCACCTCGCTGCCGAGCAGGAAAAGGACAGCCTTGGCGTCGATCAGGATGGTAACGCCATTGTCCTCGACCACTTCATCCAGCAGTTCCGGCGCCATGGCGTAGTCCATGACGTATTCCATGCCGGCACAGCCGCCATTCTTCACGCCAACGCGCAGGTATCCTGCGCCGCGTTCTTCCATGATCTCCTTCACGCGCGCCGCAGCGGCGTCTGAGAGCTTTACAGGCTTGGGTCTGGGTCGTCTGGCCATGACAGAGAGATAGGCGCTGAGGCCCTTCGTTTCAATTAAAGCATGTTCAGCGCAAGGCGCGCTTCATCGGACATGCGGGACGGGTCCCAGGGCGGATCGAAGGTCAGCTGTACTTCCACATCCTTTACGCCCTCTACCGTACGGGCGGCGGTTTCGATCCAGCCCGGCATGTCACCGGCCACCGGACAGCCTGGCGCAGTCAGCGTCATTTCGATGTCGACCTTGCGGTCATCATCGATATCGACCTTGTAGATCAGGCCCAGCTCATAGATGTCGACCGGGATTTCCGGGTCGAACACGGTCTTGAACGCGGCAATCAGATCGTCGGTGATCCGGTTCAGTTCGTCCTGCGGAATCGCTGAAGGTGCTGCAGCTTCAGCAGCGGCGTCCACATCGCGGGAAGTCATGTCATCGGCCATTGAGGCACCTATACCAGCATTTTCCGGGCCTTGGCGAGCGCCTCTATGAAGGCGTCGACTTCGGCCAGGGTGTTGTAGATGGCGAAGGAGGCGCGGGCTGTCGAGGGGACGCCGAGGTGTTCCATCAGCGGCTGGGCACAATGATGCCCGGCCCGGATGGCAACGCCGTAGCGGTCCAAAATCTGAGCAATATCATGGGGATGCGCGCCTTCGACGCTGAAAGTCAGCACGGCCCCCTTGCCCGGTGCTTCGCCATGAATCCGCAGGCCATTGATGCCCCGAAGCCCCTCTACGGCATGATTATACAGGATCATCTCATGATCATGCACAGCGTCTGAGGGATGATTACGTATCCAATTGAGGGCTGCGCCAAGACCAATCGCTTCCAGGATCGGCGGGGTGCCAGCCTCGAATTTGTGCGGCGCGGTGTTGTAAGTGACGCGGTCGCGGGTGACGATCTCGATCATCTCGCCGCCGCCCTGATAGGGCCGCGCCCGGTCCAGCGCTTCGGCCGTGCCGTAGAGCACCCCGATGCCCGTCGGCCCGTACAGCTTGTGCCCGGTCATCACATACCAGTCGACGCCGAGCGCCTGCACATCCACCGGCACATGAACCGCGGCCTGGCTGCCATCGGCCAGTACCTGCGCGCCAGCGTCATGGGCGAGGCGCACAATGTCCGCCATGTCGGTCACCGTGCCCAGCACATTGGACATATGCGTCATGGCGACGAATTTCGTCTTCGGCCCGATGGCGGCGGCAAAGTCCGCCATGTCCAGCGAGCCATCTTCCGTCAGGCCGACCCAGCGCAGCACGGCGCTGTGGCGTTCGCGCAGGAAGTGCCAGGGGATGATGTTGGAGTGGTGCTCCATGATCGACAGGACGATCTCGTCACCCGGCTGGATCTCAGCCGCCAGCGCCGACGCGACAAGGTTGATCCCCTCGGTCGAGCCCTTGGTGAAAATGATGTTCTCGTGCGCCGGCGCGTTCAGGTAGTCCCGCGCTGCTTCGCGCGCCGCTTCGTAGGCCTCAGTCGCCTCGTTCGACAGCGTGTGGATGCCGCGGTGCACATTGGCATAGGCGGTACGCGACTGGTTCGCGACCGCGTCGATCACGGCGTTCGGCTTTTGCGCACTCGCCGCATTGTCCAGATAGACCAGCGGGTAGCCGTTCACTTCCCGCGACAGAATCGGGAATTCGGCCCGGATGGCGTCGATGTCCAATGCCCTGCTCATCGCGCCAGCCATGCCCGCGCCTGCTCCCGCAAGACGTCTTCCAGCTCGCCCGCCTCTTCCAGCGCTTCTGCAATGAAGGCTTCGGTCAACAGGGCGCGCGCCTCTTCCTCGGCGATGCCGCGCTGGCGCATGTAGAACATCTGGTTCGCATCAAGCGCACCGGACGTGTTACCGTGCGCGCATTCCACATCGTCCGCATAGATTTCGAGTTCGGGCTTCGCAAAAACTTCGGCGCCTTCCTCCAGCAGCAGCGCATTGTGCTGCATGTCGGCGTCAGTCTTCTGGCCGACATTGCGGGGCACGAAGAACTTGCCCTGATAGACACCGCGTCCGCCATCCAGCACCGCGCCCTTGGTCAGCTGGCGCGTGACGCAGGCTGGCGCGCCGTGGCGCACTTCGGTCGTGATGTCGGAATGATGGCCAGCCGCGCAGAGATAGGCGGCGTTCAGCGTCGCCTTTGCGCCTGTCTCTTGATGGGTCACGCGGGTTTCCAGACGGCTGAGCTTGCTACCAAAGGCCAGCGTTGTCTGGCGATAGTCAGCGCCCTCGTCCAGCTGGACAGCTGCCGTCGCGGCCAGCACTTCAGCCTTGCCGGCCCGCTGGTAGACCGTGCGCGAAAACTCCGCGCCAGCCTGCAGCGAATACTCCATCAGCGACGCCGTAAAGCCTGCGCCGCCGAGATAGGATTCGCTGATCGCCAGTTTCGCACCGGGACGCAGGATGATCTGAACCCGTGCGAAGTTCGCTTCGCCGGCGCCGGAGAATCGGAAGTGAAGCCGCGGCAGGTCCTGCCCTGTGACCTCGATCATCAGCGTGCCCGGCTTGGTCTTGCCGCCCGCCAGCGCCGCAGCGAGGGCGCCGAGCGGCATGTCTTCCGAGGCTCCGAAAGCCTGTGCTTCCGGTTTGGCCAGAACGCGTATGCCTTCCGGCAACTCTTCCGGCCAGGTGAACCCGGTGGGCGTGAAGCTGAACACCAGCGCGCCTTCGGTCGGCAGCGGGTCTTCGGAGGTGCCTGGGTCTGACGGGCTTTCGATAACGGGAAGCGCCGCCTTGAAATCGGTCCAGTGCCAGCCTTCCACGCGCCGATGCGGCAGGCCGCCCTTGGCAAAGGCTTCGAAGGCCCGCTCGCGGCGCGCATCTTCCGGCAGCATGCCGTAGCGCGCGATGAGCTCCAGCTCAGCCGCGTTGGGGTTGGCAATAAGGTCGCGCAGCGCTGTACTCATTTGAATCCAAAGGTCGAACGCAAAATCTCGTAGAGCTGCTTCGCACCTTGTTCGTCGAGTTGAATGGACTGGCTCTTCTTGCCTGGGATTTCGCGCTCCGCGCGTCCGTAAGAATCTATCTGAACGAAGGCGCGGCCATCAAATTCAAATGACGTATATGAAGCCTCAATCTCATCGTGGATTGAGTTCCGATCCATCGCCTTTTTCTCAAATTTTCGAATAAGCGCCATTAGACCGCCTCCCCCAGAACGCCGTCATAGCCTTCGGCTTCGAGGCGGTGGGCCAGGTCCGGGCCACCAGTCTTTACGATACGGCCAGCCGCCAGCACATGCACCTTGTCCGGTTTGATATAGTCCAGCAGGCGCTGATAGTGCGTGATGACAAGCATGCCGCGCTCCGGGCTGCGCATGGCGTTCACACCTTCGGCGACCGTCTTCAGCGCGTCGATGTCGAGACCGGAATCGGTCTCGTCGAGGATCAGGAAGGACGGCTCCAGCATCATCATCTGATAGATTTCGAGCCGTTTCTTCTCACCGCCGGAGAAGCCAACATTCACCGGGCGTTTCAGCATTTCGGCATCGAGCTTCAGCTGCTTGGCGATCTCGCGGGACTTCTTGATGAAATCCGGCGCGGAAATCTCGTCCTCGCCGCGCAGTTTGCGCTGGGAGTTCATGGCCGTGCGCACAAAGGTCATCACCGGCACGCCGGGAATCTCGACCGGATACTGGAAGGACAGGAAAATGCCTTTCGCGGCGCGCTCCTCCGGGTCCATCTCCAGGATGTCTTCGCCGTTCAACGTGGCGCTGCCGCCGGTCACCTCATAGCCGCTGCGGCCGGTGAGCACATAGGACAGGGTCGACTTGCCGGCGCCGTTCGGACCCATGATGGCGTGCACCTCACCGGCGGGCACCTCAAGGGTCAGCCCATTGATGATCTGCTTGGCGTCTTCGGCCTCGCCCACGGTGGCGGTCAGGTTCTCAATCTTCAACATGGGGCCGATGTAGGGCCGACCGGGCCTCAGGGAAAGCCCTTAGGTCAGGAATGGGGTGTTCAGAAACGCTATTTCGGGGCCAGTTTTAGCCGACACTGCCCTCAAGGCTGACTTCCAGCAGCTTTTGCGCTTCCACGGCAAACTCCATGGGCAGTTCCTGCAGGACTTCGCGGACGAAGCCGTTGACCAGAAGCGCCACCGCCTGCTCCTCGCCGAGGCCGCGCTGGCGGGCATAGAAGAGCTGGTCTTCGGAGAGTTTGGTGGTCGTCGCCTCATGTTCCAGCTGCGCGTCGGCGCGGCGGTTCTCGACATAAGGCACGGTATGGGCGCCGCAGCGTCCGCCGATCAGCAGGCTGTCGCACTGGGTGAAGTTGCGGGACTTCTCGGCGCGCTTGTTGATCGAGACGAGGCCGCGATACGTGTTGTCTGACTTGCCGGCGCTAATGCCCTTGGAAATGATCCGGCTTTTCGTGCGCTTGCCGAGGTGGATCATCTTGGTGCCAGTGTCGGCCTGCTGGCGGCCATTGGTGACAGCGATGGAGTAGAACTCGCCCACACTGTCATCGCCGCGCAGGATGCAGGACGGATATTTCCAGGTGACGGCGGAGCCTGTCTCCACCTGCGTCCAGGAAATCTTGGAGCGCGCACCGCGGCAGTCGCCGCGCTTGGTCACGAAATTGTAGATGCCGCCCTTGCCGTCTTCATCGCCGGGCCACCAGTTCTGGACGGTGGAGTATTTGATCTCGGCATCATCAAGGGCGACCAGTTCGACCACGGCGGCGTGGAGCTGGTTCTCGTCGCGCATCGGCGCGGTGCAGCCTTCCAGATAGGAGACGTAAGCCCCCTCATCACAGACGATCAGCGTACGTTCAAACTGACCGGTATTCTCCGCATTCATACGAAAATAGGTCGACAACTCCATCGGACAGCGCACGCCCTTCGGCACATAGACGAACGTGCCATCCGAAAAGACCGCGCTGTTCAGTGTGGCGAAGTAATTGTCAGACTGCGGAACGACTGTGCCGAGGTATTTTTTTACCAGTTCGGGATGCTCGCGCACCGCCTCCGAAATCGACATGAAGATCACGCCCGCCTTCTCCAGCTCCTTGCGGAACGTGGTGGCGACGGAGACGGAGTCGAACACGGCATCGACGGCAACGCGCGGTGCCTCGCGGGCGGCGGCAGCCGTTTCCGCCGCGCCTTCCACGCCCAGCAGGACTTCCGCCTCGCGCAGCGGAATGCCGAGCTTTTCGTAGGTTTCGAGGATTTCCTTCGGAACGTCGTCAATCGACTCATACTTCGCGCCGCTCTTCGGGGCCGCGTAATAATAGTAATCCTGGTAGTTGATCGGTTCGTAGCGGACCTTGGCCCAGGTCGGCTCTTCCATGGTAAGCCAGCGACGATAGGCGGCGAGGCGCCACTCCAGCAGCCACTCCGGCTCTTCCTTCTTGGCAGAGATGAAGCGGATCGTGTCTTCCGACAGGCCCTTGGGCGAATACTCGGTCTCGATCGTGGTGGAGAAGCCGGCCGAATAATTCTCGGACTCGAGCGCCTTCGCGGCCTCGACCGTTTTCGCGTCGATGCCTTCCTTGACCGTCACTTCGGTGCAATCGTCTTCGTGTTCGTCCGTTCCGCCGCAGCAGTCCATTACGCTTTTTCCTTCGCGATGATGCGCCCGGCCGCCTTCAGCCACGCATCGGCGACGCCGTCAAAGTCCGACGGCAGTGTACTCCATCCAAAGCTGGTGCGTATCGCCGATTCTGCAAGGGTGTCGTCCGCGCCCATTGCCATCAGGACAAGGCTGCGCCTGACCTTGCCGGAGGAACAGGCCGAGCCCGCAGACACGCAGACACCGGCCAGATCCATGGCCATGACCTGAGTTTCCGCCGGGAAACCCGGTTTTGCGAAGTTCGAGACACCTGCAAGGCGCGGTGAGCCTTTGCCTGTAACGATCACGCCGCCTTCTGCTTCCAACCGCGCCTCCATGGCATCACGCAACGCGCCAAGGGCCTGGTATTTCGGCAGATCGCGCATCGCGGCTTCGACCGCTGCGCCGAACCCGGCAATCGCGGCGACGTTTTCCGTGCCCGAGCGAAGCCCCCGCTCCTGCCCGCCGCCATACTGAACGGCCTTCAGCGGGGCGCCTGCCCGGTGCCAGAGCGCCCCTGCGCCCTGCGGTCCGCCAATCTTGTGAGCGCTCACCGCGAGGTAATCGACGCCGAGCAGGCCGACATTCACCGACACTTTGCCGAGCCCCTGCACGGCGTCGCAGATAGTCAGTCCGCCGGCTTCGCGTATCAGCGCGGCCGCTTCTGCCACCGGCTGGAGGATGCCTGTCTCATTGTTCGCGAGCATCAGGCATAGCACAGGCGTGCCTTTCGAAGCATGGTCCCATGACTTCAGACGGCTTGCGAGGTCTTCGAGGTCAACGGTCCCGGCGGAGGTGAGATAAGCCGTTTCCATGAGGACGCCGGAATGCGCCGCAGCCTTGCCAATGGCTTCGTGCTCCAGCGCAGAAACGATTAGCGTGCACTTGCCTTCCAGGCCCGCCACCGCGCCATGCACGGCGAGGCTGTCGGATTCGGTGCCCCCGGAGGTGAAAACGATGTCTTCAGCCCGGCTTCCGATCGCGCCGCCGAGCGTGGTCCGCGCCCGCTCAACCACGCCTCGTGCGGCGCGCCCGGCAGTGTGCACGGAAGACGGATTCACCGCGCCCATGTCATAGACGGCCAGCATGGCCTCGCGCGCTTCGGGGCGCAGCGGGCTGGTCGCATTGTGGTCTGCATAGATCATGCGCCCCATATAACCTTTCGGGCCTTCAGGTGCACCTGCAGAAAAATTTGCATTTCAGTCGCCGTTTGGCTTATCACCCGCCGCTTAACCCGAAATTCCGAGGATGCCATGGCAGAACTCATCATTCCGGGCCCTCAGGGCCGTATCGAAGCGCGTTACACAGAGCCGCCATATGACGGCGCCCCGATTGCGCTGATCCTTCATCCCCACCCGAAAGCCGGTGGCACGATGCAGGACCCGATCTCGATCATGCTGTACCAGATGTTCGAGAAGCATGGCTTCGGCGTCCTGCGCTACAATTCGCGCGGCGTCGGCCGCAGCCAGGGCCAGTACGACCAGGGCATCGGCGAGCTGGAAGACGCGGCCTATGTTCTTGATTACATTGAAAACATGGCAGAGAGCCCGCGCTATGTCTGGTGCGCAGGCTACTCTTTCGGTGCCTGGATCACGCTTCAGCTGCTGATGCGCCGCCCGGAAATCGATGGCTTCCTCGCCATTTCTCCGCCGGCCAACCACTATGACCTGTCCTTCCTGGCACCATGCCCGGCCTCAGGCCTCATCGTGTCCGGCGACAGCGATGCGGTTTCTTCTCCGGAAGACGTGGAGCGCGCGCTCACCAAGGTTCGCGTCCAGAAGGGCGAGGAAATCGAGCGCACCACGGTCAAAGGGGCAAACCACTTCTATCAGGACCGCCGCGATGAGCTGATCGGCACCTGCGAAGAATACCTCCTCCGGCGCCTTGCTGCCGCCGAGGAAAAACTGCGCCTCGAAGCTGAAGGCGACTAGTCCAGCAGTATTCCACCCGTCATTGGTTCCGGCACGCCTGTCGTGCCGGGCCAGCTGATGGGCAGGCCACGGACCGTGCGCGCGGCGAGATAGGCAAAAGCTTCGGCTTCGATGCTGTCTCCGCGCCAGCCTGCATCTTCCGCGCTCAACACCGGACAATGCAGGGCCCGCGCCAGCGCGGCCATCAGTGCAGGATTGTGCCGTCCGCCGCCGCAGGCAATGACGCGTGATGGCACGTCCGGCAGCTGCGCTACACCCGCCGCTACAGCCCGGGCCGAGAACTCCGTGAGCGTTGCGGCGCCATCTTCCACAGACATGCCCGTGACCATGGCGGCCGAGAAATCATAGCGATCCAGTGATTTGGGCGGCGCCTCACTGAACCAGTCATGCTGCAGCAACTGCGCCAGCAGCGCCTCATCCGCCGCGCCCGCTTTTGCGAGGGTCCCGCCGAAATCGTGCGTACCGTGGCCGTGGCTCTCCACCCATTCATCGATGGGGCCATTGGCTGGTCCTGTGTCGAAGGCCACCAGCGTCCCATCCGCCAGTTTTGCGGTGATGTTGGCAACGCCGCCGAGGTTCAGCACACAGGCTGCGCCGTCTCCGAGCCGCTGCATCAGCGCCGAATGATAAGCGGGCGCAAGCGGCGCGCCCTGCCCACCCGCAGCAACATCTGCCGACCGGAAATCACTGGCCAGCGGAACGCCCAGCGCCTCCCGCATGGCCGGGGCGTCAATCAGCTGGAGCGTTGCGCCAGGCTTTCCCGGCACAGGGCGCCGGTGCAGCACGGTCTGGCCATGCACACCCGCCAGGACCGGCCCGGGACCGGACCAGCCTGAAAGCAATTGCTGAAGCGTTTCCGCATGCGTCTGCGTGACGATCGCCCTTGCCACCTCAAACGCCTCTACCGGCTGCGGCCCCGACCAGTTCCACGCTCGCGCAGCGTCCGTTGCGGCTTGAAGGATCTGGCGCTCTTCCGGCGAATATTTGCGCTCTGCCGTGGCGCCGAATTCGAACACCTGCTCGCCGTCGGTCAGGATCAGGGCGGCATCCACAGCGTCCAGGGAGGTGCCAGACATGAAGCCAGCCACCCAAATCGGCCCAGAATCTGAAATCGCAGTGTTCAAGCGGCTCCCTTTCCGTGCTACGCGCCCTGCCTTCACGGAGACACGAGAAGATGAGCGAATACAAGTCGGAATTCCTGAAGACGCTGCAGACGCGCGGCTTCATCAAGCAGGTCACCCATGAGGCCGAGCTTGACGCCTATTGCCAGGCGGGTGTCCCGATTGCGTATATCGGCTTCGACGCGACGGCGGACAGCCTGCACGTCGGATCGCTCCTTCAGATCATGATGCTTCGGCACCTCCAGAAAGCTGGCGGCAAGCCGATCGTGCTGATGGGCGGCGGCACCACGAAAGTGGGCGACCCGACCGACAAGGAAAAGTCCCGCCCCCTGCTGACCAATGAGCAGATCGAGGCGAACATCGCCGGCATCAAGAAGGCGTTTGAACCGTTCCTGACCTTCGGCGACGGCCCGACCGACGCCATCATGGTCAATAATGACGACTGGCTGAGCAAGCTCGGCTACATCGAATTGCTGCGCGAAGTGGGCGTGCATTTCACGATCAATACGATGGTGAAGCAGGATACGGTCGCCCGGCGCCTGGCCAATGAGCAGCCCTACACTTTCCTCGAATTCAACTACCTGCTGATGCAGTCCTACGACTTCCTCGAACTGTTCCAGCGGCAGAATTGCCGTATCCAGCTCGGCGGATCTGACCAGTGGGGCAATATCGTCGGCGGGGTGGACCTGGTGCACAAGGCCGCTGGCGGCGACGTGTTCGGCATCACCGCGCACCTCATCACCACCGCTTCCGGCGGCAAAATGGGCAAGACGGCCGATGGCGCGGTCTGGCTGAACGCGGACCGCAAGAGCCCCTACGAATACTGGCAGTTCTGGCGCAACACAGAAGATGCCGATGTTGGCCGCTTCCTGCGCCTCTTCACCGAATTGCCGCTGGACGAGATCGAAGCGCTTGAGAAACTCGACGGCGCCGAGATCAACAAGGCCAAGATCGCGCTCGCCAACGCGGCGACGACGATGCTGCACGGAGAAGCAGCGGCGAAGGAATCCGAGGCAGCAGCGTCTGCCGTGTTCGCAGGCGGCGGGACAGCCGCGGCCCTGCCGACCGTCGAAATTCCGTCTGCGGAGCTCTTCAGCGATTATCTGGTCGCTGCTGCCTTTACGGCTGCAGGCCTGACCGAAAGTAATGGCGAAGCGCGCCGCCTGATCAAGCAGGGCGCCGCGAAGGTCAATGACCAGCAGGTCAAGGACCAGAACGCGACACTGACGGAAACGGATGTGGTCGACGGCAGCATCAAACTGTCGGCGGGCAAGAAACGCCACGCACTGGTGAAGCCCGTCTGAACCTAGAACTCTTCGTCCGGAATGGGCGGAAGTTCTGACGGGATCGGCTCATCCGGCGGGCGCGGCTTGGCTTCCGGGATACGTGTGTCCGACGGGTTTTCGAAGATCCGGCGGATCACGCCCGGCGCCAGGGCTGAAAGCGGATTCACTGAGACGTTAGCTTTCTCCATCGTCCCCCGAATCGCATAGGTGAGGGAGAAGACGCCTTCACCATCCCGGCCGACGACCAGGTCGCCAAGGATCGGAATTGTTCCGAGAGCGGAGTTCATACCGAAGCTTGGCACCAGCACGCCATCGAACTCAATCTTGCTGGTCTTGGAATCGTAATAGCCATTTGTGGTCAGACCAAGGGCTGGCCCCTGCGCCTTGGCGCCGGTCACCACGTAGCGCTCTCCCGCGATGGTCAGAGGAATATCGAGCCGGGAAAACAACACCCCTTCCCCGCCCAGCGTATCCGCCAGCCCGCGAAGAGATGCGAGCGACAGGATCTGCGTCAGGAATGGTGCGTTGATCATGCGGGTGTTCGTGATGGAGATGTCGAATTTCGACGGCTGGTCACCGTTCGCCAGCTTGCCGTCCATTTCGAGCTGGCCGCCTTCGAGATAGTCGATCCCGAGAAACGCACTCGCAATGAAGCCGGCATCCCCGCTGGATACGTGGATTGTCGCCGCCTGGCCGCCATTTGTGTCAAAACGCGCCTCGAAGGGTGAGCCATCCGCGGCAAGCCCTGTCGCCATGAACGTGTCGATTCCGGCCGCGCCGGATGCCATGGAGAATTTTGCCTCAGTCATATCGAGACCAGGCCGAAGCGTGAGCGTGTCGACATTCGCGGTGACGCGCAGCGGGGTGCTCGTCCCGGCGTCGTCGGCCTCTCCGATCACTCCGACACCCGGCATCGCTCCGGAAAGGTCGAGGTAGGTCCCGCTCAGGCCGAGGTTCAGCGCACCATCCTTGCGGGTAACCGTGCCGCCGACATCAGCCTTGTTCTTCAGATAGGCGCGGCGGAGCGTGGCAGAGACAAGCTTGGAGTCTCCGCCCAATGTGAAGTCGCCATCAAGATATGCATCGTCGGCGTGGAACACGACTGTCGCCGTATAGCCGTCCTTCAGTCCCTGATAATGCACCGACGCCTTGGCTTCCTTGTCGCGCGCCTTCACCCATCCGATCTCTGAAAGATCCAGCCGGGACTCTGTCAGATCGAGCGCCGTATCTGCAACGATGCTGGAGCCTTCGCCAATTTCCGCCTGCACCTCGATCGGGATTTCACCTGATAGGTAAGCCCGGCCGAGAACACCGAACTCATTCAGGAAGTCAGGTGTGACAATGCTGGACGCCGACAGCAACGAAGGCTGGTCGCCATCACTAAACGCATCGCGCCAGGTGAACTGCACCGGTGAGGGCCCGAGGTCGCCGAACCCCGAAATGGTCATGCCATCCTGATCGACATTCACTTTGGCAGAGCCGTCGGTGAGGTCAAATCCGAGGGCTGCGTCCTTGAGCCCTGCGTCTTTCACCGAACCGATCGCCGTGAACCTGATATCCTCATACGGAACGTCATCCAGCGCCGGACGGAACATCTCGAAGGTCATCTCGCCATTGCCGGACAGGCGCTCCGGATCGAAATCGATCTTCAGGCGCGAGTCGACCAGCATCTTCATGACCAAGGAAATGGGGCCGTGGCCGCGCGCGAAAACACGGAAGTCGCCGCCATGATCATTGAAGGCCGGCATGACAAATGCGCCTTCATCCAGATCCCAGCCGCCATACTCGCCGGAGTCGAGCGTCACACGGAAAGAGTTGCCGGTCAGACGGCCTTTTCCGAGTCCTCTCTCAACCGGCGGCAGATCAGACAGGAACTTCACCCAGGCATCCTCTGCCACGAAGGTGAGCTCCAGATCGCTGTCGCGCAGGTATCCATCTTCACCAAAGCTGTCGCGCTTCAGATCGATATGCCCTTTGACATCCCGGATCGCGCCGGCCTCGATATTATCGCGCGCAAAATTCCGCCCGCCTGTGCCGAGACCGACGGGCCAGAAGGCCATCACCGTATCCTTGGTCACGTCCCCGCTCGTCTCAAGGGAAATGCTTCCGAGGATGAGCGGTTCGCCGTCCTGCTTGTCCGGCGTCAGGCCTATACTGCCGGTCAAATGGAAGCCAGCGTCCGCCTCCATGAACTTGAGGTCCAGATCGTCGATCTGCTGCGCATTGACGCTTAGCAGTCCTGCGCCCTCGACACCGGTCAGCGTGACGGGCCTTTCGAAGACGGGGGTGAAGTCGAGTGTCAGGCTGTCGCTTTTCAGCTCGAATTCATGGGCCGCCTGCCCTTCCAGAATGTTTTTCAGCGTCAGGATCGCCTCACCGCTGGCCGGCCCGACCTTGTCGCCCGTGACATCGATCCGCATCGTGTCGTCATTCGCGAGATAAGTCGCCGTGACGTCGAGGCCTTTTACGTCAACGCCTCCAGCGAACGGAACGCGGCCTTCTCCCATTTCAGAGTGGAAGGCGACCTCGCCAATCCCGGTCGATGTTGCAAAATCGAGCGTCGCATCCGCGCTGGCAGGAAGCCCTTCAAACGCATCGACTTCCGCACCGAACCGCGATGCAAGGTCTGCCAGCGGCCAATCGGCCACGGCGATCTCTGCATGCAGTCTGTCTTCCACCGTGTATGACCGGACGGTCGCCGCCAGCCCGCCTGGCAATCCTTCACCCGCACCGCTGCCGGCGACACTGACCAGAATGCCGTCCGCTTCGCGGGAGATGCTGCCCTTGGCATCGGTAATATCGAGAACCGGCTGCTGGTTGCTGTCTCGCAGGCGAAATTCGAAACCGGTAAAGCCGAGATATTCCAGCGCGTAATTCTGCTCGCCTTGCTTGAGCGCCTCCAGCACGGGCGGCAGCACTTCATTGGCACGCTGAAGCCATTCCTGCGGCGTTTCCGGCAATTTGCCCTCCGGGATCTCCGGCAAGGGTTCCCCACCGACAAACCAGATCGACGGCGTTTCCTGATCAATATTGACCCAGCCATCGACCAGATCGAGGCGCAGGACCTCGATATCCCCCAGAACCAGCGATGATCCGGACAGGACGATATTCGCGTGGCTGGCCTCGGCACTGAGGTTGCCTTTTGCATCCATCATCTGAAGGCGGGAACCGGAAATATGGAGCCGCTTGTCTTCGGCCGACCATTCGAGCTGGACGCCGCCCAAGCGGACCTCCCGGCCATCGCGCGCCTCTGTCATGGCCCGCTCGAGATCGTCCTGGAACATGGACAGGTCCATGGGACCTGAATAGAGCCGGGCCGCGAGCAGACCTGCCGCAACAAGGACGAGCAGGATCATCCCGCCAAGTATTTCGAGAAAAATCAGTGAGGCGGTCTGGCGGACCAAGGGCGCGCTCCGTACAAGTCGGGTCCAGTCATACACGCCGTTCAGCGCTGTGTCTGATATAAGCAGGACAGCCGGAGCGCACCATAGGAGGATTACATGGCAATCGGACCCAAAGAAGGCGGACGTGCCCCAAATTTCAGCATGGATTCAACGCAAGGGCCGATAAAACTCGCCGATTACAAGGATCAGCTCCTCGTTCTCTACTTCTACCCGAGGGACGACACGCCGGGCTGCACGACCGAAGCGAAGGACTTCACGGCTCTGGCTGACGAGTTCGAAAAGGCCGGCGCCAAAATTGTGGGCGTGTCGCGCGACACAATGGCAAAGCACGAGAAATTCGCTGCCAAACATGACCTCGGCGTCACGCTCGCATCGGATGAAGATGGCAAGGTCTGCGAGGCCTATGGCGTGTGGGTGGAGAAGAAAAACTACGGCAAGACCTATATGGGAATTGAGCGCTCAACCTTCCTCATCGGACCTGACAAAAAGGTAATACGAATCTGGAGAAAAGTGCGTGTGAAGGGACATGCCGAAGATGTACTCAATGTCATCAAATCAGACGCCTGAGTTCTGACCTTCTGCATGCATTTTTTCCATGTTTAACAAGCCTTTTACCCTCATGAGCGAAAATTTACACGAATTCTGTGCCCAAGGGGTTTCTTAGCGTATCGAAATCGGTATGTATTATCCCCAAGGGTTTGGGAAACTTGCTGTAGTGATTATTGCAGCAGGGGAGTGATTTTCCGGTTCTACGGGTGGCGTTAATGGCGAAGTGGAGCGCGAATCTGAAGGCGGCCTTCAATAAAGCCTTCCCTGAGCGTCAAATCTACCATCGCAGTGGCGGCACGGTCCGCTATATTTCTGTGTCTCCATGGCAGCAGGCAATATTTGCGGCCGGCATTGCCGCGCTGGCAGGCTGGACCATTTTTGCGACAGGTTCATTCGTGCTGAGCGGTGGCGGAAGTGCCCTGTCCGGAAACCCGGATGGCCGCGAACTCGCCAAATACGAACGCTGGGTGCAGGAGCTTCGCGCCAAGGACGCCCTGTCCCGGTCGCTGCTTGAAGAACGCACGGACGCTTTCCAGAAAGAGACCGTTGAGTGGGAAGAACGCCAGAAGGCGCTCGAAGACCTCTACAAACAGCTCAAGGGCGAGGATGATCTCGAAACCTCGTCCCTTAAGGGCGACGGCGCAGCCCTGCTGGTTCAGGCATCGATCGAAGAAGCTGACAGCCGCCAGTCGCGCGAACCGGTCCGGATTACCGCGCAATTCGAAACCGCCAGCTCACGTGGATCCGTCCGGTCGCTAAAGATGGATCAGGAACGCATCCTCGACGAAGCCGAAGATATCGCGACGGAGCGCACGGAACGCGCACGCGGCATTCTCGCCCTGACATCGGTCGGGTCTGACCGCATCGTGGCTAGCAGCGAAACGGGCGGCCCGTTCATTTCGCTCGCCAATGCGACGTCCGGGCCTGACCTTAGCAGCCTTTCCCTGACCGACACCACCTTCTATTCCCGCCTGTCGCAAACACAGGCCCGGGTCGCGGAAATGCTCTACTATGAGGACATCGTGTCCTCTCTGCCGCTCGGCGTCCCTGTCGGGGTGCCATACAGGCTGACCAGTAATTACGGCGTTCGCGTCGATCCTTTCAAGAAACGCCCAGGCTGGCACAATGGCATCGACATGGCGGCTTACCATGCCGCTCCGATCGTCGCAGCCGGCCCTGGCGTTATCTCTTACGCAGGTCCCCGTTCGGGCTACGGGCGGCTTGTGGAAATCGACCATGGGCACGGCTTTAAGTCGCGCTATGGCCACCTCAGCGGAATTACGGTAAAAAAAGGCCAAACCGTGGAGGTCGGCGATCTTGTGGGCAAGATGGGTACAACCGGTCGTAGCACGGGGGACCACCTTCATTTCGAAGTCTGGTTTAACGGCAAACCTTATGATCCAATAAAATTCCTGAAAGCAGGCCGTCATGTTCACCAAGAGTAACAAACACAACGATACGCCGGCGGCACCTGAGCCGGCCAAGGTCCAACCCTCTGTCGATGCCATCCGCGGCGCCGCCTCGAAGCCGGCCGCCCGGGCTGCGTCCATCATTTGCGCAGACATGAAGATCAATGGCTCGGTGACGTCGGAAGGCGCACTGCAGATTGATGGTACCGTCGATGGCGACGTGGCCGCGACCGACATCACCATCGGCGCCTCCGGTCACATCACCGGCGAGGTCAAAGCCGAAGTCGTAAAAGTCAAAGGCCGCATCAAGGGCTCCATCCGCGCCCGCAAGGTCGAACTGGAAACCGGTGCACACGTGAAGGGCGACATCGTTCACTCTTCGCTGCAGATCCAGTCGAACGCCGTTTTCGAAGGCCAGGTCAAACACTCTGACGATCCGCTGAAGGATGCCGCCCCGCGCGCAGCTGCCAGCGATGCTCGTCCGGCCGCGTCCTCCTCGGCGCCGAGCGCGACTCCCAACGCCACAGGTGGCTTCGGCATTTCGCCAACCGCTTCCTGATCCAGGCTGCATTTGAATTGAAACGCCGGTATCGCGAGATGCCGGCGTTTTTTCTTGTGTTTCAATGCCGCTGTCTCAGCCTGCAACCTTGCCCGGCCTCCCTTAGCTGATAGGGTCCGCCGCAATTGTGACAGCGGAGTATCTGATATGCGTGCGTGGTTGATTGCCCTCGGTCTGGCCTTGTCCATGGGACCGGCTTTCGCGGATGAAACGGTGAAACCGGAAACATCTGGATCTGTGGCCAGTGCAGCAGCGATCCCCGAAGCAAAATCCTTCTCTTCCGATCACACGTTCAAGCTCCGCGGCCAAACGATCAAATACAAAACCATTGCCGGTGAGACCTATCTCCGGGACGAGAAAGACGAGCCGACCGCATCGATCTTCTCGGTTGCCTATCTCCGCGATGGCGTCAGCGATCCGACAACGCGGCCTGTGACATTCGTCTTCAATGGTGGGCCGGGCTCGGCGTCCCTGTGGCTGCACATGGGCGCTTTCGGTCCGAAACAGGTGATTACGCCATCGGACGCACGCGGTGTCGGCGCGCCGCCCTACACGATCCAGGACAATCAGAATTCACTCCTGGATGTCAGCGACCTCGTCTTCATCGACCCCGTCGGGACGGGCTACTCCCGCCCGCTCGGGGACACGGAAGGCAAGGAATTCTATGGCGTCAACGAAGACGCGGAGAGCATTGCCGAATTCGTCCGCGTCTGGCTGACGGAAAATGGCCGCTGGAACAGCCCGAAATTCCTGGCTGGCGAAAGCTATGGCACGACACGGGCCGCCGCCCTCACAGAGAAACTGCAAGGCGGTTGGAACGGGATCGGCCTGAACGGGGTCATCCTGATCTCGGCAATCCTGGACTTCCAGAATGCGCGTTTTGCGCCTGGCAATGACTCCCCCCATATCGCCTTCTTCCCGACCGAAGCCGCAATTGCCTGGTATCATGGCAAGGCAAACAAGGCGCGATGGAACAATAATTTCGACGCATTTGTTGCCGACGCGCGGACCTATGCGACAGACACGCTGGCCCCGGCCCTGATCCGTGGTTCGACACTGACGGCCGAACAGAAAAGCGCCATTGCTGCCGACATGAGCGATTATCTCGGTGTCTCTGCGAAATGGATCGAACTGGCGAACCTGCGTGTGGACGCGACACGGTTCCGCAAGGAACTGTTGCGCAATGAAGGCTACACGGTTGGGCGGTTTGACGGCCGCTACAAAGGCATCGACAGTGAAGGCACGGCAGACGCGCCCGAGAACGATCCGTCCGGCTACGGAATGGACACGGCCTATGTCGCCGCGATCAATGACTACCTGACCCGCGAGCTGAAAGTGGACTTTACCCGCCCCTATAAAGTGCTGACAGGAGAGCCCGGCTCACAATGGAACTGGAGCATGAACGAGCAGGGCTGGCCGGCCTATGTGAACGTCACGCCCTGGCTCGGCAAAGGCATGCGGGAAAACCCGGACCTGAAGGTTCTGCTGGCATCAGGCTGGTACGACCTGGCGACGCCATTCTTCGGCGCAGAAATGGCGATGTACCAGAATGGCGTCGTGCTCGACCGGGTCCAGTTCGATTACTACGACGCCGGGCACATGATGTATCTGAAGGAGTCCGACGGGGCGAAGCTCTCAAACGATGTCCGCGGGTTCATTCAGGCCGGGCAATAATCCCGATCGGGATCAGGCACTCTTCCGGACGAGGGCCGTGTTCATGCGCGTGCCCTCGACCACAATGTCGTCTCCATTGTGAATGACCTCCGAGCCATCCACGGTCTCGGCGCCCCAGACCGTGTCGCCAATCTTCACGCGTCCCTGCCCGGCATTCGAAAAATCTGATGTGGCTACGCCGCGCTGCCCGATCAGGCTGTCCATGCGCTTGTTCAGCGTTGGATGCTCCGGCGTGGTCTTGCGCATACCGGAAAGCACAGTGCGGCCCAGAACAAAGAGGGCCACTGACGCCGCCCCGAAGAACAGAACCTGCCCCTGCCAATGGGTCAGACTGTCCGGCGCAAACGCGGCAAAGGCTGCGGTAAGCCAGGCAGCGATGGAGATCATCAGCAGATCAAAGGTTCCGGTCATCATCTCGATGCCGAACAGCAGCAACCCAAGCGCCAGCCAGTGCCAGACGGTCAGGTGGGTAAATAGCTCTTCCAACATTGTACGCCTCCGAAAACAGATCGTCTGTCAGGTGCCCCGGATCAGTCCGGGGCACCTGAAATTGGCAGGCCTCAGCCTCGTGTCGGCGGCACGGCGCCGGACTGAACCTGAACGTCTTTGGCGGCACCAGTGAGGCCTTTGATACCTTCAATGGCGCCGATGATGCTGGAGAACTCGGCCGGAATGATGACCGTCTTCTGCTGGTTGGACGTCGCGAGCTTACTGAAGGCTTCCACATAAGCCTGGCCGAGGAAGTAGTTGATCGCATTGACGTCACCGCGCGCGATCGCCTCAGACACCATTGCGGTCGCCTTGGCTTCAGCTTCGGCTTCACGTTCGCGGGCTTCAGCATCGCGGAAGGCTGCTTCGCGGCGGCCTTCAGCTTCGAGGATCTGCGCCTGTTTCTGGCCTTCGGCCTTCAGAATGGCCGACTGCTTGTCGCCTTCTGCCGTCAGGATTTCCGCACGCTTCAGACGCTCGGCCTTCATCTGGCGGGCCATGGCTTCGGTGATGTCCGCCGGCGGGCTGAGATCGGCAATCTCGATCCGCGTGACTTTCACGCCCCAGGGGTTCGTTGCGGCATCAATCACGCTGAGAAGGCGGGCGTTGATGTCATCGCGGTTTGACAGAACCTCATCCAGGTCCATCGAGCCGACCACGGTACGGATATTGGTCAGCGAAAGGTTCTGAATGGCGTGGTGGAGATTGTTGACCTCATAGGCCGCGGCCACGGGATCAATCACCTGAATGAAGACGATAGCATCGCAGGACACCATGGCGTTGTCCTTGGTGATGACTTCCTGCTGAGGTACATCTAGGACCGTCTCCATCATGTTCATCTTCCGGCCGACCCGGTCGATAAATGGCGTAATGACAGACAAACCGGGCGTCAGCGTCTTGGTGTAGCGTCCGAAACGTTCCACCGTGAAATTATACCCTTGGGGCACGAACTTGAATGCCGACACAAGCCCGGTGATCGCCACCACAAAGACGAGTACGATCACCACAAAATACGGATCCATTAGGTCCCTCTCCTCTGCTACACACAGTTATAAGTGGGGAGGGATTTGCCGTTTTTCAATAAAAATCGAACAAAATCGGCGTGCCTGTCCCCCAAGCACGCCGATCATGAACTGAAATGGTTAAAAGGCGTTACGCCAATTAAATCAAAGTTGTCCGAGCATGTAGTCTGCGCTGGAAACCTTGAACTCTCCGCCCTGCTCGACATTGAGCTCGGAAACCACGCCGTCTTTCACGATCATGGAATAACGCTGCGACCGCTGGCCCATGCCAAAGCCTGAGCCGTCCATCTCCAGGCCGAGGGCTTTCGCAAACGTGCCGTTGCCGTCAGCCAGCATGCGGACTTTGCCATCTGCGCCGGCACTCTTGCCCCAGGCGCCCATGACGAACACATCGTTGACCGAGGTGCAGACGACATCATCCACACCCTTGCCTTTCAGCTCGTCGAGCTTGTCGACAAAGCCGGGAAGGTGTTTTGCCGAACAGGTCGGGGTGAATGCGCCAGGCACGGCGAACAGGGCGACCGTTTTGCCGCCGAAGACGTCTGCCGTTGTGCATGGCGCCGGGCCATCTGCCGTCATTTCCATGAAAGTTGCGTCCGGAAGTTTATCACCGACCTTGATGCTCATCTGCTTTTCTCCCTGCAGGTTTGACCATGGAGATAGGCTGCCATGCGCTGCGAAGCAAGGATTCCCGCCCTTGCCAAAGCGGCCGGGATGGCTCAGCCTCAGCATTTAAGGAAGCCGCGCACAATGGACACAGACCTGACAGGCAAGCTCCTGATCGCCCTGCCCGGCATCGGCGATGCACGCTTTTCGCGTTCGGTCATTCTGGTCTGCGCCCACTCCCCGGAATTCGCGATGGGCATCGTGCTCAACAAGCCCATGGCGCATCTGCGCTTGCCGCAACTGTTCGAACAACTCGACGTGCCGATCGAAGCAGACGTGCCTGACACGTTCGTGCTGGATGGTGGCCCGGTCAGTTCTGACCGCGGTTTTGTGCTGCATACCGACGATGTCTACAATGAAGGCGCAAGCCTGCCGGTAGAAGGCGACATCTGCATGACCGCCACGCGGGACATCCTGCACGCCATGGGGTCTGCGCATCCGCCCCGGCGCAGTGTCCTGGCGCTTGGCTATTCCGGCTGGGGCGCCGGCCAGCTCGAAGCGGAACTGGCTGAAAATGCCTGGCTTGTTTGCGACATGGATCCGGAACTCATTTTCTCCAGCGCACATGAACGCAAATGGCGCCATGCGCTGGGCCGTCTGGGGATCGACAGCGGCAGGCTTCAGGTTGATCCGGGAAATGCCTGATCAGTACCGCATGAAGCGAATGGCGGAATCGATGTCCATCGGCCGGGCAAACGCAAATCCCTGAACATGATCGAAGCCAAGTGCACGCAGCCGAGCAGCATCTTCTTTCTGCTCGACTCCCTCGGCTGTGCTGGTCATGCCCAGTCGGTTCGCCAGCAAGGTGATTGTAGAGAGGATCGTATCCGTCCGGTGTTGGCCCAGCCTGCGCGTCAGGCCGTGGTCGATCTTCAGGCTGTCCGCCGGCAAGTCCGCCAGCCAGGCGAATGACGAATGCCCGGTACCAAAATCGTCAAGAACCAGACCGGCGCCGACCGCCTTGAGCGCGAGAGCGGCTGACAAGGCATAATCGGCATCCCGCAGGGCCGCCTGTTCCGTCAGCTCAATCTTCAGAGACCTCTCCGGCAACTGGTAGCCATTCATCAGCGCCTCAATCAATGCCGGAAGCGTACCGCGTGCCAGGTCCCGCGCAGTCAGGTTCACCTGCATGAACAGGTCGTCGCGGCCGGTGATGTCGCGCAGGCGGGCCAATGCCTCGGCAGAACGGATCAGCATGTTTGAGGCGAGCGCCTCATCTTCATAACGGCTTGGCGGTGACATTCGGTCACCATCGTCCCAACGGGCCAGCGCCTCGAAGCCTGCAACCTGACCATTTCGTAGCGACACGATGGGCTGGAAGACCGGCGCCAGGTCCGGACCGGGTTTCAGGTCCGAGGGATCGATTTCCTGCAGATCATCGCCCGTCAGCAACATGCCGCGGGCTTCGGCATCACCGACAAATGCCCCGACGAGATGGAATCCAAGTCCGCTCGACAAACGCAGATTGCATCGGACGGGTCCATCGCCTGTGTCAAAGGTCCGCTCAAGCCGGCCGCGGCTGAGCCCTTCCAGCATCTGCTCAAGCGCATCTATCGACCAGTCCCCCGACAGTTCGGAATAGTCCGATCCACGCGGCACATCGATCACGAGGCGCCTGGCCGGAGCGTTCCAGTACCAGTTTCCCTGCGGGGTGATCTCGGAGGTGTGCGCCATGATGAGGGGAATCTAGCGCTGCGATGCCGGCCTGACGAGGGCGAAAAGTATGTGATCTTCCCGTTTTCCCGCGATCTCCAGATAATCGCGGGCATATCCTTCCCGTTCGAAGCCGACCTTCGCAAGGACTCTCTGAGACCGCTCATTGTTCGGCAGCGTGCCGGCCTCGATCCGCCAGAGGTCCA
This sequence comes from uncultured Hyphomonas sp., assembly GCF_963675305.1. Taxonomy (NCBI): domain Bacteria; kingdom Pseudomonadati; phylum Pseudomonadota; class Alphaproteobacteria; order Hyphomonadales; family Hyphomonadaceae; genus Hyphomonas; species uncultured Hyphomonas sp. Next base: position 1,358,234 of record NZ_OY776147.1, on the reverse strand, counting down.
GAACCTGGAAAGCCCAGGCACACACAGTGCCGACCGCTTCCTGCATATAGCCCTGCCCTTCATAGGCCTCACCAATCCAATAGCCGATATTGGCTGCCTGAGCTGGCCAGCCCCGGACATTGGTCAACGACACCCCGCCCACGAGCCGGTTATCCTGCTGACGCCTTATGAGGAAGACATGCGCCCGGCCTTTGCGCCACCCGCTGTGCCAGGCTTTCAGGCGGCGTGCCCAATCTGACTTGCTGTGGACGTCCTGCGGCCAGTTCGGTTCCCACGGTTCAAGATGAGCGCGGCTACGATCCCGAATATCGGCCCACTCCGCGAAATCGGCCTTGAAAGGTGGCGCCAGAACCAGCCGCTCCGTCGTAACCCGGGTTTCGCGGAGAGGCGGCAGCATCTTACCGGCTCCGCCCGACATGCTGCTCAATGCGTGCGCGCACAGTGGCGATGGAAGCATCAGTCTGCTCAAAGACTTCTTCACGCTGGTAAAGCGCTTCGGCGCGGGCGGGCATCGCAGGCTTGCGCCCGGTTGCCTCTTCCACAGTCTCCGGGAACTTCGCTGCAGCGGCCGTCGCCAGCACGACTGTTTTCACATCCGCCTCCGGCAGGCTGCGCGCATGGAATGTACCAACAGCCGTATGCGGACAAATTTGCCAGCCGGTCTCTGATTCGAACTGCTTCATTTCGCTCATCGTCTGGTCATTGCTGACAGACGCCGCCGACAGGCCGGAGCATTTCAGGCGGGATACGGCTTCTGGCGGCAGCGGCGCCTCGCCGGACTGTTTGTAAGTGTCGTATGTTTTCCGGACGGCTGCCGCATCCCGCCCGGTCATCTCGAACAACAGGCGTTCGAAATTCGAAGGGACTGAAATGTCCATCGCCGGGCTGGGCGTTGCCACCGCAGATGCGCGGGACATTACGCCCGTATTGAACAGACGCGCCAGAGCATCATTCGCATTGACCGCGCAGACCGCTTCAAACCCACCACTCAGCAAACCGCAGCGGGCGGCAACATAGCCAGCAAGCGCATCGCCCATATTGCCGCTGGGAACAACGAAACGAAGCGCGCCGCCGAGCGCAGCCTGAACCGTCGCATAATAAACCGACTGCGCAGCAACCCGAGCCCAGTTTATGGAGTTCACACCGGAGAGGTTTACCCGGTCCACAAATTCCCGGTCTCCGAACATGTCCTTCACGATGGCCTGGCAATCATCGAAATCGCCATCGAGCGCGAGGTTGACGACATTGGCAGCCCCCGTCGTCGTCATGAACATGCGCTGCACCGGTGAGATGCGCCCATGCGGATGCAGGATCACAAGATCGGCGTGTTTCGCATCGGCAAATGCCGCCGCTGCAGCCCCGCCCGTATCGCCAGACGTGGCGCAGACAATCATCATGCGTTCACCGGACTTACCCAGCAGGTAATCATAGATCTGCGCGATGATCTGCATCGCGATGTCCTTGAATGCCAGCGTCGGGCCGTGGTGCAGTTCCATCAGCCAGGCGTCCTGCCGCCACTGCGTCAGCGGCGCGACGCAGTGATGCGAGAAGCTGCCATAGGCGCGCTCGCACAGCGGTTTCAGGTCCTCCAGGGGAATCGCGTCACCCGTGAAGGCCGAGAGGATCCGCGCGGCGACTTCCGCGTAGGTCTCGCCCTTTGCCGGAGGCGCAATCTGCGGAAATGTCTCCGGCACATAGAGCCCGCCATCCGGCGCAAGACCGGCAAGGCATGCACCGGCAAAATCTGTCGAAGGCGCCTGCCCACGGGTAGAGATATACTTCACGACTTGTCCTCGTTCCGGAACCTGAGGCGTCCCTTCTGATAATGAAAGGCGAGATATACGCCGATCAGGGCGATGGCCAGCCCCCACCAGGTGATCGCATAGCCAAAATGCCTCTGTGGCGGCAATTCATCATCCAGACGCAGCCGCGCATAGGGATTGTCGATGAGATACGGGCCGTTCTCGGAAACAAAACGGATCACTTCCGGTTCGAACACGTCCGGTCTTACACGGGCCGCCAGCTCTGTCGGCAAAAGGGAGGCGTACGTCGCCGGATCCAGTACATAGAACACGCGATTGGCCGTATCGTCCTGCGCGGTGAATGCATTTCGTTTGAAGGGCGGCTTATAGATGCCCCGCGCCGACAAGCGGCCGGACGCGCACCCTTCCCCATCGCAAACTGCCGGCGGGTCGATCTGCTGGACAATCTCGACCGGCGTATAGACGATGTCATCACCGGTATCGACTGCGACGACACGCATCCATCCGGATTGGCCTTCAACATAATAGTAGGAGAGCACTTCGCTGCCGGGAACGACCTCACCGTCCAGAACGGTCCAATCCGGTGTCTGCCGGTCGATTTCCATCTTCTGAATGAAGCGGCCGTATTGCCAGTTGCCCAGCCAGATGAGGATCCCAAGACTGATCAGCGTCAGCACAGTCATGACGGGGTACGGACGGAAAGACATCGTTGGTCCTTTCAGTCACAGGGAACGGCCCTGCCCGAATAAACAGGGCCCGCCGGGCGAATGCGCGCCGGCGGGCCCCTGAAAGTCAGCGCGTGAATGCGCGGTTGTCTAGTGCCCGTTACCCAGAACCAGGTACGGCGTGACGTAGACGAAGGCAAACAGGAACAGCCAGACCACATCCACAAAGTGCCAGTACCAGGCTGCGAATTCGAAACCGAGGTGTTTCTTGGCCGACATGCCGCCTGTGAGCATCCGGATCAGGCAGACGATCAGGAACAGGGTACCGATCACGACGTGGGCACCGTGGAAACCGGTCGCCATGAAGAAGGCCGACCCATAGAGCGTTCCGTCAAAGCTGAACTGTGCGTGGCTGTATTCGAACACCTGAAGCGCGGTGAAGGCCATGCCGAGCAGGATTGTGACAAACAGGCCCAGCTTGGCGCCGGAACGGTCGTCATGCTGCAGCGCGTGGTGCGCCCAGGTGACGGTCGTACCAGAAAGAAGCAGGATCAGCGTGTTGATCAGCGGCAGGTGGAACGGATCAAACGTTTCGACGCCAACTGGCGGCCAGTCGCCGAACTTGGCCAGAGCCTCTGCAAACAGCGGGTTCGCCGCGTCCCAGTTCTCGCCGACACGTGCGCTGTGATAGATGGCAAATTCGAAAAAGCTCCAGAACCAGCCGACGAAGAACATCACTTCAGAGGCGATGAACAGGATCATGCCATAGCGCAGGCCGATCGTCACAACCGGCGTATGATCGCCATGTTTGCCTTCCTTGATGACTTCGCGCCACCAGCCGATCATGACCCAGCCGACCATGGCGAAACCGACGGCCAGAAGCCACACGGTTCCCTTTTCCATGCCGAAAAGGCCCTTCATGTAATTGACGCCGCCAAGCGCCAGAACCAGTACCGACAACGAGCCGAGCAGCGGCCACGGTGACGGATTGACCAGATGATAATCGTGTTTGACTTCGCCGTGAGCCATGTCTGGCGGACCCCTTGATTTATATCCCTAGAATCTCTGAGCTGTTTAGACCGCTCCGGACCAAAAGTGCAACAGTTTCAGCCGCCCGTGGCTGAATTCGCCGCACCTAAGGCCGCCTGAGTTTTCGGACCGTTATATTTCGAACTTTCATAGAAAGTGTAGCTAAGCGTGATGGTTTCCAGCTGGTCGGCTACATGGTCGTCCACCATATCGGGGGAGATGAAATAGACGACAGGCAGCTTCTTGGTTTCATGCGGGGCAATGACCCGCTCGTCGAAACAGAAACACTCCAGTTTATTGAAGTATTTTCCGGAATAGTGCGGCGTCACATTATAGGCCGCAATCACATGGAACTCCTGATCGGTCGGATTGGAGACTTCAAAAAAGGCGAGGCCGTGCTGGCCGATCTTTACGTCCTGAGAGCGCTGAAGCGGGCGGAACTCCAATGGCACATCCGCCACATTCGTATCAAAACGGACTGTAATCGTCTGATCCACAATCTCTTTGGGCGCGGATGTCGCGATCCGCGTGGTCCCGCCATAGCCCGTCACCCGGCAGAACGTGCCGTAGAGCGGCTCTGCAGAAAAACCGAGCCCCAGCATCGCCGCAAATACAGTCAGCGAGATCCCCGCGACCTTGGCATTGGACAGCTTCATTGCTCGGGCGCCTCCTCTTCAACGACCACTTCCTCGCGAACGACCGTTTCGGTGGACAGGTTCGAAGGCGGTTCAGCTTGCTCCGGCGACATGCCCGGCGGAAGTTCCGGCGCCTCCTCCTGCCCGGTCTGGTTCATGTTGTAGTAAAAGTTGGCCTGATTGTCCTGCGAACTGCTGAGCCGAACGAAGGTGGTCAGGCCCACCAGAAAGACAAACCCCAAAAGGGCCAGGCCAAGCCACAAATTGCGCCGCTTCTGGGCCGCACGCGCGGCAGCATCCAGATGCGCCTGCTCCGGGAAATGCTCCTCCCCCGGCTTAAAGCCGTCATCGCTCATCAGAAGCCTCCCACAGGAAAGTGCAGCCCGGCACCGTGCTCCACAATGAGAGCGGCAAAGACCAGGAACAGGTACAGGATCGAGAACAGGAACATGCTTCGCGCAAGCTTCTGGTCAGCCCCCGGCGCGCCATTATCACCGGCATGCGAACGCCAGACCCGGAAGGCGTAATACAGGAAGGCCAGGTTGAGCGCGCCGGTCACAACACCGTAAATCCACCCGCCAAGCCCTGTTGCCAGAGGCGCCATGGAGATCGCGGCCAGGACAATTGTGTACAGCAGCATCTGCAGGCGAGTTGCTTTCGCACCATGCGTGACAGGCAGCATCGGCACGCCAGCTTTTTCATACTCCGAATGCGCCAGCAGGCTGAGCGCCCAGAAATGCGGCGGCGTCCAGAAGAAGGTGATGGCAAACAGGATCCACGCGTCCAGCGGCGTATTGCCTGTCACCGCGGCCCAGCCGATCACTGGAGGGAATGCACCCGCCCCGCCACCGATCACGATGTTCTGCGGGGTCGAGCGCTTCAGCCACATCGTATAGATGACGCCGTAGTAGAAGATGGAAAATGCGAGCAGCCCGGCCGCAAGCCAGTTGGAAGCGAGCCACATGAGCAGCACGGAAACACCGCTCATGATCATACCCAACGCGATCGCTTCTTCCCGCGGGACGGCGCCGGACGGGATGGGCCGGGTCGACGTCCGGGTCATCACCTGATCGATGTCGGAATCGTACCACATATTGATTGCGCCAGCCGCGCCGGAGCCAAGCGCCACGGCGAGGACCGCAATGGCGGCCATCAAGGGATGCATGGTCTGGCCGGTCACGCCGGTTGCCGCGATCAGGCCAGCCACGGCCGTAAACACGACCAGCATCATGATGCGCGGCTTCAGCAGCTGCACATAATCGCCGGCAGTGCCGTAGCGTTTCTCGGGAGTAGCGGGTGCGTCGGTCATTTCAGGTCCGGTTGATCTAGCATCGTATGTGTTTGAGCAGGCCGCTGTCAGCGCGACATATGGGCGGCGCGCGAGGACAGGCTCATTCCTTATCAAACTTGCGGTTCAGGCGCCATTCGAGGGCGAGATAGGTGCCTTCAGCAATCATGAAAGCAATGGGCACGAGGATCAGGCTAATGAGGTCCGTCGCGGCGCCAGACAATTTCTGCATGACGTCGAAGATGCCCGCGAACACGATCCCGACCAGGCCCGAATTGACGATCACCAGTTTTCGGCTGGGCTTGGTACGCAGCAGGCCCTTCGGCTGGCGCCAGAGGATCCACAAGCCGATGGCGCCGGCAATCAGCGCCACAACGGAGACCGTTATCGCGATATTCGGATCGATCGTCCGGACCTTGTCGAACATCCGGTCCACAGCCGGATTGCGCGGCAGGAACACCACGATGAAGGCATACATGCCAATCACGATGGGCAGGCGCATGTTCACGTGTTCAGGTCCTTCTTTCCGGGACTTCCGAAAGCGAACGGCCTCCCGTGGAACGAGAGGCCGCTGCGATTGAGTGGTTCAGACGGAGAGCGCCTAGTGGCCGCCCTTCGCCGTCACGTGCGGCAGTTCATTGTACTGGTGGAACGGTGGCGGCGACGGCAGCGTCCATTCCAGCGTGGTGGCGCCTTCGCCCCACGGATTTGCCACACCTTTGCGGCGACGGATCAGCGCCTCGGCAAGGCCGATGAAGAAGACCAGCGTCGCAACCATGGTGATGGCGTAGCCGATCGACGACACGTGGTGCCAGGTCGCGAAACCGTCGGCATAATCGATGTAGCGGCGCGGCATGCCCTGCAGACCCAGGAAGTGCTGCGGGAAGAACAGGACGTTCGAACCGATGAACATCAGCCAGAAGTGCAGGCCGCCGAGGAAGCCATTGTACTTGATGCCGAACATCTTCTCGAACCAGTAGTACCAGCCGGCGAACAGACCGAACACGGCGCCCAGCGACAGCACGTAGTGGAAGTGCGCAACCACATAGTAGGTGTCGTGCAGCGAGTGGTCGATACCGGCATTGGCCAGCACCACACCCGTCACACCGCCAACGGTGAACAGGAAGATGAAGCCGATGGCCCAGAGCATGGGTACCTTGAACTCGATGGAGCCGCCCCACATCGTGGCGATCCACGAGAAGATCTTGATGCCGGTCGGCACCGCGATGACCATGGTTGCAGCCACGAAGTAAGCCTTCAGGTCCACATCCATCCCGACCGTGTACATGTGGTGAGCCCACACGACGAAGCCGATGACCCCGATCGACACCATGGCGTAGGCCATGCCGAGATAACCGAAGATCGGTTTCTTGGAGAAGGTCGAAACGATGTGGCTGATGATGCCGAAGGCCGGCAGGATCATGATGTAGACTTCCGGGTGACCGAAGAACCAGAACAGGTGCTGGAACATGATCGGGTCACCACCGCCCGCAGGGTTGAAGAACTGCGACCCGAAGTTCCGGTCTGTCAGCAGCATGGTCAGCGCAGCGGCAAGCACCGGCAGCGACAGCAGCAGAAGGACAGCCGTCACCAGAACGCCCCAGGCGAACAGCGGCATCTTGTGCAGGGTCATCCCCGGCGCGCGCATGTTCAGGATGGTCACGATGAAGTTGATGGCACCGAGGATCGACGCGATACCGGCCGTGTGAAGCGACAGGATCAGCACATCCATGGCAGGGCCAGGGTGGCCGGTCGTCGAGGACAGAGGCGGATAGAGCACCCAACCGCCCGCAAAGCCGTTACCAGCCGAACCGCCCGGGATCGTCATCGAGATGCAGGCCAGGATGAAAGCAGTAACGGTCAGCCAGAACGAGATGTTGTTCATGCGCGGGAAGGCCATGTCCGGCGCACCGATCATCAGCGGCACGAACCAGTTGCCGAAGCCGCCGATCAGGGCTGGCATGACCATGAAGAAGATCATGATCAGGCCGTGATAGGTGATGACCATGTTGTAGAAGTGTTTGGCGTTCTGGATGGCCACATCGCCTTCACCGGCAACGAAGCGCGTCAGCACGCCGATACCCGGCTCAGCGAGCTCCCAGCGGATCAGGCCGGAAAGCGTGTACCCTACGATCCCCGCGATCATCGCGAAGATCAGGTACAGCGTACCGATGTCCTTGTGGTTGGTGGAAAACAGCCAACGCGTGAAGAAACCAGGCTTGTGGTCGTGATCATCGTGGGCGTGGTCGAGGGCGACTTCATCCATGGGCATGGGACGTACTCTTCTCTCTCGGTTTATTCAGTGACCGCGGCGAACTTGGTCGCCGGTTCTACGGAAGCGATTGTCTGCACCGAAGCGGCTGCAGCATCATAGTCGCCGGCGAGCATCAGCTCCGCCCAGCGGTCGAATTGTTCTTGCGGCACAACCCGGACTTCGATCGGCATGTAGGCATGGTTCACGCCGCAAAGTTCCGAACACTGGCCGTAATAGGTGCCGGGCTCGTCAACGAGGAACCAGCCTTCATTCAGGCGGCCCGGGACAGCATCGGTCTTGATGCCGAAGGCTGGAACGGCGAACGAGTGGATTACATCAGCCGCAGCCGTGTAGTAGCGGACGTAACGTCCAACAGGCACAACCATCGGATAATCGACGGCCAGATTGCGAGGGCCAACTTTGGAATCGGTCGACAGACCAACCTGGAGCGGGTTCGACACAAACTCCAGCGGATAGCCAGCGTCATCGGTGATGTCCGGATAGGTATAGGTCCAGTTCCACTGGTTGCCTTGCGCCTTGACGTTCACGAACCCCTGGGCAGCCGCTTCCGGATTGTATTCCTTGGTGAAGCGCTCGTATTCAGCCGACTTGCCATCGGCGAGCAGCTGGTTGGCCTTCTCCTGAACCTTTTCGAGGTTCGGCGGAACATCCTGATAGTAGAGGTTCGGGAAGGACTGGCTTGCGATCCCAACCAGGATCAGCGCCGGCACGACGGTCCAGATCACCTCGATCAGCGTATTGTGGCTGAACTTGCGCGGTGTCGGGTTGGCACGGGAATTGTGCCGGACGATGACCCAAAGCAGCAGGATCAGAACGAAAATCGTAATCGGAATAATGATCCACAGCAGGAAAGTGTGGAAGTGATGGATACGCTCGGCAATGCGCGTCGCGGCGGGTTGCATACCCAGCGCGCCATCGCGCGGAATGGCAGCAAAAGCCGGAGCGGCGAACAACGCTGCGCTAAGAGCGGCAAGTAGGTGTCGCACGAAGGAATCCTCGTCTCGTTGGAATCTCTGCCCCTGTATCTACAATACGTATTTGCCGCAACCTACCTCTTTCCGCGCTCAATATTGTCGCAGCCTGTCGTCGTCTCGCCTTAATGATGGTAAATTGACTTCAGGAGTTCCCGTTTTCCGGAGGCCAAGAATGATCCGCACAGCCCTGCTCGCTGCCAGTTTTGCCGCCATTGCCACACCCGCAGCATCCGCTCAGGTATCCGTGATCGGCGGCGGAATCGCCCGTGATTGCTATGAAGCGGCCCTATTTGGCCGGGTTTCCAACCAGGAAGGCGAGCGTATCTGCACCAGGGCGATCGAGTCCGAGCTCATGAAAATGGGAAACCGGGCCGCCACCTATACGAATCGCGGCGTGCTGCGCATGCGCAGCGGCGACTATGACGGCGCACTGTCTGACTATGAGAAAGCCAAGAACATGAAACCCGAATTCGGGGCCATCTGGCTGAACGAAGGCGCCGCCTACATTTTCCTGAAGGATTTCGACTCAGCCCTGGTCTCGCTGGACAAGGCCATCGAACTGGACAGCGAAGAGCTCTACGCCGCCTACTACAATCGCGCCATCGCGCGCGAAAACACCGGAGACCTCGCCGGGGCCTATATGGATTTCCAGAAAGCCGTGGAACTCAATCCGGAGTTCGAACGCGCCAAATGGCAGCTGACACGCTTCACGGTGAGCAACTGAGCGACAGCCCCCGCTGTTCAGGTTGAGGGGGAATCCACACGTCAGCCTCTTGCCGCTCACGCCACGGGCGCGCATCTAGTGCAGATGACTGAAAACGCCCTGCCCTTCGATCTTCGCCAGGCCACCGACATTCTTGCTGAAGCCGTCCGCGGCGGCGATGACGGTGACCTCTACATCGAACGCTCCCGGTCGGAGAGCTTTGTCTTTGACGACGGCCGGCTGAAATCGGCCGCCTTCGATACCGATCAGGGATTCGGCCTGCGGGTTGTGGCGGGCGAGGCGCAGGGGTCCGGCTATGCCTCCGAATTGTCCCTCGCCGCAATCCGGCGCGCCGCGTCGACCGCCTCCGAAGCCAAACGCGGATACTCGGGAAAACTGGCCGCCAGCCCCGTGCCCACGAACCGGCGCCTCTACCAGCCGATCGATCCGACCGCTGCGCCGGATTTCTCTGTCAAAACAGGACTTCTGGCCGAAATCGATGCCTGGGCCCGCGCCAGCGACCCGCGGGTCGTACAGGTTTCCGTATCCCTGTCTGGCAGCCATACCGAAGTGGACATTCTGCGCCCGGATGGCGCGGCCTATTCCGATATTCGCCCACTGGTTCGTCTCAACGTGTCGGTCACGCTCGAAGAAAACGGCCGGCGCGAGTCGGCCGGAGCTGGCGCAGGTGGCCGGGCCGCCTATGACGACTGGATCCGGCCGGAGCGCTGGCAGGACATGGTCCGCCGCGCAATCCGCAAGGCGTCTGTAAACCTGCAGTCCATCGCAGCACCTGCAGGGGAAATGGAAGTCGTTCTCGGCCCGGGCTGGCCCGCCGTTCTCCTGCACGAAGCCGTTGGCCACGGCCTGGAAGGCGATTTCAATCGCAAGGGCACGAGCGTCTATGCTGGCCGCATTGGCGAACAGGTCGCCGCCAAGGGGGTCACCATTATCGATGACGGCTCAATTGAGGCTCGCCGCGGCTCCCTCTCCTTCGACGATGAAGGCACGCCCACTCAGCGTACGGTGCTGATCGAGGACGGCATCCTGAAAGGCTACATGCAGGACCGGCTCAATGCCCGCCTGATGGGCCAGGAACCGACAGGCAATGGCCGGCGGGAGAGCTACGAGGCCCAGACTATGCCGCGCATGACCAACACCGTGATGCTGGGCGGGGACAAGGATCCGCAAGAGATCGTGTCGTCCATCAAACGCGGCCTGTGGGCCGTCGACTTCGGCGGTGGACAGGTCGACATCACGTCAGGCAATTTCGTGTTCCAGTGCACCGAGGCCTATCTGGTCGAGAACGGAAAGGTGGTCGCGCCGGTGAAGAATGCCACCCTGATCGGCCACGGTCCCACAGTGCTTCAGGACGTCACCATGATCGGTAATGATTTCGCCATGGATGATGGCGTCGGCATGTGCGGCAAGGCCGGCCAGTCGGTGCCGGTGGGTGTCGGGCAACCAACCCTCAAGATCGGTGCCCTGACCGTAGGCGGCGCAGGCTAAAATTGCTGTTACTTCCGTAGGCCGGGGCTTGAAGCGCCGGGGTCTATTTGTCACTTTCTGGCCACAATCGGGCAGAGGGACACGAGCCGATTCGCTCGTGTGCCCGATCAGTAGAGGACGGTGACAGAATGCGATTCCTGACAGGTGCCCTTCTTGCGGCTTCTTTCATGGCGCCCCCCGCGTTTGCAGAGCCAGGCGACCTGCCTGCAGACTCAGCCTGGCAGATGGTGCAGCGGGGCGAAATCGTCGTGCTGGATGTACGGACGCCAACAGAATGGGCCATGACCGGCCTGCCTCGTGACAGCCACGGCATCAATGTGAAAGACCGTGACTTCGTCGCCCAGGCCCGCGGTGCGGTTCTGGGAGACCTCGACCATCCGATCGCTGTCATCTGCCGGACCGGGCAACGCTCCAGCGAGGCAGCCAGCGTGCTCGAAAAGGCCGGCTTCACACACGTCTTCGACATCAAGGAAGGCATGCTTGGCAAAGAGGGCGCCGGTGATGGCTGGCTGAAACGCGGTCTGCCGGTCGACCCGTTCATCCCGCCTTACAATTAAGGCTTCTTCCAAACTGACAGCCTGTCTGACGAAACAAAAAAGGCGACCCAGCGGGCCGCCTTTTTCATGTGCGCAAGAAACGCGGGATCAGAACATTTCGTCCGAGACCATCGAGGATTCCGCTGGCAGCTCGTTACCCTTCATCCAGCTCTTGATGATCGGGGAAACAATGAGCATCAGCACACCTATCCCCATCGCGACATATCCGACATTGGAATAAACGCTGACATAAGTCGCCTTTGCCGCCGCCACATCTGTGATCTGACCACCAATGGTCTCAGCACCGGTGGTGCGGGCAATAACCCCAGCCAGATAGTTCGACAGCCCGGAATACAGGAACCAGGCCCCCATCGTCATGCCAACGACACGTGCAGGAGCCAGCTTGGTCACAGCAGACAGCCCCACCGGCGACACCATCAGCTCGCCCATCGTATGAACCCAATAGATCAGGAAGATGAAACCGACTGCCGTCATGCCTGCTCCGGACATGCCGATACCCCCGACCAGCGAGAGGAAGCCCAGCCCTGCCAGGAACACGCCGATGGCAAACTTCACCGGAGTGGACGGTTCCAACTTCCGCTTGGCCAGTGCAATCCACATCCACGCAAAGATCGGAGCGAAGACAACAATATAGCCCGCATTGAGGAACTGGAAGACCGGCGTCGGAACATTGATCCCCAAGATCTGCTTGTCGACGAGACGATCTGTGAACAGCGTCAGCGAGGAACCTGCTTGTTCGAACAAGGCCCAGAAAGGGATCTGCGCCAGGACAAAGTATATCGCAGCGAACATGCGCTTGCGCTCAGAGCCCTGAAGTTGAACGAACGCATACGTCACCAATCCCAGGAAAATGACGATTCCCAGAGAGCCAACGAACCAGTCCGGAATGACTTCCGCATTCATAACAAGCAGCATGGCGACCGCAATAACGACGACGCCAGCAAGATAGCAGGCTGTTTCGACAGTGATCGGCCCGAGGAAAGACTTCTTCAGTGTTTCCGGATTAGGCGGCTCGGCCTTGCCATCCAGGAATTTCTGTCCCCAGAGAAACACAACCAAACCGGCCAGCATGCCGATCCCGGCGAGGCCGAATCCATAACTCCATCCCCAGACAATCCCGATGATGCCACAAGTAAGCGACGACAGCAGCGAGCCAAGATTAATACCCATGTAGAACAGGCTAAATCCTGAATCCCGGCGCGGGTCGTCAAAATCGTAGATCGCGCCGACAATCGTTGAAATGTTTGCCTTCAGATAGCCGACACCGGCGATAATGAAAGCCAACGAAAGATACAGGATGTTGGTGTAGAGCTGCTGTCGCTCGATACGAGTTGTGTAATCGTCTTTGGCGATCTGCTGATAAACAGGTGCAGTCGGCTCTTTCGCGGTGTCCGCAGTTTCGAGGATCTGCAGATCCCCCGTTCCCTGCTCGAACACGACTCTTCGGCTCTCTCCATCCAGGTCCACAAAGAGCTGGCGGTTGTCACCACGTCCTTCATGCTGGATTTCGATTTCTGCGCCATTGGTGACGACATATTCTTTGGAGCCCGTTCCTTCGAACGCCATTCCAAAATGCCCAAGGCACAGCAGGATGGCGCCAAAGGTCACCGCTTTCCGCTGTCCAAGATAACGGTCAGCCAGGGTGCCGCCGATGATCGTCATCACGTAAACAAGCGCGGTGTAGGCGCCGTACATGATCGAGGATTTTTCGTCTGAGAAAAGAAAATGCTGGGTCAGGTACAACACCAGCAGGCCACGCATCCCGTAATACGAAAAACGCTCCCACATTTCAGTGAAGAACAAGATCGCCAATCCTTTCGGATGGCCAAAAAATGACGTGTCACGGACCCTACCCGCTTCACCCGACGCAGCGATATCTGTCACGCGTTCAACTCCCCGGAAATTCCTATGATCTTGTAGTTTGACCACGCAAACGAAGTGGTCTCAAGGCAGTATGTGCCAAATCATACCCAGAAACGGGGAAGGCTGTGCCCTAGTAGGCCTTTTCCGTGAAAACGTGGCGCACGTCGCGGTTCCAGGCTCCGTAATAGCGTTCGAGCAGCCTGTCCGCCGGTGTCTTGCCGGAACGGGCGATTTCGTCGAGTTCCGCCAGGTATCCGGTCTCGTTCTCGCCAGATGCGGAGAGATTGTTGCGATTGCTGAGGCCGATGCGGGCAAGGTCCAGCATCTCGATTGCAAGATCCTGCATCGTCGCGCCGCCGGGAATCGGCGTTTTCAGACCGAGGGTCCGCACCGACTGGCGCATTGCTTCGCGCTCTGCCGCCGTCCAGTTTTTCACCCGGTCCCAGGCGCCATCAAGACAGACGGGGCAATAGAGCAGTCCAACCCAGAACGCCGAAAATGCACACAGATGCGACCACGGCCCGGCATCCGAGCCGCGCATCTCCAGGAATCGCTTCAGGCGCACTTCCGGGAAAATCGTTGAGAGGTGGTCGGCGAAATCGTCCATGGCCGGCAGTTCGCCCGGCAGGATTTCCAGCTTGCCATCCATGAAGTCCCGGAAGCTGAGGCCGCTGGCATCGAGATACTTCCCGCCCCGGCGCACAAAATACATGGGCACGTCGAGCGCATAATCGACATAGCGCTCAAAGCCCATGCCGTCCTCGAAAACGAAGGGCAGCATGCCCGTCCGGTCCGGATCGGTGTCCGTCCAGATCTGCGACCGGTAGGACAGGAAGCCATTCGGACGGCCTTCCATGAAGGGCGAATTGGCAAACAGCGCCGTGCCCAGCGGCTGCAGTGCCAGCGCCACGCGGAACTTTTTCACCATGTCGGCTTCGGATTCGAAATCGAGATTGGTCTGCACGGTACAGGTGCGGAACATCATCTGACGGCCAAGGCGCCCGACCTTGTCCATATATTCCATCATGATCTTGTAGCGGCCCTTCGGCATGACCGGCGTCTCCGCCAGGCTCCAAAGGGGGCTTGCGCCGAGCCCGAGAAATGAAATGCCGAGCGGGTCGGCAATCTCGCGGACTTCCTCCAGGTGGCGCCCGACCTCGGTACAGGTCTGGTGGATCGTCTCCAGAGGTGCGCCGGACAGCTCGAACTGCCCGCCCGGCTCCAGAGAGACGCTGGCGCCATCGCGTTGCAGGCCAATCAGCTTGCCGCTTTCGACAATCGGGTCCCAGCCAAACCGGTCGCGCAGGCCCTCCAGCATGGCCAGCACGGAGGCTGTCCCTTCATAGGGAAGCGGCGCCAGATTCTCGCGCAGGAAGCCGAATTTCTCGTGCTCGGTCCCGATGCGCCAGTCGGCTGCCGGTTTGCATCCGGCTTCCAGATAGGCAGCCAGCTCGTGTTTTCCCGCAATACGCGGGGAGGTCTCGTCGATGTCCGACGTTGGCGTGGTCATCCCGAACCCCCTGTTGCGAACCAGAATGAAGGTTGCAGATAAGGTTGTTTCGCTCACTCGCCAACCGCGTTATTCTCACGAATTAGTTTAAGTAGAGAGTCCGCAGATGACCAAGATGACCACCGACGAGCGCGACGACCTGAAAATGTGGGCCCGCCTGCACGTTCGCGGCGGCTATGAGCCACTGGAGGAGATCGAGGAAATTCTCCTGGATTACGCGCAGGACTTTCGTAGCCCACTCACCGAACGGGACCGTCAGATCGAAGTGCGCAACGCGCTGGTCCATGCCGTGTCAGTTCTGGTGCAGGAACAGAAATCCTGGCCGGTTCTCACCGATTTCGACCGTCTGTCGCTCGCCTTTGACATGCTGGAAGACGAAGACATCGTCGCACGCCAGCATTTTACCTGCTGTGGAACCTGCGGCGCTGCCGAGATCGGCATCGAAATGGATGACTTTCACGACCTCTCCGGCCGAGAGCCGAAGGGCTATGTGTTCTTTCACCAGCAGGACACGGAAAGCGCCGTGGAGAGCGGCAGCCTGTACATCAGCTATGGCGCGGCTGATGCAACGGCGTCGCCTGAAGACAATGTCGCCATCGGCCAGCGTCTGCATGACGTTCTGCAATCGGTCGGGCTGAAGCCGGTCTGGGACGGCAAGATCAATCACCGCGTCGGCCTCGCCATCGACTGGAAACGCCGCTGGGAAGGCGCCATGCCGAAACCGATCAAGCGGTGGTTTTACTAGCGCCAGTCCCCTTTCAGGGCCTGCCAGACTGACAGCGCAGCGACCGCGGCTGTTTCCGCACGCAGGATTCTCGGCCCGAGGCTGACCGGGGCGGTATCGTCTCGCGCGCGCAGCCAGTCGCGCTCTTCCGGTGTGAAGCCGCCTTCCGGACCGATCAGGATCGCGACCGGCTTATCGCCGAGGCTGGCGAACACGTCGGCAATGGGCCCCGCCCGGCCTGTCTCTCCGCCCCAGGGCGCATCTTCGTCATCGCCTCGCTCATCGCAGAAGATGACAATCGTCCCGTCTGCCAGCCCATCCAGCGCCTTTGCCAGGGGCTGCAGGTCTTGCACTTCCGGCAAGTCCAGCCGTTCCGTCTGCTCGGCCGCCTCCAGCACGATCTTCTGGAACCGGTCCAGCCGTACGGTACGGGTCTGGGTCCGATCCGTCAGCACGGGGGATATGCGCGCCGCGCCAAGTTCCGTTGCCTTCTCGACGATGAAGTCCGTCTCCGTCTTCTTCACGGGCGCGAACAGCAAGACGGGGGCGCTGGCCGGCGTTTCCGGCTGCGGGCGTACCAACCGCTCTGGCGTGAGACTCGCGCGCTTGCCATGAACATCGACGATCCGCGCCTCCCACTCGCCATCGCGGCCGTTGAAGACGCGCACCGGCGCATCCGCGACAAGGCGGAGCACACGCAGCAGGTAATTGGCTTGCGCATCGTCCAGCGGAAAAGCTGCGCCTTCCACCAGATCCTGCGCCACAAACAGTCGGGGTATGGAACTCATGGGCGGGGTATAGGCTTATACAGGCAAGAGGTTAAGTCAGGAGCGCGCCATGCCAGACCGTCAGGTACAGTCAATCAACCCGGCAACAGGCGAGGTGATCGAAAGCTTCACACCCCTGACGCACGCCGCCATTGAGACCGCCCTCGAAAATGCGTCTGAACGTTTCCGGACCTGGCGCAATGTATCACTGGACGAGCGCGCCGAGCTGCTCAACCGCGCCGCCGATGTCCTGGAAGCCAAGGCAGCGGAATATGCACGCGACATCACGCTGGAGATGGGCAAGCCCCTCTCCCAGGCAGAAGCCGAGGTTAAAAAGTGCGCCACAGCCTGCCGCCACTATGCCGAGCACGGCGCGACATATCTTCAGGACGAAACTTTCCACACTGAGGCCCGCCGGGCGTTTGTCCGGCACCTGCCGATGGGACCGGTGCTGGCCGTGATGCCGTGGAACTTCCCGTTCTGGCAGGTCTTCCGCTTCGCCGCCCCGGCCCTGATGGCGGGCAATGTCGGCCTGCTGAAGCATGCCTCGAACGTCTGGCGGTCCGCCCTGAACATTGAAGACGTGTTCCGCCGCGCAGGCTTCCCGGATGGCTGCTTCCAGACATTGCTGATCGGGTCGTCAGAGGTTGAGGGCGTGATCCGTGACGACCGGGTCAAGGCCGTCACCCTGACCGGGTCAGGCCCCGCCGGCCGCAGCGTCGCCGCCATTGCGGGCGATTGTATCAAGCCCAGCCTTCTGGAGCTTGGCGGCTCGGACGCATTCATCGTCATGCCCTCGGCCGACCTCGACAAGGCCGTGAAAAGCGCCGTAACGGCCCGGATCCAGAATTCCGGCCAGTCCTGCATCGCCGGCAAGCGCTTCTTTGTTCACGCGGACATTTTCGAGGATTTCAGCAAACGCTTCGTCAAAGCCTTCGACGACCTGAAAGTGGATGACCCGATGAAGGCCGATACCGACATCGGCCCGCTGGCTACCCTGGCGATCCGGGACGAACTGGCCGATCAGATCGAGCGCTCTCTCAAGGGCGGTGCTGAAAGCCTCACGAAAGACCGGACCGTCCCGAAGAAAGGCGCGTGGATTGCCCCGCAAATCCTGGCGGAAGCGCATTCCGGCACGCCCTCGACCGATGAGGAAATGTTCGGCCCGGTCGCGAACCTCTGGAAAGTTTCAAGTCTCGACGACGCCATCTCCCGGGCCAATCGCAGCCAGTACGGCCTGGGCTCGGTCCTGTTCTCTAAAGACGATGCCGAGATCGACCAGTCCATCCGGCAGCTGGAAGCCGGCGCCACATTCGTCAATTCCATGGTCGCGTCAGACCCGCGTCTCCCCTTCGGGGGAATCAAACAATCCGGCTATGGGCGCGAACTTGCGGCAGATGGCCTGCGCGCCTTTGTGAACCGGAAGACCGTCTCGGTGGCGTAATCATTCCCCTGAGAGGCGCGATCCCCTGTCGGAAACGGGAATCCGCGCTATAACCCGCCGCGATGACCGAGACGCAGATCTCTCCTGCCGACAGCGCCCTGCCGGGCTGGCTTTCCAGCCTTCCGGTCGGCCTGCGCCCCTATGCCATGTTGGCGCGCTGGGACCGGCCTGTGGGCATCTGGCTGCTGTATTTGCCCTGCCTGATCGGTCTGGCCTTTGAGCGCATCCGGACCGGCCTCTACCTCACTGATTCGCTGTGGGCGATTCTGTTCCTGATCGGCGCCATTGCCATGCGCGGCGCGGGCTGCACCTGGAACGACATCACAGACCGGGATTTCGACGCAAAAGTGGAGCGCACGGCCCTGCGGCCGATCCCCGCCGGCCTCGTCACCCTGCGTGAGGCGCATATCTTTCTGGGCATCCAGCTGGCGGTTGGCTTCCTTGTCTGGCTCTGCCTGCCCGGCGACGCGAAAATCGTCGCCCTGCTCTCCATTCCGCTGGTCGGCGCCTATCCATTCATGAAACGCGTCACCTGGTGGCCCCAGGCCTGGCTCGGAGCAACCTTCAACTGGGGCGCACTGGTCGGTGTCGCAGTCGCCGGCACGATCAGCTTCCCGGCCGTCCTGCTCTATGTCGGCCTCGCCTGCTGGACGGTCGCCTATGACACGATTTACGCCCTGCAGGACCGGGAAGACGATGCGCTGATCGGCGTGAAGTCCACCGCGCGCCTCTTCGGCAAGCATGCAGCGCTCTACAGTTTCGGCTTCTTTATCGTGGCCGCGGCATTGATTGCAGCCGCCTCGGGCCTGCAGGGCGCCGGCCGCATGGGCGCCGTTACATCGCTCGTCTTCCTCGGCCATGCCACCGCGCAGGTCTCCCGGCTGAAGAGCAAGGGCGAACGCGTCGCGCTTTCGGTCTTCAAATCAAATGTCTGGACCGGCGCGTTCGTCGCGCTCGGCCTGATGCTGGCCGCCATGACTCCGGAACCGACCCCGCGCACCATCTTCTCCGGCCCGGAGATCGTGCCCGACGGCCAGCCGGACAAGGTGTCTCTGCCCTTTGGGCTGGAACTGAAGAAATCGGGACAAAAGCCCTCTTCGCGCGAGACATGGTTGAAGACGGACATACGCCACATCCTGGAGCGCGACGGATTCACTTTCCCGGACACGGCAGAAGATGCCGACGAACAGCCGGAGCAAACGAAGCCCTAGCGCGGCAAGAACAAATCCGGCGCACTGGCTTCTGCCGCCCACTGATCAATATCATTTTTCACCTGATCGATTGGACGGTTCTCCACATTCGGTATGAGAAGGTCCGGCATGACCCCTCCCCCTGTCTCCTGACCAGAAGACCGGGTCAACACGTAGAGGGGCGCGCGAACACGGAACCCCGTATTCGGTAATTCGAAGTGCTGGACCTGAGCGGTTTGATTGGCCTTGCCTACCGTCTCTTCACCGGCAATCAAACCAATCTGGTAATCCTGGACAGTGGTCGAAAAGACGATGGCCTGCGAATAGGTCGCCGGGCCGATGAGAACGACGACGTCTCCATCGAACCGGTGCTCCAGATTGCTTTCAGGCTCAACCCATTGTGCAAATGGCATCTCCACGACATCTCCAGGCTTTGCTCCCGGAATCTGAGCCATGTTCGCTTCGGTGACGCGTGCGCGAACAGCGGAAATTGGTGTGTAACGCTCAGAGGTCAGATAATTAAGCAGCCGGTCTGATACTTCATGCGCCCCGCCGCCATTACCTCGCAGATCGATAATCAGCTGCGTGGCTTGTTCAGAGGCGATCCTGGCAAAACTCTCGTCAACGAAATTGGCGAATTCCGCATCGAAGTCCTTCTCGAACGTATCAATCCTCATGATCGCTGTAGAATCGAGCAACGACAGGTTAAAGGGACTGCCCCCGGACTCCGGGTTGGCGGTATTTATCTCGGATACAACGTGTTCGGCTCCGTCCGCTGACTGCAGCCGAAACTCCACAGGTACTTCACCATCGAGATTCAGCATCACCAATTCCCGAAAACGAAGCTCCAGAATGCGCTGCCTTAAAGCATCGGATTCGCCGCGGATCAGCGGCAATGTCCGCGCGATCATCTCCGGCACTGAAACGCCATCGACAGCGACAATCTCCTGACGTTTTTTGTCCGGTGCCTGTAACGGAACATAAGCATGCCCATTCTCAATCTCGACCCGCCAGGGTTCGAGATCAGGGTCGATCGCAGGCAACTCCAACCCTAAATGCGCATCCCGCAGGAGCGGGTTGAGTTGCGCAAAGACATACCATGCTTCCGAAATTCCCATTCCATCGCGAAGGCCCGCGCGAACCTGTTTGAGCCGATGCTCAAATGCGTCCGGGTCGACGCTTTGTTCAAACGCCGGATGGGTCGATCGCGTCCAGTCCAGCCAGGCATCCAAATCCGTTTCAAGATCCGCCTGGCTCCAGACAGGTTTGTCCGATTCAATATTGAGGGACGAAGCACAGCCCGACAGCACCATGGCGAGGACAAGCCACGCGACCGAGATAAGGGGACCAGCAAGTCTGGTCATGTCAGAACGCCTTCATGCGTGCAACGAGAGGCGTTGTCCTGAGTGCAGCGGCTGCCCGCTGGGTAGCGGCGGGGAAATCGCATCCAATTTCGGTAAACAAGGCGCCGAATGCCTGGCCCGCTTTTTCCAACCGATCGCTGAGGACCTGAAACTGGTCTCGCCCTTTCGGCGTAAGGCGGAGCAGTTTTCGACGGGCATCGTCGGGATCACCTATTCTCTCGATAATGCCGATCTGGATCAGGAGGTCGACACGTTGCGTCGCCAGTTGGTGAGGCTGTCCGAGCGCGCGGGCGATATCCGCGGTCGAAGTCGGCTCATTTTCTCCCACAAACAGGACTGTTGAGACCGTACGGGAGGGAAACTCAATCCCTGCCGCATCCAGCATGTCATTGCCTTGGGTCACAATCACATCCACCAAGCGTTCAAGTTGGTTCGCTACGAATGCCGCGCTGAACCTGTGGGAATCGACAAAATTCGTATCGTTCATCAGCGTCAGACCTATTACACAATCTTTTGTACAACTAATTGTGTAATTGCGCTTGGTCAACCCGTTGCCGCCGGATCAGCCGGTCTCGCTGGTTGCGCCGACCAGCGGCGGCGCCTAGGTTCATGCCATGCCTGTTATTATTGAAATGGTTTCCGATCTCGTCTGTCCCTGGTGCTGGCTTGGCAAGCGCCGCATCGAAGCGGCCATCGCCATGGTGCCGGACGTTGAAGTACAACTCCTGTTTCGCCCCTATGAACTGGACCCGTCCATTCCGGCGGGCGGGGTCGACTACAAGGAATATATGCGAAAGGCGTTCAGCTCGCCCGAAGCGAAAGAACGCTCAGGCGCGATGCGTCAGGCGCTAATCGACTATGGCGAAGCCGAAGGCATCCCCTACCGGTTCGACGAGATCACCTGGCGTCCGAACAGTCTGGATGCGCACCGCCTCGTCCACTGGGCCCAGGGCCAGGACAAGGGCGCCGCTGCAAAGGAAGCGCTGTTCCGCGCCTTCTTCCATGACGGGCGCGATATTGGCGATCATGGCGTCCTGGTAGACATCGCCCGCCAGATTGATCTTGATCCGACGATCGTGGCGGACCTTCTGTCTACAGACGCTGATGTCGTGACGGTCCGCGCCGAAGAAAAGTTCTTCCGCGAGGTCGGCATCACCGGCGTGCCCACTTATATCGCCAATCGCCAGTTTGCAGCGCAGGGGGCGGAAACGCCCGAAAAGCTCGCGCGCTTCATCCGGCATGCGGCCGAGCATCCGCCGGCTGAAACCGCATGAGCACGCTCGTCCAGACCGAAATCGATGGCCGCACAGCCATCGTCCGGTTTGACACGGGCGCCCGCGCCAACGCGCTCAGCCAGCAATTGATGCAGGACCTGACCGAGGCGGCCCTGCAGTTCCATGATGCGCCGGAAATCTCCACCGTTATTCTCACGGGACGTGCGGACCAGTTTTCCATGGGCGCGGACCTGAAAGATCCGGCCGGCACAAGCGCTGCGAAATCGACCCTCCGTGAACGGAGGATCCTCCTGCGCCGCGGTCCGCGCATGTGCGAGGCCTGGGAAAATGTGGACGCGCTGACCATCTGCGCCATTGAAGGCTGGTGTGTCGGCGGCGGTGTGGCACTGGCCACGTCGTGCGACCTGCGCGTCGCCGCCGAGAATTCCGTCTTCTACGTGCCGGAAGTCGAACGCGGCATGAATATGAGCTGGGGCTCGATCCCCCGCTTCGTTGCGCTGGTCGGCCCGGCCCGTGCCAAGCGGATCGCCGGGCTTTGCGAAAAGATCGACGCGGCCACCGCCCTGAACTGGGGGCTTGCCGACCATGTCGTGCCCGCCGGGACGGCCATGCACAAGGCACACGAGGTCGCCGCAGCCGCTTCACGCCTGCCCCCAACGGCGTTGAAAATGGTGAAGCAGGACGTGAACGTGGCAGCGCATGCGCTGGCAAAGGCCACAGCCCACCGCGACCTTGAGGCTTTCGCCCTGCTCCAGCGGTCCGACGATTTCCGCGAAGGCATCAAGGCCTTCCTTGAAGGCCGCGATCCGGAATTCACGGGCGACTGACTTCCCCTGCCACCGCAATGAAAAACGCCGCCCGTTTCCGGGCGGCGTTTTCAAATCGGTTCCGGTGTCACCTTAGTGGACCAGAGCAGCCTTCAGGCTTTCGAGATAGTCATAGTGTTCCTGCAGCACCGAACGATTGGAATCGTCCTTGTCGAGCGACTGGATCTTCAGGAGCGTGGCTTCCATCTCGGCCTGCACGTCTTCGGCTTTCACGTCGTCGAGCATGCGGGCTTCTTCAGCCAGGATGGTCAGGCCGGCCGACGTGATGTCCGCAAAGCCGCCGCGCACAAAGATGCGCATCTTGACCGTGTCGCCTTCCAGAACGCGTACCACGCCGTTGCGCAGCGTCGTCATGAAGGGCGCATGGTGCGCCAGCACGCCGAACTCACCGTCCGAACCAGGCGCGATCACATGATCGACCTCTCCGGAGAAGAGCTCCTTCGCGGGCGAAACGAGCGAGAAGTGGAGTTTATCGGCCATCTATCCTGTCCGCTTACGCGTCTGCCATCATCTTGGCGGCCTTGGCTTTGGCGGCTTCGATGTCGCCGACCATGTAGAAGGCCTGTTCCGGCAGGTGGTCATAGTCGCCAGCGATCAGGCCTTTGAAGCCCTTGATCGTGTCTTCGAGTTTCACCTGCACGCCCGGCGAACCGGTGAAGACTTCAGCCACGTCGAACGGCTGCGACAGGAAGCGTTCCACTTTCCGCGCGCGGGCCACGACGAGTTTGTCTTCTTCCGACAGTTCGTCCATGCCGAGGATGGCGATGATGTCCTGCAGCTCTTTGTACTTCTGCAGGATTTCCTGCACGCCGCGGGCAACCGAGTAGTGCTCTTCGCCAACAACCAGCGGGTCGAGGATACGGCTGGTGGAGTCCAGCGGGTCCACGGCCGGGTAGATGCCTTTTTCCGAAATGGCACGGTTCAGAACCGTCGTCGCATCAAGGTGGGCAAACGAAGTGGCCGGGGCCGGGTCGGTAAGGTCGTCAGCCGGAACGTACACGGCCTGGATCGAGGTGATCGAGCCCTTATTCGTGGAGGTAATCCGCTCCTGCAGCTGGCCCATGTCGGTGGCCAGGGTCGGCTGGTAGCCCACAGCGGACGGGATACGGCCGAGAAGCGCCGACACCTCGGCACCGGCCTGGGTGAAGCGGAAGATGTTGTCCACGAAGAACAGCACGTCCTTGCCTTCCTCGTCGCGGAAGTATTCCGCCTGAGTCAGGCCGGTCAGGGCGACACGGGCACGCGCGCCCGGAGGCTCGTTCATCTGACCGTAGACCAGGGCCACGCGGCTCTCGCCTTCCAGGTTGATAACCTTGGATTCGATCATCTCGTGATAGAGGTCGTTACCTTCGCGGGTCCGCTCGCCGACGCCGGCGAAGACCGAGTAGCCGCCGAACAGCTTGGCGATGTTGTTGATCAGTTCCTGAATGAGAACCGTCTTGCCCACGCCGGCACCGCCGAACAGGCCGATCTTGCCGCCTTTTGCGTAGGGGCAGAGCAGGTCCACAACCTTGATACCGGTGACGAGCACTTCGGATTCGGTCGACTGGTCGATGAATTCCGGTGCCGGGGCGTGGATCGGGCGATCCATGTCGGAACCGATCGGGCCACGTTCGTCGATCGGCTCGCCGATGACGTTCATGATGCGGCCGAGCGTTTTCGGGCCAACCGGAACGGTGATGGACTTGCCGGTGTCAGCCACCGGGCCGCCGCGCACGAGACCCTCGGTGGAGTCCATGGCGATGGTGCGCACCGTGTTCTCACCGAGGTGCTGAGCAACTTCCAGCACGAGGCGCGTACCGTTGTTGTCGGTTTCAAGCGCGTTGAGGATAGCCGGCAGCTCGCCATCGAACTCAACGTCGACAACGGCGCCGATGACCTGGGAAATGCGGCCTTTGGCGTTTGCGGGAGTGCTCATGCGGGTCGTCTCCTTTGGAGCGGGTATTCTCTGGGTTCTTGTTCTCTAGAGCGCTTCCGCGCCCGAAATAATCTCGATGAGTTCTTTGGTGATCTGGGCCTGGCGTGCGCGGTTGTACTGCAGTTCCAGCGAGTCGATCATCTCGCCGGCATTGCGGGTCGCGTTATCCATGGCGGTCATCTGGCTCGCAAAGAAACCAGCAGACCCTTCCAGCAGGGCCGACAGGATCTGCGTGTTGATATAGCGCGGCAGAAGCGCCTCAAGGATCGCATCTTCCGACGGCTCGTAACGGTAGATCGCATTGCCCAGATCGATGGTCTCGGCATCGGCAGGTGCCGCGGCCGGGATCAGCTGCTGTGCGGTCGGAACCTGGCTCAGCACGTTCTTGAACTGCGAATAGATCAGCGTCGCGACATCGAACTCGCCATCTTCGAACCGTGTGGTGAGGTTCTTGCCGAGGGCAATCGCCGGCTCGGAGAAGTCGTCACTTTTGACGGAAGACAGATCGACATGGCCGATAAACAGTTCGGCGAAGTCGCGCTTCAGCTGCTCGCGGCCTTTCTTGCCAACGGTCAGCACCTTCACAGTCTTCCCCTCGCCCTGCAGCGCGGTAATCGTCTGCTTGGCGAGTTTGGCTGTGTAGGTATTGAAACCACCGGCGAGACCCCGCTCTGCGGTCATGACAACTACCAGATGCGTCTGGTCGCTGCCTGTACCGGCGAGCAGTTTCGGTCCGCCCGCGCCGGCGGATGCCGACAGGTTGGCGAGAACCGCGGCCATGCGTTCGGCGTACGGGCGGGCAGCCGTCGCGGCGTCTTGCGCGCGCTTCAGCTTCGCCGCGGCCACCATTTGCATGGCCTTGGTGATCTTCTGCGTGGATTTCACGCTCGAGATCCGGTTTTTCAGGTCCTTCAGGCTGGGCATGTCAGGCCTTCCAGTTCGTGCTCAGTCGTCCGGGGCTCAGGCAAACTTCGAAGTGAAGTCGTCCAGGGCCTTCTTGATTTCTGCTTCAATCTCGTCCGTGAGCGCTTTCTCAGCGGCGATCTTGGTCAGCAGGTCCTTGTTCGCACCGCGGAGGTGAGCCAGCAGCTCTTTCTCATAGCGCGTCACGTCTTTCAGTTCGACCTTGTCGAGGTAACCACGCGTACCGGCGTAGATCACGCAGACCTGCTCTTCCATGAGCAGCGGCGAGTATTGCGGCTGCTTGAGAAGCTCGGTCAGGCGGGCACCACGGTTCAGCAGGCGCTGGGTGGCAGCGTCGAGGTCGGAACCGAATTTCGCGAAGGCGGCCATCTCGCGGTACTGGGCGAGTTCACCCTTCATCGAACCGGCGACCTTTTTCATCGCTTTCGTCTGGGCGGCAGAGCCCACACGCGACACCGACAGACCGACGTTCACGGCCGGGCGGATACCCTGGTAGAACAGGTCGGTTTCAAGGAAGATCTGGCCGTCGGTGATCGAGATCACGTTCGTCGGAATATAGGCCGACACGTCGTTGGCCTGGGTTTCAATGATCGGCAGGGCCGTCAGAGAGCCGGAACCGTTCTCTTCGTTCAGCTTGGCAGCACGCTCCAGAAGGCGCGAGTGCAGGTAGAACACGTCACCCGGATAAGCTTCGCGGCCCGGCGGGCGGCGCAGCAGCAGGGACATCTGACGATACGCAACAGCCTGCTTGGAAAGGTCATCATAGATGATCAGGGCGTGCATGCCGTTGTCGCGGAACCACTCGCCCATGGCGCAGCCGGTGAACGGTGCGAGATACTGAAGCGGGGCCGGTTCGGAAGCCGTGGCAGCCACGACGATGGTGTAGTCGAGGGCGCCGCGCTCTTCGAGCGTCTTGACGACCTGCGCCACCGTGGAGCGCTTCTGGCCGATGGCAACATAGACGCAGAACAGCTTTTCGCTGTCGTCCTTGGCCGCGTCATTGGTCGCTTTCTGGTTCAGGATGGTGTCAACGCAGATCGCGGTCTTGCCGGTCTGGCGGTCACCAATGACCAGCTCGCGCTGACCACGGCCAACCGGGATCATGCCGTCAATGGCCTTGAGTCCGGTCATCATCGGCTCGTCCACAGACTTACGCGGAATGATGCCCGGCGCTTTCACGTCCACGCGTTCACGTGCAGCAACGTTTTCCAGCGCGCCTTTGCCATCAATCGGGTTGCCGAGGGCATCCACGACGCGGCCCAGCAGGGCCTTGCCGACCGGAGCCGACACGATTTCGTCGAGGCGCTTGACGGTGTCGCCTTCTTTGATGTCGCGGTCGTCGCCGAAGATCACGACGCCGACATTGTCGCTTTCGAGGTTCAGCGCCATGCCTTTGATGCCGCCGTCGAATTCGACCATTTCGCCGGCCTGAACGCTGTCGAGGCCGTAGATACGGGCGATACCGTCGCCCACTGACAGAACCTGACCGACATCGGAGACTTCGGCTTCAACGCCGAAATTCTCGATCTGCGACTTCAGGATGCCCGAAATTTCTGCTGCTGAGATATCCATCGAGCGACTAAGCTCCCTTCATGGCGGTGTTCATGCGTTCCAGTTTGGCGGCAAGGCTTGCGTCAACGAGCTGAGACCCGATGCGCAGCTGGATGCCGCCGATGAGCGAGGCGTCAACCTCGCTGGTAAGTTCGACCTCGCCGCCAACGGCCTTGGCGAGGATTGATTCAATGCGCTGGCGCTCGGCGCCGGTCATTTCCTTGGCGGTGCGCACAAGAGCGCGCTTCACGCCGCGCTGTTGAGCGTAAAGCTCGTCAAAAGCGATTGCGGCACCGAGGATGTCGCCCGAACGGCCGTTCTGCGCCATCGTGCCGACGAATTTTCCAAAAAGGTCGGAGAGACCGGCCTTCGCTGTGAGTTCGCCGGCCGCCTTCACCTTCTCTTCACGGGAGAAAGCCGGAGAATCCAGCAGAAGCGCCAGATCTTCAGAGCCTTTCACCATTTCGGCGAAAGCTTTGAAATCCTTATAGACATTGGCGAGTTCGCCTTTGTCCTGCGCGAGCTCGAAGAGCGCGCTCGCATAGCGGCGTGCGGCTTCGTTCGCATGTGTCATCTTTGATCCAGCCAAGGGTCTCTTCGTCCATGTTCAGGTGGGCGGTCTGGCCCGAAAACAGCAAACAGGGCTGCGTGCGAATTGCCCGCGCCCATGAAAACTGTGCGCCGCTTAGCATCAGTCATCTGACCTGACAACACAGGCATGGCGCCAATGTCTGCGGCGAAATGACAATTATGACAATGCACCCGCGAAACCAATAGATTCAAAGGAATTATTGAAACCGGCTCAGCATCGCAGATACGCGCAATCCCGGCCGGTCGGGGTGATGGCTCAGCGCCCGGTTCCCGACTCACTTCCGGGGAAGCCGGGCCGGGCCAGACGGCCAGTCATCCCCTCCGCTTCCTCTGCACTGAAAGGGATGCAGTCATCGAAGCGGAAATACCGGATCCGCGCCTTCAGAGGAACGAATAAGGGTCGATGTCGACAGACAGGCGAACCGGCGCCGGCAGCTTAATCTTCGCCAGCCAGGCCGTCATATAGGCCGACAGGTCCACATTGCGGGGGGATTTGACGAGGAACCGTCGGCGGTGGCGCCCGCGCAGCACGGTGATCGGCGCCGGGGCCGGGCCGAACAGCTCGATTCCCTGCCCGTTCGGCGCAAGGGCCGCCACATCCCGCGCGGCCTGGTCCACCATTTCAGCGGATGGCGCCGACAGGATGACCGCCGCCAGCCGTCCGAACGGCGGCAGGCCCAGCTCCGCCCGCACATCGCGTTCGATCTGGAGGAAGCCGTCGCGGTCACCATCGGCCAGCGCCAGCATGGCCGGGTTGTCCGGCGCGTAGGTCTGCACCAGCGCCCGCCCCGGCCGTTCGGCCCGCCCTGCCCGGCCGGCCACCTGGCTCAGCAACTGATAGGTCCGCTCGCCCGCGCGCAGGTCGCCGCCCTTCATGCCACTGTCGGCGTCCACGACACCCACAAGGGTGAGGTTCGGAAAGTTATGCCCCTTGGCCACGATCTGCGTGCCGATCAGCACATCGATCTCGCCCTGCTCCATGCGCTCGACAATGCCGCGCGTCGCCTCGCCGCCCTGCGCCGTGTCGGAGGAGAAGATCTCGATCCGCGCCTCCGGCATCAGGACCCGCACTTCTTCGGCGACGCGCTCCACGCCGGGGCCGACGCCCATCAGCGAATCGACGGCCCCGCAATGCGGGCACATCTGCGGCTTCAGGATGGAATAGCCCGTGACATGACAGACCAGCCGGTTGGTATAGCGGTGCTCCGTCAGCCAGTTCTCCGTGCCGGGCGTCTTCAGCCGCTCGCCGCATGCCTTGCAGATGACCAGCGGCGCATAGCCCCGGCGGTTCAGGAACAGCAGCGACTGCTCGCCCGCCTCCAGCGTCACCTGCATCTCATGCACCAGCCGGGAGGACAGCCACATGCCTTTGCCGGGCGGATCGGCCCGAAGGTCCACCAGTTCCACATCCGGCAGCCGCGCCGCGCCCGGCCGGGCGGACAGTTTCAGCCGCGTGTAGCGCCCCATCTCGGCGTTCACGACCGTCTCCAGCGCCGGCGTGGCCGAGGCGAGCACCACCACCGCCTCCTCCAGCTTGCCGCGCATCACGGACATGTCGCGGGCGTGATAGGTCACCCCGTCTTCCTGCTTGAAGCTGCCATCGTGTTCCTCGTCCACGATGATCAGTTTCAGTTTGCGGAACGGCAGGAACAGGGCCGAGCGGGCGCCGATCACGATGCGGGCGCGGCCATGGGCCGTTTCGCGCCAGGTGCGGCGGCGCTCCTTGTCCGACAGGCCGGAATGCCACGGCGCGGGCGGCGCCCCAAAGCGCGCGGTAAAGCGCGAGAGAATGGCCTGCGTCAGCGCAATCTCCGGCAGCAGGACCAGCACCTGCGCCTCCGGATCCGCCTTCAGCGCTTCGGCAATCGCTTCGAAATAGACCTCCGTCTTGCCGGAGCCGGTGACCCCGTCGATCAGGAAGGTGTGGAATGTGTTCTCACGGACCGCCTCGCGCAGCGCGTCTGCCGCCTCGGCCTGCTCCGCGGTCAGGTTCGCACCTGGCAGGTCCGGGTCCACTGGCAGGAAAGGCGGGTCGGTCGGCACGTCGATCGCCCGCAGAGCGCCCGCCTCGGCCAGCCCCCGCACGACACCGGACGACACGCCTGCCGCCTCCGCGATCTGCGCGGCTGTCATCGGATCGTCCGCAGCGGCCATGACGTCCAGCACCTTGGCGCGTGCGTCCGTCATGCGCGGCGGCGCCTCGCCGGTGGCGGTGAACACGGTCTCGGTCGGCGATGGCAACAGGCCCGCCCGCGCCCGGAGCGCCATGGACAGCAAATGTCCCGGATGACTCACTGTGTAACGGGCGGCGAAGGCGAGAAAATCCCGCATCGCCTTTGTCATCGGCGGCGTGGGGTACACTTCCGACACGGCTTTCAGCGTGCGGCCCTCCGCCGCCTCATCGCCCAGCAACTCAACAACGATTCCCAACCGCTCATACTTTCCCAGCGGCGCGGCGACATAGCTGCCTTCGGACACATCCAGATCGTCCGGCACCGCATAGTCAAACGGCTCCGGCAGGGGCATGGGAAAGAGAATCCGGGCGACAGCCATAGGCCAAGGCTTAGCCCCTCAGCCTGCCTCCGTCATCCTGCCGCATCAGGTTCAGGTCAGGTCGCGTGATCGCCCTTTGTGCCCTTGCCGCCGCGCGCCCGGTCATAGCGCCAGGCCATCAGGTTCGAGGCGGCATTCAGGCAAAAATTCACCGGCACGGCCGCCCGGTGGACAAAGCCCCAGCGTTTGCCCAACACGGGCACATGCGACAGGGTCGGCTTGGTGACATGGTCGACGATCCGCCAGTCCGCCAGCGACCGCCGGTAACTGATGAACCCATCTTCCTGCATGTTCCACTTCGCCTTCAGCGCGTCGTGACTGCGCTTCTGCCAGGACCGCGACCAGCGCAGCAGGAAGTAAGGCAGGTCGACCATCCGGACAGGATCCTCCTCCGACGGGATCAGGAAGGTGATCACCGATGTCGGCTCGAACCAGATGCTCTCCCCGGCCTCCCGCGCGCGCCAGGAAAAATCGAGATACTCCTTCGACACGATATCCGGATCGAATGTCCCGATACGGTCGAACAGGCTGCGGCGCACCATGAAACAATGCATCTCCACACTCTGCGTGCGGCGCCGTTTCAGGTGAGGTTGAATTTCGTCCAGCGTATTGCCCTGAAGGTAGAAGTCCTCGTGGAAATCCTTGTGACCGTCACCGGCATCGTCCAGCGTCTCGTTATTGTTTTCTTCCGGACCCATATGGTGGACGATTGTGTGGATCGGGCGGCCTTCACAGGTCAGCGGTGCGATCATCCCGGCGCCGGTTTCGTCGCCGCATGTCACCAGCGCCTCCAACCAGCCCTTCCGGTACATGATGTCGTTCTCGACAAAGGCGGTATATTCGCCGGTCGCATGTTCAATGCCGGTATTACGGGCCTCCGCAGGCGTCAGCGGGCGGTCGACCGCGACATGCCGGAACCCGCGGCGGGCGGCCTCCTCATCGCACCAGCGCCGCACCCGCCCGGGCGCTGCGCCCGTGACGACGACGAGATCAAACGGATACGCCGTATTGTCGTAGAGGTTCGCGATCGAGTCCCGCATCAGGCTGTAGCGGTCCCGTGTCGTCAAAACGATTGTCGCGCGTGGTGGTTCTTTTGCCTGTCCCATTGCCTGTACTCGTGTCCCGCCCCGGAGACGGGAATATAGCGAAGTCCAGTCCCGCGCTCTACGACCTGAAAGGAGAATCGGGAGGATATTTTCGGGGCAATCCACCACAGGTGTCTGCCGCAACCCGTTGTTCTCATTGAGGGTGCGAACACGCTCCCGGCACAGATATCCTCCCTGAGAGAACCCGGGACCAAACTCTGCGCCATGACAGACCTCACCGATTTCATCACGCACGCTTTTAAGACGATTGCCCGCGCCGTGGCCGAAGCCGGCGTGAATGCGGACCTGTTCAAACAGCCGGAAATGATCTCGAAGACTCTGAAACGCCGCGTCTCGGCGGAGCTGAAGCGCCTCGCCGTGCTGCTCCGACGTCTGATCTTCCTGATGGCGCTGCAGGTGGAACTGGCGCCTCTGGTGCCGCGCCCGGCCAGAAATTATTTCGAAAAGACAGACGGCGAACCGAAAGCGCGCAAGGCGTTCTTTTCCGTCCTGTCTGTGCCTGCGAGTGAGGCGCCCGACTTCCTGCGCGGGCCGATTACCGTGCCGCTGCGAGGCCCCGTGCCCGCTGCGCCGCTCATCGCGCGCTG
This sequence comes from uncultured Hyphomonas sp., assembly GCF_963675305.1. Classification (NCBI taxonomy): domain Bacteria; kingdom Pseudomonadati; phylum Pseudomonadota; class Alphaproteobacteria; order Hyphomonadales; family Hyphomonadaceae; genus Hyphomonas; species uncultured Hyphomonas sp. The sequence continues at coordinate 1,326,682 of NZ_OY776147.1, read as the reverse complement.
GGAAGCCATGCTCGATACGCTGAAATTCTGCAGACGCCGGGCGAAGAGTCTGGCGCGCACGATCCAGCGCTGGAAGGCTAAGGGCGAGGCGCGGCCGTACATTACGCCGATCCCGAAGACTCACGCCATGCCCGCCGCCCTCGCCCTCGTCTCGGGCGGGCTCACCGTGCAGCTGACCGCGGCCTTGCACGACTGGCCCAGCTTCGACACGAGCTGAGCCTCGTCACAATCAGGCCTTTTGCCGGAGCGCCATGGGCGTGTCCGGGCGGAGGTGCTGGCGGATGCTTCCCCCGCGATATGGCTTGCCAGTTTTGCCCCCCCGCCCTACCCCTGAAATATGGCTAAAGACCTTTCCACCGGCTACGAGCCGATGACTTCCGTTGACGCAATTACTGCGGGCCTCGAAGGCGTGGGGTACATCTCCACAAAGCAGATTTCGACGGCTGTTTTCCTCGCCCACGGGCTTCGCAAGCCGATCCTGATCGAAGGCCCGGCCGGTGTCGGCAAGACAGACCTCGCCGCATCGCTTTCGCGCTGGCTCGACCTGCCGCTCCTGCGCCTGCAATGCTATGAAGGCCTGGATGAGGGCAAGGCGCTTTACGAATGGAAATACGGCAAGCAGCTGCTCTATACCCAGATCCTGAAAGAGAAGCTGAATGAGGTGATCGGCGATGCCGGCTCGCTGGAAAGCTCGCTTGGGAAGCTCTCCACATTCGAAGACCTGTTCTTCTCCGAGCAATTCCTGGAATCGCGCCCCCTGCTGACGGCGATGAAACAGGAAGTCGGCTCCGTCCTTCTGATCGACGAAATCGACAAGTCGGACGAGGAATTCGAAGCCTTCCTGCTGGAAGTCCTCTCAGACTATCAGGTCACCGTGCCGGAGATCGGGACGATTTCCGCCAATGTGCCGCCGCTGGTTATTCTGACCTCGAACAATGTACGGGAACTGGGTGACGCCCTGAAGCGCCGCTGCCTGCACCTGCATATCGGCTTCCCGGATCACGCCCGCGAACGCCGCATTGTCCGCGCCCGCGTCGAAGGCCTGGAAGAAGCCCTGCTGGACCAGATGATTTCCTTCGTCCAATCCGTGCGCGAAGTCGATATCAAGAAACGCCCATCGATTGCCGAGACGGTGGACTGGGCGAAGACCTTGCTCCTGCTGCACTCGACCGCCCTCGACGAAACCTTCGTGCGGGACACGCTGAATGTGCTGCTGAAGCATGAAAGCGACATTGCGGTGATCGGCCCGGAAGTGCCGAAAATGCTGCGTGAAGCCGCCGCTCAGAAACCCGGTAGCCGCACGGCGTCCGGCTATCCGGATCTCGGATGACGACGGGAGGCTGACGGGGCAATGGAACGCCCGCTCACCAACTTCATCCGTGCCCTGCGTTCATCAGACGTACGGGTTTCCACCGGCGAGGCGCTCGACGCCGCGCACACGCTGAAACTGATCGGCTATGCAGACCGTGGCATGCTGAAGGATTCTCTGGCATGCGTGCTCGCCAAATCGCCGGAAGAGAAAGTCACGTTCGACGAATTGTTCGAACTCTATTTCTCAAGGCAGGAAACCGCGTCCCGCAGCGAACAGGAAGAGACGGACTCCTCCGACTCTGCCGTCGCTCAGCAAGATGCCTCTGACCTGGTCGACCTGATGGAAACCGGCGACGAGAGCGCAATCTCCCTCGCCCTCGAGAAAGCCGCCGAAGCCGCCGGTGTGGATAACATCCGCTTCTCGACCCAGGTCGCCTATTACGCCCAGCAAATGGTGAAACAAATGGGCGGCGAAGCCCTGCAGGCCCGCCTACTGGAAGCCCTGCAACAAGGCGGACAGGACGGTGATGCTGAAGCCCAGCGCCTGATTGATGTCCGCCGCGATGTCACGATGAAAGCGAGGGAGCGCGCCGAAAAGGCCTTCCAGGTTTTCGGGGCCGGAGAGACGCAGCAATTCCGCGACGAATACGCAGCAGAGAAGAAACTCTCCGCCATCGACCGGAGCGACATGGAGCGCATGAAGCGCCTGATCGCCAAGATCGCCAAACGCCTCGCCGTCAAACACTCCCGCCGCAAACGCCGCCGCAATCGCGGCCAGCTGGACGTGCGCCGGACAATGCGCGCCAATGCCGGCTTCGACGGCGTCCCCTTCAATGTCGTCTGGCGCCAGAAACGCAAGGACAAGCCGAAGATCGTCGTCATCTGCGACGTGTCCGGCTCAGTCGCGCAATATGTGCGCTTCCTGCTTCTGTTGCTCTGGTCGATGAAGGATGTCGTGCCGGACCTTCACGCGTTTGCCTTTTCCTTCCGGCTGGGCTCGGTGGACGAAGTGCTGGAGCAGAACGATTTCGAAACCGCGATGGCGAAAATCCTGCGCGAATACGGAATGGGGTCGACCAGCTACGGCCAGGCCTGGTCTGACCTGAAAATCCATCACGAACAGATCATCGACCGCCGCAGCACGCTTCTCATCCTGGGGGATGCCCGGTCGAACTATGGCGATCCGCGGATGGACCTGTTCCGCGAATTTGCCGCCCGCGCCAAGCGCGTCGTCTGGCTGAACCCGGAAGCGCCGGGCCTGTGGGGCACCGGCGACAGCGTCATCCCGCGCTACGCGCCCTTCTGTGCTCAGGTCACGCATGTCTCGACCCTGAAAGATCTGGAACGTGCGGTCGACGAGATCCTCAGCGCCTACAACTGATACTTTCAAACAAGCGAGCCCCGGAAACAAAAAAGCCCCGGCGATTGGCCGGGGCTTTTCGAAAGTCTTTGCAAGGACCGGTCAGCTGCGCTGGCCTTTGCAGGACGGCGCTTCGTTGAAGGCCTTCTCTGCTGCGTCGAGACGCTCGTTCACAGTCTTGCAGTTTTCCGTCATCTGATCTTCACCAAGCACCGACAGGCGCTTACAGATCTTGGCTTCGTTGGTGACATTCAGCAGGGCCGACTGATACTGGAAGCAATCGAGCGCTGCAGCCGTTGCCTCTTCCGAAGCCATGAAGCCGAGCCAGCTGCTGCCCGCGCGATTGTTGGCTTTGCGGAAAGCTTCGCGAGCGCCAGCGCGGTCATCACGCTCATAGCGGGACTGGCCGATCTGGACCCACGCCGTGCCCGGATCTTTCACGCCGCCCATGCTGAGGGCTTTCTGAAGGGCGTTTTCGGCATTTTCCCACTGCTGGAGGTCGGCATAGGACCGGCCGAGGCGCTCATACATGGCACCGCCGCCACCGGCTTCAGCAGCCGCCTGGATCACCGGAATGGCTTTCTCGTGCTCGCGGGCCACCTGGTAGAGGTTCGCCAGAAGCTCAAGGTGGTCAAGGCTGCGGGATACACGCCCGGCATTCATTTCCTTCTCGAGGATCTTGGCGCCCTGATAAGGCACGTTGAACCGGTTATAGAAGTTCACGATACGCATGATCTCGTCTTCGGTCTTCAGCATACCGGCGAGATACATTGCTTTCTGGACTTCGAACGCACGACGTTCTTCGTTGCTGGCGAAATAGTTGCCGGCAATCGCATCCCAGTACTTACGTTCTGTCGGATTGTGGGCGACCACTTCCTCAAGGATGCTGGCCAGCTTCGCTTTGTCGTCAGCCTGGTTGTAGAGGAAGATCAGCAGATCATAGAGCTGCTGGTCATATTTGGAGCCGTCATCGGCCTTGACCTCTTCAGCCCATTTGATGGCTTCCTTGAAGTTGTCGACCCGCTGGTAGAGGACCGCCAGCTGCCACTTCTGGGTCCGGTCCGGCTTGCCGCCAGCCTGGCGCCATTTGGTCATGTATTCGAGGGACTTGTTGATGTCCTCTTCCTGCAGATAGATCTGGGCGATGTTGTAGAAGGTCTGCGCCCGGTCCTTGTCTGCGATATAGCCCTTGTTGAGGGCCGACAGGAGATCGTTCACAGCAGCCTTGCGATCACCCTTCTGAATGTTGATGTAGGCCGACAGCTTCAGGACAGCGCCTTCTTCGTAGCAGTTCAGGCCCATCGCCTTCAGCTGGTTCATCTTGTTCGCAGCTGTCGTGTAATCGTTGTTCGTCATCGCCGCCTGTTCGGCTTCCAGATAAATCTGGCCGGTTTTCGACGAAAACTCTGTTTCTTCGCAAGCCTGAGCAAGTGCCGAACCGGCGCCAACCGACACCATGAAGCCGGCAATGACGGCGCCTTTGAGAACAGATCTGATACCCATAATTCCTCTCCTGACCGCTGGTGTAGCGGAGTTGTACCCAATCAACCGGAATTGCCCGGCAGGATCAAGGACTTCAGCGCGCTTCTTAGGCTTTTTATCTGCGCCAAATGACCCGTTTCCAGCTTGGTCGTGACTTGCCCCTGATATGGTTCGGTCGCGCCCCTTTCGTCAATGCTGATACACATGAGAACGCATCGATTCCACATCACTGAAGCCTGAATTCCATCGGATAGACATAATTGTGCGACTCAACAGGCAGACCCTGCCTGATTTCTGGCAGGAACTCGGCTTTACTGACCGCCCTGACTGCCTCTTTTTCGAATCCGGCATGGGAACAGGCCGCGGTGATATCGTACGGCAAACCGCGCGTACTCAGGCTGAAATGAACGTCACAGCTGCCTTCCATTCCCCGCCGGGCCATATCTGCCGGATAGGATGCGACAGGCCGCCGGATGGCCTGGGCAATACGTTCACCAATCGCCTGTGGCGCAGGTGGCTCAAAGCGGATCGCTTCCCTCTGGAGGTCCCAGTTCCCGCGGTCAATAACCGGTACAGGCAGGCCTTCGACCGACGAAACGGACTTTGTGACCGGCGGCATGGGCGGAAGCTCCACATCCGCGACAGGCGCAGGAAACCGGTCAATCCGATTTGGCTCAGTCTCCTTGTGCTGCGGCGTGACGATTGGCAACGGCCTGTGGGTCACGGGCGCAAGCTCGACCTCATCGACCCGGATCATTTGAGTCATCGTGACGAAGAGACCGAGCGTTATGGCCGCTGCCGGCACCATGGAAGTGAGAAGCCGCCTGTCCTGTCTTGAAGCCATTCGCTGGCTTGCCGTGCCAAAGGGCGCGTGAAGTGCACCTCCGCCAACACTGTTTCCCTGAATACTGATCATCGCTTCCTCCGCGTTTTATTTATGTAATTACATTACATGTTCTACAGAGTTACGCAAGGTCAACTTGGTCAGCGCCACAAATTCGCTCCATCGATGATTGCACCCCTTCAATGAACGACGCTGAAGCATTGCGTCTCGCAATGGTCGAATCAGGGCCCTCCCGACAGCACGAAAAAGGGCGCTCCGAAGAGCGCCCTTTTCCAAGATAATCACAATGAACTCAGCAGCTTACTGAAGCTTGAACTCCAGCGGGTAAACCACATTCCGGCGCTCAGCTGCCTTGCCGCGAACGATCTTCGGCGCAAACTCAACCCGGCCAACGGCCCGTTCAGCTTCACGCTTGAAGACATTGTCCGAACAGGTTGCCTGGATGTTGTACGGCTTACCGCGCGTATCCACGTCAAAGCGCACTTCACACGAACCTTCGATACCACGCTCAGCAGCACGCTGCGGATAAGTTGGCACCGGAGGACGGATCGGTTGAGCGTCACGGTCCGAGATCGCCACCGGGTCGATCGCGAGCGACTGCATGCGGCCGAGGTTGAGTTCGGTCGGTGCAGCACCCTCAATCTGCGGTGTCGGCAGGTTGATGTTGGATTTCGTGGCCGAAACCTTCGGCGGCGGCGGCGGCTTTTTGGCCGAGTCGATCCGCTTCGGTTTCGAACGCTGACGCGTGCGAACCTCAGAATCCTGCTGTTGAGGCGTGATGGCGGTCAGGACCCGCTGCTCACCCTTTTCCAGGTTCACTTCCTTCACCGAAATGAGCTGGCTCATGACGATGAAAAGGAGATAAACGATCGGAATGGCGATAGCGACACCAACCAGAAGTCTCGTCAGGGGATTAGTGAACATGGCGTTCTCCTACTCAATCTTGGCCGAGATATTGATGGCGGTGGCACCATCGAGGCGGTTGATGGTCTCCATCACATCGACCAGCGTTTCGGCAGTCGAGTTCACATCGGCCTGGACGACGATCTCACCGCGCGGGTTGTCTTCACGCATCTGCTTGATGGTGAAGCCAACTTCCTCCGGAGAGATCAGCTTCTTGTCGATGTAGATTTCGCTTTCCGAATTGATCGCGATCAGGATGGCGAGCGGCTTGGCATCTGCCTTGTTGTCCACGTCCGGACGGATGATTGCCACACCCGGTTCTTTGATGAACTGCGCCGTAACGATGAAGAAGATCAGAAGGATGAAAACCACGTCGAGCATCGGCGTGAGGTTCACATCATCCTCTGCACCCCCAGCTGCCATGGACTGGCGTTTTCTGCGTGCCATTGGGTGCTCCTCTTACTGTTCCTGCGACAGAACAAGGTTAACCCCTGTCTGATAGCCGGCGTTATAGGCTGCGTCCCGGATAAGGACGATGACACCACTCTTCGCACGCGGATGTGCCTGAATTATGACCTGGCTTTCCGGTGTTTCAGCGCGGACACGTTCAATATTGGCCCGGACAGAGCCGATGTCGGTGTTTCGGCCGTTGACCGTGATCATATTGGACTCATCCACATAGATCAGAATGGCAGGCACGGATTGTGTCTGTTCCTGATCCGGCGGTGCAGGCGGCGGCGGAGGCTCGAGGCCCATCGCCTTTTCCTGCGCGAAGGTCGAGGTCACGATGAAGAAGATGAGCAGGATGAACACAACATCCAGCATCGGCGTGAGGTCGACATTGGCCTCTTCAGGCGCTTCGTGTGAACGTCCTCGCATCAGCTAATCTCCATCGCATCTTCAACCTGCTGGACCGAGCGGGCAACCCGGCGGTCCATGCCGGAAGTGAATAGAATGCCGGACAGAGATGCCACCATGCCGGCCATGGTCGGGATGGTGGCACGCGACACACCAGCCGACATGGCTTTTGCGTCTGCACCATTCGTGATCGCCATAACGTCGAACACGGCGACCATCCCGGTCACGGTACCCAGCAGACCGAGCAGTGGTGCCAGAGACACCATTGCCTTGGTCAGGCTGACATTCTGCTCCGCTTTCATGCGGACTTCTGAGACCAGCTTGTCGCGGATCCAATGAGCGAAGGTCGATTTCCTGTCGGAGCGCGAACGCCACTCCGCAATCGCCTCAGCGGCCACCTGCTTATGAGCAAATCTGAAATAGAACACACGTTCCAGGATCAGTGCCCACATAACGAATGTTGCAAACATAATAACCAGCAACACCGGACCGCCTCGGTCGAGGAAAGCTTGTAAGTCTAGCAAACCCATACGGGCTCCTCCTCAGTTGAGGCTACGGGGAGCGGCTTACGCCGCACCACGCAGGGATTCCGCCTTCTCAGCGATCAGGCCAGCAGCCTGCTCGTCGAGAATCTGCTGATTACCGCGAGCCATCGAAGCGATGATCGCGTGGACCAGCAGAAGCGGGATAGCGGAAACGAGACCGAACACGGTTGTCATAAGAGCAACCGAGATACCGCCAGCCATCAGCTTCGGATCGCCGGCACCGTAGATGGTGATCGACGTAAAGGTGATGATCATACCGATAACGGTACCGAGAAGGCCGAGCAGCGGAGAAACAGCCGACAGGACTTTCACGATGTCGTTGAAGCGTTCGATACGCGGCGATTCACGCAGGATCTGTTCGTCCAGCTTGAGTTCGAGGGTCTCGATGTCGGAACCGCGGTTCTGTTCGTAGGTTTCGAACAGGCGTGCCAGCGGGTTGCCGTCGCCAGCCTGACGGGTTTTCGCCGTCTTGCGCATGGAGCCGCCCATCGTGAACAGGGTGAACATCTTGTAGAAGCCGATCAGCAGGCCGATTGCCAGCAGGAACATGATGACAGCACCAACCGGGCCACCCTGCTTGATACGGTCGCTGAGGACCGGCAGGTCGCCGAGGATGCCGAACAGGTTACCTTTCGACGGGTCGACCGGCGCGCGGACGAGCTGGTCGGGACCGGCATTGATGAGCGACTTCATTGCACCAGCATAGGAACCAGCCGGCTGGGTCTTGAACGCCTGGAGGAATGTGTCGCCGTTGTCTTTCTTTTTGACCTCGACGAATTTCACGCCGTCGGTCGTTGCGGCGGTGAACACACCCACGCGCATCAGTTCGACATCAGCGTTCGAAGCGTCCGGACCGACACCGTCAACCGTGGCGGTGAAAGTCTTCACTTCGGACTGGGCAATCATTTCCTGAAGGATTGCTTTCGGAAGACGCTCAAGCTGAGCGCGGTTCGGAAGCGTGCGGGCTTCTGCGATTTCGGCGATGCCTTCAACGCGGCCCTGATAGTCGAAGTTTGCGAAGGAGTTCGCAATTTCCGGCATGGTCTCGCCAGCGGCCGAGCGGAACTGACCAAGCAGTTCCTGGAAGTCGCCAGCCTGTGCGGTGACCTGGGATTCCAGATCGGCCAGAGTGGCTTCGTTCGCATCAAACTCGGCACCGAGGGCACGGCCGCGAGCTTCAGCAGCGTTCAGAGCGCCCCGGGCTTCAGCCATTTTGGCTTCCTGGGCGTTCTTGTCTTGCTGGAACTCTTTCAGACGCTGGGCATTTTCAGCGGTCATCTCGTTGGAGTCAGCTTGAACGCGCTTGAGCACGTCTGCGAGGGACTGAGCGGACGCCGGTGCGGCGATCGTCATTGCGCTAAGGCCGAGCAGCGATGCTGCACCCAGAGCCTTCAGCGAGGATTTGAAATTCAACATTACGGTTTTCCTCTTAGTTCTCTGAGCCTGGCCTTACTGGACCTGGAACTTCTGGACCGGGGCGAACAGCACGGTCTGCTGTGCCTTGGCTTGCGCCACGCGGATGGCTTTCTGGATGTCGGAGACATACTTGCCCGGAAGCGCTTCCCAGGAACCGGTGGTGCGGTTGTACCGGGCGGCTTTGCCGTTCGGTGCCAGATAGACGAGCGCGACGCGGCCATAAAGGAACATGTCGACAGTCGTCGGGTTACCGTCGATGTCGATTTCTTCCTGCCACGTGCTGATCGTGCGGCCGTATTCCATTTCAGCCTGATAGGCTTCCATGATGAGGCGATACTGTTCGGCCGGGGTGACGTCCGGCTGGGCCATGACGCCGTCCAGGGCTTCAAGACGCGCAGAACGCTCAACCGTTTTGAACGGCAGGTCGGCAGCGACGAAAGTTTTCAGATCCTCGACCATGCTGAGAAGCATCGGGACGGTCTGTGCGGTGATGTCATCGATCGAGCCGAGCTGCTCGGTCAGTGAGACAATCTCTTCGCGCTGCGAGGCAACAACCAGTTCCTGCTGTTTTGCGTACAGATCTGCGGCGTCGCGGCGCTGCAGGAGCGTACGATACTCGCGGACCATGTCGGTACGCTCGTCGTCCAGCTGGTTGATCTGGTTCTGGACCTGCTCAGCTCGGCGGGTCGCCTGTTCGCCCACATCGAGCGCCTGGCGCAACTGGGCCTGGGCCGGGATGGCCAGTCCTGCGATAAGCGCCGCGGCAATCACGCCGCGAGCTGGTGACAGAAGTTTCTTCATGAGGTTTGCCTCTCACTCTCCAAACGGTCGCGCTGGTGTTGCGCGGGAAATCCGACATTCGGGCACTCTGCTAGCGAGAGCGTCCCGGTCCTTACAGTGCCTCACACACAAACGAGGCAAGTTCCCTTGGAAGCAGAGAGACGGAGACCGCCCAACACCTCCCCTGAGTTTTTCGGGACGTTGTCCGTCCTCTGTCATTGATCCCTGATAGGCCCGCCTTCTGGCAGGCCCGCGGCAAAGCCCTTAGCTGTGAAACCAGACGCTAACAACCCTCTGTGACACGATCAACAAGGCTTTACGATTCATTTAGAAAATATCCGGCGCCCGCTCGAACGCAACACGTCGGCTGCAGTGCAGACGTGCTAGATCAGTCAGGCGCCGGGCGCAAACCTGTCCGGAAACAGCCATGTACGGAAATAGACGGGAAAGGGTGGCTGGGGTGCCAGGATTCGAACCTGGGAATGCCGGTACCAAAAACCGGTGCCTTACCACTTGGCGACACCCCAACGGAGGCGCCGAGATAGCCACTCTTTGTATCGCTGGCAACACCCGTTCGCACCGCTTTCCAGCAGTTCTTTCTCTATATGTGTGATTTGCTGCAAATTTCGCCTCTCAGCAGAGCCTGACCTTTACATTTTATCGATAATCGACAATATCAGCGTAACATCGCCCATTGGTCAGAACCGGAGACCACACCCCAATGAAAACTTTTTTCCTGTCGATGGCAGGTGCCCTCGTCGCCATGTTCATCTTCCTGATCCTGATGGCGATCTTCTTCGTCGGAATCATTTTCAGCGCAGCGTCCTCTGCACCCGATGCGCCGGACAACATCATTCTCTCGCTCGACCTGAACGCCGAATACACGGATCAGGCCCCTGTCAGCGGATTTGCAGCTTTTTCAGAAACGCCCGGTTTTGTAGACCTTTTGACCAAACTTCAGGCAGCTGAAACGGACGACTCGGTGAAAGGCCTCTATCTGAGAGGCGCAACAGTCGGCATTGGGAGCTCCCGCGCAGAAGAATTGCGTGAAGCACTGCTCAGTTTCCGAGACTCCGGAAAGTTCGTGATTGCGCATACGCAAGGTGCCTTTGGTGTTGGCGGCCCGTCAGCCCTGCGCTCGATCACACCGGCGGATGAAGTCTGGATCCAGCCCGGCTCCGAAGTCTTCGCGGCTGGCGTGACGTTCGAGACGGAATTCCTCAAGGGCCTGTTCGACAAGATCGACGTCACCCCGGAAATCTATCCCTTCTACGAATACAAGAATGCGCCAAACTCCTATAATGAGACCAGCTACACCGAGCCTCACCGCGAAGCGATGACCCAGCTGGCCGAATCCCTCTGGACGCAGTCGCTGGATGACATTGCAGCAGATCGCGACCTGTCGGTTGCGGATGTCAAAGCGCTTCTGGAAAGCGGTCCGATGACGTCGGAGCAGGCCATCGCCAACAAGCTGATGGACAAGGAAGGCTATCCCGAAGAAGCCGAAGAGGCCGCAAAGGAAAAGGCAGGCAAAGGCGCCGAGTTCATGGACCTCGCCAGCTACACCCCGCCTTCCCTTCCGCTGAAGGCGCCGGCAATCGCCATTGTCGGCGGAGAAGGTGCGGTTGTGACTGGAAGCGCCAATGGTGGCTCCCCCTTCGAATCCGCACCGGCGTTCGCTTCGGACACGGTCGCCCGGGCCATTCTCGATGCCGGCAAGAACGACAAGGTGAAAGCCATCGTGTTCCGCGTCGACAGCCCCGGAGGTTCCCCGACCGCTTCTGACCAGATCTGGAACGCCATTGAACGGGTTCAGGCAGACGGCAAGCCGGTCGTGGTCTCCATGGGCTCATTGGCGGCTTCGGGTGGATACTACGTCTCGGCAGGCGCCGACTATATCGTCGCCAACCGCTCCACGATCACAGGGTCCATCGGTATCTTCGGCGGCAAGTTCGCCCTCGCCGGCGGCTTCAACAAGCTGGGCATCACGTTCGACACGATCTCGGTCGGCGGCGAATTTGCCGATGCATACGGCATGGACCGGTTCACTCCCGAACAGGAGGCCGAGGTCAAAGCATCGCTCAAACGCGGATATGACCGTTTCGTCGGCATCGTCGCTGAAGGCCGCGGCATGACCTTCGACGAAGTGAACGAGGTTGCCAGAGGTCACGTCTGGAGCGGCGAAGACGCCCTCGAACGCGGCCTGGTCGACGAGATCGGATCCTATACTGACGCGATTGCCAAAGCGAAGGAACTGGCAGGCATCGACGCGGACACGACACCACGCCTGATCTACTACCCGCACCGCAAGTCCGGCTTCGAAGCCCTGGAAAGCCTGTTCGGCGCATCTGCGGAAACGGCCGAGTCGATGGCTGCCATTTCCAGCCTGACAGACGACAAGCGGGTTCAGGTCCTGCTGGAGGAACTGGCCACGGCCCGAGCCCTCAGCTCCGGCGAAGCGCAGGCCATGGGGCCGCGCATCCGCGAGCGGTAAGCCGCGGCGCCAGCCCATTTCTGAATTGGAAAGGCCTTTCGAAGCATCGGAAGGCCTTTCTTGGTTACGGCTTCACGTGCTTGTACGGATGACGGCGATCATATAGCCCGGAAGGCAAAACAGGTCACAGGTATGAAAGTTCTCGTCACCGGCGCAGCCGGCTTCATCGGCAATGAATTGTCCTTGCGTCTCGTGAAGGAAGGCCACGAGGTGACGGGCGTCGACTGCTTCTCCGCCTATTATGATGTTTCGCTGAAGCGCGACCGGGTAAAACGGCTGGACGCCTACGACAACTTCCGAATGCACGAAGTGAAAGTGGAAGATGAGGCGGCCATGACGGAAGCCTTTCGCGACAGCATGCCGGATGTTGTCGTCCACCTCGCGGCGCAAGCCGGTGTCCGCTACAGTCTGGAACACCCCCGCGAATATATTTCCTCAAACATAGTCGGGTCGTTCAATGTGATTGAACTGGCCCGGCAGCACGAAACCAAACACCTCGTCCTTGCGTCCACTTCGTCCGCATACGGCGCGAACCAGAAGTTCCCGTTCGAAGAGACGGATCCGGCGCCGCACCCGCTGACGATTTATGCCGCCTCCAAACTGTCCAGCGAACTGATCGCGCACAGCCACTCCCACCTCTACGGCACGCCGACCACCCTGCTCCGCTTCTTCAGCGTGTATGGACCATGGGGCCGGCCGGACATGGCCTTCTTCCTTTTCACCAACCGTATCTTCAAGGGTGAGCCGATAGACGTCTACAATCATGGCGACCTGATGCGCGACTTCACCTATATCGATGACCTTGTTGAAGCGATCCGCCGCCTGATCGACACACCACCCGTTGCCGGACAGCCGGTCACACGAAACGACTCCCTGAGCCCGGTCGCCCCATATCGGCTGGTGAATATCGGCCACGCTGCGCCCGTCCGCTTGATGGACTATATTGAAGCGATTGAACGCGCCATTGGCAAAAAGGCCGTCAAGAACATGCTCGACATGCAGCCGGGCGACGTGAAGCAGACCTATGCGGACGTCAGCCTGCTTAAGGCGCTGACCGGATATGTCCCCACAACGGATGTTCAGCGCGGCATTGAGTCCTTCGTCGATTGGTACCGCAGCTATTACAAGCCGGACTGAAGCCCCAGCTCTGCCGCAAGCGCTGCGAAGTCTTTCGGGATTGGCGCTTCAAAATGCATCTCGTTTCCATCCGGGTGCCGGATCGACAGTCTTCTGGCATGCAGCATGAGACGCGGGGCGCTTTCAGCGCCCGTGCCATACAGCCAGTCCCCAAGTATTGGCATGCCTGCCATGGAAAGGTGCGCCCGGATCTGATGCATCCTGCCGGTTTCCGGACGCGCCTCCACCAGCGCCGCATCTCCGTTCCGGGCAAGTATCTGCCAGTGCGTTGTCGCAGCCTGCGAGCCTTTGCGGTCAGGCTTTGAAGCGATCATACGCGGCCGACCGCCTTCTTCGACTTTTACCAGTGGCGTCTTCAGGATTCCGCTATCTGCGGGCGGCAGGACACCCCGCACAAGGGCCAGATAGATTTTCTCGGTCCGGCGGGCTGCAAACTCTTCAGACAGGAATGCAGCCGCTGGCTGGGTCCGTGCAGTGATCACCACGCCCGAGGTTCCCCTATCGAGGCGATGTACGAGGCGCGGACGTTTTCCGTTGGATCTGGCGAATGCCGCCAGCAATCCATCCAGCGACCGCTCGACACCCCCACCGCCCTGAACGGCGAGGCCTGACGGTTTGTCAAAGACGATGACCTTGTCGTCTTCGTGGATCACAAGCCCCCGCACAAAAGCGGCGTCCTCCGCACTGACCTTCTCGACCGGACGGTTCCGTGTCACTTGCCACCCTTTCGTTCCCGAATGCCGGCGATCCATGCGAGGCGTTCAGCTATCGGCTTCTCGCGTCCTTCGCCTCTGGGCTGGTAAAATGTTTGTCGGGGCATGCCATCCGGGAAATAGTTCTGCCCCGAAACACCTTCCTCCGTGTCATGATCATAAGCGTAACCGTCACCATAGCCCTGATCTTTCATCATTTGGGTCGGTGCGTTCAGAATGTGCTTGGGGGGCATCAGGCTGCCCGTCTCGCGTGCCGACCGGAGCGCGGCTTTCCAGGCGACATAAGCTGCATTGGACTTCGGCGCCGTTGCGAGATGGATGACCGCATGCGCGAGCGCCAGCTCTCCCTCCGACGAACCCATGCGCTCATAGGCCCGGGCTGCCTCGCTGGTCACCATCAGCGCCGTTGGGTCGGCCAGACCAACATCTTCGCTCGCCATGCGGACAAGGCGGCGGGCGAGGTAGAGCGGGTCTTCTCCGCCATCGATCATTCGTGCGAACCAGTAGAGTGCCGCGTCGGGATCGGATCCCCTGACAGCCTTGTGCAAGGCCGAGATCAGATTGTAGTGGCCATCCCCCGTCTTGTCGTAGGCCGGGGCGCGCTTCTGCAGTCCGGACGTCACTTGCGGCAGGCTCAGCACCGTCTTCGGGCCGGCAAGCGCATAGATCTGCTCGACAATATTCAGGAGGTAGCGCCCATCCCCATCCGCCATGGCGAGGATCGGCGCCACCGCCTCCTCCACGACGGGCAGGGCGCGGCCTTCCAGCGCTTCGGCGCGTCGGACAAGCTCCAGCAATGCGGCCTCTTCCAGCCGCTTGAGCACGAGCACCTGGCACCGTGACAGCAACGCGCCGTTGATTTCAAAGCTGGGGTTTTCTGTCGTGGCACCAACCAGGGTGACAACGCCGCTTTCGACAAAGGGAAGAAATCCGTCCTGCTGCGCCTTGTTGAAACGATGGATCTCATCGACAAACAGGAGCGTACCCTTGCCAACCTTCCGGCGGCCTTCAGCCCGGTCGAAAGCCGCCCGCAGATCCTTCACGCCAGAGAAAATCGCGCTGATCGCTTCGAATTCGAGATCGGTTTCCTGCGCCAGCAGCCGGGCGATCGTTGTTTTCCCGACACCAGGCGGACCCCAGAAGATAATGGACGACAGGCGTTTGGCCTGCAGCATCCGCGACAGGGTGCCATCCGGACCGACAAGATGGTCCTGCCCGACGACGTCGGACAGCTTCTGAGGGCGCAGCCGGTCTGCGAGGGGGCGCGGGGCCCCGTCTGACAAACCGGCAGATTCAAACAGGTCACTCATGGCCTGTGTTCTAGGCGAGCTGGCGCGCCGTGGTAAGGTGGGCGCCGGAGGAAACGCATATGAGCCTGGAGATTATCCCCTCCGGGCAGGCCTGCGGCGCCACTGTGCGCGGTGTGGACCTGACCCGGCCCCTGAATACGGACATGATCGCTGACATCCGGAAGGCCTGGCTGGACCACCAGGTCCTGTCTTTCCCGGACCAGAAGATGACCAATTCGGACCTGGAGCGATTTACGCAATACTTCGGGCCGTTCGGGGATGACCCGTTCATTG
This sequence comes from uncultured Hyphomonas sp., assembly GCF_963675305.1. Taxonomy (NCBI): domain Bacteria; kingdom Pseudomonadati; phylum Pseudomonadota; class Alphaproteobacteria; order Hyphomonadales; family Hyphomonadaceae; genus Hyphomonas; species uncultured Hyphomonas sp. The sequence continues at coordinate 1,311,256 of NZ_OY776147.1, read as the reverse complement.
CTCCGATCGAAGGACATCCGCACGTCATCGCGGTCAAACGCGCAGCCGACGAGACGGCACCGATCTTTGCCGAGAGCTGGCACTCCGACTGGAGTTTCCAGAAGCGCCCGCCGGCCGGCACCTGCCTATTCGGCATCACGATCCCGCCCAGCGGCGGTGACACGCTTTTCGCCAATCAGTACATGGCGCTGGAGCAGATGCCGGACGAGTTGCGGCAAAAGCTCGAAGGGCGTCACGCCATTCACTCGGCCCGAAACGCGTACTCTCCGGTCGGCATGTATGGCGATGACGACAAAGCCAAGGGACGCAGCATGGACATCCGCCCATCCGCGGATGCTGACGCAACGGAGCGCCACGACATCATCCGCACGCATCCGGAAACTGGCCGCAAGGCCATATTCGGCTGTGCCGGCTACATCGTGGGAATTGCCGGGCTGGAGCATGATGAAGGCTGGGACCTGATAACAGAACTCTATCGCTGGCAAACCCGGCCGGAATTCCAGTACAGGCACAAATGGGAGCCTGACATGCTGTTGATGTGGGACAATCGCTGCCTGCTGCACATGGCCACTGGCGGGTATGCCGGGCATGATCGCTTGTTGCACCGCACAACAATTGGCGCGGCATAAAAACTTCCCAGATACGGGCTTCGCACGTACTCTGCTTCCCATAAGGGCGAAAAACGCCTGTTTGGGAGGAAAATATGGCCGACACAGCGCAGTCGATAGATGTGGAAGTACCAGATCCCTGGAGCCTGCCGCTCGAAGGATTGGACGTTTCAAAAGCGGAAATTTTCCAACAAAACAAACAGGGCGAATATTTTCGCCGGCTGCGCAAGGAAGCGCCTGTCCATTATTGTCCGGAAAGCGCGGTCGGCGCCTATTGGTCCGTCACGAAATACAACGACATCATTGCCGTTGATTCGAACCACAAAGTGTTCTCATCGGTCCCCAGCATCGTGATCGGTGATCCGTCTGACGATTTCCAGCCGCCCATGTTCATTGCGATGGATCCTCCGATTCATGACATCCAGCGCAAGGCGGCCCAGCCCGCTGTCGCGCCCAGCCAGCTTTCGGAACTGGAGGACCTGATCCGCCAGCGTGTCTGCAATATTCTCGATGATTTGCCAGTTAACGAGGAATTCAACTGGGTAGACCGGGTCTCCATCGAACTGACGACGCAAATGCTTGCCACCCTGTTCGACTATCCGTTTGAAGACCGGCACAAGCTGCCCTTCTGGTCGGATGTCGCAACAACGTCCGATGCAGTCGGCGTTGCCGGAGTCGACATGGAATGGCGAATGCAGCACCTCAACGAGTGCCTCGCCAGCTTCACCGAACTCTGGCACCAGCGCGCAGCCCAGCCACGGAAATTCGATTTCATTTCCCTGCTCGCCCATGACCCGCAGACGAAGGACATGGTCAACAATCCAGTCGAACTGCTCGGCAATCTTATGCTGCTGATCGTTGGTGGAAATGACACCACGCGGAATTCCATTTCGGGCGGGGTCTACTTCCTCAATAAATTCCCCGATCAATACGACAAGCTGAAAGCGGACCCATCGCTCATCCCCAATATGGTATCGGAGATCATCCGCTATCAGACGCCTCTGGCCCACATGCGCCGGATCGCAACTGAGGACACCGAACTCGGCGGACAGAAGATCCGCAAGGGTGACAAGGTGGTGATGTGGTACGCCTCAGGCAATCGCGATGAAGAAGCCATCGAACGGCCGGACGAATTCCTGATTGATCGCCAGAACGCCCGGCGTCACGTTTCCTTCGGCTTCGGAATTCACCGCTGCATGGGTAACCGCGTCGCCGAGATGCAACTGCGCATCCTGTGGGAAGAAATCCTGAACCGCTTTGAAAAGGTCGAAGTCGTCGGAGAACCGGAACGGGTCCTGTCGAACTTCGTCCTCGGATATACCCACCTTCCGGTGGTTCTGCACCCGAAAGCCAACTGATCCAGCGCTAGAGGCGGACCTTCCCACGAATGGTCCGCCCGTTGCGGTCCAGTTCGATGTCCCAGCTCCGGCCGGAGTCGCGCAGGACAGCTTCGAGGTCTTTCACGGTCGTCGTCTCCTTTCCGTTGACGGAGCGGATAACGTCTCCCGGACGGAAATAATTACGCGCAATAGAGCGGCGTGCGACCGAGTAGACATAGATGCCGGAACCTTTCTGGAATGGATCGAGCCCGTTCTCTTCAGCGAGCCGAGGTGACAACTCCACAACGCGAGCACCATTGAAGACGTCCTCGCCTTCCAGCAGAACGATGTCCGCTTCTGTCGCTCCGGGAGGCGGTTCGACCTTCACGCCAATCACCTCATTCCGGCCGCCACGCAGAACGTTCAGCTGCGCCCTTTCGCCGGGATTTCGAATGGCCGCGAGGAATTTCAGGCCCTTTTCGTCGAAGACTTCCCGGCCGTCGATGGCGGTGACCAGATCACCGCGGCGCAGGCCAGCCTTGTCCGCCGGGCCGCCATCGTAGACTTCGGTGACCATTACGCCGATCGGGCGCGACAGGCCCTGGGCTTTCGCCATGTCAAAGCTTACCGATTGCGCCGCAAGGCCAAGCCATGGGCGCACAAACGTGCCCTCGTTCATGGCGGCATCGACGACGCGCTTCACCATTTCGGACGGAATGGCAAAGCCGATCCCGTTCGATCCGCCGCCGCGGGAGAAGATTGCCGTGTTCACGCCGACCAGCTGACCTTTCATATCGACCAGGGCACCCCCCGAATTACCAGGGTTCACGGCAGCATCGGTCTGGATGAAGAAGGAATAATCGGAGATGCCAACATCGGTACGCGCCGTCGCGGAGATAATGCCACTGGTTACCGTCTGGCCGACCCCGAACGGGTTGCCGATGGCCATGACCAGATCCCCTACCTGCGCTTCGCGCGTGTCGGCATAATGGAGAACCGGCAGCTTATCGCCACCAGTGTCAATCTTCAGGACCGCCAGATCTGTCCGCTCATCATTCAGAACGAGTTCGGCCGGATACTCCCGCCGGTCGCTCAGCACGACCCGGAAGGAGTCGGCGCCTTCAACCACGTGATTGTTCGTGACGATCACACCGTCTTCCCGCACGATCACTCCGGACCCGAGGGAATTCTGAACCCGGCTCTGCGGCGCGGCGCGGCCATAGAGAAGCATCTCCATCGGCGTGACGCCTGTCTTCACCGTTTTCTGGGTGAAGACGTTCACCACGGCCGGTGAGACTTCCTTCACCAGCGGCGCAAAGGTCAGATCTATCTCGGATCGCGTCTCCGGTAATCGCTGGGCGTTGGCCATCAGGGGTGAGACCGCCAGCACCAGAAGGGCCACCACGCAAAGCCCGGCCACCGCCAGGAACTTTGAAACATGTCTTGTCATGCGAAGAGCGTGTATCATGTCTATGGCTCTATTGCGGCGCCAAGGGAGTGGCAATTCGGCGGTTCATGACAATTCAGTCAGGAATTCAGTGACTTGCCTCTTCAGCCGCCTTCGCTGCGATGGCCGCGAGATTGTTTTCGTGTGTCTCTCGGCTGATCCGGTAAAAGCTCACGCAGAACATCATCAGCGTCCACGCCGCCAGCAAGGTCACCGCATATCCCCAGCCGAGCGATGTGAGCGAACTGTCCGTCACCTTGTCTGGCTGGGCGCCCTCCTGGATGCCTGCGAAGGTCAGAACGAGAGTCGCCACAAAGACTCCGGATGCCTGCGCCAGCTTCCGGATGAAGCTGATGCCTGCATAGAAAATGCCTTCAGAGCGCCGGCCTGTCTGAACCTCGCTATCCTCGACGATGTCAGCAACCATCGAGCCCATCAGCATCTGCGTCGCGATGATGAGGGCGAGGTCGAAGATGGTGACGGTCAGCACGATGTTATAGAGCGCGTCCGAGCCATTCGGAGGCATGATCCCGATCAGCCGGGCAAACACCGGCGCCGGCGCGATGGTGAATGCCAGCACGCCGATTGAAAGCGCCGCACGCTTCTTGCCGAACACCCGTCCCGCAATCGGTGCGATGATCAGGGCCAGCACTGCGGAGATGTAGACGGCGACAGTCAGCCCTGCGGTCTGGGTTGTCGTAAAGCCCCAAAAATATCCATTGATGTACTGGTTCAGCGAAGCCGAAACGCCGGAGGCCAGCAGGCCGAACAGCGTAGCGAGGAACAAGGCCCTGAAAGACGGATTCGAAATCGTCTCGAAGATTTCCGAAAACACCTTGCCGAGCGTCAGATTCCGTTGCGCCGGGGGGGCCTTGAGGTGCGGAATGCGCGCATGCGTCCCGAAGGTCGACACAGCAGCCGCGAGCAGAATGACCCCGGCGGCAACCTGGCCGTAGAGGTGCCAGCCTGGAATATGGAAATAGCCAGAGGGGTTCTGCTCGCTGGGCTTCAACAGGAAGAAGAGCAGGAAGATCTGGATCGACAGGCCTCCGACCCAGGCAAAGAAGTACCGGTAGGACATCAAGCTGGTGCGGGCGTCGTATTCGGGCGTCAGTTCCGGAACGAGCGCCGTACTGGGCACTTCGTACATCGTGAAAGACAAGCGGACACTAATGGTGAGGACCAGCAGCCAGATGAACAACCCGTTTGGCGACAAGCCTTCAGGCGGGTTCCAGGCCAGATAATAGGTGAGCCCGACCGGCAAGAGCGCTGCGTACATGAACGGGTGCCGCCGCCCGATGCGCGTGCGCAGATTGTCCGACCAATAGCCAACAATCGGGTCCGACAATGCGTCAACCACCAGCGCGATCATCAGCGCCAGAAAGACCATCGCCGCGGGGACACCGAGGATCTGGCTGTAGAAGAACAACAGGAAGTATTCGAACCCGTTGTTCTTGATCCCCTCAGCGGCGCCGCCAAACCCGAATGCTAAACGGGTCGGCAGGCTCGGCCCGGAGACCTTCGCGGTTGCAGCGTCCGTCATCGCCAGCCGTCAGAGGCCGAGCACCATCTTCGCCATGATGTTCCGCTGGATTTCATTGGAACCGGCATAGATGGAGGTTTTGCGATAGTTGAGATAGCTGGGGACCGCGGTCACCGAATAAGAAGGAAACGGCAGGTCTGCATTCGCCCCTTCGCGCGCAAGCGCGAAATTGTCCCGCACGAAAGGCGCGCCGTAGGTGCCGGCGGCCTCGACGACGAGTTCCGTGATTGCCTGCTGGGTTTCCGAGCCCGCGCATTTCAGCATGGAGCTTTCCGGTCCGACGGCCTGCCCGGCGGACAGCGCCGAGAAGATCCGCTGCTCCGTTGCGTCCAGGCTATCGATCTTGATCTCCAGCTGCGCCATTTTCCGGGCGAAATCCGTATCCCGGATCAGTGCTTCCCCATCGGCTTCCTCGACGCTGGCGATTTTACGCGCCTTGTTGAGCATGGCACGCAGCCCCGGCGCATAGGCATTGCCGCGCTCGAACTGAAGCAGGTACTTCGCGTAGGTCCAGCCCTTGTTCTCTTCGCCGACCAGCGCTTCGGCAATCGGCACACGAACGTCTTCAAAGAAAACCTGATTGATCTCCTGAGCGCCTTCAGCGGGCCCATCGAGAGTCGGCAGCGGCGAAATCTTGATGCCGGGCAGCGTCATCGGGAAGATGATAAAGCTGATGCCTTCCTGATGCTTCCCTTCCCGCGAGGTCCGCACCAGGCAGAAGATCATGTCTGCCCACTGGGCATGGGTCGTCCAGATCTTCGACCCGTTCAGCACGTAGTCGTCGCCATCACGCACAGCGCTCATCTGAAGAGAGGCGAGATCGGATCCAGCCCCCGGCTCAGAATAGCCCTGGCACCACCAGACGTCTGAACGCAGGATTGGCGGCAGGTATTTCTTCTTCTGCTCGTCAGAGCCAAACGCCATGATCACCGGCGCAACCATGGAGATACCCATGGGGCTTACCGGCGGCGTTCCCGCAGATGAAAGCTCCATGTTCAGGATGTAGCGCTCAGAAGCCGACAGGCCCGGGCCGCCAAACTCTACCGGCCAGTTCGGAGCGACCCAGCCTTTCTCGTAGAGCTTTTTCTGCCAGGCAACCTGGCCTTCCTTGTCGAGATACCCGTTCTTGGACGCGGCACTCTTGGCGCGCAGGTCCGGTGTGTAGTTTTCGGCGATCCAGTCACGAACTTCTTTCTGGAACGCACGGTCTTCCGGCGTGAAGGCGAGGTCCATGGCGGCCTCCTATTCCACAATGTCGTAATACTGGATTTCGGGCGCACCGGCGAGGCAAGCACCGATCGCCGGACCAGCAGCCTTGAAATAGTCGCTCTGGCCGTGTGCCTTGAAGGCTTCCTCGGAGGCGTACTGCTCCATGAAGATATAGACGTGCGCGTCCTTCTTGGACTTGTAGAGCTGATAGGTCAGGCAGCCCGGTTCGTTCGCCTTGACCTTGGCCATAAGGTCCTTGCCGACCTGCTCGAATTCAGACTCTTTGTCCGGCTGGATCGTCAGTTTCGCCACAACGCCAATCATTTTGAGCATCTCCTCCTGTTTCAGCCCACCATATGGGGTTCGGCCAGCGCGGCAAGATTGACGTTGGGTATGCCTTTTGTCCGCAAAGCGCAGCGGTGTGGAATGGAATTTGCTCCCCCATCAGGGGAAAACTGTTACCAGAGGTCGCCATGAGTGCGCATGCAATGGCTCAAATCGATAACAACAACGCACCGGAACCGGTGCCCGGCGCGATTCTGGCTGTCATTCCGGCTCTGAACGAAGAGCGCCACATTGAAACGTGTATCCGCTCTCTCATGGCGGGCAGCCCGCAACTTCGCCAGGTGCCGCTCGTCGTGGCAGATGGCGGCAGCACCGACGGAACCGTCGCCATTGTCGAGCGCATGAAGTCGGAATTCCCGAACCTGCAGGTGATTCACAACCCGAAACGGCTGCAGGCAGCCGCGATGAACCTGGCAGTCCAGAGCATCAGTACACCTGAGACACGCTATATCGTGCGATGCGATGCCCACTCGATCTATCCGGCGGGATTCATTCTTTCCGTCGCACGGACACTTCAGGCAACGGGCGCGTCGTCTGTCGTCATTCCAATGGATGCCGTCGGCGACACGTGTTTTGAACGGGCAAATGCCTGGATCGTGGATACGCCGCTCGGTTCGGGCGGATCTGCCCATCGTGGCGGCACGGTCTCCGGCTATGTCGATCATGGACATCATGCCGGTTTCGACATCGCCATGTATCGTCAGGTCGGTGGCTATGACGAAACCTTCTCGCACAATGAAGATGCGGAGTATGACGAACGGGTGGCCCAGGCTGGCGGCACGATCTTTCTCGATGCCGGCATCCGCATCCGTTACATTCCCCGTGGATCTGTCCACCGGGTGGCGAAGCAGTATTTCAATTATGGCAAGGGCCGCGCGCGGAATGTGCGCAAACACGGCCAACGCCTGAAGATCCGCCAAGCTTTACCGGTGTTCGCCCTGCTGGCCAGCGTCAGCGGGTTTGTTCTTTCGCCCTTCTTCCTGCCTGCCATCATCCTGCCCGCCGGCTATGTCGGCGTGCTGGCCGCCGCGTCTCTCGCAGTGGCTGTCTGGAAACGGTCCATCTGCGGCCTTCTTGCGGGCCTGATTTCCGGCACGATGCATATGAGCTGGGCAGCCGGTTTTCTGAAAGAAGCGATGACCGGTTCGAAACCCTGAAATTCCCGCCCCGATTGGTTTAAGACCAGAAAGCGCTATAAGTAATTGTTAATACTGACGCCCAGATGAGCAAAATGTCCGACCAAACCCGGCAAAGCTTCCTGCAACGGATCGGCAAGCTGACGCGATCCGCAACCTCTCTGCGTGCGCGAATCCGCCGGGGCATCGGCAAGCCCTCACCTGAAGTGGCCGAGCCTGAAAGCGAACCGGCACCTGTTGAGGTAACCCGCCAGACACGGGCACCGGACGGCCAGTGCATTTATGCAATCGGAGATGTTCACGGCCGGTGCGACCTGTTGAAAAAACTGGTCGAGCAGATCGAAGAGGACTCAAAGTCCCTGCCGGAAGGCACGAAGCGAGTCCTTGTATTTCTTGGAGATTATATTGATCGCGGCCTGCAGTCGAAAGACGTGATCGACTTCATGCAAAGCGACAAGGTTCAGGCATTCGAGCGGGTCTTCCTGATGGGCAATCATGAGGAAGCGCTGCTGCGTTTCCTCAATGATGTGAATTTCGGGAAGCAATGGGTTCGCTATGGCGGCGCCGAAACGCTCTACTCCTATGGCCTTCAGCCGCCCCCGAATGCCCGGGCAGCCATGCAGTCTCACGAAGCGATGCAGGCCTATCAGCGCGCCTGGGACAAGGTCTGGACCGAGTTCCGGAACCGGCTGCCTGAAGATCACCTGAAGTTTTACCAGGGACTTCAGCACTACCACGTGGCCGGGGACTATCTTTTCGTGCATGCCGGCCTGCGCCCGGGCGAAGAGCTCGAGAAACAGACCGTGCGTGACATGTTGTGGATTCGGGAAGAATTTCTGGATGCGCCCGAACAGTTTCCTCAGGTCGTGGTTCACGGGCACACCCCCACCGATGCAGTCTTCCGGGACAATCGCCGGATTGGACTGGATACGGGGGCCTTCATCAGCGGAAAACTTTCAGCCGTGCGCCTGTTCCGGGATGAAGTTTCCTTCCTCTCGACCTGAAACTCTGGAATAGGTCTTGCTACGCGGCAGGACCGCCAAACCTGGGAGAATAGAGACGATGAATTTCCTGCGCCCCCTTCTCATGGCCACTCTGGGCAGCCTGCTTTTATTGGTTGCCGCCTGTGAGACAGCGATCCCTTCTGGCCCCAGCCCCTCTGGAGAGCAAGTGGTGCAGCAGCAAGCAGTTAGCGCCTACACTCTGGGCAATGGCGACCAGCTGCGCATTACGATCTTCGGGCAGCCGGACCTGTCCGGACAATTTGAAGTGGATGGCACCGGCTCCATCTCCATGCCGCTCATCGGACAGGTCGAGGCCCTCGGACTCACCACGCCTGAGCTGGAGAGCCGCATCGTCGAGAAACTCGAAGGCGATTATGTCCTGAACCCGCGCGTTAGCGCCGAGGTGATCAACTACCGCCCCTACTACATCCTCGGCGAAGTGAACCGCCCCGGTGAATACCCCTACAATTCCGGCCTGACTGTCGTGAATGCTGTTGCTGCGGCGGGCGGCTGGACCTATCGCGCCCGGAAAAACGTGGTTTACATCAAGAGCGTGAATTCGAATGAAGAGCAGGCGATCGAGCTCACAACTTCCACGGTCGTCAGCCCGGGCGACACGATCCGGATTGGTGAACGCAGATTCTGATTTTTATCCATCAGACTCACGAATCAGAACGGCAGGAACCCAGGTTCCTGCCGTTTTCTTTTTCGTGTCGTAATGGTACGGGGCTGACCTGTCCTGGCACACATTATCAGCCCGATGCACCTCAAAACGAGGTATTTTGGTTAATAAATGCGCACATGACCCCGATTACTTGAAAATTACTTCTCCTGTCAGGCGAATTTCGGGAAAAAGGCCCAAATATTTGGCCTAATCCCGGTATACAGATTGCAAACCTCCCCAAATGAAATAAAGGTTTTCCTGTTCTCCAAGTTAACGTTTGTTGGCTGGGTGCGGGAAATTCCGGGAAGATTTCGCGCACCTCTTGGTAGAGTTCCGGGGACAGTTATGGGTCTAAGATTAAGTAACCAATCACGACATGCGGAGACCGCCGCATACTCCTCGACGCGACATGATCGCACGGAGTATGAGACCGGTACGAGCGCCAAGCGTATTACGGACATCGTTATTGCGAGCGTCGCGCTGGTGTTCGTCTTCCCTCTGCTGCTTGTCGTGGCCACACTCATCCGCCTGCAGGACGGTGGCAAGGCGGTTTATGCCCAGAAGCGTTACGGCCGCAACGGACGCACCTTCAGCTGTTACAAGCTCCGCTCCATGGTCGCCAACGCTGACGAGCGCCTGCAGGAGATCCTGGCAACCGACCCTGAAGCCCGCGCTGAATGGGAAGAAACCCAGAAGCTCGTGAACGATCCGCGCATCACGCCGCTGGGCCACTTCATCCGCAAAACCTCGATCGATGAGCTGCCGCAGCTGATCAACATCATTCGCGGTGAGATGTCCCTCGTCGGGCCGCGCCCGATCGTCGAGAACGAAATTGCCAAGTATGGCGAATACTATCGCGACTATTGTGCTGTCCGTCCGGGCCTCACGGGTCTGTGGCAGGTCGAAGGCCGCAGCGACACGACCTATGAAGAGCGCGTTCAGCTGGACGTGAAATACGCAAGCAGCCGCACCTTCACCGGCGACATCATGATCATGCTCCGCACGGTCCCTGCTGTCCTGCTTTCAAAAGGCGCCCGCTGATCCTCAGACCTGAAGTATTCAGCAAAACAAAAAGCCCCGGCGTCAAACCGGGGCTTTTTTGTTGTCTGACTTCAGAAGCGCTCTAGCCGAACAATGCAACAAGGGCGCTGATGATGCCGGCCCACAGTAATGCGCTCAGGCCCACAATGATCACCAGACGGGCCCAAACCGGCCACTTGTCACAGGTTTCCTGCTCGGCATTGGCGCCCGTGTCCCAGGTACGGTGAGCAATTGAAGCATTTGCAATGTCGACCACAGGTCTGCTCCCTGACACGGATGAAGTGGCGTTACTCATCACACCCCATCAACGCCTCTAACTCTTAAGGGCGTGTTAAATGCCCGTTGAAGTCTATACGTTTCATGTCCGAATTTGGTTCCAGTACGTGGCAGCAATGTGTTTAGAACTGGCGCCATGTACGGCTGACTGAATTGTCACCTGGACAGCAGCGGCATAACCGGCAGTCCCAAAGGAACGGGCACCACCCTGTTTTAAATGAAATTTTCAGTGGCCGATTATGACTGGCCATCGATTTGCGCCCTGACACCGAGCCTGCAGAGGCCCGGGAAGCCAATATCAATGTGAGATCATTTTCGGTAGCGCAGCTCCCCTCCCCACTACGATAGGAGGAGCTTCAGGCATGCTGCGTCAGCGGACCGGCCTGACACTGGATTCACTGACCTTGACCGGCACGTAGCCTTCGAACTTTCGGCGGTTGGAACTGAAGGCCGCCGTGGACGCCAACAGCATGATATTCACCGGCGTGTTGAAGACACCCCAGGGCGTGGACTCAGTAAAAGTGGTGATGAAGACAAGCAGGAGCAGCATCAGGAGCGCGGAAGCTTCCAGATCGCGAGACACCATCCAGTTTCGGATCGCCCGCTGTCCCTGCCAGACCCATGTGCCGATATAGAGCGCCCAGCCGATATAGCCGAGGTGGACCCGTACCTCCATGTAGGAGTTGTGGAAGGTCAGCACGGTGCCATAGGGCTTGAAGTCATAATAGTTGATCGATTGCGCGGCGCCATTGTCCGGCTGCCAGAAGCCAGAAAGGCCGGTGCCGAAGAGTGGGTTCTGGTCCTGCACAACACGGCCGGCCGCCCAGATTTCGGTGCGCCCGCTCAACGTTCCGTCCTTGCCCAGGGCCTGCAACGCGTCGCCGACGAAGTCTTCGCCCGGCATGGCAAGGGCAACCGTCAAAATCGCAAAGATGAAAACAATACCGCTCAGGAACAGCAGGCTGCGGGCGTTCTTGATTCCGCCGATATCGACCCAGAGAACGCGAAGGGCGATCAGCCCCATAATACCGGCGCCACCCAGAACCAGGTTGGTTGCCGAGTTGGCCGCGACGACGAACAGGATCCCCAGCGGGATGAATGGCAGTGCCGCCAGCCGGATCCATGTCAATTCGCTCTTGTTCAGAGCTGCCGCCAGAGACAGCAGCATCATGAAGTTCATCTGCAGGGCGACGTAATTCTTGGATGGATAAGGCCCGCCCGAGTCGATCGACGAGAACTTCGCAAGCACCATGAAAGACGTGATCCAGCCGGCAAACATGAGACATCGCATGGCCCGCCGGGCATCAAGCACCGAAATGATCGTGATGATGAACAGCGGCGTGAGGATGAAATACACCCCCTGCTTCAGTGCTTCAGACGGATAGGGCGACCAGAGAATGGAAGACGTCGCGAAGGCCGGCAGCACGAAGAGCGGCCAGGCGCGCACAATGTTCGGCAGGACCGTCGAACTCTTCAGCGCGATCACAGCGAACAGCGCCAGCACCAGCAGGTAGCGGACCGCTGTCACGGCTGGAAAGTCGATATAGGTCGCGAAGAACCAGGCGGTGACGATGAGCTGGAACCAGATCGGCGCACTCTTGTCTTCCGAGAACACCTTGGCCCAAACCAGCGTCGTGTCTTCGGTCACCTTCATTTTCCGGGACATGACGTTCATGGCGCACCGCCTTCCGCAAGCGCCGAATCTACCAGATCCGAAAGCATGCTAACAGGCTGGACGAAGTCATCTTCAGGACAGGCCGCGAGCGCGCGGGCGCACGCCAGTATGGGCTGGGGATTGTCGATCAGGCCCGCGACAAGCCCGGGCAACGAGTCACCAAGCGGTTCTTCGACAATGAAACCGCCCTGCCGCTGGCTGACCCATTCGGCCGTCTGCGTCCCTGCGGGTGCAATGGCGGGCACACAGTAATAGCCGCCCTCGTAAATGCGGTTCGGCAACAGCCAGACGGAGTTGTATCCAGCCTCCATGAAGTCCCCCGCCCAGACCATGTCGAGACCAGAATAGAGCTCAGACAGATCTTCGGGTGACTTGTAGCGACCATGATAGATCATGTTCGCATGTTTCGCGATTTCCGGCTCAAAGACAGGAATTTCGTTCCGCGCCGGCACACCATGAAGGTGGACTTCCAATGTCTCCGGAAACTGATCGGCCAGCGCGCAGAGCAGGTCAAGCGAACGCTGGCACCGGAGCACGCCGACCCAGCCAAGACGCAGCGGGCGTCTCTTCGCTGGCATTTCCGGAACAGGCCTCGGTCCATACTCGGCGCCGGCAGCGAGTCGATTCTCTACGAGGAACGGCCGGAACTGGCCGGGATAGTAACGCTCAAAATGATTTCGCAGGAATGCCGGAGAACTGACAATCAGCCCCCGCGTCCGGCGCAGAAGACGGCCTTCGAGCCAGCGCAGCGATTTGCCAATCGGGTCCTGCCGGCAAAGGAGCCGGTGAATGTCCAGCGACTCATAGATCACCGGCGTATCCAGTTTTGCCTTGCGCTTGGCCAGGAAAGCGCAGGCGAGCATATCGAGATTACGCGCGACGATCACATCAGCTTCCGCCAGTTCGTCCCGCCTTGCTGCTGCCTTGCCTGCCCCAGCAAAGACCTGCCGGATGCGCTGAACGAAGGCGCCGTCCGCCGTGCGTCCGAGGTCGACATTTTTCCATTCGGTGGGAGAGGCATCGCCCCGGCGCATCATGAAGCCGGTGACGGAAACACCATCATCGGCAAAAGCCCGGACACGGCGGCGGATCGCGGCATCCCCGGCATCATGCCCGAAATAGGCGACGCGCCGTGGCCGCGAGCCCGTCACGGCCTCGCGCTCCATGGATGGTTTCGCGATCCGCGCATCTCCTGACATGGAACCGTCTCGCTTCGTGCCGGCTACTCAAATCCCACAGGGACTTCTTCTTCCATCGTGCCCTTGGCCTTCTCAGGCGGCGTCTGCATGGCCACGGGGCCCTTGCCGCCTTTCTTCCGCTTGCCCCCACCGTTGAGATCGAAGCCGAACACGGACTTCTTGCTCTCCATCTGGTAGTACTTGCGGTAAGCCTTGTAGCTGGCGCCCGGATCACGGTGATGACGACGGCGGTTGAGATCGACCATGTTGAGGGTCGCGCCAAGCACATCCGCATTGAACGAACGCAGCAGGCTGAGCGATTGCTTGACGGCAGCGCGGGTGGAATGGCGCCAGCGCACCATAAGGATCGTCTTGTCGACCTTGCCGGCCACCACGCGGGCTTCAGCCATGAGCAGAAGCGGACCGGTGTCGATCAGGATCAGGTCGTACATGGAGCGCAGGCGCGAGAGCAGGTCATCGAAAGCGCGCGTTCCGAACACGTCATGCGGCGTATGGCCAGACTGGGACAATGGCAGGATGTCCAGCATGGTCTTGCTGTCTTTCTGGATCGCGTCCGACAACTGGCCGGCCCCGAACAGGTGTTCGATGAAGCCAATCTCCGGCGACATGCCTGCCGCTTCCGTCAGCTGGCGGCGGCGGAAGTCACCGTCGATGACGATCGTCCGCGAGCCTGACATGGCCGACATGCGGCCAAGGCTGAGCGTCAGGCTGGTTTTGCCTTCGTCCGGCAGCGACGAGGTGATCGCCACAGTCTTCGTCTCGCTGTCCAGGTCAGAGAACGCAATGGCCGCGCGTAAGTATCGGACGCTTTCCGCATACGCTGATAAGGGGTTCTCAACCAGGTAGTCGGCCGGATTGGTCTGGCCGAGCCCGAACAGGCTGGAGGCACGGATCAGCGGCACGGAGCCGATCGACGTCACACCGAGCTTGCGCTCAATGTCTTCAGTCGAACTGATCTTGGCATCGAACATTTCAGCCAGGATCGCCATGGCGGCGCCGATTGCGGCGCCAAGCACGGCGCCGATCAGCAGATTCAGTTTCTTCTTCGGTGCGGCCGGCTGGCTCGGCACGGACGCCGCAGACAGGATGACAGCATCCGCCTGGACAAGGTCGTCCTGGACGCTGGTTTCCTTCGAACGGGCAATGAACTCCTCATAGAGAACCCGGCTCGTCTCGGCGTCGCGCTCAAGCTCGCGCAGGCGCACGCTGGCGATCGAGTTGCCGCGCAGCTGGGCATTTGCCTGGTTGATACGGCTCTGGATTGCGTTGACCTGGCTTTGCTTCGCTGCGACTTCACTCGCAAGGTTGTCGGCAATCCGATTGACCTCGGCGGCCATCTGCCGCTCGACGTCACGAACTTCGTTCCGCGCACCGATCAGTTCAGGGTGTTGAGGGCCCAGCTTCGTTTCCAGTTCAGCAACCCGGCCGCGAAGAACGGACAGCTGCTCCTTGAGGCGTGAAACAAGCCCGGAATCAAGCACTTCGCTGATCCCGTCGACCCCTTCGCCAGCATCGATCTGGCGGCGCATGTTTTCATAGCGGGACCGCGCCTGGCTGAGTTCAAAATCAAGCTGAGTCTTCTGCTTTGTCAGATCGGCAATCTTCTGTTCGGACAGCGTGGTGCCCATCGCGGTGTCGAGATTGTTCTCGGCGCGATAGACGGCAACGCGCTTTTCCTTCTCGGCCACTTCATCGCGAAGCCCGGAGACACGCTCCCCCAGCCACTCCGTCGCACGGCGGGTTGCATCCAGTTTGGTATCCAGCTGCTGGACCCGGTACTGATCCGCAACCGCGTTCGCAAGGCGGGCAGCCGTCTCCGGAGAGGTCGACATCACCGTCACCTTCAGAAGATAGGTTGTCCCGACCCGGGAAACCGTCACGCGGTTTGACAGGGCCTCGACCACCGCCTCAAGGATCGCGGCTTCGCGTTCTTCTTCGCTGAGACCGGCATAAGGATCGACCCGCTCGGTCCGCATGCCGAGGCTTTTCTTGATCGGCGTGATCAGACCATCAATCAGGCCGGGCTTCTGTTCCACGAGGGTCCAGTTGAACTCCGGATCTTCGACCAGCTTCTGGCGCTCTGCCACCTTCGTCAGAAGGGATTTGGAGCTGATGACCATCACTTCGGTGTCGATCGCCGCCGTGTTGGCAACGATGCCGCCAAGCACGCTGCCAAGGTCGATGACGTTCTCCTGGTTGGACCCCAGCTGGATCGTCGTCGAAGCCTTGAAAACCGGCGTCGCAGTGAAGGTGATATAGGCCACTGCCAGAAAGACGACCAGGAAACCGGTCACGATCAGCCAGAACCGGCGATAGACCATGCCGATCAGAGATTTCAGGTCAAAAGATGTTTCCTCGCCCGACGGCCCGTCATGGCCGGTCATCTGGGAAGGTAGCTCGAAGCTGAAACTCTTGGTCAAAACACCACACCAAAATTAGAGTGAGCAGGAGAAGCGGACAGGTCCGCCCTTGCTTAGGGATGGAAGCGAAGCTCCACCCCGATCAGATTGATTCCGTAAGACGGGACAAACGCCACGTCGGCACCGCTGGAGTCCCAGGCCAGGTGCCGCGCGAAGAGATCAACGTGCAGGCGCTTGTTCATCTTGTACTTCGCGGCCACACCGATGTTCGACATCTCGTCGGTCCGGTCGATTTCCTGATAGTCATAGTCGGTGAACCCGGCATGAGCGGACAGGATAAGGTTCCGGCGAAGCTCGTGATCGACTTCGGCGCGATAGGTCGTGGCCAGGGCGCTCGGCGACGTGAAGACGCCAGTGTCCGAAACCCGGCGGCTGCCGAGGAAGGTAACCGTGGTCAGGCGCGACGGGAACCACTGGATGCGGGCATCAAGTGACAGGCCATCGACGTCCGCGAAATAGTCGTCCTTCTTGTCTTCGTTGAGATAGCCGACCGCCACATCACCGCGGATCAGGGACTGAAGCTCAAAATCGACACCGGCTGAAACCGTGTAGCCTTCGGAGTCACGCTTGCGCGGCAAACCGCCGACGATTTGCGTCGAGTTGTAGGCTTCGTCGTGAACCGTGCCCTGCGTGTAGACCGCCAGATCCGGTGAAATGGCGTAGGACAGACGGGTCCGGGCGTAGGTGTTATCGCGGTCACGGAAATCTTGATCGGCTTCCGCGCCCGTGCCGATGATCCGGCCGTCTTTATAGTCATAGGACGTCACACCGACCGCGTTATTCCAGCGGAACCGGTCATTGGTGTAGTCGGCGCTCACTTCGCCGCCCGCCACCGTGTACTCGATCGGCTTTTCCAGGCCGCCAAGGCCGGCCGGCTCATAGCGCTGTTCCACAGCTTTGTCGGCGAACACACGAGCGCCCAGCGAGAAGTCGCGGGTCACATCCAGGCGGCCGCGAAGACCGGCATGAAACGTCGGCGCCGACTCATCGGACAGGTCCAGATATTCGTTCTGATAGGCAGACACGTCGAAGCCAACTTCGTGAACCGCCCAGTTCGTCCGCCCGACAACTTCGCCGCCGATCCGGACGATCACATCGGATTCCTCGTTGTTGTTCTGAGCGTAGACGTTGGAATTGTAGGTCACACCAACCAGGCCGGTCGCGTCGACAAGGAAAGTCCCCAGTCGAATGGGCTCCGGATCGAATGCCGGCTGCTGGCGGTCTTTGACCGCTTCATACTTGTTTCTGCTGTAATAATTGTCGGCGCCCTGCCCTTGCGCGGCAGCGGTTCCGGCAACGAGGCTGCTGCCGGCAACCGTAAGAAGACAAAGACTTTTCAGGTGGTTCATTTTTTCTGTGTTCCCTCACATGCGCGCCGAGTAACCGTACAGGTCGCCATTTACCTCAATCGTTTTGCAAGTGTCATACCATCGACCCGCAAGGTTTCCGGAGGTTGTTAACCTTTAAATACACGAGAACTAGCCACTACGGCGAATTTTCGTGCCAACCTCCCCTGTTGCGCGTACCTTTTCAAGCGGCGGCGCTTCAAACTCGTTAAATTAACCTAAGAAAAAAGGGCTTTAGATCACTCTTGTGGGCTCCCCGACGTCTGCGGAGACCCATACCGACGATCTGGACCAAATTATCGCCCGATCATGGCGAGATCAGGCCGATTTTCCTGCCTCGTGCCCCTTGCCGGAAATCTTGCCGCCAAACGCTCTCATCAGATTGCGCGCGACGTGCCAGCTTGCCGGCCCCGATATGGTGAGCGCCCGGACCAGGCCCGAAGGCCGTTTTGCCCGAATAGCTTCAATAGCGGTCCAGGCCGCCCATTCCTGTTCGCAATAGCGCGTAAATCCCGCAAACGCTTCGCGTTCGGCCGGCGCAAGCCCGTCCCGCTTCAGGAAGGCCCGGCCCATCATGGCCAGCTTGCGGTGATCGTCGGCGCCTTGCCGGTGCGAGGCCGAGCCGTCACGGACAACAAACAGATAACCTTCCGGGTCTGTCAGAACCGCTTTCGCGCCATCCGCCAGTAAGCGCGCATAGAGTTCGAAGTCTTCGCCGAACCGGAGATCTGGCTGGTAAGGCTCTGCCCCACATTTGACGGCGCGGCGGCGGATCAACGGCTTCAGAAAGCCAAGCTCGGACCGCTCGGTCTCCGCCGCATAGGACCGGCTGACGAAAAGCTCCGTGGTCAGCGGGACATCGCCCTCCGGCTTACCCGGCCAGAGATGGCGTAGCACCGTCTCCGGCTCCCGGGTGGAACTTATCAGCAGATTGTCCGCGACAATATCAAGATCGCCTTCCCGGGCTTTTGCAAGCAGGCTGGCGACCCTTTCCGGCAGCATAATGTCGTCGCTGTCGAACGGTGTGAACCAGCCCGCGTCGGTCTCTTTCAGCGCCCGGTTCCGCGCCGCCGCCGGGCCGCCATTCTGATCCATACGCACGAAGGTGACGTTTTCGAATCTGCGGGCATAATCCTCTGCGATCTCTGGACCAGAATCCCGTGACCCGTCATCGACCACGATCACGTCAAAACGGATGCCTTCAGGCGCTTTCTGCGCGACGGCACTTTCGAGCGCACGCGCAATATTCGCTTCGTCATTATAGAGCGGAATTATGATCGCGACCTTGGTCTCGTCATACGTCATGAGGGCGGGCTCTACCGGCATCGGTTCTGAAATACACTTCTGTCTGATGTCAGGATATGCAATTTACGGGCAAATATCATGCATTTTGGAACAATCGCCCGCCACATGCCGAGAACCGGGACGGAACGGGAAATACCTGCGGGCGGGGCTGGTCCTTAATATGCATGAACCGCAACACTAAAGACCAATCCCGGCAAAAGCCACACACAGGGTTAACGACAGTTGATGGAAACCGAAGCCATCGTCATCGGGGCTGGCGCTGTCGGGCTGGCCTGCGCGGCAGCCCTTGCCCGATCCGGACGTGAAACACTCGTTCTTGAAAGCGCGGAAGGGATCGGCACAGGCACGTCGGCGCGAAACAGCGAAGTGATCCATGCAGGCCTCTACTACCCAACCGGTTCTCTGCGTCACCGGATGTGTGTCAGCGGCCGCCGGAAACTCTACCATTGGTTATCAGAACGCGGGGTGCCTCACCGGAAAACAGGCAAGCTGATCGTTGGAACATCGGACGCGCAGATCCCGCGCATGCAGGCGCTGTTCGAACAGGGCCAGCGCAACGATGTTGAAGGCCTGCATTTCCTCACGGGCGCAGAAGCCATTGCGCTGGAACCCGAGCTGACCTGCAAAGCGGCCGTATTGTCAGAAGAAACAGGCATTCTCGACAGCCACGCCTACATGCTTTCCCTGCAGGGAGACCTGGAAGACCATGGCGGTACCGTCGTCATCGGCGCGCCGGTCAACCGCGTCGAAATACTCTCGGATGGACGTTTCCGCCTCGATGTGGGCGGAGCAGAACCGACCAGCATCACCACCCCCATCCTGGTGAACAGCGCAGGCCTTCACGCCGTTCAGGTGGCCCGCAACATGACCGGCTACGCATCTGATCTCATTCCATTTTTTACGCTGGCAAAAGGGAATTACTTCAGCTGCCTCACCAAACCGGCATTTCAACGCCTGATTTATCCGGCGCCGGTCGAAGGCGGGCTCGGTGTGCATATCACCCTCGACCTTGCCGGACGCATGCGGTTCGGACCCGATGTGGAGTGGCTGGGCCACGACGATCCGGACAGGATAGATTACCAGGTCGACCTCTGCCGGGCGGATCAGTTCTATGAAGCCGTCCGCAAGTATTGGCCCGGTTTGCCGGATAACGCGATCGCAACAGACTATTCCGGATGCCGGCCAAAACTCTCCGCTCCGGGAGAGCCGGCAGCAGACTTCCGGATCGATGGGCCGGACCTCCACGGCCATCCCGGACTGGTGCACTTGTTCGGCATTGAGTCCCCTGGCCTGACCAGCTCCCTTGCCATCGCAGCCGAGGTGGCGGGCCTCCTTTCAGAACGCATCTGAATTTTGTTCCGAACCATTTGGCGTCCTTGTGCATACATCTGGTAGAAGGACCCCGTATTTACCATGACTGCCATCGCCCCCCGCCGGAGTTACCAGCGGCATCGCACCGCTCGCAAAACCCGTTTGAGACCGAACGGCTACGGAACCTGGATACGCGCCTCGATGGTGGATTGGTCTGCTGCGGGAGTCAGCCTGACAGGGCCGGTTGAGGACGTCCCGCTTGGCCCCGCCATTCTGGCTGTTTCACCTGTGGACGGCACCGACGACATTCACCTCTCTTGTCTTGTCGTCTGGCAGAAAGAAGACAAAGTCGGGCTGAAATTGCTCGGGCCTGTAAACCATTGATGCCTGAGGCATCGCACTGGCGGTGAACTTGCATTGGCGTCAGGGAAGAACAACCCTAACACCGATGCCCATGACCGACGCCTCCAAGACACTGACTCTTCTGGTGCAGCGCCAGCTCGACGCCATTACCACTGGTAACGGGGCTTTCCTCGAAACCTTTCTGCGCACGGCGAAAGCGGCGGGTTTCCGCGTCCGGGTCGTCTTCGCGCCCTGGCACGCCTTCGGAAACCGTCCGTTTGCTTCGGTGCATCCGAGATTGCGCGCCCTGATCGATGAAATTGTCTGGGACGGCACAATTGAGGCTGGTGGACGCTACTGGTCATTGTCACCGCGCATCTGGGCCCGTTTCGCCATCCGCTTGGTACATGAGGTCATGCGACGTGCCGGCTTGAAGGTGCAATGGCGAAATTATTTCGGCCGGCCCATGTCGCCTGGCGAAGTGCGCTCCGTCGCGCGCGCTGCAGACCGTCAGCCCAGTGACCTGACAATAGCGGAATACAGCTCCGTTGGCCCTGTTCTGGATCACCTGCAGCAACCGACCCGCAAAGGTGTGTTCGTGCACGACGTGCTCTGGATGCGCGCCCACCGCTATCGCGAGAAAGGGCTCGCCTTCGATTTCTATGAAACCAGCGAAACCGAAGAGTGCGATTGGGTGAAATCGGCTGACTTTTTCGTCCACGCCTCGGCCAATGAAATGGCGTTTTTTCCGCCACAGTTTCCGGAGGCGCATAAGGTATGGCTGCGCCCCGTTCCGCCTGAATTCGGCACCCTGCCCGCCGATGGGAAAGCCGAAGTGGTATTTCTTGGGACCACGCATGCAGGGAACGTGGATGCGCTCAACCATTTCCTGAAGGACATCTGGCCCATCATTCTGAACCGCCAGCCTGACGCCGTGCTGAAAGTTGCCGGAAGCGTGGGGGACGCGATCGAACCGTCCCTCAAGAAATCTCCAAACATGACGGTTCTGGGACGGGTCGAAAAACTGGAAGACATCGGCGGCTCGCACGCCATCGGCATTGCACCGACGCGGCTTGCGACAGGGGTCAGCATCAAAGTTGCCGAATACCTGATGCTCGGCATGCCGGTCGTCGCCTACCCGTTGGCAATGGAGGGCTTCGGCGGCCGGCTCGATGGCATGGTCGAAACTGCCGACACGCCCGCCACGTTTGCGGACACCATAATCCGCCTGCTGAATGACAAGGAAGAACGCGAGAAACTCTCCGATGGCGCCCCGGCCCGCACGAGGGAAATCCTGTCGAACCAGGAAGTCGCAGATTTCCTCACCAGACAGGTATCCCTGAAACCTGCCTGACAAAAGAAACGGGGGACCGCCTGAACGATCCCCCGCCTTTATTCTGAATTCGCAGGGCCCGCTTATTCAGCCGCCGCTGGAACGTCTGCAGCAGAGAGTTCCGTGTAACGCTTCAGATGATGATCGACATTGCCGAACTCGGAATCGATCATGGTCAGGCGCTTGAAGTAGTGGCCGACAGCCAGTTCGTCCGTCATGCCCATGCCGCCATGGATCTGGATCGACTGCTGGCCCACGAAACGGCCGCCCTGACCGATGCGAACCTTGGCAGCGGAAGCCGCTTTCTTGCGGGTCACTTCATCGTCACCCAGCTTCAGTGTCGCCATATAGGTCATGGAAACCGACTGCTCATATTCCATGAACATGTCGACCATGCGGTGCTGCAGCACCTGGAACTTGCCGATCGGCGTGCCAAACTGCTTGCGCTGACGTGAGTATTCGACCGTCATCTCATGGGCGACTTTCATCGCGCCACAGGCCTCGGCGCAAAGCGCTGCGATCGCTTCGTCAGAGACGAGTTCGATCAACGGCAGGCCGTTGTCAACCTCACCGATCACGGCTTCTGCGCCTACTGCGACGTTCTCGAAGTACACTTCCGACGCCCGGCGGCCATCGACCGTCGGGTAGTCACGCGTCGTAATGCCCGGTGCCGATTTCTCGACAACGAAGACCGTCACGCCGTTCTTGTCGCGGCGGTCGCCGGAGGTCCGTGCCGTGACGATAAGGTGCGTGGCCCACGGCGCGCCGATGACGACAGCCTTGTGCCCGTTGATCACGAAGCCTTCGCCGTCTTTCTTGGCGGTGGTTTCGAGATCAGCCAGGTTGTAGCGGCCACGTGGCTCGGCATACGCGAAGGCGAAGATCGTCTCGCCCGACATGATGCCGGTGAGGTACTCTTCCTTCTGCGCGTCGGTGCCGCGCTTGATGAAGCCCCCGCCGCACACGACGCTCGGCACGTACGGCTCGACAACGAGGCCTTTGCCGAACTCTTCCATGACGACCATGGCATCGATCGGACCGCCGCCGAGGCCGCCGTCTTCTTCGCTGAACGGTGCCATCATCAGGCCCAGTTCGGCGAACTGCATCCACATGTCCTTGCGCCAGCCTTCTGCCGAAGCCACCACCTTGCGGCGGGATTCGAAGTCGTACTGGTCGCGGATCATCTTCGCGAGGCTGTCGCGAAGCATTCCCTGTTCTTCAGTGAAATTGAAATCCATTTGAGTCGTTTCCTCTCTGGCCTCGGGCTTAAAGGCCCAGGATCATTTTCGTGATGATGTTGCGCTGAATTTCGTTGGAGCCGCCATAGATGGACGTCTTCCGCATGTTGAAATACGTCTCGGCCGCAAAATCCGCATAGTCCGGACCGATGCCAGCGCCATTACCAGTGGCTTCCATGCCGTACGCATACGGCGCACCGTAATGGTTCACCGCTTCCAGCGTGAGTTCCGTCAGGCGCTGCTGCACCTCGGTACCCTTCACTTTCAGGATGGAACTTTCAGGTCCCGGCCCTTTGCCAGCCGCTTCGGACGCGAGCGTACGAAGCTCGGTGAATTCGAGTGCGGTCAGATCGATCTCAAGCTGGCTGATCTTGCGCGCAAATTCCGGCGTTTCGATCAGAGGCGTACCGTCAACGGTTTCCTGCGTGGCGATGTCACGAAGGCGTTCAATGCCGCGCTTGGAGCGGGCAACGCCGGCGATACCGGAACGTTCGTGCGCGAGCAGGAACTTGGCATAGGTCCAGCCCTTGTTCTCTTCGCCGACGAGGTTCTCGACCGGAACGCGGACATCTGTCAGCCAGGTCTCGTTCACTTCATGCGTGCCGTCGATCAGCTTGATCGGGCGCACTTCAATGCCCGGCGTCTTCATATCGACGAGGATGAACGAAATGCCTTCCTGGGCTTTCGCGTTGGGGTCCGTCCGGCAAAGGAAGAAGCCCCAATCGGCGTGCTGGGCCAGCGTGGTCCAGGTCTTCTGGCCATTGATGACATAATGGTCGCCATCGCGGACGGCTGTGGTCTTAACGCTTGCGAGGTCAGACCCTGCGCCCGGCTCCGAATAACCCTGGCACCACCAAACATCGCCCGAGCGAATGCCCGGCAGGTGCTTTGCCTTTTGTTCTTCATTGCCGAACGTGTAGATCACCGGGCCGACCATCGAGACGCCGAACGGCAGCGGCATGATCGCATCCATGCGCGCATTCTCTTCACCCCAGATATATTTCTGGGTCGAGGTCCAGCCTGTGCCGCCGTATTTCTCCGGCCATGCCGGGACGGACCAGCCTTTTTTGCCGAGGATTTTGTGCCAGGCGAGGAATTGCTCGCGGCTCAGATCCTCGCGTGTGCCGGTTCCAACCAGCTCCTTGGGATAGTTCTCTTCAATGAAGGCCCGAACTTCCTTACGGAATTCGATCTCTTCGGGTGTAAACTCCAGATTCATTACGTGCTCCTCCGAAACGGTCTGATCCTGCTGCCAGGCACACGCTCTCTATGTCAGTCATTTGTATTGGCTGGCAAGGTGACGCGAACGTCAACGTAAAGGAAGTCGCATATAAGTCGCAGATGACCTTGCGTCAGGTCGATGCCGGCTCTGCGATGAAGGGCGCACAGGCCGTTTTCAGCAAGCCAATGGCCGAGGCCGATCCCAGGCCGCCCCCTGTCTGGAACTCCATCTGCATGAGTGGTTTCAGGCCCAGCCGCTCAAGCGCAGCCTCATGTGCCGGCCGGCGCGTGATGTGCGACGCCAGGCAATGGCTGATTGCTTTCGGATCGATGGCATGCACCACACCCGCGGCAATCGTTGTTGCAAAGCCGTCCAGAACGACAGGAATTCCCTGATGCCGCGCCGCGATGATGGCCCCGACGCACGCCGCAAGTTCGCGCCCACCGAGGCACCGCAAGGCCTCAAGCGGGTCCGAGAGGTGACCACGGTGCAGGGTCAGCGCCCGGCTGACGAGATCAATCCGTTTTCGGGCGAGAGTTGCTGAGGTTTGGCTGCTGGGACGGACCCAATAGTCCGGAGACCCGCCATAAAGCGCGCAGGCAACGGCCGCGGCAGCTGTCCCTACACCCGCGCCCGCAACAGCGAGCGCCAGCAGGTCAGGATGGTCTTCCGTCGCCTCGAAACCATAGGCGATGGTCGCTGCGCACTCTTTTTCAGACATGGCAGCCGTTTCGGCGATGCTCGGAGTGGGCTTGTCCAGAGCCAGTTCAAAGACCCGAATGGAAGCTCCCGCCTGTGTCGCGATGGCCGAAAGCGGCGCGCGCCCTTCCCTCAGCGCATCCACATGGGCCTGCGTATCGCTGTTGGAAGACATGGAAACGCCTTCCTCGACAATACCGTGAGAGCCGGCAAAAATGGCAAGTGTCGGTTTTTCAATGCGTGGCGGGTACCGGTTCTGCCAATTCGCCAGCCACTCTGCAGCCTCGCCAAGACGCCCGAAATCCCCTTCCCGGCCCATTCCGAGCAGGGCTTCGCGGACCTGTTTGCCAGGTTCTGTCGCGGGGGGCGGCGCGCTCATGATGAGCGCACGCACATCCGCCAATGGTGAGCCTTCGCGAACAGGTTCTGGCACGTTTGTTTACTCCTGCATTCCTCTGACGCGTTACACACGTCATAATAGCAGGTTGCAAGGTGGCTGTATGACAAGGATTTGTTACCTTGCCGATTATACACTCCGCCCCGCAACCCGCACAGGCCACAGGGTATATTGATGTCTCGCGAACCGATAAAGTCCCCATGTATCAAGGTATGCGCAGTTGACGCCTCAACAGGCTGGTGCCTAGGCTGCGGGCGCACATTGAAAGAAATTGGCCAATGGGTCGCCATGGGGGAATCTGGCCGCGAGAGCGTTCTATGCGAACTGCCTGAGCGGATCGGCAGACTGGAGGCTCTGGGGAAGCGCTGACGCCATGTACGCCCGACATATCTTGCCCATGCTCGCCGCCGCGCTTTTGATCGCTGCGACCGCGGTCTTTTTCATCGTCCCGAAAACGGACGCCATGTACGGCACAACACCGGCAGCCGCGTCGCTGACCAATTCTGCCGCCACGGACATCAGCACACGCCCAAGGGCAAACTTCGACAAGGCCGCGATCATCAGCCGTGAAGCGGACGGTCATTACTGGACCCGTGCAGATGTGCAGGGAACCGATGTCCGGTTCATGGTGGATACAGGCGCCAGCATCATCGCCCTGACACTTCACGATGCCCAGAGGATCGGCCTCAATCCGTCGGAGCTGGAATTTGACAATGAAGTGCGCACCGCCGGCGGCCTGACCAAAGGGGCTTACATAGTGCTGGACCGGGTGCGTATTGGCCGGGTCGAGATGGAAGACGTCAGCGCCATGGTGCTGAAAGAGGGATTGGAACAATCCCTGCTCGGCATGAGTTTCCTCGGCGAACTCTATTCCTATGAATTCAAAGGCGACACGCTGATCATACGCCAGTGATCGGCTTTCCGTCTTCGCCCTTGCCGACACCGACTTCCCAGGCGAAGCGCGCCTCATCCCCGGCCCAGCGCGCATAGGCGACACGGCCCTTCAGGCCGGCAGCCTCCATCAGGTCACGATACCAAAAAGCCGCACCGGCGTTGAGGCGCTGCGGATGCACGCCCCACAGCAGACAGGCTTGCCGCAACCGCCGGTCATCCAGCGAACCGTACAGGATCGGTGCCGGACCGCGCACGCGGGAGAATCTGGCCAGCCGGTCAAACGCGCCGGTTCTGAGCGCAAGCGCCCCCGCCCCCTCGGCAGAGGCCATCGCCTGAGCGGTTGCGGCCACGACATCCACAGCTGATGCTTCGGCCTCTGTACCGGCGAACTGGGCAATTGACTGGCGATAGTCTTCTGCGGATTCCGTTGCGCGTATGATCCTGGACATGATGGCCACAGCGGTCGCTGGGTGCCGGCCGACTGCCGTCTCTGCCGACAGCATCACCGCATCGGCGCCCTGATAAATCGCTGTTGCCACATCGGAAGCTTCCGCCCGGGTGGGCGCCGCATTCTCGATCATGGATTCCAACATTTGCGTCGCAACGATGACCGGACGCCCGCGCGAGCGCGCCACCCGCACGATCCGGCGCTGGATAACCGGCACATCTTCCGGTGCAAACTCAACCCCGAGGTCACCCCGCGCGACCATGACCGCGTCGGATGCCTCGACGATGGCTTCCAGATTTGTGATCGCCGCCGGCTTTTCCAGTTTGGAGACAAGCGGCGCGCGCCCGGCAATGATGGCTTTCACTTCTTCAACGTCAGAGACGCTCTGCACGAAAGAGAGCGCAACGATGTCGACGCCGATCTCCAAAGCGAAATCCAGATCAGCCCGATCCTTGTCAGTCAGTGCACGAACCGGGAGCGGTTTCCCGCGCACGGTAAAGCCCTTCTTGTCGGAAAGCTTGCCCGGTACTTCCGCCCGGACCTTCGGCGTCTTCCCCGCCTCGGTCACCGTCAGGATCAGCTTCCCGTCATCGACGAGGATCGTGTCACCTTCTTCAAGAATGCCAACGATCTCCGCGTGCGGCACCGGGATCGTGTTCTCGTCAGCGCTCTCTTCGGCCGCCACGATGTCGTAATCTTTCCGGAAGCCGAGACGCAGGCTTCCGTCCGGAAACTTTCCGACGCGGACTTTCGGCCCCTGCAGGTCTGCCAGAACGGCCAGCGGCCGGCCGGTTTTTGCCTCTGCAGCACGCACGGCCTGAAGCGCTTCGAGATGGGCGGCGTGCTCCCCATGGCTGAAGTTCAGGCGAAAGACGTCGACCCCGGCATAGGCCAGCGCCACCACCTCTTTCGGAGAACGGCTGCCTGGGCCAAGCGTTGCGACAATCTTCGCGTTTTCCCCCAAAAGAGGCTTCTCTGTCATGATGGCTCCGCCCCTTCCCGTGGACACCGCTCCTGTTTAGGCGACTCGCAGCCTGCCTTCCAGTCGCCGAGGCGGCGAAAACCGAAAACTCAGGCCGCGAAAGGGTCGTAATTAAGGATCGGCGCCAGCCACCGCTCTGCCTTGCGCTGGTCCCAGCCTTTCCGCCGGGCATAATCCTCGACCTGATCCTTCTCGATCCGGCCGACGGCGAAATACACCGCCTCAGGATGCGCGAAATACATCCCGGAAACGCTGGCCGCCGGCGTCATGGCGAAACTGGATGTCAGCGACACCCCAATCCGGTTCTCAGCGTCCAGCAGGCGGAACAGGGTTTCCTTCTCGGTATGGTCCGGCTGGCTCGGATAGCCGGGCGCCGGGCGGATACCCCTGTACTTCTCGGCGATGAGGTCTTTTTCCGTCAACGCCTCTTCCGGTGCATAAGCCCACAGTTCGCGGCGCACGCGTTCGTGCATGTACTCCGCCATGGCTTCGGCGAAACGGTCGGCCAACGCCTTCACCATGATGGAGGAATAATCGTCACCCTTCTTCGCAAAGTCAGCAGCAATGACATCGGCCTCCGGTCCGGCAGTGACACAGAAGCCGCCAATCCAGTCTTCACCTTCCGGCGCAACAAAGTCGGACATCGCGAAATTCGCGCGCGTGTTGTCCTTCTCCATCTGCTGGCGGAGCGTATGGAAGACATCACCTGTCTCAAGGCGTATATCGTCTCCGTCGCGATTGGCCCTCCAGAAGCCAACGACAGCTTTCGGTTTCAGCCACGCCTCACCGACAAGTTGCTGCATCATGGCCTGGGTATCATGCCAGAGCGTTGTCGCGGCCTCCCCGACAATCTCATCATCCAGGATCGCCGGATACTTCCCGGCAAGGTCCCAGGCAGAGAAATACGGCGTCCAGTCAATGTAGCGCGCAAGTGTCGCCAGATCGATGTCTTCGAATGTCTGCACACCGCTGAACGTCGGCACCGGCCTGTCATAGCTTTCCCAATCCGGCTGGAGCGCCTTCTCTCTCGCAACTTCAATCGGCAAGCGCGGCTTGGGCGGACCGCCCTGACGGGATTCCCGCATACGCAGGTACCGGGCCCGCGTCTGCTCGACCAGGCCCTGTTTCTCACCAGCGCTGAGCAGCGCGCTGACAACACCGACAGCGCGGCTGGCATCGGTCACATGCAGAACCGGAGCCGTTTTGATCACGGGGTCGATCTTCACGGCCGTGTGCGCCGGGCTCGTCGTCGCGCCACCGATCAGAAGCGGCTGCACCATGCCACGCCGCTCCATTTCAGCCGCCACATAGACCATCTCGTCCAGGCTGGGCGTAATCAGGCCGGACAGGCCGATGACGTCGACGTTTTCTTTCGCCGCCGTGTCGAGGATCGTCTCCGCCGGCACCATGACGCCGAGATCGATGATGTCGTAGCCATTGCAGGCCAGCACCACGCCGACAATGTTCTTGCCGATGTCGTGCACATCGCCCTTCACGGTCGCCATCAGCACTTTGCCATTGGAGACATCCACCGTGCCCAGGCGTTGCTTCTCTTCTTCCATGTAAGGCTCAAGCCAGGCCACAGCCTGCTTCATCACGCGGGCGGATTTCACCACCTGCGGCAGGAACATCTTGCCGGATCCGAACAGGTCACCGACGACGTTCATGCCGTCCATCAGCGGGCCTTCGATCACATGCAGAGGGCGCTCTGCCTGCTGGCGGGCCTCCTCCGTATCCTGATCGATGAACTCGGTAATTCCGTGAACGAGCGCATGCTCCAGTCGTTTGTTCACCGGCGCCTCGCGCCAGGACAGGTCCTTCACTGCCGTCTTGCCCTTCTGCCCTTTCAGGCCTTCGGCAATCTCGATCAGACGTTCGGTCGCGTCTTCGCGGCGATTAAGGATGACGTCTTCCACGCGCTCCCGCAGTTCGGCCGGGATGTCGTCATAAATGTCCAGCTGGCCGGCATTGACGATGCCCATGTCCATGCCCGCCGGAATGGCGTGGTAAAGGAAGACCGAGTGCATCGCCCGGCGCACGGGTTCATTGCCCCGGAAACTGAACGACACGTTGGAGAGGCCGCCGGAGATATGGCACCCCGGGCAGGTTTCGCGGATGACACGCGTCGCCTCGATGAAATCCACGGCGTAGTTGTTGTGTTCCTCGATCCCGGTCGCCACGGCGAAAATGTTCGGGTCGAAAATGATGTCTTCCGCCGGGAAACCCACCTCTTCGGTCAGTATCCTGAACGCCCTCTGACAGATTTCGACCTTGCGGTCTTTCGTGTCCGCCTGCCCGACTTCATCAAAAGCCATGACGACAACAGCCGCTCCGTAGGACAGGCACTTTGCCGCCTGCTCGCGGAACGTATCCTCGCCCTCCTTCATGGAGATGGAGTTCACAATACATTTGCCCTGAACGCATTTCAGGCCCGCCTCGATCACCTCCCATTTGGAGCTGTCGATCATCACCGGCACGCGAGCGATGTCCGGCTCGGCGGCGATCAGGTTCAGGAAGGTGCGCATGGCCTCGGCACCGTCCAGCATGCCTTCGTCCATGTTGACGTCGATCACCTGCGCACCGTTCTCCACCTGCTGGCGGGCAACCTCGACGGCGTCCGCATAGCGGCCCTCCGTGATCATGCGGCGGAATACGGCGGAACCCGTAACGTTGGTACGTTCACCAACGTTCACGAAGGATTGGGAAGCTGAAGCTGTCATGCTGGCCATCTCACTAGTTTCCTGAAGAGTGCGTCTGCCTTTATCCTCTCGGCAGGAGACACCACATGTTTGTTTCCAGAGTTGTCCGCTCCCCATGAGAGCTCGAACTCGATTAGATCATCCAAAGCCGCGATACGACGACCAGTTCCGACCTCGCTTGCCTTAGCCTTCGCGCGCAACAATTCACCAATCTTGCTCTGAAGCGCCCCTTCTATACCGACCCCAGCCACGAGCTGTTGAAAATTCATCGGCGGAAGCGTACCGGGATTCAGGCGTGCCCACCGAATCGCAAGTGCAGGACGAAGTACGTAAAAGTACTTCTTCAGATTGACGGATGTCTCACCTTCAATGTTCCGCAGCCACTGTCGCCGAGCCAGATGGTAGTAGTGCGGAATACATTCTCTGGGGGCGACCACTTCATTCGCGAAATCGACAAGGCTTTTGCATGCGCCGTCATCCCACTTATATTTGATCGGGCTGGACAACCATTCGAGAAGAACAGGATTGGGTTTCAGCAGCAGCGACAGCGCTTTGCGAATATCCCAGCCGTTAATATCGAGATCGCCTTCGATCGGCAGCTCAATCACATCCCTGCGATCAAAAATGCTCAGGTAGGAATCAGGTTTGTGAGCATATACGAACCTCACGTCGTAATCGCTGTCGGGAGATGGAAACCCCCATGCCCGGCTACCGCTTTCGATTGCGAACAATACCTTGACCTGATTGCCCTCTTCTATCCCGGCAATCTTTGTCTCAATCTCCAGGCGGCGTTTCGGGTCGATCACGGCATCATAGGCGAGCGTGGTCATTTTCTTGTTTTTCCAGCGTCGAGCGGCCAGTTGCCATCGGCGACAGGCGGGAAGCCGTCGACCGGTTTGTTGTACCAGTAGATCCAGGCGGTTTCGCCGGTCTCATTTCCTGAGTCGTCGCACAGTGGAATGCGCGTACGAATGTAGAGGCTGGTGGCCGGGTCGTCGGTTACATCCTCGAATTCATCCATCGGGCCGACGATGCCAACATCGTCCAGCTTCCAGCGGATGCCATGGCAAAGCTCGTCACCGGCCACGACTCCCGGAAAGCCGCCAAGGTCCACCATCCGTCCACGGAACCGGCAGGGTGCCCCGAAGGCCCCCGCAGTTCCAAGCGGCAGATCCGCCGGCTGCCCTGCGGCACCAAGTTTCAGGAGGCCATAGAAGACGAACAGGTCGCCGGACTGAACGGGCGGATTTGTCACGAGACCACCTCGAACGGCTCAAGGCCTGCGAGGCGCATTGTGTGTTTCTCCGGAGCAGGATCGCGAGGCTTCACGCCTTCCACGGCTTTCGCGATGGCGGCAATATGCTCGGGCGTCGTGCCACAGCAGCCGCCGAGAATGTTTACGAGGCCATCCTGCGCCCAGCCGCCAACCGCGCCGGAGGTCTGTTCCGGCTGCTCATCATACTGGCCCATCTCGTTCGGCAGGCCGGCATTCGGATAAGCTGCGACGAGTGTGTCTGCCACGCGGGAGAGCGCCGCGATGTGCGGGCGCATCAGGTCTGCTCCGAGGGCGCAATTGAAGCCGATGGCGAAGGGCTTCGCATGGCGGACTGAGTTCCAGAACGCCTCAACCGTCTGGCCGGACAGCGTTCGGCCGGACCGGTCGGTGATCGTGCCGGAAATCCAGATCGGCAGCTTCTCCATTCCCTCTGCTTCAAGATCCATGATCGCCTTGATGCAAGCCTTGCAATTCAGCGTGTCGGTAATCGTCTCGATCAGGTAGAGGTCCACACCGCCTTCGTTCAGGGCCTGCACCTGCTGGCGGTAGGCTTCATACACTTCGTCGAAAGTTACCGAGCGCGCGCCCGGGTCGTTCACGTCCGACGACATGGAAAGCATCTTGTTCAACGGCCCGATGGACCCGGCCAGGAAACGCGGCTTGTGCGGCTCCTTTGCGGTCCATGCGTCCGCCGCTGCCCGACCGAGCTTCGCGCCTTCGAGGTTGATGTCGCGTACCGATTGCGCATCCAGCTTGTAGTCATCCTGCGCGATAACCGTCGCACTGAACGTGTTCGTCTCTGAAATGTCGGCACCGGCCGCATAATAGGCATTGTGCAGGTCGGTCACGATGTCCGGCCGGGTGATGCAGAGAATGTCATTGTTCCCCTTCATCTGCCCGGGATACTCCGCCTCGGTGAAGCGATCGCCGCGATAGTCAGCCTCTTCCAAGCCTCGGCGCTGGATCATGACCCCCCAGGATCCGTCGAGAATGAGGATGCGTTCTTTCGCAGCCGATTTGAGAGCTTCAATCCGTTCTTGCCGGGTCATGGGTCAGGCCGCCTCCGCCGATTGAGGTTTCAGGCCGAGCAGGCGGCAAGTGGACAGTGCCAGCCCCGCCCGGTTCAGCGTGTAGAAGTGAAAGTTTTCGACGCCTTGCTCCGCCAGTTTGCGGCAGAGATCGGCGGCGACATTCGCAGTGACCAGTTCGCGGGTTTCCTCGTCGTCGTCGAGACCGTCATAAAGGTCCGCCAGCCAGTCCGGTATGGTCGCCCCGCAGAGTCCACTGATCCGCTGTAGTCCGCGGAAGTTCGCCTGAAGCATGATTCCGGGCACGATAGGCATGGTCACGCCGCCTGCCCGCGCCTTGTCCAGAAAGCTCAAATAGGTCTCCGGTTCGAAGAAGAATTGCGTGATGGCACGGTCGGCGCCGGCATCCTGTTTGGCCTTGAGATAGGCGATCTCGGCCTCCCAGCCCCGGCTCTCGGGGTGGAGTTCCGGATAGCAAGCCACTGAAATTTCGAAACATTTTCCGAGCTCCGGACGATGTTCCCGCAGCCCCTTTATCAGGTCCACGGCATCGCGGAAGCCGCCCGGATGCGCCTCGAACTTCGCCCCCATGCCCGCTGGCGGATCGCCCCGCAGCGCCACAATATGCTTCACCCCTGCCTGCCAATACTCCTCCGCAACCGCCAGCACCTCCGCCTTCGTCGCCGACACACAGGTCAGGTGTCCGGCGGGTTTCAGGCTGGTTTCCTGCGCGATGCGCTTGACGGTTTCATGCGTCCGTTCACGGGTCGAACCACCTGCGCCATAGGTAACGGACACAAAGTCCGGCGCCATCGGCTCAAGGCGCTGTACCGTGTCCCAAAGGCGATTTGCCATCGCGTCGCTCTTTGGAGGGAAAAACTCAAATGAAACGTGGGGCGTAGAGGTGCTCATGCCGCGGATTCCTGCGCGTTTGCGGGCTTTTCGGCAGTCCAGATATGGACCGTCAGCCCTTGTTCGTTCTCGGGAGGTGGCGCCAAAGCGCGCGGCTCCGACAGTTTCAGCCCTGCGGAGGAAGCCCATCGTTCCATCGCTTCCGGCGACATGCCAAGGCGGTGATGGCCATGCTCGGTCCGGAGGAACTCCAGATTGTGCGGCGCGAAATCGACGATCAGCAAGCGCCCGCCAGGCTGCAGGACACGCGCTGCTTCAGCGATCACGCGATGCGGCGCATCTACATAATGCAGCACCTGATGAATGATCACCAGATCAGCCGAAGCGTCCTTGAAGGGGGTTGCCGTCACATCCCCCTGCCTGACGCGGGCAACCGGGCTTCCATCCCGTTCCAGATTCGCCCTCGCGACGGTCAGCATGTGGTGACTGAGATCGATCCCTTCAGCCTCCGCAGCAAGCGGCGCGAAGAGTGTCAGCATCCGCCCGGTTCCGGTCCCGAAATCCACAACACGTCTGAACGGTCCCGGTCCGGCAATCTCCAGCAAAGCCTGCTCGATGGCCTCATTTGGATAATGCAGCGTCCGAATCGCATCCCAATTGTCTGCAACAGACGAGAAATAGGCCTGTGCGGAAGCAGCGCGCGATGCGCTGACCTCGTCCAACCGCGCTGCGTCTCGTCGCAATTCCGGCACATCAACACCCAGCTGATCAAAAAGCGAGTCCAGAAACAGACGCCCGTCCCCTCCGCTCGCCGCCCGGTAGAAAACGAATGAGCCTTCCGGCAAGCGCTCAACCAGTCCTGCGCCCGTCAATGCTTTGAGGTGATGGGACAATCGGGGCTGGCTGAGAGAAAGAATTTGTACGATTTCGCCCACAGAAAGGTCGCGTTCACGCAGTAATGCGAGGATACGCAGGCGTGTCGGCTCTCCAGCCGCTCGCAGCTGCTCCAGCGTGAGGGTAAATCGATCACTCATGAGGATCGTATAAACATTCTTTTATACGTTTTGCAAGAAGCGTCAGTCTGTTGCACCATTGTCGCATGTAATTGGAATTACATATGAGGCAGTTGCGTCATTTGAGGGAAATAACCATGTACCGGGCCAAGAAACGGGAAATCGCAATTATGAACGTTCGGTTTGCGGCCACTGCGGTGGTCTTCACGCTTGGCGCATGCGCTTCAACTCCACCGAATCCTTCGGACCCCGGTTCGATTGCTGACCCCTATGAAGGGTTCAACAGGCAGATGTTCGCCTTCAACAACGGCGTGGACAAATATGCCCTGGGCCCAGCCGCTGATGTATATGAGACCGTAACCCCCGGTTTCGCGCGCGACCGGATTGGCGATTTCCTGCGCAACCTCCGGGCGCCTGTTATTT
Organism: uncultured Hyphomonas sp.; assembly: GCF_963675305.1. Classification (NCBI taxonomy): domain Bacteria; kingdom Pseudomonadati; phylum Pseudomonadota; class Alphaproteobacteria; order Hyphomonadales; family Hyphomonadaceae; genus Hyphomonas; species uncultured Hyphomonas sp. Next base: position 1,276,562 of record NZ_OY776147.1, on the reverse strand, counting down.
TCGTAAATGACGTGCTGCAGGCGGAACCATCACGGGCTGCCGACACGTTTGTTCGATTCACCATCAACACAACGGTCGGCGTCGCCGGCCTGTGGGATGCCGCTGGCCATTTTGGCGTGGAGCATCATTCGGAAGACTTCGGACAGACGCTCGCCGTCTGGGGGGTCGACAGCGGTCCTTACCTGGTGATGCCGATCATGGGGCCGACAACGCCGCGCGACCTTTTCGGCTCAGGTGTAGACCGGGCCCTTGACCCACTGACCTGGACAGAATTCGACGGTGACCCCGATCTGGACGACAAAATCGCGGTCAGCCGGGGCGTTCTGTCCGGCCTGAATGCCCGCGTCGCGCTGGACGATCAGATCGAGCAATTGAACTCCCAGCCGGAACCTTATGTGGCCCTCCGGCGTATTTATTCATCTCAGCGTCAGGCAGCAATTCGTAATGGTCGTCCGGAAGATGATTCAGAAATGTACGAAGATCTCCCAGATTTTGACGAATATGACGAATAGCGACGAAGATACGACTGAAGCAGGAGCCCGCCCGTGAAACGCCTTGTGACCCCCGCAATTGCCCTCGCTGCGCTGTCCGCGTTGGCGATGCCGGCGTTCGCGGACGCCAAGACCGAAGCCTATGTTCAAAAAAATGCCAGTGAAGTGCTCGCTTCCCTGAATGATCCGTCCCTGAACGCAGACGAGCGTACCGCGAAATTCAATGCCTATATGGATGAGTTCACGGACATGAAGGCCGTCGCCAATTTCGCGATTGGCAAATATGCCCGCCGTTTCACCGACTCCGAACTCGCCGCCTACCAGAAGGTCTTCCGGGAATACGCGCTGGCCGTTTACGAAAACGAACTCGACGCCTATCGCGGCGAAGCCGTTGTAGTGAAGGATTCGGTCGACCGGTCTGACACCGATTCGATCGTCAACACCGTCATTCGCCGCGAAGACGGCAAGGACATGGATGTTCGTTGGCGTGTTCTGTTGCGCAATGGACAGTACCAGGTGGTGGATGTCGCCCTGAATCTCGACGGCAACCTGATCTGGCTTGGTATTGAACAACGCGCTCAGTTTCTTGCGCTGCTCGACCGGACAAATGGCTCCGCCCAAGCGCTGATCGACAAGATCGAGAGCATGAAGCAAAAGCTGGAAAGCGAAAAGCGAACCTGATTTCTTTCAAGTTTTCGAACATAGAAAGAAGCCCGTTTCCTCATGGAAGCGGGCTTTTTCGATTTCGGACGAACCTCAGACGGCGCGGAACGCCGCATGCCTCCTTCATCAGGAGATGATATGGTTAATTCGCGGCTGTCGATTGATGCGGCTTTCCATTATAGTGCCGCTTAAATGCAGAAAGCTGCGCAGACTGGTGGGTGAGGCAATGACAGCACAGACGGCACGTCAACTCTGGAAAACGCCCCTCGGCGCACTGTGCCTTTTGTCGATTGCCAGTTGCGCCTCTGCGCCGCCGGCGACACCGGAATCGACAGGTGTCAGCCAATGGAAGACTCTCAAAGACTGTTTTGAGCGCAGCATTGCTGTCCCGCAGACAGGCGTGGAAAACATGGCGCGGACCTGTGAAGGACCGTCCGCAGCGGGTGATCCTTCCCGCAGCGGGATCGACCGGGCCAATGCCTCCTTCAATGCCGCGAGCGCCTATAATCGCCTCGCATCGGCGAATGCTGCCAATACGCTTTGCCCGACAAAAGCCGCATGCAGCCAGCGAGCCCTCAACCTGCTCGATCAATCGCTGGCATCGCAGCAGGACAGCCAGATCAGCCTGACCGGAAACGCGGAGCAAATCGCGGCCAACAAAAGCTTCATGCTACGGCGTACGCTCGCCCGTAGCCGCGCCTTGCAAGGCGTCGCCCAAAGCGGTGTCTCCGACGCGACCTGCGGCACTCCATCGGCTTGCCTGACTGATGCCGCAGCGCTGCTCTCCTCGATTTCAGTAAACATTCCCCCTGGCGACGAAGCGCCGGAGACGGCCCGCCTCGGTTGCGAAGTGCTCGACACGCGGTGGCGCATCAACAGGGACCTCGGGCGGGAACGTGAGTATCTTTATGTCGAAGACCTGAGACGCCTCGTCACTTCATGCCCCTCATTCGCAGCATCTGCCTCCGATCAACTGGCCGCGATCGCATTCGATCGAGCCGAACGCGTGAAGGAAGCCCTGGCCAGCGCAGATCCGGCGCCGTCGGTTGAAGCTGCGCTCGGAGCGATCACGGACTATCGGGATGCCCTGAGGACCGATCGGTTCAAACTGCCGGCCAACAGGGGCATGGGCGCCATCTATCAGGCCCTTTCGCGGCGCGACCCGTCCGGCACCCGGACTTATCTGGAAAATGCGGTCAAGGCCTACGGTGATGCAGCAATGCTGTCTGCCTCCGCGCCCACCGCTGAACGTGCGGCTGATCTCGAACATCTCGGCGTCTCCCTTCTGGCACTCGCCAGCGTGACCGGCACGCCGGGTTCAGAAGCACGCACGACCCTGGCTGAACGCGCCGCAGCGACTTTGCAGGATGCGGTCGATCTGGCCCCCACGCCTGCCCGCTATGCACGTCTTGGAGAGGCGTACGACAAAACAGGCCAGTGCACGCTTGCAATTCCTGCATACAATTCCGCACTGCCCGGATTGATGGGAACGGAAAAGGTCTCGGCGGTTCTGGCACTTTCAGCCGCCTATGACGCCTGCGGCCAACCGGACCTCGCACTACAAGCACTCAATCAGGCAAATTCCACAGGCGCTGTCTCTGCAGAAGTTCGGTACGAAATCGGACGGAAGGAATTCGACAAGGGGAATTTCGGTGCCGCGCTAAGTGCCTTGAGAGCTGCAGAAGCCGGTCTGAATGGGGCACAAGCAGCAGATGCGAACTATATGATGAGCGTCGCAGAAACGATCACCCGGCCATCCGGGTGGCAACAAAGTGCGCTTGCGCACGCAGAGCGGGCCGTTTCACTGAACGCCCGGACGTGGGAATACAATCGGCAGGCATGTCTCGCGACAATCCTGAAAGCCGGCAACAGCGTCAAAAATGGCAGCAGCCTCGCCCGGTGCCCGGACACGGGCACACCGGAAGCGAACCTGCTGCGCGGCATGTATTTCCTGAAGCAGGCCCAGTCGATGGATGTCAGCGCGTACAATCTCGCCTCTCAAACGCAATGGCGCAGCGTGCTGCGTGCAGCTGAGACGGCCTTCACGAGAGGACAGGAAGCGCTCACGGATGCACCGGAGCGGGAGACGTTTGCGCGCTTCGATGATCTGCAGACAGATGTCGACATCTCCGCCCGTCTGAAACAGGGCCTGACCGTCATCCAGAGATGCAATCGCGAGATCACACTTGGCCCACAGGATCCGGCCTGGAACGACCTGAACGCTTTCTATGGCCATTACGGAGTCCTGAAATGCTCCTGACGGCGACGAACACAGAGAATGAGGAAACCTCGGTATGACGGTGCCAACAGTCCAATCTTCCGACAATTCGGACATGCAAGTGTTCCAGTCAGTGCCCACGCATGACGACATGATGGCCTTGTCGCATCAGCTAAAGGAAGCCAAGCGCGGGCAGGCCCGGCTGCTCATCATGGTGATCTTCCTTGCGGGCGTTTTGGTCGCCGCTGTGGTGGCTTTGTTCATGGTCTTTTCGAACACGGACGCACAGCTCGCGGAAGCCGATCAGAAACTGGCAACTCAGGCAGCTGAACTGGAAAAAATGGAAACCCAGATTGGCAATCGTGAACAGGTCATCGCCCAACAGCAGGCAACCATCGCCAGCTATGCCGGGTTCCAGAGCATCGTTCAGCTGCAACAGCAGTCGAAAGCATTGGAAAAGGACATCGCCGACCTTCTAGCCCAACCCAGCCGTGCCAACGCGCCCCGCCGTCTGAGAGAGCTTCCGGAGAATGTCGAGTGGCTGGATGACGTCATCACCAGCCTGACAGAGCGCCGCGATGCCCTGGCCCAGCTCAAGTCAGATGTCGAAGCCTGGCCACCGGTTCCGGCCCCTGTGCGGCCAGATTGATGAAACCGCTTGCCGCCTCAGATACCCAAGCAGGAGTACACGCAGATGGGTGACCAACAAGACAACTCCCAGGCACTGTTCGGCCCGATAACGGTCGAAAAGAAATCCGGCTTCAGCATGCAGGAACTGGTGACCGAATTCCCGGATCACCCCAATGACTGGAGCATCCCGGAAGCTTTCCTATGCCTCATCCTTTCCACCGCCTTTGCAGATGGACGCATTGCCGAACAGGAGCAGGAGGAAATCCGAGCCCTCTCCCGCCGGTCACGCACCCTCAAGAACCTCGACCAGAACGAATTGGCGCAGGTGAACCGGGTCGTACTGAAGCGGCGCTCAGACCGGCCTGACTGGCTGGCTGAGGCATGCGAAGCGCTGCCCAAGGACATGCACCCCGCCGTATTCGCCCATTGTCTCGATATTGCCCTTGCCGATGGCGTCCTCGTTTCTGCCGAGGCGGAATTTCTCGAGAAACTGATCGGGTTACTCAACATCACAGAAGAAGAAGCAAAGCTGATCACCAAAGTGATCTCACTCAAAAACCGATTCTGACTCGTTCGCCGGCAGGCCAGGATGGCTTTTACTTCAGCATCGCGCCGGAGATTTCTGGGCGGTCCTCGGCGCTGTTCAGATAATGCGGATCGGGCCTCAGCTTGCTGGCCTGCTCATACGCATACCCGTAAGCAAGGATCGCGGCATCATCGCCAGCTGAACCGATAAACGACACGCCCACAGGTATGCCGTGCACATTACCCATCGGCACCGTCAGGTGCGGATAGCCTGCCTGAGCAGCCATCCAGCCGGCCCCTACCCATTGTGGCCATACATCGCCATTGACCGGATCGATCCGGGGGGCAACGGGGCCCGATGGCGAGACCAGAACGTTCACGTCGTATTCGGCCAGCAGGCGATCGATCCCCTGCTCCCGTGTTGAGAAACGCACCGCCGCCTTGGCAGCAACATATGCCGGATCGGTGAGAGGCCCGCGCGCCTCGGACGCCTCGAACAGGCTCTGCCCGAACAGGGGCATTTCCTGATCCGCATTAGCCTCATTAAACGCAATCAGTTCACGGAGGGTTCTTGTCGTCACCGTGTCTGGCGTCGTTGCAAGATAGGCATTCAGGCTGTCTTTGAACTCAAACTCCAGAAGGGGCTGCGTACTATCCCAAAAGTTTTCTGCGGCTGGCTCAAACTCATCTATATCGACAAGCGTCGCCCCCTGCGCCTCCATTTCAGCGAGAGCGGCGGCAAAGCGATCCTTGATATCCTTGTTGGAACCTTCGGCAAACCGCATCACACCGATCCGCATCCCATTCAGCGCATCAGGTGAAAGGCTCAGCGTATAGTCTTCATCCCCTAAATCCATTGCATTCAGCATCAGGGCAGCCCCGCGAACCGTGCGCGTCATCGGGCCGGCCGTATCCTGCGACGGCGAGATCGGGACAATCCATTCCTGCGATACCAGCCCGACCGTCGGCTTGAACCCGACAATGCCATTCACGTTGGACGGGCAGATAATCGAGCCATTAGTCTCCGTGCCGACCGCCCCGGCGGCCAGAGACGCAGCAACAGCCACCCCTGAGCCCGAGCTGGATCCACAGGGGTTCCTATCCAGCATGTGGGGATTGTGAACCTGTCCGCCCACGGATGACCATCCACTCATGGAATCATCGTCTCGGAAATTTGCCCATTGGCTAAGGTTGGTCTTGCCTAGAATAATCGCGCCCTGCGCGCGCAATCCAGCAACCAGCGGACTGTCCCGCCCGGTAATATTATCCTTCAAAGCCAATGATCCCGCTGTTGTCGGCATGGGGTCCAGGCTTTCGATATTATCCTTCAGAAGCACGGGCACGCCGTCCAGCGGCCCGAGCGTGTTTCCGTTCGCCCGGCGCTGGTCGCTGGCACGCGCCAGCGGAAGCGCATTCGGATTGAGCGAGATGATACTTTGAAGCCGCGGACCATCACGGTCGAGCCGCTCAATCCGGTCAAGGTAGGCCTGCACCAGTTCTTCAGAACTCACGGCGCCGTCCGACAGATCATCGACCAGTTCCGGAAGCGTTTTCGCAGCGATCCCGGTGGCTTCATAGGTCGGCACAACCGCGATCTCTTCCTGCGAGGCAGGCGCCGGAGGTCCTCCGCATCCAGCCAGCAACAGTGCCGCCAGAGAAGCTGTCACCAGAATTCTCATACCTCATACCCCTTTGTACGCTGGGCCTGAGCCTAGCGGACAGGTATCTGAGGGCAAGAGCAATCGTTCCGTGCCGTCAGGTTACAATGCCCAGGCGCTTGCGAAGCGTGCGGCCCAGTCTGTTCATCCATGCCGGACGGGCCGCAACGTCGATCTTCCATGACAGGACAGTACGCGCCGCTCCGTTCGGCAGGAGACCAATCAGAATCCACCAGGCATTCCGGGCGAGTGCCTTGCCGCCAAATCTTTCACGATTGGCGGCACGGAGCTTTCTCAGGAGCCCGGCACGCGTGTCGGTGCTTACCGGGTGCAGCTTCGGCTCAAACAAAAGCGAGACCAAACGTTCCTGCAAATGTCCCGGATCGCGTTCTCCCAGATCTGCTGCGGTCGGCAATCCCTGACGTGCCGCATGGTCCCGGATGCAGTCAAAGCACGCTTGCTGGTGACCGATCCGCCAGCGGGCGCGCTTCGCGTAGGCCTTTGCGAACTGGGAATGTTGCGAACCGTGGAGACGATAAGCAGAAATCGGCTGGTCATAGCCTTTGGCAGTCGCGTGCAGCGGCACGGTCGCAGACAGGTAACCATCGCCGCCTTGCCGGAACATCTCCGAATCCATCGGCATGACCTGTTCCAAAGCGGTGCGGGTGTAGACCAGGCCAGACGTGATCGTACCGGAATAGTGCCCCATCTCGCGCAGCTGCGCAGCGACATCCCCATCGGCAAGCGGCACTTGCGGCGGAGGAAACAAACCGCCAAGCGTGCCCTGCTCATCGGCATAGTTCATCCGGTAGAGATACATGCCGATGTCCGGGTCATAATTGGAAAGAATGGTCTTGCCGGCGCCGGGCAGCAGGAAGTCGTCTGCGTCCAGGAACATGACCAGATCGCCCGTCGTACGGGCATATCCGGCATTGAAACCACCGCCATGTCCCTGATTTACGTCCTGCAGGACCGGAATGATCCGGTCGCCATAAGATCGGATGATGTCCCGCGAATTGTCCTTCGAACAATCATCGACAACCACGAGTTCGATCTCGACATCCTGAGACAGGACACTGTCGATCGCCGTCGCAACGAAGGCGGCGTAATTATAGTTCGTGATCACAACCGAAAGCTTCGGCGAGGCACTTGTCGTCATATCGGACTCCCTGACGTTCCGTCCTTACGCAATTTTTGCACCGAATTGCGTAGTCACCGACGCCGGAGACCGGATATTTTCTCCTATCGCGCGAATTTCTTGAATTTCAGGCGCTTCGGATTGACGGCGTCCTCGCCCAGACGGCGCTTCTTGTCTTCCAGGTAGGAGGAGAAATCGCCCTCGAACCATTCGACGTGGGAATCGCCCTCAAAGGCGAGAATGTGGGTCGCCATCCGGTCAAGGAACCAGCGGTCGTGGCTGATGATCACGGCGCAGCCCGGGAAAGCATCAAGGCCCTCTTCCAGCGCCTGCAGCGTCTCCACGTCGAGGTCGTTGGTCGGTTCGTCGAGCAGAAGAACGTTAGAACTTTCCTTCAGCATCTTGGCGAGGTGCACGCGGTTACGCTCACCGCCGGAGAGCAGGCCGACCTTCTTCTGCTGGTCAGAGCCTTTGAAGTTGAACGCCCCGACATAAGCGCGCGAGTTCACCTCGACGCCGCCAAGGTCAATGACGTCCGTCCCGCCCGAGATTTCCTCCCAGACGTTCTTCTTGTCGTCGAGCTTGTTGCGGCTCTGGTCGACATAACCGAACTTTACCGTGTCGCCGACACGCAGCGTGCCGGCATCCGGTTCTTCCTGGCCGAGGATCATCTTGAACAGCGTCGACTTACCGGCGCCGTTCGGGCCGATCACGCCGACGATACCGCCAGGCGGCAGTTTGAAGTCCAGGTCTTCGATCAGGAGGTTGTTACCGAAGCCCTTGCGCAGGCCTTCGGCCTCCAGAACCACATTGCCGAGACGCGGGCCTGGCGGAATGCGGATCTGCGCAGTGGAGACCTTCTCGCGTTCGGCCTCGGCGGCTTTCTGCTCATAGGACTGGATACGCGCCTTGGATTTTGCCTGGCGGGCTTTCGGACTGGAGCGGACCCATTCGAGTTCCTTGGCCAGAGAGCGTTGTTTGCCGCGCTCTTCGCGAGCCTCCTGCTCCATGCGCTTGGCTTTCTGCTCCAGCCAGTCGGAATAGTTCCCCTGATAGGGCATGCCGCGGCCACGGTCGAGTTCGAGGATCCAGGTCGTGATATCGTCGAGGAAATAACGATCGTGGGTGACGAGGATGACGCAGCCGGGGAAATTGATCAGGTAATTCTGGAGCCAGGCCACCGTCTCGGCATCGAGATGGTTGGTCGGTTCGTCCATCAGGATCATGTCGGGTTTGGACAGAAGCAGCGCACAGATCGCGACACGGCGGATCTCCCCGCCCGACAGCTTTGTCACGTCGGCATCGTCGTCAGGGCAGCGCAGGGCTTCCATGGCCATCTGGATCTTTGAGTCGATGTCCCAGGCGTCAGCTGCGTCGATCTTCTCCTGCAGCTCCGTCATCTGCTCCATCAGCTCGTCGGAATAGTCTTCGCCGAGTTTGCCGGAGATTTCGTTGAACTGGTCGAGCATCATCTTTTCCGGGCAAGCGGCGGCGATGTTCTCGAAAACGGTCTTGCTCTCGTCGAGCTTCGGCTCCTGTGGAAGGTAACCGACTTTCACACCATCGGCCGACCAGGCTTCACCGATGAATTCCTTGTCCTGCCCCGCCATGATGCGCAGCAGCGTGGACTTACCCGCACCATTGACGCCGACGACACCGATCTTGGCATCGGGCAGGAAAGACAGGTGGATGTTTTCAAACACCTTCTTGCCACCGGGATAGACCTTGGTGAGGCCCTGCATGTGGTAAACGTATTGAGGTCCGGCCATGGTGGAAGAATCCTGTTTGGGGAAAGATTGAACGCCGCTGAGTTACGCACTCACCCCATAAAATCAAGCACTCAGGTGCCCGCAATCAGCGAACCACGGTCCGCAGAGACACCTTGAGAGACGTTACCGGCGAAACCCGTGATCTGACCGGATCGCCGGATTCATGGCAGGTCAGCGCCCGCCCTCTGCCTGATGCTGCATTTTTGGTCAGCTTGCCCGCCGGAATGCCCGGCTCTGCTCTTCTTCGCTCATGGCAAATTCGAGCCGGCGAAGTTCGCTTTCGGCCTCGGGATTACCGAGGCGCTCGGCCTGCCGGAACCAGCGCCATGCTTTGACCAGATCCTGCGGACACCCGTGCCCACCTGCATGGGCGATCCCCAGGTTGAAGGCACACCGGCTGTTCCCGAGTGAGGCGCCACGGCTCCACCAGGCACGCGCGGCGCGCGGATCGGCCGGGCCGCCCTGCCCTGACATCAGCATCAGGCCAATATAGGTGATGGCATCCGTCTCATCCTGTTGCGCTGCCCTGAGAAACAGGAACCGGGCTCGTTTGTGATCCTTCGGCCCTCCGAGGCCGTGGAAGCACATAAAACCCATATTAAACAGACCAATAGGAAGCCCTGCACTGGCGGCCTGATGGTAGTAGGCTCGCGCGCCGACCAAGTCCTGACGCACGCCCCGACCAGCATGGAGCATGGCTCCGTAATTGTTTGCTGCTGCAACATGTCCGAAATCAGCGGCGCGGCGCATCATATCGGCACCACGAAGAAGGGCGTTGCCGCCGCTGCCCGAGGCGACCAGGGCTATTGCTTGCTGAAACAATCCCACCCCATTCATCATGGGTCTTACTTTATTGTGAGGTCCACGCTTGGCTAGGGGGCGAAAGCAGTCTGTGTAGAAAAAATCCAAACCTGCCAAGCCGGTGAGCAACATCTGATGACAATCAATCGCGCCCCCGATTAGGTTCGTAAGCATGAAACGTACGATTTACACCCTGTTCACCGTCCTCACCGCATTTTTTCTCCCCTCATTTCACTCGCAGGCCCAGTCGCCAGCGAATACATCGGAGACCGAAATATTGACCGATACGCCCCATACGCTGCCGCTGGAACGCCTGTACGCCTCACCCTCCCTGTCCGGACCAGTGGCCCGATTGGTCAAATACTCTCCTGACGGAACGCGCGTTACATTTCTCAAGTCCCGCGCAGGAGAGCAAAACCGGTTCGATCTCTGGCAATTCGACGTAACAACAGGCGAGCAGAGCATGCTGGTCGATTCCATGCTCCTGGAGCCTGAAACGGTCGATCTGTCCGAGGAGGAAAAAGCCCTCCGCGAACGCAAACGGATCGCAGGCACGGTGGGTATCGCCGACTATGTATGGGGAACGGCCGATACGATTCTCGTGCCGATTGCCGGCGACCTGCACCTCGTTACGCTGACCACGAATGGCCCGGCCGTTAAACAGCTGACGGACACGGACGCCTTCGAATACGACGGCCGGATCTCCCCACGCGGTAATTATGTCAGCTTCATACGGGAAGGCGCGGTCTTTGCGATCCACCTCGCCACCGGAAAGGAAACCCGACTGACACCTGCCGCAGATCCGGACCAGGCGATCAGTTATGGTGTGTCAGAGTTCGTCGCACAGGAAGAGATGAAACGTTTCACCGGATATTGGTGGAGCCCGGACGAACGCTACGTCGCTTTCACTGAGGTGAACGAAAAGGGTGTGGACATCGTCCCCCGTTTTGACATCGAGGCCGACAAGGTGACTGTTGTCGAGCAACGCTACCCAAGGGCTGGACGGCCAAATGCGCGGGTCGCCTTGTTCGTGAACGACCTGGTAAAAGAGCGAACCGACCGGATATTCGAAACAGGCCCGGACACCTATCTGGCGCGTGTAAACTGGACGAGCAGCAGCCTGTGGTTCCAGACCGTCAACCGGGACCAGACGGAGATCAGGTACAACAGGACTGACTCCCTGCCGTGGCGCGTCTGGTCTCCCTACACGGAACGAAACCCGGTTTGGGTAAATCTCTCCAAGGACTTTCGGGAACTACCGGATGGGCGCTTCCTCATCACCACGGAAGACAGCGGCGTGCGCCAGGCAGCCATCCTGCCGCCTTCAGGAAAGAAGAATGTTATTCCCGTCACCCCTGCAGGCCAGGTGGTCGACTCTGTGGAGACGGTTTCCGAGGACGGAACAGCGCTCTATTATTCAGGGTACGCTGACACAGTTCTCGAACGCCACCTATACAGTATATCCCTGGATCCGCAGGGCGGCCCGGGCTCGCCCAAACGCATAACAGAAGCCGGGAAGACTTGGGACGTCCGGATCAGCCCGGACCGGAAAACCTTCGTCGGCACATCATCCTCTCCGGAACATCCGCCGCAGACGGGGCTCTACCGGATGGATGGCACACTTCTGGGCTGGATTGAGGAGAACGCGCTCGACGCGCATCACCCCTATGCGCCGTACAAAGCAGATCATTTGGTTCCCGAATACGGCACCTTGAAAGCCGAAGACGGACAAGACCTTCATTACTCAATCCTGAAACCGCCGGCTTTCGATCCGTCCAGGAAATATCCGGTGATCGTCGAAGTTTATGGCGGCCCGCATGTGCAGACCGTGTCACGATCCTGGGGCAGCATGTCGGACCAGTTCCTCGCGCGGCGGGGCTACATCATATTCAGGCTGGACAATCGCGGCAGCGACAATCGCGGCCGTGAATTCGAGAATGTCATTCACCGTCGTACCGGCGGACCTGAAGTCCGGGACCAACTGGCCGGTGTGGAGTGGCTGAAGTCCCAGCCCTATGTGGATGCGAGCAGAATTGGCATTCAGGGCTGGTCCTATGGAGGATATATGACGCTGATGACCATCCTGCAGGCCCCGGAAGGCACCTTCGCTGCGGCAGCCGCTGGTGCACCGGTCACGGACTGGAGCCTCTACGATACATTCTATACGGAGCGTTATATGGGCACACCGGAGGACAATCCTGAGGGGTATGCAGCCTCTGGCGTGCTCCCCTATGCCGCGAACCTGACCACACCCCTCCTGCTGATGCACGGCATGGCGGACGACAATGTCACTTTCGACAACACGACCCGCCTGATGACGATCCTGCAGGAGAACGGCAAGCCATTTAAACTGATGACCTATCCGGGACAGCGCCACGGCATCCGCGGTGAAGCGCTGCAGACCCATTTGATGAAAACCCGGCTGGATTTTCTTGACCGGCACCTGAACCCTCAGGTTCAGACCAGCCTTGAGGCAAAAAAACCATGCTCGACTTCCTGGACAAACTCCCCCTGATGCTGGTCATCTTCGGATGCCTGACACTCGGCCTTGCGCCATTCTTTCCAGAACCGCACATCTGGGAGAAGATCAAAATGCTGGCGAATGGGACACTTCAAAAACCAGTCGATATTTTCGATCTCTGCTTTCACGCCCTTCCCTGGGCCGTTTTGCTCGCCAAGCTGGCCCGGATGACATTGGTGAAATGACATGAAGCCCTGGACAATCCTCTCATCGAAACAGGTCATGCGAGACCGCTTCATGGGCTTGCGCACGGACCGATGCATCCGGGATGACGGGCATATCGTCGAGGCCTACCATGTCACCGAACTCACGGACTGGGTCACGGTCATTCCCCTGACAGATGCAGGCAACGTCGTTCTCGTCCGGGAATACCGCCACGCCGGCGGCGTGTTCACGCTCGGCCTGCCTGGAGGCGTGTCCGATCCGGGCGAAATGGACTGGCCATCTGTCGGCGCCCGGGAATTGCGGGAAGAGACAGGATATACGGCCCGTGCCATGCACCATGTCGGAACCTGCTATCCAAACCCCGCAACACAAAACAACCGGCTGCACTATTACCTCGCGCTCGGCTGCAAACCGACCAGCACTCAGTCCCTCGACCCCAATGAGGAAATCGAGGTGCTTGAAATGCCGTATACAGAATTCCTGGACTATGGCGCACTGGAAGTTCAACATGCGCTGCATGCCGCAGCCTTGTTCTATGCCGAATGCTTCCTGATGCGCCATCCTGAACTGCGCCCGTCAGAAACCCCATAAAGGAGCCTGCCATGCCCGCCTTCCAGCCCACAGCCGATCAATTCCGTGCTTTTCGTGACGACCCCCATGATGGGCCGATCGCGCAGGTGAACATCCTGAAGTTCCGCGTCAAAGCCGATTACCGGCCAGAAGACCCGGAATTCGGAAACGATGAACCGGGCGCGGCCGCCTATCAGCGCTATGCCGACGCTTTCGGTATCGCCGCCGCCGAAGTGGGCGGGCGGTGCCTGCTGATGGGAGAGGTCGAGCGCTACTTTATCGGCAATGGAGACTGGGACGCCGTCATGGTGATGTTCTTCCCGGACCGCAAAGCCTTCATCGCCACCCTGAACCACCCCGACTACAAATCCATGGCCCGTCACCGTGAGGCCGGACTCCTCTGCCAGGAATTGCTGACAACCCGCCCAATCCGGGCGGAAGGTGTCCTTTAAACACGAACGAGCATTCGCCTGAGGCACGAGCCACCGGTGACCGGATCGCCCCTGGCTTGCACAGGACGCCTGGCCACCGGCTTGTTGCCGCCAAATTGCGCACACTCTGATCACGGAGCGCAAAGTGCGTCTTCGGTTTCAGCCGATCTCGTCTGCGCCCGCCCTGCTTGCGCACCGGGGAAACCGGCACAGCTCGGCCTGCAACGCAGGCACTCCAATATTTTGTTTTATTTCAACGACCTGAAGAGGTTCCCAACCTTCGCAGACCTGACGGGCAACCACAGCCTTTCATAGGCGGCCTCCCGGTTTACAGCGACAAAAGGCAGGACAGACGACCCAACAGTTGCTGCCGACGTCACCAAGTTGTGGCCATGTTAACACGCCGGTTGGATTCTCATGGTTAAACAAGGCGACAACTCGGTGACACCCCATAGTCGTCTGGTATAGTAGTTGCACCAAGTCGGGGGCGGGTAGATTACATGAAACGCCTTAGTATTGTTCTGTTTTTGCTGCTGATTGCGGCTGGAGTGTGGGGGTGGTTCAAAATGACCGCTCCGGCAAAGCCTCTCGCTTTGGCGGAACCTTTGCGCATTAACCAGGGCCTCGTCCTGGGCGGTATCGACGCTGACAATTCCGACATTCAGGTGTTCAATGGCATCCCCTACGCGTCTGCGCGCCGCTGGGCTGCGCCAGGTGCGCCGCCACAATGGGGCGCGATGCCCCGCGATGTCCGTGAATACGGTGCCGAGTGCATTCAGGTCCGCAAGGGGATGAATGGTTTCGTCAACGGGATCATCGACGGCGCAGGTCTTCCCGGCTGGAAGCGCTTCGCCGCAAAAAAATACATGTCCGCCATGCCTGCCCCGGCGGAGGCGGAAGACTGTTTGTTCATCAACGTCCGTACCTCCAATATCGGCAATGACACACTGCTTCCGGTCATGGTCTGGATCCATGGTGGCAGCCACCAGGCAGGCGCAGGGTCGTCGGAATTCTATCAGGCGAATGCCCTGGTCGAAAACGGCGTCGTTCTGGTCACGTTCAATTACCGCCTAGGCCCCTTCGGCTACATGGCCCACCCGGCACTCACGGAAGAGGCCGGGACCTCCGGCAATTACGGCCTGATGGACCAGGCAGCCGCATTGCGCTGGGTACGTGACAATATCCGCTCCTTTGGCGGTGATCCGGACAATGTGACCATTTTCGGGGAAAGCGCCGGCGCCCAGTCTGTCAGTGAGCTGATGGCATCTACCATCGCTGACGGCCTCTATCACAAGGCCATCCTCGAAAGCGGCACCAGCAGCTACAACGCCAACTACCTGTCTGAAGCGCCTCTGCCCGGCTCCCGCAGCATGGAATCAGTTGGCGAGGAATTCCTCAGCACATTCGTGGACAGGACAGCAACCGCTGCCGAACTTCGCTCCATTCCTGCAGCCTCAATCATCACCCGCGCCGAACAGCGGGCTGACCTTGCCGGCTATTTCCTGCCCAATGTCGATGACAAGATCTTGCCCGATACGGTTGGCGCAACCATCCGGGCTGGCAATGCAGCGGACGTGCCGATCCTGGCCGGTTACAATGCCGATGAAGGCAGCCTGTTTTACTCGGCCTTCCAGTCACCCACCGTCCTGGCACGCGGCATCACCGGGTCCCTGGAAGAACGCGAGCAACGTCTCGCTGAAGTGTTTGGAGAAAACCAGGCGAAAGCCCTCGAAGCGCTTTATGGCATGGACACGCTGGAAACCTGGGATGAAGGCGCAACCGACATGCTCGGCGATGACATGTTCGGCGTTCACATGCGTTTCCTCGGCAAGGCCAATGCCACCGCCGGCAATCCGACCTGGATGTATTTCTTCACCCGCGCGACGCCGACCCGGGCCCAATCGATCGGTGCCTATCACGGCTCGGAAATCCCGTTTGTCTTCGGATCCGCTTCACCGCTCCTGCCCATGTCCGACAAGGACGAGAAGCTGGCCGAAACCATGCAGGCCTACTGGACCAATTTTGCCCGGACGGGCGACCCCAATGGCCCCGGCCTGCCGGAATGGCCCGCCTACGACCCGAACCGGGATGAATGGCAGGTGCTGGATCATGAAATCCTCACCGTCGCCGGTGTCCGCGCCCGCAAGCTGGACATTCTGGAAGAAAACCTGATCGACCGGATCGATACCGTCAGCCGCGCAACATCCAGTCAGCCGCCCTTTGAGGCGACCCTTATGTCGACCGTGCCGAAATCAGGCGACGAGTAGGACTTCGCAGATCGCGCTGAGGCCTTCGCGATCAACATCGTCGAACGCATCCGGCTCGGTCGAGTCGATGTCGAGCACCGCCGCCAGTTTTCCGTCTGCGTCGAACACTGGCAGAACGATCTCCGAATTGGTCGCCGAGTCGCAGGCGATGTGCCCCGGGAAAGCATGCACATCCGGCACGATGATCGCCTCTTCCGTTGCCGCGACATGACCACAGACGCCTTTGCCGAACGGAATACGCAGGCAGCCGAGCGTTCCCTGATAAGGCCCGACAACCAGTTCACGCTCTTTCAGCGGGTCGACCACGTAGAAGCCGGTCCAGAAAAAGCGCGGCCGGAAAGCCTCTGCCAGGATACAGCTCGCCGTCGCATACCGGGCCGTCACGGAGGTTTCGCCCGCCACGACGCTCTCGATTTCCATTTTCAGGTCACGATAGACCGCCGCCTTGTCCATGGTTTGCCTCATCTCTGCCTTGGCCGGGCTATATCGGTTGGCCGGACCGGGTTCGCAATAGGGCGTTGAAGCCTGCCGCGACCTCTGAAATAGTCGGTTGCAGACGGCTGCCTGTCTGGCCGCCATGAGAGGAGTATCCGGTGCGGTTGAGGTTGAGGACAGGAACTGCCCTTGCGCTCGCCAGCCTGCTTGCCGGATCCGCCGTTTCGGGGGCCGCGCTGGCGCAGGGTGCGAACGACCGGACGGCGACGCATGCCGGCACCGTCATCAATGACGAATTCGATCCCGGATACGTTGCGGACGACTGGCGCCCTGTGACAGACCTTGAGGCCCTTGATCGCGCGCATGCCGACTATCTGAAGCGCGGAGACATGCAGCTGGAACGCCCCGAATGGGAAGCGGACCCTCTGCCACCGCCCGATCCGCCGCCACGCTGGCTGCAATGGCTGGGGAACCTGTTGAGCGGTCTCGGCCCGCTGTTCCAGTTCCTGTTCTACGCGATGATTGCCGTGGTGATCGCCGGCTTCCTCTATTTCGTGTTCGGGGAGGCCATCCGCGTCCGTTTCGGCCGCTCTGGCGAAGGCAAGGTCGATCTGGCCGACGATGTTCTGGTCGATGTCCGCCCGAACGAAGCCATGGCGCGCGGCCTTCTGGAAGAGGCCGACGCCCTCGCCCGGGCCGGCAAGTTCGCCGAAGCGGTTCACCTGCTGCTATTCCGGTCCATTGAAGACATCCAGACCCGGCTGGAAGGCGGCGTTCCGAAGTCTCTGACCGCCCGTGAGATCGGCGGTCTCCAACACCTTCCGGACCGGGCGAAGCGCGGGCTCGGCCCGATCATCCGGATCGTCGAGCGCAGCTTCTTCGGCGGCCGCCCGGTGGATTCCGAAGGCTGGCAGGAAGCCCGCGCCTCCTATGAAGATTTCGCCTTCGGGGAGGGCTGGGCATGAGCGACAGCACGCAGCACAATGCGGCCCCTTTCGCGGTCCGTACGGTCGCCATCCTGATCGCCGTCGCCGTCTTTTCCTTTGGCGCGATCATGGTTCTGGCGGGCTGGTCTCCGGAACTCCGGGACCGCGACCGTGCAGGGGATCACCCCTTCTCCACCTCTGCCATCGGCTATAACGGCTTCATCCGGTTGCTCGAAGCGCAGAACTATCCGGTCGAAACCTCTCGTTTCAAAAGCAATCTGCAAGGTCATTACGGCCTTATGGTGCTGACGCTGTCTCCCAGAGGGATGAGCAAGGCACTGCGAGACTATGAGCTGCAGGACGGCACGCTGATCGTCCTGCCGAAATGGTGGGGCACGGTCGACCGGTTCGATCCCTCTCGCCTGAAAGACACAGACCTCGCAAATGAGCGCTCCATCGACGCCCTTCTGGAGGCGCTCGATATTGACGCGGAGATTGTGCGGACAGATGTCCCGCCACGCGTCTCGACGCCATTCGGCCGGATGGCCCTGAAACCTGATCTGGAGATGCAGCTTCTCCAGTCTGATGACCTGACCCCGGTCGTGGCGACACGCAACGGCGCGCTGCTGGCCCAGATCCCCGGCCGCGATATCTACATCCTTGCCGATCCCGACATGATCAACACCTTCGGCCTGGCGGAGCGGGAGAATGCCCGCTTCGCGATGCAGATGATCAACATGATGCGCTACAGCGATGACGAGCCCATCCTCTTCGATGCCACGCTGCATGGGTTCAACCAGTCTGAAAATCTGCTGCAGATGATGTTCGACATCCCCTTCCTCGCGGTGACGCTGGTAGCCCTGGCCACCGCCCTGTTGCTCGGCTGGGCTGCTTCGATCCGCTTCGGCCCGCCGGCCCGGGAATCCCGCGCCATCGCACTGGGCAAGCAGGCGCTCGCCGACAATTCCGCCGGACTCGTCTCCATGGCGCGCCGGGAAACGCGGATGGCCCCGGGATACCTCTCGCTCATCCGGCGGCGCCTTGCCCGGCAGATCGGCGCACCGCGCAATCTCACCGAAGCGCAGCTATCGGAGCTATTTGACCGTCTTGGTCCGGAAGAAACCTCCGGAAAGACTTTCTCGCAGATCGAAGCCGGACTGCGCGGCCCTGCCGCCAGCCGGGAAGACTTGATGCACAAGGCCCGCGACCTCTGGCGCTGGCGCCGCGATATTCTCAGGAGATCCATGAATGACCCCAGCTGACATCCGCGAGCTCGCCGCGCGCATCCGCGGCGAAGTCCGTAAAGCCGTGATTGGCCAGGACACGACCGTCGACCTGTTGCTGACTGCCTTGTTCTCCACCGGGCACGTCCTGCTGGAAGGCCCGCCCGGCACGGCCAAGACCCTTCTGGCGCAATGCTTCGCCCGCTCCATCTCGCTGGACTTCGGACGCATCCAGTTCACGCCGGACCTGATGCCCGGCGATGTTCTGGGCACGAATTTGTTCAACTTCCAGACCAATGAGTTCACGCTCACCAAGGGCCCGATCTTCACTGACCTCCTCCTCGCAGACGAGATCAACCGGACCCCGCCCAAGACCCAGGCTGCCTTGCTGGAAGCGATGCAGGAGCGCAAGGTGACGATCGATGGCGACGCCTACCCGCTGAACGCGCGCTTCATGGTCATCGCCACCCAGAACCCGATTGAGCAACAGGGCACCTACCCGCTGCCGGAAGCCCAACTCGACCGCTTCCTGTTCAAGCACACGCTCGATTACCCCTCCCGCGAAGAAGAGTTCGCCATAGTAGCCCAGCACGGCACCCGCACCGGGATGAAGACACCGCAGGCCTTCGGCGTGGAGTCCGTCATCTCGCATGACGAGCTCGATGCCGCTGTCGAATCTGTCGCCGCCACCAAGATACAGGATGACGTCATTGGCTATGTGGTGGATATCATCCGCGCCACGCGCACCTCTCCCGCACTTGAAACCGGCGCCAGCCCGCGCGCAGCTGCAGCGCTTGCAACAGCCGCCCGCGCCCGCGCCGCGCTTGACGGACGAGACTTCGTCATCCCGGATGATGTGAAAACCCTGGCTCTGCCCACCCTTCGCCACCGCGTCCTGCTTTCGCCTGCAGCCGAGATTGAGGGCCGCACCAGCGAAGAAACGCTCATGGCCATCATAGAACAGACGGCGGCGCCCCGGTGATCTCCCCAACCGCCCGCGCCATCTTCCTGATGCTGCTCGGCCTGCCGCTCATGGTGGGCATTGCCTTGCTGCGCCCGGATCTCTGGACGCTCTCGGCCGGGTGGATTGCGCTGGTCGGCGGATTGATCCTGCTGGACGCGATGGTCGGCCCGACGCTGCGAGCCTTCGAAACAGATGTCGATGCCCCGCCAATCCTCTATGCCGGGGACAGCGACCCGCTTCCGGTGACATTCCGGTTTGTGCGCGGCAGCTTGCCGGCCCGATTGGAAGTCCAGCTGGAAACCAATGAGCTTCTGGAAGACCAGCCCACGCGCGGCCTGCGCGGCTGGGAAGGGCGCGAGCGCCGCTATGACTTTACGCTGACACCGCTGCGCCGGGGCACAGCCAGACTGGTCCGCCTCTGGTGCCGGTGGCAGGGCCCGCTCGGCCTGATCCAGAAGCGCCACATCCAGGAGCTCGACACGGAAATCGTCGTCACGCCAAATGTCCGCTGGGTGAAGGATGAGGCTGTGCGCCTCTTCTCCCGCGATGCGGAATTCGGCATCAAGACACAGATTGAGCGTGGCGACGGAAGCGAGTTCGACGCGCTCCGCGAATTCGCCGCGGGCATGGACCGGCGCGCTATCGACTGGAAGCACTCGGCCCGCCACCGCCACCTGCTGGCCAAGGAATTCCGCACCGAGCGCAATCACAATATCGTCTTCGCCTTCGACACCGGCCGCCTGATGAGCGAGCCGCTGGGCGGCGTGCCGAAGATCGACCGTGCTATCAATGCGGGCCTGCTCCTGTCTTATGTGTCCCTTCGCAATGGCGACCGGACGATGTATTTCGGTTTCGATGCCCGGCCAGGCCTCTCCAGCGGGTTCCTCTCCGGCTCGCGCAGTTTTCCCCGGATGCAGAGCCTCGCATCCCGGCTCGATTATTCGGCGGAGGAGTCCAACTACACGCTCGCGCTCTCCACGCTGGCCGGCCAGCTGGAGCGGCGCAGCCTGGTCATCATCTTCTCTGACTTTGTCGACACAATCTCGGCCGAGCTGATGCTGGAGAATGTCCGCCGGCTGACCGATCGTCATCTTGTCCTGTTCGCGACCTTCGAGGATGAAGCCCTCTCCTCCATGGCAGATGCACCGCCGCAAACAACCGAGGATGTTTCCCGCGCGGTGATCGCCGGCAACCTCCTGTCGGAGCGCGATGTCGTCCTGCGCCGGCTGCAGCGGATGGGCGTACAGATCATCGAAACCCGGCCGGAGCATTTCGGCGGCGCACTCATCTCCCGCTACCTTGAGATCAAGAGGAGGGACATGCTTTGAGCGACATGCTGAAGTCCTACCGCTTCCGTGAGGAGCGGGAATCCGACTGGCGCAAGCTGGACCTGATCCTCACCCGCGCCGAGAATTCCGGCGTGAAGGCATTGTCGGATGAAGACATGATGGCGCTGCCGCATCTCTATCGTCAGGCTGTCTCCTCGCTTTCCGTCGCGCGTTCCATTTCGCTCGACCAGAACGTCATCACCTATCTGGAGGGCCTCTGCACGCGGGCCTATTTCTATGTCTATGGCGCCCGCACCTCGATGGGAGAACGGATCGCGCAGTTCATCCGCACCGACTGGCCGGAGGCCGTCCGCGGCGCAGTCCTCTCCACCCTCCTCGCGGCCCTGTTCCTGTTCGGCGGCGCCGCGCTCGCTTTCTTCCTCTGCCTCCAGGACATGGACTGGTACTGGACCATCCACGGCCAGAGCTTCAGCGAAATCCGCACGCCGGATGCGACGGTGGAGCAATTGCGCTCCACCATCTATACCGAGCCGGGTGAGATCGGTCAGGACCAGCTCACCGCCTTTGCGAGCTTCCTGTTCAACAACAATGCCCAGATTGCGCTGTTCGCCTTCGCCCTTGGCTTTGCCTTTGGCATTCCGACGGCCTGGCTGCTGGCGTGGAACGGTATCAATATTGGCTCGATGTACGCCGTCTTCTGGGCCAAAGGGCTCGGCTATGAGTTTACCGGCTGGCTGATGATCCATGGCGTGACCGAACTCTTCGCCATCATCCTGGCCGGCGCAGGCGGTTTTGTGATCGGCGGCGCGGTCGCCTTCCCCGGCCGCAAGTCGCGCCTCACCTCTGCCAGGGATTCCGGGCAGAAAGCGGCGACCATCGCAATGGGCTGCGTGATCATGCTCATCATCGCTGCCGTGCTGGAAGGCTTCGGGCGGCAGCTGATCAATTCCGACACGGTCCGCTATACGGTCGCTGGCGCCACGCTGGTCTTCTGGCTCCTCTATTTCTACCTCCCCCGCCGGAGGCCGGGCGCATGACCGCTCAGGCCGCCACCCCGTTCGGCAGATGGACATCGAGGCCGCTCGCCGCCGCCGCGCACGCATGGCGGAGGAACAGCGCCTCAACAAGATGACGCGCGTCCTCGTCACGCCGGAGGGCGCCCAGCTTCACCTGAAGCTCGCCACGGCCGCCGAGCGGGCCGGGGCCTTTGCCATGGATGTCGCCATCCAGTGGGCCATCGTCATCGCCACCCTGCTCGGCCTTGGCTTTGCCGCCTCGTCCATGGGATTTGAGAATGCCAATATCGCGTTTGCGTTCTGGCTGGTCTTCTATTTCTTCGTCCGCAATTTCTACTACATCTTCTTCGAAATCGGCCGGAAGGCCGCGACGCCGGGCAAACGGGCGCTGGGCCTCCGGGTCGCTTCCCGGGATGGCGGACGGCTGACGGCCAATGCCGTCCTCGCGCGGAATTTCACGCGCGAAGTGGAAGTCGGCCTGCCAATCCAGTTCCTGCTGATGGGCGGTGACCAGCTGGGCGCCTGGATGGCCCTTTTCGGCCTGCTCTGGTCCGGCGTTTTCCTGTTCTTCCCGGTCTTCAACAAGGACAAGATGCGCGTCGGTGACCTGATCGCCGGCACCTGGGTGATCAAGGCGCCAAAGGTCAAGCTGATGGGTGATATCGCAGAAGTCGTCGTCACCGCGCCGCGCAGCAACATGTTCGCCTTTACCCCGCAACAGGCAGACGCCTATGGCATCCACGAACTTCACGTGCTGGAAGATGTGCTGCGTAATTCCACTGGCGAGATCAAATCCCAGGTCGCCGAACGCATCCGCACCAAGATCGGCTGGACGGCCCAGCCCGGCGAAACCGACATCGCCTTTCTCGAAGCCTATTACGCCGCCCTCCGCCGGCGGCTGGAACAGCGCATGCTGATGGGCGACCGGAAGACCGACAAGTTCGACGTGCGGCGATAGCCCCAGCACCTTTGCCCGGACACGCGTCAGCGCTCCGGCAAAAATCCTGATTGTGCGGCAAGTTCAACTCGTGTCGGCGGGCGGCCAATCGCGCAGGGCTTGGGTCAGCTGCACGGTCAGGCCGCCCGAGACGAGACCGAGGGGCGCCGGCATGGCGTGTGTCCGAGGGATGGGCGCGACGTAAGGCCGGGCTTCGCCATCAGCTTTCCAGCGCTGGATCGTGCGGGCGAGACACTTCGCGCGGCGTTTGCAGAATTTCAGCGTGTCCAGCATGGCTTCCCAGCGCGCGATCAGTGGCGCGGCGGGCACGAGGCCTCGTGTCGGCACGGTGATCGGCCCATGCAGGAAGTCTGGCGCCTCACCCGCGGGCACCGGCAGGACGGAAAAGAAGGCCTTGCGCGCTTTCGGTTCGCCTTCTGTCTTTTCGAAATAATTGCTCGCCGGGCGCGGCACCAGAGGCGCCAGCTCCACCTGCAGCGCCATGAGAAAGATCAGACGGCGGAGCAGCACCGCGAGCCGCTTCAGCTCTGCCGAGACGCGGCGTTTCAGGGTCTTCGAGATCATTTCCGGCTGTTTGAACAGATCCGCATTCACGCCGGTCTCTGCCACGGCGCGGGCAATCGTCTTAAATGCGTGCGTGATGAAATCGGTTGGATGTGTCATGAGGCGGAGTGTGGCGCAGCCGCCTGTCAGACGGATAAGCCAGCCTCTCACTCCCATAAACATTGGAAAAGAGCGGCGGACACCCTGCGGGCAATCCGACGAACCGGGGCAACGAAAGTCAGGCTTCGGGCAATTGTCTGCGCCAGCACAGGTGCGCGACAATGAACAGACCGAATGAGAGGATGGTGAGGGAGAGGGTGCTGACAGACACCCGCAGGAACAGGTCATGCGCTTCGGGAAACAGGCTGACCAGCGCCGGACCGACGCCCATGCCGGCGAAAGCGAGCACCGGCAAGAGAGACGTTACGCGTTCCGTAGGATCGACTTCTGAGACAATCCCCATCATCAGCGGCAATCCCCCGCCCCATGCAAACAGGAAAAGGCCGCTTGCTGCATAGAAATGGCCCACACTCATATGGTCGGTAAACAGAAGCACACTGAGGGCAACCGTAAGACAGACCGTCAGCACGGGCCCGACCCGGCCAAAACGGGAGGTGATGAGCGCGGCCAGCAGCGACCCGGCGATCGCGGCAACATTCCCGACCGCCAGGGCCTGGCCGATCGAGCCATCCGAAAGCCCGGCCACCGAGCCGAGCACGCCCGCAAAGACCCAGAGCACACCCACGGCGGCGGAAAAAACGAAATAGGACCCGGCCTTGAGCAATACGCCCGGATGGAACATCGACGTCTCTTCGTCCGTCTCACGTGCCTCGGCCGCAGCAAACGGATTCCGCCGCAGCGCCAGACTCGCCGGCAGAAGCAGCAGCTGCATGCCCGCCAGGAACAGGCCGACCGGCAGCAGCGCCGACGCTCCGCCGAGCGCCGGAATGGCCAGCAGGACAATGACCGCAATCAAGGCCTGCAGGGTCAGGATGAAGGCAAAGCCGCGGTCTGCATTTCCGGAAGCGCCGACAATGGCCGCAGACAGCGCAAGCAGGATGCCCGCGCCGCCCCCGGCAAGCGCTTCCATCAGGATCGCGCCATTGAAGTCCGGCATCAGGGCAGCCCCGGTCTGCGACAGACACGCCAGCAGAGCGGCAATGATGGATGTCAGCCGGACAGGCAGACGCTGCAGCCATATGGTGACGCACAAGGACCCTGCCGCCGTGCCAAGGAGATTGGCGAGGCCGACCAGGCCGGAGTTGATCTCCGGGACCCCGTAAGCCTCCGCAATCAGGCTCGCCAGCAGCGGCATCGCCACAACCTGCGTGACGCCGAGGCCGCCGATCAGGATGGCCGCGAGCACCTCACCCCGGCCTGGGCCGGCGTGTTGCAGCGCGCCTGTGCCGGAAGCCTGTTCCATCAGTCTGCATCCGCCGGAAGGATTTCATTTCCCAGTATATGGTCGGCGGCCTTCTCTGCCAGCATCAGGGTCGGGGCATTGATGTTGCCATTGGTGATATTAGGGAACACGGAGGAATCGACCACCCGCAGGCCTTCGACACCGATCACGCGGCATTCCGGATCGACCACGGCGCCGGGGTCATCCGGGCTGCCCATCCGGCAGGTGCCGCATGGATGGTAAGCACTTTCGACTTCCCGCGCGACGAACGCATCGATGTCATCATCGCTCATGCATTCAAGGCCTGGGGTGATTTCCCCGTCATTGTACGCCCTGAGGGACGGCTGGGAGAATATCTCCCGTGTCAGGCGCACGCAGGCGCGGAACGCCTTCCAGTCATTGTCGCTCGACATGTAATTGAACTGGATGGACGGCGCCGCCAGCGGATCTGCAGACGCCAGCCGGACCTCGCCTCGCGCAGCGGTGCGTCCCGGCCCGATATGGGCCTGGAAGCCATGGGCCTGCACCGGCTGGGTGCCGTCATAGCGGATCGCGGCGGGCAGGAAGTGATACTGCGCATCGGGATAGTCAGCCTGCTCGTCCAGCCGGACGAAACCCGCCGTCTCAAAGTGATTGCTGGCGCCGATCCCTGTTTTCGTCAGCAGCCATTGCAGACCGGCAAGGCCCTTGCTGACCGGGTTCATGTAGCGGCGCAGGGTGATGGGCTGGGTGCACCGTGACTGGAGATAGATTTCCAGATGGTCCTGGAGGTTTTTTCCGACGCCGGAGCGTTCGCTGACCATATCAATGCCATGCGCGCCGAGTTCGTCCTTCGGACCAATCCCTGACAGCATCAGCAATTTCGCCGAATTGAAGACAGACGCGCTGAGGATGACCTCCCGGCGCGCCATCAGCACGCGCCGCTCGCCCTTCCGGACCAGTTCGACCCCGATCGCCTTGTCACCCTTCCAAAGCACCCGGCAGGCGAGCCCATGATAGACCTTGAGGTTCTCACGGCCGCGGGCGGGCTTCAGATAGGCATTCGCAGCCGACCAGCGCCGCCCTTTCCAGATGGTTTGGTCCATCGGGCCGAAGCCCTCCTGGTGCAGACCATTGCAATCTTCTGTTCTGTTGAAACCGGCTTCCTGCGCCGCGCTCATGAAGGCCTGGTCAAGCGGGTGCTGCTGCTCCGGGACGGTGATGTGCAGCGGGCCTTCGGTGCCGCGGATGGCCGGATCGGCGCCTTCGACATTTTCAAGGCGGCGGAAATATGGGGCGACATGTTTTCCGCTCCACCCTGTCGCGCCCTGAGCCTCCCAGGCGTCAAAGTCTCTGGCGTTACCGCGAATATAAACAAGTCCGTTGATGGAGGAGGACCCGCCCAGGACTTTCCCGCGCGGCGTGGCCAGCCGCCGTCCGCCGATATGTGGCTCCGGCTGGCTGCGATAGCCCCAGTCGTAGCGCTTCATGTTCATGGGATACGACAATGCGGCCGGCATCTGGATGAACGGCCCGACGTCCGAGCCGCCATATTCCAGCAGGGCCACATCATGCTTGCCGGATGCCGACAGGCGGTTCGCAAGAACGCAACCGGCTGAGCCAGCCCCGACGATCACATAGTCCGCCGTTCCGATTTCGGGAGAGCCAGCCATTCCTACTGGTCCAGAAGCGCTCTTGGGCTGCCGACTTCAAACATGTTAATGATCCCGCCACCGCGGCTGGTCCCATCATAAAGATCGTAGCCAAGCAGGGATTGCGCACGCTCCGGCAGTGCACGGACCTTCTCCAGCGGAATCCCGAGCCAGCTGTTCTCGACGGGCACCAGCCAGCCATGACAGTAAGAGACCGACAGCCCGCGCCGTGGCACGCCGCTGACATTCTTCCCGCCGCCGTGCAGGGTCTGACCGGTAAAGATCGCCGCCGAGCCTGGCGACATCACCGCCTGGGTGATCTCGTCCGGCTGGGGCTCGCGGCCGGGTTCCCATTTGTGGCTGCCAGGCACGACCACGGTTGCGCCATTCTCTGCCGTATAGTCGCTCAGCGCGATCATCACATTGATCACGAGCGGTGCCGCAGTTTGAGCCGCGCGCGGCCAGGAATCGTCATCGCGGTGAATCGGCTGGGCTGTCTCTCCACCGCGGATCTCGATCAGCTCGGCGGCGCTCAGACGGTAATCGGTGCAGTTCGGCTTCAGCTGCTGGTCCATGACCTCCAGGATGCGCGCATCCGTGAGCACGGGACCAAAGCTATCGGCTTTCGCGGCGATGCCATGAAGGCGCACGGTGTAGCCGCCGAGGAAATCGTCATACATGTTGTTCTGAACACGCGGACGGCTTTCTGCAATGTAAGGCTCCAGCTGCTCGTTGAGCGCCTTGATCAGCGCCTCCGGGAAGAAGTTTTCAATGATGACAACGCCATCTTCTTCGAGCGCCTGATTGATCTCCGCGCCAGTTGATGAGCCTGGCAGCTGTTTCACGGTCGCACCCATTTGTTTCCCTCCCGGTCTTTTCCATTACGAGAACACACAGTCGCAAAATGCCCACAAAATGTAAATGGTCAAGCAATTACATTTGTGCTTAGCTATGTTCTCCACCGCCTTACAGTACAGTCTTCCCTTTGGCGGTATGAAAACCTGTGCGAGAGACGATGCACATCACTTTACGCCAGACAGGGGTCATGACGACACCGCCACGCCAACGCCGCCACCGGAATGAAAGCCAGAGCCATCTGGTCGATGCAACCATTTCGGCGATCTACAAGTACGGGTTCCACGAGGCCACCGCCCAGCGGATTGCCGAGGAAGCCGGACTGTCTGCCGGCAACATTCATTATCACTTCGGATCCAAGGAAGAGCTGTTTGCCGCCGTCATGCGGCAGCTCATGTCGGACATCAGCGACACGCTGGTGCGCGAACTCGGCAAGGCCGACACACCGCTGGCGCGCGCGCATGCGATCATCCATGCGAACCTGTCCGAACCGCTCTACACGCATCGCAATTGCTTCGTCTGGCTCCAGTTCTGGTCGGAGACCGCGCGGTCGGAAGAACTGGCCCGGCTTGAGCGTATCAATGCCCAGCGTTTTCACCGCAATCTTCTGGATGCCCTGAGCAAGCTGCTCGAACGGGAAGATGCGGAAAAGATCGTGCAGGAGCTCGTTGCGATGGTCGACGGGCTCTGGATCCGCAAGGCGCAGGACAATAATGCGATCACCCCGGAAGCCGCACAGGCAACCGTGTTCGGCTATCTTGAGCGGCGCCTCGGCGCTGCGGCGGGCAGAGGCTGAACGCGATGGGACGCGCCGAGAAAAAACTGCTGCGCAAGCAAAGCCTGATCGAGGCAACCATCATCTGTGTGAACAAATATGGTTACGCCCAGTCGACCATTCAGAGGATCGCCGCGGTCGCCGGCCTGACCGGTGGCACGATCTACCGGCATTTCGACAACAAACGCGACCTGTTCGAAGCCACGATGCGGCACCTGCTGAAACTCGTCCTGATCGAAGAGCAGCGCGCTGTTTCCGAGGCGCATACGGATACGGAGCGCCTGCAGGGCGTCATCTCTTCAAAATTTGCGCCGGCGCTTTTCAACTCTGAATTCTGTACGGTCTGGCTGCATTTCTGGGCGCACGCCCAGTCATATCCGAGCTTCTCGCGGATCGAGCGCCTCAGCGACCGCCTGCTTCGGCGCAGCCTGAACCGTTATGCGAAAAGGCTCATGCCGCCGGAGGAAGCCGAGGCATTTGTGTCGGAAATCTCGCTCATCGTGGACGGGCTCTGGATTGCTCACGCACAACGCGGCTCGGAGCTGACATCCCACATGGCCGATGAAATCGCCCAGGGCTGCCTCCAGTCCCATCTCGAAAAGTAGCGCGTTCGGGAGGCCTCAGGCCTCCCAATGCACCGGCCAGTCAACTTCCAGGCGCAGGTCTTCTCCCACCGCATCCTCGATCAGCTTGGCAACATGAAGCTCACCAACGTCGCCGCCATAGGCTTCGGCAGCGTCCGCGAAACGCTCACGCACACGCGAACCGATCGGGATCGGAACATTCCCGCGCTCCGCAAGCGCGGCGCACAAACGCAGATCCTTCAGGCAGAGATCCAGCGTGAAGGACGGATCATAGTGGCCAGCAAAGATCGACGGGGCGTCATGACGGGCAACAAAGCTGTCGCCGACGCTGTCCTTGATCGCATCCCACAGAACGTCCAGCGGAACGCCTGCCCGCTTGCCGAGCATCAGCCCCTCCCCGATCACGGCCGCATGCGTGAACCAGAGATAATTGGTTACCAGCTTCACTGCATTGCCGGTGCCGAGCCTGCCACACCGGATCACACGGCCCATCCGGGCGAGGATGGGTTCACTGACATTCAGCGCTGCCTCATCTCCGCCCGCGAACAGGGTCAATTCGCCCCGACGCGCCCCATCGACCGCACCGGTCACCGGCGAATCAACTGTCTTCACGCCCATTCCGGCGGCCTGCTCTGCGAGTTCAATGACAAGCCCCGCATCATTGGTGGTCGTGTCGACCCAGATCGTACCTTCGCCGAGCCCTTCGAACACGCCGTTCTCGCCGCGCATCACGCGATCGACCACATCCGGCTTTGGCAGCGACGTGATGAGAATATCGACATCGCGGGCACAGTCTGCCGGCGTGTCGGCCCACCTGGCCCCGCCGTCGATATGCTGAGCTGCGCGCGACTTATCGATGTCATGCACTTTCAGCTCAACACCCGATCGCAACAGCACCATGGCCATGTTGGCGCCCATGTTTCCGAGACCGATAAATCCAATACGCATGATTCCCCTTTCCTGAACGCGCGGCTGAAAAGTCCCTCAAAGCGCCGAACTGGCACCTATGAGAGTGGTTTGGCCGTACGCAATTGACAAAATGTAATTGAACGTGCAGTTATTTTTTGTACCGGTAATCGACAAGACGGATATCCGCAAGGGAAAAGGAAGCGCGACGTGAGCTACGCCATAGACTTGTTCATCGACGGCAAACGTGTGGCCGGTGATGGCGAAACGGAGTTCATCTGCCGTAATCCGGCGACGGGCGGCGAGATCGGCCGGTTCCGCGAAGCCAGCCCCGCGCAGATCGAAGCCGCAGTCGCTTCTGCCACGAAAGCTCAGAAGGTGTGGGCCGCGATGCCGGCTGAAGACCGCGGGCGTATCCTTCGCAAGGCCGCAGAGCTGTTGCGGGAACGCAATGACGAACTGGCGCGCATCGAAGTCGAGGATACGGGCAAGCCTATCGCGGAAGCCCTTGCGGTCGACATCCAGACCGGCGCTGACGCGATCGAGCATTACGCCAACCTCGCCGGCAGCATCGCCGGGGAGTATCAGGATTTCGGCTACGGCTTTTACTATACCCGCCGCGAACCCATCGGGGTGTGCGCCGGCATCGGCGCCTGGAACTACCCCCTGCAGATTGCCTGCTGGAAGTCGGCCCCTGCCCTGGCCGCCGGCAATGCGATGATCTTCAAGCCGTCGGAACTGACCCCGATCAATGCCGTGCACCTGGCCGAAATCTATATCGAAGCGGGCATGCCGCCTGGCGTGTTCAATGTGCTGCAGGGCGAACGCAATCCCGGCGCCGCCCTGGCCGCCCACCCGGCTATTGAAAAGGTCTCGCTGACCGGCAGCGCCCCTACCGGCCGCAAGGTTATGGAAGCCGCCTCCCCGCGCCTGAAGGAAGTGTCGCTGGAACTCGGCGGCAAATCCCCCCTCATCATTTTCGGGGACGCCGACCCGGAACATGCCGCCCGGCTCGCCATGTATGCAAACTTCCTGACCCAGGGCGAAATCTGCGCCAATGGCACACGGGTGTTCATTCATTCCAGCATCTATGACGCCGTGCTGGATGAAATCGTGAAGCGTACGAAACTTTTGAGAGTCGGCTCGCCGGCAGATCCCGAAACCCAGATCGGGTCGCTCATCTCCATGGACCATCTCGGTGTGGTGAGCGGCTTTGTTGATCGCGCCCGCGACGCCGGCGCGAAAATCGTTTGTGGCGGTCACAGAGCGGACGTGCCCGGCCATGAGAATGGTGCCTTTTACGCCCCCACCGTCATCGCCGATTGCACGGATGACATGGAACATGTCCGTGAAGAGATATTTGGCCCGGTCATGAGTGTCCTCAAATTCGAAACCGAAGACGAGGTCGTCGCCCGCGCCAATCAGTCTGATTATGGTCTCGCCGGCGGCGTGGTCACAAAAGACCTGACACGCGCGCACCGCGTCGCCGCCAATGTCCAGACGGGCATGTTCTGGATCAACACTTACCAGGCTCAGCCGACGCAGATCCCCTTCGGCGGCTACAAGCAATCCGGCATCGGCCGCGAGAACGGCTGGGATGTCCTCGACGAATACACACTGAAGAAAAGTGTCTTCGTGCAAATGAAGCCCGAAGAGCTTCCATTTTAATACCGTCAATCGCCGATGTGGTCGTGAGGCGGATAAGGGAGAGAAGAATGAAAAAATTTGACCGGCTGCCCCTCGTGATGGGGCTTGCATCGACGATTGCCTTGTCGGCAGCAGCGCCTGCCGTTGCACAGGAAACGGAGCAGGCAGACACAAGGAGCCGCGTTCTCCAGACTGTCGAAGTCACGGCAGAGCGGCGGGAAGCTTCGCAGCAGGATGTGCCGGTCACCGTCACATCCGTAGATGCACGCATGCTGACCGAAGGGGATTACCGCACAAGTGAAGATCTCGCCCAGCAGGTTCCCGGCCTCCAGATCAAATCTTCTTTCTCCGCCTCCAACCCCACGATCTTCATCCGCGGTGTCGGCATCAATGACTTCAATCCCGCCAACAGCGGCGCGATTGGTGTCATGATTGACGACATGTTCTACAATTCGACTACCGGTCAGCTTTTTCAACTGTTCGATCTGAACCGTATCGAAGTTCTCAAAGGTCCGCAGGGAACGCTCTATGGCCGCAACACGACGGGCGGCGTGCTGAGCGTTCACACGAAAAGGCCGGCTTTCGAACAGGGCGGCTACGTCAACGCAACGGTCGGCCGGTTCAATCAGCTGGATTTCGAAGGCGCCGTAAACCTCCCTGTGAGCGACAAGCTGGCGTTCCGCATCTCCGGCGTGTCCAATACGCGTGACGGTACGCGAGATATTTCGTTCCCTGATGGCACCAGCACAAAAAAGAATGACGTCAACTTTCAGGCCGGCCGCCTTCAGATGCTGCTCGAACCGACCTCCAATCTCAGCATTCTCGGGAAACTGGAGTACGGCAAAAGCAGCGCCACATCGCGCTCCTATGAAAGCCAGGGTCTCATCAACTTCGCGACTGGCGAATATGGCCTGACCGACTATGACGGCGTATGCGGCGGCCGCGGCGCGGCGATCTGCGCCGATGCCTTCGGCTATACCGACGATGCGGATCCCTATTCCGGCGCGGAAAACCTGAAGCACACGCCCGAAGACGTCGAAGCGTTTACGGCAAACCTTCAAGTGGAGTGGGACCTCGGCAACTGGGCGCTCACTTCTGTCACGGGCTACCTCGACACCGACCGTGAAGCGATCCTGGAAGTCGATGCATCGCCGAACCGCCTGGTCGAAGAATATATCAAAGACGGGTCAGAACAGTTCAGCCAGGAATTCCGCCTGGCCTCCGAATGGGACGGGCCGATGAGCCTGATCCTTGGCGCATTCTACCTGCAGGACGAACTGAACGGACAGGATTCCTTCGAACTCCTCGCTGACGCCAATCCGACACCGGCTGATCCCTACTTCGATGCCGTGAATTTCATTCTCCGGACGGATCGCTTCTACACACAGAAGACAGATACAGTCGCCGTGTTTGCCCAGTCGGACTATGAGCTGACCGATCGCCTGACGGCAACGCTGGGCGCCCGCTTCACCTGGGAAGAACGTACGCTGGACCACGTTGCGTATGCAGGGCCTGTGAACGCCGTGCCTCTGGATGGTGAGAACCCGGTCTATGCGACACTGCTGGACACAACGGCGTTCGGAACGGACAAGATCAACTTCGAGGAACCGACTTTCCGCGCGGCCCTTTCCTATGACGCCACCGATGAAGTGATGCTGTACGGATCCGTTTCCCGCGGGTTCAAGAGCGGCGGATTCAATACCGGCGCCACATCGGATCCGATCGAGGCCTCTGTGGTCAAACCCGAAAAACTTATGGCGTACGAGGCAGGCATCAAGTCCGAATGGTTCGACAGAACCCTGCGCGCCAACGCAGCGGCCTTCTTCTATGACTATTCCGATCTCCAGGTCTTCGGTCTCGCGCCGGGTGCCGTGCCGACGCAAACCTTGTTCAATGCCAAGGAAGCCGAAATCAAAGGTTTCGAATTTGACGTGACCAGCGTTCCGCTCACCGGCCTTCAGCTGGACCTCGCAGCAACCTATCTGGATGCCGAGTATACAGACTTCGTCACCCCGATCGGGCAGGACTTCTCCGGCAACACGATGGTTGCCGCCCCGGAATGGAGCCTTGTGGCCCGTGGACGCTACGAGACCGGACCGATCTGGGGAGACCTCGGCCTCGTTGCCAGCGCGGATGCGTCTTATACGGGCGATCAGTATTTCGATACGCAGAATACCGCTCGCATCGGACAGGATGCCTATTGGATCGCCAATGCCCGTCTGGCCCTGCAGCCGGATGACGCGCGTTGGGAGCTTGCAGCGTTCGTCAAGAACCTGTCGGATGAAGAATATGTCGTCGATGCGTTCGATGTCGCCGACTTCGGTTTCGACGAACTGGTGTATGGCGACCCGCGTACATATGGCGTGAGCCTGACCTATCGCTTTGGCAGTGAGAGATAACTACGTCACACAGCAGGCGGTGAGGTAACATAAGCGAGCATGAAGGGGACTGCGCAGCGAGAGCGGCGCAGTCCCCTTTCCATTTTCTCAATGGAAACTGCCAGCCCCCGAACCTATTTCCCACCGAATTCATTCTGGGCCGCTCTTGTGCCACTCGGTGTCGTACCGAAATTTTGTCTGTACACACGGGAAAAATATGGCGCACTGTTAAAACCCCAGTTGAAGGCAATCTCAGTGATCGTCATGTGATTGAGCGCGGGATCTTTCAAAGATGACTGGCAAGCGAGCAAGCGTCGCTGCAAAACCCATTCAGACAAAGTGTAGTCTGACGCTTCGAACAGCTTGTGCAGATACCTGGGACTGATCCGGAAGACACTAGCGATCGTCGCAGGCGAAAGATTTGGATCGCGAAGGTTGTTGATGATGTAATCCTGAACCCGGCGAAGCATCGTCTTGTGAATTGACGACTTGTAATCCCCCGCCTTGTCCGGGCGGATGGCTGCGCTTACAAGATCCAGTGTGGCCGCTTCGGTACTGGCATGGTCAATGTCGTCGGACGTGGAGAGGACCACGCTGAGTGCCTGAAGATGCGAGGCGAGAAGAAGTCCGAGTCCGGATCGGCCGTTGATACGCTGGGCGCAAACATCTTCGATATTGGAAGAATAGAGCTTAAGCTTTTTATGAGGAACAAGGACCGAGATCTGCCGCACGCTTCCCGTAGAACTGAACTGCGCCGGACGCGAGGCATCCCAGACCGAAATGTCTCCAGGCTGAAGGTCGATCTCCTGGCCATCCTGAATCAACCGCTGCCCCCCGGCCAGCATGAGGATGACGCCAAAAAACACATCATTGGCGCGCTGGATCTGGCTGTTTGTGCGCTGTCCGGACAAGCCGAACCCGACCTGGACATCGGTAAAGTCCGTGTCGCCCATGCGTGCATGCCGGAATTCGGCATCGCATCCAGGCACATCCGGACGTTTCAGCTCCCAGTTCGAGTGAACCGCGCACAGGCGTTCACAGAAATCGCTGAAGCTCGCATTTTCCAATAGAATACGGCGCGCCTGCGGAGAGACGCTGTCTTGCAGCTCTGCCATGAGTTCCTCCCGATATCCCTTTTCTTATTAGATTCACAGTAATGCCAATTCGTCTGGACGCAAAACACCTCGCCACTCTGTGCGCCTGATGGAAAGACAAACGGCCCCCTCAGGCAAGCAGTCCGCGAAATTCCCGTGGCAAATGAGGATGATAAGAAAAAAATCGGGGAAACAGCGCCTTGGCCGACTATCTGATGCAGGATGTAGAACTGCGTGTGCCGGAAATTCTCCGATACGCGGCCCGTCGGCACGGCGGCCTCAACCTGTTCTCACTGGATGAGGATGGCACTGCCCGTTATCAATCCTATGCAGAGACACAGGCGCGTGTTCAAAAACTGACCGGGGCGCTGGAAGCGCTGGATCTGCCGCCACAAAGCCGGATCGCCTCTCTTGCGCTGAATACACGGCGGCATCTGGAACTCTATTACGGCGTGACAGCCGCCGGGCACATTCTCCACACGATCAATCCAAGATTTACAACGGAACAGATCCTGTTCTCTGTCAGGCAGGCTGAGACAGACCTTCTGTTCTTCGATCCTGCCTTCGCTGCTCAGGCAGAAGCAATCGCTGCGGACCGTCCACAGATGCGTGCTTGCATCGTTCTGGGAGAGCCAGAAAAGACGCCGGCACAGAGCTCGCCAACACTGATGGACTATGAAAGCATCATTGCTGACGGGACACCCAGCGATGGACCGGCCGACCTGTCAGAGCGCGACGGCGCATTTCTCTGCTACACGTCAGGCACAACCGGCGATCCCAAGGGCGTGCTCTATTCCCACCGCTCCTGCCTGATCCACGCGCTGGCAGCCAGCGCTCCCGGAAACTTCAACATCGCGCCAACCGACGTCATCCTGCCTTGCGCGTCCATGTATCACGCCACAGCCTGGGCCCTGCCCATGACAGCGCCAATGAATGGTGCCCGGCTCGTCCTGCCTGGGGCGAGGCTGGATGGCGCCTCTTTGCTCGATCTCTGCGAGGCCGAAGGTGTCACGCTTGCCTGGGGCGTGCCGACGATCTGGAAAACCGTACTTGATGCCGCTGTGGATCAGGGGCGGCGCCTGCCGAAGCTGAAGCGGATCTTCATGGGAGGCTCCGCCGTACCGCCTGACCTGAAACGCGCTTTTGCAGAAGCGCTTGACGTGGAAGTCGTTCAGGTCTGGGGCATGACGGAAACGAGCCCCATGGGGGTAATCTCGACTCTGACCAGTACGGCAGCAGCATTGCCAGATGATGACCGCGCCAGTCTTCTTTCACAAAAGCAGGGGCGCGTCCCTTTCGGCGTAGACCTGAAACTGCTGGACGAGGCTGACAACGAACTGCCGCAGGATGGACAGGCCAGCGGTCGGCTGATGATCCGCGGGCCCTGGGTCGTGAACCAGTATTTCGGACATGAGAAACCGGTGACCACTGAGGATGGCTGGTTCGACACCGGGGATGTCGCGACAATCGATCCGCTTGGCTACATGCAGATCACGGATCGCACGAAGGACATCATCAAATCTGGCGGAGAGTGGATCAGTTCGATCACGCTGGAAAATACGGCGATTGAACACCCCAACGTGGATATGGCCGCAGCGATCAGTCTTGCGCACCCGAAATGGGATGAACGTCCGTTGCTCGTTTATACAATCCGGCCCGGCACCCCCGTCTCCGAAGACGAGGTTCTGGAATTCCTGAAATCGCAACTGCCGCGTTGGTGGGTGCCGGAAGCCGCTGTCGCGGTGGATGGCCTGCCGCTCACGGCGACTGGAAAGGTCGACAAGAAGAATCTCCGCGCCGCCTACGCAAATTTCTATCAAAACACTCAAAAACAAAACTGAGAGTCTGGGAGGATTCCGTGAAAAAGATACTGACTGCATCTGCCGCGATTGCCGCTCTGGTCATTGCCGCGCCGTACTCGGCCGCCATCGCGCAGGACGCATCCGATCAAGCCAAAGATGAGACGGCCGCTCGCCGCCTCCCATCCGTCAGCGTCACAGCGCGTAAGACGTCTGAAAATATTCAGGATGTACCGCTGTCCGTTTCGGCTTTCGATGCCGAGGCAATTGCCGATTTTGGCTTCACGGATTCTCTCGCGATCGACGACCAGGTCCCCAATCTGGAAATCAAGACATTTGGCGGCAACCCCAACATCTTCATCCGGGGCGTCGGCAACAATGATTTCAATGCGACGACTGTGTCCCCCGTAAGCATCTATTCCGACGATGTCCTTCAGGGGCTGACCGGCGGACAGATGATGCAGATGTTCGATCTGGAGCGCGTGGAAGTGCTGCGCGGACCTCAGGGCACCCTGTTCGGGCGCAACACGACCGGCGGCGCGATCAATTTCTACTCCCGCAAGCCAGGCGACACCCAGGAGGGTTACGTCCGCATGGGGATTGGCAGTTACAATCGTACCGAACTTGAAGCGGCAGGCACCGTGATCGCGATCGATGGCAAGCTCGGCACACGTTTCGCCGGCAGGATGGTATCGGACGATGGCGACCGGCGAAATCTGTACAATGGTGAGCGGGCGAATGCGACCGACCTTGCCTCACTGCGCGCGATTACGCGCTACACGCCCAACGACGATGTCGAAGTCCTGTGGAATATCCACTATGGGAAAGACCGCTCAGACTATCAGCAAGGCAAACCGGTCGGCACCATCAATGGCGGCAATGTTCTCGGCTATGTCGATCCGGCGCCGGACGATGCCAAATTCATCAATGTCAACCGGACGGACAACCGTCACCACGCGGACACATGGGGCACAAATCTCGCCGTCACCTGGGATTTTGGCGATTACACACTGAAATCGGTGACCGGTTATGAGGATGTTGAAACCGACTATCTCGGTGACATCGACCAAAGCCCGCTGAGCCTGGATGAGCTGCGTTTCCAGCAGGACGGCGACCAGATCAGCCAGGAGTTCAATCTGTCCTATGATGGCGGCGGCGACCTGACCTGGATCTCAGGTCTGTATTATCTCAAAGAAGACTTCCACTACCGGACTTCGGGTCCTCTGTTCGGCGACGTGCCGAGCGCCACACTGCCTTTGGACGCCGAGTCCCAGCGCGACACCAAGACCTACGCGGTCTTTGGCGAGGCGACCTATCAGCTTACCGACGCCTTATCACTCACGGGTGGTCTCCGGTACACGTCAGAAGAAAAGGACGCGACACTCGACAGCCTGCTGACATATGGTGCTTTCGGGACACAGCCGGCCGGCCTGACGGTCCCGATCATTCCCGAAACAAGCCGGTCCGACAAATGGGATGCCTGGTCCGGCCGCGTCCTGGCCAAATATGAATTCGGCGCCGACAGCATGGTCTATGCGAGCGTATCGCGTGGCTTCCGCTCGGGCGGCTACAATCTGGGGGCATTCTTCGACCCGAACGAGTTCACAAAGGTCGACCCTGAATATCTGACCTCCTATGAACTCGGCCTGAAGACAACGATACTGGATGATCGCCTGCGCGCGAACATGGCGGTGTTCAAATACGACTATACCGACTTGCAGGTGTTCACCTTCACGCAAGGGTCCAGCACGGCCAATCCGATTGTCATTGCACTTGAAAATGCTGCAGATGCCGAGGTTTCCGGCTTCGAAGGCGAGTTCACGGCCGTGCCGGTCGATGGCATGAACCTCTCGCTTGGCATCGGGTATCTGGACGCAAACTACCAGAACTACATATCGTTGATCGCCGGCGATCTCAGCGGTAACCGCCTGCCGGGCGCACCGGAATGGAACATCAATTTCGCTGGCCAGCAGGACTTCACGATTGCGAACCGTTGGGTCATGACCCCGCGCCTTGAGTACGTTTTCGTGGATCAGCGTTATTTCGACTCGAACGAACTCGAAGCCATCAGCTCAGGCGGTTCGCATGAACTGGTCAATGCACGCCTTTCCTTCGCGCCACAGGATGGAGGATGGGAAGTTGCACTCTGGGCCAAGAATATCGGCGACGAGCAATACGTCGTCGATGCGGCCGACCTGACGGCGACCTTCGGATTGATCCCGACTTACTACGGCCCTCGCGAGAGCTGGGGCATTGAAGCCCGCATCGAATTCTAACGACCAAACCAGGAGACCCTGTCATGCGCGAAGAAGAAGAACTACTCCACAGCCCGAAGGACCTGCCCTGGCACAGCCTGGGAAACGGGGCCCATTACCGCCTCTTGCGCGTCAGCCCGGAGACCGGACAATTTTCAATCATCCTGAAGCTTGATGCCGGGGGAATGTTTGCTGGTCACTATCATCTCGGCGCCGGTGAATTCCTGATGCTGAAGGGCGAACTGAAGTACAAGGACAGTATCGCGAAAGCCGGCGACTGGGGCTATGAACCCCTGGGGGCCGTTCATGCCGACACCAATGTCGATGTCGAGACGGAACTGCTCTTCATCGGCTACGGTCCGATCGCCTTCACTGATGAGAATGGCAACATTGCCCAGATCCTGGATGCCCGGCTACTGAGCGATGTCGCGGAAGGCAACATGGAGCCTGTTTCCTTCACAGTCGACGCCTGATCCCGCGTTCGTCTCCTCCCAGAACTTTACGGGATACCGGTCCCTCTGAAAGGCCGGTGTCCCGCTTTTCCAATATTGGAGCACCTGAATGACAGACCTGACCGGAAAGACCGCAATCATCACAGGCGCAGCCAGCGGCATCGGTGCCGCTGCGACTCGCCTTTTCATCGGCGCCGGTGCCCGTGTGCTCGGCCTCGACATGAACGGTGAAGGCCTGGCGCGTCTCACTGATGAACTGGGTGCCAGCTTCATCCCCGAGACCGGCGATGTAACGGAGCGGACAACGCTGGAACGCCTTGCCAAAAAGGCAACGCAGGAATTCGGTGGTCTGGACATCGCGCTCCTGAATGCCGGAATCGACGGGCCGATGGGGAATATCCTCGATATCGACCCGGCCGACTTCAACAAAGTCCTTCACATCAATGTCCGCGCCGTGTTCGAAGGACTTCAGGTTTTCGGTGCAGCGATGAAAGACCATGGCGGGAGTGTGGTGATCACATCATCCGTAAATGGATTGCGCGCATTCGGAAATACCAGCCCTTATACGACGAGCAAGATGGCTGCGATGGGGCTTGCACGAGCGGCCGCCAATGATCTCGCGCAGTTCGGTATTCGTGTGAACACGGTACATCCCGGACTCATCGATACGCCGATGCTGCAACGCGCCGAAGAAGGACTGGCCCCAGGACATCAGGCAGAATTACGCGAGACGCTTTCTCAGACCGTCGCGATGAAACGCGTGGGGCAACCCCACGAGATCGCCAGGGCCATGCTGTTCCTGGCAAGTGACGAGGCGAGCTATATTACCGGTGAATCTCTGGTCGTGGATGGCGGTTTCACACGTTTGCTGAACATGTAGGATCAGCGGCGGCCATCATTGCGCGGGCCCAATCATTGGCAAGTGCCGCCGGATCCTCACCTGCCCGGCCAGTCGCTTCTGCCAGTGTGATGCAGGCAGAGGCCGGGTAAGACCTGTGCGTACCCAGATGGCTCTCAAACACTTCCACCGCGTGGAGTGATGGTACCAGCGGGCCGCTGAGCCACAGGCAGGCATGTGCGAGGGTTGTGTCCATCCCTGCCCGGCTCCGCCGGCGCATGGCCGTGCCTGCGAGCTTGCGGCCTCCGGCGAGGAGATTGAACCGGCCGTCACAAGGGGCATCGGGCGCAGTGCCGGTACGCACATCCACCACGCCAAGCTTTTCCACAGCACCGGCAAGAGATTCCGTAAAGCTGCGATAATGCGCGTCAATTCCGCTTGTCCCGCTGGGTTCGCAGATCAGTCGGGTGATGCACAGGACATGACGTCCGTGAAAGACACATGAGCCGCCGGACGCACGGAACAGCACACGCCAGCCAAGCTCATCCGCCGCAGCGATTGCGGCTCCAATTCCGTCACGCCAGCAATAGGCTCGGGGCACGACAAGGCATTGCGACTGCTGCCAGACGTGCAATTGCACCTGCGGCACCCCCTCGTTCGCGACGACCTCAAATTGCGCCGCTTCGAAATTCAGTCCGTCCGGCGCCTGATGATACCGGACATGATGGCGCTCAAGGATCTGCACGGAACTGCTCAAGATGCCGGCAAAGCTGGTCGAGGAACTGACCGGCCGGCTCCCCATCCACAATCCGGTGATCGGCCGTCAGGGAAAGCGGCAGCATGCGGGCCGGTGCAGGATGGCCAGCCTCATCGAAGACAACGGTCTCCGCCAGACGTCCGACGCCAAGCAGCGCGACCTGGCCGGAATTCAGGATCGGCGTGAAATACCTCACACGTGTATGGCCCAGATTGGACAATGTGAAGCTGCCCCCCTTCATTTCGGACACGGCAAGCTTGCCAGCCTGCGCCCGCCCGATCAGGTCGCGCCGTTCGGACGCAATGTCTCCAAGCTGCATAGAACCTACATCCCGGAGAACCGGCGTCATCAGCCCCATCGGGGTTGAGATTGCCAGCGACAGGTCGATGGCCGAATGCCGGGTGATCGAGACGTCATCGGCGACGCCATTAAAATCCGGCAACGCCTCCAGTGTCCGAGCGATCGCGTAGATGAGGCAATCTTCGAGGCTGATGGCATGTCCTGCCGCCTTCCACGTGCTCCGGCGAACCATCAGCTCCGTGACGTCTGCGTCTCCATGATAAGACAGCTGCGCGGTTGATTGCAGCGAGGCCAGCATACGCTCGGCAATCACTTTCCGTACACCGCCAAGACGCTGTGGCAGACCCGGCTCAGCAGGCGGCATATCAGCTACTCACCGAGGCGATCACAGCGCCTTTCTTTACCGGCGTTTCTGCCAGTACCTCAATTTTCAAAATGCCGGAGGCAGGTGCGAGGATCTCTGTCGACACCTTTTCGTTCATGACCTCGCAGACAACATCTCCAAGCGCGACCTTGTCGCCATCATCGAAATACCAGGTGGAAATGGCGCCTTCGCTGTCATCGTCCCAGCAATCGTCGGGAATACGTATCTCAGACATTTGCGCTCTCCTTCAGAAGCTTGCGGGTCATAGTGACGATCTTATCCGCATTGGGCAGCACGAAATGCTCCATTTCGGGTGCGAACGGCACCGGGATGTCCGGATAGGAAATGCGCTTCGGCGGCACTTTCAGGCGAAGGTCATCCTGCTCCGCGACACTGGCCAGGATCTCTGCGCCGACGCCATAGGAATGATAATCGTCATCCACACTGATGAGCGCCCCGGTCCTGGCAACAGATGCCAGGATGGTTTCCCGATCCAGCGGCGCGATGCTGCGCAGGTCGATGACTTCCGCCTCAATCCCCTCGCCTTCCAGCTCGGCTGCGGCATCGAGCGCCAGGTGCACGGTATGGCCAAGGCCGACCAGTGTGATGTCCCGGCCTTCACGGGCGATGTGCGCGCGGTCGAGTGCGATCGTGTAGCGCTCTTCCGGCACGTGTGTGATCGAACGGGGAACAGTCCCCAGCCAGCCCATGCCCTGCAGCGCCTTGTGGAACATGAAGACCACCGGATTCGGATCGGAAATCGCGGCCGCCATCATCCCCTTTGCGTCATGAGCATTGGATGGAATAACGACCTTGAGGCCCGGCAGGTGGCCGAAAGTCGCATACAGTGTCTGCGAGTGCTGGCCGGCGTCTCCATAGCCCCCACCAACAGACGTCATCAGCACCATCGGACATGTGACGTTGCCGCCCGAAAAATAGCTTTGCTTGGCGGCCAGATTGTAAATCGCATCCATGCACACGCCAAAGAAATCAACGAACATCAGTTCGACGACGGGTTTCATGCCTGCCGCAGCCATTCCGACCGCCGTAC
Source organism: uncultured Hyphomonas sp. (assembly GCF_963675305.1). Lineage (NCBI taxonomy): Bacteria > Pseudomonadati > Pseudomonadota > Alphaproteobacteria > Hyphomonadales > Hyphomonadaceae > Hyphomonas > uncultured Hyphomonas sp. The sequence goes on along the minus strand of NZ_OY776147.1, from coordinate 1,234,273 downwards.
CGATGAATGCAGTCTCCGAGATCGGCGTGTCGCGCACACGATCAGGGCCAAATTCATCCAGCAGGCCCTGCGTGTTCCCGAACACACCCCCAAGTTTGGCAATATCCTCGCCCATGACCAGCACATCCGAACTGGCTCGCATTTCCAGGGCGATGGCTTCAGACATGGCTTTCGCAATCGTCAGTTTACGTTTCTTTTCCATCGCTGTGGCTCCTCACGCAAAGACAGTTGTGAAGGCATCTTCCGGCGCGGGCGCAGGAGACTGCCGAGCGTGCTCGAAAGCGGCGGCGACACGTTGCCTGGCCGCCTCTTCAATCGCGTCGAGGTCTGCAGGTGATGTGCCCTGATTTTCAAGGCGGGCGCGATAGATCTTGATCGGATCGCGCGCCTGAAGGGCTTCCTTCTCGCCTTCAGGGCGATAGCCTTCGGCATCCCCCATAAAGTGCCCTTCCAGCCGGATCGTTTCGATCTCTATCAGGCTCGGCCCACCGCCGGCACGTGCACGCGCTATCGCATCGCCCGCAGTTTCGAACACAAGATCCGGATCGTTTCCTGGTACGAACGTGCCCGGCATGCCGTAAGCAGCGGCCCGCTCGGCATTTCGTTCGATGGCAGTCGCGGCACCCTTGGCGACCGAGATACCGTAAGCGTTGTCTTCAATCACAAAGACGACGGGGGCGTTCCAGACCGCCGCGAGATTCAGTGTTTCGTGGAAGGCCCCCTGATTGGCCGCGCCTTCTCCGATGAACGCAACAGCGACGTCCGGGCGGCCTCGCAGCTTCGCCGTCATTGCAGCCCCAACAGCGGGGCCCATGCCCTCTGCGATGATGCCCGAACAGCAGAAATTCACTGCCTTGTCGAAAAGGTGCATGTGTCCGCCACGTCCACCGGACAGCCCGTTGGCGCGTCCAAAGATTTCGCTCGCCATGGCATTGATGTTCACGCCCTTGGCAATCGCGACATGATGCGGCCTGTGCGTTGCCGTTACACTGTCTTGCGGCGTCAGATGCGCGCACACGCCAACAGCGCAAGGCTCCTGACCGTCCGACAGGTGCATTTCACCTGGTAGCGGACCCTTGGCCATGTTGAAGACAGGCTGTTTTCCTTCGAAATAGGCTGGCTTGATGAGATCTTCGAAATGACGGCTCTCGACCATCTTTTCGTACATCCAGAGTTTCTGTTCCTGTAACGGCTTCAATGCGTCCTCCACGCAGAATGGTCTCAGGAGCATTACGTACCGCGCGCGAACTTGCTGTTCCGAGAGGGAACTGACGTTGAACCAAAGTTAGGTTTACCCGGATCGGGCTCTCAATCTCGTTCGCAGCGGATTTTGGAATCGCATTGTAGATCAAAAGAATCGGACCGCTCCCGGCACAGCCGTCACCGTCCGAGTCGATTGGCTACGTCATGGGCGGACAGAGCCGCGCTGCAGAGGTGATCTCCACTTCTCCCGGTTTGCGGGCGCCTCCAGCGAGGCCAGAAATGCTTGGCTCTGGTGGTTCGGCCTTGGTGCTAAAATCCAGCGGCGATGAAATTCCGAAAATCAAATTGGCCCGGGTTTAAGGCGCAAGGACAACAATTGACTTCACTCACTTTTGAGTGAATATCTTGCAGCCATGTCCGCAACCTTTTGACTCGCCTATCTCACCGCCTGCGCTCGTTCTGAATAACCGGGGCTCTCTTCCCCCAGTCGAAGCAAGCCCCCTTCTCGCACGGGAGACACCCTGCACGTTCGCACTATTCAGCCGCAGCAAGCGGCGCACAAAAAATTCCAAATGGGAGGAAAAAGTGACGGCCGAAAACATTCAGTCCGCACAGACGGGCGCGCCCGCACCGCAACCAGCGACGGATCAGCCACGGACCGCCTATTCAAGCGGGCCCTACCGGATTTACGTCCTTTTGATCCTGACGACCGTCTACGTCCTCAACTTCGTGGACCGGCAGCTGTTGGTGATCCTGCAGGAGCCGATCAAGACCGAACTGAACCTGTCGGACACCCAGCTCGGCCTGCTGACCGGATTTGCCTTCGCACTCTTCTACGTGATTTGCGGCATCCCGATTGCGCGGTGGGCTGATCAGGGCGTTCGCCGCAACATCATTGCGCTTGCCCTGACCGTCTGGAGTGCAATGACTGCAATATGTGGTCTCGCCGGCAATTACACCCACCTTCTGCTGGCCCGCATTGGGGTCGGCGTCGGCGAGGCAGGCGGCAGCCCACCAGCTCACTCCATGATCTCCGATATTTTCAAGCCAAAGAACCGCGCCCTTGCGCTGTCGGTCTATTCCATCGGCATCTATATCGGGATCCTGATCGGCTTTGCGCTGGGCAGCCGGATTGCAGAAACGTTCGGCTGGCGCCTCGCTTTCTTCGTGGTTGGCTTGCCCGGCGTGGTGATTGCGTTGATCGTACGCCTGACGGTCCGCGAACCCATTCGGGGCTGGTCAGAGGGGGCTGAGAAAAAGGCCATCACGGCTCCACCGGCTCTCGATGTGGCCCGCCTCCTGTGGACCCGGGTTTCTTTCCGGCATATCGCCATTGCCGCCAGTCTTCAGGCCTTTCTCATCTATGGCATCGGCAACTGGTTCCCCTCCTATTTCCTGCGCAATTTCGAGCTCAGCCTCAGCACGGTCGGCACCTGGATGGCGCTGACAAACGGCATCGGCGGTGCACTTGGATCCTTCTTTGGCGGCTGGATGGCCGACAAGTTCGGGGCGCGTGACGCCCGCTGGTATCTCTGGACACCGGGCATCCTCACCTTCCTGATCGTCCCCGTCCTGCTCGTCGCGCTGACATCGGACTCGGTTCTTGTCGCACTGATCTTGACAGCCCCGTTCCACTTCCTGACAGCCGCATATCTAGGCTCGGTCATTGCTGTCTCGCACAGCCTCGTGAATGCCCGGATGCGGGCCCTGACCTCGGCCATCCTTTTCTTTATCCTGAACCTGATTGGCCTTGGCCTCGGACCTCTGATCGTCGGTTCGCTCAGCGATATTTTCACGACGTCAGGCTTCAATTCCCCGCTCGCAATGGCCATGCTGATCTGCGGCGTGATCGGGGCGCTCTGGGCTTGCCTGCACTATGCGCTCGCCGCAAAAAATATCCGGGCAGACATTGAGAGGCTGGAACTGTGAGGAAGAAACCAGACACCCGCATGCTATTTCGCAGATCACTTTTGCTCGGCTCCGCTGTACTGGTGACATCGGCCTGTCAGTCAGCGACCAATCCTCCTCCGGCGGACATGCCGCCTGCGATCCGGACGGTCGCCGATACGCCCAGCGACGCGCAGGCGCCTGATGGCCAGTATATTTCGTGGCAGGAACATACAGTCGATGATGAGCAGGTGAATGGTGGGCTTCCGATCCGTGGCGGCGACGGCCTCGCCATGGCAGATCTCGACGGCGACGGGTACCTCGACATCGTATCGGTGCACGAAGATTCGAACCATTTGCGTATCGCCTTTGGGACCGCCGATCCGGAGATCTGGGTGAACATCACGGTCGCGGAAGGCGCAGAAGTCGGCGCCATCGAAGATATTGCCATCGGAGACATCGACGGCGATGGCTGGCCCGACCTCGTCGCGGCCTGCGAAGAGGCTCACCTGCTCTACATCCAGAATCCCGGCAAGGATTTCCGCACCGCGAAGTGGGCGCGCATCATTCCGGAGATCACGGAGGGGCGCGGCTCCTGGCTGCGTGTATTCATCACGGATATGGATGGAGACGGACGGCAGGATGTGCTTGCCGCAAATAAAGGCACAGCCGACATCCTCGACCCAAGCCATCCCGGTGCGGCGCATCCGACGTCCCTGTTCCGCCTGCATGGCAACCCGCTGCAACAAGACAGCTGGCAGGAACAGGCCCTGTCATGGGAAGTCGTGCCCAACACAGCCATGCCAGTCGATATCGACAATGATGGCGACCCGGACGTGCTGGTTGCCGCGCGCCAGATGATGGAAATGGCGATCCTCGAAAACACCGGCACACTGCCGGACGGCACCCTCGCTGTTACGGCGCACCCGATCGCGATCACGGCAGGCTTTCCCGTTCCGCCCGGATGGACCGGCGCATCCAATGCCTTTCAGTCCGTCTTCGCTGACCTTGATGACGATGGGCGCAAGGACCTGATCGTGTCCGTTCACGAAACATCGCCCGAGCAATCCGGAAATCCGATGATCAGCGGGCTGGGCTGGCTTAAGCAGCCGGAGAACCTGGACCTGCCTTGGACCTTCTACAGGATCGGAAACACCCTCCCGGATCTCATTGCGGGCATTGCCATGGCTGACATTGATGGGGACGGCGACCTCGATGCAATCACCGGCGGATATTCCGGTCTCAACATCCTGGCCGGCGCCTATTCAGGGGCCTCCCGCGCCGAGGATAGTCCCGGCGTGACGGCCAGTTCCACCGTGGGACGCATCGCCTGGTTCGAGAACCCGGGCGACGCACGTAAGGACTGGAAACGACACGATATTTCCCGGCGCGTGCGGGGGATGTATGACGGCTTCATCCCGCGGGACATGGACGGTGACGGTGACGCCGACCTCGTTTCGACGCGGGGGAACAGCGGCGCCTATGACGGCGTGTTCTGGCTGGAGCAGCTTCGCACGCCAGCGCCGCGGAAGGCGTTCACCCCCGCCCACAGCGAGGACAGCCGGGCCCTGCCCTTACCGCCCGGCAACTGGCGTGATCATTACGATACCGGGATCACCTTCACCGCGCCGAACAAGACCGAACACGAGTAGGCACTCTTACTCTGCCTCGTTCCCTGCGGCATCACTCAGGGGACGGGCGCCCAGGCCGATATTCAGGAACCAGGGCTCGCTGGCAGCCTTGCGCTCCGCGACCAGTTGCTCGTGCAGTTCGAACATTCCGGGGATGGGATCGGTGTGACTTGCGAGGGTCTGGCCGATATCAAGGTATGACTGATCCTGACCATAGGATGACCATACCGGACCATAGACGCTCTCCGGCTGGCCTGTTGCAGCGAAGGACGTCCAGTAATCCAGCAGCGTTTTGGAGATGGCCTGATCCTGATCGCCATCCGGAACGGGCCAGTTCGGAGGCAGGCTTTCCGGAGCCAGATTGCCGAACACGAACGGTAACTCACTCGCATGGAAGGCACAGAGATCCTCGGCCTCTGCGGCCGGGTAGCAATAGTCGAAGACGTACATGAAGGCCGGTTGCCCTGCCGCAGTTTCCTTCCGGACGATCCGTTCAGCCGACCAGCCATAGATCGCGTCGCGCAACGTGGCGAGGATCGATCCCGGCACGTCATCGGATGGATAGACGTCAAGGAACGCCTCCGCCGTGTCGCCATATCGCGCGGTGATTTCCGCTTCGTAGGCCTCAGAAGAGTCCGGCGGGCGCGGTGCGAAAGCGCGCTGGGCGCGGATTTCGCCGCTGTTGAACCCGGCAAGGACGGGCACCTTCGCGAAGCGGCCCGTGTCGAAGGCATCAATGATCTGCAACGGCAGCACCTTGCCGTCGACCGTGCCCTGCGGGGCAAACTTCGCCTGGTTCGTCAACTCCTGAGCGTCCATGGCGCGGGCAGCCTCCAGCGTTTCGAGGCCGAGACTTTCAAAGACTGACGCCCCGATGGCTTCCGCCGATGGCAGGCCATAGGCCGCCGTTTTCAGCTCCGGGAAATTCCGGGCATTGGGGCTCTCGATGATCGCCTTGTGGAACAGGCCGTCGGCGTCCGGACTGGTCAGGAGGTAGGAGACGCTGAGCGCGCCTGCCGACTCCCCCATGATGGTCACGTTGGACGGATCACCCCCGAAGGATTCTATATTGTCCCGGACCCATCGCAGCGCTGCGATCTGGTCACGCAGACCGTAATTGCCGGATACCCCGTCAGGCGCCTCCGCGCTGAGGCCTGCATGCGTCAGGTAGCCCAGCACGCCGAGGCGGTAATTGATCGAAACGAACACGACCCCGCGCCGGGCAAATTCGGCGCCGTCATACATCGGCTCCGCACTGCTCCCGATCCGCAGGGACCCGCCATGAATCCACACGATGACCGGGGCCGTCTCCGCATCGGGGCCAGCCCACACATTCAGGGTGAGGCAGTCCTCGGAAGACTCCGCAGGCGGATCGTAATAGAGGCTGGTTTCAGGAACCGGCGGCTGGATGCAGGCCGGGCCGAAAGACGATGCATCACGAACGCCGTCCCAGGCCAGGGCCGGCCCGGGCGCAGTCCATCGTGCGCCGCCAACCGGAGGCGCCGCATAAGGGATGCCGCGGAACACATCAAGACGGCCTTCGTATTCACCCGCCAGAACGCCCTGCCGGAGCTCGACCAAAGGACGCGCCGAGACTTCAGGCTCCGGATTGCCGCAGGCAGAAAGAGCTGTGGCTGCCATAGCCAGAAGGAGATTCCGGAACCCAGTCTGCGAAGCCATGGTCACCCCCCTTAGCCGCCGGCCACTTCCGGGGCACTGTAGAGACTGCGCAGGCGCTTCTTGTCGATCTTCCCGGTCGGCGCCAGCGGAATTTCACTCAGGCGAATAATGTCTTCCGGAATCCACCAGGATGGCACCTGCCCCTCCAGCGGTTCCCGCAGCGCCTGATCGCTGAGGGCGCTTCCGTTCCGGAACTCCACGAGAAGCAGCGGCCGCTCGCCCCATTTCTCATGCGGCTGGCCAATGACCGCGGCAAGCGCGACTTCCGGCAAGCCGGACACCAGCGTTTCGATCTCGGTTGGATTGATCCACTCACCACCGGACTTGATCAGGTCCTTGGCGCGGCCGGTAATGAAGAGCTGGCCGTCATCACTCAGACGGGCGAGGTCGCCGGTCGAAAACCAGCCACTTTGCGTCGCCGGTTCCGTCTGGCCGAAATAGCGCTCCACAACAGATGTCCCCCGGACCCAGAGGTGACCTTCCTGCCCCCTCTGTTCTTCCAGCGGTTTGCCTGTGCTGTCCGCGAGCATGAGATCGATCCCGATTGCGGGCCGGCCAGCCGTATCCGGCGAGCGCGCGTCCCCTGGCGGCGCGGCGGTGCCGAGCGGAGACAATTCCGTCATGCCCCATGTCGTCTGCACACTGATACCACGGTCTTCAATCCGCTTCATCAGAGCGGGATGCATCGGGGCGCCCCCGACCATCACGCTTTTCAATGTTGGGAACTCCACTCCTGCCACATCGGCATAGTCAAACACGCCAAGCCATACGGTCGGCACTCCGACGGCGATGGTGACCCCCTCGTCGACGATCAGACGTGCCAGCCGTTCGCCATCCGTATGACGCCCCGGAAAAACGAGCTTTGCCCCCGTCGCCGGTGCCGAAAACGGAAGGCCCCATGCGCTGGCATGGAACATGGGAACAACGGGCAGCACGACATCGTGCGATGTCATCCCCGAGACATCCGCCTGAAGCTGGCGTAACGTATGCAGAAAGTTTCCCCGGTGCGTGTAGGTAACGCCTTTCGGATCCCCCGTCGTACCCGACGTGAAGCAGAGGCCGCAAGGTGTCGTTTCCGGAAACGCCCCCCAGGGCGGGTCTTCATCATCGTCCGTGAGCTGCTCTTCCAGGAGCTGCGCAGACGGTAAGGCATCCAGGGTGGGCAAGTCCGCCTGTTCCGGGTCAATCACCAGAATTTTCCGGATACGCTTCGCCAGCTCCACCACATTCGAGGCGAGAGGCGAAAGGTCTGCGCTAACGATCAGGATTTCCGCTTCCGACTGGCCGAGCATCCAGGCGATCTGCTCTGCCGTAAGGCGCGGGTTGAGCGTGTGGCAGACCGCGCCCATGCCCATGATGCCATACCAGCATTCCATATGAGCCTGGGTGTTCCAGCAAAGCGTCGCCACACGGTCGCCCTGAGACACACCAAGCCTCTGGAGCATCGCTGAGACACGCTTTGCTCGGTTCCGAAGCCCCGCATAATTTATGCGGCTCGTGCTGCCATCCGCGTGGGCCGTCACGACTTCCTTCCCGGAATGCCATTTGGCACCATGGTCGAGAAGCTTGTCGAGGGTCAGCGCATAATCCTGTATCGAACCGTCGATCATTCGCATGCGGCTTCCTTTGGTGGGAGAGGGGGAGAGAGGATGCCGACATTCCAGTTCCAGGGAATATTGCCAGCGGCACGGCGGCGGCAGACCACCTCTTCGTGTAAGTCGAAACGCTGTCGGGCGAGCATGTCCCAGGTCTTCGGCTGTTCGGCGAAAACCATGCCTGTGGCCGTATTACCATAAGCAGGCCAGTCCGGAGCGCCATCGGCGACCGGCTTTCCGTCCCGCGCGAAGCTCGCCCAATATTGCATCATGTCTTCCGACAGCGCCCGCTCCTCCTCGGTGTCCGGAATCTCCGGCCAAGGCGCGACAGCTTCTTTCATGGTTCCGAAAACGTAAGGAATCTCGGAGGCGTGGAAAGCACGCAGGCCAAGCCGGTCGGCCGCAGGATAGCTATGGTCGAACAGGTACAAGAAGGAAGGGTGTCCGTGTACGGTCTGAGATGCGGCAAGGCGCTCTGCCGTCCAGCCATACATGGCATCGCGCGTCGCAGCCAGCATGCTCGCGTCCAGATTATCAGACGGGTAAAGTTCCAGGTAGCGGTCGGATAGTTCGCCATAACCATTCCGGATCGCGGCCTCATAGGCCTCGGCATTCTTCGGCACGGGCGGCAGGAGGAAACGGAGGGAACGGATTTCCCCTTCATTGAAACCGGCGAGGACCGGCACGGGGGCTTGTTCGCCCCTGTCGAAAATCTCGACCATCTGGCCGGTCTCGTACACGCCGTCGATGACCGGGAACGGGAAGTAGCCAGCCTTGCGGGACAGGTTGACCAGCTTGTCAGCAGACATCGCGCGGAGGGAGTCGACGTCTTCGGCGCCCATTTTCTGCGCCAGCGCTTCACCGGTCGCCTCAGCGGACGGCAGGCCGTTCCGCTGTTCCTTCAGGGACGCCATCGTCACCATATAGGCGCTTTCCGCAATCGCCTTGTCGAACAGGCCTTTTGCCTTGGGCGAGGTCATCAGCATGACGACGCTGAGGGCGCCGGCGGACTCCCCCGCCACCGTGACATTCTCCGCATCCCCACCGAAGGCAGAGATGTTTCGCTTGACCCATTCCAGCGCCAGAATCTGGTCCATCAGGCCGTAATTGCCGGAGATGCCCTGCCCGGACTCGGCGCTGAGCCCCGGATGCGCGAGATAGCCGAGCACGCCGAGGCGGTAGTTGATCGTGACGACCACAAGCCCCTGCTCGCGTGCCATCCGGGCACCATCATACATGTCGAGGCTGCCCGCCCCCGTGGTCAGCGATCCACCATGTATCCAGACGAAGACCGGCGCGTTCTCCGCATTTTCCGGCGCCCAGACATTGAGGCTGAGACAATCTTCATCGACGGAGCCCAGCTCGGTCGCATAGATGTTCCCCGGCAGGGAGGCCGGTTGCGGGCAGGCCGGTCCGAACGCCTGGGCATCCCGCTCGCCTTCCCAGTCTGGAACCGCTTGCGGCGGTGTCCATCGGCGCGCGCCTGTGGGCGGCAAGGCATAGGGGATGCCGCGATAGACCGCGACATCCCCCACGACCCGCCCCCGAACCACGCCCGCGGGCGTGTCCGTCACGATTTCGCCAACCGGCTTTCCGGCCTGTTCCGTTGCGCACCCCATCGCCAGAAGCGGCATGCACACAACAAGCAGCAGGGCAAATACACCAGACTTCGGCATCATCTGCCACGTGCCCGCCGGAAAACCTGTCAGCATGAGTATCACCTCCGGCCTGCCTAGTACTCGTAGCTGAACCGGACGCCGATCGTTTGCGGGCGCACGCGGGCATAGCGGCTATCGAGGAAGCCTTCCGGGTGGACGTAGGTGATCGAACTGTCGTCAAACAGGTTCTCGACATAGGCGATCACCTTCCAGTCGTTCTTCGAGATGCCGGCCTGCGCATTCACGACCGTGTACGCTTCCGTGTAATCGAAGGTCGGGGCCGGTGTGCCCGGATTGCCCGGCACGTTCGGCAACATGGCCGGGAAGTCACCGACATAGGCGGCCGTCGCGGTCACGAAGGCGTCCTTGTCGCCGATATCAAAATCGTAGCGCGCCGTGAGAGCCCCCTGGAAGTCCGGCATGGCGAGTTGCAGCCCTTCCTCGGCACCCGAGATCGCCGCTTCCGCATCCGTAAGGTCCGTGATTTCGGTGTCGCTGAGCGAGCCGTTCGCGAACAGGCTGAAGCCGTTACCCGGATAGTAGCCGATCTCGAACTCCAGACCCTGGCTGACGGCCTTGCCGATATTGGTCGCGAACTGCGCCTGGTCAGACAGGCGGTTTGCCTGAACCTGGATGTCCTCCCAATTGATGTAGTAGGCGGCGAGGTTCGCTGTCAGCTTGCGGTCGAAGAAGGCGCCCTTCATGCCGACCTCATAGCTGATGAGCTTGTCCGAATCGGCCCCGTTCGGGATGATGATGTCGTTGGGATCCACACCGCTGGCGAGGCCAGCACGGGCGTTCGCGACCGGCGAGCGGAAACCCGTCGCAATCGACGCATAGGTCGTCACATTGTCTACCGGCTTGTAGGAGAGGCTGGCCTTGTACGACAAATTGTCGGCTTCGACCTTGAGCCCATCTGCCGCGACAACCGGCGTAATCGTGAGGGCCGTATTGGTCAGGCCGAAAAGCGCGGCGGTCAGGTAGTTCGAATTATAGCCACCGGCAAGCGTGTGAGACTGCACCGAGGTTTCGGTGTAGCGCAGTCCGCCTGTCGCCCACAGCTTGTCGGAGAAGTGATAGGTCAGCTCCCCGAATGCCGCCGATTCGATGGCGTCGAAATAGCCCTTGAAGCGGTAGTAGTACTCATCCGGCAGACCGGTCAGGCCACGCTCATCGAGGAATTCCTGCGAGGAACGGTAATCGTAGTCGATGTCGCGGCGTTTGTTGAAGTAGAAGCCGCCAACGATCCAGTCCCATGCTCCGCCATCGGCGGATGCCAGACGGACCTCCTGAACGAAGTTTTCGTCATGACCGACCGCATCGAGTGCGAAGGGGATGGTTCCACCAAACGTGCCCGCCAGGTCGACGATGAACTTGCCGTCGATCTTGGAATAGTTCGAAGAGCTGGTAAGCGTCGCGAAGTCCATGTCCCAGTTGGCTGTCAGGTTGTAGCTGGTCAGATCGGACTGGAAGAGATCGGGGCGGTCCGTGTAGCGAATGAACTCACCTCGGTCCGGGTTGGTGAGACTCGAATCCGCAGGCTCGTTGTCCTCACGGATGATGAGCAGGCCGATGTCGAATTTGTCAGTCGGTTCCCACAGCAGGTGCGCGCGGCCACCGACCGCTTTCAATGAGTTCGCACCTTCGATACCGGTCCCGAGGTTATCGACCCAGCCGTCCTCATCGCGGTAAAACCCAACAACACGCAGCGCCAGCTGGTCTTCGATGAGCGGCAAGTTGACCATGCCATTGTACCGCTGGCGGACGGCATCGCCATCTGTCACGCCGAAGTCCACCAGAGTGGATGCTTCAAATTTGTTAGGATTGGGTTGCTTGGTGAGGATGCGCACAGCGCCGGACAGCGAGTTCGCGCCGAACAGCGTGCCCTGCGGCCCGCGCAGAACTTCCACCCGCTCGACATCAAACAGCGTCGGGTCGAGAATGGTCGAGTTGCCGTTCGAGGAGATCGGAAGCTCGTTGATGTAAATCGCGGTGGCGGCCTGCAGGTTGGCGCCGTAGCCGTTGGTGGCGATGCCGCGCGTGGTGATTGTGTTGAAGTTGGCCGTCGGCTGGTTCAGCACGATGCCGGGTGTTTCGCGGGCGAGGCCGTCATAGCTGACGATACCTTTTTCCGACATGGCTTCCTGCTGGAAAGCTGTGACGGCCAGCGGCACATCCTGCAGGCTTTGTTCCCGCCGGGTTGATGTAACAATGATCTTATCCTGACGCGCCTCACCCTCAGGTGTTTCACGCGCAGCCTCGTTATCCGTCGCATTATCCTGCGCGAATGCCGGAGCGGCCAAAACAGAAATCGAAATTGCTGACGCGGAAGCCAGAAGCCGTAGATTCATATTTTCCTCCCTAGGCGAAGACGTTTGGTCGCCTTTCGCGAGGCAGTTGGAGACCAGTTGGAACCACATGTCAATAAAATTCACTCTCGTGTGAATGAAAAAAGGAAATGGCGTGACTTTGTCTCCGGATTTGCGATCCTCTCGCGAAGAAATGGAGAAAGACGGGTCGCGCACGAGCCTGCGGCACGCCCCTAAAAAGCCGGGGTCAAATACCTTCAAGTGGCATGCGGTACTTCCAGAAATTGGATGCAGCCGCCTGCGCCACGGCTGACCAGAAAGAGGCGAGCGACGCTTCCGGTCCGCGCAACTCAGTGTGAAGGTTGACTGAAAACACGTTACACCATTGATAAAATGGAACCGAGACAAGCGAATACTGTAGTGACCAAGCAAACGAACAATCGCCGCCGAATGTCAAAAGCCGAACAGCGGGCGGAGACGATGGAGCTCATCCTCGACGAAGCCGAATACCTGTTCTCGAAAAACGGCTTCCACGGCGTGACCCTGAAGGATGTGGCCAAGCGCGCAGGCGTCCACCACACCCTGCTGCACTACTATTTCAAGGACAAGAAACAACTCCTCGACAAGGCCTTCGGACGGCGCGCCGTCATAACGAGCACGACCCGGATCGAGGCCCTGGACGCCTACGAGAAATCCACGAACGGGAAACCGACAGTCGAAGGCGCCCTGCGGGCTTTTCTCGACACCGACCTCGACCTTTACAGCCAGGGCGGCACAGGCTGGAAAAATTACGGCGCCCTCAGCGCGCAAATCGCAAACACACCCGAATGGGGCGCCGAAATGATGGACGAGCATTTCGACCCGGTCGTCCTTCGACTGATCGACCTCTTGAAGAAGGCGATGCCGGAGTGCTCGGAAGAAGACATTTTCTGGGGATACCACTTCGTGAGTGGCGCGCTTCTGCTCACGCTGGCGCGCACCGGACGGATCGACAAGCTGTCAGGCGGTATTTGCAAATCCGATGACTTCGAATCCATCAAGGAACGTATGGCGACGTTCATGGCGGCAGGTTTCCGCGAGGTCTGCGGCGGGCCGCGAAAAGCCGATCCATAATACCTTTAGCGGCGTAAGCGGACGAGCTCAAACCAGTGTCCACAATATGCGGGCCAGCGGGCACTAGCGACAACAAGACGACCCCATTCGAAGAGCGCGGCGCCCCGCCCCCTTTTGAACCGGGCTCCGGCGTTGATACACCTTTCGAATCTGAAGTGACGGCACACTGACGAATGGACCGCCTCAAGGCTGATTACTCAGAGGCTCCCCGAGTGAGGCGCCGAAACGGTTGCACCAGAATAGCTACACGCTGATACTGATCCCTGATCAGTGCTGGCTTTCCGGCGTGGTAACTCTCAGCCCGTCCAATCCTTCGGATACAGTAATCTGGCAGGATAGCCGGGAGTTGGCTTGCACGTCTTCCGCAAATTCCAACATAGATTGTTCCACCTCTCCCGCAGGTTCAAGTCGATCAGCATACGCCTCATCGATATAAACATGGGGGTTCCGGCGCGGAGCGTGGGCCTTCGATACCAGGCTCAGATGGATCGGTCCCTGGGTTGATTATACCAATCAGGATGCCGATTTCGTTCAGGAGTTCGGCTCGGAAGTTTTTATCGATGCGAGTATGTCGGTTGAGCTCAATGACAATCTAACCGTGCGCTTTGGCGCGGAAAACCTGTTCAACCAATATCCGGACGAGGCTGTGCTGGAAACCAGCAAGGGACTGATCTATTCCCGCAATGCTCCCTACGATACCGATGGCGGTCAGTATTACGTGCGGCTCAACGCGCGCTTCTAATCACTGGACGCCCCTCGCGTTGCTTGGTGCTGTCAGACGAATTCGAACCAGTCTCCGTTTTCACGGACGAGCAAGTTCCAAGCGACTATACGGTCGCCTCATCAACCGGGTTGAACGTCGATAAAGCGGCCGCCGTCCTTAGCGAGCCGTTTGAGCGTTTCACTCGGCGCAAAGCGTTCATCTTCTGCACCAAGACGCTCCATGGTGGCGAGCAGCGCTTCGGCCCCGACCATATCCCCATAGAGCATGGGCCCGCCTTTATCTGATGGCCAGCCATAGCCATTGAGCCAGACTATATCGATATCTGAAGCCCGCTGTGCTTTCTTCTCCTCGAGAATCTTGAGCCCTTCATTGATCATCGGGTGAATACAGGTCGCGATAATGTCTTCTTGACCAGGCGCCGATCCCGCTTCCACGCCCGTGATGTCAGCAATGATTTTTGCCGTCACATCTGACGGAACCGGACGGCGGTTTTCATCATAGTCATAATAGCCGGCACCGGTTTTCTGGCCGCGCCGGTCAAGTTCGCAAAGTGCGTCGCGGATTGGGTTGGCAGTTTTCGCGCCCTTCTTCCAGCCGATATCCAGACCGGCAAGGTCTGACATCTGATAAGGGCCCATTCGAAATCCGAACGCATTCAGCGCCGCATCGACGTCCCAAGGCATGGCGCCCTTGGCGACGAGCTTCTGTGCTTGTGCCTGGCGGGCAAACAGGATGCGGTTACCCACAAACCCAGGACAGACACCAACGAGTACCGCGATCTTGTTGATGGTCCTGGCCAGATCCATGCACGTTGCAATCACATCATCTGCCGTGTGGTCTGTCCGAACAATTTCGAGAAGCTTCATCACATTGGCGGGTGAGAAAAAATGAAGTCCGATGACATCTTCAGGCCGTTTGGTGACGCTTCCGATCTCGTTGATGTCCAATGCGGATGTATTGGTCGCAAGGATCGCGCCTGGTTTCATGATCCGGTCCAGATCGGAGAATATTTTCTTCTTCAGGTCCATATCTTCAAAGACAGCCTCGATGACGAGATCACAGTCTGCGAAATCTTCCATGTTTAGTGTGCCCGTCAGACACGCCATACGCGCCTCGACTTCGTCTTGCGGAAACCGTCCCTTGTCAGCACTGCGCTGATAATGACCGCGCACCACGCTGAGACCCCGATCAAGGGCTTCCTGCTTTTGCTCCAGAACAAGAACCGGAATGCCCACAGTGGCGAAGTTCATCGAAATACCACCGCCCATTGTTCCGGCGCCAATGACACCGACTTTCTGGATTTTGCGGCGTTGGGTATCAGCGGGTACATCAGGCACAATCCAGGCATCGCGCCCCGCCTGTGCGATATAGTCGGACACTTGCTCTGGTGTAATCGAAATAGCGGGCATGGATTTGTCTTTCATTTGATGAACGCAGGCGCGCCGACGAAGGTTTGGCGAGCTATTTTGCGTTACCCTACTACCTGATGCCTTCATTATGGAAGCTTAGATCAAAACCACGTTCGAACCTGCTTTTTCGACACTACCTAGCTAAAAAGATTCATTGCCCATGGCCTGTGGGCGGGATGTCCGGGTTGGACGTAAATTGCCGGAAAGACCGGCATTCAAAACAACAGCGTGTTATAATAACATCGGTAGAATTAAGGACCTGCGAAGCGATCTGGTCTGTGTTGGAACCGGGAGAATGTTTTGCCTGACCAAATGGCAAGGGTCACATCTGTTCGAGGACCAGTGATAGACTTTGTCTGTGACGGAGCGCTGCCGGCCATCAACGATGCCGTAATCGTAGACCCGGACCGATCTGCAGTCATGTGCGAGGTTCAGGCGCATCTCGACACCCGGCATTTTCGCGCCATCGCGCTGCAGCCAACCCAGGGCCTGTCGCGGCTGATGGAGGCGCGGATGACGGGCGCGCCCATTACCGTACCGGTGGGCGATGCGGTGCTTGGCCGCCTCCTGAACGTCGTGGGCGACATTGGCGATGGCGGCACGCCGCTGCCGGAGGATACACCGCGCCGGTCCATTCACCAGGCGTCGCCGCCGCTTTCCAAACAACGTACCGAAGTCCGGCTGTTCTCCACCGGCATCAAAGTACTGGACCTGCTGGCCCCGCTGGCGCAGGGCGGCAAGGCGGCCCTGTTCGGCGGCGCGGGCGTTGGCAAGACGGTGCTGGTCACCGAACTGATCCACGCAATGGTGAAAGACTATGACGGCGTGTCGGTTTTTGCCGGGGTCGGCGAACGCTCTCGCGAGGGGCATGAGATGCTCCACGACATGACGAATTACGGCGTGCTGGACCGGACAATTCTCGTCTATGGTCAGATGAACGAGCCGCCGGGGGCGCGCTGGCGCGTGCCGCTGACGGCGATGACGATTGCCGAACATGTGCGCGATACGGACCAGCGCAATGTCCTCCTGATGATGGACAATGTGTTCCGCTTCGTTCAGGCGGGCGCCGAAGTTTCCGGCCTGCTCGGGCGGATGCCCTCCCGCGTGGGATACCAGCCGACGCTGGCGACGGAAGTCGCCTATCTGCAGGAGCGCATTTCTTCGTCTAGCCGCGCCGCCGTGACCGCCATCGAAGCGGTCTATGTGCCCGCGGATGACTTCACTGACCCGGCCATTGCCGCGATCAGCACGCATATGGACAGCATGGTCATGCTATCGCGGGACCTGGCCGCGGAGGGCATCTATCCGGCGATTGATCCGCTCCGCACCACTTCCACGCTGCTGGACCCGATGATCGTGGGGGAAGATCATGTGCGGACGGCGACGGAAGTCCGCAAGCTGATCGAACACTACAACGAGATGCGGGATGTGATCGCTCTGCTGGGTGTGGAGGAGCTGAGCAGCGACGAACAGCTGCTGGTCGGCCGGGCGCGCAAGCTGCAGCGGTTCCTGACACAACCGTTCTTCGTGGCGGCCGCCTTCACCGGCATGGAGGGGCGCAGCGTCTCGACAGAGGATACGATCAAGGGCTGCCGCGCGATCCTCTGCGGCGCGTGTGACGACTGGGATGAAAGATCTCTCTACATGATCGGATCGCTGGAAGAGGCCCGCGCGCATGAAGAAGCACGGCGGAAGACGGTGCCATGAATGCTGCCCTGAAGCTCACCGTGACGACGCCGCTGCAGATCATCCTGCAAGAGGAAGATATCGTCTCGCTGCGCGCCGAGGATGCTAGCGGCGATTTCGGGATCAAGCCGGGTCATACGGATTTCCTGACTGTGATCGATGCCGGCGTCATGCGCTGGCGGACGGCGGAAGGACCTTGGCGCTATTGTGCGCTCAGAGGTGGCATCTTCAGCGTGACTGGCGGCAACTTGGTGCGCATTGCGTGCCGGGAGGCGATTGTCAGCGATGATCTTGCTACGCTTAGGCCGCGGGTCGCTGCAGCGCGGAAGGAGGCTCTGGACGAATCCAAGCGGGCGCGGGCACAGGGCGTGAAGCTCTATGCGCATGCCGTTCGCCGCCTGATGCACGAACTTGCCGCGGGCGGTGACACGCTGGGCTTGCAGCCGGATACCGACAAATGAGCGACGACAACGACCGCACGGAGGAAGCCGCCCGCCGCGCCGACGCGCTGGACAAGGCGGGCAAGGCCGACCCGGAGCCGTCGCTCGCCCGCCGGTTCGCGACCATAGGCGCACTTGGCTGGATCATAATCGTGCCTATCCTGACTGGGCTGTTTATCGGGAACTGGCTGGACGACAGGCTGAATACGGGCATCACGATGGCCGCAGC
Organism: uncultured Hyphomonas sp.; assembly: GCF_963675305.1. Taxonomy (NCBI): domain Bacteria; kingdom Pseudomonadati; phylum Pseudomonadota; class Alphaproteobacteria; order Hyphomonadales; family Hyphomonadaceae; genus Hyphomonas; species uncultured Hyphomonas sp. The sequence goes on along the minus strand of NZ_OY776147.1, from coordinate 1,216,709 downwards.
CCTGCTGATGGCCGGAGCGGTATTCGGCTTTGTTCTGGCCTGGCGATGGATACAGGAGCAATGATGCCGGATCTGGGCGCCCCGATACTTGCCTTGCTGGCGGGCCTCGCCGGACTGGGCGCTGGCTGGCTGCACTTTGCGAGGCTCGAATGGGTCGCGAACAGGATCGTCGAAGGCCGTTTGTCTGCTGTCGGGGTTCAGCTTGGACGGTTGGTCCTGCTGGGCGGCGTGCTGTTCCTGTTCGCGCAAGGCGGGGCGCTAGTGCTGCTGGCCGGAGCGGCAGGCATCCTGCTGGGCCGGTTTATCGTTCTGAGGGGGATGCGGTGATGGGCAGCTCTCCGTTCAATGTCGAGACCGCGTTCTCGATCGGTCCTCTCGGTATTACGGGGCCGGTCGTGGTGACATGGGTCATCATGGCTGTGCTTGCGGTGGGATCGTTCCTGATCACCCGGCAGCTGAGCCTCAAGCCTGGCAGGGCACAGGCCGTCCTTGAACTGATCGTTACCACGCTCGACAGCGAGATCCGCGCAACCGTGCCGGGCGACCCCGCCCGGTTCCGTCCGCTGATCGGCACATTGCTGATATTTATCCTCGCGGCCAACTGGTCGTCTCTCGTCCCAGGCGTCGAACCGCCGACAGCGCATCTTGAGACGGATGCCGCGCTGGCCGTCATCGTGTTCGCCGCGTCGATCCTTTGGGGTATCCGGTCCCTCGGCGTGGGCGGCTGGCTGGTGTCGTTTGTTCGGCCCAGCTGGTTCATGCTGCCGTTGAACCTGATCGGCCAGATCACGCGTCATTTCTCGCTGATGATCCGCCTGTTCGGTAATGTGATGAGCGGCGCGTTCATCATCAGTATTGTCCTGTCGCTGGCAGGGCTACTGGTGCCGATCCCGTTGATGGCACTGGAGATGCTCACAGGCGCAGTACAGGCCTACATCTTCGCAACCCTGGCGCTCGTCTTCGTCGGTTCGGCGATCAATGAAGCGGGCCCGCGCCCGGAAGCACAAAAAAAGGAAAAGACACATGACTGATTATGTTCCGGCCATCAGCATCATTGCTGCGACCTTTGCCGTGGCGTTCGGCGCCATCGGGCCTGCGCTGGCGGAGGGACGGGCCGTCGCGGCGGCGCTGGAAGCCATCGCCCGCCAGCCGGAATCTGCCGGCGCGATCTCCCGCACGCTGTTCGTCGGCCTCGCCATGATCGAGACGACGGCCATCTACTGCCTCGTCGTTTCCCTGCTGCTGCTGTTCGCCAATCCCTTCGCGCAATGAATTTCGACTGGGTCACCTTCGGCTTCCAGATCGTCAACGTCCTGCTGCTGCTGGCGATCCTGCGGCATTTCCTGTTCCGGCCGGTCGCGAACGTGATCGCTCGCCGGCAGGCGGAAACCGATGCCGCGTTGAATGCTGCCGAAACCGCAAAGGCCGAGGCGAAGGCAGCGACCCAAAAGGCACTGGCTGAAGCAGATGCAACCGCCGCGGCCCGGCAGGAAGTTCTGGAGCAAGCACGCAAGGACGCCGAGGCCGAACGGATCGTCCTGCTGGAAAAGGCGCACGCTGAAGCCGAGAAGATCGTGGCGGACGGTCATGCCGCGCATGAGCGGAACGTCCACGAAAACAAGGCGCAGCAACTGGCTCGCGTGCGCGACCTCGCCGCCACCATCGCTGAACGCGCCCTCACCGCGCAGCCTCAGGACCTCGGCACCTATCTCAGCAGGCTTGTCGCCTCGCTCCAGAAAATGCCCGCTGCCGAACGCGGCGCACTGCTCAAGGGCGGGAACCTGACTCTGATGAGCGCCGCGCCGCTTTCGGAAAGCGACCTGACGCTGGTGAAGTCCGCACTTGAACCATTTGAGATCGAACCCGAAATTTCCACCGCACCGGAGCTGATAGCCGGACTTGAGCTGCAGTCCGACAGCGGTGCCATCCGTAACTCCCTCGCCCACGACCTCGAACAAATCACCGAAGCGATGCGAGATGACGGACCAGACTGATCCCGCCCTCGACCCGCTGAAGGCGCGCATCGCAAGCGTTCAGCTGGGCGCCGAGGCTGAGGAACGCGGCAAGGTCATCGCCATTGCCGACGGGCTGGCCATGGTCGACGGCCTGCCCGGCGCGGAGTTGAACGAGATCGTGACCTTTGCGACGGGCGCTCGCGGTTTTGTCCTGACGCTGGAAGAAGATCATCTGAATGTCGCTTGCCTAGATCCTGCAGACGACGTCGCTGCTGGCATGCGTGTGACGCGGACGGGGCTGCTCGCGTCTGTACCAGTCGGTGAGGACCTGTTCGGTCGGGTGCTGGATCCGCTGGGCCGGCCGCTGGACAATGAGCCGGCGCCGGACAGCGCAGAGCGGCTGCCCGTCGAGCGGCCTGCGCCATCGATCATCGACCGGGATTTTGTGAGCGAGCCTGTTGAAACAGGTCTTTTAGTCGTGGACGCGCTGTTCGCGATCGGCCGAGGGCAACGTGAACTCATCATCGGGGAACGACAGACCGGCAAGACGTCCATCGCCGTCGACACGATCATCAACCAGGCGGGCAGCGACATCATTTCCATCTATGTTGCCATCGGCCAACGGTCATCCGCGGTGCGGCATGTGATCGACGCGGTGCGCGAACATGGGCGCATGGACCAGACGATCTTCATTGTCGCGGAGGCGTCCGCCGAACCGGGCCTCCAATGGCTTGCGCCGTTCTCCGCCACATCGATTGCCGAATGGTTCCGCGACCGGGGACGGCATGTGCTGATCGTCTATGACGATCTGACCAAGCATGCCGCCACACACCGGGAACTCGCCCTACTGTCCCGGCAGCCACCCGGGCGGGAAGCCTATCCGGGAGACATCTTCTATCTTCATGCCCGCCTGTTGGAGCGCGCGGCGAAACTGTCGAAAGCGCGCGGCGGCGGATCGCTGACCGCCCTGCCGATTGCCGAGATCGAGGCCGGCAATCTGTCGGCCTATATTCCGACCAACCTGATCTCCATTTCGGACGGCCAGATTGTCATGTCGCAATCATTGTTCGCCGCAAATCAGAGGCCCGCCATCGATATCGGCCTGTCTGTCAGCCGGGTTGGCGGGAAGGCGCAACGGGCTACGATGAAATCCGTCTCCGGACGATTGCGGCTTGACTATGCCCAATATCTCGAAATGAAAATGTTCTCGCGGTTCGGCGGCTTCGGCGACGAGGCCATGGCCGCGCGTATGAAGCGAGGCGAGCGCATCGCCGCACTGCTGGCCCAGCCCCGCCTTTCGCCGCTGGACCTGCTCACACAGATCGCGCTTCTCAGCGCCCTGAATGACGGCATGCTGGACGATGTTGATCTGGCAGAGATCTCCCATCTGAAAACAAAACTGCCATCCATGCTCGCAAACGACTCAAGATTATCCGACCTGGACCTGAGAGCCCCCAAACTGGACCACGAGAAGAGATCCGCAATTCTGGAGGTGGTGCAGTCTGCACTGAAACAGGCATGAGCCAGCGCCCAGAAGAAATCCAACACCGGCTACAAAGCCTCGACGAGATAGGTGATGTTGTCGGCGCGCTGCGCGCTATCGCGGCCGGTCACGCTAGTTCCGCGGATACCGCCGTCAGGGCGATCGATGCTTATGCCGGGACCGTGACACATGCGCTGGCGACTTCGCTCGCGGCGTCAGCCCCGCAGATGGAGACGGAAGGACCAGGCCTGCTGCTTGTGGTCGGTGCAGCGCAGGGCTTTTGCGGTGCCTATCCGGAACACATTGCCGTGGCTGCGCAATCCACGCTTAAGCCTGGCATGGGGCTGATCGTGATCGGCGCCCGGACTGAAGACATGCTGAAAGCCGCCGGCCACAAGCCCCTCTGGTCGGCTGACCTGCCGGGGCATCCTGCGGCCATTCCGGCACTGGCCAGCCAGACGACAGATGTGCTGGTTGAACAGTCGGTACATTATCCCGGTGTGATCCACGCCCTGACCGGATCGTTACATGCTGGACACAGCCCGACCCTATCCCGCCTGTTCCCGCCAGCCCCACCGGAGGAGGGCACGTCGCAGATCCCGCCTATCACGACCCTGCCCGCGGCCGAGCTACTGACTGGCCTTCTTCAGGAAGCACTGTTTGCCAGCGTCGCCCGGGTCATGATGCAGGGAGCCGAAACGGAAGCCCGCGCAAGAGTTGAAGCCATGGCCCGGGCGCATAACAATCTTCGCAAGCGCCGGACGGAAGTAGAGCAGGCTTACCAGCAGGCCCGACAGGAGCAAATGACAACGGAAATGATAGAGTTATCAGCCTACAAACGCTGACCCTTAAGCGCAGATACAGACTCTTTGCGATTGGGGACATTGCTGACATTCAGGTGCCGTCAGACGAAGTCGAACCAGCCTCCGATTTTCACTGACTAGCAGATCTCAGGCAACCAGACGCTCGCGCCACTCGAAATGAGCGGCGTCACGTAGAGATTTGAACCTGGCCCTGCTCTCGATATTCCTTTGATGATTGAAGTGGTTGTATACAGACGAATGGACTGAGACGAACTTCTGTAGACTTCGCATCCTCCGGAATCGAGACATCGCTCGCTCTCTTCGTCGGAATGGTAGGTGTGAGTTCTCTGCGCGATTATTCAGGTGACGGCCGGTTTCGCGGCGACGAGCATTACCGATTTCGCGCATCGCCGCACCATAGGACCGAAGCTTGTCAGTCACCACGACTTGTGGATTGCCGTAGCGCTTCATAGCTTTTCGCATGAATTTCAATGCGGAAGCCTTATCGCGCGTCTTCGTATCGAAGGACTCCAGGACTTCTCCTTCATGGTCGACGGCGCGCCATAGGTAGTGTGTCTTCCTACGGATCTTCACGAAGACTTCGTCCAGATGCCACTGCCATTGCGGCGATTGTCTCATTCGTTCCGATCGGCGTTTGCGGATCTCGTGTGCGAAGAAAGTGCCAAATCGATCCACCCAATGGCGGACCGTTTCGTGACAGATATCTATACCGCGTTCATGGAGCAGGTCTTCCACATTGCGGAGCGATAGCGGAAAACGCACGTACACCATCACCGCAAGCTGGATAATCTCAGGTGACGTCTTGAAGTAGCGGAAGGGATTTTGGCTCATTTCTGAAGCCTAAGCACCAGGATTAGCCGCCTCAAGGGCCGCTTCCTTTGACAATCCCGTTCCGACTCTTTTCTGGCGCCTAAACTCCAGAAAGTGCCGCCTCAGAGGTAGCAGCCCGGCACTGAAATATGAGTGGAATGCTGATCAACACGAAAGTCGCTGGAACCAGTGTTATAGCGGCGCGGATGGCAGCGATGGCCTCACTGCCCTGCGTTTCTGAGGCAGAAACATATCCACCGAAGCTCAGTACACCGCCAACAATTAGTGGCCCCAGAGCCAGGCCGCCCTTCTCAACGGCTGTCCAGGCACCGGTATAGATGCCAGCAGCGTCCCGTCCGCGCAGGCGGGCAGCATGAATCACATCTGTCAGCATGGCGAATGGAAGGAGTTGCAAACCCCCGAAACCAATGCCGATGATTAGCGTCGCGGCAAGCGTTACTTCCTTTCCACCATCCAGCGCCGTGAGCCAGAAGAATGTAAACCCTACTGCCACAATGAAACCGGCTAGCAGGTACGCCCGCGCTTTACCCATTCTCGTGGCGATGATGTTCCATGCGAAGAGCGACACGACCGTACCGCCCATGAGCGACAAAAACATTTCGGAAATGACACCTTCACTCTGGCCGGTGACACCAGTCACATAATAGGGCGTTGCTCCCATGAACACACCGAAGCCAGCAAGTTGAGCCACATAGGCCAACGCAAGCGCCAGAAAATCTGGATCCTTGCGCAAATCAGACAGCTTGCCCTTTTCGCGCTCATCCTCGGCGAGGGCGGACACGTCCGGAGACTGCGACGTTCCAAAAAATGCCAGAAGCATGGTTCCTGCACAGATGGCGCCGATGGTCCAGGACATTGCAGCGAAGCCACCGCGCCCGCCGCCATAAAACTCCAAGAGCGTTGGGGCCAGCGCCGAACCGGTCAGCACCCCAATCATCGCGAATGTCATGCGATAACTCATGATGCGGGACCGTTCAGAGCTGTCGGCACTCATCTCAGCCGGCATGGACAGGTACGGAACGGCATAGACCGTGTAAGCCGTGGCGCTCAGCACGTAGATCACCAGGACATAGACAAAGCTCATCGCCTGGCTCGGAAACACCGGCGCACTGAACAGGAAACCAAATGTCAGGGAGGTCAGGATCGCGCCGATCAGCAGGTATGGGCGCCGCCGGCCAAGCCGAGACCGGGTGCGATCGGAAATCCAACCCATGACCGGATCCGTCACAACGTCCCAGATTCTCGGAAGGAAAACCGCCAGCCCGGCCAGCGCTGGCGAAATGCCCAGAATTTGTGTCAGGTAATAAAGAAGCAGAATGCTTGGAACAGTGAGATAGAGACCGGTCCCGATCGATCCCATACTGTAGGAAAGAAGAATCCTGCGTGGTGTCGGCCCCATTCTACGCGCTCCGGTCATCTCGCCTCACTTTGTCCCGCCCGAATGTCGCGATTGCGCGATAGTCCGGTTGACTTAAAAATGAAAATGAAGCCATACTCATATTTGTCAACAGAAAATGGGGCACAATACAATGAGTGATAATCAAGCCGGTCTCGTCGATTTTGCGATGTTCCGCCCTGGAGAAAATGTCGGCACCTCGGAATGGGTGACGGTTGATCAGCCAATGATCTCCGGCTTCGGCGATATCACGCTTGATCCCGATCCAATGCACGTCGATCCGGAATGGGCTGCTGAAAACAGCGCGTTCGGCCGCACAATCGCATTTGGCTTTCTGACCATGTCGCTGCTGACCCATCTGCTGCATTCGGCCATGGGCGACTCGAATGATCGCGATCATGCGGACGTTGGCTATTTTCTGAATTATGGCTTCGACCGGATGCGGCTGGTGTCCCCTATTCCCGTGGACAGCCGGGTGCGCGGGCATTTCAAGACGCTGGAAAACTACACCGATGAAAAATACCGTCAGATGGTGAAGTTCGAATGCCACATCGAGATCGAAGGCGAGGAACGCCCCGCCCTGATCGGTGAATGGCTTGCGATCTGGATCAACAAATAAGCGCTTTCTGCACCCTGCCCTGATTTTCGAGACGAACCGAGCATACTGCCATGTCCCTTCCCGCCCCCGCAGACATCACACTGCCGCCCGCCTTCCCCCGGATCAGCGACTTTGTCGGTCACTATGCCGCGCTCACCCCGGATATCGATGCAATGGTGCTGGAAGGTCAGCGCGTCACCTACCGGCAGTTCCACCAACGGGTGGAGGCCCTCGCCCGCGCATTACTCCGCGCGGGCGTCAAAAAGGGCGACCGGGTTGCCACGCTTTGTACGCCGAGCCCGGATTATTTCATTTCCTTCCTGGCGACGGCATCCATCGGCGCGATCTGGGTCGGGCTCAACCCGCGCTACCGATTGAATGAACTTACCTACGTGGCCGACGACAGCCAACCAGTGCTGCTGCTCGCGCGGTCAAAAATTGAAGGACGGGATTACACCCCGGAACTGGAAGCTCTAGCGAAAAGCACGCCTTCCATCCGGCAGACGGTCATGCTTGATGAGCAATCCGGCAGCCTTCCCGAAGGTGGAATTGGTCTCGAAACCTTCCTGACCGAGGGCGCAGGCGTTTCAGATGCCGACCTCGCATCGGCGCGCTTCGCTTGCGGCGGGCGGAATCCCTGCATGATCGTCTATACATCCGGTTCAACAGGTCGCCCGAAAGGGGCCTTGCTGCACCATCAGGGCATTGTCGAGTTCAGCCTGGAGCAGAATCGCATTTGGCCAGTCATCCCCTTGCGTACGCTGAACTATTTTCCAGTGAACCATATTGGTTGTGTGGTCGATGTTTCTTCGCCAACCCTGGTTGCTGGCGGGACCATTGTGTTTCTGGAGAACTTCTCACCCAGTAAATCTCTGCAACTCATGGAACGGGAAAAGATTACGCTCTGGGCCTCCGTACCGAGCGTCTTCCAGCTCCAGTACGCAGATGCGAGTTTCGCTGAAACCGATCTTTCCGCGGTCAAACTGATCGTCTGGGAAGGTGCCGCGATGCCGGCGGACATGCTGGATCGCTTGCTGCAGCATGGTGCGCCACTGGCCACCAATTATGGCATGACGGAAAGCTGTGGTGCGATGACAGTCGTACCGCCTACACAAGATCGCAAGGTCCTGTCCGGAACTGTCGGCTGGCCAATGCCGGGCGTTCAGGTCCGCCTCGCTGACGGCGATAATGTGATTGCAGAAACGAGTGTCATCGGAGAAATTCAGGCAAGGTCTGCCTATAATATGCTCGGCTATTGGAACCGGCCGGAAGCGACAGCCGAAACCCTGAACACGGAAGGCTGGCTTGCAACCGGAGACCTCGGCCAACGCAACCCCGATGGCACCTACACCATCGTGGGTCGCTCGAAAGAAATGTACAAATCCGGTGGCTACAATGTTTACCCCCGCGAAGTGGAAAATGTGATCGAAAGCCATCCAAAGGTCGACATTGCCGCGGTGATCGGCATCAGCGATCCGGTCTGGCAGGAAGTTGGGATCGCCTATGTACTGGTGAACGATGACCTCACCGTGGAAGCACTTGAAGCGCACTGCCGCGATAATCTCGCGAACTACAAGATCCCGAAGCGCTTCTTCCTGGTTCGCGAACTACCGCTGCTTCCCATCGGAAAAGTCGACAAGGTTGCTCTACGGAAGCAGGCTGCCGAAGACATTGCGATAACCACAGCATCATGAGCGATGTTCTGTATACGCATGCAGGACGTGTTGCTCGAATAACGCTCAACCGCCCTTCCGTTCGCAACGCCATCAGCCGGAACATGCTGCAGCAGCTTGAGCAGCAACTCGACCGGGCGATTGCTGATGAGGATGTCGATGTTATAGTCTTGGCCGGAGCAGGCCGGGATTTCTGTGCCGGTGAAGACCTGCGCGAGCTAAGCGAAGCCACACCAGATGCCACAAGCGCTGTCGCCATTGTGGACCGCTTCCAGAATGTCACCCGTCAGATCATGTTGGGTCACAAATCGGTGGTCTGTGTCACGCAGGGATGGGCGATTGGGGCCGGAGGCGCCTGGCCGCTTAATGCGGACTTCACGCTCTGGTGCGAAACTAGTAGGATGCGTTTTCCTGAAGCTAGCCATGGCCTCTATGCAAGTGGCGGTGTGACTTGGCTGCTGGAACAGGTTTGCGGACCCGCGCGCGCCCGTGAAATCATCTGGGCAGGCGTGGATGTCAGTGCCGACGAACTGCTAAAAGACCGAATTGCCCCGCGGCTTATCCCCTCCAATTATATGGACGCGGCGCTCGACCACCTGCTTGGCAGACTCCTTTCCCTGCCCCGCGCCTCTCTGACCCGCTACAAGACGGCGCAAGCGGACAGAATTCATGACCAACTCGACGCCGCCCTGGAATCGGAAAAGATACAGATGCTGGATGCTGCTGCCGCGATCAGCACAAACGGGGCGGATTTCAGCTTCAAACCGTGAAAGACTTTGCCCACATCCCACTCACCCACTACCATGTCTTGAAGAAATGACGGGTTCGGGTAGAGGTGCCCTGTTTGTTGAATATGGCGTCAGATTTGCACCGGTCTCCGGCAAAATCTGCCACGGGCAGCGGGAGAGGCTGAATTGGCAAAATCGGATGCGGTAGAAGTCCAGGACAAGCGTTTTACGGCACAGCTGGACACAAGGCTAAAAAAATCGCCGCCCAAGCGCAAAGGCGACAGGACTCGTGAACGCCTGAAACTGGCTGCAGCACAGGTACTCGAATCTGTTGGCTATCACGCTATGCGCATTGTCGACATTACCGAGCAGGCCGAAACCTCGGACGGCTCTTTCTACATCTATTTCAAGGACAAGAAAGAAATCACGCTGAGTGTGCTGCAGGAATTCCTGGAAGGCATGCAGACCGTCGATGTTCCCGCAGGCGAGACACGGTCACCTTTTCAATCCATCCGAACGGCCAATCTGCATTGGCTCGGCATCATGCGTGCGAATGCGGGCCTGATGCGGTGTGTCCTGCAGCTCAGCGATGAGGATGCAGAGTTTGGCCGCGTCGCACACGCCAACAACCGGATCTGGCACGAAAGGATCGCCCGCAGCGTTGTCCGCAATCATCCGGAAGGCGCTATCGAATATGAAGCGGCACTTTTTGCGGCTTTTGCTTTGGGCGCGATGATGGATGAGCTGGTTCGCCGGATCGCGATCTATCCTGACGAAGGCCTGGTCGAATTTCTCAGCAAAACCTGTCCGAGCGATGAAGACCTGGCGGATGCTCTGAGCGTAATTTGGTTCCGCGCACTTTATCCGGGTCATCTCCTTCCGGAGCATCTGGGCGCCATGGCACTCGATTTGAAAGCCTTCGGAAACTAGTTCTCCCGGTCCGACGACCGACCTGATCTGTGTCCTGACGGTCCATTCGATAAAAAAATTTCCGAAATGCACCTTATTCCCCGGGATGAGGTGTTGACTTGTACGAGTTTTCTGAATCTAAATACAAATATGAGGCCATATTCATTTTTAAAGATGGCAAATGGGGAGTTTTCGAAATGAAGAAGCTAATCTGGACAAGCGCCATCGCCATGCTGGCTGCCGGACAACTCGCAGTCGCCCAGGAATCCGGAACCGATGCAGCCGAACCTGTCGAACAGACCCGCAGCCTTCAGAAAGTGGTCATCACGGCGCGGAAACAACAGGAAACTTCGCTGGAAGCTCCCCTTTCCGTCACCGCTTTCACGTCTGACACCCTCATCAATGAAGGGATCGGTGACCCGGACGCGCTCGCTCTTCGTACGCCGGGCATGACGTACGGCAATTTCGGGGATTCCAAGCTCTCCCCCACTTCGCTTCGCGGTGTGATTGGCGGGGCAGGTTCAGCCGGCGCAGATCCGGCTGTTGCCTACTATCTCGATGAGGTCTTTCTCGGACAAGGTGTCGGCGCAGCGGTAGACCTGTTCGATCTGGAACGTGTTGAAGTACTCCGTGGTCCTCAGGGTACTCTCTTCGGACGGAACGCGATCGGCGGTGCCGTCAGCTACACGACTGCCCGGCCAACAGACGAATTCGAGGCCCGGCTGGAAGCCGAGGCCGGCAATTATGACTATTACCGTATCGGCGCTGTCGTCAGCGGACCGCTGGTCAAGGATACCGTATCCGGTCGCCTCGCCTTCCAGAAAACCGAACGCGGCGGCTTGTCCGACAACGTCGTGCTGGGGCAGGAAGTAAATACAGAAGGGTCCTGGTCGGCACGGGGGCAGCTCCTGTTCAATCTCGGTGTTGAGACTGAATGGCTGCTCACCGCCGACTACAAAGAAATCGATCAGGAACCGCTGATATTTGAAACGCTGAAATATATCGAGGGGACCACTTTCGTCTCGGTCCTGGATGCCTTCGCGATCGAACGCAACGCAGACCCGTTTGACCGCAAGGTCTACGCAGATCAGCAACCGGTCGAAACCGCGGAAATCTGGGGCGCGTCCTCGACATTCACGACGACCATCAGCGGCGTCGACATCACCAATATCACCTCCTATCGCGAGCACGACTATTTCAGCCGTACCGACACTGACCGGTCAGCCCTCAGCTGGCTCTATGATGGAGATCCGGAAACTACGCAGCGCTTCTCCAACGAGTTTCGCCTGAACTGGAGTTCTGGCGATCTCGACTGGATCCTGGGGACCTATTATTACGATCAGGAAGCCTCCAATCTCAGTTTCATCGAAATCGGCTCTGACCTTGCAGACCTGCTCGGCGCACCGGAGGCCGCTGGCGGACGCTCCGGCTCGGACGCTCGTATGGACACCCGTTCCATCGCCGCATTCGCATCGATGACATGGAATGTCTCCGAGAAACTCGATGTTACCCTGGGTGCCCGGTACACGGACGAAGAAAAGAAGATAGACTATTCACAGTCTGATCCATTCGGCCTGCTCGGGGGCGATTTCAGCGTCACCGGATCGGACAGCTGGTCGGAAGTGACGCCGACCGCCAATGTGCGGTACAGGTTCACACCTGAGACGATCGGGTATGTCACTGTCTCGAGCGGCTTCAAGAGCGGTGGTTACAATGATGCACTGGGCGATGCGAACGGCATCTCCTTCGACCCCGAAACCCTGTGGAATTATGAAGTGGGCCTGAAGGGGGAACTGTTCGATGGACAGATGCAGGCCAGCCTCGCCGTCTTCTACATGGACTGGACGGATATCCAGATCACGACGGACAACCCGAACACGCCGCTTTATGATCCGCAGATCAGCAATGCTGGTGCAGCGCACTCCACCGGGGTTGAACTGGAAGTGCTTTCGCGGGTCACCGACTATCTGACTGTCGGCCTGAACGCTGCTCTGCAAGAGGCCGAGTTCGACGAAGGTATCCTACCCGACGGCACGCCGCTCGACAAAATACCCTATGCGCCGGATTACACGCTCAATCTGAATGCAGACTATGAGGCGCCACTGACCCAAACACTGGATTGGTTCGTTGGAGGTTCGGTCCTCGCCCGGGGCGAAAGTTACCTGACGCAGGACAATCAGGCAGACGGCCGGGTCGAGAGCTATACGCTCTACAATCTCAGCGCCGGCATCGCTGCGAATGACGGGTCCTGGAGGTTCAGCATCTGGGGAGAAAACCTTGGCGATGAAGAGGTGAAGCAGCGCCTGTTCGACCTGTCAGGCACAGATGTGGTCGGTCAGAAATTCGTCGTCCTCGGGGACCCGGAGACCTATGGTGTTCGACTCGTGGTCCGTTACTAAGGAGGCCATCATGTTGTTCTGTTCCGGTCGTTTGAGACACTCTCTCACAGGCGCCAGCTTGCTCGCATTGTCGGCCCTTGCGGCCTGCAATCTTCCAGCAGACGTGACGGCACCCACGCAAAGTGCTTCTGAAACACAAGCGGAGCAGAAACCGGTGCGGGCCGATAAGGCCTATTACCTTCCAATGCGCGATGGGACGAGGATTGCCGTCAATCTATACTATCCTGAGAGCGAAGTTCCGGCTGAACCCGCTCCGACCATTCTCGTGCAGACCCGCTACGGCCGGGCCCTGATGATCCAGGCCTATGAGCGATTTCGTGATGACGGTTACATCATCGCAAGCGTCGACACGCGCGGATCGACCTCCTCCTTCGGTCCGCGTCGTGTCGATGTCGGCCCGGAAGAGGTCGAAGACATGGATGAGATAATCGCCCATCTGGCGGCGCAGCCTTGGTCGAACGGCACCATATTCGCGCAAGGGACTTCCTACATGGCAGACACCGCCGATGTTGCGACCAGCCGGCCGGCGTCGGCACTGAAAGGGGCTATCGTTCGGGAAGTGGACTTTGATGTCTTCCTGAATTTGTTCTTCCCGGGCGGTGTCGCAAACGACTGGTTTCTTCAGGGATGGGGCGACGCAACCAAGAACATGGATGAAGGCGTCAACGCGGATGGCAGCCTGAACTGCCTCGCCCGGGTGGAAGATTGTGCAGCCCTTTGGCCGGTTCTTGATCCTGTCCATGACGACACAGACCTTACCCTGTTGCGCGAAGCGCTCGCCGGCCGAGACAGATGGGCACCAGACGATTATGCGGACCTTGTCTATTTCGACGACAAGGGGCGCAATGGCTACACCTTCTTCGATTCATCCCCTTCTTCACATCTGGACGGGATCAAAGAGCAGCAAAAGCCTGCGCAGATATGGGGCAGCTGGATGGATGCCGGGACCGCCCGTGCGGCCCTGTCGCGGTACCTTTCTGCACCAGACGTTCCCATGGATATCTGGATCACGGGCAACGACCACTCCAACGTGACATTTGCTGACCCGCGGTTTCCGGGCAACCTGGAACCGAGGCCATCGATCGACGACCAGCATGAAATCATGTCCGGGTTCTACGATCAGACTTCGAATGACGAATCAATAGCGCGGGAAATCAATTACTACGTTCTCGGAGCAGATACGTTCAAGCAGTCCAGTACATGGCCACCCGCTGGCGTAGAGACGACATCGATGTATCTGAGTGCAGACCGCTCGCTAGCTGAAGCTCCCCCAGAGGGAGGCAGCCTCGTCTATGTTGTCGACTTTTCCGCAAATACCGGCGAGACGACACGTTGGTCCACTCAGTTCGGTGTGGCACCAGCCTATGCGGACCGCCGTGACGCTGACAAGAAACTGGTCGTATTCGATAGCGCCCCTCTGGAATCAGCAATGGAACTCGCAGGCGACCCGGTTCTCACCCTGTTTGTATCCAGCGCCACGAACGATCCGGTTTTTCACGCTTATCTGGAAGTCGTCCTCCCGGATGGTACGGTTAGTTATGTCACTGAAGGCATCTTTCGGGCGATCCATCGTGCTCCTGCTGACCCTGCCACTTTGCCTTATGAAATGGGCCCAGCGCCACATTCGTTCCGCAAGGAAGACATGCTGCCGGTGACGCCGGGCGAGCTGATGAAAGTCGAATTTGCGCTAAATCCGGTCGCAGCCCGTCTTAACCCGGGAGAACGGGTGCGACTGGCGATTGCTGGAACAGACACGGCCTATTTCCGGCGGTATTCACAAGGCAAACCGGAAGCGTTCACGATATCCTTTGGGCCAGAGACCCCAAGCGCATTGACCCTGCCCCTTCGCCCCTGGTCAGACGTTGGCACGGATTAAGGAAAGAAGGTGACAAACCGCCAACAACAACCGCGCGTTGTGGTATGGTCAATTCTACGGTGCTGTCAGACAAACTCGAACCAGTCTCCGTAATTTGCGGACCAGCAGGTCCTAAGCGACGAGAAGGTCGCGCCACTCGCGAAGCGCGGCGTCTCGTTTCTGTTTGAACCGGATTCTGGTGTTGATGTGCCTTTCGAGATTGAAGTGATTGTACACTGACGAGTGAACTGAAACGAACTTCTGCAGACTTCGCAAAGTACCGAACCGATCGACCCAGTGGCGGACCGTTTCGTGGCAAATGTCGATACCGCGCTCGTGGAGCAGGTCTTCGACATTGCGCAAGGACAGCGGAAAGCGAACGTACATCATCACCGCAAGCTAGATGATTTCGGGTGATGTCTTGAAGTACCGAAAGGGCGATTTGGTCATTTTCCGAGGCTAAACGCCCTACCCTACAGCCTCAAGCCCGGTTCCCCTGACAATACCCTTCTCAGACGTTTATCAGGACCCGCCCCTCTTTTCGGATTAGTCCTGAAAGCTGACGTTCGATATGGGGTAGTTTTGCCAGCCGTCCATTGTGCCTGGTAGGCCTGCACCTTTTACATACGATCGTCGTTATCCGCTTTTGGCGACGTCATGCTGCCAGTTTTTTGATGCGGTATGCTGGGTACAGTCTTCGACAAAATCTATGAGCGAATCGATGGATAGTGGTCTGCTAACGAAATAGCCCTGAATCGCATCGCAGCCGAGCGCGGTAAGGGCCGCAAAGGTGGCTGCGTCCTCTACTCCTTCGCACACGACACGCATATTGAGGGCGTGGGCGAGGTCGAATGTGGATTTCAGGATCATTCGGTCGCGCTGGCTTTCCTTCACATCCAGGATCATGGAGCGATCCAGTTTCAGTTCCTGCGCGGGCAGTTTCTTCAGGTAGGCAATCGATGACTGGCCTGCACCATAGTCATCGATGGCGATGAGGATGCCGGCATTCCTGAACGCCTGGACGCACCGAATAGCGATATCCGGGCTTTCAATAACTGCCGTCTCGGTGATTTCAATTTTGATGATGGCTCCGGCTTGTTTGATCATATCAATGATGCGCTCACAAAAGGCCTCATCACTGAGCGACCGACCGGACAAGTTGACAGCCACGCCCAAGGAAATTCCGTGCTTGCGCATGATGGTCTGATCGGAAATGGCTTGTCTGACGGCCCAGACGGTCAGGCTGTCGATTGCGCCGGTTTCTTCCGCAATCGGAATGAACTGGTCCGGTGGGATAGGGCCGAATTGTGGATGGTTCCACCTTATCAGCGCCTCTACTCCCAGCACCTTATTTGAGCGTGTACACATCTTGGGCTGGTATTGAAGGTGGAACTCACTCCGTTTTAGTCCGGCAGTAATGTCGGTTAGCAATGCCAGCCTTAGCTGGGGGTCTTCGAATTTCGCTTCGCCCCATAGCACGACCGGACGCCGGGTCCGGTTTGCATGGTCCAGTGACAACGTGGCGCGTTCGAGCAACTGCTCCGCTGTCATGCCCGCACGATCATCAATAACAAAGCCTGCACGCAAACTGATTTCAATTGGCTGGCCCGCGATGGTCAGGGAGAGGTGCAGTTGCTGGCGTACTAGCTCAATACCGTTGGCCGTCGTCTCGTTCTCATGGAGTTCGACAACCGTGCCGATGACGGCACCATCGAGGCGATAAAAGATGCTGTAGAGGCCAGCGTCTTGAAACGCGTTTACTGTGGCATTCACGAGGTCAGTTGCGTTCGCATAGCCAATGGCACTTCTCAGGTCAGCGTAACGATCGATGCCGAACGCGATGACGAGGAATGTCCCACCGCGCCGAGACTTCAGGGTTTCTCCCAGCGCTTCCAGCATGGCCCGCCGGTTCTGGAGCCCGGTTTCTGAATCATGCCGGGCGATGTACCTCAGGTGAGCCTGTCTTTGCTCGGTCAGCTGTCGTTTGCGTTGCGCGAATTCTCTCCAACCAGCTGCAACGATCCCGCATGCGGGGGCGACGAGCAGGGGAGCGATGCGGAGCAAGACCGGGAAAAATGCCTGCACAATGAATGACACAGCGATCGTCACGACGATGAGCGCCGCATACATAAGCTGGATGTGGAGCAGCTTCGCCCGCCGCACCAGGAATTCACCCAATGCAAGGATGAGCAAGGCGAAGCCCGACATCCACATCTTTGAGGGGCTGACCAGCGCCCGGTTCTGAAGGATGCTTTCATAGCCGAGCACGTGTATGAACACGCCGGGCAAAGCCGCTGAGTGGGGCGTGGAAAGATTGTCGCCCAGTTCCAATGCGGTTGCACCGATAATGATGCTCCGGCCCGCGATGAGGTCCCGGTCGAAACGGTTGTTCAGGACATCATCGAAACTGACGGTATCAACTTGTTCGACATCAATGCCGTAGTCGATCAGGAAGGGACGGGTGTCGGCTAACGGCGCTCCTGCCAGAACCCCACCCAGAGTCGGTACGAAAGTGCCTTTGTAGTAGAAGCTGCGCCGGTAATGCCTGGCAATGCCATCCTTGGAAAGTTCGACATTCACGCTGGCGATGACAGCATGTTCTGCGAAGTCGGCGATCGGCGAATTCGCCGTGCGCAAATCACTCTGCAGAAACGCCGGCAACGCAATCCAGCCGCTGTTCCGCGCAAGCGCCGCCGTGAGGGCGGCATCGCCCTCTGGAGTGGAGCGCGCGCTGAAATCGACATCCATGGCGATCATACCGGCGCCGGCGTCGTTGAGATTGTCCAACGCCGTTGCGAAGCGATCTCGGGGCCACGGCCAGTCTCCGGCAGCCTGAATGGATTCCGGGTCAATCGTTACGACAGTGACGGTATCACTCGGGGACCGTTTGAGTACAGACATCCGCAATGCGGACAGACTGTTGTCCAGTGATGTGGCGGCGCCCGAAAAGGAAAATGCCAGAACTACCGCGCCGCCGATGAGAAAGCCGCGGGCTCGCAATGCAAGCTTGCCCGCGGTTCTCATGTGTTTTCGGACCTGTGTAGGGATCAAGGTCTTCAACCGCCGTTCCCGTTCCCGTTCCCGTTCCCGTTTCCGTTCCCGTTCCCGTTCCCGTTCCCGTTTCCGTTCCCGTTTCCGTTCCCGTTCCCGTTCCCGTTTCCGTTTCCGTTCCCGTTTCCGTTTCCATTCCCGTTCCCGTTCCCGTTCCCGTTCCCGTTTCCGTTCCCGTTCCCGTTTCCGTTCCCGTTCCCGTTCCCGTTCCCGTTCCCGTTCCCGTTCCCGTTTCCGTTTCCGTTCCCGTTTCCGTTCCCGTTTCCGTTCCCGTTTCCGTTCCCGTTTCCGTTCCCGCTTCCGTTTCCGTTCCCGCTTCCGTTTCCGTTCCCGTTCCCAATTCCGACGGCATTGCTGTTTCTACGGCCACTCATAGCGCTAGCCATGAGTGCGGCGGAATTTGCAACGCCCTGGCCCTGGCCGGGTGGTGTCAGACAAACTCGAACCAGTCTCCGTTTTTCGCGGACAAGCAGGTCTCAGGCAGCGAGAAGCTCCCGCCATTCGAGAAGAGCGGCGTCGCGTTGCGATTTGAACCTGGCCCTGCTCTCGATATTCCTTTGATGATTGAAGTGGTTGTATACAGACGAATGGATTGAGGCGAATTTCTGAAGACTTCGCATGCGCCTAAAGCGTGACATGGCTCGCTCTCGTCTTCGGAACGGTAAGTGCGAATTTTCGGCGCGGTTATTGAGATGACGTCCAGTTTCCTGGCGACCTTCACTCCCAATCACTTTCATCGCCGCTCGATATGAAGGGCATTTGTCCGTCACCACAACATGTGGATTTCCGTACCGCTTCATAGCTTTCCTCAGGAATTTCAATGCTGAAGCCTTATCACGCGTCTTGGTGACGAACGACTCCAGGACTTCGCCCTCATGATCAACCGCACGCCACAAGTAGTGAGTCTTCCCACGGATCTTCACAAAGACCTCATCCAGGTGCCACCGCCATTGCGGCGATTGTCTCATTCTTTCAGAGCGATGTTTCCGGATCTTGTGGGCGAAGTAGGTGCCGAACCGATCGACCCAATGACGGACCGTTTCGTGGCAGATGTCGATCCCGCGCTCATGAAGCAGGTCTTCAACATTGCGCAACGACAGCGGAAATCGGACATACATCATGACCGCAAGCTGGATGATTTCGGGAGATGTCTTGAAGTAGCGGAAAGGTGATTTAGTCATTTCCTGAGGCTAATCGCCAAGATGGGCCGCCTCAAGCCCGGTTCTCCTGACAATGCCGGCGGCGCAGGCTTTGACGTTGTTTACGATTCCGTTGGCGGCGAAAACATGAGCAAGTCGTTCGAAGCCGCGACGCTCAATGGTCAGGTTGTGACCACAGTATCGATGCTCGAGCTCGATCTGACGCCCGCTCACTTCAAAGGATTGTCGATCCACGTCGTCTTCATGCTTATCCCGATGCTTCACGATTTCAATCGCGGGGCGCATGGAGCAATCCTCAGCGAGCTGGCCAAGGTCGCGGATTCTGGCGAACTCAAGCCGCTGCTCGATGAACAACGCTTTACGTTAGAACAGGCGGGGGACGCCCATGAGCCTGACCAGCGGCGATGCAATCGGAAAAGTCGTGATCGATGTAGGCTAAAACGACCTCTAAACGATGCCTGATTGCCAAGGCGGCTTGCGGCCGATTTTCTCGACCAGAAAGTCAATCAGCACGCGGACCTTGGCGGTCAGGACGTTGGACTTGGGGTAAACAAGCCAGACCGCGCGGTCGCTGTCTACGTGCCAATCGGGAAGGACCTGTATCAAGCTGCCATCGCGCAGCGAGGCATCCACATTCCATCGGGCGTTGAGCGATATGCCGAGGCCTGCTTCGGTTGCCAATCTCTGACTGGTGCCGTCGTCCAGTTCGATCCGTGTTCGACTGTTGCGCATTGAGGCGGCGACCCTCTGATCATTCCGCACAAGGTCTATGGTGTCGTCGAGTTGGCGAAAGACGATGAGATCGTGGTCCGATAGGTGGGAAGGGTCTTGAGGTACGCCGCGACGCTCCAGATAGGTCGGTGTGGCGCAGAGGATGTCGGAAACATCGGCAAGCTTCCTCGCCTTAAGACTGCTGTCCTCTAACGCGGCATTACGCAATGCGAGATCGAAGCTGCCTTCAAGCAGATCAAATTGCGCATCAGACAATCGTAGATCGACGTTGATGTCAGGATAGCGCTCAAGAAACTCGGGCAGGAAAGGTATAATGTAGAGCTGAGCAAAGCTACTTGAGGCGGCAAAGCGGATTGTTCCGGATGCCTTGGGGCGCCCCCGTCCAAGCGCCGCCATGGCCGCATCGCGCTGAGCCAGGATTTCGCGCGCATACGGGAGGAACGCCTCACCTTCGATCGAAACAGACACTTTGCGAGTTGACCGGTGCAGCAACTCTGCGCCCACCAAGCGTTCAAGTTTGGCGAGACGGGCGCTGGCAACAGCCGGGGCCAGGCCAAGATCGCGCCCCGCTGCGCTGATGTTCAGTTTCTCGGCTGCGCGAACGAACAGGCGAAGGCTATCGATGTCCATCGATTATATCCAAATTCCAAATTCTGCTTTCAATTCTAGCGCATTTTATATCCTTTTTGGCGGCAATATATCAACTTCTGCAGCGCGGCGGCATCTGCCGCCACTCCGTCGGAGAACCGCTATGCAAATTGATGCAAGCGTTGAACAGCAGCCCCAAGCCTTATTCCAACAAGCAAGGTCTCCACAATTCGCTATCTGCGGCAGGGTCAGGAGGGTGCTGTCAGACTAACTCGAACCAGTCTCCGTTTTTCGCGGACAAGCAGGTCTCAGGCAGCGGTCAACTCGCGCCATTCGAGAAGAGCGGCGTCACGTAGCGATCTGAACCTGGCCCTGCTCTCAATGTTCCTTTGATGATTGAAGTGATTGTATACAGATGAATGGACTGAAGCGAACTTCTGGAGACTTCGCATTCGCCGGAAACGAGACATCGCCCGCTCTCGTCGGCGGAAAGGAAGATGGGAATTTTCTGCGCGATTGTTGAGATGCCGACCGCACTCCTGACGCCCGGCATTTCCAATCTCTTTCATAGCCGCGCGATAAGAGTGGCACCTGTCCGTTACGACGACCCGGGGATTGCCATACCGTTTCATGGCTTTTCTCATGAATTTCAACGCTGAAGCTTTATCTCTGGTCTTCGTGACAAAAGACTCTAGGACTTCGCCTTCATGATCAACAGCCCGCCAAAGATAGTGAGTCTTCCCACGGATCTTCACGAAGACTTCGTCCAGGTGCCATTGCCACTGAGGCGACTGCCTCATTCGTTCCGATCGGCGTTTGCGGATCTTGTGCGCAAAGTGAGTACCGAAACGGTCCACCCAGTGACGGACCGTTTCGTGGCAGATGTCGATTCCACGCTCGTGGAGCAGGTCTTCGACATTGCGTAATGACAGCGGAAATCGAACATACATCATCACCGCAAGTTGGATAATTTCGGGTGATGTCTTGAAATAGCGGAACGGATTCTTGCTCATTCCCGGAGCCTAAGATCCAGAATGCACCGTCTCAAGGTCGGTTAATCTGACAATCCCCCCGTGCACACCAAAGCGCAACTACTCCGCGAGCGCCCGTGCAATCACCTGCTCGACTTTGAGCGCGTCTTCAAATGAAGGATAGGTGGGTTTGCCACCCCTTATTCCCTCGATCAGATTTTGGACCTCAATAACCTTGAGGTCATTGAAGCCGAGCTGGTGACCCGTAGATTGCACAAAGGCGCCGTAAGGTGGGTGGGTGGGACCAATTAAGATTTTCCGAAACCCCTGCCCTTCGCTGTCATCTGAAGAAAAATAAACTTCCAACTCGTTCAAACGTTCCTGATCGAAAAGGATCGTTCCACGCTCTCCGTGAATTTCTAGTGCCAGACGGTTCTTTCGGCCCCAGGCGATTCGGCTGGAAGAGAGTTCGCCCCTGGCACCACCTTCGAACTCCACTTGCATCGACACCACATCGTCATTCTCAACCGCCCTGAATACTTCCGGTTCATCCGCGACTGGCCGCCTTGCGTGCGCCGTGTAAGTACGTCCCGAAACGTGAGTGATGTCTCCCATCAAGAATTGGGATAGACTGATCAGATGAGTAGCGAGGTCGCCTAAGGTGCCAGCTCCTGCTTTTGCCCGTTCGCACCGCCAGCTGTGGGGCGTCATCGGATCGGCCATATAATCTTCATCATTCACGCCACGGAAAAAGAGCGGCCGGCCTATCCTGCCTGACTCAATCATCTTCCGGGCGAGTTGGAGGGCCGGGTTGCAGAGGTAGTTGTATCCGACAAGCGTCTGGCCGGAAGCATTGCGGGCCGCCTCAGCCATGGCCTCGGAATCTTCGATCGTTACAGCGAGCGGCTTTTCACAATAAACGTGCTTGCCCGCCCGGAGCGCTTCGATGGCCATATCCTTGTGCAGATGGTTTGGCGTGGCGATCGCAATGATGTCGATTTCCGGATCGGAGACCGCATCATGCCAGTCTGTTGAAAACCTGGCGAAGCCGAATTGCGCGGCGAAGGCGCGTCCTGCCGTTTCATCGATGTCGACCACGAGGTCGGCCACCAATTCCGGCAGGTCCGGGAAGACCGCGTTCACCGACCTGTAAGCGAGCGCATGCGTTTTCCCAATATAGCCGGTCCCGATAAGCGCGATCCTGTATTTTTGTTTCATTGAACTGCCCTGATGTGCCGGCCTGATTGCAGAGGCCGCGCTTTCGCAATTGTTGGAATAATAGGGAGCACATTTCGCTCCCTGATCGTTATTTATTCAACATCCACGCGTGAGCCGGATCGTTCCGGAACACCCACTTCCGCTTCGCGCCTGCCATTACGTTGAGGTAGTAGAGATCATATCCGAATGGTGCACCGACAGGATGGTACCCTTCTGGAACCATCACGCAGTCTCCATCTTCCACGGCGATTGTCTGATCGATGGAACGGTCATCGGTATAGACGCGCTGGAAAGCAAATCCCTGAGATGGATGCAGCCGATGATAATAGGTTTCTTCCAAAGCAGATTCTTCCGGCAAAGCATCGGAATCATGCTTGTGGGGTGGGTAGCTCGACCAGTTTCCGCCCGGCGTGATTACCTCAACAACAAGCAGGCTGTGCGCAGGGTCTGAGCCCGGCAGGATATCCTGGACGAAACGCGTATTCGATCCCTGTCCCCTGACCTCGGAGCTGATGGAGCCCGGAGGAATTACCCGCGGCTCGTAGTCTCCGCCGCCAGGTGCGGTGCAGACGGCAATCTCGAGCTGTGTTTCCGCGCGAACTGAATAGCCCTGCCCCATCGGGATGTACATGGCCGCTGGCGGACCAGCGAAAACGTTGTCCCGTTCACCAAGATTTGGATACTCTTGGCCCGCAACCGTAACACTCGCCTTGCCCGACAGGATGACGAGGCAGGCTTCCAATTCTGTTGCGGGCTTTTCGAAAGTGTCGCCGGCGCCGAGTTTGTGTACGGCAAATCCGACATAAGTCCATCCGGCGGATTCCGGAGTGACCGATAGTACACACCCATCCGTGGCGGGGTGGCTTGTTTTGACGCGCAGATCTGTCATCTCAGCATTCAACCTTTCTCGTATCGCGACTGGTTTGGGCGCAAGACCTGACATGGTCGAGCCCCAGCCTTGCATAAAGACGGGGATCGGCGAGAGCCGGATCCTGTTCCGCTTCAACGATGATCCAGTCATCATACCTGATGTGGCCAAGCGCTTCGAACACAGGCGCAAAATCGATGTCTCCATCGCCTGGCACCGTGAACATTCCGGCGAGCACCCCATCCAGAAAGCTCTGGTCATCCTTCCGGACGGTCTCGAATATGCTGCGGCGAACATCCTTGCAGTGAACATGGGCTATGCGTGCAGGCACTTTGCGGATGATCTCTGCACAGTCGATCCCGCCCACGAACGCGTGCCCCGTATCCAGCGTGAGCCCCACCGCATCTCCCGTCACGGCAAGGAATTGCTCGAGATCGGCCGCTGTTTCCACGACCGTTCCGGTATGATGATGATAGGCAAACCGAAACCCTTCTGACGCGAGATATTCGGCGATCCCGGTGAGGCGCTCCCCGAATGTCCGCCACGCTCCGGCATCCAGCACCGGCTTTCCTGACAAACCAACAGACCGGTTGCCGTGCACAGCATTGCTGCATTCGGCATAGACAAAGACGTCCGAGCCGCATGCCCGCAACAGGTCCTGATGCGCCCGCAGGGCGGCGATCTCCTCTTCAGCGGAGTTGACAAGGCAATTGCCGGAAAACCAGCCGCCGACAAGTGAGAGGCCATGGCATTTCAGGATCGGGAGCAGCTCGGCGCTCTGCCGGGGAAACTTCCCGCCAAGTTCAACACCGTCAAACCCCAACTCGCCGACATCGGTCAGGCAGGATTCCAGCGTCGTCTCGCCTCCGAGCTCCGGCATATCGTCATTGGACCAGGCGATTGGGCTGACCCCGAATTTCATGTCTGTCTCCTATCCATCGATAATCTGTTTGCTGGCCGATTGCTTGTAGTTTTCAAACGCCGTGCGGACCTTTTCACTCTCCGACACTTCCGGCACCGCCACATCCCACCAATGACCTCCGATATCTGTCGCCTTGTCAGGGTCGACCTTGATTGAAATCAGCGTGGTCCGGCTGGCGGCTTTGGCGCGGGACAAGGCTGCCTCAAGTTCTGCGACTCCGGAGACAGATTCCGCTACCGCACCGAGGCTTCTGGCATGTGCTGCGTAGTCGATGTCCGGCAATGTCTCATGGACCGTATCCACGAACTGGTTGTTGAAGTCTTCCCCGCCTGTTTCACGCTGGAGCCGGTTGATGCAGGAGAAGCCTTCGGAATCAAACAGTATAATGATGATCTTCAGCCCCATCATGACCGAGGTGGCGATCTCCGAATTCAGCATCAGATAGCTGCCATCACCGACGACCACAAATACCTCGCTTTCCGGATCCGCCATTTTGACGCCGATGCCGCCGGCGATCTCATATCCCATGCAGGAATAGCCGTATTCGACATGATAGCCGCCTGTGCGTTCCGCCCGCCAGAGCTTGTGAAGCTCTCCGGGCAGTGTGCCGGCGGCGCAGACGACCGTGCTGCGCTCATCCGCGGCGCGGTCCACTGCGCCAAGGGCGGCTGCGTAAGATGGCGTTCCGGAGTCTTGGGCACCCAACGCCGTATTGACGTCATTTCGCCACTGCCCGGACCGGTCCGCATTGCGCTGCTGCCAGTCTTCTTCAATCGCGGCCTGTGTGATCATTTCCGAAAGCCGGGCCACGACCTGTCTGGCGTCACCGACCACGGGCGTCGCCATATGCTTTTCCGCGTCGTAGGAGGCAATATTGACCTGGAAAAGCTGGCGTCCTTCCGCTGAAATCAGGGCGCGGGAGCCTGTCGTGAAGTCTTGCAACCGGGTGCCGATGCCCACGATCAGGTCTGCTTCTGAAGCTGCAGCATTTGCGGCATCGGATCCTGTAACCCCGATCGCCCCCAGATTCATGGGATGAGAATAACGAAGAGTACTGCGCCCGGCCTGGGTTTCGGCCACCGGAATCCCAACCCGCTCCGCAAATGCGCCGAGTACCTGCGACGCGCCGCTGTATAGCGCACCGCCGCCCGCGATAATCAATGGACGCCTGGCCGTTTCCATTGCCCGCACCAGGCGGTCCATTTCAAATCGGTCAGGTTCCGGGCGGCGGATGCGCCAGATTCGTTCCTCAAAAAACGAGACGGGATAGTCATATGCCTGCGCCTGCACATCCTGGCAGAGAGACAGGCAAACCGGACCACAGGTAGAAGGGTCCGTAAACACCGACATCATGCGCGGCAGCGCCAGAAGGATTTGTTCCGGACGCGTGATCCGGTCGAAGTAACGGGAGACCGGCTTGAAACAGTCATTTGCCGAAACAGTTCCATCCTGAAAATCTTCAACCTGCTGCAAGACAGGATCCGGCCGCCTGTTGGCGAATACGTCGCCCGGCAGGAAAAGGACCGGCAACCGGTTCACATGAGCCAACGCAGCTGCGGTCAGGAAGTTTGTGGCGCCCGGTCCGATAGATGACGTGCACACCATGGCCTGGCGGCGAAAGCCGGCCTTTGCATAAGCAATCGCCGTGTGCGCCATGGCTTGCTCATTGTTCGCCCTGAAAGTCGGCAACCGATCCCGGACCTGGTAGAGCGCCTCCCCTATGCCGGACACATTGCCGTGACCGAAGATCGCCCACACCCCGCCAAAATAGGGGATGGTCTCATGCTCCGTTTCGATCATCTGATTTGACAGGAACCGAACCAGCGCCTGCGCCATGGTCATCCTGACCGTCTGTGTTGCCATTGCCTTGCCTGCCTTATCTTGCGCAGCGGGCTTCCCGCCAGCCATCGATGAGCTGCAGGAAATTCTGCCTCAGCCGGGACGCGACCTCAGCGTCGTCGATATCCCCCATCATCCACTGCTTGGCGGGCTCCTGGAAGATTGTCCTTCCGACCGCAAACCCCCGGATGATCGGGAATCTGGCCGCCTCCCGGAAACAGGCCAAGATGTCGTCCGCCGATGCCGCAAGCCCAAGCAGAAGGATCCCGCGGCAATGCGGGTCATTCGCCTCGATAATCCGGGTAATGTTGTTCCATGTCGCTTCTTCGGACGAGGGTTCAAGTTTCCACCAGTCAGGATATACCCCAATATCATAAATACGCTGCATGATTGAGCTCATCGTGTTCGTCGTCACATCTCCATGTTTCGAACAGATGATTTCAAGCAGGAACTCCCGTCGCGACTCACGGGCCGCCTTGTAGGCGTCCAGGATCCTCCGCTCCTGCAGGTCACGAAGGCATTCTGGATCGTCCGGATGGTAGAAGCACAGGCATTTTGCAACCTGGGTTCTCGACCATTCCTGCATCTCTCCGCCGACAGTCATGTTCGTGTCGAAATCCAGCGGCCTGGATCCGGGCCGCTCGATCGCGCGGCCGGTCCAGTATGGAAGGTCAGCCGCATCCTCGAGCGCTGTCGCACCATAACGCCCATCCAGAAGGATACCGAGTTCCAGCCCGTCGGGGGTGAGCGCTTCCAGCGAATGCAGGGCCAGACGCTTCAACTTTGAAATTCTGTCAGATGCGACGCCGCACTCCTGTGCCAATTCCTCGAGCTGCGAGCGATGATCGATGGCAAAGACGGCCAGGTCGTTCTTCTGGCTCCCGCGAGTCGTTGCCCAGTGAAGCCGTTCCAGCTGCGCATCCTTGCGAAGGGCCGTAAAGGCAGAGCCGTTGTCCAGGAACCAGTTCAGCTCCTCCAGGGTCGGGATCGCCGGCGCGCAGCCATGGCGTGACACAACGATCGCCCCGCACGCGTTCGCGAGCCTGCAGCATTCCTCCAATGGCTGATCACGCAGCCAGCCCCGGAGGAAGCCGCTCATGAAGGCATCCCCCGCGCCAAGCACATTGAAGACGTCTACCTCGAAACCTTCTCCCGACACGCCCTGATCGAAAGAGTCTGGAATCTTGTCGGTAAAGACCGTGCAGCCTTGTTCGCCGCGTTTGCAGACGATGGTCGCATCACTGAGTGTCCGAATGAAACGCATTGCTTCGAACGTGTCGGTCGATCCGCCGAGGATGTGCAGCTCCTCTTCCGTACCGACGATCAGGTCACAATCCGGCGCGAATGCCTGCAGGACTTCCGTGACCGCGGAATCCGGCACATATCGCTCTTCGCCAAGGGACGGAGCGGTCAGCCCCCAGAGCACGGGACGATAGTCCACATCGAGGATAATTCTGGTATTGTGTCTTTTTGCGAGCTGCACTGCCTTCCAGCTCGCAGCCCGGCTGCTATCCGTCGACATGTGGGTCCCGGTGATGAGGATTGATTGCGAGTCCGCGATCATGTCCTCACGGACATCCTGCTCCGTGAGCGCCATGTCAGCACAATTTTCCCGGTAGAAGATCAGCGGAAACGTCTCCTTGTCCCTGATCCCCAGGATGACCAACGCTGTCAGCCGGTCAGGATCCATCGAGACACCGTCACAGGACACGCCTTCCCGGCCGAACTCCTCCAGCAGGAACCTGCCCATATGATCATCGCCCACCCGGGTGAAGATCGCAGAATTCAAACCCAGGCGAGCCGTGCCGACAGCGATGTTGGCCGGACACCCGCCCAGGTATTTCGAGAAACTCTGGACGTCCTCCAGCCGGCCCCCGACCTGCTGTCCGTAGAGATCGACACCTGCGCGCCCAATAGTAATGACATCAAGATTGCGCTGCGCATCCGCCATGCTGAACTTCCCGCCCCTTTGTTATACGTTCTTTTTATTTAATTGCATTATGCAATATATATTTCAATTCTCCCCTGCAAACAAAAAGTGCCGAACTTCCGCATTCGGCCGTCCAGCGACACATTCCGATACAATCGGGCGGATTTCGCTACGCTTTTGTTTCGTTGAAAGCGTAGGCGAGCACGATGGCCTGCGCGAGCGTCATCGACGAGGTCAAAGTCCGGAAGCCCCGGACAACCGGATCATGGACGATGAACTGCGCATTTGAACCGACGACGACGGGACTCACATGACTGTCGCTGATTCCAAGAATTTTCATTTTGTTTCGTTTTGCCTGATCCAGGGTCGAAACGATCTGATCTGAATACGGATTGAATCCGACGGCGATCAACAGGTCATCCTTGGTCGAAAACTCGATCTGATGCTCGTAAAGACCGCCGGCGCCATCTATAAAGACAGTGTTCTTTCTCAGTCTCTGAAGCGCATAGGACAGATATGCCGCGACCGGAAAGGATCTCTGGAATCCGGCGACGAACAGGGTGTCTGCGGACTGGATGAGCTGGACCGCCTTGGCGATATCCTTGGCGCTCATCGAGTGGCGAAGATCTTCAAGCCCCAGTATCCCGCACTCCAGCGCTTCATCGAGCACGCTTGAAAAATGATCCGATCCGCCTCCGGATTTCGGCGCCTGGTACTGGCGAATACGTTCCTTGTAACCGAGCGCCCCTGCTCCGCTGACGACTTCCTCCTTGAAAAGCCTCTGCAGCTGCGACGCCCCATCAAAGCCAAGCGCCTTGGCCAGCCTGACAACCGTCGAAGGCTGAACGCCCATGCGTTCTGCTACGACCGTAACGGTTTCCAGTCCAATTTCGTTCGGGTGATCCAGAATATACTGCGCGACGATTCGCAATTGCTTGCTGTAACCGTCATATTCCCGCTTGATCTGCAGCCTAACTTCTTCTGCGGTTTTCGCTGGCATCATGAGTCCCGACTAACAAAATTCATTCCAGATCGGATCGCCCTTCCCGAGGCTCACCGGGCAATAAACAGCCTGATGGCCCCTCGGGTTTCCTGAACGCTCCGACATGCGCACGTCTTCTTTTGGATTGCGCTTTCTATGCACAGTTCACGCCATAGTGACAGAAAAATCCAAAAATCAAAATAATTGATATTTTTCATTTTTCAAAAAAATAAAAAACTATTGACAATCTGCCGTGGCCGAAAGAGTTAGGGAGCAGACAAGGTCGGCCGGAAGTGAGCCAGACCGCGGGAGGAAAATTATGAATTCACGTCACGCACGTAGCGTTTCTCGTTTCGCCATTGCCGGCCTGATCGGGGCCACGGCGCTGACGCCCGTCGCAGCCGCTCAGGCGGGCGATGCCGTCAAGAAGCTCGACACCGTCAAGGTAACGGCAACCCGGAGAGAGCAAACGCTCCAGGAAGTCCCTGTTGCCGTTTCGGTCCTTTCCGACGATATCCTTGAATCGACCGGAACGAGTTCTGTCGACACGCTTTCAGATCTGACCCCAAGCCTGACGCTTCTGAAAGGCAACAATGAATCCAACAGCTCGGTCAGTATTCGGGGTCTCGGGACATCGGTATTCTCGTCTGCCGTTGAGCCCTCCGTTTCGATCGTCATCGACGATGTTCTCATGGCCCGCTCGGGACAGGGCTTTCAGGACCTGATCGACATCCAGCGCGTTGAAGTCCTGCGCGGCCCTCAGAGCACGCTATTCGGCAAGAATGCGTCTGCGGGTGTTGTCTCCGTTACAACCAAAGCGCCAAGCAAGACGCTCACCGGCGGATTCGATGTCGAACTGGCAGAAGAAGACAATGCCTACGGTGTGCGCGGCACGCTTTCCGGTCCGATTTCCGATACGGCTGGCTTCCGCCTGAGCGCATTCAAAAATGATTATGACGGGCACATCCGTAATGTTGCAAACGGCGAACGCGTCGGCGGCAGTGAAAGCTGGGGTCTGCGGGGCAAGCTGCAGTTCGACCCCACGGACAAGCTGACGGTGACGCTGATCGGCGATTATCGCGAATCCGAATCGGAACCCGTCGTGACGATTCGTTCAGCCAATAACCCAGCCTATCTCCAGCAGCTGGCGCCTGTTGTTCCCAGCGAGACAAATACGTCGCTCAGGGCCAATGCCGAAACGTATGCGAATACGGAACAGGCCGGCCTGTCCGCCAAGGCTGAGTACAAATTCGACAATGATTTCACGCTGACATCGGTGTCGGCATGGCGGTCCTGGGACTTTGCCAACAATCTTGATGTTGACGGTATGTCAAACGAGGATCCGCTTCCGGGTGGCTTGCTGACTTTCGACCTGAACAGCGGGGCGACCAGTCTTGATCAGTATACCCAGGAAATCCGACTCGCTTCGCCGGACATGGGGAACTATGATTTCCTCATTGGCGCATTCGCCTACTATCTTGACCTGAACCGGCATTTCGAACGCCGGCTCGAAATTGCCATCCCGGCAGGGAATATTGCTCAGTCGGGCCAGTTCGATGGCTCCGTTGAGAACACCTATTATGCGGCCTTTGCGAGCGGGAATTATTATTTCAATGACCAGACGTCGCTGTTCGGCGGCGCGCGTATCCTGACAGAAGATGTCGATTGGACCGCCCTTCGCGATCCAACAAATGTCCTGATCCCGGGGGACCTTTCACTTGGCGGGGTGCAAGGCACTCTGGCTGACTTTACAGGCGGTGTGAGCGACACCGCTGTTGTGGGTAATGTCGGTTTGCGACATTCCTTCAATGAATATGTCAATGCCTATGCGAGCTACTCCCGGGGTTACAAGGGCCGGGCGACTACTATCGCATTCGCGTCCGTTCAGGGGGAAGAGCCGGTCGATGCCGAAGAGTCCGATGCCTACGAAATTGGTCTCAAGCTCACCACCCCAGATGGCCGATGGGCTGCAAACTTTGCGGCATTCCATACGGACTTCAAGAACTTCCAATCGCAAGCACAGCTGCCAGGTGAAATCGCAACGCTTCTCATCAATGCCGGCGATGTATCCACTGAAGGCTTCGAAGGTGAGCTGATGGGGCGACCGACCGATCTGACCGATGTGAGCCTGGGTTTCGCCCTGATCGATGCAACGATTGACAGCTTCCCGGCAGGCCCCTGCTATCCCGGCCAGACCGCCGCTGAAGGCTGCGTGAACGGGAATCAGGACCTTGCGGGCGCGGAGCTGCCATACTCTCCTGACCTGCGCATCACATTCTTCGGCCGCCAGCGCGTCCCGTTCAGCTCGATGCCATTCGATGGCTTCGTGCAGGCCAGCGGATACTGGCAGGACGACATCACGTTCTCACTGAACCAGAACCCGGACACGCGTGAAGATGCCCGCGCCATCGTGAACGCTTCGATCGGAATTGAGGACAAGGATGGCCGGTACCAGGCGTCGGTCTTCGTCAACAACTTGTTCGATGAGAACTATGTCACATCGATATCCGAATTGGGTTTGTTTGGCGGGTTCACCTACCAATACGTACCGCGCGATCACCAGCGTTATGTCGGAATTCGCTTCGGCGCGAATTTCTGAGTGTTCGGGATTGTTTCCTCCTGGTGCCTGGACAACTGCGGCGCTGCTCTGCGGAGCAGCGCCAATTTTCTTCGGGCCATGGGAAGACAATCGTACTACCAGTAAGGGTTTGAGCGGCGCCGGACCAGTCGCTCCGTACACGAGGTTACGCCCAGCCCCTGATAATCAAAAGAAACTACCGGAGGCCTTATCAAATGAGTCACCTGTTCAACCGCAGAAGAGCCCTGACAATTGGCGCAGCAGCATTGTCCACCCCGCTATTGTTACAGGGATGCGTAAGCCGGCCTGCACCATCGCCCAAAATAGCCGACATAACTGTTACGGGTCCTGTCCAGGGCGGCAGCAAGGGGTGGATCTATCGCGCCCCGGTCCTCGACCTGGAAAAGCTTGGTTACGTCATGGAGGAATATATTGTCTCCGGGACCGCAAACTCCTATCAGTTGACGGAAGGCACAGAGGCCTCATTCGACGGGACCTGGGACACGGAGATCGCAGACAAGCAACCGTTCACAACCCGGTTTTTCATTCTCCGTCCCGCCGACCCCGATAAATATAATGGCGTGCTGCTGGCGCACTGGCAGAATGTCTCCGCCGGATTTGAAAACGGATTTCCAAGCGGCGATGAAATCTTCGATGGTTATGCCTGGATGGGCATTTCCGCGCAGTATATCGGCATCTACGGAACGCCGCGCACCGAGCCCTTCTCACTGCGCGAGTGGGATCCGGAACGTTACGGCGCCCTCAGCCATCCCGGCGATGCCTATTCCTATGATATTTTTGCCAAAGCTGTTTCCGGTGCCCTGAACAGCTCCTCGCGGGGAGAAGCAGGTCCGCTCGGCAATCTCAAAACGGAATCGGTGATCGCGCTTGGCGGTTCGCAGTCAGCCCTGAGGCTCGCCTCCTATATCAACATAGCACACCAACACGATCAGCTCTTCGATGGATTCTTGTTGCTGGCCCATTTCGGACTCACCCTTCCGGCAAAAGAGCTCACCCTCGCCGAACTGTTTGACCGGGAAAATGGCGGCAAGCACGCACACTGGAGCCAGATCAATGATCGCGGGGACGTACCGGTCATGGTAATCGACACCCAGGCCGAAGCCTTGACGAATTTCCCGGCTCGCCAGCCAGATACCGACAGTTTCCGCTTCTGGGAAATCGCAGGCGCGCCCCACACGCCGCCTTCGACCATCACACAGAAAGACCTCAGCCTGCAGAGAGATGGCATTCCGGGCGGGCCCGCCATGAAGCGAAACATCGTCGAATGGGACTATGTCAAGGATGCCGGCATCCGTGATCTCGCCAAATGGATCAGGACCGGAGAGGCGCCCCCAAAATTTGACCGGCTCCAGATTTCCATGACGGAGAATGGGCCTGCCTACCAGACAGATTCCGCCGGCAATGTGCTCGGCGGGATCCGGCCTCCTGAAGTCGCCGCGGCTGTTGGAACTCACACGGCCGGACTGCCACAACCCAACCTGCTCGGCACCAGCACCTTGTTCAGCGAAGCAGAAATGATCGAACGGCATGGGAACCGGGAAAACTTCCTGGGCAAGTGGAATGCCGCCGTCGATACCCTGGTGTCTTCCGGCCTGATCCTGCCCGGGCATGACGGCCCGATCCGTGCCCGCGCCACCGAATTCTGGCCATAGGTTGCACCGCCCGGCTGACGGTTGATTGGCCAACGGTCAGCCGGGCGGTGAACATGCACGCAAGCTATTCGTCTTCCGTCTTCTCATTCCATGGACGGGTCTCGTCTTCCCCGCGCTTCTGGCCCTCCGGATAGAGCTCCAGCTGGTTGACCACCGGCTTGACACTTGCAGCCTGCGTTTCAGCGAGCGCCTTGAGTTCAGCAACAATGTCGGGATGCTCAGCCGCAATATTGTATTGCTCTCCCGGATCGCTTTCCAGGTCGTAGAGTTCGGGCTCATTCAGGTCCGTACGGCCATCGCCGCCAAAGGCGCCGTAGACACTGAAGTGCGCTTTATACCTGCCCTTGCGGACCGCAAAAATGTCCGTGAAACGGTAAAAGTAGAGCGTATCACGAGGGCTGTCGGAATCCGCAAAAAGGGTCGGGCTGAGATCCACGCCGTCATAAATCCGGTCGTCTGGGAGAACCGTGCCCGAGATACCTGCAAAGGTCGGCATCAGGTCCAGGGCCGACCCCAGACCAGTGACGGTGCGAGGCTGTACTTTACCTGGCCACCAGAAAATGGCCGGCACGCGCATACCGCCTTCCCAGGTGGTACCTTTGCCATCCCGGAATCGGCCTGCTGATCCGCTATGCGTCTTCATGGTAAGCCATGGGCCGTTGTCGGACGTGAACACGACAAGCGTGTTGTCCTCAACTTTCATGTCCTTGAGCGCGGCAATGATTTCACCAACACTCCAGTCGATCTCTTCAATCACATCGCCATAGGCGCCGCCTGCGCTGACGCCATCGAACTCTTCAGACGTGAACAAAGGCGTGTGAGGCATGTTGTGCGCGAGATAAAGGAAAAACGGCTTCCCGGATTCATGACTTTCTTTCATGAACTCGATGGCATGCTCGGTGTAGCGCTTCGAAAGCGTAAACTGGTTTGCAGGGCGCTCCAGGATCTCTTCATCCTGCATCAGCGGGACATCCCAGGTTTCGATGTTCGGAGGCGCGAAAAAATTCTCAAGCGCCCACGGCGTTTCATTCCCGCCCGGCATGTTCATGTCATTGCTGTACGGGATGCCGTAATAGGATTCGAACCCCTGAGATGTCGGAAGGAATTCCGGCTTATGGCCCAGATGCCACTTGCCGAGCGCTGCGGACACATAGCCTTTCTGCTGGAGCAGTTCCGCAATCGTGACTTCGCTCTGCGGCAATCCGCCGAGTGATGTCGGGAACAGCACGTGCCGTGCATGAACCAGTCCTGCCATGCCGGACCGAACGGCATACCTTCCCGTCAGCAATCCTGCCCGGCTGGGCGTGCAAACACTCGCAGGCGCATAGAAGCTCGTCCATTTCTGGCCTTCGATAGCCAACTGGTCGAGATTGGGGGTTCGGGCGATGGGGCTGCCAAACGATCCAATATCGGCGTAACCCATATCGTCGACGAATATTAGGACAATATTCGGCGGCGTCTCTTCAGTTTGCGCAATAACCTCACTGCTTCCGGTCGGGGTGTCCGATACGCTGCCCTGACAAGCACCGATAGCTAATGAAATTCCGATCAAAGCAATCCGCCCGAAGCGAATTACGCGTGAAGCCTTCATGGTGAAATCCTCCCTCCGCCTGGATGGCGAGTTGTTTTGACGAACGATACCCTCTTGGGAACAAAAAAATCAACTGTTTGATTTTTAGAATATTTGTTCTACCGTAATCCAAGGGAGTGGGCGGCACCCATGCCGCTCTGCAAGAAATAAAAGAATATTGCGAACGTCTGAATGATTCTCACCATATCCACATTTCTATTGTTCACGGCATTTGTCGCTGTGATCTCATATCTCGCAACCCGGCACCACCGGATGGACACGTCCGACGCATATTTTCTTGGTGGCCGGACTTTGTCCGCCTGGCTGATCGCCGGATCGCTGATGCTGACAAACCTTTCAACAGAACATCTGATCGGACTCAACGGCGATGCGTTTAATCACACATTCGCGGTCACAGCCTGGGAAACAACAGCAGCGCTCGCCATGGTCCTGATGGCGCTCTATTTCCTGCCCCGATACCTGAAGAGTGGTTTTGCCACGATCCCGCAGTTTCTCAAGGCCAGGTACGATGGACAGACGCGGACGATCGCTACACTGATTTTCCTGTTCTCATACGTTGTCGCGATCCTGCCTGTCGTTTTGTTGTTCGGCGCAACCGGCATAGATAGTCTTTTTGACATTTCACAGCGAACAGGCCTTTCACCCAATGTCACGAAATGGATCCTTGTCTGGGGCATTGGCACATTGGGATCAGTCTACGCCGTATTTGGCGGGCTGAGAGCCGTCGCCATTTCCGATACGATCAATGGCATAGGCTTTCTCATTGCCGGACTGCTCATACCGGTTCTTGCCCTGACCATGATCGGGCACGGCAACGCCTTCGCCGGCCTGGAAACGGTCTACAGCGAAGAACACCCAAAATTTGATATCACCGGCGACGAGCCCGGGTCCTTCCTGCCCTTCAGCGTGCTCTTTACGGGGATGATTGTGAACCAGATCTTCTTCTGGTGCACCAATCAATCAATTGTCCAACGTGCCCTAGGGGCGCAAAACCTCGCAGAAGGTCAGAAAGGCGTCCTGCTCGCCGCCTTCTTCAAGCTGCTTGGACCGGCCGTGGTCGTCCTGCCTGGTATCATCGCTTTCCACTTGTTCAAGGATGACTTGTCCAGCGACCAATACCTTCTCGCCTACCCCATGCTGGTAAAAGAGGTCCTGCCATCCTGGCTTGTCGGTTTCTTTGCTGCAGTAATGGTCGGAGCGGTCCTTTCCACATTCAACAGCGTCCTGAACAGTTCAGCCACACTGTTCAGCGAAGGCATATATCACGCGCTGTTGCATCGCGATGCCAGCGGACCGCGGATCGTGATGTCCGGGCGGATCTGCAGCGTCATACTGGCACTTGCCGCAATGTTTGCCGCCCCGCTTATCGACACTTCGGGAAGCCTCTACAACTATCTTCAGAAAATCAACGCAACCTTCTTCGGGCCGATGCTTGCGGTGATCCTCTTGGGGTTCCTGACAAAGCGCGTCTCCGCCCTGTCCGCAAAGATTGTCCTTATCGCCGGACCAGCCGCGTTTTTCCTGCTGGTTTTCGCCTTCGAAACACCTGTTCAGGCATTTCTGCGCGCTGTCTTTCAAACACAGTACGACATTCATTTCCTGCATCTGCTTGCATTCGTATTTGTGGTTTCCGTGCTGTTCATGCTCACCGTTTCCGCGTTCGCGCCGGCAAAATCAGTTTATACACCCACCTACACGCATGACGTGGATGTTACACCTTGGCGCTTCGCCAAGCCTGTCGGCGCTGCCATAGCAGCCTCAACAGTCCTCTTCTATTTCCTGCTTGCACAGTGACACACTCACTCCGGACCCAGTTCAGCCTTTAGAGATAGGGGGGCCTTCACCCATGAAAAGAATACCGCATTTTATCGATGGATCAGCGGTGGAAAGCACCACTGAAAATGTCCTTACCGTGATGAATCCGGCAACCGGAGAGCAAACCGCTTCCGTTCCTATCGCGACACCAGACGAAGTCGAAGCCGCGGTAAATGCAGCGCGGAAAGCGTTTCCTGCATGGTCAGAAACTACGCCAATCAAGCGCGCCAGGATCATGTTCCGTTTCCGAGAACTCCTGGAGGCTAATCAGGAGAATATCGCCCAGCTGATTACTTCAGAACACGGAAAGGTTTTATCGGATGCGATGGGTGAAGTCACCCGCGGATTGGAAGTTGTCGAGTATGTTACCGGTATCCCCCATATCCTGACCGGATTGGCATCAGAAAATGTGGGCACAGGCGTCGACAGTTATGGCCTGAGATATCCGCTTGGTGTTTGCGTTGGTATTTCTCCATTCAATTTCCCGGCAATGGTGCCGATGTGGATGTTCCCCGTCGCCATCGCCTGCGGGAATACGTTCATCCTGAAGCCTAGCGAGAAGACACCTTCAGCGGCTCTCTTTATCGCTAAACTCCTTGCGCAGGCCGGCCTCCCGGCCGGCGTGTTCAATGTCGTTCATGGCGACAAATCCTGTGTGGACCAACTGTTGGATCATCCTGAAGTAAAAGCCATCAGTTTCGTCGGCTCCACCCCTGTCGCCGAATACATATATGCTCAGGCGTCCGGCAATGGAAAACGTGTCCAGGCGCTCGGCGGTGCCAAGAACCATATGGTCATCATGCCGGGTGCCGATATTGATGAAGCCGCAGACGCGCTCATGGGGGCCGCTTACGGATCCGCGGGCGAACGCTGCATGGCGGTATCCGTAGCTGTGGCGGTCGGAGACGATGTCGCAGACACTCTGGTCGCCGCCCTTAAAAGGCGGATCAAAGACTTGAAGGTCGGCCCGGGGACCCAGGCGGACGCCGACATGGGGCCCCTGATCTCCAAACAGCACCTGGATAAAGTGACTGGCTATGTGAGCGTCGGACAATCAGAAGGCGCCGACTTGGTCGTCGATGGACGGAGCGGCTTCGGGGACGAGGCCCAGTCAGGGTATTTCCTCGGGCCATCGCTGTTTGACGGCGTGTCAGACGGTATGCGCATCCTGAACGAAGAGATCTTCGGTCCTGTACTCAGCATCGTCCGGCGTTCGTCATTGGATGAAGCACTCGATCTGATCAATGCTCACGAATATGGAAACGGCGCTGTCATCTACACACCGGATGGAGAGGAAGCGCGGCGGTTCACACGGGAAGTCTTTGCCGGCATGGTCGGTGTCAATGTCCCGATTCCCGTGCCGGTCGCGTATCACTCCTTCGGCGGATGGAAGCGCTCCCTGTTCGGCGATCACCATATGCATGGCGCAGAAGGCGTCCGCTTCTATACGCGGCTCAAGACCATCTCCACCCGGTGGCCGAAGTCCAGGTCTGCGGCCAGCCAGTATGCGATGCCCACTCTGGAGTAGGTGGACCTGGGTGCCTGCAGGCACCCAGGTCCGCCCACCATTCGCAAAGGACCAGCCTATAGATGTTCAAATCTGTCATTCCGCGGGAGGCCTCAGCCGCAATTCTGATCGCGGCTTTCGCAATCGCTGTTTTTGCACGCCTGCCATCAGTCGCAGACACAGGTTCCGCTGGCGAGGATGTGGATTGGCAGATCCGGACGCCGCGGCAAGCCAACATGATCGAATTGTCGACCGCCACGACCTTGATAGGCGATGACCTGGCACCGCCTGACGAACGGCCGCAGTTCGAAATATCGGTGCCCGGCTTCCTGCTGGATGAAACTCCGGTGACTGTCGGACAGTTCCGCGCATTCGTGGAACAAACGGGCTATGTGACAGAGGCGGAAAAATTTGGCGATGCCGGTGTCTTCACAAGCGGCACGGGGAATTGGTCCCTCGTATCAGGTGCGACCTGGGAGTATCCGCGCGGGCCCAAGCATGAACCTGCTGAAGACAATCATCCGGTCACGCAGGTCTCGTGGAATGACGCCAACGCATTCTGCCAAGCCTACGGTGCACGCCTGCCAACGGAAATTGAATGGGAAAGAGCGGCCCGTATGGGTCAAACGCCTGACGGCACGGTTTTCTATGCCAGGACGAGAGCTTCACTCGAAGCACGACGGCACATCAATACCTGGGAAGGAATATTTCCTGTATTGAATACAGGAGAAGATGGGTATCTTGGAACCTCGCCCGTTGGATATTTTGGCAAGGCCCCAACTGGATTTTCGGATCTGGCGGGAAATGTCTGGGAATGGACGAGTTCTCCATATGTCCCCTACCCCGCAGACCTTCACGGCAACAAGCTGGGCGACGTTGAACGGGTCCAACGCGGAGGTTCATTTCTCTGCGACCAGAACTTTTGTCAGGGATTCAGGGTGACAGCGCGAAGCCATTCTACTCCCGACACCGCATTGATGCATGTTGGCTTTCGGTGCGCCGCTGAGATCGGGGCAAGCCCATCGGTGGGGCATGTTCTCAAATGAATGGGTGAGAAACACATTCGAACCGTTAGTTGGCCGGCCTCAAAGGGCGGCAAGTGCAAGAATGATACGATCCACCGCCAACACCACGACTGCTAAGCATATCGCTCCTAAGAGCGTAAATCCGATCTGAATCGACTCTATTCTCCGTTCATTGGTCATCTCAAGTGAACGGATTTGTCCCTTCAAGCCATATTGAATGAAACTTAACCCCAAAACGAATATGACGACAGCGACGCCGAATACCGCGACGCCGATGTAGCTAGTCGTTCCGAACACCAACGAAGCAGTTAGTGCCATCGCTGTCCAAAGCGGGAAATACTTGGCATGCAACGCAAGGGATTTGCGCTCATTCTTCTTCAGTGAAAATCTCACAAACGACAGGATGTACGTCATCAACAAGGTGCTGTCAGACAAACTCGAACCAGTCTCCGTAATTCGCGGACCAGCAGGTCCTAAGCGACGAGAAGGTCGCGCCACTCGCGAAGCGCGACGTCGCGTTTCTGCTTGAACCGGATTCTTGTGTTGATGTGCCTTTCGAAGTTGAAGTGATTGTACACTGACGAATGAACTGAGACGAACTTCTGCAGACTTCGCATACGCCGAAATCGGGACATCGCCCGTTCTCGCCTTCGGAACGGTAAGTGCGAATTCTCGGCACGGTTGTTCAAATGCCTGCCCGTTTCCTGACGCGTCTCATTTCCAATCATCTTCATTGCCGCCCGATAGGAGGGACATTTGTCCGTTACGACAATATGCGGTTTACCGTATCGCTTCATTGCTTTCTTGAGGAATTTCAACGCCGCAGCCTTGTCACGCTTCTTCGTCACATACGATTCAAGGACTTCGCCCTCGTGATCCACCGCGCGCCAGAGGTAGTGTCGCTCGCCTCTGATTTTGACGAATACCTCGTCCAGGTGCCATCGCCATTGCGGGCTTCGCCGCATCGATTCCGACCGGCGCTTGCGGATCTCATGGGCGAAGTAAGTACCGAAGCGGTCGACCCAAAGCCGGACGCTTTCGTGGCAGATGTCGATCCCACGCTCATGCAGGAGATCTTCGACATTGCGCAGAGACAGCGGGAATCTGACATACATCATCACGCCAAGCTGGATGATCTCAGGCGAGGTTTTAAAGTAGCGAAACGGGTTCTTGGCCATTTCCTGAGGCTAAACGCCTGGATTGCTCACCTCAAGTCCGGTTCCGCTGACAACACCGTCTCGGACAATGGCAGTGAACTGACGTCACGTGCCTTACTTGAATGGCAGAACGAAACCGGTATCGCCTGGCACTATATCGCGCCCGGCAAGCCGCAGCAGAATAGCTTCGTCGAAAGCTTCAATGGGAAGCTGCGGGATGAATGCCTCAACGAAGAAGTGTTCGACAGTCTCGCTCATGCCCGCAAGATCCTCGGGCGCTGGCGGCACGACTACAATCACCACCGGCCTCACTCATCTCTGGGCGGGCTCACGCCCGCAGCGCGCCGGTCGCTCGAGCATGTGGGGAGCTCCGCTCCCGGCGCGCTCGCCATATCTCAAACCATGGACTATGAAAGGGTCAGACTCTCGAAATAAACGCGGGACGCGTGGGGCTCAGGTCAGCTGGATGATTTCGGGCGGTGTCTTGAAGTAGCGGAAGGGTGAATTCGTCATTTCCTGAGCCTAGACGCCAGAATGGACCGCCTCAAGGTCTGTTAACCTGACAATGCCTTTCGCTGGAATCGCAGAGAAAAAGTGGGGTTTGGCGGAAAAGGTGGGGCTGTTGTCCTAACGGATAAGGCTGGGCTCAGCTAATGTCTGAAAATGATGAAAACAAACGATACCCCCCAAGCTTCCCTGAAACCTCGCCGCGTGGTGATGGTCATCTATCCCGATGCCCACATCCTGGACGTGGTTGGCCCGCTAGAAGTGCTGACAGGAACGAAACTGTTCCTGCCGGAAAATGTCGAGCCCTATGAAGTGCACGTGGTGGCACAAGATGCCGGTTCCGTCCGGACAACGAGCGGACTAACAATTGATGCCGACCAGGGCTTCGAGGACGCGTCTAGAGATGGGGGCGCGATCGACACTCTGATCATCTCCGGGGGACACGGTACCGTAAAAGCACTGGAGAACCGCACGCTCCTGAAGTTTGTTTCTGATGCCGCAGCCCGGTCAAAGCGGATTGTGTCAATCTGCACCGGCGCTCTGATCCTGGCCGAAGTCGGCCTGTTGAATAATCGCCGGGCGACTACTCACTGGTGGTGGTGCCCCATCCTGGCGCAACGCTACCCAAAGGTTGAGGTCGATCCCGACGCAATTTTCGTTCAGGATGGCAACATCTGGACTTCTGCCGGCGTAACAACTGGCATGGACCTCGCGCTGTCGCTCGTGGAGATGGATTGGGGGCATGATATCGCCCTGCAGGTTGCACGCTACAATGTGATGTACATGATGCGACCGGGCGGCCAGTCACAGTTCAGCGCCCACTTGATTGCGCAACGTGCAGAAGATCCAGTGATCAACTCGACGCTCGACTACGTGCTTGGTCACCTCGACCAGCCCCTGTCGGTCACGGCCCTAGCGGCGCGTGCCTGTATGTCTGAACGCACCTTCGCTCGCAAATTCAAGGAAGAAACCAAAGTCACGCCTGCGCACTATGTAGAAGCTGCGCGCGTGCAAGCCGCACGAGTAGAGCTTGAGCAATCCGACACCGGCATAGAACAAATTGCCGTCTCGACGGGGTTCCAGAGCGCAGAACGTATGCGTCGCGCTTTCCAACGTCATGTTGGTGTATCCGCCTCCGACTATCGAGAGAGGTTCCGATCTTCCGCGTCCAACCTGTTTCAGCCGCGGGAGGGGGCAAAATGATACGATGAGTTGCTTGCTCTGACCGGTCCACACACAATTCGCGTGGCCTGAAAATTCCACACAACTGAAAGAATAGAACCGGACCTGAAAAGGTCCGCTGGAGAGACCTATGTCTAAATTCACCAAGGCGCGTGCCTTCTCGCACGCGTCGACGACCTCGGCATGCCTTTTTTCAGGCTTCGTTGCCCTGACACTTATCGCCCCGTCTGCTTCTGCACAGGCCAACACCAATGCGGGAAGTGGAAACTACTACTTCTTCGGTGACAGCAATATCGGCCAAGGCAATTTCAGCGCGATTGTCGGGTCGCGCTATGAAGACTTCTACCCCAACTCGTCCAACAATGGGTTCGAGCGGGATTCGAACGGCTTGATCTGGGCTGAACTTCTC
Source organism: uncultured Hyphomonas sp. (assembly GCF_963675305.1). NCBI lineage: Bacteria > Pseudomonadati > Pseudomonadota > Alphaproteobacteria > Hyphomonadales > Hyphomonadaceae > Hyphomonas > uncultured Hyphomonas sp. The sequence goes on along the minus strand of NZ_OY776147.1, from coordinate 1,174,353 downwards.
GGTCGGGATGTCGATATCATTCTTGACCCGGACATTGACTCGCCGAACATCAATTTTGCCATTTCAGGTGCGCACATGACGCGGGGCGGCGACCTCGTGCCATTTGGTGTCGAAACCGGCGTTCGAGTGCAGACTGAGGAATTCGCCGCACTGGTCGAGAGCGATGCGCTCAGCATTGGAAACAATGATGTTGCATTCATGATCGCAGGTGCAAACGACTTCCTGGACCGTCTGGAGATTGATGACCCGGCCGATGAAATCGTCGCTGATGTTGCAGCGGCGGCAGCGGAAAATATCGCGGCGCTGGCCAATTCGGGTGTGAAGACCATCATCCTGTCGGAAATCCAGCCACTCCGGTTCGCGCCGCAATTCAGCGGTGATCCAGAAACGCAGGATGCCCTTGCGCAGCTGATTGAAGCCGCAAATGCTGAGATGTTCGCAGCTGTTGCTGAACTCGATCTGCCGTCGGACGTGAACGTCGTCACGATGCGGTACGAAGCATTCATGACGTACGTCACGTCGAATGCGGCCGCACTCGGTTTCACCGATACGACCTCGCCCTGTTTCGATTGGAGCGACACCTCTTTGTGTTCGACGGATTTCAACGAGCAGAACAAATATCTCTGGTTTGATCCCTTGCACATGACCGAGGCCGGGCACGCGCTGGTTGCGCAATGGTGGATGGCGACCCTTGCCGGGGCAAACGGCTCTGCATCGCTTGAAACGGCGCGCTTGCCCCGCGTCGGATACGAGCAGCTGGAAAGTCACCTACGTCTCGTTCGTCCTGGTGCGTACACGACGAGCGAAGATCACTTCGCAGCGTGGTTGGCACCAGCATCCTCATCGCTGGACATTTCTCGCCGCGGCGCGTCGCCGAAAGCGAGCCTCGACCTGGACGGTGCGTCTCTCGGTATGGAGGGGCGGTTTGCGGAGCACTTTGTGGTCGGCGGCGCTCTTTCGGTTGGAAAGACCGATGTTGTGTTTGATACGTCGGGCAGCGCGCGCCTTGAAGGCGGAATGTTGTCCGTCTACGGCGCGCTGGACTACCAGGCGGATGGCCGACTGAGCCTGACGATGACCCGTGGTGGGCACGAAGTAACCGGGATCTCCCGCGCAACCGGCGTCACGCTTCTCTCGGCGCAAGGGGAAACGGATAGCGAGCTGTGGGATGTTGAAGTCGCGGCCCGCAGCGTTGACCGGATCGGTGCCGTCGAAATCGATCATGGAATGGCCCTGTCTGCCGGGCGCATCAAGGTCGACGGATATGAGGAAACAGGCGCGAATGGGCTGGCGCTCAGCTACGGGGACCAGGCGTTCAACTATCGCCGCCTGATGCTGGACGCAAAGTTCCGGGGTCCGGATCTCCAGCTTTCCCGTCTCTTCTCCGTCACGCCCCTTGCGGACGTGGCCTACGTGAACCAGTTCGGCGACGACGACTACGGGCTGACTTCGTCTCTCATCGATAACACCTCCATGCCCGTCACGATCCGCAGCGAGGCGCCGACTGAAGATCGCTTCAATGCCGGTGTCGGGGCTCGACTGGGGATTGGCGAGAACTGGTCGCTCACCGCTCGATATGCCCATCAGTGGGCGGAAGACATCGACCGCAGCGATGAGTTCGCCGTAACCCTTCACACCGTTTTCTAGAACACGTCTCAATCACAAGGACATTTACAATGAATAATGTATCCCTCCCGGTTATGTTGATGCTCGGTCTCGCCGTTGCAGGCTGTGCAAATACTGGTGCCAAATACCAACCGATTAATGATGGTCCCAAGGCGGCTGGATATGCAGCAGACCTGTCAGACTGCCAGGCCCTCGCGACCGAGCGTTCATACACGAACGGCGACATGAAAACCGACGCTGCCATCGGTGCTGGTATCGGTGCTATCGCTGGTCTTGCAGACGATGACGTCTCCGATACGGAGGGTCTTATCGCGGGTGCGATCGTCGGGGCCGTTGCAGGCGGCAGCGTGGGCATGGTCGAGACGCGTGAGCAGCGTCGTAAGATCGTCATCGAATGCATGCAGGGACGAGGGCATCCGGTCGTCGGATAAGCGGCCATCAATGCGGCGCGCGGTCAAAAGTCACCTGAAGAAATGACCGCGCGCCGACACCGGCAAATGAAGGGAGGATCACGATGTTGCAGCCAGGAAAAAATGTCCTGATAGCCGGCGCGACGGGATATCTCGGGCAGAGGCTTATCAAGGCTTACGCTGAAGCGAGCTATTCCGTGCGGGCGCTCGCACGCGCACCTGAGAAGCTTTGTGGCCTTGGCGACTATCTCGATGACATCTTCGTCGGTGAAGAAACAAAACCCGTCAGCGTGGATGGGTGTTGTGATGGAATCGATCTCGTTGTCTCTGCACTGGGCGTGACCCGCCAGAAAGACGGGCTGACTTATGAAGAGGTCGACTACGGTGCCAACCGGAACCTGCTGGATGAGGCGATGCGCGCGGGTGTGCAGCGATTTACTTACATCCATGTCCTGAACGCCGAACAGATGCCCGGGTCAGCCATGGCGCGCGCCAAGGCCAGGTTCGCGTCAGAACTGCATGATGCGGCGATCGCCTCGACCATCATCAGGCCTAGCGGGTTCTTCTCGGACCTGATGGAAATCCTGCAGATGGCGCAGGCGGGGCGGGTCTACCTGTTCGGTGATGGACAGAGCCGTATATCGCCCATTGATGGATCTGATCTTGCGATACTGTGCGTCCGGGCGAGCCAAGACGGACGGGAGCAAGTAGAGGCAGGTGGGCCTGAGACCTTCACACAGGATGAGATTGCCCGGCTGGCTTTTCATGTCCTGAACAAACAACCGGCTATCACTCATATACCCCTGTGCCTTGGCAATGCAGGTGTCGCTCTTGCGAAACTGCTCGGCTTCCGGTCTGTAGCGGGACCATTCGAATTTTTCCTCAGTGCATCCGCCCTGGATATGAGCGCGCCGCCCAATGGCGAGCGCCTGCTTAGGGATGCGTTTCAAGCTGGGCTGAATTAGCAGCGTAACCCGATTGAAAATGCTCACCCATCAGAGGGTGCTGTCAGACAAACTCGAACCAGTCTCCGCTTTTTCGGGGGCAAGCAGGTCTCAAGCAGCGATCAACTCGCGCCATTCGAGAAGAGCAGCGTCACGCAATGATTTAAACCTGGCTCTACTCTCGATATTTCTTTGGTGATTGAAGTGGTTGTACACAGACGAGTGGATCGAAGCGAATTTCTGGAGACTTCGCATGCGCCGAAAACGGGACATAGCTCGCTCCCGTCTTCGAAATGGCAAGTGTGAATTCTCCGGTATTATGGCGCAAACGCCACAAAGGCTTGGCAAAGGGGTATGAATACGCTTGCAAGTATTTGATGACACAGCATTTCTTACTTTCTCGTCGCGCACGATCTCTATCTCTGGCAAAAGTTTTTCGACTGTCAAATTCTGAAGCCGAGGCAACCTTTCGAGAAATTCGCTGGGCCAACACGCAAGGGAGACCTGTTTGTCCTTACTGTCAAAGTCCTGATCCTTATGACTGTCGACGCCCCAACGGATCGACGCGTTATCGTTGTCGCGGATGCATGAAGGATTTCAGTGTAACATCCGGAACGCTGTTCGCATCACGCAAACAGCCGATCAGGAATTACCTCGCGGCGATCGCGATCTTCTGCAATGAGCTTAAAGGCAAGTCGATGTTGTCGATGAGCCGTGATCTGGGCGTCTCCTACAAAACAGCGTTTGTGCTTTGCCATAAGATAAGAGAAGCAATGGCAGCCTCCATGCGCGGAAGAACACTGGGCGGTGAAAGCAAGGTTGTGGAGATCGATGGCGGCTACTTCGGGGGATATTGCAAACCGCGCAATGAGCGAGATCATCGGTTAGACCGCCGCCTGGCTCGATACCTAACGGGCAAACGAAAATGCGTCGTGATCATCCGAGAGCAGAAAGGGCTATGTGTTGCCGGCGTATTCGACAATGAAGGCAAAGCTGTTCGATTTGCGGCCAGCCGAATTCTCAAGGGTTCTATAATTCATGCAGACGAAGCCGCGTCGTGGGATCGGCTCCATGCAGCGTTCAGGGTAATGAGGATCAATCACAGAAAGGCCTATTCACTGAATGGCGTTAGCACCAATCAGGCTGAGAGTTTCTTCTCTCGCTTGCGGCGAAACGAGGCTACGCATGTACACATAAGCGGCCCCTATCTGTTACGCTATGCTCAGGAAATGGTGTTTCGCGAAGACAACAGGCGCAATTCCAACGAAGAGCAATATAAGCGAGTTATTGGCCTGGCGCTCGCGAATAGTCCCAGCGTTGATTTTTGCGGTTATTGGCAACGCAATGATCCGTCAGGCCTCGCCGCACAGGATGAGCAATCAGTACCTGGCTCGGTCAAGGTCGAAGCCAGGCGCAAGCTCCCAGCGCGCGTTCGCCCCTTTCGTCGCGCGGTGGTGTCAGACTAACTCGAACCAGTCTCCGTTTTTCGCGGACGAGCAGGTCTCAGGCAGCGAGAAGTTCGCGCCATTCGAGAAGAGCGGCGTCACGTAGCGATTTGAACCTGGCCCTGCTCTCAATGTTCCTTTGATGATTGAAGTGATTGTATACAGACGAATGGACTGAAGCGAACTTCTGGAGACTTCGCATGCGCCGGAAACGAGACATCGCCCGCTCTCGTCGGCGGAAAGGAAGATGGGAATTCTCGGCACGATTGTTCTGGTGCCGGCCGCATTCTTGGCGCCGTTCGTTTCCAATCTCTTTCATGGCCGCGCGATATGAGTGGCACCTGTCAGTCACAACTACCTGAGGATTGCCATACCGTTTCATGGCTTTTCTCATGAATTTCAATGCAGAGGCCTTATCGCGCGTCTTCGTAACGAAAGACTCCAAAACTTCGCCCTCATGATCGACAGCGCGCCACAAATAGTGTGTCTGCCCACGGATCTTTACAAACACCTCATCCAGGTGCCACTGCCATTGTGGCGATTGCCTCATGCGTTCAGATCGGCGGTTGCGGATCTTGTGCGCGAAGTGAGTGCCGAAACGGTCGACCCAGTGACGGACTGTTTCGTGGCAAATGTCGATGCCGCGCTCGTGAAGCAGGTCTTCCACGTTGCGCAAGGATAGCGGAAATCGAACATACATCATGACCGCAAGCTGGATGATCTCGGGCGACGTCTTGAAGTAGCGGAAGGGTGATTTCGTCATTTCTGGAGCCTAAGCTCCTGAATGCGCCGTCTCAAGGTCGGTTCCTTTGACAATCCCCCTCCAGGTTACGGGATAGTGCCGGAGTCACGCGCATTTCAATCTCGCTACAGTCAGCGATCTAACGGGAAGCATTTGGTCTCGCTGCTCATATTCTTCTCAAGCCCCGTTCCTTTGAAAATTCCGTTTTACCCTGATAATTCCCGAGCTACGCCTGCAAGAGAATCTGTCTGATGCTTTGAGCTCCGAGCGGAAGGTCGTCTGACAGTCCCAGTTGGATTGCGGCGCGGTAGCTAGACTCAGTAATTGCTTCGATGTCATCGTGATTGCCGCCAGCGGCTTTGATGCTGTCCGGCAATCCTAAATCCCGAATAAACGCCTCTATCTTGTCTGCGGCCTCATCGGCCACGTCCTCGTCAGTCCGGCCATCGCGGGCAATCCCCATGGCCGCCGCGATCCGGCACTGCGGCTCCAGCGTACGGTCACGGAGATAGCGCATGACGGACGGCAGAAGAATACAGGACGTAATGCCGTGCGGAATATGCAGGCGTGCGCCGATCTGATGCCCCAGGAAGTGGCTGAGCCGCATGCCGGATGCACCGACGCCGGAAATCGACATCCACGCACCGAACTGACAGGCCGCCCGGGCCTCAAGATTGGAGGCATCGCGTGAGTTCGGCAGCTGCTTAAAGAGCAGACGGATCGCCTCCAGGGCCAGCGTGTCTACATAAGGGTGAGGATTGATGGCCCAGACTGCCTCCAGGGCATGATCCAGCGCCTTCACACCGCTGGACAACCAAAGTTCTTCCGGTGTGCCGACGGTAACTTCCGGATCCAGAATTACACAGCGCGGCGCCGCCCGCATGTCCAGAACGAGTTTCTTCGTCTGGGTTTCTTCTTCTGTATAGCCAGCACCGGGTGTGAACTCGCCGGCCGACAATGTGGTCGGAATGGCGATTTGCGGAATGACAGACTGGCCCGTCGCATCGGCGTGGCGGGAAACGGCCACCTTGACGGTATCAAATACGCTGCTGCCGCCAATCGAAACAACTGCCTGAGCATCCGACGCTCCGAGCCGCGTGACAAGATTGGTGATGTCACTCTCCGGCGAGTGTTGCCGGCAATTCGGGTAGACTTCGCAGGTGAGACCATCCAGCGCCTTCATCAGTCTGTCGACATGTGGAATTTTTGTCAGAACACTGTTCGATGTGGCGATGACGATTCTCTCTGCGCCGAAGCGACGCACGATCTTGGCAATATCTTTCGACTTTCCAGCACCGGATTCCACCCTGTCCGGCGAGATCATCCGATAGACATGATGTTGCGAGAATTGTGTCGTCATTACCCTGTTCCCCCTTTTGCTGTCCCGGCGGCTATCGCGCCGCCAGGAACTCGAATCCGCCCATGAACATGTTCACGATCTTCGCGCGGAGCTTCTTGCCGTCCGGATCGGAGGCCGTCTTTAGATCACACAGCGCCTCGGCCCAATCGGATGTACGCATTCGGATCGGCGGACCCTCGGACCTCAGGCATTCCATCACGATACGGGCGACCTCATCGGATGTCTGGTAGACGGAATGAGCCGCATCATTTTCGGCTGCAGCACCGCGTGCCTCGGCATCCGCGATGTATTTTTCCAGAAGCGGGCGATATTCGTCATCGAGGATGCCGCCGCTTTCCATAATGTGAGCCAGGACACTATTGGCAAATTCGCTTGCGATACCGCCTGGCTCAATCGCCGTAAAATGGATGCCGAAAGCCGGCCCGACATATGTTGCCAAGGCTTCGGTGAACCCTTCGACCGCGAATTTCGACGCACAGTAGATTTCATTGAAGGGCTGACCGGCGAGCCCGCCGACAGATGAAATATTCACCACCCGGCCAGAACGAGTCTTGCGCATATGGGGCAGCACGGCCTTTGTACAGCGGACGACGCCCATGAAGTTTACATCCATGATTCCCTGGATTTCGCTTTCCGAAGCCTGTTCCGTCGAACGCGCGAAACCAATGCCGGCATTGTTGACCAGGACATCGATGGCGCCATGTTTTTCCATGATTTCAGAGACACAGGCATCAATCGTCTTCGTGTCGGTTACGTCCAGGCGCCGTAGTTCGAGAGATGCACCCGCCGCCGCTGCGGCGCCCTTCAGTGCCGCTTGCCTGGAAAGGTCACGCATTGTTGCGTATACGGCCATTCCGGACTCGGCTGCCTGCAGGGCTATACTCATGCCCAATCCGGTCGAACACCCCGTCACCAACATTGTTTTTGTCATTCCATCGTCCTCTGTTCCGGTCCGCCGCGAACGGCTGACCCGCGCCTGTGACCGCCATTCCCGTCACCAAGCCCCTACTCTTCAAAGTTAAGCCGTCGGGCGTTTCCCCTGCCCGCGGCTGCTGCTTAACGAACACAGCGCGTAAAAACACTTTCGTCAGTTTATTGACTCATTTGTATTATTCGTCAATCGTACCTTCAAGCGCAATTCGAAAAGTGCGCGTCACATACCCAGCGGGCCCAATTCGGTCAGGGGATAAAGGGAACGAAAGTCATGGCGATAACCAAAGCTATCCATGCAATTCTGGGCGGATCACAGCCGTCCAGCCATCGCAGCCGGAAAATGTGCTCAACAGCGCTCACGGCGCGCCTGGCTGCGAGCGCTGTTGGCGCCGCGACGCTATTTGTCGGAGCAGCCTATGCCCAGGACGAGGATACGAACACTGACGAATTGACCTTCAACTCTGTTGTGGTCACCGCTCTCAAAACGGAACAAAGGGCCATTGACGTTGGCGCCTCGGTGACCGCCGTTCCGGCGATCCGGCTGCGCGAAACGCGCACAGAGCAGGTTCGTGACCTGATTTCCGTTACGCCGAATATCGACATCAAGGACACCATTCCCGGCGTTTCGCCCGTGATCAGTATCCGCGGCGTCGGCCTTGACGATTTCAGCACGACGAACAGCCCGGCAACAGGTGTTTATGTCGATGAGGTTTCGCTGTCCTCTATTGCGCTGCTGAATACCGAATTGTTTGACCTTGAGCGGGTTGAGGTCCTCAAGGGACCTCAAGGCACGCTCTATGGACGAAACACGATCGGTGGCGCCGTCAACATCATCACTGCGAAGCCCACGAAAGAGTTCGATGCCTATGTCACGGCCGGTTATGGTAATTTCGACACGTTTGAAGGCGAAGCGGGGATCAATGTCCCGCTTGGCGAAATCGCAGCGCTGCGGATAAGCGGCAAGACCGTCCAGCAAGATGAAGGCTATTGGCGCAGCACACTCCTTCGAGACGGCACGCCCGGCAGCCGTACAATTGGCAAGCGCGACCTGCAATTGGCCCGCGCCCAGCTTGCCTTGTTCCTGAATGAAAATCTCGATGTGAATTTCAAGGTCGAGATCCAGGACTCCGACTCCGAGATGGGGCAGTATCAGACCTTCGGCATTCTCGCACCCGATCTTTCCGGACCTTGTCAGCCTTACCTGAACGGCCAGCTCGACAATACCCAATGCGTCACGGCGCTTGGCGTGTCCGACCCGGATAATGACCCGTATCTCGGTGACTTCGCAGGCGACTTTCCTTCGATCGTGAACCAGCAAGGCTACACGCTTTCGGTCAACTATGACCTCGGCGCAGTCGATCTGACCTCCATCACCGGGTACATCAAGTTCGATCGCGAATATTTCATCGACGTGGATGGCTCTCCGATCCCCGCCGTCGACTTCCTTCAGCGGGACAAGGTAAAGCAGTTCTCACAGGAATTTCGTCTCTCCGGAACAGCAGATATCCTGACCCCGGGAGGCGTCGACTGGATCGCTGGCGCGATCTACTCAACCGATGATGCCACGGGGAACAATAATGACTTCATCGCGCCGATCTTCGGAGTCGACGGCGTCACACGATTTGATCAGACGACTGATGCATATGCCGGCTTCCTGAACGGTAATTTCCATCTTTCTGATGCGCTCGATCTTGTTGCGGGCATTCGCTACACATCCGAAGACCGTTCATATGTCGGAGGCACTTCCCTTTTGCTTCCAACCGGGGAGTTTCCAGTCACATATACCGACGCCGATATCAGCGACAACAACTGGTCCTGGAAACTCGGCCTCGACTACAATATCAATCCGGACACGCTCCTATATGCCAACGTCTCAAAAGGAACCAAGAGCGGTGGATTCTCTTCTGCATTCACATCCCGTCAGGAGCAGTTGATTCCATACAATCCGGAGGAAGTCATCGCCTATGAAGTCGGCGCAAAAACGCAAAGCATGAGAAATCTCACGCTGAATGCTGCGGCCTTTTATTACGACTTTACCGACGTGCAGACGCAGGTCCGCGACCCTCTGGCCAATCCGCCACTGGAGCGCATCCAGAACATAAATGGCAGCGCCACGCTCTACGGCGCGGAATTTGACGCAACCTGGACCCCCGTTGATGGACTGACCCTTATTGGTGGAGCCGGGTATCTCGAAACGGAACTTCCGACTTTCAACAATGGTGGTGTGGACCTGGTCGGCAACGAACTGCCCAATGCACCAAACTTCACAGCCAATGGCCTCATTCGATACACGACCCTGCTGGGTTCCGGGCTTCGCGGCACGATTCAGGCCGACTTCAACCATCAAGCCTCTTCATTCAAGGACGCCACGAACAACCCCTTCATGAAGCAAGATGCGTTTACCCTGTTCAATGCGCGCGCAGCAATCGCATCTGAGGATGGCCCCTGGGAACTCGCATTCTGGGTCAAGAACCTGACCGAGGAAGATTATCGCGTGTCCGGCAGTGACCTTAGCGCCCTTGGCATTATAAACGTTACCGTAAATCCGCCGCGCACCTACGGCGTCACACTCAGATGGAAGCTGGGGTAGCGCCATTTCGGATAATGCAATTCACCTCCGACAGACTTGCCCCGGATCAAGCTCAAGCGAGTTTGATCCGGGGTATATTTTTGTTGATTCAAGCGCGACATTCGCAGGCATCCGTTTGCCGTTACTTGCAGCAAGCAGCGTAAGCTATATTCAGGATCGACGGGACGGAACAAAACGATCAGCACAGGTAAAGGTGTGAATGCCCATGCCGGCACGACCAACGCAATCGGGAAACAGCAAAGAGGAACGCCTCGACGACATTCTGAATAATGTCGCCAAGGTGTTCAACGACTATGGCGCCTATGGTTTGAACATATCTGATATATCGAAGCAGATCGGCCTTACACGATCCACGTTATACAAATACGTCTCGGACCGGGATGAGCTGATTTTCCGCAGTTACCAAAACACGGTCCGGACCTTTGCGGACTATCTGCATCGCGCTGACGAAGTTGGAGGAAGCGGCCTCGACAAGGTCCTGAAGTTCGTCGAACTCTGCCTGGACAGCGATGGCCAGTTGCTGGCCGTACTGGCAGACACCCACACCCTTCCGAAGAAGTACCGTACCAAAGTCGAACGGGCGGATCATCAAAACGACGTCCGCCTGGAATCCTTCATTCAAAAGGGGATCGAGGACGGCAGTATTCGCAACTGCCGCACGGACCTTGCCTGCCACGCCATCGCCGGGATCGTTGCCTGTAGCGGAATTCGGTATTGGATGCCTGGACCAAATTCGGCGCCGTCATCACAAAACCCGCGGACACAATCCTCAGACATGAGCACCGTAATCGAATTACTCGAACGCGGAATAGGGTCGGACGAATATGTCGGTCAGACGCGCTTCCCTGTTGATGCGACCCCGGTTTCCCAGCCACTTCGCAACCCGTTTGGGCGCGGTGAATTGCACGACATGAAAAATGATTACATCCTCACGATTGCCTCTCGCCTCTTCAACCGGTTCGGCGTGGAAAGCACGTCCCTTGAAGATGTCGCGACCAGGATCGGTGTCAGCAAGGCCGTCTTGTACAACTACATCACCAACAAGAATGATTTGCTGGTCAAATGCTACGATCGGGCTCTGGATCTGTATGAGCGCTATGTCGACCAGGCCGAAAGTGTCGGAAGATTCGGATTGGAAAAGGCCCTGATGCCACTTCATTTGAACATTCAGGCTCAAATGCTTGGTCTTTCGCCGCTCATTCTGATTTCGCGAACCTTTGGACTTGAGAACGATGACCGGTCCGCGATCGGGCGCAGGGCACAGGCTTTCGTCGGACGGATTAATACACTGTGTGCGGAAGGCATAAAGGACGGCAGCATCGTCATGAAAGACTATAAGACAGCAGTACTTGCCTCATCCGGCGCTGTCAGCTGGCTTCCCCGCCGAGCGAACCCCGAGCTCGCCTCCATGCCGAGACTGGTGGCAAACGAATACGTCAAACTTTTCGCGCAAGGGCTCAAGAAGCGCTGAACGAGGCAATCCGGCGGGCCCAGCCACACTATCGATAGGGGTTATTGGAAATACAAATTTTGTGAACACCTGGAAACCGACTTCTATCTCCCGGACATGCGTTTGGAAAACGCCAGCAGAGATCACGGGGAGAAAAGAATAATGTCAGAGCGTCCAGCAAACGTACGCCACCCGGATCGGGTGTTCATCGGCGGCGAATGGATCGCCGCCGAGAGCAATCGATCAATATCGATCATCTCCCCGGATACCGAAGCAGAAGTCGGACGCATCGCCGAAGCCGGTGAGGCGGACATGAACAAGGCCGTGTCTGCGGCGCGAGAGGCATTCGACACCGGTCCCTGGCCGCGCATGACGGCGAGCGACCGCGCATCAATTCTGGAAAAGATGAAGCAGCATCTCGAAGCCGCAGAGCCTGCCCTGGCGCGGGCCTGGTCAATGCAGGTTGGCGGACTGGCAACCCTCGCGCCCGGAATGACAAGCGTTGGCACGATGACCTTCGCCAGCACGGTCGCGCTGGCAGACAGTTTCGAATTCGAGAAGCAGATCACCAGCGCGATGGTCCCGGCCGCCATCATCGCGCGGGAACCCGTAGGCGTGGTGGCCGCCATCGCGCCCTGGAATGCGCCATACATTATCATGATAACAAAGGTGGCCAACGCACTTCTCGCCGGATGCACGGTCATCATGAAGCCCGCGCCCGAGACGCCGCTTGAGGCATACCTGATTGCTGAGGCCGCAGAAGCCGCAGGCATTCCTCCGGGAGTTATAAACCTTGTATGCGGAGGTCGCGGCGCAAGCGACCACCTCATTCGCAACAGCGACGTCGACAAGGTCAGCTTCACTGGCTCCACGGATGCTGGCAAGCACATTGGCAGTGTCTGCGCCGAACGCGTCGCACGCTGCACGCTCGAACTCGGCGGCAAGTCTGCAGCGATTGTCCGGGACGATTTTGCGATCGAAGATGCTGCGCAGCTCCTGTCGGCGACTATTACCACGATGAGCGGTCAGGTCTGCGCCATGCTCAGCCGCGCAATTGTGTCCCGGAAGCGCCATGACGAGCTGGCTGAAGCGATCGCCAGGAACATGCGAACACTAAAGGTGGGATACAGCCACGACCCCAGCGCACAGATGGGGCCGGTCGCCATGCAGCGGCAGCTGGAGCGTATCGAAGGCTATATTGCGAGTGGCAGGCAATCCGCGGACCTGATCACAGGCGGCGGAAGGCCACCCCATCTCGATCGCGGATACTTCGTTGAACCCACCCTGTTCGCAAATGTCGACAACCAGAGCCGCATCGCACAGGAAGAAATCTTCGGACCGGTTCTTTGCCTCATTGCAGCCGAGGATGACGACGACGCCATCCGCATTGCCAACGAAAGCAGATTTGGGCTGTCCGGTTCTGTGCTGACCCACGATGCCGATGCCGCATACAACATTGCTCGCCAGGTCCGAACGGGAACGGTTGGCCAGAACGGCATTCGACTCGAACTCGGTGTTCCGTTTGGCGGCTTCAAAGAGTCCGGAATTGGCCGTGAAGGCGGCGAGGAGGGCCTGATGGCTTACCTCGAGACAAAGACCATCCTGCTGGACGGCACACCCAAGCAGTTTGCCTGAGCGGGTCGGCTGATACGCGCCCCCCATCAGGCTGCCCTGGCTATTCCTTCATGGAATGCGGCGCTTTCCCGGCTTGCCCGCGTTCATAGTTTTGCCAGGCCACATCGGTCAGGTATGCATGGATCGCCTCGGCATCTGTATCCGACAACAGATCACCGAATGCGCCCATACCGCGATTTGCCCGCGCGCCCATCAGAACGATGTTCTTGAATTCGGCATGTGTATCAGCTGACATTTCTGCGAGGTTCGGAACGGTACCGCTGGATCCGGCATGGCAGATGGCGCAATGGCGCTGGAAAAGATCAGACCCCAGACTGACTTCCTCAGCCGTTCCAAACCGCGGAACAGGAGGTTCCTGATTGCCAAGGTCCTTATGTGTAATTTCCAAACGGGCGGGTACATCCCCGCCGTCCAGTTTGAACGCCATGATCCGACCTGTATTGCCGTATTTATAGGCTGCCGTTCCTGGCAGGTGAGCGTTTCCGAAGGCGCCGCCAAGGCCAGCCATGACGGCCACATATTGCTCCCCATCAACCTTGTAGGTCATGGGAGCGGCCATTACGCTGACGCCCAGGTCAATCTCCCGCAGGACATCTCCTGTTTCGGCGTCCATGATGACAAGGTCGCCCGTAGACTGCCCCTGGAACAGCAATCCGCCGGCCGATGACATCAATCCGCCGCCATTCCACGCAGAGAAAAAGTGCCCCGCCCAATCGCCGGATGTTTCTTTTTCCCAGACAAGTTCCTGTTTCACAGGATCCCAGGCTTTCAGGAAACCTCGCGGTGTATAGTCAGGTTGGCCGGCTGCCAGCGTCTCAATCGGCGGCAATTTTTTGGCCGCTTCACCGTCAAGCCCAAATGGCCCCGGTATCGGGAAGGTTATGGTTGCGGCGAAATTGGCGCCCCCTTTCTCGTAGGAGAAATCTTTCGACGTGACATCGTAAATCATCGGCAACACAAACGCTGGAATATAAACCAGACCTGTGCCGGGATCGTATGACATCGGTTGCCAATTGTGCCCGCCGGCACTTCCGGGAAAGATCAGTTTCGGCTCATCGAAATACTCACCCTGCCCCGTTTCCACCGGCCGTCCGGTCACCATGTCCACATGACTTGCCCAATTGACGGGAACATATTTTTCGGCGGAGATCAATTCACCGGTCTTGCGGTCGAGTACGTAGAAGAAGCCATTCTTCGGCGCCTGCATGATGACCTGTCGCGCTTTGCCGTCGATCTCCAAATCGGCCAGGATCAGTTTTTGCGTGGCCGTATAATCCCAATTGTCGGAAGGAGTCGTTTGGTAATGCCAGACCAGCTTGCCGGTTTCGGGATCAATCGCAAGGATGGTCGACAGGAACAGATTATCGCCGCCTTTTGGGCTTCGAAATTTCCGTACCCAGGGAGCTCCATTCCCGGTTCCTATATAAAGGAGATTTAGCTTCGGATCCCACGCCATCGCGTCCCAGGCTGTTCCCCCCAAACCGACCTCCCAAAGGCTGTCCGGATCCCATGTGGTCGCCGCCATTTCAAGTTCGGGGTTTTCAAATCCCTTTGCCGGATCGCCGGGAACCGTAAAGAAGCGCCACACCTCTTTACCCGTCTTGTAGTCGTAAGCCGTAATGTAGCCCCGCGCATCAAACTCGGCGCCACCATTGCCGATAATGACCTTTCCATTGGCGATATAAGGCGCGCCCGTCACGGAATAGGCACGCGCCCTGTCGATGATCGTATCGACCTGCCAAATGATTTTTCCCGTGGCGGCGTCAAGTGCGTAGAGGACGCCATCCAGCGCACCGACAAAGACCATGCCGTCCCACACCGCAACGCCGCGATTAACAACACCGCAGCACAGTTTTTGCATCACAGAGGGGGAGATTTCAGGCTCAAATGTCCAGATCGCCTTGCCGCTTCTGGCGTTGAGCGCATAGGCTGCACCGCGTGGTCCACTGGTGAACATGATGCCATCAACAACAATCGGCGTTGCTTCGAACCCATGCTGAGTATCGATCTCGTACTCCCAGGCGAACCCGAGGCGGTCTACATTGTCTTTGTTGATCTGCGTCGCAGGAGAATAGTAACTTTGCTGATAGTCTCGTCCGCCAGTCAGCCAGTCACCGGGCGTATTGTCGACATCCAGCAGGCGGTCTTCCGAAACCGCACCATATTTCTGAGGCGCTTCAAGCCCTGAAGATTCGATTGCTTCGGAATCTTCCGCATTCGTTGTTTTTGAAAATCCGCATGCCGTTAGAACCACACTGCAGATGACCACGGCCATACATGATTTGAGCATCATGGCTGATTGTTTGAGAGTACTCATGGGCACCGGAATTACCCGAAGCCTTGAATAAAGCAAACGCCGATCGTTTCCCAAAGAATGAATAATCAAAATTGACCGCGCGGATAATTGTGACGGCTGCCCCCAATAAACATGGGGCCTTGTGAGGAACGCGACAGCCTTGTGAAGTAAATTCTCCGAGGCACGCAACTGCTGGTGCAAAGTTCGGTATTGTCAGCCTTCCCCCCGCCGATACATTCCGCGACCAGATATCCGCCCCTCCAGCGGGACAAGGAAAGAAACATGAGTAAAGCCGAAGAAGTAGAAATCGACACGCAGCTTGTCGTTGGACAACTTGTTGAAGGAAGCGATTTCAACGCTGCGTCCTCTCTGCTTTATCGATGGTGGGGCATATTCGAAGCACCGGCAAGCGTGGATATCGATCCATTCCTCGTAGATATGTTTGATGCTGACGTAGAGGCAAAATTTCTCGACCCGGTTGTTCGGGGAGCTGACGCGCTGATATCGAAAATCAAGGCAGGACCGACAGGCCTCGCCCGATCGCATCATATTGATGACAAGGATATTCGCTTGACCTATCTGGGTGAGGGTCTCTACCGACTTGAAGCCGAATTCAGCTTCCAGACGGAAGCGGCAAGTACCGGCTTGCAAAGTGGCCGGGCCCGATATGACCACACGCTGAAAAAGCGTCCAGATGGCAGACTGGTCTTCGCCACACTCAATGCCAAGCCGCTCGGCAATGTTTCAGTGGATATTTTCAGGCCGTCATACATAAGAAATCGTGCGAAAGCGATTATCATTCAGTTCCAGACCCATATGGACTCGCTCAGCGGCGACGCATCGGGCCTTCGGGAACTTATGATGCCGGAAATGGAACTACACGGACTTATCGCAAGCTCGACTGACGACAGTCAAAAGCAGGACGAAACTGTTACTGACCTGAAGAACATGAAAAAATCGATCGCAGGCGGCGGACCGGTCAAGGAAAACATCATCCGGACTTACGAGCAGCTGGCCGAATGGTTTGCAACCGGGCCATCCTTGTTCAAATACGGGCTGCACCTTCTGGAGGAGCTGACAGTGAAACCGCTGGCAGAGGGGCGCTATGAGGTCATGGCCCAGTTCGAGTGGAAGGCCGAAACGCTGAACGGGGCAAAAATCGAACTGCACCAGCCCCTGACCTGGGTCGTTGTAGACCAGGGAGAAAAATACATGAGAATCGAAAAGCTTCTGCCGCCGAATTGAGCCAGCAGAAATAATTATAATGATAATCGGGAGGGAGTTCGGTGAACGCAAAGGGCACAACGGATGCTGAGACTGAGAAACGGCTGAGAGAAAGCTACATCAAACACGCGACACTGGCGCAATTGCACCGGTGGTTCCAGTATTTTGAAAATGCTGAATGCGGGCTCGCCAATCACGTCGATACGCTTGACGATGAGGTCTCCGCTCGAGCCATAGATACCAACACAAGCGGCTTGAAAGCATACCTGGAGGCAATCACGCCCCCAGTCGCTCGCCGTCGCAAAGCGCACGTCCTGAAAAATCAATCGATCGATATATCAGCTGACGGATCTATCCATTTGAAGGCCGAGATCGATATTCTTATTCCCGACCAAATGTCGAAGGGCAACGTTCTGCGTTTGCCGGCAGAATTCGAAGCCATCCTCGCCCCGACCCAAACAGTGCTGCCCAAATTCACAGAAATACGCATCACCCAATCTGGTCCGGAGCAAACACCTGAATATCAGGAAACGTATCAGAATCACAGAGTCCGCAGCCTGGTTCACCATTTTACAGCGATTGTTGAAGACCCGTCACGAAACCCGGAACCTTTTCGTGAAGTCTTATCCGATGAGTTCAGTCTCAACTACACTGAGACGCCCATGACGGATTTCGAATCCGTCAAGGCCTGGGTAGCCGGTGCTTTGTCCTCAGTGGTAGCGAGCAATCACCAAATTCACGACGTGTCCTTTGAGGTGACCACGCACGGGGACTACCTGATCACCGTCCGGATGGAGTCCAGAGCCTTGTTCCCGGATGGCAGCGGCATCACCAGCAAGAACACGCAAACCTGGACTCTCACTGACAACCCCGCGGACAGATTTCCAAAAATCAGGAAGATTATCATCGACCGCGATGAGGTGCGTCGAATCTGAAACATCGCGCAGTCCGCAGAAGTTCAGCGGCTGCGCGATGCACAGGTCAGTTCAGCTCGAAGTCATCAAAATCGGGTTCTTTCACACGGTCGTAGAACTCGGCCAGCGTCCACGGCATGTTCACGCCCGACCGTCCGAACTCATTGACATAGTAGCCACCGCCGCCCTTCTCGCTTTCCCACGACATCTTCGACATTTCGGCATCGAGTTCAGCATTGTAGGTTTCATAGGCTTCCTGTTTCAGTTCAACCTCTCTGGCGCCTCGCTCCAGCATTTCTGTCAGGACATTCCCGACATACCGAACCAGAATTTCGATCCAGGAATGGAAACTTCCCGATCGCGTGCCGGCATTTGGCCCGTATAGCATAAAGAAGTTCGGGAAACCTGGCATTGTCATTGTCAGGTGAGCCCGCGCGCCGTCCTTCTCCCAGAGGTCCTCAAGCTGCACACCGTCCCTGCCTACATACTTCACCGGCCACAAATACTGGGACACCTTGAACCCTGCGCCGAGCACGATCAGGTCAAACTTCCTCTCGACCCCGTCATTCGATATTATGCCGTCGGCTGTAATTGCCTGGATACCGATTGTTTCCAGTTCCACATTGTCCTTCAGAAGGGTGTCGAACCACCCATTGTCCACAACAAGGCGACGCGCAAGTGGCGCATAATCCGGAACCAGTTTCTCCAACAAGTCATTGCGATCACCGACCTTCTTGCGGATATGCGCTGTCAGGCCTTCGCGCAGCTGATCGTTCTTTTCGTTTATATAGCCGCCCTTCGCCTGCCATTCCGGATCAATCGGATGGAAGGCCTGGTTCTGCAGCTGAGCGACATGCGCATTGTAGGCAAACCAGTTCGCGTAATAAGGCATATAGTCCAACAGCCACCGGATCCCGGCGGATACGGCGTTGTGGTAGCCCCTTACTGGCGTCACCCAATTTGGCGTGCGCTGGTAAACGGTCAGGTGCGCGCCCCTGCGCGCCAGATCCGGCATAAGTTGGGTTCCCGTGGACCCGGTCCCGATAAGCGCGATCTGCTTGCCCGAATAGTCGTAGTCATGGTCCCACGCGGTCGTGTGAAACATCTTCCCCTTATAGTCTCTTATGCCGGGAATATCCGGCAGGTGGGGGGTGCTGAACAATCCCGCTGCCGATATGACGATGTTGCTGCGATGGGTCTCAATTGTGCCATCTGGTCCTTCGATCTCCAGCACCCATTCTTTTGTTGCGGCATCCCAGTTTGCGGAAACCAGTTTTGTGCTCAGTTCGATCCTGTCGCGAACGCCATATGTATCGACGACATGGTCCACATATTCCTTGAGTTCATCACGAGTCGCAAAATAGCTTTTCCAAGGGTATTTCTTCACGAACTTGTACTGGTAGAGGAAAGTTGTGATGTCGACGCGGGCTTCAGGATAGTCATTGAGCTCCCACGTCCCTCCTATCCCAGACTGGCGGTCCAGAACGCGAAAATTGATACCCAGCCGATCCAGCTGAATGGCAGCCATGATGCCGCTGAACCCCGAGCCGATGATTGTCACCGTAAAGTTCTTCAGTGCCTCCTTCGGAACCACCCCTTTCCATTTCGCCTCACGCGGAAACTCTTCAAAAGCGAGCTCTTCATATCCATACCCTGCTGCTGACGGGTCGAGATCATGCCCGCCCTGGAACATTGCCATGAGCTCAAGGGTGGTCTTTTTGTCGGGCGCCGGCGCAGGCGTCAGATCACCGGACGTCAGATACCGGAACGCCTTCTCTTTCAGTTCGTCATGATGGGCGCGATCGACAAGATAATTCAAAAACGGCGTTCCCGGGCGACTGTGCGGAACAATTTTCATTCGCGCCAGATCCGGGTCTTTCGTTTGCTGGTACAGCGCCATGCGCAGGGAATTCAAATGGCACTCGTCCAGTGCTTCCTGTAGGAATTCATCGCTTACTCTTTCAGAGTCCACCTTAACACTCATGATATGCAAACCTTCCGTTTGAGTACTGATCGCCGTCGTCTCGACGCGCGCGTGACATAATGAAGGGTAGAATGTGGAAAGGCGGGGCACCTAATCGGAAGTTGGAATATCAACTATCGGCCACGTGGTGTGTCCAGGCCAACGCACCAGACAACCCCATTATTACCAGGTTGCGCTATAGCCCGACCCGTGCCGCCTGTCCGCCATCGACCGGCAACACGACACCTGTAACGAACTGCGCCTCGTCAGATGCAAGAAAGAGCGAGGCATACGCCGTATCCCAGGCAGTACCCATCTTGTTTGCCAGCGGAACCATGGCGTTCCGCTCAGCCCGCAACGCCTCTACATCAACACCGCGTGCCTTCGTGTGGTGGCCAATCGCCATGGGTGTGTCCATCAGGCCAGGCATGATTGTATTGGCCCGAATACCGAACCTGCCATTTCCCGCGGCAATGACATGCGTCAACGCATTCACCCCAGCCTTCGATACCTTATAGCCGAGATATGATAGGGACATGATCGCAGCCCCTGATGATATGTTGACGATTGATCCGCTCTTCTGCGCCTGCATATGGGGCAGGACGTATTTGCAGGTCATCCACATCCCCTTCAGATTGACATCCATGATCATGTCCCAGCTATCTTCAGTCAGCTTGGTGGGATAATTGTCCCCGGTGCCGATGCCGACATTGTTTTGAAGCACATCGATCCGGCCGTACCGTTCCATACAGGTCTCCGCGATCGATTTGCAGGCCGTCTCGTTCGTAATATCTGCCTGTAACACGCTGGCCTCGCCGCCTTCGGACTCAATCATCCGGCATGTTTCGTGTGCAGACTCTCCGTCTTTGTCGACCACAAGGACGGATGCTCCCTCACGGGCGAAAACTATGGCTGTCGCCCGACCATTTCCGATCGTATCGCCCGGTGTCTGCCCCGCCCCGACCACGACTGCAATCTTGTCCTTCAACCGCATTATTCTTTCCTCCGAAAGGTTTTGGTTCTTTTAGCGGAAATCCGGAAGACGCCTTATCGATTGTGGCGATAATGCTCATTCAAACTATGGATGCCGACCGGCTGTTGGAGATGCATCGCCGCTGTTATCAATCGATTGGAGTATTCAAGCTGTATTGCAGGGACCGATTGATGACCAACCCGCGGGTAGCCCCCCTCAGGCCGGACGAACTCGATGAAGTTCAAAAGGAGTTCCTTAAACCATTCACGAGCCGGAAAGGACGGTATCCGAATATCTTCGGCACGCTATGCCGCCATATGCCACTGCTAGACGCCTGGTCAGAATTCGGTCTGTACACGATGCGGACCTCGCAGGTTGACCCTGTCCTCCGCGAAGTCCTCGTCCTTCGCACGTCACGCAATGTGAACTGCGATTATGAGTGGCACCACCATGAGCATATCGGTCGCGGTATCGGCCTGACCGAGGAGCAAATCGCGCAAATCCATGACGGCCAAGCGATGGATGACGAAGACCATAACCTGATGGTGCAATGCGCGGACGACCTCTCGGAATCTACCGAACTGTCCGACAAGACCTGGAGCGCCATGGTCGAGCGGTTTGGTCTTGGGTACACTCTTGATACCATTTTCACAGTCGGGGCCTACACCGCCCTGGCAATGGGCCTCAAGAGCTGCCGCGTACAGGTCGAACGGTCTGCGCACTAACATAAAAATTCAAGACATTCTTAAGGGAGGCTGTCGGAATGCCGCTGAACTATGGCGATATACTGGATGCTGTCGCACCAATACGCGCCGACCAATTTGCGATTTCGTCAGACACAGGCGACCTTACGTGGCGGGAGTTCGATGCCCGAACGAATGCACTCGCGAGGGGCCTTTTGGAGAAGGGCCTCAAAGAGGGCGACAAAGTCTGCTTCCTGATGTTCAATGGGGCGCCCTATATCGAATTACTGGCAGCTTGCCTCAAGGCCCGCCTGATCCACGTGAACGCCAATTTTCGCTATCTCAGCCATGAGATCGAATACATTCTGGAAAATTCTGACAGCACAGCCCTGGTATACGACGCCCGCCTTGCCGAGCGCGTTGACGCCATCAGTTCGAGCATAAAAGCAACAACGCTGCTGGTGGAGACCGGAGGCGAAGCGCCGATGATCAAGGGAGCGATAGAGTTCGAGGCACTCTTAAACAACCAGTCGACCGCGCCACTCGGTATCGAGCGCTCACCGGAAGACCTTATCTTCCTCTATACCGGCGGCACGACCGGCAATCCGAAAGGCGTGATGTGGCCACACAGCCAGCAACTGATGGGACTTTTGGGAAGTGCTATTGAAGACAAATCTGCACCCGCGACTATTGAGGAGCTCATCGCACATATCGATGATCCAAAGCCCTATCTTATACCCCTAATCGCAACGCCGCTCATGCATGGGGCGGGTCTCTATACGGCTTTGACGACGCTATGCAATGGCGGTCACATTGTGGTGACCGACAATGGCAAGGCCTTTGACGCAGCCCATCATTGGCGCCTGGTCGAAAAGCATCATGTCGATGCCGTTTCCATTGTCGGAGATACGTTTGCAAAACCTCTGGCCGCCGAACTTGAACGCGGCGACTACGATGTCAGTTCCGTACGGATTGTCGGATCCTCCGGTGTGCTCTGGAGCACCCCCGTCAAGAAGCAATTTCTCGAACACATGCCGGATGCCGCCATGTATGATGCACTCGGATCATCCGAGGCCATGGGACTCGGCACCTCGATCATGACGGCCGGGGGCGTATCGGAATCCGCAATGTTCAATATCGGCCCTCAGGCGAAAGTCTTCAAGGAGGACGGTACGGAAGTCTTGCCCGGTTCAGGCGAGGCCGGTTTCCTGGCGCGGAGTGGTCCGATGCCGCTCGGCTACTACAAGGATGAGGAAAAGACCGCCGAGACGTTCCGGATGATCGGTGGGGTACGATATGCGGTGCCTGGTGATATGTGCACGGTCGATGCATCCGGGACCATTCACCTGTTGGGACGCGGCAGCCATTGCATCAATACAGGCGGCGAAAAAGTCTACCCCAATGAAGTTGAAGAAGCGATAAAGATGCACGATGCCATGGAGGACGCGCTGGTGTTCGGAACACCTGACCCGAAATGGGGAAGCGCCGTTCAGGCCGTGGCATCGACCCCCGAGAGCCTGTCCATAGATCCGGAAGACCTGCGCGCATTTCTCCGCAACAGTCTTGCCGGGTACAAGATACCCAAGCGGATTGTCTTCACGGATCAGAGTTTGCGTATGGCAAATGGGAAACCGGACTATGCGCTCGCTCGCGCCATATTCGAGAATGCAGCGCAGTCCTGACATGCCGTCAGCCGGCCTTTGTCGCCGCGCAGGCACAAACAAGGAGCGTCACTGCGCCGTACGGCCGATCTATAGGAGGACAGATTTTTCATGCCTGGCTCGGCTCGAAATACCGGTTTCTATATCGATCCGGATTTGTATCAGTTCACGGAGGAGCAGGAGCTAACCAACGACGCACTTCGCGAGGCCACAAAATCGCTTCCTCCCCCTGGGAGCGTCCCCGCAGAAAAGCTCCGCAATTTTCGACTCCACAACAAAGACGGGTCTTTGAAGCCGCACCTTGTGGAGGAAGCATTTGACGAGGAGTTGGAAGTTCCGGGCTTGTCTGTACTGACGAGGGTATTTCCAGTCGATCGGCCGGAAGGCGTTATCGCGCATTTCCATGGCGGAGGGTGGGCATTGGGCTCTGTCTATGAACAGGATGCCTATTTGTGGCAGTTGGCTCAGCGCACCCGCAAGAAGGTCATCAGCATTGATTACCCACTGGTGCCCAAACATGAACTCGGTGAAATTCTCAGCGTCGCCACGAAAGCACTGGCCGCTCTGATCTCCAGCTATCCGGATATGCCGTTTTTCCTGGCGGGAGAATCTGCCGGCGCAAACGTCGCCCTGAACAGCCTGCTTCGGCTGCGAAAGAAGAAAGACCTTTTTCAGCAGATTCGCGCGGCGAGTTTCTGCTACGGAATTTATGATCTGTCGATGACGCCGTCACAGCGAAACTGGGGAGCGGACCCGCTGGGCCTCTCTACGCCTTGGCTTGAGTGGTTCTACTCGCAGGTTCTGCCGAATTGTTCACGAGAAGACCGCTCTCATCCGGACTACTCACCTATGTACGCAGATTTGAGCGGACTGCCGCCCGCTCTCTTCACCATCGGAGAACTCGATCCATTATTGGATGATACCTTATTCCTGTTCCAGAAATGGCTCGCTGAGGGCAATAAAGGCGATCTTTGCGTGTATCCAAAGGCACCACACGGCTTCAATGGATTGTCGACCAAAATGGCCGATCAATGCAATCTGGCGATTTCACGATTCCTGTCTGCCGGGCTAGGATAGGCACAGAAGGAAAACGGCTCATGAACCCACTTAACCTCCGGTCAATTGACCTCAATCTCCTGCCCATTCTGGATGCGATTTTAGAGGCCAATTCTGTTACACTCGCCAGCGCCCGAATAAACCTGTCACAATCAGCCACGAGTTCAGCCCTGCAAAGGCTGCGCGAGACATTTGACGATCCGATCGTTATTCGCCGGGGGCAGCGGATGGTCCCGAGTTCGAAGGCCCTGCTGATACGGGATGACCTGAAAGCTGCGCTCGACGACATACGCGACATTGTCCGTACACTAAAGAGCGATGACACAAGCAGCGGCCGCCGAATTCTTGCACTCAGCGCGCCGGAGCACGTTCACCTGACCCTCTCCGATGCGATCCGCGCCGTTGTAAATGACGAAGACAACGACCTCAGTATCCAGATTTCGTCATTCGAGCGACGTGGTATTGCCGACCAGTTACAGAGAGGAGAAATAGACATTGCAGTCGGCGCGTTCGGCAACCTGCCAAAACATTTTCACAGGCAGGCTTTGTATGATGAATCCATGAATGTGATCATGTGCAAGGATCACCCGCTTATGAAAGACGTCAAGGATGAGCATATCAGCCTTGATGATTTGAACCGCTATCCGCACCTTGTCGTATCGCCCAATGAGGATATCGAAGCGTCTCACCTATCACGATGGCTCCTCTCAAAGTCAGTTGACCGGAATGTCGCGGTCGTTGTGGAACACGTCTCTCTGGTCGCGGAAATGTTGCGCAACACGAAAATGATATGCCTAGGGACGGAACGAAGTCTGGAGTTGCTTCCAGCCGGCAAAAAGTTCTTGGCATCGAAAAAGCTCCCGGCCGAACTTGGTGACGACACATACACAATCGAAATGATTTGGCATGACCGCACCGATCTCGATATCGACATGCAAATGACCCGGGAGACGATCTTCAAATGCTGTCAAGGAATAGCACCAAGCAATTGAAGGGAGAAAGGCACCATCCAGCGCTGAGTACATTCGTCACCCACAGTGACCGTGAACCCCGAATTATTGCAGCTCACCTTGCCGATGATCGCCGAACCGCCATTCCAAACACTAAACCTCCCCCGCCTCAAGCGCCGCCTGAAACACCCCCGCCTTCTCCTCTGACCGGAACATGTAACTAGCCATGTGTCCGTCTTTCCCAAGATGCCCGTGCATTCGCCAGTCGGATCCGATGTTCAAATCTATCCAGGCAGCAATGACATCCATACGCTTTCCAAGCCCTGTCGGCGGGACAGGAACAAGCACGTGGTGCGGAAAATCCCGCGCATCCTGTTCAGCCATGAGGACAGATTTGTAGCGCCCCATTCGACACCTCCTTCTGAAATAAAGTTCTTGTTTTGTTCTTTTTTCTCTTGAGCCCCTGAAGGGCAAGTCTTCTCGCCAAGTTTTCTGTGGAACGTTCAGGCGCACGCTTCCTAAAACAGGTCGCCCTGCTTTGATGCCCTGCGATTGGCCGGCGCTTTACGTTGCCCTTCAGGTCGCATGTCCCAGGCCCCATCATCTTCATAAGGACGAAGACAGGCGCGGACTTCTTCGAGACTTGCCGGCGCCTCTCCCAGCCAGACCGGAATATCAGATTCATCCAGGACCGCCGGCATACGCTGGTCCGGATCGCCGACGACAAATTCAGATATCCCTTTATTGGCCAGCGTCGTACACATCACAAATTCCATCACTGCTCCATCTGGTGAAGGGACGTCCCGATAGATGACCGCAATCGCCAGGCGCGAGCCATCCTTCGGCCGGATCGTCCATTGGACAGTCTTCGTATTGCCGGTCGGCGTGATGCGATCTGGCTTGAACGTCGGGACTTCCTCACCCTCATTGAAGCTGTTGACGATGAGCATCCCACGCCGTTCTTCAAAATGCGGGCGCCAGAGACGGGACGAGAGCAGCTTGTCATCGCGCGCATGGATGTGATCGGGATAGAGGCGCCCTTGCCGCTCCTTCGTGAACCCCCAGCGCATTTCCGTCATGGTGCGGCCGCCATCGCCAAGATGCATGACCGGTGCCCGACGCATAGGCGTCGCCGTCTCTTCAGGCGCATTGCTGGGACGCGCCGCAAGTGGCTGCGAGAAGCTGTGCACTTCTGCCCAGGTCGCCATGTAAGAAAACTTGCCACACATGGAGAAAAGATGACGGCTTTAGGTCGGGCACTCAACCCGCGCCAGTGCAGATCTACTGCAGCAAAATCAGGCCGCCTGCCTAGATCGTCTGAACCAGTTCCGTCATCGAGACGCCAAGCGCCTTCGCCAAGCGCTCCAACACCGAAAGCGTTGGGTTGCGAACACCCCGCTCCACAGCTGAAACATAGGTCCTGTGGAGCCCTGCCCGATCGGCGAACTCTTCCTGCGACCAGCCGCGTTCCTCCCGCAGGGCCCGGAGCCGTTTGCCAAATTTCTTGCGGATATCCATGGCGCCCAAGCGACGCTGATGCTGCCGATTGATCTACAGACTATGAGTCTCTTTTTTGCTTGAACTCCGGCGCAACCTGAGCGGTAATGAGACTCATTGAATGCAAAAGGAGTTTCCATGCCGACCCACAAAATCCTGCTCGCCGCCCCTGCCCTGGCCCTTGTGCTGACCGGGTGCGCCGTCACCGAGACACTTGAAGAGCGGGAGAATTCATTTCTCGCCATGACTGAGCCGGACTTTGCCGCCGGCGTGAGCGTCGTGGATGACCCGCTGAACCCCTCCATCGAAATCAACACGCGCGGCGCTTACCAGGATTTCCAGTTTGTCTGGGGCCCGCAGGAGGATCAGTTCCTTCGCGGCTACAAGTTTCGCGAAACGGGTTATGTCGCCCTGCAGGGCTATGTCACCAGCGATATCAATGGGACCTGGCTGCACCCGGTTTCTGTGACCTTCCAGCATACGCTTTCAACCCGGCCGGTTGAGCGGGTCTCCTTCGATGCCAATCGCTGTTCCTCATATGGCTGCATGCACCGGGAGGACATGGTGTTTGAATTCACCCCCGAGGAGCTGGACCAGGTCATCGCCGATATGGAAGCAAAGGGTGAGACAGTCTTCGCCTTCCGCATCCAGGGACAGTCCGGGGTCGATCGGGATGGACGGTTTCACATCAATGAGCTGAAGGCGTTCCGGGATGCGGTCACATTGGCCTATTAGGAGGAATAACGCCCTTGCTGGACTCGACCGAATCATGCAGCCCTTGCCATCGACAGGTTCAGTCATCAAAATGACGGCACGCTGATCTTACCGGCCCCGGCGCAATACCGGGGTGCTCAATACGCTCCTGTCGGGCACGCCGGTCAGTCTCCAGTACGCCGACGAAACTCTCGGAAAATTCCGGAGCTTTCGTTCGCGTTACAAAGGAGACTCTGATGGGCAACAAGCCCCTCATTCCGCTTTCGACCAACGAACCCAGGCCTGTAATCGAACGCATTCCAATTGCGTCATTGAAACCGTGGCCAAGCCGTGCCCGCACCCACGATCGCGGAAAGCGGCAAGCGTTGCTCGCATCTATTCGGGCGAATGGCCTGATTGACCCCATCATTGTTGATGAAAATGCCTTCATCCTCTCTGGACATCTACGCTCGGAACTTACGGCCGAGCTGGGATGGGAGTATATTGAGGCGATTGTCATTCAGCACCTGTCCCTCGAAGACAAAAGAGCATACGTTATCGCAGCCAACCGCTTTCCAGAACGCGGCGGGTGGGATCGGGAAATTCTGGCTCTCGAATTCACGGACCTTGTTGATACTGAAATCGACCTCGACCTACGCACCACCGGCTTCGAGATCGCTGAGATCGACCTGGCAATCCGGCAGACTGAACATCAGCCTGCGAATGATGATGATGTGGAACTCGAAGTGCCACAGGAACTCATTTCCAGGCTGGGCGATCACTGGCTCCTCGGGGACCATGAGCTGATCTGCGGTAACTCGCTGGAACCAGACGTCTGGTGCCGGCTGATGCGTGACGACAAAGCGCGGCTATGCCTGACAGACCCGCCGTACAATCGCCGGATCAAAGGGGACGTCTCCTCGAAAGGTCATACTGAATTTCAGTACGGCTCCGGTGAGATGTCGGACCGCCAATTCCAGACCTTTCTGAGTGACAGTCTTTCTCTGGCAGTATCTCATAGCGTCGACGGAGCACTGCACCTGATCGCAATGGATCACTACCACCTCGATGATTTGTTCGCTGCAGCAAATCCTCTGTATTCGAAGCGGCTCAACATCATCACATGGGCCAAGACAACGCCTGGGATGGGGTCACTCTACCGCTCTCAGCACGAATTCTTCGCCCTTTATAAGGTCGGGCATGCACCTCATGTGAATAACGTTCAGCTTGGCCGATTTGGCCGCAATCGATCGAATGTCTGGACCTACGCAGGTGCTGCAGGTTTCCGGAAGGGCCGCGACGAAGATCTCGCCGACCACCCAACTGTGAAGCCCACGGACCTACTCGCAGACGCCATTCTTGATCTGACCGACCCTTGCGATACCGTGATCGATGGTTTCGGTGGCTCCGGATCCCTTATCCTCGCCGCTGAACGCACCAGGCGCAGAGCGCGCGTGATTGAGCTTGAGCCCAAGTACGTCGACGTCGCCATACGCCGCTGGGAAGCCATGACGGGTCAGCAAGCCCGCCTGGCAGGATCCGGCGCGACGTTCTCTGATGCCGGTCAGCGCGGAGCGGTGCTCGCCCTGCCGGCACCTGCGAAGCGGGAGGACTGATCATGTCCAAGACCGCGAACGCGGGCGGCTACGGTAAGCCGCCCAAGAAGCACCAATTCAAGCCTGGCCAATCGGGGAACCCGAAGGGGCGCCCCAAAGGCGCCCGTTCCTTCAAGACAGCCTTATCGAGGGAGCTGGAGAGCAAGCTCGAAATCAAGGAGGCCGGCAAGGCCAAGAAGGTGTCCAAGCTTGAAGCCGTCGCTAAACGCCTCGTCACGGATGCTCTGAACGGGAACGCTAAGGCACTCACTGAACTCCTTCGACAGCTCAACCTTCACTTCGAAGAAGTGCCTGACGTCGATCCTACACAACAACCGGCCAGCGCAGAGGATCAGGCGCTTCTAGCTCGCTTCATCGAGCGAGCCATTGCCGAGAAGGAGGCCAAGTATGACTGACACCACGACCTTGCTGGAAGTACACGCCCGAAAGTCGGACATTCATGCGCTATGTCGAACCGACTTTCGGAGCTTCATCCGGAAGGCATTCTCCTACCTGCATCCAACGAAGGTACTCGAAGACGGCTGGCACCTCGACGCGATGGGCTTTCATCTACAACGCGTCGGTGAGGGAGATATCCGGCGCTTAATGATTTCGCTCCCTCCGCGATCACTAAAATCGCTCATAACCTCTGTGTTTTGGCCGGTCTTCATTATCGGCAACGACCCGACGAAGACAGTCCTTGCAGTTTCGCACTCCCTCGAACTCGCGATTAAATTGTCGAACCTCACACGGCAGCTCATTTCCCATCCCGAGATCCAGGAAATATTCCCCGCACTGAAGGGCGTGTTAACGAAGGATAGCGAAAGAGAGTTCACCACACTCCAAGGCGGTGGCCGCATTGCAATATCGGTCGATTCAAATGTCACCGGTCGAGGTGGTGATGTGATTGTCATTGACGACCCATTGGACGCATCGGACGCAGACAGTGAGACGGCTTGCTTCGCTGTGAACAAATGGATCGACGAGACACTGTCGACCCGCACCAACAATCCGGCCACGACGCCCATTGTTCTCGTTATGCAGCGGCTCTCGATTTACGACCCCGCTGCACACCTCATTGAGCAGGAGAACTGGACGCAACTCAGCTTTCCAGCCATCGCAGTTCGAAATGAGAAAATCCCGATTGGAGCCGGCCTGTTTCACGAACGCAAGGTCGGAGACGTACTCCACCCTGAGCGCTATCCTCGCGAATACCTCGACAAGCAACGTGGGGTCATGGGTCATAGGGCGTTCGAAGCTCAGTTCCAGCAAGCGCCGGTACCTGACGGCGGGGGGATCATTGATCTGAGTAAGTTCCGTCGATATGGCGACCTGCCCAAGCTGCGAGACCTGACATTCTACAGCATCGACGCCGCGTCAGGAACGGACTCTGGATCATATTCGGTCATCATGGGCTTCAGGATCATCGATGGACAGCTCTATCTCACGAACGTCTTCCGGAAGCGGTGTACCTTCCCGAAGCTGTTTCGAACGGTACTCAAAACGTCTCTTTGCTATCGACCAGACCATTTGATCATCGAAAAGGCATCGAACGGTATCGCCCTAATTGAACAGCTGAACGAGGAAATGAGGGGGACGGACTTTTGCGAGCGATATCCATATTTCGTTCAAAAAGTGAGCCCGACCGAAAACAAGGTGACCAGAATGGAGAAAGCCATGATTGCTGTGGAGCAAGGAAAAGTGCTTCTTCCAGAAGAGGCCGAGTGGCTTCCAGCTCTGGAAGCGGAGCTGCGCGCGTTCCCAAATGGCCGATACAATGACCAGGTCGACGCCCTCTCCCAGGCCGTCAAATTCTTCACCTGGTACAGGCAGCAACCATTCGCGGAAGAGCGCAAACGCGGCCGCTAATGAGCGAACAGGAGGTTCGCGGAGGTCCGCTGAGAACCGCGAACCTCACCCCAGGCCACACCTCGCCAAATAGGTTGCGATATTATCATAGAATTCTGGAGGCCGAGTTGGATCATCAGCGTTCCCCCGAGGGACATAGATAACCATCCCCTGGCGAGCACGGGTCAGGATCACCCGGTAAGCGTTTTTGAGATAGAGCTGGCGATCTGCTGAATTCACATTCTGCCAACGCGTCCCCTTAAACGCATGATGGCTCCAGCCTCCCTCCTGGTAGCGGAGGTCAGCATCCCAGCACACGCCTGCCCAGTCGAGCTCCAGGCCCTGCACATCAAACTCGGTGGCAACCTCTTCGAGGTAATAGGCTGATCGGACATCATCTGGCCCATTCAGGAACCAATTTGCCGGATCAATGCTGGCACGTACATTGATACCTTCAGGCCTCAAGCGATACGCCCCCGACGAAGCAATCAGCCCATGCCGTTCTGTCCCGCGCGCATGTTGACGGAGCCACTCGCGGGCGACATCGATGTCCCGGGTCAGAGCAATCGGATACCGGTCCTTGATCTCCGCATAGACCCGCTGCGCCTCCTCGGGGCGATTGTCGAGCACGTGACCGACAAACTCCGAAAGCTTCTCGGCTCGAAAGGAGCGCATCGACACGGCAAGGTGCAGCCCTTCCTCCCATGTGACCCGCTCAGACCTGAGAAGCCCTTCACGATGCTCCTCAAGGCCGTAGTCGGGGTCGTGCAAGCGTTCCGAGACATGCACCTCCCAATCCGGGTAGTGGGCCTGTAGCGCGCTCATCCATTCCGCCAAACCCGCTTCGCCGGTATTGATTTCCTGGCCACCACCGACCAGGCAGATAATCACAGCCCAGTCTGCATGTCGGTCCATCACACTGATTAGGAATTGCGGCTCGGACATATCGAAATCCGCCTGCCCGCGCTTCTGCTGCATGAACTTCGACGCTTGATCCCGGGTCCAGGCGCGCTGGGCCTCATCGAAGATGACAATGTGCTCGGGCGGTGGCGTCTCCTGCCGCAGAGCCTCATCCCGGAAATGGTGGATGTTCTGAACGAAGCTCGACACTTCGCGAAGGGCATCCCCCTTCTTGGCCTTGAGACGCGCAACCTGGTCGCGGGCAAGCGCCTCCCGCAAGACAATCACGAGCGGTCCATTGCCGGATAGGAATACCGCTCGCCCCTCCTCATCCTCGTGCGAACTCTCTGTTGCGATGTTGAGGCCGGCGAGGGTTTTGCCTGACCCTGGGACGCCGGTGACGAAGCAGATCGCCTTCTTCTGGTTGGCCCGCGCATCCGCGACGATCTGACGGATGCATTCCGCCGTCGCGGTGAGGTTCTGCGCACCGGCATCCGAGCGGGCAATCTCCTCGACCGAATGGTTCTGGTAGAGCGCCTGAGCCGCTTCGATAATGGTCGGAGTCGGCAGATAGCCAGACCTGATCCACGCCTCGGGATCGACCGCGCCTGCCGATCTAGGCGCCAGTCCCCGCAGGAGCGGGATTAGCTCCCTACCGTTTGAAAGGATGGGCGCGGCAACCCGGTCGTCTGCCCAGTTGGCCTTCTCCGACACCACACTGGGTGCCCGCGTGGCGATGAGGATGGGGACGATCGGCAGGCCATGAGAGCCTTTGTGGAAGTTCTTGAGGTCGAGAGCGTAGTCATGCACCTGATCGATGGCGCTACGATCGAAACTCGACGCCCCGACTTTGAATTCCAACACGAAGATGGTGCCATCAAGCAGCAGGACGACATCTGCCCGCTTCCCCATACGCGGGATGGCGAACTCGAAGAAGATTTCGCCATGGTCGAGCTCCCTCAATTCTTCCTGGAGCAGTTCAATCTGCACTTTCCAAGCATCGCGTTGCATGAGCTCCAGGGCAAAGCCGTGCGCTGCCGTCAGTTGCCCGAGGATCTCATCGACGGACTGGTTCAGGAACCGATCGATCGGGGCTTGGTAATAGGCCGGCGCAATCACGCGATATTCTCTCCGATGCCGTTGCAGGCTCAATTGCTTCTGCTTTGATCTCTCGAGATTGCCTAGTCCGATTCACGCAAAATGCGCGGACCAAATCACAACCCCGAATAGCATTCAGCTGTCCATTGGAGGTAGCTCATGCGCACAAAGCTTTGGTCATTTGATACGGTCGTTGTGGATCTTGAAGATCGGGATGTCACAGTGAAGCTGGTTCATGAAAGAACCCTTGCTGAAATCACGGTCCAGTTCAGGATCCCCGAACAGTCACTCGAAACGAGCGCACAGATATTACGCCGTCACGCGGAAGCCCTGGCGACGGACAAGATCCTCGACCTTGCCTCCTTCCTGGACGCACCATGAAGATGGGCAGTGAGTTTGCGATGGCGGCCCGCAGAAAGAACTCGGAGACAGAGGCGACAAACAACCGGGGGCAAGGAGACAAACGCGTCGGGACATGCTCACCGCCCCAATCGCTTAAAAGGCGCCATCTCTGAGCGCTATTCGGTCAGTCATAGTTGCTGTCGCCCCAAAGATCCGCTGGGCAGTCCATCCCCCAGATTCCGCGACCGGCATTCCGGGCCTGGCGTTCTTCATCGGCATAGGCGCCTTGACTGTAGCGCGGCCAGTCCCTGGCCCAGCCTTCGCTGACGATGTATTCGGCGAGGCTTTTGCCGCCGGCCTTGCAGTCACCAATGTTGCGGTCGTAACGGTCCTTGCCGCTAATGTCGCAAATGACGGTATGATCGCCGATGAAGTCCGACAACGCGAAGGCGGCCTTTTTGTAGACGTTGACCGATCCGCATGTGGAGCCGCGTTCGGGAGAGTCGAAGCCGTCCAGGCGGACGCGGTCGCCGTGGATTTCTATCGTGTCGCCATCGACGACCGTGGCGATGCCAGCGAGTTGGTTATTGGCATCCTGGGTTAGCGTAGAGGTCGACGGCTGACACGCAGCGAAGGTCACACCAAGCGCGAGTGTGACAACTCTAAAGAAATACAACCTCAACAGTCCCTCCCTTCATCCGTTCCCTTTGCTGCTTTGCGACTCTAGGCTTGATCTTCATGAAGCGCAATTTTCCCGACTCTAAATTGAATGGACGCATCCATTTTCTCAGCTATTGTTCAAAAAAAGTTGGGAGTGGGAATGTCAGACACTCAAGTCAAAACAGACAAAAAGAAAAAATCGCTTGGGGTATTCTCTGCGTTAGCGGTCGGAGTGGTTTTATCTCTCTATGTCCTCGTCATTGTGGGTATGGTCTTTGGAGTCCGAGACGGTTGGCTAGCCGAGCTCTGGACAAATCTAGAAGGCGACGGACGAGCAAACGTTATCGCGTCAATGGTGACCGCTCTTGGGCTACTCTCCTCCGCCGTTATTCTTCCTTTTGTATTTAGGGATCGCATTTCTTCTCTAAGCGATATGGTCGACAATACAGAAAAGGACCTCAAGAAGCTAAATGAGACGACCAGCGATAAGTTGGATAAACTTACCAAAGGCTTCGAAGAGCAGTTATCTGAGCTTCAGCGAAAATCAAATGAGAAGGCCGACGAAGGCCAAGAGCTGGTCGTAGCGCTATACGCGGCAGTAACGACGCTGCTGGGCCAAGGGCATGTAACTGACAGCAACCACGCCGATCGTATCGTTAAGGGGCTCTGGGAAAAAGCCAAGCTATCTTGCAGAGAGAGGCTGAATGCAAAAAAGGCACTTTGGCAAACCACCAAAGACAATATCCGCAGCATGCGGATAATGAGCGATGAGTATTTGGCCGCAATGGAAAATGTTGGCGCAATATCTAGAGAAGAAAAGGATACCCTACTGAGGCTCCGGCGACTCCGTTACGTTAAGCGCGCCCCCAATCCAGACGAGTTCGGAATCGTGAGGCAATTGCAGGAAACGGTCGAGCAATTCTCCCAGTCCGATGAAAATGGAAATGGACACGGTAGCGACACAAAATAAGGAACCTACGCATGCTGGCCTCGCGACGTCCATGTATGAACGCATGATCCAAACTGGCTAAAAAGAGGTCACAATGCTATGGTGGACCAAAAGCTGATAATTGTCAGTGGACCAATCGCCGTCGGAAAATCGTCAATTATCCGTTGCCTGGTTCAATCACATAACTTTTTCCGACTAAGTTCTAGGGCTTATTTAGAGGACTTAGCACAACGACGAGAGATCGGTCAGTCGAGGCTCAACTTGGTTCAGCTTGGAGACCTGCTAGATGAAGAAACAGATTTCAACTGGGTGGTCTACCAAGTTGCTATTCCCGCTATGAACAAAGACCCTGAGCAACCTCTCTGGATTTTTGATAGCGTCCGCAAGCGAAAGCAAGTCTCGCACTTCCGCAATGCACTTCCTGGCAGAGTATTCCACGTACACTTCACGGCACCCGATGACGTGTTGAAATCCAGATACGTCAGCCGCGATCGGGAAAGTGATACCGCCACGAACTTTGAACAAGCGATCGACACTGACAATGAACGTGAATCGCGCAGTTTGCGCGAACTTGCAGACTTGGTCGTAGATACGAACCAGACGGATAAAGAAGACGCTACCGCGCAGACAATCGAAGGGTTTTTGAAGTGGTCGAAATTGTTCTGATTACCGGCCACCTGGGCACAGGCAAGACTCATCTCGCAGAACGCCTGCAACTAGATCACAATTTCCACGTGATACGGACGAGCAACGAGATACGTCGGCGCTTTGATCTAATGGATGCGACCAAAATGGGTCGATCCGAACTGCAGGATTCTGGCGCGCAGTGGGATACCCAGTCCGATGGGAAGTGGCTGTTCGAGATCGTCAAAAGCGCAGCCGCGCAACATTCTAGAATCGTAATCGATCATGTCCGCAATGAACGGCAACTGAGGCACTTCCGAAATCATCCGGAATGGCGAGCACTTCATGTTCACCTCTATGCACCGCGTCCCTTTCTGGAGGAGCAATACGGCCCGAAACTTAAGGAAGAGAACATATCATATGACCAGGCCGACCCGATCGAGAGTGAAGATGATATCAATCAGTTCCGAAAGGACGCAGATGTCCGGATCAACGTAGATCGGTCAGATTCGGGGGACACATATACTAGGGTCGCCGCGCGACTCGGCTTGTTTTCCGATCCCGGCAGAAGGCTAGTTGACGTTCTAATTGGGGGACAGTTTGGAAGCGAAGGTAAGGGGCACATCGCAGCGGCGCTCGCACGCAACTACGATCTAGTTATTCGGGTTGGAGGCCCAAACGCTGGACATACCGTTTCATCGGAGTCTGGAAAATACACATACCATCAACTTCCATCCGGAGCCCGCGACTTCAAAGGAAAAATTCTTCTTGGCCCCGGCATGACAATCCACAAGGACAGCCTTCTGAAGGAAATTGAAGACTGCAAGATTACACCGGACCGCTTGTGCATTGATCCGAATGCGATGCTCATTTCCGAAGAAGACAAAGAAGCTGAAGTAAAGATGCGTGAAGAAATCGCATCCACAGCTAGCGGAAGTGGTGCGGCTAGCGCACGACGAATTATGGAACGGAACGCCACCCCTCCCATACTTGCGGGAGACGATCCCGATCTAGAAAAATATACGCAATCACGGCCCAAGTTTTGTGGAAATACCGTACAAGAACTTGAGCGCAATTACGCAGCTGGCAAAAAGATATTATTGGAAGGAACTCAAGGGAGCGGACTTAGCATATTTCACGGTTCCTACCCGCATGTTACGTCAAGAGACACAAACGTTGCTGGCTGTTTGACCGAAGCAGGCATATCTCCAAAACGAGTACGCCGAGTCATCATGGTTGTACGCACCACCCCAATCAGAGTCGGAAATCCTGATGGTGGCAAGCATTCTTCAGGACGACTAAAGAACGAGACCGACTTCGCTACCATAGCCACCCAGGCTGGTCTTGATCCCGACGAAGTGAAGAAAGCTGAGAAGACTTCTACAACGAAGCGAGACCGGCGCGTCGGCTGGTTCGACTGGGAACAGTTTCGGCATGCGTGCATCCTCAACACTCCGACTGATATTGCGCTTACGTTTGCAGATTATCTGAGTAAAGATAATCAGTCTGCGAGAAGGTTTGAACAGCTAACTCAAGACACAATCAAGTTCATTGAAGAATTAGAGCATGTGGCCCAAGCACCAGTATCCATCATCAACGTTCGGTTTCCCGACATGGAGAGCGATAGGGATATTCGATCCATGATCGATCGGCGTAGTTGGTCATAAAACACCCGGCACGCTGTCTGCTATCGCAACAACATCGATCTGATCCAAAGCCGAAAGGCTTCCACTTAACAAGCCGAATCATTGAGGAACCTAATGACCAACGAAGAACTAGAGGAATTGCTGAAAGATTGTCCGCGCCTATACCATATGGCCGAGCGGGGGAGTTGGCCATCAATCGCCGAACACGGATTACTCAGTACCTCCTCTTTGCTCGATCTGTATAAAATCCAGGGAAAAGATCGCGAGATCATTGAAGCGGCCCATCGCCCAGAGTCAGTTCCAATACGGACAGCTGGATTAGCAAACGCGGTTGTGCGGGACCAAAAGCCAATGACGGACAACGGGCTCTCAAAGTGTCTGGAAGACGGCCTCACCCCAACGGAATGGTACAGAATCCTAAACTCAAAGGTCTTCTTCTGGATGACCGAAGACCGACTCCTCCGTTTACTTGGAGCAAGGGCGTACCGGGACTCCGAGCACGACGTATTAATACTAGATAGCCGTTCATTGGTGGAAGCGAATCGAGAAAATGTACGGCTTTGTCCAATGAATTCCGGTTGCACAAAGCCCTTTCCTCACCCCAGGGGTAAAAGCACATTCAAGAAAATCCCAGACTACCCATATGCCAACTGGAAAAAGAAGCGAAGGGCCGGAGAAAGAGTCGTAGAGTTATGCATCGAAGGTGGAGTTGAGGATATTTCCAATCACGTACTGCAAGTTCGACGGATGTCAGGCACAAAAGTCGTCGAAATTATTCATGCCGTGTAGCCCTTCCGCCAATCTATCCAAAATTTGGTGTAATATTGAATTTTGGATCCCAATGGCTCCCCGAACGCGCCATACATCAATCCGCTTACGGATCAAAGAAGCGCCCCCCCCTCCCCAGATTTCCACTAGCAATGCGGATGAAATGGCGCAAAACCAGATGCCAACGGAGTTGCCATTTCAAGCAGCACCTCACGGCTGTTACCCCAAAGATAGTCACCAACTTCAGGTAACCGTTCTTTTGCAGTAACGTAGTCATCCATTTCAATGGTGTACGGCAGATCGGCGTCAATCCGCAACAGGTGATCCCGCCCTATCAATAATCCAGCCTGACCGATTGCATCATGGTTTTGCAAACTGCTAGCCACAGCATGCGCGTTTCTCCAGCCCCAAAAACCAGCGGTTAAATGGCGCCTTGTCAACGCCGGCTTGTCCGTAGCGCAGCCAATCGACAAAACTTCGATATTGCGCCTGGAGATATCATAACAAGCGAGCGCGTCGACAACAGCCATCATCAAAGGATTATTTGCAAACACCCCACCGTCCCAAAATCGCCTTCCCGAATGCTCAAGACCTTCCAGGAAGGCCGGAGCAGCCGATGTAGCACGAGCAACAGTCAATGCATCCTCCTTCCAATCGCGTTTGTAGTCCGGGTGGTGAGCTGTCTTAAAAATGTACGGCTCCGTATTCTGATCGAAAGCCGGCACCACAAGGCGGCACTTTGCCTCTCCAAATTTCCGTCCACCAATTATACGTGCAAGCTCGTGATCCAGAACCGTCGGATCGTAACGCCTGTGAAATATCTGCTTCGCAAGGCCTACCCTCCTCCCAATTCTTCCGAACATCCAAGGCGCTGACGGAAAAATCCGATCGCCCTCTGTCAGATAAAGATCCAGTATCGTTTTCGCGCTTACGCCGAGAGCCAGGCCAATTGCAATAATTCCTCCCGTCGAGGTTCCGGCAATCAAGTCGAAGTGCTTTGCAAGCCCGTGATTATCCGGAAGGGCGTTTTCAAGATTAGCTAGAATTGTTGCAGGCAAAATGCCCTTTATTCCACCGCCATCGATGGACAATATTCTGAATGGCGTGTCAGCAGGCCAAGGGAGTTTCTGTCGCTCTTCATAGAGCGTACCGTCCGATCTTCTATAGGTCATGAGTTTTCTCTTCCAGCGAGCGGATCGTGGTTCGCCCCGCCGCCATACCAGCGACCGTCGGCGAGCCACAGTTCGTAGCTATTGAGCCATTCGCAGGCATCAGGCAGCGTCGTTTCGGCGATTGGCGCGCTATACCCCCATTCCGACCTTTCAGGATGGAAAAGGCATAGATTAGGCTGCCCCTGATACTTCTTATCGTACCAGACGTGGGGGAGCGGGCCGAGCTCGGCGTCATAGTTACGTCGCAGATAAGGCTCAATCACGTAAACGCGCGGATAGTAATCCCATGCCGGTGAGCGCAACGCGAAATGCGGAGGAAGCTCGTAGTCGATGCGAAGCCGGTATGAGGTCGCCGAGGGACGCACATCCCCCTCCCAAATTCCTCTCCGCTCCGCCAAGCTGATTGCCCTGAATTGAGGGAAATCGGCACGCAGCATTCGGCTTTGTTCCGCAATTGTGAGCATCAGACTGGATCACCCCCGAAGTTTGTACGCTTCGGAAGAGAGGCAGCACTCGCTGCAAGGATGCCGACCTTGCCTGAAGGCGACACCTTGGTGCGCCCCTGAGACCTCGCGGACTCTTGGGCCTTTCCATAGGCATTGAAGGCATAGTTCGCCGGTGTCTCGCCGAAGTGCTCCTTCAGGATTCTCAGTTTTTCAGCAGGCGTCAGGTCCTCATCTCGAAGACGACAAAGGTCGTGGGTCAGGATACGGAGGTCCGCTGCAAACATTTGCTGGGCTTCACGGCTTTCCGGCCAGCGATCAGTGAATACATCTGGATGCCAGGTCGGGTTGCGGACTTCCAGCACAGACGCTTGCTTTTCTGCTGCGTCGATGGCGTCACAGATCGTCTTGGCTAGATCAATCGTTTCATCGATGAGGTAATCTGACGCCTTCCACTGGGGGATTGCCAGAGCTGCCTTGACCACAGAAGGCGGCTGTCTGAACTTGCTCTTGCGGGCGGTGCTCCGCCACATCAGGTTACGCTTGCGCTTGATGAGCTGTAACGCCACTTGGCGAGTCGCCTTCGTCGCCATCGGCTCAAAATTTGGCATCGGTTGTGTTTCGGCTTTCGCCAGAACACTCATTCGATCCGAGAATCGTTTCTCAAATGTCTTGCTGTAAACCAAGTTGTCTTTGAAGTGCTTGGCGAACTTCTTCGGATTGACCTCCTTGTGATAGGACTCACCCGTCTCCTCATTCCAGTGAAAAATCTGGATGACACGCTCTGGATGTCCCTTGATGCGCACTGCGGGCATGAGATCGACAGTACGGCCATCCTTGTATGTGACCGTCACGCACCGTGACTGTAGCGTCGTCATGTCATAGTAACGGGAGCCGGGTTCCCTTCTGACGGCTTCATACAAGGATGTCATAACGAATTGCGGGTCCGAGTTGAGTGGCAGATCGAGCTCAATGACAACATCGACATCGTGCTGATCCTTGCGAACCTGCCCAAGAATGGCTGCGCCGATAGCAAAGCTTCCCGAAGGATATATATCTGTGACGCGGCCGGACAGTTCGTGGTCGCCCTCATCTACCCATTCGCTGAGCGCATTGTAATTCCGAACCGCTTCCTCATATTGAGTGCGGGACAGCTGGATACGGCCAGCCGTATCCAGAAGCAGCCTTTCGGCCACCTCCTTCGAATCATTTAGCCAGAGAAAATCCAGCGGCATTGGTTTGTTCCTTCTTATCTCTATGATCTTGGTCGACCGCTGCTTTCAGTCCTGATTTTCCTTGACCAGCTACGCCAATTCGTCATAAGTTTAGCTACGAAAACGTAGGCAATCAGAGCAAAAAATTTTGCTGCCGAGTATCTACGTATCCGTAGGAATAGCATGTTGAGGTCCGTAGTGTCAAACCCGAGCGATGGTGATAGTGTATTTCCGAAAAGGTTATTGATAGCGCGCGAAAAAAGAGGCTTTTCTCAAGCGGAGCTGGCTGCAAAATCAGACCTTCAGCCGGCCGCGATAGGGCATTTCGAAAACGGCCGTCGCAGCCCTTCATTCCAAAATGTTCGCAAGCTGGCAGAGGCGCTTAAAGTCTCTGCGGACTATCTCCTGGGCCGCTCAAACTCGATGGAGGGCGCAACGACAGCATTTCGTGGAGAAGAGCACCTCACGGATAAAGATCGGGAATTCATTCAGATGATGATCGAGAATATGAACCGCAAGAACGAAGGCTCTTAATGACACGCCGTTTTAGGCTCGAAGCGGCAACGCGACGCGGCGAGCAAATCGCAAAGAAATACGGATTTGATCAGTTTCCGATTGAGCCTGCCGAGATCGCCAAGGCGGAGAATATCCACATTGAAGCAAAGCGCCCCGATCAAAAGGGGGTCAGCGGCGGGATAATATTTTCCGGGGCCAATGTCGGCATTTTTTACGCCACGGACATCGACAATGAAGGATTTCAGCGATTCACCATCGGCCATGAGCTTGGCCATTATTTCCTCGAAGGACACCCCGAGGAAATCATAAAAATTGCACCGATACATATATCGCGTGCGGGATTTTCTCAGGGTAAAGATTTTATTGAGTTGGAAGCGGACCATTTTTCGGCTGGCCTTCTCATGCCTTCAGCCCTCGTCAAGAAGGAACTTCTCGGACGACCTGTTGGTCTTGACGGCATTCTTGCGCTTGCTGGGCGCGCAAAGTGCTCAGTAACAGCAGCTGCGATACGAGCCGCACAATGTAGCCCTTACCCCGTAGCTATTGTTGTGAGTAGCGGTGATGAGATTAGCTATGGATTTTTGTCCGATACTTTCAAAAGATTGGGGAAATTCCGCAACTTCCCCCGTAAGGGCGACAAATTGCCAGAGGGATCTACAAAGAACTTTAATCAGACTAAGGATAATATCTTGCGAGCGCAGCACTGCTGTGGAGAAACGACCTTTATGGATTGGTTCGATGGAGACAAAGCGATCGAGCTTGACGAAGAAGTCATTGGGCTGGGGTCTTACGGGTACACACTCACGGTATTTTCAAGTGATATTCTTCCAGAAGACCCGGACAATGACGAAGATTGCGAAGAAGAAGCCAGACTAACAGATAGCTGGACCCCTAAGTTTGCTCGTGGCCGCTAAGGACAAAAACCTTTTTAAACGATCGGCACCCTCGAACCACGTGCTCACATACCGCTCCTCCAAATAATGGAAACCGCGAAAGCTCCGATGTTGAGCCAAGACACTGGCAAGCACTGCCTAAAAATGGACTAACTTTCGTGCGTAAAAATCATTCCGGATGCCGGCCTTAAAGGCTTGGAGTCGAATTCCTTGAAAACCCGACCAGATTCATTGGCAAAGCCTCGGCGCAGCATCGTGGACTTCTGCACCAACCTGAGTGCACGTGTCCGACATGGACGCCATCGATCAAATCCGCTGCAGAATCATAAAGGTACTGGAAGCTGCTGAAGACGCCTGCGGGCAGGCCGTTGAGGCTCAACTGCCCGTTCTTCCGGACGAGAAACGCCTCCGAGAAGTACAATCTCTCGGCGCCCTACTCGACAAGGCAAAGTCTCACTGCGACAAAGCCGAGGTCGCCATGCTGAAATATATCCGCTCACAGATCGAATAGACTGGACTGCCGCCTTATTCCGAGCATTGGTAGTCCTGTCGCGGGCAGCCCCGCGGACGCCCGGCAGATTACCGGGCCTTCGGGTCGTGGAAGCACTGATCGCTTCCTCAGACCTGAAAGGAAACCCGATGACCAAACGCGCCACACCAAAACCCAAGAACAAGCCTTCGAAATCAGATCAGCTCAAAAGCCTTCTCGCCAAACCTGACGGCATGACCGCTGAAGCCCTCTCCATGAAACTCGGCTGGCAGACCCACACAACTCGCGCCGCCCTCACCCGCCTGAAACAGGCCGGGGTTGAGGTGGAAAAGCTCGATCCCGCAGAAGGCTCGCGGCAATCCCGCTACCGTATCGCCGGAGCGAAGAAATGAGCCCCGCAGCCGAGCTTCAGGATCTCCCCCGCGCCAACCTGGTCGACCGTTACGAGCAACTACTCGACACGCCGCCACCGAAGGGACTGAGCACACCCCTTCTCTGTCGGATCGTCGCCTTTGAAACCCAGGCCGCTGAACGCGGCGGCCTGGGCCTTCGCCTCAGGAAGCAGCTTCGGTCGATCGCCGATGAAGGCGGCGCCATCGGTCGGACCGTCCATCTCAGATCTGATGCCCGCCTCGTCCGCGAATGGAACGGCGTCACGCATGTTGTCGATCGAATCGGAAAGGGCTTCTCGTATCGCGGCAAGACCTACCGGTCGCTCTCTGCCATCGCAAAGGAGATCACCGGCGCCAAATGGTCCGGCCCGCGCTTCTTCGGCCTGAAGGGATCAACATGACAAAGCACGACCGCCGGACAATCCGTTGCGCCATCTATACCCGTAAATCGAGCGACGAAGGCCTCGACCAGGCGTTCAACTCGCTCGATGCGCAGCGGGAGGCCTGTGAGAGCTATATCTCCAGTCAGCGGCATGAGGGATGGAAGTTGATCCCGGCACACTATGATGATGGCGGCTTGTCGGGGGGAAACCTGGAGCGTCCGGCGCTTCAGCGGCTTCTGGAAGACATCGCGGATGGCAAGGTCGATCTTGTGGTTGTCTATAAGATAGACCGGCTGACCCGGTCACTGGCCGACTTTGCCAGACTAATCGACCAGTTTGATGCTGCAGACTGCTCGTTCGTCTCAGTCACCCAGTCATTCAACACATCGACCAGTATGGGCCGGCTGACCCTCAACGTGCTGCTCTCCTTCGCTCAGTTCGAACGGGAGGTCACCGCCGAACGTATCCGGGACAAGGTCACCGCATCGAAGAAGAAAGGCTACTGGATGGGCGGGCTGCTCCCGCTCGGCTATGACCGGCATCCCGATCCGAAAATGCAGACGCTTGTGATCAACGACGCTGAAGCCGAGATCGTCCGCGAAATCTTCCGTCTCTATGATCAGCATGGCTGCCTGCGTCAGGTCGAACAGGAAGTCATCTCCCGTGGTTATCGATCCAAGCGCCGGACCTTCAGCGATGGAAAGGTGACGGGTTCCAACCCCCTCAGTCGCGGGCAGATCAACTTCATCCTGCGTAACCCGGTCTATATCGGCCGCATCCGGCATAAGCAGGAATCCCATGAGGGTCTGCATGATGCGATCGTGGATCAGGACCTGTGGGATCGTGTGCAGGAACAGCTGGACTTAAAATCTCCGAAGAAGTCCCGACGCCCGTCCAGATCTGGTGCCTTGCTGACCGGACGGATCTTTGACGAGACGGGTGACTTCTTGACCCCGACCCATTCCCAGAAACGTAGCCGCCGATACCGTTACTATGTCTCGGGGCGGTTGCTGGCAGGGTCACCGACCGATGCTTCCGGTTGGAGGCTGCCGGCAAAGCAGCTGGAAGACGCTGTGAGCGAGACAGTCTTCCGGCACATAGACGGTGATGTGTCCCGGCTCCTCAGCAGCCCAACGCCGCTTTTACTTGAAAGCCTCAAGAGCGAACTCGGGAGGTTTTCCTGGAAAAAGGCCACGGACTTGATCGATCGGGTTCAGGTCTCCGAAGGTCGGTTGGACATCACGCTGTCTGCGGATGCGATCGCCGAGCGGCTCGGAGTTCCGAGAGAGGAAATTGACCGGAGCCATCTCCAACTTGAAGCGCCGTTCGGGGTCAGACGACGCGGGAAGGAATCGAGGCTGGTTTTCGGAGCGATCCATAAGGCGCCTGACCCAAAGCTAATCCGGATGTTTGCTCTCGCGCATTCCTGGCTGGACGAGATAAAATCCGGCACCCTCATGAAGGACATTGCCGCGCGTTATGGATGGCAGACGCTTATGGT
Source organism: uncultured Hyphomonas sp. (assembly GCF_963675305.1). NCBI lineage: Bacteria > Pseudomonadati > Pseudomonadota > Alphaproteobacteria > Hyphomonadales > Hyphomonadaceae > Hyphomonas > uncultured Hyphomonas sp. Next base: position 1,129,874 of record NZ_OY776147.1, on the reverse strand, counting down.
CCGGCAACGCATTCAGCTGGCCTTCCTTTCGCCCGCAATTGTCGGAGCGATACTGGAAGGCCAGCAACCCGACGGGCTGACACTGACGCAGCTCGTCACATCTGACATTCCTCTGGATTGGGACGAACAATGGGCGGCATTGGGGTTCGAAGCAGCTCCCTGATACCGGCGATCCGGTTCCCTGATCCTCAAAATCATTTCCCTGTTAGACGTTGGGAAATTCCCTGTTCCTGAAGTAGGGAATTCACCCGAAACCCATTGATTTCACGCGTGTTTCCAGGCGCGCTGCGGGGCGTTTCCCTGTTATTTTGCCGATTATCCCTGTAAATCGCGGGTTATCAGGGAAATCCGGCCTAAGGGTACTGTTGCATTTGGCGATTGGAGACGGCGGCGGATTTCAGGCGCAAGATCTGCCCTGTTCCGGAAACGGAGACGCAGCCCTGGCGCCAAAGCCCGCGGTGTGTGGGGCTTCGCGCGGAAGCGACGGTACTTTTCTCTATTTGGGGGTATGGCTGGCGGAGAGAGAGGGATTCGAACCCTCGGAACCCTTGCGAGTTCACTAGTTTTCGAGACTAGCCTATTCAACCACTCTAGCACCTCTCCGCGCCGGTGTTGAAGCGCCGTCACCTATAATGACTGCGCGCAGATTTCAACCACCTGAAAACGCCTGAAGATGATATTTGACAGCGCTGCCGCTTTAGTGTTTACCCCCCGCTTCAGGCGCGGGGCCGGTGACGGCTCCCGTGCATATCCCGTTTATTTCCACGCCGGAAGGATGAGACCACATGTTCGCGGTCATCAAGACAGGTGGCAAACAATACAAGGTCGCTGAAGGCGATACGATTGTTGTCGAGAAGCTTAATGCCGAAGCTGGCAAGGATGTGGTGTTCGATACCGTCCTGATGCTGGGCGAAGGCGCAAATGTTACTGTTGGCGCGCCCGTCGTGGCCGGCGCCGCGGTGACCGGTGAAGTCGCTGAGCAGACCCGTGGTGACAAGGTCATCACGCGCAAGAAGCGCCAGCGCCAGACCTACCGCCGCACAATCGGCCACAAACAGCACCTGACCGTGGTGAAAATCACCGGTATCAGCGCTGACGGTGCCAAAAAGCCGGCGAAAAAAGCCGCTGCCAAGACGGAAGAGGCCCCGAAGGCTGAAGCCGCCGCTCCGAAAGCAGAGGCTGCTGCCCCGGCCGCTGAAGCGGGCGCTGCTGACAACCTCAAGAAACTGACCGGCATCGGCCCGGCCCTTGAGAAAAAGCTGAACGGCGCAGGCATCACCACCTTCGCTCAGATCGCTGCCCTCACCGACGCTCAGATTGCCGAACTGGAAGAACAGCTCAGCCTGTCTGGCCGCTTTGCCAAGGATGGCTGGGTCGAGCAGGCAAAAGAACTCGCAAAAGACGCATAAGGCCTGTATAAGGCCCTCCGCTAAAGGATCAGGAGCAGACTATGGCTCATAAGAAATCAGGTGGTTCGTCCCGTAACGGCCGCGATTCGAATCCGAAGTACCTCGGCGTGAAGAAGTTCGGTGGCGAGCACGTCATCCCGGGCAACATTCTCGTTCGTCAGCGCGGCACCCAGAAATGGCCGGGCAAAGGCGTCGGCATGGGCCGCGATCACACCCTCTTTGCGCTCACCGAGGGCAAGGTCGAGTTTGCGAAGAAGGCCAAGGGCCGCGTCTACGTGAACATTGTACCGGCAGCGGAAGCAGCAGAATAGCGGCTGACAGCGCGGCCGCGGGAACGTGGCCGGATCGCTTCAGACGATCAGTTTCCAGGGGGAGGCAGGCCACTGTCTCCCCCTTTTTCAATGTCTCCCCTGCTGGCGAACGACTCAGGAAGGAGTCACAGCATGAGTGCCGTCATAACGACAGACCGGCTCACCTTGCGCCGCATCTGGCTGGAGGATGCCCCCACCATCACCGATCTGGTGAACCAGCCACAGATCTACAGAATGGTTATCAGCATTCCGGCTCACCAAACCGTGGCACAGACGGAAGACTGGATCGCCAGGCACCCATCCGGGCGGGAAACCAATACGAAGCATGTGCTGGGAATCGAGCAGGACAAGCGCCTGATCGGTGTCGTCAGCGGCGAGCGGAAGGACACGCACCTGCCCTTCAATATCGGCTACTGGCTGGCGCCATCAGCATGGGGCCATGGCTTCATGACCGAAGCGGCTGGTGCCCTGATCCAGTGGCTGCGCGACCGGGGGGAGCGGGCTTTCGTCTCCGGCTACCTGGTCGACAATCCGGCATCCGGCCGCGTTCTGGAAAAGCTGCAATTCATGAAAGCGGACCGGCGCAGTATCTTCTGCATGGGCCGCGGCGAGCGGGTCGACCATTTCGACATGGCGCGCGTCGGCTGAAACACGTAAGAGACCACCATGAAGTTCCTCGATCAGGCCAAGGTTTACATTCAGTCCGGAACGGGCGGCGCAGGCTGTGTCTCCTTCCGGCGTGAGAAGTATATCGAATATGGCGGCCCGGATGGCGGCGATGGCGGCCGGGGCGGCGATGTCTGGGCCGAAGCGGTCGAGGGGCTGAACACGCTGATCGACTACCGCTACCAGCAGCACTTCAAGGCAAAGCGTGGCGGCCACGGCATGGGCAAGCAGCGCACGGGCGCCAAGGGCGACGATGTCGTCCTCAAACTTCCCGTGGGCACGCAGATTTTCGAGGAAGACCAGGAAACCCTGATCGCAGACCTGACAGAGGTCGGCCAGCGCGTGTTGCTCGCGCAGGGCGGCAATGGCGGCTGGGGCAATATGCGCTTCAAGTCTTCGACCAATCAGGCGCCCCGCCGCGCCAATCCGGGCGAAGAAGGCGAAGAGGCATGGATCTGGCTACGCCTGAAACTGATCGCCGATGCCGGCCTGATCGGTCTGCCGAATGCCGGCAAGTCGACCTTCCTGTCGACGGTGACGGCTGCCCACCCGAAAATCGCCGACTATCCGTTCACGACGCTTCACCCAGGTCTCGGCGTAGTAGACCTCGGCCCCGGCACGCGCTTCGTGCTGGCCGACATTCCGGGCCTGATCGAAGGCGCCGCAGAGGGCGCAGGCCTCGGCCACCGTTTCCTCGGCCATGTGGAGCGCTGCAAAGTGCTGCTGCACCTGATCGACTGCACGCAGGACGATGTTGCTGGCGCTTACCGCACGATCCGCGGCGAACTGGAAGCCTATGACGAGGAACTGGCCCAGCGGCCGGAAATCGTCTGCCTCAACAAGATCGACGCGCTGACGCCGGAACTCGTCGAGGAACAGGCGAAACAGCTGGCCACGGAGTACAAGGGCACGCCCCTGCTGATCTCCGGCGTGACTGGCCAGGGCGTGAAGCCAGCACTCTATGAGATCGCCCGGCACCTCGGTATCCAGGCTGAACTGGAAGCCGAAGAGAATCCGGATGCGGACGACTCTTGGACACCGCTTTAGCGCGTGAACAAGGGCCTAGTGGTGATGCGGTTCCGTATTGATCGCGCCGCACTTGCCGCACTTCACGATCACGCCATGCGCATCATGATGAGCCACATCCACCAGCAGCGTCGTCTTGCACCGTCCGCAGCGGTAGGTCTCGTCGCCGCCGCCTTCGCGCAGCGGCGTACCCGCTGTATGCTCCAGCACTTCGTGGCCGGCGGCTTGTTCGGGCGTAATCAGGATCATGTTGAACTGCGGCATGGGCACCTCTCTTTTCGTTCCACTGAGGCGCAACGGCAGGCCTTGTCAACGCTCGACTTTTTCCTTCCGGGAACGCCCGCTCTCATGTATCGCTGCGCGCCATGACCGCTGACGCCCTCGCCCACGCCAAACGCATCGTCGTGAAAACCGGATCGGCCCTGATCGCCGAGGACGGACACCCCCGGCTTGCCTGGCTGGAGAAGCTGGCCGCCGACATCGCCGCCTGCCGGGCGCGTGGTCAGGATGTGATTCTCGTTTCTTCCGGCGCAGTGGCGCTTGGCCGGGCGGAAATCGGCTCGGCTGGCACGGCGCGGCTTGATCAGAAACAGGCCGCGGCCTCCATCGGCCAGCCGCGCCTGATGGCCGCGCTCGCCGCTGCCTTCGTGCCGCACGGGCTGACTGTGGGCCAGGCGCTGCTGACGCCCACCGACACGGAAATCCGCCGGCGCTGGCTGAACGCCCGTGCCACGCTCGAAACCCTGCTGGAAGCGGGCGTCGTGCCTGTGATCAATGAGAACGACACGGTCGCGACCGAAGAGATCCGCTATGGCGACAATGACCGGCTCGCCGCCCGGGTCGCCCAGATGATGGGTGCGGACCTGCTGGTCCTCCTGTCCGATATTGACGGCCTCTACACGGCCGACCCGCGCAGCCACCCCGATGCCACGCATATCGATGTGCTGGACGCGCTGACGCCGGAACACGATGCCATGGCGACGGGCGCCAATGCGTCGGCGGGTGTCGGCTCCGGTGGCATGGTCACCAAGCTGGCCGCCGCGCGCATTGCGCATGCGGCCGGCTGCTCCACCGTCATCACCATCGGCAACCGCGAGCATCCGCTGCTGGCCCTCGCCGAAGGCGCCCGGGCGACGCTGATCCGCGCCAACATCACCCCGGCCCGCGCCCGCGAAGCCTGGCTCGCCGGCCACCTGCAGCCGGAAGGCTTCATCCTGGTGGACAAGGGCGCAGCCCGCGCCCTGACAGATGGCGCCAGCCTGCTGGCCGTTGGCGTCACCGGCGTGGAAGGCAATTTCGACAAGGGCGCCGCTGTCGCCATCAGGTCACCTGAAGGCAAGATCATTGCGCGCGGAGTCACGGCCTATTCCGCCGCAGACATCCAGCACATCGCCGGACGCCAGAGCGACGAGATCGAGGCCATCCTCGGCTATCGCGGCCGCCCCGCCATCGTCCACCGCGACGACATGGTCCGTACGTGACAACGCCCCGGATACGGCCCGCCACCGAAACCGACATCCCCGCCCTTGTGGCGCTGGAGCAAAGCTTTCCCGAAGAAGACCGCTTCCCGATCCGGACCTGGCGGCGCCTGCTGCGCGGGCAGTCCATGGGCTATGCCGCTGTTTGTGATGACGAAATCTGCGGCGCCGCCGTTTACCTCTACCGCACAGGGACAAAAGTGGCCCGGCTCTACTCCCTCACCGTCGCGCCCAGCCACCGTGGGCAGGGCATTGCCGCCGCTCTAATGGCCGCCGGAGAAGCCGATGCGGGCGCGCGCGGCTGCGACCGGGTGCGCCTCGAAGTACGCGAATCCAACGCCACTGCAATCCGGCTTTACGAACGCCACGATTTCCGCGTAATGGCGAAAATACCGTCCTATTATCCGGACGGGGAAACAGCAGCCCGGATGGAAAAACCCATCCTTCTCTGAGGCACAGCACTTTCATGACCGACTGGGTCATTCTCGTCGAAAACGCGAACGACATTTCACAAGCCGAAACACCGCACAAAGTGCTCCGTGTTGCGGACTATATCACCCGCCCGGCCCTGTTTGCCGGACGGCGCCCCTATATCCTGAATCTCTGCCGGTCCTACGGCTACCAGTCGGAGGGCTATTACGCCTCCCTGCTGGCAGAGGCCCGCGGCCACCGCGTCAGCCCCAGCGTCCAGACCATGGTCGAGCTGTCGGCCAAGGGCCTCTACAGTCACGCCCTGCCCGACCTTGGCGAGCGCTTGCGGGATGCGCGCGCCAAGGGAGCACCGGACGTCGAGAGCCTGTTTGTGGCTTTCTCGAAGCCGGAAACAGCGGGCTATGAGCGTCTTGCCCGCGAAGTTTCTGACTGGTTTCGCGTCCCGGCCCTGGAAGTCGAGTTCGATCCGGCCGCCCCGCATGGCATTGCCCGTGTACGCATGGTACCGCCCCAGAAACTGAAAGGCGAGCGGCGCGACTTCTTCCTCCGCGCCATGGAGACCTATACGAGCGGCCGCATCAGCGAGCCGAAGACCCGGGCCCCCGCCAAATGGGCCCTCGCCGTTCTGGTCGACCCGAACGAAACGCACACCGCTCCATCGAAGCCCGCCTCGATCAAACGCCTCGCCGATGTGGCCGCGAAGATGGGCGTCGAAGTCGAGATCATCGAGCCGTCAGACCTGACCAGCCTCGCCGAATTCGACGCCCTGTTCATCCGCGCGACGACGCAGATCAACAATTACACCTACAAGTTCGCCCGACGCGCAGAGCAGGAAGGCATGCCCGTCATCGACGACACGCACTCCATGATCCGCTGCACGAACAAGGTGTACCTGAAGGAAATTCTGGAAAAAGCCGGCCTGCCCATTCCGCAAACGGAGATCCTGGACGAGAAGTCAGACCTGGAAGCCGTGTTCAACAAGCTCGGCTCGCCGGTCGTCCTGAAGACGCCGGACGGCTCTTTCGGCTCCAACATGGTGAAAGCGCGGACGCTGGAAGAACTCAAGGACGGCGTGAAGGCCATGTTCGAGACGACTGCCCTCGTCATCGCTCAGGAATTTGTGCCGACAAAGTTCGACTGGCGTATCGGCGTGCTGAACGGCGAACCGCTCTATGCCTGCCAGTACAAGATGGCGCGCGGCCACTGGCAGATCGTGAAGCACGGCCCCGACGGCAAGACGACCGAAGGCGGCTTCAAGACCGTCGCGGTCGAGGATGCGCCGCCCGACATCGTCGACGCCGCCGTGCGCTCCGCCCGCCTGATCGGCGACGGCCTTTACGGCGTGGATCTGAAAGAGACAGACCGGGGCGTTATGATCATCGAGATCAACGACAACCCGTCGATCGACCATGACGTCGAAGGCGCTGTCCTGAAGGACGAGCTGTGGCGCCGGTTGATTTCCTGGTTCTCCACGCGCCTTGAGCAGCGCATGGGCCGGATCGCCTAGAACCGGCCGCCGCCGTTCACAACCTTCTTGTAGACCTCTTCGGTCATCGGCTCGTAACGGTCTTCTTCGGCATTGTAGACATAGAGCGGGTCATGCACTTGGTGCGGGTCGAACCCGTCTTTCACCAGTTCGAACTTGCGATACTTGAAGGTGCCGGTGGTCTCCGGTTCTTTCTGCACGCGCAGGAAGACCGGGATGGCATATTCCGGCAGGCGTTCTGCCAACAGCCGGTGGAGACCAGCTATGTCGAGTTCATCCGACGCCGTGATTGCCGCCATGCCCGCTTTACCATCGGCGCCGGGCACGGCAATTCCATAAACATTGGCCGTCTCCACGCCCTGAATGCGTGAGAAGGCTTCGCCGACCTCGTTCGTGGCCACGTTCTCGCCCTTCCAGCGGAACGTGTCGCCGATCCGGTCGACGAAATAGACGTATCCGTCCTTGTCCTTCCGCATCAGGTCGCCTGTGCGGAACCACATGTCGCCCTTTTCGAAGACATCGTGCAGCACCTTGCCTTCGGTATCGCGCTTGTCGGTATAGCCCTCGAAGCGGGTACGATTGTCGTCGCCGATCCGGCCCAGAACTTCACCGACTTCGTCCACGCCTGCCCGCACGCAGAACCCGTCTTCGCCGCGCACCGGCTGTTCGGTTTCCATGTCCGGCTTCACGAACGCCACATGCGCGAACGGTTTCTGCATCCATGGCGGGATGCGGCCACAGGCACCGATCTTGCCGTCGATGTTCAGGAGGCTGACATTGCCTTCCGTGGACCCGTAGAATTCCTTGAAGTCCGACACGCCGAACCGGTCCGCAAAGCGCGCCCAGACATCGCCGCGCAGGCCATTGCCGAACCCGCCGCGGATCCGGTGGGCCTTGTCGGCCGTCCGCTCCGGCTGGTTCAGCAGGTAGCGGCAGATTTCACCGATATAGACGAACAGGGTCGCACCGTTCAGCGCGGCATCGTCCCAGAACCGGCTCGCGGAGAATTTGCGCTCCAGGATCAGGCTCGCACCGCACATCAGGGCCGCGCCGACCGCGCACACGCCGCCGGTCGCGTGATAGAGCGGCAGCGCTTCCAGGATGCGATCCTTCGGCGTGATCTCGCACGGGCCGATAAAGTTGCGCATCAGCGTACGAACGCGCGCATGGGTCAGCTTCGCCGCCTTTGGCATGCCGGTCGTGCCGGATGTGTAGACGAAGAGGCAGGTGTCCTTGCCCTTCAGGCCCGCCCGGCGCAGGCGCGTTGGCCGGTGCGTGGGCATGTCTTTCAGATCCGTGCGGATGTCGCGGAAGACAGTGCTGTTGAACGACCAGACGTCGAGCGGTTGCTCCAGGAATGGCTGGGCGCTGTGCACCGCATCTTCAAACCCGGTACCCGTAATCAGCTTCTGCGCGCCGACAATGTTCAGGCTGTAGGCCAGCGCCTCGCTGTCGAGATTCGTATTGATCAGCGCCGTCACCACGCCGACTTTGGAAAAGCCCACCCAGGCGGCAACATAATCCGGCCGGTTCTCCATCAGGAGCGCGACCACGTCGCCTTTCGTCAGGCCCCGCTGCAGTGCCCAGTGGGCATAGCGGTTCGCGCGGGCGTCAAACTCGGCATAAGTGGTCAGACGGCCTTCGAAACGGAAGGCGATGCGGATATCGTGGTCATCTACGGCCCGCTCGAAATCGTCCGGCACGAGGAAATCGCTGTCGGGCGAAATCCCCTTCGTCCACTTCAGGAGACTCAGCGCCCCTGTAAGGAATTTCGCATCACGCTGCAGATTTGACAGGGCCTTCATCGACAACCGCCTCATACGCCACCAGAATGTCGTCTGCGGTCACTGTAGCGAAACAGGGTGAACGGGCCGGTTCGGGAATCGTTGAAATTTCATCGATTTGCCCGCACACAGGCCCCATAAACAGGCAGGGATTGCATCTGCAGCCGGGTCCTGTATCTGCTGCACTGCACAATGGGAGGCAAACAAGAATGACTGATCCGGTAAGCGATCTGCTGGCGCTGCTCGACATCGAACGGCTCGAAACGGACCTTTTCCGCGGCCAGAGCCCGGATGAAGAGGAAAGCCAGCGCGTTTTTGGCGGCCAGGTCATCGCGCAGAGCCTTGTTGCGGCCTATCGCACCGTGCCGGAAGACCGGCCCTGCCACTCGCTGCACTGCTATTTCATCCGCCCCGGCGATCCGAATGTGCCGATCATCTACCAGGTCGACCATTCCCGCGACGGCGGCAGCTTCACCACCCGCCGCGTTGTCGCAATCCAGCATGGCAAGCAGATCTTCAACCTCGCGGCCAGTTTCCAGGTCGTCGAGGAGGGCTGGCACCATCAGCACCCGATGCCCGAAGTGGAAGGCCCCGAATCCCTGGGCGACCGCGTCGAGTGGCGCCGCAAGTTTGCTGAGAGGGTGCCAGAGCGCCATCGCGGCCATTTTCTGCGCCCGCGCCCGATCGAGATGCGGGAAATCGACCCGCTGGATCCGCTGAAACCGGAAAAGGCCAGCGACCAGCAGAATCTCTGGTTCCGTGTCGCCCGCGAGATCGACGAGGCGCCGTGGCTGCACCACTGCCTGATGGCCTATGCCAGCGACATGGCCCTGCTCGGCACCGGGAATCGCCCGCATGGTATTTCCTGGATGACCGGTGAGCTGATGTCCGCCAGCCTCGACCATGCCATGTGGTTCCACGCACCGATCAAGTTCGACGACTGGCACCTCTATTCCATGGACAGCCCCTATGCCGGCGGGGCGCGGAGCTTCAACCGGGGCTCGATCTACTCCCGGGACGGCCGCCTCGTGGCCAGCGTCGCCCAGGAAGGCCTGATGCGTCCGGCCCGGAAAAAGCGCTGATCACTGTTCGCAACCGCGAAAAGGGCTTGCACCAGCGGGCGCGATCATTACACCGGGAGTCCGGAGCGTAGCGCAGTCTGGTAGCGCATCTGGTTTGGGACCAGAGGGTCGTAGGTTCGAATCCTATCGCTCCGACCATTTTTTCAGGCGGCCTACAGGGACAGGCAGATGCAGGCGAGAATTTACAAGCCCTCCAAGAGCGCGATGACCTCGGGCCGCGGCAAGACCAAAGCCTGGGTGCTTGAATTCGTTAAGGAAAATGTCCACCGCACCGCAGACCCCCTGATGGGCTGGACCAGCATCGACGACACGTCCGGCCAGGTCCGCATCGAATTCGATACCCAGGAGCAGGCCGTCGAGTTCGCCAGGCGCGAGGGCATCACTTTTCGCGTCGAGCCGACCCATGAGCGCAAACGCCTTGTAAAGTCGTATAGTGCTAATTTCGACGCCAACCGGAAACAGCCCTGGACGCACTAGTCGCGCATCCGGGTCCGGATTCGGCCCCGTAGCTCAGCTGGATAGAGCATCCGCCTTCTAAGCGGACGGTCGCAGGTTCGAATCCTGCCGGGGTCGCCAGATGCCTGACTTTCGCCATGACAAAGAACGCCCCCGCCAAGGCGTGACACCTGCCGCCTTCAAGGCTGCAGCAGGTTTCCTCTATTCGGCAGGTGTCGTCGAAGCCGGCTGGTCCAGAAGCAATACGCCGTCCAGCTCTTCCTGTTCCGCCTTCAGCCGCTTCGCCACATCGCTCGGAGAGCCGGAGCCGCGCGCGATCAGCGCATAGGCCGTCGGCACGATCAGCACGGTCACCAGCATGCCTGCGAGCACGCCGGACAGGATCACCACACCAATGGCCTGGCGCGTCTCCGCCCCTGCTCCGCTCGTCAGGATGAGCGGCACAGCACCTGCCGCCGTGGTCAGGCTGGTCATCACGATGGGCCGGAGGCGCGTCAGGGACGCTTCCTTGATCGCATCAAGGAACTCCATGCCCTCATCCCGCAGCTGGTTGGCGAATTCGACAATCAGGATGCCATTCTTCGCCGACAGGCCGATCAGCATGATCAAGCCGATCTGTGTGTAGATATTCAGCGAGTTGCCGGTCAGGTCGATGCCCAGCAGGCCGCCTGCCAGCGTCGCCGGAACAGTCAGCATGATGATGATCGGGTGACGGTAGCTCTCGAACTGCGCCGCCAGAACCAGGAACACGATGATCATGCCGATGGCGAAGACGAACAGGATGGAGCTGCCGGAGCTCTTGAAGTCCAGCGACTGCCCCTTGAAGTCGATCTGCGCCTCGGCTGGCAGCACATCGCGGGCGATGCGCTCCATCTCCAGCAGCACATTGCCGAGCGAGGCCCCATCTGCCAGGCCTGCCTCGATCGTGATCGAGCGGACGCGGTTGTAGCGGTTCAACTGCGGGCTGTCGGCAATCCCAACGATCTGCACCAGGCTGGACAGCGGAATCAGGCTGCCGGACGTCGAGGAGCGCACATAGATGTTCTGCACATCATTGGGCGAGTTCTGTTCAGACCGAAGCCCTTCCAGGATGACGTCATACTCTTCGCCATTGTCGACATAGGTGGTCACCCGGCGTGAGCCCAGCATGGTCTGCAGCGTGTTGCCGATATCGGCGACCGTGACGCCAAGGTCTGCCGCGCGGTTGTAATCGATCTGCACACGGTATTGCGGCTGGGTTTCCTTGTAGTTCCAGTCAATGTCGACAAGGCCGGGATTGTTCTCTCTCAGCGCGTCAAGGAATATGTCCCGCCATTCGGTCAGCTGCTGATAGTCTGGCCCGCCGAGCACGAACTGGACGGGTTTCCCGCTTCCGCCGCCGAGGCCCTGGCGCATGATGGCAAAGGCACGGATCCCCGGCAGGTCGCTGAGCTTCCGGTTGATCTCGCCAATGATTTCGTCTGCGGGGCGGCGTTCGCCCCATTCGGCGAGGGAGACAACCACGAAGGCCTGGTTGAACGCATTGCTCCCAAATCCGGGCGCCCGCACCAGAACGCGCCTCAGTTCGGCATCATCACCTTCCGTATACGGCAGCAACCGGCGTTCGATCTCGTCGACATATTGCTTCATATAATCGAACGAAGCCCCTTCCGGGCCGCGGACCATGACGAAGAAACTGCCCCGGTCCTCGCGCGGCACATATTCCTGCGGCACCGTGCGCAGCAGGCTGTAGGCACTGGCGAACAGGGCCACCAGGACGAGCCCGACCGCAATCGGGCGCTTGATCAGCTGGTTCAGCAACACGCCATAGCCGCCGCGAAGTTTCTTGAACCCGCCATCGATGATTTTCGGCAGGATGGAGAACACACCCTTCTGCGGTGTTGGGGTCAGCAGCTTCGACGCGAGCATCGGCGTCAGCGTCAGCGCCAGAATGGCCGAGAAGGCCACAGCCGCCGCAATCGCCAGTGCAAACTCCGTAAACAGGCGGCCAAGGTCGCCCTCAAGGAAGGTGATCGGCACGAACACGGCGATCAGCACCAGTGTCGTCGCAACAACGGCAAAGCCGACCTGACGCGTCCCGCGGAAGGCCGCGACCAGCGGTGTCTCGCCATACTCTTCCATGCGGCGGTGGATGTTCTCCAGCACCACGATCGCATCGTCCACAACGAGGCCGATGGCCAGGACCAGCGCCAGCAGAGTCAGCAAATTCACCGAGAAGCCAAGCGCAAACAGGACAATGAAAGTCGCCGTGATCGAGACCGGCACCGTGATCGCCGGAATGATCGTCGAGCGCAAACTGCCAAGGAACAGGAAAATGACCAGCGTCACGAGCGCGACGGCGATGCCGAGCGTCACCCAGACTTCGCGGATCGAGGCACTGATGAAGACGGAGCTGTCATAGTTGACGACAATCGTCATGCCGTCCGGCAGCGTGGTGTTCAGCTGTTCCGCCAGCGCCCGTGCCTCTTCCGCAACGGACACGGTGTTCGCGGTCGACTGTTTGACTACGCCGAGGCCGACCTGCGGGACACCATTCCCGCGGAACAGGTTCCGGTCTTCCTGCGTGCCGCGCTCCACCCGGGCCACATCGCCCAGCCGGATCAGATAGCCGTCTGTCCCCCGCCCGATGACGAGGTTGGCAAACTCGTCCGGTGTCCGGAAAGCCCGGTCGATCCGGACCGTATAGTTCCGGGCGCCGGACTCGACGCTGCCGGCCGGGGCTTCGACATTTTCCCGCCGAAGGGCGTTCTCGATATCGGCAACCGTCAGGTTGCGCGCGGCCAGGGACCGCCGGTCGATCCAGACCCGCAGGGCATAGGACCGGTCGCCGCCGACGCGCACGCGTGCCACACCATCCAGCGCGGAGAAGCGGTCGACCAGATATCGGTCGGCATAGTCCGACAATTCCGGCGTCGTCATGTTGTCGCTGGCCAGGTTCAGCCACATGATGACGTCTTCGTTATTGTCCGCTTTCTGGATTTCCGGCGGGTCTGCCTCGGTTGGCAGATTGTTCAGCACCGTCGACACGCGGTCGCGGATGTCGTTCGCCGCGGCATCGATGTCCACATTCACGGAAAACTCGACACTGATGCTGGACCGGCCATCGGTGGAGTTGGAATCGATGAAGCGGATGCCGGAGACGCCGGCGATCTGGTCCTCGATGATCCGCGTGATCCGCGTCTCGACCACGTCGGCCGAGGCGCCCGGATAATTGGTCTGGATGTTGACCACCGGCGCATCGATGTCCGGATATTCGCGCAGCGGCAGGCGCATGAACGACACGATGCCAAAGATCACAAGGACCAGCGAAAGGACCGATGCAAAAACCGGCCGCTTGATGGAAACGTCAGACAGCAGCATGGCGATTAACCGCCGTTCGCTGCGCCGGCAGAGGCAATACCGCCGCCTGTCTGCAGCACAGTCCGGTCACGCACCACGATTGGCGCGCCATCGCGCACCCGGATCAGCCCGTCGGTGATGATCTGCTCACCCGGCTCCAGGCCTGAGATCACTTCGACCTGGCCATCCTGGCGCAAGCCGACCTGGATCTCGCGTCGCTCGGCCACAAGCTGGCCGTTCTTGTCTGCAGCGATGTAAACGAAACTGTTCGGCCCGATCGGCTCAATCGCTTCTTCCGGCACGGACAGGGCCCGGCGCGGATCGGCCAGCAGCGTCACTTTCATGAACATGCCCGGCTTCAGCAGCCGGTCCGGATTGGGCAGGATGGCGCGCACGCGGATCGACCGGGTCACCGGATCGATACTGGCGCCGACCGTGTCCACGGTGCCGTCAAACGCCATGCCCGGCAGGTCGTCTGTTTCGACCTGCACCTCGGTCCCTTTGCGGACAGAGCGGAGGAAAATGGACGGCACGGAGAAGTCGAGCTTCATCTCGCTGTCGTCGATCAGTTCGGCCACCACATCGCCGGCGCGGACATAGGAGCCGACGCTGACAAGGCGGAAGCCCAGCACGCCGTCAAACGGGGCGACGAGAACGCGGTCCTTCTGGCGCGACTGCACGGCGCGCAGCTGTGCGTTCGCGGCGCTCAGGTCCCGCGCGGCCTCATCCAGCGCGGACTGGGACACGGTGCGTTCCTTGGCCAGCTGCTGGGTGCGCTCAAACCTCTGGCGGGCTTCATTGGCGGTCGCCTCGGCGGCATCGACCAGCGCGGCCTGTTCGCCCTGGGCGAGGGAGAGCAGCGTCTTGCCTTTTGTCACCCGGTCGCCATCGTCGAAATAGATGGCTGTTACCCGGTCGGCGACATTCAGCGTCAGGTCCACGCTTTCGCGGGCTTCCAGCGTGCCGAGGGCTTCGATCTGCATGGAGAATTCGGTTTCCTGCACGGGCGACACGAACACGCTCGCCGCACCGGGGCCCCGCTGGGCTTCCGCCACTTGCGCGCTTGCCGTGGCGATCACAGCCAGCGCAGCCGCCGCCACGTGCCAGTGTCCGAAAATCCGGAAATTCATGTCTACTCTATCCTGTCCGGCGGTTAGACCGCCTGTCCATATTGGTTCGGGCCGGCCATGCCTTGCACAACCAGCCTCCAAATCGCCCGTATCTGCAAAGATAGTCCAAACTGACCGAAGTCCAGAAGAGGTTTCGTGCGGTTGCACAATTTTTCGTGACTTTGCGGCATATACGGATTCCCGTTTCACTTATAGGTTGCAAGTCACAGCGCCTCATATCTATTACGGGCTTGAGAACACATTGGACGTGTTACTTTAGGAGGAACTATGCTGGGTGGGATCGAAGCAGGCGGCACCAAGATAATTTGTGCAGTCGGAAGCAGTCATGACCAAATTTTGGCCAGCGAAACCCTCCCGACCGCAGACCCGGTGGCGAGCTTCCAGCAAGTATGTGCCTTCTTTGACCAGGCTCAGGCCAGCCACGGGCGGATTGCCGCCATCGGGCTCGCTGCCTTCGGCCCGATCGACACAGACCCCGGCTCGCCGAGCTATGGCACCCTGAAGCGCACCCCGAAGCCGGGCTGGGCCGGCGCGAACTGGATCGACGGGCTGAACCGCCTGCCCTGCCCGGTGGCGATCGACACGGACGTCAACGGCGCAGCGCTCGGCGAGTGGCAGCTCGGTGCCGGGAAAGGCCTCCGCACGCTGGCCTATGTCACCGTCGGCACGGGCATCGGCGTGGGTATCCTGAAGAATGGCCGGTCGCTGTCAGGCATGGCGCATTTCGAGATGGGCCACATCTACCCGCCGCATGACTATGAGTCCGACCCGTTCCCCGGCCGCTGCCCGTTTCATAACGACTGCCTCGAAGGCCTCGCCAGCGGACCTGCCATCACCGACCGCTGGGGCCTGACCCTGTCGGAACTGCCGAGCGGCCATCCCGCATTCGAGCTGGAGGCAGGCTATCTCGCCCACCTCGCCGCAACCATCGTCCTGACCCATATGCCGGATCGCATCATCTTCGGCGGCAGCGTGATGAAGGCGCCCGGCCTGCTGGAACGGGTCCGCACGGCGACGCGCGCCCTGCTGGCCGACTATCTCGTCTGCAACCCGGCCGGCGGCGACCTGTCCACCTATCTGGTGCCGCCCGCCCTTGGCGACCTGTCCGGCATTACAGGCGCCCTCCACATGGCGGAGTCCCGCGCCAGCGGCCCCCGCCACGTGCGCACCCTGTAGATCAGAGCGCGCCTTTCAGGTCTTTCATGACGCCGGAGAAGTCGAGCCCGGCATGGCCGCGCGCGTCGAGGTCGCCATAGACCTTCTCGGCCATCTCGCCGAGCGTGATCTTCGCGCCAGCGGCCACCGCTGCTTCGTGCGCGAGTTTCAGGTCTTTCAGCATCATCGCGACAGCAAAGCCCGGCTGGTAGTCCCGGTTTGCAGGCGAGGTCGGCACAGGCCCCGGCGCCGGGCAATAGCTCGTCATGCTCCAGCACTGGCCGGAGGAAACCGACGAGATGTCAAAGAAGGTCTGCGCATCGAGGCCCAGCTTTTCCGCCAGGTTAAACGCCTCGCACGTGCCGATCATGGAAATGCCGAGCAGCATGTTGTTGGCGATCTTCGCCGCCTGCCCGTTCCCGCTGCCGCCGGCATGGAAGATGTTTTTGCCCATCGCGTCGAGGATCGGCTTTGCCTTGGCGAAGGCCTCGTCCGGCCCGCCTGCCATGAAGGTCAGCGTGCCGGCGTCCGCCGCGGCCGTGCCGCCGGAGACCGGCGCGTCGACCATCAGGAAGCCGCCCGCTTCGGCCTGTTTCGCCGCTTCGCGCGCATCCTCCACCGCGATGGTGGAGCAATCGATGAACAGCATGCCCGGCTTCGCATTCGCCGCGACGCCATTGTCGCCGAAATAGACCGACAGCACATGCTTGCCCGCGGGCAGCATGGTGACGACCACCTCCGCCGCCTTCACCGCATCTGCCAGCGACAGCGCGGGCAGCGCGCCATGCGCCGCCGCGGCCTGCACCGCCGCCTCGTTCAGGTCGAAGGCATGCACCTCATGCCCCGCATTGCAGAGATTGGCACACATGCCCGAGCCCATGTTCCCGAGCCCGATGAATGCGATCTTGGCCATGACGGCCTCCCTTTGACTTTGTTCTTACTTGTCCTTGAAGTCCGGCGCGCGCTTCTCGACGAACGCGCTCATGCCTTCCTTCTGGTCGGCGGTGCCGAACAGGCCCTGGAACAGGCGGCGTTCGAACTTCACGCCTTCCGTCGTCGGCAGCTCCAGCGCCCGGCCCACCATTTCCTTCGCCGCCATCAGCGACGGGATGGAATAGCCGGCAATTTCCTTCGCCGCGGCCATCGCCGTGTCCATCAGCTTGTCATGCTCGACCACGCGGGAGACGAGCCCGATCCGGTCCGCCTCAGCGGCGTCGATCATGCGGCCGGTCAGCACCATGTCCATGGCCTTCGCCTTGCCGACAGCTTTCGTCAGGCGGATGGAGCCGCCCATGCCCGGCGTCACACCCAGCTTGATTTCCGGCTGGCCGAACTTCGCCTTTTCGGACGCGATGATCATGTCGCACATCATGGCCAGCTCACAGCCGCCGCCGAGGGCGAAGCCGTTCACCGCCGCGATCACCGGTTTGCGGCAGGCCGCGAACCGGTCCCACAGGCCGAAGAAGTCGTCGACATACATGTCGGAAAAACTCTGCGGCTGCATCTCCTTGATGTCGGCGCCCGCCGCAAAGGCCCGGCCTTCACCCGTCAGCACACTGACGGCGATGTCCTTGTTGCGGTCGATCTCACCGAAGACATGCGCAACTTCGCTCATGACTTCCTGGTTCAGCGCGTTGAGGCTGTCCGGCCGGTTGATTGTGACCAGCGCAATGCGGTCATTATGCTCAAATGTGATCGTGTCGTAAGTGCTCATGAAATCCTATCCCATCGTCGGAATGATAAAGGCCTGATCGCCGATGTCGCCTTCGGGCCAGCGCTGGGTGATCGTCTTGATCTTCGTCCAGAACCGCACGCCTTCCGGGCCGTGCTGGTTCGTATCGCCGAAGGCCGAGCGCTTCCAGCCCCCGAACGTGTGATAGGAGACCGGCACCGGGATCGGCACGTTCACGCCCACCATGCCGACATTCACCTGCGCCGCGAACTCACGCGCCGCACGGCCATTGCTCGTGAAGATCGCGCAGCCATTGCCATACTGGTGATTGGAGGGCAGCGCCGCGGCCTCTTCCAGAGACTCCGCGCGCACGACCTGCAGCACCGGGCCGAAGATCTCTTCCTTGTAGGATTTCATGCCCGGCTTCACATTGTCGAACAGGCTCGGCCCGATGAAATAGCCGCCCTCGCTGCCCTGCAGGGTCAGGCCCCGGCCGTCGAGCTTGAGGTCTGCGCCTTCATCCACACCCATCTGGATGTAGCTTTCCACTTTCGCCTTGTGCGCAGCGGAAACGACCGGGCCGTAATGTGCGTCCGCGTCGGTCGAGACGCCAACTTTCAGCGCCTTTGCGGCGTCCAGCATGCGCTCGACGAATTCGTCGCCCGTCTTCTTGCCCACGGTCACCGCCACCGGCAGCGCCATGCAGCGTTCGCCGGCCGAGCCATAGGCCGCCCCGACAATGTCCTTCACGGCCTGTTCCATGTTGCAGTCCGGCATGATGATGCCGTGGTTCTTCGCCCCGCCCATGGCCTGCACGCGCTTTCCGTGCGCCGTGCCGGTGGCATAGACATATTGTGCGATGTCGGACGATCCGACGAAGCTGACAGCCTTGATGTCCGGATGCTTCAGGATGGCGTCCACGGCCACCTTGTCGCCGTTCACCACGTTCAGCACGCCTTCCGGCGCCCCGGCTTCCAGCAGCAGTTCCGCCAGCCGCATCGGCACCGACGGGTCTTTCTCGGACGGCTTCAGGATGAAGGTGTTACCGCAGGCAATCGCCACGGCGGCCATCCAGCACGGGATCATGGCAGGGAAGTTGAACGGCGTGATGCCGGCCACGACGCCCAGCGGCTGGCGCATGGAGTAGACGTCGATGCCGGGGCCTGCGCCCTCGGTATATTCGCCCTTCTGCAGGTGCGGGATACCGCAGGCAAACTCGACCACGTCGATGCCGCGCTGCACGTCGCCTTTCGAGTCGGCGACCACTTTGCCATGTTCGGAGGAGAGCAGCTCGGCCAGCTCGTCGATGTTCGCTTCCAGCAGGCGCTTGAATTCGAACATCACGCGCGCCCGGCGCTGCGGGTTCGTCATGGACCAGGCCGGGAAGGCTTCGGAGGCGTTCGCCACCGCCGCGTCCAGCTCAGCCTCGGTTGCCAGCGCCACGCGGGCCTGAACCTCGCCGGTGTTCGGATTATAGATGTCGCCGAACCGGCCGGACGTGCCGGTCACACCCTTGCCGCCGATAAAATGATGCACTTCGCGCATGGAAGACTCCCTTGAATAATGAAGGGAATGGATCCCTTGAACTTTGACGGGACCCTAAAGCGCGCGTAAATTCAGGTAAATGGACAATATCGCAGCTACCGTCTGCGTATATGCAGGCAAATTTCCATGAACGGGCCAACATGAACTGGGACGATCTCCGCCTCCTCCTCGATGTCAGCCGCCATCCGCGACTGGCAGACGTCGCCACGCGCACCGGCCTCGACGCGACGACGATCAGCCGCCGCCTGCGCCGCCTCGAAACAGATCTCGGGCTCGAACTGTTCGAACGCACGCCGAAGGGCCATTTGCTGACGCCTGCCGGGCAGGCCGTCGCCGACAAGGCCGAAGGATTGGAGCACTCGGCTTCCGAGATCGCCAGCCTGTCTGAATCCGAAGGCCCGCTCGCCGCAGGCCGTGTGCGCCTCGGCGTGCCGGAAGGTCTCGGCAGTCTCTTGATCGCGCCGGACATTGCCCGCTTCGCCGTCGCCCACCCGCATATCGGGCTCGATATCATCGCCCTATCCGGCTTCGTCTCCGTGCCGAAGCGCGAGGCGGACATGTCCATCATGCTGACACGGCCGAAAGCCGGGCGGCTGAAGGTACGGAAACTGTCCGACTATGTGCTGCACCTCTATGCCCATCCGGACTATCTCGCCCGCACGCGCCCGGTGACCGCCGTATCGGATCTCGCCGAGCATGACCTCATCGGATATGTCGACGACCTGATCTATTCCTCGCAGCTGCGCTATCATGAAGACATCGCGCCCGGCCTGACGCCGCGTTTCTGCAGCCCGTCCATCGTCGCCCAGTGGCAGATGGCGCGGGAAGGCGCTGGCATCGCCGTGCTGCCGCACTTCATCGCCGGGAACGATCCGCAGCTTGTCTCCGTGCTGCCGGAGGCGGTCTCCCTGCAACGCAGCTTCTGGCTCGCCGTGCATGAAGACGTGCACGCCACCAGCCGCGTACGGGCCGTGGGGGACTTCCTGGACGAATTGTTCGCCAGCGCGGCTGGCCGGCTGACCGGAACCGTCTGAGCCCTCACCTCCGTTAGGGGGAGGCACCGCTACGGGGGAAAAGCGGCTGGAGGTGAGGACCAGAAGGTCTTCCGGGAGGAAGCTAGAATACTGCCCGAACGCCAACGCGGATATTGCGCCCCGGTGCCGGCAGCTTGTCCTTCAGCACGCTGGTCGAGTAGCGGATTTCCTCATCCGTCACGTTGCGCGCATCAATGAACAGCGTCGTCCCCTCGCGGCCATAGCCGAGTTCGGAGAGCTTCAGGTCTGCCCGCAGGTCGAGCTGGGTGTAGCCGTCGGTTGGCAATTCGGCGCCGCCCGTGTCGTTCTGATCGTCCGCCCACGTCACATGCGCGCCAGCTGACCAGAGGTTCCAGTCCGCCTTGGTACCGACATTCACCGTCAGCGGCGGCATGTAAGGCACATTGCCGCCATCATTCAGCTCACCGGAGACGACATCGATGCCGCCATCCAGCGTCCAGTCGGCATTCAGCAGGCCGGCCGGCATATAGGCTTCGCCATAGATCTCTGCGCCCGTGAACGTCGCGTCCTGCTGCAGGAACTGGTAGACCGGCAGGTCCTCGACCACCGCTTCCCCGTCCAGCGTGCCCGGCGCGAGATAGACAAAGCCGTCAAACTCGGTGCGGAACAGGTTGATGCCGAAGCTCGCCTGCTCGCTTTCCCAGCGCGCCGTCGCCTCCAGGTTCAGGCCCTTCTCCTTGTCGAGATTGATATCGCCGACTTCATACTGCTCGGTGGCGAGGTGCAGGCCGTCGGCATAGAGTTCGCTCTCGTTCGGCGCCCGCTCGGTGTGCGAGGCCTGAAGGCCGACGAACCAGCCATTGTCCCAGTGCTGGTGCGCGCCCAGCGAGGCGCTGAACAGGTCGAAATCCGCGTTACCGGCAATGTTGTCCCGCGTCACCTGCTCGATCCGGGCCCCGCCTTCCAGGCCGAAGCCATTGTCCCATTCCATGGTCTCATACAGGAAGGCCCCGATGTTTTCGGAATCGGTCTTCGTGATGAAGGCCTCATCGCCGAACGCATCCAGCGTCTTGTCCGAATACTGAAGACCGAAGGCGCCTTTCACACGGCCCAGCTCATGGCTTGCCTCGACGCGGGCCTCGGTGCCGTCGGTCTTGTAGACGGTGCCCGGCTCGCCCGGCGCTTCAAATTCGGTGTGCTCATAGTCGGCCTGAGACACCGTGCCTGTAATTTCCTTCAGGAAGCCATTGTCGAGCCGGATGCCGCCGCGCAGATCGTAGCGCGTCTGCTCCAGATCGATGAACGGGTTTTCCTCTCCATGCGCCTCGCCTTCGCCTTCATCGCCATCCTCGTCGCCATGTTCATGCGCCGCACCCGGCAGGCCGTACTGTGCTTCCTGTCGCCGCACCGCCAGGCCCAGGAAGGCATTGTCGCCCACCCAGCTCAGGCCGCCGGCATAGGTATTCGTGTTGACGAAGGAGTTCTCCACCGTCCCGTCGGCATGTTCTTCCTCTGCGTGCGCCTCGCCTTCCTCGGCCTCTTCGGCCGCATGCTGGCGGGCGGATTCGGCCATGCCCGGAATGTCGTAATCGTTGAAGTCGCGCTGCGATGCCGTCAGGGTCAGGACGATCGGCCCCTGCACACCCTGGAAGCGGCCGGAGAGCTCCGTGCCTTCGCTGACACTGTTATAGGCGCCCAGCAGGTCGACCGAGACCGGCTTTTCCGGCAGCGTGTCGGGCAGCAGGCCGTCAATCACGTTGACCACGCCGCCAATCGCCTGCCCGCCATAGGCCAGTGCCGCCGGGCCGCGCAGGATCTCGATCTTCTCCGCATCGATGCCGTCAGCGGCCGCCTGGTGGTCAGGCGAAGCGGCAGAGACGTCGATCACGCCGATGCCATTGGTCAGCACCTGCACACGCTCGGCGCCAAGGCCGCGCAGCACCGGACGGCTCGCGCCCTGCCCAAAGAAAGTGGTGGAGACGCCCGGCTGGCGGTCGAGCGTGTCGCCCAGCGTCGGGCCCAGCGTCTCGACAATGCCTTCGCGGCCAATCGCGGTCGCATTGCCGATCAGTTCGCCTTCCAGCCTGTCCGGCCCCGGCGCGGTCACGATGACCGACTGCTGGCGCAGGTCTTTTTCTTCCGGGGCGTCGGCATGGGCAAACCCGGCGAGGACGGCCGAGGAGGCAGCGAGGAGGAGAAGCTGTTTCATGAGGAGGGAGGATCCGCTTGCGTAAGTGTTATATTATCGCATTACCTTATCAGCTGCCGCCGTCAAGCCATCATCTAAGGAAAGACCCCGGGTTTCAGCAGTGCCGGATCTGGGCTAGGCGAAGTCCGTTATGGTCATGCCATCGTCATGGCCTGTCCCGTCCTGATCACGCCACATCCAGCCAAAGCCGCGCCCAATCCCATGATGATCACCGTTTCCGCCGTTCTCACCCCTGACCAGGTGCACAAAGTCACAAGCCTCGCCTCCGGCCTCAGCTGGCGCGACGGCGCCACCACCGCCGGAGCCGTCGCCCGCCAGGTGAAGCGCAATGAGCAGGCAGACCTGTCCGGCGCCACCGGCACGGCGGTGAAGAAACTGCTGCAGGAAGCGATCGAGGGTCATCCCGTGCTGCAGGCGGCCGCCCAGCCGCGCCGCTTCTCGCCCCTGATGATCAGCCGTGCCAGCAAGGGCGGCGGCTATGGGCGCCATGTCGACAATGCCTTCATGGGGAAGGGCGACCGGCGCCTGCGCACCGACCTCTCCTTCACGCTCTTCCTCAGCGCCCCCTCCACCTATGAAGGCGGCGAACTGGCCGTCGAGACCGCGGCTGGCGAGCATCTGGTGAAACCCGACGCGGGCGACCTCGTCCTCTACCCCTCCACCACGCTGCATGAAGTGCGCCCGGTCACATCCGGCGAGCGGATCGTCTGCGTCGGCTGGATCGAAAGCGCGGTGCGCGACGCCGCCGCCCGCGAAATCCTGTTCGACCTCGAAAACCTCCGCGCCACGCTCGGCCAGACACACGACGCCCAGTCGCCGGAAATGCTGACCCTGGCCAAGACAATCTCAAACCTCCTCCGCCTCTGGGGCGATGCCTGAGGCAAGTCCGGTATAGTCACACATAGTCCGGTATGATCATGGCTGGTCATGCATGGTCATGACGTAAACGGATTTTGTTCTGTGCCAGTCATGCTTCGATGCCCTGCGCTTGCGCTTGGGCCTTCTCGGTGAAATCGCGGTGCGATTTCTGATCCCTCGAAGCGCTCAGCATGAGTCCCGTTCTCGTGAGCGCTCCTGGCTCGAGCGAAGTCGAAGCACGGGCGCGGGCTGGGTCCCGGATAAGCGCTGCGCGCTTTCCGGGATGACACGTGGCGGGGCTTATCCACCAGCAGAGGCAGCCCATCCTGCAGCAGCCATTGCCACAAAAAGAAACTTATCCGACACCTCCGTGGCCTGACGTATATTCACGCCATGTCACTCTTTCATCCTCCCGCCTGGTTTCCTCCGCAGCTTACCTTCCTCTGGCCCCTGATCTGGGTCCAGGTGCTCATGCTGCGCGCGCAGATCCGGGCCACCTATGGCCGGGGTGTCGTGTACCGCTGGAGCCTCACGCCGAACCTCCGCGTCTATCTGGTCCGGATCGAGTGGATCCCCGGACAGAAAGCCGATTGCGAGTGGTCGAAGCCGCGAGCGCATTTCAATGACCGTCTTGCTGCCGCGTGCGATGGGCGTGCCGCCATGCCTGCTTATGCCGCGCAATTGCGCGAACCGCACAAACGCCGCACTGCGCCTGCCGCCTGCCGCAGCGCGCCGACTTGCCCCCTGACTCTGCCACTGCCGGAAACCTGACGCGGCCTCACACCCCCGAAAACCAGCCCCCACACCAAGCGCCTTCACGGGCGTCGCACGTGCTGGGCGCAACGGCATGGCTGGACAAGTCCGCCGCAGCGCCCGACATTCCCGCCATGATTACAGGACCGACTTCTCACTCGTTCATGTCGCAGCGCCTGCGGCTTCATTATGTCGACTGGGGCAATGAAGGCGCCCCGACGCTGATCCTGCTGCATGGCGGGCGCGACCATTGCCGCAACTGGGACTGGGTCGCACAGGAATTGCGGGATGACTGGCACATCATCGCGCCCGACCTGCGCGGCCATGGTGACAGCGCCTGGTCGTCGGACGGGGAGTACAGCCCCCGCGCAAACGTCTATGACCTGGCCCAGCTGATCCACCAGCTGAATGTCGGCCCGGTCCACATCGTCGCCCATTCCTATGGCGGCAACATCTCGCTCCGCTATGCCGGGATCTATCCGGAGATGGTGAACAAGCTGGTCGCCATCGAAGGGCTGGGGCCATCGCCGAAACTGCTGGCAGAGCGGTTCGCCGAAGCGCCGGACAAGCGGATGCGGGACTGGATTGAGGGCAAGCGCGCCGCCGCCGGCCGGGTGCCGCGCAAATACGCCTCTCTGGAAGACGCCTACAAACGCATGAAGGACGAAAACTCCTATCTGACCAGCGAGCAAGCCCGCCACCTCACCATCCATGGCATCAGCCAGAATGAGGACGGCACCTATTCCTGGAAGTTCGACAATTATTTCCGCGTCATGACGCCCTATGACATGCCGCAGGAGGAGCTGGAGAAGCTCTGGGCGAACATCACCTGCCCGACCCTGCTGGCCTATGGCGAGAAAAGCTGGGCCTCGAACCCTGCCGAAGACGGGCGCGTGAAGCATTTCAGGAACGCGACCGTGAAGCTCTACAAGGATGCCGGCCACTGGCTGCACCATGACAAGCTGGACGAGTTCGTCGCCGACCTGAAAGCGTTCCTCTAGGTCCTGACCATAGGTCACGACTGGTGTGCGCGCCCCGCCCGGGCCAGACTGGCGTAAAACATATCAGGAGGAACCCATGGCAGATCCGCTCTTCAGTCTGGAAGGCAAAGTCGCCCTCGTCACCGGCGGCAGCCGCGGCCTCGGCTATCAGATGGTGAAAGCCTTCGCCGAACGCGGCGCCGATGTGATCATCGCCAGCCGCAAGGTCGAGGCGTGTGAAGAAGTCGCCGAAGAAGTCCGCGCCATGGGCCGCAAGGCGATCGCCGTCGGCGCGCATTGCGGCAAGTGGGACGACATCGACCGACTGATCGACATTGCCTATGAGGAATTCGGCCGCGTCGACATCCTCGTCAACAATGCCGGCATGGGCCCGATGGTGCCCAGCCACGAAGTGCCGGAAAACCTGTTCGACAGTGTCGTGAACCTGAACTTCAAAGGCCCATACCGCCTCGCTGCCATCATCGGCGACCGCATGAAGAAGGATGGCGGCGGCTCCATCATCAACATCTCCTCCATCGCCTCGCTGGTGCCGATGCCGCGCGTCGTCTCCTATGCCGGCGCGAAGGCGGCGCTGAACGCGATGACGACCAGCTTCGCCCGCGAATACGGGCCGGAAGTGCGCGTGAACTGTATCGCCGCAGGGCCCTTCCTGACCGACATTTCCAAGGCCTGGACGGAAGAGGCACGGGAAAAATCCGACAACGCCCTCGGCCGCCCCGGCAAGCCGGAGGAGATCGTCACCGCGGCGCTCTATCTCGCCTCGGACCATTCCAGCTTCACGACCGGGTCGATCATCCGCGTCGACGGAGGCGCGTGATGTCCTCCGAACATTTGCTGGACCCGGAACTGAAGGATTTCTTCCTGTCCATGCCGCCGGTGACGCTGTCACGCGAAGCGCTGCCCGCCATCCGCGAGGCGCGCGAAAAGATGGCGATGGAACAGATGCCGCCGCTGCCGCCGGAAGTTTCCATCGTGCAGGAATTGGCACCGGGACGGGACGGCGCGCCGGATGTGCGGATAAAGATCTACCGCACGCCGTCTGACCGGAAAGACCGCCCGGCCATCCTGCACCTGCATGGCGGCGGCTATGTGCTGGGCAGCCCGGAAAGCAACGCGCCGCAGCATTGCGCCTGGGCAAAGGGGATGGACGCCGTCATCGTCGCGCCCGCCTATCGCCTGGCGCCGGAAACCGCCTATCCCGGCAATGTCGAGGATGCCTATGCCGCGCTCGCCTGGCTCTACAAAAATGCCGATCAGCTGGGCGTCGACACATCGAAGATCGCCGTGGCAGGGGAGAGTGCGGGCGGCGGCCTCGCCGCTGCGCTGGCGCTGCTTGTCCGTGACCGGAAAGAGTTCAGCTTCTGCTTCCAGTACCTGATCTTCCCGATGCTGGATGACCGCACGACGATCCGCGCCGACCTCTCGCCGATGTTTGGCGAATATGTCTGGGACCGGCAGAAGAATTATTTCGGCTGGTCGGCCCTGCTGGGCGAAGCGCCCGGCGGGCATGACGTTTCGCCCTATGCCGCCGCAGCGCGCGCCAATGACCTGTCTGGCCTGCCGCCGACCTTCATCTCGACCGGGGCGCTGGATCTCTTCACCGAAGAGAATCTCGACTATGCCCGCCGCCTGATGGCTGCCGGGGTGCCGGTGGAGCTGCATGTCTATCCGGGCGCGCCGCATGGCTTCATGTGGGTACCGACCGCGCGGGTCACGAAGCAATTCGCGCGCGATGCCCGGGACGCGCTGGCGCGGGGAATCGGCGCAGACTAGAGCCCGGCCGCGCGGGCCTCGTCCGCGGTGATCGCATAGACGAGGCTCGGCGGCGCATCCGGCACGTCGTCCAAAGTCTCGGTCTGGCGCATGTTCAGCTGCTCGAGAATCCGAATGGCGGGCACATTGTCCGGCCGGACCAGGGCGTGCACCGCATCTGCCCGCAACTCCCTGAACGCCACCCCGAAACAGGCAAGGCCAAGTTCGTGTCCATAGCCCATGCCCCAGGTATCCCAGGCGAAGCGGAACCGGAAGGTCAGGCGCTCCCTGCCATTGATCTGCCGGTAAGCCAGCCCGCCAAAGCCGATCACATGGCCCGGGGTCTCGGCCGTGGAAATCGCCCAGTTACCGAAGCCATGCTTCCACCAATGATCCTTCATGGCTTGCAGCATCCGCCGGCTGGCATCTATGTCGGCCAGCGGTCCGGACGGCGCATAAACGGACACGTCCGGGTCGCCATAA
The DNA here is from genome assembly GCF_963675305.1 of uncultured Hyphomonas sp. Classification (NCBI taxonomy): domain Bacteria; kingdom Pseudomonadati; phylum Pseudomonadota; class Alphaproteobacteria; order Hyphomonadales; family Hyphomonadaceae; genus Hyphomonas; species uncultured Hyphomonas sp. Next base: position 1,102,852 of record NZ_OY776147.1, on the reverse strand, counting down.
ATATCGAAGTGGCGCCCGGCGTCGTCCATGGTTGGCTCCCTCAGCACAAGAGGGCCAAAGTTTTCAACCTGGCTCATGAACGGCTTATCACACCTCTCCCGGAAAACTCCGGAACAGTCCTGATGCCCGCAAAGAGCGCTGTCAATTTCAACTGAAAGGAAAACTGTGAATCGTTCGCAACTAAAGTGACGTCAGTCTTTCTTCAGCCCGAGTTCCGAAAGCACATCATCGGTATGCTCTCCAATCGTCGGCGCCGGCGTGATCTCGCGCTTCGGCTGGCCAACGAACTGGACCGGCGGCTGCGTTTCCCAATAGCCGCCCTCGGTCGGGTGCTCGCGGTGCTGGAAGAAATTGACGGCCTTGAGGTGCGGATCGTCCTGCAGGTCCGGAAAGTCGTTCGCCCGGGCGGCCGGAATGTCGGCCTCGGCCAGGAGTTTCAGCCAGTGCTCGGTCGTGTGATTGACGAAATAGTGCTGCACGCGCTCCATCATGTAATCCATGTTGAAGAAGCGTCCGCGCCGGTCGGCAATCCGTTCATCTTTCAGCTCTTCCGGCGCGTCCATGACTTCGAACAGTTTCACCCAGCGCTGGTCCACATAAGGCGCGATGACGATATAGCCGTTCGCCGTCTGCAGGGGCTGGCGGCAGGGATCGACCTGGCGCTGGTAACAGAAGGGGCCAACCGGCGGATCGAAGGCTGCTTCGTAGAAATGCTCTTCCAGCAGGAAGTGCGTGATGCATTCGAACATCGGCACTTCCACATGAACCGCCTCGCCTGTCCGGTCGCGCTGGCGCAGCGCGGCGAGGGTCGCATAGACCGCGTGCAGGCCGGAGACCTTGTCGGCAAACGCTGTGGGAATGAAACGCGGGCGCGGATTGCCGTCCACTTTCGGCAACAGGCTGGTCGCTGCCGACAGGCCCTGGATCAGATCGTCATAGGCCGGCCGGCCCGCATAAGGCCCCTCCGATCCGAAGCCGAGGCAGTGGACATAAACGATGTCCGGCTTGATCGCCTTCACTTCCTCGAAGGTCAGCCCCAGACGGGCCACGGCATCCGGGCGGATATTGTGGATGAACACATCGCTGCGCTCGATCAGGCGCCGGATGGCTTCCTGGCCCTCATCGGATTTCATGTCCCAGACGACCGACCGCTTTCCACGATTGATCGTCATGTGGCAGGGGCCCATGTGCCGGTTCTTCGCGTACTTGCCCACATTGCGGAAGTCGTCGCCGCTTGCCGGCTCCACCTTCACGACATCGGCGCCCATGTCAGCCAGGGTCTGTGTGCAGTATGGCCCGAAGATCACCGTGGTCATGTCAGCAATACGAATGTCGGACAGCACATTGGTTCCCGGCATGGGCATCTCCCTGTTTTTCGGTACTCAATGGGCCAGCCCCGACAGCCTTGGCAAGGCCTGCCGCGTGGGGATTTCCTAGGGGAAACAGCTCAGGTGAGCAGTCCGACCGGGACGTCCAGCGCGTCGGACAGGCGTTTGGCGGTCTTCAGCCCGTAGGGCATGCCGCGCTCGATTGCGGAGATGTGATTGGCGCGGATGCCGCTCCGCTCGCCAAGTTCCTTCTGGGTCAGGAGCCGGTATTGCCGCACCGCGCGGACCGGATGCTCGCCCTGCTCGATCAGGTCCAGGACATCTGCCGGCACATTGGCCGGATCGCTGGCGCTGACTTCCCGGGCCAGACGGTCCAGGGTCTTCTCCAGGGATGCCACTTTCGCCTCAAGGTCCAGGACCTTGATCTCAAGGGAATACACAAGTTGAGGATCGCCTGACATATCGGAACGCCCCGTACCTTGGGCCCTTGGATATGTCTGTTCGTGAACGGTTTTTTGTCCGAGCGATTAATCTTATGTGACAGTCAGGAAGCCTGCATCATGTCTGTCAGGTCCTGCTCATCCGCGACCGTCATGCGCAACTGGCCGGCCATCCAGTCGAGGGACTTGTTCACCCGCTCCACCGCATTGCGTTCCTCGCTGAGCACGCTTTCCTCGCCACGCGGCAGCCAGAAATAGGGGTTGGCTTCCCAGAGGACGACGCTGCCATCGGGGCGGATGCTGTAGTCGACCGCGGCAAAATCCAGCCCGAGCGCCCGGACGCCATGCGCCAGGGTTCTGGCATAGAGCGGATCGGCCTCGAAATAGGTCTTGTCCTCGCGGATCATGTCATTGAACAGCTTGCGATTGTAGCCGAACCGGTGCCCCAGGCGCCGGCGCGGACGGGCTTCGCGTTTCAGGAGGCAGTTGGACAGGCCAACCACCGGACCGGAGGCAAAGAACAGGTGGCTCCGCATCACGGCATCGCCAAACACGAAGGCCCGGGCCTTGTGATGGTAGCGCCGGAACAGGCTGGACGGTTCCGCCCCCGCGGCGCGGTATTCGCCCCGGATGTCGAACTTCTGGATCACTGCGACGGGGAACTCACACGTCTCCACCGCCCGGCGGACATCCGCTTCATTGCGGATGATCAGCACATCGCGCTGCGCATGCTCGACATCCGACCGGACGATGCAGATGCCGCCGAGGTCTTTGCAGACCTGAGCGAGGTTTTCCGGCTCGTTCACAATCCGCGCCCGGGCCGACGGCACGCGTTCCTTGTGCCAGATCGCCGACTGGCGGGTCTTGGTCGTATTGCTCAGCGCTTCGGGGCTGTTGAGGATACGGATATTGGCAGACCGTGCCGCCGCAGCGATCTCCATCGCTTCCATGAAGCAGGCCGGATATTTCTCCCGCAGCGGGTCGCCCAGCCAGAACAGGACGAGCGCGACATTGCTGAGATCGGCAGCGCCGGAACCTGTTTCATGCACCCGGAACCGCGCCGCAAAGGCAGGGTCCGTCGCCTGAAGCCGTTCCATGAACACATTCCCGGTTGGCACGCCGCGGCCGCGGCCCGGACCATGAACCACGATAAGAATGTCGCCCTGAGTACCCATGAAGCCGCTGTGCCTACCTGTGCCAAATCGCTCCGGAATCAATTTCCGGTCACTTTCCGGTGAGGTCAGTCGCAACTTTCTTGCCAGTTGGGTGTACCGTCCGGAGCGGCGGGATCTCCTGTATCTTCAACAGGATACGTAATTGTACCAGGGTCCTCGGCGCATGCTTAACCGCCCTTAACCGAATCGGCGGCACAGTCGGACCATCCCCACCGGAAGGAGGCTGGTATGTCCATCAAATGGGTTCGGCGCCGTGCACATGTCCGGCGGCTTTCATCGGGCGACAGCGTACAGGTCGCACCCAGCTGGGTGCCCGTCGAAGACAAGGGCGGAGATGCGAAGGGCGCCTCGTTCCATTCCGCCTGCCCGGTCTGCGATGCGCCGATCCTCAGCCTGCGCATGCCGAATGGCGGCTGGGTCCATTTCGAACGCGGCATCGGCCTCTCCCGACTGAAACATCCCTGTTTCTATATCGGCGAAGACATCGCCAATGTCCGGGACGAAGCGACCGGCGACCTGTTCGGCGACGCCTGAAAAGGAAATCGCGCAGGCGGCGGGCGCCTGCGCGATCCTTGCTGCCCCGCAGGAAGGGGGTCGGTAGGGCAGCAGTCTGGTCAGGCCTTCACGTCTGTGAGGCGCAGATAGGGGCGCAGCGTTTCCCAGCCTTGCGGGAACAGGGTCTTCGCTTCCTCATCCTTGATCGACGGCGGAATGATCACCTTCTTGCCGGGCACCCAGTCAGCCGGTGTCGCAATCTTGTTGGCATCACTGGTCTGGAGGGCGTCGATGACCCGCAGGATCTCGTCGAAGTTCCGGCCGACGGACATCGGATAAGTCATCGTCAGGCGGATCTTCTTGTTCGGGTCGATGATGAAGACGGAGCGCACGGCTTGCGTATCGCTCTGCTCCGGATGGATCATGTCATAGGTCTGCGCGATCTTCAGGTCCTTGTCGGCGACGATCGGGAATTGCAGGTCCGTGTTCTGGGTGTCGTTGACGTCGTCGATCCACTTGACGTGTTCTTCCACCGTGTCCGTGGACAAGCCGAGCGGCTTCACGTTCCGCGCTGCGAACTGATCCGCCAGCTGAGCGGTTCGCCCCATCTCCGTGGTGCAGACCGGTGTGAAATCGGCCGGGTGGGAGAAGAAAAAGACCCAGCTGTCACCCGCCCAGTCATGGAAGGAAATCTCTCCCTTCTGGGTGGCAACGGTAAAGTCAGGGGCGGTGTCTCCGATACGCAATGACATGGAAATGTATCCTTCAATTGAATTGTTGGTTCTGTGTCCGGGTTTGGCCCTTCTGAATTCCGGGCCGCTTCCTGAGCTTTATGTGCTATTTTATATACTACTTTTCCAACTCATTCTACCGATGTCTGCCATAGAATGGATTTATGGGAGCGGCGGACAGGCAAGGAATCTCCTGGCACAGCCAAAACCCCTGATAAATCGTCATATTTCGAGTAGTTATCGCGCCAAGCACGCACTCTTTTGCTTCGCCCCGTAGAGTTACGGATTGACATGGCGTGTCCACTCGGCCGTAATAGTGGCAATAATTCTAACACTTTTATATGTCACAGAGTACCGAAGCAGCGGAACTGCCGGGAGGAAACTGGAAACGTGCGACTGACGGCCTATACCAATTACGCGCTCAGAACGCTGATGTATTGCGCGCTTCACCCGAACCAGCTGGTGCGCATTCAGGATGTTGCCGACGCGCACGGCATTTCCAAGGCGCACCTGCTGAAAGGCGCGCGCCAGCTCGGCCAGCTTGGCTATCTTGAGAATGTCCGCGGCCGCACCGGCGGTGTACGTCTCGGCCGCCCGCCAGAGCGGATCATCATCGGTGAAGTCGTGCGCCATACCGAAGGCGACCTGGAACTCGTCGAATGCTTCAATCCGACCACAAACTCATGTCCGCTGATCGGCGTCTGCAAGTTCAGCACGTTGTTCCGGGCCGGGCTCCGCGCCTTCTTCGCAGAACTGGACAAGGTGACCCTGGCCGACATGATCACAAATGGCCCCGTCCTGATGGAACGGCTGGAGACAAACCGCGAAGCGCTCGAATCCGGCTGCTAATCGGCAGCTTCGTCTTTCACTTCCACCGCCTTGAAGCTGCCATGGCAGGCAACGCATTTCCCCATGGCGCTGCTGACGGCCAGCTGGATCTCGTCCATCTCCGCCGTCATGGCCATATCCGAAATGTCGCTGAAGTCCTGTCGTAATGACCGGCCGAGCACGCGGAAGCCTTCCGGGCTCTTCAGTTGCACGGCCTGCCCCTGACCATTCCCGCGCCGCAAGGCACCTGCCGCGTCGCGGATGGTTTCCCGGTCTTCGTCCGCAATGGCCCCACTGATTGTCTGCAGCCCCTGCAGGAAACCGAGCATCTCGGTACTGATATGCGCCCGGTCATCCGCTGTGTAGTACAGCGCGATACGGCCATCTGCCGTGCGTTCCGGGCGCGCCGTTTCGGCCGCCAGTTCGCTGAGGTCGTCATTCGTTGACATAAATCGCATCAGACCGACGCCCATGATCAGTCCGAAAAAGATCCAGCCAAAGATAGCCAGCGTCTTGTTCATGTCTGTTTCGCTCCTTTCAGAAGCTCAGAACTGTCGCGCCTTTAGCCGTGAAGACAGACGCAATATCCGGCGGCGTGGCCACCCCGATTCCATCTTCCAGCGCCTCAGCGCCAAAGGGACGATTGGGCAGGTAGATGGCGCACACTTCCACCTTCACACCTTCCGCCTTAAGGGACCGCAACAGGCCAGCCGGGCTGGCGCCCTTGGGCTGTAGCGGTGCCATGGCTTCCAGCGGCGGCGACTTGAGGGCGAGATCGCCCGCAGCACTGCAAAGCAGGATCTGCGGTGTCACGCCCTTCGCCATCGCCGCCTTGGTCAGCACCAGGGCCATCAATTGCGTCTCTGCATCGCCGCTGGTCAGGACGGTCAGCATCGGACGGTCAGCGTCCTTGGCCACCGCAGCCGGCGGCGTGTCGGCAACCGCCGCGCACGCCTGCAGCATCAGTGCTGCCCCGGCAACCAGCAAACCGCGCATCAGTCGATCTCCAGATCGTTCTCGCCCGCTTCGCCCATGGACACTTCGTTCCACATGGCATTGAGGATGCCGAAGGTCAGCGCGAGGCCGAGGCCGAGAATCCAGCTGAAATACCACATATGCTTATCCTTCCGCTTAGTAAGTGCCGGGGGCAGTTGCTTCTTCCGTGGTCAAACGACCCCAGAGAACTTTGAACACCCAGGCTGTGTAGGCCAGAATGATCGGGACGAAGATCACCGTCACGATCAGCATGATGAACAGGGTGAGGTGGCTCGAGGAGCTGTCCCACACCGTCAGGCTGGCATTCGGATTGATCGAGCTTGGCAGGATGAAGGGGAACATCGACGTTCCCACCGACGCAACGATACCGGTTGCGGCAAGGCCCGACCCGATCAGCGACAGGGACGTCTTGTTTTTCAGGCCAACAAAGGCAAGGGCCGAACCGATGAAGCCAAGCGCCGGCGCGAGGATCATCCACGGATACTTGCCGTAATTGGTGAGCCAGGCGCCTGCCTCGACTACAACTTCCTTGCGAAGCGGATTGGCAACGGTGTTCGGGTCCATATCGGTCACGATACGGTAGCCCATGCCTGCCATGGCCAGCCACACGCCAGCGGCTGCGTAGAACACAATCACCAGCAACGCTGCGATCTGGCCGAATTTCGCCGCCCGGTTCAGCACAGGGCCATGCTCGATCTTGACGACGAGCCAGGACGCCCCGTGCACAACCAGCATGGCAACGGACGCCAGACCGCAAAGCAGGGCAAACGGGTTCAGCAGGCCCAGCAGGCCGCCGGCATAGGTCGCCCGCAGCGTGCGGTCGATGTCAAAGGGTACGCCTTGCAACACATTGCCGAGCGCCACACCAAAGATCAGCGCAGGAACGAAGCCGCCGACGAACAGCGCCCAGTCCCAGGAGGTGCGCCAGGTCGTGCTTTCCCGTTTTGACCGGTACTTGAACCCGACCGGCCTCAATATCAGCGCAGCCAGCACCACGAACATGGCCAGGTAGAACCCTGAAAAACTGATCGCGTAAACATAAGGCCAGGCGGCGAACAGGGCGCCACCGCCCGTGATCAGCCACACCTGGTGGCCTTCCCACATTGGGCCGATGGAATTGATGACGAGACGGCGTTCCTTGTCTGTCTTCGCCACGAAGGGCAGCAAGGATGCGACACCGAGGTCATAGCCGTCCGTCAGGGCGTAGCCGATGAGCAGCACGCCCACGAGGCCCCACCAGAGGACTTTCAGCGTTGCATAGTCGAGAGGAAGTTCCATTATCCTGTCCTCCTATTTGTCGAACTGGATTGTGCGCGGACGGGCCGGCACGGTTTGATCGGGAGTATCGGCCACGCCGCCTCCAATGCCTTTCGGCAGGATGCGGGCACCGGGGCCAAGTTTCACGGCACGGACCATCAGGGTGATCTCGATCACAGCGAGCGTGCCATAGAGCAAGGTGAAGCCCACCATCGTCATGATCACCTGTGTTGCCGAAAGGCTGGAGACGCCCATGAAGGTTGGCAGCACACCGTCGATGACCCAGGGCTGGCGTCCGGTTTCAGCAAGGAGCCAGCCGAGTTCAGCCGCAATCCATGGGAGCGGGATTGAGTACAATGCCAGATACAGGAACCAGCGCGGCACATTGCGTTTCAGGCTGACGAAATAGAACGCCACGGCGAACACCGCGATGAACAGGAAACCGATCCCGGCCATGAAGCGGAATGAGAAGAAAGCCATGGCCACATTGGGAACCGTATCCATGGCGGCCTTCTCGATCGTCGCACGGTCCGCCGTTGCCGGATCGTCGACATAGCGCTTCAGCAGCATCGCATAGCCAAGGTCCTGCTTCGTCTGCTCGAAGATTTCCCGGGCCTCGATATTGTTCGGATCTCCGTTCAGCGTTTCCACGGCCTTGTAGGCGCGGATACCATTTTCGATCCGGTCTTCCGCGACAGCGACCAGCGGCAGGATACCTTCCACTTCACCATCCAGAGACCGCGTGGCGATCAGGCCCAGCACGTACGGGACATGGATCGCATAGTCGGTCTTGTGCTCAGCCTGGTTCGGGATGCCGATAACGGTCAGGCCGGCCGGAGCGGGCTCCGTTTCCCACATGGCTTCCAGCGCTGCGAGTTTCATTTTCTGGTTATCCGTCAGGGCATAGCCGCTTTCGTCACCGAGGACGACAACCGACAAGGCTGACAGAAGACCGAAGCTGGCTGCGACAGCCATCGACCGCTTGGCGAGACCAAGGTGCCGGTTTTTCAGAACGTACCAAGCCGAAATGCCAAGCACGAAAACCGATGCCGTCACATAACCGGCGCTGACCGTGTGGACGAATTTGGCCTGTGCAACCGGGTTGAACAGCACTTCCATGAAGTTGGTGACTTCCATCCGCATCGTGTCCGGATTGAACTCAGACCCAACGGGGTTCTGCATCCAGCCATTGGCGATGAGGATCCACAGGGCCGACAGGTTCGAGCCCAACGCCACGAGGAAGGTCACCATCCAGTGCGCCGGCCGGGACAGCTTGTCCCAGCCGAAGAACATCAGGCCAACGAGCGTTGCTTCGAGGAAGAACGCCATCAGGCCTTCAATCGCCAGCGGCGCACCGAAAATGTCGCCCACATAGTGTGAATAATAGGACCAGTTCATCCCGAACTGGAATTCCATCGTGATACCGGTCGCGACACCCAGAACGAAGTTAATTCCGAACAGGTTGCCCCAGAACTTGGTGGTGCGTCGCCACACCTCCTTGCCGGTCATCACATAAGCGCCTTCCATGACCACTAGCAGCATGGAAAGCCCAAGCGTCAGTGGCACGAAAAGAAAATGGTACATGGCTGTCAGCGCAAATTGCCAGCGCGACAGGTCAGCGACTAATAGTTCAGGCATGGTTATCTCCTGACCACATGATGCTGCGGTCTCTCGTATTCATGTCGGCACATTTATGCCGGGCACCCTTAATAAACGATAGCGCAAAAAGTCGCATGCAATATAACACTTATAAGACCTAACTGTGCGATATGCCGGAAACCTCTGATATTTCTGACAAAATTCGATCCCGAACCGCCCTTAAGCGGTGGACGGCGCCTTCGCAGCGCGCCGTCAACCTGGGCTTGCTGTGCCAGCTGGCAGCCATGGCCGGCTGGATCGCGATCGCCTGGGGAATTGGACACGGTGTCAGTGCCATGGCCGAAGGCCGCCCGCCGGGCATAGGCTTGCCGGTCGCCGCAATCGGGGTTCTGGTCAGAGGTGCCGCTGCGTGGGCTGGGGACATCCTGCTCGCGCGCGCCGGGCAAACCATGGTGAACACAACCCGGGCCGACCTGTTCGAAACCCTGTCCGGCGCCGGTGCCGGATGGCTGGGCGGCGCCGATACAGGCACCCGCACAGCGCAGATCATCGACCGGACAGCAAAGCTCGAAGGCTATACCGCAAGGTGGCTGCCGGGCATGCGGCTGGCCGTGGCCGGGCCGGTGCTGATCCTGATCGCCGTCGCCACACAGACGTGGCTGTCTGCCGTCCTGCTGATGGTGTCGGTCATGGTGCTGCCGCTGTTTATCTGGCTGACAGCCAGCGAGACCGCCGCCCGCGCCAAGGCGCAACAGGCCGCGCTTGACAGCCTGTCAGGCGCATTCCAGTCCCGCGCCGCTCAATCCGGACTGATCCGGGCATTTCGCGGCATCCGCAGGGAAACCGCCGCGCTGGAGGCCGCCTCCATTCAGCTGCGGGACCGGACCATGGCCATCCTTCGGGTCGCATTTCTCTCCACGGCTGTGCTTGAGTTTTTTGCTTCGGTGTCGATTGCCCTCGTTGCCGTCTATATCGGCTTCAAGCTGCTTGGTGTGTTTCCCTTCGGCACCGGCGAGACACTGACACTGGCAGAAGGGCTGACCGCGCTGATCCTCGCGCCGGAATTCTTCAGCCCGATCCGCAAGCTCTCAAGCCTGCACCACGACCGCGCCGATGCGGCAGCCGCAGCCGGCATGCTCTCTGCCTGGCTGGACCGCAGCGATGCCACCCCGGTGAAGAAGCTTCCGCCGCTGCCATCAGCGCCTGCGATTGAGTTTGAAGATGTGTCGCTTGGCTGGGGCAACGGGTCCTCCGTGGTCTCCGGTCTCACCTTTGAAGCCTGCCCGGGCAAGGTAACCGCTCTCAGCGGGCCATCCGGCTCAGGCAAATCCACCGTCCTGCAGGCGCTGATCGGGCGCGCGCGCTTGGTCAGCGGCTCGGTCCGGGCCGGGTCAGACACGCTTAACCCAGGAGACAGCCTCGCAGACTCCATCGCCTATATCGGCCAGACCCCCTGGCTGATGGAAGGAACCATCCGCGAGAACATCGCCATTGCGCGGCCGGGGGCGACCGATGACGAGATCGCCGATGCCGCGCGCGAGGCAGGCATCCTCGACTTTGCCGATGCCAGCCGGGGCGGTCTTGACCAGAAGCTCGCGCGGTTCGGCGCTGGCCTGTCCGGCGGACAACGCCAGCGTATCGCGCTCGCCCGGGCCTTGCTCCGCAACGCACCGATCCTGCTGATGGACGAGCCCACGGCACACCTCGATCCCGATGCGGAAGCTGACTTCCTGCAGAAACTGAAGACGCTGGCGACATCGCGCACCGTTCTCGTCGCCACCCACTCAGATCCGCTCATCGGGGCATGCGATACAGTCGTCCGATTGGCGCCTCAAAGCGTGCCGGAGGTGAGCGAATGCTGAAGCTCTGGCGTCTTCTTGGCCGGCCTGCGAAACGCCGTTTCGCGCTTGCCCTGCTGCTGTCGGCTCTGGCCGGCGCCTCCAGCATCATTCTGCTGGGGCTCTCCGGCTGGTTTCTCACCGCCGCCGCCATCGCCGGGTCGGCAGGCGCGGGCTATGTCTTCAATCACCTTTATCCAAGCGCCGGTGTCCGCGCCGCAGCCTTCTCACGTGTGCTGACGAAATACGGCGAACAGCTGATCGGTCACGACGCGACGCTCAGCCTGTCTGCCCGGCTCCGCCCCCGCCTCTTCGCCGCCAGCGCCGCCACACAGCGCGGCTTTACATCCATGCCGGCCAATGAGCTCAGCACGCTCATCGATGATGTCGATGCGGCAGAAGCCGGATTCCTGCGGGTCTACAGCCCGGCCGCCGCTGTTGTCGCGGGCGTGCTCGTCGCGCTCTGCTTTGTGTTCGCGAGTGACTGGATTAGCGGCCTGCTCGCCCTTGGTGCCTTCCTCTGCACCGGCTGGGCCTTCCCGGCCGCTGCCGTCAAACGCTCACATCAGGCGGCTGAATCTCACGCCCGGCAGGCGGAACTCGCACGGGAGCAGACGTCCCGCCTCATCGAAAACGCGATGGAACTGGACATTCTGGGCGCGATTGACCGCGAAGCGGCGACGGCGCAGGAACAGCTGGAACATCAAGTCGCCGCACGCGATGCGATTGAGGCCCCTTACCGCAATCTCGGTACACTGACAGCAACGATTGGGCTGGCCCTCGCCCTGCTCGTCCTGTGGCGCGCGGGCGAAGCACAGTCCGGCATCGCGATGGCGACCGGCGCGGCGCTGGCCTTGATGGCGGCATTCGAATCGACCGGCGCCATGCTGAAGGTTTTCGATGCACGTGCGCGGTCCGGTGTTGCGGCTGCGCGGCTCGCCGCGCGCCTGTATCCGGAGGAAGCCAGCTGGGACCCGCCGTTGGAAGCGGCGAAAGCGCTCGACAGCCTCTTTCCCGTCGCGGCAGAAGGTCTGATGGCCCAGGCAGCACCAACCGCGCCCGTGGTCGGTCCTTTGCGCTTCTCAATAGAGCCCGGCACCTTGTTGCAGCTGATCGGTCCGTCTGGCAGCGGCAAAACCACTGTCGCCGAAGCGCTGATGCGCCTGCATCCGGTCTCTCCCGACATGCTCCGCTATGGACAGTCACCGGCAGAAGCCGTGCGCATCGCCAGCGTCCTGGCGCATGTAACGATCAGCCCGCAATTCCCGGCTTTCCTGCCTGGGACACTGGCCGACCAGATGCGCCTCGCCGCGCCGGAAGCAACCGAAGACCAGATCTGGCGCGCGCTGCAGACCGCCTGTGCGGAAGGGTTCGTTTCGGCAAAACCGGAAGGACTGGAAATCCTGTTCGGGGAAAACGACCTGCCGTTCTCCGGCGGTGAATTACGCCGCATCGGCCTTGCCCGAGCTTTGCTCGCAAACCCGGAAATCCTCATCCTGGACGAACCCTTTGCCGGGCTGGAAGCCGAACTTGCCAGCCGGCTCGCAGCTAACCTCACCCGCTGGACAAAAGAGTCGCCTCGCGCCCTGGTCGTTCTGGCTCACAAACCTCTCGACATGGCGTTCGACGGCTTGCGGCAGGAAGAGGTCCGCATCGGCAGCGAACCGGCCTAGCCTGTTCAGGGCCGGGCGGCCCGTTTCATCCTGAGGAGCCGCCGGATCGCCAGTGAAATGCCTGTGTAGACCAGAATGATGGCGGCAATCGAAGCAAGCCCAGCGAGGGTCTGCCCGATGAAGCCGTAGATCTCACCGGTGTGCACAAAGCGCAGATACCTGCGCATTTTCAGGGCCGGGCTGGAGACGTCACCGACCGGCTCTCCGATCAGGCCGGAGCCATCTCGCGCCAGAATCAGGTTGCGCGTCTTCGATGACTGAATGCCATTCCCCCAATCGACCGTCACGTCCAGCGTCGAGGCATCCGGTTCCGGCAGCGTGATGGTCAATCGGCGCCAGTTCCCGAAACTTTTTGTTGCCTGCTCTACCAGCGGATCCAGCGGCAGTACGCCTCCTGCCAGTTCTGGCGGCGGCGATGCGGCAGCAACTGCCTGCCCCCTGCCTTGTCCGCCCGGCGTTTCCCCGAACGCGGCATAAACCAGCTTGTTGGCCCAGCTGTAGGAGAAGACCGCACCCGAAACGATGATCAGGAACAACGGCACGAAACTCCACGCCGCCAGCACATGGTGCCAGTTATAGTGCCGCGCCTTTGCATTCGGCAGGCCCCGGCGAAAGAAGAGCTGGCTCTTCACCAGTGGCCACTTCCACCTGCGCGGCCACCACAGGATTACGCCGGAAATCAGCAAGGCTCCAAAGATGAGATTGGCCGCCCCATTGATCGCTGCGCCCAGATCATTCCGGCCTCCCGTAAAGGCCAGCCAGCGGTGGATCCGCATCACCCGCCCGAAGAAGGCTTCCATCCCCTCGCCGGCATGCTCGATCACTTCACCTGTATACGGATCAAGCAAGGCATTATCCCGGCGGCCTTTCGAAAGTGTCGCGACATGGGCCGGATTGCGCTGAATTGTCAGCGTATTCCCGGGCGCGCCACCGGCGGCCAGCGCCGCTTCAGACAGCGCTTCCACGGAAAGCGGCTCGCCCTCTGCCGGCACCTCAACTGCCGCATTCTGAGCAGCCGATACCATCTGACGTTCATAGGTGAGCAGCACGCCCGTTACGGACATCAGCAGCACGAACACACCGGCCGCGAGCCCCATCGCAAAGTGTGCCCAGAAGAATACTCGCCGCATGACCTAAACCCCTTGTTCGTCCGCCTGACCATTCCAACGATTCGGAAGGGAAAATCCGTCGATGTTTTTTCTTGCGCGCCCAGCGCGGGTGAAACCAGAGGACAAATACCCCCGGAGACAAACCGCCGCGACCGCAGCCTCCTCGCCCATCCGACGTGTTTTTGCACGTCACCGGGATGGCCTGCCTTGGCGTACGGAGCGGATTTCCGGCGCATTTCCAGACCCCTACCCAACCCGGCGCCTATTGACAGCTCTTCGCGCTTGCAACATCAGACACAACAGATGGTGCCTCTGTAACAGGGGGCTAAGAGGGAAGCCGGTGTAAATCCGGTGCTGTACCCGCAACTGTCAGCCAGGAGCTGATGGCCAATTAAGTCACTGGAGTCTCTGATCTCTGGGAAGGCGGCCAGAAGCATTGATCGGTGAGCCAGGAGACCTGCCATCGCGTCGTTCGTCCGGAGACCGGGACCAGTTCTCAGCGGGCGGGAAGGCATATGCCTCTCCTTTTGTAACGACATCCGAAAAATCGGCCTGGCCGCCCGCATGGCAAACCCATGTGGCCAGTAATCGTCGTTATAACGCGCACCTGTCTTTCGGGCGGCGGGGTGCCATGAGGGGAATACCCATGTCGTATAAAACGGCTTTGCTCGGCGCAGCAGCTGTCTGCCTTGTCCTGCCGGGCGCTGCGCAAGACTCCGATTCCGGGGAAAACAGGCTCGAAGCGATCACCGTCGAAGGTTCACGTCTCAACCAGACAGAAGCAGAGATCGGCTCCAGCGTCAGCATCATCACCGCGGAAGATCTGAAGAAACTGGATTTTGATTTTGTTCTGGACGCAGTCGCGTCTGCGCCCGGTGTCACGATCAACCAGAATGGCAGCTATGGCGGCGCAGCCAGTGTCCGCATCCGCGGTGCCTCAACCGGCCAGACCCTCGTCCTGGTCGACGGCGTGCCGGTCGGCGACCCGTCCGTGACAGACGGCAGCTTCAACTTCGCCTTTCTCGATACCTCGGACATTGAACGCATCGAAGTCCTCAAAGGCCCGCAATCTGTCCTCTGGGGCAGCGATGCGATTGGCGGCGTGGTCTCAGTCACGACAAAGGATGCCGAGGAAAGACTGGGCGGTAGCGCATTCGCGGAGTACGGCTCCTTCAACACGCTGCGCGGCGGCGCGTCTATCGGCAATGCAAACGAGACCGGCGACTTCCGCCTCTCCGCCAGCGGTATCTCGACAGATGGCATCTCCAAGGCCGATGAAGCCAATGGCAACAATGAGGACGATGGCTACGAAGCGACCACACTCTCCGCCAAGGGCGGGCTGAACCTGCCTTCTGATGCCCGCCTGGAAGCAAGCGTTCTGTGGAACGATGCCGAGGCTGACTATGACAGCTACGTCTTCGGCGCTCAGGGTAGCGTGGGCGATGGCGACGAAAGCACAAAGAACGAGACGCTGTCCGGCAATATCACCCTCAAGGCGCCTCTCTTCGACAAGCGGTTCGAAAACCTGCTGATGATCGGCTATTCCGACATCAGCCGTGAGAACTTCACCAATGGCGCCTCCAGCTTTTCCGCCGATGGCGACCGCCAGATCTATCGCTATCAAGGTACGTTTACTGTCGACGACCGGAACAAGCTGTCCTTCGGGGCCGAGCATGAGGACACGTCAGCAGACGGCGCGGACTCGTCCATCGACGGTTATTTTGCGCTCTATGAAGTCAAACCTGTAGAGACGCTGACGCTGACGGGCGGCCTCCGGCTCGACGATCACGACAAGTTCGGATCGGAAACGACCGGACGGATCGCAGCGGCCTACCAGCCGACCGAACAGATCGTGATGCGCGCCAGCTGGGGCCAGGGCTTCAAGGCCCCGAGCATCTTCCAGTCAACCTATATCTGTACATTCTGTGGCCTGACGGAACCGAATGCCGACCTGAAGCCGGAAACGTCCGAGGCCTTCGACATCGGCATCGACTGGACGTCTGAAGATGGCCGCGCCAGAGCCGGCATCACCTATTTCGACCAGGACACGGAGAACATGATCGACTTCTCCTACACGGCCGGATACGACAATATTGCTCTGGTGAAATCGAAAGGGATCGAACTCTTCGGGTCCTACGAGCTCACCAACTGGCTCGGCGTCGCGGCGAACTACGCCTATATTGATGCCGAGGATGGCAACGGAAACCCGCTTTACCGCCTGCCCGAAAACTCCGGCGACGTCACTGTATCGCTCGATCCGGAAGGCCCTTTCTCCGGCGCAGTCCTTGTTCGCTACAATGGCGACGAAACCAATACGGACGGCACCACTCTGGACGGCTGGACACGGGTCGACCTGACCGGAAGCTACGATCTGACCGATAAAGTCGAGCTGTATGGCCGGGTCGAGAACCTGTTCGACGAAGACTACCAGCAGATCCTCGGTTACGGCACGCCCGGCCTGTCCGGGTCTGTCGGCATCCGGTTGCGTTACTAGGTAGCGCAATGTCGAGACTGATGATCCTGCTTATGTTGACCGGCCTGGCTGCCTGCGGTGTCCCCACCCAAACGCAGGCGTCAGGCACTGCCCGGCCCATGCGGATCGTCAGTCTCGATTACTGCTCCGATCAGTACGTCCTGAAGCTCGCCGATCGCGAGCAGATCCTCGCCATCTCTCCCGATGGAGACAAGGAATTCTCCTACATGCACGAAGCTGCAGAGGGCGTGCCGACGGTGCGCCCCATCGCAGAAGATGTGATAGTCCTGAAGCCTGACCTCGTTGTCCGGGCCTATGGCGGCGGTCCGAATGCCGAGGCGTTCTTTGAACGCGCCGGCATTCCCGTTCTGACCGTCGGCTGGACATCAAATGTCGATGATGGCGAAGTCGGCTCAATTCCTGCCCTGATCCAGCACATGGCGGACGGCCTCGGCCAGAGCGAGCGTGGCCGCCAGCTGATCGCAGAATTCCGTGCGCGTCTTGCAGCCATCAGCAAGCGGACGGATCGAAAATCCGCTCTTTATGTCACCCCCGGCGGGGTCACCTCCGGGCCGGGATCCATGGTCCACGAAATGATGAAGGCCGCCGGGCTCGATAATTTCGAGGAACAACCCGGCTGGCGGGATATTCCCCTCGAAAAACTGGCCTATGAACAACCGGACGTCATTGCAGCGGCCGTTTTTCACCGTTTTGAAAACCAGCCGGGATCGTGGAGCCCGATGAACCACCCGATGGCGAGGCAACAGGTGGAACGCCAGAATGTGGTCCAGCTGGAAGGCGCATGGACCGCATGCAGCGGCTGGTTCATCATGGACGCCATTGAGGCGCTGGCGAAAGGCGGTGAAGAGTGACGGGACGCCTGCTTATCCCCGGGCTGATCGCCGCGTCGGTGTGCGCGGTCTTTGCCGCTTGCCTGCTTGGGTCAACCCCGATGCCGGCAGACCGGGTCCTCGCGGCCTTTTTTGGCGGCGCAGACGCTGGCGACCGTCTTGTTATCTGGCAGATCCGCCTGCCCCGCGCGCTGGCAGCCTATCTGACCGGCGCAGCGCTCGGCATCAGCGGCGCGGCACTGCAGGGCCTTTTGAGGAACCCACTCGCAGAACCGGGCGTGCTGGGCGTTTCAGCCTCAGCCTCGCTCTTCGCAACCTTCTCTCTTTATTATGGGCTGACAGCACTCTCTCCCTGGGCCCTGCCTGTCGCCGCCATCCTCGGGGCGCTGGCGGCAACGGCACTGATCGCGCTCGCGGCAATCCGCACCCGCTCTGTTGTCACGCTAATCCTGATCGGTGTCGGCCTGTCCAGCTTTGCCGGCGCAGCGATGAGCCTTCTCATGAACCTCGCGCCCAATCCGTTTTCCCTGTCTGACATGATCAACTGGATGCTGGGCTCCGTTGCCAATCGCAGTTTTGAAGACCTCGCACTGGCTGCGCCGTTCATCTTCGCCGGTGGCGCTATCCTGATGGTATCGCGGCGCGGACTGTCGGCCCTGACACTGGGTGAGGAAGCCGCCAGCGGCGTCGGCCTGGATCTACGTAAACAACGTATCCTGACTGTTCTCGGCGCAGGCCTGGCGACCGGCGGCTCTGTCGCTCTGGCCGGGGCAATCGGTTTTGTCGGCATTGTAGCGCCTCACATTGTCCGGCCGTTCGTGAAACATGATCCGGCCCGCTCCCTCGTCCCATCGGCCCTGCTGGCCGGCCTGTTCCTCGTCGTCGCGGACATTGGCGTGCGGATCCTGCCGACGACGAACGAGCTGAAGCTTGGCGTTGTTGCAGCCCTGATTGGCGCCCCGGCCTTCATCTGGATTGCCATGCGGAGGCGCGCGCTCAATGGCTGAACTCCTGACCCAAAACCTCTCGGTCAAGGCGGGCCCCACCACACTGGTGAGCGATGCCAGCCTCCGGCTTGTTCCGGGAGAGCTCGTCGCCCTGCTCGGCCCGAATGGAGCCGGCAAGACCAGCCTGCTAAAGGCAGCCCTTGGCCTGGAGAAACGCTCTGCGGGTCTCGCGACGCTTGATGGATCCGACAGCGGGAAACTCTCCCCCATCGAGCGCGCCCGCCGCGTGGCCTACCTGCCCCAGCAACGTCCGCTGGCCTGGCCCAATACGGTCCGCGATGTCGTCGCCCTCGGGCGCTACGCTTATGGTGCTGCGCCGGGCCGCCTGAGCGCGAAAGACGCTGCCGCTGTCGACCAAGCGATAGCGCGATGCGACCTGACAGAGCTGAGCGACAGGCAGACGGACACATTGTCAGGCGGCGAACTTGCCCGCGTACATTGTGCCCGCGCTTTTGCGGCGGATGCTCCGCTACTGGTGGCGGACGAGCCTGTAGCTGCGCTCGACCCCCGGCACCAGTTCCGCATCATGGATATTGTCAGGGACTATGTAGATGGCGGGTGCGGCGCCCTTGTTGTGCTCCACGACATCTCACTCGCTGCCCGCTATGCAACGCGGATTGTGTGGATGAAAGACTCCCGCATCGTCGCGGACGGCTCACCGGAAGAAACGCTTACGCCAGAGCGGCTTGCCGACATTTACGGCGTGCGTGCAACTGTATCCGGCCGCGCTGTGGAAATCGAAGGCACATTTTGAGAAGTGGCCAGGCTTTCGGGAGTATTCAGCAGGCGGACTTTCCTGAGTGAATGCGCTGGCAGCCGCTCTCATGCCTTTCTCATGCCTTGCACTCCAGTCCCAAAACGCAAAAAAGCCCCTGAAATCCGTGAGGAAATCAGGGGCTGATTGGGTGCGGGAGTAGGATTTGAACCTACGACCTTCAGGTTATGAGGCTCAACTTCTTGTTTGTATCTGACCGCAAGCAGCACCTAAAGCCCTGTTATTCCTGAGTATCTGGTTGTTTTGTGCCCGCTTTGGTTGCGAAATGTTGCGCATAAGTAGCTGCATCACCACTGCATTGGAGCGCCCATGCCAACCGCCAACCTGACTGACCGACTATTACGCACCGTCCCCCGACCTGAGCGCGGTTTCATTCGGTACTGGGACGAGAAAATCAAAGGCTTTCTGGTGCACGTCTACAAATCCAAGATCACCTTCTATTACGAACGCAATTGCCACCGTCATCTTATTGGCACCTATCCGACGGTCAGCGTCCCGTTGGCCCGCGAGACAGCGCGTGAACTCGATTTCAGGCTCAGGCGCGGTTTCGCTAAGCGGATCGTCCAATCCGACCCACCGCTCGTCGAATTAGTGGACCAATATTGCGCTCGTCCGACACTTCGTTCTGAAAAATGGAAGCAGTTTGTCAGGCATGCGATCATCAACGATCTAAAGTGGGGCAAGAGACGCACGTCAGACATCACCCCGATGATGTGTCGTGATATGCATCAAAGACTGCTGCGACGCGGACCAACTGCCGCAAACCAAATTCTGCAAGCTCTCAATACCGTTTGGAACTATGCAAGAAAGCAGGATCATTCTCTACCTGAAGCCCCAACGACCAGCATTGAATGGTATCCCGAAGCAAAGAAACTGAATGCGCCAATCCGCAATCTTTCTGAGTGGTCTGAAGCAGTCGGGCACCTGCAAAATAGTGTTCACCGGACCGCATATCTGTTCGGCCTGTTCACGGGCTTACGAAGATCAGAGATCGAGCAGCTCGAATGGCACAGAATAGATGATGCGATCCACTTTCCCACCACCAAGTCCGGACGAGAATTCTGGCTCCCACTGGTGGACGATCACCATCAAATCCTTGAATCTGTACGCGGCCTAGACGCTCGTTGGGTGTTTCCTGCAGCAAGCAAATCCGGTCACATCGTGGCCTGGGATCACCAAAGTGTTCCCGGTACGCTTCATTCGTTGCGTCACACGTTTGCCACGACTGCGGTAGAAGCGGGAATTCCAGAGGAAGTGGTAAGTAGATTGTTGAATCACTCTTCCAAAAGCATAACCGGGCAGCGCTATGTGCGCCCGAACTTGGAATTTCTTCGCACGTCTATGCAAGCGGTCACCCAAGAGCTGAGCCAGCGTTTGCAGCCCGACAAACGGGAAATTTGAGGAAAGATAGTAGTCCACTCTTGTAACGAGCCATCAGATCTACTAGTTGCCAATTGTGCAGCATGGCGCTGCGCTCTCGCATATCGGGTCGCTCTCCTCGCGCGGTTCGTGACGGCTTTAGACGAGGGGGAAGTAGCACCAAACGCTACGGGCACCCGCGGAATGCGGACGATCGCCCACAGTAACTGAGCAACGGACATCGCCGGTCGGGATCGTGCAAACGATCAAGGAGTCCGTTATGGAAGCCGATCTATTGAATACTGAGCAGGCCGCCCTTTTCCTCGGTCTAAGTACGACTACGCTGGAGCACTGGCGCACGATACGAAGGGGCCCACCGTTCGTTCGGATTGGGCCACGCTGCGTGCGGTATCGCCGCTCAGACCTGAATTCGTGGCTTAGCCAGCAAACCGTTGAAACTAACTAAAACCCCAAGGCGCCTGTGAACCGCCTCGGGGCAAGAAGTTACACCAAGTCTTCCGTGGCCGGAGTGACTATTGGATCAATTTAGTGGTGTTTCTGGAACACAACAACTTCTTCTCAAGGTGTTTCCAGCGAAGGCTAGGAAAACCAAAATGAGTGATTACAAGTGGCTCTTAGAGATTGCCGCGCTTATGGACCAAACGAAGCATAAGCGGCGTGACTTTAATCGGAAGACCAGCAAGTTTGGATATTTCGATCGCAAAGGCCCGATTACGTCAGAATTAATTGATGAACATATCCGCGGTGACGAAAACTGCATCGGTGGCTTGATGCTCCCCGACAAAGAAAAGACTCACTTTCTCGTCTTTGATTTCGACGACCATGAGAAAAAGACCAGCGAGTCAATTATTGCAGGTCGAGTGGCAGCCGTTTGCGATGTTCTCCAAGATAGCAATATCCCCTACTTTGTAGTGCGATCCGGTGGAGGTCACGGCTATCATGTCTGGATTGTTTTTGAGACCGCAAAGCGCTCAGATACCGTTCGAAGTTTTGGTCAAAAGGTTCTTCAGCGGGCCACCGACCGGAGCGTTTGGCCTAATGAAAAGTATGACGGCAGAGGAGCTATATGGTCTTTGAAATCTGGCGACCGAGAACTCTTGAAGGTCGAATTGCTTCCCAAAGGCTCAGGCGAGCAAACAGTAGCTTTGCCACTCGCCCGAAAGGGCTACCTTTGCAAAGTGAATTTTAGCGAAGATGGGAGCTGCTTTGTTTGGGAAAAGCATCCTGACCCAATCTCGTTCACCTTCGAAAAATGCAAAGATAAACCTCCCGGTCGAAAGAAAGCTGTTGACACGAGAAGGGAGAATCCAGACGCCGCATTTGAGGCGCTAGCGACAAAGCTAGACCCGTCGAGCTATGACGATTGGTTCCGAATGGCGATGTATCTGATCGCGGCATTTGGAATTGAAAGCGAGTGGGCTGAAAAGCGCTGGTGGGAATGGTCGGAACCTCACTCGACGGATCATCGAGATCGCAACAAATGGCAGCAGTGCCGGAATACGAAAATCTCGCCGATTACATTCTGGAAAAAGGCCCAAGAAGCCGGCTATGAAGGTGCTTTGCCATACAAGTCCACCGAGCAAAGGCGACTGACTACGCTGGCCTTATTGGAAGGCGTGCGGCTATTGCGGGACGAAATAAACGAACCCTACGCAGAACTCGGTCCACGGCGGTTTTTGCCCACCAGAAGCCAAGAATTCCGTGAAGAAATGTGGCGACGGTTTTATGAAGCTGAAGGCACCATCGCACAGACAACGGACATTGATGCTTTGGTGGCAGCTACAGGCGCCTTCACTAGCAAGGCCGACATTGAACCTATTCACCTCAGGTTCGCCGCTTGTGGCGACAAGCGCTACCTCTTTCTCGCCGATACTGACTATGGAGTGATAGAGGTCGATTCTGACGGATGGCGAGCATGCGACGATCCACCCGTGATATTTCGGGTAGGAGACAGTCTACCGCTTCCTATGCCTCTAGAGGGCGCCATCGAGGATCTACTCGGCATCTTGAATGTAGACCGTGAGAACATGATTTTTGTGCTCGCATGGATGCTCACTGCCATCTATTTCCCTGGGAAGCAGTGCCCCATCCTTTTGCTGGACGGCCCCGCTGGCTCCGGAAAGTCTTCAGCTCTCTCCACAATCATCAAATTGATCGACCCCAAGATTGGTGCTGAAGCGGGTCCGCCGAAATCAGAAGATGATCTTTTTGTCTCTGCCTACAATGGCGCAATTGTTTCCTTCGACAACGTGAGCTCGCTCGCCAAGCTGTCCGATGCATTGTGCAGGCTTTCCACCCGCGGCGGGTTGAGGAAGAGAATGTTGTACACAAACTTTGACGTCGCCGCGATGGACGCCAGAAGGCCAATCGTCATTGCCGGAATCGACCCAACGATGTACGAGCAAGACCTCTTGGAGCGGATTGTCCGCGTGGATCTGCACAAACCTGAGGAGTATGTTGAAGACTCCAAATTTGAGCAACGCGTTGAACAACTCCGCCCCAAACTGCTTGGAGCCATTCTCAGCCTTCTGTCCAGAGTGATGGATCAAGTCCCCAATCAACCTTCTGGGTGGTCGAGGTTTGGCAGCTTCACGCAACTTGGCGAATGCGTTGCAAGGGATCTTGGGTTCGCCCCCGGTTGGTTCAGTAATGAGTACCGCCGTAGGTTCGAGGAAATGTCAGCAGAATCAGCCGACGCAGATTCAGTCGTCTCTTACGTTTCCAAAATGGCTGCAAACCAGCGCAGCGGCGTTCAATTCCGGGAGGCGACAGCGAGCGAACTGTGGGAGGAGATGAGAGATCAGATTCGTTCTGGTCACCTCGTTGTGCCTGATTCTGATGTTCCCCCTAACGCTCGTGCGATGTCCACCAGGATCAGCCGAGCTCAGTCTGTGCTTAGTCGGGAGCATGGGATTTCCGTGTCGCGGGGCACCAAGCGCTCGTTTATCTTCCGCTGTCAGGAAGGAAGCGTAATCGAATTAGAGAAATATATCTCGAACGGGAATATTCGTTCCGAACCAACCCGATAATTTCGGGTGGCAGTCAAGAAGCATTCGGCGATTGAGCAAAGCTTGTCGTCGCTGCTAACCGCCTCTATCTGGCTATTATGCGAATTGAAAGAACAGGACGAGTTGAACCACTGACCCCACGTTTCGAACGGTTTGTCGAGGAACGATTGTCTGGAGTTTCGTTGGACTCAGGTGATCAAGAGGAAGCATTGCGTCCGGACTGGATCTGCGCCGACGGAGCTGTTGCAATCGAGATAAAAACCCTAGCCGAAGACGGAAGCGAACGGCGGGAAAACCTTCAAAAGGTTTTTGAAAGTCGCGAGGATTGGCCTACATTTTTTGGGTCAGTATCCTCCGACAATATGTTTAAACACACATCTGACCCAAACGGGTTGCAGAAACTCGCAATCGACAGGCTGGGACGGCCTATCAAGAACCACATCCGCAAGGCGAACTCCCAGCTTGGAGCTTACACACGTCGGTCAGAGGGACTAAATCCACTGCGCCTTCTGGTCTTGATCAATGAAGACCACGAAATCTACAGCCCCGACCTAGTCTGTTTTATCGCGGCCAAAGAGCTCAAACGACGTCGGGAAGGAACGCTCGCCCGTCCGCATGTGGACGCTGTTCTTTACCTAAGTGAACGTCACGCGACCGTAGATAAAGACCAAATCCTGTTTCCAATCCTGATCGTTCACGGATACGGCTGCGGAAAAGACGCAGACAAGCGAGCCTTGGTCAATTGGACCGCAAACCAGTGGGCTGACTGGCAGGGTGCACCTCCTGCGACGGGAAAAGCATCGGCCTCAGATTTCTCCACAATCCAGAACATTCCTGACGAAATGCCGAAAAGCGACTTCTGGCGTCTCCAATATCGCCGATCTCCCTACCTGTCCCAACTTTCAGACCTTCAACTCCGCGAGCGTTTCGACGAAGTAATTTTACAATATCTGCTCGCGACAAACCCAACCTCACCACAGCCGATCTCTGAACGGAAGCCGTTGTTCTGGATAGAGCGGTTTACACACATTCTCGAGGCATTGAATGACCGGGGACTGAGCATGGAGCAGATAGACACCAATCCAGAACGGCTTACTGCAGCAGCTAAACGGAATGGATCGAGCAACGATGTACTAGTTTGGTTGTCGAAGATGCAGATAGCACCAGGCACTTCGACACAGCAATAATACCGTCAGGAAGAAATCCAGCCCTTCTTCATTTAGGCTGGAGGACGAACGATAAACTGTGAATACAGGCACATTACAGATGGGGCGTCATCCAGAGACCTTACATTTCCGCTCTCGAATTGGACTCTACAAAGCACTGTTGGTTCAACCAAGCTCAGCACTCAGAGCGACATTAATAAAGTTTGATAGGCTCTTTGATTGAGCTTCCACGTATGAATGTGAAAGTTCCGTTGCCATTGAAGTCTACAATTAGGTATTGCCCACGCATCCAATAGCCGATTGTGATTCCAATGATTGCGGACCAATTTTTCACAACAAGCTCACCGCATGATGCATCAGGAGCGCATTTGATGAACCGGTACTTGTCGCCGGAAGGTTCCCACCCATCGACTTTGAATACGGCTTTGCTAACGCCTCGCGACAAAGCCACGGCATATGCCGGAAGCTTACCCCGGTGTTCAGCGGACACAGACCAATCGCCGCGAACCGAATTGTACACTTCATCAGTGTCCATCGACTCCGAATTGGAGTTAAAGATAAACACCTGACCAATGGACTGAGAGGGGTTTACTGCCGGGGCGTTGAGCATTTCAATGTCTTCTACCGACATTGCGCCATGCTGTACGCTCCGAGGGCCCAAATTGAGGTTGTAGGGAATGCCATTTTGCGACAGCCCGAGCAACGCTATGCAGGCACCTTCGACGTGATCTGCTTCGGAATTAGTATGCAGCCCGTGGCGAATGATCTGAACTTCAACATTGAGACCGTTATCCCAAATATCTTGTATGCGCCGAAGTTTCGACGAAAATTCTCGCTGGCCAATTATTGCTTCACGGGCTTCGTCGAAATGCCCACCCACACGATTGCGTATGCCCTGCCCAACGTAAAATACCTTTCGGTCTCGAGGATCTATAAGTCCGTAAACATACTTTCCGAGTTTTTTTTCAGCGACGTGATCTATCTCAAATATTTGATCCACTACTGATGCCCTCTCCAATACTTTTCAATCATCCACATCGGCCTTCCAGCAAGTGATTCACGGATGAGTGCGATAGCGGCCATGTAGTTGGCGCTAGGAAGATTGGACCAACCTTGCTTTAGGAGCGCTTTCCAGTGCGATCTATGTCCACCGACGTCATTGTCGGCGAGTGCTCTCAACAGCAATTTGTCGATGGGTGGGTGTGCCAACTCGCGCGAGGGCGACGCTGAGCAGCCAACCACAAACCGGGCTTTTATGTAGACATTGATAAACTTCGCGGCCCAGCCATGGGTAAGACGGCCGTCAGAAACAGCAATCAATTTTTCCCGCCATAAGATGTGCGCGGCATCCATGGCCTCGCTGGTATCAAGATCGGAAATGCTGAAATCCCGGGTGAAGCCAGCACTTTCGAGCCATTGTTTGCCCACCTTAACGCTCGGACCGCGCATTGGGAGACTCGCAGCGGAACCAGCGGCCCAACAGGCGAATTGATGTGAAAGGTCTTCATGTCCCCAACTATCCATATTATGCTCCCCGCCTTTGCCCTTTGCACTAAATGATACTGGCTTTTTTGCCACTAGTTATTGGGCGTCGAAATCGCTAGCGATAACGGCCGAAAAATTGCATTCTCGATGCTCGTTCCAATCAGGCATTGGCGCTCTCGATTTATCAGACCTCAAGGTTCATTTCGGTGCGGAGCTTTTTTAGTTCATCAAACAGCGCAGTGAAGGCCTCGGATGCATTGGATCCAATTTTGTCGTGGCGACGAAGCCGTGCATCATTCTTGTATTCTCAGGCACGTGAATACTCCCTCCGGCATCCATCGGTCTAGTGGAGATAGGGCAACTCCCCGCTCCACCAACGGGATCACAATCTAAGGTCACGAACAAGATAATACCCACCAGCTTTTGTTGGTGGGCCCGAACGCACTTCACAGAACGGGATTGCGCGAACGCAAAACCGCAAAACAAGCGGCAGAAATGTCTGGCACAAATAATTGAATGTATGGTTGGACGGCTAATATCCAACCATACGAATATTTTTCGCCACAAGTTTGCAATATGTGAGTTGTTGCGAATTTGCGCGCCGTCCATTTCGCGGCGCTCTCGCATCTGCCGGCGAATTACTGGAGATATAAGGCCCATTTTTGCTGAAGCGATGCAGCAGCACTGCATTCACGTCGGAAAGCCCCAAGAAACCAATTCGCGAACAACCAAGTAGGCTTTGCAACCATCAGGTTGCTCACATGAGCCGCAGCAACTGTCGATCAAGCAGCTCTGCTCAACCCCGCTTGTCGCACAAGCGAGATTCTAACGGTCAGCAACAACTACAGCAAAGATAGATTCAGAAACATGGGCCTAGCCCTTTGCGCTCGTCATTCATCTCGAGAGTCTGGCTGATTCAGAATACACTCAGCGCGGCAGAGGGTGGATAGTCGTGCCCAGAGACACATCACCACTCTATCTCAAAACGCACTTCCAGCTATTGGTGGCTAGTCGGTACATTCAAGTCCAACGTGAACCCGCTTAGCTTCATCCTCTGTAATTGTTCTTTTATGTACAATTTTTTTGCTGATAATCTGCGCTTGGATTTCTCGATATGCCGTATTGTAAAATGAACTCAACACGAACTCGAAAAAGCGAAATGCACCCAAAGCACTGGACATAGGAACACGACAATTTCGGTATTGTCCAATTGTCATATGCGCCATCGGGTGGACTATTTCTTCAAACTGCTCTTCATCAAAATCAAATCGGACCGGAGTGGCCACTACGCTTTTGTCTACCATATCGGCGAACATCAATTCCTGATCATATAATTCAGGCTCATTTTGATACTCTAGCAAGTTGGGAGAGGGCAAGAAAGCCAACCGATGGCGAGATACACTTCCCTTTCGAAATAGATAATAAATTTGAAGCAGAGCGCCATCGGGAAACATTACATTGTAGTACTTTCCTCTTTTCATCTCCTCATATGCATCTGCATACGGAATATTTTTAAGAAAAGCTTTGGTATCTGTATCGGGCTTGAAGGTAACCTCCTCCTCTTCTTCGCCAACCCTTTTGTATACCGCGTAATTCTGATTGTCTGCCAAACCAAGCCCAACCAAAGTAGACGTAATTGCGTTTATTTCATCTCGCGTATCAATCGGATTAGCCATCGGAGGGGTCTCTGGTCAAGATGCCGCGAAGTTTGGAAATTATCTCAGGAGATAAATCTTCGAGTTGCACCGACCCCGAATCCAAATCGTCCAGCAGCTTTCTGAGATTTGACTCTGATGTTTTTGTAGCCCTTTTCTCTGCATCAGTCATATCGCGATTAACGAGGTTGAGTTTTCTGCGCACTGCTTCAGATGGATACTGAAATTCCAACTTGAACTCTGCATTTCGAACGCGTTCGAACTCGTCCATGAGGACTTGCATGTTCTTTCCAACACCCAACACACGCACCCAAGCCTTGCTTCGAGTAATCGCTGTAAACAGCTGATTTCGCACTCGAGCCAAATTACCAAACGACTTAGCGCAGTCGTCGGCGTTCATGATGTAGACCATGCCCGCCTCATTCCCCTTTGCTCTGAATATTCCCGTGAAGGTGATTGATTGATTGTCTTCATCAAAGAATGTTTCGGCGGAAACATCCACGCCGGCGAGATGTGAATCTATATTCCGCTCAAAGAGTATCTGCCTAACCTTCCCGACCTCTTTTCGAGTGGTAAGCGGGTTAGGATTGATAATGATTATGTCATCAGGCTGAAGCTCGTCATTGGTCAGATTTTCTTGAATCTGGTTCGCGATCCAACTCGCTTGCTCTTCCTTCGAGTCAAACTTCTTGAACTCGATTAGATCTTCCAAGGGCGAGTGGTTTTCCAAAAATAGCGGACTAGTGTCGCTTGTACGCCTTAAAACGACACGCTGATCTTCTTCCAACTCCCCGGATTCGACCACATACCCGACGTCGTTCCAAAGCTTGCTGTTGTCGAACAATTGAATGAGGCCGGTACCCGTCTTGGGGTCCGGCTCTCGATAGATCCCAAAACCTAACGCATGTGCTGTCGAAAGTACCGGACGAGAATTCCGATAGCATTTTTCTAAGATGATGTCTTGCTGCGGTTGCCCTGGCTGAGGCTCAGCAAACTGAACATTTGGTTTGCCGGAATTGCTTTTTCCAAACAACTCCTCGGGAGGCGGAAGACTTGACTCTGTCAATGATTGAAGTTCGTCGTATGCGTAGACTAGCCGCTTTTCCTTTGAAAGCATTGAGTAGCACATTCTGAAAAATGAAGGATCGAAATCTTGGGCTTCATCGATCAGCATCGCATCAAATACATGCCTTTCAGAAGTCGCACTTTTTATTGCCTCACGGCAAACGCCGGAAAAAGCCTCATCAAATCCATAGCGATTTTTCGCCGACTGAAAGTCAGTATACTCCAACCCATGAGACTTTACGAACTCATAATAGATACCTGTTCGATCACCGGTTCCGGGTGCACCCCAAGCATTCAATACAAGGAGCTTTCCCCAATCGGGCTCTTCCCCCGACTGCTCGATTACGAACGTGTTGATCAATCTTCGAAATTGGGCTTTCAAAGAGCGCGTGTTGAAAGTAACTGCTATCTTCCAATCCGGGTGCTGAGAATGCAGATAAGCCGCCTTCAACGCAAGAATGATTGTCTTTCCTGATCCCGCGAGCCCTCTGATGCGTTGAACGCCTTCGACGGTCTCAATAACAGCTCGGCTTTGAGTGTTATCTAGATTTGCAATCGACTGCTCCAAGAGTTTTAGTCGCGCCCCTCGAGAATCCTCCTTCTTTACTACTCTTGTTCGCTTTCCTTTGCGAATAGTCGATATTGACTGCACAACAGCGATCGTGGACTTGAGAAGCTCTGGATGGTCCCATTCCATCTCCAAGCACACATCTTTTAGATTATCGAAATTACACAGCGGGTAGCCATCTTCCGCTTTGCCTTCGATGACAGCAGCGGAGCAAAAGTGATTACACGAGGCTCCGCCAATAGTTTGCGCCCCTTCATAAGCTCCTGATAGCCGCGCAATTTGGTTTCCAGACGGTTCGCGCTTTCGTCTTGAGCAGTCGCATAGGGTCCGATTTCTCTGCCCTCGACCAAGCAAAAAATTACAATTCCATGCCGCTCGCTTACCCACAGGGCATCAATAGGGAATGCGCCGTCTGGCGCGGCAATAATGGGGTACCCGATATAGAGATCTCCATCGAACTCATCTCCTGAATTCACAAAGAACTCAGCAAGTTGTTTGCTCGAGATCGGCTTTTTGGTCGCGCCGGAGATTAGATTGATCATTGAATCAGAAACTTTCTAGCTCAATCGGTTGGTAGCGTAATCTTAAGGGAACGTCATGGAAATGAAATATCGGGCGCCGCAATTGCGCTATTTCAAGCCGCTGTGATTTAGAACCGACAATGAGACCTTGTCGGCAACACTTCTCCCCTAAAGGGATTTAGTACACTAAACTTTGAAAAACCCTTCCGGCGGTCGTTTGCGGCCAGAAAGCGCCAATAGATCAACTTCGCCGCGTTTGGTCCATTTGTGGCCGTAGAGCGCTGTTTGGGTAGGACCTGATGCTTTGTCAAATTTGAGGAAAAGTCTGTGTTCTGGCCATGTATCCTTAATAGCTTGTATGGCAATCTCTTTACTGAATTCCTGAGCGCTGGTTCTCAGTAACACTGTTACGTTGTCTGCTGAGAGACTCCTGCACTCTCCTAGACTTTCCTCTATCAGATCGCGATAACGAACCTGATTTCCATAGCGTTCTCTGCTGGACGAATCTGGCAGGCTGGGTCCTCCAAGCATCCATAGTCTGATCCAATTATCATAACTGTAATTGGTAAGACCGTAGTAGGGAGGCGAGGTGATAATCATCTTTGCATTGAAGCCTTCGATTTTTCGAAGAGTCTTCCTGCAATCACCTAAATAGACCCTCGCATCAGCACGCGGCTTTGGTATTCCTTTCGCGTAACGCCAATCGAGCTTCCTGGCAAAAAATCGACGTACATCAATTTGAGGCGGCGAAAGCGACTGACCTTGCCACCACCGAACACTATAGTCCGGAGCCATAGCTTTAGCCTGACGCATTTGGTTCGACAGGCCTTCACCCAACTTGCCGTGCAAGTGTATCAGTATGAGGGCCATTAGAGTGCGGTCTAGCTTATTTCGACGCCAATCGAGGTTACGCCTCGCGGCATTCAGAAAACCCAACACTTCAGCGGACCAAGCAAGCTTTTGGAATTCGTTCTCGGCTACCCGATCCTCGGTACACACCAAATCTAATAATTGGACCACCCGATTCCAAAGCCCGATTTTGTTCGGATAGGGATCTGTTTTTGTTTTCGCGAATATCCATGCGACAGGATTCAAATCACTAGCCAATGATGGCCGCCCCGAGAGTTGGGACACGAATGATGTCGTCCCTCTCCCACAGAACGGGTCGATAACACCTCCGCGGGCAGGACAAAATCGATCTATTGCTTCTCTGGCAAAATGAACAGGAAACATTGCATAGTACGGACCGAAACCGCACCAGCGCCCCTCCGCAACCGAAGGGGTCCACGGTCTCAATTCAGAAACAGTTGCGGTCATCGTTCTAACCAGTTTGAAGGAGACTGTTGAGGATGGCCGATCCTCGCTTCAGCGGAATGGCAGCATGCGCATGCGCACGGACCAAAGGCATGAAGCCATCGGTGTATAGGTATGTTGATAGGTGATCGAGAATGTTCAGAGCATCTCCCAACCTTGGAAAGGCCCCTGAAGTGGTGTTATGGAAGTCGGCCGAAAATTCGTTAGTCATAGCAAAGTTTAGAACTGCGTGATTTCGATCCTTCGTTTTGTAAAAGACCTTTCGGCCAAAGTAGGTGTCCTGTCCGGATGGCTTTGCCTCCTCCGGACGAAAAACGATGTTCCGATTAATGTACTTCGCATCGGGTATCAGCACGGTACTTGGATCAAAGCGCCCCTTCTCCGCACCCTCTTCCGACCAATCTAAGTCGGCAAAGTGATTCACATAAAGTCCAGACTTTTCGACTCCAATAATGAGCGGCGGGACGCCGTTTTTTTCCAGTGCCTTTTTACTGATACGTATGATCTCATCACGAACGAACGGCGCGATTCGCGCAGGCTGTCCAAAGACAGCTAAGGGACCATCGAGAACAAAAGCTGTATCTTTTAGGTAAGATATGCGTTCGTCGGCTTCAAAGTATCGGAGAATGTTGACCAGCGACAGCACTTCCAGAACATGTCGAACTTCACCATGTACCTCACCATTTGAACCCAGTTCGTTGAACCGTTCATGCATCCGAAGTGCGTCAGTTTCGTACAGTTCTCGCTTTAAATTGCATCCACACTGGTGAATACCAACACCTGCTCCATTTGAAAGCGAGCAATCTTCGTAGGGGCACCGGACATTTTCTGCAGGTTTGCTAATCGCTCGCAATGTTTCCAAAAATGTCTCATGGCTATCGTCCAAAGTGCCGCCAAGTGTAGTGAAAACTTGTCTTCGAAAATACGCCGTCGGAGTATCATCTGGGACATTTTTGTCTACAATGTTCGCACCGGGAAGCACAGCATCATGAGGTGCCGCCCGATCCATCTCATTGAAAACTTTTGGCGAGGGAATTTCGTTCGACTTGATTCCGGCTAGCTTCGAAACGTCAATGAAAACCACAGCGAGCATCAAGAGCGTCGCTTCGGCACCAGGAAAACCATTTCTCACCTTTGTTGTAACCGTCGAGCCGTCTATGGCCACTACCCTCTTCGGCAGCCACGACGTGCGAGACACGTCCACAATCGGGGGCGGGTCTTTTTGTGGTCCGTCGGAGACCTTAATCGTACCCTCAAACTCCTTAAGCGCCTCGCTCTTTTGTAAAGCGAGCAAACTTTCCCCAGTCGCAATTTCCTCAGGATACGGCATTTCTACATCGAGACCTGAAATTTCTTGATCTGAACTGGCACGATATAGGGGTTGCTAAGAGCACGCATGCGTAAGAACCCGGGATCAGGCACCCGCAATATCTGGTCCACAAAGTCTTCGAAATCATAGTACTTCTTAAGTTCTCGAGTTTCATCTGAGTTGTTGAGGTGAGCAACGAACCAATTGTCAGTATTCTTCAGAATATTTGACTGAATTGAGGACGGCTCTTGGGTCGCATACACAATTCCTATCCGGTACTTTGAACCCTCTTTAGCAGCTCGAGACCATACGGCCGAAACATCACTTGATGTGCTCGCCGGTAGCAAATTGTGAGCCTCTTCTGCGAATACAAGAACATCGCGTGGAGGTATCAATGCGCCGTTGGCATCCTTCTCAGGGTTCACAAACTGCGCCTTTTGATGATTAAATACCGCCCACATCACTCGTTCGGCAGCGGCCTTATTCATTTCTGGGTCACCGAGCGACTGGTCAAAAATCACCAGCCTACCTTGGTGCAAATCGCCGACAATAGAATCCGCGTAATCTGAAGTGGTTTGAGGGTCATGCTGGGGAATCAGCGGCTTCAGCAGCTTCGGCCCTGTATACTGAAATAGTGCGAGCATCCCAGTTAGACGGTCATCATGCCAATTATGACCTTTTTTATCAATGTAGACGTCATTGAAAGTCTTGTATCCAGAATTGGTCGCTTCTTGAATAAATTTGCGAAGAGACCTTAGGGCGCTAGCTAGTGCACTCCAAGAGGGCGAAGAATTTTCTAGTGTTGCAGCAGCGGCTTTATATTCAGTCTCATTGTCAGTGTCTGGCGAAGCTTTCATCGCCGCAACTAACTCCTTACTGAAGAGACTCGCTGTATTTGCTTTTGTAGCCCCTTGAGGCAGCGAAAATCCTGCCTCAGCCAATACAGCCCGATACACTGTGATGGCGCGCCGATAACGCGTTGCAGAGCTGAA
Organism: uncultured Hyphomonas sp.; assembly: GCF_963675305.1. NCBI lineage: Bacteria > Pseudomonadati > Pseudomonadota > Alphaproteobacteria > Hyphomonadales > Hyphomonadaceae > Hyphomonas > uncultured Hyphomonas sp. The sequence continues at coordinate 1,069,814 of NZ_OY776147.1, read as the reverse complement.
ATCCAAGACCTGTGGAGGCTCCAAATCCGTGCTTCGGAATTCTGTAATATAGTTAGAAGTGTGATTTTGGTTGAGGTGATCGTTAATCAGCTGCTTGCCGACCAGAAGCGGTTCCATGGATTCGTTTAACTGGTCGACGTCATCCCACTTCGAGGGATTGGTTCCATAAAAGTTTATTTTTACAATTTTTCGATTTGGATCATTTGGATGGTGCGACATGCCATAAGTAACTACATCGTCCGGCTTTGCCCCTTTGATAGAAGTGGCAATGTTCTTCAGACACCCGGCATCTTGGGTGTTTTCGTTCGCATACTCCCCGTTCGGATCAAAAATGAGGATACCCACTCTTCCAGAATCGGCCTGCGCTCTAAGCTCAAATACACTGCTGGCTATCACCTTGGTGGTGTTCGACTTCCCAGTCCGAGACATCCCGAAAAGCGCAGTTCTCCTGGCGATAAGGTCCGTTGGATCAAGATTTACCGCTACATTTTCAGCTGACTGATCAATTTTACGTTCCGAAGACGCATATCGAACCCGTCCAACCGCAACTGGAGCCCCAGCAAGAGGATGAGAATCGTCAAGAGCTGACTTCGTGTAGTTTACTATACTCGACAATGCGGCACCGACAGGCTTGTATACTTTCATTCCGCGGCCTGAATAAAAATTCGATATGTCGGAACCAAATTTTATCTGCCACGAATCAGCAGACTCCCGCACCCGGAACGTACCGAGCACTCTGCAACGAACGCCGGCAAATCTCAGTTGATTCAAGGTAAATTGATCTGTCTGCCCTTCGGCATCCCAAGTGTCATCATGGTGGGCTGACCTTTGTCCAGCCATGAACCTATTTTGGTCCATCTCTGAGGCATTGGGAAGCCTACATTGCCCCACCACTCTCAAGAGTATCAAGCTGGAATCTTCCTCGCTGGGGTCCCCGCCGGCACCCGGCTTAAGTCTAGTGGCAAGTAAGAAACAACCAAGGGGCAAGCCTCCGACCTTCTGTCGAAGATGGTCGTGAACCAGAACCTCACATTCGGTATAATCAATCTTAAGAAGATCTCCGACCAAATCTTCAGTCGATATTAAGCCGGTCAGCTTCTCCGTGGACTGAACTTTGTCCGCTGCTTGATAGCTCGCATTCTCATCAGTCAAACTCGTTTTCTGGGAACTCTCGGCCAAAACTCGCTCCTAGATTACCAACCTTAACTGCCCACTCTATTGAGATTCTGAGCCCCTCTCAACTTATCGTTTATTTCTTGACCAAGTCGATGGACCATCGCTTCCAGCAGGAACGATGAGGATGAAAAGTCAGAAACACATCAATTTCGAACTCGGTAGATTATAATTGGGATCGCCGCTTATGCTGCAAGAATACCGCTTTTTTTCGAGACAATGTCCCGCTGGATGGATTTAATGCTGCGCAAGAAATGTGCTCGCACGCCGACTTTCTGCATTTCTTCTGCATCAACACTTGGACGGAAAAATGAAAACGCCGCCAACTCATTGAGTTAGCGGCGTTTTTTTGGGTGCGGGAGTAGGATTTGAACCTACGACCTTCAGGTTATGAGCCTGACGAGCTACCGGGCTGCTCCATCCCGCGTCAAACATGTTCGCTGCACTTTAGGCGGTGTCCCCCAAAATGCAAATCCGGCCCGCCATAGGCTGAGGCCGGAGCAACTGCCGGCTTGCGGCAGATGTCGTCGTAAAGGAAAGAAATGTCTGCAAGATGCTTGCTTTGTCTGGGCTCTGCGGACCCGGCAGCGACCTACTCTCCCACGCCTTAAGACGTAGTACCATTGGCGCAAGGGGACTTAACGACTGAGTTCGGGATGGGATCAGGTGGGGATCCCCTGCCATAACCACCGGGTCGGCGGAAACCAGACTGTTGCAAGTTTTGAAACCAATATGTCTTCTTGAGATCAGTGGCAGTTAAAGCGGATGCGCTTTCAACTACACACGAGTTTCTCGATCAAGCCGATCGAGCAATTAGTACCGGTTAGCTTCACGCCTCGCAGCGCTTCCACACCCGGCCTATCGACGTGCTGGTCTTGCACGGCTCTCAGGGATACCTGGTTTTGAGGTGGGTTTCCCGCTTAGATGCTTTCAGCGGTTATCCCGTCCACACATAGCTACCCTGCAATGCGGCTGGCGCCACAACAGGTCCACCAGAGGTGTGTTCATCCCGGTCCTCTCGTACTAGGGACAAATCCTCTCAAGTATCCAACACCCACGGCAGATAGGGACCAAACTGTCTCGCGACGTTCTGAACCCAGCTCACGTACCACTTTAATCGGCGAACAGCCGAACCCTTGGGACCTGCTCCAGCCCCAGGATGTGATGAGCCGACATCGAGGTGCCAAACGATGCCGTCGATATGGACTCTTGGGCATCATCAGCCTGTTATCCCCGGAGTACCTTTTATCCGTTGAGCGATGGCCCTTCCATTCGGGACCACCGGATCACTATGACCGACTTTCGTCTCTGCTCGCTCCGTCGAGCTCGCAGTCAGGCAGGCTTATGCCATTGCACTCATCGAGCGATGTCCGACCGCTCTGAGCCTACCATCGCGCGCCTCCGTTACTCTTTAGGAGGCGACCGCCCCAGTCAAACTACCCGCCACACAGGGTCCCGGCCCCATCCAGGGGCGCGGTTAGACATCAAAGAAATTAAGGGTGGTATTTCAAGGTTGGCTCCACTCCAGCTGGCGCCAAAGCTTCAAAGCCTCCCACCTATCCTACACATAAGTTCTTTAATGCCACTGTGAAGCTGTAGTAAAGGTTCACGGGGTCTTTCCGTCTGACCGCGGGTACCCCGCATCTTCACGGGGAATTCAATTTCGCTGAGTCTATGTTGGAGACAGTGGGGAAGTCGTTACGCCATTCGTGCAGGTCGGAACTTACCCGACAAGGAATTTCGCTACCTTAGGACCGTTATAGTTACGGCCGCCGTTCACCGGGGCTTCAATTCAAGGCTCTCACCTCTCCTTTTAACCTTCCGGCACCGGGCAGGCGTCAGACCCTATACGTCGCCTTGCGGCTTCGCAGAGCCCTGTGTTTTTGATAAACAGTCGCAACCCCCAGTTTTGTGCCCCTCAGCACTGGTTGCCCAATGTGAGGCCTCCTTCTCCCGAAGTTACGGAGGTAATTTGCCGAGTTCCTTCAACATAGTTCTCTCAAGCGCCTTGGTATGCTCTACCTGACCACCTGTGTCGGTTTCGGGTACGGTCTTAATGGGAGGCTATTTCCAGGAACTTCCAGGCTGCAGACCCAATCCAATAAGGGTCTACAACTTTCGAAATCCGTCACTCATCCCTTGGCCCACGAATATTAACGTGGTTCCCATCGGCTACGCCTTTCGGCCTTACCTTAGGGGCCGGCTAACCCTGCGCAGATTAGCTTTACGCAGGAACCCTTGGTCTTTCGGCGAGAGGGTCTCTCACCCTCTTTGTCGCTACTCATGTCAGCATTCTCACTTCCGATACCTCCAGCAAACCTCACGGTTCACCTTCGCAGGCTTACGGAACGCTCCGCTACCACTCTTTCGAGTCCGCAATTTCGGCGAATAACTTTAGTCCCGTTACATTTTCCGCGCAGAGGCGCTTGATCAGTGAGCTGTTACGCTTTCTTTAAAGGATGGCTGCTTCTAAGCCAACCTCCTGATTGTCTCAGCACCTCCACATCGTTTCGCACTTAGCTATTACTTAGGGGCCTTAATTGGCGGTCTGGGTTGTTTCCCTTTTCACGACGGACGTTAGCACCCGCCGTGTGTCTGCCACGCATAACTTCTGGGTATTCGGAGTTTGAGAAGGTTTGGTAATCCGGTGAGGACCCCTAGCCCATTCAGTGCTCTACCCCCCAGAGTCTAATCGTGACGCTCTACCTAAATAGATTTCGCGGAGAACCAGCTATCAGCAGATTTGATTGGCCTTTCACCCCTAGGCACAGGTCATCCGAGAGCTTTTCAACGCTCAACGGTTCGGCCCTCCAGTGCGTGTTACCGCACCTTCAGCCTGCCCATACCTAGATCATCTGCCTTCGGGTCTAATGCTACGTACTCGGTCGCCCTATTCAGACTCGCTTTCGCTGTGCCTACACCTAACGGCTTAAGCTTGCACGCAACACTAAGTCGCTGACCCATTATACAAAAGGTACGATGTCACTCCGAAGAGCTCCATCAGCTTGTAGGCATCCGGTTTCAGGATCTGTTTCACTCCCCTCATCGGGGTTCTTTTCATCATTCCCTCACGGTACTTGTTCACTATCGGTCGGTAAGGAGTACTTAGGCTTGGAGGATGGTCCCCCCATGTTCAGACAGGATTTCACGTGTCCCGCCCTACTCTAAAAGGTCTTCATTGCACGGATACGGGGCTATCACCCACTATGGCGTACCTTTCCAGATACTTCTCCTTATTTCAGACCAGGCCTGGTCCGCGTTCGCTCGCCACTACTAACGGAGTCTCAATTGATGTCCTTTCCTCCGGGTACTTAGATGTTTCAATTCCCCGGGTTCGCTTTTTAACCCTATGTATTCAGGTTAAAATACCTCGCTATTGAAATGTCAGATACATCTTCCGCGAACGGAAGATTTATCCAACATCTCGGAGGTGGGTTTCCCCATTCAGAAATCACCGGATCAAAGGATGCTCTCGCCTCCCCGGTGCTTATCGCAGAGTGCCACGTCTTTCATCGCCTCTTACCGCCAAGACATCCCCCGGATGCCCTTTTGACGCTTGATCGTTTTTGAAACCCATGTGCAGTGGAAAACGCATACGCGAACCACCACATGGATCTCGATCAGACATGTTGGTTTCTTGCAGACTGACCCTTTGGATGACCGCCTTACGGCAATCATTTTATCGGCTGAAGCAACCAGGCCAGACCCAATGGGTCGAGCGGCATGGCTGCCGGATCAATCTTTCCCTTACGATGACAAATATCCCGGAGCTTGCTCCGGAAACGGACGTTCTTCTTTCGATCGTTGTGCGCCTCAAGAGGCGATGGTGGAGCCAGACGGAGTCGAACCGACGACCTCCTGAATGCAAATCAGGCGCTCTCCCAACTGAGCTATGGCCCCGTAAACCCCGGCTTCCCGCCAGGTCGCATGCCCTGCCCTGCGTTGCCGCAGGCTTCGATGGTGGGCCGAGGAAGAGTTGAACTTCCGACCTCACGCTTATCAGGCGTGCGCTCTAACCACCTGAGCTACCGGCCCGTGACTGGTCAGGGCCAGGCCCATCGCGGTCAAAGTCGAAGACAGGCGATAAAGCGCCCGCGGGGCTCGCTTAGTGCCCGGATCCGCAATGTGCAGATCCAAACAACGAACGAAGGAAGAGAAACGGAGACGGCGCGATAGCCGCATATGTTTTGCTCCTCAATGGGAGCTAATTTTAAGAAGCCTTGGAGTTCCGCGTGAGCAAAACAATCCAATGCATCCTTAGAAAGGAGGTGATCCAGCCGCAGGTTCCCCTACGGCTACCTTGTTACGACTTCATCCCAGTCACTGACCCTACCGTGGCCGCCTGCCTCCGAAGTTAGCACAGCGTCTTCGGGTAGAGCCAATTCCCATGATGTGACGGGCGGTGTGTACAAGGCCCGGGAACGTATTCACCGTGGCATGCTGATCCACGATTACTAGCGATTCCACCTTCATGCCCTCGAGTTGCAGAGGACAATCTGAACTGAGACAGCTTTTTGGGATTAACCCATTGTCACTGCCATTGTAGCACGTGTGTAGCCCTACCCGTAAGGGCCATGAGGACTTGACGTCATCCCCACCTTCCTCCGGCTTGCCACCGGCAGTTTCCTTAGAGTGCCCACCCAAACGTGATGGCAACTAAGGATGAGGGTTGCGCTCGTTGCGGGACTTAACCCAACATCTCACGACACGAGCTGACGACAGCCATGCAGCACCTGTCACCGATCCAGCCTAACTGAAGGAATCCATCTCTGGAAACCGCGATCGGGATGTCAAGGGTAGGTAAGGTTCTGCGCGTTGCTTCGAATTAAACCACATGCTCCACCGCTTGTGCGGGCCCCCGTCAATTTCTTTGAGTTTTAACCTTGCGGCCGTACTCCCCAGGCGGACAGCTTAATGCGTTAGCTGCGTCACCGACAGGCATGCCTGCCAACAACTAGCTGTCATCGTTTACGGTGTGGACTACCAGGGTATCTAATCCTGTTTGCTCCCCACACTTTCGCACCTCAGCGTCAGTATCAGTCCAGTTAGCCGCCTTCGCCACTGGTGTTCCACCGAATATCTACGAATTTCACCTCTACACTCGGTATTCCGCTAACCTCTCCTGAACTCCAGACTTCCAGTTTCAAATGCAGTTCCGAGGTTGAGCCCCGGGATTTCACATCTGACTTAAAAGTCCGCCTACGTGCGCTTTACGCCCAGTAATTCCGAACAACGCTAGCCCCCTTCGTATTACCGCGGCTGCTGGCACGAAGTTAGCCGGGGCTTCTTTACTAGGTACTGTCATTATCATCCCTAGCGAAAGAATTTTACAACCCTAAGGCCTTCATCATTCACGCGGCATGGCTGCATCAGGCTTTCGCCCATTGTGCAAGATTCCCCACTGCTGCCTCCCGTAGGAGTCTGGGCCGTGTCTCAGTCCCAGTGTGGCTGATCATCCTCTCAGACCAGCTATAGATCGTAGTCTTGGTAGGCCATTACCCCACCAACAAACTAATCTAACGCGGGCCGATCTTTCGCCGATAAATCTTTCCCCCGGAGGGCGTATACGGTATTACCACTCGTTTCCAAGAGCTATTCCGTAGCGAAAGGTACGTTCCCACGCGTTACTCACCCGTCTGCCACTATGTCGTTCGACTTGCATGTGTTAGGCCTGCCGCCAGCGTTCGTTCTGAGCCAGAATCAAACTCTCAAGTTGAGTGTTGATCTGACGAAACCATCCATTGGAATATGGACAGTTACTCAAGCTGTTAAGCATAAGTATTGCGTTCTTTTGACGAGAAACCCTTTGTCACAAAGGACAGGCCGAAACCCATCCGATGGATAAAAGAATTTTCTCTCAAGAAACGCATCCGTCGTGATCGTATGAACCTGCCGTCGATTGCTCTCTGGCGAGGTTCGCAAGCCATCACGCCGCCTGCGTTTCTCTTCCTTAATCTCTTACGATGTCAAACAGCTGGAACCGGAGTTCCGAAGCCCTTCAGAAGCCTGCGGCTCCGTCCGGAAGTGGCGGCTTATATGGGCCGCCGAATTGCCCGTCAACACTCTTTTTTGCGCCTTCTGCAGTTTCCGGTGCGAACCGTGTAACCGCCGATTTTCCAGCACAAGAGACACTTAAGACCGACGTGCGGCCCGGGGTGTCCGAGCGATCAGGTGGAACCGAAGTTCCGGGTCCGTCAGAAGGCCGAAACCTCATCAGGAAGCGGCGGCTTATATGGGCCACCGTTTTGCCCGTCAACACCCTTTTTTGCGCCTTCTGCAGTTACCGGTTTGAGCCGGGAAACTACTGAATTTTCAGCGCAAAAGACACTGTGGGCCGGGAACCGGCCCGGCATGTCCGAGCGTTTCGAGGAACCGCATACATAACCCCTGTTCGGTGAAAGGCGCAAGCCTTTTTCTCATCTCAGGGGCGCCATTTGCGGGCGCCGCGTCCGAAGCCCGAGGGCGTCTTCAGCGGAGGCCGGGAGATACTCAAGGCACGGGGTGGCCGCAACCCCCTTCTGCAGCAAATCGCAAGAAATAATGCGATTTCGCTGCAGACCGGCCATGCATTCCTGCCGAACTTCGGCACTTTAAAGGCTAGAGCCTTGAAAAATCAGTATTGTGCCGAGAGGTACGATTTCATCGCTTCGGCTTCGGCTTCTGTCTCGGCGATCTTCCATTTCACAAGATCGCCGATGGAAACGACGCCAATCAGGCGATCATTCCGCAAAACCGGCAGATGTCTGATGCGCCGATCGGTCATTAATTGCATCGCTTCTTCAACTTTTGTGGTCGACTCGATGGTGATGACGTCGCGAGTCATCGCATCTCCGACCTCAATCTTGAGTGCAGCTTCGCCGTTCCGGGCAACATGGCGGACAATATCCCGCTCGGAAAGCACGCCGACGATGTCTCCATCGTCACTCAAAGCCACCACAGCGCCGATTCTTTTTTCGTCCAGCATGCGGGCAGCGTCCGAAAGGCTCGAATCGGCCTTGATCGAGATAATTTCGCGCCCTTTGTCATTCAGGATCTGGTCTATTGTCATGCGCGTCCTCCGTTTTTGCGGGCCGTTGACCGGCCTCGCGGTTACGGAAAGCTACCATAAAGGCGGCTCAGGCGCGATGAGAATCACAAAACGCGCCGCCGGGCCCGGTAAAACTGGAATATCAGCGCCCCTGCGAGGAAGCCGCCCAGGTGCGCCTGCCAGCTCATTCGCACGCCCATAAGAGACGGCCCCATCAGCCACAGCGCAAAGTTCACTGCCGCAAAGAAAAGAAAAACGACGAGGAATCGCTTCGACAGGATCTGCCCGCTCCGCCCTTCCTGGATCAGCACCCAGGCCGCAAACAGGCCGCTGGCGCCGCCGGACGCGCCGATCAGCCCGCTACCGGCCGGATACTGGGTCAGAAGATGCAGGAGAGACCCGCCCATCACGGCCACCGAGAACACAATAAGGAAGGGAATCGCGCCGCTACGCCTTCCTATAGAGAGGGAGGCATGCACCAGCCGGCCGAAAATCACGATCAGCGCCGCATTCAGAATCGCTGCGCCCCACCCATCATGCAGGAAAGCCTCGGTCAGGAACGGCGCCAGCGCCTCCAAGGGTGAGCTGTAGGGCACTGCGCCCGGCACGCCCTGCCCTGCCCACGCCCAGAACCGGTCGGGCTGCAGGCTGAGGAGAGACAACATATGTCCCTGCCAGCTGATCGGAGAGAACACACGCACGGCATGCGCCAGCACAATGAAAGCGGCGAGGCCGGTCACCGCCGGCGGAGCCTCTATGATGGGAGGCGTTCTGGCTACACGCGTCACGGGGTCGATTCGGGCCTTGTTTGCGGAACACTCACGCCGTCAGGCTAGACGCACCGCCTGAGAATGGCCAGCGCAGCCACGGCAACCGGCACAAAAAAGCCCCGCCGGTCTGGCGGGGCTTTTCCTGTTGTACTGCCGGCAAGTCTTAGAAGGTCTTGCGAACGGTGACGCCATAAGTCGCCGGCTGGCTCGGATAGCCGGAGAACGACCCGAGCTGTGCCACCGACGGGAAGGCTGCCATGATGTACTGCTCGTCGAAAATGTTCCGTCCCCAGAACGTAAAGCTGATGCCGCTTTCCGACTTGAAGCCGACCGAGGCGTTGAACAGATTGTACTCGCGCTCTTGCGCGATAATGGCCTGTTCGGCCGGGTCGTCGCGATAGGTCGACGGGCCTTCATACTGCCAGTCGCCGCGAACGAATGCGTCCAGGCCTTCGAAATTGAAGGTGTAGAGCGCAGACGCAGAGGTCGAGACTTCCGAGATGCCCGCAGGCTTGGCACCGGAGATGTCCCCTGCCGACGAGTTCTTGAAGCTGTCATAGACCGGATCAAGGAACGTACCGGCAAAGCCGAGCGTCAGATTTTCGGTCGGGTTCCAGGTCGCATCGACTTCAAGACCCTGAGTCGATTGCTCCCCGGCATTCGCCAGCGCAAAGCCGGTTCCCGTGAAGATGTTCGACTGGAAGCCTTTGATCTTCTGGTCGAAGACGGCGAGGTTCACCGCGAACGTATCCCAGGCGCCTTTCATGCCGATCTCGAACACTTCCGATTCTTCCGGACCTGCAAAGCGGGTCCCCGTGGTCAGGTTCGGCGGATTGAGCCCTGCGGCAACGAGGTTGGCATAGCCAGCCGCTGTCGGGCGGCTGTCGCGCGACAGGTTCCAGGACGACGCCTTGAAGCCTGTGGCGTAGGATGCGTAGACATTCACATTGTCCGTTGCGTCATAAGCCAGGCGCAGCGTGTAGGTCGTGTCATCATCATTGGTCGAGCCGCTTTCCACTGCATTCGGGAAATTCACGAATTGCGGGAAGAACTGCAGCAGCTGCAGCTGGGACGTTGAACCAGCCGCCGTTGCCTGGATTGTCGCGAACGCGTCAGGATAGGCCGCGGCGAAGGCACCGACGGCCGCCGGGTTCGTCGGGTCCACGCCTGCCTGCAGCAGGAGGGCGCCGGTGGCGACCTGCGAGATGAATGGCGACAGCGGATCAAGATCGATGGCCGAGAATGTGTCGGTCGAGACAACATTGCCGTAAGCGTCCTTGTTATCCTGGGTGTAGTTCAGGCCAACCGTCGCGGTCAGGCGGTCGGTCATGTGATAGTCGACCGTACCGAACAGCGAGAACGCCGTGTTGTCCTGGCCGTACGCTTCGGTCATGCCTTGGCCCGACTGGAAGAAGAAGCCTTGCGGCACGCCGAACACCAGCGGCTCCAGACCCGTGAGCAGGCCCTGCGACAGGAAGTCGATATAACCGCGGATGTCGTCGCCGTAGAGGATCTGGTTCTCGATATCCACGGATTCATCGAAGTAGAAACCGCCGACCATCCAGTCGACAGCGCCGTCACCATTAGAGGTGAGGCGGATTTCCTGGGTGAACGTGTCGATGTCGGTATCGTTCGAGTTGCGAGCCAGCAGGTCAGCGCTGGTGAAGTCGGAATCCTGATCGGTCTTCAGCTTGGAGGACCGGTAGGCCGTGATCGACGTCAGGTCTGCGAACCCGAGCGCATAGTCTGCCTGAACCGACAGACCGGAGTTCTCCACGTCGTTCGTGGAATCCAGGTTGTTGTAGACCTTGTAAGAGAACGGCGCTTCCGGATTGAGCTGGCCGCCGAGGGCGAAAATCGCCGCCCCGGTCATGCCGTTCACGACATTCGCCACCACGCAGCAGGTTTCGTCGATCTTGTCGAAGTCGCCGATGATGCGGAAGCTCAGATCTTCGGTCGGCTCGATCAGCAGCTGGCCGCGGACGCCCCAGCGGTTGCGGTCATTGATGTCAGAGCCGGTGTTCAGATCGTCGGCATAGCCGTCGCGCGTATTGTAGTTGGCACCCAGGGCGAAGGCGACCTTGTCGGAGATCGGGCCCGTGATGTCCCCTGCCACGCGGAACAGGTTGTAATTGCCGACCGTTCCTTCGGCCGAGCCACCCCATTCATATTGAGGCTTCTCGGTCACGATCGAGATCACACCGGCCGAAGCGTTCTTGCCGAACAGGGTCGACTGCGGACCGCGCAGAACTTCCACGCGCTCGATGTTCGGCAGGTCGGCAATCTGCGCGGCAGAACGCGAACGGTACACGCCGTCAATAAAGACACCGACCGACGGTTCGATGCCGGCATTGTTGTCGCCATTGCCGAAGCCGCGGATGATAAAGTTGGTGTTGGCCGAAGTCTGGTACTGGCCAATGCGCAGCGACGGAACGATCGACTGAAGATCGTTCAGGTCGACAATCTCAGCCTGTTCGATCACCGAACTGTCGACGACGGACACAGCCACCGGCACATCCTGCAGCGTCTGTTCACGCTTGGTGGCGGTGATCGTCACGGTCTGCAGGGTCCGGGACGAGTCTTCGTCGCCAGCCTCCTGGGCATAGGCCGGAACCTGGCTGGCTGCGAGCGCCGACAAACCGACGCCGAGGCTGAGAACGGCTTTGAAGCCGGCACGGGAATAGGAATTGGATGTAGACACGAGGTCGCTCTCCCTTGGATAATTAATTTTTGAAAGACTGCTGAAGTGAGTGGAGGAAACGCCAGTCTTTGCGAGTTTTCTCGCACATCTTTCGTATCTTTAAGGTTAGCAACGGCAAGGCATTCGCCCACAAATTGTGCCCAAATCGGAAATCCGTTGCCGGAAAGACACGAAAGGCAGAAGAAGCGCCGCGCTTTTAGGCTGTATGCGGCCCGTTTTGCCCCATTAAGTCTCCCGAATCGAAACCTTTATCCGCCAGAAATTCGCCGCCCGGATGAGACGAACAGACGAATCACTGGCGCGTCCCGTGGAGAGACACGTTCTGGAAACCATGCACACACGCTGCAGGGGAGCCGGCAGCACCGGTTCGCGTGAATTCGCGGATTCATTCCCTCACAGGGGAAAAGCCAGGCCGGTTCAGCCCCGGAATTCTCCAAGCGAGGGAAAAGCCGCTTCTGGAACAGTTATTGCGCAAGAGAGCTCCGAACCGGCCCGCGGGGGCCAGAAAACAAATTCGGAGTTCCACCCAGTCATGAATGATCGGTCCATTCATCCCAACACCAAAGTCCTGCTGGACGCCTGGCGCCGCATGAACGCTAACAGCGCATCCGGCGCCATCGAATCGCCGCGCGTGGAAGACCATCCCGGTCTCATCGATCGCCTCTTCGTTCTCGAGAACAAACGCGACGGCGCCTGGCTGTTCCGTACGGCAGGCGGATCGCTGACCGATCTGCTCGGCCGGCCGCTGGTGGACCATGACTTTCTGAACCTGTGGAGCGGGCCGGACAAATCGATGATGTCCGCCTTCCTCGACGCTGTTCAGCTCGATGGCGCACCGGGCGTGATCCGTGGCCGCGGAGAAACCATGACCGGCCAGCGCGTGGAACTGGAGCTCACCATCATGCCGCTGGCAAAGCAGACCGAACGCCCCGACAGCAACCGCCTGCTCGGCCTCTACCAGACGCTGGGCGGTGAACCGCTGCTCAAGGGCCGTCCGGTCTGGCGCCACCGCGTCTCGATGCTTGTACCGCCGGACACCCGCGTCAACGAACCCTGCGTGAAACTGGTGGCCTCGAACGGCTAGGCCCCCATTGCCGGGTCGCTGATACTGTGGCGGCCGGTTTCGATCCGGCCTGCCAGACGCCGCTCAAAGCCTTCGGCGGAAACGGTGATGTCATACCAGGCGCCGCTGTCGCGGGTCTCGAATTCCCGCTTCAGCGTCCGGCCGGCGCCGACGCTTGCCTTGACCGGTTCCGAGCCGTCATAGACGCCCGCATAGACGGACACTTCCTGCTTCGTCCGGCCCGTATTCTTCATTGAAAGGGTGACCAGTCCGGTGCGCAGATTCATTTTCGCCGAGGTTTCGATCGCGCGAGATGCGTCACCGCGGAAGGTGCGCAGGAAACCATTGGGTCCCAGCACCCACAGATCATACTGCCCTTCATCCGCTGCCAGGCTCCACGTATCCGAAATCGCCTTGCCTGCCTCGACCGTATAGCGGCGCGGAATGCGATCCGGATGCCGCTTGTCATAGACGTGGAAAACCGCGCCCGCCTTGCCGGCGTTGGAAAACTTCAGCGAGATCGTGTTCGCGTCTGCGCTTGCGGTGACATCCAGCGCATAAGGCAGCGCCCGCGATGGACGCGCGCCTGTTTCCTGCGACAGAAGCTGCGGCTCGGCCGGCGGCTCGATGCGTTTACGGTGGATCTGCGCCAGGACGGCCTTCCGGGAGCCTTCCGCTGACGGAAGATCCGGAAAGACCGGGGCATTCGGCGTCTCGAAATCGAAACAGGAGGTCAGGTCGCTGCATACGGCGCGGTGCCAGGGGCTGATCGCCGGCACGGTGACGCCGAAGCGCTGTTCCAGGAACATGCCGACCGATGTGTGATCGGCCACCTGACTGTTCACCCAGCCGCCACGGCTCCACGGAGACACGACATAAAGCGGCACGCGCGGGCCGAGCCCCCACGGACGGACACTGCCGCTGATCGTGTCGTCTTCTTCCAGCAGATTCCTCTCCGGATCGGAGAAGTAGAAGCCGTTGAGATCCACCGTCGACTTGCCCGCCAGTTCGCCGTCCGCCGTGTAGGAGGGCGGCGCCGCCGGCGGCAGGTGATCGAACAGCCCGTCATTCTCGTCGAATGTCTGGAAGAATACGGTCCGGCTCCACACCTCCGGATTGGCCGTCAGCGCCTTCAGGATGCGCGCTGTGAACTCGGCGCCCTGCAGCGGCGTCGATGCGCTCGGATGCTCCGACCAGTCCTTCGGCGGCAGGATCCAGGAGACTTCCGGCAACGTGCCCGCCTGCACATCGGCGGCAAAGCGTTCCAGCGAGTAGTCCGTCATGCCTTTTTCATAGAGCGGCGAGCCGGGCTTTGCTTCACGGAAGCTTTTGAACGCCAGCCCGCCATGCATGGCGCCGGTCCAGTTGTCATTCGTGTCCTGATAAATCCGCCAGGACACCCCGCCCTCTTCCAGCACGTCAGGAATCGTCTTCCATGGCAGGGCCGAGCCCTGATAGGTGTAGCCCGGTTCCGGCAGGGCGCCCTTGATCCAGCAGCGCAGATTGTTCGGCTCGCTGTCCGCCTCAGTGCCGTTGATGCCGCGTGCCCGCAGCTCCGGATCATGATTGGAGCCCGACCAGAACACGATCCGGTTGGGGTCGGTGCCGGTGGTGATGGAACAATGATAGGCGTCGCAGATGGTGAACGCCTCGGCCAGTGCGAACTGGAACGGCAGGTCGTCCCGCTTGAAGTAGCCCATCGAGTATGGGTTCTTGTATTTCGGCCAGTATCCGAACTTGCCCTGGTTCCAGGCTGCCTGGGAATCCGCAAAGGAATGCGGCGTACCCGGATGAGCGATGGCGTCGGTTGTTTTTGTATCGAGGTGGAAGGGCGGCACGTCTTTCTGCCCGTCCGACTGGAACCAGACCGGCTTGCCGCTTTCCATGGGAATTGTATGCCGGTCGCCAAACCCGCGCACGCCGCGAAGCGTTCCGAAATAATGATCGAAGGATCGGTTCTCCTGCATCAGGATGACGACGTGCTTCACGTCCCGGATCGTCCCGGTCTCGCTGGCAGCGGGTGTCGCGAGCGCCTCGGCAATCGCACTGGGAAAGGTGTTGGCAGCCGCGCCTGCGGCGGCGCTGACCCCCATGATGCGCAGGAACTCGCGGCGGTCGGTCGTCATGGTCTTGCTCCCAGGTGATTGCGTGCCGGCCGCCAGAACTCTGTGCGGCCAGCCATTGAATGCCTGTGAGCGGATCTAACCCGGCTGCGTGACAGCAGAATGAATATTCCTCAATTTTGTTCGAAGCTTTTATGAAATTTCATAAAACAGCATCCGGCATCGGAGGGGCCATTCCGTCACGATCGAGGATTGAAGCATCAGGAACGGCCGCCTCAGGCTCGGCGCCTTTGACAATACATGAGGTTTGACCACCATCTTGCCAGCGGCTTGAACGCCTCTATGAGGAAATCGCCGGACCCGTAAAAAACCGGCGGACCAAATCAATGGGGCAAAGCACCGATGACATGGAAAACCTTGGAAAGCTGGGAGATGCATCTTCATCCCGACCGATGGTCTGGTGCGCTGATCATTCTCGCGGTCTTCCTGGTCGCCGGACTTCTGCTGTCGCGTCTGCTCAAACGGATGATCCTGCTGGTCGTCGAGCGAGACCGCGACAATCGCCTCGACCGTATGTCGATCGCGTTCCTCTCGAAAGTCGCGAGCGCTTTTGTCTGGATCATGGTCCTGATGCTCTACGCGCACATGATCCCGGCGCTCGACAAGCTCGCCACTGCCTTGCTGGCAAGCGTTTCAGTTGCGTCCGTTGTTTTCGGCCTGGCCGCGCAATCGACCCTGTCGAATTTCGTGGCGGGCTTCAGCCTGATTTTCTATCGCCCGTTCCGGCTTGGCGATAAATTGCAGATCAACGCGCCGGGCGGCGTCGAAACCGGGATCGTGGAGGACGTGTCGCTGGGCTACACCATGCTGAAAACCTATGACAATCGCCGGGTCATCATCTCGAACTCCTCGATCTCAAGCTCGACCATGATCAACCTGTCCGCCAAGGAACAGCGGACCATGGCGATGATTCCGATCTCGATCGGATATGACTCCGATATCGACACGGCACGCGCGCTGATCCTGGAAATTGCCGCTGGACTTCCCGAAATCGAAGAGGTCGTCAGCTGCCCGGTCACCAATCTGGGCGCCTCAAGCGTCGATTTCAGTCTTCGCGTATGGTGTGCCGATTCCGGTGTTGCGGCCGGCGTCAAGAACACCGTGTTCGAAGCCGTGAAGAAGCGTTTCGACGCAGCCGGGATCGAGATCCCCTACGCTTACCAGAACGTCCTGATCAAGGAAGTGCCGAAATCGGCCGACCAGGAACAGCAGGACAAGACAGAGTGATCAAGGCTCTGGCCGTCCTGGTGCCGGCTGCCGCGATCGCTGAGAACACGGGCCTGCAGCCCGAAGGCTGAGGCTGTTCTTTCTCTCCCCCGTTACGAAACCCCCGCCAGTTCCGGCAGTTCCGCCGGCGCGAGCAGCGGCTTCTTCAGGATCAGGTCGGCAGCCTTCTCGGCGATCATGATGGTCGGCGCATTGGTGTTGCCTCCGATCAGCGTCGGCATGACAGACGCATCGATCACGCGCAGGCCTTCGACGCCTTTCACGCGCAGCTCTCCATCCAGCGGCTGGGAGTCGCTGACGCCCATCGCGACCGTGCCGACCGGGTGATAGATCGTCTCGCCCGTGCGGCGGATGAAGGAGTCGATGTCCTCGTCGGACGTGGCGCCCGGCCCCGGCATGATTTCCGATCCGGTGAAGGGTTTCAGGGCGTCCTGCTGGCAAACCTCGCGCACCATCTTCACCGCCTCACGCATCGCGCGGCGGTCTTCTTCCGTGGCCAGATGGTTCGGGTCGATGGCCGGATTGGCGAACGGATCATCCGAAGCGAGGCAGACCGTGCCCCGGCTTTCCGGACGCAGCTGGCAGGCGTGGACGGTGTAGCCATCCTTCTGCGGGTCGTGCTTGCCATGATCCATCATGATGGCGTTGACGAGGTGCAGCTGAAGGTCCGGCATTTCGAGGCCCGGACGGGATTTCAGGAAGGCGCCCGCCTGAAGGAAATTGTCGGCCCCCGGCCCGGTCTGGTTATACAGGTAGCGCAGGCCGACGCCGAGTTTCTTGATCCCCTTCTGCATGGAATAGGCAGAGATCGGCTGCGTCATCTCGTGAATGACGGTGACGTCCAGATGGTCCTGCAAATTCTGGCCGACCCCTTTGGACTCGACCACGGTCTTGATGCCGAACCGGCCAAGATGTTCCGGATTGCCGATACCCGACAGCATCAGGATCTGCGGCGACTGGACCGCCCCGGCGCAGATAATCACTTCCCCGTCGGCGAAGATCGATTGCGGCAGGCCGCCCTTGCCTTCCACGACTTCCACGCCGGTTGCGCGCGTGCCGTCGAACAGGACCTTGGTGACCCGGCCGGTGGAGATGACGGTCAGATTGTCCCGCACATCCACGATCGGACGCAGATAGGCGTAAGAGGCGCTCCAGCGCTCCCCCTTGTGAATGGTGCGCTGGTAAGGGCCGAAGCCTTCCTGACGGGCACCGTTGAAATCGTCCGTCGTGGCATAGCCGGCCTGCTCCCCGGCCTGGATAAAGGCGCGATAGAGCGGGCTGGACATCGGCGCGGACGACACGCGCAGCGGGCCGCTGCCGCCGTGATAGGCGTCCTCACCCTTGTCCAGGGTTTCGGATTTCTTGAAGTAAGGCAGGACGCTCGCATAGTCCCAGCCCTTGAGGCCCATCTGGCCCCACTGGTCATAATCGCCGGCATGGCCGCGGATATAGATCATGCCATTGATGGAGGACGATCCGCCCCACCCCCGGCCGCGGGGCCAGTAGAGCTTGCGGCCGTTCATGTGCTTCTGCGGCTCGGTCCAAAACCCCCAGTTGAAATCGTTTTCCTCTTTGATCAGGCTCCCGACCCCAGCCGGCATGCGCACCATCAGCGATTTGTCTTTCTTGCCCGCCTCAATAAGACATACCTTTACCGCAGGATCGGCCGACAGCCGGTTGGCAAGGGTACATCCGGCGCTTCCTGCACCAACGATTACATAATCATAGCGTTCCATGAGGTCTCGGTTTCTTCGTCTGACGGTAGAATTTTGACGGTTCGTGCAACACTTTGTGAACGAAAGCGTGCTAAGTAAAGAGCGTGGGGAGAAGTAGTCCGAAAGGACGGGTCAGCTCAAGGAGTGATTCATGACCTTCTCCACTTCTCAGGCTCTGATGACATCAGAAACGCCAGAAGAATATTTCGACCGCCGCCGTCACAAACGTGTCGACCTGCGCCTGCCCGGGCGATTCCTGACCCAGGTTGGCAATGACGAGTCGCTCTCCACGATCAATCTGTCCTGCTCGGGCGCCCTGGTTCAATCCAGCACCCTGCCCGATCCCGGCGCAGAACTCGTCTGCTATTTCGACGATCTCGGCCGTGTGGTCGCCACCGTGGTCCGCCATACCGGCGAAGGCTTTGCCCTGTCCTTCAACGTCGCCTCGCACAAGCGCGAGAAGATCGCCGACCGCCTGACCTGGCTGCTCAACAAGGACATGCTGAACCTCAGCGAAGAGCGCGAAGCCCCGCGTCATGCCGCCGATGTGCCGGCCCAGGTGATCCGCGCCAACGGGCACAAGCTCTTTTGCCGTGTCCTCGACATCTCGCTCACCGGCGCGAATTTCGAGTGCAAGGGCGTTGCGGCTCCGAGGATTGGCGAGATCGTCAGCGCAGGGTCAATTCCGGCGGAAGTTGTCCGCACCGGAATTGGCGGCTTTGCTGTGCGCTACCTCCAGAAGAACGAACGCGGCGCGGCCTGACTCTGCGGGGGCGGATCAGTCGATCCGCTTCAGCCCGCTTTTGTGACGCTTCCAGTTTTCGACATAATGCACCGCTGACATTTTTATGACCTGGATCTGGTGGTCCGAAACCTCTTTCACGACCTTGCCCGGTGCACCCATGACCAATGAATTATCAGGAATTTCCTTACCCTCCGGGATAAGGGAATTCGCACCGATGATGCAGTTCCTGCCGATCTTCGCGCCATTGAGTATGATCGAACCGATACCAATCAGCGTCTCGTCGCCAACCGTGCAGCCGTGCAGCATCACCATATGACCGACGGTCACATCACGGCCGATGGTCAGCGGCATGCCAACATCCGTATGCAGAACGCAATTGTCCTGGATGTTTGAATTCTCGCCGATCGTGATCGGGTCATTATCCCCGCGCAGGACCGTCCCGTACCAGATCGAGGCATTTTCCTTGAGGATGACATTGCCCATCACCTGGGCCGTTTCGGCAACCCAGTAATTCCCGCTTTCAGGCAGGTCTGGTCGTTTTCCATCCATTTCGAAAATTGCCATGCCGGTGTCCTTTATTTCGCTTGCGGATTTAATGTTTACCATCTGATAACTCTGGTAATGTCTATTCATCAACAGATTCGGACGTGGAGTACGGTCATCCTGAGACTGTTTCATACCCCGCCGCCCGGAAGTTACCGGGTTGAGGTCCTGCCGCCCATCGGGCGTGTTGCCTCCCCTTCCCCCCAAGTTTCCAGCCAGCCGCTGTGCATTCCTGCCAGCGGCTTTTTTAGTCCCTGCAGCAAGGAGACCTCCCATGGGAAAACGCAACGCAGCCAAGCGCATGAAAACCGCTTCGGAAGTGAACACCTCTGCCTGGTTTGAAGAAACCGGCCGTGTGAGGGGTCCGCGGCTGCAGGCCATTGATGGAGGTCGGTCCTGGCATCCCGACGATGCTGACCAGAAACAATACAAGCGCGCCGCCACCGCGCCAGAGGGCGACCGGGCCCAGCGCTACCAGAAGAACGTAAAGCCGCGCTCCGAAAACCAGGCCCGCCTGATGGAAGCGATGGACGAATATGCCCTCGTCGCCGCGCTCGGCCCGGCGGGCACCGGCAAAACCTATCTCGCCATCTGCAAGGCGGTCGAGGCGCTTCAGAAGGGCAAGGTTTCGCGCATCATCCTGTCACGCCCGGCGGTCGAGGCTGGCGAGCAGATCGGCTTCCTGCCCGGCGCCATGGAAGACAAGCTCGCGCCTTACCTGCGCCCGCTCTACGACGCCCTGTCCGACCGGCTCTCGCCCGGACAGCTGAAACACATGCTGGCCGAGGGCGTGATCGAGATCGCCCCCATCGGCTTTATGCGGGGACGCACGCTCAACAACGCCTTCATCGTCATCGACGAGGCGCAGAACTGTACCTACACGCAGCTGAAGATGCTGCTGACGCGGCTTGGCTGGCACTCGACCATGGTGATCACCGGCGACCCGGCCCAGTCGGACCTGCTGCCGGAATTCTCCGGCCTCGCCAAAGCGGGCGAGCGGCTGGAGAAACTGGAAGGCGCCGCGGTCGTCACGCTCGAAGGCCAGGACGTTGTCCGCCACCCGCTCGTCGCCGACATGCTGGGCGTTCTCTAAGGCCAGCCCGCCTCACCCCTGTTCAGCCCGCCGGAATGCCCTCCGGCGGGCTTTTTCTTTAAAGGTCCACCCCGGGCTCCGCCGCGCCCCGCAAGTACCCGGCACGGAATTGCGTGTTGCAAAGCGGATCGTGCCGAAATTGAAAAACCCCGTATTTACAAGTGCATTGCTTGGTTACCAAAAATGCGGCTTAATCATTCCACAAGAGAGGTGCCGCTCAGAGAGCACCCGAGGGGATGAGTGTGGCGGATATTTTCCTATCGTACAGCCGGGCGGACAGGCCCAAGGCACAGCAGATCGCGAAGGCGCTGGAGCAGGAAGGCTTCACGGTCTGGTGGGACAAGATCCTCCGCGCCGGTCAGACCTATGACGAAGTCACGGAAGGCATGCTGCGGGATGCCCGCGTGGTCATCGTGCTGTGGTCGGAAGTCTCCGTGAAGTCAAAATGGGTCCGGGCGGAGGCCACGCTGGGCGAACGTACCTCCACCGTCATCCCCGCCATGATCCAGGACGCCGAACGCCCGATCATGTTCGAACTGACCCAGAGCGCAGACCTGATTGGCTGGGACGGCGATCACGAAGACAGCCGCTGGAAAGGCTTCGTGGCAGACATCCGCCTGGCCCTTGAGCGCGCAGAGTCGAAAGCAGAGGCCGCCCCGGCCGCCATCGAACTGTCTGCGCCCCCGCGCGATGCAACCATCGAAAACACGTTCTGGACCTCCATCGCGGACAGCGATGATGCGGCCGATTACGAAGCCTATCTCAGCCGGTATCCCGATGGCCATTTCGTCGATCTGGCCCGCAACCGGCTGGCCGGACTGGCAAAAGCCGCCGCTCCGGCAGCGGCCACGCAAACACCCGCGCCACCCGGCCGCCCCGCCGCGCCAAAGCCCGAACCGGCCCCGCCGCCAGCTTCCAAGCCAAACCGTCTCATTCCGGCCGGCATAGGCCTGGCCGTGCTGGCGCTCGGCGGCGGCATCGCGGCGATGGTCATATCCGGCCCTCAGCCCGAGCGCCCGGCCGCTGAAGCCCCTGTCGAAGAAGACCCCATGGCAGCATTCAGCGATTGCAACACCTGCCCCACCATGATCCCCATTCCGGCTGGCAGCTTCCAGATGGGCTCGCCTGCGACGGAAGCGGGACGGACCGGCAATGAAGACCCGCTGCATGAGGTGACCCTGCCCAGTTTCGCGATCGGGCAGACCGAGATCACGTTCGACGAGTGGGACGCCTGTGTCGCCGGCGGCGGATGCAATGGCTTCGAGCCCTCAGACCGGGGCTATGGCAAAGGATTGCAGCCAGTCATCGGCGTGTCCTGGGCCGATGCCAATGCCTATGCCCGCTGGCTCAGCAGCAAGACAGGCCGGACCTACCGGCTGCCGACCGAGGCGGAATGGGAATACGCCGCCCGGGGCGGAACCGCGACGGCCTATTGGTGGGGCGACTATTTCGACGCCGCCATCGCCCCCTCCCGCGCTCCGGTCCCGGTCGATACGCTGGTGGAAAACCCGTTCGGCCTCAAAGGCATGCTCGGCAATGCGCGTGAGTGGGTAGAAGATTGCTACATCAACAATTATACGAGCGCCCCGACGGACGGCACGGCCCAGCTTGCCGGCGATTGTGCTCGGCGTGTGCTGCGGGGCGGCGCATGGGGACGCGACCCGGACGACCACCGGGCCGCAAACAGGGCACGGATCGACCGGAACGTCCGCGACAAGGTCTTCGGCTTCCGCGTCGTGACAAGCGACCTGTCTGCAGAATGACAACCGCCCCAGCCCAGATGACGCCCAACCGGGCCTGCGCGTGATATTCCAGGACAAGCCGTTTCATGATGCAGATAGCCAATCGCGATGTGTTTCCCACCGATACGACGACCGAAGTGTTCGCGCCGGTCCGGACACTGTTTCAGATCCCGGCCATAGACGAAGCCTTCAACAAGCATGAAGCCGCCGCCGTCCGCGCCAAACGCCGCTATCATCGCTTCGGGCGGCTGGCGATTATCCTGATCGCCTTCAGCTCGATCTATACCGTTGCCGAAGCCATCATCATTCCTCCGTACCCGGCGCAGCCGCTGACCAGCGCGATTGCCGCCCTGCTGGCCGGGCTCGGCATTGTGCTGCAGATCTACCTGATCACGACGCACCAGAAGGAGAAATGGCTGCTCAACCGTTATGCCGTCGAGCGGCTGCGAAGTGCCAAGTTCCAGGCCTACCATCTCGGCCATATCGCAAAGGATGCCGAAGAGCTCGAGACCCTGTCCGATCAGTTTGCAACCCGGCAGGTTGCCAGGATCGAAAACGAGCTGAACGGCGGAGATTCCGTGTTTCGTGCCTTCCAGCCCTCGGCCGCCGTGTTCGTACCCCGAACGCCGAAAAGGCCCGCAAATGCGGACCTGGCCCAGATCACCAAGGAAGCGTATGGCGAGTTACGTATCCAGTACCAGAAACGGTTCGCGCAGAGCGAACTGACCCATTTCGCCAACCGGCGGCGGGTCTTCTACTCCTCGCAGGACATAATCTATCTCAGCGCCGCAGCTTTCGCGTTCTTTGCGCTATCGACCAAATTGTTCACCGGACTGGACGGGTCGGCGACATCCGGCTGGCTCGATTTTCTGGCGGTCACCCTGTTCATTGCAGGCGCGACGGTTTCCATTCTCGACAATGCCTCGATCGAGGAACAGTCCCAGACCCGCTTCGAGCAATATGTCCGCGACATCGAACGGATTTCGAGCCATGCGGACGAAACCAATCTGCTCGATCTCGTGCACGATATGGAATTGCTCTGCCTGCAGGAGCTCGACACGTTCTGCCGCGCAGGCGAACGCATCAGCTACCGGCTATGACGCCGTAGAAAAATGCCGCAGGCCTCACGCTTCGCGGAGGCCTGCGGTGTCTCGTATGGGTCGGATCAGAACTTGTAGCGGACGCCCACTTCGATCAGGTTCGCCTTGTTCTCGACTTCGAGGTTCGCCGGGAACAGGTCGACCTTGTACTCGCCATCCTCGACAGAACGGTAGGTATACTGACCGAAGACATCCCAGCGCTCATTGAAGCTGTAGGTCGCACCGGCCATCACCTGATAAGCGAAACCGTTGTCGTCATCGTCGATGATGCCCACGCCGGAAGGCTTGAACGTCACGTCGGTCTTCGCATAGCCGATACCTGCGCCAACATAAGGCGTGAAGCCCGAGTCATTGGCGAAATCGTAATAACCATTGACGAACAGGGCCGTGGTCTTGGTGTCCCCGCGCCCGTCGGCAACGACGTCGGCAACCGTCACGCCGAGGGTATCGGCAGACCCGGTCAGCGCGCCCGCATCGAGGGCATCGATGGAACCGCCGCCCAGCGTCACGCTCTTGTGCGTATCCACATCGGCCTTCGACATGGCGAGCTGGACCTCACCACGGAATGACGGGGAATAGCGGTAACCGACGGCAGCCGAGTAGGACATGCCATTGTCAAATTCCGTCTTCCAGCCAACCGATGTGCCTGAAGCGATGGGTGTGCCTGCCGGCAGTGCGCCGCCATTGCCGGTCAGGAAATCGGCGCTGGTTGCGCCGGTATTGTCACTGTCTGATTGCATGGCTGCACCAACCGTACCCGACACATAAAATCCTTGTGCATGGCCCGGGGCAGCCAGAAGCGCACCAATGATTGATGCCGTGGCTAAAACTCCAAGTCGCATTTCGTGATCCCTTTTTTTTATTGGCCGATCCTCCTGACCGGTGCGCTTAATACGTTTCAGCTGCGGAACCGGACGGGCCGATAACAAAAACGTTATCGGAAACCTGAAAGGTGGATAAATCCGGGCCAGTGCCCCGTCTGCTCTCCGGAGACGTCCTTGTCCTGGCTGGATTTTTTGCGGCGCCGAACAACTCCGTATCCGTCTGATAAGCGCTCATGGCAGTCTTTCCGCCATGACACATTACTCCGATTTCATCATTCATGCCTACAAGACGATCGCCCGCGCTGTGGCGGAAGCCGGCGTGAATGCGGACCTGTTCAAACAGCCGGAAATGATCTCGAAAACCCTGAAGCACCGTGTCTCGGCGGAGCTGAAGCGCCTTGCCGTGCTGCTCCGCCGTCTGATCTTTCTCATGGCGCTGCAGGTGGAACTGGCGCCTGTGGTGCCGCGCCCGGCGAGCAATTACTTCGAAAAGAGTGAGGGTGAACCGGAGACGCGCAAGGCGTTCTTTTCTGTGCTGCCTGTGCCCGCGGGCGAAGCGCCGGATTTCCTGCATGGGCCGATCACCGTGCCGCTGCGAGGCCCCGTGCCCGCCGCGCCCCTGATCGCCCGCTGGGAAGCCATGCTGGACACGCTGAAATTCTGCAAACGCCGCGCGAAGTGTCTCGCCCGCACGATCCAGCGCTGGAAAGCTGATGGCGAAGCCCGGCCGTACATCACGCCCATCCCAAGAACCCACGCCATGCCTGCGCCGCTCGGAATCGTTTCCGGCGCCCTCACCGTACAGTTGATCGAAGCCCTGCGCGACTGGCCGCCCGCCGATACGAGCTGAACCTGCTGCACAATCAGGTCTTTTGCCGGAGCGCGAGCAGCGTGTCCGGGCGGACGTGCTGCTTCGCGCTACGCCTCCGCGTCGTCGTCGCCCTTGGCCACAGACGCAGCAAGTGAGGCCGACAGGAAGCGGTCGATATCGCCATCCAGCACGCCCTGCGTGTCGGACGTCTCAACCTCGGTCCGCAGATCCTTCACCATCTGATAAGGCTGCAGGACATAGGATCGGATCTGGTGGCCGAAGCCGATATCGGTCTTGCCGGCATAGCTCGCATCGGCCACTTCACGGCGTTTCTGCAGTTCCAGCTCATAGAGGCGCGAGCGCAGCATCTGCCAGGCCTGATCCCGGTTGCGGTGCTGGGACCGGTCGTTCTGGCACTGCACCACAATGCCGGTCGGCTCGTGCGTCAGGCGAACGGCCGAGTCGGTCCGGTTGACGTGCTGGCCACCCGCGCCGGAGGCCCGGTAAGTGTCGGTGCGCACGTCGGACGGGTCGATCTCGATCTCGATATTGTCGTCGATCACCGGCGTCACCGTGACCGAGGCAAAACTGGTGTGACGGCGCGCGGAAGAGTCGAACGGTGAAATCCGGACAAGGCGGTGCACGCCCTGCTCCGACTTCAGCCAGCCATAGGCGCTGTCGCCCTTGATCTGGAGCGTCGCGGATTTGATCCCCGCTTCCTCGCCCTCGCGCTCGTCCATCTCCTCGACCTTCATGCCGTGCTTTTCGGCCCAGCGCACATACATGCGCCGCAGGATCGAGGCCCAGTCCTGGCTCTCGGTGCCGCCCTCGCCGGCATTGATCTGGACATAGGCATCATTGCCATCGGCCTCGCCGGACAGCAGCGCGGCGAGCTCCGCCTTCTCGGCCCGCGCGGCGGCGCGCGTCAGGGAGGCTTCGATATCGGCCACCATGGCATCGTCGCCTTCGGCCAGTTCCAGCAGCTCGCCAGCGTCTTCGGCTTCCTTTTCGAGGGCTTCGACGGTTTCGATCCCGTCGGCCAGTTTCTGGCGCTCACGCATCATGGCCTGGGCGGCCTGCGGATCGTCCCAGAAGTCCGGCTTCTCGGAGAGAGCCGTTAGTTCATCGAGGCGTTTTGTAGCTGTATCCCAGTCAAAGACGCCTCCGTAGCAGAGCGGCCGAGGAGCGGATCTGGTCAATCAGAGACTTGATTTCTGCGGACATGTGTTCGGCCTTTCAAAAGAATAAAAACTGCGAGGCGGGCCTATAGCGCAGCCGCCCCGCAGGGTCAAAACGGATTGGGGTCAGTAAGTGCCGTCGAGATCCCCGGTGACGGCCTGCTCCTGCGGCTGCATCGGATCTTCCGGCACCACACCGGCATCGCGCTCCGGATCGAAGCCGGAGACGCTGCCCGAGCTGCTGCCCGCGCCGCAGCTGCCGGAGATCGACAGGCAGTCATCGCTGCTGTTGAAGGCCGAAAGCCCCGGCTCCGTGCCCGGACGGAACGCCTCGTCTATGATGACGCTGGTCTCCGGCCCCGGCAGTTCGCCAGTGCGGGCATCGATCTTCACCAGGCGCACACCGGGCGGAATACGGAACGGGATGGCCGGCTGGTCGGCCAAGGCCTTTTCCATGAACTCGGTGAAGATCGGCGCGGCGACCGAACCGCCGGCTTCGCCTTCGCCAAGGCTGCGATTGTCGTCGAACCCGACCCGGACGCCGACCACGAGGTCAGGCGAGAAGCCCATGAAGATGGCGTCGCGATAATCGTCGGTTGTCCCGGTCTTGCCAGCCAGCGGCTTGCCGACGCGCAGCGCCCGGCGGCCCGTGCCGCGCTCCACCACGCCTTCCAGCATGTGCGTGATCTGGTAAGCGACGATCGGGTCCAGTACCTGCTCACCGACTTCGGCCAGCTGCGGCGGCTCCTGACCGTCCCACTCTTCGGCCTGGCAGCCTTCGCAAGCCCGCTCATCGTGACGGAACAGCGTCCGGCCATGGCGGTCCTGAACGCGGTCCAGCAGCGTCGGCGTGATCTTCTTCCCGCCATTGACGAAGCCTGCATACCCGCGCGCCATGTCGATCAGGTAGGCATCGCCTGCGCCGAGAGACATGGCGGCGTAAGGCGGAAGGTTTTCATAGACGCCCATGCGCACCGCAAGGTCGCTGACGGCTTCCATCCCGATGTCCTGGGCGACGCGCGCGGTGACCTGGTTCAGCGATTTCTCCAGCGCGATCCGCAGGGTGACCATGCCGTAGGAGCGGCCTTCGGTATAGTTGGACGGGCGCCAGTAATCACCGGTCGACACATCGAACGACACGAACGGCGCATCCAGCATCCTTGTCGCCGGCGTGTAGCCCTTCTCAAGCGCGGCCGCATAGACGAACGCCTTGAAGCTGGAGCCCGGCTGGCGCTTCGACTGTGTGACGCGGTTGTAGCTCGACTTGAAGAAGGAGTAGCCGCCCTGCATCGCGAGGATCCGGCCGGTGTGCGGATCGAGGGCGATCAGCGCCCCGTCGACTTCCGGCACCTGGCGCAGCGTGGCATTGCCCACCGGGACCAGCATCGGCTCGATCTCACCCTCGTCGATCTCATTGCCTTCCGGGTCAAGCTCGGCCTCTTCCGAGCGCGGCGCGAGCGTTTCGTCGGCGTTGAGAACCTGCCGCTTCAACTCCGCCAGAATGACCTGCCCGACCTGAAGGCCGGTTTTTCCGTCTTCGGATTTGTAGGTTTTGGCCCATTCAACTTCCTCGGCCGGCAGCTTGATCGTTGCGCCGTCCGTCAGAAGAAGCGTCGCGCCGGAGCTGGACACTTTCTGCACCATGGCCGCTTCCCAGGTGCCATAGCCACCGGGGAGCTTGACCTCTTTCAGGGCTTCCAGCGCGCCGTCGCCCGTTTCGATCGTGGTGACCGGACCGCGCCAGCCATGACGGCGGTCGTAGGCAATCAGACCGTTGCGCAGTGCCTGCTGCGCTGCCAGCTGCAAATGCGTGTCGATGGTAGAGCGGATCGAAAGCCCGCCCTGTTCCAGAGTTTCCTCGCCATAGGACTTGATAAGATCCCGGCGCAGTTCCTGAACGAAATAGGTCGCGGCCACATATTCCGGACCTTTCAGCCGCCGCGTCGTGGTCAGCGGCTTGCTCATGGCCTCGTCGGCCTCTTCCTGGGTGATGTAGCCATCCTCGACCATGCGGCCGAGCACATAGTTCCGGCGAGCGAGGAGGCGTTTTGGATTGGTGTACGGATTGACCGCCGATGGAGCCTTCGCCAGAGAGGCAAGCACGGCCGCTTCCGACAGGTCCAGTTCCGGGAGGGACTTGTTGAAATAGTTCAGCGCCGCCGACCCGACGCCATAGGACCGTCCGCCGAGATAGATCTCGTTGAGGTACAGTTCGAGGATCTGTCCCTTGGTGAATTCCTTTTCCATGCGCTGGGCGACGATGGCTTCCTTCGCCTTGCGGGTCAGGTTCTGATCGCGGGTCAGCAGCATGTTCTTGGCCACCTGCTGGGTGATCGTCGAGCCGCCCTGCAGGCCGCCCTTGCCGGTGAGCTTGTTCTTCACCGAATTGATGCCGCCCCGCAGGATGCCGACATAATCGAGCCCGTGGTGCCTGAAATAGTTCTTGTCCTCGGCCGCAACGAAGGCATCGACCACATGGGTCGGGATCGATTCATATGGCACGAAGACCCGGTGCTGATCGGCGAATTCCGCAATCAGGGTCCCGTCACCTGCGTGGACGCGGGAGGTGATCGGCGGTTCATACTGTTTCAGCTTGGCGATCGAGGGCACGGTCCGGCCCAATGCAGCAAAGTACAGCCAGAGCGCGATGATCCCGATCACACCCAGAACAAAGCCGAGCACAATCAACCGGCGCAGCCAGATCCACACCCAGCGTGGCCCTGGTAGGTAAAACCCGTTGATTCCGAAGCGGTTTTCGACGCTTTCGTATCTGCCGTCAGTCATGAACACTTTCCCTGCCGTCTGCTGACGGAATCGCAGCCTTTTCAGGCGATAGTAAGGCGCACCGCTGGCACGTTAAAGAGGCGGGTGTCAGATGTCCTGACGGTCGACTTCGCCATCGGTTAGCGACACATCCGGCAAGGGCTGGCGTTCCGGCTTCGGTTCACTGAGGCCATTTTCCAGCCGGTCGGTCAGGTCGGCCTTTTCCGCAGCGGGCGGGCCGTTGTCGAGCGCTGTCTGCCAGGCGGCTTTAGCCGCCTCCTTGTCGTCGAGATACCAGTAGATGTCGCCAAGATGGAACTCGATCTCCCAATGCTGGTGCGGGGCGAGTTCCTGGCGGGACAGTTCGATCAGGCGTTTGGCCTCATTGATGTGGCCAAGCTTGAAATAGGCCCAGCCCAGCGAGTCGGCGATATAGGGATCGCGCTCCGCCATTGTGCGGGCGCGGCTGAGCAGCTTGAAGCCCTCGTCCAGCTTGTCCGTCCGCTCGATCAGGAAATAACCGAGCGTGTTCAGCATGTAGGGGTCGTTCGGACGCGTGAGGCGCTCGGTTCGCAGGATCGCCAGCGCTTCATTGATCTGTCCGTTACGGCCGAGCGCATCGGCCAGAACGACCCGGCGGTCATGCGTATCGTCCAGCGCGCGGGCCTGTTCGGCATGGCTGACGGCCTGCTTGTAATCCCCGAACTGATTGTAGATGCTGGTTGCGAGGCCGTGTGCGGCCGCCTCCTCTGCCGGGTTTTCGGACAGGGCGATGACTTTCTCGATCAGGTCCTTCGAGGCCTTCTCGTCATTCATCCGCGAGTGCAGCTGAAGCGCGCCGTAAAGCGTCGACAGACGGTTGTCGTCATCGGTCAGGCCGAGCGCCTTGTCGATGGCGGCACGGGCGGCATCCTCCTGCCCGGACATGAGTTTCGCCTGCGCCGCCGCAATCTGCAGGGATGCCGTCGGTTCCGGCGCTGTGGTGGCAACATGCGCCACACCGTCATACAGGGCGCTGGCATACATCTCGTCGATGATCGCAGACCGCAGGTCTTCATTTTCCGGCGAGATCAGCAGCGCCACCTGATCGAACGCCGAACGCTGGTCGTCAAACCCTTCGACCCGGCCGCCCATCATGATGCGGCGGATGACCCGCTGTTCCTGCATGGTGCGGGACACATCGGCCAGCGACTGGCTGAACGCTTCGGCCACGGACTGGGGCTCGTTCTTCAGGTTCTTCCCGGTCTCCAGGCTGTCCATGGCGGCGGCGTAGCTGATCGCCTCTTCCGGCTCGGCGTCCGCCAGCTGCTGATAGACCGCCTTCGCCTCATCGATCCGGCCCAACCGCTGCAGCAGTAGCGCGTGGCGGGAGATCACCGTCCGGATGTGATTGTAGATCAGGCCCTTGGGATCGAACTGGTGTTCGGGCGCTTCGATCTTCGATGGCGTCATCGCCTCATAAACGGCCAGGGCCTGTTCCGGCCGGCCGAGCGCGTCGAGCATGGCGGCCAGGGACAGATCGCCGGTCAGGCCGGGCATGCCGCTGGCGGCGCCGCGATGCCGGTTGATGGCCTCATCGGTCTTGCCTTCCATGGCGAGCAGCCAGGCATCGAGATAGATATAGAAACTGGTCTCACCTTCTTCGCCCGAGCGGGCGCTGGCCTCGGCGAGGGTCTGGCGCGCCTCTTCCGTCCGGCCGGCGGCCGCTTCGTCGAGCGCGATGAAAGCGTCGAACAGCGGGCTGGCGTCGCGGTCTTCCACATCCAGGTCACGCGTCTTGGCGAGAAAGGCCGCCATATCGCCGGCCTTCACCGCAGCGGATGGCATGTCATACGCGTCAGGACCGACCGGCTTGCCGCGCGCATCCAGTACAGAAGTCGCCCGCGCCGCATCCGACAGGCTGGCATAGGTTTCGGCAATCACCGCGTCTTCGGCCTGGGTTTCGAGCAGCGCCGCATCCGGAACTGCAGGTGCGGCAGCGCACGCGCCCAGCGAGACAGACAGGGAAAGGGACAAGGCAAGCGCACTTGCCGCGACAGAATTCTTCAGGCGCATGGACTCTCCGGTCTCCAGCTTCGCAGGTGGCGCCGAGTGAAGCAGCCCCGTACGGCAAGAGCAAGGCGGCCACGTGTTGTACAGGACAGGTTTGCTGCCTTGTTCATAAACATGGGCTTAATCTGGCCTGATCTGGCCTGTTTGCCGCATCACTTCCCCGTGTGCCGATACGGAACAGCCCGCTCCTGACAAGGAACGGGCTGCACCATGATCGCCTTGAAAGGCCGGATCACATGTTCGGATAGGCCGGGCCGCCGCCGCCTTCCGGCACGGTCCAGTTGATGTTCTGGTTCGGATCCTTGATGTCGCAGGTCTTGCAGTGGATGCAGTTCTGCGAGTTGATCTGGAACTTCAGCTCGCCGCCTTCCTCGATCCACTCATACACGCCGGCCGGGCAGTAACGTGCCGACGGGCCGTCGAAGACATCGTGCTCGGAAGATTTCTGCAGGGCGAGGTCAGCGACCTTCAGGTGCACCGGCTGGTCTTCCTCGTGATAGGTGTTCGTGAAGGAAACATTGGTGAGCTTGTCGAAGCTGATCACGCCATCTGGTTTCGGATAGTCGATCGGCTTGAAGTTCTTCGCCGGCTTCAGCGATGCCGCGTCGGTCTTGCCGTGCTTCATCGTGCCGAAGAAGGAGAACCCGCCGAGCAGGCTGGAAATCCACATTTCGATGCCGCCCATCGGGATGCCGATGGCGGTGCCGAGTTTCGACCAGAGCGGTTTCACGTTCCGGACGACCTTCAGCTCCTTGTAGACCGAAGACTGGGTGTAAGCCTCTTCATAGCTTTCCAGCGTGTCGCCCTGACGGCCGTCCTTGATGGCGGCGAAGGCCGCTTCAGCGCCCATCATGCCGGTCAGGATGGCGTTGTGACTGCCCTTGATGCGCGGCACGTTAACGAAGCCGGCACCGCAGCCGATCAGCGCGCCGCCCGGGAAGGCCAGCTTCGGAACAGACTGGAAGCCGCCCTCGGTGATCGCACGGGCGCCATAGGCCACGCGCTTGCCGCCTTCGAGATGCGGCAACACGGCCGGGTGGTGCTTGAAGCGCTGGAACTCCTGATACGGCGAAATGTACGGGTTGGCGTAGTTCAGGTGAACCACGAAACCGACCGAGATGAACGGCTCGCCATTATCGCGGAAGTGATAAAGGAAGCTGCCGCCGCCGGTCTTGTTGTCGAGCGGCCAGCCCATCGTGTGCTGGACATAGCCTTCCTTGAAATTCTCTTCCGGCACGGACCAGAGTTCTTTCAGGCCGATGCCGAATTTCTGCGGGTCGCGGCCTTCATCGAGATTGAACTTCGCGATGAGCTCCTTGGTCAGCGAGCCGCGGGCGCCTTCTGCGAAGAGCACGTATTTGCCCAGCAGTTCCATGCCCGGCTGGTAGTCGCCCTTGTGGCTGCCATCGGCCGCGATGCCCATGACACCGGACACGACGCCCTTCACGCGGCCATCTTCGCCGTAGACAACTTCAGAGGCAGCAAAGCCGGGGAAGACTTCGACGCCGAGATTTTCGGCTTCCTGGCCGAGCCAGCGGGTCACGTTGGCCAGCGAGCCGGTGAAATTGCCATGGTTCTTCATGAAGCCCGGCATCGGCAGAATGGAAATGTCCGCCACGCCTTGCGGCCCCAGGAACATGAATTTGTCTGCCGTCACTTCCGTTTTCAGCGGGCGGTCGTCACGGGTCCGCCAATCGGGGATCAGCTTGTCGAGGCCGACCGGATCCATCACGACACCCGACAGGATGTGCGCGCCGATCTCGCCGCCCTTTTCCAGAACCACGACGGACAGGTCTTCGCCTGCCTCGTTCGCCAGTTGTTTAAACCTGATGGCGGCTGACAGACCGGACGGGCCCCCGCCCACGATCACCAGGTCGAACTCCATCGATTCCCGTTCCATAGCGTCATCCGCCATTGGTTTCTCCTCGCTTCGGCCTTAGAGTTGCCGCCCATATCTGCAATTACTTAAGCACTTACAATGTCTGCCGCGAAGGTCCAGAGCTTCTGAATGCCCGCCCCTGCGTCAATCACTGCCATCGATGCCCTCACTGACTGGTGGGAGGAGATGGGCGTGGACGTTGATCACACCCGGGTCGACGCCTTCCTGAAGGCAGCAGAATCAACAGGTTCTGCTGCACCGCAGCAAAATGCGCCTGTCCGCCCGCGCCGCAGGAAACCGAAAAATTGGGTGGAGGAAGCCCGCTCTCAGGCCGCAGGGTGCGACACTCTGAACGCCCTGAAGGCTGCCATCGAATCGTTTGAAGGCAGCCCGCTGAAGGCCGCCGCACACTCGACCGTCGTCTATGACGGCACGCCGGAGGCCAGCCTGATGGTGATCGGCGAAGGTCCCGGCGCGGAGGAGGACCGGAAAGGCCTGCCTTTTGTCGGCAAGGCCGGGCAGTTGCTGGACCGGATGCTGGCCGCCATCGAGCGGACCCGCGAGACCAACGCCTTCATCACCAACGTCAATTACTGGCGCCCACCTGGTAACCGGAACCCGGACCAGGAAGAGCTGGACGTCTGCCGCCCCTTCGTCGACCGGATGATCGAGCTGAACCAGCCGAAGCTGATCGTGGCGGCCGGCGGCGTGCCTGCCAAGGCGCTGCTGGACACGCAGGACGGCATCATGCGCCTGCGCGGTTCCGAGCATGTGTTCACCACGGCTGGCGGCTATTCCGTGCCGCTGATCCCGCTGCTGCACCCGGCTTACCTGCTGCGCCGCCCGCAGGAAAAGTCCCGCGCCTGGCGTGACCTGCTGCTGGTAGAAAAGCGGCTGGGGGAGCTGGAATGAGCGAAAGCAGGGAGCCCCAAGGCACCGACGAAATGGCTGCCGGTATCCTGGCATTTATGATCTTAGGTGGCGGATCAGGGCTGGCAGTCTTCCTGGTCTGCAAGTTCGCTTATCAACTGGACGGCCCCGGTATCATTGCTGCAGCAATTGCTCTGGGCCTTGTCGCAGGAACCATCGGCGCTTTCACGAAGTTCGGCCGCACCGCTGGCTGGGTCATTCTCGAAGTGCTGTACGTGATCGGGCTCTTCAGCTAGCGCCCGACTCGACCAGCCTTTTCATTATCTGACTGCCCCTTCATCATGCCCGCTCCGCTTTCCATCGTCATTCCAACGCTGAACGCCGAGGCGGAGCTGCCGCTTTGCCTGGAGAGCCTGATGCCGGGGCTGGAGGCAGGGCTGATCCGGGAGGTCATCGTGGCCGATGGCGGGTCTGAGGATGCGACCGCGAAAATCGCCGGGGCGATGGGGGCCAATCTGGTGACCGGTGCCCGCGGACGGGGCGCGCAGTTGGCTGCCGGAGCAGCCACCGCGCGGGGTGACTGGCTGCTGTTTCTGCATGCCGATACGGCGCTTTCCCGTGACTGGGCCGAGCGCACATCGGATCATGTCATGACTAAACCGGACTATGCCGCGTTCTTCGAACTACGATACCGGTCCGATGCGCGCGCCGCCCGGACCTTGGAGAAACGCGCAAACCGCCGCGCCCGGATGCTGGGCCTGCCTTATGGCGACCAGGGCCTGCTGATCAGCCGGAAGCTCTATGACGAGGTCGGCGGCTACCCTGACGTGCCGCTGATGGAGGACGTGATGATCGTCCGCGCCATCGGCAAGCGGCGCCTCGTCCAGCTGAATGCCGAGGCGCGCACCTCCGCCGCCAAATATGAGCGCGACGGCTGGCGCAAGCGGTCATGGCACAATGCGTTCCTGCTGACCCGTTTCCTTCTGGGCGCCCGCCCGGAGGATTTGGCGAAACGATACACCTGACGAGGAGCCCCTCATGAGCGACGACCAGAATTCCGTGGAACTCTACCGGCAGGAGGGCGAGAATTTCCGCTCCGTCCGGGCAACCCTGGCAGAGGACAAATTCACCTTCGACACGCAGGATATGGGCAAGCTGGTCGAGGAGATGTGGGGCGATTCAGACTATGAGTTCTGGACCATCGTGCCGAAGGAAGCCTGGGGCCAGTTGCTGATAGCACTTTCGATCGAATTCTTCGCCAACGACCCGCAGGCGACCGACCGCCTGCACGACATCTGCATCGCCCATGGCATTCCGCATGAAAGGGGCCGCTGGGCCTAGTCGCCGTCCCACCAGTCCGGATCGTCGAACCAGGCTTTGTGCGCTTCGCGCAGATAGTCCGCAATCGAGGCGTCCGTTGGCAGGCTGCAGGTATAGGAATCGAGCTTCTCGATGCCCCAGGTTTCCCGCTCTTCCTCCGAAACATCGCCGCACCAGGGGAGTTCGACATCGAACCCTTTCAGGCCATCGGCGTCGAATTCGGGCGCGCGGCGGGTGACGCCGACGACATAGGCTGTCTCGTCATCCTCCACCATCCGGATCTCGGTCAGCCAGACCGGCCCGACCGCCGTCTCCATCAGAGGCGCGAACCGGACGGCCACAGGCTCCTCATCCTCGCCTTCATCTTCCGGCGGCATCATGAAATAGCCCTTGTTGCCCCGGTTCGGCACGGTGCGGGCGCAATCGTCTTCCGCGCTGCAGACAAGGATGACCGACGCCTCATCCAGCCGGACGACATCGTCCGGCGAAATGAAGGGCGTCTCGCTCATGAAGCAGGCTGGCAACAAGGCGAGGGCACTGACCGCCAGAACACTTTTCAGCACGCTTTTCAGTCCAGATTTCAGGCCGGAATTCAGGCATTGCATCGGAAAGCCTCCTTTTTGGCCCGGTTTTGATCCCGACATCTTTCACCGGACTGCAGACGAAAGTAAGGCATTGGCATGCGACATCCAACTCTTCTCGTATTCGCCAAGCCCCCGCGCATCGGCCTGTCCAAGACTAGACTGGCCAAGGACACAGGCCCCGCAGCCGCCCGGCGCATTGCCAGTTTCACGCAGGCCCGCACCTTCCGCGCTGCCATGCAGTCCGGCTGTGACACGATCATCTATGCTGCGCCGGACAGTGCGCTGCGCGCTGTCACCACAACAGGATGGCCGGCCCATCTGCCTCGCCGCAGCCAGGGCCAGGGCACGCTGACGGAACGGCTGGAAAAAGGGCTCAACGAAGCCCCGCCCGGCCCGGTCCTGTTTATCGGAACCGACGCGCCGGATGTGTCCGCTGCGCTGCTGCGCCAGGCCGTGCGTTTGCTGGCCCGCCACGATGCCGTATTCGGCCCGGCGGAGGATGGCGGTTTCTGGCTGTTCGGCATCAACAAGAGTGCCCGCACCCGTTCGCCTTTCCGCAATGTGCGCTGGTCTGGCCCGCACGCCATGCAGGATGTCTGGTCGAACCTGCCCGGCCATGCCGACATCGGCCTTTTGCCCATGCTGATGGACATCGACCAGCTGAGCGACTGGCGGGCCTGGAACCGCAGGGGTCATGCTTGACGAAACCGCAAAAAATGCGCCTAAGATTTGCCGTTTGGGCAACGACGCCAAAGACCATACAGATCAAGGGCTTACATGTTCCGCCTTATTTATGTCAGCACGGCGAAATTCGGTCTGGCAGAGACTGATCTCTCAAACATCCTGGAAGAAGCGACAACGGCCAATGCCCAATGCGGCATTACGGGCGCCCTGCTTTTTAACGGGCTGAATTTCCTGCAGATGCTCGAAGGTGAGCAGCGCGACGTGAGGGAGACTTACCAGCGCATCGTGAGGGATCCGCGCCATACATCCGTGGTCACCATCCTTCAGGAAGACGCAGATGAGCGGGTCTTCCCGGACTGGTCCATGCAGCTCAAGGCGAGACCGTCTACGGCCAATCCCGATTTTGGCGATGGCACCGACTTCTCCGACGTGACCGGCCGGGGCATGCCGGAGCACCTGTCGCGCATTTTCGGAAATTTCGACACGCTGAAGGGCTGAACGCGCCCGGCCCATCCACAGGAAACGGCGCCTTTGCGTCAATTTTGTTCTTGATTTGTTCTTGTTTGCGTGGCCTTTTGCCGGCATGCGCACCGGACAGAAACTCTCCCCCAAAGGCCGTGTCAGCCTGATCGACACACAGGCCGCCGCCGAACGCGCCACACAGCGCGGGCGCGGGGCGGTGTCGAACCAGACCGGGCGTTTCGAGAAAGAGACCCGCTTCGCCTTCGATGATGGCTGGGACACGATCGAACAGGATGCCGCCCGGATCGAGACGCTGGTGATGCCGGAAACGGCGCGGACAGTGATCACCTTCAATCGCTCGCCCGACATTTCTTTCGACCGGACGATCAACCCCTATCGCGGCTGCGAGCATGGCTGCATCTATTGCTTCGCCCGGCCGAGCCATGCCTTCCACGGGCTGTCCGCTGGCCTCGATTTCGAAAGCCGGCTTTTCTACAAGACCAATGCGATCCGCCAGCTCGAATGGGAACTCTCCCGCCCCAGCTATGTCTGCCGGCCGATTGCGCTCGGCATGAACACGGACGCCTACCAGCCGATCGAGCGGACCTACAAAATGACCCGGCAAGTGCTGGAAGTCCTGGCGGCGCACAACCATCCTGTCACCCTGCTGACGAAATCGGCCTTGATCCAGCGCGACATCGACCTGCTCGCCCCCATGGCGGAGAAAGGGCTGGTGCGGGCCGGCGTGTCGATCACGACGCTGGACCGCGCGCTGAGCCGCAAGATGGAGCCGCGCGCCGCCACGCCGCAACGGCGGCTGGAAACCGTCCGTGCCCTCAGCGAGGCCGGCATCCCGGTGACCGTGATGACCGCGCCCATCATCCCGGCCCTGAACGACCATGAAATCGAAGCCCTGCTGGAAGCCGCCGCCGCCCACGGCGCAGGCGGGGCGGGCTATGTGCTGCTGCGCCTGCCTTATGAGATCAAGGACCTGTTCCATGAATGGCTGGTTCAGCATGTGCCTGACCGGGCCGCAAAGGTGATCAACACGATGCGCGACATGCGCGGCGGCAAGGATTACGACGCCCAATGGGGCGAACGCATGCGCGGACGCGGGCCTGTGGCGGACCTGATCGCGAAACGCTTCGCCCGGGCCACGAAGCGGCTGGGCCTCGGCAATCCCCGTCCGTCCCTGCGCACGGACCTCTTCGCACCGCCCGTTCAGAAAGGCGGACAGATGGCGCTCGACCTCTAGGCCTCAGCCCGGCGGATCGCCAAGCGCGGCAAGTTCGCCGGCATCGAAGACCCGGCTGCGGGTCAGGAAACGCTGCTCACGCCCATTATCCAGCGAGAACATGCCGCCGCGCCCCGGCACAACATCCAGGATCAGCTGGGTGTGTTTCCACGCCTCGAACTGGCTGGCCGAGATATAGACGGGCACGCCGTCAATCTCGCCCAGCTTCACATCCCGCTCGCCAACCTTGAAGTCGTCGGCCGGATAGCACATCGGGCTCGACCCGTCGCAGCATCCGCCGGACTGGTGGAACAGGATCTCCGGATAGTCCTGCCGGATCTCGGCAATCAGGCGCCGCGCCGCATCGGTTGCGGTGACGCGCGGCGGCGTAATTCTTTCATCTGTCATCGGATTACCTCCGAAAAGGGAGTGGACGGTCCCGGCCTACGCTGCCACCGGGACCGTCCCCCTGCCGTCACACCGCGGCAGGATCAGAAGAAGCCAAGCTTCTTCGGGGAGTAGGAGACCAGCATGTTCTTGGTCTGCTGGTAGTGGTCCAGCATCTTCGAATGGTTCTCACGGCCGATGCCGGATTGCTTGTACCCGCCGAAGGCCGCATGGGCCGGATAGGCGTGGTAGCAATTGGTCCACACGCGCCCGGCCTGGATGCCGCGGCCGAAGCGGTAGCAGGTGTTCGCCTCGCGGCTCCACACGCCGGCGCCGAGGCCATAGAGCGTGTCATTGGCGATGGCGAGCGCTTCAGCTTCGTCCTTGAACGTCGTCACCGAGACGACCGGCCCGAAGATCTCTTCCTGGAACACACGCATCTTGTTGTGGCCCTTGAGCACCGTCGGCTGGACGTAATAACCGCCGGCGAGATCCCCGCCGAGATTTGCCGCCTCGCCGCCGATCAGCACTTCGGCGCCCTCCTGACGGCCGATGTCGAAATAGGAGAGGATCTTCTCTTTCTGCTCGGAGCTTGCCTGCGCGCCAATCATCGTGGCCGGGTCCAGCGGGTTGCCCTGCTTGATCTCGGCCACGCGCTTGAGGGCACGTTCCATGAATCGGTCATAGATGTTTTCATGGATCAGGGCGCGCGACGGACAGGTGCACACTTCGCCCTGGTTCAGCGCGAACATGACGAAGCCTTCGATCGCCTTGTCGAGATAGTCATCGTCCGCACGCATCACATCCTCGAAGAAGATGTTCGGCGACTTGCCGCCCAGTTCCAGCGTCACCGGGATCAGGTTTTCGGACGCATACTGCATGATCAGCCGGCCGGTCGTCGTCTCGCCGGTAAAGGCGATCTTGGCGATGCGGTTGCTGGAGGCGAGCGGCTTGCCCGCCTCCAGGCCAAAGCCGTTCACGATGTTGAGCACGCCAGGTGGGAGGATGTCGGCGATCAGCTCTGCGAACACCATGATTGTGGCCGGGGTCTGCTCGGCCGGCTTCAGCACCACGCAGTTCCCGGCGGCCAGCGCCGGGGCGAGTTTCCATGCCGCCATGAGGAGCGGGAAGTTCCACGGGATGATCTGTCCGACCACGCCGAGCGGTTCATGGAAATGATAAGCGACCGTGTCGTGGTCGATCTCGGAAATGCTGCCTTCCTGCGCGCGGATACAGCCTGCGAAATAGCGAAAGTGATCGATGGCGAGCGGGACGTCCGCCGCCATGGTCTCGCGGATCGGCTTGCCATTGTCCCACGTCTCGCAGGTCGCGACGAGTTCGAGGTTCTCCTCCAGCACGTCCGCGATCCGGTTCAGCATATTGGCGCGCTCTGCCACCGAGGTGCGGCCCCAGCCATCCTTCGCGGCGTGCGCAGCGTCCAGCGCCATGTCGATGTCGCTGGCATCGGACCGGGCGATCTGGCAGATCACCTTGCCGTTCACCGGAGAGGTATTGTCGAAATAGCGCCCGCCATTCGGGGCGACGAACTTGCCGCCGATGAAGTTGTCATACCGTTCACGGAACGGTGCCTTCATGTCGGACGTGTCGAGAATCTGTGTGTCGGCCATGTCATTTCCTCCAGATCATTGGCGCTCTTCGTCGGGTGCGAAGACTGGGAGGAATGTTCTGCCTGCTGCGGGCCTCTGTCAGCCCGCGTCAATCCGGTGAAATGCGCGATGTGTCTCAGGAATGAGACACATTTGGTGGAAATCAGCCGCGCGAAAGGCCCAGCTGGTCCATCCGGCGGTAAAGCGTCGCCCGGCTGATGCCGAGGGCGCGGGCGGCCGCCGCCATGTTGCCATTGGCGCGGGCGATGGCCCGGCGCAGTTCGCGGCGTTCTGCACTCTCAAGGCCGACACCGCGGGATTCGGAATCCCCGAACAGGTCTCCGGCCGGCCGCGGATCGATCCGGTTATTGTGGCCGAGGCCATAGATCGCGCGAGCCGCTCGGGTCGCGCCGACGACGAGATCATCCCCGTCCACGGCCAGCAGCACAGCGCCTTTCTGCCCGTCGCCGGAGCCGCGCAGGATGCGCTGGCTGGAAAAGGCGCTCTGGAAATGATCGGCCTCGATCTGGCGGGCCGCATCCGTCACCGTCTGCGCAATCAGGGTCGCGAAGGGCTGGGTCAGGTCATCCCGGCAGGACGACACGTCGAGCACAGCGGCGATGGCGCCATGCTCATCGAACACCGGCGCACCCATGCAGCTCATCACCGTATTGCGGTCATGGAAATGCTGGTCGCGATAGATCGTGACGGCGCGCTGTTCGGCGATACAGGTGCCGATGCCATTCGTGCCCTGCACTGCTTCGGACCAGACGCCGCCTTCGCAAAGGCCGGCCGCGCGGAACAGTGCGCCATCGCTGTCGGCCATGCGGTGGTCGATCACAACGCCTTCGGTGTCGGAAAGGAACACGCTGCACCCGGCAAGGCCGAGGCTGGCATAGAGACGGTCCATCACCGGCGCGGAGGTGGCGAGGATACGGCCGAGGCCGTCGCGGCGCTGGTGGAGTTCGGTCTGCTCCAGCCGCGCGTCGGAATTGCCAGGTGCATCCGGTTCCAGACCGTAGGTTTTCAACGAGCGCGCCCAGGAGGCAGCAAGGCTCGACTGCGCCGCCGCGCTACGCGACAGGGCCACAGAGCGTACCTTTTCAGCGTGCCCGACCGGCGGATCATCCCTTTTCATGCTGTGAAGAATATCACGGAGCCCCGGCAAACGCACCTTACCGAAAGGTTGTATGCCGGTCCTGCAGCAATCGTTACGGCTGGCTCTTCGGCAGGTGCCAGCCGAAGATCAGCGCGGCCCCGCGCAGAACGAACGCGACCAGCATGCCGGAGGCGAACGCCCAGCTTTCCGGAACACCCGAAAAATGCAGCACCGCATAAAGCCCCGCGCCGACCAGTGCGGCAGTCGCGTAGATGTCCTCTTTCAGCAGCAGCGGATCGCGGTTGGCGACGACATCGCGCAGCACACCGCCGCCCGTTCCGGTCAAAACGCCCATGATGACCACGAACAGCGGGTCGTGCCCGAGGCTGGCGGTCTTGGCCGCGCCGGCGATGGCGAATATGGCGAGGCCGACGGCGTCCGCCCAGCGGATCGGTTTGAGCGCATCGACCAGACTGTGCAGGAAGAACGCGATCACCCCGCCCGCGATCGCGCACCAGATGGTCAGCGGGTCGCTCAGCCAGAAGACCGGCTGGTTCAGGATGATGTCGCGGATCGTGCCGCCGCCGACCGCCGTGATGATCGCCAGCACGACAGCGCCGAAAATATCCATCTTGTTGCGCACGGCGACGATGCCGCCGGACAGGGCGAACACGAACGCGCCAATCGGGTTCACGAAAGTGAGAATGAGATCGAGGTCGATTATCATGCCGCCGTTCCTAATCCGATTTCGGGTCGGCTTCCAATCCCGCCGGACACCCCTGCGAATTGCACAGAGATTCACAGGATTTTCCACAGATTGTCCCACAGCTCTATCCACAGCACGAATCAGTCTTTAGTTTCGCATCCGGAACGATTCGAAGCCGGAACGAAGCGGCGCGGTTAGGGAATCGCTAACCGGAGCGACGCACTGATTCGGGCTTCTGTCTTTCACGCGTTGCGTATTCGGGGCTGTACTATGGAACTGCAAAAGAACGTCATCATGCAGGGCGACTGCATCGATATCCTTTCCCGCCTGCCAGACCGGTCGGTGGATCTCGTCTTTGCGGACCCGCCCTACAACCTGCAGCTTGGCGGCGGGCTGACCCGTCCGGACCAGTCGACCGTGGATGGCGTGGACGATGACTGGGACAAGTTCGACAGTTTCGACGCCTATGACCTGTTCTGCCACCAGTGGCTGGAAGAATGCCGCCGCGTGCTGAAAGATGATGGCGCGATCTGGGTGATCGGCTCCTATCACAACATCTTCCGCGTCGGCGCGATCCTGCAGGATCAGGGCTTCTGGATCCAGAATGACGTGATCTGGCTGAAGTCTAACCCGATGCCGAATTTCAAGGGCACCCGCTTCCAGAACGCGCACGAAACGCTGATCTGGGCCGGCAAGTCCGAACAGTCCAAATGCACGTTCAACTATGACGCCCTGAAAGTCTTCAACGAAGACAAGCAGATGCGGTCTGACTGGATGATCCCGCTCTGCACAGGCGGCGAGCGCCTGAAGGACGAACAAGGCAAGAAGGCCCACCCGACACAGAAGCCGGAAGGCCTGCTGCACCGCGTGCTGCTGGCGACGACCAATCCCGGTGACATCGTGCTGGATCCGTTCTCCGGCACCGGCACGACCGCGGCGGCCGCCAAACGCCTCGGCCGCAACTATATCGGCATCGAGCGCGACGAGACCTATGCGCGCCTGTCGCGTGCACGCCTCAAATCCATCGAGCCGATCAATGGCGAAGACCTCGAAACCGAGCGCAGCAAGAAGTCGCTGCCGCGCGTGCCGTTCGGCGCCCTGCTGGAAAGCGGCTGGCTGAAACCGGGCGACCGCCTGTTCAGCCCCCAGCGCCGCTACCAGGCCCGCATCCGGGTCGACGGGTCGCTGACCACAGGCAACCATTCCGGCTCGATCCACCGCCTCGGCGCTCACGTCCAGCAGGCCCCAGCATGTAATGGCTGGACCTATTGGCACTATGAGACCGAAAAGCGCGACCTTGCGCCGATCGACCTGCTGCGCCGCCGGTACCGGGAAGAAATGGGCCTGAACTAGGCGCCGCAAGACCGCCTGCAAACGGCGTCAGCCCACCATCATCCAGATCGCGACAGCTGCCAGGACAAGGCCGAGCAGCCTGTTCAGCAGGTGCGCGTGGCGTTCTTCACTGAACTGCGCCGCAATCCTGTCTCCGATCAGCGTCCACACCGTGAAGGCGACGAGATTGTTGAGCGTGAACACGGTCGTGATCCACAGCACGGCGCCTGTATGGGAGCCGCCCGACCCGTTCAGGAACTGGCTAAACATCAAGGCAATGATGACATAGGCTTTCGGGTTGAGGACCAGCAGAACCGCCCCGTCCATGACCCCCGCCGGCTGCGCGTCTTCGGCGCTCTCGACCGCGCCAGCCCGGAACAGCTTCCAGGCGAGATAGAGCACATAGGCAGACCCGGCCCATTTGATCGCCATGAACAGGCCCGGCAGACGTTCCAGCGTTGCCATGAATCCAAATCCGATGGCCGCCGTCACGATCCATGTCGCGAGGTGATAGCCGATACTGGCCGGGATGGTGGCCCGCACACCGAAGCGCGCGCCATTGGCCGCGAAGAACATGTTGCCCGGGCCGGGGCTGTAGGCGAGCGGAAACAGGAAAACGAGCAACGCAAGGATCGATGCGGTCATGAAGGAACCTCCGGGAATGTTCCCGGGTTTTCCCGATCCGCGCCGCCACCCGCGACCCGATTCTTGCGGTCAGCCTGAAGTCGCCAGCCGGAAGGCCTTGGCAAAGACGCTCGGCAGGCCCTCCACCTCGTCCAATGGCACCCAGAACCCGTCCGCCTTCGGGCGGCGCGGCAGGTCTACCCGCTGTACGGTGAGGCGCAGGTCGAAATGGGTGAAGACGTGGCGGACGTCTCCGATCTCTTCCCAGCTTGCCTTGAAGGGCGGAGCTGGATCTAACCGTTCGCCCTCCACCCAATCGCTGGTCGGCAGGCCCAGCATGCCGCCGAGCAGGCCTTTGTCCGGCCTCCGCTGCAGCAGCACTTCGCCTTTATGAACCGCCACATAGGCCGCACCGCGCCGGATGGGCTTGGCCTTTTTTGGCGGTTTGATCGGATAGCGTTCCGGCTCGCCTTCGGCTTTGGCGAGGCAATAGTTCGAAACCGGGCAGATCAGGCAGTTCGGCTTTGTCGGCGTACACACGGTCGCGCCGAGGTCCATCAGCGCTTCGGCAAAGTCCCCCGGACGGCCTTCCGGAACGAGCCGTTCCACTTCCTTATGGAGGTGCTTTTTCTCCTCTGCCCA
The DNA here is from genome assembly GCF_963675305.1 of uncultured Hyphomonas sp. NCBI lineage: Bacteria > Pseudomonadati > Pseudomonadota > Alphaproteobacteria > Hyphomonadales > Hyphomonadaceae > Hyphomonas > uncultured Hyphomonas sp. The sequence continues at coordinate 1,025,734 of NZ_OY776147.1, read as the reverse complement.
GTCACCCTTGAGGGCCAGGAGGCGGGCGAAGACGCGGTCCACATTCCCGTCCACCGCCGCGGCCGGCTGGTTGAAGGCAATCGCGGCAATGGCCCCCGCTGTATAGGGGCCGATGCCCGGCAGCTTTTTCAGCTCCGCTGCCGTCTCCGGCCAGCTGCCACGTTCCGCGATCTCCCGCGCACATTTCAGCAGGTTCCGGGCCCGGGCATAATAGCCGAGGCCGGCCCAGGCCGTCATGACCTCCTCATCCTTCGCTGCCGCCAGCGCTTCCACCGTCGGCCAGCGCTGGGTGAAGGTCATGAAATAAGGCGTGCCGTGGGGAATGGTCGTCTGCTGCAGCATGATCTCGGCCAGCCAGACGCGGTACGGATCGCGCCGCTCGCCCAGCGCCGTGCGCCAGGGGAGGTCCCGCCCATGCCGGTCGAACCAGGCCAGCAAGTCTGCAGGCAGTTTGGTCAAATCCCCGTGTTTCCTCACAGCCTGCCTTTTCGTTGTCTTCATTCCCGTGCAATCTCAGATCAATGGTCACCAGATCAAGCATCGATCCCATCGAGGAGGCCCGCGCGCGGGTCCGCCTGCGCTACATGCGCGGCCGGGCGGCCAGTCCCGGCATGGCCAAGATTGGTGTGGCGGCGGAACGCCTGACCCGCAAGTCCGGCGCGAAGAAGCTGCCGCCGATCCAGGTGCTGAAGGCCCGCTGGCGGGAGATCGCCGGGGAACAGCTCTATAAATTCTGTCGGCCCGAACGGCTCAGCGGCGGCAAGGACGGGCGGGTGCTGACCCTGCGCGTGCTGCCTCAGGCGGCGCCGATGGTTCAGCACCAGTCCGAAACCATCCGCCAGCGCGTCTCGGTCGCCGCAGGCGGGGATGTCGTCTCCATCAAGCTGGTTCAGGGACCGCTGACCACAAGCGAAGGCCCGCAAAAGCCGCGCCGCGTGATCCGGCCGCTCACGCCGAAAGAGCGCGCAGAGCTTGAGGCAAGCACCGCAGGCATTCAGGACAAGCGGCTGCGAGAGGCAATTGTTGCGCTCGGCGCGGCCATGCTAACCGCAGAAGACGACGATAAAGCACCGGGGAAATCATGACTGGACTGATCCGACGCATCGCCATCGCCACGCTCGCCTGCGCCGCCATGGCCGCCCCCGCCATTGCAGAAGACAGCTGGAGCGAGTGGGCATCGGAAAACGAACTCGGCTGGGTCGAAGGCTCTGCCGACGCGCCGGTCACCGTGATCGAATACTTCTCACCCACCTGCAGCCACTGCAAGGAATTCGCCGAGGAAGTCTTCCCGGTGATCGAGGAGACCTACATCACAACCGGCAAGGTGCGGTTCGTGATGCGCGAATGGGTCCGCAATTCGGTCGACATGACGATCCTGACCCAGGCCCGCTGCCTGCCGGATGAAGACGGGCTCGCCTACCTGAAAGACATCTTTGCGCGCCAGGACGAGATCTTCGTCGCCGCTCAGATCGGCACGCTGCCCGGCACGCTGATCAGCGCGAGCACGCCCTTCGGCGTTGCGGACCGGGAGGCTTTCGATGCCTGCTACAAGAATATGGATACGCGCTTCGACATGATCGAAGTCGAAAAGTCGGCCGAGCACTATGACATCCATGCCTCGCCGACCTTTATCGTCGACGGCGTCAGCCATGCGGCCACTCTCACGATGATGACGCCGGAAGGCTTCTCCGCCTTCCTCGATGAGGAACTGGCCAAAGCCACCCCGCCAACCAACTGAATGCGCGCCAAAAGTTAACAGCAGCCCCCGCTTCCGTTAACCAGTTGGCAACCCAATCGACTCAATTCTTAACGCGAAAGCCATGACCATGACCCTTCTCTCGAGACGCTCCGCCCTGGCCGCCGTTTCGGCGCTGATGCTTGCCGCCTGTGGTGGTAGCGATAGCGGCACGACGACCGGCGTTGCCGCCATCACCAAGGGCGATCATGTGAAGGGATCGGAGAACGCACCGGTCACGATCATCGAATACGCCTCGCCGACCTGCCCGGCCTGCCGCTACTTCCATGACGACATCCTTCCGGAACTGACCGAGAAATATATCGTCACCGGCAAGGTGAAATTCGTCTTCCGGGAATACCCGATCCACGAACCGGACGTGCCCGCCTATGTGCTGGCGATGTGTGCCGGGGAAGGCAAATTCTTCGACGTGCTTGACGATCTGTTCGCCAATCAGGTCGGCGTTGTCACGGCTGCCCAGAATGGCACGCTCAAAGGCGCGCTCCAGACGATCGGCAAGCGCCATGGCATCGAGACCACGGCCCAGTTCGACGCCTGTATGGAAAACCGTGACTATCGCACGGCGCTCGCTGACAAATACCAGGTCGCCGTTGAAAAGTGGGGCGTCGACTCGACCCCGACCTTCATCGTGAACGGCGAGAAGCATTTGTTCCAGGGCGAGACCAGCTCGGCAGACGCGTTCTCCAAATATATCGACAGCCTGCTCGGCGAAGACGCTCCGGCCGCAACCGAAGCTGCCGCTCCGGCGGATGACGCTGCCCCGCAGCCGACCACCGCGGGTGACGATGCCGGTGTGCCGGAAACAAACGACCAACCATAAGACAAGGGAGCCGGAATGCAGATCACTGAACTTCGCATTGCCGGCTTCAAGTCGTTCGTCGACCCGCAGGATTTACCCGTCGAACCCGGCCTGACCGGGATCGTCGGGCCGAATGGCTGCGGCAAATCCAATCTCCTTGAAGCGCTGCGCTGGGCCATGGGCGCCAGTTCCGCCCGCGCCATGCGCGGCGGGGAGATGGACGACCTGATCTTCTCCGGCTCTGCCGGGCGTCCGGCGCGGGAGACCGCAGAGGTCTCGCTGATCCTCGACAATTCGAAGCGCACCGCACCGCCGGAGTTCAATGGCTCCGACACGCTGGAGATCGTGCGCCGCATCCGCCGCGGGGCGGGCACGTCCTACAAGCTGAACGGTCGTACCGTTCGCGGAAAGGACATCACGCTCCTGTTCGCAGATGCCTCGACGGGCGCGAACTCTCCGGCACTGGTGCGTCAGGGTCAGATCTCTGAACTGATCGGATCGAAGCCTCAGAATCGCCGCCGTATCCTTGAAGAAGCCGCCGGCATTGCGGGTCTCAACACCCGCCGCCACGAAGCAGAGCTGAAGCTCAATGCGGCAGAGGCAAATCTCGAACGCCTGTCCGAAGTGTCCGCCGAAGTGGAGCGCCAGCTGGCCAGCCTGAAACGGCAGGCCGCCAAGGCCCGCCGTTACAAGAAACTCTCCGAAGAGATTTTCGCGCTCGATGCCCTGGTCGCCCATCTGCGCTGGCACGAGGCAAAGCTCGCCTGCGAGACGGCGCGCGCGAAACTGGAAGAGACCAAACGCCAGGTCGAGGATGCCTCCCGTCAGGACGCGACCTGCGAAGCGGCCCGTATCGAAGCCGCCGAAGGGCTTGCCCCGCTGCGCGAAGCCGAAAGCATCGTCGCAGCAAAACTTGGTCAGGCGCGCATCGCGCTGGCGAAACTGGAAACCGAATGCAAGTCCGCCTCAGACGCGCATGCCCGTCTGGAAGCGGAAGCCACGCGCCTGATGGAAGACATCGAGCGCGAGCAGACGGCAAAGACCGAAGCCGAAGACGCGCTGGCGCATGCAAAGTTCGAACTCTCGGCCCTGCCGGTCGAGGATGAGACCGCAAATGCCGAGACCGAAGCGCAGACCCGCGCCGCGCTGGAAGCAGCCCGCGCCGAACTGGCCAAAGCCGAACAGGCTGCTGACGACGCTCAGGCGCGCCTGTCCGAGGCCCGCGCCCGCCGTCAGGCATCGGAAGATCAGGCAGCCGCCCAGACCCGCCGCAAGGCGCATCTGACATCGGAAGTCGAACGCCTCCGCGCCGACATGGCCGCGCTGGAAGATGCTGTCACGCTTGTCAGCAAACTGAAGGCTGCAAAGGCTGCAGAAGAAGAAGCCGAAGCCGCGCTACAGGCGGCGGAACGCGGTGTGGAAGAGGCCGAGCAGCGTCTGGCCGCCGCACGTGATGCAGAAACCGCCGCTCAGCCACCACGCGACGAAGCCGCCGGCGCCGTCCGCGAGCTGGAAGCGGAAATCGGCGGCCTGCGGAAACTGCTGCGCAAGGCCGAAGGCCCGAGCGCCCCGCCGGTTGTCGAGCGTATCCGGACACGCGACGGGTTTGAGAAAGCCGTTGCCGCTGCCCTCGGCGATGACATCGAAGCCCCGACCGACAAGGCTGCCGCGATGTATTGGGGCGGCGCCGATGCGGTTGCCCAGATGCTGCCGGATGGCGCGACGCCGCTGTCTCAGTATACGGATGCTCCGGGCGAACTGGCTGCGCGCCTGTCGCAGTGCGGCCTGGTCGATGCGGCGGACGGCCCGCGCCTCGCAACCCTGCTGAAGCCGGGCCAGCGTCTGGTTTCTGCCGAAGGCCATCTCTGGCGCTGGGACGGATTTGCCCGCACGCCGGATGCCCCGGTAAGCGCGGCCGCACGTCTTGAACAACAGGCCCGGCTTGAGGCCGCGCTTGCTGAACTCGGCCCGCTGCAGGAAACGCTCGAAGCGCGCGAAGTGGAGTTCACCTCGGCTCGAGAGGCCCGGATCGCTGCCGAAGAGGCGCTGCGCAACTGCCGCTATGAGGTCGCTCCGGCCCAGCGCGCCCTGAACATGGCGCGCAGCACGGTCGCCGAAGCGGCGCAGGCTTCTGAACGCGCCGCCATGAAACGCGACACAGCCGGCGAGGCACTGTCCCGCGCCGAGTCGGAACTCTCCATCGTCAATGAAAACCTCGCCCTGATCGCCCCGTCCGACAGCCGCGAGCAGGAAAGCCAGCTGGAAGCCCGCCTCGCCGAAGCGCGCGCAGCCGTCGCTGAAAACCGCTCTGCCGAGATCGAAGCCCGCGGCCGCCTGACCGACATCACGCGCGGCCGCGAGCAGGCCGCCGCCCGGCGTCAGGGGCTGGAGCGGGATGTGCAGACCTGGACCAGCCGCATCACCGCGGCCTCCGAACGGGTCGGCCGCCTGCTGGAGCGCCGCTCTGCTGCGGCCGCTGAAGCGCTGGCCGCGAAGACCCGTCCGCAGCAACTTGCGGCCGAGATCGAGACGATGTCCGCTGAAGTCGCCGGCCTGGAGACCGAGCGTCAGAAATCCGCTGACCGCCTTGCCGAAAAGGAAGCCGCGATTCGGGATGCAGAGTTTGCTGCCCGCCGCGCCTCCGCTGCCGCCTCTGAGGCGCGCGAATCCCTCGCCGGCTGGAAAGTGAAACTCGAAACGGCGGAAAGCCGTCTCGAAGAATCCGTCGAGAACGCCCGCAACAATTTCCAGCGCACGCCGGAAGGCCTGCTGGCCATTGCCGAAGCCGGCCTCGATGATGAAGATATCGGCGAGTTCACGCCCCGCGACATCGAACGCCGCGTCGAAGACCTGCGCCGCACCCGCGACCAGCTGGGCGGTGTGAACCCCGAAGCCGAGGAAGAAGCCGCCGAAATGGAAGAGCGCCTTGGCGCGCAGGTCATCGAGCGGGAAGATCTGGCCAAGGCCATCGCCAAGCTGCGCCAGGGTGTCGAAGCCCTGAACGAGGAAGGCCGCGACCGGCTCGTGAAGGCGTTCGAACAGGTCAACGAGCACTTCAAGGCCCTCTTCACAGCGCTGTTCCGCGGCGGCCAGGCCGAACTCCGTCTCGTCGATGCCGATGATCCGCTGCAGGCCGGCCTCGAAATCTTCGCCCAGCCGCCTGGCAAGAAGCTGGGCACGCTGAACCTGATGTCCGGCGGTGAGCAGGCGCTGACGGCGGCGGCGCTGATCTTCGCTGTCTTCCTGTCGCGCCCGGCCCCGATCTGCGTGCTGGACGAGGTCGACGCGCCGCTGGACGACGCAAACGTCGACCGTTTCTGCAACATGCTGAACGAAATGCGCCAGCGCACCGACACCCGCTTCGTGGTTATCACGCACAACCCGGTCACGATGAGCCGGATGGACCGTCTTTTCGGTGTTACGATGCGAGAACAGGGCGTTTCAAAGCTGGTTTCTGTGGACCTGCAGGCCGCCGAAGAGCTTGTTGCGGCGGAGTAGCGCACACATGCGCAACACAAACTTAATAAAATCAGGGATGTAGCGTTCTGCATATCCGGTTGACTTGCACAGCCTGCCTACATAGTTTGCGCCGAAATCCGGGGGGAAGCCCCGTCGTCAAGGATTCGCGGCTGCGGAGCATCTGAAATCATGTCCAACGAGGGACCGAACGACCTCGGCGAGCGCATCGCCAAGGCAAAGGCGGCCCGCGATGAGCGTGAGGCAAGAAAGCGGCGTGATGAACAGGCAGACGGGACCAGTCTCTCGGCAGGGGGCTATGCCCTGCGATACGGCGCCGAATTCGTCGCCAATGTCTTTGTCGGAGGCTTTTTCGGCTTCTGGATCGACAAGTTCGCAGGCTCGGAACCCTGGGGATTGCTGATTGGCGGGACCCTCGGTTTCGTCGCTGGCATCCGGGCCATAATGCGCGCCTATAAAGAGCTGAATGCTCGGGCGCTGGAAATGACACAGGGGCAAGATGCCCCGAAAAAAGAAGACGGGACTGAGGACGAATGAACTTCCTGTTGCCGAGCGCCGCGATCGATCCGATCCACCAGTTCCAGGTCAGCAAATGGCTGGACCTGAATATCGGTGGAGTCGACCTGTCCTTTACCAACGCCTCCGGCTTCATGCTGCTGGGCGTCGTGCTGACCATCGCCTTTTTCGGCGTGGCCGCTTCGAAAGGCCTGCTCGTGCCGTCCCGCCTGCAGTCGATGGCCGAGATCGGCTATGGCTTCGTGGCTGACATGGTGCGCGGCGCAGCCGGCGAGGAAGGCCTGAAATTCTTCCCGTTCGTCTTCACGCTCTTCTTCTTCATCTTCTTCGCGAACATGATCGGCATGGTGCCGTATGCCTTCACCACGACGAGCCACATCATCGTGACGGCTGCGCTCGCCCTGCTCGTGATCTCCATCGTGATCGGCTACGGCTTCTACAAGAACGGTCTGAAATTCTTCAAACTGTTTGCCCCGTCCGGCGCACCGTTCCTGATCTACTTCCTTCTGGTGCCGATCGAGGTCATCTCGTTCTTTGCCCGTCCGCTGACCCTGGCGCTGCGTCTGTTCGCCAACATGCTGGCCGGCCACATCATGCTGAAGCTGTTTGCCGGCTTCGCTGTCACGTTGATCGGCGCGGGCATCGCCTACGTTCCGGTGGCGATCCTCGCCTTCTCCATGGGCGTGGCGCTCAACGCGCTCGAATTCCTGGTTGCCGGTCTTCAGGCATACGTCTTTGCGATCCTGACCTGCGTCTATCTCAACGACGCGCTGCACCCGTCACACTAGGACCCTGTTCGCCGGTGCGGCGTCTCAGCCGCACCAAAACCGCTTGACGCCTCCCACCGAACACGCTTCACGGGCGGCAAACTATCGAAACCTTAAGCATTCCAACAAGGAGACACCCAATGGAAGGCGATATCACCCTCGGCCTCAAATATGTCGGCGCTGGCCTCGCAACGCTCGGCATGATCGGTGCTGCAATCGGTGTGGGCAACATCTTCGGCTCGTTCCTCGACGCCGCGATGCGCAACCCGTCCGCTGCTCCGCAGCAGACCGGCAACCTCTTCATCGGTATGGCCCTCTCCGAGGCTCTCGGCATCCTGTCGTTCCTCGTCGCCATCCTGATCCTGTTCGTCGTCTAACAGACCGACGCACATCCTGAACGGGCCGGCGGCATTCTTGCCGGCCGGCCCGATCCTGTCGTATTCCGACGCAGAGGTAACCTGATGCTGATCGCATTGCTTGCTGAAGGCGCTGCCCACGGGCACACGCCGGACGACGCACCGCCGGCTTTCCCGCCGTTCGAGACCTGGCACATGCCGGGCCAGCTGTTCTGGCTCGTCATCCTGTTCACGACGCTGTACCTGGCAATGTCGCGCTGGATCCTGCCGAAACTGTCCGACACGCTGGAAAAGCGTTCTGACCGGATCGCTTCGGATCTCGATCAGGCGGCCCGCCTGAACGATCAGGCCACCGAAGCCCAGCAGGCCCTCGAACTGCGCGTCGCGCAGGCCCGTAGCAAGGCCCGCGAAACCTCGGAAAAGGCCAGCGAGAAAATGGAGGCCGAAATGGCCGCCGAAACCGCTCGCGTCGATGCCGAGATCGCCAAGAAACTCGAAACGGCCGATGCCCGCATCGCGACGCTTCGTTCGAACGCAATGGCAAATGTCGAGCAGATCGCTGTCGATACCGCCGAGGCCATGACCGCCCGGTTCGGTCTCAAGGCGTCTGCCGGCGACCTGAAGTCTGCCGTCTCTGCCGCGATGGAGAAGAAGTAAGACCATGAAACGCATCGTCCTCTTCTCAGCCATTGCTGCATCGGCCTTGCCGGCCTTTGCCGCTGAAACCGAACATGGCGCCGCTGGCGGCCATGGCGGTGGCGGCTTCCTGGGCGGCCTGGCTTATGCCGCGACCGACCCTGTCACCTTCACCGCCTTCCTGGCCCTGTGTGGCTTCGTTGCCATTGCCTGGCGCATGGGTGCCTTCAAGACGGTTCTGGGTGGTCTTGATGCCCGCGCAGACGCCATCCGCAAGGAACTGGAAGAAGCCGCCAGCCTCCGCGAACAGGCCGCTGATGCGCTCGCTGCCGCTGAGCGCAAGGCTCAGGACGCCGACAAGGAAGCCGAGGCCATGATCGAACAGGCCAAGGCCGACGCCAAACGCATCATGGAAGAGACGCGCAACGACATCGCCGAGCGTCTCGCCCGCCGTGAAGCGCTTGCAGAAGCCCGCATTGCACGCGCCGAAGCAGAAGCGACTGAGGAAGTCCGCCGCGCCGCTGCAGATGCCGCGACTGAGGCAGCCCGCCGCCTGCTCGCTGGTGACACGGCTGTCGACCAGTTCGAGAAAGCCGCTCGTGAAATCGAGAAGGCCCTGACCAACTAAGGTCCCTTCCGGCGAACGACACATAAAGCCCCGCGAAGCCTGCTTCGCGGGGCTTTTGTTTGTCATGCGTTTCGAGCCGTCTTCATTCTTCCCCTGCGAAGCGGGGGAGTAAGAGAGGACGGTGATCAGCTCAGTTGCAGCTTCACGAGGCGTGCATAGGCACCGTCCCAGGCCAGCAGACTGTCATGCGTGCCCTGCTCCACCACGCGGCCATCCTCGACCACGAGAATGCGGTCAGCGGCCCGGACGGTGGACAGGCGGTGGGCGATGATCAGGACGGTCCGCCCGCGGCTGAAATCGCTGAGCGCCTGCTGAACGCGGGACTCGCTTTCAGCATCGAGGGCGGAGGTTGCTTCGTCCAGCAGCAGGATCGGCGCGCTGCGGAGGATGGCCCGGGCAAGCGCAATACGCTGGCGCTGGCCGCCGGACAGGTTCCGGCCCATCTCGCCCGCCGGCGACTGATAGCCTTGCGGCAGGTCCATGATGAACTCATGCGCGAAGGCGGCGCGGGCCGCGACTTCAATTTCAGCCTTGGTGGCGCCGAGCCGGCCGAGCGCGATGTTCGCCTGCACCGTGTCATCGAACAGAGCGGAATCCTGCGCCACCAGGCCCATATTTGCCCGCAGGCTTTCGCCCGTCATGTCGCGGATGTCCTGATTGTCCACGCGGATTGTGCCGCTCGCCGGATCGTAGAGACGCAGGAGCAGGTTGAAGATGGTGGATTTGCCGGCACCGGAGGGGCCGACAATGGCCACCGTTTCGCCCGGCGCCGCCTTGAAGCTCAATCCCTTCAGGGCCGGCGTCCCGTCCGGATAGGAGAAGGTGACATCCTCAAAGGAGACATCGCCAGACACCTTGCCGAAGCGCCCTGCCCCTGGCTTATCAGCCATGACCGGTTTTGCCTCGATGATCTCGAACACACGGTCAGCTGCCGCGCCGCCTTCCTGCGCCACCGAGTTCAGCGTGCCGAGCGCCCGGATCTCCGGCGAGGCCACGCCGAGGGCCGCAATAAAGGCCAGCAGGTCGCCAAGCGACATCTGGCCCTCGGAAATGCGCCACGCCGCAAAGCCGAGGATGCCCGCCAGCGCAACGCCGCCTGCAATTTCAAGGATCGGATCGACGGCGGCCCGGTCAGCCAGCACTTTCAGGAACAGGCGCGAGCGTTCGGCAAAGCCGCCGCGAGCGCGGCCCTTCTGATAGGATTCGAGACCATAGGCCTTGATCACCCGCGCCGACTGGAACCCTTCGGACAGGAGCGAGGTCATCTCGCCAACCTGTTTCTGTGCCTTGCGGGAGCGTTTGCGCACCCGGTTGCCGAGGCTGATGACCGGTGCAAAGGCAATCGGATAGGCGACGAGGATCAGCAGGGTCAGCTGCCAGTCGATCCAGGCCATCACTCCGAGACAGCCAATCGTCGTGGCCGTGCTCTTGGTGAAATTGTTGGCAAAGCGCAGGGCCGCGTCGCGGATCGCGTTCACGTCATTGATAAAGCGCGAGACGAAGCCGCCGGATGCGTCCTCGGAAAACCGCGCAAAATCACCGTCGATCAGAGATTCGAACTCATGCGCCTGCATGGTTACGAGGCCGCGCTGGACGCCGGTATTGTTCAGCAGCGTCATCAGGTACATCGTCAGCGAGCGCGCCGCGGCAAGGGCGACAATGGCTGCGCCGATATGCAGGATCCAGCCGGAATCGGCATTGCCGGTTTCGCCGAAACTGGCCTCCAGCCGGTCGCCCATCAGTTTCAGCACATAGGTATAGGCCATGGCACACAAGGATGTGCCCAGCGCCATCAGCGTGCCGCCGACGAACCAGCCGAGGTGCGGCCGGAAATAGGCCGCGAACAATCTCCGCAGGCTCCCCCGCTGCGCCTTCGGTTGTTCCGGATCAGACGTGATGGTGATCCCCCGTCAGCGGGTCCAGCAGCTTGTGGGCATGCAGGATGAAATAGCGCATTTCGGCATGGTCTACCGTGCGCTGCGCCGCTGATTTCCAGGCGTCATACGCATCTTTGTAATTCGGGAAGGCGCCGACAAAGTCCATTTTGGACAGGTCTTCGAATTCGATTCCGGTTACGTCCTTCAGCTCACCGCCAAAGACGATGTGCAGCAGTTGCTGCTGGCTTTTCGGGGCGTCGCCCATGGTCTTTTGCTCCGTGGTTGTGGCGGCGCTGGCCGCCCTTTCCTGTGGGTCAGGTATACCCACAAATTCTGTCCTGCGCACTAACAGAGGGTGAAGCCGGACGCCAGCCGCGATGACACTGCGCTGCGCAGGAACTTCCTGATTGAACACAAGGCGTTCCCCCTTGTGGGTGGTCACCACGCCGCCTGCCTGTTCGACGAGCACTGTCCCGGCGGCAAGGTCCCAGTCGGACTTGCCCGCCAGCGTCACCGTTGCGTCCCATTCCCCGGTCGCGACCAGTGCCATGCGCAACAGGGTCGAGTTCGGTTTGGGTCGGGCGATGACCACATCCGGCCACGGTTCCGGCCAGGCCGGGTGATCGATCATGCCCTCATTGGTGATCAGCCGGCAGCCTGACTCCTCCACACAGGACGACACGCGGATCGCCTGCCCGTTCAGGAAAGCCCCGCCCTCTTTCCAGGCTTCGTAGAAACGGTCCTGCCGCGGCGCATAGAGCACGCCGGCGACCGCCCGGCCTTCCTCGATCACGGCGAGGGCAACGCACCAGTTCGGATCGTCGCGCATATAGGCGCGCGTGCCGTCGATCGGGTCGACCACCCAGCAACGCTGTTTCTGCCGTGCATCGAGACTGTCGGTCGTCTCCTCGGACAGCCAGCCATATTCCGGCCGGGCGCGCTGAAGATGCGAAGCGCACAGCCGGTTCACTTCAATATCCGCTTCAGTGACAGGGCTGCCGCCCTGCTTGTGCCAGACGCGGGTCTTGTGGCCCTTGCGCTGATAGGAGACCGCCAGCTCGCCGGCTTCACGGGCGAGCGCCCGCATCGTGTCCATGTCTTCGAGGAGCGTCCGCTCAGCTGCCCGCAAGACTCATTCCTTCCACCAGAAGACTTGGCGCATCGCGCGTGCCGCGGAATTCGAGGTTCGAGGCCGGCACAAGGCGCGAGAACATTGAAGGCAAATCACCGGCAATCGTCACCTCTGACACCGGATAGGCGATCTCGCCATTCTCGAACCAGAATCCCGCAACGCCGACGGAATAGTCGCCCGTATTCGGATTGATCGACGGGCCGAACATGTCGGTCACCAGCAGGCCTTCGCCGACACCGGCCATCAGCTCTTCCGGCGTCTTCTCGCCGGCGCGCAGATAGATGTTGGACGTGGTCACACCGGGCGGATCGCCGAAGCCCAGCGAGGAGAAGCCATTCGGTTCCAGACCCAGCTGTTTCGCCGACGGCGTGTTCAGCAGCCAGGTTGTCAGGCGTCCATCCTCGATCAGGTGCGTTTCGCGTACCGGCAGGCCTTCGCCGTCATGGCTGCGCGATCCCATGCCCAGTTCGCGGAACGGGTCATCGGTGATGTAGACGCCCTTGGCGAACACCTGCTCGCCCATCCGGTCTTTCAGGTAGGAGACGCCGCGCGCGATGGACGGGCCGGAAATCGCGCCCAGCAGCGCGCCGACCAGGCTGGCAGAAACGCGTCGGTCGTAAATGACGGCGGCTTTGCGCGTGCCGAGCTTGCGGGCACCGAGGCGGGCGATGGTGCGCTCCCCCGCCGTTTTGCCGATGTCTTCCGGCAGCGGCATGTTCTTCGAGAAACGGACGGACCAGGAATCATAGTCCCGCTCCATCTTGCCGTCCTTCTCCGCCACGGCGGACAGGCCGAGGCTGGTGGATGAGCCGGTCTTGCAGGCGGAGAAGCCGTTCGATGCAGCGACCCAGCGTTTTGAGCGGTTCCAGGAGGCGCCGCACCCGGCCACGGTCTTGATGCCCGGAACGGCCAGCGCAGCGGCTTCAGCGGCCAGCGCCCGCTCTTCCAGCGCTTCAGCCGGCATTTCCGGTTCACCCGACAGGTCCATGTCGAGATCACCTGCCGCCAGCATGGAGGCGTCCGGCAGGCCGCAATACTTGTCTTCCGGCACCGCCTTCGCCATCGCGACACAGCGTTCGGCCAGCATCTTCAGGCCGTCCGGTGAGAGATCGGCGCTGGAGACGTGCGCCTGCCGCTTGCCGTAGAAACAGCGCAGCGCGACGGACACGCTCTCCTCACGCTCGATGCTTTCCAGCTTGCCGTCCCGCACCGCGACGCCAACGCCATCGGCCTCGCCGATCCGGGCATCTGCTGCGTCTGCACCGGCTTTGCGGCACTGTTCGATAAGTCCGGCGAGGAGGTCTGCCGGTGGAATTCTGAAATCAGCCATGCGCGCTAGATGGCCTGCAGGCTCTGCAGGCGCAATCCCTTCTGTCAGAAACGGCCTGGTCAGAAACTGCCCTGCCAGACCAGCAAGCCTGCGATGACCAGCATGGGCACCCAGGTCAGCAGCATGCCCAGCGCCCGCGGTGCCATCTTCGAAGCAGACAGGCCAAAGGCGTGCAGCAGGCGGCCCAGCGTGAAGCTGGCGCCCAGCGCATGCACCAGAATCGCGGACGTACCCATGGCGGCTGTCATGAACAGGCCCACCATGAAGGCCGGCACATATTCGCTGGCATTGCCATGGGTGCGGATACGCCGGGACAGGTCATCATCGCCGCCATCGCCAAGCGAGACCTGCGCCGAGCGCCGCCGCCCGACAACCCGCACCGCCAGCAACACCAGAAGCGCGAGGTTCAGGCCAACATAAAGCGCGGCCACTTGTGTCGAATTCATCCCGGTCCCTTTCCAGATAAAAGGCCAAATAAAAGACCGCCAGCGTTCCCGCCGGCGGCCCTGTTACCCCCGCAAGGACGGATCAGTCGTCCCGGCGCGCATCCGGCAGCCGGTCGTTGATATCGTCCCGGATGTCGAGCAGCGTCACGATCAGGCCGCAGATCAGGCTGGCCGCGATCCAGCCGCCCACGGTGAACACCGCAAAATCGGCCACCTGGGCCAGCGTGCCCGTCAGGCCAATGAGTTCGCCCGTGAATTCGCCCTTGTTGTAGATGCCGAGTGCGATTCCCGACACGATGATGGCGATATAGGCCACATAAATCATCGTGCGGAAGCTGTTGATAATAAAGAACTTCATGGTCTTCCCCTTTCTGGAGCAATTCGGAATCTAAGGGGATTAACCCTGTTCGTCACGCAAATACTCGTCAGAAACGAACCTGTCCCCCGTCAGCTGGTGCAGAATTGCACTACCGTGCGCGCTCAGTCGGCCTCCGCGGCTGACAATTCGCACTTTTCCATTTCCTGTTCAGCCTCGAAAAACTGCATCTTCTCCTCATCCGTCAGGCTGAGAATGTATTCACCCACCGGCCGTTTCTCGCGGGCGATCGCAACGGCAGACCGTTTGAACAGGTCAGCGCTGAGTTTCGCTTCCATTGCATCGACGATGCAGCTGCAGGTCTCCGGAACCTCGCCTTCCGCAATGCAGGTCCGCACGAGCTGTTCGTGCCCGTCTTTCATGCCGTCGCATCCCGCCAGCAGGCTCGCCCCGGCCGCAGCCAGAGCCCAGCCTGCAAGAGTCATTGCACGCATCGGCGTCTCCCTCACCGTACTGATTGCGGAGCGAAGCATGAATCCTGCATTTGGGGAAGCGGTCGCGGGTGGGCGGCCTATTCGCGCTGCAGGATCTTGTCGACCTGAACGCCCTTGCCGAATTCGCGCAGGAAGTCCTCTTTGACCTGCATCCGGTCATAGTCCTCGGCGACCCAGTCGAGGAAGGGTTTCCACTCGTCCTCCGGCAGGCCGGCATTGAAGTCGGCATAGGCCTGGAAGAAGGCGTCCAGCATACCCGTCTTGCCGTGTTTGATGTGCAGATATTTCAGGGAAAGCTGCTCAGTCGCCTGATGGAACGGCACTTTTTCCTTGAGCAGCATATACAGCACAGACATCAGCCCGGCCCGGTCCGCGCCGGATTTGCAATGCATCAGCGCCGGATATTCGATCGTCTCGAACAGGTCGCGCGCCGCGAATATCGCTTCGCGAGTCGGCGTATCGCGGGAGAAGACCTGGAAATCGATCAGTGCGATGCCGGCCTGCTCGCAGGCTTCCTTTTCCAGCAGGTAATAGCCTTTGGTGCTTTCGCCCCGCAGGTTGAGGATCGTCCGCAGGCCCAGTTCCCGGGCGTATTTCATCACCTTGGCCGGAGACGGCTGGTTCGACCGGTACATGTCCGGCGAGATCTGGTGGAGGTTCTGGTAGATCGCGCGCAGGAAACCATGGTCCTGCCAGACCATTTCGCGGCGCGCCCGGGCCCGGCCTTCCCGGGTCGAGAGGTCGGCGGCGATGTGCTTGCGTTTCTTGCGCTTTGCTTTGGGAGTCAGTTTCACCATGGACCCTCGCGCTTAGCCTTCCCCCCTGTTTCCATCAAGCGCCGGTTCGCAGGGAAATCTAAACCGGGCGGTAAGGTTCTTTTACGATGATGTCATGAATTGCTGGCCCTTCAGGGACCTGAGCCATGCCTGCCAAAATGCCATTTCGCACCTTCCTCGCGGCAATCCTGGCCGCCGGGGGCGCTGCGTTCATGGCGGAGGCGCAAGGCCGGGTCGGGCTTCAGCCGGCCAGCGTGGAACTGGAACTCGATCCCGGCCAGCCGATGCGCCAGATCGTGACCATCGCGAACCTCGACCCCGCGCATCCCGTTTCCGTTTCGCTGGCACTGGCAGACTGGACCTACGACGCCGAGGGCGCGCCGGTTTTCACACCCGCCGGGGAAAGCGACAGCTCAGCCGCAGGCTGGACCCGTTATGGCGCGCCGACCCTGTCGCTGGCGCCCGGCCAATCGAAACAGGTGGCCGTCAACCTCTCCACACCGGAAGAACTGGCTCGCACCGGGGATCATCGCGTCGCCCTGCTCGTCTCGTCCGTTCTGAAGGATGAGACCGGTCACTGGGAGAAACACCAGATCGCGTCGCTGTTCAGCCTCACGGCTGGCCAAGCCGCCTCCCGCCCGAGAATTACCGGCAGCCGCCTGACGGTCACCGAAGACGGCAAACCGGCCATCGGGCTGGACCTGACCAATACCGGCAATGCCCACGCCCGCCTGGATGGTGTCATCGAGATCCGCAGCGGCGCGGAAACGGTTCTGACGCAGACACTCCGCGATGTGATCGTGCCAGACGCCGGCGCGCGCAGCCTGCTGATCCCGCTGGACCAGCCGCTTCCGGAAAGCCCGGAGATCGAAATCCGCCTGACCAACCGGTTCGCCCCGCAGACAACCCGCGGCGAAAAGGCCCTGCCGGCCCACAAGGTGAAGACAGACGCCGAGACCAGTGTGGCCGTCCTCACCCTCCCGGTCGGCGGACAGAACTAGCCGTCCTCAAAAAAATAATCACACCGCCTGCATCCATTCGGGCCCTTCGCTGCATCTGACAGTCAAACAGCGGCAATTCCGCCGCGCGAGTTTGCAAGAAGGAGCCAGAGATGGCCGAAGAAATCTTTGTCCCCGCCATATTGTTCGGGTCTATCGTCGGGATTGTATGGCTGGTCAGCTATTTCAATTCCCGCAAGCGCAACACGATCCATGAAACGCTGCGCCATGCCATCGACAAGGGACAGGTCCTGTCCGACGACATGATGGTACGCCTGTCGCTGGCCAATGACCCGGTCCGCGCCGACCTGCGCCGGGGCGTGCTGTTCATT
Organism: uncultured Hyphomonas sp.; assembly: GCF_963675305.1. NCBI lineage: Bacteria > Pseudomonadati > Pseudomonadota > Alphaproteobacteria > Hyphomonadales > Hyphomonadaceae > Hyphomonas > uncultured Hyphomonas sp. The sequence goes on along the minus strand of NZ_OY776147.1, from coordinate 1,009,098 downwards.
GCCGCCGGTCTTGCCTTTGCTTTCCTCGCCACGATGATCGGCATGGAAGAAGGCGAAGCGATCCGCCCGATGCTGGGCGTTGCCGCCTTCCCGGTCTTCCTGGGTCTTGCCTACCTTGGCCTGTGGGTGTCGGGTCGCAATGAACGGAAAGCCTGACCTCTTTCTGGTCACGGACGAAGGACGGGACATGCGCACGGATCCGGACCTGGCAGCAGATGCTGCACGCGGCAGCGAGGCGGCTTTCGCCGAACTCGTCCGCCGCCACCAGGCCCGCGTTCGGGGCATGGCCCGGCGCCTGACCGGATCGTCCGCCGCCGGTGACGACATTGCGCAGGCCACCTTCCTCACGGCCTGGCAGAAAATCGCCACCTATGCCGGCGGCACGTTCAGCGCCTGGATCTGCGCCATCTGCTGGCGGGAGTTCCTGCAGGTCCGCCGCAAGACACGGCCGGAGATCGAGTTCGACGAGACGGCGGAAATCATCCCGTTCGGCGCTCAGGGCTCCCGGCCGAGTGACCAGCAGGACGACCGGATGGACCTCAGCCGGGCGCTGGAGAAACTGACAGAGGCCCAGCGCGTGTGCGTCGTCATGTGCGTCGCCGCCGGCCTCACCCACCGCGAAGCGGCCGAAGCCACCGGTTGGCCGCTTGGCACCGTGAAATCCCATGTGTTGCGAGGGGTCGAAGCCCTCCGCAAACACCTTGCGAAGCCCGAAGTGGCGTGATGGAGTAGAGAGATGCGTGAAGAAGACACCTTCCAGGACCTCACCAGCCTGTTTGCCGCCGAAGACCGCGAGCTTGAGGCAAAGCCTTTCGTGGACGAGGTGATGGGCAAGGTACGCCGCCGCGCTCTTGTACGCCGGGGCGTTCTGCTGGCCGTGGGCGGCATTGGCGCCGTCGTCGCCGCGCTCCAGTTGCCAGGCCTGCTCGGCGACTGGGTGACGCTGGACAATACCGTGACCAACACGATCTCCACGGCTCAGCAGCAAGCCGGCCTGCTGGCAAATGCCGATCCCCTCTGGCTGGGCATCGTTGCGATGGTCGGCCTCTGCGTCGCGGCCGTCACCACGCTGGAACGGACATAGGACCTGAACGACACGTGTGCGGAGGAAATCCATGATACGCCTCCGCCCGATGCAGGCCAGCGAGTTCGCTGACTATGTCGCCTATTTCATTCCTGACTATGCCGCAGAAATTTCCGCGAACTACGATCAGGACATGGACAGCGCGCTGGAGAGGGCGAAGCGGGAGGTCGAGACCGATCTGCCACACGGCCCCGAGACACAGGGACAGGATCTTCTGTGCATCGTTGAGGAAGGCGATAACGCCCCGCTCGGTTATCTCTGGTGCAAACCCGATGCAAGCGGCCCCTGTGTTTTCATCAGCGACTTCTACATCCTCCCGGATCATCGCGGAAAAGGCCATGCCAAGGCGGCCCTGGCGGCGCTGGAAGAGCTATATGCCGGGACCGGACATCGCGAAGTCCGTCTGCGGGTCGCTTCGGACAACAAGATCGCGCAGCGTCTTTATCTCAGCGCGGGCTTCTCTCCGACCGGGATCAATATGCGGAAGGCCTTCGGCAAGCCCACTCCGAAGCAGACCTGACATCTCTCCCAGCACGTTTGCCCGGACACGCGTTCGCGCTCCGGCAAAATCCTGAATTCAGTCAAGGCTCAGCCCGTGTCGTTCCACGCCACCGCAAGCGCATCGTTCAGGCGCACACTGAGGATCTGCGCGAAGCTCTCGGCCAGCCGTCCGGCGCGGAAGCGCGGTATCACCTGCAGGCTGACCGGCGCCATTTCCCCGGCCGTCCGCCAGCGATGCAGGGCCCGCGCCATGCGTTTCGCATGCGGGGCCGGGTCAGCGAGAATGCCGCCGAGAGCGATGACTTTTTCAATGAAGCGCCCGGCAGGAACTTCATCCGGCACGGCCTTGTGCGGAATATCCGGCATGTCAGGCATCGGGGCATAATGACCGGGCGCCAGTATGAAACGCCACGGGCGCGGGCCGGACGCCGCCAGAAAGCTGGCCGTCACGTCTTCCACGCCATCCGGCAGCTTGGCGCGCACTGCCTCTGCCCGCGGCTTCACCGGCGGCAGTGTATCGATCATGCCAGCTGCCATCAGGAAGATCAGCTGGCGGATATAATTCATCAGGAAAGTCAGACGCACGCGGCACTGCCGCGCCATGCCGCGCGACAGGATTTCGGGCCGCAAATGCAGCCCGGCCCGCGTGACCAGTTCGGCCAGCACATCCCGCGCAGTATTCACCGCCTCTGAAAAGAAATCGTCTGCCTCATCCATACCGGAGAGGATGAGGTCTGCGCGGCCCTGTCGGATTCAGAGGCGCGGATGTGCCGTGGCTGTTGGGCCATTGGGGTGGATAGCGCAGGACTTGTCCCCCACACACAGCCCTCGATCTTGTCTCGCATCAGGACTGGAAGGTCTGCGCGCCGCCCATCCAGGTTTCCAGAACCCTGATATTCTTGATCTCGCCTGCAGCAACAGACGAGGGGTCACCATCCAGGATCACATAGTCCGCAAATTTGCCCGGCTCCAGGCTGCCGATTTCGTGATCGGAGCCCAGTTGCCAGGCCGCCTCTGACGTCATGGCGCGGATCGCGGCTTCGCGGCTGGCGCACTCTTCGGGCGCAAGGACGAAATCCGGCTCCTTCCATGACTGGCGGGTCACAGCCATCTCGATCATGTGCAGCGGGTTCGGATCGGTCACGAAGAAGTCCGAATGAATTGTGTAGCCGACGCCTGCACGCTCGCAGCTGGCGCAGCGGTCAAGAAGGCGCGATTTGTCGGGGCCGAAAATCCTGTCACGCATGGCAACGCCCCAATAATGCACATGGCCGATGAGGAAACTCGCCGACACGCCATGGGCCTTCATGCGTTCGATCTGTTCATCATGAAGAATCGAGCAGTGCTCAATTCGTATACGCAGGGATTTGACGTCGATCCCTTCCGACGCGACCTGTTCGACGGCGTCGAGTATGTTGTCGATCGCCTTGTCGCCGTTTCCGTGCACGGCGATCTGCCAGCCCTGAGCGGCGCGCTTGCGCATCAGCGCTGTCAGTTCTTCCGGCGCCATATAGGCAATCCCGGTCGAGTCGACTGTGTAGTAAGGCTCGCGCTGAAGGCCCGTGAATCCCTGATTGGAGCCATCGGCGATCAGTTTGTAGCCCGCGATCCGTACAAGCTCGTCACCCTCCCCGGGGCTGAGCCCGGCTTCGTCCCACGCCTCATCGAACACATACATCGGGTAAGCCCGGATACGCTGAGACAAACGCCCCGTTGCGCCCGCCTGTTTCAGGACCTCCCAGTCCCCCGCGCCGCGCAGAAGTCCGCCAAGCCCAAGCTCTGACACGGTCGTCAGGCCGAGCGAGGCAAATCTCTCGCAGGTTTTCAGGACCGCATCGGCAGGTGCAGAGCCGGCCCCGCTGGGACGCGCGCCAAGCACTTTGGAAAAAGTCGTCTGGTTCCGCATCTCGCCGGTCAGGTTGCCGTTCGTATCCCGCACAAACTCGCCGCCGGACGGGTTGGCGACATCATCCGGAATGCCGGCCGCCGCGAACGCCGCCCGATTGGCATAGGCGATGTGGCCGGACGCATTCAGGACCATGATCGGGCGTGTGCCGGAAATCCTGTCGAGCGAGGAAAACCCCAGCGGTTCCTCAAATGCCTGCAGCATCGGATAATAGTTGCGGCAGACGATCCACTCGTCTTCCGGGCGCTCCGAATCCAGATGCCGGATGTAGCCCAGGATTTCATCCGTTGTGGAAAAGCGCGTGATACCGACATAGTCCATCGCCTGATCCATCAGGGCACCGATGAGAATGTGCGTATGTGGATCGATCAGGCCGGGCATGACCGTGCGGCCCTTGAGGTCAATGATGTCCGCGTCTTCACCGGCCGCGGCCTGCACATCTTCCAGGCTGCCGGTTGCCAGAATGCGATTGCCTTTCACCGCCATGGCTTCGGGCTTTGAGAAAGCGGGATCGACCGTCATGATCGTTCCCCCGGTATAGATTCTGGTGCGGGTTTCCAGCTCGGGGGCAATGGGGGCTTCAGAAAAGAGGCTGGTTCCGCACGCGGTCGTCGCGGTCATGCCGGCAAGGGCGGATGCCCCGGCCATGAACTTACGTCGGCCGATGGGGAGAATCCTTATTTCCGCAGCAGTTGCATCGCCAGGATTGTAGGCAAAGAGATTGCCCAATCCTGCCTGACAACATGGGCAGCCATGTTCTTCATGCGCCATTCTCCCGAACCTCCCTCCGATTTATCTGCGTTTACTTTGACAGAGTTCCGGAGCGAAATCGACTGGCCGCGCGCGCAGGATGCGCCGGATAGTGGTGGGATGAGGCCTACGGCCCCGGGTCAGGCTCGACGCCACAGGCCAAAGGGCCGGGCCTTTTCAGCAAGACCCTGCAATCACTTGCCCGGATGCATCTCACAGGTCCCTTTGACCACCATCTTTGCGGTCAGGTCACACAGGTCCTGCGTGAACTCAAACTCGCCGGTGCCGCGATCAATATCGAGGGTGGTTTTCGACGTCTGGCGCCACTCGCACTCGGGGGTTTCAATCTCCTGACGGAGCGTCAGCTTTTTGGAAGTCATGCGCACATCGCAGGTCAGCATGCCCTTCTGGGAGCAGACATTGTCTGCCCGGCCCGTATTGCTTTGAACGAAGAGGAAGCCGCCCTCGTGGTAAAAGCGGACCGTCCTGCCCAGAAGCGGCAGGGCCTGCTCGCTCGCCTCGCATTTGAAGGAAACCGCCTCATTGCTGATATCGTCACAGCTGACCGCGAGACAGCAGAGCGCAACCGCTCCCCAGATTTTCATTCCGTGCATGGCCCGGCCCCGCCCCAGATTGCCAAATCCCTGCCATGACACTACCGGCAAGCCGTGACGGACTGGTTAAACCTGTTCCCGATGCAGGTGCAGGCGCTGGCGTTCAGGACGCGCGCCAGCCCATCCCCTCGAGCAAGGCTTTCGTCTCATACAGCGGCAGGCCGACGATGGCGGTGTAGCTGCCGTTGATACCGGTGACGAAGGCGCCGGCAGCGCCCTGGATGCCGTAGCCGCCCGCCTTGCCCTTCCAGTCGCCGCCGGCGACATAATCGGCGATGTCCCGGTCGGTAAGGCGTTTGAATTTCACGCGGGCGAGCACGGTGCGGGCGCTGAGGCGGCCATCGGGGGCGCGTACGGCCACGCCGGTAAGGCACTGATGCGACCGGCCGGAGAGGAGCCGCAGGAAAGCCTCGGCCTCTGCCTCATCCGCCGCTTTCTCAAGGTTCCGGCTGCCCAGCGCGACAACGGTGTCGGCGGCCAGCACATAGCCCTCTTCCGGGCAGGCCAGCGCCTTTTCGCGCGCAAGCCGCTCGGCCAGCGCGCGCGGGCTTTCGTCCTTGCGGCGGGTTTCGTCGATATCTGTGGGACAGATGGCGTCCGGCACAATGCCGATCTGGGCGAGCAGCTGCTGCCGCCGGGGGCTGGCGCTGGCAAGGATGAGCCGCGCGGCCCCTGTGGACGCCATAACGCTTACTTGAAGCGGTAGGTGATGCGGCCCTTGGTCAGGTCATAGGGCGTCATCTCGACCATGACTTTGTCGCCGGTCAGCACGCGGATGCGGTTCTTGCGCATCTTGCCGGCCGTGTGGGCGATGATCTCGTGGTCATTTTCGAGTTTCACGCGGAAGGTCGCGTTCGGCAGCAATTCCACTACCGTTCCCTCGAATTCAATCAGTTCTTCCTTCGACATGTAGTCTCCAAAACAGGACGGTCCAACGCGCCGCCATCCGTTAATTTAGGGTGCGCCTTAGCGCTTTGCACGGATTCCGGCAAGGTTTGGAAGTCAGCCTTGTCCGAGAAGTGACTTGCCCATGCCCCGCGTTGTATAGTGGCAGAATGCTGAATCGTATTCGACTCGTGGCCATTGCCTCACTCTTCTTCGCCTCGCCAGCACTGGCTCAGACCGTTCTGGATGGGAAAGGCGCGCTCGCCGAATACGATGCGGGAATGGCCGCGATTGAGGCGGAGGAATTCGAGACAGCACGTTTTCATCTCGACCGGGCCTGCCAATGGGGCGTGGCCGTCGCCTGCCACAATCTCGGAATTCTCTGGACCAATGGCAAAGGCGGCCCAAAAGACATGTCCAAGGCGCGGCCGCTGTTCCAGACAGGCTGTGATGGGAAATATGCCGGTGAAACCCCGGGGGATGCCTGTTTCAATTACGCCCTGGCGCTTGAAAAGGGCTGGGGTGGCGCACAGGACCTGTCAGGCGCGCGAGACTATTATCTCAAGGGCTGTTCGACCGATCAGCAATATGCCTGCTTCAATGCGGGAAACATGCAGATGCAGGGCATCGGCGGAGACGTTGACGATGCAGGCGCTTTCGCCAGCTATGACAAGGCCTGCGGACTGGACATTGGCGATGCCTGCTACAATGCCGCCTTCCTGATCGTGAAGAAACGCGCGACCGGAACAGCGGAAAAGGGCTTCACCCACTACAAGACCCGCGCCTGCGAACTCGGTGTCGAAAAGGTCTGCTGAGCTGGCCGCCTAGCCTGCCGACCTGGCCTGCCCTGCATGAAGAGCGCAGATCAGGGTGAAGAGGCGCCGGGCGGTAAGGAAATCGACCTCCACTTTGCCCTTCAGGCGCTCCGCCAGAAGCTCCGAGCCTTCATTGTGAACGCCGCGCCGGGCCATGTCGATCGCCTCGATCTGGTGCGGCGACTGGGTCCGGATCGCGTCATAATAGCTGTCACAGATCATGAAATAATCGCGGATCACGCCCCGGAACGGATTCAGTGACAGGATGAAGGTGTGCACATCCTTGCCCTGCTCGTCCTTGATGGCGAAGACGAGGCGGCGTTCCACCTTGGACAGGGTCAGGATGAATGGTCCTTCGCCATGTTCCGGCAGGGCGAAGCTGTTCTGCTCGATCAGGTCGAAGATCGCGACGCGGCGCTCATGCTCCGCATCCGGGCCGGAGGCGCCGAGCGTATCCTCGTCGATCTCGACGGAGATGAGGCGGTTCTTATCCGACATCACCTGGTCCTGCGTCTGACGCGGCATTCGACCGGATGGAAACGGAACGCGCATGCGCCGGCAGGCGCTCGGCCTCGGCGAGGCGCAGGGCCGCCGGGGCGAGGGCCGCGAAGCCTTCCGGGCTCGCGCGCTGCACGCTCATGCGCTTGAGGAAGTCATAGAGACCAAGGCCCGATGAGAAGCGCGCCGCCCGGCTGGTCGGCAGAACGTGGTTCGAGCCTGTCACATAGTCGCCGAGGGCCTCCGGCGTGTGGTGCCCCAGGAACACTGCGCCCGCATGGCGAATCTTCGGCAGCATGGCATCAGGATCGGCGACAGCGAGCTCGACATGCTCAGCCGCGATGCGATTGGCAATGGTGGCGGCCTGATCGAGATCCGCGACGAAGATGATCGCGCCATGGGTCGACCAGGAGCGCGCCGCGCGTTCACCGGTGGCCAGCGTTTTCAACTGCTTATCCACAGCGTTATCCACAGCCCTGCCCACAGCTTCGTCCACAGTTATCAGGATCGACTGGGAGGACGGGTCATGCTCGGCCTGGCTCAGCAGGTCAGCCGCGATCCAGTCAGGGTTGGCGGTCTCGTCAGCGATGACGAGGATTTCCGACGGGCCCGCGATCGTGTCGATGCCAACGCGGCCGAACACCTGGCGCTTGGCTTCCGCGACGAAGGCGTTGCCCGGGCCGACAATCTTGTCGACCGGCGCGAGGCGCCCTGCCCCGAAGGCCAGCGCGCCGACGGCCTGCGCCCCGCCGAGCGGGTAGAATTCGTCGACCCCTGCGCGGAGCGCGGCGTACGCCACCGCCGGGGACATCTCCCCCTTCGGCGCGGGGGCGACCATGACGATGCGGTCAACGCCCGCAATCTTGGCCGGGACGGTGTTCATCAGGACCGACGACGGATAGCTCGCCCGCCCGCCCGGCACATAGACACCAACGCTCTCCAGCGAGGTCCAGCGCCAGCCGAGCTCCACACCCGCCTCATCCGTGAACGAATGGTCTGACGGGCGCTGGGCGCTGTGATAGGCGGCGATGCGGTCGTGCGCAAAATCGATGGCTTCTTTCAGGTCTGCCGGGCAGTCGGCAGCGAGGGCCGCAAGGTCGACATTGTCGGACTGAAGCGTCGCCGGATCGATCTGAAGCTCGTCGAACTGGGCCGTATAGCGCGCCACGGCTTCGCCGCCGCGGGCCTCCACCTCGTCCAGGATCTTCGCGACGATCCCGCCGACATCATGTCCATCCGCCCGCTGTTCCCCAAGGAAGCGGCTGAACCGGGTCTCGAAATCCGGTGCGGATGCGTTGAATGTACGGGCCATTGGCGCGGAATTCCCAGGAAGGATTGCTGTGTCTGAACCCCGCTTCATGGACTCTCCATCCGCCGCTGGCAAGGCGCTGAGTCGGCGCATCCGGCCTGGCAGGCCTGACGGGTGCAAATGGAGACGCTGCCCCCCCTCTCTCCGCAGCCCGCTGCCTTCACAGGGGCTCTGTGGCATTTTCTGGTTTTACCCCTAACGCTTGCGCCGCTCGTGGCTGGGCGTATGCCTTGTGTTCCAGATGTAGTCGCTGTCGAGCAGGGTCGCGTCGAGCGCTTCGACGGTCAGCTCGATTTCGCCGTCGCCGGCAAAGAGGAGCGTGATCTTGCCGCCGGGAGGCTCTTCGTCGGGCGTGAAGGTCACCTGAAGCAATGACAGGATCAGTTCCGGGTCGGCCTTGGTCACGGCGCGGGTCTTCACGCCCAGCACGCCGTCGAAGGCCAGCAGGGAACGCACGCGTTCGCCGTCGCGGCGCTTCGTGACGCCCTCTTCCCAGCGGTAGCGGTTGATCTCCAGCGAGAAGCGGTGGATGCGCGCCTCGTAGTTCAGGTTTTCGGCCTTCACCACGGAATCCTGCACCGCGGCGGAGATGATTTCGAGATCCTCGGCCTCTTCAGCCAGGAGGCGGAGTGGTTTTATGTCAGTCATTTCAGATCTCTATAAGGGAGCAGGCAAAGAATACCAATGTCAAAACAGACGCATCAGGAGTTGAACGCTCAAGACCAAAAAGCCCAAAACGTAGAGGGTTGTCATATGGTGAATGATCTCGGCGTCAACGTCGGCCGGTTCACCTTGCGCCTCCCGTTGAATTTCTATTCGGCGCTTCAGATTTCCTAGCCATTTGGTCTCCCGACTTTCTCGGGGAAATAACCATGGCGCAATTCCCGGCCAAGCCCCGGCAATAAAGAACAAGCAACCAAACGTCTTCGTAACGAGTAGATCAGAAATCGCTGCGACGATACCGACAAATCCCAGAATGAGCCATGACAACTTTCGGACGAGACGTCGTTCTTCCAACTCCGTTCCATCCGGCTCCATCAGCCCCTATTCCTCTTCCTCGGACCGGCGCTCGATCTTCGCGCCGCAGGCGGTCAGCTTTTCTTCCAGCCGCTCGAAGCCCCGGTCGAGGTGGTAGATGCGGTTCACCACGGTTTCGCCCTCTGCCGCAAGCCCTGCAATGACAAGGGAGACGGAGGCGCGCAGATCTGTCGCCATGACGGGCGCTGCCGTCAGCTGGCGCACGCCTTTCACAATGGCTTCCTGCCCGCGCACCGTGATGTCCGCACCGAGGCGGGAAAGCTCCGGCGCGTGCATGAAACGGTTTTCAAAGATCGTCTCGCGAATGACGCTGGTGCCGTCGGCAATGGCCATCAGGGCCATGAACTGGGCCTGCAAATCCGTCGGGAAGCCGGGGTGCGGCTGGGTCGACAGGTTCACGGCCTTGAGGTGCGTGCCGTTGCGGCGGATACGCAGCGTGTGGGCTGCCTCGTCGGCGTCCACGGTCACGCCCGCCTCACGCAGCTTGGCGATCATGGCGCCGAGCGCCTCGACCGGGCAGCCGTCCAGCGTCACATCCCCGCCCGCAGCGGCCGCGGCGATGGCATAGGTGCCGGCCTCGATCCGGTCTGGCATGACCGGATGGGTCGTTCCTTTCAGGCTCTCTACGCCTTTGATGCGGATGACAGATGTGCCCGCGCCGGTAATGTCCGCGCCCATGGAATTCAGGCAGACGGCGAGGTCCTCGATCTCCGGCTCGCGCGCGGCGTTTTCGAGGACGGTCGTGCCTTTCGCCAGCGTGGCGGTCAGCATGGCGTGCTCGGTGGCCCCGACGCTCGGCATGGAGAAGTTGATGTGCGCGCCTTTCAGGCCGTGGATGGCGGCGGCCTTCACATAGCCCTGCTCGACTTTCAGGTCCGCGCCCATGGCTTCCAGCGCTTGCAGGTGCAGGTCGACCGGGCGCGCACCAATGGCACAACCGCCGGGCAGTGACACGGTGGCGTGGCCGGATCGCGCAATCAGCGGGCCCAAAACGTTAAAGCTCGCCCGCATCTTCCGCACCTGGTCATACGGCGCGATCGTGCTTTTCAGCTCGGCGGCGTTCAGGTGGCAGGTCGACTCACCCTTCGGCCAGTAGACTTCCACGCCGAGCGTCTCCAGCAGCTGCGCCAGAAAGCGCGTGTCCGCCAGGCTCGGCATGTTGGTGAGCGTGATCGGCTGATCTGTCAGCAGGCAGGCGACCATCAGCTTCAGCGCCGAATTCTTCGCGCCGGAGATCGGGATATGGCCATTCAGCTTGTGGCCACCTTGAATAACGAGTCTGTCCATGAGGGCTCTTATACCGCGCTTCGCGGTTTTGGGAGGGCCGGAATGTGTTGATTTTCAGCGGGTTTCAGCGGAGCACCATCGGCAAACGTTTCAGGCCGCGGAGGCCGGCACGGGAGATCCATTTGACGTTGTCGGCGCCACCTTCGATGGCGAGACCCGGATAACGGCCGAGCAGGACGTCCAGCGCGGCTTCCCCCTCCAGCCGGGCGAGGTGGATGCCGAGGCAGACATGCGGGCCGGAGCCGAAGCCGACATGGCGGTTCGGCCGACGGGCGAGGTGTAGCGTCTGCGGGTCGTCGAACTCGGCCGGGTCCATATTCCCGGCGGCGAGGAAGCCGAAGACGCGGTCGCCCCGCTTCAGCGCCCTGCCCTCGAACTCCATGTCCTCTTTCACGAAGCGCGGCTTGGTCATCTGGACCGGCGTGCAGTAACGCATCAATTCGTCGACAGCGATCAGGCGCGCCTCTTCATCCATGGCACGAACGGCATCGGCGGCGCCGGGCTGGCTGAGCAGCGTCCAGATGCCGGAGGACAGGAGATGCGTCGTGGTCTCGTGCCCCGCCACGAACAGGACGAAGACCATGGCGAGCAGCTCATTCTCGCTCATCTTCTGGCCGTCCGCCTCGGCATGGACGAGTTCCGAGACGAGGCCCTCGCGCGGCTCGGCATGCAGGGCGCGGAATTCTTCCCGCAGCATGTCCTGGATGTGACCGAGCCGGAACAGGCCCCACAGCATGGTGAGCGGCGAATCGGTGGCGGTCAGATTGCTGAGCGTGCGGGAAAGCTTTGCCTCAGTCTCCGGCCGGAAGCCGAGCAGGCCATAGATCACTTTCAGGGGCAGCGGACGGCAGAAGCCGGAGACGAGGTCCGTGTTCCCATCCGTTTCCATCAGGTCCAGCAACTCATGCGCATAGGCCACGATCTTTCGGCGCTGGGTCAGGATCGCGGCGCGCCGGAACGGCGCATCGGCGAGGCGACGCAGGCGCGCATGGTCCGGGTCGTCCATGGAGAGGACATTGTCGGCCATGATCTTCAGGGACTTCGGCAGCAGCGGCATGCCGAACGGCGATTTATGCCCCGCATGGCGGGCGTCCACCACAAACCGGTCCTTGTCCTTCAGTACGGCATGAATGGCCGCGTGGCGGGTCACGAGGTCGATCTGGCCCAGAATCGGCATTTTCGTGCGGAACCAGGCATTGCCCGCCACAAGGGCCGCCAAAATCTCATGCGGGGCCGCAAGATAGGCCTGCGATGAGAGGGAAAGCGTCACTTGCCCTTGTCCGGTTTTTCGGCGGATTCTTGCCGGGTTTCAGGGGCCGGTTTGCGGGCCGCGGCCTTGCGGCGGCGCAGATTGGCCCGCAGCGCGGCGGCCAATCGATCGGCTTTCTCGTCCTTGGGAGGGGATTTGTCTGTCATGTCAGGTGCAATTCGCGGCGAAACGGTCTTTTCATGTCGAGTGGCTTAAGCTAAACGCCGCTTTCCGCACCTGCAATGCCGCGGTAGCTCAGTGGTAGAGCGCATCATTGGTAATGATGAGGCCGAGAGTTCAATTCTCTCTCGCGGCACCAGCTTCCCCCCGGAAAATCTCGCCACCCACTCGCCGCCCGAAAGGGCTTGTGGGCTTTCCTTCCCCGTAGCGGGCTCATAAGGATTGGGTATCCAATCCAAGAGACGCACCCATGGCCTCCGCAAAGAAGCCCCGCTTTACCTATAATCGCCTGAACCGGCGCCTGGACGTACTCGTCCGGGGCAAGCTGTGGCTGCAGGTGATCCTGGCCCTGTTGGCCGGCATCGGTGTGGGCCTCGCCCTGGGGCCGGATCTCGACCTCATACCGCGCGACCAGGCCGCCGTATTCGGGGACTGGCTGGGCCTGCCGGGCAATCTGTTCCTGGCGCTGGTCCGCATGGTCATCATCCCGCTGGCGGCAAGTTCGATCATTCTCGGCATCGCCGGGACTGGCGGCGGCGAAGCCCTGCGCACGGTCGGCCGGAAGCTGCTGACCTTCGTCATGCTGACGACGGTCACCGCTGTGATGATCGGCATCTCACTGGCACGCTTCATCCGCCCGGGCCGGGGCCTGGAACAGACCTACCCTTCCGCGCCGAGCCTGAAGCCTGAAAATCTTCAACTGGCTGATCCGCCGCCGTCCCCGCTGGAAGGCATCACGCGGGAATTGCCGGACATGATCACCGGCCTGATTCCGCAGAACATCGCCGCCTCCCTGCTGGAGCAGGACATGCTGGCGATCGTTGTGTTCTCCCTGTTCGTCGGGGTCGCCACGGTGACCGCCGACAAGAAGGAACTGACGCGGCCGCTGGTGGCGCTGGCCGAAGCGATGCTGGAAGTCTCCATGACGGTGATCCGCACGGCGATGCGGTTCGCCCCGCTGGCCGTGTTCGGCCTGATGGCAGAGACCACTGCCACGAATGGCCTCAGCACGCTGAGAGACCTCGCGACCTATTGCGGCATCGTTTTGACGGGCCTTGCCTGCCTGCTGGCGCTGTACCTTGTCATCGTGACCGTGTTCGGGCGCATGAACCCGGTGAAGTTCGTGCAGGCGGTCGTGCCGGTGCAGCTGCTCGCCTTCTCCACATCCAGTTCGGCAGCCGTGATGCCGCTGACGATGAAGACAGCGATCGACAAGCTGAAGACGCCGGCCTCGCTGGCGGGCGCGGTGGTACCTCTGGCCTCGACCGTGAATATGGCGGGTACGGCGCTTTATCAGTCTGTCGCAATCATGTTCCTGGCGGATATTTCCGGCACGCCACTTTCGCCGGGAGACCTGGCGCTGGTGATGGTGACACTGACCGGCGCCTCCATTGGCGCACCTGCCGCCCCCGGGGCCAGTATCGCGATCCTCGCCACGACGGCGACCAGTTTCGGTGTGCCGCTGACAGGCCTGCCGCTGGTCATGGGCGTCGACCGCATCCTCGACATGGCGCGCACGCTGGTGAACGTCACCGGCGACCTCGTGCTTTGCCGGATTGTGACGCCGAAAGGCCACCGCACAAACGAAACGCCGGAACCGGAGGCATCCCCGGTTCCGGCTGAAAATAGTTCGGCTGACAGCCCGGCCTGACCGGCCGCGGCGTCTTACTCCGCGAAGCCGCGGTCGCGCATCAGGGCGCCGATTTCGGCGTCGCGGCCACGGAACAAGCGGTACGCTTCAGCCGGGTCCATCGAGTTGCCTGCGGCGAACAGGTATTTCACCATCGCGCTTGCGACGTCCTGATCATAGAAGCCGCCGGACGCTTCCGCGAAGGCTTCCGCAGCGTCCGAGGTCAGCACATCGGCCCAGATGTAACCGTAATAGCCGGCCGCATAACCCTCGCCTGAGAAGACATGTCCGAATTGCGGCGTGCGGTGGCGCATCACCAGTTCTGTCGGCATGCCCAGCTCGTCCAGCGTTTCCCGCTCGAACTTGTCCGGGTCGAGGCCTTCCGGATCAGCCATGTGAAGCTTCATGTCGATCAGGGCGGAGGCGAGATATTCCGTCGTCGCAAAGCCCTGATTGAAGGTAGATGCCTTGCGGATCTTCTCGACCAGCTCCTCAGGCATCGGCTCACCCGTCTCTGCACTGACGAGGTAGGTGTCGATGACATGGTCTGTCGAAAGCCAACGTTCCAGAAGCTGTGACTGGAATTCTGTATAGTCGCGCAGTCCGCCGGTGAGGCTCGGATATTCCACCTGCAGCGACAGATAGTGCAGCGCGTGGCCGAACTCGTGGAACATGGTCTCGGCATCATCCCAGGACAAGAGCACAGGCTCGCCCGGTGCAGGCTTCACGAAGTTCGAATTATTGGCCGCCAGAACGTTCTTCTCGCCCCGGAAGCTTTCGTGCGAACGATACGTCGTCGCCCAGGCGCCGGAGCGCTTGCCGTCACGCGCGAAGGGATCGAAGTACCAGAGGCCGACATTGCGCCCGGTCGCCTTGTCATTGACCTCATACACCGTGACATCCGGATGGAAGACCGGCACGGAACCATCGGTGATCGGCACGAACTCGAAGCCGAACAGCTGACCGGCAACGTCGAACATGGCGCGGCGGAGATTGTCGAGCTGCAGGTATTGTTTCACTTCCTCGGAGTCGAGGTCGTACTTCGCCTTGCGGACTTTCTCTGCATAGAAACGATAGTCCCAGGGCTCGATGGTGATGTCCGCGCCTTCCGCATCGGCAAGCGCCTGCATATCGGCGACTTCCTCATGCACGCGGGCAACAGAGGCCTTCCACACCTGCAGCATCAGATCGAACGCCCGGTCCGGCGTCTTGGCCATACGGTCTTCCAGGCGCCAGGCGGCGAAATTGTCGTAGCCGAGCAGCTCGACCCGCTCGTCGCGCAGCTTCAGGATCTTGGCGATGATGGCATTGTTGTCGTGCGCATCCCCATTGTCACCGCGGTTATAATAGTTGCGCCACACTTGTTCACGCATGTCACGCTCGGTGGAGAAGGTCAGGAACGGGTCCATTGAGGACCGGGTGTTGCGCACCGCATACATGCCCGGCTTGCCCAGCGCTTCGGCAGCGGCAGCGGCGGAGCTCAGATAGGAGTCCGGCAGGCCGCCGATCTGTTCCGGGGTCAGATAGGTGACCCAGCCTTCCTCGTCCGCCAGTAGGTTGCCGGAAAACTCGGCATAGAGCCCGGCCAGCTCCTTGTTGATTTCAGCGAACTTCTCGGCCTTCTCACCCGTCAGCGTGCCGCCATTCCGGGTGAAGCGCTGATGGATGATTTCCGTCAGACGCTGTTGCGCAGGGGTCAGCGTTTCATACTCGTCGCCCTTCCGGACGGCATCCACGCGGGCGAACAGGGCCTGGTTCTGATTGATCGAGTCGTAGAAAGCCTGGATTTCCGGATCCATCCGCGTTTCGATTTCGCGGAATTCCGGTGTCGAGAGGTTTGAACCCCAGAGATAATAAAAGACCAATGCCCGCTCCAGTTCGCGCGCGCTGTCTTCCATGGCCGCGATGGTGTTTTCGAATGTGGGCACCTCGGGATTCGCCGTGATGGCGTCAATCTCGACCTGCGCCGCGTCCATCCCCTTTTCGAGGGCTGGCTCAATCAGCGCGATGTCCATCTTGTCGAACGCCGGCACACCGCCATAAGGGCCTTCAAACACATCCCCCGGGCTCCAGGCCGCCTTTTCCGTCACAGTTTCTGCGGCCTCCTCCAATGGACCGGTAGCGCCTGCCAGCTCGACCGGATCGCTGCCACCGGCGTCTTCCGGCGTTATTCCCGCGCAGGCGGTCATCATGGTGGAACCGAGGATGAAGGACAGAAAAGTTCTGGATCGGGTCATGGCAGGTCCTGACTGTGTCTGGTGTCGTAGGGGCTGGCAGCGCGGTGCGCCGCGAAACGTTTCGTTACTTTATATCAACAGGATTTCCGGGACAGGCAAGCGCGCAGTCCACAACCTGTTTAATTTATACTTCAATTTCAAACAAAATGAGCCTGGGTGCAAATCAAAAAGAAAAGGGCGGACCTTCCGGTCCGCCCTTCCCTGATTTCAATTCCAAAGTCCGGTTGGACTTAGAAGGTTTTCGACACGCTGACGAAGGCGCGGCGACCACGAAGATCGTACGCAGTAGCTGCCAGCGGGGTGTTACCGGCACTGGTCTGGATGAGGTCAGACACCTGCGGCGGATGCTCGTCGAAGATGTTGCTGACACCGCCAGTGATCGACCAGGTATCACCCTGCCAGCGAACCGATGCACCGTGGGTCCACTGTGCTTCGGTGTACACTTTGTACAGACCGCTCAGACCGAAGTAGTTCTGCGGGTCGTTGTAGTCAGCAGAGTAGTACCGGTTGTCGTCCTGGTGGCCGGCGAAGTCGGTGAACCAGGTGTAGGTCCAGTCACCACGGTCCAGGCGAAGCGAAGCGTCACCGACGACGCTCGGATAACCGATCGTGCCGTTGAAGTCATTGTCTTCAATTCCGGAGACGAAGTCCGAACCGAAGACGTTGATGTAACGCTCAAGAGCCCAGTTGATCGAGCTGTCGAAGGTCACCGTACCGAAGTTGAACTCACCGGTGTAGCGGATTTCGAGGTCCAGACCGGACTGCGACTGCGAGTCGACGTTCAGAGTCGGCGCCTGGATGTTGTCCAGGTTGAAGGCACCAATCGTGGCGTCGCCCGGGTTACGGTCGAACAGGTCACAGAAATCGTTCGGATAGGTCGTCGTTGCATAACAACCACCGACGATTTGAGCACCCGTCAGGCTGGTGATCTGATCGGAGATCTCGATTTCGTAGTAATCAAGCGCGATGTTGATGTCTGCGAAAGTCGGGGTCCAGATCACACCAGCAGTAAAGGTGTCGCCTGTTTCCGGCTCGAGCAGATCGCCACCGCCAGAGGTGATCACGAGCGCCGAAGAACCGGTACCGGTGTAGTCATCCGGGATACCAGCAGCCGCACAGTTTGTGCGGATGTTCGGGTTGGTCGTGTCAGCCCAGTTGATACACGGGTCGATGCTCGTCTGGCTGAGGAAGCCCGTCTGGTCTTCCAGGAACAGTTCGAACAGCGCCGGAGCACGGTAGGACGTACCATAGCTCGAACGTGCACGAACGGTCGGCGTGATCTGCCAGTTCAGACCGACCTTGTAGATCGAGTCCGTACCACCGATGTCGTAATCGAATGCGCGGACGGAGCCCGAGAACTCGACATCTTCAGCAAGCGGCGCGCCCTTGATGAGCGGAACGCTGATTTCAGCGAAGACTTCAGACACGCTGTTCGTCCCTTTGGTCGGACCGGCGGTCGAGGACCCCCAGATATCGCCCGATTGGGTCAGCGCACCCGGCTGGTCGTCGATCGAAAACTCGCGGTACTCAGCACCCAAGCCGAGACCAAGCGGACCGGCCGGCAGGTCGAAGAGTTCACCAGCGAGAACGGCCGTGAAGGTCGTTTGCTCGTAAACCGTGTTGCCAGACTGGTAGCCGCCGATCGCGGCGACAAGATCGTCCACACGTGCGCCAGACAGGATGTCCGGAGACAGGAAGTCGATCGAAGGCGGAGCCAGGGCGTCGGGAACACCGTCGCCATTATAGTCGGCAACACCGTCATAGTTCCAGTCACCCGACTTGGAGAGCAGGATCTCGTTGCCCTCATAGGTACCTTCGCCGCGCGAATAGGTGCCGTCGACCTTCCAGGACCACTTGTCCATGAAGCCCGGGGAGAAACCACCGGAAAGCGACGATGACACGTAGTAGTAGTCAACCGTGACTTTGTCTGTGGTCGGGAACGGCGCGACGATCTGAGCGAGACCACCAGCCGAGTTCTGGTAACCTGGGTCGAGAATGTAGCTGTAGAGCGGGCTGCCTGCAGCGTTGTCAGCCGTACCGACGACCGGGAAGAACTGACGCCAGCCTTCCGATTCAGTTTTACGGCGGCTGTACAGGACTTCCGTATCCCAGGCCATGCCGCCGATGTCGACGTCAGCCGTGCCGAAGAGCGAGAGGTTCTCGTTCTGCGGGAAGAAGTCCTGACTACCCAGGAACGGTGCGTCGAGGATGTCCTCGTAGTAGAGCGCTCCGGTGTTCGGATCCACGCCCGTACCAACGCGCGGGCGGTAGCCCGGGATGGACGTACCGTAGATGGACGGAATCGTCACGCCGTTCGGGGACGGGATGAGACGTTCGCCGGAGAACGAGTCGATAGCCGTGTTGTGGTACAGGTTATTACAGGTACGGTTCGGATTGGTCGCCGTAGCCGAATAGTTCAGGCGATCGATCAGGCCGCCGCCGTTCGGGTCAGTAACATAGTCCCGCGGGCAATCGAGGTAATCACGCTCAGAAATGTTGAGCTCTTCGGACAGACGGTATTCAGCCGAAAGCGTGAAGTTGGCATTGTCGCCGAGGTCGAAGCCCCAGGCACCGCTGACACCATACTGCTCACCGCCGGAATCGAACGGACGCGAAATGTCGAAGTTCAGCTCCGGGCTGTCGACCGAGTCACGCGTGATGATGTTCACCACGCCGCAAACAGCGTCGGAACCGTAGATGGTCGAGGCGCCGTCTTTGAGCACTTCGACGCGGGAGATGATCGATTGCGGCAGGACGTTCAGGTCGAGCGCAGCGATCGAACCGCGCGTACCGGACGGTCCCGGACGCTTACCATCGATCAGAACCAGCGTACGCGTGTCACCACAACCGCGAAGGTCGATCGTCTGCGCGCCAAGACCACCATTGGTGACGTAATTCTGGAACGTGTTGTTCAGCTGGGTCGAACCGGCAGCGAGGGAAGATCCCTGCAGCAGGGCAGCCGTGTCAACGAGGCCTTCCAGGGTTGCCACCTCGGCGGTGATCACCTGGATCGGCGAAGAAGAAGCGAATTCGTCGCGCGCGAGCAGCGAGCCCGTGACAACGATTTTTTCCTGACGGGCTTCGTCCTCGGCCGGCGTGGTGTCGATCGTCGTGACGACGTCTTCATCAGCCGTATCCGTTTCCTGTGCGTTTGCAGCACCCGTCATGATCAGCGCGCCAATAGCGACACCGCTGAACACAGACCGACGGAACAGTCTCTTATTCATTTGTATTACCCCTAACCAATTAAGCCTGAGCTTGCTCAAGTTCGCGCCTCACACGCGAACGCAACCAGTGAACACTGGCGCTTGGTGCAAGGTTTGTCCGGCAGATTGCGAACTGACAAGGTTCCGTGACATTAAATTCATCTTCTGGACAAATTCACCCGCATAGTGTGCCTTTTCTATCACAATATGCCCGTAAGCCCCCTTTGGTCTGGAAGATGACTGTGGCAATTACCTGTCGAGGGCGCTTGACCTGCCTCGCGCCCCTTTAAATATTGCATACTTGCAACTTGGAGAGGTTCCTCATGATGAGACGCTTAATCGCAGCCGGGTCTGTGGCCCTGCTGGCAGGCGCTACAGGCGCCGGCGCAGATCCGATTCCCGCCGAAGATTTTTCAAAAGCTCCTTCTGTTTCAAGCGTCTCGATGTCTCTGGAAGGGGATATGCTTGTCGGTGTTATCGCCGACCCGACTCAGGGTGGCGACATGCGTGCAGCCGCCTATTGGGACCTGACCGGCAATATCGATCCGAGCAAACCGCTCCTCCCCTCCAACGTAACCCCGACCAGCGGCAAGACACTGTTTTATGGGGCGACAGCGCTGAAAGACAAAAAGTCGCTGTGGTTTACGGTCCAGCCGTATATCGGCGCGCTGTACGGTTGCGGTGAGGGACGCGACACCGGCGCGACCAAAAAATACCTCCAGAAGGTCTATATGGGGAATGAAAAGATCAAGAAGATCGACGATCTTCCTGATGGCCGGGCAGAAATTGGCGCCAACAAGGACACGCTTCGCTGCTTCGAACTGGTGGGGGAAACCAATATCGAATCCCTGTTGCCACTGGATCCGACCAAGATCGTGATTTCCCGCGCATCAACCAAAAACGGCACAAGCTTCTTTGAGCACGACCTCTCGAACAGCCGAGAGAAGTTCCTGTTCAAGGCTTCAGACACCGAATCGGTCCTGATCAGCAATCGTGACGGCAGCCAGATCTCCCGCACAAAGCTCGAGTACGAAGATGGCGCCTGGCGCCAGTATTTCAGCCTGATCGATCAGAATAGCGGTGAGCTGACCATAGAAGCCCCGCTCACAACCGAGATCGCCAATCGCTACACGATGGAAGTGGATGGCCGGCAGAACGGCACCGGCAAGTACTACATCGTCACCGACAAGTTCTCCGACAAGTCGGCCGTGTATCTCTATGATCCGTCCACCGACTCGTTCAGCGACCAGCCTCTGGTGGCTCATCCGGAGTTCAACGTCTCCGGCCTCGTCTATTCGCACCGCCCGCAGGACTTCAACGAGATCCTCGGCTTCCGCTATGCGGGTCCGGTCTCCTCGACATACTGGATCGATCCGGACTTCCGCGCGATCCAGGATGGCCTCGAGTCCGCCTTCAAGGACAAATACGTTTCCATCGTCGACTACAACAATGACCTCAGCCGTGTGCTGTTCCAGGTCCAGGCCGCAGACATGCCACCCGCCTGGTACCTGCTGCTCGACAAGACCAAAGTGGTTGTTATCGGCTCGCTGCGTCCGTGGATCGACCAGAAGTCGCTCGGCAAGGGTGAGTTTGTCCACTATCCGGCGCGTGACGGCATGAGCATTCCGGGCTTCGTCACCTTCCCTGCCGGCTGGAAAGAAGGCGACAAGGCCAAAGGCGCCATCATCGTTCCGCACGGCGGCCCGTGGGCCCGCGACAGCGGCGGCTGGGATGACTCTGGCTGGACCCAGTATTTCGCAAGCCGCGGATACATCGTCCTGCAGCCGCAGTATCGCGGAAGCGATGGCTGGGGCCGTGAACTCTGGCTGGCCGGTGACGGCGAGTGGGGCCAGAAGATGCAGGACGACAAGGATGACGGCGCCGCCTGGCTCGTCTCGCAAGGCTATGTCGATGCCGACAAGATCGCCATCCACGGCTATTCCTATGGTGGCTTCGCCGCCATCGCGGCCTCCGTACGCCCGAACAGCCCTTATCGCTGCGCCATTGCCGGCGCGGGCGTCTCCAACCTTGCCAAACTGGGCAATGAATGGGGCGACAACCGCATCCAGCGCATCGTGCAGGGCAATACTGTGAAGGGCATGGATCCGATGCAGAACACCGACAAGGTGAACATCCCGATCATGCTGTACCACGGCGATTACGACGTCCGGGTGCCGATCTTCCACAGCCGCGAGTTCTACAACGCGGTCAAGAAGCGGGAGCCGCAAAGCGAGTTCCTCGTGATGGAGAAGATGGGTCACCAGTCGGTCAAATGGCCGCCGGAAAACAAGAAGAAAGTGCTTGAAGAGATCGAGCGCTTCCTGAACACGACCTGCGGCATGTAAGCAGCCTCAGGAAACCAAAGACAAAGGGCGGCCTGAGAGGGCCGCCCTTTTTACATCCACCCGGGAAAAGTCAGGCAAGCGTGCGGCGAAGCGCGGCCGACCAGCCTTTCAGCAAAGCGGCCCGCTGTTCTTCATCCATCTGCGGCTCGAACCGGACGCCTTTGACTTCCCGTGCCTGCCAGGCAGCGGCGTCCATCCAGCCGAGCTGCATCGCCGCCAGCGCAGCCGCACCAAGCGCCGTCATCTCGCGATAGTCCGGCCGCACCACCGGACGGGCACAGACATCGGCCAGGAACTGCATCAGCCAGTCATTGGCCACCATGCCGCCATCGACCCGCAGCTCCCGGATCTCCACACCGTCGGCTTCAAATGCGTCCAGCAGGTCCCGCGTCTGGTAGGCAACGGCCTCAAGGCCTGCCCGCACAAGATGGGCCGCCGTTGTCGCGCGCGTGATGCCGCTGATCGTCCCGCGCGCATCGGCATTCCAGTGCGGCGCGCCGAGGCCCGTAAACGCCGGAACGATGTAGACCCCGCCATTCCCCGGCAGGGCTTCGGCCATGGCTTCGCTCTCGGCCGCATCGGAGATCAGCCCGAGATCGTCGCGCAGCCATTTCACCACGGTACCCGCATTGAAGATGGATCCTTCCAGCGCCATTGCCCCGCCTTCCGCCGTTTCGTAGCCAACGGTTCCCAACAGGCGGTTCTTCGACTCCGGCTTTTCCGTACCGGAATTGGCCACCAGGAACGCGCCGGTGCCATAGGTGATCTTCGCCATGCCGGGCGAAAGGCATCCCTGCCCCACCAGCGCGGACTGCTGGTCCCCGGCAGCAGAGAGGATCGGCAATGCCTTGCCAAACAGGGCCTCGTCGCTGAGGCCGAAATCTGCGGCATTGGGTCTGACATCCGGCAGCATATTCATCGGCACACGGAAGAGGCTGCACATTGCCTCGCTCCAGCCGCCCTGCTCTTCAAGACCAAGACGATAGAGCAAGGTCCGCGAGGCATTCGACACGTCTGTTGCGTGAACCCGGCCGCCCGTCAGATGCCATATGAGGAAAGTTTCAACGGTCCCAAAAGCAAGCTCCCCCGCTTCGGCGCGTTCGCGAGCACCGGGAACCGTGTCGAGGATCCAGGCAATCTTGGTTCCCGAAAAGTAGGGATCGATCAACAGGCCGGTTTCCGCCTGCACCTTTTGTTCGTGTCCCGCCGCTTTCAGGGCGTCGCAAGCGCTGGTGGTGCGCCGGTCCTGCCAGATGATCGCGGGAGCGATTGGTTTGCCGGTCTTCCTGTCCCAGACGAGCGTCGTCTCGCGCTGATTGGTGATGCCGATACCGGCGATCCGTTCCACACCGCCCGCCTCGGCAAGGGCCTTGCGGCAAACGCCAAGGGTTTTCTCCCAGATCGTCTCTCCATCCTGCTCGACCCAGCCATCGGCGGGATAAGCCAGAGGCACTTCCTCCTGCGCCAGGGAAATCTGGACAAAGTCCCGGTCGAACACGATGGCCCGCGTTGAGGTCGTGCCCTCATCAATTACCAGGATAGCATCGGCCATGTGTTTGTTCCTCCGGGATTTTCCGGGAGGATGGACCGGTCAGGCCAGTTCCGTCAACGCATGTCACGGCGCGGCCCACGGTCGCCGAACCACCAGAGCGTTGCGGCTGTCGCGGCGAAGGTTGCTGTGTCCACAATACCGGCCTGACCGGCGGCGTCCGCCTTCAGGAACACCGCCCCCGTGATGCCCCACAGCAGCACCGTCAGCGTAGGCCGGGTCAGCGCGCGCACCGCATTGACCCATCTGTAGCTCTCCCCAATGGCCGCTTCCGCCGCCATGGAGGTAGACAGCCCCGCCCAGGCGCCGGATGTTTCCGCTTTCTGCAGCTCGGCCACCCGTCCAGCCGCGTCGGCTTCGATGAGCAGCTTCTGCATCTCGGCGTCATGCTGCCAGCGCGCCCGCTCATGCGCCTGCGCCTGACGGGCCTCGACCATGCCGGCGATCCGCCCGATAGCCGTGCCGACCAGACCGAACAGGCCGCCGCCTGCGGCACTCGCCGCCAGTCCTGCTATGTCCGCCATGACGTTTCGCTCCCCGGATAAACCCAGCGGGCCGGACGCGGGCGCCGGTCAAGGTGCAGGAAGGTCTTCGCAAGGCCGAAGCCGGTGAAGCCGTGCCGCTCGGCCGCCGCCAGCAGTGCGTGGCGGTCATGCCCCGCAAGGGCGATGTCCACAGCAATCGCCCGGTGCAGGCTGAAGCGGACACCGCCCACATAGCTGTTCCAGACGGCACAGCGATGGCCGGAGTTAATCACCAGCGGGCCCCCTGCATCGGCTCTCAACGCTTCCAGCGCATCGAGGAAATCTGGCGCATGCCAGTATTCGCCCGCGCAGAACCGGCCACCGCAGCGGCAAGCCAGTTCCGTCGGCGTGAAATGCGGCCAGCGCCAGCCGGCGGCATCAAATTCAGAGACATTTTCTATCAGCATGCGCACAAGTCTGCACGCTTGCCGTATCGGGTGGATAAGGATCGCCCGGACACAAATGCGCGGCCCGTGTCACCGCAGGCCGCGCCAGTTGCCGGTGTCGGATAGGCCCGGCTTTATCCCCTTAGCTCAGCCAGCGTTTGCAGGCATCGCACCCCAGGTACGCGGCTGGTTCAGCTTTTCGATCGCTGCCTCGTACTCCGATTCCAGCTGGTCGACATAATCCGCCACCGGCCCGCGCTTCTTCACCGCGCCAATGCCCTGGCCACACCCCCAGATGTCTTTCCAGGCCTTGCTCTTGGTGTTGCCGCCAGAACCGAAATTCATCTTGCTCGGGTCGCTTTCAGGCAGGTTGTCGGGGTCAAGCCCCGCCGCCTCGATCGATGGCTTCAGATAGTTGCCGTGCACGCCGGTGAAGAGGTTCGAATAGACGATGTCCTCGGCCCCGTAGGACACGATAGCGTCCTTGTAGCCCTCGACCGCATTGGCCTCGTCACAGGCAATGAAGGCAGAACCCATATAGGCAAAGTCTGCGCCCATCGCGATTGAAGCGGCGATTGCCCCGCCATTGGCGATGGAACCCGACAAGGCCAGCGGCCCGTCGAAGAATTCCCGGATTTCCTGGATCAGCGCGAAGGGCGACAGCCGGCCGGCATGGCCGCCCGCACCTGTGCAGACCGCGATCAGGCCGTCAGCCCCCTTCTCCAGCGCCTTCTTCGCGAAGAAGGTGTCGATCACATCATGCATCACCACGCCGCCATAGGAGTGGATCGCATCATTGACCGCTTTCTGCGCGCCGAGCGAAGTAATCACCAACGGCACCTTGTATTTTACGCAGGCTTCAACGTCGTGCTCCAGGCGGTCGTTCGACTTGTGCACGATCTGGTTCACGGCGAAGGGCGCAGCCGGACGGTCCGGATTCTTCTCATTATGCTCGGCCAGTTCCGTCGTGATCCGGTCCAGCCATTCGTGCAGCACGGGCCCCGGCCGGGCGTTCAGCGCCGGAAAGCTGCCGACGATCCCGGCCTTGCATTGCGCGATCACCAGTTCCGGACCGGAAATGATGAACAAAGGCGATCCGATCAGCGGCAGGCGCAGATTCTGAAGCACGGGCGGCACGGCCATGGGCTTTTCCCCTTAAAGTGAACAGTGTTTACATTGCTCTCGAAATTTAGCGCCTGAGCCAGCCCCCGCAAGTCATAACGTGGGGAGAAGCTGCATCGCGCAGCCTGGATCAGGCGTTCTCACCGGCACCCGGAGGCGTAACCAGCACCTTGTCCACCCGGCGGCCGTCGAGATCCATCACTTCGAACCTGTAACCCGAAATATGGACGACATCCCCATCGGCCGCGAGGCGCTGCAGGTGGTGGATGATCATGCCGCCAACTGTCACCGCGCCGCCATCGGCCTCGCCGAAGTCCGGCGCCGACAGAAGGATCTCTAGGTCCTCAACCGGCATCAGCCCATCGATCAGCCATGACCCGTCCGCACGCCGCGCCGGACGGTCGATGCCTTCACTTGGCGAAAACGCGCTATCCCCGGCAATCGCGCCCAGCAGGTCCGCCGCCGTCACCATGCCCTGAATGCTGCCATGTTCGTCGACCACCAGCGCCATGCGGACTTCGCTCTCCTGCATCGACTCCAGCAGCCGCATGACCGACAGCGTCTCCGGCACAAACGTCACCGGGCGGGCCACCTGCTTCAAGTCCGGCCCGTCCCCGCTGAGGTCGCAGGCCAGAAGATCCTTGGTCTGGACCACGCCAAACACTCGGTCCAGCCGTTCATCGGCCACCGGGAAGCGCGACTTGCCGCTCTCGAGAATCTCTCTCTTGATCTCTGGCCACGGATCATCTGTGTCGATCCACACAATGTCCGGCCGCGGGATCATGATGGACCGGATGTCCCGGTCCGCCAGCCGCATCACGCCGCGCATCATCCGCTGTTCTTCCAGATCGATCACGCCGCTGGTCGCGCCCTCGTCCAGGATGGCGTGGATCTCTTCTTCCGTCACCGGCTCCTGCCGGATGCCCGCCAGCCCCAGCAGGCTGAGCAGCCCGTCTGTCGAAACCCGCAACAACCAGACGACCGGAAAAGCCAGCCTGGAGATAAAGGCCATGGGCGGCGCCATGATCGTTGCGATGGCTTCCGGCGCAATCAGCGCGATCCGCTTCGGCACAAGTTCGCCAATGACCAGCGACAGGAACGTGGTGAAAACGATCACCAGCCCGAATGCAATTTCCCCTGCTTCAGCCGCAACGGCAGGCGCCTGTTCCGCAATGAAGGGGGCCAGCTCGTCCGCAATCGCGGTCGCACCATAGGCACCGGCGACAATGCCCACCAATGTGATGCCGATCTGGACCGTGGACAGGAACCGGGACGGATCATCCTGCAGGCTGATAACTGTCCGCGCCCCCCGGTCGCCCCGATCTACCTTCGCCTGCAGCCGCGCTGGCCGGGCGGACACGATGGCCAGCTCCGACATGGCGAACACGCCGTTCACCACGATCAAACCGAGGAGGATGAAAAATTCGATCATGTCAGGCCGGGCCTTTTCAAACAGATGAGACCGGCCCGGGCGAGCCCCGGCCGGCAAGAACGCCGCAATGGCGCAGAAAGATGGAAGACTGAAGCCTAGAGAGCTTGGCCCCCGGGCTCAATGCCCAAGCGGCAAGGGCGTTCCCTGACCGGTCTTACCCAATACGGACGCTGCCGCCACCATCCACGGGCAACAAGGCACCAGTGATGAAGCGCGCTTCGTCGCTGGCGAGGAACAGCGCCGCATGGGCCGTATCCCAACCGGAGCCCATGAATCCCATGGGCACGCGGGCAGCACGCTCCTTTCGCAGATCGTCTTCCGGAATACCCCGCATATTTGAAATACCCCGGATGGCCATCGGCGTATCCATCAGGCCTGGCAGGATCGCATTGCACCGGACACCGCGCGATGCCCCCGACATGGCAACGCTCTGCGTCATCCGGTTCATGCCTGCTTTGGACATTTCATACGCCATCTGGAAACCGCCTGCGAGCGAAGCGAGGGAGGAGATGTTCACGATGGCCCCGGCACGGCGGTCCCGCATGCCCGGAAGCACGGCTTTTGTCACCAGCCAGGCCCCTTTCAGGTTGACCCTCAGCGTGCGGTCGAAGGCCTCCTCTGTCAGCTTGTGCGCCGGGCCGTCACCCGCGTCGCCAATCCCGACATTGTTGATGAGGATGTCAGGCGGCCCGAAGGCCGCTTCAGAAGCCTCCGCAATCGCAGCGGCGCCCTGCGGGTCGCTGACATCTGCAGCGAAAAACTGCGCTTTGCCGCCCGCCCTGGTAATCTCAGACACGGTCGCTTCTGCGCGGTCCTTGTCCTGGTCTACGCACAGGACGCTCGCCCCGGCTTGCGCAAAGAGCAGCGCAATCGCCTTGCCATTGCCGACCATCTCCCCCGGCGTCTGGCCTGCGCCGGTAATGATGGCGACCTTGCCAGACAGACGGCCGGTCACATCGCCAAGGCTCATTTGGCAAGGTCCGGGTCGAGGGTCAGGTCATCGTCCAGCTGCACGCCGAAAGAGTTCAGCATCATGGAGACCTGCGTGTACTGGCCAACCGTCATGACCAGATCCATCTTCTGCTTCTTGCTGAAGCCGGACAGCGCAGCCCAGGTCTCGTCGGTAATGAAACTGTCGGATGTCAGTTCGTCGGTGGCCTGAAGCAGCGCCTTGTCGTTTGCACTCCAGCCGGGCGCATCCGGGCCCTGCTTGATCCGTGCAATTTCTTCCGGCGTCAGACCGCACCGCAAGCCGATCCGCTCATGCTGGGCCCATTCATAGCCCGCTTTCCAGTTATAACCGGTGCGCAGGATGACGAGTTCACGGTCTCGTTCGCTGAGGTCGTTCTTGTCTGACAGGATGTACCCGCCCCAGTGCATGAAGGCCTTGTACGCCGCCGGGTCGCTCGCCAGCGTGCGGAAGACATTGTAGGTCGTCCCGGCAAAGCGCGGACCGAGCAATTTGCGCTGTTCATCAGTGATGTCGGCATCTGTAAGGGGCGCGATGCGCGGGGCTTTCAGTCTCATGGTTTTCCTCCCGGTGTGTTCTGCCGGGAACTAAACCTGCCGAGCGGGAGTGCCGCAAGCCGGACGTGAGGTCAGCCGCGCTCCATCCGGGCCTGCATCATGGACAGCCAGGCGTGCTGGCGGTGAATCATGGAAACGAGGTCGGCGTCGTCACCTTCCTCCAGGAGCCTGTCGAGCCAGAGGCCGAGGATTCGGGTGTGAGACCCCATCCACTCCTTCAGAAGGTCCTGACGCACGCCGCGCGCTGCATCGCCCTCGCCTTGCAGCGGCCCGCACGGGCAGGAAGTGTCCGCCGGACGATGGTCCGCACTTCCTCGATGCCGTGCTTCGGCCCGGCGTGCGCCAGTTTCAGGGGCGCCGGAATCGCCTGTATTTTCGGGGTTTTCGCAGGAAACGAGCCTCAGAACCGCGCGTGCTTGTGTCATGGGAATCTCCTTTTTGCGAATAATTCTCAATCGCATTAAACGAGGCTTGCGTCAACTCGTTCCGGGCCGCTACGGAATGCCGCCAAGTAAGTGGTTCCCTTTTGCAATTCTTTCCGCCAATAAACGGACCCATCATGGCAGACGATATCCTCCCGCTTTCCAGCACTTTTCCCGACGCCACCGAAGCCGAATGGATGGCCTCGGTCGAAAAGGCCCTCAAGGGCCGTGGCATTGATGCAATCACCCGCACCACGGCGGACGGGCTGAAGATTCGCCCGCTCTATCGTGAGAGCGATTTCCCCGCTTCGGAGGACCCGCTGGGCACGCCCGGCGAGGCGCCTTATCTGCGCGGACCGACAGCGGCGCCGGACAAGTGGCTGCCCTGGGACATCCGCCAGGCCTTCACGCACGCGTCCCCCTCGCACACGCATAGCGAGGTTCTGCGTGACCTGGAACGCGGCGTGAGTTCGGTCGAACTCTGCGTCGATCCGACCGGACATAACGGTGTCCAGGCCATGACTATGCCGGACTATGACATTGCCCTGAACGGCGTCGACGCGGCCATTGCCGGCGTTGCGCTTGACCCGGTCATGACTTCCGGCACGCGCGAAGCCGCCTTCCTGGCCGAATGGGCCCGCAACAAGGCTGACGCCAAACTCGACTTCAACATGGACCCGCTGGGTGCCCTCGCCCGCACCGGCACGCTCGCTGGCGGGCTCGACGCGGCCTTTGCCGAGGCAGGCGCACTCGCCAAAGTGCTGGCCGGGAAATACCCGGCCGCGAACCTGTTTCGCATCGACGCCCGCGCCGTGCACGAGGCCGGCGGATCGGAAGCGCAGGAACTGGCCGCGCTGATCGCCTCTGCGGTCGACACGCTGCGCCGCCTGGCGCCGCACATGGACGCCGCAGACGTGGCCGCGAAGACGATCTTCTGCCTCGCCCTCGACGCCAATTACGGCATCGGCGTTGCGAAGCTGCGCGCCGCGCGCCGGTTGTGGGCCCGGGTGGAAGAAGCCCTCGGCCTGACCGCGAAGCCAATGCGCCTTCAAGGCTACAGCTCCGCCCGCATGCTGACGCGCTATGACGCCTGGACCAACATGCTTCGCAACACGGCGGCCGCCTTTGCCGGTGCCGTCGGCGGCGCAGACATCCTGACCATCCGCGCCTTCAACGAGCCGCTGGGCACGCCGGAAGAGCTCGGCCGCCGTATCGCGCGCAATACCCAGCTGATCGCCATGGAAGAAAGCCAACTCGGCCGCGTGGCAGATCCGACGGGCGGCGCCTGGTTCACCGAGACGTTCGCAAACGAACTGGCCGAAGCAGCCTGGGCCGAATTCCAGAAAATCGAAAGCGAAGGCGGCTATGCAGCCTCCCTCATGTCCGGAGCCTTCCAGGGCCGCGTGAAAGCGACGTGCGACGCCCGGGCCAAGGACATCGCCAAACGCAAGATCCCGGTCACGGGCGTTTCCGAATTCCCCCTGCTGGACGAGATCGCCGCCCCGGTGGCCGATGCCCCGCACCTGCGGTCCGGCGCGGAACTGACGGACGAAGCCCTGCAGGCGCTGGTGCCGGACCTGCCGCCCGCCACGGGCGACGATGCCACAGCCGAACCGCTCACGCCGATCCACCTCGGCGCGGACTTCGAAGCCCTGCGCGACAAGGCAGCCGCCGCTGCGAAACAGCCGGCAATCTTCCTCGCGACGCTCGGCCCCCTCGCCGAATACACGGCCCGCGCAGACTTTGCCCGCAACCTGTTTGCGGCTGGCGGCCTCGCCGCCAAGGAACCACCAGTGCCGCCGAAGGATGCCGCAGAGATCGCCGCCGCGTTCAAGGCGTCCGGCCTGCGCATCGCCTGCATCTGCGGCGCCGACGCCCGTTATGCCGACGAGGCAGACGCTGCCGCCAAGGCCCTGAAAGAGGCCGGCGCGCAGCATGTCTGGATCGCCGGCAAGCATGAAGGCGATGGCATCGACTCGAACATCTTCATGGGCTGCGACGTGCTGCATACCCTGAAACTCGCCCACGCCGAATTGGGGCTGTGATCGCCATGATGCTGGAATTCACTCTCGACAACTGGGAACACCATCCGTGCGTGAAGGGTCGCCCGGCAGTCGAGCGGGATGTGCGGGAAAACCGCGCCATCTTCGCGACGGCCGGATCAGGCGCTGACAGTGTCGCGCCGGTCGAGTGCCCGCTGCCGGCCGTGCTGACCCGCGCCAATGGCGACCGGATCTCCGTCATCATCCTGCAGGCCCAATGGTCTGCTGACCGCAAGGACTATCTGTTCGGCGCCATCGACCAGAGCGGCAAGCCTTACGTTGCCACCTCCAGCGAAACACTCATCCTGAAACAGCCGACCCCCGAATGGACGGCGAATCTGGAGACGTCCAAATGACCGATTTCCCCGACTTCACGAAACTCGACCTGGGCACGCCCCATGCGAAAGCCACCGCGCCAAAGCTTGGCGAGGCCTGGGAAACCCCGGAAGGCGTCGAAGTGAAAACGGCCTACACCGAGGCGGACCGCGCCGGGCTGGACTATCTGGACGATTTCCCCGGCCTTGCCCCGTTCGGCCGTGGCCCTTACCCGACCATGTACACGAACCAGCCCTGGACAGTTCGTCAGTATGCGGGCTTCTCGACAGCTGAAGACTCCAACGCCTTCTATCGCCGCAACCTCGCCGCTGGCCAGAAAGGCCTGTCGGTCGCCTTCGACCTCGCCACACACCGCGGCTACGACTCCGATCACGTCCGCGTGTCGGGCGATGTCGGCATGGCGGGCGTCGCCATCGACTCCATCTATGACATGCGCACCCTCTTCTCCGGCATCCCGCTGGACAAGATGTCCGTCTCGATGACGATGAACGGCGCCGTTCTGCCGATCCTCGCGCTCTATATCGTGGCGGCTGAGGAACAGGGCGTCGGGCCGGAAAAACTGGCCGGGACGATTCAGAACGACATCCTCAAAGAGTTCATGGTGCGGAACACCTATATCTATCCGCCCAAGCCGTCGATGCGGATCATTTCGGATATCTTCGCCTACACCTCGCAGAACATGCCGAAGTTCAACTCGATCTCGATCTCCGGCTATCACATGCAGGAAGCGGGCGCTTCGGCGGACCTGGAGCTGGCCTACACGCTGGCCGACGGCATCGAATATATCCGCGCCGGTGTGGCAGCGGGCCTCGACGTGGACGCGTTCGCGCCGCGCCTCTCCTTCTTCTGGGCGATCGGCATGAACACGTTCATGGAAGTCGCCAAGATGCGGGCCGCGCGCCTGCTCTGGGCGAAGCTCGTCAAAGAGAACTTCAATCCGAAGAACCCGAAATCGCTCAGCCTGCGGACGCACTCGCAGACCTCCGGCTGGTCACTGACCGCGCAGGACGTTTACAACAACGTCATCCGCACCTGTCTTGAGGCCATCGCGGCCACGGGCGGGCAGACGCAGTCGCTGCACACGAACAGCTTCGACGAGGCGCTCGCCCTGCCGACGGACTTCTCCGCCCGCATCAGCCGGAATACGCAGCTCTTCCTGCAGCAGGAAGCCGGCGCCTGCCAGACGGTCGATATGTGGGGCGGCTCCTATTATGTCGAACGCCTGACGCACGATCTCGCCGCCAAGGCCCTCGCCCATATCGAGGAAGTCGAAAAAATGGGCGGCATGGCGAAAGCCATCGAGGAAGGCCTGCCGAAGCTGCGTATCGAGGAAGCCGCCGCGAACACGCAGGCGCGCATCGACAGCGGCACGCAGACCGTGGTCGGCGTGAACAAGTTCCTGCTGGACGAAGACGAAGACGTGCCGGTGCTGAAGGTCGACAATGCCGCCGTGCGCAAGATGCAGCTGGACAAGCTGGCGCGCCTGAAGTCCGAACGCGACGAAGCCGAAGTGCAGGCGAAGCTGGACGCGATTGCCGAGGCCGCCGCTGGCACCGAGGGCAACCTCCTCGCCCTCGCCGTGGACGCCGCGCGGGCCAAGGCGACCGTGGGCGAAATCTCCGAAGCCGTCGAACGCAGCCAGGGCCGCCACCAGGCCGTCATCCGCTCCATCAAGGGCGTCTATGGCGGCGGCGTGAAAGGCACGGAAAAGGCTGACGAAGCCCTCAGCCTCGCCGAAGCCTTCGAGAAGCAGAACGGCCGCAAGCCGAAAGTCTACATCGCCAAGATGGGCCAGGACGGTCACGACCGCGGACAGAAGGTCGTCGCCTCCGCACTCATGGACCTTGGCTGGGATGTTGTGATTGGCCCGCTGTTCCAGACGCCGGAAGAAGCTGCCGCCGATGCGCGCGAAGCCGGGGTCGACATTGTCGCCGCCTCCTCACTCGCGGCAGGCCACCTGACGCTGGTGCCGGAACTGAAGCGCGCGCTCGGCAATGAAGGCGCAGCCAACGCCCGCATCATCGTGGGCGGCGTGATCCCGCCGCAGGACTTCGACGCGCTCTACGCCGCCGGCGCCTCCGCCATCTTCCCGCCCGGCACCGTCATCGCCGACAGCGCCCTGAAGATGCTGGAGATCCTGACCGGAGGCGACGACGGCGCGAAGACGGCGGCGGAGTAGTACGATCCGATTGCCGGAGTGGAGCCTTCTGATAGGCTTCCCCCATGGCTGAGCTGACCTCGACTTCCGGATACGCCGAAGAAGCGGACGATCTGTTCGTGCGCTATGAGGCGCTGTCGGCGCCAGAGACGCATGCGCATTGGCGGCATCTGTTTCCGGCGCCACCGGTGCGAACGCTGGACATCGGCGCAGGCACCGGGCGCGATGCGGCCTGGCTCGCCTCGCTGGGGCATTCCGTTCTGGCGGTGGAACCTGTCGCGGCGATGCGCCTGCGGGCGGCGAAGCTTCATCCGGAGCCTCAGATCACATGGCTGGAAGACAGCCTGCCGGAACTGGTGAACACACGTGCCCGCGCGGAAGTGTTCGGCATGGTGATGATGAATGCCGTCTGGATGCACCTGACAGCGGATGAACGCGCCACCGGCATGGAGCGCGTTGCTGCACTTCTGGCGCCGGTCGGCCGGCTGTTCATGAGCCTGCGCCACGGGCCCATACCGGAAGGACGCCGCATGTTCGACGTGACAGGCGAAGAAACCATCGCCCTCGCCGCGCCTTATGGCCTCCGCCCCGTCAGCCATGTCCGCAGAAACTCCATCATGTCTGAAAACAAGGCCCGGGGTGTTGAATGGACCGCGCTGGTCTTCGAAAAAGCCTCTTGAAACGCTGGGCGCCCCTCCCCAAATATATCGTTATTCGATAACACAAAAGGATTGCCACCCATGCTCGTCACCACAACGCCCACGGTTCAGGGCCATGAGATCACGAAATATCTCGGCGTCGTCTGCGGCGAGGTCGTGATCGGGGCGCACCTTGGCAAGGATATCCTGGCCAGCTTCACCAATATCGTCGGCGGACGGTCCAACGCTTATGAAAGCACGCTGCGCGAGACGCGCGACGACGCGATGGCCGAGATGATGGAAGAAGCCCGGAAGCTTGGCGGGAATGCCATTGTCGGTGCCAAGTTTGACTATACCGTCATCGGCCAGTCGGGTTCGATGATGATGGTGGCGGTCTCCGGCACGGCCGTGCAGCTCACGTGAGCCTGCTGGACCAGACCGCTCCGACGGCGGAGGACATTCTCGCCCTCGCCGAAGCCTGTATCGCCCGCCTGCCTCAGCATATGCAGGCGGCTGCTGGCGCGGTCCGCATCATCGTGGAAGACTATGCCGAGGATGAGATCCTCGACGAGATGAAGATTGACGATGCGCTGGAGCTGAGCGGGCTCTATTCCGGCGTGCCGCTGATCCATGAGAGCGTGACGCATCCGTCGATGCAGACGCCGCTGGTCTATCTCTACCGCCTGCCAATCCTGTTCGAATGGGCCGCGCGGGGGGACGTGACGCTGGACGAACTGGTGGCCCACGTCACCATCCACGAATACGGCCACCATTTCGGCTGGTCCGACGAGGAGATGCACCGCATCCTCGACATGGCGGACTGACGGCTCAGCCCTTCGACTTGTGCGCCAGCGTGTGGGCGTGCTGTTCCCAGTTCTGCCCGTCGAACCTGTTCACGGTCGCGTTCAGGTCCTGCCAGTCATCGATGCACCGCCAGGTGACGGCCACGCCGTCAGGGTTGGAGCGCGGGATGTAGAAACTCTTCACCCCGCAGGTCTTGCAGAACAGGTGTTTGGCCACGCCCGTGTTGAACGTGTACTCGGCAAGATTGTCATTCCCCTGCAGCAGGCGGAAGCGGCTCGACGGGACGATGATGTGGATGTTGCCCGACATCGCGCACATGGAGCAGTTGCAGTCTTCCACCTCGAACGCGTCCGGCAGGTCGACCTCCCACCGCACCGCGCCGCAATGGCAACCGCCGGAATGGGTCTTCAGCTCGCTCATCGTCTTTCGTCCGTCTGGTTCAGCCCACCCAGTGCGGCGGGCGTTTGCCTGCCCATGGCCGGGCCTGTTCCAATTGTCCAGCCAGACGGAACATAAGACTTTCAGATCCGAGCCGTCCGCCAAACATCATGCCAATCGGCAGGCCGCCTGGCGCCTCATCGGTCGCCTCGGTCCAGTGCAACGGCACGGACATGGCCGGGCAGCCGGTCTGGTTGAAGATCGGACAATGCGCGCCAAAGCCGGCAATCGCCTTGCCCATCGCTTCACCGTCCTGCGCAAGGGACATGGTGCCCAGCTTGTCGGGCGCGCGGTGCGTGACTGGCGAGAGCGTCAGATCAAACCCGCCATCGATCAGGAACTGCTCATAGTCGATCGCGGCCGAATTGAAGAGGTTGTTGGCCTTGGCGAGTTCCACCATCGGGACCGTCCGGCCTAGCGCAACCATGGACGCCGTGATCGGCTCCATCTCATCCTCGCGCACTGGCCGGCCCAGCATCTCGGAGCGGTCGTCGAAGGCGGCGGCGACGTTCGCGGAGATCGTGAACAGAGCGTATTTGGCGAGCAGCTCGCCATCAAATTCCGGTCCGGTCTCGACGACTTCATGGCCAAGCTCTTCCAGCAATTTCGCGGTCGCCATGAGGCCTGCGTCCGCATCGGCGTCCGGCATCGTGCCGTTCGGCGCCTTCTTCCACAGCGCAATGCGCAGCTTGCTGGGCCCGCGGGAAACTTCCTCCAGATACGGACGGTCCGGCGCCGGGGCGACATAGCGGCTGCCGGTCTCCCGGCCATGACAGGCATCCAGCAGGGCAGCACTGTCGCGCACGGTGCGGCTCACAGCGTGCACGGTCGACATGCCGTTCCAGCCTTCCGTCCGCCCCGGCCCCATCGGCACACGGCCCCGCGAGGGCTTGATGCCGAAGAGGCCCGTACAGGACGCCGGAATACGGATCGAGCCGCCGCCATCGCTGGCCTGCGCCACGGGCAGCACACCTGCCGCCACGGCTGCGCTGGCTCCGCCGGACGAGCCACCGGAGGTGCGCGTCAGGTCCCACGGGTTCCGCGTCTGGCCGTAAAGCGTGGACTCGGTCGTGGTGGTCAGGCCGTATTCGGGGGTGGTTGTCTGGCCGAAGAAGATGAGGCCCGCCTTGCGGTAACGTTCTGTCAGAACAGAATCCCGCTGGGCGACATTGCCTTTCCATGCAACCGAGCCATTGGTCAGCGGCGCGCCTTTCACTTCGACGGCAAGGTCTTTCGTGACGAAGGGTACGCCGGCAAAGGGCCCGTCCCCGGTCCCGCCTTCGAGCTGGCTTTTCGCAAGATCCGGATAGAGCGCGCTGAAGCAGTTCAGCGTCTCCTGCGCAGCTTCCGCGCGCGTGGCAGCTGCTTCGAGCAATTCAGCAGCGCTGACCTGTTTGCTGCGGACAAGTTCCGCCAGTCCCAGCCCATCATAGTCGGCATATTCTCTCATTCGGCCCTCCCGTTCTGTCCCCACTGTGGAACGGCGGGCGCCGAAAGGAAACCCTGATCAGGGCTCCATGTCAGGCGGCGGCGGTGCACCGCGCTCTCCAGGGCCGCCCGGTCGGTCGGGCCGCATCCGGCGCTCCGGCCGTCTGTCCCCCGGGCCGTGTTTCAGAAAGCGCGCCATCTTTGCGCGCTCGTCCACAGGCATCGTGGCGAAAAGGTCCACCATGGCCTCATGCATCGCTTCATTGACGGTATCGTCTGCCGCCCTCAATTCCCGGAACGCCTCACGGACGGCATCGGCATCATATGGGTCAGCCGCCACCGCTTCTCCCAGACGCGCACGGGCCTCTGCACGCGCTGTACGTTCCTCGCCGGATGCCTTGAACGCCTGCCGGAACACACGCCTCATGATGTCCCGGCTCCCGTCATCACGGGAGGCCCAGGAGGACCGTTCCGGTGGCGCGCCATAAGGCTTCCCCGTTGGACCAGACTGCAAAAGGAAACCGGCCAGCAAGCCAAGCAGGATCATGTTCGCCATCAGCGAAACGATCAGCCAGCGCGGCCACGGGCGGGATGTTTCAGGCGCATCGCTCATTGTTCGGTCTCAGTCATAAGTTCGTAGTCTCCGAAGCCGAGCGCGGCATACATAACGGCCTCGGCTTCATCATTGGTCTCGGCGTTCGCCACCGAAGTAGGTAGCGATACGTTCACACCGATCAGCAGACCCATGGCCAGCGAAGCTAACGCGCCGGCCGGCAGCCAACCGGGCAGGAACCTGCTGAAGCCGGTTTTCGCCCGTCCGGTGCGCGCCGCCTTCGGTGCGCCGGCAATCAGGCTGTCCCGCAGGGAGGCAGGAACGTCGACCTCAGGCACAAGGTTCAGGACATCGTCCAGACGGCGGGCTTCCTCCAGCGCCTGGGCAAACACGCCCGGCGCTTCGGCCATCCGGCGCGCCGCAGCGCCCCGTTCTGCCTCAGGATAGGCAGAAATATCTGACCCGTACGCCTCGATCAGCGCGATGATGCGCTCATCCGACACGATGGGTGTGTGCCTGCGGTCCTTCATGCCACGCTCCGTTCGGCCAGTGTCGCTCTCAGGCTGCGCCTTGCGCGGGCCAGAAGGCTTTCCAGCGCTTCTTCACTTGTTTCCATTATTTCCGCCGCCTCGACCTGAGAGTGTCCTTGCAGGGCACAAAGCGTCAAGGCAGCTGCCTGGCGCTCCGGCAGGGCGGCGATCGCCGTTTCAATGGCTTTCACGCGTTCCGTCTGCATCAGGCGTTCAGGCGGGGTTAATTCCGGGTCCGTCATCTCCGGCAATTCTCCGGGAAGGGATTCCCGCCGTTTGCGCAGGATGTCGTAACAGAGGTTCAGCGCGACCCGGTGCAGCCAGGTCGAAAACTTTGCCCGCGGCTCCCAGCCCGGCAACGCCTTCCACGCGCGAAGAAAAGTCTCCTGTGTCACGTCCTCTGCTTCCATCCGATCACCGAGCATCCGCGTCGCCAGGCCCAGAACACCGGGCGAGTACCGGTCAACCAGCCACGCCACGGCAGACGGATCACCCGCCGCCGCCCGTGTGATCTGGTCGAGATCCGATACGAAAGCCACGGAACCGAGCTTACTCCGTTAAGGCGCGGGTGCACGCATTCAACACATCTTGCCGGCTGAATGCGTGCAGAGCCGCCCTACCGGGCCTGAGCCCGATCTCTTATTCGTCTACCGGCGGCGGGGGGGGCGGCATGTCATCCATGCCGGGCGGGCCGAACTTACCGCGCCGGCCGTGACCCATGGGCGCGGATTCGAACTCTTCCTGGCTGATCGTGCCATTGCCGTCCTTGTCCATGTCCGCAAACCGCTTGGCCTGCATCTGGGCGCCCTTCTCGGCCCACTGGGCTTTGCGTTCAGCTTTTTTTGCTTTCCATTCCGCCGCCCGTGCCGCCTGGGCCGCCGTCACTTCATCACGCGTGATCGACCCATCCTTGTTGGTGTCATACCGCTCAAACATGTAGTCCACGCGGTCGCCGCGGCGTTCCTCAAACCGTGCTTGCATCTGGGCGCGCATGACGTCGTGGTGCGCGGACAATTCGTCCTGCGAAAGCTGACCGTCACCATTGGTGTCGATCGCCACGAACATCGCCGCTTTGTGTGCCTTGATTTCCGCGTCAGAGACCTGACCGTCACCATCCGTGTCCATCATTTCGACCATACGGTCTTTCATCATGCCCGGACCACTGCCGGGGCCACCGCGCGGACCAGCCATTGCAGGCAGGGTGACCATCGCCACCGCAGCAAGGGACGCTGTCGCGAGAAAAATACGTTTCATAGGGGGAACTCCTCTCATTGGACTGCCGCTCGTTCAGGGCAGCCAGTGTTCATAAAACGGGGGAGGATCAGCTTTCCGTCGCATCGAGGTGCAGTTTTTCCACAGCGATCTGGTGGAGGCTTGATTTTGTGGAAGATAATTCAGTTTCCAGATCCCGGAACGTGCCCGCTTCAACCGCGCGGCAAAGCCGGTCCCGCAAGCCGGCCGGCATCGCATCCGACCGCGTTTCGGTCCCGATGGCGACG
Organism: uncultured Hyphomonas sp.; assembly: GCF_963675305.1. Lineage (NCBI taxonomy): Bacteria > Pseudomonadati > Pseudomonadota > Alphaproteobacteria > Hyphomonadales > Hyphomonadaceae > Hyphomonas > uncultured Hyphomonas sp. Next base: position 970,176 of record NZ_OY776147.1, on the reverse strand, counting down.
CGCTGGACCTGTTGCAGCGCCTGCAGCAGGCTGAGCCCCTCGGTAAGGACCAGGCGCTCCTCGACATTGAAGCTCGCATAGGCAATGGCATCCCGCGTCGAGGCGCAGATCGCATCCGGTCTGCCGCTCATCAGCATGTCCTGCTGCACAATGAATTCCACATCGATCAGACCGCCCGCAGCGGTTTTGAGATCCCACAGCCCCTTGCCCGGCTTTTCCCGATAAAGCCGCTGGCGCATGTCGGTGATGTCGGCCGGGATGGAGGCGGCATTCGTCTGCGCGCGGCTTGTGATGGCGTCGATTGCGATCTCCATCACCTTGCTTCCGAGTGCCGGGTCGCCTGTCACCGGACGCAGGCGGGTCAGCGCCATATGCTCCCAGGTCCAGGCATCCTTGTTCTGATAGGAGGTGAAGGCCGGCAGGCTGACGGCCACGGGCCCGGCCCGGCCGGAGGGGCGCAGGCGCATGTCGACCTCATAGAGCGCGCCTTCCGCCGTCGGGGCCGAAAGCGCGGTGATCAGGCGCTGCGTGAAACGCGTGTACCAGGTCTGCGCCTCCATCGGATCGGCATCATAGATGACGAGGATGTCGAGATCGGATCCCGCCGTGAGTTCCTTGCCGCCAAGCTTGCCCATGGCAAACACGGCCCACTCGCCCGGCTGGGGCCCGTTGCGCCGCTCGGTTTCCGACTTCGCGGCGGCCGCCATCTCTGTGATCGTATCATCGGCCAGCGCGGTCCAGTATTCCGCTGCATCCCGTGCCGGGATCAGGCCATGCAGCAGGCGGTGGCCGGTCAGGAAGTGCTGGTCACGGTGATAGCGGCGCCAGGCGTCGAGCGCCGTATCGAAACTTGTGTCCGGACCGATCTCGGGCCGCACCGGCGCCTGCCCGCTGACGAGCGACTCCAGGAGGTCCGGCCGGCGCGACAGGATTTCCGCAAGCCGCGGCGCCAGTGCGAGCGTTGCAACAAGGTCGTCCAGCAGGTCAGGCTCCGCCAGCAACATGGCCAGCGTCTGCACACCGGACGACAGGCCCCCGAAGAAGCGGGAGAACCAGCGGAAGGCCTCATCCGCCTCGCCCGTCTTTCCCATGTCTTCCAGAAGACGCGGCAGGATCGCCGTCAGCAATTCGCGCCCGCGCGCCGTACGTGTGGCGAGCACACGGCCCCGGTGCCAGCTGCGGATGGTCTCAATCGCCGCACTCGGATCGCTGAAACCCAGATTGCGCAGGGTTTCGACCGTTCCCGGATCATCGTCGACGCCGGTGAAGACGAAATTGCCCGAACGGGTCTCACCCGCCGCGCGGTCTTCCGCAGCAAACAGGGCATCATAGGCCGACTGGACGATCCGGCGTGTTTCAAGGACGTCCCGGTCGAATTCCTCCAGATTGCCATAACCGCTGAGAAAGGCGACCGCCTCGCGCGCCTCAGGGGCTTTTGGCAGCGTGTGGGTCTGCTCATCGTTCCGCATCTGGATGCGGTGTTCCACATTGCGCAACTGGCGATAGGCTTCGGTCAGGTCTCGTGCCGTTTCGTCCTCGACCACGCCGCCTGCACGCAGGGCCTCCATTGCGCCGAGCGTGGTGTTGTCCCGCAGTTCCGGGCGCCTGCCACCCAGGATCAGCTGTTGAGTCTGCACAAAGAATTCGATCTCGCGAATGCCGCCGGGTCCAAGTTTTATGTCCGGGTTCGGAATACTGAACTCCCGGGCCTTGGCCTTGGTATTGATCATCCGCTTGATCGCCTGAATGTCCCCAATGGCCCAGTAATCGAGGTTCCGGCGCCAGACATAGGGCTCCATCCCCTTCAGGAAACGTTTGGCGGCGGCGAGGTCTCCGGCAGCCGGCCGCGCCTTGATCCAGACCATCCGTTCCCAGTTCTGGCCGACGCTCTCATAATAGACTTCCGCCATGGCCGTGGACACGGCCAGAGGCGTCGAGGACGGATCCGGCCGCAAGCGCAGATCGGTCCGGAAGACATAGCCGTCTTCGGTGATGTCATCGAACATCCGCACGATATCACGCGCGACGCGCTGGGCCGCCTCACCGGGAGAGCGCTCCCCGCCATCGAACACGTCCGGATCGTAGAAGAGGCAGAAGTCGATATCGCTGGAATAGTTGAGTTCAAACGCGCCCATCTTGCCGAGCGCGATGGCGAAGATACCGTCGCCTGTCAGGCCGTAATGCGCGAGGGCTACTTTAAGTGCCGTGTCGACGCATTCGCAGGCAAGTTCCGTCAACACCAGTGTGACGTCCATCACATCCAGCTTGCCGGACAGGTCGTCCCCGGCGAGCGAGAGATGTGTTGCCTGCTTGGCGCGGCGCAGGATGCGCATCGCCTCTTCCATCGGCCGCTCGCCAAGTTTCGGCAGCATACGCACCGTTTCGAGGGCTTCACGCCAGTCTGCGTCTTCCAGGTCCCGCCCCGCAAGCCGCCTGAGATAGGGCGCCCGGTCAATGGCGAGCGCCAGAGCCGCTTCCGGCGTTTCCGCAATCGGTCTTACATTCAGCATGCCCTAGGCCCTCGGCAGTCTCAGCGTCGCCTTCAGGCCGGGCGACCCCGCCGGGCCATTGCCATCCGAAAGAATAAGCTCCCCGCCGTGCATTTCCGCAACCGACACAACAAGCGCGAGGCCCAGCCCGCTGCCAGGCTGGGTGCGCGCAGAGTCCATCCGCTGGAACCGTTGCACAACGCGTTTGCGGGCATCCGGAGGCACACCCGGCCCCGTATCAATCACCGTCAGATCGACCGTGCCTTCCGGTCCGCGCGCCACGGTGAACTGGATCGTTCCTCCGGCGGGCGTGTATTTGATCGCATTGTCGAGCAGGTTCGACAGCGCCTGGCCGATCAGGTCCCGGTCTCCAAGCACCATGAGATGTTTCGCAATCTGGCTCCGGAAACTCTGCTCGGCTTCGTCGCAGGCCGGTTCGAACAATTCGGCGAGTTCCTCCGCCAGTTCGCTGACATCCATCCGCACGCGCTCGCCCTCGGCGCCGGCCTCCAGCCGGGCGAGGCGCAGGATGGCGTTGAACGTGCCGAGCACCCGGTCCACTTCCTCGACCGTCTCGCCCAGCGTCGCCTCAGCACTCTCGCGTGACATCGGCTCGGAGAGGGCAATCTCCAGCCGGTTACGCAGGCGGGACAGCGGCGAGCGCAGGTCGTGCGCGATGGCATTGCCGGTGTTGCGGGTGGATTCCACCAGCTTCTCGATCTGGTCGAGCATGGCATTCATGCGCTGGCCCAGCCGGTCGAACTCATCCCCGGATCCGCGCACCGGCACGCGCCTGCCAAGCTCGCCGCCCATGACCATTTCAGCGGTCCGCGCCAGCTCATCCGCTCGCCGCGCCGCGCCGCGGGAAATCAGCAGACCTCCCAGAAGGGACAGCACCAGTCCGATGGGAGCTGCAATAAAGATGGCATTCTGGATCCGCCCGACAATCGCTGTCTGCTGCGCCGTATCGAAGGCGACAAGCAGCGCCCCGCCATTGTCACGCAGGCGCACAATGCGGCCTGCTACAGGGCGGACGACTTCAGACCCGTCGGGCTCCGTCAAGGTGACTTCGAAATAGACGGTCTGGACGTCCAGGTCCGGATTGTGCGCCGGCATGCGCTGGAAGTGGCCGGCGATGCGGCGGCCCGAAGAGTCTTCGAGATAGTAGAAAAAGGTCGACCCGTTGCGGGTCATCCGCTCGAACACCGACTCACTGAGGCGCTCCATGCCTCCGGTGAAGTAGGCATTGCCCAATTGCTCGAATTCGAGGTCCATCCGCCGGTCGGATTCGGCGCGGATGTAATAGACTGTCGAATAATAGAGATAGACCAGCAGCGCCGCCGAAAACGCCGCAAACATGGCGCTGTAGAGCAGCGCCAGTTTGAAGGTCGTCGTTCGCAGGAAAGTCGGGAGGGCGAATTTCATGGCTCGCTAGTGCCAGCGCCCTGCCCGTCCGTCTAGCCCTGCAGCCTGTATCCGGCCCCGCGGACCGTGTGCAGCAGAGGCTCGTCGAATTCCTTGTCGATCTTGGCGCGCAGGCGCGAGACGTGAACGTCGATCACATTGGTCTGCGGATCGAAATTATAGTCCCACACTTTTTCCAGCAGCATGGTACGCGTCACGACCTGTCCGGCATGGCGCATCAGATATTCCAGCAGGCGGAATTCGCGCGGCTGCAGGTCAATCTTCTGCCCGGCCCGGGTGACCTTGCGGGTCAGCAGGTTCATTTCGAGATCGCCAGCCTTGAGCACCGTGACAGGCGGTTCCTGTCCAGGTGTACGGCGGCCGAGAGCCTCGACACGCGCGGCCAGTTCCGCCGGAGCAAAAGGCTTGGCAAGATAGTCTTCGGCACCAGCCTTCAGGCCCTGCACCTTGTTCTGGACATCGCCCAGGGCGGACAGGAACAGCGCAGGCGTTGTGCCGCCCGCATCGCGGAATTCCTTCAGCAGGGTCAAGCCGTCCTTCTCAGGCAGCATGCGGTCGACGACCATCGCGTCGAACTCTTCGGAGCGGGCCTTGGCAAGGCCGCGTTCGCCATCGTCTGCCTTGTCCACCGAGTGCCCGGCCTCAACGAGGACCTTCTCGATGAAGCCAGCCATTTCTGCGTCGTCTTCGATCACCAGCACACGCATGGGATCCTCCTGAACTGTGTCTAGCATATGCGCCTCACTTAGTCTTCGCTGATGTCGATGGTGCGGTAGGTCGTGATCTGGCCGACACGCACGGCGATCAGAACTTTCGTCCGGTTCGCCTTCTTCGCGGCATCGATCGCTTTCTTCAGAACGTCGACGCTGGAGACCGGTTCATTATTGGCTTCCAGGATGACCATGCCACGCTGGAGACCGGCTTCTTCGATGGCGCCGCCGCGCTCGACCTCGGAAATCACGAGGCCGGCTTCGTCTGCATCGAGGCCCAGGCGCTGGCGCATCTCGTCATCCAGCGGCACGAACGTCACGCCGAGGGACGACATGGTGGCTTCATCGCCTGTGTCGCCGGAGTCGTTTGACAGGGCCGAGGCCGGAAGGCGGCGGGCATTCAGGCTGTCACCGCGTTCGCCGACCACGACATCGATAGTCTGCCGCTTGCCGCCGCGCATGATGTCGAACTTGTTCGACGTGTTGGCGATCAGCCGCCCGACGAGTCGGGTGGTCGAGGTCGCATCGCTCACCTTCTGCCCGTTCACGGACAGGATGATGTCGCCGCGCTGAAGGCCGCCCTTGTCTGCCGGGCTGTCTTCGGTGACGTCGGCAATGATGGAGCCGTCATTGTTCGGCATGCCCTGGGCTTCGGCCATATCCTCGGTCAGGTCCTGGATCTGAACGCCCAGCCAGCCGCGGGACACGTGGCCATCCTTGATGATGGCCTGGGTCACTTCCTGAGCCAGCTCAGCCGGGATGGCAAAGCCGATGCCGACAGACCCGCCCGTCGGCGAAAGGATCTGCGTGTTCACGCCCACGACATTGCCGTGCAGGTCGAAGGTCGGCCCGCCGGAGTTGCCGCGGTTGATGGCCGCGTCGATCTGGAGAAAGTCAGTGTACGGGCTGTCATTGCCCAGCTCACGGCCATCGGCTGACAGGATGCCGGCCGTGGCCGTGCCGCTGAAACCGAAGGGGTTGCCGAGGGCGACAACCCAGTCACCCTTGCGCAGATTGTGGGAATTTCCAAAGCGGACATAGGGATAGGTTCCCTTGTCCTTCACCTTGATCACGGCGAGGTCTGTGTCGGGGTCGGTACCCACGAGTTCCGCTTCCAGCTCGTCGCCGTCCTTGGTGACGACTTCGATCTGGACCGCGTTCTGGACCACGTGATTGTTGGTCACGATGTACCCATCCTGAGAGATGAAGAAACCGGAACCCAGTGACCGCGCTTCGCGCGTCTGCGGTTCATCGCCCTCTTCCTGCTGCTGGCGGCGCTCTTCCAGGAAATCGTCGAGGCCGGGAAGTCCGCGGAACTGCTCGAAGAATTCCTGCATGTCGCCGGCATCGTTCACTTCGCGCTCGGACAACACATTGACGCTGACGACCGCCGGCTCAACGCGCTCGATCAGATCGGCAAAACTCATCGGCGCGCCCGCGGGCGCCTGGATCGCGATCGGCTGAGCGCCTGCCTCAGGGCTGAGAATCTGAGGTGCGATCGACAAGGTCCCAACTGCTGCGGCTCCGAAAAGCGCTGCAACCAGTGCCTGCCGAGAAATGCCAAGTTTCATGATTTCTCTCTCCAACTCTCTGAAAAAACGTCGTTTGTCTGGACGACGGTTACATAATCATACGAGACCGAATGTGGTCATTAAAAGACAGTAAGTCGAATGGAATCAGGTGTTCAGACCGCCTCCGGATCCCGCTGCACGTGCCCCCGTCCGGCCTGCCCAGAAGTCGCGCGCCCCCCGAGAGATAAGTTCTTCACTTGTGTTATCACTGACAGGCACCGTGTAACTTTCACGAATATACTGACACTTGGAGTGTAATTGCGGTTATTCATACCGATAGGATGATAATCACGAAAAAACCCTTGAAATACTACAGTTTGCGAGACATACTGATTTTCAAGACGGATCAGGAGGGGCTGATTAGTGCGCTTGATGCATCGCATGCCAGACAGGCTATTGCGGGCTCGCGCCTATGCCTCAGAACAGTTGCCGGCGCTGGAAAGGCCCATTCCCCGGGCTCACCGGTGTCAATCACCACTTCGTGATGCTCGCCTACTGCCAAGGTGGCTCATGAAGTCCCAATCAGACGTCAAGCAATGTCCCCACCCAGCCTGACGGCTATTCCCACGGGGGTGCGGCGCCGGCAAACCTCCGCTTACATTCCCTGATTTGCTCTGGTTGAATAAGGTCGTTCAGCGGAAAAGACGGATCTTTCGCACGACCTTGTCTTCTACAAGCGGCCCCGTTCACGCAGAACGGCTAAGGCTGGCTCAAGCGAAGCTTCATACTTTTTCCAGCGCCCTTTCGCAGAGTTGTAGATCGGCTGCCGCACCTGGCTGACACTGGCGGTCGCAACGGGCGCAGCATTCTCGTGGAAGTTCAGGCAAGCCGGCTCAAACCCAAGTCCGGCAAATTCCAGCATGCCCCGAATCTCCGCCTCGGCGTCATCGACAAGACTTTCATAGTCGACCAATCGGAATCTCGATTGCGGCAGCGCCTGCGAATACGTGTCCGCAAGATCATGGAAATCCGCAACGTAATTGGTGAGCTTCCGCAGATCATAGGCATAGCTATAGAGCGATGTGGATGCCGCGAAATGCTGCTTGTAAACGCTGAGGACGCTGTCAGGCGCTTGCCGCCGGAGGCAGATCACACGCGAGGAAGGCAACGCAGCCAGAATGGCCGGGACAAAGAACGCATTCACCGGCATCTTGTCGACAAAGCGCTGGTCGTTTCCAAGAATGGCCCGCACTCTATCGAGATACGCCCCGCCAACCGCAGCAAGGTCTGCATGAGCTGCACGGGCAATCACTTCGGCATCAACAACTTCTTTTCGGGTTCCCCCTGTGGCCTGTTGAAGACAGGCGCCAAATTCGTGGCGTTCCCCGGCAGACACGATCTGGGAGTGGCTGGAAAGAATCCGGTCGACCAATGTCGTCCCGCTTCTGGGAAGCCCTACAATGAATACAGGCCCATCAGCTGGCGTTGCCGCATTGATGGGCAGGCGATTCGCCAGCGCTTTCGCTGCTTCGTATGCGGCATGGTCGTCGGCCTCGCGGTCAGGCACATGCGGGCGGACGAGTGCTTTGCCCCGCTCCAGCCAGACCATGACGGATTGAGGATCGCCGAGATCCTCATGAACCTTGGCGATTGCGTGCGCCAGGACCAGCCCGCCTTCTGCATCCTGCGGGTTACGTTGGCTCCAGGCTTGCTGGAGTACGGCCAGGTCATTTTTTTCCGGCGTTTGCCTGGTAATCTGCGTCAAGTGCATCTGCGCCGCGGTGAAACCGGGCGCCAGACGCAAGGCAGTCCTGTAGGCTTCCCTCGCCTCTTTAAATTTCCCGAGGAACTGAAGGGCAGATCCAAGATTGAAGAAACTCAGCGCATCCCCGGGCGAAGCTTCAGTCGCTTTCCTGTGAAACTCGACTGCCTCCTCGTGGCGATCCAGTTTGCTCAGTGTCGTACCAATCAGAGCAAGTGTGTAGCCATCGCGTGGATTTCTCGTCTTCGCCTGATCCAGACACCTTAATGCCTGTGCAGGCTGACTGAGACCAACCAGCGACCGGGCGGCCTGCACAAAGGGCCCCGATCCCGGATAGCCTTTCCGGACAGCGCCTTCGAGCAATCCGAGCGCGTTTCGGTAGTCATGATTTTCACAGGCAATAACGCCCATCAAAAAATAGCCGTCTGCGCTTTCAGCATTTTTTTCCAGCACTTGCCGGCAGCAATCCAGCGCTTCCTGGTATTTCTTTTGTTGGAGAAATTGTTTCGCCTGATGCAGCAGATGTTCTTCTTGGGTTTTCCCGGATCCCTGAACACCGAAGGTAGAATAATTCAGTACCATGCAGGCAGCGTATGCCCGATCAGACCGTCTCCTTCAAGTTGTCAATTTAAGCGGAAAATAACTATCTCAAATAGTATATACAATTGATTTAAAGAGGCCATTTTCCGGTACTGACAGCTCAGACATCCTCGGCTTCGATCTGCTGGGCGACGGTCCGCTTGCGGCAGGCCGTGAGGATGCCGATCAGCCCGCCAACACCCAGCAAGGCAAAGGGACCGATCCAGAGCAGTGCCCCGCTCAGGCTGTTCCCCTTCGGGCGGAACAGGACGAACTCGCCATAGCGGCTTTCAAACCAGTCGCGGACTTCCTGGTCTGTCGACCCCTCGCCCACCATTTCGCGAATCCGGGCGCGCATGTCTTCGGCGATCGGCGCGGCAGACTGCGAGACCGGCTCATTCTCGCACGCCACACAGCGCAGCTCCCGCATCAGGGCCTGCGCGCGGGCTTCTTCCTCGGCATTGTCGAGCGGCGCCTCTGCGGCGAGCGCGATCACGAGAGACAGGAAGAGCGCTTTCATCGTTTGACCTTCACCATGCTCAGAAAGCCTCCAAGGCCGATCAATAGCACGCCAAGATACACGAAATCGATCAGCGGGTTGAAGTAGACACGGAACACCCAGCGCGCCTTGCCGTCGACCACGCGCTGCTCTCCGAGCGCGGCGTACAAATCGCCCGTGCCCGTCTTGAAGATGGCCGTCTCCGTCGTCGGCATGCGAGCCGCCGGATAATAGCGCTTCATTGGCTCCAGCACTGTTTTGGTGCCGCCTTTAACGGCTGTCAGCACGGCCTTGTCGGCATACCAGTTCGGCCCTTCGATGGAGCCGACATCGTCCAGCGTGAAGGTCCAGCCTGCTGCCCGTGCTGAACCGCCCTCTTCCAGGGCCACGGTGGTTTCATATCGCTGGGTGGTTTCCACGACAGCGCCAATGATGAACAGGCCGATGCCCATATGCGCCAGCGTCATGCCCCAGACACGCGGCGAGACACGGAACACCCGGTTCAGCGAGACCGCCCGGCGCTTCAGCTCCCACAGTGCGCCTCCGATAAGCCAGACGCCCAGCGCCAGCCCGAACGCAGCCCCCAGCGAAATATCCCAGACAGCGATCCCCAGAACGGCAAACACCGCGACCAGCGCAGCGCCGGCGATAGCCCAGCGCGTCCATTGTTTCAGGTCCGCCTTGCCCCAGGCCCAGCTCTGGGCGACCGGCAACAGCACCAGCAGGACCGCCAGGATCGGGACAAAGGTCAGCCGGAAATATGGTTCGCCTACGGACATGGTGCGCCCGGCCGCCTCGGCCATGAGCGGGAACAGCGTGCCCAGCAGGACGGTCAGCGCCGCCACGATCAGCACGACATTGTTGGCCATCATCGCGCCCTCCCGGCTGCCGATCAGCCAAGGTTTTGCGCCTTTGAGGGACGGCCCGCGCCAGACGAACAGGCCCAGCGCCAATACGCCATACACCAGCAGTCCGAACAGGAGGATGGTGCCCCGCGTCGGATCGACGGCAAAGGCATGCACCGAGGTCAGCACGCCGGAGCGTACGAGGAAGGCGCCCATGATCGAGAACAGGAAGGCGAGCACGGCGAGGAGCGCGGTCCAGGCGGCGAAATTCTCCCGCTTCTCCGTAACGATGACGGAGTGCAGCAGCGCCGCGCCGATCAGCCAGGGCATCAGCGAGGCATTCTCGACCGGATCCCAGAACCACCAGCCGCCCCAGCCGAGCTCGTAATAGGCCCAGTAGGAGCCGAGTGCGATGCCGAAGGTCAACGGCACGAAGGCGGCCAGCGACCAGCGCCGCGCTTCCTTTGCCCAAACCCGGTCAATCCGGCCCTCCATCATGCCGGCCGCCGCCAGCGCGAAAACGAAGGAATAGCCGACATAGCCGAGATAAAGCATCGGCGGATGGAAGGAGAGCGCCGGATCCTGGAGCAGCGGGTTCAGCCCCGCACCCTGGAAAGGCGCCGGATCCAGCCGCAGGTAAGGCGAGGAGGCGAACAGCAAATAGCCCATCGCACCGGCGGAAAGGAATCCCTGCACGCCCAGTGCACGCGATTCGAAACGTTCCCGGCCGGTCTTCATCAGGGCCGCTGCGGCCGCACCGAACGCCAGCGTCACCAGCGCCCAGAGCGCCATGGAGCCTTCATGATTCCCCCAGGTACCGGCGATCTTGTAGAGCATCGGCTTCAGCGTGTGGGAATTTTTCGCCACCAGCTGGAGGGAGAAATCCGACACGGCAAAGGCATACACCAGCGTCAGGAAGGAAAATGCCATCAGGCCGAACCCGGTGACAGCTGCCATGCCCGCCCACCGGCGGTCGCCCTTCAGGCCGAAGATCGTTTGCGCCAGCGTGGCGCCCAGCGCCAGAAAGGCCGCGAAGTGCCCGGCTTCGATCATCCGCCGATCGCCTCGGGGCGCAATTCGCGCGGCTGGTAGTTTTCGTCATGCTTGGCGAGGATCTGCCGGGCCGTGAACGTGCCGTCTTCACCGAACTGGCCAATCGCGACAACGCCCTGCCCTTCGCGGAACAGGTCCGGCGCAATGCCCGTGAACGAGACCCTGATCTCGGCGTCGCCATTGTCCATCACGCTGAACAGCATGGTCGCGCCATCATCTGAATAGGTCAGCGAGCCGGGCTCGACCCAGCCGCCAACCTTCACCTCGCGGCCCGGTTTCGGCATGCCTTTCTCGGCCAGCGTCTGTGGTGTGTAGAACAGGTTGGCATTCTGGCGCAGGGCCATAAAGGCCAGTCCCGCCGCAGCCAGCAGCAGGACGGCAGCGATGCCAAACGTATAGAGTCGTCGAGTGCGTGCGCGCATGCCCGCCTTATAGTCCGCCTCGCACCGAAATGGGAGTGCGGCAGATGCATCGCACCTGCCGCCCGTCCCGATGGCTTATTGTGCCCAGCGCTTCGCGGCTTCGGCCACCCGGACACCGTATTGGCGGGCCGTTTCGAGATCGCCCTTGCCCGGCGCTTCTTCCGGCGAGGCATCTGACGGGGAAATGGCCATCGCGCCCGAGAAACCGGCGGTCCAGTTCACATCATCCGGTCCATGGGCCTTGGTGTTCGACGGCAGAAGGCCGGTCCCGACCCAGATCTGCCCGTGCTGTTGCGACAGGGTGAAGAAATAGTCGAGCGTCGCCTTCTTGTCGCCGTTCACAGAAGCGGAATTGGTGAAGCCGCCGGCGATCTTGTCTTTCCACTCCTGCGTAAACCATGGCTTGGAGGTCGCGTCGGCGAACTTTTTGAACTGCCAGGCCGGGCCGCCCATATAGGTCGGGCTGCCATAGATGATGGCGTCATATCCGGCCAGCGCCTCGAATTCGCCTTCGCCGAGGTCGCCGTCTTCATTGATCCGGAACAGTTTCACGTCTGCGCCGTCCACCGAGCTGGCCCCGGCGTGCACGGCTTCCGCCTGTTTCTGTGTGTGGCCGTAGCCGCTGAAATACACGATTGCGATCTTTGTCATCTGTCCTACTCCGCTAAGTGTTTCGTGGGGCCTCTCATTGCGCCCGACCTGGCCCATATAGGGCACCAGTTCCCTTGAAAAAGTAGGTTCCGATTAGTAACTAAAGGATCAGGCAGACTTTTTCTCAGCTCAGAGGTGCCCCATGACTGGAACAACGAAACCGCAGAACGGAAATCACACAGCCTGCCCGATGGATTCCCTGCTGAAACTGCTGATGGGGCCGTGGACGACCTATATCCTGTGGCTGCTGCGCTCTCAGGGCCCCCAACGCTTTGGTGAGCTGAAAGCCGGCATGCCCGGCATTTCGTCAAAGGTGCTGACCGAGCGGTTGCGCATGCTGGAAGGCGCCGGCCTCATCCACCGGGACTACAAGCCCACCGTGCCGCCTGCCGTCACCTATTCCCTCACCCCGCGCGGAGCTGAGCTGAAAGATGTTCTGGAAGGCCTCAACGACCTCGCCCAGCGCTGGCACGCGGAAGACATGCGGGTGGAAGCGTAGCCTGAAGGAAAGGCTGGCCTATTCCGACGGGGCAGCTTCCGGCGTGGGCGGGGCCTCGTCGCCCTGCCCGATGGCGGCGATCATCCCCTTGAAGCGTTCGCGGCGCGGATCGCCTTCGGGGAGGTTGTTGTAGATATAGCGCATGGCCTGCTCGGCCTTGTCCTGATCGCCCGCCTGCGCAGCGCCCATGGCGGCCCACATGCCGGCGCGCACCTGGGTCTGATCCAGTTCATAGGCCCGGCCATACAGCCGGGTCGCCTGCGGGCTGACCCCGCCGCCTGACAGGGCCACCAGCGTATCGGCCAGCGCCACCAGCGCGGGAACGAAATTCTCATCACGGCGCAAGGCAGACTGATAGGCCCGCGCGGCATCTTCCGGTCGGCCTTCGGCGCGCAGCATTTCGCCGATGAAGAAATGCGGCTGCGGGTCGTTCGGGCGCTTCTGGGTCGCCAGTTCAAGACGCGACAGGGTTTCTGCCGGTGTCAGCGTCTCCGGGGCGTTCTTGATCTTGTCCGCCAGCCCTGCCTGGCGCTCTGCCATGGGATTGTCCGGCATGCCGGGCTTGCCCACCGCCAGATAGCCCGCCACGGCGACGGCCAGGCAGACTCCGGCGATGGCAATGTTCAGGCGGTTCATCGTTTCGGAAACCTCAGGCGTGCGCGCAGGCCCCCGGCCGGGGCCTCATCCAGTTCAAGCACGCCCTTATGCAGCTCTGCCAGCTCTGTGACAATCGACAGACCCAGCCCGGTGCCCGGGGTTGTTTCATCAAGTCGCACCCCGCGCTTCAGCGCGCCTTCGCGTTCTTCCGCCGTCAGGCCGGGCCCGTCATCGTCGACCTCCAGGCGCAGTTCCGTCGCATCGTCTGCCACAGTCACCTTCACATCGGCCCGCGCCCATTTGCAGGCATTTTCCATGAGATTGCCGACCATTTCCTCAAGGTCCTGCTGCTCCCCGCGGAAGACAGCCGTCTCGGCGCCCGTCACGGTCACATCGATGCCTTTGGAATCATAGAGCCGGTTCATCAGGCGGGCGATGCCGTCCAGCACCGGGCGAACCTCCGTGCGTGCGCCCAGCGCTTCGGCCCGGGCGGCCATGCGGGCGCGCTTCAGATAGTGCTCCACATTGGTCTGCATGGAATCGACCTGCCGGCGCACGACATCGTCCAGCTGTGTTTCGCCGGTCGCCTCATTGCGCAGCACCGCAATCGGCGTCTTCAGCGCGTGGGCGAGATTGCCGACATGCGTTCGCGCCCGCTCCACCACCTGCCGGTTGTGATCGACCAGCTTGTTCAGCTCTTCCGTCAGCGGCTGCACTTCAGACGGATAGTCATCGGCCAGTTTCAGGCGCCTGCCTTCCCGGATCTCGGCAATGTCATGCCCCAGCTTCACCAGCGGACGCAGGGAATAGCGGATACCGGCCACCATGGCCGCGAAGACGCTGCCGAAGAGAACAACCATCGTGCCGATGAGCAGGTTGCGGAACCGGGTCGCCGCCGCATCGTTCTGCGCCCTGTCCGCCGCCGCGACCAGCACCAGCGGCGTCTCCCGGTTCTCGACCAGAATGGCCTTGGCCGCCGCGAATGTTCTCTGGCCAGCCGGCCCGGGGCCAATGCCGAACTGCGTCGTGCCGGGCGTGGCAAGCGCGCGCTTCAGCAGGCGCGGCGACATCGGCACCGGCTCATCCCAAAGGCTGCGTGACCTGAGGTCGCCGACCGGGTCGCCATCTTTGTCCACGGCAACGATGGCCCAGTAGCGGCCGGAATACTGGGTCTGGTAGCGGGAATCGGTCGACAGGAAGACGTGATTGTCATCCGTCACCCGGCCATCGGCCAGAAACGCGCCTTCCCTCGTCATGTCACGGGTCAACGTGATCAGCGTCTGATCCAGCTCATCCGACAGGAGGGAGAGCGTCTGCGCCCGGTAAAGTGCCGACAGGGCCAGGGCGCCGCCAATCAGGACGATCAGTCCCCAGATGGCTGCCGCCAGCATGATCCGCCGGGCCAGCGACAGGCGTGTCCAGCGGTCAAGGAATGTGACAGGTTTGGGATCGGCCTCGCTCATACAAGGCATTCAGCACGGGCCGGCATCAGCCGGCCACGCGCGCTTCGTTCTCCGGCACGACCAGGCGATAGCCTAGGCCGCGTTCGGTCTGGATCCGGTCCTGCCCGATCTTCCGGCGCAAGCGGCCGATGAACACTTCAATCGTGTTCGAGTCGCGGTCAAAATCCTGATCGTAGATATGCTCGACCAGTTCCGTACGCGGAACAACGCGCCCCTGATGGTGCATCAGGTAGGAAAGCACGCGGTATTCATGGGCGGTCAGCTTCACCGGCTCGCCATTGATCATGGCGCGCGCGGCACGTGTATCGACCATCAGCTTGCCGGCTTCCAGCGTCGCGGCGGAATGACCGGCCGCGCGGCGCAGCAGCGCCCGCAGACGCGCCAGCAATTCTTCGGTGATGAAAGGCTTGGTCAGATAGTCGTCGGCCCCGGCATCGAAACCAGCCACCTTCTCGCTCCACGAATCGCGGGCCGTCAGGATCAGGACCGGGAAGGATTTGCCGTCCGCGCGCCATTTCTTCAGCACGCTCACCCCGTCCATCTTGGGCAGGCCAAGGTCCAGGATCACCGCATCATAAGGCTCGGTATCGCCAAGGAAATGCCCGTCCTCGCCATCGGCAGCCAGGTCCACGGCATAGCCTGACTGGCCCAGCACGTCGGCCAGCTGGCGGCGCAGGTCAGCATCATCTTCAACAACCAGGATACGCATGGTTCAGCTACTCCCTGAAAAGGCTAATGTCGGCTCAGGCGCCGCGGCGGTCAAGGATCGCGCCGGTTTGCGCATCGACCACGAAATGCATTTTGCGGCCGTCCTTGGTCATCCAGTCGATCTCATAGACCGATTTGCCATTGCCCTTGTCGTACAGATCCGCGCTCAGCTGGTAGCCGCCATATTGCTGCTTCAGCTTGTTGAAAATCTGGCTGAGCGGCACTGTCCGCCCCTGATTGCGCGAATCGCGCGCCTGACCGGGCGAGAACTGGTTCATCCAGCCCTGCGCGGACGCGGCAGGCGCGACAACGAGGCCAAGTGCCAGAAAAAGGGCAGCAATCCGTTTCATACCCTGCCGTATAAGGGCGCAGCTCTGAATGTGAAGTGAACGATACCGTTTACTTTCGTTCAGTGCCGGATCGGCCTGCCAGACGGCTAATGGCGATCAACCCTGTGGCGGACATGAGCAGGCGTCAGGACTTCTCCGCCCATTTGCGCAGGCCTTCATCCTTGGGGTTTTCCAGGACGATTTCCAGCCGGACATAAAGGTCTCCCGGCGGCGAGGTCTTCACGCCCTTGCCCTTCAGGCGCAATTGCGCGCCGGTATTGGACCCTGCGGGCACTTTCAGCGTCACATGGCCGGACGGCGTCTTCACTTCCACGCTGCCGCCCAGCACCGCCTCTTTCAGGCCGATGGGCAGTTTCATGCGCAGATCCTTGCCGTCCCGCTCCCAGATCTTCGATGGACGCACCTCGATTTCGAGCAGCGCGTCGCCGGGCGGGCCGCCATAAGGCGATTGCTGGCCCTGGCTTTTCAGACGCAGTGTCTGTCCGGAATCGATACCTGCGGGAATATTGACGTCGAGCGCCCGGCCGTCGGCCATGGTCATGCGGCGGCGCGCGCCAAGCACGGCATCCTCGAATTCGACCTGCACGCGGTAGCGGACATCGCGGCCCTTTTGCGGCCCCGGTCCGCCCCGGCGGGACCGGCCACCGCCGAACATGCCGGAGAGAATGTCTTCAAACGGGTCGCCCTGTGCGCCTTCGAACGGGCTTTTGCCGGACGTGCTTTGCCAGCGGAACCCGCCGCCACCGGGATGGGCGCCGGCATGCCCCCCGCCGGCAAATCCGGTCGGGTTTCCGTCGCCGTCGATCTCGCCGCGGTCGAATTTGGCCTTCTTTTCCTTGTCGCCAAGGATTTCGTAGGCCGCCGAGACACGCTTGAACTCTTCTGCCTTCTTCGGATCATCCTTGTGCTGGTCCGGATGCAGGGCTTTCGCCTTTGCCCGGTAAGCCTTCTTGATCTCGGCCTCCGTCGCCGAGCGCGGAACGCCGAGCACGATATAGGGGTCGATGGCCAAGTGAGTCGGATCCTTCTGGTAAATCATTTTCTGCCATACAGTTAAGGTGTCCCGAGGGGGATTGAAACCCATGGGCCGGTGCGGCCATCTGCGCCGATTTCAGCGACACGCGCCGTAACTGCCCCCGCCGGGATGGCAGCCGACGGCGTTTCCAGCCGGGTCTCGCCTGTAAAACCGCTGCCCGTATCGAATTCGACGGCGAACTTGCCGACATTGTCGCCCTCCGGCAGAGCCCAGCTCTCCGGCAGGTCTGCACCGCGGCGCACCCAGCTGAGCTGCCTGTCCAATGTGCGAAGATGGCAAACCGGCCAGGGGCGCCCGCCTTCGTCCGCGAACGAGACCGGCACCGGCTCATCCTGCGGCCCGCGCCAGTCCAGCGCCACGCCGATCTCATCCGGTGACACCGCCGCCAGCGCATCCGCGCCATCCAGCAGCAGAACTCGCGCCCCGGCCTCAGCGGCCGCACTGACACTGCCCCGCTGCCCGCGCAGGAGACCCGACAAGGCCCATTGGTCCGGCCC
The DNA here is from genome assembly GCF_963675305.1 of uncultured Hyphomonas sp. NCBI lineage: Bacteria > Pseudomonadati > Pseudomonadota > Alphaproteobacteria > Hyphomonadales > Hyphomonadaceae > Hyphomonas > uncultured Hyphomonas sp. Next base: position 953,080 of record NZ_OY776147.1, on the reverse strand, counting down.
CACCAGATCTGCCGTCTCGAACTGAATCAGTTCCCAGCCTTCGCCCGTTTCCAGAAGCAGCATGTTGCCGCCTGACAGCACCTGCGCCCATGGCAGGCTGGCAAAACCGCCGGATGTTTCCACAAGGAGCATGTTGCCCCGGTCCCACCGGCCGACCGGCCCCGCGTCGACAGCTTCGGTGAGCGTCCCCGTCACGGCCGGACGCGTCAGCCTCGCCCGCTCTGTCATCGTACCTGCGTCCGGCCCGGCCAGAATGGTGACTTCCCCCGGCCAGGGATCGGCCCAGGCAGCGACACGCAAGCCGGATGTCTCTCCGGCAAGGCGCGGCCCGTCGGCAAGGATCAGGTCCACGCCGCCGAACACAGGCGCTGGCGCGGGGACGCCGCCCGTCCCGACCGCGCGAACCCGGTTCGCTTCCGGCGGGTCTTCCCTGAGCGACAGGACGCGTTCTGCGCCCCGGTCCACCACCTGATCCACCCGCCACAGCGCGCCGCCATCCAGCTGCACCGCATCGCCCGGCTCCACCGCAAGACCGGACAGCGGCAGCGTAATCTCCGCCGTCTCAGCCTGCGTGGCCTGGGCCAGCAGCCGCCCCGCAATCTCCTCCGCCTCAATCGAGGACAGCAGCAGCGGCAGGCTCGCATCGGCGACCAGCCGCATGTCGCCCCCCGCCCGGCGCGCTTCCGCCAGTGCCGGACCGAAGCTCTCCGCCCCGTCGACAAATTGCAGGCGCAACCGGCCGGGCGCTTTATCCAGCAGGTGGCGGGTGGCAGAGAGGCCGTCCTCGCCGATCCGCCCACTGTCGATCTCATGGACCGGCCCATCGCCTTCCATGCGGAACACGATCGCGCCGTCCCGCTCGACAGCCTCAAAGCCGAAAGCCAGTTTCAGCGGCTCCAGCGCGCCGCGCACACTGTAGACGCCGTCCAGCGCGAAGCCCTGCACGACGCCATCCAGCGCCCCTGTCTCCACGGTCTCCACGCCGCCGCGCGCACAGATGTCCCGCACCACATCGCCCAGCGTGGCAAGGCCCGCCCGCCCGTTCAGCCAGTGCCCGCGGGCCCAGTTGGCTCCGTCGCCCCAGACATCATCGCGCAGGGGCCAGGCCGGGAACGGGCGCCCGTCCCACGCCCACACCATCGCGGCCTCCACAAGCGGGCTCGCCTCCCAATGCGCCAGCGTCACCGCCAGCGCCTGACGCTGGAACACATCATCCCGCGATCCGCTGGAGTATGGCGGCAGGGCGCTCTCGGTGCTCTTCGGATCATAGAACAGGTTCGGCGCATTGCCGCCCTTGTCCACTGCGCCAAAGCCGATCTCACTCAGACGCACAGGCTTCGCGCCCGGCACCCAGCCCGTCGGCGCCGCCGCCCGTACCCCGCCGGGGCGCGGATAGTGCGCATTCCCGGCCCAGCTGGCCAGATCCTTCGCGCGGAACACCCAATGCTCGCCATGGGCCGTGTCATTGATCGGTGTACGCACCTGCGCGTCCCGGTCCGCCTGGCTGGCATAGTACCAGTCATAGGCTTCGCCGCCGCTGATCTGGAAGGTGAGATAGTCCGGATCATCCGGCCCTTCATACCCGGCCAGCGCGTCGAGATGATCCGTCCCGCTGCGCCAGTCGCCCATGGGCGGATACCAGTCGATCCCGACGAAATCCACGTTCGGGCTCGCCCACAAATCGTCCAGCGGGAACAGGACATCGCCGCTGGCGTCAGGCGGCACATAGGCACCATACTCCGTCCAGTCCGCCGCATAAGACACCTTCGCCCCCGGCAGGATCGCCTTCACCTCTGCGGCCAATGCCACCAGCGCTTCCACAAACGGAAACGCCCCAGCCTCATCGCGCACCCGCGTCAGCCCCACCATCTCGCTGCCGATCAGGAACGCCTCCACGCCGCCCGCCGCCGCGCACAAATTGGCATAGTGCAGGATGAACCGCCGGAAGCCCGCCGCCCCGTTGACGAAGGCTTCGATCTCGCTGCGCGCCGCTGCCGTCCCATCCGCGCTGACGCCGATACGTCCGCGCCAGGGAAAGCCTTCGCTGTCCATGAACAGGAAGGGCGAGAAGGTTACCGCGATGCCCCGCGCGGTCATCTCCCGAATGGCCTGCTTCACGCATTCATCCGACGGCGTGCCGCCATAATTCGGCCGGTCGTCTTCATCGCGCGAGACGACATAAGCCCCCGCCCGGTCGATGCCCGCAACGCGCCAGCCCTGAGGCACCGTCACCCGTTCCCGTGTCTCCACGCCCGGATGGATCTGACAGCTCCCCGCCGCCACATCCGTGCCGAACCAGCCGACCGTCAGCGCCGCCCGGTTCACACGTGGCAGGTCTGCCTCCAACTGATCCAACGAGACGAGGAAGTCCGCCCGTGCCTCACCGGAATTTGCATTCAGCGCCCGCTCCTGCCCCCGGCGCAGGTGCTCGCGCACGATCTGCGTTGCATAGACAAACTCGCCGGACGCCGGAATGATGTTCACCCCGGGAACAGACGCCTCCAGCCCGGGCGTGTCACCCCCCGGCGGCACACGGATGATCTCGAAACTCAGCTGCGGGATGCGGTTGCCGAAATCGTCCAGCGGCAGATCCTCGAACACGATATAGGCCGTGCCGCGATAGGCCGGGGCCGCGCCCTCGATCATTTCGATCAGCGGATCGGCGTCCTGCGTCTCGTCCCCGCGATAGAGGCGATGCGTCACCTGCGACAGGTCGAACGCCTCGCCATTCGCCCAGGCGCGCTGCACCGCCAGCACCGGGCCTTCGCCCAGCGCGACCGCGAGGCTCACCGTATAATCATAGGTCGTCACGCGGGGGCCGCCCTTGCTGCCGCTGGACTGCGTCGTGCGATGCTCCCGAAACCTTGAGGCCCAGATCACCTGCCCGGCCACCCGCATGCGCCCATAGACCGAGGGAATGCCAACGCCTTCGCGCGATTCCATCACCGGCAGCGTCTTCACACGCGGCCCGTCCACCGGCGGGGCCAGCCGCGCATCAATCAGACTGCCCGCCAATGCCCCCGCCGCCCGGCCGATCGCAGCGCCCGCTACCTGCGTTCCAAGGAATTTCAATCCCTGCGGCAACAATTGCCGCCCCAGCGCCGCGCCCGCCTGAGACAATACGATCTGCGCCATGCCTTAATCCTCCACGCCCGGGAAGCGGAACGCCGCAACCACCCGTCGCTGCCACCACGGCACCAGCCGCGTCTCCACCGCCGCCCGCCCCCAATAGGCGTGCACCAGCGTGCCTTCGCCGGTCGCGATGCCGCAATGTTTCGCCGGCACGCCTGCCGCCATGCGGAACAACAGCACATCGCCCGCCGCCGCTGTGCCTACCGGCACTTCGGTCAGATGCCGCCGCGCGGCTTCCAGCAATGTCTCTTCGCCGAGCGCTTCGGCCCAGTCGGGCGAATAGGCGGGCGCGGCTTCCGGCTCTGGCCCCACCAGTTCCCGCCACACGCCGCGCACAAGGCCAAGGCAGTCACAGCCTGCGCCCTTCAGGCTCGCCTGATGCCGGTACGGCGTACCGATCCAGCCGCGCGCGGCGGCCACTACTTCTGATCGTGTCATCGCTTGCCCCCATTATTGCCCGTCGCTGCCGGGCCTTCCAGCACAAACTCCGCCCCCGGAAGGTGCGGGAAGCCCCGGAAGTTCTCTTCATTTCCGAACACGTCCCGGCAGGTCGCGAACCGCTGGTCGCAGGTGAGCCCCGGAAAACCGCCCGTATCCACGCCGCAGCGTGCATCGCCCAGCACCGCATCGCAGGCCCGCGCATAGACCCGCCCCACGGGCCGCTCCAGATCCGCCTTGAGAGACACCAGTTCTGCCTCGAACCCGCCGGGCCCGCGCGTCACCTCGCTGAGGCGCCCACTCCAGATCTGCACGAACAGGTCCGGACGCTCCCAGTCGACGCGCAGCACATCGACGCGTGCGCCATCCCACAGGCCCGCGGCCAGATCCGCCTCGGTGATCGCCTCATCGGCCAGCACGCCGCCTGCTGCGGCCTGCCCCGGTTGCAGCCCGGCGCTCTGCGTGAAACTGCCCGCGCTGAGCGCCCCGCCCGGTGAATAGGTCACCCCGTCCACAAGCAGCGCCCGGTCATGCTCCGTCGCGGCCAGCACGAAGCCATCGCCGCGTGTCAGCCGCCAGCACAGGCAGGTCGTCGTCGCGCCGCTCGCCAGCCGCGCGGCAAATTCACTTGTCATCAGACGCATGTGTCAGCCCACCAGCTCAATCAGGGGAATACTCAGCACACGGCCTGCGCCGAAGGCTTCAAGGTTCACGTCCAGCCGGTCGGCATCGAACCGGACCGGGCAATCGAACCGGTAGCCTGCCGTCACCACCGCGCCCTCTGCCGGGGCCGCCTCCAGCGTGACGAGCCCGGTTGCCGCGTCCACGCTCGCAGACACGGGGGCGCCATCCACCGCGACCACCACACTGCCCGCCACAGGCTTCAGGATGCGCCGGGCGTAGCCGCCATAGGCCTTCACCAGCTGGAACGTGTCCGTCACCCCGTCGCCCGTACCGATCACCTGATCGGTGGCACTCACCGCGGCGCCGGGCGCGCAGCTGCGATCATCCAGCGCATCGCGGAAGCGGAACCCGTTCAGCCGCCCGCCACGCGCCTCGAAGAAGGCAACCACGGTCTGCAGCGTGTCCAGCCGCGTCACCGCGCTGCCCACATCCCAGCGGCGGCGGCTACCTGCCCACAGCGCATTGCGCGCCTCCGCTCCGCTCGCCAGTGTGACGACTTCCGTCTTCCGCTCCGGCCCGCCGCTTGCTGCCAGCGCCAGTGGCACGGGGAAATTCACTTCATGAAAATTGCTGAGACTCACAGGAACCGCCCTCCCTGGCTGACCAGACGCGCCAGCACGGCGCCAATGGCGTTGCGTCCGGTGACAGCGGACTGTTCCGTCCCCTGCGCAAAGTTCATGTTGACGTTCAGGGCGGAGGAGGACGGCCCGCCATTGAACACGGCTTCGGCGGCCACCCGCGCGATGTCGCGCAGGATGGCATCGGCCATGCGCTGGAAATCCAGCTCGCCGCTGCGCGCCGCCTGCGTCAGCGTCGCTTCGATGCGCGCGCCCGCCTGCCCGAAGGCCGCCTCCAGCGCGCTTGCCGCCTCTACCCCCGGCCCGTCTGCCAGCGCCTGCAGCGCATCGGCCGCCGAGGCAAGATCCTGTTCGAAATTATTCATTCCTCTTCTCCATCCGGATAGGCCCCCATCAGCGCCGCGAGCTGCGCCCGGCTCATCGCGTCGCCGCGCTCACCCGCCAGCCAGCGCCATTCGCGCAGGGACAGGCGCCAGAACGCGTCCGGCGTGATCCCGGCCGACAGCGCCGCGCGCAACATGTCCCTCCACGGAAACATTACGCCGCCAGCCCCAGCCGGAACGCCTCCGCCACCGCCCGGGCCGCTGCACCGGGAGAGACGTCCGCACTGCCGAGGCGGGCGGCGGCCTCATCCTCCCCGCCGCCCCGCAACAGGGCCGCCAGCACAAGCGTCAGGTCTGCGGCGGAAAGACTGCGCAGCCGCGCGTCCAGCTCGCTCATCCGTTTGCAGCCGAAGGCCGCTTCGATCTCCGCCAGTGCGCCCAACGTCAGGCACAGGCGCCGCCGCACGCCGCCGATGGCCAGAGCCGTCTCTCCCCGCGCCGCGTTCATGGCATCGCCTCAAAGCTGACAAGACCAGCGCTTTCCAGCGTGACGGAGAATTCTGCTTCGCCGTCATGCTCGCCGCTCCAGCTGAGTTCACTCACCTGGAACGCCCCTGCCAGCGTGCCGAAATCCGGCAGGATGAACTGCCAGTCCGGCGCCTCGCCTGCGAACAAGACCGCCCGCATGCGCGCATCGCTGGCGGCATCCTTGAACACGCCCCGGCCGGTGACCTTCGCCGCCTTCGCGCCTGCGCCCGCCAGCAATTCCCGCCACGCCTCCGGGCTGTCAGCGCTGGTAGCGTCCACCAGGGCGGCCGACAGCTGGATCCGGCTCGCACGGATGCCCGCCAGCGTGACGTAAGCACCCACCCCGTCTGAAATCTTCAGCAGGATATCCCTGCCTTTCTGCCCCGCCATCAGGCTGCCTCCTCTGTAATGATCCGTATCCGCACCACGCCGCGAAAGGCGCGCTTGTCCGGCGTGCGCATGGCGTCCGCGAAGATGACCTGCGACAGCACCACGTGCTGCCCCTCCACCGCCCAGTCCGCGCCCTCCACCGCTGCGCGCAGGGTAGACAGGCACTGTTTCGCGCCGCGCACGCCATAGTCGCGGGAGTAGCAGGCCAGCGTGATGCGATGCTCCAGCCCATCCACAAGGCTCGCCCCGGCGGGGCTCGTCTCGTGCCGGTCGATCAGCGCGTAGGGATAGAGCGGTTCCTCGCTCTCCGCGTCGAGCACGCGGGCGGGCGTTCCGAACACGGACTTCACATCCGCGTCGCTGCGCAGCAGCGCCATCAGCGCCGCCTGCACAGCCTCCTCTGCCCGCCCGCTCACAGCCGCACCTCGGTGCGCGCGTTCAGAATGGCCGCGACATCTTCCGGCAGGTCTGCGCCTTCACCGCGCTGATAGGCCACCAGAACCAGCCGCTTCAGCGCCTGCACCAGATCCTCCGGCATATCCGCCGCCGCGCCATAGCCCGCCACGAACGTCACCGCCACGCGCCCGCCGAGCGGTATGCCCGGCAAGGCCGCGAAGGGCTTCAGCATCAGCCGCCCGCCCTCCAGCTGGAAGCGCGTGGTGACCGTCTCCGCGGTGCCCTCGGCGTCCACGATCTCTACGGCCACCAGCGCGCTTGCCGGTGCGGGCAACAGGCGCAGACCGCCGCGGCGCATCCCCGCTGGCCAGCATGCCCAGCTGCGCTTCACCGTCCGCGTCACCAGCGCCAGGCCGCCCGCCGTTTCCAGCCGCGCCTCTGCCGCCGGGATCAGCGCCGCGACCAGCCCATCCTCCCCGTCATGCCCGATGCGGAGATAGTCTTTCGCCGCAGCCAGAGACAAAGCCGCCTCCGCTGGCGGTGTGATCACCGTCAGATTGCTCATTTTCTTTTCCTTGCTCAGCGCTGTTGCCGCCTGACGACGGCGCGCCTGCGCCTGCGCGTTGCTTGTGGTCTTGCTCCGGCAGCCACTCCGCCCCGAAAGGCGAAGCGGCGATGCGGAAGCCGCTAGACCAGCGTTCCCAGTTTCTCGACGACCGCCGAGCCGATCGGCAGGCCGACGCTGCGGATCAGTTCGTCGTCGATTTCGGTCTCGGTCGAATTGATCAGGGTGGCGACGGCTTCGGCCACTTTCGTGGTGAACTCGTCCTGCTGCGCCTTGGTCAGCAGCGCGGCCTGGCGGATGATGGAGACGATGACAGATTCAAACATGTTTGGTTCCTTTCCAATGTGAATGAGGGCGTGCCCGCACAAGCAAGGCACAGGGCGCCCGAGCGCAGCGAGGAGCCGCGCCCGAGCAAAACAAAAATCAGAACACCATCACCTTCGCGGCGTCGAAGTTCTGCACGCCGCCGCCCACGCGCTTGGTCGTGTAGAACAGGACGTAAGGCTTGGCGCTGAACGGATCGCGCAGCACGCGCGCGCCCTGCCGGTCGGCGATCAGGTAGAAGCGGCGGAAATCCCCAAAGGCGATGGCCGCATTGCCGCTGCCGATGTCCGGCATGTCTTCGACTTCCGTCACCGGATAGCCGAGGATCGTGGCCGGATCGCCGCCCGTGCCCGGCTGCCACAGGTATCGCCCGTCGCCATCCTTCAGCTTGCGGACGGCGGCCACCGTGCGCCGGTTCATCACGAAGCGGCCATTGGCGCGGAACTGGCTTTTCGGCGTGTAGATCAGGTCGATCAGCTGGTCGGCGGCGTTGGCGGCGCCAAAGTCCCCGGCGACCGACCCGACCTTGCCCCAGACATGGCTCGCCTCGGCGACAATCTCATAATCGAGAAAGCCCTTCGGCTTGTTCGCGCCATTGCCGGTGACGAAGGCCGCGGACTCCTGCGCGGCAAAGGCGTTCTCCACCTCATCGGCGAGCCAGGCGTCAATGTCGGCATAGGAATCCTCCAGCAAGGCCTGCGTCGCGGCGGGCATGGCGTAGAGTTCGCCCGCCGGGAATTCCAGCAAGGCAAGGCCGGAATGCGTCGTCTCCGTCCGCGCGCCTTCCTCAGCCACCCAGCTCGCCGCCGCGCCGAGGCTGACCGGCTTGCGATACGTCCCGGCAGAGGTTTGGCGCACGGTCGCGATCTGGCGCATCGGGCTCGCCGCCAGAAGACGCGCTTCGATCAGGCGGTCCAGTTCGGGCGGGGCGACATAGCCGCCCTGCGCGTCGGTGCCGGTGTTCAGCGCCTTCACGTCCAGCTTGGCGAGACCGCTGTCATCGCCCTGGCGCAGGTAGCGCCCCCAGGCTTCGGTGCGGGCGTCTGGCTCTGCCGCAGGGGCCGCGCCCGCCTCCGGCCGCGCCATCTTGAGGCTCAGCGCCTCCAGCCGCCGGTCGATCCGGGCGAGCCGCTCATCCGTCAGCGGATCGCTTACGCCTTTCGATTCAATCTCGGCCAGCCGCGCATCATTCGCCTCGCGAAAGGCTTCGAACGCCGCTATCAGGTCAGCTTCCGCCGCCTTGTTGCCGCCTGCCATCTTGGTTTCCTTGGTCATTCTGTCTCCTTCACCAATCCTCACGCGGCATGTGCCGCGACTGTTTCCATCACCGTGAATCGTGCCCGCGCCTGCATCGGCGCCTGCACCAGCGACACTTCCACGAGGTCCACCTCGATCAGTTCCCGTCCGCCGCCGGGCAGCGGCTTCCACAGGCGCGGACGGAAGCCGATGGACAGGCCGCTGAGGCCGCCGCGCACCAGTTGCTGCACGCCCGGCTTTTCGATCAGCCCACGCATCAACAGGCCCCGCCCGTCTTCAATGACCCGCGTCCAGCGCCCGGCCAGCGCGCCCTGCCGATGCTGCAACAACATCGGCAGGGCGGCCCCGGACCGGAGCGTGTGCGCGAACGCCCCCGCGCGCACCACGTCTCCCGACTGGTCCGGTATCCCGAACAGGGCGGCATAGCCTTCGATCAACAACTCACTCATCGCGCGCCTCCATGCGGCGCTCGATCCGGTTCAGCTGTCCGCTGACGGATTCCAGCTGCGCTTCAACGCGCACCAGGCGTTCGGAGACCATCTTGCGGTCATCCAGTTCCGTCTCCACGGCGCGGATGCGTTCGGCGGCAGAGCCTGCCCAGACCAGCGCGCCGCCGGTCTGGACCAGGATGGCAACGATCAGGCCGAGGGTGACTTTCTTTTCGATCTCCATCAGCCGAGCCCCGCCAGTTTGCGTTTCTCGTCCGGCGTCGCGAAGGAAGCCGCCTCCAGCCGCGCCCACAGCGCCTCCCGTTCGGCAGAGAGCGCCGGCACGCGGTCGAGATCGCAGCGAACTTCCACGTCCCCGCCCAGCGGCTCGTCCAGCCAGACCGACAAGGACGCCGCCATCTTCTCGGCCAGCGGCAGCACGGTCATGCGCCAGAAGGCGAGGTTCGCTTCCTTGTAGTTCGTATACGTATTATCCCCCGGGATGCCCAGCAGTTGCGGTGGCACGCCCAGCGCCAGCGCGATCTCCCGCGCGGCGCTGTTGCGCGCCTCCAGAAAATCCATGTCCGCAGGCGACAGCGACATCGGCCGCCAGTCGAGCCCGCCTTCCAGCAGCAGCGGCCGCCCGGCATTCGCCGCGCCGGAATAGAGCGCGTCGAGGTCCTGCTTCAGCCGGTCGAACTGGTCGGGCGGCATCCGGCCATGGCCGCCATAGATCAGCGCGCCGGAGGGCTTGGCGGAATTGTCGATCAGGGATTTGGCCCAGTCGGCGGAGGCATTGTGCAGGTCCAGCGCGCGGCGCGCCGGGGCCAGCGCCGGCAGGCCGAGAATGTCGTCCTGAGGGTGGAAGAGTTTCAGGTGCAGCACCGCCTCGCGCGGCAGCATTCTTTCTCCGCGCCGTTCCCGCACTGCCCAGCGCTCGGCCCAGCCGCGTCCGTCCGTGATGGGGCGCACGCGGCCCGGCTGCAGGGCGTAGAGCGCATCGATGCCCGGCCCCTCATCGTCTGGTCCGCCCGGCAGGGTCACGGCCTCGATGAAGGCATTCCCGTGCAGCTGTAGCTGTGTGTAGACGCCTTCCAGAAAGGCCGGGCCAGCCACGTCCGGCGCCGGTTTGCGGATCAGGCGGGCGGCGGCTTCGTGCGCCGTCACCAGCGGCACGGAGGCGGCCGCTTCGGCCACCATGCGGATGCAGCGATAAGCGACGGCGTTGCGCAGATATCCGTCCCGCGTCAGGGCTGCGCCGTCCCGCGCGCCCCAGTTCGGGCCGCCCGGCCCCGTCAGGGCTACCAGCGGTGGAGCCGATTTCGACTCATGCCTGTTTTTTCCGGATCTCCAGTTCCACGCCATGCCGCCGCAATCGCCTCCGTCATCTGATGACTGTAAGTTAAGATGCAGGCGCCTCCGGAGGATTGGATTTCAAATATTCCAATCTTTACAACGGATTTTCTGATAAACCCTGTCGGAGAGGCGCTGAATTGTCCCACAGAACAGCAGCGTTCGGGCGTAGCCACCGCCGCGCAAATCTGCTTTGATTCCAAGGTTCCGGTTCAAGGGGTTGAGGAGCTGCAGCCATGTCAGCGCGCGTCATTTCTATTGCCAATTCCAAGGGCGGCGTCGGCAAGACGACCACGACGGTCAGCCTGGCCGAAGCCTTTGCCGCAGAGGGCCGCCGCGTGCTGGTCGTGGACCTCGATACGCAGGCCAACGCCTCCCTGCTCGTCTTCGGACATGAGGGCGACGAACACCTCTTCCAGGCGATCAATGACTACGCCACCATCTCCGACTGGCTGCTGGAGAATTTCGAGGCGAACGAGCAGAAGCGCCTGTCGGAATTCATCGTCACCGACGCCTCGGACGTGACCTCGGGCGGCAAGCCGCTGCCGCTGGACCTGATCCCCTCCAGCCCGCGCCTGCGCAAGACCGAGAAAGAACTGATCTACCATCTCACCGAGCAGGGCTATTCCATGCAGGCCCTGGAGAACCAGGTCGGCCGGCGCCTGCGCGACGACTTCAACCTGCTCAAAGCGAAGTATGACGTCATCCTGTGCGACTGCCCGCCCGGCATCTCCACCATGACCGAATCCGTGCTGGCCGCCAGCCATCTCGTGATCGTGCCCACCATTCCGGACTTCATGTCCACGCTCGGCCTCGACCTGTTCACCGGCGATGTGATGGAAGGCCTGCGCGACCGCGATGTGAAGAGACTCCCCATGGTGCTGGCGACCCGTTATGATAACTCGTCCCACCAACAGGTCGTCCTCAACGCGATGCGCGAAGCGGCCGCGGCACAGGAAGCCGAGTTCGACATGTTCAAGACCATCATCCCGATGAAATCGGGCTTCGCCACCAACCCGATCGAGCTCGGCCCCGAGCCGACGATCGAGGCAAAATGGGCCGATGGCGCCTTGCCCGTGATCAAGGATCTGCTGGCCGAAGTGAAAGCGGCCCTGGCATGAGCGGCGACGCACACAAGGCCGGCGCCGAGGCGCTGAAATCCCTCCTCTCCATGGCGTTCAGCGCGCTCGGCGAGAAGGAATACGCCGCCGCGGCCGGCCTGCTGACCAAGAAGCTGATGATCTCCGCCGGGCAGACGGTTGAGGTCATGCGCGCCCTGCGCGACGCCGTCGGCAAGGACATTTTCGAGGCTCAGCTGAAATCGCTGACCGCGCACCAGGCGCGCCTGCTCGCCCGCCGCCTCGACAAGAGCGTGCCGGACATCGAGGTCTCCACCGCCGGCGCAGCCTGCGCCTGGATCCGTGACCTGATGGACGGCAAGACGCCGGAGGCTGCGCCGGTCGCCGAAGCACCCGCAGAAGAACCTGCCGCTGAAACGCCCGCAGAAACTGAAGCCGAAACGCCCGCCGAGCCCGAAGCGCCGAAAAAGCCCGCCTCCTCCGGCGCCTATTTCGGCCGCAAGAGCTTCCGCACCGGGAACTGATCCCCTCACAACTGCCGCACGCCCAGTACGGCGTCGTCCAGCATCAGCGCCCAGACGGCCCAGACCAGCGCGTCCACGCGGTCGGGTGAGCCGGTGAACCCTTCTGCCCCGAAGGCGCACATTTCGTCCTCCAGCGCGCCCAGCTGCCCGGCATGGTGCACGCGGCCCTGTTCGTAAAGCGTCGCCACCGGCAGCGCGCGTGCCCGCTTTGACAGGCGCGCATTCACCAGACGCACCGGCACGGGGCTGCCTGCCGTCTCCAGCACCTGCCGCACCATTTCGCCGCCCTGATTGGCCTCCGCGATCACCTCCCGCGCGCCCACTCTCCGCACCAGCGCGACTGCCCGTCCGGCCCAGTCCAGCGGGCGCAGCCCCTGCGCGGAGGCATCGCCCAGCACATAGGCATCATTCCCCGCCCGGCCTGCCGCGATAATCCCGCAGGCGTCCGCCATCTCGCCGCTGGTGGCGGGCGGGTCTACGGCCACAACCACATCCCAGAGCGCAGGCACGATGGCGATGCGCGCCTCATCGATCCGGGAACGGAGGAATAGCGCTCCTTCCGGGTCCTCCACGATCCGGCCTTCCAGTTCCTGCCGCCCGAGGCGCGTGCCGCCATAGGCCGCCTCCATCGCAGACAGGAAACCGGGGGCGAGATGGCTTGCATTCTCCCGCGTCGTGCCGAGCGTCACCACCGTGTCCGGCGCCGCATGCAGCCGCCGCATCAGCGCCGTGGGCCGTGGCGTCGTCGTCACCAGCGCCCGCGGATCGGCCCCAAGGCGCAGCGCCATCTGCAGCATGTCCCATGCCGCCTCCGCATAGCGCCAGGCCGCTAACTCGTCGCACCAGGCGGCGTCGAATTGCGGCCCGCGCAGACTGTCCGGGTCTTCCGCGGAGAAGACATAGGCCCGCGCCCCGTTCGTGTATTCCAGCATCCGGCGCGAGGCATGATAGACCGGGCGCCAGCCCGTTTCCGGCTCGATCGCCAACAGGCCGCTTTCGCCATGGATCATCACTTCGCGCACATCGTGCAGCGTCGGCCCGACCAGCGCGATCCGCCCGGCGCCGCGAATAGCCTTCCAGCGCACCCATTCGGCCCCGGCCCGCGTCTTGCCTGCGCCTCGCCCGCCCTGGAACAGCCAGGTCCGCCAGCCGCCCGGCGGGTTCACCTGCGCCTCCCGGCAGGTCAGCAGGAAGGGGAAGTATTCCACGAACTTCCGCAGGCGCGGCTGCCCCTTCGCCCCGGCCTCCTTCCAGTCCAGCACTCTTCGTCTCGATAGCGGCTCCCAGATTTCCGAGTAGTCTATCGAGGTTGTCCCGCCGCTCTCTTGCGGCCTCTGCTGCTGCATTGGCATGCTCCCCCCTTGCTTCATGCATCCGGCGTACTTCTCCTGCCATGCGCACGATCATCGCCGCCGCGGCATTGATCTCCTCCGTTCCCTGAGCAGAGACCAGCGCATCGATCTGAAGATCGGACGCGTAATCCAGCGCCAGCGTCTGGCGCTCCAGCGGCGCTTCGGGCCGCTTCAGGTCATGCCGTTTCATGTACCGGGAAATGACCGCAGCATCGCGGCCCAGACGGCGCGCAATCTCCGCCACGCCGCGCCCGCTGAGATACAGCAGCCGCATCGCCCGTCCGTCCCGTTCGGTGATGTCTCGTCTTTGCGTTCGTCCAGCCATGCGCGGAGTGTGACGCAAGTGCGTATGGGGAGGATTCACGCTATCCCCGTCTCATCCCGGAAAACGCGCAGCCTTTGTCCGGGACCCAGTATTTGCTGGGGCTCTCGCAGGCTGGATCCCGGATATTTGCTGCGCAAATTCCGGGATGACAGGGGGAAGAAGCTGGCCTTATCCTCCGGCCCGGCCCTCAGCTCATCTCCCGCACGCCCGCGATACATTGCGAGGGGCATGGATCAGAGGACGGGTCGGTCACGTCGCCCGTCTTCTCGATGGCGGATTTCGCGCAGTCATAGTCGAGATCGATGATGGCATCGAACTGGTTGAGGTACACATTGCCCGTCAGTTCATCCAGGAAATGCGTACGTTTCAGCCGGTCCATCACCGGGCCTTTCACCTCGCTGAGGTGCAGGGTCACGCCTGCATCCTTCAGGCGCCGGTTGATCGCTTCCAGGCTTTCAAGGCCGCTGACATCGATATGGTTCACCGCCGGGCACATCAGCACGATATGCTGCACATCCGGCCGGTTCCCGAGGACGCAATAGACCGTATCTTCCAGGAAGCGGGCATTGGCGAAATAGAGACTCTCATCGATCCGTATCGTGACGATGTGCTCGGGGATCACGACCGCGTGGCGGTTCACATTGCGGAAATGGTGGGTGCCGGGCACCTGCCCGACAATCGCGAAGTGCGGCTTGGAGGTGACATAGAGGTGCAGGCCGATGGAGACGATAATGCCGGTCGTGACGCCGAGCTCCACGCCCGCCAGCAATGTGACGAGGATCGTGCCCAGCATGGCGGCAAAGTCCCGCTTCGAATAGCTGAGCGTGTGAGCCAGTTTCTTGAGGTCCACGAGGCCGAGCACGGCGACGATGACGGTCGCGGCCAGCACGGCTTGCGGCAGATTGTAAAGCAGCGGAGTCAGGAACAGGGCCGCCAGCGCGATGCCCACGGCGGTGAAGGCGCCAGCCGCCGGCGTCTCTGCGCCCGCATCGAAATTCACGGCAGAGCGGGCAAAGCCGCCGGTCACCGGATAGCCGCCGGAAAAGCCCGCCGCGAGGCTGGAGGCACCAAGCGCGACCAGCTCCTGGTCCGGGTCGATCCGCTGGCGGCGCCGGGCGGCCAGGGTCTGCGCCATGGAAACCGATTCAATGAAGCTGATCATCGCGATGAGCGCGGAGGAGCCGAGCAGCGATTGCCACAGGCCGGGGTCAAACTCCGGCACGGTCAGGCCCGGCAGGCCCTTCGGAATGTCGCCGACAATGCTTACGCCTTTGGCTTCCAGCCCGAAGGCGACGACGGCCAGGCCGCCCACCACCACGGCCAGAACCGGCCCGGACCGGGCCAGCGTGCCCGCGATATGTTCCTTCAGGCCCAGCGCCAGCAGCAGCGGTTTCATGCCCTTGCGCGCCCAGAACAGGAAGGCCACCGCCGGAGCGCCGATGGCGACCGTGTACCAGTTTACATCGCCCAGATGGCTGATGATGCTGGCCAGCGTCTCGATGATGTTGTGCCCGCTCGCCTGCACGCCCAGCAGGTATTTCAGCTGGCTGACGGCAATCAGGATACCGGTCGCGGTGACAAAGCCGGAGACGACCGGGTGGCTCAGGAAATTGGCCAGGAAGCCCAGCCGGAAGATGCCCATCACCACCAGGATCAGGCCGGACAGGATGGCCAGGATGATCGCGGCGGTCAGGTATTCCGGCGTGCCCTGTTCGGCCACCTTGCCGGCAGCCACCGCCGTCATCAGCGACAGGATCGCCACCGGGCCGACGGCCATCGTCCGGCTGGTGCCGAAAATGGCGTAGACCACCAGCGGCAGGATGGAGGCATATAGCCCCACCTGCGGCGGCAGGCCCGCCAGCATCGCATAGGCCAGCGATTGCGGGATCAGCATCACCGTCACGATCACCGCCGCCACCATGTCATTGGCGAACGTGCCGCCATTATAAGTGCGGCCCCATTCAAGAATGGGCAGGTGTTCGGACAGTTTCACGCGTTCAGCCCCCGGCTTTTTCCGGCACTATAGAGCGTTCAGCGGAATTTTCAGATAGCTGGTGCCATTATCGTCCGGCTCCGGCATCTGGCCTGCGCGCATGTTGATCTGGATCGAGGGCAGGATCAGCCGCGGCATGTCCAGCGTCGCATCGCGCGCCTCGCGCATGGCGACGAACTCGTCCTCGGTCACCCCGTCATGGACGTGAACATTGTGCGCCCGCTCCTCGGCGACCGTGGTTTCCCACTTGTACTCGTCCCGGCCAGGCGCCTTGTAGTCATGGCACATGAACAGGCGGGTTTCGGGCGGCAGGCTCAGCACTTTTTTGATCGAACGGAACAGCGTGCGGGCGTCTCCGCCGGGAAAGTCCGCCCGGGCGGTGCCATAGTCCGGCATGAACATGGTATCGCCCACGAACGCCGCGTCGTCGACGACATAGGTCATGCAGGCCGGCGTGTGGCCGGGCGTGTGCAGGGCATGGGCTTCGATGTTCCCGATGCGGAACGTATCGCCGTCCACCATCAGCTTGTCGAACTGGCTGCCGTCGCGCTGGAACCGGGTGCCTTCATTGAAGATCTTGCCGAACGTGTCCTGCACGGTGCGGATCTCGGCGCCGATGGCGATCTTGCCGCCCAGCTTTTCCTGCAGGTACGGCGCCGCGGAGAGGTGGTCGGCATGGACATGCGTCTCCAGGATCCACTCAACCTTCAGGTCATTTTTCTGAATGAAGTCAATGATCTCATCGGCGGACTCGGTATTCGTGCGGCCGGATGCCGGATCGAAGTCCAGCACCGAATCGACCACGGCGCAGGCCTTGGTCTCCGGGTCGGCAACGACATAGCTGACCGTGAAAGTGGGTTCGTCGAAGAAAGCGGTCACAACGGGGTGGGTCATCGCGGGGGCTCCTTAATGTCTGGCTTTGGCTGTCTGGGTCATGCGCACATCCGGATCGGCCTGCTTGCCCAGCATGACTGAGCAAATGGCATCCACCATCGCATGCGCGCGCGTGTCTGAAAGTGTGTAGAAAACCTGCCGCGCATCCCGGCGCGCCGTCAGGACGCCCTCCTCACGCAGCTTGGCGAGTTCCCGCGACAGGCGCGGTTGCGGGATGCCGAGATCGGCTTCCAGCTCCGAAACCGCCATTTCCCCGCCGCGCAGCTGGCAGCAGATCATCAGCCGGTCCGGGTGGCTGAGGGATTTGAGCAGGCCTGTGGCTTCAGTCACCAGCGGCTCCATATTCTCACTGTCCCTGATCATCTCGTCGATCTCTCCGGTCTCAATTTACACTTTACGTAAGTGTAAATTATCAGATTCCAAGAGCCCAGCCGCCTGCGTCAAAAACGTCATCCATATTTCAGGAGGCTGGAGATCGGGCTGTTACCGGAAAGACGCACAGCCACGCTAAAAGGACCTTTTTGGACGCCCCACCCCCGGCAACCAGAGCGTGTCACACAACGGTGACAAATCCGATACAGGCCCGTCAAGAAACTGTGGGAAGGCCGCTTCGGTTCACCGAACAGAGGGGTCTGTCATGCCAAAATCTTATCGTTCACTACTCGCGCTCGGGGTTGCTTCCGCCGGGCTTATCCAGGTGGCTTCCGCCGACATCATCACCGGTCAGGTGACCGACGCGTCCGGCGAAGCGCCGCTTCAGGGCGCCATCGTCACCATTGAGGAACTCGGCCGTACCGCCGCTTCCGACCGCTATGGTGACTACCGCTTCACCAACATCCCGGCTGGCGACTACACGCTGTCGGTATCCTATATCGGCGCAGACAAGGTCACGTCCGACGTCTCGCTCTCCGGCTCGGCCACCGTAAACTTCACCGTCGGCAGCGACACGCGCTACATGGACAACGTCCTCGTGGTCGGCTCCACCGCCGCCCAGGCCGGTGCCATCAACCAGCAGCGCGCCTCCAACGCGATCATCTCCGTGATCGACTCCGACGGCCTCGGCAACTTCCCGGATACAACGGTCGCCGACTCGCTCTCCCGCGTCCCAGGCCTCTCCATCGAGAACGACCAGGGCGAAGGCCGCTACGTCTCCATCCGCGGTCTCAACACCGACCTGATCGCCTCCTCGATCAACGGTGTGCGTACCCCGTCCCCGGAAGACCGCCGCGGCGTGCTTCTGGACGGCGTGCCGTCCGACCTGCTGGACGGGATCGAGGTTCAGAAATCGCTGACGCCGGATGTCGACGCCGACACGCTCGGCGGCATCATCAACATGAAAACGATCTCTGCCTTCGACCGGGACGGCCAGTTCGTCCGCGCCAAGCTGGAAGGCGCCTATAACGAGATCACGGAAGAAGTCTCACCGAAAGCCACGCTGACCTATTCCAACACGTTCGGCGACCGCCTCGGCGTCGCTGTTTCGGCCAACTACCAGGACCGCCGCATCCAGGCGCACAACAACGAAACCGGCGGCTGGGGCTTTAACGACGACGTCGGCGCAATCGTCCCGGACGACGATTACGAAATGCGCTGGTACGACCTGACCCGCGAACGCGTCGGCCTGGTCGCAAACATCGACTTCAAGGCCTCTGAAAACACCGAGCTTTACCTGCGGACGCTGTACAACCAGTACACCGACGACGAAGTCCGCAACAAATGGGAATTCCGCAGCCTCGACGAGGAAGATCCGACGGTAACCGATAATGGCTTCGCCTTCGACTATGCGGAATCCGATGCGGAAGTCCGCCAGCGCGAAGAAGTCCGGACCATCCAGACGTATGCCCTCGGCGGCCAGACCTATGCCGGCGCATGGCAATTCGACTATGAAGTCTCCTACGCCTATGCCGAAGAAGACGATTCCAACAATCACGACGTCACGTTCCGCTCCGACGATTTGGAAGGCGACGGCATCCTGCAGTTCGATCTGTCCGACCCGAAAAAGCCGCGCCTGTCGGGCCCTGGCTTCGACTTCCTGCTCGACCCGTCCTCCTATGAAATGGACGCCTTCGAGCGCGAATTCACCACGAATGAAGACACCGAATGGTCCGGCAAGCTGGACATCTCCCGCGACAGCGTGATCGGCGACATTCCGGTCACCTGGAAGGGCGGTGTGAAGCTTCGCGACCGTGAAAAAGTCCGGGACCAGAACCTCGACGTGTATGAAATCGACGATGTTCTGATGACCGACTATATCCGTCCGAACGCCGCAATTTCCGGCTGGCGGATGAACAATCCGATGTTCAATTGGCCGGATGCCGGGCTGACCTATGGCCTGCGCTCGGTCGTCACGGCCGACGATCTGAACGAAGACGACACCAATGTCGAAACCATCGCCGGCGACTACACAATCGACGAACAGATCCTGGCGCTTTACGGCATGGGGACGTTCGAGATCGACAATGTCACGGTTGTGGCCGGTCTGCGTTTCGAAGGCACCAACGTCGACTCCAAAGGCTATATCTTCGCGGAAGAAGATGACCCGAACAATGTGCTGACGCGCAACTATTCGGACGACTACCAGAACATCCTGCCGAGCGTGAACCTGAAGTATGCGCTTTCGGACAATCTGTTCGCCCGCGCCGCTTATTATGGCGCTGTGGTGCGCCCTGCCTTCGGCGACATGGCACCGATCGCCCTGTTCAACGATGATCGCGATGAGCTGGAGATGGGCAACCCGAACCTGAAGCCGTACGAAGCCGACAACTATGATCTGTCGATCGAATACTACCCGACGAAGCTGGCTGTTCTGTCGGCGGGCGTCTTCTACAAGTCGATCGACAATGCGATCTTCCCGGCAACGTATGAGATCGACCAGCTTCCGGCCGAGGTCGACCTTTCCTTCCTGCCTGCGTCCTACGTGGCGAACCTCGAAGAAGTCTCGACCTACATCAACGTTGACCGGTCCTATGTCCGCGGCGTGGAATTCAACTATGTTCAGGGCCTTGGCTTCATCAATGAAAGCCTCGACGGCTTCCTCCTCTCCGGCAACCTGACCCTGGTCGAATCCCAGGCACGGATCCCGAATGAGGAAGACCCGCGCGGCACCCGCGAAGTGCCGCTTCTGAAGCAGAACGACGTCGTCTGGAACGTCGCCCTCGCCTACGACAAGGGCCCCTGGGACCTGCGCGTGTCGGCGAACTATCGCGGCGATTATCTGGACGAACTGTTCGGCGAGAACATCGACCGCTACACGGACGGCCACCTGTCGGTCGAAGCTTCCGCCAAGTATGAGCTCAACGACCATGTTCAGGTCTATGTCGAAGGCAAGAACCTCACCGACGAACCGGAATACTACTACCATGGCAGCGAGCGCCGCCTGTCGCAGTATGACGAGTTCGGCTGGACCGGCGTGTTCGGCGTGCGGCTGACATACTGATCAGCCTCCGCTAGTAATCAGACTCAAGGGGGCCGGGATTCGCCATGCGGATTCCGGCCCGGTCACACAAGATCAGGATATTGTTCAATGAAATCCACCTACTTGATCGCCGCCCTGCTGCCGATTGCAGCCTGCGCCACGACCCCGCCGCCTTATTCCGGCGAGATCGCCACTGTCGTCCCCATGAACGAAACCGCACCGATGAACGGCGAAGGCGACCTTGCTGATGACCCGGCCATCTGGGTCAACACGGCCGATCCGGCCAGTTCGCTGATCCTGGGTACCAACAAGGATGAAGGCGTTTATGTCTACGCCCTCGACGGCGGCGAACTTCAGGAACTGCCCGTCGGCCAGGTCAACAATGTCGACCTGCGCGGCAATATCGCCATCGCCTCCAACGACTCGCACAATGTGATCTCCTGGTTCGATATCAATCCGCAAACCCTGACAGTGTCCCCCATCGGCGACTCCCCGACCGGCAAGGACGAGCCTTATGGCATCTGCGCAGGCCTGACAGGCGAGACCTATCGCGCCGCGGTGACCTACAAGGATGGTACGGTCCAGCTCTGGTCGGCCACCTGGGAGACGGTGAACAAGCTCACGCCGTCACTGGACCGTGTGGTGAAACTGCCGTCAAAGCTGGAAGGCTGCGTGTTCGATGACGCCAATGAACGCCTGTTCGTCGGCGAGGAAGCGTTCGGCGTGTGGGCCGTGGACCTCAAGGACGAGACAGCTGACCCGCTTGTCGTGGACACGATTGCGGCGGCCAACGGGCTGGTCGAGGATGTCGAAGGCATGAGCCTGTGGCTCGGTGATGATGCCCAGTCGGGCTACCTGGTGGTCTCGGCACAGGAGGCAGACCGCTATGTCGTTTACGACCGCGCTCCGCCTTATGCCCCGCGCGGCGTGTTCTCCATTGTCGACAATGACGCGACCGGCATCGGCGGTGTGACCCACACGGACGGTCTCGACATTACCTCCGCACCACTGCCGGGCCTTCCCGGCGGACTATTGGTTGTGCAGGACGATGCCAACCCGGTCTCCGAGTTCAATCAGAACTTCAAGATGGTCGACTGGACCACGATCTCCGAAGCGCTCGATCTCGACTGATCAATAGTGCACCAGGATCCAGACGCTGGCACTGTAGATCAGGGCCAGCGTCCCGATCCGTAAAACAGCAGAAATGACATAGGGCCGGATATCGTCCCAGCTTGTTTCGCGGGCGATGTCTGCAACCGCTGTGGCAACGTCATGATGCATCTGGCTGCGGTCTTCACCGGCCAGCATCAGCATGATGGCGCCTGTGCGCGTCTGTTTCTGGTTTCCCGCCTCCAGCAGCACTTCCTCGAAGACGCGGGCCGCGATTGTCTCGCTCAGCGCACGCTTCGGGTGCCAACCGTGACGGTGCAGCTCTGTGAGCGTCAACTTGATGGCGGGATAATTGATCCAGAGGTCGCGGATCATGAAGACTGCGAGCGTGATCACGGTGATCGTGGCAAACACCGGCCGCGGCATGCCCGCGAAATGGTGCAGCCCCCAGAGCCACAGCAGGATCAGCAGCTTGATGCCGGTGGCGATGGCAAACCGCCGGAAACTGCGTGAGACAAACAGCATCGTGTCCGCACGAATCCGGTGGCGCGCCTCCTCGACAGCCGCCTCGATGGCCTTGTTTTTCCGGCCGCTGATCTCCTTGCCCAGCAGCTTGCGTCCGGCCACAAGACCGGCACCGAGTGCTGACAGGATCATGAGAGGTACGCGCATGCCTGTTATGTAGGGTGCGTCGCCAAAAATGTCGCCCCCGCCCTTCACCAGCCACCATCATCCAGGCAGTAGGCCTGTTGTGTTTACTACAGCATGGACATGAAGAAGCGCTCGGCATGACGCTGCGCCGTTTGCGGGTCTTTGACGACGGAATAGCCGAGCACCATGGCCAGCGCCGTGGTCGTCAGCGGGCGCCGCTCAACAAAGCTGCGGAGCGCATCAATGGGAAGATCTGCCAGGGCGTCGGCAGTGGCATCCTCCACTTCGTCGACTTCATCTTCCATGGACCGGAAAGGTTGCAGGAAAAACAGCAGGCAGGCCGTCGCCAGCAACAGGCCGACGCCGGCGACTGTGAACGCCGCTGCCGCCAGCCCCATGACCTCGGCGAGCGCGATTGTCGAGGCGGCGAACAAGGCCAGCACACCGCCGAGCCCCAGAAGGACGCCGACGGTGGCTGCAAAGAAGCGGAGTTTGGTTTGGTCCACGGTCTTATTTCCGTCCGAGCAGAGCAATCAGGAGGCCGGCACCAAATGCCAGGCCAACGGCTGCCATGGGCTTTTCGCGGATCTGGGACTGGAGGTCGACACGGGCCGACTTGATGTGTTCACCGGCGTCGGCAGCAAATTCCTTGCCTTTGCTGACCCCGTCACCGGCCTTGGATTCGGCAAAGCCCTTCAAGCTCCCAAAGGTCGACTGAAGGTCCTTGCGCAAGGTAGCCATGTCTTCCTTGAGCGCATTGAGATCATCCTGCAGGCCTGCATCATTTGCGGCAGCCTGTTTTTCTTTCGTGACCGTGCTCATGTCTTGTTCCTTTCTGTTTCGCTGCGTGACCAACGAACACACCGCCACACGGTTCCATGATGTCCGAAATTTAATTCCTCCCCATACAGACCGGTTGGAATGAATGGAACTGGCGCTCTTCGGGCGCGTTGATGCGGTGAAAGGAGATCATCATGCAAACGCAACAAGATACTGATCTGACGCCAAATGAAGCTCGCCAGGGCGAACGTGTGGGACTGGTCTGGGTTCTGACCGCCGGTACACTTATCGCCATTCTGGGCATTGGCGCGGTTATGCTGCTACAGGCCATCTAGGCAGGACAATGATCCGCAAAATCAAAACGCCCTCCCTGTGACAGGGAGGGCGTTTGCTATGCGAGGACGTTCCGCCTCAGGCTGTTTCGCGGGCCGGATGGAAGAACAGGGCCTGACCGATCGCCGCCTTCACTGTGTTTTCCTGGAAGGGTTTCGGGATGAGGAAGGTCGGTTCCGGACGGTCTCCTGTCAGCAGCCGTTCCGGGAAAGCCGTAATGAAAATGATCGGCACATCCATTTCCTTCAGGATGTCGTTCGCGGCGTCGATACCGGACGACCCATCCGCCAGCTGGATGTCGCACAGGATCAGCCCGGGCGGATTGGATTTCACCATCGCCATGGCTTCTGTGTAGGTCGTTGCGTTGCCGGTCACCTCGTGGCCAAGTTCCTCAACCAGGCTTTCCAGATCTGCCGCGATGATCGGTTCATCCTCGATCACCAGCACTTTGGTGGACAGCTCCGCCTCGATTTCAGCAATCGCTGCGCGTTCAAGCTCTGCCTGCTCGCCCTCGGTGACCCCCAGGATGTAGGAGGCTTCAGGCCGGGAAAATCCCTCGAGCGACGTCAGAAGAAAGGCCTGACGCTGGATCGGGGCCAGCTTCCGCAGGCGCGCCGTGGCGGGATCACCGTCCTCCTGCTCAGCCTCAAGCTGGGCGCCGGTAGAGCCCCACACAACATGGAAAAAGCGGTATAATTCCACCCGTGGATCACCCTCGGCGTCCATTTTGTCGGGGGAGGCTACGAGCGCCTCAAGGGAAGCGCGGATATAGGCATCGCCGCTCTCCTGTCTGCCCGTAAGGGCGCGGGCGTAGCGTCGCAGATAAGGCAGGTGCGGCGCCAGTTTCTTAACAAGACTCATGGGAAAAACTCCATCAACTCTGCGTTAACAACCCGCTTGCCGCGAATTGGTTGCATGCAAAATCGAATTTTTTGCATTTTTTGCGGAACCTTTGGTGAATTCGGGATTTATAAAGGCAGGAAAGCGCGTTTTCCGCGCGCTCAGATACCGGATTTCTTAGGGCAAGATATTATGGACGAAAAGAGAACCGACGGCCGGAAGGAGGCCGATACGGAACGAAAGCGTCGCGGTGACCGCCTGGGAGAACAGCTCCGCCGTCTTTATGACGACGTCACTCACGAGAGCGTACCCGACGACTTCATGCGCCTGCTGGAAGAGGCAGACCGCAACCGTTCCCCCGACACTTCGTCGAAACCTTCGTAGGTGACCCGTATGAGCGAACCGACCGAACGGCTTGACGACGCCACGTTCAAACAGGAACTGGCGGCCCTGATTCCACACCTTCGTGCCTTCGCCCGAAGTCTTTGCGGTGACTCGACCCTGGCAGACGACCTGGCCCAGGATGCCATGCTGAAGGCGTGGCACGCCCGACAGAGCTTTCAGGCAGGCACAAACATGAAGGCCTGGGCCTTCACGATCCTGCGGAACATTTTCTATTCCGAGAAGCGCCGCTCCTGGAGACGCTCATCGCTCGATCCTGAAGTGGCCGAAGCAACGCTTGTTTCTCCCGCCAATGCCGGTGACGAACTGGACCTTCTTGCCCTCCGGAATGCGCTGAACATGTTGCCGGATGACCAGCGTGAAGCGCTGATACTGGTGGGAGCCGGCGGACTTGCCTACGAAGAAGCAGCGGAAGTCTGCGGCTGCGCTGTCGGCACAATCAAGAGCCGCGTGTCCCGCGCCCGCAAAGCCGTGGCCGAACTGCTTGATAATAACGAAACCGGCTTCAGCAGCGACGACGACATCAGTGCGGGGGAAGCATTCGAAGACATCATGAACCAGGCAGCGGCAATTTCTGCCGCGAATGGCGGCTGACCCTGCGTGCCTGACAGGGCCGCCTCATCCAGCCTGCGGCGGCGTCTGGTCGCGACGCTGGCCATTGCGCTGACGCCGGTTCTGCTACTCGGCGCAGCCAGTGCCTATATGGATGCACGCGAAGCGCTCAAAATAAGAAGCAATGAATTGCTCCTGATTGCGGGCGCTTCTGTTGATGGCGTCGACCAGGCCATCGATGAAGCCGAACTGCTGCTTGGCCTGTTCAAGGAGGAGGTCGGCAGCAGCAATTGTTCGGAAGTATACAACAAACTCCTCCCCAGCATGCCCGCCCTCTCAAGCATCATCCGGTACGATGCTGATGGTGTGGCCCTCTGCGCATCCAATCGTGATGCGGGCTTCCCGATGTCCGATATGGACTGGAACAGGAAGCTGCAGCACGAAGTCCCCACGCTGAGAACTGAGGCCTTTTTCGGACAAGCCACGGAAGACTGGGTCTTCGCCATTTTCTCTCGGATGAATAAGGCCGATGGCTCTTTTGACGGTTCGGTGGCCCTCGGGCTGAGATCGCGCTCGCTCGCAAGTTTCGCCAGCGCGAGTGTTCTGTCGGATGATGTGGAAGTCGCCATCGCCGATGGCGATGGCCGCGTCTTCGGCTCCACGCGCTTCTCCCAGATCGACCAGAAATGGGTGGCCGAAGCGGCCGAAACCCGGACAGCCAAGATGTTCGTCCTTCGCCGGAAGGACGCCGCACCGATGGATGTTGTGATCCGGCCCGTGGGGCCTGCGAATGTGTTTGCCGTGATTTCACGGGAATCCCCCGGCTTCTGGAGCGAATTCACCCTGCAGCCGGTGTCGTCTTTCGGTCTCCCCCTGCTCGCTTTTTCAATTGCGCTTCTGGCTGTCTGGCTGGCGATTGACAGTCTTGTCCTGCGCTGGCTTTCCCGCCTCATTCGTATCGCGCGTGTTTATGGGGCCGGCCGCTACGCCTTCCGCGCCGGTGATGCAATGTCATCGGCCCCTGCGGAAATCTCGGAACTTGCGGACGCGATGGAAGACATGGCCGCAGACATCGATCAGCGTGACAGCGACCTGAAATCCGCGATCCGCGTTCGTGACGCTGCGGTCAAGGAAATTCACCACCGGGTGAAGAACAACCTCCAGATCGTCACCAGCTTCCTCAATTTGCAGGGACGCCAGCTGCAGGACCCAGAGGCCCGCCAGGCGATTGCCGCGGCGCGGCACCGGATCGATGCCCTGGCCATCGTGCACCAGACCCTTTACCAGCACGAGCGCCTTGAACTGGTCAGCATGCAGCCCTTCCT
Source organism: uncultured Hyphomonas sp. (assembly GCF_963675305.1). Classification (NCBI taxonomy): domain Bacteria; kingdom Pseudomonadati; phylum Pseudomonadota; class Alphaproteobacteria; order Hyphomonadales; family Hyphomonadaceae; genus Hyphomonas; species uncultured Hyphomonas sp. The sequence continues at coordinate 927,109 of NZ_OY776147.1, read as the reverse complement.
CGAGGGCCTGATCAATCATCTTGCAGAAGCCCTTGGCACAGACGCGCGCAATATCAGGATCTCTCAGACTTATGATGACCTCGAACGGGTGGCAGATGATGCCATTCCGTTTGCCCTCTTCCTCGTCGAAGCCGTCACCAATGCGACCAAATACGCTTTCAACGAAAACGAAGGCGGCATGATTTCCATCACGCTGGAAGAAGACAATGCCGGCGGGATCACCCTGAAGGTCATGGACGACGGCGTCGGCTTCGAACCGGGTGGCGGCGCACGGGTCGGCCTCGGCTCCAAACTGATGAAAGCCTTTTCCCGGCAGTTGCGCGCGGAACTGAAAATCGACTCCGCACCTGGCGAAGGCACCTGCATCACGCTTTTCATGCCTGGCAGCAAATAGGCCCCGGCCTCTAAGGGGCGCGGGGCCTGTTTGATGATCCGTTGTCCGGATTCTCTGTTATTTCTCAGCCGCCAGTGACTTGAGCATCCACACGGCCTGTTCGTGCCAGGACATCCGCTCTGTCAGCATGTCTGCCGTCACATAGTCGTTCTTGTCTTCGCACCATTCCGTTGCGGCGCGCATGTTGAGGACAGCCGTTTCATGGTCTGCGATCAGCATGGTCAGCATCTGCCCGACCGAACGTTCTTCGTCCTTGTCATTGATCGACGACAGTTCGCCATATTTGGTGTAGCTGGCCGGCGCCTTGTGGCCGAGCGCGCGAATACGTTCCGCAAGCTCGTCGATGGCTTCGTACATGTTTTCGTACTGCTCCTCGGTGAGCTTGTGTACGCCCATGAAGGTCGGACCCGTCACATTCCAGTGCACGCCCTGCGTCTTGATGAACAGCATGTAGGTGTCGGCAAGAACGACTCCGAGCGCGTCGGCAATCTTCTTGCGGTCTTCCTCGGAAATGCCGTTCCGGGTTGTGAAATCGGGTTTGCTAATATTAAGGGCCTCAGTGGCCATGATAATCTCCTTTCGTATACTGATTTAATGGTTGCCGAACCTTACTTCGGAGGATCGGCAGCTTCCTCCATCGCCTCGCCGGCCTCGTCGATCGCGCCGTCCACATCGTCGGCGGCGTCGTTGATGGCATCGGCGGTTTCATCAGCCGCTTCGTCGAGCGACTCGCCGATTGTATCCGGCTCATCGATGTTATCGACAGCCTCGTCGATCGACTCACCCGCTTTTTCCATCGGGCCTTCATTCGTGTCGCAGGCAGCGAGCACACCGGTTGCAACAAGTGCAGCAGCAATAATTTTCATACGCATCTCAAATCTCCTTTGATGATGTGCCCCCTTCAGAGTCACGCCTTAACAACGCCCGGCGGACGCAACTGTTCCATCCTTGAGAGATTCCACGCGCTGTTTATTTTTTTTGCGAAACGTCGTCCGTCATGAATGAAGGCGCCGACGCTCATAATGTCTCCGTCGAAATCAAGAATGTTGAACGATGGCGGGACATCGCGCAGCCGCATGGAAAGTGTCCCGGCTGTAACGGAGACGTATCCACCTTCCTGTGTACGGATTAACTCTGCCTGCGGCGCGTGCACGTGTCCGGTCAGCAAGACCTGCACCGGGCTTTCCCCAAGCTTGCGGCTGGCCCGCTGCCCTCGCCGGGTCTCTGTATGAAGCGGCGCATCTGTCGGTGGCACGAAGGGATGATGGCAGGTCAGCAGCCGGATTTTCTCCGGCGCGTCTTCCGAAAGCACGGCGTCCAGATCCTCCAGGTCGACAGACCCTTCCGCCCAGTTTCGCCTGACCTGCCACCCCCTTGCTGTGTTCAACCCGTCGATACGGATGTGCCCGGTACGCACCGGAAAGGCAAAGTCGGACAGGTATTTCTGGTACCGCCCGAATGGATTGAGGACACGGTGGTGCAATTTGAACATCGGCGTGTCGTGATTGCCAGGCGTGCAGGCGCAAGGCAGCCCGAGGTCTCCGAGCCATTTTTCAGCCGCTTCGAATTCCCGGTGTTTCCCGCTCTGTGTCAGGTCGCCGGAAACGATAACCATCTGCGGGGCGGCCTGCTGAATTGTCTGAACGGCGGCCTCGAGCACATGCGGATCTGCCGCGCCGAAATGAATGTCTGCCAGGTGAACAAGCCTCAATGGCCCGTCTCCGCGCACAGAACCCGCGCAGCCTGTTTCACCAGCTGAATCCGGACGGGTGAGGTAAAGGTCACCTGCTCGCCATCAAGCGTCGCCGGGATGTCTCCGCGTTCAAGCTCGTGAACGGTGACGGTCTCGGTCACATCGTGCTCAACCGGCCCCGCCTCTTTCCAGCCATGCACCATCGCGTCGAGCGCCGTGGAAACAAGGTCCATCGTACTATCCGGATCTATTGCGGCGACTTCCAGAGCCGGCGTGCCGCTGCTCTTCAGAGCAACCGCGGCTGCCACGGCGCTGATCGTTTGCTCCGTCTTGTCGGACATTTTCGTCCAGGAAAGTCTGAGCCGCGTTTCGACATCCAGCACTTCGCCGTCCGCAAGTGCCTGTGCGGCATTGATCAGCTCGCCCTTGCGAACTGCTTCGCGGGTTTCCGCAAGTCCGGTCAGCCGGCCGAACAGCGCCGCGATATAGAAGCGCTGGCCGTCCACTTCCCCCGCCGCGAGGGTTTGCGTCATTGGCGCAGACAGGACGCGTTCCAGAATTTCATGCCAGGCGCCGTCTCCATGCAGCCGCTTTGGCAACATGTTCATTGTCCCCCCAGGTAATGCCAGAACCGGCAGGCCCGTGGTGCCGCAGGCGTTCAACGCGCATGCGAGGGTCCCGTCACCGCCCCAGACGATGACAGCATCGGCATCGCTGCCCGCGGCTTGGCGGACACCACGCGACAACTGGTCGGAACTGCAATGCAAACAGGCAATATCGTGCCCTGACGCCTGAATCGCGGCCTCGATTTCATCCGCGGCACCTTTAGGTACGGATCGGGACAATGGATTGATGACCACTGAGAATTTCATGTTGGAGTCTCCGGCAACAGGACTTCAACGCACGACGCAGGAACATGTTCCATGACGACGGCGGGGAACTCCTGCAGGGGACGCGCGTTCCTCCGCCATGAAGAACGCATCCCCCATCCGACTGAGCCCGATCTGCCACCTGCCAATCCGGTCGGCCTGGCAGGCGACTTTCGGGACTTTCGCCCGGATCAGGGGGCCTCGCGCATTCAGCGTTGCCACCGCACTGGTTCTGGCAGGTTTCCTTTCCCTCTGGACCTGCCTGCGTGCTGGTGGAGCAAACACAACGCCGCGCGATACCACTGGCACGGTCCTGTTGCTGTCTCATACCCGGTCCTGAAAAAAATTTTTTTATCCGCATACAGAAAGGGCGCGCCGTAATTGGCGCGCCCTTTCCTCCCCGATGCCGAAATCTTAGTTCGACATCTCTTCCTTGACTTCATCAGCGGTGTCTTCAACCACATCGCCACCTGCCTGAATGTCTTCACCCGCACCGGCAACCGTGTTGCAGGCTGCGGCCATCAGGGTGAACAGACCGAGACCAGCGATTTTCAGCGTATTCTTGGCGGTTTTCATGAATATTTCCTTTCCTTCCTATTATGTAGCAGCAACGCCCTGCCGCCAGGAATGTTCCCAAATCTTTTCACGGAACAGTTTTGCTTTGCATCCGTTACCTGACTATCGGCACCAACGCCGTCACGAACCAAAAAGGAGACCATCATGCTTGGCTGGGCCATTGCATTTTTCATTCTCGCCATTGTTGCCGCCGCACTCGGTTTTGGCGGTATCGCCGGCGCTTCCGCCGGTATCGCACAGATCCTGTTCTTCGTCTTTCTCGCCCTCCTTGTGCTGACCTTTGTGGTCCGCGCGGTGAACGGGAAGAGCGTCACCTGACACGACGCTGACAAAACGCGATAAGGAATGGGCGCCCGGAGCGCCCATTTTCTTGTCTTGATAATCTGACCCAGACACCTCTGCCGGATCGAAAATCACCTTCTTTTACGGAATTGCCTCTAACGGGATGCGATAACGGTTTCGCCGCGCTCGCCATAAGGCGCCGTCAGATACATGACATCTTCGATTTCCCGGGTTCCGGATCTGACCAGAACCAGCGCTCGGCCGAAGCGCCAGGTTTCCAGGCCATCGGCCTTTAACTGGGTTTTCAGGATCACAGGGAATTCGGCAGGCATATCAGGCAGGCTGGCCGGAATCGTCTGGCCTTCAGAAAGGCCGTCTTCGAAGGGTGATACGCCAAAGCAAATCCCCTTGCGCTTCAGCCCGACCTCGCAAACAGTCCCGCCGAAACGAAAGTCCCGGTCAAACGCCTGATAGTCAGCATGTGTAAAGTGATCGGGCTGTTCCAGTCGCGGCGCATCGAGCGCGGAGTCCGCACTCGCACCCCACATAAGCGCAGCACCCATGGTGACCGCGGCGGCACCCAATTCAATTCTCCAGGTCATGATTCAGCCCGTTGTCAGCATGCTGAGACAACGTGTCATGTCTGGTTTGGTTCCCGGAAGGGCAGTGTGCGGGGTCAGGCGATGCGCGTGTGTGCAACTTCCTGCGACGCCGCGACCGTTACGCGATTGCGGCCGGAGGCTTTGGAGCTGTACAGCGCCGCATCGGCCAGGGCGAAGAGACTCTCTCCACTGCCATGATCAGGTGTCGTTGCGACACCAAAGGATGCGGAGATGTCAGAGATAACGAGGTCATCCCGCACAATCGAGATCTGCTCAATCTCCCTGCGGATTCCCTCTGCGCGCTCAGCGGCGGCGTCCGGCGAAGCCCCTGGCAGCAGGACCGCAAACTCTTCGCCGCCATAGCGGAACGCGAGACCGTCTTCCCGTGTCAGCCTGCCGAGCACCTGCGCCACTTCGCGCAACACGTCATCCCCGGCGGCATGGCCATAGGTGTCGTTGAACTTCTTGAACTGATCCACATCCATCATGATGATGCTGACCCTGCCGCCTGAATGTTTCATCTCGCCAAGCGCATCTTCAAATTTCTCTTCCATCCGCCGGCGGTTGGAGAGACCGGTGAGCGGGTCTGCCATCGCCATTTCGTGAAGCGTCTCACGAAGCCGAATGTTCGACAGCGACAAGGCAATGTTCTCTGCCAGCATATGGATGTAGGTTTCCGCGCGCTTGCCCGCTTCGGACTCCTCAGGCAGTTCCATATAGAGAAGGCCGACAACTTCGCGCTGAGTCATGAGCGGAATACAGACGGATTTCTTCTCATCCTCGTCCGCACCCTCCAGGTGTGCGCAAGGCACATCCGCATCTTCTTCGCGATGATAGTGCATGGTCCCGCGGCGAAGGCCCCAGCAATCGTTCATCATGAACTCGGACGCAGCCGCGCGCGGGGTCAGCCATTCACAGGAAGCCACCATTCCGGACGCGTCATGATTGAGGACATAGAGCCGCCCGGCGCAGCCCGGCATGATAACTGGCACGAAGCGGCGCACCACACCTGCGATTTCTTTCATTGTGTCACAGGCCTGCATGCGCTGTGTCATGCGGGACAATAGATTACGCAACTGCAGGTCATGCTCGAGTTCGGATTCCAGGCGCTGGCGCTCCAGCCCGTTCTCGCGGAAGACACGGATGGCCTGTGCCATGTCACCGATCTCGTCGACCGTGTCGTAATCCATCATCTCCGTATCGTATTCCTGAGCGGCCAGGCGGGTGACGACATCGCTGAGCTTGATAACAGGTTTCAGAATGCGCCGCTTCAGCACAAAATACAGGACGATGAAGAAAATGAGCGCCGTCGCCAGCACCATCGTTTCCGACACGGCGCGCCAGAATCGCGCGGTCGCTTCGGCAGCGTGCACTTCATTGTCGGTGCGCTGATCGAGCAGCGAGTGGAATGTGTCGATCCGGGCGTTGATCAGGTCCAGTTCATTCTCATAGTGCGACCCGAACAGGTATTCGCGTGCAGCCGCGTCATCCCCCGCTTGGTATGCTTCGATGGCAGCGTCCTGCTCGTCTGACAACTGGCCCGCCATCTGGACCGCGTCGGACAGGGCCCTTATCTCCGCATCGCCGGCGCCGATGTCCTCGATCGCAGCCAAAGGAGCTTCATCCTGCTGCAAGGCCTGACGGATATAGAGATAGTCTTCGAGAAATTCCTCTTTGCCGGTGATGACATATTCCCGCGCTCTGTCTGAAAGGCGAAGAACGTCCTGTCCGACTGCCGCAGTCTGCTCTTTCAGCCCATCGGCACGGCTGACTGCCGCCCGCTCCGCTTCAAGCGCGCTGGACGCGAGAAGCATGGTGGTGCCGCCAGCAAGGGTCAGCAGCACGGTGGCAGCATAAGCGATATTCGTAATTGTTCTGAGACGCATGGGCTGAGCCATACAACAGAGACGTTAAGCTCATTTCCTCGACAATCTGCCAAATTTTATCAATTTGGCACAGTCCGCCTTCAGACCCCCGGTCTGGTTGCAAACATTCCGCGATCTGGGAGAAATGCTGGAGCGGGTAGACGGAATCGAACCGACATACTCAGCTTGGAAGGCTGCTGCACTACCATTGTGCTATACCCGCGTCACAAGCATGCAGCGGCATGAGGTGGTGGAGGGAGCTGGATTCGAACCAGCGTACCTTGCGGACCAGATTTACAGTCTGGCGGTTTTAACCACTCACCCATCCCTCCACGGGACCTCACGGGCTGCACGGCGTTGACGCCGTCCGGCCGGGGCTTCACATAGGCGCCGCAGCACCGCCGATCCACTCCGGAAGCGGCCTTATAAGGAAACACCAAATGGCGCGCAACCATGGAAGACGGCGAAATGCACAAGGCCGCCAGAACCACCCGCAGGACGGCGCCCCGCCCCATGGTCACCGCCCCGGTCCGCGCCACCCCAATAAGGGCCACACAACCGACGGCTCAGCCCTCTGGATTTGGGGAATCCACGCGGTCGAAGCGGCCCTCGCAAACCCGGAACGCAAACTAATCGAATTGCTCGCAACCGAAAATGCCGCAGCACGCCTGCCCGCCGGTGCGCCGACGCCGCACATCGTGACGGCAAAGGACATCGACACGCGCCTGCCGCCCGGTTCCGTCCATCAGGGGCTCGCCCTGCTGGCCGAGCCGCTCGACCCTGTCGCGCTGGAAGACCTGATCCATGACGGCGTGGACCGGCTGGTCGTGCTGGACCAGGTGTCTGATCCCCATAATCTGGGAGCCATCTACCGGTCGGCGGCCGCCTTTGGCTTCGGGGGGCTTGTTCTGCAGACGCGGAATGCCCCGCCCATTACAGGCATCGTGGCCAAGAGCGCTGTCGGCGCCATCGAAACCGTGGCCGAAGCGCGCGTCGTGAACATCTCCCGCGCGCTCGAACAGCTGGGTGAGGCGGGCTACCACACGGTCGGCCTCGCCGGCGAAGGCGAGGCGGACATCGCCCAAGCGGTCAAAGGCGCCGGGAAACTGGCCATCGTGCTGGGCGCTGAAGGCCCGGGCCTGCGCCCCGGCGTGGCCAAGGCCTGCGCCGAACTTGCCCGCATTCCGATCAGCGAGGCCATGGAAAGCCTCAACGTGTCCAATGCTGCCGCAATTGCGTTCTACGAAGCAGCCCGGAACAGTTTTCCCGGCGACTGAACCTCTGCTAGGGTCAGACCGGGATTCACCGAACGGAGCCATTGTTCGCCATGCTGAGATTCCTCTCGATCCTCATCCTTCTGGCCGGCCTGCTTGTGGCGGGATATGGCGGCGCACGCCTGTTGGAGGTGTATTCCCCGAAATCCGAAATGATGGTTGCCGCCGCTCCGATGGAAGAGCCTGCGGCGATGGAGGATGACGTGCTGGTCGAAGCGCTGCCGGAAGCAGAACCCCTGCCGCCGGGCCCGGACGACGAGATCATCGCCGAAACGGCCTCGGTGCCGAAACTGTCCCGCTCCATTCCTGCCCCGACGCTGGACACCGAAACCATGGCGGGCATCGAAGTCGCCCCCAATGTCATGGCGCCGGATGCCTCCGATGCATTCATCAACAGCCTGAAGTCCGTCCCGGTGGCGCACGAGACACCTTCGGCCGCCGAATACAAGCGCCCGTTCGAAGCGGTGCTCGCGATCGATGCGACCGGGGACGACACAGCCGTCGATGCCCTGCCAGGCCACGGCAATATCTCTGAAGGCACGGCGCAGGTTTCCAGAACGGTTGAAGCGCGCCTGTCCGGCTCCGGCTTCGCGATCAAGGCGATGACGCCGGAACAGCAGACCATCTCGCCGCTGACCGAGAACACCTGGCGCTGGTCCGTCACCCCGCTGACTGCCGGCAATCAGGAACTGACGTTCGACATCTATGCCATCGATGACGGCCCGGCCGTGCCGCTGCGGACATTCCACAATACGGTGACCGTCAAGGTGACCGGCCTGAACCGCGCCATCGCCTTTGCCGACCAGGCCAACCCGCTGGCGGTGTTCCTTGGCGGTGTGGGATCGGTGCTGGCCGGCCTGTTCGGCGCGATCAAGTTCGTCCGGCGGCGCTAACAGCCTGAGGCAGCTATCGATAATCCGGGATCCGTGTGTCCCGCGCATTCAGATTGATGCTGCGGGAATAGCGGCCGCTGTCCGGCATGCTGAGAACAACCCTGTTCCGGCGCCGGTCGATCTGCAGCCGGAAAGATGTCAGCAGATCCAGCCCCAGAACCATCGCCGGCTCTTCCTCAAGGCCCAGATATTCGAATAGCGGCGGGTCGCTGACCAGCACATCGACGCCGGAAACCTGAAATTGCCCGATCGCCAGCCTCCGGACCGACGCGATCCGCAGGGACTGGTCGCCGCCCGTGGCGCCCTGCAGCATCTTGGTCTTCTCTTCATTGGCCTTGGTGTGAGACGATTCCGCAAACCGGCTGTTGATGAAGGTGACGCTGGAACCGGTATCGACCAGGGCCCGGCCTTTGCGGCCATTGATCCGGACATCCACGAAGATCAGGCCGTTCTGATCGTCATATTTCAGCGAGGTCGGCACCAGCCGGGAAGACCTGTCCGGCCGGCCATCATAAACCATGACGCGCAAATTCTCGAAGTCGAAGTCGATGACATCGCCCACAAAGGCATTCGCGGGAAGGACGTTCTGCGCGCCGGTGACATTCAGATCAACATTCAGCGCGGCCTGCACATCACGCTTCATGACATTGCCGACCTGCAGCGTTTCCAGCTCGACAATCGGGTAAATATCTTCCCCCGTCAGCCCGAGCACATTGATCATGAGCGGGTTTTCTTCAAGGTCCGGCAGCTGGGCCAGACGCGCTGTGCGGCGGTTGATCATGGGGAAGGTCGCCGCCGTATCGATGACACCTGTCGCCTGGTCGTTGCCGTTCACTTCGAGCCGGACGACCATATGGTCGTACTCATTGACTTCGAATGGAATGACCAGCCGCTCGCTGGCGAGCGCCGGCAAGCTACCCATCAGGGCAAGGAAACTCAGCAAGGCACCTCTGATGTGCCACCCGGACGCCATTTTGGTCGTCCGGCGTTTCGACTCCCACGTCATCTGAAGAATATCCCACATTCGATACGATAATCAAAATCACACTGAATTGACGTTAGGACCTCTGCCCCGGCGTCACGACTTCCACACCCCCTTACGTTCGCGTAAACCTGCGCCATACAAACTGAGGAAACCGGAGACTGATCATGGCTGAGGCCTTCATCATTGACGCCTGCCGCACACCGCGCGGTATCGGCAAAGTCGGCAAGGGGTCGCTTGCCCATTTGCACCCGCAGCACCTGGCCGCCACCGTGCTGGGCCAGATCGCCGAGCGCAACAAGCTCGATACGGCAACAGTCGACGATGTGATCTGGGGCACATCCAGCCAGCGCGGCGCCCAGGGCGCAGACATGGGCCGTATGGCGGCCCTCGATGCCGGCTATGACGTGAAAGCCTCCGGTGTCACGCTCGACCGTTTCTGCGGCTCCGGCATCACCACCGTAGCCCTGGCCACAGCTCAGATCATGTCGGGCATGGAAGACTGTATCGTGGCCGGCGGCTGTGAGATGATGAGCTACACGGCAGCCACCGCCGATCCGAAAAACCCGCCGATGATGGACGCCGGCAACCTGCACCTGCGCGAAATGCACCCGCAATCGCAGCAGGGCTGCTGCGCCGACGCCATCGCCACGCTGGAAGGCATCACCCGTGAAGCCGTCGACCAGCTGGCCGTGGTCAGCCAGGAGCGCGCCGACCGCGCCCTGAAGGAAGGCCGCTTCGACAAGTCGGTCGTGCCCGTCTACAACCGCGACGGTTCGCTTGCTCTCGCGAAGGACGAGTTCCCGCGTCCGGGCACGTCCATGGAAAGCCTCGCTGGCCTGAAGACGGTCTTCAACATGTTCTGGGACATCCCGGTCGACGACAACGGCCTGACCTATGGCAACATGATCGAGAAGAAGTACCCGCAGCTGAAAGGCAAGATCCAACACGTCCACCATGCCGGCAACTCGTCCGGCGTTGTCGACGGCTCGGGCGCCATCCTGGTGACCTCCGAAGACTACATGAAGAAGCACGGCCTGAAGCCGCGCGCCCGTGTCGTCGCCACGGCAAACATGGGCGACTGCCCGACGCTGATGCTGAACGCACCGGTTCCGGCCGCTCGCAAAGTGCTCGCCAAGGCGGGTCTGACCGCCGGCGACATCGACGTCTACGAGATCAACGAAGCCTTCTCGGTCGTCGCCGAGAAATTCATCCGCGACCTCGATCTCGACCGTGAAAAGGTCAACATCAATGGCGGCGCCATGGCTCTCGGCCATCCGATCGGCGCCACCGGCTCCATCCTGATCGGCACGGCGCTGGACGAACTTGAGCGTTCCGGCGGCCGCTACGGCCTGGTCACCATGTGCGCCGCTGGCGGCATGGCCCCGGCCATCATCATCGAGCGTATCGACGCCTGATCGCCAGCCAGACACCCTGCCTGAGGCAGGCAAAGACAAGCGCCCGGTCCCGATAACGGACCGGGCGTTTTCCGTTCTGGTTGCGCAAAAACCACAAATGCAAATGCGTGTGAGAATTATTTGCATTTCTACTTGCGATTCATTCTCATTTTCATTAGGCCGTCTCCTCAGACCGCAAACGCGGTTCTCAGGGAGAGATATATGAGAAAAGCCATTCGCAAGCCGCGGAGCCTCCGCGCCCAGGTCGGCATGTATGCGGCGGTTGCCGTCGCCGCCACCACCCCCGCGTTCGCAGACGAGTCCGACGAGCCGGAACTTCGTAACGAGACAATCACCGTGACCGACGTCACGGCTGACACCAACCCATACGGCGACCCGGATGCGCCCTATCGCGCCATCCGCTCTGCCAGCGGTCTCTTCACCGAAGACCTGCTGGATACGCCGAAAACCATCACCGTCATTACCGATGAAACGCTGCACGACCTCGGCGCCAAATCCTTCCGTGACCTGTTTCGCGCCCAGCCCGGCATCACGCTGGGCACCGGCGAGGGCGGCAATGCCTTTGGCGACCGGATCTTCATCCGCGGCTTCGATGCCCGGAACGACGTCTATGTCGACGGCATCCGCGATCCGGGCGTCGGCTCGCGCGAGACCTTTGCCGTCCAGCAGATCGAAGTGCTGAAAGGCCCGTCCTCGGCCTTTGGCGGCCGCGGCACGACCGGCGGCGCCGTCAGCCTCGTCTCCAAGAAGCCGGGTGAGGGCAATTGGGGCGACGTGGAATTCACTCTCGGTTCCGATGCGACCCGCCGGGCGACCCTCGACGTGAACCATGAGGTCACCGACACATTCACCGTGCGCCTGAACGCCATGACGCATGATTCCGAAGTCGCCGGCCGGGACAATGTGTTCAGTGACCGCTGGGGCCTCGCCGCAGCGGCAGAGTGGACGCCGACCGATGCGCTGACGCTGGGCTTCGACTACTACCATCTTTCCACCGACTATATGCCCGACTGGGGCCATCCCTACGACATCGACAACAATCGCCCGTTCGCCGTGAACCGGGACAATTTCTACGGCGTCCTGTCCCGCGACTTCGGTGAGACCTTTGCGGACGTCTATACGGCCAACGCAAACTGGGTGATCTCCGACTCCGTCGAATTCGATTCCATCCTGCGCTATGGCCAGAGCAAGAATGCCTACACCGCCTCGGCCCCGGAACGCCCGGACCCGGTCGCGCGGACGGTCAGCGCCAATGGCAAGCGCCGCGATGCGGTCACCGATTACTGGACGAACCAGAGCCGCTTCACCTTCCGCTTCGACACCGGCACGATTGGCCACACGCTGGTCACCGGCATCGAACTGTCGCGGGAGGAAACGCTGAACCGCCAGCGTGTCTTCACCGAATGCGCCGAACTGCCCTGCACCGGTGCAACTTCCAATCCGCTTCTGAACCTCGACAATCCGGACAATTCCATTCCGTGGGGCAACGATACCGAAGTGACCGGCCGGCCGGTCATCAAGACGGAAACGGCGGCGCTCTATGCCCTCGATACGCTGACCTTCAGCCCGCAATGGGAAGCCTTCATCGGTGTCCGCGCCGATTCCTACTCCGCCGATGTCACTGGCTTGATCAATCGCGACGGAACCGCGGCTGCAGACCGCAGCTCCGACAGTGACTTCTTCAACTGGCATGCCGGCCTCGTCTACAAGCCGGTGGAGAATGCCTCGATCTATGCGAGCTATTCCTCCGCTTCCAATCCGCCCTGCGAACAGCTCGACGCCTTCGCGCTGGACTATGGCGGCTGTGACGACCGGATCACGACGATGGACCCGATCGACAACAATTCCTTCGAGTTCGGCGCCAAGTACAATCTCGGCGGCCATCTCGACCTGACCGCGGCGGTGTTCCAGATCACCCGCGACGGCGTGCCGATCTCGCTTGGCCGGGGCACGACAACGCTCGGCGTTCAGGAACAGGAAGTCACCGGTGTGGAGTTCGGCATCGCCGGCAACATCACCGAGAACTGGAGCCTGTTCGGCGGCCTCACCCTGTTCGAGACCGAAGTCACTGACAGCACGATCCAGGACCAGATCGGCGAGATGTTCCCGAACGTCTCGGAAGAGAGCTTCACGCTGACCTCCCGCTACCAGATCACCGACCGCCTGCACCTTGGCGGCACGGCCGGGTACAATAGCGAGAAGTTCGGCGGCACGGTCGCGGCCAGCTCCACCTTCGTGCCGGACTATTGGCGCTTCGATGTCTTCGGCGGCTACCAGCTGACCGACAATATGGAAGTCACCTTCAACGTGCTGAACGCAACGGACGAGCTCTATTATGACGCGCTCTACCGGTCCGGCACGCCGTTCTCCTATGTTGCACCCGGCCGCTCGGCCCTTGTGACACTGGACATCGACTTCTGATCATCCGAAAGAGGGGCGGCCCTTCGCGGGGCCGCCTTCATCCTGTTTGTAGAGCCCGCCCATGCTGATCTGTATCCCCCAAGTCCTGACCAAAGCGCAGGTGAAAGACATCCGCCAGCTGATCGATGCGGCAGAGTGGGTGGACGGCCGCGTCACAGCGGGCGTCCAGTCGGCCGAGGCAAAGCGCAACACGCAGCTGCCGGAAGACTGCGAGGCAGCCCGCAAGGCGCAGCAGCTGGTCAGCATCGCCATTGGCAACAATCCCATTTTCCTGGCAGCGGCGCTGCCGCAGAAAGTGTTTCCGCCCCTGTTCAACCGCTATGTCGTCGGCGACCAGTTCGGCGCCCATGTCGACAATGCGATCCGCTCGGTCAAGAATTCGCCGGAACGCATCCGGACCGATCTGTCCTGCACGCTGTTCCTGACCGAACCGGAAGACTATGACGGCGGCGAACTGGTGATCGAAACCCTGTTCGGCGCGCAGGAAGTGAAACTGGAAGCGGGTGACCTCGTTCTTTATCCCGCCTCCAGCCTGCATTCCGTCAGCGAAATCACGCGGGGCGCGCGCATCTCATCCTTCTTCTGGCTACAGAGCATGGTGCGTGAGGAAGGCGAACGCACCCTGTTGTTCGACCTCGACCAGTCCATCCAGGCGCTGGTGGCGGAGCGGGGACACAAGGACCCGGAAGTCATCCGCCTGACGGGCATCTATCACAACCTCATCCGCCGCTGGGCCGAAGGCGCCTAGGCACCGCCCAGCACGTGCGGCCGGAATGGCAGTCGCCATCCGGTGAATAAGGCTGAATTCGGAGTTTGGTCAGGCTAGGGCGGACCGCGAACGTGCACAGCCGGAGCAGTCCGGACTATGTCATGACTAAGCATGACCATAGCGGACTTTGCCGGATCATGACGGACTTCGCCGGACATAGCGCGCACGCAGCCGCAAACCGAGACAGGCACATCGCTGCCAAGGGCAGGATGGTCCCATGCCGCGACGCGCGGCGCTTCATATGTATAGAGATCATCGGGCGGCGGGGCATCGGCCAGGCAGACGAGCCTGATATTGCCGAAACAATCGACCGCCATCAGCGCTTCGCGCCCGGTGTGCGCATGCCAGCGGGCGACGCGCACCAGGTTCCACACCAGCCATGGCCAGAAGAGCGGCCAGACATGGTTGAAGTAGCGTTGAAGGTCAGGATGCATGGCCTTTAAAATGGGGCCGCGCGCTATCAGACGAATTCAGATCATCTCCACGGTGTCATCCCGGAAACCGCGAGGCGTTTCTCCGGGACTCAGTCCTGCAACCGCCACGCCGCAACTGGATCCCGGACAAGTCCTGCGGGCTTTCCAGGATGACATGTCGAGGGTGGGGGACAGCGGGCGATCTTTCCCCGGCCGTCTTCCCCCTTTCCGTCTTCCCGCGTAAGGTTTGCGCCTCGGGAGGATCATCATGAAACACGCATCATTTTTCGCCGCGCTGACGGGCGCCGCCCTGCTCGCCGCCTGTACCACAGCGCCGGATGAAACGCCGCTCGCCGCGCCGATGGCGCCAGAAGTGGAAGCGGAGGCGGAAACTGCCGCGCCGGCCTATGACGAAGCCTTCCCGCCCGCGATTGAGGAAATTTCCTTCGACAGCCATGGCGACCGGCTGAATGGCCTCGTCTATGTGGCCGAAGGCGAAGGCCCGCACCCGGCCGTGGTGCTGCTGCACGGTTTTCCGGGAAATGAGAAAAATCTCGACCTCGCGCAGGACATGCGCGCAGCCGGATGGAACGTGCTGTTCTTTCACTATCGCGGCGCCTGGGGCAGCGAGGGCGACTATACCCTGACCCATGTGATCGAGGATGTGGCCAGCGCGGCGGACTTCCTGCGCACCCATGCGGACCAGTACCGGACCAATCCGGATCATATCGTGCTTGTGGGGCACTCCATGGGCGGTTTCGCCTCGCTTCAGGCCGCCGCGCGCGATGACGCGATCCGCTGCGCCGCCGGCATCGCCCCGGCAAATGTCGGCGCGATGGCCGAGTTCTTCGAAGCGGACCCGCAGGCGAAAGCCGGCTTCATGGCCTATAGCGACAGCCTGCAGATGCTGCATGGCCTGACCGGCGAGAAGATCATGGCCGAGATCGAGGCCAACAAGGATTCGTTCGCTCTGCAGGGCCTCGCGCCGGACCTGGAAGGCAAGCGCATCCTCATCGTCGGCGGCGACAAGGACACCTCCGTCCCGGCCGATGCCATTATCCTGCCGCTCATCGCCGCCTATGAGGCAGACCCGGCCATCGACACGACGGGGGTTGTCCTCTCCGGCGACCACTCTTTCTCATGGTCGCGGGACGAACTGATCAGCACCGTGATCGACTGGGCAGAGGCCTGCCGCTAAGCGCCTAGCTCCGGGTGCAGGCCTTCGCGGCGGAGAGACCCGGCAGGACTTTTGCGACCTCCCGGCCCCGGTCCGTCGCAAGCAGGCGGGCGCCCCGCGTGATGCGGCGATAGAGCGTGTCATCGTCCAGCATGTCGATGCGGCTGTCCCAGGACCCGGTCCACCAACCGAGCGTGGCGAAGGCGCTTTCCACGCCCTTTGCTTCAAGCTCGGCATAGAAATCGGGCCGGGGCACTTCCGTGCCGCCCCAGGAGAGGACGTTGGCAAGGTTCACGCCGGACACGCGGAGCGTTTGCAGGTCTTCCAGCTTCTCGACGGGCGTCACGATCATCGCCTTCTGTGACAGGCCGGCAACCAGCGCGGCATCGTCCAGCGAATAGGTCGCGAACATGACCCGGTCGAAGGCATCATGCGCCGCCACCGCATTGACCAGATCCTCATAGGTGGTCGTGCCTTTGCGGTCGAGCGCGAACATGGCGCGGCCTTCGCTCCAGTCCAGAACGGCATCCAGCGTGGGGATACGGAAGGACGTGGCGTTGCCTTCATTGTCCTTCAGCGTGAGGGCCTGAAGCTCCGCCAGTGTCAGATCGCTGGCCTCGCCCTCACCCGTCGATGTCCGCTCCAGCGTATCGTCATGCATGAGGATCATGACGCCGTCGGCACTTTTCTGGACGTCGATTTCCAGCAGGGCCGGAATTTCACTGACCGTGTGCTGAAAGGTCTCCAGCGCATTCTCGGGATAGCCCGGCACAGGCCCGCCCCGGTGCGCGCTGATCAGGATGGCATCCTGCTGGCGCAGGCAGTTGAAGAAGCCCGGCATGCCGCCTGCGTCCGCGACGAGGGGGAAGGTTTCAGAGATGACCTCCCCAGCCGCAGGCGCGTCTGCGATTGCCGGGGGCGCCGTGGCACATCCGGCCAGCAAGGCCGCTGCGGAAACGGCGCGGAGTGTCAGACCTGTCTTGCGCATTGCATTCTCCCTAGTAGCGGACCGTGAGGCGAACCTGGCCGGTGCGGCCATAGGTGGCGTCGCCCAGTTTCTCTTCATAGAATTTGTCACCGGCATTCTGCAGGCGCGCCGACAGGGTCATCGTGTCATTGATGTTCCAGACGGCCGACAGGTTGAACAGCGAATAGCCCGGCATGACATAGGTGGACGGATAATCGCTGAAGAATTCTTCGCGCCAGTAGGCATCGACCGTCAGCGACAGATCCTCGATCGGGCGGACGGTGACAGCAGCGCTGGCTTCATGCTTCGGACGGCCGAACAGCTGCGTGCGCGCGGCCTTCTCCTCGGCTTCCAGATAGGTATAGGCGCCGCTGAGGTCGAGCCAGGCGAGCGGGGAATAGACCGCGTCCACCTCGACGCCCTTCATTTCAACCGGGCTGTCGATATTCTGCGGGGTGCTGACAAACGTCACCGGATCGTAGATGGAGAAGATGCCGTCATCGGCCTCGCCGGTGAACACGGTAAAGCTCCAGGACGCCTTGCCGTTCTTCAGCCGCTGGTCGATGCCGGCATCGGCCATCCAGCTTGATTCCGGCTTGAGGTTCGGATTGCCCTGGAAGGTCGCCGACGAACCGAGCATCTGGCGCAGGCCGGGCGCTTCGGCGCCTTCACCATAGGAAATCCGCAGCTTGGTCTCGACGCCCGGAATGCTGACCGTATCGGGCAGGTTATAAGCCGCCGTCAGGCGATGGGTGAACTCGCCGCCGAACTTCTCATTGTCGTCATAGCGCGCGGCGGCGGACAGAAAGAAGCCTTCGGCCATTTCCAGATTGGCCTCGGCGAACACAGCGGAGTTCGAGATGCTGTCATTGATCAGCGCATAGGCGTAGCCAACAGGCTGTTCGAACACGGCCTTTTCGTCGCGGTATTCCGCCCCGCCGGTCAGCGTCACCGCGCCGTTCGGACGCCAGGTGGCGTAATAGGTGGCTTCCAGCGTCTCGCCTTCTGAGTCCTGTTCCGTGGTGGGTGTCTTGTAGAGACCCTGCAGGTCGACATAGGAGAGCTGCGCAGTATGCGTCAGCTTCCCGCCAAGCGTTGTCCACTCGCCCTTGAGGGCGCCGAACAGCTGCTCGCTCTGCACTTCGCCTTCGGAGTCCTGGAAGATATAGCCCGGCAGGCCGAGCGGGTTGTCTGCTGGCAGGGAGCCTTCGTCGATCTCGTTCATGGCGTCGGTGTAGCGCAGCCAGCCGCTGAGTTCGGTGTCCGCCGTCGGACGGTAATCGCCCCGCAGCTGGGCGGTGAAGTTCTCATACCCGTCCCGCTCGGTATTGCCCGGCGGACGGCTGGCGAGCGAAATGCCGGCCGTGTCGAAATAGGAGACCGTGCCGGAGAAGCCGTAACGGTCCGTGCCCTGCTGGACACCGGCGCTGACTTCGTAGGTGTCATTGTCGCCGGCCATGGCAGAGCCGCGCACCTCCAGCGGCCCTTCCGGCCGCTTGGTGACGACGTTGATCACGCCGGCCACGGCATCCGCGCCATAAACGCCGGACTGCGGCCCGCGCAGCACTTCCACCTTCTCGATATTGTCGAGAAAGAGGTGATCGATGCCGAACTGGTTGTCGCCCTCGGATGGGTTGTTGACCTTCACCCCATCAATCATGACCAGCACGTGCTTGCTGGTGAAGCCGCGCATGCGGACCTGCGTGTTCTGGCCGACCCCGCCGGACCGCGTGATCGAGACGCCGGGCGTGCGCTCCAGCGCATCGTCCAGCGTGGTCAGCTGCTGCAGCTCGATCGTCTCGGCATCGAGAACGCTGATCGCGTCGCCCAGCTGGTTCACCGGCACCGCGGCCCGCGAGGCGGAAACGACCACCTGGTCCATCTTGAGGGCCTCATCCTCCTCCGCATGGGCAAGCCCCTGCGTGAGAGCCGCCGCCAAGATGGCGCAGAACAAAGATGTGCGAAAGGGAAATTTAGACATGACAGAACCCCGCGTCAGATAATCTGAAGGCGGCACTATCCCGGCGGTGTGACATGGTTTTCGCGTTTATTTGAAGAATCTGACACCGCAGCGCCTCAAAACACCTGACGTCACAAAAACGCACATGTCCCGCGCTACAGGAAAACCGTCACACTTCACCCCAATCCAGCGAGACCGGAAATGGACGCGCTCCCTTCCACAAACTGGGCCAGGATGGTGACCGGCCTGCGCCAGGACCTCGGCCTGTCCCAGCGCTGTCTGGCCGAGCGCCTTTCGGTGGACCAGACAACCATTTCCCGCTGGGAACGCGGAATAGACCTGCCCGGCGTCCGCCACCGGCGCCAGATGCGGGACATGATGCGCCAGACCACGACCAGCCGGCTGGACGCGTTGACGAAACTCCGTGTTCAGATGTCTTCCTGGCCTGCCACGCTGCTGCGTCAGGGCGCCGTATTCGTGGAGGTCAGCCGGGCCGCCGCCGCAGAAGTCTCAGCCGACGGCCTCGGCCCGGGCACCAGCCTCTATGGCCGGTTCGGCGATGAAGCAGACGAACAGATGCACGCCTGGGAACGCTCCGGCATCTTTTCCGGCGATCTTGCAATGACCGTGTCCCTGAACCGTATCCAGTCGCCCGGCGGCCCGGTCTATTTCCGCGGCATGGACACGCCGCATATTTCCGCATCCGGCGAAATCTGGTGCCTGTGCGAATTGCGGCGCCTGAGCGAGGCGGAATATCTGACCGAGCTGCGCCAGATGGGCAGTCCACTCCTCTCCATTCCCTATGACGCGCTGGGCTGAGCTTACGCGCTCACCCAATCCAGGGCGGCCTCTGTGTCTCCGGCCGGGAAAACGCGGGTCTTTGCCGGGATGAGCGGGCCGAAGATGCGGACGCCATGGGCGATCCAGTCGACATCGGTAACGACAGCAAGGCGTTCGAAATCCTTCCAGTGGGCAAGGCCCAGCATCGTGTCGTCCAGCATGGCGTGGGCGCTGTAGCCTTTGAAGGCCGGCCCGAAGCGGAGCAGGATGCGCACCTTGCCGAGCGCCTCCTTCGCGGTCTCCACCGCCGGGATCAGGATTGTTTTGTAATCGGAATCGGTGATCTCACCCTCGGCTTCGAAGGCAACAATCCCGGGCGGGGCGGAAGGGATGCGCTTGAACATGGTCTTCAGATGGGCATGCCCTGCCCGTCAGGCAAATGAACTCGCGGCCATGTAGCCTGGTTTGGGAAAGCCTAGTTCGGGCGGTCTTCTTCGTGGTCGCCGTTCCAGAAGCGTTTGATGCGGCCGAGGAAGCCTTCGCTTTCGGGGTGGCAGTCGGCGCCGGAACAGTCGCAGAATTCGCGCAGGATGTCTTTCTGGCGGGCCGTCAGATTGCGCGGGGTTTCCACGAACATCTCGACGAACAGGTCACCGGTATGGCCGGACTGGCGGACCGACGGCATGCCCTTGCCGCGCAGGCGCAGCTTGCGGCCGGTCTGGGCGCCTTCCGGCACCACGACGCGGGCGCGGCCGCCATCGATGGTCGGGATCTCGATCTCGCCGCCCAGCGCAGCCGTTACCATCGGCACCGGCGCGCGGCAGTAGAGGTTCGGCCCGTCGCGTTCGAAAATGTCATGCTCGACGACATCGACGAAGATGTAGAGGTCGCCCTTGCCGCCGCCATTGGCCCCGGCTTCGCCTTCGCCCGCGAGGCGGATGCGCATGCCGCTTTCGACGCCGGCCGGAATCTTCACGTTCAGCTTGCGCTCTTCGCGCACCTGGCCGGCCCCGCCGCAATCCTTGCACGGCTTCTTGATGGTCTTGCCCTTGCCGTTGCAGCGCGGGCAGGTGCGTTCCATCGTGAAGAAGCCCTGCTGGGCGCGCACGCGGCCTGCGCCGCCGCACGTGTCGCAGGTTTCAGGCGTTGTGCCCGGCGCGGCGCCAGACCCTTCGCAGGTCTTGCAGTCGACGGCCTGGGGCACGTGAATGGTTTCGTCCTTGCCGGCGAATGCCTCGGCGAGGGTGATTTCGAGATCGTAGCGCAGGTCTGCGCCGCGCTGCGGGCCGCCGCGGCGACGGCCGCCGCCGAACCCGCCTGCGCCGAACACCTGGCTGAACAGGTCCTGGAAAATGTCTTCGGGGTGAACGCCAGCGCCGAACGGATTGCCGCCTCCGCCCATGCCGTTCTCGAAGGCGCCATGGCCGAACTGGTCATAGGCGGCGCGCTTCTGCGCATCGGAAAGCACGGCATAGGCCTCGCCGACTTCCTTGAACTTGTCTTCGGCTTCCTTGTCGCCCGGATTCTGGTCCGGGTGGTATTTCATGGCCAGCTTGCGGTAGGCGGATTTCAGCGCCTTCTCATCGACATCGCGTGAGACGCCAAGAACCTCGTAATAATCGCGCTTGCTCATGGATGAATGGCTCGCCGTTTCTCTCTAGTCCTGTGCCCTGACGCGTCATGTGGGGCGCGAATTACACACGTGCAAGGGAGGGATGCAGGCAGTTGACGTGGGGTTCCCCGCCAAATTGCCCGACGGATTGTCTGGATCAGCTGGCCCCCGGGCCGAACTGGCTGGCGCCCTTCTCGATCAGTTCTGCGCCGGTCGGTCGGATCTGCATCACGGCAAGGCCGCGCTCGCTGGTGCCGTCGAGGCGGAAACGGAACAGGCCGTTGACGCCGAAGAAGCCGTCGGGATTGGTCACGCCATTGTATTTGAGGTTGTCCTCGCCTGCGAGACTGACGGCAACGGCGGCTGCGTCATAGGCAACAGCGGCAAGGTCTGTCGGCGACTTGCCATAGATGCGGCGATAGGCTTCGCGGAAGGTGGTGAGGTTTTCCGGATCGGGCGCGGGATAGACGGCGCCGTCCAGTGTCGGTTCGCGCCAGACGGATTCATCGCTCCACAGGCTGGTGCCCATCAGGGTGACATGGGTCATGTCCACGCCATTATAAGGCAGCAGCGGCGCGATGGAGAGCAGCTTCACGCCGCGCTCCGGGATCATCACGGCCACCTTGTTGCGCGGACGCGTCGCGATTTCGGATTTCAGGATGCCGGAGACGGACCGGGCCGCTTCCGTCGGGCCGGTCTCCGGCATGTAGAAGGCCGAGGTCAGCACCGTGCCGCCAACATTGAAGGCTTCCGTGCGCAGGGCCGTCTCGATCTGGCGGCCATAGGCGGTCTGCGGGCCAAGGAAGACGAAACTGTAAATGCCCTGCCCGGCGGCATACTGCACCATCCGGCGGACTTCTTCCTCAGGCGAGATGGAGGCGAGATACGCCCCGCCGCCCGCCGCGCTGCGGTCGTTCGAGAAAGCGATGACGGGGATATTCTTGTCCTGCGCGCGCTCGGTGATGGCTTTCACATTGGCGCCGAACAGCGGGCCAAGCACGACATTGGCCTTCTCCTGCACCGCCTCATCCATGCGGGCTTCGGTGACGGATGTCTTGCCGGCAGTGTCCTTCGGGATGATCAGGAAGTCATCCCCGGCATACTGGAACAGGGCCAGTTCGATCCCGGCCAGCATGCTCTCGGCCTCGGCGCGGACCTGCGCGTTCGGGTGCGAGAACGGCAACAGTACGGCGGCGCGCTTGATCTCGCGCCCTTCCATGAAGGCCGGTGTCAGGCCGCCATCGCCGCGCACCTGGGTCAGGTCTTCCGGCTCTCCAAGGTCGGTGACGTCGACGCCCTCTTCCGGCTGGTCGACCGGGCCGGTAATGGGCTCAACCCGTGGGGTACCGGTGCCGATCTGGACTGGCGGACGGGCCGGTGCGCTGGCACAGGCGGTGGCGAACAGGAAACCTATGAGAAGAAAGCTTGGCGCTTTAATCGTCCTGAGCAATGGTTGCAGCAATGTCATCTCCTGAAACATCTCCTGAAGCATCCGGCGCGCAGACGATTCCCGGCTGGCGCGACTCTAGGGGCGCCGGGCCGGACGGGCAACCGCCCCAAGTGCTTCAGCCTGGCCTCTATGTCGTCTCCACGCCGATCGGCAACCTGCGGGACATTACGCTCCGCGCGCTGGACGTTCTGGCTGCAGCCGATGAGGTGCTGGCCGAGGACACGCGGGTGGCGGGCAAACTCCTGTCCGCCTATGGGGTTAAGGCCCGCGTCAGCCCATATCATGACCACAATGGGGCGGAACGGAGACCCGAACTCCTGCGCAAGCTGAGCGAAGGCGCGCGGATCGCACTGGTCTCCGATGCGGGCACGCCGCTTGTCTCTGATCCGGGCTGGAAACTGGCGCATGAAGCGCTGGAGGCGGGCCACCGCGTGTTCCCGATCCCCGGCGCCTCGGCCATGCTGGCGGGCCTGGTTGCCAGCGGCCTGCCCAGCGACCGGTTCTGCTTCGCCGGATTTCTGCCGCCAAAACAAGGCGCCCGGACGCATAGCCTCGAAAGCCTGAAAGCCGTTCCGGCGACGCTGATCTTCTATGAGAGCGGCCCGCGCCTCGCCGATACGCTGGCGGACATGGCCAGTGTGCTGGGCGCCGGGCGGCAGGGCGCCGTGGCGCGGGAACTGACCAAGCTGTTCGAGGAAACCCGGCGCGGCACGCTGGCGGACCTTGCCGCGCACTATGCCGAAGCGGGCGGCCCGAAGGGCGAGATCGTTGTCCTGGCCGGTCCGCCGCTGGAAGAGGCTGTCACGCCTGCCCGGCTCGACGCGGCCCTGCGCGAAGCCCTCGCCGAGCAACCGACCAAGGCCGCCGCCAATGCCGTCGCCGACGCGCTCGGCCTGCCAAAGCGGGAAGTCTACCAGCGCGCGCTACAGATCAAGGCCGATGGCTGAACAGGCTCAGCCGAGGAAACGCTCCATCAGGAGTGCATCATAGGTCACGCCATCGAGGCGGCGATAATCGCGCCACATCCCGGCTTCGCTGAAACCGAACTTCAGGAACAGCGAGATGGCGGAGAGATTGCTCGTATAGACCGCAAGCTCCACCTTGGTGAGACCGCATTGCGGCGCGTGCGCGAGCGCGGCCTCCATCAGGCGGCTGCCGGCGCCTTGTCCCCTGTGAGATGCCAGCAGGCCCAGCCCGAGTGTTCCGCGATGCGCACATTCGGGAACCTCGTTCGGAATGATGTCGATCCACCCGACCACACGGCCATTATCCAGCGCGCAATACATCGGCCAGTTATTGGCAATCATCCTGTTCGGCAGGGCCCGCTCGGGATCAAATGGCAGCAAGGAGACAAGGCCGAGATAGGTTTTCTCGGCCGCCACCTGTTCGCAGGCTGCCCGCCACCCGGCAATCTGGCTCTTGTCGATATAGGCAATGTCCATGGCGATCGCCCTCCCGGTCATCCATAAGAAAGGCTGGAAAAGCCTCTCGCTCAGTTCTACCAGAGATGACAGCCCGGATAAATCGAGACGAAAAATGGCTGAAGCGAAACGGCAGGCGGCAGAGAAGCGTGGCCGCAAGGGCGAGTGGCTCGCGGCGGTCTACCTTCAGGCCAAGGGCTATCGTATCCTGGGCCGCCGGGTGCGGACACCCATGGGCGAGGTGGACCTGATTGCGAAGCGCGGCAGGCTCGTTGCGTTCGTGGAGGTAAAGTTCCGGGCCGAGGTTCAAATTGCCGCAGGCGCGGTCACGTCCGCCAGCTGGCAGCGGATCGCGCGGGCGGCAGAGTTCTGGATGGCCCGCCACCCGGCCCTTTCAGATTGTGGTTGGCGCTATGACCTGATCGCGCTCGCCCCCCGGAAACTGCCGCAACATATACAGGATGCATGGCGGCCGGGCCTGGCCTGACAAGAGATGGAGATTAATCGGAGCTGCCGCAGGGGTAACGACTCAAAGAAAATCATAGGTGGACGGACGAGATCACTCCGGGTTGTTTCAGACCACTGACAATAGAATCCTTCCAGAAATTAAGGCTTTGCGGCCACCTCCTGTTAACCGTCGATCAAACCAATTCCTCTAATGACGAGGCTGGTTGGAGAGTTGAGTTTTCTGGGAGGCCATTGGTCATGGATGCTGCTGTCGCGTTGCAAAAAGAGGCTGCGCCAAAGCCCGCGGCGGGCCCTAATCTGAAGCAGGTATTTCAGAACGCGCAGCGCGCGTTCGACCTGATCAAGAAGCACCGCACCCCGCCGGATCCCAAGACCTATGCCGTCTGGTATGCCTATGTGGAAGCCGCTGACCCGCGCGTGATCGAACGGGTCGACAGCGCAGTTGCTGAAAATGGTACCCTCACGCCGTTCGACATCAATTCGATTTTCCGCGAGCTTCTGACCGAGGAATCTTCCGCTGTTTCCGCGCGTCACTCAATCGGCATTGCCATCGAAAAGGAAATCGATGACGTCATGAAGATCATCCGGCTGGGTGTTCAGAACAGCGACGAATTCGGCGCCTCGCTGGACAAGGCCAACAGTGCCCTGCCCGGCGCCGCATCTGCCGAGCATCTGGCCTCGCTTGTGTCCACCCTGATGGAAGACAATGAGCGCATGGCCCGGACCGCGCGCGAGCTGAACCAGGGCCTCACGGACTCCCAGAACCAGATTGCCAAGCTCAATCAGGAACTGGAAGAAGTGCAGACCCAGTGCCGGCGCGACCCGCTGACGTCCGTCGCCAACCGCCGGGCCTTTGACGAGCGTCTGGAACGCGAGTTGCGCGCCGCCGCCGAGACGGGCGAGAACCTCTGCCTTGCCATGGCCGACATCGACCATTTC
Organism: uncultured Hyphomonas sp.; assembly: GCF_963675305.1. Taxonomy (NCBI): domain Bacteria; kingdom Pseudomonadati; phylum Pseudomonadota; class Alphaproteobacteria; order Hyphomonadales; family Hyphomonadaceae; genus Hyphomonas; species uncultured Hyphomonas sp. Next base: position 901,884 of record NZ_OY776147.1, on the reverse strand, counting down.
AAGAGCGTCAACGATACCTATGGCCACCAGGTCGGCGATGCGGTGCTGCAGCAGTTCGCATCCGTCGTGACGCAGAACATCAAGGGCCAGGACATGGTCGCCCGCTATGGCGGGGAAGAGTTCGCGATCATCCTTCCGGAGACGGACCTGTTCTCGGCCTATAACCTGCTGGTGAAGATCAAATACACGTTCAAGAACACAGAAACGCCGGTGGAAGGCACGCTGAAGTCCATCAAGGATGTGACAGCCTCGTTCGGCCTCGTTCGATTCGAACCGGGCATGACGCCGCGAGACATGATCGAGCAAGCCGACCACTATCTCTACGAGGCCAAGAATTCAGGCCGGGACCGGGTAAAAGCCAAGGGCTTCTGAGGCCACTTATCAGGCGGTTACAGATTTATGGTGCCCTGCACGTTGGGGCATAATGATCATTGCGACGATCATCATGAGGCTGAGCGTTCCGACGATGAGCGGCCTGTCGAGCGCCAGTCCTCCATGGTCCGGCTTGTCGAGGAAATTCCCAAGCACAGCGCCGAGCGGTCGCGTCAGGACGAATGCGGCCCAGAACAACCAAACGCCGCTGACCACGCGCTTCATCTGCATCCCGAGCACAACCAGCAGCATGGCACTGATCACCAACGCTGATCCCCAATAGCCAAGCCCTGCCGTATCGGCGAACCAGTCACCGAGGGCGGTGCCCAGCGTTTGGGAAAAAGTGATGGTAAGCCAGTAGAACAGCTCGGTCTTGCGGTCTGCGATCTGGTCCGCTGAGACGCGCCCAAGGGCGAGCCGCCACGCGATCAACGATGCGATTACCAATGACAGAAGAAGGATCGATCCGCCCGTATACCCAAGACCGATGGAACGGGTGGAATAGTCCGCCAAAGTCGTGCCCGCTGTCGTCGATGCGACGATGGTGAGCCAGTAGAGACTGGCATGGAAACGGCGCGCAAAAATCTGGATGAGGGCGAGCGATACGAACAGCGTGGCAAGAATGGCGGTTGCCGTGAGATAGCCGAGCCCCATGTTCATGCTGAAGAGATTTCCGCCGACTTCCCCAAGCGTGGTCGCCAGAATCTTGACGATCCAGAAGCCCGCCGTTGCGGCCGGCACCTTGCTGATAATCTCTTCTGCGGTGGTTTTTTGTTGTTCCATCATGCACCTCCCGCGCGCTCAGCGAGAGTCGGGCTAACAGGTGTATCTTCAGAAAAATAATGAATTATCGTTTGGAATCCGGGGTGGCGGCGTCCTCCCCCTCCGTCACCCACGTAGTTTCCCTGATTGTCCGCAAGGTGGTCATGAGCGGTAATGATGTGTCCGCTCCGGTGGAGGGAGTGCATCATGGATGGCAGTTTTTACCTCGAAGAATTATCCGCTCATACTCGTGAGGATGGGCGTGAGTGGGATGAATTCTGCGCCGGAGTGGACGAATTTCTTGACGCTGAACTGACAGAAGACCTGCGTGCGGCAGGCCGCCGGACGACCGGGCTGAAATCGGATGCCGAAGCCTGCAGAGTCTGGCGGGAAAAGCTGAATGCGCGCGGCTGGTATGCGCCGACCTGGCCGGTGAAATATGGTGGGGCCGGCTGGAACACCGAACAGCGCATCTATTTCGAAAACGCCTCAGCGGCGCGCGACGCGCCGATCCTGATGAATTCAGGGGTCCGTACCATCGGCCCCTTGATCATTGAGGCCGGGACACCTGAGCAGAAGGCCCATTACTTGCCCGCCATCCTGAACGGCGAACATGAATGGTGCCAAGGTTTCTCCGAACCGCAGGCGGGGTCCGACCTGTCCGCCCTCTCCCTGAAGGCCGAACGCGACGGAGACGACTTCATCCTCACCGGCAGCAAGGTGTGGACCAGTTTCGCTCAGTATGCGACGCATATGTTCCTTCTCGCCCGGTGCGATCCGGGGACGCATGGCGGCAAAGGCCTTGTCTTCCTGCTGGTCGAGATGGACCGGCCCGGCATCGACGTGCGCCCGATCCGCTTTATCGATGGTGAGTACGAAACCAATGAAGTCTTCTTCAATGGCGTGCGCACCCCGGCAGCGGACCGGATCGGCGAGATCGGCGAAGGCTGGAAAGCCGCCAAGCAGCTGATGGCGATTGCCCGCGGCAACAACACCACAACAGGCCTTCTGCGCCGGGCCATGCGCGCCGCACGCCGTTGCGCGGCAGAGACCGGGCCGCTGACGCCCTCGCTGCAGATGCGTTTTGCCGAGCTCGACATGCGGATCGAAACGCTTGAGGCCCTGGACATGCGCACCAAGAATGGCCTCGTCACGCTGGACGGCGGGCCCGCCTCGTCACAGACGAAACTGCTGGCAACCGAACTGCATCAGGCGATCACGGAGGCCGCGCTGGAATCTGCCCCGTTCAGCGATTTCGCCCAGGCCAAATACCTCGCGACCCGGGCCGCGACGATCTATTCCGGCACCAGCGAAGTGCACCGGAACATTCTGGCCAGGGCTGTTGGCTGTCCGTGAGCTGACAACAGCCACAAATCTCGCGCAGGCAGTTATGGACTCAGTCGAAAGGCCGTCCCGTCGCACCGCGAAAGATCAGTTCTGCCCCACTGAGCACGATGTTGCGGAAAGATGCGGTGTGCATGAAATCGGCAAGCTCATCGGGCAGCGTATCGGCATCGATATGGGGCAGTGAATCCGCCTGGGCAGCGCCGGAGGTCAGATTGATCAGCGCCATCAGCATGCGCCTGCCGCAGCCCTGCTCCAGCTCCATCACCTCGTCGAGCTTTTCCGAAGTGGCCGCTCCGTGTTCGAACAGACGTGTCTTGGTGGAGACCAGGGAGTCCAGCGCAACATTGCGCTCGATCGTCGGCGCCAGATGGGCCCGCAAGATCAGCAAGGCCGGGTGATCGACCATGATGTCGATGAATGCTTCGCAGAACGCCCTGCCCGACATGCCCGGTTCGAGCCGTCCTGTAATCTGCGCGCAGGTACTGATGAAAGTCCGCTCATAGAGGGCCAGCAGCAGTTCTTCCTTATTGGCGAAATACAGGAAGACCGTGCTCTTCGAAACGCCAACAGTATCGGCAAGCGCCGAAATGGCGAATCGTTCATTGCCCGATTCCAGCAGGAGCGTTTCTGCTGCATCGAGAATTTCGTTACGGCGCGCTTCTTTCTCAGGTTCCGACCGCGCACGCCGGAAGTCTTCGCGGATAGCCATATGGGCCTCTTTTCAAATGTCCGGGCGGGATAGACACGGCTCGACGGTATAACGCAGCGCCCCGGCCACCCGTCCGGATTTAAATGTTTCTTGCAATAATGAGAGAGTTTATACGCGGGGCTCGTGACAGCAACTTCACATTTCCGGTCGTCGCTTAAATATTGCGAACACCTGTCATGATCAGCTCAGCCCCGCTGAGGAATGACGCGCGGTAATCGAAGGACTTGATGGCCCCGGTTACCTCTTCGGACTCACCATCGTCAGTGGCGAGCAGCTTCTTTATGTCTGCCTGTACCGAGCCGCACATCAGGTTGACGAGCGCCTTCATCAGCCGGCGCCCCTGCCCGGGCTTCAGCTGAAGCAGGTCTTCAACCTGGTCGGCGGCGGATACCCGGAAACGATAGATGTCCTTGATGCCCTCGTGGATATAGGCCTGATTAAGGCTTTCCTCCACGAAGCGCATAATCATCGGGCGCATGATACGGAAGGCAGGGAATTCCAGCGCGGTGTCGATAAAGGTCTCGCAAAAGGCCTCGTCAGACATGCCCTCATGGAGGCGGCTGAGGAAGGTTGCGAAAAAATTTTGCCCGACCCGCGTATAAAGCGAGGTCAGCAAATCTTCCCGATTGCGGAAATGGAGAAAGATCGTGCTCTGCGACACACCAACCCGTGTGGCCACACTGGAAATGGAAAACCTTTGATTGTGCGATTCCAGCAGCAGGGCTTCTGCCGCGTCGAGGATTGCCGTCCGGCGGGCAGCATTCTCCTGGTCGGTCCGGGGGCGCAGAAAATCTTCTCTGATATTCATATACCCCCCTTAGATTGAATCCGGCTGATTGAAAAGGACATAAGTAACCGTTAGTCATTTATAGATCGAGCACAAGCCCCGACCTCAGTTACACCGTAACAACATGGCCAGTAGACGGAACGTCAGGAACATTCAGGCCAATAAAAAAGCCCTCCTGCAGGTAGCAGGAGGGCTTTTGCGATCTGGGCAAGTGATCAGGCGTCGGCCGGTTCCGGTGTCTTCGCCTTCTGTCCGGAATAGTCGAACTCCTCTGAATCGAGGTCGATATTCGGGATTTCCTCTTTCTCGTTCCAGTAGTCCTGCGTGTGTTGCCAGATATATTTGGAGCCGCGCTTGGGCAGGAGATGCATGGAGCGCATGAGGTAGCCGGGATTGAAGTCTTCCGGATCGATCCAGGGCAGGATCTCCATGTCCTTGTCTTCCTCACGCAGCTTCACACGAACCTGCGTCACGCCCTTCTCATCCATATGCTTGAGCAGCCGGGTGATGAAGTCGCCCATAAGGTCGACCCGCAGCGTCCACGAGGCGCGGAAGTAGCCGAACACCCAGGCCATGTTCGGTACGCCGGTAAACATCATGCCGCGATAGGTGACCGTCTCGGAGAAGTCGACCGGCTTGTCATCCACCGTGAACGGAATATCACCGAGCACGGAGAGATTGAAGCCCGTCGCCGTGATGACGATGTCGGCTTCCAGTTCCTGGCCACCCTTGGTGAGGATGCCCTTCTCGGTGAAGCGCTCGATCTCGTCGGTTACCACGTCGGCCTTGCCCGACGCGATGCCCTGGAACAGATCTCCATCCGGCACGAAGGCAATACGCTGGCGCCACGGGCGGTAGCGTGGCGTGAAGTGTTCGTCGATCGGATAGTCCTCGCCGAGGAAGGCCTTCACGCCTTCGAGCAGCTCCTGCGTGACCACGTCGGTCTCCTCCAGGCAGCGGCGGGTGAAGTCATGCTGGTCGAACAGGACTTTCTGGCGGGCAACCCGGTGGATCGTATCCCAGTCGATGCCGATCTTTTCGAGTTCCGTGACCATCTCGTTTTCATTCCGCCCCGGGATGAAATAGGTCGGTGAGCGCTGCAGCACCGTGACGTGCTCCACCTCGCCCGCAATGGCCGGCACCACCGTGGCTGTCGTCGCACCGGATCCGATGCAGACGACTTTCTTGCCTTTGAGGTCAATATCGTCCGGCCACAATTGCGGGTGGATGATCTGGCCCTTGAACTTGTCCATGTCCGGCCAGTCCGGCGTGTAGGGCTTGGTGTAGTTGTAGTAGCCCTGACACATCCAGAGGAAGTTGCAGGTGAAGGTCAGCACCTCATCCGTTTCGATGCGGCGCACTTTCAGCGTCCACAAACTGTCCTTCGAAGACCATTCCGCCGACAGGATCTGGTGGCCGTAGCGGATGTGCTTGCCGAGGTCATTCTCCTCGATCACTTCACCCATATAGGTGCGGATCTCTTCGGCCGTCGCGATTGGCGTGCCCGTCCAGGGCTTGAACCGGTAGCCGAAAGTGTAGAGGTCGGAATCCGACCGGATGCCCGGATATTTGTGCCACAGCCAGGTGCCGCCAAAGCTTTCCAGCTTTTCCAGCACCGCATAGCTCTTGCCCGGGCACTGCGTTTTCATGTGATATGCCGCGCCAACGCCGGAAATCCCGGCCCCCGCGATCAGCACATCGAAATGTTCTACCTTGCCCTCGGCGGGCGCCGCTTTCGTTTCCGTCCCTGTCATGGCTCTCCGTCCATCTGATGGCGCGCAATCGGACCACCCGAAAGCGCAATTCCTCACTTTCCATTGAAACCAGAAAAATCCAGGCTGCACTACGGGACACCCCCTATGACGTCGGGTCAGTCCGCCGGGTTTGGCCCCGGATTCCGGCCGGGATCGAGAAGTTCCCGGCGAAATCCCCTCTCCTGGCCTGCGCACGGCAGCGCGTATGCCTTCACACTGCCGTAATCCTCTCGCATTTACCCTCGGAAATTATCGATTCTATTGGCAGGCAGAGATGGCGCAGAAGGGTAACAAGACCCCGGCCCAGCGGACGATCAAGGTGCCCGGCGGCGGCTTTGCTTCCCGGCATCCCCGGCTGGTGCGCTACACATTGATTGTCTTTCTCGTGGTCATGCTGGTCGCTGGCGGCTGGGGATTCTGGAAATGGCGCTCGCTCTATGCCGGGATGCCGAAATTGCCGGAAATCGCAGACCTCTGGTCGGTCAAACGCGAAGCTGCCATCGAATTTGTCGACCGCGACGGCAATACGCTGGACGTGCGCGGGCCCCGCTATGGCCGCGCCACATCGGTGGACCAGCTGCCGGAATATGTCCCGCAAGCCTTCATCGCGGCAGAGGACAAGCGCTTCTACGAACATGACGGCGCGGATGACGCCGCAATCGCCCGGGCTGCCTGGTCGAACCTGCGCGCTGGCGAGACGGTTTCCGGCGCCTCGACCATTACCCAGCAACTGATCAAGAACCTCGTTCTCACCAACCGCCAGACGGTGAAGCGCAAGGCGCAGGAAGTGAAACTTGCCCGCGAGCTGGAAACGAAGATGAGCAAGGACGAGATCCTCTCGCTCTATCTGAACCGGGTCTATTTCGGCGCTGGCCTCTACGGCATCGACGCAGCGGCGCGCTATTATTTCGGCAAGCCGCCGCAGGAGCTGACCGTGGCGGAAGCGGCGATCCTCGCCGCCCTGCCCAAAGCGCCCTCCAAGCTGAACCTGCGCGAGAACCTCGAAGGCGCCAAGGAACGCCAGGCCTATGTGCTGGCCCAGATGGTGGATCTCGGCTTCATCCGCCCAGCCGAAGCGGAAAAGGCCGAGGCCCAGGACATAACGATCATCGACCCGCCCACTTACGACCCGCAGCTGGGCTATGCGCTGGATGCCGTCTCGGAACGTGTGAAGGCCATGCTGCCGCGCATACCGGGCGATCTGGTCGTCACAGTCTCGCTGGACATCGACCTGCAGGAGAAGGTCCGCGCGCAGCTGGCAGAGCGCATGGCCGGTGACGGCGCGAAACAAGGCGCGAGCCAGGTTGCAGCCATCCTGATCGAGAAGACTGGCCGTGTGGCCGCGCTGGTCGGCGGCACGGACTATACGGAGACAGAGTTCAACCGCGTAACCCAGGCCCTGCGCCAGCCGGGGTCCAGCTTCAAGCCGTTCGTCTACGCCACGGCGCTGGAAGACGGCTACTCCCCCTATGACGTGTTCGACGATGCGCCGATCACGATCGATAAGTGGAGCCCCTCAAACTATACCGGCAAATATCTCGGTCCGATGACGATGAGCGAGGCGATTGCCCGCTCCATCAATACCGTCGCGGTGGAACTGACCCAGCTGTCCGGCCCGGCCCGCGTGGCGGAGACGGCGCGCCGCTTCGGCATCACCACCCGGCTGGAGGCCTATCCCTCCATTGCACTCGGCAGCCAGGAAGTGACCCTGTGGGAACTGGTGCGCGCTTATGGCGTGTTCCAGTCCGGCGGCCTCAGGCTGGACCCGTGGCTGATCGAAAAGATCGAGGACTCCCGCGGCACCGTTCTTTATGAGCGCCCCGACTATGACCGCGACCGTGTGTATTCTGAAGAACTGTCCCGCGACATGAATGCCATGCTCTACAGGGTCGTGAATTCCGACATCGGCACGGGCGGACGTGCGCGCGTCCCCGGCTGGACGGTGGCAGGCAAGACAGGCACCAGCCAGGACTGGCGCGATGCCTGGTTCATCGGCTACTCAGCCGCCTATGTCGGCGGCATCTGGGTCGGCAATGACGATGATAAGCCAATGAAGAAAGTCACCGGCGGCGGACTGCCGGCGGACCTATGGTCCGACATGATGGTGCTGGCGCATGACGGAAAAACGCCTGAACGCCTGATCGGTGCGGAAAGCGGCGTGATGATCAGCGAAGAGGCCGAAGCGCGCATCGCCTTCTATCGTGGCCTCAGCCAGGCCTTTTCCATCGCAGCCGGCCAGCCGCTGGCGGGGCGCAGCGGTTACCGCGTCGAACGCTAGGCCACCGCATCGGCCGATTGCGCGCGCCGCATCATGCGCGTAGAGAGCGCCCATGTTTGACACCGTTGTTTTCGATACGCTTTCCCTCGCCTTTGAAGAGGCAGACCTGTTGCCGGAAACGGGCAATCTCCTCTGCCTGCGCGCAGAGGCCGTGCCTTTCCTGATGCGCCTGCCGAAAGAGCGCCTGACCTGCCAGAACAGTTTCAAGCCGGACCATGACGCGCTGAAAGCCGCCGGCTTCACCGTCCTGCCGCCGGACGCAGAGACGTTCCCGCCCGCCGCGCTGACCATCATCCTGCCGCCCCGCCAGCGCGACGAGACCCGCGCCCTGTTCGCCCATGCCATGCGCGATGCGCCGGTCGGCGGCGTGATCGTGGCGAGCCTTCCCAACACACTCGGCGCCAAGACCGGCGAGAAGATCCTCGGCGAACTGGCGGGCGAAACGCAAAGCCTGTCGAAGCACAAATGCCGGGCCTTCTGGGCGGTGAAGACCGAAGACTGGAACGCTCAGCTGGCGGAAGAGTGGATTGCCTTCGATGCACCGCAGGAAGTCGATAATGGCGCCCTGTGGAGCCGTCCGGGCCTGTTCAGCTGGGACCGGGTGGACGCGGGTAGTGAATTGCTGGCCGACAGCATCCCGGAATGGATCCGCGGGCGCGGCGCAGACCTCGGCGCCGGCCAGGGCTATCTGTCCCGCGAGGTGCTGGCCAACTGCCCGCATGTCGAAAGCATGACCCTGTTCGAAGCCGAGCATCGCGCCCTCGCCTGCCAGCAAAAGAACCTCGAAGGCTTCAGCAACTGGACGAACCACTGGGCCGACGTAACGAAGGACGCCCCCAAAGCTGAGTTCGACTTCGCCGTCATGAACCCGCCCTTCCACACAGGCCGGGCCGACAGCACATCGCTGGGACAGGACTTCATCCGCGCCGCGGCGAACGCGCTGAAAACCGGCGGCACGCTCTGGCTCGTCGGCAATCGCCACCTGCCCTATGAAACCGTGCTCAGCGAGTGCTTCAAGAGCCACGAGATGCTGGAAGACGAAGGCGGCTACAAGATCATCAAGGCCGAGAAGCCGAAGCGGAAGCGATAAAGCCCAGGCCATGAAGGAAACGCGCCAGCTCGCGAAATACCTTGCCCATCTCGGCTATGGCAGCCGCAAGGAGATGGAAGCCGCCATCCGCCGCGACCGCGTAACCGGCGAAGGCGAAGGCCTGCGCTTCGATGGCGAACCGCTAGACCCGCCGCCCGGCATGGTCATCCTGATGAACAAGCCGGCGGGCTTTACCTGTTCCCGCGCCGATCAGGGCCGGCTGATTTATGAGCTGCTGCCACCGCGTTTCCTGCTCCGCACCCCGCCGCTCTCGAGCGTGGGCCGCCTCGACGCCGACACAACGGGTCTTCTTCTGTTTACGGATGATGGGAAACTATTGCACAAGCTCATCTCGCCGAAATCCGAGATGCCGAAGACATACGAAGCCACGCTCGCCCGCCCGCTGGAAGGCCATGAGGCAGACCTGTTCGCCAGCGGCACGCTGATGTTGCGCGGTGAGGAGAAGCCGCTTCTCCCCGCCCATCTGGAAGTGACCGGTGAACGCACGGCGCGCCTGACGATCACTGAAGGCCGGTACCACCAGATCCGCCGCATGTTCGCCGCCGCCGGCAACCATGTCGAAACCCTCCACCGCGCGGCCTTCGGGCCTCTCACCCTCGGCGACCTGCCGGAAGGGGAATGGCGGCTTCTGAGCGCGGAGGAGACTGCCTCCCTCGCCTAGGCCGCGGCCTTGAAGTAAGGCCGGTCGCCCGCGATGGTGACGCGTTCCATGATGCGGACTGCCGGGAAATAGTCGCTGGCCGCATAGTGCTGGCAGGCGCGGTTGTCCCAGAAGGCCAACGAGCCCGGCGCCCAGCGGAAGCGGCACTGATATTCCGGAATGGCGGCGCGGGAATAGAGATACTTCAGCAGCTCGTCGCTCTCCTTGCGGTCCATGCCCTTGATATGGTCCGTGAACGCCGTGTTGACGTAAAGCAGCCGTTGGCCCGTCTCAGGATGGGTCCGGATGACAGGATGCTCCATCGGAGGGTATTTGTCGTGGAGTTCGGTCGGGTCTTTCTTCAGGCGCTTGGCGAACACGCGGGCGATGTCATGCACCGCCGTCATCTGGCAGAGGCGTTCCTTCAGGCCGTCATCCAGATCCTCATACGCCATCACCATATTGGAGAAGAGCGTGTCGCCACCCACCTCCGGCAGCTCGATCGCGCGCAGGATGGAACCGAGCGACGGCGCCTCCCTCCAGGTAACATCGGAGTGCCAGGAATTTTCGATGCCACGCGAATTAGGCCCATGCGCAATGCGGAGAACTTCCCGGTCCGGCTGCTCCAGCGGCGTAGCCGGATGGATCTCCAGCTCTCCGAATTTGCGGGCGAAGGCGATATGCTGCTGGCGGGTAATGTCCTGATCGCGGAAGAACACGACCTGATAGCGAAGCAGCGCCGCGCGCACTTCCGACACCAGCACATCGGTCGGGTTTCGCAGATCCGCTCCGATCAGCTCTGCCCCGATATTGGGCGACAGGCGCCGGGCCTCGAATTGTGTGAAAGCGGTCTCATTCTCCGAATACGCCATGCCTGTTCCTCCCGTTTTTGTTTTTCGGGAGTGTAGCAGCCCTTCGGCCATTGGGAAGGCTGGTGACGCCCTCTAGCGCCCCGCCCCAGCGCACGCTACATCGCGCGCATGGCTGCGCCTCCTCTGATTACCCTTACCGATGTCCGCCTCTCATTCGGGGGCAAGCCCCTGTTCACCGGGGTCAGCTTCTCGCTGTCCAAGGGCGAGCGCGTGGCGCTGGTGGGCCGGAATGGCGCGGGCAAGTCCACGCTGATGAAAATCATCTCCGAACGGGTCGAAGCCGACAGCGGCGAGGTCTGGCGCCAGCCGGGCATCACTTTCGCCGCCGTCGCGCAGGAGCCTGACCTTGCCGGTTTCGACACCGTGATCGCCTATGCCAGCGAAGGCCTCGATGGCGCCTATATGGCGGAAGCGGAATTGTCGGAATTCGGGGTGGAGGCAGACGCAGACCCGGCCACGCTTTCCGGCGGCCAGCTGCGCCGGGCAGCGCTCGCCAAGGCCTTCGCCGCCGATCCGGACGTGCTGCTGCTGGACGAACCGACCAACCATCTCGACGTGCCGATGATCGAGCAGCTGGAAACCCGCCTGAAAAGCTTCAACGGTGTCGTACTGGTCGTCAGCCACGACCGGCGCTTCCTGGAGAACATTTCCACCAACACGCTGTGGCTGCGCCAGGGCAAGGTTCTGAAAAGCCCGGACGGCTATGTGAAGTTCGACGAATGGGCCGAACAGATCGAGGTGGAAGAAGAACGCCAGCTGCGCCGGATGACGACGCACCTGAAGGACGAACAGCACTGGCTGGCCCGCGGTGTCACCGGACGCCGCAAGCGCAACCAGGGCCGCCTCGCCAAGCTGAAAGACCTGCGCGCCGAACATGCGCAGATGCGTTCTGCCCTGCAGGACCGCAAAGCCACGGCTGACCTCAGCGTCGATGCCGGGGACTCGATGAGCAAGAAGGTGATCGAGGCGCGGCACCTGACCAAGGCCTATGAAGGTCCGGATGGCCCCTTCACGCTGGTCAACGATCTCTCCCTCAAGATCCTGCGCGGCGACCGGATCGGCATCATCGGGCCGAACGGCGTCGGCAAGACGACGCTGGTGAAACTCCTCCTCGGCCGGATCGAGCCGGACAGCGGCAGCGTGAAGCATTCGAAGACGCTGCAGGTCACCTATCAGGACCAGACACGCGAGACGCTGAACCCGAAAGACACGATCTGGGAAGCCCTCGCCCCGAATGGCGGCGACTCCATCATGGTGCAGGGCCGCCAGCGCCATGTCGCGGCCTATGCGAAGGACTTCCTGTTTGCGCCGGACCAGCTGCGCCAGCCGGTCGGCGCCCTCTCCGGCGGGGAGCGAAACCGGCTCGCGCTCGCTATCGGGCTGGCCCGGCCGTCGAACCTGCTGGTGATGGACGAACCGACCAATGATCTCGACATGCAGACGCTGGACCTCCTGGAAGACATGCTGCTCGGCTATGAGGGCACGCTGATCCTCGTCAGCCACGACCGGGCCTTCCTGGATGCCACTGTCACCAGCTGCCTCTGTCCCGTGGGCGACGGCGAGTGGATCGTCACCGCCGGCGGCTGGAGCGACGCACAGGAACAGCTGAAGGGCTTCCGGAACAAGGGGTCCGGTAATGCTCCGAAGGCAGAAAAACCGAAGACAGACAATGCACAGCGCCCGAAACCTCAGACGAAACTCTCCTTCAAGGACGAGCATCGCCAGAAGGAACTGGACGCACTGATCCCGAAGCTGCAGGCCGAAATCGCGAAGCTGGAACAGGATCTGTCCGATCCAGATCTCTATGCTCGTGACGCAGACAGCTTCAACAAGAAGTCAAATCGTGTCGGCGCGGCCCGCGAAGAACTCGACATGGCCGAGATGGAATGGCTGGAGATCGAGGAAAAGCGAGAGGCGCTGGCGAAGTAAACTGCGCGAACCGATCCGTCCGCAGCGAACACTTCGTTAAGCAGGCCTTACTAGACTGGGCCTGACAGATGGAGACGACGCCCATGCGCCTGGTACCCCTTCTTGCCGCCTCGAGCGCCTTTGTCCTGCTGGCTGCCCCGGCCTTTGCCGACACGCCCAGCATGAAACCCGACAAGCCTGAACCGGCGAAAGGTCAGGAGACCGGCGTCTATCGCTTCGGTGCGACCTATTCCGTCACGCCCGTAGAAACCGCTTCGGCCTGCCAGACCAGCTGCGCGGATGACGAAAAATGCGTCGCGTGGAGCTATGTCGCCACGTTCGAGGGCGCCAATGCCCGTTGTGAACTGAAGCGCGGCGGCGGCAAGGCGCGTCCGAACCCGCTGGCCACGTCCGGCATCTCGCCGACGCTTGCCGCAAAATTCATCCCGGACCCGAAGCCCGAACTCGAAGGTGGCCCCGAGGCTGAATAAGCGCCTTTAGGGCCGGTCGCGGACAACCAGCGGCACCGTTGCCGCAGCGACCGTCGCCAGGGCGGTCAGCGGCAGGATGACAAAGAACAGAACAATTCCTCTTAGCGCCGATTGGCCGAAATCTTCACCCAAATTCAGAACTGTGTTGCGGATTAAGCCAGCAAAACAGGCGTTTGCTGCAAGCAGCGTCAAACACAAGACGGGCGTTAAAACGATCGCCCACAAGCGTGACGCCACCGTCCGGGCTAGCCAAATCGACAGGGCCGCGAAAAGCGCAGAAACTCCCAAGTAGACATAGTCACCAAGCCCCCGATCAAACTGGAAGGCCAGGAACTCCATCAGTGCCGCGATGGCGCATGTTGCGCTAGCGACAAGCAGCTTCGTTTGGGTCTTCACCGACAACTTTCCGTCCCCTGCACGGAATCCAGCTCTCAAACAGAGAGCGTTCCTTTGCTGTCGTCAATCACAATCAGAGCGCGCGTTCTTTCGTGGCGGTGAAGCGGATGTCCGGGTTCTTTTCCTGGGCGTAGCCGACGTCCCACGCATTCTTGGCGAGATAGACCGGCGCATCGTCCAGGTCCGTGCCGGACGTCGACTTGTTCTTGTCCAGGAAGGCTTCCAGCACTTTCGGATCATCGCAGGACAGCCAGCGCGCCACGTTGTAGGGGGCAGGTTCGAACACGACTTCCAGATTGTATTCCGCCGCCACGCGCTCGATCATCACTTCGAACTGCAGCTGGCCGACAGCACCGACGATCATGTCCGAGCCGATGGCCGGCTTGAACAGCTGGGTGACGCCCTCTTCCGCGAGGCTTTCGAGGGCCTTGCGCAAGTGCTTTGCTTTCATTGGGTCTTTCACGCGAGCGCGGCGCAGGAGTTCCGGCGCGAAGTTCGGAATGCCCGCAAACTTGATGTCGCCATTCTCCGACAGGCTGTCCCCGACGCGCAGCTGGCCATGGTTCGGCACACCGATCACATCACCCGCATAGGCCGTCTCGGCGATCTCCCGGTCCTGCGCGAGGAACATCATCGGATTGTGGATGTTCAGCTGCTTGCCGCCTGCCGTCTTCAGGCGCATGCCGCGTTTGAATTCTCCCGAACACAGACGGAGGAACGCCACGCGGTCGCGGTGGTTCGGGTCCATGTTCGCCTGGATCTTGAAGACGAAGCCGGAGACCGTGTTGTCGCCTGCGTGAATGGTGACAGGCTCGCCCTTCTTCTCGGCTTTCTGGTCCCGCGGCGGAGGCGCATAGGCATGCAGGGTACGGAGCAGCTCAAGAACGCCGAAATGGCGGAGCGCCGAGCCGAACACAACTGGCGTCATGTGCCCGCCAAGGAAGGCTTCCTTGTCGAACTCCGGCAGAAGGCCGGTGGCCATTTCCCGGCCTTCCGCCAGTTCGCCATAGACGCTCTCATCAAGGTTCGCTTGAAGCGTCGCCTCGTCTGCCGCAATACGCGGCGCGGCGCCGATTTTCGGCGCTTCACCCGGGCGGCGTTCGAACTGGATCAGTTCATTGGTGGCGAGATCGACCATGCCGGAGAAACGCTGGCCGCTGGCGGCAGGCCAATAAAGCGGCGCCGTGTCCAGCTGCAGCTTTTCCTGCACTTCATCCAGAAGGGCGATCGGATCCTGCGCCTCGCGGTCCATCTTGTTGATGAAGGTGACGATCGGGATGTCACGCAGGCGACAAACTTCAAACAGTTTCAGCGTCTGCGGCTCGATGCCTTTTGCAGCGTCCAGAACCATGACGGCGCAGTCGGCCGCGGTCAGCGTGCGGTACGTGTCTTCGGAGAAGTCTTCGTGGCCCGGCGTATCGAGCAGGTTGAAGATCAGGTCCTCGAACTCGAATGTCATGACGGAGGCCGACACGGAGATGCCGCGGTCGCGTTCGATCTTCATCCAGTCGGACGTCGTGCGCCGCGCTTCGCCGCGCGCAGCCACTTCTCCGGCCGCGCGGATGGCCCCGCCGGCCAGCAGCAGGTTCTCCGTCAGCGTGGTCTTGCCCGCGTCAGGGTGTGAGATGATGGCGAAGGTCCGCCGGCGGGCGGCTTCTGCAGCATGGGACATGTTGAAACGGCTCGTCTTTTCCAGGCCGAGGCCCTAGCCGATTTGCGCCGCAGATAGAAGAGCCGGTGTCAGGCCGCGCGTTTCCGGCGCGCTTCAGGCCGCTTTCGGCCAGATCTGTTCGAGGTCGGGCGCCTGGCCTTCATGCTCGTGGCGTTCGCGCAGGCTGGACAGGATGGTTTCCGGCAAGATCGTCAGACGCGCTTCGCCGACGCGCTTGTCCGTGACCGGGAACAGGGCCGCATTCGCACCTGTCTTCGCGATGATCAGCGCGGCGAGGTCTTCGACCAGGCTGACTTCCATCGCCACGCCTTCGTGGACATGCGCCGAGACGACCCGGGCGACAAACTCCAGCGCCTCACGGGCCCGCATGCTGGCAGGGTCCCCGCAGCCAAGCACTTTCCAGCGCTTGGACAGGTGAATTTCCGGGATCGCCACATCGACGATCTGTTCGTTGAGGAGAAACAGCATGACCCCACTTTGCCCCGTTTTCCTGAATTCGTTTTCAAGCTGCCCGCACCGGGTTAGCGGGGGGTTAACGCAGGCTTACCGGCTGCAAACGAATTGGCTTGAATCCACGACAGAATTCAGGAGCCTTCCTCGACGTGTTCGGTGAGGAAATGCCGGCCTTCCTTGTCCTCGATCTCGACCACCCAGAGATCGCTGTCGCGCTTGCGGGCCCGGGCGACATATTCATCCACCTCCCGCTCCTCCGGTCCGATGCCCTGAGCGGCAAGGTTCAGGAAGATCCGGTCGCCATCCATGCCCATGGACGGGGTATAGGCGGCGGCTGTCCCATCCAGCCGTGCGACCTTGACCAGCACGTCGCCGCGCGAGTCATCGCCATGCTGCACGATGAAGCCCGAGGCGCCGGCCACTTCAGCCCGGCGGATCAGGGCCTCGACCCAGAGACGTGTCGGCAGACGCTCCATCATCACGCAATTCCTTCCGTTCGGCATGGCGATTGCAGTTTGCACATGGGTGTTAACGCACTGGCAACTGATCGAGAAAGGGGCCATGTCATGAAAAGCAGCGACCTCATTCTGCTTGCGCCGGCAATTGCCTTTGCCGGCGGCCTGACAGGCCTCATCAAGCATACCAGCTATCCCGACGACGTGCTGTATCTCGCCACGTCCATTTTCCTGTTTATCGTTGGTGTGGCCGCCTTTGGCGCCCTGCTCCTGCTCGTGCGCGCCAGCCTGCATGAAAGCCTGCACGAGAACGAGGACAGCTGATCTCAGCCGGCCCTGCTTCCCGAAAGAAGCGGTTTCCTATTCCAGGTCTTCGTCGTTCGCCCGTGGTAGGGTAACGGATACGCGCGTGCCCTTGCCGGGCGCCGAGCGGATGTCGATCTGCCCGCCATGAAGTTCTGCGAACCGTTTGACCACGGCGAGGCCGAGCCCCGTCCCCTTCACGCCGCGGGCATTCCCGCCCTGCGAAAACGGCTCCAGCGCAAGACGCACGTCTTCCTCACTCATGCCCGCCCCCTTGTCGGTGACAGACAGGACGGCGGCATTCCCTTCGATCACCGCTTCCAGCACCACAGCGCTGCCGTTCTCTGAATACTTGATCGCGTTCGAGACAAGGTTCTGCCAGATCTGGCGGACGGCGCGCGCGTCAGCCTGCGCCCAGACATCGTCTTCCGCTTTCAGGCGCAGTTTCACACCGGCCCGTTCGGCCTGGTTGTCGAGCTGGCGGATCACCGACTGGGCGGAGGCCGCAAGATCGACCGGCTCTGGCTCAAGCCGCTGGCGGTCTGCATCTGCCCGCGCGAGGTCCAGCATGTCCTCGACCATGAGCAACAATTCCTGCCCGCTGTCATGAATGATGGCCGGATAGTCCTGATAGGCTTCGGGCAGAGGGCCGCGTACGCCATGCCGCATCATGTCGGCATACCCGATGATCGCATTGAGGGGCGTCTTCAGGTCGTGGCCGAGCGAAGCGAAAAAGGCTGTACGCTGGCGGACGGCTTCCCGCGCCTTTGCCTCGGCATTGCCGGGTTCAGTCTTGGCCACCTGTTTCGGACGATCGATCAGCGCGATATGGGTGCCGCCGTCATAAGGCGTTGCGCAGAAGGCAACGGTGCGGCCGTTCACAAGATGGGTTTCGCCCGCCTGCGCCGTGGTCGCCATCAGGCTGGCCGGCGTGGCCGACGCGTCCAGCACATCCCGCAGGAGCGTTCCGGCGCCAATCCCCGGCAAGCCGAGCCGGTCGCCATCGGCGCCCCGGATCATGCCGTCCGGGGTGACATCCAGCAGAAGCACACCGGAATCTGCCGGAACCGGAATGGTCGCCTTTGCCGGATGCGAGACTTCGACAGGCGCAACCTCCGCACTCGCGGCAGCCAGCTCTTCCTGTCCGCGTGCGAGGTACCAGACCAGCAGGGCAAATGTCACAAGCGCTGCAAAAGCCAGCAGCCGGGCAACGCCGGAGAAGCCTGTCACGGCCTCACCGGAGGGCAGAATCCCGATTTCGGACAACAGGATCGCGGCGAAATAAGCGCCTGCTCCGAAAATCGACGCTTCGGCCGCCATGGCGGTGTTTCCGAGGTTCAGCGCCACAAGCGGGGCGATCACGAACAGAACGGCCAGCGGAGACATGGCCGCCCCGCTCAAAGCGAGGGTAAACGCCGCGAAGACGGTCCACGTAATCACCAGGAATGACGGGGCAAACTGGTTCAGAAGCCGGTCACGGCCGAGAAGGAAAAAGCCCGCCAGTCCCGGCAGGGCCGCCAACCCCAGCCAGGCGAACGACAACGCCTCTCTTTCGCGTGACACGAGAACAGAACCGGCAACCGCCGCCACCATGGCCAGCCAGCCAAGGTGTATAATCTGTAATCTCTGACGCTGCTTTTGGGGCAACATATTAATACCCCGGTGAGATTCATTAGGCATTGTGACGGTGTCGGCGGTTTCTTGCTGTATTTGTAATGCAAGAAGCGGGCAAGCTGCTGTTCCCCCCTTGGGGAACTTCAGGCACAAAGTATCGTGTGTCGCGTGAGGGAGTGAGCGAACATGTATTCCATCAGAACGATCGGGGCCATTGTTGTCGCTATGGGAATGGCTCTCGGAGCCTCCGCCCAGGAAACAAAGGCTGAAGAGCAGAAATCCGGCGATGCGATTTCAAAATCCGCTGCCGTGTACGCCACCTACCAGTCTGAAGTGACGGATGTAAAAACGAAACCGCTCGGCTCTGCCAGCGATATCGACCACGCCCTGAACTCGCTCGGCGGACACAATCCGGATCAGCTTTCCCAGGGCTGGATTTCCTATTCCGCGCTCATCGCCTCGCAGGACCCTGAGTATCGCGCTGCCGTGCGTGACATTGCAGATTTCTACGGCCGCGAGGCCATGATGAACGGCCTGGCCAACGACGTGCGTTACGCCCGTACGCTGAATGGTGGTGACACGGCCGTCAGCGCGGCACTTGCCGCGACTGAAGCCGACAGCCGCCGTCTGACCAGTGCGGCCGCCTTCGTCAAGGAACAGGCCTATTCGCTGCAGGCATCCGGCTGGGCAAAGGCCAAGATCGGCAATTCAGGTGCCAAGGCCACGGCGCTCGACAGGATCCAGAAGGCCGGCATTCCGGCCAGCCAGCCGCTGGTCAACGCCTTCAGCGCGGCAGACATCGATGGCGTGCTGGTTCAGGCTGGCTCCCCCGGCGCCCCGTCGCTTTGGGACAATGTCTCCGGCGCCGCCAGCGCTGTCCGTTTCCCGGCCGCGATGACCTCCGGTCTCAAACTCAACCGCAAGCGTGTGAAATATGGCAAGGAGCCGATCGCCGACCAGATCGCCACCCTCGCCGCTTTCCGCGTCATGGGCGCTGAGGCCGCGACCCCGGCCCAGATGTCCAGCGCCATGTCCGAACGCGAAACCCGCGGCTGCATGAACATGGCCAACCTGAACCTGCAACAGTGCGTTGCCGCTGCAAACCAGCAGTACGAAGTACCTTTCTGTATCGGAGAGCACGCGCTCGCCGATGTCGGCAAGTGCATCGGCGGGGTCTACCAGTAAGCCCCTCCATCTCTCAACCTTCACCCCCGGGGCCCATGGCCGCCGGGGGTTTTCTTTTGTGGCCGGATGCCCCATGTCAGCGCGCATGAGCATTGCCGAAACCGCCGCCGAAATCCGTGAAGACTTCTCCTGGCTCGAAGACTGGGAGGCGCGCTACGCCCACATCATCGATCTGGGCAAGGCAAACCCGCCATTGGAAGCCCATGAGCGGACAGAGGAAACCCGGGTACGCGGCTGCGCCAGCCAGGTCTGGCTGGTCACGGGCTGGGAAGACGGCAAGCTGGTCCTGCGCGCAGAGTCAGACGCGATGATCGTGTCCGGCCTGATCGCCCTGCTGATCCAGCTCTATACCGGTGCGACAAAGGAAGAGATCCTGTCCTTCGATGCCAAGGCCTTCCTGGACGAGATTGGCGTCAGCGGCGCCCTGACGGCGCAGCGCTCCAATGGCCTCGCTTCCATGCTGGCGCGCATTCAGGACGATGCCAAAGCCCTGCCCACCGCCTGACCCGGCGCAAGCAGTCCATACACCTCTGCCAGCCGCACCAGAACACTCTGCGCCTCAGCCACGCCCTGACCGGTCACATGCCGGAAGGCCGACAGGGTGAGCCGGTCCAGAACCAGCATTTCCGCAGCTTCAGCACCGTTTGCGCCAAGCTCTTTTTCTACCGCCTCAAGCCTGCCCAGCGCCGCGCGCTGCAGGCGCGGATCATCCGCGCGCCGGAAGCCCGGAGCGGCCGCCAGATGATAATCCGCGCCGAACCGGCTGGCCGCTGCGCGCAGCCGGGTCTCTTCCGCACAACGTCTTGCGGCCAGGTCCAGCAGGCTTTCCGGGGCATTGCCGTCCAGCGGGTCTGATACCGCGAGTGGCTGCAAACGCACGGGCGGTGCATCGCCTGTCTGCACCAGCCTGTCGGGATCGCCGCGAAAGGAGACCAGCAGCTGCTGCCCTTTCAGACGCGCCACGATATGCGGCGGCACCCGCCCGCAGCGGCGGCTACGCTCATCCGCTCTCTGATGAAGCCGGAAGGCTGCTCCATCCCGCACGATCAGGCCGCCCGCGCGCAGGAGCCGCCGGGTCCGCCAGCCGGACAGGGGGCGCTCTGGCTTAGCCGGCATGGGCAATCCGCAAGTCTTCCGTCGGGGCCTCCCCCAGCACGGCAACGCTGGAAAGCCCGACAGACAACTGCTCCAGCCAGATGTCGAAATCCGGGTCGTCACGCAGGTCCTCGATCACCTGGCAGGCATAGGACACCGTCGACCTGTCCCGCGTGAAGGCCCGCGCGACCCGGCTGAGGCTCATGCCCAGGCTCGCGCGCAGCAGATACATCGCCACCTGCCGGGCACGGGACTCTGCCGGAGACCCCCGCCCGCCGCTGAGCACATCTTCCGCCTTCAGCCCAAGCGCATAGGCCGTCAGGGCGCCGGCAAGATAGGCGCGGTCTTCATCTTTCCTGGGGTCGAAATCCGGCAAGTTATCCTCCTGCTGTCTGGAACAGGCAGAAGACTACCCGAGATCAGGCAGTGTAGGATAACTTTCCTATCCGCGCAATGCAGCGCCCGGCGCCACAGGGGATTCAGGCGGCGTGAAGGTTCGATTTCTGGTGGATAGCGGCCCCACCCGGCGGCGTCAGCAGGCGGCGGCTGGCCAGTTCCTCGTCATGGCACAGGACCTGGTTGATCCGGCCATCTGCCCCGGCCAGCGGCAGGCGCAGCCAGGCGTGCAACCGGTTGCCGGTCTCGATCACGCCGCCGACCGGTGTCCCCCGGTCAATTGCAGCGGACAGGCCGAGGGCAAACGTCTCCGCCGCCGTGCCCGCCACGTCCTCGACCCGGCGGCCGCGGGCTTCGAATCCCAGCAGGTCGCGCAGGCGGGAACCGGCGATTCGGAAGCGCCCTGCCCCCGATTCGTCGAACTCGACGATGGAAATACTGGCCAGCATGGACCGCAGGTGTCCCGGGTCGATCGATTCGCGGCGCGGCACGCCATCCGATTCGCCGAGCCGGCACCAATAGTCGATGAGGCTGCGCTGGACAGCCGTTACGCCTCTGAAAACATTCTGTTTGGTCATCTTCAGCCACCCCCGTGGTGATTCGATAGAATCACCTATCGCGCGAGTTGCCGGTCCGAATCAAGAGTCTTTGTGATGTTTTGTTAACCAAGATTACCGGAATATTTCGTTTCGCTTCCGGAACAACAAGTATTCGTACCTGAGTTCTTTTACTTGTCTGCCTTGCCGAGGCCCATCTTCTTGGCGAGTTTTGAACGCTGGCGGGAATAGCCGGGCGCGACCATCGGATAATCCGCCGGCAGGTCCCATTTCGCGCGGTAATCCTCCGGCGACATATCGTAGGACGTGCGAAGATGGCGCTTCAGCGATTTGAACTTCTTGCCGTCTTCCAGGCAGATCAGGAAATTGTCGGAAACCGATTTCCCAACAGGCACGGCAGGTTTGGGCTGTGGAACCGCCGGCTCCCCCTCGGCGACAGATGTCAGCGACTGGTGGACCAGGCGGATCAGGTCCGGCAGCTCATCCGGCGTAACCGTATTGTTGCCGACATAAGCCGCAACGATCTTGCTGGCGTGTTCGACCAGCTCCGGCCGGCCCTGCGCATCTGACTTTGCTTCTGACACCTGAGCGGTTCCCGATGAATGAATGGACCGCCCCGCATCTACTGCGGGGCCGGTAAACGTGAAATCCCGAAAATGCAGACGCGTTCCCGCCGCTGTGGCGGGGGACGCATCCCGTGTCTGTCATTCAGGCAGACTGTCAGCCAACCGCCATGAAGGACAAGAGCAGCACGACCCCCAGCAGGGCCGCTGTCCAGATGGTCATCGCCCCATTGAGCGCGCCGCCCCGGGCCAGTTCGCCCCGCGGACTGAACGCCGCCTCGATCCAGTTGTAGGCCCGGCCGGTCACGCGGAAGAAGGCGGCCGTCATCGCCGGGCCTGCCTTGCCCCAGACCGTACCGGCCCACTTCACGAGACCATAGCCAACCTTGCGATACGTCCAGTCGCTGTCGAGGATGACGCCACGCTTCTCCGGCGGGTACACGTGGAAGCGCTTCAGCAGCACGAAGGCAAAGATCGCGAAGATCAGCAGCTGGAACTGCGTGATGATGTGATCGAACGAGAACAGGTGGTGATGGGAATAACCCATCGCCTCCTCTCTGTAAGGCAGCAGGCCGTAGAGCCACTCATGGCCGAAGCCCGGGAACAGCGCCGGCAGGCCAAGGAAAATGCAGAGGAACGCCGCAATGCCCATGGCCAGAAGCATGTTGAACGGGGCTTCCTTCACGCGCAGGCCGCTGTCATGGCCGAAGAAGGCGTAATACGGGATCTTGATGCCCGAGTGTTCCAGCACACCGGCCGAAGCAAACATGAGCATCAGGAAGATCACGGCATAGCCCGCCGTCGCCACTTCGGAAATGATCATCGACTTGGTGACAAAGGCCGAGAACAGCGGGAAGGCCGAGATCGACATCGCGCCGATGATACAGAACACCGTCGTCCACGGCATCGACCGGTGCAGGCCGCCGAGCTGGCTCGCCTTCACCGTACCGGTCCGGTAGAGCACGGCGCCCATCGACATCATCAGGAGGCCTTTAAAGAAGATGTCCGCAAAGGCGTGGGCCGCGACGCCATTGATGGCCAGCGGCGTGCCGATACCGACACCGCACACCATGAAGCCGACCTGGTTGTTGATCGAATAGGACAGCACGCGGCGCAGATCGTTCTCGATCACTGCGAAGAAAACCGGGAAGACGGTCATCGTGGCGCCGATCCAGACAAGGTGCTCCTGCCCCGGAAACATGCGGGCCAGCGCATAGACGGCCAGCTTGGTCGTGTAGACCGACAGAACGACCGAGCCGACCACAGTGGCCTTCGGATACGCATCCTGCAGCCAGTTGTGAAGCAGCGGGAACGCCGCCTTGATGCCGAAGGCAATGAAGATGAACAGCACGCCCGGATCGGAAAGGTCGGTGAAGGCCTCCAGCGACAGGTCTCCACGCGACTTCAGCACATAGGCGAGACCGTTCAGAAGCAGCACGCCCGACAGGACCTGCACGCCAAGGTACCGCATCGCAGCGAAGTAGGCCGCCCGGGTCTGTGCCCGCAGGATCAGGAAGACGGAGCTGATCGCCGTCAGTTCCCAGAACACGAACAGGGTCATCAGGTCGCCTGCCAGCGTCGCCGCCACAGCGGCCCCGGCATAGAACAGCGCCGCTCCGTCCTGAATCCGGTCGTCGGAATGCAAGGCGTAGATGCCATTCAGCACCGCTGCGATCAGGAAGGCCAGGCTGAAGATGAAATTGAGCGCATCGACGCGGTAAAGCACCATTTTCAGGCCCAGCACCTGCGTCGTCACCAGATCCGTGTTCTGCGGTGCGAGCACCAGCAGCAGCAGCGCCAGCAGCGGCGCGGCGATGGTCACCACCTGGCGCACGCTGCGCATGGTTATGAACAGGCTTGCGACACCTGCGATGATCAGCACCCATCCGGGATTGAGACCTGCCAGCATGGACGGCATCACGCGTCTCCCTCGGAAGAATGGTGCGGCGCCGGCAGGTCATCTGCCATCGGCGCGTCCGGATCGATGCCTTCGGGCGGGCCGCCCGCATCGCCATAATAGTTTTCGTCCCGGCGCAGCAGGTGGCCGAGCGGCCAGCCCATGATCACCGCGAAAGCGAAGCAGACAAAGCCCCAGACGCCGTAGAAGCCGGCATAGTTGGCGAAGTTCAGATACTCGTGCCGCTCGTGAAAGAAGTCGACGGAAATGACGATCAGCGACAGCGCCATCAACACGTAGAAGATGATATTGCCGATGCCCTTGCGGTGCGTCCAGCCGAACAGGATCTGCGACAGCGGATGGATACCGTCTTCCGACGGCGTGTTCAGGTTGTGCACCGACTCTGCGGCACGTTTCACGAAGCGGCCGGAATCATCACGGCCATTATCGGTCGGGTCGCTCATGGCTGGCCTCCATCCGCGATGTACTCGACGCGGTCACCCACTGTCGGGGCAAGGAAATCGGAAAGTGGGCCGACGGCGAAGAACAGGATGATACACAGGGTGGCGGTGATCAATGGTGCCACCACGGTGGGCATCGGCGCCCCGCCCGGTCGTTTGAACGGCTTCGGCTCCTTGGTGCCGGGCGGTGGCAACAGTGCCAGCAGCGGGATCGGCAACAGGTAGGCGATGTTCAGCAGCGAGGACACGATCAGCACCAGCGACAGGTAGACATTGCCGTGGTCGATGGCGCCCTGCATCAGTTCGTACTTCGGCCAGGCCCCTGCGAAAGGCGGCAGGCCTATGATCGACAGGGAGCCGATCATGAAGGCGATGAAGACCAGCGGCATCTTGCGGCCAAGACCGCGCATGTCGGAGATATTGGTCAGGCCCGTCGCCACATAGATGGCGCCCGCACACATGAAGAGGGTCATCTTGCCTGCGGCGTGCGCGGCGATCTGCAGGCTGCCGCCCAGCCAGCCGGCCGGGTCAGCCAGCATCGCGCCGGCCACCACATAAGACAGCTGCGCGATGGTCGAATAAGCGAGCCGCGCTTTGAGATTGTCCTTCGTCATGGCGATCAGTGATCCGACCACCATGGTGAAACAGGCCACCCACAGGACGAATTCGCGCGCCGGCGTCGCCTCCAGCAAGTCTGTTCCGAAGATGAAGATGGCGATCTTCATGATCGTGAACACACCAGCCTTCACGACCGCCACGGCGTGCAGAAGCGCGGACACAGGCGTTGGCGCAACCATGGCGTTCGGCAGCCAGAAGTGAACCGGCATCAGGGCCGCCTTGCCCACCCCGAAGGCGAACAGGATCAGCAGCGCGCTGGCGACAGCCGGGCTGATGTCCACGCCCGCCAGCAGGCCGCCGGGAACGAAATCGAGGTTCTGCCCGGCGAGCACCCAGGTCCACATCACGGCCGGCAGCAGCAGGCCGATCGAGGTGCCCATCAGGGTCAGCAGGTAGATGCGGCCGCCGCGCCTGGCCGCCGCATCGCCCTTGTGAGTGACCAGCGGGAAGGTCGACAGCGTCAGCACTTCGTAGAAGACGAACAGCGTGAACAGGTTCGCCGACATGGCGACGCCCAGGGCGCCGAAAATGGCGATGGCGAAACAGATGTAGAAACGCGTCTGGTTCCGCTCGCGGTTCCCGCGCATGTAGCCGACGGAATAGAACGAGTTCACGATCCAAAGGCCGCTGGCAACGAGCGCGAACAACATGCCCAGCGGTTCCAGCTTGAAGGCGAGACTGAGGCCAGGCGCGGCCTGGCCAAGGTTCAGTTCCGGTCGCTCACCGCCCGCCACATGCATGGCCAGCAGGATGATCACCACGAACAGCACGCCGGCGCCGGTGAAGGTCACCCCTTCCCGCAGGTTCGGCGACCAGCCCATCACGGCAATACCAGCCGCAATCAGCAGCGGCAGGACGAGCGCAGCGAGGATCAGGGTCTCAGGGCTCATCGGAACGCCTCCACACCGAAGGCCGCGGCGGCCGCGTCACGCGCGAGGCCGAGCGGGAAATCCGCCGCAATGCCGAAATACAGATTGGCCAGCGCCAGGACCCAGAGCGGGATAAGCAGCAGAACCGGCGCCTCCTTGCGGGCCTTGCGCGGATTGACCGGCGGCTGGAAGAACACCGCTTCCAGAACGCGGCCCATATAGATCACCGCCAGGAAAGACGAGAAGACGACGAGGCCGACCGCCCACCAAAGGCCCTGGTCGAACAGGGCGAAGCCGAGCTGGAGCTTGGACTGGAAGCCCGCGGTCAACGGCACGCCGATCAGCGACAGCGCAGCAATGGCAAATGCGGTCATGGTCCATGGGGCGGACCGTCCTAGTCCGGCAAAGTCGCGTATGGTCGTGCCCTGGTAGGTCAGAACCACACCGGCGACCGCCATGAACAGCGCGCCTTTCATCATGGCGTGATTAATCAGATGGAACAGACCGGCCGACAGGCCCGCCGTCGTCCCGATGGACACGCCGAGGATCATGTACCCCACCTGCGCAACCGAGGAATAAGCAAGGATCCGCCGGACATCCGACTGGAACACCGCCTGGAAACTGCAGACCACCATGGCCGCGATACCCAGCGGCATGAGGATCGCGCTGAAGGCGGAGATTTCGAAGCCATAGTCTGGCCGGAACACGGTGAACAGGAACCGGATCAGTGCGTACAGCGCCACTTTGGTCGCCGTCGCCGACAGGAACATCGTCACGAAGCTGGGGCTGTAGGAATAGGCGTTCGGCAGCCACTGATGCAGCGGCCACATCGCCGCCTTGAGGCCCAGACCGACGAGGATGAACGCAAAGCCCGCCTGCACGCTGCGATGGCCTGCCAGTTCCGGCAGCTGCGTGGAGATGTCGTACATGTTCAGCGTACCGGTCGCGGCATACAGGAAGCCGATCCCGATGATGTAGAAGCTGGCGCCGATCGTACCCATGATCAGGTAGTTGAACGCGGCCGGCAGCGCCCGGCGGTCCCGGCCTGAGCCGAGCGCGACGAGCACATAGGTGGAGATCGAGGAAATCTCGAGGAAGACGAACAGGTTGAACGCGTCGCCCGTGATCGCCACACCGTTGAGGCCGGCGAAGCAGACGAGGAAGGCCGAATAGAACAGCGCCCGTTTCTGCTTGGGAATTTCCGCAACAACCGTCGGCCAGGAGAACACCGACGCCAGCAAGCCGATCGTCGTGACGATCAGCAGGATCATCGCGTTCAACGCATCGACCCGCAGCTCGATGCCGAGCGGTACGGACCAGCTGCCGATCTCGTATGAAACGACACCGATCGGCGAGGTCTGCACAAGGCCCAGCAGGATCAGGGAGAACAGGAAGCTGATGCCGGTGGCCGCGATGGAAATCAGCCAGGCGATCCGCCCGGTCGGCACCAGCGCCAGCACAGGCGCCAGGAACAGGGGCACCATGACCAGCAGCGGCGCGGCATGCGTCAGCGCCCAGGCTGGCGCAGCATTCAGGATTGCGTCGATCATGCGGTCGCCTCGCTCACGGCTTTCTCCGCCTCGGCATGCTGTGCCAACGCGGTTTCGAGGTCGATTTCGTTCACTTCGTCATTCTCGATCGAGCCATAGGCTTCGCGGATCCTCACGACGAGGGCGAGGCCAACCGACAGGGTCGCCACACCGACGACGATGGCTGTCAGCATCAGAACGTGCGGAAGCGGGTTGGAATAGGTATTGGCGAGATGCGCAACCCGGTCGGCATGCTCCCCGCCTGCGGCCAGAACGGCATCGAGCGCCGCGTGGCTGCCTTCGGCTTCCGGCCCATGTCCGCCGCCATGAAGTTCAATGGCATCCTCACCGAAGAGGATCGGCGCAGTGCCGCCGGAGACTTTGCCGAGCGTCACATAGAACAGGCAGATCGTCGTCTGGAACAGGCCGAGGCCGACCATCCGCTTGATCAGGTTCTGGGACGCAAAAGTAATGTAGAGGCCGATCATCATCAGGACGATGACAACCCAGTAGTTTGCGCGTTCGAGCAGGAATTCCAGCATGGCTTACCAGTCCTCGTCGCGGATTTCGGCCACACGGCCGGCAAAGGCGTAGAAGATCGTCAGCATCGCGCCGGACACACCGCACAGCACCCCAAGCTCAATGAAGAGAATGCCGATATGCTGGCCGTGATGCTCCCCTGCCGGTTCGTGGAAGAGGGCTTGGTATTCAAGGTAATTGCCGCCCTGCAGCATCGCCCAGAAACCAACGCCGGCATAGATCATCACCCCGATGGCTGCCAGCGACCGGGTAAAGCCGGGCGGAACGGCACGCATGGCGGCCGGAACGCCAAACACCAGGGCATAGAGAATGATCGCGACCGCGATGATGACGCCGGCCTGAAAGCCGCCGCCCGGACCAAAGTCGCCGTGGAACTGCACATAGAACGCGAACATGGTGATCACGGGGATCAGCATCTTCGCGATGACGCGCAGGATGACGTGATGATCGGTGTTCATGCAGGGTCCTCGTCACGGGCGGCAGCGCCCTTTTTCGAGCTGCGGTCGCCTGACCGGCCTTCGTTGCGGATACGTTCGGCCAGCGAGCGCTCGCCAAACCCAAGCAGCAGCGCCACAGCCAGACCTGCCGCGAACACAACCGTCGTCTCGCCCAGGGTATCGAAACCACGATAGCTGCCGAGAACGGGGGTCACGACGTTCGGAATACCCGTGTCGAACCATGCCACCTGAAGATAGGTAAGCCCGACGCCTGCATTGGCCGGCGAGGAGGCATCGCCCAGCGCCGGAAGGTCGACCGTGGCGTAGATCAGTGCAGCGCCAGTGGCGAGGCAGACCAGCATCGGCCCGAGGCGGAAGAAGAACTTCTCCGGCTTGGCCGTGCGGGAGGTCAGCAACATGGCGCCCAGCAGCACAACGGTCGACATGCCCGCACCGACGGCTGCTTCTGTGAAGGCGACATCGACCGCATCAACCGCGACATACCAGGCCGCCGAAACGAGCGAGTAAATGCCCGACAGCATCACGATGGCGAACAGGCTGCGCATCCGGGCGATGGCAACGCCTGTCGCAAACAGGATGGCAAGCAGGAAAATATTGACGAGGACGATGCCGAAATCGCCGTTGAACATCGAATGCATCAGGCGTCCTCCCCTTCCGCTTCAGACGTACCGACCCGGCCGATGATTGGCTGGACACCCGCGGTATGGGCCGCATTGGCCAGCGCGTGAGACGCGGTCGGACTGGTCAGGAAGATGAAGACGCAGACTGCGAACAGTTTGGAAATGACCAGCCAGCCCGGCGAAATCAGCATCATGCCGATCAGCACCAGCGCCGCGCCGGACGTGTCCGTGATCGAAGCGGCATGAATCCGCGTGTAGATGTCCGGGAAGCGCAGCACGCCCACAGTGCCGATCAGGCACAGGATGGCGCCGCCGAAGCACATCAGCGCGCCCAGCGGGAAGCGGACAATCTCCCAGTATCCCAGAATGTCAGAGAAGATCTCAGCCATCGGCATTGCCTCCCTGCCCGCGGCGCACCAGCGGCACCTGGAAAGACCGGTAACGGAAGAATTTCAGGATCGCGATCGTCGAAACGAAATTGATCAGCGCATATGTGATGGCAATGTCGAGAAATTCGGGGCGGTCCATCACGAAGCCCAGCAGGCCAAGCGCCAGCACGGTCTTCGTGCCGAACGAGTTTACCGCGAGGATGCGGTCATAAAGCGTCGGCCCGATAAAGGCGCGCAGCAGCAGCAGCGCCATACCGAACAGAATCGCAATCAGCGCAGCGGCGATCATGCGGCAGCCCCCTTTCCATCAATGGCGCGGGCGGAGCGCTGGTCCATTTCAACGAAGGCTTCCGGCTGGGAGTCCTGCTCGTAGAGACCATGCACCAGCAGTTTGTCGCCTTCGATCTCCACCGTGACAGTGCCGGGCGTCAGCGTGATCGAATTGGCGAATGTCACCTTGGCGAGGTCCGACTTGCAGACCGTTTTGACCTTCACAAGCGCCGGTGCGATGTCGAGATCGGCTTTCACACAGGCGCGGATGACGCTGATGTTCGCTTTGACGATCTCCTTGGCGAGCCAGGGAAAATACAGAAGGAAACCGACCAGCCGCACATAGGGCGAGCCTTCACGGTCAATAATATCCAGCCGGTAGGCGAGGATACATGTGATGATGAGCGAGATGCCGCCCAATGAGAGTATCAATGGCGTGTTATGGCCGGACATTCCGAGCCAGAACGCCGCCAAAGCCACTACCAGCCCTAGGAAATACGCCACGCGCAACCCTCTCCCGATCGCCCTTAACAGGGATTGGGACTAAAGCGCTTAAGGGGATTTGAAAAGCCCGTTACCGACGCTTTTGCAGTTTTGAACGGTTATCTTCCAAAAACCAGACGCGCTGTACGTTGTGCAGTCGAGAACTCTGCTTCTTCATTCGCCGGCATGGGCAGCGCCGCCCCGCTTTGCACCGCTCCGGGCGAATAGGCAGACGACAGGGCCCAGTTCCAGTAACGGAGGATCGTCTGCGCCTTGGCAACACTCAGAATCTCATAAACATCAGAGACATGCTGGAACTGCGGGTGGATAACCCCTTCTTCCAGTTCGAGCGGTTTTTTCAGCGCCACCCAGAGAACAGGCAGGAAATCGCGCTTCACGCCGGTCGCCTTGCACAGCACGGCCAGCGCCTCTCCGCCCTCATCGCCCAAAATCTTGGCAGCCGTGACAGGTTTGACACCGGACAGGTAGCCGATCTCCTGTTCGGTCTGGGCATCCATACCATTAAGCGCCGCTGCATTGATGGCACTTTCCAGGCTGTCAAAGGGGCTGCGCTCCAGCGCCGCGCGGTTTCGCTGGCGGCGTTCGATCAGCTGGATGGCCTTGCGGGCAACCGGGTCTGCCCATTGCTCATCCGCCATCATTTCAAAGACATCCTTGCAGGAGTCGATGATTTCGAGCCGGTCTGATGCGTAGCGCTGCAGAATACGTTTCCGGGTCGGGCCATCAGCCCACCAGAACAGGGTCAGCGCGTGGGACGGGATCGTTTCAAGACGGTCCGCAATCAGAGGACACAAGGCCGGAAGGTCACGCGAGCGGCGCACCAGCCTGTCGACCGCCTGTTCCGGCAGTTCGGCGCCATTATTCAGCACGAGTTCCTTCAGCACATGATCTTCGCCGGCTTCGGCGAGATGATGGCTCACCGGCCCCGGCACGAATTTGCGCTTGGCGATCGCCAGCCGGTGTTCCGCTGTCCCGGTCATCGCTATATCGAGCAGGTCGCACGCATCAAACGCTTCGTTGTGTTCCAGCAACGGCGCCGCGATCGCGTAGGGACATTGCGCCAGATACCGCAGAAGGCGGCGCGGCGCTTCCTTGCTCTGGGCCAGGCGCCGGGCACACAGCTCACGGTCTTCCTGGTCAGCGTGAAACAGCATGTCGAGCAGGATGTCGGCCGCCATATGGCGATCCTGCTGGGTCAGACGGCCTCCGGAAGGCATCGAAACAATATCCACCAGCCGCCGGAACAGCGTGTTCCGGGCGCGCCCGATGCGTGGCTTTTCGGCCTGTTCCATCGATTCCATGTCGAAGTCGTATCCGTTGAACCGTCAAAGGGTCGCAGGAAACAGTTAACGAGGGGTGGAATGTCTGCGGCTCCGCTAACCGCGGATACGGCCCGGATGCACCACCATGACCAGCAGGCTGGCGACAAGCATCAGGATCGACAGCATGAACAGCTGCCCGCCATCTGTGGCTGTACTTGCAGGATCCAGTGAAACCGGGATGTTCCGGCCGAGCCAGGGAGACAGGTGAAACCCGATCGCTGCCCCGCAGACCAGCGCCGACAGCGCTGCCCCGAACCGTCGCGAAAATGGCAGAAGCAGGAAGAAGGCCGCCACAAGTTCAATGATCGCAATCACAAACCGGCCAGCCGGCTCGAACAGCGACACGCCCGACCGCTCGGCAATGGTCTGGAACACAATATTCTGACCCGGCGCATCGAACAGTTTCACAGATCCTTCCGGCGGATCCGGCAATGGCGCGATGGTGGACTGGATGAACATAGCGACCAGGAACAGCGCGAGCGCCCAGCTGATGAGATGTCTGAATATACGCATGGTCCACCCTGAAAACCTGCAGGTCCATTAACGCTACCGGTCGGCGCGCCCCAGCGCAACTGGTTGAAACCCGACCTTTCTGTGGCGAAGCGGGCTTTCCTTGTCCGCCCGGCCTACCTAATGTCCCGCTTCACGCGGGAGGCGGAATGGAAGAACCGGTCGAATCCATTGCCGATGAGATCACCGAAGAGGCGGCAGGCGATGTCACCTCTCCGGTCAGCGGTGTCAGCGAAGCGCTGACAGCGGGTGCCTCGCTATTGTCCACAGCCACACACTGGCGGGCCCGCCGGGTCCGCCGCGTGGTCAAGATCGAACTGCCGGCCTACCTTCTGGTCCAGTGCAGCTGGTTCATGGCGTTCGGCCTGCAGATGGTGCTGTTCCCCTACCTGATCACAGACTCCAACCACCTCCATCGGGATGGCCTGGCGCTTGGCCTCGCCAACATGGCGCTGTCCGGCCCGTCGGTGATTTTCCTTCTTCTGGGCGGCGTTGTCGCTGAACGGGCAGACGGCAAGCGGCTGCTGATCCTGCTGCATCTGCTGGCGGCGGCCCCTGCGCTCGCGCTGGCCGCCTTCGTCTGGAAGGGCACGCTCACCTACCCCGCCATGATCGCCTATGGCCTGACCATCGGCACGGTCGGGGCCTTCATGATGCCGGCCCGCGACTCCATCGTGAATGAAGTGGTCGAGCGCCGCGCCCGGGTGGGGTCCGGCGTCACGCTCCAGCTTGGCGTCACCCTCGCCACGATGGCCCAGTTCGTTGCCCAGATCGGCGGCCTGATTATCGGCGGATATGCAGACAAGATGACGAAAATGCCGGACTGGATGGGCGGTTTCGGCATAGGCCCGATCCCGGCCGAAAAGCTGCTCCTGATTCAGGGCTGTGTCCTCTCCCTCGGCGCGATCTTCGCCCTCTGGCTCGGCAAGGGCCGCCAGCTGCTCTCCAGCGGCCGCGGCGTGAAAAGCGCGCTGGCCGATATTGCTGACGGCTTCCACGCCGTCCGCTCCGACGGAAAACTCTGGGCGATGACAGCCCTGATGTTCGGTGTCGGCATTTTCGTGATCGGCGCCTTCCTCGTCGTGCTGCCGATCGTCAATCGGGATGTCTACGGCTTCGGGCCGGACGGCATCCGCGACATGTTTGTCACCTTCTGGATGGGCGCGTTTGTCTCTTCCGTCGTGCTGTCCATTTTCAAACGCATCAAGCGCCAGGGCCGCCTGCTGCTGATCGCGCAGTTCCTGGCGTCCGTCAGCATCCTCCTGATGATGTGGCCGATCCCGCACTGGGGCTTCCTCGCCATTGTGTTCGTCTGGGGCCTCGCCGCCGGTATTTCCATCGCGATGAGCCGGTCCATCGTCCAGGACGCCGCCCCAAAGGAAAAGCTCGCCCGGGTCCTGTCGATCTACCAGTTGGGCTTCATGGCGGGGGCTCCGTTCGGTGCCTTCCTGATGGGCGCGCTGGTGGACCTGTTTGGCCCGCAGAAGATCGCCATCGTGCCCGCAGGCGGCATGATCATCCTGATCATCTGGATGGTTTTCTTCACGCCGGTCTGGAACATGAAGGGCTCCGCCTGGCTCGCGCACCGCGGAGAGGCCTGAAAAGCGCCGTCATTGCCGGGCTGACAATTGGCCTGAAGCCAATTAACCCGTGCAGTTATGTCATCCCAGCCACGCGCCACTGTCCATCTGACGCATATCGTCGCCAACTGGCGCACGCTGGCAGCGCTTCACCCGAAAGCGAATACGTCGGCTGTCGTGAAAGCAAATGCCTACGGCCTCGGCGCTGACCGCGTCTCGGCAGCGCTCGCGTCTGCCGGATGCGATACCTTCTTCGTCGCCTATCCGGAGGAAGGCGCCGTCGTGCGCAAGGCGGTCGGACCGGCTCCCTCGATCTTCGTTCTGAATGGCCCGGCCCTGGCCTCGATGCACCTGTTCCATACGCACAGTCTGATCGCGGTCCTGAACAGCCCGGCCCAGACCCGCCTGTGGAGCGATGCGGGCAGTCTGCCCTGCGCGCTGCACTTCGATACCGGCATAAATCGTCTCGGCCTGCCCGCCAGCATGCTGGAAACCGAAGGCGAGGCGCTGCGTGCCCTGAACCCGGTCCTTATCATGAGCCATCTGGCCTGCGCCGATGAGCCGGACCATGCGCTGAACGCTGTCCAGCTGGCAGCATTCTGCAAGATCACCGAAGCGTTCCCCGGCGTGCCGGCAAGCCTGGCCAATTCGGCGGGCTGTTATCTCGGCCGTGATTACGGCTTCCAGGTCTCGCGCCCGGGCATCGCGCTTTATGGCGGCTCCATCCCGCCTGCACGCATACAGCTTCAGCATGCCGTGACGCTGGATGCGGAAATTCTGAGCGTCTTCCCTGTAAAGGCGGGCGAAACCGTAGGCTATGGCGCCACATACACCGCGCCGCAGGATATGATTCTGGCGACCATCGGACTTGGTTATGCGGACGGCGTGCTGCGTTCAGCGTCCAATTGCTTTATCGGGTGGCTGGATGGCGTGCCCTGCCCGGTAACGGGAAGGGTATCGATGGATCTCATCACGATTGATGTGTCAAAGGCACAGCAGTCAGCAAAAGCAGGCGAACGCGTTGAATTCCTCGGCGCGAATGCCAAACTCGAAGACCAGGCCGCGCGGGCAAATACGCTCGGCTACGAATTGCTTACAGGACTCGGGACCCGTGTCGAACGCCTCTACCCGTAAACGCGGGATACCCAATCCGCTGGCCTGGATCGGCGCAGCAGCACTCGGCCTCTTCGGGGAGATCGGCCGGCTCACCGTGTTCTCCGCCCGCGTGAAAGCGGCTGCGTTCACGCCGCGCTGGTATTTCGGCCAGATCTGGAAGCAGATCGTCCAGGTCGGGTTTTACTCCCTGCCGGTTGTCGGCCTGTCTGCCATCTTCATCGGCGCGGCCCTCGCCCTCAATATCTATCAGGGCGGCAGCCGGTTCGGCGCTGAGCAATTCGTGCCGAACATCGTGGTCCTCGGCATTACGCGCGAACTTGGTGCGACCATCACCGCCCTCATGCTGGCCGGACGGGTCTCTGCCGGGATTTCCGCAGAGATCGGTGCCATGCGCGTAACCGAACAGATCGACGCGCTGGAATCCCTGTCCGCCTCTCCCTACCGCTATCTCTATGCCCCGCGCTTCATCGCGGCGATTGTCGCCCTGCCGATGCTGGTGCTTGTGGCAGACATTATCGGTGTCATGGGCGGCTGGGCCGTCTCGGTGTTCGGGCTCGGCTTCGACTCGACGGTCTACCTGCGCAACACGCTGGATTTCGTCACGCGAAACGACGTGCTCACAGGCCTCATCAAAGCCGTCGTGTTCGGCGCGGTGATCGCCCTGATGGGCTGCTACCAGGGCGACAAGTCAAAGGCTGGCGCCACGGGCGTCGGCCGGGCCGCCACGCTGTCCATGGTTGGCGCCGCAGTCCTGGTGCTGGCCAGCAACTACATCATGTCGACCCTCTTCGTGGAGTTTGGTCTGTGACGACACCCATTCTCAGCCTGCAGAATGTCGAAAAGCGTTTCGGCAAGAACCATGTTCTCCGCGGCGTGACGCTGGATGTTGCGCCCGGCGAAAGCCTCGTCGTGATTGGCGGCTCTGGTTCCGGCAAATCGGTGATGCTGAAAAACGCGCTTGGCCTGATGACACCGGACTCCGGCCAGATTCTGTTCAATGGCGAAGACGTCACGCAGTCACGCAGCAAGACCCGCGACCGGATGCGTGAACGCGTTGGCATGCTGTTCCAGTCCGGCGCCCTGTTCGACTCCCTGACTGTCTGGGAGAATGTCGCTTTCCGGCTTGTGAATTCCGGCATCGTCAAACGGTCCAAGGCGAAGGATCGCGCTATTGAGACCCTGAGCAAGGTGCGCCTTGGCTCAGATGTTGCCGACCTTTACCCGGCAGAGATTTCCGGCGGGATGCAGAAGCGCGTCTCGCTCGCCCGCTCCATCATCTCGAAGCCCGACCTGATCTTTTTCGATGAGCCGACAACCGGCCTCGACCCGATCACGGCGGATGCGATCAACGATCTCATCATCGAACAGGTGCGCGGGCTTGGCGCCGCGACCGTGACCATCACGCACGACATGTCCTCTGCCCGCAAGATTGCCGACGAAGTGGCCATGCTGTTCGAAGGCAAGATCATCTGGCGCGGCAAGGCATCGGAAGTGGACAATAGCGGCAATCCCTATGTCGACCAGTTCGTCCACGGACGGGCTGACGGGCCAATCCAGCCCGCACTGTAGGTCCGGCTAGTCCGCCTTCACCAGGGGACAGGCGATCCAGTGCGCCTGCGCATTGTCGACGCTGGTGACA
Source organism: uncultured Hyphomonas sp. (assembly GCF_963675305.1). NCBI lineage: Bacteria > Pseudomonadati > Pseudomonadota > Alphaproteobacteria > Hyphomonadales > Hyphomonadaceae > Hyphomonas > uncultured Hyphomonas sp. The sequence goes on along the minus strand of NZ_OY776147.1, from coordinate 865,842 downwards.
AAGTCGCCGCAGGTTTCACGGTCTGCCACCAGACCCAGTTCATCCCGCAGGCGCGAGAAGATGACCGGTAAGGCATCGATGCCCTCGTCCGAGCCGACATCCACCATGACAGCAACAAACGGGCCGTCGGAGACATCGATCCGCTGTCGGGCCATCTGTTTCAGCACCCGCTCCGCCCCATCGGCCCAGCCTTGCGTCTGGGTGAACATGAAAGTGGCCGACTCCGGAAGGTAAGCAGCCAGGAAGGAAGACGGATAAGGGCCGGTGAAGATCACGTCGGCATTTTCGAAGTCAACAGATGCCGGCGCCTCGACCTGTATGTATGGCCCCCACAAATCAGGGAGGGGAACTCGGCGCAACGGCACCACATTCGCCGAGATCAGGCAGACGGCAAGCATGCCGCCAAACCAGCCGAGCGCGCGCCGCGTCTCTCCGAGGGCTGGCCAGACGAGCAGAAGCGATGCCGCAAACACAAGCGGGCTGATCATCCAGACCGACATGGCATAGCGGCCAACCATGAACAGGGGGAACCAGACGACCAGTGTGGCCAGGCCTCCGGCGCATACCGTCATCACAGTGCGCGGCGGCATCTGCGCTCCGTGCCCCTTCGCCTGGTAAGCGCGGTATGCCACCCAGCCGAGGATCAGGAGCGCAATGTAGAAAAAGGCGATCGGCAAGTCCTGCATCCAGGTCGTTCCGAACTCATTGTACGGACGTGAGGCTGCATTGACCGGGTAGAAAAGGACATCCCAGATGCTTTGCGCCGGGGTGCGTTCGTCGCGGAAATTTTCCAGAGGGCCGAAGGGGGATTTGAACACACCATTGGCCATCGGGAACACCGGATTGCCGACCACGGTCCAGAGTTTCCACATCCACCAGCCGCCCGTCAGCAGGATACCCGCCAGACCCGCAACACCCGCAGCGGCGACGGCCTCCAGCCGTGTGCGCACACCGGGCACGGCAACAAGGATCGCAGCGGCGATGCCAGCGGCATGGATCACAGAGGTCAGCTTCAGCCCGACGGACAGGCCCATCAGCAAAGCCGCCACGCCTGCCCGCTTCCAGCCCGGCGGCGCGCCATCTTTCGGCACTAGAACAAGCATTGCCAGAATGAACAGCCCGGCGCTCCAATGGTCCACGCGGATGCTCGCGGTCACCGTCAGCATGGCGTAGTTGAAGAAGCCTGCGAGGGCGAGCAGCAGCGCGCTGACCCGGTTGTCATGACCGACCGATGCCAGAACCCGGCGGCAAAGCAGATAGAGCGGGATCAGGATCGCGGCCTGCAAGGCGCCCAGAAGAAAACTCACGACCGCAGCCGGAAACGTCTCGATCAGCGCCTGCGTGATCATATGGCTGACCGGATTGAAGTAGGTGTGCATGCCCGACGGGGCGAGATCGCGCTCCAGCCGTCCGTTCAGCGCCGACCAGCCGTCCTGAATATGATAGTGCAGCACATCGAAGCCGACCTCGATCGGCGTGACCACGCAGAACAGCGCCCAGCCGAAAACCCACGCCAGCGCCCAGCGCAGCGCCCAACGGTCCAGCGATGTCTCTAACATTGCCATTCAAAGGCCCCCGGTCGCCCATCCACCCATAAGCCGCAAGCGCCAAGGAAACGTAAACTATGCGGCTTGCCCGGCTGGCATATAGTCGTCAAAAGGCCCGTATGGACGATAAGAAGCTCTCGAAACGCCTGAGCCTGATCCTCCGGCACCAGCCGGAAAAGGCCGGTCTTGTGCTCGGCGATGGTGGTTGGGTCGGCGTTGACGCCCTTCTGGCTGGCCTTGAATCGATTGGCTGGGGCATGTCTGTGGAAGATCTGCACCGCATTGTCGAAACCAATGACAAGAAACGGTTCTCCCTCTCGGAAGATCAACAGATGATCCGGGCCGCGCAGGGCCATTCGGTGGAGATTGTGAACGATCTTGAGCCGGTCACGCCGCCGGAACTCCTGTTCCACGGCACGGCGACGCGTTTCCTTGATGCAATCCTTGAGGACGGGCTGAAGGCCATGTCCCGCCAGCACGTCCACCTCTCTGCCGATCGGGAGACCGCCACGAAGGTCGGGCAACGCCATGGCCGGCCGGTCGTTCTCACCGTGGCGGCAGGCCGGATGCATGCGGATGGCCAGGCTTTCTTCCAAGCGGACAACGGCGTCTGGCTGACGGCGCACGTTCCGGCTGCCTACCTGTCGCAGCCATCAGATCCCTGAACTGGCTGAGGCCCAAAATCCGGCGCATTCCCTGCCGAAACTGCCTCTTCCGCATGTCCGCGAAGCCCGTTAGGTCAATGTGATGGCCAAAACCGCTACCACCGCCTTTGTCTGCCAGTCCTGTGGCGAAGTGCACTCCAAATGGAGCGGCAAGTGTAATGGCTGCGGGGAGTGGAACACGCTGGTGGAAGAAGTCACCGGCGGCGTTCCCGGCGGTCTTGCTGCGCCGAAGAGGGGCACAAAACGCTCCAGCAAGGTGGAGTTCGTTGCGCTGAATGACACAGCCGAGGCGCCTGCCCGCATTGTCATGGGAGTGGACGAACTCGACCGGGTGTTCGGCGGCGGCATTGTGCCCTCCTCCGCGACGCTGATCGGCGGGGATCCCGGCATCGGCAAATCGACGCTATTGCTGCAGGTTGCCGCGCGGCTGGCCCGCAACGGGTTGAAGACGGTCTATGTCTCCGGCGAGGAAGCCGCACCCCAGATCCAGGACCGCGCCAAGCGCCTCAAAGTGGCGGAAAGCCCTGTGCAGCTCGCGACGGAAACGGACTTACGCAAGATCATAAGCGCACTAAAGGCTGCTGAACCGGACTTTGTCGTGATCGACTCGATCCAGACGCTCTGGTCAGACAGCCTGGAAGCCGCCCCGGGTTCTGTCGCCCAGGTCCGGGCCTGCGCGCAGGAGCTGACCCGCTGGGCCAAGAAGTCCGGCGCGGCACTCGTCCTCGTCGGCCATGTCACCAAGGAAGGCACCATCGCCGGCCCGCGCGTGGTGGAGCATATGGTGGATGCCGTCTTCTATTTCGAAGGCGAGCGCGGCCACCAGTTCCGCATCCTGCGCGCTGTGAAGAATCGGTTCGGCCCGACCGACGAGATCGGCATTTTCGAGATGCACCAGTACGGCCTCGCCCCGGCGAAGGAACCGTCAGCCCTGTTCCTCAGCGCCGATGGCGAAAGCGAAGGCGGCGCGGCGGTGTTTGCGGCCATGGAAGGCTCCCGCCCTGTGCTGGCCGAGGTCCAGGCCCTAGTCGCCAAGAGCGCCTATGGCACGCCGCGGCGCAGCGTCGTCGGCTGGGATTCCGGGCGCCTCGCCATGTTGCTGGCCGTGCTGGAAGCGCGTTGCGGCATCACGCTGGCCGGGATGGACGTCTATCTCTCCGTCGCCGGAGGTTACAAGATTATGGAACCCGCCGGCGACCTCTCCGCCGCCGCGGCTCTGCTCACATCGCTCTCGGCCAATCCCGCGCCGGAACGCAGCGTCTTCTTCGGCGAAGTCGCCCTGTCTGGCGCCGTGCGCCCGGTCAGCCGGATGGAACAACGGCTGAAGGAAGCCGAGCGTCTCGGTTTTGAACGGGCTTTTGTCCCGGAAGGCGCACCGACCGCAGTGGATGGCTTGACCGTGACGCCGATTAAACGGCTTATCGACCTTGTGGAGTTGCTTGCCCCGGACGCACTGAATGCTTGAGTCCATTACAGCTTTCGACGGAATCGCGCTGGCGGTCGTTGTGATCTCAGGGATCATGGGATTTGCCCGTGGATTTCTCAGGGAACTGGCGACGCTCGGCGCCTTTATCGGCGCGCTGGCCGCCGCCTATTACGCCCGCGTCTTTTTCCACGATGACCTGTCTGCCCTTCTGCCGCCGAATCTGGCGCCCTGGACGGCGGATGTGATTCTGCTGATCGTTGCCTTCATCATCGTTTATGTGCTGATCGCATGGCTTGGGCAGCGACTTTCGAAAAATATCCACGGCGCCGAAGGCATTGGCATGTTCGATCATGTGGCCGGCGCGGTGTTCGGCGTGCTGCGCGGCTTCGTAGCCCTTGTTTTCTTTGTAGTCCTTCTTGGTCTGGTGCTCGAACAGAACCGGATTCCGAACTTCATTCAGAACGGAATGACCTATCCTCCGCTGCGCGATCTGGCCGATTTCGTGAACGTCGAGGCGGCCAAGGTGGGAAAAGAGGTGCAAGCCCCCCTTTCCTCGGAGGAGGAAAACGGGCAATAGGCCCCTGTCGCAAGTCTGTCATTCAGGAGCGCCTGTCGTATGGTCCATTTTGATCACGATGACGACAAGCCCCGCGAAGAGTGTGGCGTCTTTGGTATCTTCGGAAACCACGAGGCGAGCCTGCTCACCGCTCTCGGCCTTCACGCCCTTCAGCACCGGGGACAGGAAGCCTGCGGTATCACCTCATTTGACGGCAAGCGTTTCCCATCCGAACGCCATATGGGCATGGTGGGCGAACATTTCGGCGGCGACCTTCGCGCGCGCCTGCCGGGCCATGCCGCGATCGGCCACAACCGCTATTCCACGCAGGGCCGGCCGATGCTTCGCAACATCCAGCCGATCTTTGCGGATCTCGCCGGCGGCGGCTTCGCCGTGGCCCACAATGGCAACCTGACCAATGCCCGCAAGCTGCGCCACGATCTGGTGCGCGATGGGGCCATCTTCCAGTCCACCATGGACACCGAGGTGATCCTTCACCTCGTTGCCCGGTCCAGCCGTCCGCGTTTCCTGGAGCGCCTCATCGACGCCCTTCAGAAAATCGAAGGCGGGTATGCCCTCGTCGGCCTGACCGGCAAGAAGCTGATCGGCGCGCGTGACCCGGTGGGCCTGCGCCCGCTGGTTCTCGGCCGCCTTGGCGATGCCTATGTGCTGGCGTCTGAAACCTGCGCCCTCGACATCATCGGCGCCGAATTCGTGCGCGAAGTCGAGAATGGCGAGATCGTCGTCATTTCCGACAAGGGCATCGAATCCCATCGCTTTACACAGGCCCGCCCGGCGAGCCCCTGCATCTTCGAATATGTCTACTTTGCGCGCCCTGACAGTATTGTTCAGGGCCGCTCTGTTTATGAGGTCCGCCGCCGCATGGGCCATGAACTGGCCGCGGAAACCATGGCGGACGCGGATGTCGTCGTGCCGGTGCCGGATTCCGGCGTGCCTGCCGCGCTCGGCTTCTCCGAGCAGTCGGGCATCCCCTTCCAGATGGGCATCATCCGGAACCATTATGTCGGCCGGACTTTCATCCAGCCGACGCAGGTCGGCCGGCAGAGCGCAATTTCCAAGAAGCACAGCCCGAACAAGGCGGTGCTGGAAGGCAAGCGCGTCGTGCTGGTGGACGACTCCATCGTGCGCGGAAACACGTCGAAGAAGATCGTCCAGATGGTGAAGGATGCCGGCGCGAAGGAAGTGCACTTCCGCTCCGCCAGCCCGCCCATCGTGAACCCGGATTTCTACGGCATCGATATGGCCGCAAAATCCGAACTGTTCGCGGCCATCCATACCCATGAGGAAATGGTGCGTGAGCTGAAGGTGGACTCGCTCGGCTTCCTCTCGGTTCCGGGCCTCTACAAGGCCATCGGCGAGCCTGTGCGCAACAATATGTTGCCGCAATTCGCAGACCATTGCTTTACCGGCGAATACCCGACCCCGCTGGTCGACTATGAGAGCGACGAGAGCGACAAGGAGCGCCAGCTCTCCCTGCTGGACGACGCGTAAGGCCTGCGCTAGACGCGCGGCATGACCCAGCCTCGTCTCATCCTCGTCACCGGCGCCTCCCGCGGCATCGGCCGGTCCGCAGCCCTTCACCTCGCAAAACAGGGTGACGTGGTCATCGCCGTTGCCCGTTCGAAACTTGCCCTCGAAAAGCTGGACGATGAGATCCGCGCCGCCGGCAGCGAAGCCGTGCTGGTGCCGATGGACCTGAAGGACACCAAGGGGATCGAAACGCTCGGCAAGGTGATCGGCGAACAGTTCGGCCGCCTTGACGGCTTTATCGCAAATGCGGGCATCCTCGGCTCTCTGGGACCGCTGGAAACCTGCGGGCCTCGCAGTTTCGACGAAGTGATCGCGGTGAACCTGACCGCCAATTTTCACCTGATCCGCGCCCTCGGCCCGTGGTTGCACAAATCAGAGGCCCCGCGCACCGTGTTCGTCACCTCCGGCGTGGCGCGCCACCCCCGCGCCTTCTGGGGCCCCTACCAGGCTGCAAAGGCCGGGCTGGAAGCCATGGTGCTCGGCTGGGCCGACGAGCAGGAAAACTTCCCGCTGCGCGCCAACCTGTTCAATCCCGGCGGCACACGCACCGACATGCGCGCCCAGGCCATGCCCGGCGAAGACCCGATGACCCTTCCGTCTTCGGATGATGTTGCGGCAGAACTGGTGAAGCTCGTCCGCAAGGACGAGACGCGTACCGGACAACTGATCAACTATCGCGATATCGCTGCTGGCCGTTAATGGCGGGGGCTCCTACCGTCCGGTCCGCAACCCGCGAAGACCTGCCGTTCCTGAAGGACTTCGAACAGGGCATCATCACGGCTGAGCGGCCCTATGATCACACGCTGAAGCCCGACCCGATCAGCTATTACGACATCGGCGAACTGATCGATTCCGACGATGCGGAAGTAGCGGTCGTCGAACTGGATGGCGAAATCGTTGCGTCTGGCTATGCCCACAAGCAACGCTCGAAGCATTACATCCAGCATGAGTGGCACGCCTTCCTGGGCTTCATGTTCGTTCGCCCTGAGTATCGCGGGCGGGGCCTCAACAAGGTGCTGATCGACCATCTCACTGGCTGGGCGAAGGCGAATGGCCTCAGCGAAATCCGCCTCACCGTCTATTCAACGAACGAACCTGCGATCCGTGCCTATGAAAAAGCGGGTTTTGCACCCTACATCACTGAGATGCGCCTGAATCTGGACGAGTAGCCTTGCGGCAAATTTCTTCCTCGCGCACCGCTTCCCAGCGCTTGCGCAGATGCGCGACACGTTCGGGAAACCGCGCATCCAGCATCTCGACCTGTTTCACCCGGTCCGTGCGGAAATGGCGAAAGCCATCGCGCAACTCGCACCAGGCGCACATCATGCGGATATGATCCGCATAGACGATCAGGAACGGCCATACGGTGCGGCGTGTAATGTTTCCCGCTTCATCGGCATAGCCGAGATCCAGCTTCTTCTGTGTCCGGATGGCTTCACGGACCAGCGCCACATCGAAGGAATCCTCCGGCCGCTTCCGGAAGCTGACCGGAATGAGCCCTGAATCCATGATGACGGGCTGAAGCTCGAGCGGTACGGCGGTCGACAGCTTCGCGATCAGGTCTTCCGCCCCGCGCACCAGGCGCGCATCCCCGCGCGCCGCCACCCAGCGTGCGCCCAGTACGGCGGCCTCCAGTTCATCCGTCGTCAGCATGAGCGGCGGCATGTCATACCGGGCGTCCAGCACATAGCCCGTGCCCGCCTCGCCGCGGATCGGCACGCGCTGTGCGATCAGTTCGGCCATGTCGCGGTAAAGCGTGCGCAGGCTGGTCTCCAGCTCCTCCGCCAGTTCCCGCCCGGTCACCGGACGGTTCTTTCGCCGCAGGATCTGGATGATCTGAAAAAGTCTTTCGGTGCGTCTCATGAAATGAAGCCTACTGCCACGCTGCTGACACCATGCTGTCAGCAGCCCTTCGCTATCAAGCCCTCATCGCAACCCGAACCAGGAGAAAGACGATGATCACGTTCTACGGATGGGGCCCCATGTTCGGCTGCCCCTCGCCCAGCCCCTTTGTCATGAAATCCGACATCCAGCTGCAGATGCTGGGCGTCGATTTCACTCGCGCCATCGCGGATCTCGACGCAGTGCCAAAGCACAAGGCGCCTTATGTCATCGATGACGGCCAGCTGATCGAGGACAGCAACTTCATCCGCCATCACTATGAAGCCAAGCTCGGCAAAGGCCTCTATGACGGCATGAGTGGCAAGGACATCGCCCTCAGCTGGGCGCTGGAACGCATGGCCGAAGGCCAGCTGGCGAAGATCATGGCCTATGAGCGCTGGATGAAGGACGACAATTTCAACAAGGGGCCTGCGCAGTTCTTTTCGGATGTTCCCGAGCCTGCCCGTCCGGCCGTGCTGAAGGAAGTTCGCGAAGGCGTCGCTGCAACGACGATGGGCGAAGGCACGGGCCGCTTCACCGAAGCCGAGCGTATGCAACTGGCAGGCTGGGACATCAGTACGATCTCCATGCAGCTTGGCGAGCAGGACTATCTGCTGGGCGACGCACCCACCTGCGCCGATGCCGCCGTGTCAGCTGTGCTGATCTCATGCGCCACGGAGTTCTTCGACACACCGCTGACGGGACTTATCCGCAAGCACGCCAACCTGCCCGCCTATATCGACAGGATGAAAGCGCGCTACTTCGATCATGTGACGTGGCCGGAATGGCCGATGCCGGAACCCGTCCCGGCCTGATCCCTTGAAGCGGCGGGCGGGCCAGGACTGCCCGCCGTTTTCCTACAGCCGGAAATGCTTCGACAGTTTCAGGCCCTGGCCCTGATAGTTGGAGCCTTTTCCGCCATAAAGCGCGGCGGGCTTGGCGAGCATCGGTTCATAGATCAGCTTCGCCACCGGCTGGCCGTGTTCCAGAATGAAGGGCACATCGCGCGAACGCACCTCCAGCACGGCACGGCTGCCGCCGGTATTGGTGCCGAAGCCCGGATCGAAGAAGCCGGCATAATGGGCGCGGAACTCCCCCAGCTCCGGTGCGATGGGGGCCATTTCTGCGGCCTCGTTCGGCGCCACTTTCACCGTCTCGCGGGAGACGAGGATGTAGAACTCTTCCGGGTTCAGCACGATCCGCCCATCGCGCGGATAGACCGGCTCCCAGAACTGGGCCGCGTCATGCGCACCGATCCCGCGCAGGTCGACCACGCCGGAATGGTGCTTCGCCCGGTACCCGGCCGGCTGGCCTGCTGGCGGTTCCAGGTCGATCGAAACGACCTTCTCTTTCAGCGCGTCCGGCCGCTTCTTCTTGAACCGGATCTGCGCCAGCCGGTCGCCCGGGCGCACCATGATCGGGAAGGTCCGCGGCGACACTTCGAGGTAGAGCGGGCCGGAATAGCCGGTCGGCACTTCATCAAAGGCGCGCGACCGATTCGTCACCAGACGTGTGAACACATCGATCCGGCCGGTCGAGCTTTTCGGGTTCGCCCGCGCGGCAATGCCAGCCGGCAGGCGGAGGTGTTCCTGAAGGGGCACGAGGTAGACACACCCCGTTTCCAGCACCGCGCCCTCCTGGGTCAGGTCGATCCGGTGCAGGTGAATGCCCGGCTCCTGCAGCATCTCGGCGACGGTGCGATCCTTGCCGGGCAGGAAGCTCGCCCGCAGGCGGTAGGCGTCTTCGGCGAGGCGCAGGTCGAGGCTGGCTGGCTGCACCTGCCCCTCGTCCAGCGGCGTGTCTGTACGGATGGCGCCGGAAGCCACCAGCGCCTCGATTTCCCGGTCGGGAAGAACACCTGTATCCTGTGCCATCTCTTGCACCCCTCGCCCTCTCAGGCATAAGGGCGAAACACGGAAACACAAGGAATAAGCTGCCATGGCAGACGCATCGGGCGGAGACGCCAAAAAAGGCTGGAAACCTGCCACCAAAGCGGTGCGCGGCGGCCTCATGCGGTCCGAACATGGAGAGATCGCCGAAGCGCTCTACCTGACGTCCGGTTATGCCTATGACAGCGCCGAACAGGCGATGCGCCGCATGGCAGGGGAAGAGCCGGGCTTCGTCTATTCCCGCTATGGCAGCCCGACCTGCGAGATGCTGCAGCAGCGCCTCGCCCTGATCGAAGGCGCTGAGACCTGCCGCGTCACCGGCTCCGGCATGGGCGCAATTTCGTCAGCCATCATGGCTCCGCTGAAAACGGGCGACCGGGTTGTGGCCGCCAAGGCCCTGTTCGGCTCCTGCCGCTGGATCATCGCCAATCAGATGCCGAAATATGGCATTGAAACCGTCTTCGTGGACGGCGCCGACATGGAGGCCTGGGAGCGCGAAATCGCCAAGGGCTGCCAGCTGGTGCTGATCGAAAGCCCGGCCAACCCGCTGCTGGACGGTGTCGACATTGCTGCCGTCTCAGCCCTTTGCCGCAAGGCCGGCGCCCTGCTGGTGGTCGACAATGTCTTCGCCACGCCGATCCTGCAAAAGCCGCTGGAGCTTGGCGCCGACGTCGTCGTTTATTCCGCGACCAAGCACATGGATGGCCAGGGTCGTGTCATGGCCGGCGCGATCCTCTGTGACGAAGCCCGGATGACCGAGATCTACGACCCATGGCTGCGCCATATGGGCCCGGCCGCCTCGCCGTTTAATGCCTGGGTCGTGCTCAAGGGCCTCGAAACCCTGAAGCTGCGCGTCGAAGAGCAAAGCCGCAGTGCCGCGCGCCTCGCCGACGCCATCGCCGACCATCCCGCCATCGCCGCCGTGCGCTATCCGCACCGCAAGGACCACCCGCATTATGAGGTCCACAAGAAGCAGATGCGCATGGGCGGCACGATGATGGCCCTGTCCGTGAAGGGAGGCCAGGAAGCGGCGTTCCGTTTCCTCAATTCGCTGGAACTGGTCGATATCTGCAACAATCTCGGCGACACCAAATCCCTGGCCTGCCACCCGTCGACCACGACACACCGTGCCCTCAGCGATGAGGAACAGGCGACGATGGGGCTGGACCGTTCATGGATCCGTTTCTCGGTCGGTCTGGAAGATGCCGACGACCTTGAAGCGGACCTGATTCAGGCTCTTAACAAGGCGTAAACAAACAACGGGCAATTTCATCGAATGGCTCGAAGGTCGCCCCCACCCCAGTATGAACACGTCACCGACGGTGTGCGCATCCGCGTGCGCCCGAAATTCATGTATGACGAGTCAGAACCGGCGGCCGGCCGCTTCATGTGGTCCTACACGGTCGACGTGGAAAATGAGAGCGAGCGGACCTGGACGATCATCCGGCGGCACTGGGAAATCATCGATGCGATGGGCCGCCTGCAGGAAGTCGACGGCGAAGGCGTGATCGGCCAGACGCCAACCCTCGGCCCCGGCGAAAGGTTCAGCTACACGTCCGGTGCGCCACTGTCCGCCCCGTCGGGCATGATGCGCGGCACCTATGACCTTGTCGATGATGAAGGCGGCGAACTGGTCGCCCTGATCCCCGCCTTCTCGCTCGACAGCCCCTACGACACGTCGAGGCCGATCTGAGGCTTAGCCTTCCAGCTCTTTCTTGATGGCGTTCCGGACGCCCTGCTCGTCTGCGCCCTCGATGGCCGTGTCACCGACATAGAAGCCCGGCGTGCCGCTGAGGTTCAGGGCGTGGCCAAGACGCTGCATGTCGTCCAGCTGTTTCTTGAGGGCGACCGACTGCATGTCGGCGCGCATCTTGCGGACGTCGACGCCGACCTCTTTGGCCAGCTCGTCGATCTTCTTCTCGGTCAGCTCGTCGTTCGACTTCAGGTTCATCAGCGCGACATGCATGTCGTAATACTTGTCCTGCTTGCCAGCTGCGAGCGCCGCCAGCGCCGCTGTTTCGCTGATGCCGCCAAAGATCGGATATTCCTTGAAGACGACGCGGACCTTGTTGTCATACTTCTCCGGCAGTTCCTGCACGAAAGGCATGGAACGCTTGCAGTAGCCGCAGCGGTAATCGAAGAATTCGACCACAGTCACCGGGGCATCTGCCGGACCGATAAAGTGATCCGTATCGAGACTGTAAAGCTGGTCCTTGTTCTGGCTGATCGCTTGCTGGGCCTCTTTTGCGGCATTGGCGCGGTCGCGGGCATTGAGGGCGATGATCGCTTCCTCGATCACTTCGGGATGCGTCACGATATATTCGTGAATAATCGTCTCAAGCTCGGCGCGTTCCATTGTGACTGGCGCCTTGTTGCCTTCGGCACAGGCTGGGGTCATGGCAACCATGGCGACAGCGGCGGTCGCAAGCAGGGGGCGGATCATATCTATACCTTTCCAGGCCCGTTTCGGGCTGTTTCGTTTCGGCGTGACTATACTGGTGCGGGCATGCCCGTCCATTGGACCTAACAGAAAGTTGAAGGGATTCAGTGCTCACCGACTGTAATTGAGAACTGGTTCACGCCCCGCCGGGACACACGTTCATAAAAGTCGCGATTGTCCGGATTGCTGGGGTCCGTGATCAGCAGGATGTCGTCAGCCCTGCGGTAGTTCACCGTATTGCGTTCCAGCTGTTCGCGGGCGCGGTGGGCGAAGATGTTGGCGCGCTGCAGGTCCCCCACAGCATAGGCCGACTCTGCCGTCGCCAGCTGGGCTTCGGCCCGGCGGCCCTGTTTCTCCAGCGTGATGGCCAGCTGCTGCCAGGCGAAGGCATTGTTGGGTTCGGCAATCAGTGCATCGCGCAAGGCCGTCTCTGCCTCCTCGATGTCGCCCGGCTCGGCCCGCGCGTTCAGCGAGCGCGCATAGTTGATCAGCAGAAGCGGCTGGTCCGGCTTCAGCTCAAGCGACTTGCGGTGCGGCTCCACCGACTCCGCGGCCCGGCCGCCTTCGAACAGGATCTGGCCCTTTAGCTCCCAGAAATACGGATTGTCCGGCTCGTCCACCAGCAGAGAATCGATGTCGTCCAGCGCCACCTGCATGTCGGACGCCTGCATGGCCGCGATCGACCGGGCATAGCGCGCGGGCTCGCTCTGGTCGGTGTCGGGATACTCCCGGCGCACCTTGCCGGGCGTGTCGAGGAAGCCGATCAGCTTGGCGCGCATCATTTCATACTGGTATTGCTCCCGCTCCGTGGGCGGAACGTCCCGCGTGGGAGACTCGTCCGCCAGCATCCGCACATTGCGGATCCGGTCAGAGGCCAGCGGGTGGGAACGGAAATACGGGTAACGCCGCGCCTGCGAGATCACTTCCTGCGCGCGGAACTTCTCGAAGAACTCCACGATGCCTTCCGGCGACTCGCCAAGCTGGGTGAGATAGGACACCGCCGCCGTATCGGCCATCGACTCCTCGGAGCGGGTGTGAACATAGAAATTGAGCGCGGCGAACTGTTGGGAAGAGCCGATCAGCGCGGCACCGGCCCCGCCCTCCCCGGCCGCGATCGCCAGGATGCCAAGGCCGATCGAGATCAGCGCCGGGCGGGAGGCCACCCCCGCCGCACGGGCACGGGTGACTGTATGGCCGCAGGCGATGTGGCACGTCTCGTGCGCCAGAACGCCCTTGATCTGTAGCGGAGAGTCCGCCGCGATAATCAGGCCGGTATGGATGTGGATATTCTGGCCATTGGCCACAAAGGCGTTCAGCGACGGATCGTTGATGATGTAGAGACCGACATCGCTGGGTTCCAACCCCGCCACTTCGAGGATCGGATCGGTCCATTCTCGGAGCGTTTCCTCGATCTCCGCATCCCGGATCAGGCCCTGCGCAGAGGCAGAAGCCGCAACAACCACAGAGGCGGCTGCCATTGCGATATATCGCAGGAAATTACGGGCCATGCGGGTCCTGTCTCCGTTTTCCGCCTATTCCACTGAATCTACGGGTCCCAGCCTGTAAATGCGAGGGGGAAGCTACAGAATAACAGAAATGTCAGGCTCAAGCTGAGGGGAAGATGAACGAAAGCGCCGGATCGAGCCGGATTCCGGTCTCTTCGCCGGCTTTCGGCGCCTGATGACGCGGCACCAGCGCCACGAGACGGTGCCCGCTCACGTCCAGAACCAGACGCGTCATCGCGCCTGTCACCTGGCTGGCCAGCACCTTTGCGCGCACACCGGAGGCCGGATCGAGGGAGATTCCTTCCGGGCGTACGACCAGTTCCGTTCCTTCTGCCGCCTCGGCCAGGCCGGGCGGAACATCCGCCGCAGCCATCCGGTTCACCGGGCCAAGCGAGGCCGCCACATCGGCGCTGACCGGGTTCATGTACACTTCGGCCGCTGGGCCTTCCTGCCGGATCCTGCCACCGCGCATGATCGCGACATGATCCGCCGCTTCCAGCGCTTCCATTGGATCGTGCGTCACCAGCAGTGCGGGAATGTCTGCCGCCCGTACCGCTTCCAGCGCCTCGTCGCGCACACTGGCGCGCAAGGCCGGGTCGAGGCCCGAGAACGGTTCGTCCATCAGGATCGCTGCGGGCTTCGGCGCCAGCGCCCGCGCAATGGCGACGCGCTGCTGCTCCCCACCCGACAATTCATGCGGATAGGCATCGGCCCGTTGTGTGAGGCCAAGGCGCCCCAGCCAGGCGAGGGCTTCGGCCTGCGCCGCTTCCTTGCCGAGCGGCTTCAGACCGAACTGCACGTTCTGCAGCGCGGTCAGGTGCGGAAACAGCGCAAAATCCTGAAAGATCAGCCCGATCCGGCGCTTGTCCGGCGCGACTGTGGTTTTCGTTGACGACAACACCCGGCCGCCCAGCCGGATCTCGCCATCATCCACCGGCTCCAGTCCGGCAAACAGGCGCAGCAGCGTGGACTTGCCCGCACCCGATCCGCCAAGCAGCGCGGTAATCGCGCCGGGCTTCAGGTCGAGCGATACGGAATCGACCACGCGTACGCCGTGATAGGCACGGCTCACCCCGATGGCAGACAGGCTATCACTCATGGGTGTGCTCACCGGGCCGCGAATGTGACAGACGCCAGGACAGCAGGATCACCGGGATCAGGCCCGCTGCGGTGATCAACAAGGCCGGCAAGGCGGCGGCGGCCAGCCGTTCGTCAGACGCATAGGCATTGGCGCGCACCGCCAGCGTGTCCCAGCTGAACGGACGCAGCATCAGGGTCGCCGGTAATTCCTTCAGACATTCGACAAACAGGATGAGCGCCCCGGCACTCGCCCCGGACAGGGCAATCGGCAGGTCCACCTCCCGCGCGCGGCGCAGCGGAGACGCGCCAAGGCTTTCCGCAGCATGCCCAAGAGAGGCAGGCGCGCGCGCCAGCGCCGCCACCATCGGTTCGGCCCCGGTTGTCGTGAACCGGCTGGCATAGACCCAGGCCAATGCCAGCACCGGCACAATCCCTGTCAGCGTCAAACCCAGCCCTCCCAGAACGACCAGCGCGCCCAGCGCCAGCACAGCTCCCGGAATGGCATAGGCAGACGAGGCCGTCAGCCGCGCAAAGGCAGCGCCCGGCCCCTTGCCGCGTCCTGCCAGCGCAATCACCAGCGCCAGCACGAACCCGAAGGCTGCCCCTGCCCCGGCCAGGATCAGCGTGTTCTTCAGCGCCTCGCCGACGGGGGCGACATATTCCCGGGCTTCCAGCGCCCGCCAGACAAGACGCGAAACAGGCAAAAGGAAACCGATGGAAAAACCGACCAGACAGAAGAGCGCCGCGCCCCAGCCCCAGAGACCGCCGAGCTTCGTGCGGGAAACCGCCCGCCAGCGGGTGGAGCTTTGCTGGCTGCCCGCCCGCCCCCGGCTCCACCGCTCGGAAAGCAAAAGGCCGACGACCAGCACCAGAAGGATGACCGCAAGACGCGCCGCAGCCGCCGGTTCCCCGAAACTCTTCCAGGCGCGGACGATGCCGAAGGTCAGGGTCGGCACGCCCAGATACTCCGCCGCGCCATAATCTGCCGCCGTCTCCATCAGGGCGAGCGCCAGACCGGCGGCAATCGCCGGCCGGGCCGCCGGCAGGACGACGCTCCAGAAACTGCGCAGCGGCGATGCCCCGAGGCTGCGCGCCGCTTCCAGCGCACAGATGGACTGGGAGACAAACGCCGTGCGCGCTGTGAGATAGACATAAGGATAGAGACCGCTGGCCAGCACGAAGGCGAGGCCCGGCACCGACCGCATGGACGGGAACCAGTAGTCCCGCGCCGACCAGCCGGTCAGATCGCGAAGAGCAGACTGAAGCGGCCCGCCGACGCCCATCAGGTCGCCCCAGGCATAGGCCAGCACATAGCCGGGCGCCGCCAGCGGCAGGATCAGAAGCCATTCGAAGACCGGCCGTCCCGGAAAGTCATGCATGGTCACAAGCCAGGCTGCCGGGACGGCAAAGGCGAGCATGAAGAAGGCGGCCATGGCCAGCGTGCCCAGCGTGCCGCCAAGGTAGGGCACCATCAGCGTGTCGCGGATGTGCTGCCATGCCTCCCCGCCGCCCATGAACACGGCGGCCAGCAGAACCGACACAACGGGTACGGCAATGATGGCACCGGCCAGCACAGCCGGCCCGTCAGCAGGCCGGAGGTTCAGGCGCTTGGGCAGGAACACCCGCGCGGGAAGGGAAAGACCGGCCAAGCGTGTCTGCCTCAGTTCCAGCCGGCCTTGTCATAGATCTCCTGCGCTTCGGACTGGTGCGTGCCCAGTTCGTCCAGCGGGAAGTCGCTGCGCTTGAAATCCGGCAGGGCATCCAGCCCTTCCGGCAGCGATGCGCCTTCGATCATCGGGTATTCCTTGGTTTCAAGCGTCAGCCAGCCCTGGCCATCGACACTGGCAAGCCATTCGATGAACCGGATCGCATTCTCACGATGCGGTGCATGGGCCGCGATACCCGCCCCGGTGACATTCTCATGCGTGCCGGTCGTGTCCTGTTCGGGGAAGCTGAGCTTCACCTTGGCAGCCGCAGCCTGCTGGCTCGGCGCGCCGGTGGCCATGCGGACATAGTAGTAATGGTTTGTCAGGGCGACCGAACACTCGCCGGCAGCGATCGACTCGATCTGGGTAATGTCCCCGCCCTGCGGCGGACGGGCGAAATTCGCGACCACGCCGTCGGCCCAGGCCTGGGCGGCGTCATGCCCCATCCGGCCGATCAGCTCCCCCATCAGGGAGAGATTGTAGATATTGGTCGAGGAGCGCATGCAGACCTCGCCTTTGAAGCGCGGGTCGGCCAGGTCGCTGTAATGGGCCACCTCCTCAGGTGCGACACGTTCCGGGTCATAAGCGATGACGCGCACCCGGCGGGCGAGCCCGAACCAGTAGCCATCCTTCTGGCGGAAATGTTCCGGGATCTTTTCGTCCAGTACCGGATCCTGCACTGGCTGCAGCAGACCGGCTGCTTCGAAACGGTACAGCGTGCCAGCGTCGGACGAAATCACGACGTCCGCCGGGCTCGCATCGCCCTCGGCTTTCATGGTTTCCAGAAGTTCCGGTGCGCCCGATTCGCGGAAGCGGACCTTGATGCCCGTCTCCTCTTCGAAGGCCTTGTACATGGCCTTGTCGGAATCATAGTGGCGCGCGGAGTAAACATTCAGGACTCCGGCATTCTGCGGCTTGTCCCCTGATTCAGCTACAGATTTGCCTGAATCCGGGGCAGGCGTGCCTGGGTTCCCGCATGAGGCGAGGAGGACGGTGGCGGCGGTGAGCCATAGGCGAATTCCGGTCATATCAGAGCCTGTTTTCTGCTTTTCAGGCCATCAAACATAGTTGAGAATAATTCGCAACAAAGCGTTGTCGCGACCTTTTGCCCGTTTTTTGCACATGCGAATTGAAATTCTCCCCGATTGGGGGAATGAACTTCAAAATCCCAATGGTTTTCGATTTACTAATTCGAAACCCGGGGAACATGGGGGTTGGTGGTTATGACGACCGACATTGTGGTGGATCTAGGCTTGAAGTCGGCGGAAGAAGTCGCCCTTCTTGCAACTGTGGTGGACGCATTCGTACAGCAGTTCCTGGGACGGAGCCGCCAGACGAGCGATGCGCCGGACGTGATGGTGCGGACGGCCTTCTCACCGGATGGCGAAGTTTCCAAGGCCGTTATCTTCCAGGACCGGAAATGGGCCGATGCCTTCGTGAATTTCTGGGAAAAACAGAAAGCCCAGGATCACGCAGCCTGATCTGAGGCCGTTCCGGCACCGGTAGAGACCTGACAACGAGACCATCTGCCGCCGCGTCAAAGCGGATAGTTCACCTTCGCGCGCAAAAGCCCTACATGAGGGCCCATGCAATCGCCGCCTCCCCCTCCGCCGCCAATTTCGAGTTTCACACCGAAAGTCGCCATTCTCGGCGCGGGCATTATCGGCCTCGCGACCGCTTTCGAACTGGCCGTCAAACGCGGCGTGCCGGTGACCCTCTACGATCCAGCCCCGATGGGACGCGGCGCCAGCTGGGCCGCCGCCGGCATGCTCGCCCCGGCCTATGAGGCCGCCGCCGAAGAAGGCGTGCACCCCCACCTGTTCGAACTCTGTATGGAAGGCGCCGAACTCTGGCCGGACTTCTCGATAGACCTCGCCCACGCCGCCGACACCGATTCCGGCTATAGTGGCCGACCATCTCTGGCACTCGCCTTCGACAAGGCAGAGACCGCCGCCATTCACAAGCTGGCCCGCGCCCTCGATGCCCGCGGCATTGCGCATGAGGAATTGCCGCCTGCTACCGCCCACCTGCTGGAACCCTCGATCGCACCGGATCTGATCGCCGCCCTGCAAATGCCGACCGATGGTCAGGTGGACAACCGCGCCGTCGTCCGGGCCCTGATCATGGCCTTGCAGCGCAGCCCGCTAGCCACCCTTCGCAGCGAAGCCGCGCCCCTGCGCAGTGAAGGCGGACGCCTCACCCTGGAAGGCCACGACCTGATCCTCGCCGCCGGTGGCTGGAACACTGCCGCCATCAAGGTGGAAGAGAATGGCCAGCCGCTCAGCCTTGTGAACTGGGACCCGGCTCTCGACCAGATCGATTGCTATGGCGGCCAGATGCTGTCGGTTGCCCATGGCTATGGCTCGCCGGAAACGACCCTGCGCTGCGGCCCGATCTATATCGCCCCCAAGGCAGACCGCGTGATCATCGGCGCGACGGTGGAGCCGGGCGTTGCCACCGAAACGCCCCAGCCTGAAGCCATCACCGCCCTGCACGCCCGCGCTGCGCGCCTCTGCCCGGTGCTGGAAGACCTGCCCGTGATCGAAACCTGGGCCGGAATCCGCCCCGGCACGCCGGATCGCGCCCCGATGATCGGTGCAACCGCCGCGCCGAACCTCTTTGTCGCGGCAGGCCATTACCGGAACGGCATTCTGCTGGCGCCCATCACGGCACGGATCATTGCAGACCTCATGCTCTGCAAGCCGCTGAGCCCGCTGCATGAGAGCTTTTCGCCCAGCCGCCTCTGCGCCGCCGCATAGACTTTCCCGCCTGAAAATTTGCCCCGCGCCCTTGCATTCGCGGCGCGCGCCCTCTAAGTCGGCCGCTCGGCGAGCCCCGCCTGAAAGCTGAAGGAGACCCGAAATGGAAAACGCACAGCGCCCCGCCCTGCGTTCCAACTTCATTTCACGGCCCTTCCATGACCAGCTTTCTGACGCTCGACTCCCTCTCCCTTTCCACGCCTGACGGCACCCCGCTTTTCCGTGACCTGACGCTCTCGGTCGGCCGCGAGCGTGTCGGCCTTGTCGGCCGCAATGGCTCCGGCAAGTCCACGCTGCTGCACGCCATCATGGGCGATGTCGTGCCCGCAAGCGGCAGTCTCCACCGGAACGGAACGGTCGGCATGCTCCAGCAATCGCTGGACGAAACGCAGGACCTTGCGGGTGCCCTCGGCATCACAGCAGCCCTCGCCTGCCTTGCCCGGCTGGAAGCAGGCGAAGGCAACATGGAGGATGCCGCCGACGCGGACTGGACGCTGCCTTCCCGCGTGGAACAGGCGCTCGCCGATACCGGCCTCCACGCATTCCCGCTGAACACGCCGGTTGCCACGCTCAGCGGCGGCGAACGGATGCGCGTCGCCCTCGCCCGGCAGATCCTGGAAGCGCCGGACCTGCTCCTGCTGGACGAGCCGACCAATAATCTCGATACGGAGGGCCGGGAGGCGATTGCCAACCTGTTGCGCACCTGGCCCGGCGGCCTGCTCATCGCCAGTCATGACCGGGACCTGCTGGAACAGGTCGACCGGATCGTGGAACTCTCCCCTGTCGGCATCACCCTGTTCTCCGGCGGATGGAGCGAGTTTGCCGCCGCCCGCGATGCGGCCCGCGAAGCCGCCGAGGCCGACCTTGCCCGCGCGAGCGATGCGCTGAAACGCACACGGAAGAGTGCCCAGCAGGCAAAGGAAAAACAGGACCGGCGGGACAAGGCCGGCCGCGCCGTCCGCGCGAAAGGTGATGCGCCGAAAATGCTGCTCGACAAGCGGCAGGAGCGCGCCGAAGCCACACGCGGCAAAGGCAGCGCCCTCGCCGCCCGTCAGATGGCGGAGAGCGAAGGCGATCTCGCCGCCGCGCGCGAGCGGATCGAAATCCTCGCCCCCCTCACAATGGACCTGCCATCTTGCGGCCTGCCCTCCGGACGGCGCCTGCTGGATTTCAAGTCGGTCAGCATGGCGTTCGGCGACCGGCACCTGTTCGGCCCGCTGGATTTTCAGCTGACAGGCCCGGAACGGGTCGCCATTGCCGGGCCAAATGGTTCCGGCAAATCCACCCTGCTCCGCCTCGTCACGGGCGACCTTCAGCCCACTTCCGGCACGGCCAACCGCCTGACCGAAAATTTCGCCCTGCTGGACCAGCATGTCAGCCTGCTCGCGCCCGGCGAAACGATCCTTGAGAACATGCACCGGCTGAACCCCGGCCTCAGCGCCAATGCCGCGCATGCCGCCCTCGCGCGGTTCGGCTTCCGTAATGACGACGCGCTGCAGGTGACCGGCACGCTCAGCGGCGGGGAGAAATTGCGCGCGGGCCTCGCCTGCGTCTTCGCCCGGCCCGAACCGCCAGACCTGCTGATCCTCGACGAACCGACCAATCACCTTGACCTGCGCGCCATCGAAGCGCTGGAGAACGGACTAAACGAATGGGATGGCGCCGTCTTGCTTGTCAGCCATGATAAGGCCTTCCTGGCCGCAATCAGTGTCACGCGCTTTCTGGAACTGCCCCTTGAGAGCGAACGGCGCGAACATGATGCGAATGGCTGACACCCAATGAATATCAGCCCCTCCAAGCGCTTTACGCGCCTCAGCATCCCTCGTTTAGAATTCCGATCTATCAGGAAGCTTCAGGCCGCATCAGATTGTTTCTGATTGTCTAAAGTGGGAACTGCTGGGCCGAGCAAATCATAGGCATCCGACAGGGAAAGCGACGGCCAGGGCTTTGGCCAGACAACAGGATAATCGTCGGAGAAAAGCCTGTCGCCATCATTGAGGTCGCGGGCAACGCCCACCTGCTGAATGGCTCCCTGACGATCAAGATAGCGCACCTGATCTCCACAATAGCGGAATGATACTGCCCTGCGCCAATTGTCGGACCGGTTTCCGCCCGCACCATGAACTGTTTTTACGTGATGAATAATCACATCACCTGGTTCAACATCAAAAGATACGATGTCATATTTTTCCGGTTCTGCCTCAATGTCCGGACACCGCTTTTCCGGAGAGGACCGGAACGGTGTCTGCGATATGAAGACATTTGGTGCATAGGTCTCGCCCCATTTATGCGAGCCGCGAACATATTGCATCGTCCCGCTATCGAGGGTCACCGGATCAAGCGCAATCCACACAATGACACATTGCTCTCCTTCTATCTGGAAATAGGCGAGATCCTGATGAAAAGCTGTTTTCTGGCGGGTGTGAGGCGCTTTGACAAAGGTCGTGTCCTCCCAGAAGTTCAGATACCGGGCCCCCAGCAGGTCGCTGACCAGTTCGGGCAGGCGCGAGTCAAAAGCAACTTCGCGCACGCCACGATCAAATTTCCAGGCTGCCACATCATAGAAAAACATACCCTGCTCTTCAGACGGATCTTCTTCCTTCAGGGGTCTGGCTGAAAGGTCTTCCCGAACCATTTCTTTCATTATAGCCATATCGAAACGCTCTGCTGCGCCTGTATCGACTTGCCGTTCCGGGTCCCAGACCTGGCTTGCCAGCGCTTCGAAGTCATACCCGGTCGCCGAACGCCTAAGACCGGAAATCTGTCTTGCGACAGCATTCTGAAGATGGCGGACTTCTTTTCGAGTGAGGATATTTCGTAAGCAGATCACACCATCCCGTTCAAAAGCTGCCCGCTGCTCGGGTGAAACAGTCTCTATAGGGTTGTTCATCCGGCCCTCCCGACGGCAACGCGCTGTCTGGGGGACATATATTGCGCGACAATATCTTCGGCATTTCGAAACCTGTCCAATTGTCGGTCAAGTGTCTGCTTATCGATCTTAGAAACAGCCGGGATCCAGGCCCAGTCATCCCCTTCCCGTCTTGGAAGACCCAGCGGTTCTGTGGTCCAGACGCGTTGGACAAGATTGTAGAATTTCTGATGTGTGAGCCAGCTCAGACGCGAAATTTTCTTGTCGATGCAGAAGACCGTAAGGCCAATTCCGAGCCTGCACCGGAAGCGGAAATCTTCGACTGGATCGGGCATCAGCGATCTGTCTGTGACAAAGCGCGAACACTCCCAGACATCCGGTCCGACAGGATATGGCTGCAAGTCGCAATAATCTGCAAACAAGTCGCTCAGCATATGTGGCTTGGTTGTCGGGTTGACCCTCGATGTCGCGACCACCTGTCCATGCTCATCCTGCACAATCACATAGACTGTACTGTCCGTATCAAACTGGTCCTTGTCGTATCCCGGCGATATCCCGGGGATATCCCACCCCCACTCATCAACGACGATCCGGTAGCGCATGCGAAACATCTCATCGAGGAGTTCGCGATTTGCATCACGCTTTTCGGGTGTGACAATCCTGAACATGTCAAAGCACTCCTGAGTTCAGGAGACAGTCTGTTCCGGATCGAACGGGAAGGAATGTCCCCTTTCGGGGACTTGATCAGGGAAAAATCTGGTTCTTGGCGATCGCCGAAGCGACAAGGTGCGCCCGGTTCACGGTCTCAAGCTTGTCCCCTGCCCGGCGCAGCGTCTTCTTCACCGTGTCTTCCTGAATGCCCAGAATCTGTGCAATTTCCCAATTGGACTTGCCGGCCGCGGCAAACTGGACGCATTCAGTTTCACGGCGGGTGAGCTCGGCGACCTTCTGATAGGGAAACGGCCCAAGTAGGTCTTCCAGATGATAATAGACTGTCTGGCAGACAATCTCGAGCTCCTTGACCTGAGTGGGCGACAGATCCAGCTTACTGGAACCACCCAGGGAGACACCGCCCGACACGCTGTGCAGAGCGTGCATTGGAAACATCATTCCGTCGGTGATGCCATAATCATGGACCATATCCACAACCATTCGGCCCGCTCGGGAGGCATGTTCACGGGCTTCGGCCCATGAAAATGGGCGCTTCGAGCGCAAAGCACAGATCGCGATTGGATCATGCAGAATCGCCATCTGGCTCCGGCGATGTTCCTTCAGTTCATCCGGCCAGTCAGAAACATACAGGATTTCCTTGAGCGGAACGTTAGCCGGGTTCACCAATTGCCCAAGAAATATGCGCTCAAACCCATACTGCTCAATAAATCCGGACAATACAGCAATCGTGTCCTCGACCGTCTTCATGGATTGTACAGACCGGATTGCGTCAAGCACCGCGGAGCCATCATAGTCGCGCATTCAGGATGCCTTTTCTCGTCAGACCCGGAAATCTATCTCAATGACAGGATCGTACAATGCCTAATCTGGGTAGCACACCAATATCTCCTTTTAGTTGTTATACTTGCGCCACAAAGGAGAAACCAATGCTTGCCCGACCTTTCGATTAAACCTGGCTGACGGCAAGGCCAGGCAGCCCCCGCTCTACCAGTCGTTATAGAGTCCATACTTGTGATTCCGGACTCAAATTTCTCCCTTTAGTTGTTTTTGGATTCGCCTTTTACGTTATTTTTCCTTATACTTCAATTCTCCGGCAGCGCAGCGACCGCCTGCGCTTTTTCCGGTTTTGACATGTCCTGTGACTTTTCAGGAGAATCTGATGGACGGCACAAATGACCGGTACTCGCCATCGAATACGGCGAGCTCCCGCAGAATGAAGATTGAGTCGGCCCGGCGCATGATAACGGAAGGACACCCCGAAGCCGCAGCCTCAATCCTTCGAAAGGTCACCGACACACGGTCAGATGACCTGCAGGCGAAATGCCTGCTTGCCGTAGCCCTCTTCCGATCCGGCCACCCGTCTGCGGCCTTGCCGGAATGCGATTTCATCCTGTCCCACCAACCTCACAATTCGCATGCTCATCATATACGGGGTCTGTGCCTGGCTGCACTCGGTGAACGTCCGAGGGCCATTGAGGCTTTTTTTACAAGCACTCACCACGATCCAATGGCTTGGAGAAGCTGGAATTCCATCGCCGATATCACGTCTCGAGAAGATGAACGGCTGGACTGTCTTCAACATGCCGCCAGCGCTCTGATGGCAAAATGCAATCACCCCCAGGTCAATTCCGGCCTGTTGAGACACTGCACGAAGGCGCTGATCTGCGCAGGCCGCTCAGCAGATGCGGTTCGCTTTACAGTCGGTCGGTTTGAAAAATTCAGTTCCAGAGGGAGCGCCAGCGAAAGTCTCGCACGCGCTCTTTACGCCGACGGAGCTTATGAGGACGCCGCATTCTTTGCCAGAGAAGCCCTTGCCGAGTCTCCTGTCCGGCACGCTAAACCATCTGCGTACCGATATTTCTTCCAACCCGCGAAAGCCGCGCGGGCGGTGCAGGACATCATGACCTTGCTGGACGATGCGGGACTGACGAGCTTTCTGACCGGCGGCACACTGCTTGGTTTTGTCCGGAACGGCGCGCCATTGCCTCATGACCGGGATGCAGATATCGGAATTCTCTGCGACCGTAATGCCCGCCCCGACATCACAGTATTCCTGCGAGACCATCCATCAATCCAGCTGGGTCGATCCGCCCGGGCGGGTGATCGATATATCGGTCTGACATTTGAATCGGTCGCGGTCGACCTCTTCCTCTATGAGGCGGAGGGGCCTTACAGGCTCTGTGGGCTGAGCGACTACCCCGGTGAGATTCAGTGGCGATTTTCGGGTTTCGGGATTTCCAGAAAAATCTGGCAGGGAGCCAGTTGGAACATCCCTGATAATCCGGATAAGCTGCTTTCCGAAACCTACGGACAGGGCTGGCGCATGCCGGACAAGGATTTTTCCTCCGTGCTGTCATCTCCTGCCCTCTATATGACTAATCCGCACACGCGCACATTCTACGCCGCTATGCGGTCACTCAGACTTCTGCGTCAAGGTAGACGCAGCCAGGCGATCAGCATGATGGAGCAGGCCCCCCACAGCCTCTGCGTCCGGAATCCACCCCGACCTGATCATGTCCTCTCCAATCGGCTATCAGCTCTTCGCAGAACCTACGGGTCTGACATCATGATTGCGATACCTGACTAAGGTGCGCTCTTCCAGCCTTGCCGAGCCACGCCACGGGGCGTGGACACCAACTATTTGTTTTTATTGTATTTTATTGACTATTTTTAAGATTCTGAAACGTTGACTCCACCTATATTTGATCACACTTTCTACTTGCCGTTGCTTTGACGGCAATAACCCAAGAAAGGAGATTCATCATGACCCATGATGACCAGCAGACATCCAATGAAGACATGTTCGAGATGATCGAACTCGGAGCGGTTTCCGAGGAAACCAGAGGCTTCTACGGCCAGGGTGTCGAAATCGAAGAAGGGTTGTCCAAGGTTCAGCCCTGACCTGACCCGGCCCTGACCGGGGTCGGCTCGGAACGTTCCTCCAGCTGGCGTCTCCTGCTTAGTGCAGGATTCGCCAGCGTTCCGTAATCGGAGTTTCCAGATGCCGGATTTTTCATCACCTTCGGGCTGCACACACGCTTCATCCCAGAGCCCGTTTCAGCACCCGGGAAACAACACGTCTTGCAGGCCCTTAAGCCTGGCACCGGGTATTCATTGCTGTCACACGGGAGGCACGTATGTCTTCCTGGATCTTTGCACAGACCGCTATACTTGTCTGACTGAAACGCAAGCTGTCTTGTTTCAGAAATTCCTTGCCGTGTCCCCGGAGCCTGTTCCGGGCGTTGAGGCACTCGCATTTGGCAACTATCTTGTACAACAGGGCATCCTGCAGGCGACATTCACAGAATCTGACCGGATCGATTTATTTCAATGGCCGGCTCCGGATCGCTCACTTTTCGACTTCGACCAGATCGAATGGCGTTTCAGGGCAAGCCGGGTTCCTGCCATACTATGCTCCATGCAAGCAGCATCCGCCGCCTGCAATCGGGGTGCCTTCCAGGATCAGATTTCCAGAGCAAGAAGTTGGAAATCCAGTACAAACGCCATCAGTCCCGACACGTCCGACGAAGTTGCAGACCTCGCGCGCGAATTTCATGCCTTTGCGCCCTTCGTATTCTCCAGCCGGGACGCATGCCGATACACAAGCCTCGCGCTACTCCACTATCTGAGCACCGCCGGTTTGTGTGCCGATTGGATATTCGGCGTTCGACTTTCACCTTTTTCCGCACATTGCTGGCTGGAATTTAACGGCCTGCTCCTGACAGACGAAACTTTCACTGTCCGCGAGTTTACTCCAATCATGGCGATCTGATTGCGATGCGCGCCTATTTTGCCGCTCTGTGGAATCCGGATGATCCGGTCGCCAGCAAGACTGTCGAAGGCGTCATTGCATGTTACCGGTCAATAAGGCCCCAAAGTCGGCCTTTGCCTGTCTCGAAAGGGTTCTTTTTTTCAGACCTTGGAACACAAACGACACACACAAGGCAGCTTGTTATCTCTGCTGGCGCCCAATCAACAGATGGACTGGTGTATGGAACCCTTTTCCGGAAATCCGATCAGGGAGCACATGATCGCCAGGTGAATTTCTTTTCCTCTGCTGAGAACGATCGGCTCATCCAGTCGACCGGCAGGACACTCCTTGAGGATTATTGGGGAAATTTTGTCGGGTTTTTCAGGCATGAGAGCGGGTTCTCGATCCTGACGGATCCAACTGCCAGCCTTCCCTGCTATTACACATTCAGGAACGGCGCCTGTTTTGTCTTTTCCAATCTGGAACTCTGCCCGTGGCTCGACATGTCCGGATTTACAGTCAATCGCCGCTTCATCGCGGACCTGTTTGCCTATGACAAGATCCTGACGGGGGAAACCGGCCTGAATGAAGTTCACGAGCTTCTGGGGGGAGAAATGCTCCGCCTGGATGATTCACACACCTATAAGGATCTGATTTGGGATCCGCGCGACATTGCTTCGGACACATTACGATGTCCCGTGGATCTGGCGGCCGCGCAACTCCGGTCAACCGTCTGCAGGACAGTACAATCCTGGGGGCATACCAACAGGAACATTGCGGTCAGCCTCTCAGGAGGCCTCGATTCTTCCATCGTCCTGGCGGCGCTGGCGTATGGGTCGCGGAAGGCGCCGGTTCATGCCATCCATTTCTGTCTCGGCTCAGAAGATCCGCCGGAGCTCAGCTATGCCAGGCAGACAGCCCGATTGTGCGGCTGTCCAGTGGAAGACATTCTGATAGAACCCGGTGAAGGGCTTGATCGACTGCCTGAACATCATCCCCCTACGGTCAGGCCATTCCGACAGTTTACGTCACCGGATCTTGCTGCTTTGCTGCCCGAACATCTGCAGCTCCAGGGAGGCGTACGTTTTACCGGTCAGGGCGGAGATCATCTGTTCCGCGACGTCCCTGACGCAGCCATGTTCGCAGATTATCTTCTCCGTCATGGCCCGGGTCCCGATACGGGCCGGCGCCTGCTCGATGCCGCAAGACTATCCGGCCACTCAATCTGGAAGGTCATGGCAGACACCGGCCACCTCATCCGGCAAAGGGGCGCCCTATCGCCCTATCTGGAAACCATCCGGAAGCGCCAGAACCGGCTGAACCAGTTTGCGAACGCGCCGGAAGATATTGCAGGGCGCTTGCCCGTCTGGACCCGGGAGGCGAAAGGTTTGCCACCGGCAAAATTTTCGCAGGTCTGCGCACTCCTGCACATGACCCAGCTTCGCCAGAATCTGGCCTCGACAGGACACAGGGAAACCCTTCACCCGCTGATCTCGCAGCCATTGATCGAGCTCTGCCTGCGGCTGCCAGCCTGGACCCTGAGTACAAACGGAGCCAATCGCGGTCTGGCACGTGTTGCCTTCAAAGGCCTCATACCCGAGCCTGTTCGCTTGCGTACCGCAAAGGGCAGCGCCAGCCGGTTTTATGTGGCGCGTGTCTCCCGGTTCCGGGACCAGATCGTTGATACGCTGAAACACGGCGAACTGGTCTCACTGGGTCTGCTCACCGACAATGATGTTGAAGCTTATGGCGCGCGCGATAGTTTCATGATCGAATCCTCTGGCGTCATGATGCTTTTCTATTATGGAATCGAATGCTGGCTGCGGACATGGGCGCGCCAGCAGAACAATTCTCCATCTCACACCCCAACAATGTAATCTGTCTTGCTCAATGCGCGGGACTGCTCGCCGCGACATCGCCCAGGAATTCCAGTTTACGCCGCCACATGTCCCGGATGTTGGCTGGTGAAGACAGGACATGTCCCTCCCCGCGATAGAGGACATAGCGGACATCCTTACCTTGCCTCGCAAGCGCTGCATACATTTCGTCAAACTGACTGTCGTCAAACGCGTCCATGTCCGAATGAATAAGCATGACAGGACATTCAATGTCCGGGGCAAGAAGGATCGGACTGTTGCGGTAATAAAGCGCCGGATCGTCAAACGGTGTTTGACCCAGGCCGAAGGCGCTGCCTGCCAGGCTCTCATATCGCCTGAACTGCGCGCCCAGTCCGTCTACAGAGAAGTCGGCAAATATGCCTGCCGGACCAAAATAATGACTGACGAGATCGCTCCAGCTGTTCTGCGCGATGACCCCAGTAAACAGGTCGGTCTTTGCCGCCACGTAG
This sequence comes from uncultured Hyphomonas sp., assembly GCF_963675305.1. Taxonomy (NCBI): domain Bacteria; kingdom Pseudomonadati; phylum Pseudomonadota; class Alphaproteobacteria; order Hyphomonadales; family Hyphomonadaceae; genus Hyphomonas; species uncultured Hyphomonas sp. Next base: position 837,198 of record NZ_OY776147.1, on the reverse strand, counting down.
AGCGCAGATATACCGCCCTGGCTTAGCCCGTGAAGCACCACCTGGTCCGGATCGGCATAGCCCTGCTCTACAAGCGCGTTCACGCCCGCCTCGACCAGATCCGGCATGCCGGCAATCGGCCCTTCTTCCTTTCGGATGAGGTCCGTCGGCAGGGCGAGACGTGCATAGGCAATGCCTTCTGCAGACCAGAGATAGGGCGAATAGACATCCATGCCCGATTGGGTTGGATCTCTGTCCCCACACAGGCTCGGAGCGCCGGGATAAACTTCGAGGACCAACGGAACGGGATGGCCGGTCTGGTAGTCTGGCGGCAGCAGGATACAGCTTTCCAGCGTCTGGTGTTCTGCACCGGTACCCACCCCATAAGCAACTTTCTCCCAATGAACCGGAGCCATGCCGGCTAGGTGAGGATTGATCCGGTCGATCTCCCGGACACCGTTCATCAGGCTGGCGATCAGCAGGCGCGTCTCTCCCGATTGTCTGGTACGGTAGAGGATTGCACCAGAATCTGCCGAAGCAGCGACCGGAACAGCTGTCTCATCTGCCGGCAGAAAGGTCAGGCCCCTGTATACTTGCTGAACTGCAGGACTTTGCACGTCAAAACGCTGTGCCGCGCCATGCCCCGACACAAGCATAAGATCCTGTTGCAATTCCGGACGGATGACACCCTCTCGCGTGAGGGCCGTTCCTGGCCGGACCTGACGGACCGGACCTTCCAGCGTGTCCGAAACAAGGCTCAGATCACCTGACGCCTCCATCCGGTAGAGCCCATTCCCCGACAGGATTTGCGCGCCTTCCTCGCCCGAAACAATCGGGATACCGGAAACCTGCCTCAAGCCGGCTGTCAGGTTTTCAGGCGAAGCATGAAAGGAAAGCGCATACCAGTCGGCACGTGACAGCCCGGCTTCTCCAGGATCGCGATAGATAAAACTGCCAACTGAAGCAGGGTCGGAGGTAGCGCGGGCATAGACCGCCAATCGATCACCGACAAAGACAGCCCGTTCAGGCCGCTGGGCCCAGCCGCGCTCCCGCTCGGAGACAAGATCCAGTCCTGTCTGCAAGAGGCGCCGCGCCTCGCCGCTTTCCGCATCGACGAGGTAAAAGCCGCCTTCCCTCGGCGACTGCCCATCCTCCCAGCCGAACAGCGCCAGGGATTGGCCGTCCGGAGACCATTCAAGCGTGTATGGCATAACCGACAAGTCCAGCGCCGCAGGACGACGGGTCCAGTCTTCTGCATTGAAGAGAACCAGTCTGAAAATATCTGACCCGTCTTCGAGCAGCGAGCGGGATCCATCCATCCGCTTTTTCCAGACCTGAAGTGCCGCAAGCGACCGGCCATCCGGCGAATGGCGAAGATCTGTATACCGTCCTTCGGAGAGACAGGCTTCAATTCCAGATGTTCCATCGGCCAGCATGAGGCAGCCTCGCCCAGCGGCTTCGTCATGGTCGGTTGTATAACTTCTGGCCTCCCGCACGGTGACGGTCTTGCCGGACCAGGCTGCGCGCCAGGCTTCCGACAGTTTCTGCCCTGTGTCGGCCCTCAAGCTCATCGACCGGTTCTGTTCCTCTTCCGGCAAAGCGGCAAAGACCAGCCTGCCTTCCGAGATCCAGACCGGATCCTGTCCACCGGTCCGTCTATCCACAGGCGCGCGTTCAAACTGAACCAGACGATTTTCTTCGGTATCAAAGATACCAAACGCGACATGACCGCGCTTATACTGAAGGACCGAAATATATCGGCCCTCCGGAGACACAGTTACCAGCCTTGTATCGCTCTCCGGGGCGATGCCCGGAAGGCGCATTGGCGCACCTCCAACGTCCAGATCATATTTCCAGAGCTCGTGGCCGATCCGACCGGCCGCATAAAGACCATAGCTGAAGTCAGAATTCTCCTCATATGGTCGCTGGCGTTCATAGACGAGCCAACGACCCGAAGGGTCAAAAACAGCATGGCCAAAGCCTTCCATCTTCAACATGTCATCAAGCGTCAGGGCACGCCCTTCAGCCTGAACCGGAACGCACATCGGAAAGGCCAGCCAGACAAAAGCGAATATCAATACGCGTAAGAGAGCGTCTCGCATCATTTGCTACATCACATCCGACAGGAATGCCTGAGGGGAAATTACTAAAATGGTCACGGGGCCGCGCGTGCGGCCCCGTGACAAGAGAAGAAGGGTCAGAATGCCTTGCGGAATTCGAGGGACACGAACCGCATCAATGGGGAGGCATTCGCCTGGTCATAGCCCGTCGTTCGCAGGCTGCCACTCACCGGGACTGCCGGAGGGACCTCGTCAAATGCGTTACGCACTGACAAGGACAGGCGCGTTCCTTTCAGAAGGCCCTCAGTCTCTGCTCCGAAATCGTAAGCGAGGGAGAGGTCGACCGTGGTCCACGAACCGATCTTGTCGGCCATGGCCGTACCGTCCGTACGATAGTCATCGAGGTAATTGACCCGTACGGTTCCGGAAAACCCGCCGCGTGTAAGGCCGAGGCGGGATTGCAGCTGCAGATCCACTGGATTACGCAGCGTGTTGAGTGTCTCAACCGGCGCGGTCACATCCGTTGCCTGCTGAGTAAAATCGAGAATGTAGTTTGCTGAAATCCCGCCGGTGACCTGACCGAACCGGGTCTCGGTCTCATAACCAAGCTGGAGATCCAAACCGCTTGTCTCAGTCGAGGCGAGATTGCGAACAACGGCAGCATTGTTAATGACGCCAACATTATCGAGACTGTCGAGGCCCGGCCAGAAGAGAACCGGCTGACTGAACGTCGCCGCCAATGTCGCCACCTCTTCCGGCGTGGGAAAGAAGATTACGGTTCCAGGCGGCAATATGCCTGGGCTTTCTCCCTCGATGAACGGCGCCAGAAGCGGAGACTGGTTGAGGGGCATCGGTGTTGAGCCCAGCCGGCCTTCAAACGCGATATCATAGTAATTGAGACTTGCCGACCAGGCCCGCCCCTCTCCTCCGCCTTCGTAATCCGCACCAAATGTGTAGGTCCGGGAGGTTTCCGGATCGAGATCGCCCGCCGTCCCGACCGCCCGGAGATAATCCATATCAGCAAGCGCTGGATCTGGCGGTGTGAGATTGCCGAGCGCGCTCATGATATAAGACATCGGGTACACGATCCCGAGCCGCCCGAGATCCCCGGTCCGGCCAAGCGCTGGCGGGGAAAAGCTCGTACTGTAGGTTCCGCGAAGGTTCAACCCGCCAAGTGGTGACCAGAGCAATCCAATCTTCGGATTGGAGGTTGTTCCGAAGTCCGAATAATCATCCAGCCGGCCTGACAGGTTGAGCTCAAGACGTTCAATCCCAGGCTGGGCATTACCCGCACCGACAAATGGCACCTGGACTTCGGCATAGAGCGCCCGCACATCCCGGTCAGCTTTGCGATCGAGCCCGGTGTCAGAGTTCGAATTCTCGAAATCCTCCTGCCGCAAATGACCGCCAATCGCTGCCTTCACCTTGCCACCAGGCACAGCGAAGAGGTCACCGGTCAATACGAGATCTGCAGAGGCGAGATTGGAGTCCGTGTTGCTCCGGCCCGGGTTGATCTGCACCGGGATCAGCGTCTTGCCATAGTCATTGTTACGCACCCGGCTATAGGTCAGGTCCAGGGACGCCGCCCAACCCGAGGCAAACTCATAGTCTCCTCCGCCGCTGAGAGCGATCAGTTCTGACTCCGCATCACTCATGGCGACCGAGACGGTCGAACGCCCCAGGAAGGAATAAGCCCGGCTTGAGCGTTTGGAATAGAGCCCGGATCCGGAAAGCTGGAGACTGGAGGTCAGGGATTGCTTGCCCGACAGGATCAGGCTGTGACGATCCTGCTCCGGCAGGAGGTCAAAGAGATGATTGACCGTAATCTCGTCTCCATTGCTCAGTGTCTGGCGTGGGATCTGAGGCCGGTCCGCAAGGGTCAGGTTGTCCCGGTGATAATATTCATAAGCTGTGAGAATATTCCCGCCGGTCCAGCTTTTTCCCAAGGTCTGACTGGCCCGGTATTGTTTCATGTGACCGCTGGTTACGCTTCCATACTGCAGAGCGGATTCAGCGCCGTCATAATCATCACGCAGCACGAAATTCATCACGCCCGCAACGGCATCACCGCCATAGATGGAGGACGCCCCGTCCCCCAGAACATCCACCCGCTCCAGGGCGGAAATCGGAATCATGGACAGGTCCACAAAATCACCGATCGAGGAAGTCGGTGCCAGCCGGCGGCCATTGACCAGCGTCAGCGTGGCCCCGGAGCCCAGCCCACGCAGATTGGCGCCAGAGCCAAATGTGTTGTTGAACTTTGAACTGTCATCGCCGGGTATTCCGTATGGGGCAAATTCCGTCGATCCGCCTCCGAAGTTCTGCGGCAGCTGGCGAATGAATTCCTCTGTCGAGGCTGCCCCGGATTCAAGGATCTCCTCGCGCCCATAAGCAAAAAGCGGCGAGCTCTCCGGGGCGAACCCACGAAGGCTCGTGCCGGTTACGATGATCTTTTCCGCGACAAGATCGTCGGATGAAGCTTTTTTATCCGGCTCCGAAAGCGCGTCCGGGATCTTATCAGGCTTTGCTGGTTGCACCGGTACGGGACTGGATTGTTCAAAGTCAGTCCTCTTCTCCCGGATCAGGAAAGCATTTCCTTCGCCGCGAACCGCTTCCAGATCTGTACCGGCCAACAGCAAGCTCAGAGCGGTTAGAGGCGGATAGGTGCCAGAGAGGCCAGGCGAACTTTGATCAGCAATGGCGACCTGGCTGAATAGCAGAGGCGTTCCGGTTTGGGCTGAATAAGCCTTCAAAGCCACGTCCAGAGACGACGCCGGAATTTCAATCTTTTCAGCCTGCTCCATCGAAGCCTGTTCAGCAAGCGCAGGCAATGACGTGAGAGACATGGTGATGCCCGACAGCGCTGCGCCTGCCAAGAGCCGGTATTTCGTATTATGTAAAGTCAAAGTCGTTCTCCCCCAGAGGAACGGGATAGCAAGGCGCACGACCCAATTCGCCACGCCTGCTCTCACAACGACCGACTGTCCGTATCCGGCAGGATAGTTTTCAGTGCATCCCTGCCTTGTATGTACTCACTGTTGCCTTGGAGGGTGCCGAGAACGTAGATTTCGGTGTTTCGAGGGGAAGCAGAAAATATCGGAATACTACTGGCGGAATGAACCTACCTCTCGATCAGCGCTAGTGCACGACACAGCCTGTCAGCCTCGGCAATCCTGAACCAAAACAAAGTGTTTCCCTGAAGCCTTGCCGCAATCGTACTCAGTGTATCAACTGAGCGAATCGTTTAACCACGCATCGGGAGCTGATATGATCAGGGAGGCGAGCGACATTCGCCCGCGTCTGATGGGAGTACTTCTCACGACGCGCTCCAGTGGCAGAATTCTGCTCGAGTCCAGATGTGATCAAGGTTGGTTATTTAAGTTTTCGTTCATCCCGCAATCGACAGTTCAATTCTCTTCCTGGATTCCGGCGATCTGATCAGGCTGCGACCGATTAGTTCGCGCCAGCGCGGCCCCCTCGACATGGCATCCGAATAGGCATCAGCGAGATCCGCTGGTCGATCTTCGGACAGGATCTCGATCAGCAGTTCGGCCTGAAGAAGGTCCTTCCTTGCTTTCAGACTTTCCGGTCCGTCGTTTCGACGGCTGGATACGATCAGCTTGTGGATCGCATAGCGCTCCGGACGCGGAATTTTCAGAAGGACACCTTCCCGGTAAACCGCGGCGGCACTCAGCGGCTCGGTAAGCAGATAATTGAGATGGTGGAGGGATTGCGCACTGACCCCCAGGGCAGGCAAGTCCCTTACCCCCTCCTCTTCTTCAAAAGACGGTGTCAGGAATTCCACCATGGTTTCGGTGTTCGACTGGCGCCAGCGCCAGACGCGATTTCTGTCAGTCGATGGAACGGGTGCGAAATCGAACTTGCCAAGAACTTCATTGAGGGGCGGCTCGACCGTATCGCCGAGCGCAAGTGAGAGTTTCTCGAAGCTCGCTATATCGATGTCGTTGGTCATGGCGGTCTGGTCCAAGCTGAGGCGAAGCCCAAGTTCACCTTCATAGAGCCTGAAGGCCGTCGTTCCGACGAGTACGCCCCCAAGCCTGAATGTGCCCGCCTTGGCCAGCGCTGAGATGAGGCTGCCGCTCGCGCCATCGAGACCAAGAAATTGCTCGCTCCGCAGGAGTCGCACAAGGCGTGCCCGTTCACGCCTTCGGCCAGCGCGCTCTTCCTTCAGGGCTTCATAGTGTTCAAGGCGTTCGAGCAAGTCCTGGGTTCCCTCGCCGAGGTAAGTCTCGTGGATCGCGGTCCCAATTCGATAGCGATCATACCAATAGGTCCTGCCATTGATTTTCCTGGCAGTCGGAGCCCCACGCAGGTCCGTCACCGTCTCGTCCAGCAGGAGCGAGACGAGATCATAATATGCCGCTTGTGCAACCTGTGTGTGCCTGCGAAACGCCAAGACGTATTGCTCCAATCTCCCTTTACCACACACAGTTATCATTGTGTGGTAAAGGACGCAATAGCCTTACCACACAAAATTGCCCAAGTGAGTCAAAGAGGAAATAAGTGCTTTTCGAGGGTTTCGCCAGCAAACACGGGAAGATCCTGGAAATGACGTGTAAAGAAATGAAATTATTGCTCTTTTTTATCTTTTCGCGATTTGCTGGGTTTGGCTTCACTCATCAAGAGAGGTGGTGCGCCTCCCGAAAAGCGGTCTATAATTTGAGTTAGCTCCGGCTGCATATATGGAGCTGAGACATGGGCGAGAGATCATCGTCTGAGGAAACTATTGCGACGCTGCGGGAGTTGGATGTCCGCCTCCCGCGCGGTGAGACGGCGGTTCAGGCTGCGCGTTTGATCGGCGGGTCGGAACAGACCTGCTACCGGTGGCGCAAGGCGTATGACGGCCATAAGGATGCGCATTCGCATATAATCTGACCGCTAGTTCACATGCTGAAGTAAACCCATCCGAAAGTCCGGAACCAATGGCTGAAACAAATCCCGTCAGGGGGCGGTTGCGTTTGTGCCGGGCAGGATGCGGATCTCCCGCCCCGTCTGCTCGATCCGGACAGGCAACAAATAGGTGAGATTGCGCCCAAAGGCTTCCTGCTGACCAACTGGGAACCCGCCGCTGATCCGCTCTTCGCCAAGCGCGGGATCGCCAAGAACCAGCTTCGTCTCTGAATACCGGTTGAGCTCGTCGATCACCTCATCAAGGCGCATATCGTCAAACTGCAGGATACCAGTCTGCCAGGCCAGGGCAGCGGCTGTATTCACCGTCTCAACCTGCGAAGCGTGCCCGGATGTCATGACCAGCCGCTGTCCCGGTTCCAGCACAGTGCGCTCCTCTTCCTCACGGCTGGCAGGGAAAAGGCCAAACATCCTGCGCTGAGGCCCAAGTTCCGAAACCGACACCGATCCTTCCACCAGGACGACACTGACAAGTTCATCTCTCGTCTGAACACTGAACGCCGTACCGAGCGCCGTCGTGCGGCTACCACCAGCATCGACAAGAAAAGGACGCCCATCCTTTTCGACATCAAACAGGGCTTCCCCGGTTTCAAGGAAAACCAGGCGACGTGCCTTTGAATAGCTGACCTCCGCTACGCTTGCCGTATTCAGTATCATCACCGACCCATCCTCGAGATCGATACGTTTTTGTTCCCCGATCGAAGTCCGATAGGTTTCCGGCGGCGTCCCCCCGCCCTCCAACGGCCTGATCATGACAAGTGTCGGAAGGGCTAGGATCCCGGCAAGCGCCGCGATGGCCCAGACAATCAGGTGCTTAGCCTTACCGGGTTTGGCTTGATTACGCTCAACCGGTCCAATTGTCGCGAGGCTCTGATCAACAGCGCTCAGAACGGATTCAGTGATCCGGAAAGCCTCGGCGTTTTCCGGATCCGCTTCCCAGGCAGAGAAAGCATCCAGCGTCTCCAGCGTGACGCCTGGATCCTGCAGGGCTGTATGCCAGCGGGCCGCTGCTTCCAGCCGGCTTTCGCAATCCTCATTGTCTGTCATCTTACCACTCACCCGGTCTGGCCTCAGAGGCCGCGCTCTTTGCGGGCAAGGCCCTTGGTGATCGCCGCCAGAGCATCGGTAATATCATTTCTCACCGTGCGCGGCGAGACGCCAAGCCGTTTGGCAATCTCGTCATGGGTCAGGCGTTCAAGCCGACTGAGCAGCAAGGCCTGCTTCTGCCTTGGCGCAATTGTCTCAAGAATTTCACTGACCTGCTGCAGGGTTTGCCTGTCCATCATCGCCTTCTCCGGTGTCACCGTTCGCGTACAGGCGAGCGTGTCGCCCTTGTCGGTAATTTCGGTCGTCATCTGCCCTGCCTTCACACGGCCGGACTTGAGGTAATCGAGCGTGAGATTTCGCAGCGTTGTAAAAAGCAGCGCCCTTAGCTCTTCGCCGCCCTTGTCCGGATAAGCTCGGCCGACGGAAAGGAACGCTTCCTGAACGAGGTCTTCGGCATCACTAGCATTTGAAATCCGTACACGGCAGTATTGGAGCAACTTTCCGCGGTCGTGGTGGTAAAGTTGGGTGAGGCTAGAACCATCACTGCACACAGACAGGTCTGTGAGAGGCTCACTATTGAGGCGCTCATATTTAGAAATACCTGCAGCTGATGGACGCGCATAACCAGGTTGAAGAAGCCCTCCAGGAACCACAGCAGATCGTTGCTCACTCATTGGCATCGCCCCCAACCAAAAATTGGTTCCGCTTACTGCTCGCTTTTTTTCAAACAATCTTTCCGGCGCGAGAGTCGAGCTACACAGCCAAAGATTGCATTTTGTAGTGATTTTCATCGTTTTCGTCATTTTCAAGCGGGTCGAACCAAGGTTCACGGGTGAACGAGATCGCCTTTCTGCACCATCATAACGAGCAAATAAAAACTGCAGTCAGAGCAATAATTTCGGAGTATACTCCGTAGCTGTATACTACTCAACCCTGTCTGCTCTCGACATGACGCTTCGGGAGATTTTCGCAACCAACTTAAAGCGATTGCGACAGCAAAAGTGCTTGTCGCAAGAAGAACTTGCGAGCTTGGCGGAGATCGATCGCACTTACGTCAGTTTATTGGAACGGGCACAATACAGCGCCACCCTCGATGTTGTACAAAGGGTTGCAGATGCTCTCGGTGTAGAGCCAATCGAATTGCTGACTTTCCAATAGTGGCCGCCAATAGCAAGGCTCAATTGGTATATAGACGGTCACCTTTACCATCTGATCTAGTTCCTGCAGCCTCTCCTGAGTATATCAAGAGCTTCCAACGCCTGATCTCTTTCATGCATATAGTTCTGAGTATATTCCGTGGTACTATACTCATCACCTTCCGAATACTCCGAGGGTGAACTTACGAAAAACATTTGCCGATAATTTGAAGAAAATTCGTCGCGCCAGAGGCTGGTCGCAAGAAGAGCTTGCTCACCGTGCAGACATAGACCGAACATATGTGAGTTTATTGGAACGGCAAATTTATAGCGCAACTTTGGATGTAGTATCCAAGCTGGCGGCGGCGCTCGAAGTCGAGCCGTCAGAATTGCTCAAGCGGAATCGTAAAAACTAACCCATGACCTTGAACTGCTGCGACGAAGCTACCCCCTTTGCGCGTAGCACACAGCTTATCGTCCCAGACCACTCCGTCGGCGGTATCGACGCTCGGCTTTCTGAGCCCCGTCCTTGCAGTCGTCCTCGACTGGTTGTGCCTCGGTCAATCCCTGAGCCCGGCGCAGACAGCGGGTGCCATAATCATTCTTGCCTCGATTACCTTCAGCCAGAAAGCGTCAGTATCACACGGCCGGATAAGCCATCCAAGGACAGCCGGATCTCAAGGCCTATGAAGCGGAACCCTGACACTCATGCCGGAGCATCAGATCCGCCCTGTACCGAATTCTTGAACTATCTGCGGGTCGCCCCGCGCATGGCACTGAAAATAGCGCAGGTGCTCCATTTATTGCGCATGCCACATCGCAGCATAGGTTCCGCCAGCTTCCAGCAGGGATTCATGCGTACCTTCTTCGGCGATCTTTCCATGATCAAGGACGAGGATTCTGTCTGCCTGGATAATCGTTGAAAGTCTGTGTGCAATGATCAGCAGGGTTGCATCCCCTGCTGACTGAAACAGGTGCCGGCTGACCTCCGCTTCCATCCGGCGATCAAGGGAGGACGTCGCCTCATCGGCAATGAGAAGGCCAGGACGCCGCAATATGGCACGCGCAATGGCAATGCGTTGCCGTTCTCCGCCAGAGAGACGTACCCCCCGTTCTCCAATGCGGGTTTCCAGCCCGTCCGGAAAGACATTCGGACTGCCATCCAGGCCTGCCAGCTTCATTGCCAGTTCGATATCTTCCCTGCGAGCCTGTGTACTTGGAAAGCTGATATTGTCGGCAAGACTTGTATCAAAGAGTCCGGCTTCCTGCGGAACCAAAGCGATCCGTTCCCGGAGCACGTCGCGAGGCCAGCCTTCAACAGGAATCCCATCCAGAATGATACGCCCCGATTGAGGCGTATACAGCCCCAGCAAAAGACGCGCGATCGAGGATTTGCCGCTTCCTGACGAACCGACAAGCGCGGTGACTTGTCCGGGCTCAAGCGTAAAACTGAGATCCGTCAGAACCGGATGCCCGCCTTCGTAGGCAAAGCCGACATGATCGAAACTCACCCGCAACGCCCCCGTCAAAGGAGCGGACATATCGACTGATGCATTGAACTCTGTCCGATTGCCCTCAGGTTCGGCAGGCTGGTCCAGGATACCGGCGATCCTGGAGGTAAAAGCTGCCCCCTGTCCGATATCGCGCGCGCCATATCCCAGAAGTTCAACTGGCCGCACCGCCTGCAACATATAGGTATGGACAAGGACAAATCCGCCAAGGCTCATGCTGCCAGACAGAACCTGGCCGAGACCGATCCAGAGCGTGACGGCAAGCCCCGAAACAAAAACCAGAGCGGCCATGACTCCATTGAGACATCGGGTGCGATAGAATTTTGCCCAGCCCCGCTCAACCTGGGCAAGTGCGTCATCATAACGTTCCGTAATAGCGCACTCACCCGAGGTGCATTTGACCGTTTCGACATTAAGAAGAGCATCAGTCAGTATGCTGTTCGCGCAAACCTGATGGACTGATACATCCCGGCTCGCTGCCAGGACTTTGCGCGCTCCGTCGCCGAAGACAGCCAGATATGCTGTGACACTTGCGCAGAAGATCAGAAGAAATTCCGGATCGAACAGCGAGGCAATCACGACCATCATCAGAGCAAGTTCGATCAGACCGGGTATCAGAGTGAATAGAACGTGCTGCAGGAGGAGCCTTAACCCCTGCCGCCCATTCTCCAGAATCTGCACAGTCACCCCGGTCGGTTGATCTATATGAGAAGCGAGTGGCACCCTCATCAGGTGGGCGAGATAGGTCCGGCTGACCCATCGAAGCATCGACTGCTCGGCCATGCCATAGAGCCAGGAACGGACTTCTCCTGCGACCCGCGTTAGAAGAAGTGACCCAGCATAGAGCGCAGCCAGAAAAACAGGCGAAAATCCAGGTGCCATGCCACTTTCCGGAGCGGAAGTATCCGACAGGTGGTCGATCAACGCTTTCAGGACCAATGGACCAAGCGCTGCTGCAAAGGCCGCCAGCCATACACTGATCAAGGCAAAGCCTACCTGGCGCCGCGCAATCGGCCCCTGTTCAAGGAGCACACCTGACAGGAAGCGTGCCGTTTTACCGAACGAGGCAGACGGGACAGCCATAAACGCAAAATAACATAAAGTTGCGCTATATTTCTACCTAAAAGATAATTCAATCGCCCGACATTGCTTTGAGGACCTTGGCCATGGATTTCAGCTTGGGCAGAGACCGGGTCCGCTCGACAAGTGCCCGGCACTCCATCCGCGCGCGTTCCATCTTCGTAAGCCTTGTCGGTTGCTTTGGTCTGGCTCCGGCAAACAAGTCCTGAATTGGCACATTCAGAACCTCTGCCAGTGCGACCAGTGTTGACGCGCTCACGCGGCTTGCACCGGATTCGTATTTCTGAACCTGTTGCTGACTGACCCCGATCTCTCCGGCAAGGTCCGCCAGGGTCATTCCACATTCATTCCGGTAGAGGCGAATGTTGCGCCCTACCTGGCGATCCACATTGGTCGGAGACCTGTTCGACCTGCTCGCGTCATGTTTCTGACCCTTGCTCATACTGCGACGCTGGCTCTCCCTTCAGGCCGGTGACCAGATTCCTGACCCGACTTTTTACCGCCAGACCGCTTTGATAAATCGTGCCACCGTCTTTTTATGCATAGTCGCGTAAAATCCGGCCCGTTAGTCAACGATCTTTGCGTCGATTCCGGCAATATTTTTTCTAACCCGGACCTGAGAATTGTCAGGTTGGGTATCCGCTGATACCAACCGCCGCGTTCAGAAGCCTCGCACCTCCTTGCAAAATTTCTCTTATTGGTTGTTTTGAATTCTACTTTTGCTTGTTTTCGTATAGGCAGAGCTGAACATGTCAGATACGTCCGAAAAGCCACAGCTCTCAATCAGTCACTACGCATATACCCAGTCACTGTCTCCCTGCCGCTGGGCATGGGAGTTTCTGAGACGCAACACTCAATTCCTTGCCGACGCGGCCGTTCATGCCAACCATAAAATCTCGGTCCGGCGGTTCAGACGCGACATAAAGCTGATTGCACCGCAAATAATTCAGCATAGTGCAAATAAATGGGGCCTCGCCTTCTTTCCTGATCCAGCCAGCAATGGCTACGAGGCGGAGGTCTTCTGGTCTTCACCACATCCCCGGAACCAGATTCACGTCCTAATCAATCCCTCTTCAACAGGTCGATATTGCGACATCTACAAACAGGCCATCCGGTCATGTCAGATCACCCACCTGATAGAGGCAGATGGAGACGAACACTTACTGATAAAACGTTGCGGCCAGGCCATCCAAGCGCGTTGCTCCGGCATGTCTTTGTTGTCTCCCGTTCCTGTCGAGGCGGGCTTTCTGATTTCGGAAACAGGCGAGTTGAAGGAGTCTTTCAGAGCGCTCCACAATGCCTTGCAGATCTTAAGGCCGCATTCGACCCCCACCTGCTGGACACGGACGAACCTGTCTCTTCGTAATGCGCTTATCGCTTATGATTGCCTGACCTCTGGACGATCAATCCGTGAGACAGCCGTCATCATTTACGGCCGGGAACGGACTTCCGCAGAATGGAAGAGCCCAGGAAGGGCGCTTAAAGACCAGATCCGGCGATCCCGGACCAAGGGAAGAGAACTCGTCAATGGTGGGTATATCCGTTTGCTCGACATGCCTCGCCGAGCCGGAACTCAGCGGTAAAAGCTCGGGCCACAGCAACGGCCCCACCCTTCCGTACTTCTAAGCTGCATGAATTCGGGCAGGCGGTGCTGTCACGATCAATACGGGTCGGACGAAATGCCAATTATTCTGTGCACTTTACTTCTGATCCAGTGTCGTTCAGGGCAAACGTGCTTCGACCCTTCCATTCCCGAAAACGACAAATAGCCTTTCACAACCATAGGGTTATGAAAGATTGCGGGGAAATACAAAGAATGAAGGTCGCGCACACAGAAAAGGCGTTCTGCAGACCGTCATCGCGCCAACCCGAACCTGCCGAATGGCTCAACACAATCGAAACGGCTCAGCAACTTGGGCTCCAACCGAAGACGCTGGCCAATATGCGATCGCTCGGGACCGGACCACCCTTTCACAAAATCGGAGGCAAGGTCTGGTATCGGGGAGAGGATATTATCTCATATCGCAACCGCAGAAAATTCATCGCATCCGGAGAACGTGATGAAAGCTAGCATGTCCCTTACCTGGCTGGTTGCAGGTCTCGTCCTTCTGGGGTCATCCAGCCCGGCCCATCCTGTCCGGATCATCTGGAATCGAACAGACAGTGTTGCGAGAGGACTCTACACCGTTCAGACACTCTCCCCGGATGCCATTCCTGAAATCGGCGATATGGTCACTTTCTCACCGGCACCGCAGGACCGGGTCTGGCTGGAAGGACGGGGATATATCGGGGAGAACTGGCCGCTCCTCAAATATGTCGCCGCCTTGCCTGGCGATACGGTCTGCCGGCATGGCGCAACAATCCGGATCAACCACCTGCCCGCCGCCCGTGCGCTTGCAAAGGACGGTGAGGGCCGCCCCCTTCCCGTCTGGCAGGGATGCTACAAGCTGGCAGAGGGGGATGTATTCCTGCTGGCGCCGCACACAAGATCACTGGATGGGCGTTACATGGGCATACAGCGCTCCGGCAGAATACTCGGCAAGGCACGTCGCGTCCTGGCATGGGGCAAATCAGGGTCTTCATCATCCTGTATCCGTCCATCGACAACAGACCGCTTCGCTGGCTCAATCTGATGTCTGACGAAAATGAACTCACACCGCAGATGGGGCGGATCCGGAACCAGGACGCCCGTGACAATCCCTTGGTACCATCGCGCGCTACGGTCCGGACCGTGTCAGCCCCATCCTAGCGCGCCAGACCACTCGCGCCTGGCACAATAAGACATTTCGGGCGTGGCAAAGGCGCCGCCGCTGCCGCCAGGCTCTGGTCCCACACATATGGCAGGCGGGTGTTCATCAGGTTTCATATCGCCCGGTCCGGTCCCCAGCGCCATGCCGCATTTGCCAGATATCTCTCCTATATCCGGCGCGACGGCACTGACCGAGATGGTTCAAGAAGCCGCATGTACAGCCAGACAGAAGAAAAGATCGGCGTGCGCGACTTCAACGCGCGCGCTCGCAATGATCCCCATCAGTTCAGGATTATCGCATCACCGGAAGATTCAAAGGAGATACAAGACCTGACCGGGTTTACCCGCAAACTCATGGCCCAGGCGGAAAATGATCTTGGCACCCAGCTTGACTGGGTTGCCGTCAATCACTTCGACACAGGCCAGCCTCACATTCATATCGTTTTGCGAGGCAAAGATCTCCGCAATCATGATCTCTATGTCGATCGGAAATATATCACTGAGGGTTTACGCTACCGGGCAGAAGAGATTGTCAGCAACTCTCTGGGGGCTAAGAGATGGCGGGATATCACTGCGCTTCAGCTACGAGGCACCTCCTGGAATCTGTTTACATCAATAGACCGCGATTTCGAGGAGGCGCTCAGCAATGGCGTCCTGAAACTGAACCGACCCGCAA
The DNA here is from genome assembly GCF_963675305.1 of uncultured Hyphomonas sp. Taxonomy (NCBI): domain Bacteria; kingdom Pseudomonadati; phylum Pseudomonadota; class Alphaproteobacteria; order Hyphomonadales; family Hyphomonadaceae; genus Hyphomonas; species uncultured Hyphomonas sp. Next base: position 822,031 of record NZ_OY776147.1, on the reverse strand, counting down.
CCCGCTCAGAGCGCATCCAGGCAAGTCTTTATGCCAAACGCCTCAAGCACCTTCAGATGCTCGGCCTTGCAAAGCAGTTGTCTCCTCACACATGGCGCCTTGAAACCGGGTGGACAGAAAGTCTGAAATCCCTTCGTCGCCACAGATACTTCGGAAACGCACGCAAAGACAGGCTCGCGCCTCTTCGAAACGGTATCGAAGTGAGGCCGCCATCTGAGATACTTCAGGCCGGAGAGACCATCACCGGACGGATCGTTGCGATCCTTCCGTCTGACGAGCTTTCCAGTCGTATGAACCTCCTCATAGATGGGGTTGAAGGACATCTGAGGCGGATTACCCTACCCGAAGCACACATTGAAGACTTGCCTGGAATCGGCGGTGTCCTCAGCGTTTCGGCGACCGCCAATCCTGTTGCTGACATCGACCAGACCCTTCTTGAGATTGCGAGACAGAGTGGCGGTCTCTTTTCCACCCACATGTTGCATTCGCAGGGCCGCGATCTTTCGCCCATTAACGAGGTCGAATTTCGGAGAAGGCTGGAGGCGCTGAAACGCGCAGGGCTTGCCACGCCGGCCAGGGTGGATGATTGGATCATTTCCGATGATTTCGAGCCTATGGAAACAGGTCCAAAACTATTCATCAGGGTGCGGTCCTGGCTGCCGGTCAGTCAGCTTGCAGAACGCCGCGCTTTCACTTGGCTCGATGAAACAGACCCCCGACAATTTGCCGGCATCAAACGAGGTTATGGCGCACAGGTCAGACAGGCGCTTGCCGCACGAAAAGCCTGGCTTGACCAACAAGGTCTCATGCGCCCGAGACCCGGCCTGCTTGATCATCAGGAATTGCAAGAGGCCCTTTCCGGAATGGCCGAAAGCAGAAACAAGACTATCGTGGGCTATTCCGGCGCAAGCGTATTCCAGGGCGTCTTTTCCGGGCATCTGGACCTCGCCCGAAGACGGTTTGCGATCATCGAAAACACCCGTCAGATCATGGCAATACCCTACATAAGCGGACGCGCCGCCTGGCAAGGACGACACATAGAGATCCGCCGATCGGGCAAGTCCCTGGAATGGTCACTTGGAAGATCCCGCGGATAGTATGTCACCAGGCCTGAATGGCTGCGGTCGGCTTATACCGACTTCCCGGGCCTTCCCGCGGTTTCCCGCCAATCCGGATATTCCGAAGGAATCTGGCAACTAGAATGAGCCTTTACCAAGGCCCTGCGAGCAATTCCTTGACCCCGACGAAATTCCTTATCGGTCAGTTTATGCTGACCTTGTTCCTTATTCTGACCTCTGTCTGGCTTGCCACACAATGGACGGCTGGCGCTTTGGGTTTTCAGCCAAGACTTGGCCCTCCGGTCGCCCAGATCAATGGGTATGCCATTTATCTGCCCTGGCGTTTTTTCCAATGGTGGTATGCCTATGATGCCTATGCGCCGGATATATTTGCCAGGGGAGGCATCATTGCGTCACTGGGCGGTATCGCTGGTATTGTGATGGCCGTTCTGTCTTCCCTGTGGCGGGCGAGGCAGGATCGAAATTCTTCAACCTATGGATCGGCTCGCTGGGCAAACGGACGGGATGTCAGACAGGCCGGGCTGCTGGTTCAGGATGGCGTAATGCTGGGACACCTTGATAGCCAATACCTGCGGCACGATGGTGCCGAGCACATATTTGCATTTGCCCCCACACGGTCAGGTAAAGGCGTAGGCCTGGTTGTACCGACACTCTTATCCTGGACAGGCAGCGCGATTATTCACGACCTGAAAGGTGAGAACTGGACCCTGACGTCCAAATGGCGATCAGGGTTTTCCAGATGCATCCGGTTTGATCCCACAAGTCAGACCACAGAGCGCTTTAACCCACTTGCAGAAGTGCGCCTGGGCGCCCGGGAAGTCGGTGATGTACAGAATATTGCAGACATGCTCGTGGATCCTGAGGGGGCGCTCGAAAGGCGCAACCACTGGGACAAGACGGCGCACGCCTTTCTCGTCGGCGCCATACTTCACCTGCTCTACGCCGGAAAGGACAAGACACTTTCCGGCCTGGCATCCCTCATATCTGATCCGGACCGCTCTGTGGATGAAACGCTCGAGTTCATGATGAGCGCAAACCATCTCGGCACACCTGAACTGCCGGTAACACATCCCGTCGTCGCTGAAGCGGCACGTGAGCTTCTGAACAAATCAGAGAACGAGAAGTCCTCCGTCATATCGACGGCCATCAGCTATCTCGGTCTGTATCGTGATCCTGTCGTTCAGCGCGCAACATCTGCTTCGGACTGGCAAATCTGCGATCTGTGCCAAGCGGATCGTCCTGCATCCCTTTATCTGATTGTGCCCCCATCTGATCTCTCCCGTACCCGCCCCCTGATCCGGCTTATTCTCAACCAGATTGCCCGGCGACTGTGTGAGGAACTTCCGGCCCCACCGGATCGCAGGCATCAGGTCCTGCTGATGCTGGATGAGTTCCCGGCGCTCGGACGCCTGGATTTCTTTGAAACCTCGCTCGCTTTCTTTGCAGGATATGGCGTCCGTGCATTCCTTATTGCTCAGTCTCTGAACCAGGTGGAAAAAGCTTATGGGGACAAAAGCGCTATTCTCGACAATTGCCACATACGGATTGCCTTTGCGGCAAATGACGAGCGTACGGCGAGGCGCATTTCCGACATGTTGGGAACTAAGACAGAGCAGCGCCACCAGCGCAATTATGCCGGACACCGGCTGGCGCCGTGGCTCAACCATGTGATGGTTTCCAGTCAGGAAACCCAGCGCGCACTTCTGACCCCGGGGGAGATCATGCAATTGTCGGAGAATGATGCGATCATCATGATCGCAAGCACACCGCCAATTCGGGCCAGAAAACTCCGCTACTTCCGGGACAATAACCTGATCCAGCGCGTCGGCGGAATCAAAATTGAAGATGAACCTGACACCTTTTCCTGGACCGGAGCGACCAGCCAGCCTTCCTCAGCGGAGACACCGGTTGCTGAAGGAAAAGCGCATGTCCGTGATGTTTCAAGATCAGAGCCGCCAGCCCCGGAACACGATCCGACGGAATCGGGCATGACGTCTCCAGGACCTGCCCGAAACATAAAGGGCGTCCGGGATCAGATTGCCCGCTACTATCTGCATTTCGATGATGGACGAAAACTATGAACCGACAAAACGGCGCCCGACTATCTGTCTCCATTTCGGAAACCAACCGACAAAAGCTCGACCGGCTGGCGACAGAGCAAAATGCTGTCAGAGGCGCAATTGTGGACGAAGCCCTGACCCAGCTTTTCCTGCCACCCGCAGAGCGGCCGGAGGCAATCCTGACGCGGCAGATGTCGCGAGTGGAAAAGGAGGTCGATCAGCTGAATGCGACGACCACATTCCTGACAGACCTGCTGATTGAATTCGTCTTCGAATGGCTGCGATACCGGCCCGGTCCAAAACCTGCTGATCTGGCAGATGAACGGGCTCGCGCTGAACTCGAAGACCTGATGCGCCGGGTGGTCGATCGCACCTGTGAGGACATCAGCACCTGAACGAACCAAGCGTGACACGAGCGGGTTGAAATCTCCATCACACAAAACAGGCCGCAAAGGCGTATGATCTGTCAGGCCTTTCATGCAGAGGTCCGGCCACTTGCCGGCCATCCATCAGGGCTTAGAGTGGCGGTCATGAAAACCATGTTCTTGTTGCTGACCGGGCCGGCTTTCAGCTTCTGCCCGGCCGCTTGCTCAAATCAGGCAGAAAAGCCGTCTTCGCCAGTAACGGAGACGGACCGTCGGGCGGACATTGCCGGCACCGCCTCTGTGATTGATGGTGACACAATAGAAATCCACGGTCAGCGCATCCGCCTCTCCGGTTTCGATGCGCCCGAACGAGGGGCCAGATGCGGCGCCATCAATGTCTACCAGAAAGCCTCATTGGCGCTCGCCGACATGATTGGCATGCGAACTGTGACATGTATTTCGCTAGAAACCGACCGCTACGGACGTATTGTGGCGACATGCTCGGTAAACGGCGTTGATCTCGGACATGAACTCGTCCGGAATGGCTGGGCCCGCGATTGGCCGCAATACAGTCAGCGCGCCTATGCACAAGACGAAGTCTCAGCGCGCGCCGCAGGAAGAGGCATATGAGGACTGGACTGCCCGGATGATCTGTGGGGCGAACGAACCTATGACTGATCCCACCATTTTCCTGCTCTGATTTTTATCGGTCTCGGCACCTGACGGACGTACCGCGACCCGGATCAACCTCCCCATTCCCGCAACCTCCCGAGGCTCCATTGAACACCAGCTGGTCACAGCGCATCACGACTGGAAAAGTCCCCTCATTACCAATGAGGATCTTACCCGTTGCCGTCTCCAGACCAGCCCCCAGCAACCATCGCCCGGCATGCATCCATGCTACGCACGGCCTTTACCGGACCTGTGCAGGCGGCTCTGGAATCCAGCGACACGGTCGAAATCCTTGCCAATTCCGACGGATCGGTCTGGATCGAGCGGACCGGACACGGACTGGTCCGGGCGCCAGCTTCTCTCGGCTTGCCCGAGCGGGAACGAATCATCCGCCTGGTCGCGTCATTTACGAAAGAGCCCTGTGATCACACAAACCCGATCATTTCGGCTGAACTTCCCCACACAGGAGAGCGGTTTGAAGGTATTCTGCCACCTGTGTCGGAAGCTCCTTGCTTCGCGATACGCAAAGCGACTCAGGATCCGGTGCCCCTGGACCGCTACGAGCGTTCCGGCGCCATCTCTCCTGCACTTCTGACCGCGCTGCGCAAAGCCCTTCAGGACCGGCTAAACATTGTTATCGCCGGAGGTACCTCTTCGGGAAAGACAACATTCGCCAACGCCCTGCTCGCAGAGCATCTGCTGCTGAAAGATCGCATCGTTATTCTTGAGGATACGCGAGAGCTTCGCTGTATCGCTCCCAATGTCGCGCAATTGCGAACTCATAGGTCTTCGGTGACCCTTTGCGATCTCGTCCGGTCGACCATGCGTCTGCGACCGGACCGGATCATCGTCGGTGAGGTCCGTGGCGGTGAGGCCCTGGATCTTCTGAAGGCGTGGAATACCGGCCACCCCGGGGGGATCACGACACTGCATGCCAATTCAGCCCATGGCGCCCTCATTCGCCTCGAACATCTGGTCGCAGAAGCCACATCAGGACTTCCCTACGCGTTGATCGGCGAAGCCGTCGATGTCGTTGTCTTCATGTCGCGCAACTCAGGTGAACGGCGGGTGGAAGAGGCTCTGCGGGTGCTGCGCTTTGACGAAGACGGATACCACACCGAGCCCCTCGTCGCCCCCAGTTTCTCAATCGTTCAATAAGGAGTTTTCCGAATGCTCTATAAAGCGGTCGATGCCATCCATCGCAGTATTCAATGCGGGCTAATCCTCGCATGTATGGCGCTGTTTGCTCCAAGAGCACATGCCGCGGGGTCCGGCATGCCCTGGGAAGGACCGCTTGATCAGATTCTTCAGTCCATTGAAGGTCCCGTTGCCCGGATCGTTGCTGTGATAATCATTACACTGACCGGACTGACCCTCGCATTCGGCGAATCCTCTGGCGGCTTCCGCAAACTCATCCAGATCGTATTCGGTCTGTCGATTGCCTTTGCTGCGACCAGCTTTTTTCTGACTTTTTTCTCATTCGGCGGCGGCGCGCTGGTCTGATGGCAGAAGGATACGAAATCCCTCTTCATCGGGCGATCGCAGAACCTATTCTTCTGGCGGGGGCCCCGAGAAGCGCAGCCATTGCGATCGGAACGCTCGCTGCAGTTCTTGCACTCGGCCTGCGCCTCTGGTTACCCGGGCTTGGCGTATGGATCATGGGGCATTCCGCGGCAGTCTTTCTGGCGCGCCTCGATCCGGACTTCATGTTGGTTGCCCTTCGCTCCGCCCGCCACAGGGAACACCTTTCATGCTGAACCTTTCAGAGTATGCCACCAGGCCCCGCCTGCTTGCGGACTATTTGCCATGGGCCTGTCTGGTCGCCCCCGGCATCGCGCTCAACAAGGATGGCTCTTTTCAGACCACGTTCCGCTATCGCGGCCCGGACCTAGAGAGTTCGACAGAAAGCGAACTTGTCGCCACAACCGCAAGGATCAACAATGTTCTGCGACGGTTTGGTAGCGGCTGGGCCTTGTTCTTTGAAGCCGCGCGCCGACCGGCAGACGATTACGTCCGAGGCCGGTTCAACAATGCCTTTGCCTGGTTGGTGGATCAGGAATGCGGCGCCGCAACGGAAGAGAATACAGCGCGGTTTGAGAGCGACTATTATCTGTCTCTTGTCTGGCTCCCCCCCGCGGATGTGGAAGGCCGCGCCGAACAGGCGCTGATTGAACGCCCGCCGCGTGTGGAAAACGAAGGCTGGCGGCAGAAACTTGAACAGTTCGAAACAAGGTCCAGACAGGTCTTTGACCTGCTCTCAGGTTGCCTGTCCGAATTGGCTCCGCTCAGCGATGACGAAACGCTGACCTATCTTCATGCCTGTGTTTCGACCCGGCATCACCTGGTCCAAACCCCGGATCTGCCCGTCTTCCTTGATGCCATTCTCGCCGATGAGCCCTTTACGGGCGGCCTCGAACCCATGATCGGAGAAGCCCACATCCGGACACTGACCTTACTTGGCTTTCCGGCCACGACATTCCCCGGCCTGCTTGACGAGCTCAATCGTCAGGGCTTTGCCTATCGATGGGTGACCCGTTTTATTGCGCTCGACAAAGCCGACGCAGAAAAGCTCTTGTCCAGAAAGCGGCGCCACTGGTTTGCCAAGCGCAAATCAATTGGGGTTGTCCTTCGAGAAACACTTTTCAATGAGCCTGCAGGCCTTCTCGACAATGATGCATCCAACAAGGCGGCCGATGTCGACAGCGCGCTTCAGGAGCTCGGATCGGACCTTGTCTCTTATGGCTACATGACAACGTCGCTGATCGTCACAGACAAGGATGCGTGCACAGTCGATGACCAGCTTCGCTCGGCCGAACGCATCCTTCATGGACGGGGCCTGACATCCATCCGTGAAACACTGAACGCCGCAGAAGCCTGGCTCGGGTCTCTGCCTGGCCATGTCTATGCAAATGTCCGCCAACCCATTGTTTCCTCACTGAACCTGGCCCACCTGCTGCCTTTGTCCGCTGTCTGGGCGGGTGCTGCTCGTAATGAACACCTGAACGCACCGGCACTTCTGGAAGCCCGCACGGATGGCACGACCCCTTTTCGGGTAAATCTGCATGTCGGAGATGTCGGACACACACTTATTGTCGGTCCAACCGGGGCAGGCAAATCCGTCCTTCTCTCCTTCCTGTCTTTGCAATTCAGCCGTTACACGGATCCGCAGGTCTTTGTGTTTGACAAAGGACGCTCGATACGCGCAACTATGCTGGCGATGGGCGGCGCTCATGTCGCTCTGAATAGCTCCGATACGCCGTCACTTCAGCCTTTAAGAGATATTGATCGCGAGCGAGAGGCAACCTTCGCAACAGACTGGCTGGCGGGTCTTTGCGCCGCCGAGGGCGTCGTGATGACCCCTGACCTGAAAGCAAAACTCTGGAACGGGATACAGGCGCTTGCATCGACGCCGGTTCCCGAGCGTACGCTGACAGGTCTCAGCCTGCTCATTCAGTCGCCTGTCCTTAAGGCAGCCTTGCATCCATACACATTGGACGGGCCCTATGGACGCTTGCTGGATGGGGATGAAGAAGCGCTGGAATTCAGCCATTTCGCATGTTTCGAAATGGAAGAACTGATGCACAGTCCGGGCGCTGTCGCCCCCGTCATCTCATACCTCTTCCACCGGCTCGAAGCAAAGTTCGATGGACGTCCAACGCTTCTGGTTCTGGATGAAGCCTGGCTCTATCTTGACCACCCGGTCTTTGCATCGCGCCTGCGCGACTGGCTCAAGACACTCCGTAAAAAGAATGTTTGTGTAGTTTTTGCAACGCAATCGTTGAGCGACGTCGAAACCTCATCGATTTCATCCACTTTGATTGAATCCTGCCCTACCAGAATATTCCTGCCCAATGACCGGGCACGCGAGCAGGGGCAGACCGACATCTATCGCCGGTTCGGCCTGAATAACCGCCAGATTGACATTCTGGCACAAGCCCAACCCAAACAGGACTACTACTACACCTCCCCGCTCGGCGCACGACTGTTCGATCTCGGCCTCGGACCAATTGCGCTTTCGGTCTGTGCCTCAGCGTCCCCTGGTGACCAGGCACTTCTGGACAAATGCCTGGGATTGTCAGGTAGGGACGCGCTGATCGGAGAATACCTGCGCAGGAAAGATCTCGGATGGGCAGCGGATCTGTTAGGCGCCTGGCCTGGTCCTGACGAAACCTCATCTTCGCCTTCCAAGGCGAGTTCGGATTAGGAGACCTGTCTTGAAAAGTGCTTCTGTTCAGTTTGGTCTGGTTCTGGGCGTGCTGCTATGTGCCGGCGCACCGCTACCTGCAACGGCGCAACTCTCTGTCTACGACCCGGCAAACCACGCTCAGAATATTCTGCAAGCCGCCCGCGCCCTGCAGCAACTCGATCAGCAGGTCGAACAGCTGACGCATGAGATCGAGATGCTTGAAAATATGGCGCGCGACCTTGAAACCTTTCCCATCGAGGTCAGCCAGGCGATCATCCAGGACCGTATCGCGCGGATTGGAAGCCTTCTGCAAGAAGCAGAAGGCATTGGCTATGACGTCAATGCCGTCGAGCAGGAATATAATACGGCTTACCCCGAAACCTATGGGGCTAATCCGCCATCTGCATCGGCCCTCCTCAGGGATGCCCGTTCACAATGGGAACAATCGCGCACGGCGCACCGTGATGTATTGCGGATGGCAGCCGAGAACAGCGCCGCAAACCAGACCAATGCAGGAGCCTTGTCCGAACTCGTCAACGGAAGCCAGCAAGCGGCCGGCAATCTTCAGGCGCTGCAGGCCGGCAATCAGATTGACGCGCTCTCAATCGAGCAACTGATCCGTATCGAAGCGCTGATGGCAGCTCATTATCGCGCCCAGTCGCTGGATGAAGCCCGGCGTCTTGCCGAAGCCACTCGGGCGCGGGCGCGCCTCAACAGTTTTCTGGAGCAATAACGTCTCATGGAAGAAATGGATGTCATTGACCGGTTCCTGAATGTCTTCATCGCCTACATCGATTCAGGATTTGGCCTGCTTCAGACAGATGTCGCCTATCTCACAACCACCTTGGTCGTGATCGATGTCACGCTGGCCGGTCTGTTCTGGGCCCTTTCAGAGGGCAGCGATGTCATCTCCGGCCTCCTGAAGAAAGTTCTCTATGTCGGCTTCTTCGCTTTCCTGATCAGCAATTTCTCCTTTCTGGCCGACACAGTGTTCCAGAGTTTCGCAGGCCTTGGCATCAAGGCCGGGTCTGCGACCCTGACTGCGGAGGATCTTATGCGACCCGGCTATATCGCCTCAGTCGGGTTCAAAGCCGCATTGCCCCTGCTTGAAGACATTGCCGACATGCTGGGCCCAATCGCCTTTTTCGAAAATTTCGTCATGATCGCCGTGTTGCTGATCGCCTGGGCCGTTATCCTGATTGCCTTCTTCATCCTCGCCGTCCAGCTCTTCGTTTCAATTCTCGAGTTCAAGCTGACCACGCTCGTCGGCTTCGTCCTTGTTCCCTTTGCCCTATGGAACGGGACGGCCTTTCTGGCCGAGCGGGTGCTTGGTAATGTCATTGCCTCCGGCATCAAACTCATGGTGCTCGCTGTCATTATCGGCATCGGATCGACCCTGTTCGGTACAATCACAGATGCCTTTTCAGGACCAGACGATCTCACTCTGGCGGACGTCATGGGCGCCGTGCTGGCTGCCATCGTCTTTCTCTGGACCGGCATCTCCGGACCCGGCATCGCCTCCGGCCTTGTCACGGGCGCGCCTCAACTAGGTACAGGTTCTCTTGCAGGAACAACAGCCGCCGTCGGCGCCGGAACCTTGCTGGCTGGCGCAGGGGGCGCCTTCGCTATTCGGGGCGGGGCGGCGGGTGTCAAAGCGGGCGCCTCGCTCGCAGGGGCCAGCCGGACGGCCTATGATCTCGGCCAGGTCAGATCGGCTCAGACAGGCTGGCGTGGCATTGTTGCCGGCGCGCGAGGTGTTGCAGCCGCCGGCCAGGCCGGTCTTGGCGGCATTGCGGCCAGACCATTTGCGAATTTACGATCGGCCTACCACCAGGGTAGCCGACAGGCCTTTGAGGCAACCGGCGGTGCCGGAGGCACACATGAAGAGCCGCCGGCATCCGTTTCAAAGCCCGCCTGGGCCCGGCGACTGGCAGCAGGGCAGCGACTGCAACATGCCAGTGCCCTGACGGTGCATGCCTTGCGTGACGGAGATCGCGGCATGAGCGGTATGGCCCCTTCCCTGAAACAGGACGAGGACTGAGCAGATGATCTTCAAACGTAGCTCAACCCACTATGGACAGAGCCCGTTTCCCGAAACGCCATATCAGAAAGCCGGTCAGGTCTGGGACGAGCGAATAGGATCTGCGCGCATCCAGGCGAAAAACTGGCGATTGATGTCGCTCGGCCTCCTCGGCGTGGTGATATTCTGCTCCGGAGCACTTGTCTGGAAAAGCCTGCAATCGTCTGTTACGCCCTATGTGGTTGAAGTTGACGAATTGGGGGCTGTGCGCTCTCTTGGCCCTGCGACAGCATCTTACAAGCCGAACGATGCCCAGATTGCCCATCACCTCGCAAATTTCATCGAGCATCTCAGAAGCCTCTCAATCGACCCGGTTGTCGTCCGGCAGAACTGGCTCAAAGCCTATGACTTTGTTACGGACAAGGCCGCCATCACTCTAAATGAATATGCCCGGGAAAATGATCCGTTTACCGACATTGGCAGGAAGTCGCGTGCGGTGGAAGTCGTCTCGGTTGTCAGAGTTTCGGAAGACAGTTTCCAGGCCCGCTGGATCGAGAAAACCTATGAAAATGGCGCAATGACAACCGCACGGCGCTACACCGGACTGTTCACCCTCATCCAGGACCCGCCACGCAACGCAGAAACGCTTCGCGCCAATCCGCTCGGAATTTACATCCATAGCCTGAACTGGGGCGAAGACCTTGTCAAAGGAGACGACACATGAACCGCCTACACCTGACGATCTTTGCGTGCCTTCTGGCATCTGCCTGCGCCACAGCGCCGGAACGCGGTTCCACTCCCTCCGGACAGCAGGTATTTGTTGCTGCAGCACTCAGCACCGATGAACCGGAACGCCCTGTCGAAATTGTCGAAACGGCCATACCGCTTCCTCTGCCCGGTCAGCTGAAGCCGCTTGAGTCATCGCTTCCTGCAGCTTCCCCCTCTCCAGCTGAAATCATCACGAAGGGCACCCACGCTGCCCGGCTTGAACCAACAGCAGATGGCTATATAAATGCGATACATGTCTATCCCTACACGGAAGGTGCGCTCTATTGCCTCTATGCCAGCCCGGGGCAGGTATCCGATATCGCACTCCAAGCCGGAGAAACACTGGTTTCGGTATCTGCCGGTGACACTGTCCGCTGGGTGATCGGTGATACCTCATCCGGATCGGGCGATGATATCCGGACACATATTCTGGTGAAGCCTGTCTCATCGGGTCTGACCACGAATCTCATGATCGCGACAGACAGGCGGACCTATCATATTGAGCTGACCAGCCTCGCGAGCAGCTATATGGCCGCAATGTCCTGGCGATATCCAGCCGACGAGCTGGCAATGCTGATGTCCCGCAATGAAAGCGCCATGTCACGTGAAGCACAAACAATCGCGCTCAATGCCAAGCTTACCGATCTGGACTTCGACTATCGGATTGAGGGTGACATGCCAGACTGGAGGCCGGTCCGGGTGTTCGATGACGGACGACAGGTATTCATTCAGATGCCGGAAAATATCGCCTCAACCGATGCACCGCCACTCTTTGTACTTGGCCAGAAAGGCAAAGCCGAACTCATAAATTACCGCATCCGCGGCTCCTACTATATTGTCGATCACCTCTTCCAGGCCGCCGAACTCAGACTTGGCACAGCGCCGCAGACCATTGTTCGCCTGCGCAAAGGCAAGGCAGCAACTGGAATTGCCGCTTTGTTCGGTGACCGGACATGACTGAACCTTCCCAATTCCCTAAACAGTCCGATACGTTGAAACTGCAGGCAAAGATCCGACCCGTCACACGCATCAATCGCCGGGCACTCATCACCGGCGCCACAATCGCTCTTGTGGGTATGTTCGCGGCCATCTCGGTTGCATTCGCGCCGCCCAGAAGTCCTGAGGCTGCCGATCACACTGAGCTCTACAACACCGTTACCAAACGTACACCCGATGGCCTGACGGATTTGCCTGCCTCTTATGCAAACTGGAACCCGGACATACCCCGGCTTGGCGCCCCGCTCTCCGGAGACCTTGGCGCGACTGTGGTCGCCGAAGAGCAGGAATGGGGACTACAACCCGAATGGCAGGTTCCGCCTGCCTCGGACTTCCGGCCCTCACAGGAAGAAGAAGCGGCCCGCGCCAGAAGGCTTGCAGATGCCAAACTTGCAGACCAGGCCAGCAAAGCAAGCGTCTTTTTCGACCTCACCACAAAGAGACCGAAACCAGCTCCGCAATCACCCGACCGGCCGAGTGAGACATTCGGCTCCGAATTGCTGGCGCTTGCCGCGCGCACAGCGAGCTCTCCAACCCATCCGGGCCTGAACCCGAATGCCAATTTTCAGGATCGCAAGATCGCATTTTCCGACAGCCACGCGGATGACGACATTTACAATCCCCACCGAATTGAAATGCCTGCCTCTCCTTTCCAGCTGATGGCCGGATCGCTGATTTCGGCGTCCCTGGTAACCGGTATCAATAGCGATCTGCCCGGAACAGTGATCGCCCAGGTAACTCAACCGGTTTATGATTCCATATCCGGCACCCACCTCCTAATCCCGCAGGGATCGCGTCTGATCGGTCGCTATCAGTCAGAAATTTCTTTCGGACAATCGCGTGCCCTTCTCCTCTGGGACCGGATCCTTTTCCCGGATGGCCGCTCGATCCGCATTTCAGAACCGGGAACAGATGAATCCGGAGCCGCCGGGCTTTCTGACAAGACAGATAATCACTGGGACAGGGTTCTGGCAGCGGCAGGTCTTGCAACCATTCTCGGGATCGGTGCGGAACTCGGAAAGGATGATGACGGCCTTGAGCGCGCTATCCGGCGCGGCTTTGGCGACAGTGTTTCCGAGGCAGGACAACGCGTCGTGGACCGCAACCTTGCCATCCAGCCAACACAGCGCATCCGTCCCGGCTGGCCGGTACGCGTCCTGGTCACTCGCGACATAGTTTTCACGTCTGATAAGCCTTTATGAGCCGCGACGGCCTGACGCTGGACGGACCGCAACACTCGGCATAAACCTCCCCCGGACAAGAGGAGACACCGGATGTACCAGATTACGCCGATGAGCGAGGATCAGGAAGCCATCAAGGCCGCCGTCGAGAAGACGCTGGAGCCGTTCGACGACGAATACTGGGGCAAAGTGGACGAAACCGGCAACTGGCCGGAGGAATTCTGCGATGCCATGGCCACCGGCGGCTGGCTGGGCATTGCCTTCCCGGAAGAATATGGCGGCGCGGGCCTCGGCCTCACCGAAGCGGCGCTGATGATGCAGACCGTGACGCGCACCGGCGCAGGCTATTCCGGCGCTTCCGCCATCCACCTCAACATCTTCGGGCCGAAGCCGCTGGAGAAGTTCGGCAACCCGGAACTGAAGCAGGAGAACCTGCCAAAGATCATCTCCGGCGAGGAGAAAATGTGCTTTGCCGTGACCGAGCCGAATTCCGGCCTCGACACATCCAGCCTCGAGACCAAGGCCGAGCGCACGAACAATGGCTATGTCATCAATGGCCGCAAGATCTGGACGACGGGTGCCCAGCGTGCCGACAAGATCCTCATCATCGCGCGCACCACGCCGAAGGACCAGTGTTCCAAGCCGCACCTTGGCCTGTCCCTCTTCTACACCGATCTCAACCGCGACCGGATCGAGGCGAACCCGATCCCGAAAATGGGCCGCAAGGCGGTGGAGTGCAACACGCTCTTCATCGACAATCTCGAAGTGCCGAAGGAACACCTGATCGGCGAGGAAGGCGCAGGCTTCAAATATCTGCTGCAGGGTCTGAACCCGGAGCGCGTGCTGTTTGCCGTGGAATCGATCGGCCTCGGCTTTGCCGCGCTGGAACGTGCCGCCCGCTATGCAAATGAACGTGTCGTGTTCGGACGGCCGATCGGCCAGAACCAGGGCATCCAGCACCCGCTGGCGAAATCATGGGCGGAGCTTTCCGCCGCAGAGCTGCTCGCCTACAAGGCCGCCGGCCTTTACGACAAAGGCGAGGAGTGCGGCGCCGAAGCGAACGCCTCGAAATATCTCGGCACCGAAGCCGGCTTCCGCGCTTGCGAGACCGCCGTGCTGACCCATGGCGGCATGGGCTATGCAAAAGAGTACCATGTCGAGCGCATGATGCGCGAAGCCATGCTCGCCCGCATCGCCCCCGTCAGCCGCGAGATGATCCTCAACTTCATCGCTGAACGCGTCCTGGGCCTGCCGAAGAGCTACTAGGCCCGTACGGGCCTACATATCGTCGGCTTTGGTCATGTGCTGGAAGAATTCTTCCTTGCTGTTGGTGCGGGGATAATCGCCGTCCGGCACGGGGACGCCGAGGAAGGCGCAGAGCGGGTCCCAGCCATCCTTGGCTGAATGCACCAGCAGGCGGTCTGCTGGAATGGCGGCCTTCACCTCCGCTTCATGCGCAAGGAAGTTGGCGATCAGATCGTCCTTCGTCTTCGCAGGGCCGAAGCTGCGCTCCAGCACTTTGGAGACCATCTTGAACCATTCGGTTGCCTGCGGCGGCCAGGTCTCCGGTGCCCAGACGGTGGCGAGGATCGTTTCGGAAATGCTGCTGTACCAGCTCTCGGCCGAGCGGGAGGAGAGGATGATCTTCGCGTCCGGATAATAATCCGCCAGCTCCTTCCAGAAGGCCGCCGACGGCCAATCCACCGCCGAACTGTAGCCCTGATAGATGGCGTCGAAGTCCGGCTTGCCGGCCAGCGCGTCATTCCAGAGCGGAACCTGTTTCTCGCCATTCCCGATCACTTCGATCATGTGGTGGCAGGGTCCAAGGCCCAGCTGTTCCAGTGCGAGTTTGAGGGACATCGTCCCGGTACGGCCATAGCCGGCGCTGATTGCCTTGAGTGTCATGTCTGGTCTCCCCGAGCCCCCGGTTGATCCGGGGTTGTGCCTGTGTGCTAGCACAAACACCTGCGGGGAAACAGCACAAGCTTAGTGGCGCGGAACGCGGCCGCGGATGCGGTCGAAGCCGGCTTTCACATTGGCGAACCGTTCCATGATGGCCGGCTCGAATTCATTGTCAGTGAAAATATAGGGCCAGTTGCCCTCGATCCCCTCACGTACAAGTTCCCCGACATAGAGCGGGTCGATGCCCTGGGCGATGGCCTGGCGCGCCATTTCGGCAAATTCGGAATTGTCGAGATTTGCGTCCTCACCCGTTGTGTCGCGCGCGCCGGCAAACCGGTCCGGCACATTGCGGGCAGACTCCAGGATCTTTGTCCGGATGAATCCGGGGCACAGGACAGAGACACCGATGCCGCGCGGCTCAAGCTCTGTCCGCAGGCCTTCGCTGAGCGCCACAACACCGAACTTGGTGACATTGTAGGGCGGGTTCGTCACCGGCAGGAAGCCGGCGATCGACGCGGTTGAGACGATCTGCCCGCCGTCGCCATGCGCTTCGATCAGCGGGCCAAAGATCTCGATGCCCCAGATCACGGACATGAGGTTCACCCCGATGGTCCACTCCCAGCCGGCATCCGTCCATTCGCCATAACGGCCGCCACCGCCGACGCCGGCATTGTTGACCAGAATGTCCACCCGGCCGAACCGCTCCATCGTGGCATCGGCCGCGGCCTGCAGCTGTTCCTTCAGCGAGACGTCGGCAATGACGCCATCGACATCGGCATTTGTCTGCTTCAGTCCACTGATCGCACCGTCCAGCGCGTCTTTCTCGATGTCGCACATCATCACCTTCACGCCGGCCTGCGCCAGGGCGGTGGAGATGCCGAGGCCTATGCCCGAAGCGGCGCCCGTAACGAAGGCAACCTTGCCTGCCAGGTCTTTCATGAAATCCTCCCATTATATTTTCGGGAAGCATGCGCCTGCCGGAGCAGGCCGGCAAGAGATGACGCGAGGAAACGCCAGGCGACGGAGCCGCCTGACTATCCGGTCAGGCCAGTGTTCCAAACCCGGTATCAGGCAACGTCGCGGGTGCCGTCTTCCAGCAGCTGGCGATAGGCCGGGAAGCTTTTCTCGCCGATCAGATAGGCGTGCAGATCGCTGGCGCTCAATGGCCGGGAATAGAGATAGCCCTGGACCAGACGGCAACCGGCACTGCGCGCGGTTTCCAGCTGCTCGCGCGTTTCGATCCCTTCGATGATACACTCGATGGCGAGCGACCGGCACAAATGCTGAATGGTCGCCACCAGGCCGAGGCCACGGGCGGCCGTATTGATTGCCGCGCCAAAGCTGCGGTCGATCTTCACGATGTCGAATTCCAGGTCCTGCAGGTAGCGCAACGAGGAATAGCCCGTGCCGAAATCGTCGAGCGCAATCTTCAGCCCCAGGAAGCGGAACTTCATGAGATTGTAGCGCGCCTCTTCCATATCGTTCAGCAGCGAGGACTCTGTGACTTCAAGAACCAGGCGATGGCGCACATTTTCCGGCTCGGCAAGGATCATCGCCACCAGCGCATCGCTCGTTTCCCGGCTGATAATATCTTGCGCCGACAGGTTCACCGACAGCGACGGCAGTTCCGGGCAGATCCGCAGATATTCCAGCGCCCGGCGCACCACCACGCGGGTCAGCTGCTGGGTCATGCCCATCTTCTCGGCAATCGCAACAAATTCCATCGGCGGAACGGAGCCCAGTTCCGGGCTGTCCCAGCGGGCCAGCGCCTCACAACGGGTGATCTCGCCGTCGGTCGAATTGACGATCGGCTGGAACACCAGGTGCAGCTCCTTGTCGAGATCTGCCTTCTTCAGCGCCTGGTGGACGATTGCCTCCCGTATCTGGGATTCGGCATGACGGGCGGAAAACTCGATCGCCTGCCCCACCTTGTGCTCCTTTGCGCGGAACAGCGCGAAATCTGCCTGCTCCATCAGGTCGCGTGCTGACTTCACGGGAAACTCGCGCGAGGAATATCCAACCGAGGCGGAAACCCGGCTTGTGTCCCGGGTGGGCAGGCGCACAGGCTCGTTCATTGCATTGACGATCTGCTGCGCGATCCGCTTGGCCTCTTTCTGGCTCACCATCTTGGGCAGGATATAGGCAAACTCATCCCCGCCCAGCCGGGCCACGCTCGCCTTGTTGCCGAGAATCTGTTTCAGGCGTTTGGCTGTTTCAACCAGCACCGCATCCCCGGCTGTGTGCCCGAACACATCATTGATCGGCTTGAAACCATCAAGGTCGATCAGGCCAACAACCGGCAATTCCTTGTCTCTGGACGGATCATAGGCTGCGTCGACATCCTGGAAGAACTGCCGGCGGTTCGGCAACCCGGTCAGCATATCTGTCAGGGCCATGGACTGGTTTGTATCGGCAAGTGCCGTCGAGCGCCGGTTTTCCGCATTGAGCCGGTTCAGCAGCACGACAGATTGCGCCAGCCGCAATTTGTAGGTCTGCGAGGCCATGAAAAAGACCAGATAGGTCACGGCAAGCTGAATGGTCGCATACAGATAAAATCGCTCGTACCAGTTGTAGAACAGTAGGCAGAACACGCCGAGCGTCATGAACAGGCAAACGCCGACCAGACGTGGCCGTGAGATCCCGCAAATGGTCGAGGAAGCGCCGGTAAAGGCGGTAAAGAAAGAGAGATAAAGCCGCTCTTGGGCGTTGGCATAGGGCAGCAGGCTCCAGACCCACGCGCCGAGGATCAGGAACAGCCCCGCTGTCAGAAGTTCAATCTGAAGCAGCTTTTTGCGGGCTTCGTCCGGCTCAAGCAGCCGGCTGCCGCCAAATTTCCAGAAGCTGAGCCGGACAATGCTCAGTATGATAAACAGAACCGGCACACCCAGGGTCAATGCTGTCGGCGCCTCACCCAGGAAGGTGAAGCCGAGAGAAATAACCGCGACCGTCAGCATCAGGTAAAGCGACGGAATATTCTGCGAGATGGCCCGCAACTGCTCCATCATCACAGCTTCTTCCGGGGTGCGTGCGTTTTGCAGCATCTTCCGGTAGGTATTGATGTTGGTTCTCTTGAGCATTCTTTCCGCCGGTCTGGTCTTTCCTGACTAGACGGGAAACCCTAATCTTCAGTGGATTCCGGGCGTGAATTTGCCGGCTTGGTTAAGCATCTGTTTAACATGTCGGACAGGCAGGTTCCTTCCCCCATGAAAACACACCCCCCTCTGTTGAGGGCACTGCAGCGCGGCGCCCAGGAGCGGGAAAGGCTGACGCGGCCTCGTCCGGCCAAAATCTCACCCCCGTCAGGCGCCTTCACGGGTGTCTCACGTGCTGGCAGAAACCTTTGCCTGACTGCTCCCTCTTGCCGTGAGCGCGGCCCGCGCTAAAACCGCTGCCATGACTGACCAGCTTCCTGACCGCCTCTGCGTCGACCCCGACAGCCCGTTCCACGATCCGGAGCTCCTCCAGAAGGAGATCGGCGTACGTTTCAACGGCACGGAAAAAACCAATGTCGAGGAGTACTGCATCTCCGAAGGCTGGATCAAAGTCGCCGCCGGCAAGGCGCTCGACCGCAAGGGCAAACCGCTGACCCTGAAGCTGAAAGGCCAGGTCGAAGTCTGGATCAAGGACGGCGAATAAGCCCCGGCCCTATTCCACCTTCGGCGAGTGGCCCCGGCCGCCCCGTCCGACTTTCGGCACAAGCATCCCGACATCCTTCTGGTACAGCGTGTAGCGCTCACCGAAATGCGTGGTCAGGTCGCGTTCCTCGAACCAGATGCCGATCAGGATATAGCCGGTTGTCGCAACAGCGAATACAAGATGGCCCAAGCTCATGACCGGGGCTGACCAGAAGGCGATGATGAAACCCGCATAGATCGGGTGACGGATATATTTATAGAACAGCGGCGTCACGAACGGACCGCCCGAAGGATCATATCCCATCATCCGGGCAAAGCCCTGATGCAGGCCGAAAAGATGGAAGTGGCTGATCAGGAACGTGCTGACCAGGACCGTGGCCCAGCCGAGCAGCGACAAGACAAACAGGAATTGCGCCAGGCCTCCCTGTATTTCCCACATGGTCTGGGGCATGGGCTGCCAGAACCAGAACAACAGGATCAGGGCCAGGCTGGTGAACAGGACATAGGTGCTCCGCTCTGCCGGCTGCAGGACAATTCTTGTCCAGGCGGCCTTGAATTTCGGCCGGGCCATGAGGCTGTGCTGGACGGCGAAAACGCTTAGCAGGACGGCGTTGATCAGCAGGGATGGGATGAGTGGACCCGGCGTTCCGCTGTCGATTGTTTTTGGCACAACAGCGTTTTCGACAAAACCGATGGCGTAAAGGAACGTCAAAAAGAAGATGACGTAGCAAATGGCACTCTACAGTGCCGTAAGAATTCCAGACATGACGAGCTCCCGTCCAGCTGATCCGCCCCGGCAGGGCAGACAAAGGCGAAAATCGCTACAACGGTCTCGAGGAAGATTCCCCGGCAGACGCCGGTCTCTGGGAAACGGAACAGTATCGCAAACCGCGGACTTCGGCAAAGATTCCCTTTCCGCGCCCATCAAGCCGCCTTAGTGTGCCCCGCAAGGGAGGGCCTCCGTCATGGCGTTATTCATTCTCGGTCTGGTGATCTTTTTCGGCGCGCACGTCTTTTCGGCCGTGCGCTCGCGGGAACCTGGCAAGGACCTCAAGCAGAAGATGGGATACGGGCCCTATATGGGGGCCTACACATTCGTCTCCATCATCGGTTTTTTCCTGATCTGTGTCGGCTTCAACGAAACCCGCGGCATGGGCCTCGTCTACCCCCCGCCGAGCTGGGGCAAGCATGTCAATTTCGCCCTGATGCCGCCGGCCTTCATCCTGCTGGTGGCCTCACAGCTGCCGGCCGGCCGGATCAAGAAATGGGCAAAGCACCCGATGCTGGTGGCCGTGAAGCTGTGGGCGCTGGGGCACTTTTTCGCCACCGGCCAGCTGAACGCCTTCATCCTGTTCACCGCCTTCCTGACCTATGCGATCTTCGACCGGGTCATGGTGAAGCGGCGCGGTGACAATGGCCCGGCGCCGGATACGCCGACGAAACTCTGGGCCGATATCGTCTCCGTGATCGGCGGCATTGTCCTCTATGGGGCCTTTGTCATGTACCTGCACAGGCTCCTGATCGGCGTTCCCGTCATTCCAGGCTGAGTCTGGCAGATAAACTCCCGGATAAACTCCTTGTAATCCCAGAAGGAATTCTTGCCCGCGCCTGCCGGAGCGGATAAGCCGCAGCGCATGTCAAAGCAAACCAAGATCACCCGAAAGACCGTCAAGGACATCGCCAAGGCCAAGGGCAACACGCCGCTGGTCATGCTGACAGCCTATGACGCACCGATGGCCGAGCTGATGGACCCGCATGTGGACATGCTCCTCGTCGGCGACAGCCTCGGCATGGTCGTCCACGGCCTGCCCTCCACAGTCGGCGTGACGATGGAAATGATGATCCTCCACGGCCAGGCCGTGATGCGCGGGTCCGAGCAGGCTTTCGTTGTCGTCGACATGCCCTTCGGCAGCTACGAAACCAGCGAGGACCAGGCTTTCCTGAACGCAGTGCGGATCATGAAGGAAACCGGCTGCCAGGCCGTGAAGATCGAGAGCGGCGCCTATGCCGCCAAGCAGATCGCCCACCTCGTCGAGCGTGGCATCCCGGTCATGGGCCATGTCGGTCTGCGCCCGCAGGCGATCAATGTTGACGGGGGATTCCGCGCCAAGGGCCGGACCGAAACCGAACGCGAAATCGTCATCAACGAAGCCCGCGCCGCCGACCGCGCCGGGGCCTTCGCCATCGTGATCGAAGGGGTTGCCGAAGACCTCGCCGCCGAGATTACGGCCGAAGTAAGCTGCCCCACGATCGGTATCGGCGCCTCGGCCGCCTGCGACGGCCAGGTCCTGGTTGCCCAGGACATGCTGGGCCTGTTTGACTGGGCGCCGAAATTCGTCCGCCGCTACGCAGATCTGCGCTCGGAGACCGAAACAGCCGTGAAGGCCTTTGCCGAAGACGTCCGGAGCCGTAATTTCCCCGGAAAAGCCGAAACCTACACCCTGCGAAAACCTTGACCAGAACAGCGCTGGCACGTTGCAGCCAGCGGCGGCGGCGTCTAGGTTCCCGCAATAATTCTGACCCCCGACCGGAGCGGCCCCTTGAGCGACATTTTTGAAGAAGTCGACGAAAGCCTACGCCAGGACAAGATCGAAACCGTCTGGAAGCGGTATCGCCTGTTTGTTTACGGCGGCGCGGCGCTTCTGATTGGCGCAGTTGCGCTGAACGAGTTCGTCATCACCCCGCATTTCGCCAAACTCCGCGCGGAACGGGCCCAGGCCTTCGAGACAGCTGAAACCCAGCTGATCGAAGGCGACTATGCCGAGGCCCAGACCGGCTTCCGGGAACTGGTCGATGAGGAGTCCAGCCTGTCCCCGCTGGCGGCAAACTACCTGGCCCAGACCCTGTATGAAGGCAGCGGCGACGTGGCCGGCGCCACCGATGTGCTGGAAACGGCCGGCAAGGCGGATGGCTCGCCGTTCGAGCGCGTGGCCCTGCTCAAAGCCGCCTATGCCAAAGCAGACACGCTGTCGCTCACCGAACTCGAAGCCATGCTTGGCGACATGAAGGAAGAGGAAACCGCGCTCGGCGCCCTCTCCCGCGAACTGATCGCCGCAAAGGCTTATGCAGAAGGCGACGCCGCCCGCGCGCGGACTGCCTATAACCGCCTGAAATTTGATGCCGCCGCCCCTCAGGGCGTGATCCGCCGGTCTGAAATTGCGCTCGCCGCAATCCCGATCCCGGCAGACACTGGCGAGGCAGCCCCCGCTGAAGAGGCTGCCCCTGCCGACGCGTCCGAAACCACCGAGGAGACCGGCCAATGACCCCAACCCGCAAGTACCTGCTGGCCGGTGCCGCGCTTGGCATCCTCGGCCTGACCGCCTGTTCGAGCCTTCCCAGCTTCGGCGGCGGCAAGGCCAAGGAACTGGCAGAGGCCGAAAAGGCCGGGCGGATCACGATGGTCCTGTCCGACGACAAGATCGAGGCGAACCCGGAACTCGCCACCCAGGAAATCACCCTGCCCCCGGCGCAGACGCTGGAAAGCTGGACACAGGCTGGCGCGAATGCCGAAAAGGTCATTGGCCATATCAAGGCAGCTGAAACGCTCACGGTCGCCTGGCGCACCAATGTCGGCAAAGGGTCCGGGAAGAAATCCGCCCTGTCCACGCCGCCCGTCGCCAGCACAACCACGATCTATACGCTCGACGCGGGCCAGGAAGTCGTCGCGACGGATATTTCCAGCGGCCGCACGCTGTGGCGCAAGAAGCTGAAAGGCCTGTCCAAGCGGGACAAGGCCGCACTCGGCGGCGGACTGGCGGTCGATGGCGACTCGCTGATCGTCTCGTCCGGCTTCGGCTATGTCACCGCCCTGGATGCCAGCACCGGTGAGGAAAAGTGGAAGAACCCGATGAACGCGCCCATGACCGGCGCACCGACCATCAAGGATGGCCGGATCTTCGTCGAGTCGAACAATAACGAGATCTTCGCGCTGGCAATGGACGACGGCGAAGTCGAATGGTCCGACCAGGCGATTTCCGAAACGGCCCGCGTGCTCGGCAGCCCGAGCCCGGCCGCTGTGGAAGACTTCGTCATTGCGCCGTACTCCTCCGGCGAAGTGATTGCCTATCTCGCCTCCAATGGCCGCCGCCTCTGGACCGACGCGATTTCGCAGGCGGGCCGGTTTACGCCGATCTCCGAGATCAATGACATTGGTTCGCGCCCGGTCCTCGCCGGCGGGCTCGTCTTCGCGTCCAGCCAGTCGGGCATCACGATCGCCATCGACGGACGCAGCGGCCAGCGCGTCTGGTCCAAGCAGATCGGTTCCGTCCAGGCCCCGGCCGTGACCGGCGAGCAGATGTTCGTGATCGGAACGGATGGTCAGCTGGCCTGTCTCAACTCAACTTCCGGCGAAGTCTACTGGGTCGTCCAGTTGCAGCAGTTCGAGAAGGAAGAGAAAAAGAAGAAGCGTATCTCCTATTCCGGCCCGGTGGTTGCCTCCGACCGGGTGCTGGTTGTCTCCTCGACCGGACGGCTGCTTGCGTTCTCTCCCCAGACCGGAGAGGAAGTCGGCTCTTTGAAGCTGGGAGACCGCGTCTACCTCGAACCCATCGCCGCGCAGGATAAGCTCTTTATCCTGACAGACGATGCCAAACTGATCGCAATCAAGTAAGGGGCGGCGCCGGCAGGCGCGAACCCCCGTTTACGTTACGGGCCTGCCATGCCGCTCAAACTCGCTATCGTCGGACGCCCGAATGTCGGCAAGTCCACTCTCTTCAACCGGCTCGCCGGCAAGAAGATCGCCCTGGTCGACGACCAGCCAGGGGTCACGCGCGACCGCAAGGAGGCAGAGGGCAATCTCGCCTCCATGCCGCTGATCCTGATCGACACGGCGGGCTATGAAAGCGTCCACGACGACAGTCTCGAATCCCGTATGCGCGCGCAGACCGAAGCCGCCATCGCGGAAGCCGAGCTCTGCCTCTTCCTCGTCGATGCCCGCGCCGGCATCACACCCGATGACGAGACCTTCGCCCAGCTGTTGCGCAAATCCGGCCTGCCGATCGTGCTGGCGGCGAACAAGGCAGAAGGGCGTCAGGGCGAAGCGGGTGTCATGGAGGCATGGGCGCTGGGCTTTGGTGAGCCCGTCGGCCTGTCAGCTGAACATGGCGAAGGCTTTGCCGAATTGTTCGGCGCCATCCGGCAGGCCCTCGGTGAGGAAGCGTTCGAGAAGGCCATGGAAGAGCCGGAGCCCGACTATGCACGCGGCGGCGGTGAGGACATTCTCGAAAAGCTCGCCCATATCGACATTGATGACGACACGCTGTCCGACGACGATCTTGTCGCCGCAATTGAGGAAGCCGACGTCGATGTCGAGCCGGAGCCTCCGCGCGCCGACAAGCCGGTGAAGCTGGCCATTGTCGGCCGCCCGAATGCCGGCAAGTCCACACTGATCAACCAGCTGCTGAAGTCCGACCGCCTGCTGACCGGCCCGGAAGCCGGCATCACACGGGACTCCGTTACCCTCGACTGGGAATGGGAAGGCCGTCGCGTGCGGCTTGTCGATACGGCCGGTCTTCGCCGCAAGAGCAAGGTGCAGGAACGGCTGGAGCGGATGTCGACCGCCGAAACCATCCGCTCGCTGAAATATGCCGAAATCGTTGCACTGGTGATGGACCCGCATGACGCGCTGGAAAAACAGGATCTGCAGATCGCAGACCTCTGCCTGCGCGAAGGACGCGGCCTCGTCCTCGTCGTGTCCAAATGGGACACGGTGAAAGATCAGGACGGCGCGGCGCGCCATATCCGTGACATCGCCAACCGCCTCATGCCGAATGCGGGCGGCGCGCCTGTCGTGTTCCTGTCAGGGCTCACCGGCAAACATGTCGACCGGCTGATGCCGGCCGTGTTGCAGGTCCACAAGGACTGGACCGCGCGGGTAAAGACCGGCGATCTGAACCGCTGGCTGCGCCACACGATCGAGCGCCACCCGCCCCCGGCCGTGCAGGGCAAGCGGATCAAGCCGCGCTACATGGCGCAGATGAAATCACGCCCGCCAACCTTCGTGCTGATCGCCTCACGCGGTGACCAGATGCCGGAGACCTACAAGCGCTATCTGATCAATGAGCTTCGCAGCGACTTCGACCTGCACGGCGTGCCGATCCGCCTGTTCGTGCGGCAGGGCAAGAACCCCTATGCCGGAAAGCCGGCCGGATTCCAGAAGCCGCCTTCGAAGAAGGGCAGCAAGCACTGACGCTGTGCACACCAGAATGTTATTCGTCTGATTGGGCACGCCTTTATAAGAACGGCCGGACAGCACAAGGACCCGCGGCATGAACCAGATCCAGGACATCGTGAAAACCTATTATGGGGAAACCCTGTCCACTTCGAACGATCTGAAGACCGATGCCTGCACCACAGCTGACCGCCCGCCGCCGCATGTCTCTGCCGCTCTCGCCGCCGTGCATGATGAGGTCGCGGCAAAATATTATGGCTGCGGCCTTGCCATTCCCACCGTGCTGGACGGCCTGAAAGTGCTGGACCTTGGCTGCGGCGCCGGGCGCGATGTATTCGCGCTCGCCAGACTGGTTGGCCCGTCCGGCCACGTGACCGGTGTCGACATGACCGACGCGCAGCTGGATGTCGCCCGCCAGCACGAAGCCTGGCACGCCGAACAGTTCGGATACGACACCCCGAACACACGTTTCGTGAAAGGCTATCTGGAAAAGCTCGGCGACCTGGACCTTGAGCCCGGCAGTTTCGACCTGATCATCTCCAATTGCGTCATCAATCTGTGCACAGACAAACCGGAAGTCTTCCGTCAGGCGCACCGCCTGTTGAAGCCTGGCGGAGAAATATATTTCTCCGACGTCTACGCAGACCGGCGTATTCCGGCAGAGCTGGCTGCCGATCCGGTGCTCTATGGCGAGTGCCTCTCCGGCGCGCTCTATTGGGGCGACTTCCAGTCCATCGTCAAAGCGGCCGGCTTCACCGATCCGCGCACGGTGAACCACCGCCGCCTTGGCATCATCGACCCGGCCCTGAAGGACAAGCTTGGCCCGATCCGCTTTGCGTCCGTTACGGCGCGTCTCATCAAGCTCGACGGCCTCGACGCGGCCTGCGAGGATTACGGCCAGGCCGTCATCTACAGGGGCGGTATTCCGGGCATGGAGCAGGTCTTCGTGCTGGACGCCGAGCACAGTATCGAAGCCGGACGCGTCTTCCCCGTCTGCGGCAACACGCTGGCGATGCTGAAGGACACGCGCTTGGCGCCATACTTCGACGTGATCGGCGACGGCGCCACGCATTATGGCCTGTTCCCCGGCTGCGCGGCGCCTGACGTGTTCGTCGCCAGTGCCGCAGACGAGGCGCCCGCCTCCCCCGGCGGCTGCTGCGGCTGATCCCGGCAGACAGGGCATCCCCCGGATTGCCTTTTCGCTCGCCATAATATATAGATATCTATATTGTTTTGCGAATGGAGACGGTGATGCTTTCCCGACGGGCCCTCCTGATCACTGGCGGTGCCAGTATTCTTGTCCTTGGCGGCGGATATGCCGGCCTCTCTGCCATGAGCGATATCGCTCCGGCGCAGGAACCCTGGCGTCAGGCAGCGCAGGGGTTTGGCGATCCCCGGCTGAACGCGGCGGCCTATGCCATTCTCGCCCCCAGTCCACACAATCTCCAGCCCTGGATGATACGGCTGGAAGGCGATGACAGCCTCACCTTGTTCTGCGATCTGGACCGCCGCCTGCCCGAGACAGACCCGCCCGACCGTCAGACCACAATCGGCCTCGGCACCTTTCTGGAGCTGCTCCGCCAGGCCGCCGCCGAACAGGGCCACCGGCTGGAGATCACGCACTTCCCGGAAGGCGAGCCCGGCGACCGGCTGGATGACCGCCCCGTCGCGCATGTGCGCTTTGTCGAAGACGCCGGGGTCCAGCGGGACCCGCTGTTCGGCTACGCCCTGAAACGGCGCACGGCACGGCGCAAGTTCGATCCGGGCCGCCCTGTCCCCTCCGACAGGCTGGCGGCGTTGATGGAAATCTCGACTGGCTTGCCGGGTCTGGAAGCATTCGAGGTGGATGGGACCAGCCAGCCCGAAACCGTCAGCTGGCTGCGCGATATTTGCAGGCGCGCCTGGGAGATCGAGATGCGCAAGCCCGAGACCTGCCAGGAAAGCGCCTATCTTACCCGCATTGGCGCGAAGCAGATCAACGCCAATCCCGACGGCATCTCCCTTGCCGGCCCGATGATGGAAGCCTACCGCATGACCAGCCTGCTGACCCGGGACAGCATGAACGAAATCGGCTCCACGGCATGGAAGGCCACCCTTTCCACATACAACGAGCTGATCGACAGTGCACCAACCTTCCTTTGGTTCAGCAGTTCCGGGAATTCGCGATCCGAACAACTGGACAGCGGTGCGGTCTGGATCCGCCTGCAATTGGCGGCCGCAGCCGTCGGCGTCGGATTCCACCCCCTGTCCCAGGTGCTCGAGGAATATAGCGAGATGGCTGAGCCGTTTGCGGAGATCCATGACCGCCTCGGCGTGACCCTTCCGGGCCGTATCCAGGGCCTGTTCCGGCTGGGCTATGCCGGCGGGCAACCGCCTGCGCCCCGCTGGCCGCTTGAATCCCGGATCATCACATGAGCCGCCCCGCTGGTCTTGCCGGAGACCCCGTCGAGTTTGCAGCGATGACGGAAATTTCCATCATCGCCCACCTCGCCGATACCGCCTTCGCCCGCCGCCTACCGGACGGCCTGACCACAGCACAATTCGCGGTGCTCAATCACCTGCTGCGCCTTGAGGCAGAACAGACCATCGGGGAGCTGGCCCGCGCGCTTCAGGTGTCTCAGCCGACGATGTCTTCGACTGTCCGGCGGCTGGAGGAGAAGGGTCTGATTTCGCTCGTGCCGGATTCAGACGACCGGCGGATCCGGCGTGTCTCGGTCAGCCGGTCCGGCGCGGCGGTCCGGAACAAGGCCGTTCAGGCACTGGACGCCTCGAAGAAAGACCTCGCTGTATTGAGCCAGGAGGAGTGGAAACAGCTATTGCCGCTCCTGAACAGATTGCGGATCGCCCTCGACGCGGCGCGGTAGGCCCTATTCTTCCGTCCGGTCGACATTGCCGCGCAGGGATTTGATTTCGCCCCGGCGCTTCTTGGCCGCGATGCGGCGGCGGATGCTGCCCTTGGTCGGTTTGGTGCGAATGCGCCGCTTGGGCTTCTGGCTGGCCTTGAGAATCATCTCTGCCAGACGCTTGCGGGCAGCTTCCCGGTTCAGGGCCTGGCTACGGTGACTGCCGGCTTCGAGAATCAGCCGGCCGTCATTTGTCATCCGGCTGCCAAACAGCTTCGCGAACCGTTCCTTGACCTCCGCGGGCAGCGAGGAGGCCTCGACATGCCAGGTCAGCTGCACAGCCGTGGACACCTTGTTCACATGCTGGCCGCCCGGCCCCGACGCGCGGACAAAGGCTTCCGACAGCTCCCATGCCGGTACGGTGAGCGCATCTGAGACGCGAAGATCGCCGAAATCGGACATGGATAAAGCTTAACTCCCTGTTCAGAGACCGTTCAGGCCGGAAAAAGTAGGTTTGCTCCAATGCGCAATACGCGACAACCAGACGGCAAGCCAGACATCGTGCGGCGAGCCATTTCAACGGAGGCTCAGCCTGCCATGAAACTGATGAACACATTCGGAAAAGCTATGGCGGCGCTGGCGATTGCCGGCCTCACCATCGTTCCCGTTGCCAGCGCCGACCCGGACCGTGGCCGCGACCGCGGCGGTTGGGACCGGGGTGATCGCGGCGATCACGGTCATGACCGTGGCCGTCGCGGAGGTGGCGACAGGCATGATTACCGCCGTGGCGGACACGACTATCGCGGTGACTATCGTCGTGATCATCGCCGGTACGACAGGCATGACCGCCATGATTACCGTCGCGGTTACCGGCACCCCAGCTATGCCTACCGGCGCCCGCCGGTCCGCCACTACGCCCCGCCGCCGCGCTATGGATCATATGTGACCTACGGTTACCGGACCGGCCCCTATTTCCGCTCGGGCTATATCTCGCCCTACCGGATTGGCGGCTATTACCGTCCGCACCCGCGCACGGTCTACATTCGCGATTACTCCCGTTACGGCCTGTATGCCCCACCGCCCGGATACTACTGGGTTCACGACTATGATCGCGGCGACGCGATCCTGGCTTCGGTGGCCACAGGCGCAATCATTGGTCTTGTCGTCGGCGCACTCGCTTACGATTAAGGCTGATAGGGCGTCCTGCCCGCTTGGTGAACGCCCGGATGTCTTCCCGGCATCCGGGCAATTCATGTTCATCAGGCAAATTTGGGCCAAAAAGTCGCGATCTTAACTTTTGCATGGCGCAAATCATGCTTAACTCCGAGTCGTCCGGGATGGTCCCGGACAAAAAGTACGCGCCTGTTGCGCGCCTGAAAGGAGGTGATCCATGTCGAGTGAGAAACCAGGTGAGGCCAAGTGGTCCAAGTCCTATGGTGTCTGGCTGGAGCAGCCTCCGGTCAGTGCCTAGAGATTTGTACCGGTAAGCTGAGACGCTGCCGGGACCATTGTCCTCAACGGACTCACGGGAGCCGCCCTCATCAGGGCGGCTTCTTTGATTCCGGCAGGACCCGTTTGCGGGATGTATCTGCAGCTTCTGGCGGAAACGGGTTCGCGCCGGGGCCCAATTCGGCTATCTGGCTTGCAGGATTCTGAAGGGAGTAAAGCCAATGGCCGTCCTCACCCACGCCGCCTCCGGATGGACCATCGGGACGGGCAAGCCGCTTTCCGTGATTGCGGGCCTGAATGTGCTGGAAGATGAGGGGCTCGCCCTCGAAATCGGCACCGAGCTGAAACGCGTCTGCACAGCACTCGGCCTTCCCTATGTGTTCAAGGCCAGCTTCGACAAGGCGAATCGCTCCTCGATCAAATCCTATCGCGGACCGGGCATGGAAGCCGGGCTGAAGACACTGGCCAGCGTCAAAGCCAAGCTCGGCGTGCCGATCTGCGCCGACCTCCACGAGCCTGGCCAGGCCGAACCGGTCGCCGAGATCGTGGACATCGTCCAGATCCCGGCCTTCCTGTGCCGCCAGACCGATCTCGTCGTCGCGACCGCAAAGGCCACCGCTGCTGCCGGCGGCATCATCCAGGTCAAGAAAGCCCAGTTCATCGCGCCATGGGATACGAAGAACATCGTGTCCAAGATTGGCGAAGCGGCCGATGTCGGCGTGATCCTGTGCGAGCGTGGATCGAGCTTCGGCTACAACAATCTCGTCGTCGACATGCTGGGCATTCCGGAAATGCAGAAGCTCGGCTGCCCGGTGACCATCGATGCGACCCATGCCGTCCAGCTGCCGGGCGCCGATCCGCGCACGGCCGGGGCCTCCACCGGCGGACGGCGGGACGGGGTGGCCATTATCGCCAAGGCCGCCATCGCCTCCGGCGCGGACGGCGTGTTCCTCGAATTCCATACCGATCCGGACAAGGCCCTGTGCGACGGGCCGAGCTGCCTGCCCATCACGGATGCCGAAGGTCTGCTGACCACATTGAAAGCGCTGCATGAGGTGGTCGCCGCGTGACGCGGGACAACGGCCAGGACACACGCGTCATTTTGCTGAACAAGCCTATTGGCGTGCTCTCTCAGTTTACGGACCGGGGCAATGCCGGCTCCAAGCGGCGGACCTTGTCGGAATTTGTCGACGTGCCGGGTGTCTACCCGGCCGGACGGCTGGACCAGGACTCTGAAGGCCTGATGATCCTCACCAATGACGGCCGCTTGCAGCATCGTATCGCAAACCCGGCCAACAAGATGCCCAAGACCTATTGGGCCCAGGTGGAAGGCCTACCGGACGAAGAGGCCCTTCAGCGCCTGCGCGAAGGCGTGGACCTTTCCGATGGCCTCACCGCGCCCGCGAAAGCCCGCGCCCTGCCTGCACCGGAGGATCTCTGGCCGCGCGTCCCGCCCATCCGTTTCCGTAAGTCCGTCCCGGACAGCTGGATCGAACTGACGATCACGGAAGGCCGCAACCGGCAGGTTCGCCGCATGACCGCCGCCGTCGGGCACCCGACGCTGCGCCTCATTCGTGTGCGTATCGGCGAGTGGGAACTGGGCAACCTCCAACCAGGCGAATGGCGCGATGGCCATGTACCGCAGCCGCCAAAACACAGGAGTCGGGGCAGATTGCGCCACTGACACCGAAGGGAAGACCAGACTCAGGGGAACACCGGAATGGAAAATAACGCACCACTCCAATCGATCAGCAGCTGGTTCGATCAGAACGCACCCCAATGGGCGCAGGATGCGGCGAGCTATATCGCCACCGTCTGGAACCAGGGCGATTACGGCCTGACCTATGGCGAGATCATTACGGCTGTCGTGATTGTAGTCATCGCGCTGTTGGTGCGCGGCCTGTTCGCCCGGATCATCGTATCCTCGGTCATGCGTCTCACAGCCGGGACGAAGACCCGGTTCGACGATGCGCTGGTGAATTCGATTGCGACGCCGCTGAAGGTCGTTCCGGTTATCATCGGCATTTACATCGCGCTGCAGGTCACGGACATTTCGGGTGAAGCGGAAGTCTATGCCAATCGCATCCTGCGCTCGGTGATAACGCTGGCCGTTTTCTGGACGCTGGCCCGCGCCGTGAACGCATTCGAATTCATGTTCGGCACACTGCGCAATGCCCTGTCCTCCGCCGCCGTCGACTGGATGGTAAAAGCGCTTCAGGTCGTTCTCGTCGTTCTCGGCCTCGGCGCGGTGGCCGAACAGTGGGGCATCCAGATCGCGCCCCTACTTGCTGGCCTGGGCGTTCTGGGTATTGCCGTTGGCCTCGGCGCGCAGGACCTGTTCAAGAACCTGATCTCCGGCATCCTCATCATCACCGAGAAACGCTTCGTTCCGGGCGAATGGATCAAGGTGGACGGGGTTGTCGAAGGCACGGTGGAGAAGATCAATTTCCGCTCCACCCTGATCCGCCGGTTCGACAAGAGCCCGGTCTATGTGCCAAACAGCGCCCTCTCCGACGCCGCCGTGACAAACTTCTCCCGCATGACCTACCGGCGGATCAAATGGGCGATTGGCGTCGAATACCGCACAACTGTCGACCAGCTGAAATATATCCGCGACGAGATCGAAGCCTGGCTGTGGCACGACGACCGCTTCGTCAAACCGCCGGAAGCGGCCTTGTTCGTCCGGGTCGACAATTTCAATGCAAGCTCCATCGACTTTCTGATCTACACATTCACCCGGACGAAAGACTGGGGCGAGTGGCTGGCAATCAAGGAAGAATTCGCCGTTGCCGTGATGGACATCATCGAAAAGGCCGGCACAGGCTTCGCCTTCCCGAGCCGGACGATCTACATGCAGCAAACCGATCCGCCGGAAATCATGGCACCGCCCGCGCCCAGCGAAAGCGTGGAACACGCGCAGAAGATGATCGCGGACAGCGGAAAACGCCGCGGCATGGGCGAGGCAGACGACGACGGCTGAGTTGGCCGCCTCACTCTGTTTCAGGCACCGGCTCTGGCATGACCATGGTGCACGTCAGCGGCGCGGCATCGTTCACATCGGAGAACATGGCTTTGTCCTCCAGCGTATTGATGTGCGCCGTAAACTGACCGTCAGAGCATTCCGGACCGATTCGCGTCGGTGAACAGTCGAGGTAAAGCGGCACATTCACTTTGTCGGGAATGATTACGGCGGCCACCTCTTCATTGCCATAGAGGACAATATGGGCGGTGATGCCGGGCGTGTCGCAGGTATAATCCATTTCCTGCGACAGGCCGAGCGATGCCATCCGCTCTTCCGGCGTGCCGGCCGCGCCTTCGGTGACGGATTCTGCTGTGCCTTCTTCAGGATCCGCCATCGACTCGTCCGTAGCAGACGTGTCCGATGCTTCCGCGATGCTCGACTCGATGACAGAGCCGGACGTTGTGGCCGGATAGCCTGATCCAACAGCATCATCGCATGCCGCAGGAAATAGCAGCAACACTGAGCATAGTCCGATAGAGCGCATCCGCCGATCCTCCTCCGCCCTGGGAAGGAGGTTAACACGTGACAGGCGAATCCAGAAATGAGGACTATTTCACCCAGGCGCCCGGCGCATTCGTCCGGTAACCGAGCGAGCGGTAAGCCGCATCTATCAGGCTCTGTCCCCGGTCATTCAGCAGGATGCCATTGCCCATCTGGTTCATCGTGTAACTGAAGGCGAGACCGCAATCAGGATCGGCGAACCCGATTGAGCCGCCTGCGCCGACATGGCCGAAAGCCCGCTCTCCCATAATGGCGCTGGTGCCCGGCCCCATCTTGCGGCGCCGGTTGTCCATCGACTTCATGAAGCCCGATGCAAAGCGCGTCGGGATCAGCAGGGTCGCGTCACGGTGGGTGGCGGTGGAGACCATGGTCATGTTGTTCAGCCGGTCTCCCGACACCAGGGCCCCGTTATTCGTCGCCAGCGGCGCATACATCGCCACCTGCCCGCGGGCATTCGACAGGCCGCCGCCGCCACCGATTTCAGCCGCCTGGCCTTTGCGGTCGTTGAAGTCCCACCCGCCAGTGTTCATGAAGCTCTTGTGCTGGATCGATTCCGGATCGGTCATCAGCTTGATCCCGAATTCCGTCGCTTCATCACCCGGCTTCGGCACGTACTGGCGGATCGGCGCGATGTGCACGTCTTCGGTTTCAGGAAGCCCCAGCCAGAACCGCGCACCGGTTTTCTCCGCGACTTCCTCGCGGAAGAAGGTGCCGAGCGATTTTCCTGAGACGCGGTGCACAAGCTCGCCCACGGTCCAGCCGAAATTGATCATGTGATAGCCGTTACGTGTGCCGGGCTCCCAGAACGGTTCCTCATCCGCCATGCGCTGAACCATATAGTCCCAGTCGGCAAACCCGCCCGGCTTTACCGGATCGCGCAACGTGGGCAGCGCGCTCTCATGGTTCAGCATCATCTGAACCGTGGTCTTCTCTTTCCCGTTCTTCGCAAATTCCGGCCAGTATTCGGAGACC
The DNA here is from genome assembly GCF_963675305.1 of uncultured Hyphomonas sp. Lineage (NCBI taxonomy): Bacteria > Pseudomonadati > Pseudomonadota > Alphaproteobacteria > Hyphomonadales > Hyphomonadaceae > Hyphomonas > uncultured Hyphomonas sp. The sequence continues at coordinate 788,211 of NZ_OY776147.1, read as the reverse complement.
AATGCCTCGGGATCCAGTTCACCCCGGTCGATCAGGATGTGCGCGCAGATCGCGGTGGCCGCCTTTGAACAGGAGAAGACGATGGAGATCGTGTCTTCCTGCCAGGGATCATTTGTTTCGGGATTGGCCATGCCGCCCCAGAGGTCGACCAGCGTCTCGCCATTCACGGACAGGCACACAGACGCGCCAACCTCTTCCCGCTCAGCGAAATTCTTCTCGAACTCCCGTTTCACTTCCTCAAATCGCGGATCGCACGTGCCGTGCACTTGTGTCGCCGTCATTTGTTCCTCCCGGTATTTTCCCGCGAGCATAAGCACCCGTCTCAAAGGATGCGAGCACGAAAAGGGCCGTACCTTTCGGCACGGCCCCATAACGTCGCGGCAATCTGCCTGCTAATCGCTGATCGCGTCAGGCAGGCTCCTGGGAGCCCTTCTTGGCAGCCGGTTTTTTCTTCTTCGGCTTTTCGGCCACGTATTTGAAGGCCAGCTTGCTGTCGTCGTCCTTGTCGATGTCGATATGGACGACGCCGCCCTTCTGCAGCTCGCCGAAGAGGAGTTCCTCCGCCATCGGCTTCTTGACGTGCTCCTGGATCGTCCGGGCCAGCGGCCGGGCGCCCATGTCGGCGTCGAAGCCGCGCTTGGCCAGCCAGTCGCGGGCCGGCTTGGAGATCTCGATCGAAACGTTGCGGTCTTCCAGCTGGACTTCCAGCTGCAGGATGAACTTCTCGACCACGCGATCGATGATCTCCGGCGTCAGGCCTCCGAAGGTGATGATGGAGTCGAGGCGGTTGCGGAATTCCGGCGTGAACAGGCGCTTGATGGCCTCGTCCTGCTCGTCGTCCTTCTTGCCGGCACCGAAGCCGATGGCATTTTTCGCGGCGTCCGATGCGCCCGCATTGGTGGTCATGATGACGACCACGTTGCGGAAGTCCACCTTTCGGCCGTTGGCATCGGTCAGCGAGCCATTGTCCATCACCTGCAGCAGGATGTTGAACAGGTCCGGATGGGCCTTCTCGATTTCGTCGAGCAGCAGCACGCAGTGCGGGTGCTGGTCCACGCCATCGGTCAGCAGGCCGCCCTCATCATAACCGACATAGCCCGGAGGCGCGCCGATCAGGCGTGAAACGGTGTGCCGCTCCATGTATTCCGACATGTCGAAGCGCAGCATCTCGACGCCCATGATGGAGGCGAGCTGTTTGGCCACTTCTGTCTTGCCGACACCGGTCGGGCCGGCGAACAGGTAGGAGCCGATCGGCTTGTTCGGTTCGCGCAGGCCTGCCCGGGCAAGCTTGATCGAGGCCGACAGGGCTTCGATGGCTTCGTCCTGGCCATAGACCACACGCTTGAGATCGGTCTCCAGCGAGCGGAGCGCCTCGGCGTCGTCGGTCGACACTTGTTTCGGGGGAATGCGGGCGATCTTGGCCACCACGGCCTCGATGTCGCGCACGCCCACCGTCTTCTTGCGTTTGCTGGACGGCAGCAGCCACTGTGCGGCGCCTGCCTCATCGACCACGTCGATGGCCTTGTCCGGCAGCTTGCGGTCGGTGATGTAACGGTCGGAAAGCTCCACCGCCGACTTGATCGCGTCGTTCGTATACCGAAGACCGTGGAAATCCTCGAAGCGGGACTTCAGCCCGGTCAGGATCTTGATGGCATCCGCCACAGTCGGCTCCACGACGTCGATCTTGCGGAACCGGCGGGACAGGGCGCGGTCTTTCTCGAAGTGCTGCTTGTATTCCTTGAACGTGGTCGAGCCCATGCAACGCAGGCCACCGCTCTGGAGGGCAGGCTTCAGCAGGTTCGATGCATCCATCGCGCCGCCGGAGGTCGCCCCGGCGCCGATGATCGTATGGATCTCGTCAATGAACAGGATCGCCTTGTCCTGCTGTTCCAGCTCCTTCATCACCGACTTCAGGCGTTCCTCGAAGTCGCCGCGGTAGCGCGTACCGGCCAGCAGGGCGCCCATGTCGAGCGACCAGATGATGGCCTCGTCGAGAATCTCGGGCGCTTCGCCATCGACGATCTTCTTGGCCAGGCCTTCAGCGATCGCGGTTTTACCGACGCCGGGATCACCTACGAGGATCGGATTGTTCTTGTTACGCCGGCAAAGCACCTCGATGCAGCGGTTGATTTCCATGTCGCGGCCGATCAGCGGATCGATCTTGCCGGCACGGGCCTTGGCGTTGAGGTTCACGCAGTAGGCGTCGAGCGCTTCGTGCCCCTGCTTCACGGCTTCCTCTTCCGCTGGCTCGGCGCCGCGCGGGCTGGACGGGCGCGACATGCCGGGCTGCTTTGCCACGCCATGGGAGATGAAATTGACCGCGTCGTAGCGGGTCATGTCCTGCTCCTGCAGGAAATAGGCAGCGTGGCTCTCGCGCTCGGAGAAGATCGAGACCAGCACGTTCGCGCCGGTCACTTCGTCCCGGCCGGAGCTTTCGACATGGAGGATGGCCCGCTGGACAACGCGCTGGAATGCAGCGGTCGGCTGAACGCGGCCTTCCCCGTCTTCCACGATCAGGCTGGTCAGCTCGTCATCGATGTAACGGACGAGTTCTGCGGTCAGGACCTCTATATCGACCTTGCAGGCTCCCATAACCTCTTTGGCGTGCTCATCCTCTGTAAGGGCCAACAGGAGATGCTCGAGTGTGGCGTACTCGTGCTCCCGTTCAGAGGCCAGGGTGAGGGCCTTTTCAAGGGCCGTTTCCAGGGAGGGGGACAAGCGTGGCAATGTGATAGCCTTCCGGGGTTAGAGGTCTAGTCGTCTTTCTCCATGACACATTGGAGAGGGTGTTCGTGCCGCTTCGCAAGGTCAAGCACCTGGGCAACCTTTGTTTCGGCCACCTCATATGTGTAGACCCCGCACAGTCCGACACCCTTCTGATGCACGTGAAGCATGATGCGGGTCGCCTGCTCACGCGAGCGGTTGAAGAACCGTTCGAGAATGAACACGACGAATTCCATCGGCGTGTAGTCATCATTGAGCAACAGCACACGATAGAGCGAAGGCTTCTTGGTCCGCACACGGGTTTGTGTGGACAGGCCATATTCGATCCCGTCATCGCCAGTGCTCCCGTCGCCGGGTGGTGCCGGCGGGTCAGGATCGTTCATTCGGAAATGCGGAATGCCCTTGCTCATGAATCTTAAGATATACGGTTCAGGGCCAGATTGAAGACATGAGACGCGGCAAAATCATAATCTGCCTGCTTTTAGGGCATGCGTGCTCAACGGGTACCTATCAAATCGAGTAGTTCCTTCACCCGTTTGGCATTGGTTCCGAGGTCGGAATAGCCGATGCGGGATCCGGAATAGATGGCCACGCTGGAATGATCTGCTGTGCCATCCACGGGCAGGGCCTGCACATAGACATCGTCCTTGAATTTCATCAGGGGTGTGACCGCGATGAAGGAAATCCGAAGCGTATCGGGATCGGACGCCCTCAGCCGCCACTCCACGCGCTCCAGCACCAGGTCCATCACGATGTCGAATACGCGCTTGGGCGGCTTGTCGAACACCGGGGCCGTTTCATCGGGGGTGGAGATACCGGTAAAGCCGTCTGGCGCGACCAGGCAATTGTTCGGCCGGGAAGGACGCTTCAGCGCCGAAAACTCAATCAGATCAGGCAGTCGTGACATGAGCGCATCTAACCGTTTTGTTTTGGCACCGCCAATCCCGATTTTGACGGCAGGATCAGCCAGAAACCTGTTTCCGGAACAAAAGAACCGGACCAATCAGGTCCGGCTCTTTCCAGTCTACTGCACTCTACAATCAGGCCATATGGCCCGATCCGAGAAGCTTATTTTGCGCCGAAGGCCATGAACGGCTTGGCGGCGCTGCGCCATGCAGACATGCAAAGTTCTGCCTGCGCATTCATTTCTTTCGTATACGCGGAAAACATGTTTTTCGCAAATCCGGCCTGGATTTCCATGACTTCACGAACGTCTTTAGCGGACGTGATCGCCTGCGTGGCTTCGACGCCCTGCTCCAGCGACTTGGTGAAGAAGTCCATGTTCCGGCTGCCCAGTTCGCGCGCCATATCGGTCGATACCGCGGTGCGTTCGCTGAAAGCTTTCAGGCCGGACTCGGCATATTCGCCGAATTTGCCCGCGAAACCGGAAAATTGTCCCATGGTCTCGTCGAGCATCTTGGTGGTGGTGTCCATCGCTGCACTCGCTTCAGCTTTTGCGCGTTTTGCGGTGCCAGCGGTCTTTGCCTTCGTCATCGATCGTTCCTTTGTACTAACTTGTACTACCCTGCGCTTACCCTACGAAAACATATAGCGCTTCTTCTTCGCGATCGCAATATATTTTTGTGCGCTGCAACATAAGGCGGCGTGCACGTTTTTTGCATCGGTTTTATTACGATTGCGCAATCCGGCCCACCTTGTGCCGTTAAGGTGTGGTCAAGGGATTTGCACGATTCTAAGTTAAATCCCGGAGGGCCGGGGTTAACAATTCGGGAGACCTGAATGTTCCTGCGCGCACTCGCCGCCCTGACCCGAGTCACCCTTGCTGCGGCCGTCCTGTCGGTCATGGCAATCGGTGGAGGCGCTGCCCAGGCAGAAAAATACGCTGCGATCGTCATTGATGCTGACACGCAGGAGGTCCTCCACGACCGGCATGCAGACGAGCCGCGTTATCCAGCCTCGCTGACCAAGGTCATGACCCTCTACATGCTGTTCGATGCCCTCAAGAGCGGTGAAGTATCGCTCGGCGAACGCATGACCGTTTCCCGTTTCGCCGCGGCACAGGCCCCATCGAACCTCAAACTGCGCACCGGCTCCACCATCACTGTGCGTGACGCGATTGGTGCCCTTGTTACCAAGTCCGCAAACGACGTCGCTGTCGTGGTCGCTGAGCGCCTTGGCGGCACCGAAAGCCGTTTCGCCCAGCTGATGACCGTGAAGGCCAAGTCACTGGGCCTGGAAAACACCCGCTTCGTGAATGCGTCCGGCCTGCCCGATACACGGCAGCTGACCACAGCGCGCGACATGGCCATCCTGGCCGAGGCCATGCTGACCGATCATGCGGACTATTATCACTATTTCGCGACCGAGCAGTTCTCCTGGGGCCGCAAGACTTACAAGAACCACAACAATCTTCTTGGCGATGTGGACGGCGTGGACGGCATCAAGACCGGCTACACCCGCGCCTCAGGCTTCAACCTGATGGCCTCCGCCAAGCGCGACGGCCACCGGATCATCGCCGTGATGCTGGGCGGCACGACGGCCCGTGCGCGCGACCGTCACGTCGAGGCCCTGATCGAAGCCGCCTTCAGCTCCTACACACTGCCAGCCGACGACCCGGCGCTGCGGACCCGCCTCGCCTTCGCCATGCTGGATGAACCGCTGAGCCCGGAAGCGGCGGCCGAGCCGATGCTGAATGGCAAGCCTCTGTCGGTAATCCTGGCCACCGAAGCGGCTGAAGCGAAACAGATGGCCGCCAACGACAATGACGACGCAACCTCGGCGCAGGGCGATGCAGACGATACGCCGGCCCCGCCGGTACTGAATGCGCCTGTTCTGGTAGCCGAGTCCGAACCGGCGCCGGCGGAAACCGCTATGCCCATCGATCCCGAGCAGACATCGATCGGGCGTTACTTCGCGGAAGCACCCGTTGTCGAAGAGCCTGCTTTCTCGCCGGAAGAGTACCGCCGCCGCCAACTGGCCAAGTAGGGTTGTCACCATGCCCGGCTTGCCGGACAACACGCGCGATCCAGCAGGAGCAGCGCCCGTGGCCAAAGAATCCGACCTAGACCTCGCCCGAAACACGATCCGCATCGAGCGGGACGCGCTTGAGCAGCTGGAAGCCAGTATCGGACCGTCCATCGCTGAAGCCGCGGACCGGATCATGGCAACCGACCGGCATGTGATTGTCGCGGGCGTCGGCAAATCGGGCCATATCGGCCAGAAGATCGCCGCCAGCCTCGCCTCAACCGGAACGCCGAGCTTCTTCCTGCACCCGACAGAAGCCAGCCATGGCGACCTTGGCATGGTCGTGCCGGGCTCGGTCGTGATCGCGATTTCCTATTCGGGCGAAAGCCGCGAATTGGTGGATCTTCTGCGCTTCTGCAAAGGCAACGACATCCCGCTGATCGGCATGACGCGCTCGGCCGAATCGACCCTGGGCAGGGCGTCTGACGTGCTGCTGGAAATGCCGGTCGTGGCCGAAGCGTGCCCGAATGGCCTGGCACCAACATCCTCCACCACCATGGCGCTGGCGCTGGGCGATGCGCTGACCATCGTGCTGATGGCCCGCCGCGGCTTCTCGCGGGAGGAGTTCGGCTTCCGCCATCCGGGCGGCAAACTCGGCCGCTCCCTGCAGACTGCAGGCGACTATATCGAGGCTAAAACCGATCATATGCCGATCATCAGCGCCTCAGCCGATGTCCGGGACGTGATCCTGGCGGTCTCCGAGGGACGCAAGGGCTGCGTCGGCATCGTCGACGCGGATGGCAAGCTGGTCGGCATGGTCACCGATGGCGACCTGCGCCGCGCCATGCTCGCCGGCAAGCTCGCCGGAACGGCCGCCGATGTCATGACGCCGGACCCGAAGGCGCTGAGCCCGGACGACCGCATGTCCACGGTCATCAAGACCTTCACGGCCCAGCGGATCTCAAACGCCTTCGTGACAGTCGACGGCAAGCCGGTCGGCATCATTGATATGAAGGACCTGCTTGCCGAAGGCTATGTCTGATCGGGCTTGCGCCGGAGCTTACTCGAAGGCATATTGGCCGAGTTCGAAGATCACGTTGACCGTCGCGCTGTAGCCGACTTCGCCGCCCGCCATCGGTGTGGAGGCCTTGTCCATCGCCATGGCTTCCATGCGCGCCATCGGCATGGGCTGAGGCGAGTAGTTGCCGCTTTCACTGATCGTCACGATGCGCAGCACACGCAGACCGGCCGCTTCGGCATAGAGGTCTGCCCGGGCACGGGCCATGGCCATGGCGTCGCGGCGGGCCTCGTCACGCACGTCGGCATCGTCTTCAAGCGCGAAGTTCAGGCCGTTGAACGTGTTGCCACCGGCTTTCACCAGGCTGTCCAGCGTTGAGCCGAGATTGTCGAGATCCCGCACCTTGATGGTCAGCTGGTTGGAAGCCGTATAACCGATCAGCTTCTGCTCCCCGCGGGACGAGCCGTCCTTCAGCTTGGTCTCGATATAGGTGTAGCGTGGCCAGAGTGAGAAATTGGACGTCTGCATGTCCTTTTTGGCGACGCCCGCTTTTTCCAGCGCGTCGAAGACGCCGGTCATGGCTTCCGCCTGGGACTCCATCGCTGCTGTGGCAGTCTCGCCTTCGGCCTGAACGCCGGCATTGATGTAGGCGATGTCGGGTTCGCGCTTCACGGTCGACTGGGCGGAGATCGACAGTGTGGTTTCAGGCTGGATCGAGTTCGGCGCCTGATAAGCGCCCGCCACCGATTGCTGCGTGAGGCCCAGCGCCGGGCCCTGCATCTGCGCGCAGGCAACCTGCGGCACGATCAGGGCGAGAGCGGCTGTCGATGTCAGAAGGGGCAAAAGTCGGCGCATGAGAATCTCCCATTGGTTTAACTGAGTATTCTACCGAACACTCTGGGAGGCAATCTTGTTCCGATTGTGTCTCAGACCGACGAGAATTCAGGCGTTTTCATAACCTTGTGGATTCTGGCTCTGCCAGGCCCACTGATCGCGGCACATGTCTTCCAGCGTCAGTTCCGCCTCCCAGCCCAGGAGTTCCTGCGCCAGCGACGGATCGGCCCAGAAGGCGGCGATGTCGCCTGCCCGCCGCGGCGCGAATTCCATGGCGATGGACTTGCCGCAGGCCACTTCGAACGCCCGCACGACCTCCAGAACAGACGAGCCATTGCCGGTGCCGAGATTCACGGTGAACGGACCATGCGAATGCCTGAACCGGTCGAGCGCCAGCACATGCGCGCGGGCGAGGTCCACGACGTGGAGATAGTCGCGCACGCCGGTGCCATCGGCCGTGTCATAATCACTGCCGAACACGTTGAGGTGCGGGCGCCGGCCCACAGCCACCTGCGCCACATATGGCATCAGATTGTTCGGAATATCGTTCGGGTCTTCCCCGATCATGCCGCTGGGGTGCGCGCCGATCGGATTGAAATAGCGCAGGATCGCCACATCGGTCAGCGCGCCGGACCCGCTCACATCGTTCAGCAGCATTTCCGCCGCGAGCTTGGTGTTGCCATACGGGTTGGTCGGCCTCAGCCGGTGAGACTCTGTATAGGGCAGGAATTCCGGCTCGCCATATACGGTGGCGCTGGATGAAAACACGATCTGGCTGGCACCGCTTTCCAGCATGGCCTGAATCAGGCTGTGCGTGCCCATGACATTGGCACTGTAATATTCGAGTGGTTTTTCCGTGGATTCGCCGACGGCTTTCAGCCCGGCAAAATGGATGGCCGCTTCGCACGCATGCTTTGAGAGAATTTCGGCGATCCGGCCGGTGTCGCGGACATCGGCCTCGTACCATTCCACCGGCGAGTTGGTCAGCTGGCAGATCCGGTCGATCGCCTTCGGTGAGGAATTGACGAAATTGTCCACGATCACGGGCTCGTACCCGCGCGAGACAAGCTCCACACAGGTGTGCGATCCGATATATCCGGCACCGCCGGTCACAAGTACGCGTGTCATGGTCCCCTACCTAGCAAGAATCACGCCCGGTTTAAGGGAATTAACCACAATTCCTGAAAGACGAAGTTACCCATTTCGGTGAGATTCATCAGGCCCATTGCAAGGCGCACAACAGCCGCCTAAACGAATGCTTCGGTGGGCCTGTAGCTCAGTTGGTTAGAGCGGACCGCTCATAACGGTTTGGTCGCGGGTTCAAATCCTGCCGGGCCCACCGTCTTTCGCCGATGCACTTTGAGTGCACAAATCGATTCAGTGGATCGATTTGAGGCGAATGACGCCCCGAGCGCAAGCGAAGGGCAAGCCGCCCCTAAACCATCTCCGCAATTTCGTTCCGGAAATACTCAATGGTCGGCTTCAGGCCTTCGGCAAGCGGGATGGTCGGTTCCCAGCCGAGCGCGGACTTCGCCTTAGAGATGTCCGGCTGGCGCTGGCGCGGATCGTCCGATGGCAGGGGCCGGTTGACGATTCCGGATTTCGAGCCTGTCAGCTCCAGCACCGTCTCGGCGAGCTGGCGCATGGTGAACTCTCCGGGATTGCCCAGATTGATCGGGCCGGTGACGTCATCATCGGAATTCATCAGCCGGATCAGGCCATCTACAAGGTCAGAGACATAGCAGAAGCTGCGAGTCTGCTGGCCGTCGCCGTAAAGTGTAATGTCCTCACCCCGCAGGGCCTGCACGATGAAGTTCGAGACGACCCGGCCGTCATTCGGATGCATACGCGGGCCGTAGGTGTTGAAGATGCGGGCGACCTTGATCTTCACATTGTGCTGACGGTGATAGTCGAAGAACAGCGTCTCGGCGCAGCGCTTGCCCTCGTCATAGCAGGAACGCAGGCCAATCGGGTTCACATTGCCCCAATACTCTTCCCGCTGCGGGTGAATCTCCGGATCGCCATAGACTTCCGAGGTCGAGGCCTGGAGGATCTTCGCACGGGTCCGCTTGGCGAGACCCAGCATGTTGATCGCGCCATGGACGCTGGTCTTTGTCGTCTGGACCGGATCGAACTGGTAATGGATCGGGCTCGCCGGACAGGCCAGATTATAGATCTGGTCGACCTCCACGAAGAGCGGGAAGGTCACGTCGTGGCGCATGATCTCGAAGCGGGGATTGTCCAGGAGGTGGGCGACATTGGTCCGCCGGCCGGTGAAGAAATTGTCCACGCAGAGGACTTCCGCACCGGAGTCGAGCAGGCGCTCGCACAGGAAGGAACCGATAAAGCCGGCACCGCCGGTGACGAGAATACGGGGGGCGTAATGCATCCCAAGTCGATCTTCTGTTTTTTCTCAAGGGTCAAGCGTGGAAGTGACGATGGCGCCCGGTCAGACCTTCTTTCGTCCGCCCTGATCGAAATAGGCGTGCGTACCGCGATGAAGCACGTCATCGCCCGGCGCGATCTCGTGCGCCTCATAGTCCGGCTGGCCTTTCACGTCGGCGTAGACCGAACCGAAATCCTTGTAGCAAGTGTCAAGCAGAGCTTCGAAACTGTCGACGACGAAATAGGTCTGCTGGAAGTCATCAATGATGTATTTCGTACTCATCAGGCGTTGCACGTCGAAACCGATCCGGTTCGGGCTGTCGTCTTCCAGAGCGAACACCGTCTCCTGCGGGCTGGAGAGGATACCGGCGCCATAGATGCGCAGGCCCTCATCTTCGCGGATCAGGCCGAACTCCACCGTGTACCAGTAGAGCCGGGCGAGGTTGTGCAGCTGGCCAAGGCGCATCGCCCGCTGGCCGCCCTTGCCATAGGCCTCCATGAAGTCCGCAAATACCGGATCGGCCAGCAGCGGCACGTGACCGAAAATATCGTGGAAGATGTCCGGTTCCTGCAGGTAATCGAACTCGGCTTCCGGGCGGATGAAGGCCCCGGCCGGGAACCTGCGATTGGCCAGATGGTCGAAGAAAATCTCGTCCGGCACCAGTTCGGCGACGGGTACGATGCGCCAGCCGGTGATCTTTTCCAGTCGGTCAGACAGACGTCCCATGTGCGGGATACCTGACGGAGACAGTTCCAGTTGTGTCATCGCATCCAGCGCTGCCGAACAGGCGCGGCCTTGCGTGACCTCTTTCTGTCGGCGGAAGAGCCGGTCCCAACGGTCATGCTCTTCGGCGCTGTAGGTTTCCCACGCCTGGTCAATCGTGAAATCGGCCGCTCTCGGGGAATCTGCGTAGCGATTTTTCTGGGTCGTTGTCGTTATCATGGAGACATCATAACCAGATCGAAATATGGTTACAAATGAAACTTTTTTTCTTCTGCGGGCAGGCTTGAGCTGGACGGGTCGACGCCTGGCTGAGAAAGTGCCAGTAACCTTCCGGGAACCGGGCTGGGTATAAGTGTAGACGTAAGATGACCGAAAACCTGCGCCTCCCTCCCGTTGAAACGCCCGGCCAGGCGTCGACTGCCCCGATGTTTTCCGTCTTGATCGTCAACTACAATGGCGGAGATTATGTCTGTGACGCTGTGCGTTCGCTGGCCGCACAGAGTTTCCGCAACTTTGAAGTCATCATACTGGACAATGATTCCACGGACGGCTCCATCGATTGCCTGGACCTGTCCGGATTGCCGGCAGTCAGGCTGATCCGGAATTCCGAAAATGCCGGGTTTGCAAAGGCCAACAACCAGGGCGCCAAACTGGCACATGGCCGGTGGCTCGCCCTGCTCAATCCGGACGCATTCGCTGCGCCGGACTGGCTGGCGAACATTGCTGCAGCGACCAGACGATACCCAATCTGCAAAGTGTTCGCCTCGGCCCAGTATGACTTGCACTACCCCGAGCGCATTGACGGTGCCGGCGATGCGTATCTGATCTTCGGGTTTCCGTGGCGGGGTGGCTTCGGCCGGTCACGCAGCAGCGTGCCCGGAACCGGAGAATGCTTCAGCCCCTGCGGTGCCGCCGCCATTTATGAGCGGTCACTTTTCCTTGAGCATGGCGGGTTTGACGAGCGCTATTTCTGCTATTGCGAAGATGTCGATCTGGGGTTCCGGATGCAGCTGGCCGGACAGCCCTGCATCTTCCTGTCAGATGCCGTCGTGCACCATGCCGGCAGCGCGATCTCGGGGCGCCACAGCGCGTTCACGGCCTATCATGGCACCCGCAACCGGATCTGGACCTATGTAAAGAACATGCCGCTGCCGATCCTGCTTTTGACGCTGCCGGCGCACATCGCCCTGTCCATCTACCTGATTTTCCGTAATGCCTTGGTCGGGTGCTTTTCCGCCACATTGAAGGGAACCTGGCACGGCTTGCGAGACCTTCCAAAGATTCTAACGGATTCGCGCTGGCGTACCAAACAGCGCAAACTGTCCGTATGGTCACTATCACGCACTATGGTGTGGAACCCGTTCCGTATGAGCCGGCACCAGCCGCATGTCCGCGATCTGCGGCCGGTCCAGCCGGAAGAAAAAGTTGGGGCACAGTAGCGACTTCGCTACGGCTCTCCCCAGGTTCTCTCCAGACGTTCAGCCATCATTGCACCGATCCTGCGGCTGCAGGCGAATTCGCGGATCCGTGCCTGCGCCGCCCTAACCCGCGCAGACGTCTCTTCCGGGTTTGTAACGAGCGCCCGAAGCTGGCTGGCAGCGGCGGCGATGTCCGGTTCCGCCCAATGCGCAGTATCATATTTGTACACGCCATAAGCGTCTTCACAAACGACCTGATGCTGATCGACAAGATACGCCTTCGTCTCATCCATGAAATCCATATTGCCGGACCATGCCGTCGCCACCACGGGTTTGCCGAGGGCCATAGCCTCTGCGAGGACCAGCCCGAACCCTTCGGCCCGATGCAAGGAAATCACGGCGTCCGCCGCCTGCAACAATTCCCAGATCTTCTCCTCCGTCAGCGATACATCCAGAATTTCTATATTTTCAGCACCTTCGACAGCCTTATGAAGATTGGCATGGGCCAAAGGATCACGTTCGAGATTTCGGGTCTTGATAACCAAACGGAAGGATTGGTCGTCAGCGAATGCCAGCCTGAAGGCGGCGATCGCGCCCAATGGATTTTTTCGTTCCAAGGAAGACATCGAGTCGGCAAAGGCCAGGAAAACAAACGCCTCCTCAGGCCAGCCGAACTGCGCTCGGTCTCTGCGCACGCTTTCCGGTGGATCAATCGCATGTGGAAAGGTATGAGCGGCCGGCGCTTTCGGGTGGCGGGTCAGCGCCCCGGCCGCAAAGTCACTAATCGTCCATAACTCGGATAGATAAGGAAAAGCGCGTTCCCAGCCTTGCGGAAAATCCGCCAATTCCCAAGCCCAGTATCCGATCGTGAACCAATTACGTCCCCGGTGCATTCCGAGGTGATGCAAGGCCGACGCAATTTCAGGTCCATTTTGCTGAAGGATCAGCACGCCCTCATGACTGTCCGGCATCGGCTGACAGGGAATACCGCTGTCGAGATCGGCAGGCGCAAGAATACCGGAAAGGTCCACCGCAATCGGGGATAGTCCAGCCGCACACAACGCGCGATAGGTCGCTCGGGCCGCCGCCCCGATACCGTTCGCAGTACTGAACAGCCCCGCCACGACAAGAGGCGCTTGCGGATCGGCAGGCACATGACGTGCAGGCCGCGCCAACCAAAATCGCGCATAGGCAGATTGAACCTTCGGCCCGAGCGTTTCCCAAAGACTGCGCCTCAGATCTTTGGGCAGGAGGCGCCATAACTTCCTCAGCCATCGGAACACAGGGCCATATACCGGCCCGGGATTATCGGTTCCCTGCTCTTTCATGTGGCATCCGCAAAGGCACCTGGCAGCCGCCGGATCATTTCATCCAGCCATGCGACCTGATCTGGCTCCAATATCGGCGCGAGCTCTTTGCCGATCTGCTTCACATGTTCAGAAAGGTTTGCAAATCCACGTTCGTTGTCGGGAAGTTTCGAGACATCCTCTATATAGGTCGTAAGCCAGTGCAGGGTCGCGCGCCCAAAATAGGCATACGACAGCTGCACCCCTTCCATCGCCACCGTGCGCCGCATACGCATCGTGATGCACTCATCGTGCAACCTGGATTGCGCCTGAACGGCATCGACGAAGCCAATTCGACCCGGGAAGGCCTGGAACGCCCGCAGCCAGTACTCGTAGTCAAAAGAGGTCTTCTGGGTCTCGTCCAACGGCCCCAGCAAGAGGTACATGGCCTGCTTGAAGAACATCGAGGGCTGGCAGATAAAACATCCGTCCACGAATCCGACTATGCCGACATCCGGCGTGCGGGTCGGATACCTTTCAAGAAATTCTCCGTTTTTATCTACGTGTTCTCCATGTCCGTAGCACATGATCCAATCCGGGTTTTCCCGGAACGCCGATATGGCCCGGCGGATCGCGCCCGGCGTATAAAGGTCATCAGAATTCAGCCACCCGACATACTCGCCCGTTGCGCGTGTCAACGCCTTGTTCAGGGCATCGGCAGGCCCGTTATCCGGCTCTGAAAACCAGCGCAGTCTCGGATACTTGCCAGAAAGGCGCTTGAGCACTTCGACCGTTCCGTCCCTGGATCCGCCATCACCGACGATCAGCTCGACATTCGGGTATTCCTGTGCCAGCACACTTTCAACCGAGCGTTCAATGAAGTTCGCCTGATTAAATGAAGGCATGACAACGGATACAAGCGGATACTCAGTCATAGTCTGCGGGCGATCCTCTTCAGCACATCAGACAATTTGGGCGTCACTTCCTTGCCGCCCGATGATGCCAGCCATAGATTGACCGCCATAGCGACGCCATCCTTAAAATCCAGTTCGCCATTCGGAATATCCACCGGATATTGTGAGAATTTCTCGTCAAACAAAGGCGCCGGGCGGTCAGGAAATACCCGCATTCGAAGTGTCTCGTTCGATTCACTGAAGCGGTTATAGAAGTCTCGGGCTTGCTGCCGATTGATAGGGTAGAAATTACCCTCATACAAACTGGTAATCTCGTTGACCAGAACACGTCTCGTTTCAGACGAGATGTCTATTTTTTTCTCTTCTATCAGCGCATTAAGTGCCAGGAGGAAATGCACCCCTTCCCGCGAAAGCGACTGATTTACGTACTGCGGCTCGACCTTTCCCTCCAAAGAGATGCCAATCCGCTCACAAAAATCTCCGACAATGCTGCCATGAGCTTCCACCGCGTCCTCATACAGGCCGGCACACACGCTCTCTTCCCCGAAAACGGTGGCCCACCGATCGTAGATCTGATCGTAGGAGAAATAATATGCCGGCCCTTCACGGGTGCCGGGGATAAGCGGCGTGAGCTTGGTTTCCCCCGATTTCGCCCGGGTCGACAGCAAGCCGACCTGCACGCGGTCCTGACGGCGGAAATAGACAATAATGCGAAAAGAAGCCGTCCAGTTCTCGAGAAAGCTTTTCAGGCTCGCAATTTCCGCCGGCCTGCGCAATCGACTGTGAAAATGCTCCGAGGAAATCAGCAGATGGTCCGTCCCGGATGCTTTGACCGCTTCACGATCCAGCACGCGGGTCAGTTGTTCGCGAAGTTTCGCCTGGTCTTCGGTGGTACCGAGCCCGAGCCCCCGGCCAACATCGATTTCCCAAGGCACTTTATGCGCAATCCCGACGAACTCCCATTGCGATCCACCTGTTCGATCAAGGCCGTCAGTGTATATGACCCCCTCGCGGCTGAGAACGCGGGCATTCATGCGCAGAAAACTCTGGATCGCAGAGGTGCCTGTCTTCTCCGTCCCGATATGGAGAATGATGGATTTGAAGCCTGTCACAACGCTACTCTGACCAAACGAATACTTATCTCTGATTGCTATCGAACACTGTTTGTCTTGAACATATCATGCGCCGTGACCTAGCAAACAAATACGCACATCCCTGACACGCCCCTCTCTCAGAATATCCTCCGGTCGTTCGGACGCGGCAGAGCGGCAAGAATGGCAAAATCGCAGGCCAGACCGACGAATAGAGCGTCGGTCTGGCTGCTTTTGTGGGAAATCAGAATAGATTGTCCGGCCCGGCGTGCCCGGTCTGGAATGGCGCTTTCCTGCCTGTTTGCCAGAAGCTCCATTTGAACATTGCCTGAAAATCAGGCGTTGCGCATCAGCTGGCTGCGGATCCACTCATAGGTAGTTTCCATTCCAACGCGAAGCGGCTGGCTTGGCGCCCAACCAAGTTCCTGCTTGATGAGGCGATTGTCAGAATTGCGGCCACGCACGCCTGTCGGCCCCGGTACATTTTCCAGTCCAACATTCTTGCCAGAGATATCAATGACCATCTTGGCGAGATCATTGATCGCGATCATTTCTTCCGAACCGATGTTCACGGGTCCCGAAAATTTGTCAGACCGCAACAGGCGGATAGTGCCTTCAATGCATTCGTCGACATAGAGGAATGACCGCGTCTGGAGGCCATCACCCCAGACCTCAATCTTACCGCCGTCAGGTGTTTCTGCGACCTTCCGGCAGAGCGCTGCCGGCGCCTTTTCCTTGCCCCCGCTCCAAGTACCTTCAGGACCAAAGATATTGTGGTAGCGCGCGACGCTGCATTCCATTCCGTGATTACGGTTGTAAGCCAGATACAAACGCTCCGAGAAGAGCTTCTCCCAGCCATACTCGCTGTCTGGGTTCGCTGGGTAGGCGCTGTCTTCAGAACAGTTCGGATTGTCCGGATCGAGTTGGTTGTGCTCGGGATACATGCAAGCGGACGAAGAGTAGAAAACTCTCTTGATGTTGCGCTTGTGGCAAGCATCCAGAACGTTCAAATTGATCGTCGCCGAATTGTGCATCACATTGGCGTCATTCTCGCCGGTGAAAATGTACCCCGCGCCGCCCATGTCGGCCGCGAGTTGGTAAACTTCGTCGAACCGGCAGTCGATGACGCTTCTGACAACCTGCTGGTCGCGCAGGTCTCCGATTGCAAAGTCGTCAGCTTCAGTCTCAGCGTGTTCATTGAACTTCAGGTCCACGCCGCGTACCCAGTAGCCTTCCTTCTTCAGCCGCTTGACGAGATGGCCGCCAATAAAACCACCTGCGCCGCAAACCAAAGCTTTTTTCTGGGTGTGTTGGGTCATATCAAATCTCTAATTTTATTGCCTGTATCCTGATCGCGAACGCTATAACTTGTCCCATCCGGAAGCACAATCTGAAGAAACTTTTGAGCGCCCAGAAGCTTTGCCGCGAGAACGAACTGGGACTCTCCTGCAACAATACCTGCAGCCCCCGACAGCACTGCCAAATCCAGAAAAGCGCGGTCGAGAAGGTCGGACCGCCTAACACTCGGCTCAGAAAGCGCAGATTGAAAAGGACTTTGAGGTAAGTCCACGGCCCCTATTGTTATTCCCCCGCAAAGCTCCGCCAGCCGCTCGGCGGTGTGTCCGTTGTCACTGAGACAAATAATATTCCTAATCCCCATCGTGGAGGCGACCTCGCCAGCTGTGCGCGCGACATGCTTTAGGAGCATTTCGAACACGTCACTTCCCGGTTGTGCCCGGTCGTTCAGATACTCACCGTTTCCATGACGGAGATGGACGGCAATATAAGGGTGTTCCGGAACGGCTTGTGCAGCCCGGTCACAATGGAGATTGGCGAGTTCGACTGAAGGACGAAGTTGCTTCAAAGTCCGGGTCAGCCGGAGCCCCGGAAGAACCGAGTCCACATAGATTAGATTAAATCTTGAAAGATATTCTGGGACGATTTTTTCTTCATCCGCGTGTCGGTCAAGCAACGGAACATCCGCCAGCGCAGGGAATTCACGTGCCGGTCGCCCAGATTTGTCTTCTCGGCCTATTAGGATAGCGCGCGCCCGATCATGGAACAGCGATTTTAGTGCCCCGTTTATCGCACATCCCCCAAGGCCAAGTTGACAACCGTTTATTTCCGTAGATTGAAAATGGCGAATCCAGAATGCCGACTCTTCCGGTTGGCCATTATCGAACACCGTGTTTGCGATAGTTGTCAGAAACTGCGCTCTCAATCGCTGAGCCAGCACTGCATACACCACTAAGCAAACGATGAAGTGACCAATACCGATGGCACCTCCTGGCCGGTATATCAACGCGCGTTCGATTTGAACCTCCAATCTGCAACCACATGGAGAACACTGCCACAAATAGCCCACGCCAAATGAAATATATGCAGCCGCTATGCAACAACCCTAAATAGTAACGCAAAACTCTCTTCGCAGATATCCTCATGTCCACGTAGATAGGTTATCGGTGGCAGACACCTTTAGCTGTGAAATGGCGACCATCCACTTTTCAGGGCAATCAGGTATCGGTGTTTCGCTTTACCGTCAACCGAACCACCCACCTGGGAACGACACGCGAATGTAATAAACTCAAGTTAGCTCCGCACTGTAATCATATGGTCCGGAGCCGCTTTGATCCGGCTGTCTGCGCATCTCGAAAAACAGGTCGGCGACCGCCTGCGAATTGGCATATCTGCGGAAATACCGGCGGCACCGTATCAACTCTTCTGCAGGGTTGGCAGACCCGAAGGGTGTGGCAAACGAACCGGGCTCGAGCTTCATACAGGCAAGGTGGACCGTGAAAGTTTGGCTGGAGGGGAACAGCAGCTACAGGCGGGTGCCGTTTCCGTCGCCTGGCACCTTTCCGCCCATCTCCGGCACATCGAACGTCAAAGTATATCGCACCTAGTCGGTCGTGAAGGAAAAGGCAGTCGAATTGTGGAACACATTGTTGGCAGAACCGCCATCGCCAAAGACCTGAGCGAAATAGGCATTTACATCGAATGGAGCGGCATCTGCCCTGGCATAGAAACTGAGGGTGAAGCGCTGCCATTCGGCGCACATTTTCCACCACCTGGCCGATCAGGGGCCTTTGCAGCGCCGCGCTGATCTGTGATGCTCGCAAAAATAAGCTACGCCGCCGGGTACATCGGACTGGCCCGGGGTGAATGCTTTCCGGCGGATAGTCCCGGCCCCGCTATCACCTAGCGCGACGCGGCAATAAAAACGGTCGGTAGCAAAGGTGTAGCCCGATGCTATCAGCATGTGCGATGTGCCGCGCCGCCAGACTGAGAAATCACGGTTCTGAAAGAGGTTGACTGCACTGGCCGTATTGGAAAATGCCGCCGCGCCGGTGTGCCGGTCCAGCCAGAGCGCGCCGTGCCAGCTACTGCCATCAGCGGAGACCTTGATGCAGAAATCGTCATCGCCGGCCAGGCTAAGCTCTGCACGCCCCTGCCAGTTCTGCTGAAACAGGAGGGGCAGGTATCGACCTTCCCTGCTTTGTTCAGGATGCCACGAATATCACCGCTGCCGGGCGTGATGTCGTCATATGACAGGAGCACCGCATCGGACTTCACAGCCAGCCTGTTGGTGGTATCCGCCGTCGTGTTCACATCCACGAGCGGTGCAGGGTTGATTGTCCCGCCTGAGGCATCGGCGCTCCAGGCGCTGCCATCATGGATGAGGAGCTGTCCGGTCCCGGCATCCCAGGACCGCCAGCCGGCCCGCGGGGCAAGGAACGCTCAGGCGCCATCCTGCCAAGCCGCAACGTCACAGTCATGGCCAGACCAGTCTGCCGTCGCAACAGTCGAGACAATAAAGCTCGCGCCCTCCTCCAGGCTTGGGGCGGTGAGCTCAATGATGCGTCATTGACCGACAGCTGCACCAGCGTATCGAGCCTGAGCAGTCCTTCATTGACCGTGACGTGCTTCTGCGCCTGGTTGGCGACAAGAAAGGAAGGGAAAGTTTTGGAGAAATTGACATGGGCCGGATCCTGACTGACCTGAGCCCCACGCGTCCCGCGTTTATTTCGAGAGTCTGACCCTTTCATAGTCCATGGTTTGAGATATGGCGAGCGCGCCGGGAGCGGAGCTCCCCACATGCTCGAGCGACCGGCGCGCTGCGGGCGTGAGCCCGCCCAGAGATGAGTGAGGCCGGTGGTGATTGTAGTCGTGTCGCCAGCGCCCGAGGACCTTGCGGGCATGAGCGAGACTGTCGAACACTTCTTCGTTGAGGCATTCATCCCGCAGCTTCCCGTTGAAGCTTTCGACGAAGCCATTCTGCTGCGGCTTGCCGGGCGCGATATAGTGCCAGGCGATACCGGTTTCGTTCTGCCATTCAAGTAAGGCACGTGACGTCAGTTCACTGCCATTGTCCGAGACAATGGTTTCTGGCCTGCCATAGAGCCGTACACAGCGATCGAGTTCCCGGGCGACACGGGCACCTGACAGCGAGGTGTCCGCCACCAGGGCAAGACATTCGCGTGTATAGTCATCGATGATGCAGAGCATGCGGAACCGGCGGGCCGGTCCGAACACGTCTGACACAAAGTCGAGACTCCACCGCTTCGACGGGCCGTCCGGCACAGGCATGGGTTCCCGCGTTCCCGTGGCGCGTTTGCGGCCACGGCGGCGCTTCACTGCCAGCCCTTCGTCTTTGTAGAGGCGCCTCAGCTTCTTATGGTTCATGGTGATGCCCTCCCGTTCGAGCATCAGGCCGATGCGGCGATAGCCGAACCGGCGCCGCTCGGAAGCGATCTCACGCATGCGGCCCCGGATCTCCGGATTATCCGGTTCCGGCGCGCGCCTGACAGTCTTCGGATCGACGCTGACCAGTCGGCAGGCCCGGCGCTGGGAGATGTCGTATGTCTCCATCGCCTTCAGCGCCGCTGCCCGCTTCGCCTGGGGCGTCGTCATGTTCGGCCTTCCCTTGAACCGATGGCGGTCGGGCCTCACTTCCCAGCAGGTCTTTCAGGATCGACACATCCAGCATGCTGTCCGCCAGCAGCTTTTTCAGCCGGGCGTTCTCCGTCTCGAGTGTCTTCAGCCGACGCGCGTCCGAGACATCCATGCCTCCGAACTTCGCTTTCCACTTGTAAAAGGTGGCCGAGCTGACGCCGTGACGCCGGCAGACCTCCGAGGTCGCCATCCCGCGCTCCTGTTCCGCCAGGATCGCGATGATTTGTTCTTCGCTGAATTTGCTCTTCCGCATTGTCTGTCTCCTTGCGACAGACTCTCCATTCAAATGCGGGACCAATCGGGGCTCAGGTCATGACCTGAAAAGATCGGGATACTCTGCGTCCCCCTCACCCCGGTTGGATTGGAGGTTTTCTGTCCGACAATAAGTGCAGTGAAATCGGGTATTCTATCCGGCCGCCCCATATCTTCCGGGAAGTAACGCTTCCTTCAGATCTCCAGCAGGTCAAACCTATCCTTCTTCAGCGGATAGGCATTGACCATTTCTTTTCCTCTGCGATGCATTCGGAAACTCAAATCACATCCCTGCAAATCCCGGGCAATCAGATGCGTCGCGCATTTTTTTGTCAGCCCGGACAACCGGCTGCCGCGACACCCGGTTTCCAGATGCACCCCAACACCCGCATCAAAGTTCCGCACGAACATGGTGCCGATCTGATTGATATTGCCCGCAACATAGACGCCGGTTGCATCGTTCGGTGTATTGTTCACCTTACCACCAGTGTTACGCTTGCCATCTACGTCCAGTTGCCCGATCTGGCAGCCCGGCGCAATCATCCGTACACCTCCTGTTCCCCAGTCTGCCCGGATACGTGCGAGACCAATCTGGGTGAACGAGGCCCGGATATCCAGCGCATAGTCTTCCACGGTTCCACGGGTCTTGAAACATTCTATCCGATCGACGTACGTCATCTCGGACCCGCCAATCCTCACGCCGGCGCCCGTACCCGTGTCACCCTGCAGAAATCCGGCTTTTACCTTTGCCGCAAGATCGATGGCAACGTCGTCTGTGCCATAGGCATGGCAAAACTCGATATCGCAGGCGCCGTTGTAAATGCCGTTTGTCTCGACAGCCATTCCGCGCTGCTTGCAGTGAGAGATGATCGCTTGTCGGATAATGGAGTCATGCGGGCCGCGCATGAGAAACCCGTCACCCTTGCATCGGGATATACGGACATCGAACTCCGCTTCAGGCTCGTCTCGCCACCCTTCCTGCCCGCCACGCACGGACCCGACAGAGACCAGCCCATGCGACTTTGTGTTCGTGATCTGAACATTCGAGAACCGGAATCCTTTTCCATACACATGTACACCGCACCCGGAAGCAAACATGCTGGAAACTTGTGAGTCTCCTCCATCGATAACCAGGTCCTTCAGTTCGAACCTGACGGGAACACCTTCGGAAACAAGCCAGGCATCTGCCCGCTCCAGAGTCTCGGCATGATCCGACATCACCACCGCGCCCATCAGGCTGCTTGTGCCCCGCAATTGCGTCGCAATGCCCTGCCCCAGCAGGCGCACACCCGTTTTCAGGACGATCGGCTCGTCGATGTGATAGATCCGGGGGCTGAGATAAATATCTCCACCTCCATGATCGTTGTAAAGCCGCCTGATCCAGTGGTTGATGTTCTGTGCGTCTGCCAGTCCTGCCAACCGGTTCTGATCGAGAAGGATCATTGGCTATTTTCTCTTGCGTCTAACGACTACAATGTCTTGCCGGTTGGCGTACAGGCGCTCACCGAACATAACGATCTCTAGGTCCATGTCATGCAAGAACCGAATCAATCTTTCGTGGGAGATGATACTGCGTCCCCATTGTCGATCTCCAACATTCGAATGATCCGCATAACCAAACCCAGTCGCTTTATAATCTGCTAGAAAAGTATTGAATTCCGCTTCTTTAACCTCTGCATTGGGATTGCGCTCTCCACCTTCCAACTTACGAGCAACGAAGGGGCCAGCGACAGAAAAGCACAACAAGCCTTCAGGCGACAGTGAACTCATCAACTCATGAGTCAGTTTCTCCCACAACGGCATCGGCAAGTGTGTGTAGACCGAACCCAACCAAATAAGATCGTTGTTTTCGCCCAGCCCCAAGTCATCAAAAGTAGGATTGGAAAAGAGCCGTGTAGCACCGAAAGTGTCAGCACAGAACTCAACCGCGTCCACTTCCCGGTCAGCTGCAACTAACTCCGCTCCCGGAAAGCATGCCTGAAGCCAACGCAAAATGCGGCCATGACCACAGCCAAAATCCACAATTTTTTGAGGAGAAGTCCCGGCAATAAGCACTGCACCGACCAAACTGCGAGCTACTCGCCAGCCCATACTCAGGTAGCGCTCTCGATCAGGATCCCCCTTCCACATCCAATCATTAGGGGAGATGCGCTCATTCACCGCTGGTTTTTTTGGTAAAATCGAATCTGACATCTTTAGAGGCCCAGAATGAGTGGATGGAGTCTGCGTGTATTTAGTTTTTGTCCCACTGTCGTAGGCATAATCAAAATATTGAAAGTCTTCCGCGTAGATCCGCTCGACAAGACGGCGGGTCACAGTATTGAAATACTTGTCGGTCTTCGATTGCGCGCCCGTCGGCGCGAAGTTCACGTCTTTCTGGGACGGAAATCTCTGGTCGCAGTCCATGGAGTCGAGGATGCGGGCGGAATCCTGTTCCAGGTTTTCAAGCTTGCCGATGAAGTCGAACTTCATCTCAGGCTGACGCAGCAGAATATGCTGAGGGGCCCAGTGCTCATCCTTGGTGAACCAGGATGCACCATGATCCAGCCAGCGAAGGAAGACCTCCAGGTTGATGCCGGGATAGGCGCCCTCGCCCAACACATTCCTGCGGAAAACGTCGATATCCCGGACAATCTTGTCAAAATGATCGCCCTCCCCTTCGGGCTTGGGAGGCAACCGACTTTCCACCTTGTTGAGATAGGCAGAAAGCACGCGGGAGTAGGGATCCCGCACCATGGCGAATTTCTTCAGGCCTGGCCTGTTCAGAATGGCCCGGTCGCTGCCTTCAATATCGAGATAATTCAATCCGCCATTTTGCTTGTCGTGCGCGAGCTTGTTGTCCAGCCAGTTCTCATGCCCCGCCATGTACCGCAAAAGCGATTTCCAATTGGTGCAGGCGACTTTCGGCACATACGCAAAAACCGTGTTGCTCTTTTCATTGTAAATGAAGTTCTTGTACTTCATGACCCACCTTGTTGTATTTTGTCCGACTACTGAACCACAATCTACACTCCGTACAGATTGGACTCGTAAGGAAACATGCTTCGGATTTTGGCTAACGCTGCCCGGCCGAGCTCCAGAATGACTGACCAGTCGAGAGCCATGTCCAGCCACTCGTCAAATGGCTTCAGCCGACCGTTGAGCACCCGGACCTCGAAATCCATTCTGTCCTGTTGGTCCCATTTCCGCGAAAATGTATAGTGGGACTTCGTATCCGGCTTAAAGAACTCATAACAAGACCACAACATGCTCACCGGGTGCCGGACGGTAATAATGTACTCCAGCTCCTCGGGATCATGACCCTTCCTCCTCAGGCCCCTTTTCAGGAAGGGCGCTGTAATATGCGGATGAAACGGCGGGCGGTCGCAACCGGCATTGACGACGATATCGCCGGCCTGCTCATCAACAAGAGGACCCAGCATGCTTCTGAGGCTCGTAGACCCGCATCGCGGTTTCGACAACGCGGCGATTTTCCTGGAAAACAGCACACGCACGGACTAAAAATCCTTTCCGCTCATTTCTATAGTCATCTTGTGGGGGGAAAGACGCATGGCCAGTTCAGAGAACGAGCTCCAGCTGGATCCGAGCAACAAGGGAGACGTGCCCAGCAGCAGCGCGTCAGCAAGTGCATACTGCAATTGCTCGGCAGAGCGGTCATAAAGTTCGCGCGGCAGGAGAGCGACCTTGTCTCCAAAAGTCCTTACAAAGACGTCATAGGTTTCGGGCTTGTCCGCCGCCAGGAATATACGATCCGCCTTGCCTTCCGCGATGAGTGCATCCAGGCGTTTTATAAAGTGCGAGAAGTGACTTTTCCTGCGCCAGAAATCCGTTTCGGCGTGCCCTTCCTCGGTCCAGTTGTCCAGGGCTTCATAGGCGAGATGCTCGTAATCCGTTCCGCCCACCATCCGGACGTGCGCCGACACATCATTCGGCGTGCGCACCCCCTGGACAAGCTCCTTCACCCGCTCCACCGGAGACAGATCCTTCAGAAACCGGTTCTCGACATCCCAACTGGAGAAGGGAGAATTCAGGACATAGGCGGACCGGACATAGATATCCCCCGTCAGCATCGGATCGATCAGTGCGCCCTTGTCACCCTCTTCGACCTCCATATAGTTGAACACAGAGCATCCGCTGTTCGCGGCGTCTTCAACAAACGTCTCCTCGATGACAGCCCCATCATAGTCGAACAGATCAGACAGGGTACCTTCACAGTGGTGGTCGGGCTGCCACACAATGACAAGCTCCCGGTCGGTTTTGTCCGCAATCGCCGCTGCGGACCCGATCGCCCGCAGCCGATTGCCGAGACCATGTTGCGGATCGACAAACAGGCGGGCCTTGCCTGAATGCACATGCGGAGCCGGAATCTCCTGCTCGGGGGTTTCCAGAAGCGTATCGACATCCTCGGATGTCAGCGCATCCAGAGGCTTGCTGTTCAGAAGTGTGTCCAGCTGCTCTCTCGACAATTCGAAAACCCGTACACCCAATTTCCAGGAGATAAGCTCGTACGCGGCATAATAATGGGAATCGTTTTCGATATCCTTGCCAACGCGATGCCGCATCTTGTCCGCTAAACGCCGGACCCGCACAAAACCGGGCGCGCTTTCCAATACCCTGAACGGGGCAAACCTCCTGTTTTCGTTCCACACAGGCATGACGTTCGCGATAAACCTGTTCCGGCGTATACTGAACATAGGCGTTTGACGCAGCTCCTGCCATGCTGTGCGCACCGGCTGCTCATCACCTCCCAGTCTTTGCTGATCATCATGATCCAGGTGGTGAATGGTTTCGGTATCGACGAATACCTTTTTGACACCTATCCGCTGAATCCGCTTATAAATATCATCATCGTCCCAGCCATAGGTCGTGATGTACTCGTTGAAACCACGAATTGTATTCAGATTGCCGGAATTGGCGAAGAAAAATCCGTTGATATGCTCCTGGCCTTTCTTCGCCAGTTCCCACGCCCCGGCAATGAATTGGTTGGAAAGGAGCTTGTTCCTGGCGAAAAAGTCTTCAGATAGAACGATATCCGCATCGACTTTCAGAATTTTGTCATATCGCGCATACCTGAATCCAAGATTGAACGCGTAGGAAAGCACCCAACGCGGCTCCCCTTCGGCCCGGATGATGCGTATCCGCGGATCATTTATCCCCTGGCACTCAAGTGCAACCTGAACGGGATCTTCAGACGTCCAGTCGACGATAATGATTTCATCGATCTCATCCAGCGCCACCCATGAGTTTATTGCGCGCAGCAAGTTCTCGTTCCGGTTCATACAACAGGTAACGAGCGAGACACCTGGTTGGCTGCCACTGATTTCGGCCGAAACGAAATTGACCGCTTGAGCAGACGCCGTCTGCTTTGCGGGAGAAGACTTTAGTCCATACCGGCTTTTGATCGCTTTCAGCAGCTCGTTGTCGTGGCCGCCGGTGTTGCATGAATCGTCCTGAAGCCGCGCCTCGAGAACGTTCAGCAGCTTGCGGGCTTCCATTGATTGCCCCTCAGCGGCTTTTGTTATCAGACGCTGGAAAATCTCTGCATTTGGTTGATCCACTGACGAACCCCTACTCTTTATTTTACTCATGCAACCTTTTCGTAACCCAGGGTGCGGGCGAGCTTCTCATAGCTGGAGGCCTGGCCGGCCTCCACAATGAAACTGTTTTCCAGCTCGCGCCGCGGCCGCGAAGCAATACCGGTATGCCCCCGGCGCCCGCTATCGCCGGAAAAGCGGAACGCGCCGTACACTTCTTCGAATTGCTCGAAATACTCCAATTCAAGTTCGTCGCAGATCACTTGCATGACTTGCTGCGGAGCTTCAACTAGATCTTCATACTTGATGATCTTCACAGTCTTGTAACACTGCAGAAAGTGCAGATAACGCCTGCAATACTCCTCGAATGTCGATGGCTCAAAACTTTGATGCCAATTCTGCTTTTTCATTGACAGAAAACTGTCGACCGGGTCCCGGACCGTTACGATGGATGCCGTCGGGAACTTCTGGCCTACAATTTCCCGCAAGGTTGGTGTCGATCTCGGCTCGGAGCCCGTCAGAAAGTGACTGTGGGTATGGTCACGCAAAACAAGATTCCGGCCCCTGCGGCGTTCATCTTCGGCAATGGCCTGCACGCCCGCCAGGAACAGATTGGCCAGCTCTTCCTCCGGGACAAACCGGTCGCCCTGACGCAACAGGGCCACCAGGTCTGTCGGCGTGAACGGGAACTGGCCTTTCGCGGAAGGCACCTGGGAGCTCTGCAAGTCGATTTCGTTCAGCACGATCACATTCGTCATGGAGGCGATACACTTGGCAATCAGGGTTCCGCCTGTGCAGGACAGGTGGTGGATGGTCCGGACGAGCGGAGGTCCGGCCATGCCGCGGGGGCGTGCCTCAAACTTCTTTTGCAGCGCCTTTACAGATTTGCGCGCGGCCTCAACCGTGGAACTCTCCAGGCGACCGGCTGCCTTCAGAACGATGGACTGCTTCAATTCCTGCAACCCCTTCTGGATCGCGTCTGCCCGCTGTAATGCGACATCGGGCTTACTCATCTGTTTTCTTTTCTTTTTTCTGACTGCCGCTTCCGAAAAGCGATGAAAAGTCACTCAGATCAGCTTCCACCGCCTCCACGAATTGCTCCAGCTTCATCTGGGAGTCTGACAATTCTGCATATTTGACACGTAACGCATTGAGATTGTTCTGCGCGAGCGACGCCTCTTTTCGTGCCAGGCTGCATGTTTCCTCAGCCGCCTCCAGCTTCCCGCGCAGCGACGAAATCTCGCCGGTTTCAACTTTTTGCAACTGCTCTGCCAGAGCAGTTTCATGCTTGCGCGATTGCTCCGCTAAAGCACTTTCATACTTCTGTGCCTGCTCCGCCAAAGCACTCTCATACTTCTGCGACTGTTCCGCCAAAGCACTCTCATACTTCTGCGACTGTTCCGCCAAAGCACTCTCATACTTCTGCGACTGTTCCGCCAAAGCACTCTCATACTTCTGCGACTGTTCCGCCAAAGCACTCTCATGACGGCGCTTCCAATCTCTGACAAAAACGTCCAGTACGAAATCGGGGTGCCCGTCGGAAACGGATGTCAAAACGACGAAATCGCGTGCCTCCATGAACGCCACCAGCGTCTCGCGCCGGCATTCAGAAAGCATAGCGTCGACCTCACCGGACTCCCCTAGCCCCTTGAGAGACCGGGTGACAACCACACTTAGCTGATCGAACACGTCATCTCCTACCGCCATGATCGCACTCATCGCCGGCAGAGAGTCAAAAACCGCCCAATTGATACGGCTCTGCAGCTTTGCAAGTTGCGGATCGCCGTCCAGGAGTTCGGCCAAAGTCTGGGTCGGAAGATCCTGGACATCGGTCCGCCGGATGTTCTTCCAGTAGTCACGCAATGCAACTGGCGGCATCAGTCCGTTTTCAGAGCGAAGATTGGTACGATAGAAGCGTGCAGTCCCACGCTTGGCAGAGAGGACGGCGTCGCGAACGTGAACACTGGCCTGATTGCGGAAGACGGAATTCAACCACTCCGTGCGGGACACATCCGGATCAACCAACAGACCGGAAACGGCCCCCAACTCTGTATGCATCCAGTTCAGCTGAACGCGTCCCGCACCGATATGGAGGAGACAATCAGGCTTGTGCTCCTGCGACAGAAATTTCAGCGCAGCGGCAAACTCACTTTTCTGACCGTACAAGTCTTACTCCACACTCACGCAACACTTCTTCCAACACTTCCCGATCAGACCCGAACAGACAGAACTCCGGGAAATCGCGGAACACGCGAAAATTGGAAGAACATCACCCCCAAACGGGAATTATTTAGTCTAGACGACAGTAAACAATGCACTAGTTGAGACGCGGTTTACCAATCAACCTAAAAATTCAAATATAACTTAATTAAGCGGTTCAACTATTTGATTTATTTCGCTAGGTGTCACCACAAACACAACTGACCCGGATCCGAAACGAGGCCGCATGAGCATACTGATCGCAACGAGCATGTCGCAAGGCGATTGTCTTTCGGCAGAAACCACACTCCGGGCTTTTGGAGTATCTGCACCTCAGGAAAATAAGGCAGACGGGGCCTATACACCCGCGGAAATCGGCGAACGATATTGCCGGTCCCATGATCTGGAAATTGATACCCTGACTTCGGGCTCGCTTCAAAGCGGTATGCCGGTAGGCGGCGCGTGGAAGTGGGCCGCTTCAAACCTCATCCTGTCGAACGCCTATTCTCCCACCTGGGGTTGGGCCAGCCGTGAAGCATTGCTCATGGCAGATTTTTGGCGGGAACTTGATGAACGGTGCCGTTTTCTGCTCCTTTATTCCAGTCCGGTAGACACGCTCACCGACCAGTTGGCCAAGACACCTGACGCACCGCAAAACGCGACCCAGCATCTGAAAGCCTGGCAAGCCTACCATCAGGCCATGCTGCAATTTTATCAGCAAAATTCCGACACGGCTTTGCTCGCTCATCGCAGCCACCTGAAGGCTCCCGGCGCTCTGGCCGAACTGCTCGAGAACCGGTTCGGCCTGCCAAAGCAGGAAGAGATCGAGACCTCCGCGCCCGATATGTCGGCGCGGCCCAACCTGAACGACGGGCTGAATTCATTTCTCGCCTCCGACATTGTCCGGCAACAGCCGGAGCTGATCGAAACATTCGAAATGCTGGAAGCCAGCGCGGATCTTCCCACGAGATCTGCAACGCCCCTGGACGGCGTCTTCGACCGGGACAAAATCTGGCGTGAATATGCGAAGCTGCGCGAAAATGAAGTGTTTGCCACTAAGTTGCAATCCGAACTCGAAACGGAACGTCATCAGCGGGCAGAGGTGCAGGAAGAGCTGAACGAAACCCGGCACAACATGGACACTGTCCGCAGAGATCTCGCTGACAAGCAGCTGGCCCTCAGGGAGGCCGAAAACCGGCTGATCGAACAGGCAGCCAGGATTGAGCGCATCAAAGCGAACGAGAGTGCGCAGACATCGCTGACCGAAGATTACGCCCTCCTGAAGCTGCAGATGGCTCAGGTGCAGGAAGAACTTCAGCATTATTTTTCAGAGTATCAGAAACTCAAACAGAACAAGGCGCCGCCTCAGCCTGCCCCGGTTCCGCCAAAGGCAAGCCCGGCCGTCACCGCGCCGCCCTCCGGTGTGGTCGCGAACCTTTCAAGCCTGATAGATGGCAAAAACTGGCACCATGCAGAGTCTGAAGGACGCTGGACCGGGCCTGAAACACCATCGACCATCCGGTTGAAAGATCTGCAGCCCGGACGCTACCGCATCGAATTGCTGGCTCTGTCCGCAATGTCTCTGAGCATACTGAATTCGCTCGCTGTGAGCGTTGATGGTCAGAACGTCGCACTGAAAAAGACGATACGCCCGGATATCGGCGGCCGGCTGCGCCACCTGCGGCGGATCAAGCACCGTTTGGTCGCGCCCCAATCCCCGTATCCGGTCGGCTTTTCCGGCATCGTGACAATCCCGAACGCGCAGACTGACGAACCCACCACGCTCGAAATACGTCACAACGCGCCGGTTTCACCCGCTTCCCAGGGGAGCACGGACACGCGTCATCTCGGCATTCAATTCAGGCACATTATGTTCACACCGGTCTGAACTGCGTACTTGTAACTTGCCAGGAATGACTGCACAGCTGCGACTGCAACAGACTATCTTCCGAACAGGAAGTCTGGTTACATCCTCGCCAGCCGGCTGGGGAGCGGCGACAGGCAGGTAAGACTTTGAGTGTAGATAATTTGACCATCATCGACGTACGTCCAGGTGCGTCCAGAAATCTACTCAGTACGCTTGCCGATTCCTGGAACGATGTTGTCGAGGGCTTTTCGAAGTGGCGGATCTGGACGGCCCTGTCCTGGGTCGAGTTTCGTAACACTTACAACAGGACCTTGTTCGGCGTCGCCTGGGTCGCGATTTCCTTTGCTATCTTCATCGGCATCAAGCTGGTGATCTTCGGAACAGTCCTGAAACCCGACGACGCCGCATCGTACAATCTCTATTTTGCGGTCGGCCTGTGCATGTTCCAGTATATGAACCAATCGCTCACAACGTCGTCAGTCGTATTCAGTTCGTCAAAAAACTGGATACTCAACGACCGGCTCCCTTTCACAGTATATGTGTTCAAGGCGATACTACGGGAGTTCTATAATTTCGCCTTCTCAGTCTCGGTCGTTGCCGGGCTGATGGTGTATTACGCTTGGAAGGAGCAATACAGTTTGCCCGTGCATGCCTGGGTCAGCCTGCTGGCACTGGCCATGTTCCTGTTCAACGCTGTATGGGTCAAGATGCTGCTCGGGATGATGGGAACGCGTTATCGCGATGTCGGTCAGCTCATCCAGGCAGTGATGCGGCCGATGTTCTTTCTGCTACCCATATTCTGGTACCCGAAAAGTATGGGGCACCTGTTCGATATCCTGTGGTGGAATCCGCTGTACCATTTCATGGAAATCTTCCGAAATCCGCTGATCGATCCGCAGATCAATTATGAGAGCTGGATCTATGTGAGCGTACTGACGGTGGTCGGCTGGAGTGTCACGCTTGTTGCTTTCGCGAGGTATCGCAACAGGATCGTCCTGTGGCTTTAGGAGCATAGAATTGGTTCATATTATTGCCGAAAATATCTCCCTAAGATATCCGCTTCAGGGCAAAGGAGAGATCCGAAAATCGCGCCGGGCGAGCCGACAGCTGGCACAATCCTCCTCAAAAAGCGGCAACGTACAGCCACCTGCTGATGACGGGGATGTGCCCGATTTTATCGAAGCCCTGTCCGGGGTGTCCTTCAGGGTCCAGTCCGGGGAGCGGCTGGGAATCATCGGGCGCAATGGCTGCGGGAAATCCACATTGTTGCGGGTGCTCGGCGGGATTTACCGCCCGACCTCCGGCTATCTCGAAATCAATGGCCAGACGCGCAACATGTACAACATCAATCTCGGGATTAATCCGGAGTTTTCCGGGCGCCAGAACATATACCTGCGAGGCATTATCCAAGGTATGACACGTCGCCAGATTGATAGCGCGCTCCCGGAGATCCTGGAATTCAGTGAACTCGGGGACTTTATCGACATGCCGGTTCGCACCTATTCGCGCGGTATGGCCATGCGCCTGTCGTTCTCGATCGCTGTCTACAATAATCCCGAGATTCTGCTGCTCGACGAATGGATTGGAGCGGGCGACTCAGAGTTCCAGAAAAAGGCGACCCAGCGCATGAGCGACCTTGTGGGCAATGCCGGGATCACCGTCATCGCGACCCACAACCGCAGCCTTCTGGAACGGGTCTGTGACCGTTGCCTGTGGCTTCAGAATGGCAAGGTAAAAGCGTTGGGGCCCGTCGGCGAGGTCATCGAAGAATTCAGCAACGATTCCTCGTTTCCGCGCCTCGCCGCCAGATCTGCCTGAACCGCCTCGTCTCCCCTCGTTCACAAAGCGCCGCAGCAGACAGTAACCACGCGTGATTTGCCTGTTGCCGCGACAGACCATATCGGGGGCGGGTAATATTCCGGAGCTATCGTAATGTCCCTTCCCTTCATCGACCTTCAGGCCCAGCGCAAGCGGATCGAGAACGAACTCAACAGCGCCATTCTCTCCGTTGTCGAAAGCGGACGCTATGTCCTCGGCCCGGAAGTGACCGAATTGGAGAAACAGCTTGCCGCCTGGTGCGGCGCGAAACATTCGGTCAGCTGCGCCAATGGCACGGACGCCATCGCCCTGCCTCTGATGGCGTGGGAAACCGGCCCTGGTGACGCGGTCTTCTGCCCCTCCTTCACCTTCGTTGCGACGGCGCAGGTCGTGCCGTGGACGGGCGCCTCGCCGGTCTTCGTCGACATCCTGCCCGACACCTACAACATGGATCCGGCGAGCCTTGAGGCCGCCATCGCCCGCGTGAAGGCCGAAGGCAAGCTGACGCCGAAAGTCGTCATCGCGGTGGACCTGTTCGGCCAGCCGGCAGACTATCCGGCCCTCAAGGCGATCTGCGACCGCGAAGGCCTGAAGCTGATCTCTGACAATGCGCAGGGCTTCGGCTGCACGCTGAACGGCAAGGCGACGACCGACTGGGCCGACATCGCCACCACCAGCTTCTTCCCGGCGAAGCCCCTCGGCTGCTATGGCGACGGCGGCGCGGTGGTGACCAATGACGACCGGCTCGCCGAGCTGGTCGAGGCGCTGCGCGTCTATGGCAAGGTGACCCCAACGGACGCAGCCGAGCGCAACTTCCACCACGACCCGAAATACCTGTCGCTACGCGTCGGCATGAATTCCCGTCTCGATACGATCCAGGCGGCGGTCCTTCTGGAGAAGCTGAAAATCTTTGGCGACGAGATCGAGCAGCGCCAGAACGTCGCCGCGCGGTATACGGAAGGATTGAAAGATCATGTCCGCCGCGTGCCGCATGTGATCGAGGGGGGCAAGAGCGTCTGGGCGCAATATGTGATCGAGCACGAGAACCGCGACGGCCTGCAGGCGCATCTTGGCACACAAGGGATTCCGACGGCGGTTTATTATCCCGTACCAATCCACATGCAGGACTTCGCCGCGGAGTGGGCCCCGCCTGCCGGCACCCTGCCTGTCACCGAAGACGCCAGCCGCTACGTCATCGCCCTGCCCATGCACCCCTATCTCGGCGAAGACGACCAGGACCGCATCATCGAAGCCATCCGCGCCTTCAACGGCTGACCTGCAGGGGCGTCAGGTCGCCCCTGCCGGCATGCTGCCGAGATTCTCCGCGTCCCTCGGTCGGCTCGCCATGCGGAGCACCGCAAAGCCGAGCAGGCCGGAGGCGACAGATCCCATCAGGACGCCCAGCCGCACCTGGTCCAATGCCTCAGGGGTGCTGAAGGCAAGGCTGCCGATGAACAGGCTCATCGTAAAGCCCACACCGGTGAGACAGGCCACGCCATAGACCTGCAGCCAGCTCACGCCGGACGGCAGTCGCGCGAGCCCCGATTTCACCGCAACATAGGTGAGGCCAAACACTCCAAGCTGCTTGCCGAGGAACAGGCCCAGCGCGATCCCGAGCGGGACGGCACCGGTCAGGGCATCAAGGTCCACGCCGCGCAGGTCCACACCCGCATTGGCGAAAGCGAAGACCGGCAGGATCATGTAGGCGACCCAGGGGTGAAGCCCGTGCTCCAGCTTGTGGAGCGGCGACTGTCCGGTTTCCTTGCGCGCCGCCAGCGGGATGGCGAGCGCCGTCAGCACGCCGGCCAGGGTGGCATGCACGCCCGACTTCAGAACGCAGACCCAGATAAACACGCCGACGAGGATGTACGGCATGATCCGCTTGACCCCCATCCGGTTCATCAGGACCAGACCGGCGAAACCGATACCTGCCAGGCCGAGCGCCTGAAGGGACAGTTGCTCCGTATAGAACACGGCGATGATCAGGATCGCGCCGAGGTCGTCGATAATGGCGATGGCGAGCAACAGTATCTTGAGTGCGACAGGCGCCCGCGTGCCGAGCAACGCCAGGATGCCGAGCGCGAACGCAATGTCGGTGGCGGCCGGAATGGCCCAGCCGCGCAGGGTTTCAGGGGACGACAGGTTCAGCGCCACATAGATCAGTGCAGGCCCTGCCATGCCGCCAATGGCGGCAAGCGCGGGCAGCACGGCCTTGTCGAAGGAGGACAATTCGCCCTCAAGGATCTCCCGTTTGATCTCCAGGCCGACCAGCAGGAAGAACACGGCCATCAGGCCATCATTGATCCAGAGCAGCAATGGCTTGGCGATTTCAAGGGCCCCGAACTGCACGGCCACGGGCGTCGACAGGAAGGCCCCATACCAATGGCTGGCGATCGTGTTGTTCGCCACAATCGCCAAGGCTGCCGCCATCATCAGGATCAGGCCGGCAGCGCTTTCAAGTCTGAGGAAATCCTGGATACGGGCGACAACTTTGGCCATGAACAATCATCCTTTTGAGCGTTTTTTATGTGTTGAATGGCTGAAAACCTGTCAGCCGGAAAAATTACGATCCCCGCCGACGGCCCGTCCTGCCTGGTGGCGGGGGTTCGGGGGTCGGAGAGCTGAGCCAGTCAGGTCGTGCCTGCCGGGGGGATCGTGTCGGCCGGGAGGGGCCTGTCAGGGGCAGGTCCCGGCCGGGGTCGTGTGAGGCGTGCTAGTCGCCGGGGAAGCTGAAGCCGCCCTTTCGGTGGGGCAGGCGTCCGCCTTCCCCTTCCCAGCGGCTTATCGCTTCGGCATCATTGCGCGAGCGATTGCGCACCGGAACCAACTCACCCTTGCGTGGCCGCTTCTTCCGCTCACGCGGTTCTGCAAAATCGGCCATTTCTTCGAGGAAACCTGTGATCAGGTCTTTGAGGACAGACATTGCCATTCCCTTTCTTTCTGCACCCGCCTGAAATCAGGCAGCCCGGCGCGTACGGCGCCTGCGGCGGCGGTACTGGGTTGGCGTCTCCACGGTGATCTTGCCGCTCTCATCCGCCGTCGGATAGTTTTCTGCGGCATCCATGAACCGGCCGCCACGGCCTGGACTTGCCGGGCCAATCTGGCGCCCTGTCCAGAGGTCGTCGGTCAGTCGATACATTTGATTGGTCTCCTTTTTCACTTGCGATGGTCACGATATGCCGCCATATGCACTATAGTTCAAATCGAATGTATCTTACTTTCCGATAGGTTTTTCCGAAACATGAGACCAACCCTTCGCCAACTCCAATATATCGTGGCCGTCGCAGACACGGGCCGCTTCCGCGACGCCGCGCTGCAACTGGGCGTGAGCCAGCCAAGCCTCTCCGAACAGATCTCGGATGCAGAAGCCCAGCTCGGCGTGACGCTGATCGAGCGCGCCCGTACCGGGGCCGTCCTCACACCGGCGGGCGTGGAAGTCGTGCGCCGTGCCCGGATTGTTCTGACCCAGGCGGAAGACCTGAAAACAGTCGCCCGCCAGGTCGCCGGTGATCTCGCAGGCCGCTACCGGCTCGGGACATTGCCCACAATCGGGCCTTACCTCCTGCCCAGCGCCGTGCGGGAATTGCACCGGCTGTACCCGGACCTCCGCCTCGGCGTCCGGGAGGAGCGGACGATTGACCTCGACGAAAAACTCAATGACGGCCGCCTCGACATGATCATCTCCACGGCAGAAGACCACCTTCATGCCGAGTCCATGCAGCTGTTTGACGAGCAGCTTTATGCCTGCACGGCCGCCGACGACCCGATTGCGGATGGGACCGGCCCCTTAAAGATCTCCGCCCTCAAGGGACGGGAAATCCTCAGCCTGGGCTACGGGCACCGCCTCAGCACAGTGGTCCAGAAACTGGCGGAAGCCGCCAGTGCCCATGTGTCGACGGAATATGAAGGCACATCCCTGGATGCGATCCGTCAGATGGCTGGCATGGGCGCAGGCATTGCCATTGTGCCGAGCCTTTATGCCCTGATCGAAGCCAGCAAGGACCCGCATCAGATCGTCCGCCCGATCGACCACCCTCTTGCCCGGCGGCAGATCAGTCTGGTCTGGCGCGCGGGCTCTCCCCTGGAACAGAACATCCAGAAGCTGGGCCTGGTTTTCAGGGATGTGGCGGCGGACCTTCTGGATCAGAAGGCAAAACGAAAGAAAGGAAAAACCTAACGCTTATTCAGTTTCATTCGATTTTACTTATCATCTGTCTCGCCCCACCTTCCGTCTGTGAACAGACATGGAAGGAGCCCAGAGATTGGAATACGGCAATGTTCAGATCCTGCCGGTCCGGCCGGAATCCGCGCCGCAGCCCCCGGCGGCCACCGGTGACAACCTGAGATACGCGGAGTTCGAATGCCGCTGGGCCGGAGACCCCACCGTTCTCGAAGACGTTATCCTCGCCCGCGTCGACTGGGGGCCCTTTGAGGTCACCTGCCGCCCGCACCCCCGGACGGAAAACAAATGCCTGTGTACGGTATTTTATTTCGGTCCCTTGCGGGAGCGCCCTCACCTGATGGCGAGCTTCTGGCATGTGATGGAACGCTTCCCGTTCTATCTTGGCGACGCACGCAAAACCGAAAGCAGGATGCGGGCGCACCAACCCAGCAAAGAATTCGTATCCGCCTGACACCCTTCCTCCCCGCTTCTGGCAGCTGACCAGAAGGCGGGACAGGGCGGCCGGCCGCAGCCGGAAGGTGGCCGCGCGCGCCTCCCCGCGCGGCGGCCTTGCCCGGCATCAGCATCCCCGAAAGCAAAACACCGACCCGCTATAGATGGTCTATAGACGGTCTATAGACGGTGTTTGTGAGGGTCTTCCCGCAGCCAGGCGCTGCTCCGGCAGCGCCTGGCGCGTTGCCTTTTGCTACGGCGCATGTTACCGGCGCACAAACGCATAAAGGAATGTTGATATGGCCAAGTCATACCATGTCGCGGACATCACGCTGGCAGATTTCGGACGCAAGGAAATCGCGATCGCCGAAACCGAAATGCCGGGCCTGATGGCAGCACGTGAAGAGTTCGGGAAAGAGCAGCCGCTGAAAGGCGCAAAGATCGCCGGCTCTCTGCACATGACCATCCAGACGGCTGTCCTGATCCAGACGCTGGAAGCCCTCGGCGCGGACGTTCAGTGGGTCTCCTGTAATATCTACTCCACACAGGATCACGCCGCCGCAGCCATCGCCGCCAATGGCACCCCGGTCTGGGCCTATAAGGGCGAAACGCTGGAAGAGTACTGGGACTATACCGACCGCCTGTTCCACTGGCATGACGGCACGGCTCCGAACCTGATCCTCGACGATGGCGGCGACGCAACGCTCTACCTCGTCCTCGGCGAGAAAGCCGAAGCCGACCCGTCTGTTCTGGCCAAGCCGTCTTCGGAAGAAGAGATCGCCCTGTTCGCTCAGATCAAGAAGCGGATGGAAGCCTCCCCGGGCTGGTTCGCCAAGACCAAGGCCGGCATCAAGGGCGTCTCCGAGGAGACGACGACAGGCGTTAACCGCCTGTATCAAATGGAAAAACGCGGCGAGCTGCCCTTCCCGGCAATCAACGTGAACGACAGCGTCACCAAGTCGAAATTCGACAACAAATATGGCTGTAAAGAGAGCCTGGTCGACGCGATCCGCCGCGGTACGGACGTGATGATGGCCGGCAAGAAAGCCTTCGTCGCCGGCTATGGCGATGTCGGCAAAGGCTCGGCAGCGTCGCTCTCCGGCTCCGGCGCCCGTGTCGCCGTGTCCGAAGTCGATCCGATCTGCGCGCTGCAGGCCGCGATGGACGGCTTCGAAGTGCTGACGATGGAAGAGGCTGCGCCGAAATTCGACATCTTCGTCACGTCCACGGGCAACCGCGACATCATCACGGTCGACCACATGCGCGCGATGAAAGACATGGCGATCGTCTGCAATATCGGCCACTTCGACAATGAGATTCAGGTCGAAGGCCTGCGGAATTTCGAGTGGACCAATATCAAGCCGCAGGTGGACATGATCACCTTCCCGGATGGCAAACGCATCATCCTCCTGTCGGAAGGCCGCCTCGTGAACCTCGGCAACGCAACGGGCCACCCGTCCTTCGTGATGTCGGCCTCGTTCACCAACCAGACGCTGGCGCAGATCGAACTGTGGACGCGCGGGCATGAGTACGAGAACAAGGTCTACACCCTGCCCAAGCATCTGGATGAGAAGGTCGCCATGCTGCACCTTGAAAAGCTTGGGGTTCAGCTGACGGAACTCTCCCGTGAACAGGCCGACTATATCGGCGTGAACACGGCCGGACCGTTCAAGCCTGAGCATTACCGCTACTAGGGTCCGGCAGGGACGCAGCATGACGACCGGCGATCACATCCTGACATTGTCCTGCCCGGACCGGGTCGGGATCGTCGCGACGCTGGCACGCCTGATGGAGGCGCATGACTGTTTCATCGCCTCCTCCCGCACATTCGGCGATACCGGGTCCGGGCAATTCTTTGCCCGGCTCGTCTTCCGCGGGCCGGAGGGCGGTGAAGTGCCGCTCAGCCTGCTGGGCGACATTGAGGAAGCGGCAGAAGAGCTGGAAGCCGACTGGAGCGTTGCCCCGGTCGGCCAGCGGATGCGGACACTCCTTCTGGTCTCCCAGTCGGACCATTGCGCCAACACGCTGCTCTACGCGTCACGGCGCAAGGAGCTGCCGATCGACGTCGTTGGGATCGTCTCGAACCATGACACGCTGAAAGACCAGTTTGCCCATTTCGGCCTGCCCTGGTTCCACATCCCTGTGACAGCCGCGACCAAGGCCGAAGCTGAAGCGCGCCTGTTCAACGTCGTTGAGGACACGGGCGCCGACCTCGTCGTCCTTGCCCGCTACATGCAGGTGCTGAGCGACGAAGCCTGCCGGGAACTGGAAGGCCGGTGCATCAATATCCACCACTCCTTCCTGCCAAGCTTCAAGGGCGCCCGCCCCTATCACCAGGCCCACGCCCGCGGCGTGAAGGTCATCGGCGCGACGGCGCATTATGTGACCGCCGACCTCGATGAGGGCCCGATCATCACCCAGGTCACCGAAACCATCGACCACACCTATACCCCTGCCGACATGATCGAAACCGGCCGCCACCTGGAAGGCACCGCCCTTCTGCGCGCCGTGAAGGCGCATGCAGAGCACCGCGTTTTCAGCCATGCCGGCCGCACCATTGTCTTCGCCAGATAAGCCCCAGAGGAAATTGCCATGAAACTCTCCAGCCACGAATTCACTTCCGAAAGCGTTTCCGAGGGACATCCCGACAAGGTCGCAGATCAGGTCTCTGACGCCATTGTCGACCTGTTCCTGGCCAAGGATCCGACGGCGAAGGTCGCCGTGGAAACCCTGACCACGACCAACAAGATCGTGCTGGCTGGCGAAGTGCGCACGAACAATGGCGCCGTCGTCACCGAAGACGAAATGAACGAAGCGGCCCGCAATGTGGTCAAGCGGATCGGCTATGAGCAGGACGGCTTCCACTGGAAGAACCTGTCGATCGATAATCTGGTCCATGAACAGTCTGCCGAGATTGCCCAGGGCGTTGAAGAAGGCCAGGGCCTGTTCAAGGAAGAAGGTGCCGGCGACCAGGGCATCATGTTCGGCTACGCCACCAATGAGACGCCGGAACTGATGCCGGCAACGCTCGTCTACTCGCACCAGATCCTGCAGAAACTGGCGGCCCTGCGCCACTCCGGCGCCCGCCCGCAACTGGAACCGGACGCCAAGAGCCAGGTCACGCTGCGGTATGAAGGTTCCCGCCCCGTCGGGGTGAATGCCATCGTCGTCTCCCACCAGCATGGCAAGGATGTGAGCCAGGACGAGCTGCGTGAGATTATCCGCCCGGTCGTGGAAGAGGTGCTGCCGGAGGGCTGGTTCCCGCCGGAAGACAAGTTCTATGTGAACCCGACGGGCAGCTTCTACATTGGCGGACCGGACGGCGATGCCGGCCTTACCGGCCGCAAGATCATTGTCGACACCTATGGCGGCGCAGCCCCGCATGGCGGCGGTGCCTTTTCCGGAAAGGACCCGTCCAAGGTCGACCGGTCAGCCGCCTACGCGACGCGCTATCTGGCCAAGAACGTTGTAGCGGCCGGCCTGGCCGAACGCTGCACCATCCAGGTCAGCTACGCGATCGGCGTCTCGCAACCCTTGTCGATCTATGTCGATACGCATGGCACGGGCCGTGTGGAAGAAACCCGCATCGCCGCCGCTCTTCGCGAAATGTTCGACCTGTCACCCAAAGGCATTCGCACACACCTTGAGTTGAACCGCCCGATCTATTCCCCCAGCGCAGCCTATGGCCACTTTGGCCGGAAGCCTGGCGAGAACGGCGCCTTCAGCTGGGAAAAGACCACGCTTGCCGGAGAACTCGCACGGCTGGTGAATTAGGGCGGCTTACTGGACGATCATCACATCGCTGATCGTGGCGACTTCGCTGCCCCGGCACAGGATCTGAATGTGGTCGGGCAGCGGCGCAGGCGCCATCTGGCGGTAGGCGACTGTGCCCGGCACCGCCGATCCGCCAGGCTTCAGGTCCAGGATGAGCCCGTTTGCGGACGGGACGTCCAGCGGTGCCATGAACCAGCTGTCCTCGCTATCCACGTCCAGCATCACGATCATTCGGGTCGGCTCACCGCCGATGGTCGGCATCCGGTTCACCCAGGCCTTGGCGCTGGTCACAGTCGGACAAGGCAGTGCAGCGTCCGAATCGGCAACCTCGTCAGGCTCGGTCTGCTCATTCGAAATATGCGGCCAGAGACACTGGCATCCGGCCAGCATACCAAGTGATGCCAGCGCCACTGCCGCGCGTATCGTTACCAGTCTGTCGATAGCCTGAACCACAGGGCACTCTCCTCTTCCGCACCCGCGATATGGTTCGGCGACGTCGACACCACAGCCGCCGTCTCGCCGCTCCAACCGCCCACCAGCTGGAAGCCGTAGCGCGTTTCAAAATCCACCTGCCGCCCGCTGGGGGTCAGGCCGGCATTGATGGTCTGATGGATCAGCGCGCCGGACGCGTCGATGCCGACCGGCGCATTGAGCGCGATCGATCCCGTTTCCGCCCGCCATGGCTGGGCAACGATCAGGCTGAGGCGCCCCGGCCCGGCCAGACGGCTTGCGCCGAGGGACCAGCGGCTCGTCCAGACATCATTCACGTTCACACCCGGCAGGTCGACGCTTGCCATTTCCAGGCCGGAAGACAGTGTCCAGCGCTCCCCGGCGAGCCAGGCGCCTTCCAGCGCATAGGCCGTCATCCGCGTCTGGTCTTCGGCGCCAAAACGCGCCTGCACCGATCCGCCGAGCGCGGTGTTCGCATCTTCCACAAAGGTCGCCCCGAACCGGTAAGACCAGCGCGGCTTGTCTCGGCCGAACCGGAAGCCGGACTGGCTGCGTCCCATCTGCTCGGCAGAGAAGAAGTCCATCACGAGGCCCTGCCCCAGATGGTGGCTGAACTTCGCCCACGCCCCGCCCGTCGAGAACGCATTGCCGACACCCGGCTCATTCAGCAGCGACACGTCCGGCGCCAGACGGGTGAGCGACCCGCCCCGGCCGACTTCCACCTCGTTTGCGCCGAAACTGTAACGCATCTGGAAGGTCGATTCCGGGTCTTCCTGGTACGGCGCAGACGGATCGTCATATAGACGCGCCTGCGTCCAGTTGAAGGACAGATTCCCGGCTCGCACGGCATGCGTTTCACCCGCGGCCCAATTGGCCCGCGTTCCGAAGTCGACCATCCGGTGTCCCGTCATGTCCACCGGCAATCGCGCCGAGACAGTGTCGGCGTCCAACACGAAACCGCGTTCGTACCTGTCCTGGAAAACCAGCCCGTTAAACGCGCCAGAGCTTGAGGCCCAATCCCCGAAGGCGCCGCCGCTTGGCGCCAGCGCCGTATCGATGGAAACCTTCTCCGCGCCAAAGTCCAGTGTCTGCTGACCCTGGGGCGAAAAAGCCCGGATGAGATTGAGAATGCCGACGCCAGACACCTCATCAACCCCTTCACCCGCCGCTGTTCCGGTGATCGGGTCGAGATCCGGATCAACATAATCATCCGCCGTATCCAGGAGGATCTGCAGTGCGACCTCGGGCTTATCTTTGAGGTTCGGAAAAGTCTGCAGCATCAGCGCCAGTGCGCCGGCAACATAAGGTGCCGAGAAGGACGTTCCCGAGACCCGCCAGTAATCAGGTACATCGTCTGTATCCCGGCACTGGTTACTGGTCGTGTCAGCACATGACGGTAAATCGGGCGCCATGATGTCATCATCAAGTCCGGTGGAAATCACTCCTTCACCCGGCGCAAGAATGTAATAATTCTTCGCGTCATTGCCCGCGCGGTTCGAAAAGTCAGAAATAGCGCGGTTGAGATCAATCGAGCCAACCGCCACGACCCGCCCCAGCGACTGGTCCTGTCCGGCGATATAGGCGGGTTCCGTCGGCTCTCCGCCAACCGCCGGGGTGATGTTCCCCATCCCGTCATCAATGGCTGGCTCAGCTTCGTTGCCGGCGGAGATGACGACGAGGACGCCTGCCGCGGCGGCGCTGCGTACAGCATTTTCCAATCCCGGATTGGCATCGATTTCACCGCCCAGCGACATGTTGATAACACTGGCACCCTGGTCAACAGCATACTGAATGGCGCGTACGAGGGCAGAATCACTGAAATTGCAGCCTTCATCCTCCCCCGTCCGGGCGCAGCTCCCGGGACTGTCGGCGCGGATAGAAATGATTGATGACTCAAAGGCGATTCCCTGAATGCCCGATCCTTCGTCGATCACAGTCGCGTAATTGTCCTGCCTGCGCGCGGCGATCACACCTGACACCAGCGTCCCGTGACCGCCTGTATCGATATCGTCCGGCTGGCGGGTCGTGGTGATTGGGTCCCCGTTCGAATCGTATCCGCTGCAATCCGTATCGGCGCAGACATCAAAGGTCTGGACAAAGGCACCCTGCAGGTCCGGGTGGTTATCTATTGTTCCCGTGTCAATCACCGCGACCTTGATGCCGGATCCCGTCGCCCCGATCGAGTAGGCAGCTGAAGCTCCGATCACCGGCAACCCGCCGGTCGCGTTGTATTCACTTGTTTCGAATGCAGAAGGCGGTGCGATCTCAGACGGAAACGGCGGCGGTGGGGGAGGCGGCGGCGGTGACGGCGGTGGCGGTGGGGGTGGTGGCGCGGGTGTAACGGCAGATCCGCCACCCCCACCGCCGCTGGCACAGGCCCCGAGCATGGCAAGGGACGGTCCGGCGACTGCCAGGACAAGAACCGTCTTCAGGTAAGACAACCGTTGTTTCCTCAACTGCATGTCCTTCGACCTCCAGATACGGGCACCCACCCATGGAAATGGCTATTGCTATGCCGGGTCATCCTGCCCCGGAAATCGTGAACGGACTGCCAATGCGCGATTGGCAGAAAATCACGAAAACTCCACACGTTCCTGTGAAAAATAGAACAAGGAACGGGTTTCTTCGTCAATTGTATCCCCCGGCACATTCAGGAGCGTATGCATCGCATTTTTGCGGTCTTTCAGGGCGTGCTCGAAATCCTGTTCGATCAGGCCATCCACGCCTGTCCGGCTCATCGCGTCACGCACCTCCATGTAGAGCGTGAGGGAGCCGCCGAGGAACATGGATTCATAGGCTATCTTGCTGGCAATCTTGTCGTGAATGTCCGTGTACTGGAACTGACGCTCCATAACGGATTTTCGCTTGCAGATAAAATCGATCTCGTGCCGGAATTGCGGGTGACGCAGATACATACTCTTCAGAGCTGTCATTTCATTGTCGATCCGCGTCCTGATATCGTCCGGAAGGGACTCGCTCAAAATTATGACAATGTCGATATCCGATCCTTTCACCATTTCGCCTGACGCAGCATGTTCGCGCGGCTCATTGTGGGCGAGGAAATAGGCCAGGTCTCCGGCAATAAAGGCGCAGAGCTGGCTACGTACTTCACGGCCAAGGCTGACGAACAATTGCTTCATCACAAGCTGGGCCACATAGATTTTTTCGCGGCTGATCTCGCGATGCATGTTTGCCAGAGTGCCCTGGCGTTCAATCATCTGGTCCCTCTGTCCGGGCAGGCCGAACAAGGTGAAGGACAGAAAGTCCCGAAGGATCGAAGGGCTGAGACGGACCTGGTCCTCACGCGTGATGTCATAGCGCAGGTAATAGCTGGCAAAGTGGGACACGCGGAAAGTCTGGCTGCGATAGCATGCCTGCCAGAGCGCCAGAACCGGCACGTCTGGCATCGACTGGGCGAGCTCTTTCCCGATCAGAGGGCCCTTCTCGGCGATGAGCTGGATAACCCGCTTTTCGATGTCCTGAATGTCTACGGTTGCCAAGCGACTGCCCTCTCTTCTGCCCGGATAGAACCCCGCTCAGCCCTGTCCGTCCAGTAGAGACAGCAAGTATTCCCGGTATTCATTATTGAAATCCGTCGCAAGGCTGCGCATCTGCTCGTTCGAGATCAGCCCCTGGCGCCAGACGACTTCTTCGATACAGGCGACTTTCAGGCCCTGTCTCTTTTCGACCGTCTGAACGAAATGGGATGCTTCCAGCATACTGTCGAAGGTCCCGGCATCCAGCCAGGTTATCCCTCGCGGCAGCTTGACGACATTCAGTTCACCTCGGTCGAGATAGGCTTCGTTCACTGAAGTGATTTCCAGCTCGCCGCGTGCCGACGGCGTCACGTTGCGCGCAACGCCAGCAACGCCAGGCCCGTAGAAATAGAGGCCCGTGACGGCCCAGTTGCTTTTTGGCTT
The DNA here is from genome assembly GCF_963675305.1 of uncultured Hyphomonas sp. Lineage (NCBI taxonomy): Bacteria > Pseudomonadati > Pseudomonadota > Alphaproteobacteria > Hyphomonadales > Hyphomonadaceae > Hyphomonas > uncultured Hyphomonas sp. The sequence goes on along the minus strand of NZ_OY776147.1, from coordinate 743,510 downwards.
CTGGGGTTTTTCTTCCAGTGACAAAGCCTTGCCATCCTTGTCCAACTCGACAATGCCAAAGCGCTGGGGGTCGTGGACCGGGAAAGCCAGCACGCTGGCGCCGGTCGTGGACAAGGTCGTTTCCTGCAACAAGCCTGTGAGGCCGGCGCCATAGAAAATATTGTCGCCGAGTGCCAGGGCGCAGGAATCGTCAGCGACAAAGTCTTCCGCGATCAGAAGCGCTTCGGCGACGCCCGCCGGGCGGTCCTGCTCGGCATAGGAAAACCGCAGTCCCCACTGGGAGCCATCGCCAAGGAGGGACTTGTAGGCATCCGCCTGCCCTTTGGCGCTGATGATCAGCATTTCCGTAATCCCGGCCAGAATGAGAGTCGAAATCGGATAGTAGATTAGTGGCTTGTCATAGATCGTCAGCAGGTGCTTCGACACTGCGCGCGTTGCCGGATACAGGCGGCTGCCTTTTCCTCCGGCCAGAATAATACCCTTCATCAGGCGAAGTACTCCTTAACCAGTTCACCGACGGTCTGTTCCAGGCCTGCTTCCCAAGGCGGCAGCTGGAGACCAAACACACGGGTCGTGTCAGACATATCAAGCCGGGCGTTAAGTGGCCGTTGTGCAGGCGTCGGAAATTCCGAGGTAGCAATCGGAACGACCTCCGCAACGGGCCCGCCATTCTGCCGGCTGAAATCAAAAATTTTCCGGGCCATTGTAGCGCGGTCGGTCTCGCCACGTCCTGCCAGATGGTAGGTTCCCCAGGCATTGAAGCCGGGATCGCTCACCTGCGTGGCCATGTCGAGCAAAGCGGCCGCGAGATCCGGGGCGTGGGTGGGACAACCGAATTGATCGTTCACCACGGTGACGGTTTCACGGGTCCGGGCCAGGTCGAGCATCACGCGGACGAAGGTCCGGCCAAACCGCGAAAAAATCCAGGACACCCGCACCACCAGCGATCGGGGGGCTGCAGCAAGCACGGACAGCTCCCCGTCTCGCTTCGATGTGCCGTACACACCGATCGGACAGGTTTCATCCAGCGGCAGATAAGGCGAGCCCTTCGTTCCATCGAAGACGCAATCTGTCGACAAGTGGATCAAAGGGACATCCCGGGCAGCGCAGGCCTTCGCCAGCGCTTCCGGCCCCGCCACATTGAGCGCCCTGGCGACTTCCGGTTCGCTTTCTGCACCGTCGACGGACGTATAAGCGCCGGTGTTGATCACGGCGCCTGGCTTGTATTCATCCAGCGCCTGCGCCAGCGACGCAGCATTTGTCAGGTCAGCATCGGGGCGGCCCAGGCAGACAACGCTGTTCCCGCCCTTCAGGGCCAGAGCCTGCGCCATCTGGCCGGTTTTGCCGATGACCAGGACGGGCGTCATTTGCCGCGTCCAAGACGTTCGCCGCGATAGTGGCCGTCGCGAACCGGACGCCACCAGCTTTCATTCTCGAGATACCAGCTGACCGTCGCCTCAAGCCCCTTCTCGAAGTCCTGCGCGGGCGCCCAGCCGAGCTCCTTGCCGATCTTGGCCGGATCGATGGCATAGCGATGATCGTGCGCCGGGCGGTCTTCGACAAATTCGATCAGTTTGTTGTGCGGCGCGCCACCCGGCCGCTGGACATCCAGGATACGGCAGATTTCGTTGACGATTTGCAGGTTCGTGCGCTCCGCACCTCCGCCGACACAATAGACCTCACCTGGAACGCCCGTCTCCGCCATCAGGCGAAGGGCCTTCGCGTGGTCCTCAACATGGAGCCAGTCACGGATATTGGAGCCGTCCCCATAGATCGGCAGGCGTTTGCCTTCCAGTGCATTAAGGATCATCAGGGGAATGAGCTTTTCCGGAAACTGGCGCGGCCCGTAATTGTTGGAGCAGTTCGACACGACGACCGGAAGACCATAGGTGCGCTGCCAGGCTTTTGCCAGATGGTCCGCACCGGCCTTGCTGGCCGAATAAGGAGAAGACGGATCGTATCGGGAGGTCTCTGTAAAGACACCTTCGGCCCCGAGTGAACCGAACACTTCGTCTGTAGACACATGAACGAACCGGAAGCGGTCGCGCGCCTCGCCACCAAGCCCGGCCCAATAGTCCCGGGCGGCTTCCAGCATGGCATACGTGCCGACCAGATTGGTCGAGATGAACGCCGCCGGACCATCAATGGAGCGGTCGACATGGGTTTCGGCGGCCAGATGGAACACCGCATCCGGGGCTGCATCGGCCACGACTTTCCGCATCTCGTCTGCATCGCAGACATCTGCCTCAACGTGACGGAAGCCGGGCTTCCCAGCCAGCGATGCCAGGGTGGACGGATTGGCCGCATAGGTCATCCGGTCGACCGCAACCACTTCGGTTTCCGGATCCGACAGCAAGAGATGGCAAAGGGCCGAGCCGATAAAGCCGGCACCGCCCGTCACGACATATCGCTTCATCTGACGTCAGCCATCGATGTATCTGCCCGCAGCGCTGCGAGGCCGGGCCAGCACTTGTCCCGACCGGAAAGGGTCAGTTCGCCTGCCGGGAAAGGCCAGGCAATGCCGAGATCCGGATCATCATAGGCCAGGCCGAAATCAGCCTCCGGCGTATAATATTCACTGACGCTGTAAGTGATCTCGGTATCGTCTTCCAGCGTGCAGAAACCATGCGCGAACCCTGTCGGCACAAACAGCTGGTTACCCGTCTCGGCAGACAGTTCAACGGCCGCATGTTGTCCGAAGGTCGATGAGTCCGGGCGAATGTCGACAACTACGTCCAGGATCCGTCCGGCGATACAGCGCACCAGCTTGGCCTGTTCGTAAGGCGCCTTCTGGAAGTGCAGCCCTCTCAGCGTTCCCTTCCGGCGCGACAGCGAATGGTTCGCCTGCACGAATGGGCAATCGACACCATTGGCAGCGAATTCGGATTGCCGGAAGGTTTCCGCAAAGAAGCCGCGATCATCCCCGATACGCACCGGATGAATCAGGACCAGACCATCCAGTCCGCCAATTTTCTCGAATTTGGCCATTACTCGCCCTGACAGGTTGACCGCCCCCGCAGCCCCTTGCGGCTATAGCATGCCGGAAAGTGACCGCAACACGAGAGGCGCTACTCTACTGTAACCGACTTGGCGAGGTTCCGCGGCTGGTCAACATCTGTGCCTTTTGCAACCGCAACATGATAGGCCAGCAACTGAAGCGGAATTGCTGCGAGAATAGGCAGGGTGAAGTCATCCCCATCCGGCAGCCGGATGACATGGTCTGCCCGGTTTCCAGCCGCCGCAATGCCGGCATCATCTGAAATCAGGATGATCCTCGCCCCTCTGGCGCGGACCTCCTCGACATTCGAGATTGTCTTGTCGAATAGCTCGTCCTTCGGCGCGACCACGACGACCGGAAGGTCTTTCTCGATCAAGGCAATCGGTCCGTGCTTCAACTCGCCTGCGGCATAGCCTTCCGCGTGAATATAGGAGACTTCCTTCAGCTTCAGCGCCCCTTCCAGAGCCAGCGGGTAGTACCGCCCCCGGCCCAGGAACAGCACATCCTTTGCCTGGGTCAGGGTTTTCGCGATCTCCGCAATCTGCTCCTGGGCATCCAGCGCATCGGTCACCTTCCGCGGCAATGCCAGCAGGTTCTTCACTGCCGTCACTTCATCTCCTGGCAGCAAATGCCCACGCTCGCGCGCCGCCACCAAAGCCATCACGGCAAGAACGGACAGCTGCGCCGTAAACGCCTTCGTGGAGGCCACACCGATTTCGACTCCAGCATGGGTCGGCACGATGGCGCCGGCTTCACGTGCGATGGAGCTTTCAGGCACATTGACGATCGCGATGGCCGTCGTGCCGTTCTCACGGCAATACCGCAACGCGGCCAAAGTATCGGCGGTCTCGCCGGACTGGCTGATGAACAGCGCCGGTCCGGATTGGGGAAGGACGGGCTGCCGGTATCTGAACTCTGATGCGATGTCGGTTTCCAGCGACAGGCGGGCCGCCTGCTCGAACCAGTATTTTGCGGTGAACGCGGCATAATATGCTGTGCCACATGCAATTGCGACCGCTCGGTCAGCCGCAATGAAGGCAGCGCTTGCCTCGGTGCCGATGTCCAGCATGCCAGTGGCCTGGTCGACATAGGGCATGATTGAGCGCGCAATCGACTCCGGTTGCTCATGGATCTCTTTGAGCATGAAGTGATCATATTCCCCGCGTTCGATCAGCGCGTCATTGACGGCAGACGTCACGCGCTTGCGATTGACCCGCTCACCGCGCGCATTGCGGATGTCGAAACTGTCCGGTGTCAGGACGCACCAGTCGCCTTCTTCCAGATAGGTCACGTCCCGGGTGAATGGCGCCAGGGCAATGGCATCGGAGCCGAGAAACATCTCTCCCTCGCCATAGCCAAGCACCAGCGGGCTGCCGCGGCGGGCGCCCATCATCAGGCCCTGCTCGCCCTGGAAAATCACGGCCAGCGCAAACGCGCCATCAAGTTCGCCGAGCGTCGCTTCAAACGCATCGACAGGGCTCAGGCCCTCGCTGAGCTTCTGGTCCAGCAGCTGGGCAACCACTTCCGAGTCAGTCTCCGATTCGAACACGCGTCCGCCATCCTGCAGCACCTGCCGAAGCTCGCGGAAATTCTCGATGATTCCGTTGTGCACAATGGCGACCTGACCCGCCAAGTGCGGGTGGGCGTTCGCCTCATTCGGTTTGCCATGCGTAGCCCAGCGCGTGTGCGCAATGCCCGTTGTTCCTTCGAGCGGATCGGCATCCAGCAATGCCTGCAGGTTCACGATCTTGCCCGGCGCGCGGCGGCGGTCGAGCCCGTCCGCGACGGCAATTGCGACACCCGCACTGTCATAGCCGCGATACTCCAGCCGCTTCAGACCATCGATTAGCCTGTCCGCGACGGGCGCGCTACCTGAGATTGCTACAATTCCGCACATAATCTACTCCGCTCTCACAGTTTGCTCCATAAACCGTGGCATCAGGGCAGGATAATGAAACTTTGTGAGCAATTACGACAAATTCCGCCACAGGCATTGACGGGCTCCCCCCGAAACCGGCGCAGGACGGCGCTGGTGACTGGCCCGAAAGCGCGCTGTGAGAATATCAGTAAATTACGACCCGGGAGGTTTGACCTCCGTGAGGACCCTTGTAAGACGGCTCCCGTAAGCGGTGCTCAATGCTAGATTAAGTTCCAACTCCCGCAATCGCCTGAAATAGACACACGAAAGAACTACGGAGCTCTGTCTTTTGCCCACACTGACCCACCTCGACAGGCTGGAGGCCGAGAGCCTTCATATCATTCGTGAAGTTGCCGCTGAGTGCGAAAACCCGGTGATGCTGTATTCCGTCGGCAAGGATTCGGCCGTGATGCTGCACCTTGCGATGAAGGCATTTTACCCGTCCCGTCCGCCTTTTCCGCTGATGCATGTGGATACGACCTGGAAGTTCCGCGAAATGATCGAGTTTCGCGATCGCAAAGCGGCCGAAATGGGCATGGACCTGATTGTCCACATCAATGAAGACGGTGTGAAGGACAATATCGGCCCCTTCTCCCATGGTTCTGCCGTCCATACAGATGTGATGAAGACGCAGGCGCTGAAACAGGCGCTCGACAAGTACAAATTCTCCGCAGCCTTTGGCGGCGCCCGCCGCGACGAAGAGAAGTCCCGCGCCAAGGAGCGCATCTTCTCATTCCGCTCAGCCGAACACCGCTGGGATCCGAAACGCCAGCGCCCGGAGATCTGGAACCTGTTCAATACCCGCATCAACCAGGGCGAAAGCATCCGCGTGTTCCCGCTGTCGAACTGGACCGAGCTCGACATCTGGCAGTACATCCGCCGCGAGAACATCGAAATCGTCCCGCTCTACTTCGCAGCCAAACGCCCAGTGGTGAACTGGAACGGCGTCGACATCATGGTCGATGACGACCGTATGCCGGATGAGCTGGCGAAGACCGCCGTGATGAAATCCGTCCGTTTCCGTACGCTCGGCTGTTACCCGCTGACCGGCGCGGTGGAGAGCACCGCCGCCACCCTCGACGACATCATCCAGGAAATGCTTCTGACCACGACATCCGAGCGCCAGGGCCGCGTGATCGACGTCGACCAGTCCGCTTCCATGGAAAAGAAAAAACAAGAGGGCTATTTCTGATGCGCCTCACCGATGATCTGATCGCCACCGATATTGCTGCCTATCTCGAGAAACACGAGAACAAATCCCTGCTCCGTTTCATCACGTGCGGCTCGGTCGATGACGGCAAGTCCACCCTGATCGGTCGTCTCCTTTACGATTCGAAGATGATCTTCGAAGACCAGCTGGCTTCGCTGGAAGCCGACTCCAGGAAGGTCGGGACCCAAGGCGAGAATATCGACTTCGCCCTTCTCGTCGATGGTCTTGCCGCCGAGCGCGAGCAAGGCATCACGATTGATGTCGCGTATCGCTTCTTTGCGACCGACAAGCGGAAATTCATCGTCGCCGACACGCCCGGACACGAACAGTACACCCGAAACATGGCGACCGGTGCGTCGACGGCGGACGTCGCGATCCTGATGATCGATGCCCGCAAAGGCATCCTCACCCAGACGCGGCGCCACGCCTTCATCACGACCCTGCTGGGGATCCGCCGCCTTGTGCTGGCGGTGAACAAGATGGACCTGGTCGATTATGACGAGACCATCTTCAACGACATTGTCGACGATTTCTACGCTTTCGCCGACGAACTGGCGACGGACCTGGAAATCCAGCCTATCCCGATGTCGGCGCTCGCAGGGGTCAACATCACCAACCGGTCCAATGAAACGGATTGGTACGATGGTCCGGCCCTCATGGAATATCTGGAAAACGTACCGGTGGGTGACCGCCGCCTCAACACCGCCTTCCGGATGCCGGTTCAGTGGGTGAACCGTCCGAACCTCGATTTCCGCGGCTTTTCCGGACAGATCGCGTCCGGCACGATCAAGCCCGGCGACCGGGTCAAATCCATGCCTTCCGGCAAACAATCCACCATCGAGCGGATCGTCACAGCCGACGGGGATCTACCCGAAGCCATTGCCGGCCAGTCGGTCACCCTCACCCTCGCAGATGAAATCGATGCCTCGCGCGGCGACGCAATCGTCACAGCGGACGATCCGACAGAGGTTTCCGACCAGTTCCAGGTCCGCCTGCTTTGGATGAACGAAGCCCCGCTCCTCCCGGGCCGGCGCTACCTGCTCAAGATTGGCGCCAAGACTGTCACCGCGACCGTGAACGCTCCGAAATACGGGATCGACGTCAACACCTTGTCGGATGTCCCGGCAAAGACGCTCGAACTCAACCAGATCGGTGTCACCACGATTTCGCTCGACCAGCCGATCACGTTCGACCCCTATGACGTCAACCGCAATCTCGGCGGCTTCATCCTGATCGACCGCATGAGCAATGATACGGTTGGCCTCGGCCTGATCGACTTTGCGCTGCGCCGGGCCTCAAACATCCATTGGCAATCCATGGATGTGGACCGCAACGCGCTGGCGGAACAGAAAGGCCAGAAACCGGCTGTCCTCTGGTTCACCGGCCTGTCCGGCTCGGGCAAGTCGACAATTGCCAACGCCCTTCAAAAGCGCCTGTTTGCCCTTGGCAAGCACACCTTCTCGCTGGACGGCGACAATGTCCGCCACGGCCTGAACCGCGATCTCGGCTTCACCGATGCGGACCGCGTCGAGAACATCCGCCGCGTGGCCAACGTCGCCAAGCTGATGTCCGATGCCGGCCTGATCACGCTCGTTTCCTTCATCTCGCCCTTCCGGGCTGAGCGGCGCATGGCCCGCAACATGATGGCGGACGGCGAGTTCATTGAGATCCATATCGACACGCCACTCGACGTCGCCGAACAGCGGGATGTCAAAGGCCTCTACAAGAAGGCCCGCACAGGCGAGATCAAGAACTTCACCGGCATCTCAAGCCCGTACGAGGCCCCTGAAAATCCGGAACTCCGGATTGACACAGTCAACCGGAACCCGGATGACGCTGCCGAGGAAATTCTCGACTACCTGAAAGAGCACGGCTTCCTCAGCGACTGATTTCAGTCGGCGGCTGCCAGGGAAGGCCTGGGTAGTGGATGGTGAAAGGAAGACTATGCGGATTTATCCCGTAATCATGTGTGGCGGCGCGGGAACGCGCCTTTGGCCGGTCTCCGTTCAGGCGCACCCGAAACAGTTCCACCGCCTGGTGACGGACAAGACGGTGTTCCAGGACACTGTGCTGCGCCTGAAGGGGGATGATTTCGCACCGCCAGTCGTGATTTCGAACCAGCGCTATGCCGGCCTTGTTCGCGAGCAATTGGCCGAGATTGAAGTGGAGGCCGGCGCCGTCATTCTCGAACCCATGGCGCGCAATACCGCAGCTGTGGCCGCCGTCGCCGCGCGACACATTGCAGACAAGGACCCGGATGGCCTCGCCCTGCTTCTGCCGTCGGACCACTTCATCGGCCAGCCGGATGTGTTCGTCAAAGCCGTATCCGAAGCGGCCCGGATGGCGAAATCCGGCTATATCACGACCTTCGGGATCAAGCCCGACCGGCCTGAAACGGGCTTCGGCTATATCCAGCGCGGCGAAGGTATCGGCGGCGCGCTCTACACCGTGACCGAGTTCAAGGAAAAGCCGAATCTGGAAACGGCGATGAAGTACATCGCAGACCCGGCCTTCAGCTGGAATGCAGGCATCTTCCTGTTCCCCGCATCGCTGATGATCGACGAACTGGAAACGCACGCGCCGGACATCCTGGATGCCTCATCGGCCGCGCTCGAAGCTGCCAACCATCCGGACGGCAACATCCTGCTGGATCCGGAATGCTTCATGGCCGTGCGATCCACGTCTGTGGACTATGCGGTGATGGAGCAAACTTCCAAGGCGGCGATCTACGCCCCGCTGGACTGCCAGTGGAACGACATCGGCACCTGGGGCATGATCGGCGCAATCCGCAAGCAGGACAGCGCGAACCCGCCGGTCTTGATCGATGCCGAGGGCTGCACGGTGCTCTCGGATGCTGATCACATGGTGGCGCTGGTCGGCGTGAAGGATCTCTGCGTTGTTGTTGAGGGGGGCCGCGTTCTGGTGGCATCGAAAGACCGCACGCAGGACGTCGGCAAGGTCGTCTCCGCCCTGCGCGATGCCGGCCGCGACGAGCTGCTCTGACCCTGCCTGCCCCAGCGTGACGGGCGCCCAATTCGAAATCATGTGGTAAATTCCATCCAGCTGTCTTGCAGCGGGAGGAAAAATCATGCCGGGAGCCAAAGGTGCCGGTGCAGGAAAGACGCCTGCAAAAACAACAAACTACGATGCCGTAATCGTCGGCGCAGGCTTTGCCGGCATGTACATGCTTCACAAGCTGCGCGGCATGGGCCTGAACGCCCACGTCTTCGAGGCGGGCAGCGATGTCGGGGGAACCTGGTTCTGGAACCGGTATCCCGGCGCCCGCGTCGATATTGAGAGCCAGGAATACTCCTTCTCCTTCTCGAAAGAGCTGGAGGAAGAGTGGGAATGGTCAGAGCGTTACGCGCCGCAGGGCGAACTTCTGGACTATGCCAATTACATCGCGGACCGGTTCGATCTGCGCCGCGATATCAGCTTCAATACCCGTGTTGAGTCCGCATCATATGATGACCATACCGGACTATGGCGGATCATGACGGACCATGGCGAGACCATAGAGGCACGCTATTGTGTCATGGCAACAGGTTGTCTCTCGGCTGCCAAGACACCCGACATTCCGGGCGCCGGAACCTTCAAAGGCGAAACCCTGAGCACGGCCACCTGGCCGGACGACACCGACCTCACCGGCAAGCGGGTCGGCATCATCGGCACCGGCTCGTCCGGCATCCAGACGATCACCACCATCGCGCCAGAGGTCGAAGAGCTTTACGTTTTCCAGCGCACACCGAACTACAGCGTACCGGCGCGCAACCGTCCGCTGGATCCTGCGGTGCGGGAAGACTGGCTGGCCAACCGGGAAGACTACCGCCAGCAGCAACGCGAATCCGGCATCGGGATCGTGGCGCTGGAAGCGACTGAAGATCTGGCCCTGGAGCAAACGGAAGAGGACCGCCAGCGCGAATTCGAGCGCCGCTGGGCAAAGGGCGGCTTCTGCGTCGGCGCACCTTATGCCGATACGGGCGTCGATCCGGCGGCCAACAAGCTCCTGGCAGATTTCGTTGCCGGCAAGATCCGCGACATTGTGAAGGATCCGGAAACGGCAGACCTGCTGATCCCGAAGACCTACCCTTTCGGGACGAAGCGCCTGGTCGTCGATACGGGCTATTTCGAGGTCTACAATCAGGACAATGTCCACCTGATCGATCTCAACAAGACACCGATCGAGACGATCACCGAAACCGGCCTGCGCACCAGCGAGCGCGACTATGACTTCGACACGCTGATCTACGCCATCGGCTTCGATGCGATGACCGGCGCGCTGGACCGGATCGACATCACGGGGCGCGGCGGGCTGAAGCTTAAGGACAAATGGGCGGCCGGGCCGCTCACATATCTCGGCCTCACCGTCTCCGGCTTCCCGAACATGTTCCTGATCACCGGGCCGGGCAGCCCGTCGGTCCTGTCCAACATGATCGTCTCCATCGAACAGCATGTGGACTGGATCGCGGACTGTATCCACGACATGGGCCAGCGCCAGCTGACCGTGGTGGAGGCCACACCGGAGGCCGAGGCCGAATGGGTGGCGCATGTGAACGAAGTCGCTGACACCACGCTCTACCCTCAGGCCAATTCCTGGTATCTGGGCGCCAATGTCCCCGGAAAGCCGCGCGTGTTCATGCCCTATGTCGGCGGGGTCGGCGCGTACCGGGAAAAATGCGATGAGGTCGCGGCGAACGATTATGAGGGATTCACCCTGTCGCGCGCGCCTGCGGAAGCGTCCTGAAATTGATGCACGGATTGACCTAAGGGGTTTCCCCGGCGTCCCGTCTCGAATCCAGCCTGATCCCGCGATAAGCAGGGATCAGGCATAATGATATTCGGGAGCAAGCAATGGCCAAGGGTGATCTTCCTGTACTTGTCGGCGTGGGGCAAAGCCTCAGCCAGTGGGACGGCACAGCGGGCCCGGCGGGGGCACCTTCCCCGCTGTCGCTGATGGTGGATGCGTCCAAAGCCGCGCTCGCCGATACGGGCGCGCAGGGCGTTGCAGGCGCGATCGACACGCTCGCCGTGGTCCGCATCTTCGAAGATTCCGTGCGCGGTGCCCCGCACCCGCATGGGCACAACACCAACCTGCCCGGCACGCTGGCACGCGACATCGGCGCGTCCCCCGCCCACCTGATCTATGAGACCGTCGGCGGACAGAGCCCGCAGGCCCTCGTCAACGAGATGGCGGCGAAGGTCTTCGAGGGAGAGATCGAGTGCGCGCTGATCTCCGGCTCCGAAGCCAATCGCGCCTCCAAGGGCGCGCGCCGCAATGGCGTGGAGATCGACTGGGCGGACGGCGCCGACGCCGAGTATGAAGATCGCGGCACCGGCCCGATGATGCTGAGCCGCGAAGAGATCAAGCACGGCATCGTTGCCCCGGCGTATTTCTACGCCCTGTTCGAAAACGCCATTGCCGCCCGCGAAGGCCGCTCGCGCAGCCAGCATCGCAAGGCGATGGCGGAGCTGTTCCAGCCCTTCACGGCCGTGGCGGCGAAGAACCCCTGGTCCCAGTTCCCGGTGGAACACTCCGTCGAGTTTCTCTCGACCCCGTCCAAGGCGAACTATGAATATGCCGACCCGTTCCTGAAATGGTTCATCGCGCAGGATGCTGTGAATCAGGGCGCTGCCGCCATCGTGATGAGCTCGTCCAAGGCCGACGAGCTCGGCATCGCGGAAGACAGGCGCGTTTACCTGCACGGCGCGGGCGAAGGCTCCGACGATTTCATCTCGGTCCGTCCGCAACTGGATGGGTCATTTGCCATGGAAGCCGCGATTTCCCGCGCGCTGGAACAGTCCGGCAAAACGTCTGCCGACATGGCGCATTTCGATCTCTATTCCTGCTTCCCCTGCGCCGTGTTCTCTTCCACCCAGGCACTGGGCGTCGACTGGAAAACCGACAAGCGCCCGCTGACGCTGACCGGCGGCCTGCCCTTCTTCGGCGGACCCGGCAACAATTACTCCCTACACGGAATTGCGGAGATGGTTGCAAAGCTTCGCGGCGATACCGGGGCGTTCGGGCTCGTCCTCGCCAATGGCGGCTGGATGACCAAGGAAGCCGTCGGCGTCTACTCGACCGCGAAGCCGGCAGAGTTCACCCCCGTCGCCCGCTATGCCCGGCCGACTGAGGAAATTGATGTGTGCTCAGAGGACTGCGTCGCCAAGCTCGAAACCTTCACGGTCACGCATGGCAAGGAAGGCCCGAACAAGGGCATCATCTTCGCCCGCCTGCCGGATGGCCGCCGCGCCCTCGCCAATGCCAGCCCGGCGGCCCTCGCCGTGCTGCGCGAGGATGCGAGCCCGGTTGGCCGCAGCGTGAAGATCACGGTGGAAGGCGAAACCGGCACGTTCGACTTCGCCTGATCACTCCTGTGATCTCTGCGGCTTGCCGAGACTGACGGTTTCGCCCAAATTCCGGCCATGACAACGCATTTCAAGAAGTTCGGCGTGATCGGCGGCGGCGCCTGGGGCACCGCCATCGCACAAATGCTGACCCGTGACGGGCAGGATGTGCTGATCTGGTGCCGCGAGCCGGAGGTCGCCGAGGCGATCAACACCACGCACGAGAATACCGCCTTCCTGCCGGGCGTGGCACTGAAACCGGCCATGAAGGCGACCAGCGACCTGGCAGACCTCGCCGGCATGGATGCTGTCTTCGCGGTTGCTCCCGCACAGCACACGCGTGCGACGCTGAAAGCGCTGAAAGGCACGCTGAAACCCGGCACGCCGGTCGTGCTCTGCTCCAAAGGGATCGAGCTGGCGACCGGCGAGTTCATGACGCAGGTGCTGAAGGACGAACTGCCGGACGCCGTACCGGCCGTCATGTCCGGCCCGAGCTTCGCCATCGATGTCGCCCAGGGGCTGCCGACGGCCGTCACCTTCGCCATCGAGGACGAGGCACTCGGCACCGAGCTGATCGGCGCCATTTCGACCCCGACTTTCCGGCCTTATCTGGCGCATGACCTGCTGGGCGCGGAAGTTGGCGGCGCGGTGAAGAATGTGCTGGCCATCGCCTGCGGCATCGCCCTCGGCAAGGGGCTCGGCCGGTCGGCCCATGCCGCCCTGATTGCCCGTGGCAGCGCAGAGATGACAAGGCTCGCCCTGAAGCTCGGCGCGGAACGGGAAACGCTGGCAGGCCTCTCCGGCCTCGGCGACCTCGTGCTGACCTGTTCCTCGGAAACCAGCCGGAACATGAGCTGCGGCATGGCGCTCGGCAGAGGCGAGTCCCTGGAGTCCATCATGGGCGCGCGCAACGCCGTCACCGAAGGTGTCGCCACCGCCCCGGTCCTTAAGAAGCTGGCCGCAGAACACGGCGTGGAAATGCCGATCTGCGATGCGGTCGCCGCTGTGATCGAAGGCGAAATCAGCGTCGACGAAGCCATTGTGCGCCTGCTGATGCGGCCAACGCGGGCCGAAGCCGTCACGGCCTGAGCCCTGCGGCCTGCCCCGCCGTCACCTCTGGCAGTGCCGGGGCCGGCTGCTACAGTTCTTCCAAACTGAGGAGGAACACATGGCTTACGAGTGCTTTGAGGTCACCATCGAAGACAAGATCGCCCACATCCGGATGAACCGGCCCGAGGCGCTCAACACAATGAACAAGGCGTTCTGGAACGAACTGCCGGAAATCATCCACGACATCGACAACAATGCCCGCGCGCGGGTGATCGTGATCTCGTCCACCGGCAAGCATTTCTCCGGCGGCATGGATACGACCGTTTTCACCGGCGACCGCGACGCGCCCAAGCATGACCGCTACATCATGGCCGAGGCCCTGCGCTCCAACATCCGCCATATCCAGCACAGCTTCAGCTGCATGGAAGAGGCGCGCATGCCTGTCCTGTTCGCCCTCCATGGCGGCGTGATCGGAGGGGCGGTGGACATGATCTCCGCCGGCGACATCCGCTGGTGCACCAAGGATGCCTTCTTCTCCATCATGGAAACCAATATCGCCATGACCGCCGACGTCGGCACCTTTCCGCGCCTGCAGCGCTACATCCCCGAGGGCTGGGCCAAGCAGATGGCCTATACCGGCATGCGCCTGCCCGCCGCCAAGGCGAAGGAGATCGGCCTCGTCAATGACGTCTTCGACACCCACGAAGAGATGATGGAAGCGGTAATGGGCGTCGCCCGCGAGATCGCCGCCAACAGCCCGCTGGCCGTCACCGGCTGCAAGGTGCTGATCAATTATGGCCGCGACCACAACACCGCCGACACGCTGGACTATATCGGCGTCTGGAACGCCGCGATGTTCCCGCCGCCGCACATGGCCGAGGCCTTCAAGGCCCGGATGGAAAAGCGCGATCCGGATTATCCGGACCTGTCGGAGCTGCGCGACACGGCGATGTAAATCCCGCCGCGCGGGTGCATGGACGCAAGGGAAGGCCTGTGCCAAGAGACTGGTTACACGTGTAACCAGTTTCACAGGTCTCCATGTCCGATCTCCAGCATCTGAAAACCCTCGAACAGCGGCTGCTGTGGCTTTCCGCCTGGATGGTGCACAATGCCAATCACCTGCGTCCCAAGGGCGAAGGCGATGTGAAAGTGGGCGGGCACCAGGCCTCGTGCGCTTCGATGGTATCGATCATGACGGCGCTGTATTTCCACACGCTGCGCCCGGAAGACCGCGTGGCGGTGAAGCCGCACGCCTCGCCGGTCTTCCACGCCATGCAGTACATGATGGGCAATCAGAGCCTGGAGAAGCTGAAGAACTTCCGCGGCTATGGCGGCGCGCAATCCTATCCGAGCCGCACGAAGGATGTGGACGATGTGGACTTCTCCACCGGCTCGGTCGGCCTTGGCGTGGCAGAGACGGCATTCGCCTCCCTCGTGCAGGATTATCTCGCCGCCAAGGACTGGGCGGAAGACCGCCCCCTCGGCCGGATGGTGGCGCTGGTCGGCGACGCGGAACTGGACGAGGGCAATGTCTATGAATGCCTTCAGGAAGGCTGGAAGCACGAACTGCGCAATACCTGGTGGATCATCGACTACAACCGGCAAAGCCTGGACGGGGTGGTGCATGAAGGCCTGTGGGAAAAGATCGAGTCGATCTTCAAGGCCTTCGGCTGGCGCGTTGTCGTGCTGCGCCATGGCGCGCTGCAGCGGGCGGCCTTCGAGGAACCCGGCGGCGAGGCGCTGAAAGCCTGGATCCAGTCCTGTCCAAATGCGGATTACTCCGCGCTCACCTATCAGGGCGGCGCCGCGTGGCGGAAACGCCTGATGGACGATCTCGGCGATCAGGGCGAGGTCTCTGCCCTGCTCTCGAAGCGCAGCGACGACGAACTGAACGCCCTGATGAACAATCTCGGCGGCCAGTGCCTCGAAACGCTGACCGAGGCCTTCGACGGCGTCACCGATGACCGCCCGACCGTCTTCCTCGCCTACACGATCAAGGGCTGGGGCACACCGCTCGCAGGCCACAAGGACAATCATGCCGGCCTGATGAACCCGGCCCAGATGGCGGACTTCCAGCAGCATATGGGCGTGCCGGAAGGCGAGGAATGGGAGACGCTGGCGACCGTCGAAGACAAGGATGGAATGAACGCCTTCCTGGGCAAAGTGCCCTTCTTCGCCGCAGGCCCGCGCCGCTTTACCGCGCCGAAAGTGGAAAGCCCCGGACCGGTTTTCCTGGATGACCGCACGCTCTCCACACAGGCCGGGTTCGGCAAGATCCTAGACGCACTGGCCAAGGGCGAGAGCGAAATCGCGGACCGCATCCTGACCACTTCCCCGGATGTAACCTCGTCTACCAATCTCGGCCCCTGGGTGAACCGGCGCTCCCTCTTTGCCCGGACGGAAAAGGAAGACACATTCCGCCAGCAGCGCATCCCCTCCACGCAGAAGTGGCAGTTTTCCCCCGGCGGCCAGCATATCGAGCTTGGCATTGCGGAGATGAATTTGTTCCTGCTGCTCGGCGCGGCGGGCCTGTCGCATTCCCTGTTCGGAGAACGGCTGATCCCCATCGGCACGGTCTATGACCCGTTCGTCGCCCGCGGCCTCGATGCGCTGAACTATGCCTGTTACCAGGACGCCCGCTTCATCATTGCAGGCACACCGTCCGGCGTGACGCTGGCCCCGGAAGGCGGCGCGCACCAGTCCATCGGCGCGCAACTGATCGGGATGAGCCAGGACGGCCTTGTGAGCTTCGAGCCGGCCTATCTCGACGAGCTCTCCATCATCATGGACTGGAGCTTCGACTATCTCCAGCGCAGCGGCGAGAACGATCCGGACGAGCGCACCTGGCTGCGCGACGAAACCGGCGGCTCGGTCTATCTGCGCCTCACCACGCGGCCGCTGGAACAGCTGGGCCTGAAGGCGCGGGACGATCAGGCCTTCCGCCAGGGTGTTGTCGATGGCGCCTACTGGCTGCGCGAACCCGGCCCGAACTGCGAAGTCGTCATCGCCTATCAGGGCTGTGTCGCCCCGGAAGCCATCGAGGCGGCCGGGCGCATCGGCAATGACCGGCGCGATATCGGCGTGCTGGCCATCACCTCGGCAGACCGGCTGAACTCCGGCTGGACAGCCGCCCGGCGCGCCCGCGCCCGTGGCCACCAGGACGCCACCAGCCAGATCGAACGTCTGATGGCGGATGTTCCGCGTGATGCAACGCTGATCACGGTCACGGACGGCCACCCGGCCACGCTCGCCTGGATCGGCTCCGTGATGGGCCACCGCACCGCACCGCTGGGGGTCGAGCATTTCGGCCAGACCGGCACGATCGGTGATCTCTACCGCCACTTCATGATCGATGCGGATTCCATCGTCGCCGCCGCAAACTACCTGTCTGCGGGACGGCGGATCGGCCTCAGCATGAGATAGGCAGGATCAGGCCGCCGAACGCGCCAGTTCGAAATGGGACCGTACCGTCGGCTTTTCGTCCGGCGTGGTCACGCACCCGGTTTTCACCAGTTCGATCATGTGCCCCAGCACCGACATGGCCGCGGCCGGGTGGAGGCGCTTGTCGACGTCCTTGTACATCTCTTTCACCATTTCGGGGATCAGATTCTCCCCTTTCGAAAGGTGGTACAGGATGGCCCGCTCGCGCTCGCGGCGATGCTCGGCATATTCGGTGATGAAGTGTTCGACAAAGTCCTGCCCTTTCACCGGATCGCCATGCGTCGGGTAAAGCGCGTCAAACTTCATGGAACGGATCTTCTCCAGGCTGCGCATATAGTCGCCCATATCCCCGTCCGGCGGGGCGACAACTGTCGTCGACCAGCCCATGATATGGTCGCCTGACAGACAGGTATTCTCTTCGCGCAGGCCGAAGCAGAGATGGTTGCAGGTGTGGCCGGGCGTTTCGATCACATCCAGCGTCCAGCCGGGGCCGGAGATCACATCCCCATCGCCGACTTTGACATCCGGCATGAAGCCCAGATCGTCCGCACTGCCAAGCTCGCCCTTGGCGGTCGGCACGCCGCAATTCTTCGCATAGGTCTTGCAGCCCGCCCATTCGGCGAGTGGCTGGGCCAGCGGCGAGTGATCGGAGTGGCCATGGCTGACGAGAACATGCGTGACGGTCTCGCCTTCCAGCGCTTTCTTCAGCGCCTCGAAATGTTCCGGCTGCTCCGGCCCCGGATCAAGCACGGCCACTTCGCCATGTCCGATGATGTAGACGCCGGTGCCGACATAGGTGAAGGGGCCGGGATTGTTTGCAATCACGCGGCGGATCGACGGTGTCATCTGCTGGACGACACCGTATTCGAATTCAATTTCCTTGATGTAAGGGATGGCCATTTGCAGTCTCTCGATATTCAGCCTGCAGACATGCCCTTATCGCCGCTTCGGCGCGAACCGTGTCCCGAAGGCCTGTGCCATACGGCGTGTCGCCCTCAGCTTGGAACCAAGCTTCAGCGCAACCGGCGGGCCCATGTCGGTCTTGTTCGCATCGACGATATAGAGTCGTCCGCTGTTGCGGTCACGTAGACAGTCAATGCCGCCCCAGTCCAGTCTCATTTCCTTCGCAAAGCGCTCGATCACGGTGATTTCATCCGCCGTGTAACAATTGCGAGGTTCGTCGAGCAGCACCTCCGCGTTCTCATTCGCGAAGCGGCGCTCCAGCGGGCGGCGCTTGCGGAAGACAACGACCGGAGAGCCGTTCACGAGGCAGCAACGCAGGTCTTCCACCAGCCCGCCTTCAATCTCATTGTCGACGAGGACCTGATAGCATTTGCCGGGTACGGCCTCATCCAGCGGGCCTTCCAGAACGCGACCGTCATGCGCGGCGTTGAGTTCGGACTTTTCCACCATCCGGCCGGTATAGGTTGTCGGGTCGACCGCAAGCGAATAGCCCGCCGCCTTTTCAAAGGCGACGCCGACCTTGGACTTCGACACATCATGGCATTCGAAATTGACGAGGCGCGCGCCGTCCTTGACGTCCGGCAGCTTGTTGTTCGTTGCGGTACAATCGTCGAACTGCATGACAATGTCGGCCTTGGTGACATCGTCGATCAGCTTCGCGCCGGCAACATGCATCACCGGCCAGATGAAATACCAGGGGCGCGGCTTGTCCGGGTAGAACGCGATGGTCGGGCGCTTGTGGCCCTCGATCCGGCGCCAGATGCGCCAGGACTGGGCCGCGCCATAGAAAGCAAGCCAGGTGAAAACGTCGTTGATCAGCGAGAATGTCAGCGGAATACGCGCGCCGGTTTTCTTCACCAGCATTGCGCCGTCGTCGTACTTGAAATCGGTCAGCCACAACCGGTCTGTCATACCGTACTCTCCTGACTGGCGAACAATGTATCACGACACGGTTCGCGGCCGGTTTCCTGCCTCGCACGCCGCCAGCTCACTGACAACACACTTAATGCGGCGCAATTGTGATCACCGGCCATACGCAACTGCCCTTAGAGCAGCGATTCGATGCTGGAAAGATCGTAGCCCGCGTCGGCTGCAGCGTCGACGATTTCCTTGCCAGTGCCCTGCCCAGCATGGGTCAGCGCCCAGGCGGTGATACAGCGTGTCCCTGTGCGGCAATAGGCCAGCACCGGCTGAGGGGCCTCATTGAGGATTCCGCCCATGCGCTCAACGATTTCCGGCGTCGGCGCGCCTGAAAACGGCAGCGCAACAAACGTCAGGCCGAGGGCTTCGGCCTTTGCCCGGATGGGGCCCATCCGCGGCTGTTCGATGCCGCCTTCGCCGTCCGGCCGATTGGCAATAATGGTCTTGAAACCGGCTGCAGCGATTTCTTCGACATCTTTTTCGGAAATTTGCGGAGCAACGGCGAATGCGTCTGTTACGCGGCGTATATCAGCCATTTGGGAGGGTCCTGTCTGTTGAGACGGTCTTGATCGATTCGGATACCTAGCTAAGGAAGGATGTGCGTTCTGCCAAGGTTTTGGCGGAACACCTTTTCGCTACCGCCCTGCAACAACGACGGAAATTTGCCCTTGTCCTCCCTGCAGCGCGCCTTCAGCCGGATCCCATGGGCCTATACTGCCCGGCGCCTGCTGATCGCCATTCCCACCATGCTGGCCATTATCACCATGGCCTTCCTGATGATGCGCGCAGCCCCGGGCGGGCCTTTCGACGGCGAACGCAAGCTGCCGGCGGCCACCGAAAAGGCCATCGCCGCCAAATTCGGCTTCGACAAGCCCCTGCACGAACAGTATTTCGACTATGTCGGCGGCGTGCTCCACGGCGATTTCGGGCCCTCCTACAAGACGCTTGGCAAGAGCGTGAACGACCTGATCGCCGACGGCTTGCCGATTTCGCTCACGATCGGCTCTCTGGCGATGATCCTGGGGATAACGCTCGGCACATTGCTGGGCGTTTTTGCGGGGCTCAGGCAGAACTCCTCGGCCGATTACGGCGTCATGGGGCTCGCCATGTTCGGGATATCCATCCCGACCTTTGTGACCGGGCCGATCCTGATTCTGGTTTTCTCCCTTGGCGCCGGCATATTTGCCGTCGGCGGCCTTGGCACCTACCCCAATATCGGCATGAACTGGCACAATATGACCCTGCCGGTCATCACGCTGGCGCTGCCGCAGATCGCCATCATTTCCCGCCTCATGCGCGCGTCCATCATCGAGACGATGCGCTCCAACCATATCCGCACCGCCCGCTCGAAAGGCCTGTCTGAGCGCCAGGTGATCGCCCGGCACGCACTGCCCGCCGCGCTGCTGCCGCTGATCTCCTATGCCGGACCGGCCATGGCGCGGGTCATGACCGGTTCGGTCGTCATCGAGAAAGTGTTCGGCCTTCCTGGGCTCGGCTCCTACTTCGTCAATGGTGCGCTCAACCGCGACTATACGCTCGTGATGGGCGCGATCATTGTTTATGCTGGCCTGATCGTGCTGCTGAACCTCGTCGCCGACATCCTCTATGCGGTGCTCGACCCGAAAGTGAAGTACGACTGATGAGCCAGGCTGACCCGCTTCTCGATCCGACCGGACGCGTCGAACCCGTCAACCAGGCGATCGCCGGAGGCAGGTCCCTCTGGGACGATGCCCGCGCCCGCCTGTTCCACAACAAGGCCGCCGTGGCCTCGATGTGGGTGCTCGGCGTCCTGGTCGTCATCGCCCTGATCGGCCCGATGGTCTGGGTGCATGACTACCGCACCATTTCCGGTGCCCGCGCCATCGCCCCGACTTTCGAGAACTGGCACCTCCTCGGGACCGACCTTCAGGGCCGCGACCTGCTGGCCCGCCTGATGATCGGCCTGCGCATCTCGCTCATGGTCGGCGTGGTGGCAACCGCTGTCAGCCTCGTCATCGGCGTGACCTGGGGCGCAACCGCCGGCTATCTCGGCGGCCGCGTGGACAATTTCATGATGCGCATCGTGGATGTCCTCTACGCTCTGCCCTTCATCTTCTTCGTCATCCTGCTGCTGACCGTGTTCGAGCGGAACATCTTCCTGATCTTCGCCGCCATCGGCGCCATCGAATGGCTGACCATGGCGCGGATCGTCCGCGGCCAGACCCTTGCCATCAAGGGCAAGGAATTCATCGAAGCCGCCCGCGCTGCAGGTGTCAGCCGCCGCGCCATCATCCTGCGCCATATCCTGCCGAACGTGATCGGCCCGGTCGCCGTCTATGTGACGCTGACCATTCCGGTTGTGATCCTGGCGGAAAGCTTCCTCTCCTTCCTTGGCCTCGGCGTGAACGAGCCGCTGACCTCGCTCGGCGTGCTGATCTCGGATGGCGCGTCCCGCATGGAAGAAAAGCCGTGGATGCTGCTCGCCCCGGCCGGCACGATGGCGGTCACCCTGCTCTGCCTGAACTTCATCGGCGACGGCCTGCGCGACGCGCTGGATCCGAAAGACCGCTAACCGGCTTGCCTGTCGAGAACAGGCCCGGCACACTCCCGGCATCGGGAGGACAATCCATGCACCGGAAAACAGCCCTGTCCGCTGTCCTGCTCAGCCTTGTGCTGGCCGTCACGCCGGTTGCTCATGCCTCCCCGCCAGTGGAGACCGCGATGACAGCCCCTGTAACCCGCACCTTCGAGTCGTTTGACGGCACGCCCATTTCCTATCTCGACCTCGGCGACGGGCCGGTCGTTCTGCTCCTCCACGGCTTTACCGCAAATGCGGACCTGAACTGGGTCCGGCCCGGCATTGCGCAGAAGATCGCGGACGCCGGGTACCGCGTCATCGCGCCGGACCTGCGCGGCCATGGCGCCTCGCCGGTGCCGGACGATCCTGGCAGCTGGCCGCGCGATGCCATTGCCCACGACCAGATGGCCCTGATGAAGCACCTCGGGGCCGAGCCCTTTGCCGTCGTCGGCTATTCCATGGGCGCGATCAGTGCGCTGCGCTACCAGCTCCTCTCCCGTTCCAGCGGCCGGCTGGTGCTTGGCGGCGTCGGGGACTCTGTGGCCGACGAAAGCAATTCCAGCCGCAATGACGGCTTCCGCGCCGCCATCGAGGCCGCAATGCGCGGGGAAGATACGCCCGCCGCGAAAGCCATTCTTGCCCGGGCGAAAGCCAGTGGCGGCACGCTGGAAGGCTATCTCGGCGCCCTGTCGGCCCGGATCTATACCGGGCGCGACCTGCTGGAGACGTTTGACCTGCCGGTTCTCGTCATCACCGGCGATCAGGACACGGACAACGGGTCCGGCGAGACACTGGCGGAGATCATCCCCGGCGCGCGATACAGGCAGATCACCGGCACCCACGTCTCTGCCGTGGGCGACCCGGCACTGCCTGAAGCGATCATTGCCTTCCTGAACGAAGGGCGCTGAGCCCCCGCCCGCCTAGAGCCGGGCCTCGAAGTCTTCCAGGAAGAGTTTCACGCGCTTGGCATTGGCGCCGAGGTCCGACAGGCCGACGCGGCTGACCGAGCGCACATCCACGCGAGAGCCGCTTTCGCCTTCCGGCAAGACGCGGATCATCACGTCATCCTTGAACTCGAACCAGAAGGTCGTGTCGGTCGCTTCGATCCGGCCTTCCTGCGGCTCGGCGGTGACGATGGTCCAGCCATTCGCATTCACCGTCTCCAGCGCGGCCTGATAGGCCATGTCGAACGGTACCGATGGCAGGACCACGGTTTCGAGGTGCGGATAGGGCGCAGAAACTTCCTTCTTCTGGCGCTCCGGGTCGAATTCGGCCTCTTCCTGCACTTCGGAGACGAGACGGCCTTCCATGCCCGGCCAGTTGCCTTTGGCGCCGTCGGCGATGACCGGCGCTTCCTCGATCTCGTTATAGGCCCCGGTCGAGGCCCGGGCCGACACCAGCGCCGGGGTCGGCATGATCGGATGGGCCCAGTCGGTCTGGACATCGTGCAGCGGCGGCAGGCGTTTGGCGTTCTCACGCGCCGCAAACAGGCGCCCCATGGACAGGCCGGCGACCAGCAGGGCCGCCAGCGCCAGGATGAAGGGCCGTTTGCGCGGCGCCGCGACCAGCGACACGAGGAGAGCGATCATGGAGACGGCCAGCGCCGCCATCACGATTTTGGGGCCCCAGCCCATGGTCAGCGTGCCAAACCCGGTACGCCAGTCCCACAGGCCGAGCTTGGTGCCCGCGGCCGCAATGAAGAACCAGACAACGCCGAAAATTGCGAATGCGAGCGCAAAGGCTGAAAACTTGCCGCGCCAGCCGCCGCTCTGGTCCGAATGGGTCATGGGCTTCCCTCTCCGTGTTATCCTGCCGAGGCATACAGCGCCTATACGATCTTGTCGCCCCTGTCGGATCAATCCTGCGTGAGGGTATGGCGAAGCCAACAAGACATGGAAGCCAGCACCCACGCCCGGACACGCCCCCGCGCTCCGGCAAGTCTCCTGATTGTGGGCAAGGCTCAACTCGAATCCGGCCAGCGTTTCAGCGCTTCCAGCAGCTGCACGGTCAGCCCACCCGAGACCAGGGCGAGTGCAGCGGGCATGCGGTGGCTGCGGGGAATCGGCGGCACGTGGGGCCGGGCCTCGCCGGCGGCCTGCCAGCGCTGGATCGTGCGGGCGAGGCATTTCGCCCGGCGCTTGTGGTGCTTCAGCGTGTCCAGCATGGCCTGCCACCGCGCGATCAGCGGCGCAGCCGGCACAGGCCCTCGCATGGGCACCGTCAGCGGCGCGAGATCCATCTGCAAGGCTTCCAGAAAGATCAGACGGCGGAGCAGAACGGCGAGCCGCTTCAGCTCCGCCCGCACGCGCCGGTTCACCGATTTCGCAATCGTCTGAGGATTCTTGAACAGGTCCACATTCACGCCCGCCTCGGCAATGGCGCGGGCGATCGTGTAAAAGGCCTGAGAGAAGAAATCGGTGCGGTCTGTCATGGCGGGAAGACTGCCATGAGGGGTTATCCGGTTGGATAGAGACGCCGGATTTTCCGTATGCTGCGCAACAAGTCCGGGCATGCGGGTGGTGGGTATCGCTCCGCTCAACCCACCCTACTTTGCGGGAACCGTTCTAGCGGGTTGCAGGTCCAGGGACGAAGTTAGGAGCACACTCCGACAACAAATAAGAACGGCTGTCGGACAAGACGAAATGGTCACCATCTATCCTTGCGGAGAGAGCCCCACACTGTTGAGCTCCTTGCTCAATCTGTGATGTCCATCCAGCTACATCACCATGATATTCAAGAGCGTAAAACGGAGTCCCGTCAGGTATTGTTAAGATGACGTTGGCGAGGTTGACGCCACCAGAGGTGGCTAATGGTGGATCCACCTTCCAAACAACTTCCTCAAATATGTCAGCGGGATTGGATCGGTACGCAAAACTGACATAACGGACCTCATCGGCCTCCCCAAGTTTGGTACCCGGGAGTTTCCGTTCTCGACCAATCTTCCCAACAATACGTTCAATTGGATTAGGCATAAGAATTCCTATTGACCGAATGGCCGGGGTAATCACAAATTTCGTATTGTAAATTCGTACGTTTTTGAAAGTAGCTGCAT
Source organism: uncultured Hyphomonas sp. (assembly GCF_963675305.1). NCBI lineage: Bacteria > Pseudomonadati > Pseudomonadota > Alphaproteobacteria > Hyphomonadales > Hyphomonadaceae > Hyphomonas > uncultured Hyphomonas sp. The sequence continues at coordinate 719,055 of NZ_OY776147.1, read as the reverse complement.
AGCAAGCGTAAGATGGGTTGAGGCGAAGCCGTTACCCACCGGCTGTGCCGCCATACTAAACACGACTTTCATGCACGCACATACCCCTGCATGACCTGCCATGATCATACCGGACTATACTGGATCATGAGCGGTTTACGGCGGGGTGGAAGCTGAACGCCCATCCCCTGCCCCGTAAATCTCCTCAATTGCCGGAAGGGCATTTCTCTGAGACACTACGGTCAATAAAAACGGGAGGTATTATTATGCGTAAACTGAGTATCATTCTCATTCCGCTTGCACTCGCCGGGTGTGAGGCGATGGAAATCCGGGAGTCCCAGAAGGCCCCGCTGTCACAGCAGATCGATGAAGGCCGCGGCGTCGCGTCCGCCGTCTGTGCCAATTGCCACGGCCTCGACCAGCAGGACGCCCTGCGCGCCGATACGCCGGCGCTGCGCTATGTGCTGAACAATTACGATGCCGACACGCTGCACGAGAATTTCGAGGAAGGCCTGAAGGTTGGCCACCCGGACATGCCGCAATTCCATTTCGGGCCGCTCGGCGCCGATGTGCTGCTGACCTATCTGAAGAGCATTCAGGAGCCTGAGCCCGCAGAAGGCTGACCGGATTGACCCGGCTGTGATGGCGGCCGGGTGACATCCGTAACATTCACGAATTGCGTTCGGCGCCGCATCGCGCGATCATGGGCCTCAGTCTGGTAAAGGAGAGCGCCATGCGCCGCCTGATCTATGCCCTCGTTCCGCTGTCCCTGCCCCTGATGGGCTGCGTGCAGACCTCGCCCTATGAACCGGAAATTGCCGAAGTGCAGGCACAGGAGGCAGAGGAACTGGGCCTGACCGGCCTGCCCGTGACCGAGGAAATCGCGCTTGGCCGCCAGGTCGCCTCCTCCCAATGCGCTGACTGCCACGGCATCGACAAGGAAGACTCCCGGCGCACGGATGCCCCGGCGCTGCGCTTTATTCTGGCCGATTATGACGGGGACGCGCTGGCCGAGGATTTCCGCGACGGGCTGAAAGTCGGCCATCCGGAGATGCCGCAATTCCAGTTCGGCCCGAAGAGCACCGACCTGTTGCTGAGCTATCTGATCAGCATTCAGGAGCCCGACCCGTCGATCCATGTGACCGACGAGGGCTGAGGCCTGATTTCACCAATTCTTACTTTGTCTGGCCGCCATCCACCGGCAGGATCGCGCCGGTGATGAAGCTCGCCAGCGGGCTCAGCAGGTAGGCGGCGGCAGAGCCGATCTCTTCCGGCTTTCCGAAACGCTGCAGCGGCACTTCGCGGCGGATCCAGCGGTTCCACGCATCGCCGCGCGGGCCGGTGGAGCGCTCTTCCCAGTCGCCGCCCGGGAAGATGATGTTGCCGGGCGCAATCGCATTCACCCGCACGCCGGATGGCCCCGCCACGCGGGCGAGTTCCTTGGCGAGATGGTTCATCGCCGCTTTCGACGTGCCATAGGTGACCGGCGTGCCGAGCGCGCCAAGGCCCGCAATGGACGAGATCATAAGGATCGAGCCCTCGCCGCGAGGTTCCATCTTGCGAAGGCTGGAACGGGCAAGGCGGAAGGCACTGTCGAGGTTCTGCTGCAGGCCGGCCGTCCAGGTCTCGTCATCCACCTCATAGCCCGGCGGGCATGGGTGAAGCCCGACATTGGCGACCGCGCCCCAGAGGGGATCGAAATCATGCTCGATGGCCTCGACCATGTCGTCGATGGTTTTGGAGTCGCGCAAATCCCCTGCCCGGGCCCAGAGCTTGTGCTCGCCATATTGGGCGGCGAGGCGGGCGCGCTGTTCCTCCAGCGCGTCTGCCCCGCGTGCCGCCATGGCGACCTTGGCGCCTTCTGCCAGGAGGGCTTCGACGATCCCAAGGCCGATGCCGCGGCTGGCGCCGGCAACAAAGACCACCTTGTCTGTCAGACCAAGATCCATGACGGTTACGCCGTCGGCAGCTTGTAGTCTTTGAACGTGTCGCGCAGGGCCAGCTTGTTGATCTTGCCCGTGGCGCCCAGCGGAATATTGTCGACAAAGGCGATGTCATCCGGCGTCCACCATTTGGCGATCTTGCCTTCCAGCGCCGCGAAGATTTCTTCCTTGGTCGGATTTTCCCCTTCGGCCGGCTGGATGATCAGCAGCGGACGCTCGTCCCATTTCGGGTGATAGATACCGATGGCGGCGGCGTTGGCGACTTTCGGATGGCCAACCGCGATGTTTTCGATGTCGATGGAGGAGATCCACTCCCCGCCGGACTTGATCACGTCCTTGGCGCGGTCGGTGATCTGCATCGTGCCGTACTGGTCCATATTGGCGACGTCCCCGGTGTCGAACCAGTTGTCATCGTCCACCACCTTGCCGCCGGCGCCCTTGAAGTAGGCCGCCGCGATGCCCGGTCCGCGGACCAGAAGGCGGCCGGACGTCTCGCCGTCCCAGGCCACATCATTATGCTCGTCGTCGACAATCTTCAGCTCGACGCCGAAGGGCGGGCGGCCCTGCTTCAGCTTCTGCGTCATGCGGGTGTCGATGTCGGCATCCAGCATGTGCGGCGGCAGCGTGCCCAGCGTGCCGAGCGGCGAAGTTTCCGTCATGCCCCAGGCGTGGACGACGTCGACTTCATAGTCTTCCTCGAAGGCGCGCAGGATCTTCTCCGGCACGGCCGAGCCGCCGATGATCACCTTCTGCAGGTGCGGCAGTTTGAGGTCATTCTGCTGGAGGTGGGTCAGCAGCATCAGCCAGACGGTCGGCACGGCGGCGGTGATCGTCACTTTTTCGGTGTCCAGCAGTTCATAGATCGAGGCGCCATCCATCTGCGCGCCGGGCATGACCATGTTGGCGCCGGTGGCCGGGCAGCTGAAGGTCAGGCCCCAGGCATTGGCGTGGAACATCGGCACAACCGGCAGCACGACATCATTCGCGCCCATGCCGATGGCATCGCGCTGCATTGTGATCATCGTGTGCAGCACGTTGGAGCGGTGCGAGTAGAGCACGCCTTTCGGATCGCCCGTCGTGCCGGACGTGTAGCAGAGGCCGCAGGCGGTATCTTCCGGGAAGTCGCCCCAGCGCACATTGGTGGAGCGGCCGTCGATCCAGATGTCGAACGGCACGGCGCCCAGCGTGTTCTCCGGCATCGTGTCGGCGCCGGCATAGATGACGAAGGACTTCACTGTCGGGATGTTGTCCTTGATGGCCTCGACGATGGGCAGGAAGGTCTTGTCGAAGATCAGAACCTTGTCTTCGGCATGGTTGATGATCCAGGCGATCTGCTCCGGATGGAGGCGCGGGTTCACCGTGTGCAGCACGGCGCCGATGCCCATCGCGCCATACCAGGAGGCCATGTGGCGTTCGGAGTTCCAGCCGAGCGTCGCAACGCGGTCGCCGAGGCCGATGCCTTCATCCTTCAGCGCGGTCGACACCTGTTTCGACATGTCGAACAGGTCGCCATAGGTGGTGCGCTCGATATTGCCTTCGACGCGGCGCGTGACGATCTCGCGGGTCGGGTTGATCCGTTTTGCGTGCTCAAGAATCTTGTTTGTCGTGAGCTGCCAGTCCTGCATCAGACCTTTCATGCGGTGTCCTCCTTTACGCGCCTGCCGCGGCGTCATTGTCCTGTAACCGAAGTGTGTGTATTCGCGCGGATGACGCGAGGCAAGGAATTGAGGGTCGCACCATGAAAAGATTTGCATTTTCCGTGATGTCGCTGGCCCTGACGGCCTGCGGCGCAGCTCAGACGCCCCCTCAGGAAACAGGCGGAGAGACCGCAACGATTTCCTCCCCTGCACTCCCTTTGCCGGAATATTTTGACTGCCTGCGCAAGAATAAGGGCATGGTCATTGCCGCCCATCGCGGCGGACCGGACACAGGATTCCCCGAAAACGCGATCGAGACCTTCCAGCACGGATTCGACAAGGGCATCCGCGTGTTCGAGATCGATGTCGCCGAAACCAAGGACGGCGTGCTGACCCTGATGCATGACGACCGGCTGAACCGCACCACGACCGGTAGTGGCTATGTCTCCGACACGGACTGGGAGACGATGAGCGGCCTGGAGCTGGAAGACAATGACGGCCGGCGCACCGGCTTCCATCCGCCGAAACTGACCGACGCCCTGCTCTGGGCAAAGCAGACCGGCGCCGTGCTGGAGCTCGACAAGAAGCCGACGACCAGTTTCCGCAACATTGCCGCTGCCGTGAAGGCCGCAGGTGCGGAAGAGAATGTGATCTTCATTTCCTACAATGACGACCAAGCCGCCGAGATCGCCGCCATCAATCCGGATCTGATGATGACCGCCACCGCCTATGGTGACCGGGACGTCGCCAAACTGGAACGCCGGGGCGTCGACCGCACCCGCCTGATCGGCTGGACCGGAACCGACGAGCCGAAACCCGCCGCCTGGGCCCGCCTCGAACAAGTGGGCGTCGAGCCCGCCTTCGGTACGCTGGGCCGCAAGGGCGAGCGGCTGGACGATCTCTATCTCGCCGATGGCGATGCCAGCGAGTATGACGCGCTGGCGGCCGACGGGCTGGTCCTGCTTGCCACGGACGAACCCTATCGGGTGGCCGACATGATTACAGCTGACGATGCCGGCCGGGAGGCATGCGGACGTTAGGCCCTCGCCGCCACCGCGCGCTGCCAGATCACGAAGATCACCGGCACGACCAGCTCAATCCCCATGCCGACGACGAGGTCCTGCGACGGCGCGCCCATCATCATGTAGGATACGACGCGGCCAAGCCCGCCGATGAAGATCGCTGCGCTGATCAGGTACAGCGTGCGGCCATGCTTCTCGATGGCCGGAATGATCGACCAGAGCAGGAAAGCGACGACAAGGTACATGCCGGAAAAGTACCGGTACTGATTGTCGAGATCGACGGTGACGCCTTCGGGCGACAGACGCCCTGCCCCGCCCAGAAAACCGAGCAAGGCAAAGATCACCGGTATGAGCGAAAAGACGCCGAGAAAAACCTGCAGGCCACGTTTCATGGATACCCCCTGATGGATGCAAGGCGCGGACAGGAATTGCCACGCCGACTGCCAATTGGTGCCCGAACCTGTCCGTGTTGGCAATGATTGACGTTGCGCCCCGGAAGGATTATGTGCCCCGCAGGCTCTGGGACGCCTGCCGCTCGCGAGACGCAAGTCTTACGGTGAAGATCCCCCGGCGTGAGAACGCCGCGACACAAAACGACGGAACACCGGTCCATCCGGCAGTCCCGCGGCAAGGCGAGCCCCGCTGACAAGCGACTGCCCGGACAAGGATGATTCCGATGTCTTATCTATCGATCTCAAATCGCGACCAGGCAAAGGCCCGTGCGCGTGAATTGCGGGCGGAACTGGCTGCTGCCGGAACGCCCATCTCTCATTCCGAAGCGCTGGAATGCGTGGCGAAGGAACTCGGCTATCGCGACTGGAACACGGCCTCGGCCCGGCTGTCCAACATGCCGGAAGTCGTGCTGCAGGTCGGCGACCAGGTGGCAGGCCGCTACCTGAAACAGGCCTTTGACGGCCGGGTGCTCGCGGTCCGCGAAATGGCGGGCGGCACGGCGTTCGAAGTCACGCTGGAATTCGACGAGCCTGTCGATGTGGTGGAGTTCGAGAGCTTCTCGGCTTTCCGCAAACGGGTGACCGCGACTGTCTCTTCCGGCGGGGTCTCGTTCACGAAAACCAGCGATGGCGTGCCCCACCTGGTGGTGGAACGCACGTCCATCGGGCTGGTCTGATGTCTCGAGGACGTCCGGTTACGGATAAAGCCGCCCGGTTTCCCAGCTGTCGCCCTTGCGGGTGAACCGCAGGCGGTCGTGCATGCGGAAGGCCTGGTCCTGCCAGAACTCGATCTCGGTCGGGGTCAGGCGGAAACCGCCCCAGAATTCGGGACGCGGAATGTCCGGCCCGTCACCATAGACCTCGGACAGTTCCGCGATGCGCTGTTCGAAGGCGGCGCGGTCGGGCAGCGGCCGCGACTGGTCGGAGGCAATGGCGCTGATCCGGCTCTGGGCGGCGCGGGTGGCGAAATATTCGTCGGCCTCGGCGTCGGTGACGCGCTCCACGGTGCCGCGGATGCGGACCTGGCGGCGCAGGCTCTTCCAGTGGAAACCCATCGCGGCGACCGGGTTCGCCTTCAGCTGCTGGCCCTTCTCGCTTTCGAGATTGGTGAAGAAGACAAAGCCAGCCGGCGTGACCTCTTTCAGCAGGACGATGCGCACATCCGGCAGGCCGTCTGCGTCGACCGTGGCGAGCGACATGGCGTTGGAGTCGTTCAACTCCTTGGCGCGCGCTTCGGCCATCCAGTCATTGAACAGGGCGAACGGGTCCGCCACGTTCGGGATCAGCGGCTTGCCCGTCGGGTCTGTCGCATAGTCTGCAGCGCTCGGGCTGGGCGGGATGATCGTGTCGGACGGCTGTTTCGTCATGGGGCCCTCTGGGGTCTGATCCTGAGATACCAGTATAGGTGTGCCTGCCCGTTAGCGGAACCGCGATAAGGTGACACTCCGGCGATCCCCGTATACGCAAGAGGGAAAGCAGCAGAGGGAGCCCGCCACCATGCAGAAACTGATCCTTGCCGCCATGCTGGCCGTCCTGTCACCCGTCACGGCGTTGGCCCAGCCGGTCATAAATGCCCCTTTTGGCGAGCCTGTGGACGAGGCGATGGTCGAGATCGACCCGCGTTCGGTGGTTGAGCAATATACCGGCGCCTTCAATGCGCGCGACGTCGACCGGATGGAAAGCCTCATGCATCCGGGCATCCAGATCATGGAAGTGTCCGCCACCGGCACGGATATGGTCTCCGAAGGCTATTGGGCCATCGTCTCCCACTGGCTGGAGCATATCGAAGATGTGGACACGCCTGTGCTGGAACTGACCGGATGGAGCCAGCTGGACGACTATGTCACCGCCATCGAAACCAGCCGCCGCACCGGGCCGGACGGCACGCCCGACGTGCAGCAGCGCCTGACCGTCTATCAGGTCACCGGTGAGGGGGCGATCCGCCGGATCTGGTATTATCCGCCGGTCGAGGCCGAATAAACGCCGGTCAGCGGGTGCTTCACCTGCGGCAATGGCGCAGCACGGCTTGCCCTCGGGCGACAAATTCGCCATGTGGAGGCCACAGAATTCAGCTCTGCAAGAAGGACCTCCCTCGTGAAACAGCCTGTCAAAGTTGCCGTCACCGGTGCCGCTGGCCAGATCGGTTACGCCCTCCTCTTCCGTATCGCTGCCGGCGACATGCTCGGACCGGACCAGCCGGTCGATCTTCACCTGCTGGAAATCACCCCGGCGCTCGGCGCCCTGAACGGCGTCGTGATGGAACTCAACGACTGCGCCTTCCCGCTGCTGAACAACATCGTCGCCACCGACGATCCGAATGTGGCTTTCAAGGACGCGGACTTCTGCCTCCTCGTCGGCGCCATGCCGCGCAAAGAGGGCATGGAGCGCAAGGACCTGCTGTCCGCCAACGGCGGCATCTTCGGCCCGCAGGGCAAGGCGATCAACGATCACGCCTCCCGCGATGTCAAAGTGCTCGTCGTCGGCAACCCGGCCAACACCAACGCCCTCATCGCCCAGCAGAACGCCCCGGACCTCGATCCGAAATGCTTCACCGCCATGGTCCGCCTCGACCATAACCGCGCGATGAGCCAGCTGGCCGAGAAGACCGGCACGCACAACACCGACATCAAGAACATCGTGATCTGGGGCAACCACTCGGCCACCCAGTATCCGGACATCCACCACGCCACCGTCAAAGGCGAAGCCGCCAAGCCGATGGTCGACGATGCCTGGTACACCGGCACCTTCATCCCGGACGTGCAGCAGCGCGGCGCGGCCATCATCAAGGCCCGCGGTGCTTCCTCTGCCGCTTCGGCTGCCTCGGCCGCCATCGACCACATGCGCAGCTGGGCCCTCGGCACGCCGGAAGGCGAATGGGTGTCCATGGGCATCCCGTCGGACGGCTCCTACGGCATCGAACCGGGCGTGATCTACGGCTATCCGTGCACCTGCAAGGACGGCAAGTACGAGATCGTGCAGGGCCTCGACATCAACGAGTTCTCGCGCGCCAAGATGGATGCCACCGACGCCGAACTGCGTGAAGAACGCGCCGCCGTCGAGCACCTGTTCAGCTAAGCGGCGAACGGCTTATCTGGGCAGCCATGTCTCACAACACGTTCGGCCACCTCTTCCGCGTGACGACCTGGGGCGAAAGCCACGGGCCGGCCCTCGGATGCGTGGTCGATGGCTGCCCGCCCGGCCTGCCGCTGGATGAAGCCTTCATCCAGCAATTCCTGGACAAACGCCGCCCCGGCACTTCTCGCTTCGTCACGCAGCGCCAGGAGCCGGACGCGGTGAAAATCCTATCCGGCGTCTTCGAGGATGACCGGACAGGTGGCCCCGTCACCACCGGCACGCCCATCTCGCTGATGATCGAGAACACCGACCAGCGCTCAAAAGACTATGGCGAGATCCGCGACCGCTACCGGCCCGGCCATGCCGACTATCCCTATGACGCCAAATATGGCGTGCGGGACTATCGCGGCGGCGGACGTTCCTCTGCCCGAGAAACAGCTGCCCGCGTCGCTGCCGGGGCTGTCGCCCGGCGTGCCCTTGGTGACGGCATCGTGATCCGCGGCGCGGTGGTCCAGATCGGCCCGCATGCCATCAACCGAGAAAACTGGAACTGGGACATCGTCGGGGACAACCCGTTCTGGTGCCCGGACACCGATATGGTGCCCAAATGGGAAGACTTCCTGGACGCCACCCGAAAGGCGGGCAGCTCCACCGGCGCCATCGTGGAGGTGCAGGCCAGCGGCGTACCCGCCGGCTGGGGCGCGCCCATCTATGGCAAGCTGGACGGCGAACTCGCCGGCGCGATGATGAGCATCAATGCGGTCAAAGGCGTTGAGGTCGGCGCAGGCTTTGGCGCCGCCAGCCTCTCCGGCGAAGAAAACGCTGACCAGATGCGCGCGGGCAATGACGGCCCCCTCTTCCTGTCGAACAATAATGGCGGCGTCGCGGGCGGTATCTCCACCGGGCAGGACCTGATCGTGCGGATCGCCATCAAACCGACCTCCTCCATCCTGAACGAGGTCCAGTCCGTCACCCGTGACGGCGAGAATGTGGACGTGCGCACCAAAGGCCGCCACGACCCCTGCGTCGGCATCCGCGCCGTGCCCGTGGCCGAGGCGATGATGGCCTGCGTGCTGGCCGACCAGAAACTGCGCCACCGCGGCCAGACCGGAAACTGAATCCCGAATTCAAAAAAAGTCCCCGGCGCCGCAGCACCGGGGACAGTGTATTCCCGTTGGAGAGGTGGGAAGCTTAGAATTTCATGACGCCGCCGACCGAGATCACGTCGGCATCGGTGTCGTCGCCTTCATAGCGGGTGACATCGGCGCGCAGGCCGAACTTCTCGTTCAGGAAGACCTTGCCGCCAACGCCATAGGCGAAGCCGTCATCGTCACCCGATGCGCCGCCCGCACCCGGAACGTCGACATTGTACTCACTGGTGGCGTAACCGGCGCGGGCGAACAGATCGACGCGTTCGGCAACCGGCATCTGGACCACACCGAAAGCAGCCAGGGAATTGTCGAGTTCGACATTGGCCGCGCCGACATCGTCATCGCCGATACCGATCGAGGCTTCACCTTCCACACCGACATGCGGGGTGAAGAAATAGGTGCCGCGTGCGGTCAGGGCGTCGAGATTGGCGCTGTCAGCGTCGAAGTGTGAATAAGCCGCGCCGAGTTCAATGTCACCTTGAGCGAAGGCCGGGGTCGCGACAGCGAGAGCGGCGAGCGAAGCGAGTGCAAGTTTCATTTTTTTACTCCTTTGTCCGCAAGATTGCGTGGCCCTGAACTAGGGCTGCCGCGGACGGAAAACAGCTTACGAAAACACCACCTGCAGATGCTGTGATCCAGCTGTGGCGGCACCACAACACTTTGTGAAACCTAGGTAATTTACTGAAATTTGAGTGGCAGAAACGTTGCGCACGCCTATGCCGCAGCGCCGACACGGTGCTGTCACTTTTAATTCACAAAGCTTCTATCGGCACCGGGTGCTGCACCTGCTAACCAAGCTGTAACCATCAGTATGGGGCTGACAGGATACCAGACGGAAACTGGGCGAAACATGGATAGCTTGGAAATCTTCGGTGTGCTCGGCTTCATGCTGGCTGCCTATGCCGTTGTGGCGAATGACTCGATCCAGACTCTCGGCACGTTCATCTCTTCCAATAAGCGCCTGCCCTGGTGGGCATTGTGGGGCTTCGCATCCGGCATTCTGGTCGCCACGATTGCGTATGGATATTTCCATGGTGCCGGCGATATCGCCTATGAACGTCTCGACAAGCTGAGCGTGCTGCCTGGCGAAGGCAATCGCAGCGGGGTCCTGCAACCCGGCATCCAATGGTGGCATGCATTGCCTCCACTGATCCTGCTTGTGATCACGCGATTCGGCATTCCGGTTTCCACGACCTTCCTTGTGCTGACACTCTTCGCGCTATCAGGTGGTGCGGCAACCAGCGGCGTTCTGACCAGCATGCTGGTCAAGTCCGCCATGGGCTACATCGTGGCCTTCGGTGTCGGCATTCTGATCTGGGTTGTGATTTCCCACACATTCGAACGCTGGGTGTTTCATACCCGCGAGGAACTCCCCTGGCCCTACTGGGTGATCTTCCAGTGGATCACGACCGCCTTCCTCTGGTCGCAGTGGCTGATGCAGGATCTGGCCAATATCTTCATCTACCTGCCCCGGCACGTCACAATCGCGGATGGAGAAACCACAGTCAGTTTTGGCCTGGTTGCGGTTATCTTCGGTACAGCCCTGCTTGTGCTGATCCAGGGCTACATCTTCGCCACCAAAGGCGGCCAGATTCAGCGCATCGTGGAGCGCAAGGTGAACACGATTGATGTGCGTGCCGCCACGGTGGTGGACCTGATCTATGCGCTGATCCTGCTGTTCTTCAAAGAGATCAACAATGTGCCAATGAGCACGACCTGGGTATTTCTGGGCCTTCTGGCCGGACGGGAACTCGCGATTTCCTACATTGCCGGCCTGCGCGACAGGAACGAAGCGGTACGCGACGTAACAGGAGACGCCGCGCGCGCCTTTTTCGGCCTCATCATTTCCATTGCGCTGGCCTTCGCCATGCCGCTGCTCGGCACGGGCCGGCTACCTGTATTCTAGGGAAAGAGGCTGACGGCTCAGCCTTCAGCAAAAATGTTGACGATCGGGTCAAGCGCGATGGCAAAGGCGGTCCCCAGCACGCCGGCCAGAACCAGCAGCAAGGTTTTAAGAAGGCCGAACTGCCAGCGTCCGGAGTCAAAAGTGCCGCGCTCGGAAGGCGCGGCATCGCGGGAAGAATGATCAAGAACGCTCATGGCGCGATACCTCGGTGTTTCGTGAAGAACCTCTATTTTTATGTCACTTTCATGTAACAATAATAATAGAATAGTGTCATTCCGTATCCGGCGCAAATCATGATTCAGTGCGGCCCAGGCAAAATGGGCCGGGATCCACTGCATCTATTGGGAGTTCAGGATTTACAGCGGCCGCCGCCAGGTCGTGACTTTCGTCAGGAAAGCCAGGGTTTCACGCTCTTTGACAAAGCCCTGCCCGATGGCCGCCGAATCCACATCCCAGGCAAGGTAGGAATTGTAATAGGGCTCATGGAAACCGTGCGGGAAATATTCCAGCACGCCGTCAATGCCCTCATAGTCTCCAAACTGAACGCTGTCAGCCAGAACGAACAGGCCGCCCGGCTTCAGTACGCGGAACACTTCCGCCAGCACAGGCGCGCGCACCTCCGGCGGCAATTCATGGAAGAGGAAGATGGAGACCACAATGTCGCGGGACGCATCCGGCAGCGGCATCGCCTCCGCCGCCTCATGGAACACCTCTACCTGCGGCCAGGGCGCAAGGCGCTTGCCCGCCGCATCTGTATAGTTCGGGGACAGATCAAGCCCGGCGGCCTGCAGGCGCGGCCAGACAGTCATCACCGTCTTCAGGAACCGCCCATTGCCGCAGGCCACATCCAGCAGGGATACGCCGCGCTGGTCCCGGCCTTTCAGCTCCCGTGCGATCTCCGCCAGTGCGGCGCGGCGCATCGCGTCCGCCGTGCCGGTGAACAGGGCCTCCACCTGCGTGTCGTAGAGCTCGGCGCTCTCATCGCTGAACCATCCGCCGGACTGGTAGTGGAAATTCTGGCGGTAATATTCCGGATAGCGGTTGGAGCCTTCCGGCAGCTCTGCCTGAACTTCAGTGGCATCGCGGGCCTGACGCCGCCGCTCGACCGCCTCGACATCGGCCTGAAACGCGCGGGCGGACTTCAGGGCGTTGGGAAGGTGAGCGATGCTTACATCGCGCGGCGCCGGATAGAGCCCCTGCTCCACATTGCGCCGGTCTTTCAGGAACAGGTCGAAATAGGCCTTGCGGAGCTGCGCCATGTCCGGCTTGCCGCGTGTGGGGGTGAAATCCGGATCGTCCGGCCGGTAAAAGCCGGTCGTACGCGATTTGGCCGCCCGCATCTGCGCGGCATACCAGGCCGAGCGCATGCCCTGCGCCGCCGCGTAACGGGCGCGTCCTGCTGCAAGGGCGGCACGGTCGAACAATCCCATATTCTGAATATGTGGCCACTGCACGCGCGCGTCCAGCTTTTGGGCAGCCTTCAGGTCCGGTTCAGGTTGGCTTTGCCACTTTGCCAGCCAGACTGGTGGTCCTGCGGCCACCGGAAAAGGAGAAAACGAGATGGTGAAGTCTCTTCTGATCGGCGGAATCGCCCTTTCGGCCATCAGCGCTGCGCCCCTGGCGGCGTCGGCGCAGACCTATGGCTACAACGCGCCCTACAATTCCGCGTGCGAGCGCCAGAACCAGGACAACAAGACGGCTGGAACCGTGATCGGCGCCATTGTCGGCGCCGCGGCCGGCGGGGCCATCGGCAACAATGTCGGCGATAATGACAGCCGCTGGCACTATAACAGCTATGGCCGGCATGGCCGCTGGGGCCGTCATGGCCGCCACGGCTACTGGGACAAAGGCAATAATGACGGCGAAGTCGTCGCCGGTGCCCTGCTCGGCGCAATTGTCGGCGGCATGGCCGGCAATGCGATGGCGTCCAACAGCGCCACGCCCTGCCAGACCGCAACGCCCTATGGCGGCTCGTTCCGCGCGGACTATGGCGCTTACCCCTATCTCGCACAGGAATATTCCGGCGGCTCGATCCCGCAGACCACGCAGGGCCTCTATGGCGGCCCGCAGGATCTGCGCACCCATCCGGGCAGAACGGCCTCACCTGCCCCGGTGAGTTACCCGTCCTATCCGAGCTATCCGGAAACCCCGGCCCCGCGTGCCTCTGCGCCCGCCCCGCAGCCGCAAGGCCCTCAGCCGGAGGAGTGCCGCACTGTCTGGCGTGAAGTCACCCTTCCGGACGGACAAGTGGTCCGCGATCCCGCCACGGCCTGCCGCGAAGGCTATAATGGCGAATGGGAGATCGTCGGCGAGAACGACGACGAGCTTTACGGCGGCTACTAGGCCTTCACCGCATGGAACAGGCGTTCGGCATTGCCGTCGCCGCCGGAAATCGGGCTGGCCGTCCAGGCATGGATGGGCCAGCCTTTTTCTTTCATCCAGTCACTGAAGCGTTCGGCCGCGGCATCGGCGGCGGCAAGGTCGGTGACGATGCCGCCCTTGCCGACATGATCGCGGCCAACCTGGAATTGCGGCTTGAACAGGCCAACAAAGTCCGCCCCCGGCGCGGCGAGCGACAGCGGCACCTCCAGCAGTTTTTCCAGCGAGATGAAACTCGCATCGCAGACCAGAAGCGTGGGCGCCTCCGGCAGCCTGTCTGAGGTCAGGCTGCGTGCATCGGTGGCTTCAAGATTGGTAACGCGCGGGTCTCCGGCAATCCGCGGATGCAGCTGGCCACGCCCGACATCCACCGCAGTGACATGCCGGGCGCCATTCAGCAGCAGGACTTCGGTAAAGCCGCCGGTCGAAGCGCCGATGTCCAGGCACGTCCGCCCTGCCGGGTCGATCCCGAAGGCCTCCAGCCCGTGCGCCAGTTTCAGCCCGCCACGCGAAACGTAAGGATGCGCCGGATCGGCCTCGATCACGGCATCAGCGGAAATGTCCTGCGCAGGCTTGGTCACCTGCACGCCATCGGCGCGCACCAGCCCCGCCTCGATCGCTGCGCGGGCACTGGCGCGGCTCTCGAAGAGGCCCAGCGTCACAAGCAGACGGTCTGCACGATCTTTCATGGAACAGGCCTTTCTGACACAGGTTTGAAGCCTCCTATAGCAAAGACCCGCAAGCAGGAGACTCCCCATGATCAGCCGGTCGGCGGGGCCGGCGCATGCATTGCCAGCAGCGGGATCAGGTCAGGTCTTCGGTCAATCTGCGGAGCGTGCCGGCGCCCATCTTCGCGTGGGCAGGATGATCGCGCCGCCCCGTCTCCAGCAGGAGGACCCCATACATGACGGCCCAGCCACGCGCACGGGCGAGTGTCGCATCGCTCATGCCGTAAGCGTCGATTGCCGCGCGCCGGGCATCGGCAGATTCGAACAGGCCCCAGATCGAAGCGAGGTCACTCGCCGGATCGCCTGCGCAGATATCGCCCCAATCGATGAACGCGGCGAACTTTCCATTCCGTACAAGGATGTTTCGGGCGTGCACGTCACCTGCCACCCACAGGCGTGGCAGGTCAATCGGCGCGGCAAGCCCCGCGCGCCATGCCTGCCGGATCGCCGGTGTAATCGCGTCCGTCTCCTCGGCCAGCACTGCCATGCGCCGCGCTATGTCCTCAATCTTGTTACCCAGCGGGCAGCCGCGCACCTCGCTGGACGGGGCCTCGTCCGGAGCGGTCTGGTGCAAGGCTTTCAGGAAGCCCGCCAGCACAGGCGCCTCTGACGCATCCGGCGGGGCAAGGTCTGCCGTCTCTCCCTCGATCCAGCGCAACACGCTCCAGACATAGGGATAGCCCTCTCCCGGAACGCCGGTACGCAGCGGCACAGGTACAGGCAGCGGCAAATGCGGGGCAAGTTCCGGCAGCCAGCGTTGCTCATTGCGCAGCAGCTGGTCCGCCACATTCCGGCGCGGCAGGCGCAGGACAAGTTCGTCGCCGAGGCGCATCATCACATTGTCCCACCCCTCCCCGGCAATTTCGAGGGGCAGGCCGGCGAGGTCGGGGTGTTGCGCCTGCAGCAGCTTGCGGACCAGGGCTTCGGTGATGTCGACTTCGGCGGGCGGTGTTCCTGTGGTCATTTGCGACTCCCCTTGCGCTGCGGAGCGCTCCGATACACCTTGCTCGCCCAAAAGCCAAAAATTAGAATCGGAGCGAAACAAATGGCACGAATTACGAGACGGGGCGTCTTGCTGGGTGGCGCGGCAATGGGGGCTCTGGCGGCCTGCGGCCAGACCGGAACCCAGACGGCACCGGAAGCCGCTGTTGGCACCACAGCAACACCGGCCGCAGCGCCTGTCGCGCCGACTTCCTCCGTCCCGGCCGGCTGGATCGACGGCACCGAAATGGCCGCGCGGATCGCAAGCGGCGAAACGACCTCGCTCGCTGAAGTCAACGCCGCGATCGCGCGTACCAATGCCGTGAATGGCAAGCTGAACGCCGTTGCCTCGGAAATCTTCGATATTGCCCGCGCAGAAGCCGGCAGCACACCTGCTGGCCCCTTCCAGGGCGTCCCGACCTTCATCAAGGACCTGCACAACTGGAACGGCGCGCAAACCTGGTATGGCAGCCGGGCCTTCAAGGGCTACAACCCCGGCAAGGACGACCCCTTGCCCGCCAAATGGCGCGCCGAAGGCGTGGTCGTTCTGGGCAAGTCCACTTCTCCGGAAATGGGCCTGATGGCGTCCACCGAGGCGCTGGTGACAGGCGAGACCTGCAACCCATGGGACACGACCCGCATCGTCGGCGGCTCGTCCGGCGGCGCAGCAGCGCTCGTGGCCGCGCGCGTCGTGCCGTTCGCCCATGCCAGCGATGGCGGCGGTTCGATCCGCATCCCGGCCAGCACCTGCGGTGTGTTCGGCCTGAAGCCGTCCCGCGGCCAGCTCCCGGCGCATGGCCCGGAAGCTCCGCCGGTGGACATTTCCGTTCAGCATGCCGTCACCATTTCCGTGCGCGACTCGATCAATCTGTTCCGCGACACGCAGCTCGATGACGGCACCTATCCCCCGCTGGCACCGGACCTGAAGCCGATTGGCCGACGCCTGAAGATCGGTTTCACAACCGATGCGCCTGCCGGCACGCCGGTCGCGCCGGAAACCAAAGCGGCGCTGGAAAACGTGGCAAAGCTCTGCGGCGATCTCGGCCATGAAGTCGTCGCCTGGAAGCCGCCCTTCTCCGGCACCGAATTCATCGACCACTTCCTGCTCTACTGGGCGGCCGGCGCCGCAGAATTCGCCCAGCAGGCGAGCGACTTTTCCGGCAAGCCGGTCGGCCCGGACATTGTCGAGCCCTGGACGCTGGGCCTGACCAACATGTTCCTCTCCCGCAGGGACGAGATGGACGAGACCGTCGCCTGGCTGAAGAATTTCGAGTCCGTGTACGATAGCGGTTTCTCCGACATCGATGTCCTGCTGACCCCGACGACCGGCAGCCCTGCCGTCAAACTCGGCGAGCAAGCCCCGACGGTCGACTATGAAATCCTGTACGACCGTATCATCACCTTCGCGGCCTTTACGGCCCCGATGAACGTGTCCGGTGCCGCCTCGATGAGCGTGCCGCTCGCATGGACCGATGGCGGCCTTCCGGTCGGCGCCATGTTCTCCGGCAAGCGCGGCGACGACCAGTTGCTGTTCGAACTGGCACTGGAACTGGAGCAAGCCCGCCCGTGGGCCGGCAAAGTTCCTCCGGTCTCAGCCTTCTAAAGGGTGACAGCAGTGGAGCCCGGCAACAATGAACCGATGATTTTCGGCTTCGGTTTTGACGAGGCCGGGCACCACACGCCTTTGACCTGGGATGACGTTCTGGAAGGCGGGCACGCGAAGTACAAACGTGTCTGGCTTCACCTCGACCGTCACTCCGCCCAGGCGCAGGGCTGGCTCTTCCGCAAGAGCGGCCTGGACCGCGTGACCGTGCAGGCGCTGCTGCAGGAAGAGACACGCCCGCGCGCCGCACGTCACGGGCACGGCTACCTCATCAATTTGCGCGGCCCCAACCTCAATGAGGGAGCGGATGTCGAAGACCTCGTCACCCTGCGCATGTGGGCCGCTGAGGATGTTCTGATCACCCTGCGCGCCCGGCCGGTGCGCTCGGCCTCCGACGTCCGCAAACTGGTAGAGGCAGGAGAGATCGACACCTCCACCGGGGCGCTGGTCGCCGGCATTGCCGACCGGCTGACAGACCGTATGGAAACCGTGCTGGACGATTTCGACGACGAAGCCGACCGGTATGAAGACGAATTGCTGGACCCGAAAGCACATATCGACCGGTCCGTGCTGCCGGAATTCCGGCGGCGGGTCCTGCAGGTGCGCCGGCATATCATGCCGCAGCGCGAAGCGTTGAGCACGCTGGTGCGGGATGGTGCACAGTCCGGCCTGTTCAGTGAACAGGACCTGCTCTTCCTGCGCGAATCCGCTGACCGGATCACGCGGCTCACAGAACTGGTTGAAAACATCCGGGAACGATCCACTGTCCTGTATGAGGAAGCGATCCAGAACAGTACGGAAGAAACCAATCAACGCTTGTTTGTGCTGGCGATCCTGTCGGCCGTCTTCCTCCCGATCAGTTTTGTGACCGGGCTTTTTGGCGTCAATCTGGGCGGAATTCCAGGATCCGGCAGTCCCGTTGCCTTCATTACACTGGTCGCTGCCCTGGCCGTATCCGTCATCGCGACGCTGATCCTATTGCGTTGGCAACGCTGGATTTAATCCGCGACGGATTTCCCTTTTCCCAACGTTAGAGATTAACCAACGCTTGCAGCTTGTTGGTAAACTGATCCCGTCTGTTTGCCGTATAGCAAGATGGGAGGTGTTAAGGAAATTTGCGCGCGGAGGTTCTTCATGGGACCTGCCGCCCTATATTTGCTATTCGTCCGCGGGAAGGACACCCTGACGTGAACCGTTCGACTATCATCGCCGCAACGATCCTCGTTGTCATCGTCGCCTATTTCGGGCTGCGCAGCGTGATGCGTGGCAGCATCTCCTCTCACAAGGAAGAAGCTGTAGCCGAAAGCGTCGACGAAGTGCCATCCGCCGTCATCGATATACTCAACGCCGAACCGCACCTGATGCGGATCACCGCCAAGGGCCGGACCGAACCGGACAAGAGCGTCACGGTCAAAGCCGGCACGACCGGCACGGTCGTGTCGACGCCGGCGCGGGAAGGCAGCTTCGTCAAGGCCGGCACCCTGCTTTGCGGCCTCGATGTGGAGGCGCGTTCGGCCCGTGTTAAAGAGGCTGAAGCTCAGCGCGCCTCAGCAGAAGTCAGCTACGAAGCCGCCGCCAGCCTTGCCGAAAAGGGTCTCGGCCCGGTCAATCAGGCAACCGCTGCGAAAGCCCAGCTCGATGCCGCCGAAGCCGCTGTGAACGCGGCAAAGGTGGAACTGGGCAAGACCCAGATCCGCGCACCGTTCGATGGCGTTTTCGAAACCCGCCTCGCTGAAGCCGGTGACTTCCTCTCGCCCGGCCAGGCCTGCGGCGTGCTGGTGGACATGGATCCGGTCATCGTCTCGGTACAGGTTTCCGAAGCCGAAGCCGGCAAACTGAAAACCGGCATGACCGGCGAGACCCTGCTGGCCGACGGCCGCCGGTTCCCCGCAACGTTGCGCTATGTCGCGCGGACCGCCTCCGACACGACGCGGACCTTCCTCGTCGAAGCGACGCTCGATACGGGCGATGAGATCGTGGCGGCCGGTGTGACCTCCCAGCTGGTCCTTCCGGTCGGCGATGTTCAGGCCACGAAGATTTCCGCTGGCCTCTTGACCCTGTCCGATGCCGGGCAGCTGGGTGTGCGCTATGTCGATGACACCGACACGGTCCGCTTTGCACCTGTCGCCGTGATCGATGAGACGCCGAACGGCGCCTGGGTCACCGGCCTGCCGGACCGGACCCGTATTATCTCGCTCGGACAGGACTATCTGTCCGAGGGCGCAAGTGTGAAACCGGTACCAGCCGGCGGGGCCCAGCCATGACGAGTATCGTCGACGGCGCCATCGGCCGGGCACGTATGGTGCTCGCCATCCTGATCTGCGCGGTCATCGCAGGCACCGTCACCTATGTGAAACTGCCGAAAGAAGCGGACCCGGACATTCCGATCCCGTTCGTGGTCATTACCGTACCGCTGGCCGGTGTGACGCCGGAGGATGCCGAACGCCTTCTGGTGCGTCCGATCGAGCAGGAAATCCAGTCCATCGAAGGCCTGAAAACCTTCAATGGCTACGGCTCCGAAGGGGCCGGCACATTGCTGCTGGAATTCGAAATCGACGTCGATGTCGACCAGGCCGTGCTGGACGTGAAAGACAAGGTCGACCTTGCCAAACGCTTCTTCCCGCAGGACGCGCGAGAGCCGGTCATCCAGGAATTCAACGCCTCGCAATTCCCCGTCATGGTGGTGAACCTATACGGCGAGGCGCCGGTGCGCGGCCTGAACGACATTGCCGAAAAGCTGCAGGACAAGCTGGAACGCAATGCCGGCATCCTTGAAGCCCGCATTCAGGGCAAACGTGAGGATGTGCTTGAGATCGTCATCGATCCGGCCATGCTGGAGACCTACAACATCTCCTATCAGGAGATTTACAACGTCGTTTCGTCAAACAATCAGCTGGTGCCTGCCGGTGAAATCGACACCGGCGATGGCAGCTTTGCGGTGAAGGTCCCGGGCCTGATCCGCACGGCGCAGGACGCTCTGAACCTGCCGATCAAACGAACGGAAAACGCCGTCGTCACGCTGCAGGATGTCGCGGAAATCCGCCGCACCTACAAGGACGCAACGGGCTACGCGACCTTCAATGGCAAGCCGGCCATGCTGATCGAAGTGGTCAAACGCTCCGGCGCGAACGTTCTGGATACGGCGAACTTCGTCCGCGACACGATCGCCGAGGAACAGAAGTCCTGGCCCGCAACCGTGCGGGCAACAATTACATCCGATACGTCCGAACAGATCGGCAACCAGCTGGGCCAGCTGCAAAGCTCGATCGTGACGGCGGTGCTGCTGGTGATGATCATTGTCGTCGCCGCGCTCGGCTGGCGCTCTGCCCTTCTGGTCGGCATCTCGATCCCGGCCTCTTTCGTGATGGCCTTCCTGCTGCTCGGCACGTTCGGCTTCACGATCAACATGATGGTCATGTTCGGCATGGTCATTGCCGTCGGTATCCTCGTCGACGGTGCCATCGTCGTCACCGAATATGCTGACCGGAAGATGGCCGAAGGCCTGGAGCGCAAGGACGCTTATTCCATGGCGGGCAAGCGCATGTTCTGGCCGGTGGTCTCGTCGACGCTGACCACGCTGGCCGCGTTTGTGCCGTTCCTGTTCTGGAACTCCATGCCCGGCAAGTTCATGGCCTATCTGCCGCTGACGCTGATCTGCGTCCTGACGGCTTCGCTGGTCATGGCACTGATCTTCCTGCCCGTGCTCGGCTCGGTCATTGGCGCGCGCCCCGAAGGCACAGACGCCGACCTCGCGGCCCTTGCTGCCGACGCAGACCCGGAACAGGCCACCGGCTGGCTGGGCTCCTATGTCCGGCTGGTCAAATCGCTGATCGCCCGTCCGTGGATGGTCACGGGGGCCGCTATCGGCTCCGTGATCCTAATCTTCATGTGGTTTGGCTCCACGGCCCACCGGTCTGAATTCTTCCTCGATATCGAACCCGAACAGGCATTCGTCTTTGTTCAGGCGCAGGGCGCCCTGTCGGCGGAGGAAGAGAAGGAACTCGTCAAGCGCGCCGAACTCGCCGTTGCGGACATCGACGGCATCGAATCCATTTCTTCCCGCTCCGGTTCTTCCGGCGGCAGCGGCGGCGTCAGCTTCGACGGCGCCAACGACCAGCCGCTCGATACGATCGGACGCCTGCTGCTGGACCTCGCCACCGCCGACGGCACGCATGACGGGCGCAAGACGCTGGAAGCCGTGCGCGCACGCCTCTTGCAGGTGCCGGGACTGAAATTCCAGATCCAGGCCCGCGAACAGGGCCCGCCGGCCGGCAAGGACCTGCAGATCGCGCTCCTCTCCGACAATCAGGCCGAGCTGGACGACGCCACGGCCCGCCTGCGCACCTATATCGAACAGCGCGGCGACCTGCGTGAGATCGACGATACGCGGCCCCTGCCCGGCATCGAATACCGCCTGCAGGTCGACCGCGCGGAAGCCGGCAAGTATGGTCTCGATGTCGCCCAGATCGGCGCGGCTGTGCAGCTGGTGACGAACGGCATCCTGGTCGGCCGCTACCGGCCCGACGATGCCGATGACGAGGTCGATATCCGCGTCCGTTTCCCGAAAGACGACCGCAGCGCCTCCGCCATCGACACGCTGCGTGTCTCCACACCGAACGGCAATGTTCCGCTGAACCTGTTCGTGGACCGCATTCCGGCACCGCGTGTCAGCCAGATCGAACGCCTGGACGGCAAGCGCGTCTACTATGTGCGCGGCAATGCGAAGGAACAGGGCGCAGGCGCCGCCATCGTGCAGGATGTCCGTGACTGGATCGGCCAGGCCGGTTTCAGCTCCGACGTGGAAGTCCGCTTCGAAGGCGCCGATGAGGACACGAAAGAAGCCAATGCCTTCTTCGGCGGGGCCGCCATGGCCGCCCTGTTCATGATGGCCGTGATCCTGCTCTGGGAGTTCAACAATTTCTGGCAGGTCATTCTCACCCTGACGGCCGTGATCATTTCGACCTCGGGCGTGCTGGTCGGCATCCAGCTGGTGCTGCCCTACATGTCGATCCTGATGATCGGTACAGGGATCGTTGCCCTCGCCGGGATTGTGGTGAACAACAATATCGTGCTCATCGACACCTATAACCGGCTGCGCAAGGATGGCCGAACGCCGGAAGAAGCCTCCATCGCGACGGCCGCCCAGCGGATCCGCCCGATCCTTCTGACGACAGGCACGACGATCTGCGGCCTGTTGCCGATGGTCTTCGAGATGAGCGTGAATTTCGGCCAGGGCGCCATCAATTTCGGCGGCTCTGAAGCGGAATGGTGGGTGCAGCTGGCCACGGCCGTCGTGTTCGGCCTTGCCTTCTCGACGATCATGATCCTGCTGGTCACGCCGGTCTGGCTGCTCGTGCCGCACCGAACGGGCCTGTGGTGGCGGCATACAGTGACGCCTGTCGCTGCCGAAGCCTGGCGGGTGAATGTCGAATACGTCCAGCGGATGCGCGGCAAGACAGAGCCGAATCCGTACCCGGCGAAACAAACGACTTCAAACGAGAACCAGAAGCCAGACGAGCACCTGCCCGCAGCGGAATAGGTCCACGCCTCAAACTGAGCGGAACATGAACGCCCCATTCGGTAAGCGTTCGGCGCGGTCATGCCAGAACGGGTCTGCAGCGCCGGGCACGCCACGCGTTCCCTCCCTGACGCCCCGCCTGGTCCTCCCCTGACAGGCCGCCCGGCGCTGCCCTCCTTACATCAGGCTTGAGAGACGAAGGTCGCGATGACTTTCTTGCGGCCGGATTTCTCGAAATCGACGGTCAGCTTGTTGCCCTCGCTGAAGGCGACGCGGCCATAGCCGAATTTGTCGTGAAAGACGCGCTGGCCTTTCCGGAACGCTTCCGGGCCGCCGCTGGTGGCGGTGAGGTTCGACGCATCGCGCGGCGCACCCGTCGTCGGATACTTGCCCGCGTTTTCCTTCAGGCGCTTCCAGCCGGGGCTGGAATAATCGCTGCGCTCGCCAAGATCTTCGATAGAGCCGCTGAAGGCATCCTCCCCGCCCGGCATGCCGGAATACCCCGTCTCCGAAACCACTTCGACATTCTCGTGTGGCAATTCGTCAACGAAACGGGATGGCATCACGCTTTGCCAGCGGCCATAGATCTGCCGGTTCGCGACAAAGGAAATATAGGCCCGCTCCCGCGCGCGGGTGATGCCGACATAGGCAAGCCGGCGCTCCTCTTCGAGGCCTTTCAGCCCGCTCTCATCGAGGCTGCGGCGGGAGGGAAACACTTCCTCCTCCCAGCCCGGCAGGAAGACGACCGGCCATTCGAGCCCCTTGGCGCCGTGGAGCGTCAGGATCTGCACCTGATCTTCGTCTGCCCCGCCGGTGGAGGCATCCATGACCAGTTCCACATGTTCGAGAAAGCCCGCCAGCGTGTCGAACTCGCCCATCGCGCGGACCAGTTCCTTGAGGTTGTCCAGCCGCGTCTGCGCCTGCGGACTGCGGTCCTTCTGCAGCATGTCGGTATAGCCCGACTCTTCGAGGATCACCTCGGCAAGCTCCGTATGCGGCATGCCGTTATTGAGACGGTCCCGCCACATATTGATCTGGTCGATGAACTGGGTGAGGCCGCGCTTGGCCCCGCCTTTCACCTCATCAGTCTGCAGCACCATCGGCGTCAGCACAAACAGGCTGCGCCCGTCCGCCCGCGCATAGGCCTGCAGTTTTGCCAGCGTCGTATTGCCAACTCCGCGCTTCGGCTGGTTCACCACGCGCTCGAAGGCAAGGTCGTCATCCGGCGAGCGGATGAGGCGCAGATACGCCATCGCATCGCGGATCTCCGCACGTTCGAAGAAGCGCGGGCCGCCGATCACGCGGTAGGGAATGCCCAGCAGGATGAAGCGCTCTTCAAAGGCCCGCATCTGCCAGGAGGCACGTACCAGCACGGCGCATTCATCATGCTTGCCGCCATTACGGACCCAGCTCTCGATATCGTCCGCAATCAGACGGCTCTCGGCCTCGCCATCCCACAGGCCGCGTACTTTCACCTTCGCCGCATCGACATTCTCTATCGCATTGTCGTCGCCGACATAGAGTGTCTTGCCGAGGCGCCCGCGATTATGCGCGATGACGGACGAGGCCGCCGCGAGGATGTGTTTCGTGGAGCGATAGTTCCGCTCCAGCCGGATCACTTTGGCGCCCGGGAAATCCTTCTCGAAGCGCAGGATGTTGTCCACTTCGGCGCCGCGCCAGCCATAGATGGACTGGTCGTCATCGCCCACGCAACAGATATTCTGGGAGCCCTGCGCCAGCAGGCGCAGCCACAGATACTGGGCAACGTTCGTATCCTGATACTCGTCGACGAGGATGTAGCGGAACTTGGACTGGAAATCCTTCAGCAGGTCCGGGTTCTGCTGGAAGATCGTGATATTGTGGATCAGCAGATCCCCGAAATCGCAGGCATTCAGCACTTTCAGGCGCGCCTGATAGATCTCGTAGCATTTGATGCCCTTGCCGTCGCCGAAATTGAAAGCCTCGTCGGCGGGCACGCGGTCCGGTGTCAGGGCGCGGTTCTTCCAGCCATCGATCAGGCCGGCCAGGTAACGCGGCGTCCAGCGCTTCGGGTCGATATTCTCGGCGACGATGATCTGTTTGCACAGACGCACCTGATCGTCGGTATCGAGAATGGTGAAGCTGGATTTCAGGCCCACCAGTTCGGCATGCTGGCGCAGGATCTGCGCGCTGATCGAGTGGAACGTGCCGAGCCAGCGCAGCCCCTCCCCCGCATCGCCAATCAGGCGCAGGGCCCGTTCGCGCATTTCGCGGGCGGCCTTGTTGGTGAAGGTCACGGTCAGCGTTTGCGACGGCCAGGCAAGGCGCGAACCGATGATGTGCGCCAGGCGCGCCGTCAGCACGCGGGTCTTGCCCGTGCCGGCCCCGGCGAGCACCAGAAGCGGGCCCTCCGTGGTCATAACGGCATCGCGCTGTTCCGGATTCAGGCCATCCAGATACGGCGCATCGCCCTGCGCGGCGGGCGGTCGCGGCGCGGCCATCTGACTGATCGAGAGACGATTCGGATTGGAACTCATCAGGAACATATAGCAGGGATTGGCCCTGTTGCTATGCGCCGGGAGCGCCGAAATGTCAGGCGTATTGTACGAACGCGTAACAAGGCGCGAATGGCAGCACCCCTTGGGATTACTGAATCCGACAAGTCGAAAACGCCTTCAAGTTGCAACTGATGCACGTTTCTGGTCTACTCGAAAAGTAGAATGGAAAGGCCCTTTCAGATGAAACTTGCTTCTCTTGTCTGCCTTGTGGCCGTATCTGCTCCTGCTGCCTTCGCCCAGGAAAACAACAGGATCTGGGTGGAGCTTTCGCCCGGTGAAAACAGCACGGTCTATACAAGCGGCCCGTCAGACAGCGCGGCCCTGCCGGTTTTCCGCGTCTGCTACTCATCCCGTTTTGGTTATATAGGCAGCCTTCGCATAACCGCCGCAGATAAAGGCCCTGCCTCCGGATCAGCTGACCCCATGGCGCCCGGCGACTGCCTGTTCGCAAGCGGAGAGAAGCTGATCGCAAGCGTCGAAGCAAACTTGCCGCCGGAGAGAGCAGAGGCAAACCAGATCGCCAGGGACAAAGCCAGGACCTGGCTACAAGAACGGGTGGAAGCGCTGCGCGCGCTTCCCGACCCGACCGAGACCGACAAAGCCCTACTGGCAGAGTTTGAAAGCCGCGCCGTTGAAACTGATACGGTCATCGCGGACATCGACACATATCTTGAAAGTCAGGCGCTCGTGGCCAAGCTCGAAGGCAAAGACAATCTAACCGATGAGGAGACACATCAACTCTCCGAAGCGAAAGCCACCCTATCCAGGCCGAGATCTCCGCAAGGTTCTTTTGAAGTCATCCTGATGTCCCAGTGAAGGTCTGGTCGCTTGAATTGGCTGGTCAAGCTGAGGCAGAAATCAAAGCCCGACTGACAAGGCTTCTGACACGCTATGACCGAAAAACTGAATCCTATCGCGCGGCTGGATGAGCTGCCGCTGGAGCCTTTCGAGCAGGGCGAGCATTACCGCTCGCTCGATGCCGATATTTCGGATCGCGTGGGCCTCACGCAGATCGGCGCGGCGCTCTGCATCGTGCCGCCGGGCAAGTCTGCCTGCCCGTTCCATAACCACCATGCCGAGGACGAGATGTTCGTCATCCTGGAAGGCGAAGGCACCTATCGCTTCGGGCCGGACAGCCATGCCGTGCAGGCAGGCGATGTGCTCGGCGCCCCGCGCGGCGGTCCCGCCCATGCCCACAAGCTGACGAACACCGGCGGCATCCCGCTGAAATACGTCGCCATCTCCAGCAAGTCCGACACGGAAATCTGCGAGTATCCGGACAGCGGCAAATTCCTCGCCACCACCCGCCTGCCCGGCAAGCGCGAACGGATGTTCCGATATGTCGGACGCCAGGAAAGCGAAGTCGATTACTGGGAGGGGGAAACCTCCGCCGACTAGGCTTGCCGCCGGTTAAAAGAAGCCCCGCCACCGCGCACGAGAGTGAAAGTGCGCAATCGCGGGGCCAGATTGGGAACGCCGGTGTGTTAAGCGTCCTGAGGGAGGCAGCGCTTCAGCCTGCGATCACGCCCCTGAAGGGACAGCCGAAGCCCAAAGCGCCTGTTTGCTACAGAGGCAAGAAAGCCATACTTTCCCGCAACCGGCAAGTCCGATTTCCCTCTTTAGTAGAGAGTCGCCAGCGCGGCGACGTCATAGTCGCTGATTTCGCTGACCCGGCCTTCTTTCACCTTGGTGGCCCAATGGGGGTCCTGCAGCAGGGCGCGGCCGACGGCGACAAGATCGAACTCGCCGCGTGACAGGCGCTCTTGCAGGTCGTCCAGCGAGCGCTGACCGGAGCCCTCGCCCTGAAATGATGCAAGGAAGTCGCCCGACAGGCCGACAGAGCCGACGGTGATGGTCGGCAGGCCAGTCAGCTTCTTGGCCCAGCCGGCGCCGTTGAGGCCCTTCTCGCCATCGACTTCCGGGAATTCCGGTTCCCAATAGCGACGCTGGGAGACGTGCAGACAGTCGACGCCCGCATCGACGAAGGTCGTCAGGAATTCTTCCAGCGCCTGCGGTGTGGTCGCGAGGCGCGCGGTGTATTCCTGCTGTTTCCACTGCGAATAACGCAGGATGATCGCCATGTCCGGGCCGACCTTCTTGCGCACTTCGCGGATGATGTCGGCGCCGAACGTCGCCCGATCCTTCAGCGAGCCGCCATAACGGTCGGAGCGCTTGTTCATCACGTCCCAGAAGAATTCATCGATCAGATAGCCGTGCGCGCCGTGCAGCTCGACACAGTCGAAGCCGACTTTCTGCGCATCCGCGGCCGCATCGGCAAAGGCCATGACCATGTCATCAACTTCTGCCGACGTCGGCTCCGGCAGCACCTGCTTGCCGGTATGGGTCATGCCGGAGGGGCTGTCGGTCGGGGCGTCCGGATCAGGCCCGGTGCCGACCTTGCGGGTCAGGCCCTGGTGCCAGATCTGCGGCGCGATATGGCCGTGATTGGCGTGAACCTTCTCGACGACATTCTTCCAGCCAGCCAGGGCGTCGGCCTTGTGGAGGTTCGGCACGTTCGGATCGTTGGAGGCCCCGCCGCGGCGGACCGTCGTGCCTTCGGTAACGATCAGCCCGACATCAGAGGCAGCCCGGCGGGCATAATAATCCGCCACATCCTCGCCCGGCACACCGCCCGGCGATTTCGAGCGCGTCATCGGCGCCATCACAACCCGGTTGGGCAGTTCCATGTTTTTCAGCTTGAACGGGGTGAACAGCGGGCTGGTCATGCGGGTCTCCAGTCTGGTTTGCCTCCAGTTGGTGACCGCCAACGATCCCGTCAATGATTTACCTTACGCAACCTCTCCCCGGCACCCGCGCGAGCGCCACAGGCGCGCCTCCTTCAGGTAGGACCAGCCGAACGCCTCTTCCGAATCCCCGATCCGGTTCAACAGGTCCAGCCGTTCCAGCGCCTCGTCCAGTGTCGGCTCATGCCCCGGCTCGATCCACCACATGACGAAATGCATCTTGTCCATGACTTCGAACCACTCCTCGCGGCGCTCATAGAACTGGCGGTGCACCGTATTCCAGACGAAATTCTCCAGCGTCTCGACCGATTCCCACACCGTCAGGTTCGACACGAATTGCGGATCGCCGCCGATCTTGGTTTCGGTATTGCCGGTGCCCGGCTCGCCTGAGCCTTCCATCATCCAGACAAAGCCCGGCATGCGCTTGCCCATGCCGTTGATCAGGTCCAGCGCATTCATGAACTCCGCAACGCGCGGGTCGTCCGTGGGGGCCAGCAGCCGGCCGATATTCAGCTCTGCGAGGTGACGGGTCATAGGGGTCTCCTGTGTCGGGCTCGCTGATATTGGTGCGCCCCCCTTCTACCGCCAGCAGAAATCCGGCGGGGGGCGGGTTTTTCGCCTGCCTGCTGCAATGTTAATCTGAGGTTCAGTCCGAAACCGCAGGAATACGCCAGATATTTCAAGGATCCCCCGCATGCGCCGTTTCTTCTCTGCCTGCCTGCTGCTCGCCCTGCCCCTGATGGCCGCCTGCACCACGCCCGGTTACGACTATCGCGCCCGCATGGTGCCGACCTTTCCGGAAGCGGCGGCCTATCGCGATGTTCAGGTCGGCCAGTTCCGCGGGCCGGCCGGCAATGTCGCCGAGGAAGAGTTTGCCCGCATGCTGGACGATGTGGTTCTGGACGGCGCCTACTGGTTCGGCGTCGGCGGTCCCGGCCAGCCGCAGGGCCTCTATGAAGGCTATGTCGAGATCGAAAACTGGGAAGGCGAAACCCGGTTCGAGCGCGACCGCAAATGCGTGGAATATGACGCACCGTTCGACTGCGAGCATCGCGCCATCGTAGAAACCGAGTGTACCGAAGAAACCGTGGAAGTGATTGTCACCGCCCGCCTGGTCGACCGGGACACGGGCCGCGTGATCTTCAGCCACAATCAGGGCGGCGGCGCCAATCAGGAATCCTGTGTCGACATCCGCGAATATGAAGATGACGGCCGCGAACTCGGCGTGTGGCGCGATCCGATCCGTTCAAGCTACGACCCGCGCGACGCGCCCTATGGCATGATCGCGGATGCGACGGTCGAGGCGGTGCGCCGGTTCCGGACGGACATCGCCCCCTATGACGCGACCGTCCGTGCCGAAATCATGACGGAAGGCCTGATCCCGGAAGAGCAGAACGATCCGCGCTTTGCCGCCGCGGTGAAAGCGACCAAGCGCGGCGAGATGCTGGGCGCCTGCGCGCAATGGGATGAACTGGGCCGGCAATGGCCGGACGCCCCCGCAGTGCTGCACAATCTGGGCGCCTGCGCAGAGGCGCGCGGCGACATGGAAACCGCCCAGCTGCGCTATGCACGCGCCGCAGACATCGCCAGCCGCATTCCCTTGCTGAAAGACAAGAAAGCCCGCCCCATCTTCGATGCGCTGGAACGCGTCTCAGGCCGCCGGATGGATGACACATTCCTGGACAATGTCACCCACGAACCGGACTGGCCCATGAAAGAAGAAGACGAAGTAGAAGCTGGCAGCTGAGCCTTATTGGCCGAGCAGCATGTGCGAGAGGGAGCCCTGATATTCTGCGGCTTCCGCGATCAGGCCCCATGCGATGCCGGCACCGAATGATGCGGCACAGAAGACGAGTTTCTTAGCGATCCCAGCCATTTGGGTCCTCCCGGATTGGAACAGCGTTTCCGGGGGAGCTGCAAGGCGCGGGCCGGTCCGAAGCGTCTGGCCGGCCGGAATGGCGGCGTTAACCGTCGCCTTCAGGCGTGTCTTTCAGGCGATGGCCTTCGGTGAGCCTGGACAGCTTGTCGGCGCGGGATTTATCCAGCTGTTTCTGGACCTTCGTGCGACCGAACTTCGCCCGGTTCTCTTTCGCTTTCTGTTCCTTCTCAGCCTTCGCCCTGGCCTTGCGGAACTTGTTCAGATTGACCGGATCGCTCATCCCCTGTCCCCTATTCGAACACTGCCAGACGGGCATCGAGCCCGGCTTTCACCGCCGGCCACTCACTGGCCAGAATGGAGAAGACGACGGTGGAGCGCAACACGCCGTTCGGCAGGATGCGATTGTCGCGCAGCACGCCTTCCTGCACCCCGCCGAGCTTCTTCACAGCCGCCTGCGAGCGCGTATTGCGCTGGTCGACATTGAACTGGACGCGCACGGCCCCGCTCTCAAAAGCATGCGTCAGCAGCAATCGCTTGGTGGCGGGGTTCACCTCCGTGCCCTGAGCGTCTGCCGTATACATTGTCATGCCGATTTCGACATTGCGCGAAATCGCATCCGGACCAAGATAGGTCGAAATACCCGCAAACCGGCCGTCGGGCCGCGAGACGCGGAACGGGATCAGTTTGCCGTCTGCCGTCCGCGCCTCGATATTGGCCAGCCAGGCGCCGATCCAGTCCGAGGGCGGATTGTAATAGGGCCAGGTCTCGATCCGGGGCCCCAGCGTTTCGGCCATGTCCCGCAGCGCCGGGCCATCGCGGGCCACATCGAACGGCACGAGCGTGACGTGCCGGTCCGACAGTTCACCGGCCCGCAGGTCCATGGCCTATTCCTTGTGGGCGTCGCGCCATTGCTCCATGGCCAGCGAAATCGCGAAGGTTTCGCGGTATTTCGGGCTGGAAGCCGGACGCGGCGGCTTGGCCGCAGTCAGCGCCATGATCTCGGCCAGCTTGTTGTGCGCCGCGCCGGACTGGCCCGCGCCGATATAGGCGTGCAGTTCCACCAGCGCCGACGACAGCGGGTCATGCGCGCGGATGACGAAATAAGGCTCGTCCGCGCCCAGCTTGTCGATCACGTCGAACTGGGACGGGTTGGCCTTCGAGCCGACGGGAGGGTTTGCCATGATGATCAGGCCTTTCTTGGCGGGAGTGATTCTCTGGAGCGCAGTCTATTCCAAAGGGAGTTTTTCGCCACAGGCGCTGATCACTCGCCCGGCTCCTCCAAAATTTCGTACAGGTATGCTTCGGGATGCATCAAAATATCCCGCGTGAGGCGGACATGTTCCAACTCGTCCCACTCCGTTCGGCGGGGTCCTTCAGGGGTCAAGTGATAGATCCAGGCGTCTGGATAAGCGAGGATGATCGGCGAGTGCGTGGCTATGACGAACTGGCTGTCTGCCTTCACCAGTTCGTGCAAACGTTTTAGAAATGCGATTTGCCGTTGCGGTGACAGTGCCGCCTCCGGTTCATCCAGAACATAGAAGCCCTTTCCACCGAACCGCTCCTGCAGCAACGCCATAAAACTCTCGCCGTGCGACTTGTTGTGCAGTGAGACGCCGCCATAGCTGTCGATGATGGGGGGGCCCATTGCGATCCCTTCATCCAGCGCATTGATATTGGTCGCCACGTTGAAATAGCTTTCGGCCCGCAGAAAATAGCCGTCGCGCGGGCGCCGCGTTCCCCGGACCAGACGCAAATATTCATGCAGGTTGGAATGAGCACGGACGGTATTAAAATTAAAGTTGCGACTTCCCCCTTCGGCATTGAATCCCGCCGCAATGGCAATCGCTTCGATCAGCGTCGACTTTCCGGAGCCGTTCTCGCCCACGAGGAAGGTGACATTCTCATGCAGTTCGAGAGTGTCCCAGCTGCGCACAGCCGGAAGACTGAATGGATAGGTGTCCGCTTGCCAGCCGTCCGTGTGTTTCTGCACGACATCCATAACATAGCCGTCGAAATGGATCGCTTTGCGTCTGCTCATTTTATTCCTGTGCCTGCCGACACAAGGAAGTAACCCCGGATAGAAACTGTTTGTCTACCTGAAACTTCTTTGGGGAGTCAGTGACCGCCGCCGAACGCGCCGGTGCGGACGGAATAGTCCACTGCCAGCTCGTAATCCGGGTCATCGTCTGAATCGACCATCAGCTGGCCGGCCTTGGCCAGCAGCTTGTGGCAATCGCGGGACAGGTGGCGCAGGCGCAGCGTCTTGCCCTGCGCTTCATATTTTGCCGCCAGATCCTCGATGGCCTGCAAGGCCGACTGGTCAACCACGCGCGAGCGCATGAAGTCCACGATCACGACGTCCGGGTCGCTTTCCGGGTGGAACAGTTCTGCGAACTTGTCGGTCGAACCGAAGAAGAGCGGGCCCTCGATCTCATAGACATGCGCGCCGGGCGTACGGACGCTGTCGCGTTCGATGACATGAATGCGGCGAGCATTGTTCCAGGCATAGGCCAGCGCCGAAACGATCACGCCGACGATCACCGCCGTGGCGAGGTCATAGGCCACCGTCACGCCGGTCACGAGCACGATGACAATCGCATCGGTCAGCGGAATACGGGTCATGATGCGCAGGCTGTTCCAGGCGAACGTGCCGATCACGACCATGAACATCACACCCACCAGCGCGGCCAGGGGGATCTGTTCGATCAGGCTGGAGCCGACAAGGATGAAGGCCAGCAGGAACAGCGCCGCCGAGACGCCGGAGAGGCGCGTACGCCCGCCGGATTTCACATTGATCATGGACTGGCCGATCATGGCGCAGCCGCCCATGCCGCCGAAGAAGCCGGTGATCAGATTGGCCGTGCCCTGCGCGACGCATTCCTGGCTCGCCCCGCCCCGCTTGTTCGTCATCTCGCCAACGAGGTTCAGCGTCAGCAGGCTCTCGATCAGGCCAATCGCCGCGAGGATGAACGAGTAAGGCAGGATGATCTTCAGCGTCTCGAAATTCATCGGCACGCTGGGGATATGGAATTGCGGCAGGCCACCCTTGATGGAGGCAAGGTCCCCCACCCGCGGGACATCGAGACCAAAAACAATCACAACCGCTGCAACGATCCCGATACCGGCGAGCGGCGCGGGGACGATTTTCGTAAGTTTCGGCAGCCCCCAGATGATCACCATGGTCAGGCCGACCAGCGCCAGCATCATTGCGAGCGGCGCCCCGCTCAGCCATTCGCCGCTGGCCATGCCATGTCCGGCCGCTTCTGCCGCACTGCCCGGAACCTGGAACTGCGTCAGCTGCGCCAGGAAGATCACGATGGCGAGGCCGTTGACGAAACCGAGCATCACCGGATGCGGCACGAGGCGGATAAACTTGCCGAGCCTGAAGATGCCCGCCAGCAGCTGAAGAATGCCCATCACCACCACAGTGGCAAACAGGTACTCTACGCCGTGCACCGCCACGAGGGAGACCATGACGACGGCCAAAGCGCCCGTCGCGCCGGAAATCATGCCCGGACGCCCCCCGATCAGGGCCGTCACCAGCCCCACGATAAAGGCCGCATAGAGGCCCACCAGCGGGTGCACATGGGCAACAAAGGCAAAGGCCACGGCTTCCGGCACGAGAGCCAGCGCCACGGTCAGGCCGGCCAGAAGGTCAGTCTTGATCTGGGCGGGCGTGTAGGCCTTGAAATCGGGCTGTGAGAGGCCCTGCGCGCCGAGCCGGTCGGCGAACGCTGCAAAAGTCGATCTAACCACGGGAATATCGTCAGTTCTGTTTGAGGGAGCTGGCTTCAGGCGCCCCTATGGCCGCGTTCATGCTGCGGGGCAACACAAACGCGGCCAAAATGGCTGACTTTCTGTCCCCGCCCGATCAGCTCGCCGCGACGATGCCGCCGTCGCACGGAATGGTGTGGCCATTGATATAGGCTGACGCCTGAGACGACAGGAACATGGCGAGGCCGGCAATGTCTTCCGGCTTGCCGACGCGGCCGGACGGGCTGCGCGAGCCGATGGCATCCCAGTCAACACCTTCGGTTTCGCCTTTGTAGCCCACACCGGTCGACAGCATGTAGGTCGGGAACGGGCCGGGCGCGATGCCATTGACGAGGATGTTCTCCCCCGCCAGCTGCGAGCCCATGAAGCGCGTCAGGTGGATCACGGCGGCCTTCGACGTGCCGTAGACATAGCCGCTCATCGGGCTGGTATGCATCCCGTCGATGGAGGCGATGTTGATGACGCGGGCCGGATTGTCGGCGCTGGCCGATTTGCGCAGCAGCGGCATCAGTTTCTGGGTCAGGAAGAAGACGCCCTTCACGTTGACGTCCATCACCTTGTCCCAGCCATGCTCAGGGAAATCGTCCAGCGTGGCGCCCCAGGCAACGCCCGCATTGTTGATCAGCACGTCGACCTTCTCTTCGCGCTTCGCGATCTCACCTGCGAGGTGCTCAATGCCCACCATCTGGCCGACATCGGACGGGATCGCATAGATCTCGCCGCCATACTCGCCCTTCAGGCGCTCGACCGTCTCTTCGCAGGCATCGGCCTTGCGGGACGAGATGATCACCTTCGCGCCATTGGCCAGGAAACCTGCAGCCAGCATTTCGCCAATCCCGCGCGACCCGCCCGTGATGACGACCGTCTTGCCTTTGACCGAATAGAGATTGCTGAAATCGATACTCATATGGGTCTCCTCCTAAAAACAACCGGCCCCTCCGTGCAGGAGGGGCCGGTCAACAGCAAGCAAAAACTGGGTCTGGCGAACCAGATGCAGCCTTAGCGCGGATCCGGGCCGATCATTTTCGACGGATCGACGATGGTGTCGAAGTCTTCGGCCGGGATACCGTCGGCGATGGCTTCCTCGCGCAGCGTGGTGCCGTTCTTGTGCGCCGTCTTGGCGATCTTGGCGGCGCGGTCATAGCCGAACTTCTCTTTCAGCGGCGTCACCAGCATCAGCGAGTTTTTCAGGCCCTTCTCAATATTGTCGAGGCGCGGCTCAATGCCGACAACGCAATTGTCGGTGAAGCTGATTGCGGCGTCTGCTAGCAGGCGCACGGATTGCAGGAAGTTGTAGGACATCATCGGGTTGAACACGTTCAGCTCGAACTGGCCCTGGCTGCCAGCGAAGCCGATGGCCGCGTTGTTGCCGTGGATGTGGGCACAGACCTGGGTCAGCGCTTCGCACTGGGTCGGGTTCACCTTGCCCGGCATGATGGAGCTGCCCGGCTCGTTCTCCGGCAGCGCCAGCTCGCCAAGGCCCGAGCGCGGACCCGAGCCGAGGAAGCGGATGTCGTTGGCGATCTTGAAGCAGGACATGGCCACCGTGTTGATCGCACCATGCGTCATTACGAGGGCATCGTGCGCCGCCAGAGCCTCGAACTTGTTCGGGGCGGAGGTGAACGGCAGGCCGGTGATCTCTGCAATCTTCGAGGCGACGAGATCGGCAAAGCCTTCCGGCGAGGCGAGGCCCGTGCCGACGGCCGTGCCGCCCTGCGCCAGCTCCATCAGCATCGGCAGCGTCATCTCGATCCGCTTGATGCCGTTCTCGACCTGTTTGGCATAGCCGGAGAATTCCTGGCCGAGCGTCACCGGGGTGGCATCCTGCGTGTGCGTGCGGCCGATCTTGATAATGTCGGTCCAGGCCTTGGCCTTGGCATCCAGCGCGGCGTGGAGGTGCTTCAGCGCCGGGACGAGGCGGTGCACCGTCTCTTCAGCCGCAGCAATGTGCATGGCCGTCGGGAAACAGTCATTCGACGACTGGGACATGTTCACATGGTCGTTCGGGTGAACCGGCTTCTTGGAGCCCTTCTCGCCGCCCATGATCTCGATCGCACGGTTCGAGATCACTTCGTTGGTGTTCATGTTGGACTGCGTGCCGGAGCCCGTCTGCCACACGACCAGCGGGAAGTGCTGGTTCAGCTTGCCGTCGATGACTTCGCCAGCGACCTCAACGATCACCTTGCCGAGCTCCGGGTCGAGCTTGCCGAGTTCCATATTGGACAGGGCCGCCGCCTTCTTGACGATGCCGAGGGCGCGGATCACCGGCTCGGGCTGTTTTTCCCAGCCGATCTTGAAGTTTCCGAGGCTGCGTTGGGCCTGGGCGCCCCAGTAGGCATCATCAGAGACCTCAATCGGTCCCATCGTGTCGGTTTCGGTGCGGGTATTGGCCATGGGGCTCAGCTCCTTGATCTGCTGGCAGCGGACTAGCCCCAAGCCGGGCCGCGATCAACTGTTCCCGCCGCCGCAGCAAAGGATTCGCTCCGGATCGCCCCTCGCGCTTGCTGGCAGCTTCAGTTATGGGGAGGTATCGCCCGCGACCATTGGGAGGCCGGCATGGAAGCCTATCTCGACAAGATCCTGCAGCCGGAAGTCCTGTTCACCCTGTTCGTGGTGTTCCTGTTCGGCCGGGCGACCGCCGGAGGGAAGAACAGGCAGAACAGCCTTTCCCCCACCCCGCTGAGCCCGGCGGAGGTCGACGCGGCACTGAAACGCGTGACCATGTCCAAATGGCTGGAGATCGATGCCGAGCTGGACGCCCGCAAGAAGATCCGCGCCATCAAGCTGCTACGCGACGCGACCGGCCTCGGCCTGAAAGCGTCCAAGGAAGCCATCGAGGAACGCGAGCGCAAACGCGACCTGAGGCTGCATTGAGCAAAGGCCCGGGCTAACTCACCGCCTCGGCATGCGTCGGAACGCAGTCCGCAAGGAAACGCAAGAGCCAAACGGTTTGCTTACCTACTCCGGGTGCATCACGTGTGACGGAGCGCGCAAAGCCACCAGAAGCAAACCTTGTGCACTCGTGGCAACCGGAGAAATTTAAGTGGATGCAACTGCTCAAAACAGGCAAAGAAAGACAGAGTCAAAATTCCAACCGGGAATAGGATAATTTCGCCGATGCAACTTGTTCACATGGCCAAGGCTTTAGCGCTACTGGGACTGGCCTTCTGGTGCTCGTCGCTTGCCCTCGCCGACAAGCCAATAAGATGTAAGGTTGCCGAGAAATGCATGACCAAAGGCCAGAACCTCATCGATGGCCGTGGCGGTAAATTCGATCCAGATGAAGGTCTACGCTATCTGGAGGCGGCGTGCGCAATGGATAATGGTCGTGCCTGCTTCGCCGCAGGCATTGCTTATGATCGCTTCCTCGATATTGAAAACAGAACGGACAAGAAGCTTGTTGCTTTTGAACGCGCCTGCACTCTTGGCGTGATGGAGGGGTGCAATAACGTCGTCGTGCATCTGTCCGACCTTACCGACGCAGATCCAGCCATTTATGATCGGGCAAATCGCACTTATGAGGCAATGTGCGACAAGGAGATCGGGCTGGGATGCTGGAACCTCTCGGTGGCTTATGAGCGGGGGCTGGGCGTTGAAAAGGACGAAACTATCGCGAATGAACTGCTGCTGAAGGCTTGCGATCTCGATGCTTGCTCGTTTGGCGCAAAGAGAACATTTGTGCCCGGAGTAATACGCCCACTTGCCGAACGGCGCGTAAAACGGCTGGAACAACAATGCGTGGTGCAAGGTGACGTCATCTCGTGTGACCGAGTGGAAGGTGCATACTCGGACGGAGACGGCGTCGAGATCGATCCAGAAAAGGGTTTCGCTATTTTCTCAAGCGCCTGTGACCGTGGCCATATGGCGGTTTGTTGGAAGCTGGGCCAGAACTTGATGTATGGAAGAGGAAGACAGCAGGACGCAAGCCAGGCTCTCCTGCTGCTAAAAAAGGCCTGTGACGCTGAATATGCCTACGCTTGTGGTGATATAGGAAGACTTCTCCATCAGCATCCAGAACTGGCTACAACCCCGGATGAAGCACAATCCTATGCTCGGCAGGCTTGTGATATGGGCGATTTCCATACGTGCGAAAAGGTAGAAGAATTCGCACCGACAGGTAAACAGTGAACTCTGACTGGATCAAATCCGGCAAGGTCCAGGCGCGCATCACGGAGGATGGCGCGCTGGAAGTGCGTTGCACGGGCCTCACGACCCAGACGAAATACTACAAGACGCTGCTGAAGGAATTCTTCCGCAAGGAGTTCCCGCCGCTACGGCCCGGCTATGGGGAATATTCCGTACACATCATGATGGAATATACCGGCGACCCGCCCTGGATGGACCTCGATAATCTCGCCAAGGCCCTGCTCGACAGTCTCACCGGCAATGTCTTCGACGATGACCATCAGGTCGCCCGCCTGCTGGTCGAACGCCGGCAGGCGGAGCGGGAAGGCATCTGGCTGCTCGCCGAAGCGATGGGCTGAGGCTCAGAACGGGTTGAGCGTGTAGCCTTGCTGCTGCAGCAGGGCATGCGTCGACATGGCCGACAGGCCGATGGTCACGCCCGGCAGCAGGTCTTCCTGTGCGATGTCCCGCATGGCGGCGGTCTGCCCGCAGAGCTCAATCGTCGCCCCCGCCGCCAGTAATTCGGCAATCAGGCCGGCATTCGGATTGGGCGCGCCGCGCGCCTCGTCCGTCAGCAGGTCCGCACTCGCCGCGCCATGCACGATCAGCGCGACATGCAGATTGGCCGGATCGACACCGGCGGCGGCATGCATGTTCAGGAACCGGGCCGGCGTTTCCAGGCTGCGGCTGAAGGTATCTTCCGGGCCGGCCTTCCCGATGTCGAACGCCACTTTCATCACCGTATCGGCCGGCAGCTCCGCCCCCTCGATCATGGCGACCTTGCCGTAATCCGGCACCACGGTGCCCGGCTGGAACGCTTCCGGCCCGGCCAATGCGGGCATGGCAAGGGTAAACAGGGCGGCGGCGCAGGCGGCGGAACGGATCATGATGTGTCTCCTCTTTCTACGCAGACCCTACGCCTGACCGGGTGCGGCGTCGAGGCGCCTTTGCGTACGGGATTCTGCGTAATCCAGCAGCGTTTCAACGCTGCTAAGACGCGGGCCATGAAACAGGCATGGAAGACCTTCGCGACGCGGCCGGTTCCGCGCTATACGAGTTACCCGACGGCGGCGGATTTCAGCCCGCGCGTCGCCGAAGACCAGGCCCGTGTATGGGCCGCTTCGGTGAAGCCGGAAGAGCCGATTTCCGTCTATATGCATGTGCCCTTCTGCGAGAAGCTCTGCTTCTATTGCGGCTGCGCCACCAGCGTGCCGAACGGCTATCGCCGCATCGGAACATATCTCCAGACCCTGCATCAGGAGATCGATGTCTGGGCAAAGGCACTCGGGCCGCATGCCGGCATGGCGCACCTTCATTTCGGCGGCGGCTCTCCGAATGCCCTGTCGGCAGAAGACTTCAAGGGCCTTGTCGCGCACGCCGTCGACGCCTTCGGCGCGCGGCCCGATATCGAGATTGCCGTCGAAGTCGACCCGCGCACCCTGACGCCCGACTTTATCGAAGCCATGGCGGAGGCAGGCGTCAGCCGCGTCAGCTTCGGCGTGCAGACCCTTGCCCCGAAGGTTCAGGAAGCGGTTGGCCGCATCCAGCCGAAAGACCTGCTGGTGGACGGCATCGAGCGCCTGCGCGCCGTCGGCATCCACGCCATCAATATGGACCTGATGTACGGCCTGCCCTTCCAGACGGTGGAAGACGTGGTCGAGGCCGCACACTTTGCTGCCGAGATGGGCGCCGCGCGCGTCTCCTTTTTCGGCTATGCCCATGTGCCATGGTTCGCCAAGCATCAGGCCGCCATCGATGAAGCGGCCCTGCCCGGTCTTGAGGAACGTTTCCGTCAGGCAGAGGCTGGCGCCGCCGCGCTGACCGGTGCCGGCTTCCACGCCATCGGCCTCGATCACTTCGCCGCGCCGGACGATCCGCTGACCCGCGCCGCCCGCGCAGGTACGCTTCACCGGAACTTCCAGGGCTATACGGACGATCCGTGCGAAACCCTGATCGGCATCGGCTCGACCTCGATTTCACAGTTCCGCCAGGGCTATGTGCAGAACTTCAAGGCACGCACGGCTTGGGCCGCCGCCATCGAAGACGGGCGCCTGCCGTCGGAGCGCGGCATCGAGTTGACCGACGACGACCGGCTGCGCGGCCGCGCAATCGAAAAGCTCATGTGTCAGCTCTGGGTGGATGTGGACGCAACATGCCGCGAGATGGGCGCGGCACCGGGGGCGCTGGACGACGCGATGGAAACGGCGCGCTTCCTCCAGTCAGCCGGCCTATGCCGGATCGACGGCAATATCGTCAGCGTGCCGAAGGAAGCCCGGCTTCTTCTGCGCACGGTCGCCCAGAGTTTTGACGGCCGGTTCAAACCGGTCGAAGCGCGCCACGCCAAGGCGGTCTAGCGCGCGACAAGTTTCGCAGGTGCCTCGTGTCCCTACGCAGGCAGTCATGCAAGGCCGGGTGCATGCAGGGCACCAGGGAATCGGCTGCGCATGATCCCCGTCTACCCGGCGGGGCCTGCGAACGCTTTCCCGGATAGTCTGAAAATCAGCCTTTCAGGCCTGCCGCGTGGTGGGCGATGTGTTCGTCCATGAAGGTGGCGATGAAGTAGTAGTCGTGGCCATAGCCTTCGCGCATCCGGTAATCGAGCGCCTGGCCATTGGCCGTGCAGGCATCGATGAAGATTTCCGGCTTCAGCTCCTTTTCCAGGAACGTGTCTGCCGTGCCGGTGTCGACCAGAATGCGCGCGCGGCTCTGGCGTTCCTTCACAAGTTCGGTTGAGTCGTATTGCTCCCACGCCACCGAGACCGGGCCGAGATAGGCCTCGAACGCCTTCTGGCCCCACGGCACCTGCGCCGGGCTGGTGATCGGGCTGAAAGCCGAACAGGTCTTGTAAGTCTCCGGATGCTTCAGGTGCAGGGTGATCGCCCCGTGCCCGCCCATGGAGTGGCCGAAGATCCCCTGTTTTCCCATGTCGGCATTTTTGATCTCTGCCGCGACCAGTTTCGGCAGCTCATCGGTGATGTACTGGTCCATCTTGAAGTGCTTTGCCCAGGGCGCCTGAGTGGCGGTGAGGTAGAAACCCGCCCCCTGCCCGAGATCGTAGCCGTCATCATCCGGCACGCCCTCGCCGCGCGGGCTGGTGTCCGGCGCGATCACCATGATGCCATGCTCGGCCGCCGCGCGCTGCAGGCCGGACTTCTCCATCACATTCGCCCAGCTGCAGGTCAGGCCGGAGAGATACCACAACACCGGCACCGGCCCGTCGGCCGCCTGCGGCGGCGTATAGACCGCAAACCGCATCGTGCAGTCCAGCACCTCCGACTCATGATCGTACACGGAAAGATTTCCGCCAAAGGATTTCCAGGAAGAGACTTCAGTTGTTTTCACGCTATGACCCTTTTGGTTTTGCCCCGGCGACGCGCTGACTCTTGGACGTCAGCCCCCTTTTAGCCCCCGGCCACGCTACACCATTTTTCTGGCGACAATGTCGCAAAGAACATCCCGGGCAGAAAGAAGACAATCGGAAACAGCAGATGCCAGACGCTGAAACCTCGAAACATGGAATTCACTTCAACCCTGCCGCCGGGACAAGGGACAGATTGCATCAATTCGCAAGCCATTCTGATGCTGGAAAATAAAAACGGATGCGATTAAATCGAACGCCTAAGCATAAGGGGACGCGTATGATCCGGATTTTTCTGACTCTTTTGGGGCTTGTGACGGCGTTTGCCGCGAGCGCACAGGCACAAACCGTTCAGCGGGACTGGACGCCCTATGAGCAGAACAAGCAATGCATGATTTCCGAGAACTATTTCAATCCATCCCTCCAAATGGATGGGTCGAAGAAATGGTTTATCGTGGATGCCTCAATCGCGACGACGATCCTGAAATGGTATGTCAGTGGGGACCAGTTCCTGAACGAAATGGAGTTTCCGGCCCGCGAGCGCCTCGCGGCCTGTTTCAACGGAACGCGCGACTGCGGTCTGCCGCGCAATGACGACATCGCCCGGGAGCTCGATATCCTGGATATTTCCGACTTGCCGGCGAACAGCGCTTCGATCGCCTATTTCAAGAACCCGCCACCCGAAAGCGCCGTGCGCTATGCCATGGCGACGGTCGGCGACTGTTTCGGCTCTGCGGGTGATGGCGTCTATCTCGACGAGGTCGGGCTGACGGAAGCCGCACTACCTGTTGATATCTGTTATCGTGCCGGCAACGCGATGTTCCATCGCAGCAGTCGCAAGTACCGCAGCGAAGCGCCGGCGATGACCGATGCCCAGATCGCAAAATATGGCGACTGGGGCATCCTCGCCAAGAATCTTATCGATCAGAGATTCAACAAACCTGATGAAGAGGTCACGCTGTGCGGCGTCGCGCCAGCAGAGCTGATGCCGTCCTTCATGCAGTTCTATGATGACAATGGCTACGGCCTGCTGGAGGACGCGGAATATGTTGCTGCGCAGGAAGCCGAAGCTGCTGCAGCGGCGCTAGATGCTGCCGAGAAGCAGGCCCGCGAGGATGAATATAACCGCAAGTCCAAGAAAGAACGCCTTCTTGCCCGCAACGATTATCAGCGTTTCGGCACGCTGGACGGCTGCCAGATCGCTTACTCTTACGTCTTCAACGGAATCAACCGCGACAAGATGAGCTTCATCGTGGACCCGGTGCCGGACAGCGGCATCAGCTGGGCCCTGAAATTCGAGAAGACGCAGGCCGCCGCACAGGAATGCCCGGCCATGCCGCAGGATCTCGGTGACTGGATCGCCAAACAGGATCCGAAACTGTTCGAGGCCTATGGCGCAACCGAGGAATTCCGGAACAACAAGCCGAATATCTGGAACGACAATGACTGGAAGGCCTTTGTCGAACGCTGGATGTGGCGCGACCAGACCTTCGCCGAGACCTATGTTCAGGGCGGAAATTGCCAGGCGGCGATCTGGTATTCCCGGAACATCGCCCATGACTGGAGCAAGTTCAGTCAGGCTGAAGAGGATTTCGTCGGCCTCGCCCGCGTCTTTGGGCGTTGGGGCGCCCCTGACAAAGCCTTGTGCGCGGCGATCCCGCCGGATGTGCTGCCTCTGGCCCGCAAGACCTGGGAGCGTCACTATAATCAGGTGATGCGTGAGAAAGCCCGGCAACAGGCCGAGTGGGATGCCGCCAATCGCCGGGAAGCCGCGCGCCGGGCCGAGATCGACGCCGCCTATGATGAGCTGTTCAACTGGAAGCCGCCCTATCAGAAGCAGTCCGAATTGCGCTGCTACAATGTCGAAGAGACCAAATACGGCACACGGCAAAGGTGCTTCAGCGACTAGGGTGTGACCGCAATTCAGCGTACGTCACAAGGGTCGTCATAAAGGGACAGGGAAACGCATCATGCCAGCTTACACGCTCTACGGCGCCGAGGTCAGCTATTTCACCGGCAAGGCCCGCGCCTATCTGCGCTGGCGGGGGGCGGACTTCGAGGAACAGATCGCCACACAGCAGGTCTACCGCGACATCATCCTGCCGAATGTCGGCTGGCCCGTGATCCCGGTCATGAAGATGCCGGACGGCACCATCGTGCAGGACACCGCCGACATCATCGAGCAGGTCGAGGCTGCAGAGCACCGCCAGCCGCCTGTCCTGCCCGCGACGCCGCTGCAGCGTTTCGTGGCGCTGCTGCTGCAGCTCTATGGCGATGAATGGCTCACCCTGCCGGCCATGCACTATCGCTGGACCTATAATGAGGACTGGGCCTACTCCGAATTCGGCGCCCTCTCCGCGCCCCAGCTCAGCCGGCCGGAACAGTATGAAATCGGCAAGAAGAATGGCCAGCGCTTCAAGGGCGCCCTGCCCGTCCTGGGCGTCCATCCGGAAACCATTCCCGGCATCGAGCGAAGCTATGAGGCGTTTCTCGGCGAATTCTCCCGCCATCTGGAGGCGCACCCCTTCCTGCTGGGCGAGCGGCCCTGCCTCGCCGACTTCTCCCTGATCGGCCCGCTCTATGCCCACCTCTACCGCGACCCGAAATCCGGTGAACTGATGAAGCTGCTCGCCCCTTCCGTGGCCGAATGGGTGGAGCGGACCCATGCCGGGGAAGCCGGCACGGGCGAGCTCGCCGCCGATGACACGATCCCGGAAACCCTGCTGCCGATCCTGCAGCGCCAGATGCGCGAACAGCTGCCGGCGCTGGCGGCAACGAACGAATTGTTCGCTGGCTGGGCCGCTGACATGTCACCCGGCACGTCGGTGCCGCGGGCCTTTGGCGAGATCATCGTCACCATCGAAGACCATGCTGGCCCGGCGGCGGCGCGCAGCTTCCCGCTCTGGCGGCTGCAGGCGGCGCTGGATGCGTATGAGGCCATGGATGCCGATGCCAGGGCCCGCGCCGACAAGCTTCTGTCCTCGATTGGCGGCAGCGCGCTGCGGAGCTTCGAGCTGCCCGCCCGCCTCTCGCGGAAGGATTGCCGGCTCGTGCTCGCCTAAAACGGGCTGGCCTGAAACGGGCTGGCTTGACCGGGCCGCCGCTTCTGTCGCAGGCGCCGCATCTTTGGCCGGTGCGGGCCCGGTGCTAAATCGGGTGCTGTTCTGGCAGAAAGGCGCGCGCCATGGGGTTCTTCGACAAGCTGTTCGGCGGCGGCAAGCCCGCCATTCCCCAGATTGACCCGGCAGAGGCAAACGCCCGCCTGCGCAAGAAGCAGCTGGTCCTCATTGATGTGCGCACCGAAAGCGAGTGGCAGCAGGTCGGCATCCCGAAAGGTGCCCGCACCGTCACCCTCGGCGACCCGCGCATGGTCGACACGATCTACGGCCTGATGAAGGAAGACGCCTCTGCGCCGGTGGCGGTGATCTGCCGCTCCGGCATGCGGTCCGGCCGGGCGGCGAAGCTGCTCGCCGGGGCGGGCTTTACCGATGTCAGCAATGTCCGCGGCGGCATGATGGCCTGGACGGCGGCGAACCTGCCGGTGACGCCCTACCGCAAATAGGCCACCCGGCCTGTCATGGCCCAGCAGGACACATCCCGCCGGGCCGCGCAGGCAATTACTGCTTGATCGCCATACACTCGATCTCGAGCGCCGCGCCGAGGGCGAGCCCGTTTGCGCCAAAGGTGGAGCGGGTCGGTTTCGGGCTCGGCAGCGCCGCGGCATAGGCCGCGTTCATTTCACCGAAGTCCGCCATGTCGCCCAGGAAGACCTGGCACTTCACGACATCCGACAGATCGGCATCGAACTCGCCCAGCGTGCGCGCGATATTCTCGAATATCTGCGTCGTTTCCGGCCCGGCGCCGCCTGGCACCAGTTCGTTGGTCGCCG
This sequence comes from uncultured Hyphomonas sp., assembly GCF_963675305.1. NCBI lineage: Bacteria > Pseudomonadati > Pseudomonadota > Alphaproteobacteria > Hyphomonadales > Hyphomonadaceae > Hyphomonas > uncultured Hyphomonas sp. The sequence continues at coordinate 674,375 of NZ_OY776147.1, read as the reverse complement.
GGTCTATGCCCAGCTCACCCGACAGATAGATCGTGTTGTCCACGCGAACAGCCTTGGAGAAAGGCAGGTCCATGCCGGCCTTAGCCACGCCGGTGAAATGTTCGATCTCCGGCGTCGAGGTCACATCGACGCCTTCGACATCGGCAATCACACAGCCGCCAAGGGTCATCATGGCAGCTGCCAGCGCGGCCAGGCCGCCCGTCCTGAACATGGGTTTCATGCAAGTCTTTCCTGTTGTCAGTGGATCCATTTCGGGCGTTCTTCCCCGCCCGCTTCGTTTTCCTCGTCCTCTGAATAGGACGTGAACTGAATGTCATAGCCGAAAGGCTGGTCGTCGGCGGGCTCGTCCGGCTCCGTCATGAAGACCTGCAGCTCGCCATCCGGGCGGAAACCCAGCCGTTCGCCAATGGCGACGATCATGTCGGCGGCCTCCTCGGCGTCCTTCGCCCAGACCTTCATGGCCATGATGTAGCGTCCGCGTTCGGTCTCGAAATCCAGGTTCGGCGCGAACACTTCGCCATCGGCGAGCAAGGTAAAATGCGTGAACTCGGTCATGGGCGGCCTACCCTTCCTGCGGCCCGGGTGCGGGCCATTTGCAGCATCTGCTTGCGGGCAGGTTACATAAGGTCGCCCCAATGCGAAACCGCCCCTTCCGATTTGGAAGGGGCGGCTTGCCGTTTTGCCTTTATCCGCGGCACATCGCGCAGACTTTGTTGCCGTCCGGATCGCGCAGATAAGCGAGGTACAGCTTCATGCCGCCGCCTTCGCGCCAGCCCGGCGGGTCTTCGATCGGCGTGCCGCCAGCCGCTGCGCCGGCCGCGTGCCAGGCATCGGCCTGTTCCGGATTCTCGACCGCAAAGCCGATCGTGCCGCCATTGGCGTGCGTGGCCTCTTTGCCGTCGATCGGCGGGGTCACCAGGAAGGTGCCGCCATTGTGCAGATAGATCAGACGGCCTTTCGGGTCGGTGATCGCCTCACGGCCACCCAGCGCCTTGAACGTGGCGTCGTAAAACGTCTTGGCTTTTGCAAGGTCGTTGGTGCCGACCATAACGTGACTGAACATATGTGTTTTTCCTCCTGATGGATTGGGAATTACTGCCCCAGCCGCCCCGCCGGCGCCAGAGGGTTTCCGGCCTCCCGCTGCGTCAGCCAGAGCATTTTTGATCAGGCTCTTGCGATCAGCTGGCAGCAGCGCCCGACAGCAGCGGCAGAAGATGGCTCATATAATCGGCCTTGCCGATGGCCAGCCCCTCTGCGCGCAGGATGTCGTAGGCTGTCACGAAATGGAAATAGAAGTTCGGCGTCAGCCAATCGTCGATATAGGCCTGTCCGGAAAGCGACACCGTCGGAAAGCCGGGGATCTCCAGCACCGTCTCACCGGCGGCGAAGTCTTCCTTCGTGTCGGCCTGCGCTTCGATCCGCGAGATCGTTTCGGCGACCAAGGCTTTCAAATCGGCAAAGCTTGCCTTATCGCTTTCGAACTCCTTCATCGGCGTGCCGTTCAGCTTGCTCAGCAGCAGCTCCGCCTGCCGGCAGGTGAACCAGACCTGGTTCGGCAGCGGCAGCATGTCGTCGGCCAGCCGCGCCGTCAGCAGCGCTTTCTTCTCCGGATCATCCGGAAACAGCTCCGCCTCGGCCCGGCCGAGAATGTTTCCCAGCGTGACCAGACGTGTACGGTAGATATCGAGATTACGCTTTACGATGCCCATCCGGAATTCCTCCTTCTCAGATGTCAGTCCGCCTCAAAAGTGAAGGCAGAGATACTTTGGTTGTCCGGGGCTGTTCAGCCTTTGCGCCAGTGTTCTGCAAATTCCAGCATGCGGGCGCGATTGTAGCCTTTGCCCTCTTCCAGCTCTGCCGTCCCCTGCGAGGCGAGGAAGCTGCCATCGGCGTCCAGCACATAGAAATGCGGGTAGCCTTCGGCTTTCGGAAAGGCACCCAGGAATTCCGTGTTCGGATGCTCGCGGCTGAAATTGACCTTCACGATCATGAAGCTCTCGCCGAACGCCTCGCGGACATCGGCATTGTCTTCCAGATACTTGTCGAGGATCTTGCACCAGACGCACCATTCCCCGCCGACCTCCAGCAGGATCCGGCGGCCGTCGGCCTCCTGGATCGCCTGCTGGACATCCGCCGCCGGGTCGGCGGTCTCGTTATAGGTCTCCGACAGGTATAGCTTTGCTTCCGTCGCATTTTCCGCCTGCGCAGAGGCCCCTGCCGAGAGCAAAGCCAGCCCCAGCGCCGCCGCGCCAAGATAACGACGCGCGCCGAGGCCCCGCATCAGTAAACCACCACGCTGCGGATGCTCTCGCCTGCATGCATCAGGTCAAAGGCGTCGTTGATCTTGTCGAGCTTCATGACGTGCGTGATCATCGGGTCGATCTGGATCTTGCCGTTCATGTACCAGTCGACAATCTTCGGCACATCCGTACGGCCCTTGGCGCCGCCGAAGGCCGTGCCGCGCCAGTTGCGGCCCGTCACCAGCTGGAACGGCCGTGTGCTGATTTCCTTGCCCGCCTCGGCCACGCCGATGATGATCGAGGTGCCCCAGCCGCGATGGCAGCATTCCAGCGCCTGGCGCATCACATCCGTGTTGCCGGTACAGTCGAAGGAATAATCCGCCCCGCCATCGGTCAGCTCCACGAGGTGGGCGACGACGTCCTTGGTGTTCTTCGGATTGACGAAATGCGTCATGCCGAATTTTTCGCCCCACTCCTTCTTGGAGTCGTTGATATCGACGCCGATGATCTTGTCGGCCCCTGCCATCTTCGCGCCCTGCAGCACGTTGAGGCCAATGCCGCCGAGGCCGAAGACGACGACATTGTCGCCGACCTGAACCTTGGCCGTGTTGGTGACGGCGCCGACGCCGGTCGTCACGCCGCAGCCGACATAGCAGGCCTTGTCGAAAGGCGCGTCGGTGCGGATTTTCGCGACCGCGATTTCCGGCAGGACGGTGAAGTTCGAGAAGGTCGAGCAGCCCATGTAATGGAAGATCGTCTGCCCCTTGTAGGAGAAGCGGCTGGTGCCGTCCGGCATCAGGCCCTTGCCCTGCGTGGCGCGGATCGCCGTGCAGAGGTTCGTCTTGCCCGACAGGCAGCTTTTGCACTGGCGGCATTCCGGCGTGTACAGCGGGATGACATGGTCGCCCGGCTTCACGCTGGTAACGCCTGCGCCGACCTCGCGCACGATGCCCGCGCCTTCATGGCCGAGGACGCTCGGGAAGATGCCTTCAGAGTCGAGCCCGTCCAGCGTGTAGGCATCCGTGTGGCAGATACCGGTGGCCATGATCTCGACCAGCACTTCGCCGGCCTTCGGGCCTTCGAGATCGAGTTCGACGATTTCGAGCGGTTTCTTGGCTTCGAAGGCGACAGCGGCGCGGGTTTTCATCTCGGGAAATCTCCTCGGGGTATAGATGGTCTATAGACGGTCCATAGATGGTGTTTGTGATCGTGGAACCGGGGAATCTGGAGCGCGGAACATTTCAGTTTCGCCCCCCCGGCGCAAGGGCGGACTCCCGTCAATTTCGCATACCCGTTCCCCTGTGCCGAAACCCGGTTATAAGGGCGCCATGACAGACCAGATTTCCGATTCCTTCGCCGTTGCCATTGCAGGCGTCGCCGGCCGCATGGGCCGCCAGCTGGCCGCGGTGTCCCATCGCCACGGGCTGACGGTTGCGGGCGGAACAGAGGTCGCCGGATCGCCTCACCTGGACACCGACATCGGGGAGCTGGCCGGTATCCCGAACCTCGGCGTGAAGCCGTCATCCGACCCGGTCATCGCGGCTGCCAAGGCGGATGTCTGGTTCGACTTCACCCGCCCTGCCGCCACGATTGCGGCGCTGGAAGCGCTGAAACACACGCCCGTACGTGTTGCAATCATTGGCACAACCGGCTTTTCGCCGACTGAGGAAAAAGCGCTGGAAGCGGCTGCGGGAGACCTTGCCATCGTCAAGTCAGGCAGCTTCGCGCTGGGCATCAAACTGCTGGAAAGCCTGATCCGCCGCGCGGCCGCCAGCCTCGGCCCGGACTGGGACATCGAAGTGCTGGAAACCCATCACAACAAGAAAGTGGATGCTCCGTCCGGCACCGCGCTGATGCTGGGCGAAGCAGCAGCCGAAGGCCGCGGCGCCGCGCTGGATGACCTGCGCACCGGGCCTTATGACGGCCCCGACGCAGCCCGCGAACCGGGCAAGATCGGCTTCTCCGTCCGCCGCATGGGCGGCGTGATCGGCGAGCATTCCGTCAGCTTCGGCTCCGACACGGAAATCGTGACGCTGAGCCACACATCGCTGGACCGCGCGATGTTTGCTGAAGGCGCAATGAAAGCAGCGTTCTGGGCGCTTAACCAGAAGCCCGGCCTCTACAGCATGGACGATGTGCTGGGGCTTTCAGGCAACGGCGCCTGAGAAAGCGACACACCGCACAGCTGAATCCGGGTTGACGGCCATACTCGCCATGGCAGCATGACAAATTCGTCACGTAACCCGAAAGGACGGGCATGATCGGCATCGTCGTCGTCAGCCACGGCAAACTCTCGAAGGAACTGGTCGCTGCGACGGAACACGTCGTAGGTGAACAGATGCGATTCAAGTCGATTTCCATCGAGGCAGAAGACGATATCGAGGCCCGGCGCGAACAGATCCGCGACACGGCCAAGGCCTGTGACGTCGGCCTGGGGGTCATTATCCTCACTGACATGTTCGGCGGCACGCCGTCGAACCTTGCCATGTCGATCATGAGTTCCGGCAATATCGAGGTCATCTCGGGCGTAAACCTGCCGATGCTGATCAAGCTGGCTGAAGTACGCGACGAACTGCCACTTGCCGAAGCTGCCCAGACCGCTGCAGATGCGGGCCGTCGCTATATCAACATCGCCTCCGAACTCCTCGCAAAATCCAATTGACCCGGAGCCCTGTGCAGAACGCCGTGACCGAAGCCCGCCAAAGCGTGACCATCGTCAACCGCAAGGGCCTGCACGCGCGCGCGTCTGCCAAACTCTCCAAACTGGCCAGCGAATACCAGGCCACGGTGATCGTCAGCCATGACGGCCAGACAGCCGACGCCCGCTCGATCATGGACCTGCTGATGCTGGTCGCCGCGCAGGGCTGCGAAGTGGAACTCGCCGCCAATGGCCCGGACGCGGCTGAAGCCGTCACCGCCATCGCCAGCCTGATCGCCGACGGTTTCGGCGAACGCGGCGAGAGCGACGTGTTATACTGACCCCCTTTCCTACCCCACCGGCCACACGATACGGCCGTCCAGACCTCAAAGAGTAACGCAAATGATCAGAGCGATTTTGGCATCCGCAAGCGCAGGCATGATATTGATGGCCTGCACACCGGCCCCTGAGACAGACGCAGCGGCGACAGACGTAGCGGCGGACACCTCCACGATCAGCCCTGAAAACCCGATCAGCACTGAAAACATGTCCGAGACGGTCAAGGTGCTCGCTTCCGACGAATTCATGGGCCGCGCGCCCGGCACCGAGGGCGAGACGAAGACCGTCGCCTACCTGATCGAACGCTTTAAGGACCTCGGCCTTGAACCTGGCGGACGGGACGGCAAATGGACCGATCCGGTGACCCTGAAGCACTCCGTCGTGAATGATATTCGCACACTGAATGTCAGCCAGGGCGACACCGTGATCCCTCTCAGGCAGGGCCTGGACATCAATATCAGCTCCCCCAATCCGCGCGAAGACATCGCCATTGAGGATGTGCCGATCGTGTTCGTGGGCTTTGGCGCCAGCGCGCCGGAACGTGACTGGGACGATTATGGCGACATGGACCTCACTGGGAAGGTCGCCCTCTTCCTCGTGAACGACCCGGATTTCGGTGTCGAGGAAGATGACCCGGTCGCCGGCGTCTTCGGCGGCCGCCGGATGACCTATTATGGCCGCTGGGCCTATAAATATGAGGAGGCCGCCCGCCGCGGCGCGGTCGCCGCCTTCGTCATCCACGAAACAAAACCCGCCGGCTATGGCTGGAATGTTGCCGCCTCGTCTCCGGGCGAGAACTATGCCGTTGCCAGCAAGGGCCCGGCTAAACCGGCGCTCGATCTGCGCGGCTGGCTGCATGAGGACATGGCCCGGCAATGGCTGACCGAGGCCGGATACGACCTCGACGAACTGAAAGTTGCCGCCCGCAAGCGCGACTTCGAGGCCTTCACCCTGGATGACCTGCGCTTCAATGCAGATCTCGGCCTGTCTGTGGAAACAGTCGAAAGCCAGAATGTGCTCGGCAAGATCACCGGCACCGAGCGGCCCGACGAAACCGTCATGGTGTCCGGCCACTGGGATGCCTATGGCATCGGCATTCCGGATGCGCAGGGCCGCGTCGTCAGACCCGGCGCGAACGATGATGCACTCGGCCTTGCCGGGATCATGGAAATTGCCCGCAACATGGAGGCGCGTCCTGCGCCGGAACGCACGGTCGTGTTCGCTGCCTGGACGGGCGAAGAGAGCGGCCTGCTCGGCTCGGAAGCCTATGCGCAGAACCCGATCTATCCGCTGGAAACAACCGTCGCCAATCTGACGCTGGACATCCTGCAAACGGCGGGTCCGGCAAAGGACGTCATCCAGGTCGGCGAAGGCCAGAGCGAGCTTGAGGAAATGATGGCCGCCGCAGCGGCAAAACAGGGCCGCACGGTGTCTCCCGAAGGCTTGCCGGAGAATGGCCTGTTCTACCGGGCAGACCATTTCTCGCTCGCCCGCCGCGGCGTGCCGGTACTGCTGATCATGGGAATCGCCGGCGGACCGGACCTTGTGGAGGGCGGCCGGGAAGCCGGGATCGAATGGGTCGCGGGCTATATTGCCAACCGCTACCACAACCAGAACGACGCCTGGGATCCGGACTGGGACCTGCGCGGCGCCGCGCAGGATGTGGAACTGTTCCTGGACCTCACCGAAGACCTGGCGAACTCCACCACCTGGCCGGACCTGAAGCCGACATCGGAGTTCAAGGGTCTGCGCGACGAGAGCGCCGACGCACGGGAGTAACCTTCCGCTTTCAGCGCCCCCCTTTCAACGGAGCCGCTCTGCCCCTATATTGATAGGGTCTTCGGACTATGGCGATAAACGCGCGTGTAATAAGCGGCTCGGACCCGGGGGCGGTACCCGGCGGCTCCACCAAAAGCAGGTTCAGGCCTTTTCACCGGGCCTGTTTCTGACGGGGCCGAAATAGGATCGACGGACGTGTAAAGACGAGGCCTTCGCCGGATTGGGCCCCCTCAGAAGCCCAAATCAACATAGTTGCAAACGACAACTTTGCTGAAGGTGAACTGATGGCTGCGTAAGCAGTCGGATGATTACCGAACTTAACTCCTAGGGTATCAGACCCCTAGGCGGGGCCCGGAGGCGCCTGGCAACAGAAGCCTCCACTTTCCCTTTTTCAGGATTTCGGTTTTTTGGGAGATGCGCCCGGAATTGGTTTGGCGCACGCTTCCAGTGCTTCCGCCGATGACAGCAATTCAGGAGGCATGGTGTATACAGCCCAGTTGGCCAGAGCTTTCTCGCTCAGCCAGTCCAGGCTCATCTGCCGGGCCCTCTCTTCTGTCATGTAAGGTCCGTCGAGCTGCGCCAACACTTCGGGCTTCACGAAGCTCACACCGCCGGTGAAACTGATCGATTCATAGGCGTTGTTCCAGCCGTCTCCCGCGCACATTTGCCGGACCAGCAGTACCGACAGTTTGTGTTTGGGAAAGCAGAACGCCACCGACCCGTTTCGGACCAGCACTTCCGCATCGGACGGAAATCCAGGCAGTATCAGCCGGTCATGGTTTTGAGGCGTAGGCCCATCTGCCGAGTCGCCTGCATCGAACAGATCGACATTTCCAGCCCGCGTAATCGTAACCAAGTCACCACCGAGGCCCGGATAGAAAGTCATGGGCTGGCCCGGCATGCCACAATCCGGCGCATCCGGTCGTAAATACTCAACGGCGGTCACGCTGGAAAAGGGACGATGCGGCGGTTCTTCTCCAATGACGTGTCCAATGGGATCGCCATGCGAGATTTTGAGCGCGAAAGGATCCGACGGGGCCGCAGCCTCTTTGTATTCAATCGTCAAATACACACAGCCGGCCAGACTCGCGGAAGTGAGCATCGCCACAATCGTCTGCCATCTACGCATACGCATTCTCCCGCAATCACTGGGAGACAATTATCTCCCTTTGATTGCAGGAATATTAAGTCTGGAATGTGGATTTTCCGGACGCTGGCGAAAGCAAAATCGTGCCCTTCCCGTCCTTCTCCATCGCGCGCTGGCAGGAGGGCATCTCGTGCATCTGTTTCAGGCCGCATCCGCGAGCCGGTCGAGCTGCGTGTCCCAGTGTTCGGGCCGCACCCCCATGCCAACCGCGCGGGCCGGCAGGCGGCGCAAGGGCGGCACCCACTGGAACAGGTGAAGCGCAAACGGCACATGCACCTTGCTGTCATGCGAGAGCGCCGGAACCAGAACCTTGCGGTGCGCCATGACCTGCGCGGCCTGTGTCGTCCGCGCCGGCCATTCGCGGCGCTTCTGTACTGCGGCGAGATCCTGATCCGACAACCGACCTTCCCGCAAAGGCGCGCCAAGTATCCGCGCCGCCGCAATGGCATCCTGAACCGCGAGGTTCACGCCCACCCCGCCGACCGGTGACATGGCGTGCGCGGCATCTCCGATGAACAGGAGGCCGGGCTTCCACCAGGTTTCCAGCCTGTTCACCTGAACGGTCAGCAGTTTGACATCGTCCCAGCTGCTCAGCTCATCAACAGCATCGGCCAGTATGGGCGCCAGACGCGCGATCCGGTCACGGAAGGCCTGCAGGCCTTCTGCCCGGATATGTACGTCCGCCCCTTTCGGGAAAGGCAGGGCGCACTGCCAGTAGTCGCCGCGATTGATCATCACCAGCATGCCATCGGAATTGATCCGGCCGAGCGACTCCGTCCCGCCCGTCTGCCGGGGCAGCCGGAACCAGTAGACATCCACCGGTGCGCCGATGTCCTTTATGGGCAGGCTGCTTTGGTCTCTCAGGACCGAATCCCGCCCGTCAGCCCCGACAACCAGATCGGCCTCGATGGTCATCGGCCCGTCCGGGCCTTCTGCTTCCAGCGCCGTGACGCGGCCGTTCGTTTCGGCAACCCGCTCTGCCCTGGTCGACATGAGCAATGTGAAGCCCGGAAGGGCCCGGCCCTGTTCGGCAAGATGGTTCAGGAACTCCCATTGCGGCATCATCGCGATATAGGGCGCGACGACCGGCAGGTGGCGAAAGTCCGCAATCGGAATTTCCTTTTCATCAATGACGACACTCAGCCGGTCTGTTTTCTGGAACGGTTTCTCAAGATAGCTCTCCAGCAAATTCATCTCGCTCATCGCCTGCAGCGTGGACGGATGAACCGTATCGCCCCGGAAATCCCGGAAGAAATCTGCGTGCTTTTCCAGCACAATAACCTGCACACCCTGACGCGCGAGCAGGTACCCCAACATGACTCCCGCCGGGCCGCCCCCGGCGATGCAACACTGTGTTTTCAGGATTTTCCGGTCAGTCATTTGCAGCTCCCATTCGCTTGCGTCATGTCTGACAATTGGGGAACCACCCGGTTTTTATTAGAGCTGTCTAAAGTACAATTACGTAATGTAGGCGCCATTCTGATCACAAAAGCGCGACCCCGCAGGTGCACATAGCGGCGCTCTTGCCTTGTCCAATTGTCCGGAAGACTGCCCCGCCTAAAGCAGAATCGTGCCCTTCCCGTCCTTCTCCATGGCGCGGATGTAGGACGGTGTTTCGTGCATCTGTTTCAGGAAGCGGTGGGCGTTCGGGAAGTTCGCTTCATCCATCCCGGCGCGGTGGGCGGCGAGTTCCATGGAATAGCCCATCACGATGTCGGCGGCGGTGAGCTTGTCCCCTGCGAACCATTTTGTCTGGCCGAGCTGTTTTTCGATTTCGCTCATCAGGGCCGTGAGGCGCGGCGTGAAGAAGGCTTTGTCCAGCCCGCCGACCAGTGCCTTTGCCACAGGCCGCATCAGGAAGGGCGCGCGCATGGTCATCGCTGTCATGACGAACTTGTTCGTCAACAGCGGCTGCAGGCTGCCTTGTGACGTGTGGAACCAGAACAGATAGCGCGCCCGGTCCGGCGTGCCAGGCGCCGGGCGCAGGCGGCCGTCATCGTGCAGGTCGCAGATATAGTCGACGATTGCATTGGTCTCCGCCATCGCGGTGCCATCCACGGTGATGACCGGCGCCGTGCCGAGCGGCGAGACCGCCTTGTACTCTGCCGGGGCGAGCCGGGTGTCCGGGTCCCGGTCGTACAGCTTCACCTCGTAAGGCACGCCAAGTTCTTCCAGCAGCCAGAGGATGCGGATGGACTGGGATTTCTCCAGATGATGCAGCGTGATCATGGCAGGGCCTTTCGAGGCAGGTGCAGATGCATTTCTAGTACGTTCTTTGCGGCCTGCCAGATGTGTTCACGCGGGGTCAGCCCCCGAAAATCCGGGTTTGCATACTGTCTCCCCGCGTCAGCAGGGGTACCGGCCTGCCGGTTGCGGCCCCATATTCCCGCTTCAAGGCAGAGGAGCCAGGCTGATGATTCCCTATTCGGTGCTCGATCTTTCCCCCGTCCCCGCAGGCCATACGGCGGCAGAGGCCCTCGCCAATACGGTGGACCTTGCCCGCCATGCCGAACGCCTCGGCTATCGCCGTTACTGGATGGCGGAACACCACAACATGACCGGCATCGCCTCGGCGGCGACCTCGATCCTGATCGGACATGTGGCGGGGGCGACCTCGACCATCCGCGTCGGCGCGGGCGGCATCATGCTGCCGAACCATGCACCGCTGATGGTGGCCGAACAGTTCGGCACGCTGGCGACGCTCTATCCGGACCGGATCGACCTCGGCCTCGGCCGCGCGCCGGGGACGGATCAGGCGACCATGCGGGCGCTGCGCCGCGGCATGCAGGCCGCCGACACTTTCCCGCAGGACGTGGTCGAGCTGCTGGGCTATTTCCAGCCTGCCGAGCCAGGCCAGCAAGTGCAGGCCGTTCCGGGCGCCGGCACGCATGTGCCGGTCTGGATGCTCGGGTCCAGCCTCTTCGGCGCACAGCTCGCCGCCCATCTCGGCCTGCCCTATGCCTTCGCGTCACACTTTGCGCCGGACGCGCTCGAACAGGCGGCCGAAATATACCGTGCACGTTTCAATCCCGGCGTCACCGACAAGCCCTGCTTCATGCTGGCAATCAACGTGTTCGGCGCCGACACGAATGCGGAAGGCACGCGGCTGAAGACGTCCATGCAACAGGCCTTCATCAATCTGCGCACCGGCCGCCCCGGACCGCTGCCCAAGCCGGTCGACAACATCCACGACATCGCCCCGCCCGAACTGGTTGCCCAGGTCGACCGGGCGCTGCGGATCTCGGCCACGGGCAGCCCGGACAAGGTGGAGGCGGAACTCTCTGCCCTGATCGACCGGCACCGCCCGGATGAAGTCATCCTGACGGGCCAGATCCACGATCACGCCGCGCGCCTGCGATCGTTCGAAATCGCCGCAGAGGCGATGCAGGCAATCGGCGCAAAATCCGGCGCTGCAGCGACCTAGTTCTCCATCCGGTCCATCTCGGCACTGATCGTGTCCATCAGCTCCGGATGGTCTGACTGAATGCGGATCATGGATGTTGCAATGCGTCCCTGCACCTGAACCAGTTCGGCATATCGCCCGCCGAAAATCTGCATGCCTTTGACGCCGGAGATCTCACCGTCCAGCTCATCCGACATCTGGTTCAGCCCGTCGATGGCGACCTTCATCTTCTTCGCGGCGGCCTTGGCGCTCGCCTCGTCGTCCACCCCTTCCAGCGCATCGGCGATACGCGTCATCTCGTTGATGTAGGCTTCACCGATATCATCGGCGGAAGACTTTGCGGTGATGTCTTCCCCGGTCTTGCCCTGCACATCGTCCTTGCCGCCGCAGCCCGTCAGAACCAGTGCTGCGGCGATGCCTGCTGCTGTCAAAAATCCTGTTTTCATTTCGCGTCCCCTTCGACTTGTTTTCGGAAGGCGAACATAGACCATGTCTGACGGCAGGAATATGGCGGCGAACGGCGGCGCTTCAGGCCGGACCCATCTCCGCCGAGACATTGAGATGGTCGGAACAGATTTCAGGGCCGGGCTGGTACTGGCCGAGTGCCAGCGCCGGGCCGGTCAGGATGTGGTCATAGTCCCGCAGCGGCCGCCAGGAAGGATAGGTCGGTTCAGGCTGGCGGTCGAAATGGGCCTGCATCTTCTCAAGGAAGGCCTCGGCCGGGCTTGAATGCAGGCTGCAATTGAAGTCCCCCATCACCACCCAGCGGCCATTGCTCGGCAGGTGGCGGGAGAGAAAGTCCAGCTGCAGTGCCTGGTCCCGGCGGCCGAGGCTGAGATGCACGCAGGCAACGTCAAAGCGTGTTTCCGCTTCGACCGTCGCAATCAGGCAGCCGCGCCCCGGCACCCGGCCCGGCAGTTTCAGGTCCCGTACATCCGACAGCGGAAACCGGCTGAGGATCGCATTCCCATGCCGCGAAACACCCCGGATCACCCGGTTTTCCTGAATCGCCAGATGATCATGGCCAGAGCGTTCGGCAATCGCATTGGCCTGGCAACGATACCCGGCCCGGCGCCCGCCAAGGTCGACCTCCTGCAGGCAGACAAGGTCTGCCTCGCGAATGGTCTCGGCGATGGTTTCCAGCGTGTTCGCCTTGGCCGGTGTATGAAACACCTGCCGGTGCGCCCGCGTCAGATAGTGCGAGAAACGGGCCGTTCCGATGGCGGCCTGAATGTTCCAGGTGAGCAGTTTCAAAGGCGCGGTCTTCCTTTGGCGGTTCGGACAGGACAAGGTAAGGGGTCACGCATTGTCAGGCTGGACACATGATTCCTCTTCTCAGTTCCATACCCTTTCTCGTGCACTTCTCGCTCTCGGTGCTTGCAGCGATACGCCTGCTTTACCGCAAGCTCGCGGTGAACACGACCCTGGCATGGCTGTTCCTCCTGTTCGGCCTGCCGGTGGTGGGGGTGGTGCTGTATGTCCTGTTCGGGGATCACCGGCTGGGCGGGCGGCGCATGAAGATGGGCGAGCGCCTGCGCACGTTTTTCATGCAGGTCTTCAAGCTCAATGACGCCAGCATCCCGCCGGACATTGCGGGAATTTCCCGCTATGCGGCGCTCTCCCGCTCCATCCAGGCCGACGTCGGCTTCCCCGTTCTCACCGGCCTGTCTCCGGCCTTCTTCGCCGACGCCGGAGACCTCTATGCCGCCATGCAGGACGATATTGATGCGGCCTCGGACAGCATCTGCCTCGAATTCTACATCCTCGACCCCGCGGGCCGTGTCGGCGATGTGCTGGCCGCGGTCGAACGGGCGGCGCAGCGGGGCGTCAACTGCAAGATCCTGGCAGACGATTTCGGCTCCAAGGCTTTCTTCCGGTCGCACTGGCCACACCGGCTGAGGAAGGCGGGCGTCCAGATCGTCCGCTCCCTGCGGGTCAATCTGTTCTCTTCCTTCTTCCGCCGGTCCGACCTGCGCAATCACCGCAAGATCCTCGTCTGCGACCAGCGCGTCGGATATGTCGGCAGCTACAACCTCGCCGACCCCAAACTGTTCAAGGCCAATCGCGGGGTTGGCCAGTGGGTCGACATGATGATGCGGGTCGAAGGCCCCGTCGTCGATGCGCTCACATCGGTCTGCCTGTCGGACTTCCTGTTCGACAGCGTCGGCTACCAGATCGGCCGGGCCGACCTGAATGCCCTGCCGATCACGCATCGGGAAGACACAGGCACAGGCGAAGGCAGGCCCGTCACCATGCAGGTGCTGCCGTCCGGCCCGGAAATGCGCAATTCCACGATCTATGAAGTGCTCGTCTCGGCGATCTTCAGCGCGCAGAGGCGGCTGCGCATCGTCTCGCCCTATTTCATTCCGGACCCTGCGGTCCAGCTGGCGCTTGTCTCGGCTGCCAAGCGCGGGATCGAGGTCGAGATCATCGTGCCCGAACGCCTCGATTCCCGCCTCGCCCAGTTTGCCAGCCAGTCCTCCTACAAGGAATTGCTGCGGGCCGGGGTTCGCCTGATCCGGTATCGCAACGGCCTGTTGCACACAAAGCTGATCCTGGTGGACGACGAGATCGCCCTGTTCGGGACGGTGAACATCGACATGCGCAGCTTCTACCTGAACCTCGAGCTGACCATGGTCATCTATGACGCCGCCACCAGCGCCGCCCTGTGGCAGCACTCGGACACCTACCTGCCGGACAGCACACCGCTGGACCTGGCGCGCTGGGAGCAGCGCCCGGAATGGCACAAATTCCTCGAAAACATCCTGCGCCTCGCCAGCCCGATCCTGTAGGCGCGGAACTCAGCTGTAGCGCGCTTCCACTTTCGGGCCGTCGGCGCCTGCTTTGACCGCCGCGAGGCTCGCTTCGAGATCGGCGAGGTAGGCATCGGCCACATCGGCGTGCTTGGGCGACAGCATCAGGTGCAGGCTCGGCGGTTCTTTCGTCACGGAGGTGAACCAGCCGCGCCGGAAGATCTCGCCATAGACCGCAAAGGCATGGGCATCCGGATGGGAAAAGGCCATCAGGCCCAGCATCGGATTGCCGACGATCTCGAAGCCGAGCCGCTTCACGCCCTCTTCGATCTTTTCCCGGGTGGCGCACACCTGCCCCTGCAACCGCTTGTAGCCTTCGACGCCCAGCGTGTTCATCACGCCCCAGGCGGCAGAGATCGCCCCGCCCGGCCGCGTGCCTGCCAGCGTCGGCGTCTTCATCGGCGCCCCGCTCCACCCGGCCAGGTCGAACGGCATGTAATTGTAGAGCTCTTCGGAGCGGAACAGCACGGTCGAAGCGCCCTTGGCGCAATAGCCATATTTGTGCAGGTCGGCGCTCATCGAGTGGACGGCGGGAACTTCAAAGTCGAAGGCCGGCACCGGCACGCCATTCATCCGCGCGAAGGGCGCGAAATAGCCGCCAACGCAGGCATCGACATGCAGCCAGACGTCCTTCTTCGCGGCGACCTCGCCCAGTTCAGCGATCGGGTCGATAATGCCATGCGGGAAGTTCGGCGCGGAGCCGACCATCATCACCGTCGCCGCGTCGACCGCCTCGCCCATCGCTGCGGGATCGGCCTCATAGCTGCCATCCGTCTTCAGCGGCACGCGGCGGACTTCGATGTCCATCAGATGGGCGGCCTTGTCGAAGGCCAGGTGCGCCGACTGCGCCAGCACGACATTCTGCCCCTCGCGCGGCTTGCCCTTTGCGCGGGCATAGTCGCGCGCCGTCTTCATGGCCATGGTGATCGAATCCGTGCCGCCGGAGGTCATCGCACCGGTCGCGCCTTCCGGTCCGTGCAGCAGGCCGAGGCCCATGCCGATCACTTCCTTCTCCATCTGCGCAAGGCTCGGGAAAGCCATCGGGCCAAGACCGTTCTCCGCCATATAGAGCGTGTAGGCTTCCTGCTGGACCTGTTCGACATCATGGCCCGCATTGAAGACGTAAACAGCCGTGCGCCCGTCGCGCCATTGCGCATCACCGCCGCCGCGCGTGATCATTTCCTGGCGCACATCGGCCCAGTCGCGTCCCTTTTCCGGCATCTGCATGGCTGTTCCTTCCCTCGGTCTTGTCGTTGACGGGCAAACTAGGCGGGCCAGTTCAGCTTGGCCATAGGCAAGGCCCCGGCGCCATCCATGCAACGATCAGCTGCCTGACGCGTTAGTGCTTTACTCCCCCCGAAAGGAGGAAACCAGAATGACAGGCAAGAACCCCCAAACCGAGAAGAATCACGACGCCGAAACGGCCGACAAGAAGATTCGCCCGTCGGGCCCGGAAAACATGGACGACCCGCCCAAAGAGTGGGACAAGGTCGACGAAGAAAGCGACGAATCCTTCCCGGCCAGCGATCCGCCGGCAAATTACTGACCGTTTTCCCCGTCTAGTCCGTTGCAATCCCGGGGCATTCCGGCGCCCACACACACCTCCGGGCGAAGTACAGCTTTTTGCTCGCGCATTGTGCGAAGCCCGTTGCCCGCACGCGGCCGGAGGAATATTGTGACGGTCAGAAGAAACAAGAATATCGATGGGGATCAGCACCGCGCCATGACGGACTATATCGGTTACGAAGCGCTCACTCAGGCAGCCATGCGCGGTGTCGTCCGCGAAGCGCTGAAGCGCGCCAAGGCGAATGGCGGCCTGCCGGGTGACCACCACTTCTACATCACGTTCCGCTCCAAGGCGCCGGGCGTGCGCATGGCCGACTATCTGACCGAGCGTTTCCCGGTCGACATGACGATCGTGGTCCAGCACCAGTTCTGGGACCTCGAAGTCCATGACGGCCATTTCGAAATCATCCTGAAATTCTCCGGCGTGCCGCAGCACCTGTTCGTGCCCTATGCCGCGATCACGCGCTTCGTCGATCCGTCCGTGAATTTCGGCCTGACCTTCGAAGCGCAGGACAAGGACGCGGCCGTCATTTCTCCAGCCTCCGAACTGGAAGAAGCGTCAGGCGAGGCAGACGCTGCCCCCGCCAGCGATGCCGGCACGGTCGTCAACCTCGACGCCTTCCGCCGCAAATAGGCCGGACGATTGTCAGAGACTGAAAAACCCCGCATCAGCGACGCTGACATGCTGGCCCGCTTCCAGGGCTCGAAGAAGCGTCCCCCCTGTTCCGACACGCTGGGCATGACGCTCATCGAAGTCGAACAGGATGCCATGCGCATACGGATGGCGTTTGACGTCAGCCCGTCCTTCGCGAATCCGACCGGCGCCGTGCAGGGCGGCTTCATCTCCGCCATGCTGGACGAAGCGATGAGCACCTGTGTGATCATCGCCTCCAACGTCACCATGACGGCCCCGACACTGGAGATGAAAACCAGCTTCCTGACGCGCCTCATGCCCGGCAAGGCCTATGTCGATGCCCGCATCGTGCGCCTCGGCAAATCCGCTGCCTTCATGGAAGCGGAATGTTTTGACCCGGACGGCAAGATGGTCGCCAAGGCGTCGGCCACGGCGATCCCGATGCCATTCAAACGCCTCGCAAAATGAGTTTCGACAAACGCGCATATTGGGAAGGCGTGCTCGGCGACGGCTCACGCCCGCCCGCGACAGACTTTGTCGGTTTTGACCTGATTGCCTTCGATGAAACGGAAGGCTGGGCCGAGGCGGCTTTCTGCCTGCCGGCCCAGGCCACCAATCCCGGCGGCACGGCGCAGGGTGGCTTCGTGACCGCTGCGCTGGACGAAATCATGAGCGTCGCCGGTTCGATCGTACAGGATGGCCCGGCCATGGCGCCGACGCTGCAGATGACGGTCAGTTTCATCCGCCCCGTGCCCGTTGGCGTGCGCCTTCTCGGCCGCGGCGAAGTTGTCCGCAAGGGCCGACAGGCCATCTTCACACAGGGCTACCTGCGCAGCGAAGACGGCAAGCTGCTTGCTCAGGCGACGGCCAGCTGCATTCCGCGGTCCCTGGCCTGACGCTGCGACAGGCTGCGCGCGGACGCCGGTCTGTGCTATCTTCCCGCAAAGATAAGAAATCCGGGAGGAAACAATGGCCGACGATCAGGGCTCCACGCCTTCAGTCCCGCAATCCATCATTGAAGTGACGGCCTTCATGCCGGAGGCGCGGCGCGATCCGCATCCCCCGCTGAAAGCGCTGCGCGAGCAATGTCCCGTCATGCGGGACGAGATGGCGAAGACCTGGTTTCTCACCCGCTATGGCGACGTGCGCACCACGGTGAATGACCGCAGTTTCGTCCGCCATCCGCTGAATGCCGAAGAAGGCTCGATCTCGCGCCAGTTGGTCGACGAGGAGAACCCGCGCCGTACCTCCATTCTCTTCATGGACGATCCGGACCATGCCCGTGTCCGTCCGCCGCTGGCGAAGGCGTTCTACACCCGCATCAACAAGATGAAGGACCAGATCGAGGCCATCGTGGATGACACCATCGAGGCCGCCCCTGCCAGCGGTGTGTTCGACCTGATGGCCGAGATCGCCGTGCCGATCCCGGTGACGGTCATCGCCCGCATCCTTGGGGTCGACGAGGAACGCCTCGCCGATTTCCGCGACTGGTCAGAAGCGGTGATCCTTGGCCTCAACCCGGTCCGCACCCCGGAAGAGACCGAGCGCATGATGGCAGGCGGCGCAGCACTCGATGCCTATTTCACCGAACTGATGGAGCGCCGCCGCAAAGCACCGGAAGACGATCTCATCACCGACATGGTTCAGCTGCAGGCTTCCGGAGACGCTCCGCTGTCGGACGATGAAGTCCGCATCAATCTTCAGGCGCTCCTGGTCGGAGGGAACCTCACGACGACGGACCTGATCGGCAATGGCGTCTGGCTGTTCCTGACGCATCCGGAGCAACTCGCCGCCCTGAAGGCCGACCCCGGCCTTGCGGCGCAGGCCGTGGAGGAAGTGCTGCGCTATGAGGCGCCCGTCTCCGCCACGTCCCGCATCGCCGAGGCTGACAAACAGGTCGCCGGTTGCCCGGTGAAGGAACACCAGGTCGTGTTCTGCTCGCTCGCCTCCGCAAATCGCGACGCAGAGACATTCGAGGCGCCGGACGCGTTTGACATCACCAAGAAGCGCGCCAGCCATGTTGCCTTCGGTGGCGGCCCCCACATCTGCATCGGCGCCCCGCTCGCCCGCATGGAGGCAAGGCGCGTCTACCAGAAACTGTTCGAACGCTATCCGGACATGAAGCTGCCCGAACAAGACATCGCCTGGCGCGCCCTGCCCTTTTTCCGCGGCATCGAAAGACTGGACGTGGAGGTCTGACGGCCTGTTAGCGGGACCGGGCATTAACGAACGCCCTGCGCGTGCCCATGGTGCAGCGCGCAAAAACGTGTCATAGGGCCGCAAACTCCCTCTGACAGGTCGATCGTGCCTCGATGACGATCCCTGACAGCCCAACCCCCGAAAGCCTTTACATGTCCGCTTATCCGTCCGTTCCCTCGGCCCTCGCCGAAGCCCTTTCCAATAAGGGGTATGATGCCCTCACCCAGGTCCAGTCTGCCGTGATCGAGCCTTCGCTCGCCGGGCGCGACCTGCTCGTTTCCGCCCAGACCGGCTCCGGCAAGACCGTCGCCTTCGGCCTCGCCATGGCTGGCGAGCTGCTGGGCGAGGAAGACCGCCTCACCCGCGCCGAAACCCCGCTGGCCCTGATCGTGGCACCGACGCGCGAACTGGCCATGCAGGTCGCCCGTGAACTGATCTGGCTCTACGGCCCGGCCGGTGGCCGTATCGCCACCTGTGTCGGCGGCATGGACATGCGTGACGAGCGCAAGGCCCTCGCCCGCGGTGCCCATATCGTGGTCGGCACGCCCGGCCGCCTGTCGGACCATATCAAACGCGGCTCGCTGGACACCGCCGGCATCCGCGTCGTCGTGCTGGACGAGGCCGACGAGATGCTCGACATGGGCTTCCGCGAGGAGCTGGAGCATATCCTTCAGGGCACGCCGGAAACCCGCCGCACCCTGATGTTCTCGGCCACCGTGCCGAAAGGCATCGCGAACCTCGCCGCGCGCTATCAGAAGGATGCCGAGCGCGTCCGCACAGAATCCGAACAGCGCCAGCATGGCGACATCGAATACCGCGCCCTGCTCGTCGCGCCGGGCGATGAAGAAAACGCCATCGTCAATATCGTGCGCCATTCCGACAGCGAAAGCGCGCTCGTCTTCTGCACGACGCGTGCGGCGGTGAACAAGCTGATGAGCCGCATGGGCAATCGCGGCTTTCCGGTCGTCGCCCTCTCCGGCGAGCTCAGCCAGAAGGAACGCTCCAACGCGCTCCAGTCCCTGCGCGATGGCCGCGCCCGCGTCTGCATCGCGACCGACGTCGCCGCCCGCGGCCTCGACCTCGACAATCTGGGCCTCGTCATCCACGCAGACCTGCCGCGCGATCCCGCCACCCTGCTGCACCGTTCCGGCCGGACTGGCCGGGCCGGACGCAAGGGCGTCAGCGCGCTGATCGTGGCGCCGAAGGCCCGCCGCCGCGTCGAACGCCTGCTGGGCGATGCCCGGATCGAAGCGACCTGGGGCACGCCGCCCTCGGCCGACGAGATCAACGCGCTGGACGATGCGCGCCTGCTGGCCGACCCGTCCCTCACCCGTCCGATCCATGAGAGCGAGCGCGCCATGATCGACGCGCTGCTCGAACAACACGGGGCCGAACAGGTCGCTGCCGCTTTCCTGCGCAAGCAGCGTGAAGGCCGCTCGGCGCCCGAGGACCTGCGCCCGGTGGACACGAGCCCGCCGAAGCGCCGCGAACGCACAGAGCGTGGCGAACGCGGCGATTGGGCCGACCGCGAGCCGCGCGAGAAACGCCACAAGACCGAACGCAAGGGCTTCGATGATGCCGTCTGGGTGCAGCTGAATGTCGGCCGCAAGAAGAACGCTGAAGCCCGCTGGATCCTGCCTGTCCTCTGCAAGGCCGGCGGCCTCTCCCGCGACGATATCGGTGCCATCCGCATCAATCCAGGCGACACGCATGTGGAGCTGACCCGCGATGCTGCGGCCCGCTTCTTCGAGACAATCGGGGAGAACGGCATGGTGGAGAAAAGCCTGCGTGCCTCGCGGCTCGACGGTGCGCCGCCTGCACCGGCCCGGTTCGACCGGGAAGACCGCAGCGAGCGCCCGGCCCCGCGCCTGCGCAAGAACCCCTACGACCCGGATGCCCCGCGCAAATTCTCCGGCAAGAAGCCCTACGAGAAGAAAGCTGCCCGGGACGACGCCCCGGCCGCAGCCGAACGCGCGCCCTCCCCGCAGACAGACTATATCCAGGACGACCGGGAGAAGCCTGCAAAGCCGGCGAAGAAATTCTCCAAAGTGCATGCCAAGGATGGCTGGAAGCCGCCCATGCGCAGCAAGGGCAAGCCCGGAAAAGGCGGCCCCAAGGGCGCAGGCAAGGGTGGTCCCAAAGGCGGCAAACCCGCCTTCCAGAAGGGCGCAAAACCACTGAAAAAGCACCGGAAACCGCCCGCAAAAGGCTGAACCCGGAAGAGCCGCCAAAATCGCCCTTTTTAGCCCCTGCAAGGCCTTGTTTTTGCGGGGGTAATTTGCGCCTCCACAAAGCTGTAAAATAACCCCCGTTTCGGTTCCCTCTGAGGGGTTAATCCCCTATATTTGAAGGCGAATCTACAGAATCGACGGGGAAGCCTCATGGCTGAAGAAACGCAGGGCGAGAATGCCGAGTACGGCGCAGGCTCCATCAAGGTCCTGAAGGGCCTGGAAGCCGTGCGCAAACGCCCCGGCATGTATATCGGCGACACCGATGACGGGTCGGGCCTGCACCACATGATCTACGAGGTGGTGGACAACGCCATCGACGAGGCGCTGGCCGGCCATGCCGACCGCGTGACGGTCACCCTCTACCCCGACGGCTCTGCCGAAATCACCGACAATGGCCGCGGCATTCCTGTCGGCCTGCACCCGACCGAGGGCGTCTCGGCGGCAGAGGTCATCATGACCCAGCTGCACGCCGGCGGGAAGTTCGACCAGAACTCCTACAAGGTCTCCGGCGGCCTGCACGGCGTGGGCGTGTCCGTGGTCAACGCCCTGTCCGACTGGCTGGAACTGACCATCCACCGCGAAGGCAAGGAACACTGGGTCCGCTTCATCAATGGCGGCCATGTCGAGGCCCCGCTGGAGACGCGCGGCGACTCGCCCATGACCGACAAGGGCGAGCCCTATTCCGGCACGGCGGTGCGCTTCCTCGCCTCGCCCAGCACCTTCACGATGACGAATTATGACCGCAAGACGCTGGAACACCGTCTGCGGGAACTCGCCTTCCTGAACTCCGGCGTGCACATCATCTTCCGCGACGAGCGTGAGGCCGAGCCCTACGAGATCGACCTGATGTACGAAGGCGGCGTGAAGGCGTTCGTCGAACACCTCGACAAGGCCAAGGGCAAGCTGATCCCGGAGCCGGTCTATGCCATCGGCGAGAAGGACGGCATCACCGTCGAGGCCGCGCTGGAGTGGACCGACAGCTATCACGAGAACGTGCTCTGCTTCACCAACAACATTCCCCAGCGCGACGGCGGCACGCACCTGGCCGGTTTCCGCGGGGCGCTGACGCGGATCATCAACAAATACGCCAACGAGACGGGCCTCGCCAAGAAGGCCAAGGTCGAGATTTCCGGCGACGATGCCCGCGAAGGCCTCACCTGCGTCCTGTCGGTGAAAGTGCCGGACCCGAAATTCAGTTCCCAGACGAAAGACAAGCTCGTCTCCTCCGAGGTGCGCCCGGTGGTCGAGAGCATGATGGGCGAGAAGCTCGCCGAATGGTTCGAGGAACACCCGAAGGAAGCCCAGGAAATCATGGGCAAGATCGTGGAGGCCGCCGCTGCGCGCGAGGCCGCCCGCAAGGCCCGCGAACTGACGCGCCGCAAGTCTGCGCTCGACATCACCTCCCTGCCCGGCAAGCTGGCGGACTGCCAGGAGAAAGACCCGGCGAAATCCGAAATCTTCATCGTCGAGGGTGACTCGGCTGGTGGGTCTGCCAAGCAGGGCCGCTCGCGCGACAATCAGGCCATCCTGCCGCTCCGCGGCAAGATCCTGAACGTGGAACGCGCACGCTTCGACAAGATGCTGTCGTCAGACCAGGTCGGCACACTGATCATGGCGCTCGGCGCCGGTATCGGCCGTGACGAGTTCGACATCAACAAGCTGCGCTATCACAAGATCATCATCATGACCGATGCTGACGTCGACGGCGCGCACATCCGTACCCTGCTGCTGACCTTCTTCTATCGTCAGATGCCGGAGGTTATCGAACGCGGCTATCTCTACATCGCCCAGCCGCCGCTCTACAAGGTGACGCGCGGCCGGTCCGAACGCTATGTGAAGGACGATGCGGAGCTGGAATCCTATCTCATCGGCGAAGGCACTGACGGGGAATCCCTGATCCTCGCCGACGGCACCACGATTGCCGGGGAAGACCTGCGCGACCGCGTGCGCCAGGCCTCGAACTTCCAGGCAAACCTGCGCCGCCTCGCCCTGCGCGCCTCGGGCGAGCTGATCGAGCATGCCGCCCTTGCCGGGGCGCTCGCCAATGGCGCGGGCGAAGCCGAAGCCGCGAAGACGGCCGAACGTCTCAACCGCTTCGCCGAGGAAGGCGAAGACACATGGGCCGGCCGGTTCGTCGAAGGCGCGCTGGTCCTGCAGCGCACGGTGCGCAGCGTGGACGAGACCATCTCCCTGCCCCCGGCCCTGATCGCCAGCCAGGACGCCCAGCGCCTCGCCGAGCGCGCGGCAAACCTCGCCGGCATGTATGAAGAGCCCGCCATCCTGCGCCAGGACAAGGGAGGCGAAGTGACCGTGCACGGACCAAGCAGCCTGCTGAAAGCCGTGCTCGACAGCGGCCGCAAGGGCCTGAAAGTCCAGCGCTACAAGGGTCTGGGCGAGATGAACGCCGACCAGCTGTGGGAAACCACGCTCGACTCCAACGCCCGCACCCTGCTGCAAGTCCGCGTCGACCATATGGAAGAAGCCGACGACATGTTCACGAAGCTGATGGGCGATGTGGTAGAACCGCGCCGGGAGTTCATCGAAGAGAACGCGCTCGACGCGGAGGTGGATGTTTAATCATCTGGGAATGGAATGAAGTGGACGCTCGTTTCTTGGTTCGGCAATACGCCTCTTGCAAGAGCAGTAATGTTCATTCCAATCGTTGCACAATTTGCAATCTATTCGGAACGATATCTTCCCGAACGTTGGGGGCTCAACAATACGTTGTGGCTTTATTGGAGCCTAAATTTATTGGCCGCCGGACAGATCCTTTACTCGCTTGCCGCACCGCGCGCCATAAAGCGCTTTGGAAGCGACGAAGAAAAGTTCATTGAGAGCGCACTCAATACGTGGAGTACCCTGAGGTTTCAACTGCAGGCGACACGTTATGTCCAGTCGCACTTCGAATTCTGGAAAGGTGGCCCCCTTGAACTGCCTGTTCAAACCAACTCCGATTTGGAACAACGCTTTCAAAGGCTCGAAACGGACTATGTCGCCGAGAGGAACAACTTATCGGATAGGAAGCGTACCATTATCGCCTCCTTGAGAACGGTTACTCGAGATGCTCCGCTTTCTGTGCCATTTGCAGGCGGAACCGCAAAAGACTGGTTGGCCTTCTTCGAAGACCTACAAGGGAAGCCACTAAGCCCAACACAAGAAGATAGTGTGCGGACCTTAAACTTTTTCTCTCAACATGACGCGAACGACAACCAATGGAAACTCGACATACTGAATTGGTTGTACTTGTCTGCGAACCGATCACGCTCGGCATTGTGCGCAATTGTTGCTTCTTTGTATCTGGCCGGCTCCATTTATTTTCTATGGAACACTGCTCGTAATCTGTGGTCGATTGCCATGATCTCAACTCACCAAGGCTTTTTGCCGCAAAACTAGCAAGCGTAGGGTGGGTTGAGCGGAGCGATACCCACCGTCCGGGTTTGCCGCACGCAGTGCCCGTGGGTTACGCCTTCGGCTAACCCACCCTACGGCCCCACTTCTCACCCAAACTCCCCACACGCGTCTCCCCCGGCCGCGAAGCGGTCTGGGGGCCCAGCTCTGAACGATGCGGCCGGGGGCGTCATGCCCGGTTCGGGGGATGTTGCCGCCGCGCATGACGGACTTTGTCGATGCGTGCCGAGATGGATCCCCAGACGGCTGCGCCGTCGGGGATGACGCGTGAGGAGAGATTGGGCTCTGTCCCACAGCCGCCGCGTGTCATCCCGGAATTTGCGGAGCAAATATCCGGGCGCCAGATGCGGTGTGGCCATTGCAGGACCGGGTCCCGGATAAACGCTTTGCGTTTTCCGAGATGACACGTGGGGGAGTGTCTGAGTTCGTCTGACAGGGTGCGGCCCCATCTTTGAAGGCATGCATCCTGACCTTCAACGCTACTTTACCCATGTCTGGCCGCTCTTCTGGCCCTGGCTGGTGTGGAACCTGGTGCGCGTCGCCCGCTGGCACACGCGCACCGGGCGCGAAGCGTTGATGGCGGTCGATTGCTTCGGCAATATCAGGCTGGTCTGCCTGGCCGATGCGCCGCCGCCCGATGATCTCTATACATATGAAGCCCCGCGCATTCCGCGCTGGGAACATCCTGCCCTTGGCAGCGATGTGCCCGTTTGCGTGCGCGGCACGTCCGGCATGATCATGCCTGGTCATGACGTGGTCCGTCATGATCCGGCCAAGTCCGGTATGGTCATCTATCGTCATGACCTGGTCCGCTATGATCATGGCCTGCATGTGCGGGGTCCGCCGTAACCGCCCCCTCCGAATTCAGCTTAATTCACCGGATGGCACCCGCCAGTCCGGCCGCTTGTGCTGGATGGAACACGCGCCCGCCCTCCCGCGTTGATATTTCACCACAACACAGGAGGCCGAAATGTCTGCACAACAGATCCCCGAACAACAGGCCGCCGGACTTGCGCTGTCTGCGCGCCGTGGCCGCACATCGAAATGGCACCTGAAAGGCAAGGCCAAACAGATGTATGACGACCTCAGCATGGAAGAGCTGGAAGCCATCGCCGAGCCGGATGAAGACGGCGAAACAGGCGAGAAACCTTCCTAATCCGGGCACTTATTCCGGGGCGGCATAAGTCTTCTCTGCCGCCCTGCCCTACAGCCCCGCGCGCTTCACGTCATATTCGCTGCAAAGCAAGCAATACGGCACCTGAAGGAGCCCGCCATGATTGACCTCCGCCCGTTCGACCGCCTCGGCCGTTTCCGCAATGAATGGCTGGACGCGAACTACCACTTCTCGTTCTCGGGCTATCACGACCCGCACCGCATGGGCGAAGGCGCCCTGCGCGTGTGGAATGATGACACGATCCAGCCGCACACCGGCTTCCCGCCGCATGGCCACCAGTCCATGGAAATCATCACCTATGTCCGCAAAGGGGCCATCACCCACAAGGACTCGATGGGCAATACCGGCCGCACAGAGGCCGGCGATGTCCAGGTGATGAGCGCCGGGGCCGGCGTGCAGCATTCGGAATGGAATGCCGATGACGAAACCTGCCAGCTGTTCCAGATCTGGATCCTGCCGCGCGAACAGGGCGGCCAGCCGGGCTGGGGCACGCGGCAATTCCCGAAAGGCGACCGCTCCGGCAAGTGGACCGTTTTCGCCGCCAGGGATGGTGAAGACGACGCCCTGCCGATCAAGCAGGACGCAAAGGTCATGGGCGCAACGCTCTGCGCCGGCGACACGCTGGACTATGAGGTCACGCCCGGCCGGCATGGTTATCTCGTGCTGGCGGCTGGGTCTGTCAGCCTGAATGGCCACATTCTGAAGGCCCGCGACGGGGCGGCGATCACCGGCGCCGAGACGCTGGAGCTGAAAGGCCTGCAAGACGCCGAGATCGTATTTGTGGACACGATTTAAGCTGCTTCACATCAGCGTGACTTCGGGAACAGGCAGGGCGATGGTAAGTTGATGACAGACCCTAATGGAGGTTCTGACATGAAACTGGTTCCAATCACCGCTATCGCCCTTCTCCTTGCTCCGGCTGCCATGGCCGCGGAAATCAATGTCAGCGTGTCTGACGATTTCCAGACCAAGCTGCAGGATGACTACGGCACCCGCGAGGGTGACTATCTCTCGAATGAGATCAAGGAAGACCTGACCCGCGAACTCAAGAAGGCCGGCGTGGATGTCGCCCGGATCGATGTGACCATCATCGATGCCCGCCCGTCCAAGCCGACCTTCAAACAGCTGGGCGACGAGCCCGGCCTCGACTATGGCGCCTCGCGCAGCACCGGCGGGATGAAACTCTCCGCCACCGCCTATGACGCGGACGGCACGAAGGAAGGCGAGTACGAGTATTCCTGGTACGAAACCGATATCCGCCAGACCGGCATCACCACCTGGTATGATGCGAACAAGGCGTCCAACCGGTTTGCCCGGAACTTCGCGGAAGACGTGAAGGAAGGAACGCTCTCGAACTAGAGCCTGTCCTGATTACAGGACGAGTTCACACCGCTCGTTGAGGCTGGGGCGCGCCAGAGCGACGCGCTTCAGCCCCGGCAGCGCCTCGCGCAGGTCTTCGGCGGCCCAGAGGCAGATCCGCTCCAGCGTCGGGATTTCAAGCCCGTCGATCTCGTTGAGCAGTTTGTGATCCAGCTTTTCGGCTGTCGCGTTCAGGCAGGCCGTCAGGTGAGAGAAATCCTCCACCCACTGCTCGCCCTCTTTCACGACGCCGGCAACAGTCGCTTCCAGGCGGAAGGAATGGCCATGCATGTTCCGGTACGGATGCCCTTCCGGCTTGCCGCCCATGAAGTGCGCCGCCTCGAAATGCACCGCCTTGGTGATCTCGAACACGCGGCCCTCAGGGCTCAGGGCAGCCCGGTCAGTTTGTGCGTTTGCAAGCTCAGTCGCCATTGCGGATTCTTCAGACAGTAAGCAGCGGCAGCCTGCACATTGCGGGCCGCCTCGGAATTGTCCTTCGGTTGCAGGAAAAAGTGCTGAAAGTCCAGTTCCGTGAACCGTTCGGGCTGCGCTTCGGCCTCATCCTGCGGGTAGACCAGCTTGAGTTCATTACCCTTTTTCAGCACGAGCGCCGCATTGGCCTTGGGGCTGACGCAGATCCAGTCGAGCCCTTCCGGCGCCTCGATCGTGCCATTGGTCTCCACCGCAATCTCGAAGCCTGCCGTATGGAGGGCATCGATCAGCGGCGGGTCCAGCTGCAGCAGCGGTTCCCCGCCGGTGCAGACGACATAAGGCCGGCCGTCTGGGCCGGCATTGGATGTCCAGATGGAAGCGACCAGCGCGGCAACTTCTCCGGCGGTCCTGTACTTGCCGCCATTCTCTCCGTCGGTGCCGACAAAGTCGGTGTCGCAGAACTGACAGACGGCTTTGGCCCGGTCGCGCTCAAGTCCGCTCCAGAGGTTGCATCCGGCAAAGCGCAGGAACACCGCGGCCCGGCCGGTCTGCGCGCCCTCCCCTTGCAGGGTGTAGAAAGCTTCCTTGACCGAATAGGTCATCGCGCGGCCTGCCACCGCTGCCAGCCCGCCGCGCGCAGCTCGCACGCCGGGCAGCTGCCGCACCCATAGCCCCAGTCGTGCCGGTGTGAGCGGTCGCCGAGATAGCAGGTGTGTGTGTCTTCCACGATCAGGTCGATCAGGGCCTGCCCGGCAAGACCGTGCGCCATCTCCCAGGTGCCCGCCTTGTCAATATACATGAGCGGCGTCTCGATCGACATCGGCTTGCCCAGCCCGAGGCGAAGCGTTTCGGCCTGAGCCTGGATCGTGTCGTTCCGGCAATCGGGATAGCCGGAATAGTCCGTCTCGCACATGCCGCCCACCAGGACGGAAATACCGCGCCGCACGGCCAGCGCGCCGGCGAGCGTCAGGAACAGGAGATTGCGGCCCGGCACGAAGGTCGACGGAAGCCCGGCCTCGGTCGTCTCGATGGCGACATCATGAGTCATGGCCGTTTCACCGAGGCCCTTGAGCACCGTGGCATCGATCATGTGATCGTCGCCAAGCCGCGTTGCCCAGGCCTCCTTGAGGCTCGCCATCCCGATCCGGACTTTTTCACGGCAGGTCAGTTCCACGGCATGGCGCTGGCCATAGTCGAACCCGATCGTCTCGACCAGGTCAAACCGGTCAATCGCCCAGGCAAGGCAGGTGGCTGAATCCTGACCGCCGGAAAAAAGGACAAGGGCCCGGGTGACGGAGGGTGAGGTCTGCGAGGTCATGGCGCGCCTCTACCAGCCTCTGCTGACCCGGCCAAGACGGGAAAACTGTGTCATTCCGGACCCGCAACCAAAAATAGTCGCCTGTTGACGCTAGGGTAGCCTGTTGACACGGCGGGGCACTCCCCTTTTGTGTAGTATCTGCAGTGCGCCTGCCAGAAGCGCACCCGGATAAAGACCAACCAAACAAACAAAAATCTTGTCCACATAGGATTGGACGAGGGGAGGAAATTGACTTGAAAAGAACCCGACAACCGAAGTGCGTCTTGCTGGCAGGTGCCTCTGCCGCCGTATTGAGCCTGATTCAGGCCCCGGCGCTGGCACAGGAAGCTGACGCACCGAACACCGCCACCACCGAAGAAGCTGCTCCTCCCGCCGCATCCACACCCGCCGCTGAAGACGACAAACGTCTCGGTGTTGTGCAGGTGACCGCGACGCGCCGCGAGCAGAGCATCATCGACGTGCCGCTGGCAGTCACCGCCATCAGCCCCCTGGAAATCGAACGCCAGGGCGTGGCCGACCTTCGCTCGCTGGACAATCTTTCAGCCAGCTTCAACATGAGCTCGACACAGACGGAATCGCAGGGCGCCTCGCTCCGCATCCGCGGCGTCGGCACCACCGGTAACAATATCGGTCTGGAAAGCGCCGTCGGCGTGTTCCTCGATGGCGTCTACCTGTCACGTCCGGGCGTCGCCCTGGGTGACCTGGTCGACCTGCAGCAGATCGAAGTCCTGCGCGGTCCGCAGGGCACGCTGTTCGGCCGCAACACGTCTGCCGGTGCCCTGAACATCACGACCAAGGCCCCGAACCTGAAAGAAATGGACGCGTTCGCAAACCTTACGGCCGGCAATCTCGGCCTGGTGAACGTCCAGGGCGGGTTCAGCACACCGATCGTGGAAGACAAGCTGGCGGTCCGCCTGTCCGGCGCCTACCGTACGCGCGACGCGCTGGCAGAAAGCACGACGGGTGCGGAAAGCTACACGCGGGATCGCTGGATCGTCCGCGGACAGGCCCTGTGGCAGATCAATCCGGACGCCTCGCTGCGGATCATCGCGGACTATTCCGAAGCCGATGAGCAATGCTGCGATGCCCCGGTCGTCTATGACCCACTTGGCGATGCCGGCATCTACGCGGCTGTCGGCCTGCCAGCGGATGGCGGTGTGCTTGAGTCCGGCTTCCGGGCCCAGAAGAAAGGCATCACCAACGGCGAGCAATTCCAGAACCCGTTCGAACAGTCCGGCATCTCTGCCACGCTGGAGTGGGATCTTGGCCCGGCGGACATGACCTATATCGGCGCATACCGCAGCTTCAAGGCTGAATCCATTCAGCACTCTGACTTTGTGGGACTCGACGTTTTCCAGGTTGGCGACAACTCCACCCCGTTCGCCTCGCCGGACGTCCAGCCCTCCTATGACGACATCAAGACCACGACCCATGAACTCCGGTTCCAGGGCCTTGCCTTCGATGGCCGTCTCGACTGGCTGCTCGGTGCCTACTACTCGGAAGAGGAGATCGAGGAGCGCGCGCTGATGACTCTCGGCGGCGACTATGGTCGGTATGTGTCGGCGCTGTTCGTGCCGTCCCTCGGTGCAGCCACGGTTGCCACGGGTTTCGGCGGCAACATTCCGGCCGCGCTCGGCGGTGTAGACCCGGCCGGCAGCTATGCCGACAACCTCTACACTCAGGACGCCGAGTCCATGTCGATCTTTACGCACAATGTGTTCGAGATCACGGACGGGCTGAACCTGACGGTTGGCCTGCGCTACGTCGAAGAGACCAAGGATGGCGCCTTCGACCAGCTGTCCGCCAGCTCACCGACCTGTGTGAACATTGCCAACGGCCTGCTGGCTGGCGCCTATCCGGGGACGCTCGCGTCCCTCGCCCAGAGCGCGCTCGGGGCGACCTGCTTCCCGTTCGCGACCGAAGCAGACACGCCGGCGTCCGCCTTCCTTCCGCTGCCGCGGACCTTCTCCGACAAGTTCGAAGACGAGGAACTGGTCTATACGGTCAAGATCGGGGCACGGCTCACGGATGATGTGAACTTCTATGCCGGCCTGACCCATGGCTTCAAATCCGGCGGCTTCAACCTCGACTCCACGGCCGCGGCCGGCGGGGCGGATCCGCGCTTCGATTCCGAAAAGATCGACGCACTTGAAGCCGGCCTGAAAGGCATCTTCAACGATGGCCGCGGACGGTTTGACTTCGCCGTGTTCCGTCAGGAAATGGAGGACTTCCAGGTTCTCGAATTCACCGGCGTCCAGTTCCAGACGTTCAACGTCCCGAAAGTGGTCAGCAACGGCTTCGAACTGGAAGTCCAGAACGCGCTGACGGACCGTCTGAGCACGAATGCCGCCATCACCTACACCGATGCCTACTATCCTGAGGATTGCGCACCGGGCGGGTTTGACCCGTCAAACCCGGTGAACCGCCTGTGCGGTTTCAAACTGACCAATGCCCCGGAATGGGTTGGTCTGCTCGGATTGACCTGGGAAGACCAGCTGCCAAACGGCATGGGCTATTTCCTGACCGGCAACATGCGCACTGAGTCGGAACGCCGGACATCCACCCAGGCCGTCGATGACACTGGCGTGCCACTCGAAGATGACTGGCAGGCCGAGAACACGAAACTGAACCTTCGCGCGGGCATCTCCTCGGCAGATGAACGTTGGACCTTCGAGGTCTGGGGGAACAATGTGTTCGACGAGTCGACCAAGGCGGTGACCTTCAGCATTCCTCTGCGCGGCCCTGCCCGCGGGGTCTACCTGCAGGAACCGGCCACTTATGGTGTGACTTTGAGGACACGCTTCTAGCCTCTCGTAAGGTACAAATTTGCATCCTGAGCGGTGTCCGGGCCCGGACACCGCTCATTTTTTGCCTTTACGTAGGGTCCACTGGGCCAAACGTTCCAACTGAAAATATTGACTTTCCCTCGCGGCTGCCATTCGATGGATTCTGAAGCACGTCCGAAAAGAGACGGCTCAAAGAACAGCTCGAAGCCAGCAATCCCGCCGGCCCGAGGGGAGGAAAAATTAAATGACCAAATACAGAGACTCGAAATGTGTCTGGTTGGCTGGCGCATCCGTGTTGGCCATGGGGCTGCTGGCACCCGCTGCCGTCGCCCAGGAGGAAGGCGAAAGCACAAGAACACTTTCCACCGTTACCGTGACGACCCAGAAGGTCGAGGAATCCATTCAGGACGTTCCAATCGCGGTCTCGGCGTTTGACGAAGAAGCGCTTGAGCGCCTCCAGCTGACCGGCGGTCCGGACCTCGTCAAATCCATCCCGAACGTGACCTTCACCAAAGGCAACTTCACGGGCTTCAACTTCAAGATCCGCGGCATTGGTGTGGACTCGGTCGCCCAGTCTGGCGACGCCGGGGTTGGTGTCCACCAGAACGATGTCCCGCTGACAGCGAACCGCCTGTTCGAAGCGGAATTCTACGATGTTGAACGGGTCGAGGTTCTGCGTGGGCCGCAGGGTACACTGTACGGACGGAACGCCACCGGCGGTGTGTTCAACCTGATCACTGCCAAGCCGGTGCTCGGTGAGTTCCAGGCAGATGCCGAACTGACCTACGGCAACGAAAATACGTTCAAAGCGAAGGGCATGGTCAACCTGCCGCTTGGCGAAAAGGCCGCCTTGCGCCTCGCGGGCTCGCTTCTCCAGCGCGACGGCTATGTGAAAAACTCCGTCACGGGCAACGATATCGATGACCGTGACCTCTCCAGCTTCCGGGCGACTTTCGCAGTGGAACCGACCGACAATCTGCGCGGCTGGGTTTCCTACGAACACTTCGAAGAAGATGACAGCCGCCTGCGCGCCGGCAAGCAGCTTTGTAAAAAGGATCCGGGCTTCGATACCTTTGCCGGTATCCCGGTCTCCGCTTTCGACCAGCTCGTAACTTCGCTTGGCTGTCAGGATGCTCCGCTCAGCCAGTCGAACGACCGGGTGAACTCGCAGGCAACGCTTGGCGGCGGTCTTGCCATCACGGCCGGTCTGCTGAACGGCGACGCCTTCACAGATCCGGTGAACCCGGACCTGCGCACCATCGAATCTGCTTTCGATCCGATCTACAAAGCAGACCAGGACCTGATCACCTGGAAGGGTGAATGGAACGTCACCGACAGCCTGCTGTTCACCTATCTCGGCAGCCACAATGAAAGCTCGGTTCAGTCGATCGAAGACTACAACAAGATCGCCCCGACCATTGCCTTCAATGAAACAGCTGGCCCATTCGCAGCTGTCCCGGCACTTTATCCGCTCCTGTTCCCGGGCGGTGTCGTGTCTGACCCGGAACTTGGCGTTTCCAACCTCTTCCGTACGTTCGACCAATCGGGCGGCGGCAGCGATCAGGACACGCACGAGCTTCGTCTGCAGTCTGACTTCGACGGACCGATCAACTTCAATCTCGGCGCCATCAAGGTCGATTTCGAAGCAATTGATCCGTATGACAGCACAGCCGGATATTACGTGCTCTCAAACTCTCTGACGGCCCTGACCCAGCTGAATAACGCTGCGGGTGGAGCCTTCTTCGGCGGCAATGTGCCGCTCGACTCCGGCAGCACGGACAATCTCGGACTGTTCAACGGCACGATGAACGGTGATGGTGGCGAATACTTCCGGTCCCTGTCTCCTTACCGCCTCGATTCGACTGCTGTCTTCGGCGAGACGTACTATCAGGCAACGGACAATCTGAAGTTCACCCTTGGCCTGAGATATACGACCGACAAAAAGGAACAGGATGTCATTCCGACCTTCCTGTTCACGCCGCAAGCACCGGGTGCGGACCCGCTGCAACCGTCGCCGATCGTTGGTGCTGCCCCGGATGATGGCGGAGATGGCAGCCTGAACACCGAAGACAAGGAAACCACCGGCCGCTTTGGCGTCGACTGGTCACCGGATCTCGGCTTCACCGACGAAACACTTATCTATGGTGTTTACTCGAAAGGCTACAAAGGCGGCGGCATCAACCCTCCGCAGCCTGCCGGTGCAAACCTGTTCTCGCAAACCTTCGATCCTGAGTTCGTAAACTCGATCGAAATCGGTACGAAGAACACGCTTGGTGGCGGGGTTGCCCAGCTCAACCTGACCGGGTTCCATTATGATTATGAAGGCTACCAGATCACCCAGATCATCAACCGGTCTTCAGTGAACACCAACATCGACGCCAAGATCAAAGGCCTCGAAGTAGAGTTCCTCTGGACCCCGGCAGACAACTGGTTGCTCACGGCAAAC
The DNA here is from genome assembly GCF_963675305.1 of uncultured Hyphomonas sp. Taxonomy (NCBI): domain Bacteria; kingdom Pseudomonadati; phylum Pseudomonadota; class Alphaproteobacteria; order Hyphomonadales; family Hyphomonadaceae; genus Hyphomonas; species uncultured Hyphomonas sp. The sequence goes on along the minus strand of NZ_OY776147.1, from coordinate 640,463 downwards.
CTGGGTATTCTGGATACAGAGATCCAGGATGCATATGGCATCGACGTTCTTGATCGTGCCAATGGCCGGTCTGACCTCGTTGTGCTGAAGAACGCTTCGAGCTTCGCAAACTGCGTGGTTTCGGCCCAGGGTTACGCAACGGTTCTCGGTGCTATTCAGGGCGGTCTGCTCAATCCGGGTGACACGCGCGGTCTCTGCACCGGTGCCTTCTCCGGCCAAGAAGCGGCGTTCGGACTTGACGGTGTGACCGTGAGCTACACGGACAGCAACGGAAACGTCCAAACGGCGAATGCACTTGAGCCGTTCGAAGGAGACGCGAAGAGCCTCGATGGGAATAATCTCCCGGGCGCTCCGGACACGACGCTGAACCTCGCTGCTGAATATACCCTCCCGGCCCTCGGCAATTCGAACTGGGATATGACGATCCGCGGCGACTACTACTATCAGGCGGACAGCGTCAGCCGGATCTGGAACACGCAGCGTGACCAACTCGACTCCTGGTCGAACGTCAACCTGTCGATCCTCTTCAACAATGAAGAGAGCGGCTGGGGCGTGGAAGTGTTCGCCAAGAACCTGACGGATGAGGAAGTCATCACGGGTAACTACCTGACCGACGACTCCTCCGGCCTGTTCACCAACGTCTTCCTGACGGAACCGGCGCTCTATGGCGTCACAGTCAAGAAGTCCTGGTAACAGGTTCACTCTCTTACAGAATTGGGCGGCCCGGCCAGGGCCGCCCTTTTTATTTGGCCCCTGCCCCGGCCTGACCTATGTTGGCCATTGATACCCTTTTAACGACCAATCCTGGGAGACGCCCAATGCGCCCGATCCTTGCCGGTTTTGTTTCCGCCGTTGCGCTTGCAGCCTGTGGCTCCGGATCCGCAGCTGCCCCCGTTGCGCCTGACGTCAGCAGCGACGTGCAGGTCACCCTGACCCCTGTTGTCGAAGCCGAGTTTCCATGGGGGCTGGCCTTCCTGCCGAACGGCGACCTCCTGTTCACCGAAAAAGACGGCGGCCTGAACTATGTGGCCGGCGGCGAAGGCGAAGCCACACAGGTGACCGGCATGCCCCCAGCCCTGACCGGGGGCCAGGGCGGCTATTTCGGCATCACGCTGGATCCGGATTTCGACTCCAACCGCCTGATCTATGTCGCCTATGCCGAGGGAACAGAGGCCGACAACGGTACCGCCGTCATCAGAGCCCGTCTGAGCGACGATCATGCCTCTCTGGAAGATATCACCGAGATTTTCCGGGCCGACTCCCGCGATACGGCCTATCATTTCGGCGGCCGCCTGCAATTCGCCAATGACGGGACGCTGTTCGTCTCACTGGGCGAAGGCTTCAAATACATGAAAGACGCTCAAGACCCCAAGATCACTCATGGATCCCTCATTCGCATCAATTCCGATGGCACCATTCCGGCTGATAATCCGTTTGCCGATGGAGTAGATGGGAACCCCGCCGTGTACTCCTACGGACACCGCAACATTCAGGGCCTTTATTACGACAAGTCCGAAGGCACGCTCTACGAAACCGAGCACGGCCCCAAAGGCGGCGATGAATTCAACATCATCAAGCCTGGTGCCAATTATGGCTGGCCGGTCATCACCTATGGCGTCAACTATGACGGCACGATCATTACCGAACAGACCGAGAAGGAAGGCATGGAGCAGCCGCTCACCTATTGGGTGCCGTCCATCGCCCCATCCGGCCTTACCCGTCTCACCAGCGATGTTTATCCCGGTTGGAAGGGTGACTTCTTCGTTGGCGGCATGAACGGCCCAGCGGGGCTGGAACTTGTCCGCCTGCGGCTGGAAGACGGCAAAGTGACCGAGCGCGAAAACCTGTTCAAGGACGAATATGCCATCCGCGATGTGGTTGAGGCACCTGACGGCCATCTCTACGTCGCAACGAAAGACCTGGACGGAATCTTCCGCGTCGAACTCGCCGAATAGACCCGGCTACTCGCTTGTCCGGCGAGCGCGCAACGCGGCAGCGAGCGTGCCATCGTCCAGATGGTCCAGCTCTCCGCCCACCGGCACACCGTGAGCGAGATAGGTTATCTGCACGCCCTTGCCTGCCAGCTGGTCGGCAACATAATGCGCCGTGTTCTGGCCCTCGAACGTGGCATTCAGCGCCAGGATCACCTCACGGATGCCGCCGGCATCCACGCGGGAAATGAGCGTGGGAATGTTGAGGTCATCCGGCGTGACACCATCCACAGCGGACATGACCCCGCCAAGGACATGATACCGCCCCTTGTACGACCCGCCCCGCTCCAGCGCCCAGAGGTCCGGCACGTCCTCCACCACGCAGATCAGCCCTTCATCGCGCCCGCCTGACTGGCAGACCGCGCAAGGCTGCAGCGTGTCGTAATTCCCGCAGACTTCACACTTCTCGATCCGGTGACCGGCATCAGACATCGCTTCGGCCAGCGGCAAGAGCAGTGTGTCGCGCTGCTTCAGAAGGAACAGGGCCGCGCGGCGCGCAGATCGCGGGCCGAAGCCCGGAAGCCGGGACATCAGCTCAATAAGGCGGAGAATCTCAGGGCCGGCAGATCGCTGTGACATGGCCCCAATGTCAGGCATTTGCCGCCTCATGCAAGCCCGGACCGCACGAAAACCGGAGCCCGAACGAAAACGCCCCGGCGTGAAGGCCGGGGCGCTTATTCCGTCGATGGGAAAGGCTTATGCCGCCTCTTCGACCTCTTTGGTCTTCGAGCTCGGGCGCGGATCGCGCAGCACATAGCCACGGCCCCAGACCGTTTCGATATAATGGTTACCGCCGGTGGCCTGCTGAAGCTTCTTGCGGAGCTTACAGATGAAGACGTCGATGATCTTCAGTTCCGGCTCGTCCATGCCGCCATAGAGGTGGTTCAGGAACATTTCCTTGGTCAGCGTCGTGCCCTTCCGGAGGGAGAGCAGTTCGAACATCTGGTATTCCTTGCCGGTGAGGTGCACGCGGTCGCCGTCCACTTCCACCGTCTTCGCGTCGAGATTCACCAGGATCTCACCGGTGCGGATCACGCTCTCGGCATGGCCTTTGGAGCGGCGCACAATCGCGGTGATACGGGCGATCAGCTCGTCCTTGTTGAACGGCTTGGTGAGGTAATCGTCAGCGCCATAGCCCAGCGTGCGGACTTTCGCCTCGATGTCCGGGTTCCCGGAGAGGATCATGACCGGCGTGTTCACGCGGCCCATGCGCAGCTGTTTGAGGACGTCATAGCCGGAGATGTCGGGCAGAGACAGATCGAGGATGATCATGTCGTACTCGTAGACCTTGCCCAGATCGACACCTTCTTCACCGAGATCTGTGGTGTAGATGTTGAAGCCAGCAGACTTCAGCATCAGCTCGATGGAACGCGCGACGGCGCTATCGTCTTCAATTAGCAGGACGCGCATGTGTCGTCTCCCGAATCAGCCTAACGACAAGCTAGTCGTTTTTATTAACTCTGAGAATCCTATAGGCTGTTTCTTTAACACTAGTTAACAGAGCCCTGCGATTCCCCGCGAAATCCCCCAAATCTTCACACAGATTAATTTCCCAACTCCGCCGCCTGAGCATTCCCGATCAGCATCTGGCTGATGGCAATGGCATCCTGGATCGGCTGAGCCTGAGGATCTGTGGAAATCAGTGTTTTCTGGCAGCGGATCGCGTCGCGGACCTTCGGGTCGCGGATCACCACACCAGCGAGATGCGGGCGGAAGCCGAGGAATGTCTGGCAGGCCCGGGCAATGGCCTCATAGGTCCGCTGCCCGGCGGCGCGGCTGTCAGCCTGGTTGATACAGACCACCGGCTCGACATTCGGCGCATAGCCCCGCAGCACCTTGATGAAGGCGTAAGCATCGGTCATCGATGTCGGCTCGTCGGTAATCACCATCAGGGCCTTGTCGGCCGCACGGGCAAGCCGCATGCAGTTCGCCTCGATCCCGGCGCCCAGGTCCACAACGACCTGGTCATATTGCAGGGCCAGCGCGGAGAGGCCGGCAGCAAGGCGGGCAACTTCTTCCGGCGGCAGTTCGGCCAGCGCACCGGACCCTGACCGTCCCGGCAGCACATCGAATCCGCCATCGGCAGCGCCGCCATCAACCGGCGTAACCGCATCGTCGAGTTCGACCCAGCCGGCGATCACGGCGGCAAGGTCAGTCTCCGGGGCGATCCCGAGCTGGACATCGACATTGGCGAGGCCAAGGTCACCATCCACCAGCAGGGTCCGTTTGCCGGCCTGGGCGAAGGCTGAGGCCAGCGTGATGGCCATGAACGTCTTGCCGACGCCGCCCTTCCCGCTCGCAACAGCAATGATCGAGGCAGGTTCCACCCGCCGCGGTGTAGGCCGCGGTGCCGGACGTTCCTGCGATTTGCGCATCATGAAACTCATTGGATTACGCGGCTCCTTTCAGGGCGATCACGTCGCCCGGGGCGTCTTCCATCAACAGGGCGGCAAGGCGCATGGGCGCTGCCGGTACCAGCCCGCCGCCGATAAACGGCGTGACGGCAAGATGTGAGAAGGCAATGCCGGCCGACGACAAGGCAGATATGGCCCCGCCCCTCCTTCGGACAACATCGAGTTTGGTCAGAATGGCCCGCTTGACGCCAGCCCGGGCAAAACCGCGGGCCGCTTCCATCTGATCGTCCGGATGGCCTTCTGCTGACATGACCAGAACGGGCTCGGCACGGATGACAGAGATCAGGTCCTGCAGGCTGGCCATGTCATCATCATCGAACGGGTTGATCGCCGGCAGGTCGATCACGCAGCGGCGGTTTTCTGATTTCAGTGATTTCAGTGTGGCGAACAGGTTGTCCGGCGAATGACAGGTGCGGATCTGGCCCTTTTCCAGTTCCAGATAGGCAGCCAGCTGGTCGCCACCGGCGGTGCCATCAAGGTCAGCCGCCACGGGGGCGACCTCGGCGCGTGCCATGGCAGCGCGGCGGGTCAGCTTTGCCGCAGTCGCGGTGCGGCCATGCCCGGGCGGGCCGACCAGCACAATGTCGCGATCAAGGCGCGCCGGAAGCGGATCGCAGGTCACGATACGGGCGAGGCCCTCAGCGATCGCCTCTTCAGGATCGCTCAGCTTCTGAATGCGGCCGGCACCTTCAGCCGCGACGCGGTCAGCAAAGCGCTTCGGTGCCCCGTGCCAGCTCAGCGCATCGCGCACGCGGCTGTACAAGGGGTTTTCGGTGCCGCGGCCATGTCCGCCACCACGGCTGTCGCGCAGGAACAGCGGCTCATTCGGCACCATGCCGACGCCGCCCATCTTGTCGACCGCCGCACGAACTTCAACACCACCATCGATTTCGCGCTCGGACAGGATCACCGCATCGGCACCCATCTCGGCAAAAATCATCGCCTTGGCAGCCTCGAAGGTCTCGGCGGCGAACATCTTCATACGCATACGGCGGCGTCCTTACTCTCGAACAGGCCCGCCTTCCCCGCGCCCCAGACGCGAACGGGCCATACTCTCCCGTAACCATTAGTGTCGTCTAAAGGTTAACAAATTCCTCTTCGGCGTTAGGAATTGCCGAATTCGGAACAGGGAAACAGCCCGCTCATGCAGCGCCGTCTGCGACAGGCTGCAACGCATTGTTAACCATGGGTTTTCCCGGAACTACGCGGCTTCGCGCGAGTCGACGATCTCAGACAAGGTGACGCCCAGTTGCCCATCGGCAACAACAAGGCGCCCGCGCGCCATCAGCCGGTCGGACACATAGATCTCGACCGGTTCATCCGTCCGCCGCTCCAGCGCGACAACGTCTTCAGGGGCCATGGCGACCAATTCTTCCATCGGCATGCGCACTTCACCCAGCACCACGTCCACGCGCACAGGCACATCCATGAGGGTTTTCTGCAGGGCAGGATTGGCAGGCTTGGTCATGATCCATCCTTCTCGGTCGGAGTGGAGTTCTGGCTGAATTCCCGGCTTTGTGCAAACAGGTCTCCCTGTCCGTCCACGATCCGCTGGGCCGTCGCCGTGACGAGGCGCAGGGCCGACTGCCGGAATCCATCAGAATACGCACTCGATTCCAGATGCTGGGCCAGAGATACAAGATTCGCCAGCGCCTCAGTCAGGTTCTCTGTCAGCTGCTTCAGGCGTGCAGCCTGTTCATCATGCCTAAGCGACATGGCCGCGGCATGGGCCTCGGCACGCGCCTCTGTCAGCAGCATGGCAAGGTCCGGCGCGGAGAGTGTGATCTTTTCCTCAACCGGTGGTGCGGCCACTTCCGGCTCGGGCGGCGGGGTGAAGTCGCTGCGAAAATCGAACGGTTGAAGGGATTTGACGGCCCGCTGCATCAGTCGACCAGCTCATCATCTTCGACCTGGCCATCGGCCCGGATGTCACCGCGCTGCATCAGCGTGCGGGCGAGCTCGACCAGTTCCTGCCGGGCCGTTTCGATCTCTCTGCGGCGGATCGGACCAAGCGATGCGATCTCTTCGCGCAGCAGGTCGCCTGCGCGCTGGGTCATGTTCGCAAAGAAGACAGCAGACGTATCCGGGCGCGCGCCTTTCAGGGCCACAACGAGTACCGCACGATCGGCCGCCGACAGCAGGGTCTGCAGCCCCGCCGCATCGAGACCAGACAGATCGTCGAAAGTGAACATCAGCGCGCGCACCTTCTCGCCAGCCCCCGGTTCGGCATGGTCGAGCGCGGCAAGGAAAGTCTTTTCGGACCGGCTGTCGAGACGGTCGAAGATACGGGCAACACGTTCATGCCCGTTTGCCTGCCCCCCACCCGCATGCGCGGACAGGATTGCTTCAAGCCGGGTTTCGAAGGCGGACAGGGCCGCTGGGTGAACAGGACCGAGATTGAGAAGCCGCTGCATGGCATCGATCGCCAGCCGCGGCGGCAACGCCCGCAGCAGGCGCGCAGATGTCTCACCCGGCAGGCGCGACAGGACCAGCGCCACGGTCTGGGCGTGCTCATCCGAAAACAGGCCAGCTAGCGTCTCCGTTCCGGCATCTGCCAGATGCCGCCAGACCGATGCACCGGGCTCGGCTGGCTGGCGCAGGCGGCGGTGCGCTTCCATGAACTGCGAAACTGCCTCGGTTTCACCCTCCGGCGACGGGCCGAGCGTGTCCATGGCGGCGGTTAGGGCTTGGACTTCGGATTTGGAGAGTTCCGCCCAGATCGGCGCAGCATCCGGGCCGAGGGCCCGCATCAGGCGTGCAGACCGCATCAGACCATCGGCCGGCGTCTCGCCCCGGGTGATTGCCAGCGCGCTCATGCATTGCCTCCATTGCCGCTCATCCAGGCGCGGACCACGTCGGCTGCGCGGCCGGGGTCCCGGCGGGCAAGGTCGGCGGCGTCATCGTCACGTATCGGCGCGGAGCGAACGGCCGGTTCAGCAGATTGCGCGGGCATGCGTGCAGGCAACGTTTCCTGCATCAGCTCGACCGGCGCGTCTTCCCGGCGGTCGGACCTGACCCCGATCCAGCCTGCGAGTCCGGCCAGCAAGGCCAGCAGAGACAGCTCGGCCCAGTCGCGCGGCAATGGCGCGCTGCTCACACCAGGCGCAAAGGCGGCACGCTGGAGGTCCACGCGCTCGCCCTTGGCAGCATCGAGTCCGGCGGCGAGGGCAATAGTATTTGAGAGCGCCGCCTCGTCTACGCCGGCGCTGGCATCCACCAGCAACAGGACCTGACGGACGCCGCCCGGCTGGCGCACAAGGGAAATGCGGACATGCCCCTGCCCCGTCATGGCTTCGGCCACGGAGAGAAGAGAGGCTTCAGACTGGGAGAGCGGACCGGGCGAGGCTGGCGCGCGGCTCATCACCTCGCTGCCGCGCCAGGCAAGCAGGCCGAGGGCCACCGCACACGCAGCGAACGCGAGCGCCCGTGTGGAAGGCGTCGCGCCGCGCGAAATACCGTTTGCTACGTGCGCCATGCTGGACTCCCGCCACCCGGAGGATTCCGGATGCTTTCGCCAGAGTTAACGGGGCGCCCGTAAATTTGGGTTTAACAGCGGCCTAGCGGCGATACTGTTGCAGGCGGGTCGTGCGCAGGCCTTTGGTGCCGTGACGCAGGTAGAGACGCTCCCAGCCTTCGAACTCTTCATCCGTCAGATTGTAACGGTCGCAGGCAGCCTTGCGGCTGAGCAGGCCACCGGCAACGGCGGCAACCACTTCAGCCTTGCGGCGCGTGACCCAACGGGAAATATTCGGCGACGGGAGATCCGCCATGGTGAGCTTCTGGCCATCCGGGCCTTTCACGCTCGTCGGTTTTGCATTCTGCTGTTCCATATCCACACCATCTTCCAATAGAGGGCAGGCACTCCTTCTGGAGAGCCCGGAATATGGACACTACGCGCTTCCCCTTAAGCCCACGCGTAACCCGTTACGAGACTTTGCGGCTGGGCATTAGGAGGATGTTTGGAAACCTGTTCCGCCCCGGCACACCGGGCGAGACTCTGCAGGAAACATTACACGATTGAGAAAAATCTGCGGCGTCAGGGCAGCAATTCGAGAGCATTATTGTCCCGCGCCTGCGCCGCGTGACGGCGCAACATGGTCAGGAACATCTGGTCGCCACGCTCCGTCTGCTTCACCAGCATCGCCGCCCCGAATGCCACCGACATGCCATAGAAACATGTGTAGCGGTAATGGTCATAGAGCGCGTCAAACCCGTAATCCGTGACGCCCTCGTCCTGCAGGCGGGCATGATAATAACGCAGCAGGGCCTGCTCATGCTTTGGCCGGTCTTCCCGTGTCAGGCCGGCCCCGATGAAATAGGCCACATCGCTGGCCGGCGCGCCCTTGCCCGCCGTTTGCCAGTCCACCACGGCCAAAGGTTTCGGCGCGCCCGGCTTGCCAAACAGCATATTGTCCAGGCGATAGTCATTATGCGTCAGGGCAAATGGCCCGTCCGCCTGCTCCAGCTGCATGCGCGGCAGGGCCTCGGCATAGGCGTCCCCCACTTCGATGACATCCGGCGTGAGAGACGCGCTATAGCGATCCTTGAAGCCGGTCCACAACATGGCAACCTGTTCCGGGCTCATTGCCGGGGGTGGCGCCGCGCTGGTGCCCTGCAGCCAGGGATGGGTATCGAGGGTCTCGTCATTCCAATAGGCTGCGTGCAGGATCGCCGCAGCATCCATCGCACGTTCGGCTTCGGCCACGCTACAGCCAGAGAGCTGATCCCCCTGCTCGGACGGGGCCATGTCTTCCATGATCAGGGCGAAGCGGTTCGTTTCGGGGTCGTAGTCGGTGTAGAGCGCTTCCGGCGTGATGCGTCCCGCCACTTTCGGGAAAGTCCGGTAGAAATTCACCTCACGCTCGTAGTGGCCAAGCATCTTGGCCGTCATCAGGCTGGCATCGCTGCCCGACGGGAATTTCCCGACCAGGGTCGCAGGCGCGCCGTCTCCCTTGCGGGCATAGTCGAAGACGAAACGGACATTCTCGCCGATCTGTCCGGTGCCGATAGACTTGGCGGTGAGGCCGGAGACCTCCGCATCGATGCCTATTTCTTCGAAAAGCTGGTTGAACCAGTCCGGCGTGAGTTCAAGGGGATTGGTGTCGAGGCCGGGTCGGCTCATGGGGTTCCTCCGCATCGTCGGGCTCTGCCGGCCCGCTCTTTGATTTTTTTGGTATGTATTTCTGCAGGCGCAGCATCCGCTCCTCCGCGGCGCGCAGGGCCTTGTCCAGCGCGGCCATGGTGAGGGCGAAATCGCCATTCTTGTCCTTGCGCCAGGCACGTTCGGTCTGCGCGATGACGAATGCGATGGCCGCCACTTTGAGGCCCAGCGGGGCGCCGCTGTCATCGTCGAGGCCAGCCGAGGCAAGCGCCCAATGCGCGCTGGCAGCCCTGTGCGACGGCAGGCGCAGCAACAGGCGCGGGGTGCGCTCCCGGTCCCGCATCAGCGCCATGGCGCCGGCGCGGTGGTCCTCCATCGCCTCGAAGCGCAGCATGATGACATCAAACAGGCGCTCACGCGGGGAATCCCCGCCCGGCGGGCCTTCTGCGGACATGGCGCGATCGAAATAGGCGTCAAATGCATTGGCGAGGTCGTCACGCGTGACGCCGTAAAACTCGCTCAGCGGCAGGCCGGTCTCTTCAGCGATGGCAGACAGGGTGATGTCGCCCCAGGGCGTGTCCTCTGCGAGGCGCAGCGCGGCGAGGAGGCCCAGTTCGACGATGTCGCCAGTCTCCGCCTCCATGGTGCTGTTTCACTCCTAATCGGTGTCGCGAGACAGCTCCCGGTCGCGGTTCGCAGCGGCGCGGATAGCCTTTCGCATCAGGATAGGCATCCCACCCTCATCCATGAGGATGTCAAGGGCCGCCTGCGTGGTGCCGCCGGGTGAGGTAACCGCTTTTCTGAGAGCGCTTGGCGCCTCGTCTGACTGCACCATCAGAGCGGCCGCGCCTTCTATGGTGAGCGCGGCGAGCTGTTCGGCGAGGTCTGCCGGCAGGCCCTCTGCCATGGCGGCATCGGCCATGGCTTCGGCCATAAGGAAGACATAGGCGGGGCCGCTGCCGGAGAGGCCAGTGACGACGGACATGTGTTTTTCGTCGACCGGACCGATGATTTCGCCCAGCGGCTTCAGCAGTTTTCCGGCGATTTCGAGCTGCTTCGCCATGACTATATCGGACTTCGCCATGACCGAGACGCCCTTGCCGATGGCTCCGGGCGTGTTTGGCATGACCCGGATGACATGACCTGTGCCTAGGCGCTCGGTCAGCTGTTTGAGACGCGTCCCGGCCATGATGGAGAGGACCAGCGTCTGCGGCCCGATCCAGGGTTTCAGACTCTCGGCCATCTTCGGGAAGAGCTGCGGCTTCACCGCGATGACCAGCACGTCCACCGGCTCGGGCTCAGGGTTCAGCGCGATCTTGCCGGCCTCGGCCCAGGCGGAGACGGTTTCGGTCGGCTTCGGGTCCTGGATGCGGATGTCGGGCTTGCCCCGTCCGGCCAGCCAGCCGCTGGCGAGCGCGGCGCCCATCCGGCCTGCCCCGATCAGGGCGATCGAAGGCGCGGCCATCGCCTCAGGCTTCGCCGTGGGTTTCGAACATCACCGCATCGATGGCATCGCGCGGGGATTTTCCGGCCCAGATCAGAAAGTTGAAGGCGGGGATGAACCGTTCGACCGCGCTGACGGCGGCGGCCATTGTGCTGCGCACTTCGCCCAGCGTCGGCTCGTCCCGGTCCATCATCGGGAACGTGTAGCGGAAAATGATCACGCCCTCATCGGCCCAGTAGTCGAAATGGCCGAGCCAGAGGCGTTCGTTCGCCATCATGATGAGTTCGGCAATCTGGGTACGGCGGGCCGTTTGCGGCTTCACGTCCAGCGTCATCGAGAAATGGATCGCGGCCGGGTCCGGCCGGTAGGCAAACAGCGATCCGAGATCGCCCCAGCGGGTCTCGGCAACAGCCTGCAGCGTACCTTCTTCGTCGCGCTCCGCCTGCCAGCCGCCCTCTTCCAGCGCCTGTTCGACCCGTTCCAGCGGGTCGATCATGTTGTATTCATTGCGGGTCAGGCCGACACTCATTTACGCTCCCCTCGCAGACTTTGTTATCGGGACAGGATTCGTCCCTCTGCGCTATCCCCACGCATAGGCCATGCATACGCCCCTCAGCCGCGAGGTCCATCCGCTTCAACAGTTACGGGAGGAGCAGGACTCAGTTGTCGCCCTGATTTGCGGCGGCTTCCAGCTCCGCCACACGCTTTTCAAGCGCCTCGACCTTTTCGAGCGCCGAGACGGCCAGTGCCTTAAGCGCCTCGACTTCGTCGCGTCCGGCCAGGTCCATATCGGCGATCATGGCCCGTACGCGGGACTGGGCCGCCGTCTTCGCTTCCTCGCCCGCGGTCCGGGCCGCGCCGAGCGCGCCGGTCATCAGACCTGCAATGTCATCGAGCAGTGGATTTGTCGTCGCCATGAGGCTACTCCTTCGCGCGCGGGTGGCTGACCTTGTCTGCCGCTTTCCGTAACAGATAGGTCTGGGGCAAGACAGGGAAAAGAGGCCGCATGTTTGACACGATGACGCTGCTGGGGGCGCACCTGGCCGCTGGTGCCCTTTCATTCCCTGAAATGAGCCCCGCCCTCTTCTCGATCGATTTCGGTTTTCTCGGCCTCGGCAAGTTCCATCTGCGCTGGTACGCGCTGGGTTATATGGCCGGGATTGGCCTCGCCTGGTGGTATGCCGCGGCGATGATCAAACGCCCGGCCCTGTTCGGGGGGCAAAGCCCGCTGACCAAGGACCAGCTGGACGACATCATGTTCTGGATCATCCTGGGCATCATCCTCGGCGGACGGCTCGGCTATATCCTCTTCTACATGGTGCCCTACCAGTTCGACGTCCTGATGAAGGATCCAGGAACGATCCTGCGTATCTGGGATGGCGGCATGTCCTTCCATGGCGGGATTTCCGGCGTCGCCGTCGCGCTTGTCTACTTCGCCTGGTCGCGGAAGGTCAGCCTCTATTCCATCGGCGACATTGCCGGCGTCGTCGCCCCGATCGGCATTGGTCTCGTCCGGATCGCGAACTTCATCAATGCCGAACTCTATGGCCGCCATACGGACTCGCCCTGGGGGATGGTGTTCCCGGAAGGCATCGTGCGCGGCTCCACGCCGCCGGCCTATAACTGGGAGACGGGCCAATGGGTCTATACCGGCGTCGAGACGGCACGCTTCCCCAGCCAGCTGTATGAATCAGCGCTGGAAGGCTGGCTGCCGCTGATTGTGCTCTCCATCCTGATCTGGCGTTTCGGTGCCTTGAAGCGGCCGGGCCTCGTCGCGGGCCTGTTCCTCCTGATGTACGCCTTCGGGCGCACCGTGGTGGAGAATTTCCGTATGCCGGACAGTTTCGTCCACGGCCTGCCGGAATGGCTGACCATGGGCCAGATCCTGTCCATCCCGATGTGGCTGGGCGGTGCGTGGCTCGTCTGGCATGCGCTGAAGCCGAAGGCCCCGAAAGACGCGTGACCCTGAAAGACCGCCTCATCCGCCTGATCGAAACGGGCGGCCCGATCCCTGTGTCGACCTATATGCAGCTCTGCCTGCATGACACGGCGCAGGGCTATTACGCCACGCGCCCCGGCATCGGGAAGGATTTCATCACCGCGCCCGAGATCAGCCAGATCTTCGGGGAGCTGATCGGCCTGTGGCTGGTACATGAGTGGAAGGCGCTGGGATCACCAACCGAGATCCGCATTGTCGAGATCGGCCCCGGCCGCGGCGTCCTGATGCAGGATGCGCTGCGTCTCGCCATGGTCGCCGGCGGCGAGGACTTCGCCCGCGCCATGCGCGTCACCCTCGTGGAACCCGCCCCCGCCATGCGCGAAATCCAGCGTGAAGCGCTCGCTGCGGCCCAGCCGGACTTTGCCGCGACGCTCGCAGAAGTGCCCGCCGGGCCGATGCTGCTGGTGGCCAATGAATATCTCGATTGCCTGCCCGCCCGGCAGTTCCGCAAGGACGGCAATGGCTGGCGCGAATGCGTGATCGGACTGGATGCGGACAATGGGCTCGTCTTCGGCCTCGCCGCCGACGAACAGGCCGCCCCGGAAGGCGCCGCCGAGACAAGCGCCGTCGTCGAAGTGCAGACCGGTCTCGACATCCTGCTGGCAGACCTCGTCACGCGGCCCGATCCGTTCCGGGCCCTGTTCGTGGATTATGGCCCGGCAGATGTCGCGCCGGGCGACAGCCTCCGTTCGTACAAGGATGGCCAGCAGGTGAGCCCGCTCGCCCTGCCCGGAGAGTCCGACCTGACGGTGGACGTCGATTTCGGGCGGCTGGCACGCCTTGCCCGCAAGATCGGACTGGATGTTGCCGGCCCGGCCCCGCAAGGCATGTTCCTGCTGGGCCTCGGCGCGCAGGCGCGGTTGAACCAGTTGGTGAAGGCAAACCCGGACGATGCCGAAGCCATGTTCAATGCCGCCCAGCGCCTGATCGATCCGAAAGACATGGGCGAACGCTTCAAGGCGATCTGTCTCTCTTCCAGCGGCCTGCCGGTTCCGGCCGGGTTCTAGCCTTCCAGTAAGTGCGCCACCACGCGGCGGGTGTGCGGGGCGTCGCGGTGCTCGAACAGGTAGAGGCCCTGCCAGGTGCCGAGCGCCATGCGGCCGCCGACAACCGGAATGGAAAGCGATGTCTGCGTCAGTGCGGCCTTGATATGGGCGGGCATATCGTCCGGCCCCTCGGTGCGGTGTTCCAGATAGCTCATGGAAGGATCGTTCGCCGGCGGCACGAGACGGCGGAAGAAGGCTTTCAGATCGGCCTGCACGTCGGGGTCCGCATTCTCCTGCACCAGAAGGGAGCAGGACGTGTGCTGGCAGAACAGGGTCAGCAACCCATCGCCGCCTGCGGCGTTTGACAGGAAGTGCTGGACGGACTGGGTGAATTCATAGAGCCCCTGCCCGGTTGTTCTGAGCGTGATTGTATCGTGCATGCGGGTTGCTCTGAGGTCGCTGGTCAAACGGACTGGTTCGTCCTCGCATGGATGCTAGGATAGCCGCAATGGCCGGGCGCGGCGCCCGGCGGATCTGAGGAGTGGGTGGATGCGCTGGCAAGGTGGACGCAAGGGCGGAAATATCGAGGACCGGCGCGGCATGGGCCCCGGCAAGGTGGCGGGCGGCGGTATCGGTGTCATCATCATCGCCCTGATCGGCTATTTCGTGCTGGGTCTGGAGCCTGAGGAAGTTGCCCAGATTGTCGGCGACCAGTCGGCAGGCAACGCGGCCAGCACGCAGGAAGGCGTCCGGGGCACACCGGAAGACGAAGCGGGCCAGTTCGTCGACATCATCGGCGCCAATATCAATGATGTGTGGAGCCAGGCGCTCCGCGGCTATCGCGCGCCAACCGTCGTGCTCTACGAACAAGGCACCGGCACGGGCTGCGGCTATGGCCAGGCCGCCATGGGGCCGTTCTACTGCCCGGCTGACCAGACCGTCTATCTGGACCTCGGCTTCTGGCAGGACATGCAGACCCAGCTCGGCGCCTCCGGGGCTGACTTCGCCAAGGCTTACGTGATCGCACATGAGTTCGGCCACCATGTTCAGAAGCTGACCGGTGCCAGCGACAAGGTGCGCCAGGCCCAGCAGGCCGCCCGCAGCCAGGAAGAGGCAAACGCCTGGTCGATCGCGCTGGAACTGCAGGCCGACTGCTATGCCGGTGTCTGGGCAGCCCATGCCGCGCAGGTCTCAGACGGCGCCGTTGCGCTGGAGCCTGGCGATGTCGAGGAGGGTCTGCGCACCGCCCAGGCCATCGGCGACGACATGATCCAGAAGCGCATGACCGGCAAGGTGACGCCGGAAGCCTTCACCCACGGCACGGCGGACCAGCGCGTAGAATGGCTGCGCCGCGGTCTTACCACCGGCGATCCGAACGCCTGCGATACGTTCAGCCAGTAAAGGCAGCCTTCAGCCAACCTGCGGTGAACACGTCAGTTTTCCTCATTGCTGCGCCCCGGCCGCTCCCCTAAAGACGGCGGAGAGAACGCAGGTATACGAGTGAGGAAACGACATGACCGACACACCGCAGGGCTTTGACACGCTGGCCATTCACGCAGGCACCGAGGCCGACCCGGCCACCGGCGCGCGCCAGGTACCGATCTATCAGACGACGGCTTATGTCTTCCGCGATGCCGACCATGCTGCGGCCCTCTTCGGCCTGCAGGAAGTCGGCTACATCTATTCCCGCCTGACCAACCCGACGATCGGCGCGCTGCAGAACCGCATTGCGGCCCTGGAAGGCGGCGCGGGCGCGGTCTGCTGCTCGTCCGGCCATGCGGCGCAGATCATGGCCCTCTTCCCGCTGATGGCGCCCGGCCGCAATATTGTGGCCTCGACGCGCCTCTATGGCGGCACGATCACCCAGTTCAGCCAGACCTTCAAACGCTTCGGCTGGTCGTGCACCTTTGTCGACTTCGACGACCTCGACGCCGTGAAAGCCGCGATCGATGACGACACCCGCGCCATCTTCTGCGAGACCATCGCGAACCCCGGCGGCTATATCACCGATCTCGACGCCGTTGCCGCCATCGCCGACGAGGCCGGCATTCCGCTGATCGTCGACAATACGACGGCCACCCCCTACCTCTGCCGCCCGATTGATCATGGCGCGACGCTGGTGGTTCACTCGCTGACGAAATACATGACCGGCAATGGCACGGTCACCGGCGGCGCGGTGGTCGACTCCGGCAAGTTCGACTGGTCGGCCAGCGACAAGTTCCCGTCCCTCTCCCAGCCGGAACCGGCCTATCACGGCCTCACCTTCCACGAGACGTTCGGCCCGGCCGCCTTCACCTTCCACGGCATCGCCATCGGCCTGCGCGACCTCGGCATGACGATGAACCCGCAAGGTGCGCACTACACGCTGATGGGCATCGAGACCCTGTCGCTGCGTATGGAGAAACACATTGCCAATGCGAAGAAGATCGCCGCCTGGCTGGAAGGGCACGAGGCCGTCGCAGGCGTCACCTATGCCGGGCTCGACAGCTCCCCCTACAAGGACCGCATCCCGAAAATCTGCCCGAAAGGCGCTGGCGCGCTGTTCACCGTGCAACTGAAAGGCGGCTACACGGCATGCACCAAATTCGTCGCGGAATTGAACCTGTTCAGTCACGTTGCGAACCTTGGCGATGCCCGCTCGCTGGTCATCCACCCGGCCTCGACCACGCACCGTCAGTTGACGGAAGAGCAGCAGATCGCCGCCGGTGCTTCGCCGGACACGGTCCGCCTCTCCATCGGCATTGAAGACGCCGACGATTTGATCGCGGACCTGGATCAGGCGCTGAAAGCGGCGGGCTGAAGCCTTCCCATTCAGTAAAGACAAAGGGCAGCCCATTGGCTGCCCTTTTTTTTGCGGCGGTCAGATCGGACCGCTCAGAGCCCCAACAGCACGTCTGCTGCCTTGCTGAGCCGGCGCTCCTTATGATGAAGCGCATAAAAATGGCGAACCGGGAGGGACATGTTCGCCGCCACCAGATCACCGCGGGCAATCAGGGGCGCGACCACCGCACCTGAAACCGCCGCCACACCGGACGTGCCGCGGATGGCCGAGACAACGGCCTCATTGGACGGCAGTTCCAGCGCGATGGTCAGGTCCGCCTGCGCGAGCCCTCGCCCGGCAAGCGCATCCATCAGCGCCGCCCGCGTGCCGGAGCCCGCTTCCCGCATCACCCATTTCGCCGCAGCAAGCTCCGCATCCGTAAGCGCATGCCCGTCTGCAAACGGATGTTTGCGGTCAGTTACGACCATCATTGCGTCATTGGCCATCAGCCTGACATGCAGGGCGGGTGCATCGATCTCGCCTTCAATGAAGCCTAGCTCAGCCTGCCCGTTCAGAACGGCATCGGCGACACTCCGGGTATTGCCGACCTCCAGACGGACGTCGATCCCCGGATGATCGTCATGAAAGCGCATCAGGCGCGGCGGCAGCCAGTAATTCGCAATCGTCTGGCTGGCCTGCACATGCAGCGTGCCGCGGCGCAACTCGCCCAGTTCGCTTAGCACCAGCCCCGCTGCCTCAGCCCGCGCCAAGGTCGCCTTCGCCTCGCCCAGAAAGACACGGCCCGCTTCCGTCAGCTCAATGCCGCGCCCCACCCGGTCGAACAGCGCCACATTGTAATATGCCTCCAGCGCCCGGATCGACGCGCTGACGGCCGAGGCCGTCAGACCGATATCTGCCGCCGCACGGGTCAGATGCTCCCGCTCGGCCACGGCCACGAAAATGCGCAATTGTTCGAGGGTCATCTCTTCGTCCAATTTTTTCGAATGGTATGTACATGATTATTCGTTAGAATAACATGATTGATGCTGGCATCTGTTTTCCGTCCATAGAAAGGCGGAAACCATGCTGTTCCAGCGCACCCGATCCATCATGCCCGGCCTCGTGCTGGCGGCGCTGATCGCCCTGCTGGCAGCGGGGCTGCAAGTGGCGGAAGTGCAGGTGTTCGGCCGCGCCTGGTTTGAGGCGCTGGTGCTGGCGATCCTGCTGGGCGTGGCGTTCCATACGATTTTCGGCCTGCACGACCGGCTGCGCCCCGGCGTGCACTTTTCCTCGAAACTGTTGCTGGAGGCGGCCATCGTGCTGCTTGGCGCCTCTGTCAGCGCCGCGGCCATCGGCAAGGCGGGCCTGCCGCTGGTGGCGGCGATTGCCGGGGTCGTCTTCGCGGCCATCGCGATCAGCTATGGCATCGGACGCGTGATCGGCCTGCCGCACAAGCTGGCGCTTCTGGTCGCCTGCGGAAATTCGATCTGCGGCAACTCCGCCATCGTCGCGGCCGCGCCGGTGATCGAGGCGGAGTCGGAACATGTCACGGCCTCCATCGCCTTTACCGCCGCCCTCGGCATTCTCGTTGTTCTGTTCCTGCCCCTGTTCAAGCTGCAGCTGGATATGAGCGAACGGCAATATGGCGTGCTGGCGGGCCTGACCGTCTATGCCGTGCCGCAGGTCCTGGCCGCGACGGCGCCTGTGGGCCTTCTCTCGACGCAGGTGGGCACGCTGGTCAAACTGATCCGTGTGCTGTTGCTTGGTCCGGTGATCCTGTTGCTCGGCCTTGCGGGCGGAAAAGCGGCAGGCGCCAGCCGCCCGGGCCTCAGCCGCCTCGTGCCGTGGTTCATCATCGGCTTCCTCGCCATGATGGCCCTACGCAGCGCCAATCTGATCCCGGCAGCCGCCCTGCCCCCGATCGCTGCGGCCTCAACGCTGCTCACCCTTGTTTCGATGGCGGCCCTCGGCCTGATGGTAGATCTGCGCGCCGTCCTCGCCAGCGGCGGACGTGTGCTGACCGCCGGGGTGCTCTCACTTGCCGTCCTGATCGGCGCCAGCTTCCTCGTTCTGACGGGGCTGCACATCCAATAAAGGGTGCGGGTTGAACCAGATAGAAGAAATTCAACCAAAGCGTTCAACCCGACATAAGCGCTTGTCTGTCATCATCACCTACTCGGAAAGGGCCGGTGATGATTTCAGAAGACATACGCACTTCTTTGAAGATGGCAGCGCAAGCCTGGTCACCGGCCTCACCGGCTCAGACAGGTGTGTATGCAGTCTACCTGAACGACGGCGCCAGTCTGCCTGAACTCGATATTCCGCCGGACGGACTGCTGTATGTCGGCATGACGAAAAAGGGGTTTGCCGCGCGGGACCATTTCTATCCGCAGAACGGATCGAGCGGCAGCACGCTCCGGCGCTCCCTGGGCGCCCTCCTGAAGGACGACCTGAATCTGACCGCCCTGCCCCGGGACAAATCCGGCCGATGGCAGAGCCACTATAATTACCGCTTCCCGGTCGAAGGCGAAGCGGCCTTGTCGGAATGGATGTTCCGCTCCCTGACGCTCGCGCGCATCCCGTTCGAAGGCGACATTGCCGCCGCCGAGGGCAAGCTGATTGCCCTCCTCAAACCGCCGTTGAACCTGACAGGATGGTCAAACAAGCAACGCGCCATGTTGCTTGATTGCCGCCGTGTCTGCGCGATGGAAGCGAAACAGGCACTCGGCGCATCTGCAGCCTGAGACGTCTGATAAAGAGCAAAACAAAAAAGGGCGACCAGGTGGCCGCCCTTTTCTTTTGGGTCTCCGGATGGCGTTACTGTTTCTGCCAGTTTTCCGGGAACCATTCCTTGCTGAGGATTTCTTCGGTCGGCCCGTAAATCCGCATGACGATGTTCAACTGGATATCCTTGTCCCGGGTGCTCGGAATCCAGTTGGGGACATAGTCAGCGTCCTTCGGCGGCTCAGGTGAGATGAAGAGACGAAGTGATCCGTCCTCCTCATATTTCAGGCCCGGCGTGTTGTCGCCGATCCGGAACTTGTCCCAATCATTCGCAATCAGCTGCGCCGTTGCCATATCGTACAGGGTGATGGACCAGAACTCCTTGACGGGAGGCGGTGACGCAAGCCGCAGCTCATAGGACTCCCCGCCCGTCATATTCTTCCGATCCGAATCCAGCGTCGTGGTGATGTAGACGGATTCCTCTTTCACGTTCACGAGGATGCCGTACTCCGTCAGCGCTGCCCGCAGCAGCCACGACCAGTCTGGCGTGGAGACCTCCGGCGGGGTCATGCTCCAGCCACGCAGGCGAGATGCCAGAGGAGTCGTCCGGATCATGCGCTGGCTATCCCGCGCCGTTTCCTTCAGCCCCGCCATAAAGACCGGATTGGGCTCCAGGCCGGCGCCCGGAATGATTTCCTCGAAGATATCCGCCGCGTAGGCGTCTTTTCCGTAGGGCGGATTGCGCCGGAGAATTTCGCGGTAATTGTCGAAAATCGCGAGCGTTTGCCGCGCATTCGGGTCGATCAGCTCATAGCTCTGCCCCGGTACGGTGCCTGCCGGCACCGGTAGGTCCATCATCGTGCTCAGCGGCGCCACCTCTACCGCATCGAGAAGGGCCTGCGCCTTTGCCACGTCTTCCGGGATTTCGGGACTGACACGGATACGCCCGAGCAGCGCCACTGTGTTTGTCGGCGAGTCCAGGCGAATAGCGCCCTCCGGCAGTGCCCCCTGCCAGCCCGGACCGACCAGCGCGACCTGCTGGCCACCGTGTGGATAATGCTGGCGCGAGACGTTGGCGATAATGTTGTGCCAGGCATCCACGAACATGAAGGTGTAATAGCGGCCATCCTCGATCGGCGGAATCGTCAGGATCTGCGGCTGCTCCGCGAGATCGAAAAAGGACACGATGTTCAGGACATCGAGGTTCGGCGTGACATAGATCTCGTCGTCGGCGGTGGGCGGATCCCGGTATTTGAGGAGCGAATTGATCTCCGCTCCGTTCTTCAGGACGAAGTCACGCTCTTCCAGGATCATGCGCCAGCGGCCGTAGAACCAGAGATAGGCCTGCCCGCCGAGATCATAAGCATGCTTCTCCGCAAACTCGATCACAGGATACGGTTCCACATCGCCCAGTTCGGAGACGGATGCATCGCCCATTCCGGAGGTCACAGCGCGAATGCCGACGGACAAAGTCCGGTTTTTTGCAACGATGACGGCAGTCAGCGCGCATGCGGCGATCAGGATCACCCCCATTACAACGCCAGTCAGGATACGCTTCAACTTCAGCCCCCTCGTGTTTGCTCTCCAAGGGCTGATGTATAGGCCGCACGCAGTTTAATGCAATCGCATTACTGTGACCGGCGGATACGATGAAGACACAAAAAAACGGGCGCCGAAGCGCCCGCTTTGTCGTGGCAATGCCGGCCCGGTCCCGGGCCAAAAATCAGGTATCCAGGAAGCTGCGCAGCTTGCGGCTGCGGCTCGGATGCTTCAGCTTGCGGAGCGCTTTGGCTTCGATCTGGCGGATACGTTCGCGCGTCACGCTGAACTGCTGGCCGACTTCTTCCAGCGTGTGATCGGTGTTCATGCCGATGCCGAAACGCATACGCAGCACACGTTCCTCACGCGGGGTGAGCGAGGCGAGCACGCGGGTCGTCGTTTCGCGCAGGTTTGACTGGATCGCGGCATCCACGGGAAGCAGCGCGGCCTTGTCCTCGATGAAGTCGCCGAGGTTCGAATCCTCGTCGTCGCCAATCGGGGTTTCCAGCGAGATCGGCTCTTTCGCGATCTTCAGGACCTTGCGGATCTTCTCCAGCGGCAGGCCCAGCTTTTCGGCCAGTTCTTCCGGAGTCGGCTCGCGGCCGATCTCGTGCAGCATCTGGCGCTGGGTACGGATGATCTTGTTGATCGTCTCGATCATGTGCACCGGAATACGGATCGTCCGGGCCTGGTCCGCGATGGAGCGGGTAATGGCCTGACGGATCCACCAGGTGGCATAGGTCGAGAATTTGTAGCCGCGGCGATACTCGAATTTGTCCACCGCCTTCATCAGGCCGATATTGCCTTCCTGGATGAGATCCAGGAACTGAAGGCCGCGGTTCGTGTATTTCTTCGCGATGGAGATCACGAGGCGGAGGTTGGCTTCCACCATCTCCTTTTTCGCGATGCGGGCTTCGCGCTCGCCTTTCTGCACCGTCTGAACGATGCGGCGATAGTCGTCGATCGGAATACCGATTTCCTGTGCGATCTCGGAGATTTCCGCACGCACTTCCTCGATGTCGGCTTCCTTGGAGTCGATGAACCGCTTCCATTTCGCCGAGATGCCCTTGACCTTGTCGGTCCAGTCCGGCTCCAGCTCGCGGCCGAAATAGTTCTCCAGGAATTCCTTGCGCGGCACGCCATGGGCGTCAGCCAGGCGCATCAGCTTGCCTTCCAGGCCCATCAGCTTCTTGTTGATGGCATAGAGCTGTTCCACTAGCGCCTCGATACGGGCGTTGTTGATGTGGATGGTCTTCAGGTTTTCGACGATGTTGTTAGACAGCTCGTCATATTCGCCCTGCGCCTTCGGCGTCAGTTCCTTGCCTTCCATACGGCGGGCAACGAGCTTGTCCTGCAGCTTGCGGTAGCGTCCGAAACCGTCGGAAATCTCGTCGAGCTTAGCGAGGACACCGTCACGAAGTTCCGCTTCCATGGCCGACATGGACATGGCGGCGGCGTCATCTTCGTCCTCTTCCTCTTCGGCCTCTTTCTGCTGGCGCTCGCGCTCGGCCTCGACCTCATCGACATCGCCGCGGCGGGTCTTGGCCTTGGCTTCCGGCTCTTCTTCCTTTTCGACAGGTTTCGGCTCCGGCGGCGGGTTTTCCGCGCCATAGGTCGCCTCAAGGTCGATCAGGTCACGCAGGAGGATGCGTTCATTGATGAGCTCGTCGCGCCACACCATCATGGCTTCGAAGGTCAGCGGGCTTTCGCACAGGCCGCGGATCATCGCGTCCCGGCCGGCCTCGATGCGCTTGGCAATCGCGATCTCGCCCTCGCGGGAGAGAAGCTCGACTGCGCCCATCTCGCGCAGGTACATGCGCACCGGATCATCGGTACGATCAGAGCCGCGGGCATTGCCTTTCTTGGCGACGACCTTGCGGTCCTCGATCTTGGTCAGGGCCTTGCCCTGCTCTTCGGCTTCTTCCTCGGTCTCGACGACGGCGATGCCCATTTCCGAGATCTGGGACATGACGTCCTCGATCTGGTCTGAGGTCATCTCGTCATTGGGAAGCAGGGCGTTGATTTCGTCATGCGTGATGAAGCCGCGCTTCTGGGCGCGCTTCAGGACTTTCTTGACGTCTGTGGCGTTGAAATCGACAAGACCGGAGTCGTTGTCCTTCTCGTCATCGTTATCGCGTTCGCTCTGCGTATTCTTCTGCTTGGCAGATGCCATTCACTCTCTCTCCCGTGACATACGGCGCGCTCGCCCCGCCATACATCTCAAAGTTCCGTGCTTTTCAGCTTTCGCCGACTTTTCCTGCTGCCTCGTTCATGCGGGCCCTCAAAGCCCTGCGTTCCGCGACGAGCTGGTGCTTCCGCCGCCAGGCTGATGGCGACGACGTAGCATCTGCGCCAGCATCATCCATGCCAGCGTCAGCGTCCTGCTCAGCGGAACGACCTGCAACCATGTATTGCTCGAGGGCAATGAGCCATTCCCGTGCCTCGGGTCCGTCGACCGCTATCGGAGGCGTCTGGGGATATTCGTTGAGCAGACTGGCAGCGCGCATGTTCCCTGCTTCCGCTAAATGGGCGCTCAATGCCCCGCGGTCAATAGGTTTTCCTGCATCTGCGAAATCAAGCACGGCATCGCGCAGCAGGCTGACATCAGGATCGGCAAAAGCCGCCGCTGCAAGCGTTTCGGCGCCGAGGTCAAGCAGCTCCGGCGTATCGACCGCGCGCACCACCTGGCCGAGGCCGCGCAGTTTGGCCGGCGCGCCGCCTTTGAGCTCCACCTGTCCCTGTTCGCCTGAGGCGGGAAATTGTCCCGTTCCGGTGCGTTTCCTGTAGTCGCCACTGCCTTTTGGCTTGCCGCGGGCTGCCTGGCGGATTTGCCAGAAATGGTCCCGCATGCGGGATTTGAGGTCGCGTTCATATGCCGCGCGAACACCCGGATGCTGGATCTGGGCGGCTGCCGCCATCAGGCGCGCCTCCAGGCCGGCCTGGCGCTCCGGCGTGTCCAGCGGCTCGGCATCCCGCTCGCGCATCCAGAGCAGTTCGGACATCGCAATCCGCCCCTCAAGCGCATCCGACATGGCGCCGGGGCCCCGTGCCCGGATCAGATCGTCCGGATCCATGCCGTCCGGCAGCAGCACGAAGAACAGGGAACGCCCCGGCTCGACATGCGGGAGTGCCCGGTCGATCGCGCGATAGGCCGCGCCCAGTCCGGCACGGTCACCATCAAAGCAGAGGACGGGTTCCGGCCCGGCTTTCCAGATCAGGCTCAGCTGGTCTTCGGTCAGCGCCGTGCCCAGCGGGGCGACGGACATGCCGAAGCCCGCTTCGGCCAGCGCGATGGCGTCCATATAGCCTTCGCAGACGATGAGGCCGCCGCCTTCGCCGCTGCCCAGCGCCTCGCGCGCCGTCTTGAACCGGTAAAGCACACGGGATTTGTGGAAGAGCGGCGTGTCGCCAGAGTTCAGGTATTTCGGCTTGGCATCTGCCTGCAGCGCCCTGCCCCCGAACGCGATGATGCCGCCGCGCACATCGGCAATGGGGAACATGAGGCGGCCACGGAACGCGTCGTACGGTTCACCGCCCCGGTCGCTTTCCTTGGCGAGGCCGGCCTCGAGAATCTCTTTTGTGGAGAAGCCTGCGGACTTCAGATGGTCGATCGTCTTGCGCCAGTCGTCCGGGGCGTAGCCGAGCCGGTGGCGTTTCCACGCGGCGGGCCTGAGGCCACGTCCTTCCAGATAGGTCCGCGCGGCTGCGCCTTCGGAGGAGTTCAGCCGGTCTTC
Organism: uncultured Hyphomonas sp.; assembly: GCF_963675305.1. Taxonomy (NCBI): domain Bacteria; kingdom Pseudomonadati; phylum Pseudomonadota; class Alphaproteobacteria; order Hyphomonadales; family Hyphomonadaceae; genus Hyphomonas; species uncultured Hyphomonas sp. The sequence continues at coordinate 615,770 of NZ_OY776147.1, read as the reverse complement.
GAAATAGGCCGCCGCTGCCTCACACACGGCCTGCAGCCGCTTGCGGTGATCATATTCCTCGGCGGCCTGGGGGCTCGCCTTCGGTAGCTGCATACCCGCTTCTTCGGCGAGCTTCTCAACGGCCTCCATGAAGGACAGCCGCTCCGTTTCCATGACGAAGCTGATGACATCGCCGCCAATGCCGGAGGAGAAATCCTTGAAGATGCGTTTCTGATCGTTGACGTAGAAGCTCGGCGATTTCTCATTGGTGAAGGGCGACAGGCCGACCCATTCCTTGCCCTTCTTGGTAAGCTTCACCTTGCGGCCGATCACGTCCGAAGGCCGGATACGGGCCTTCAGCTCCTCAACGAAGCCATCAGGGATGCGGATGGAAGGTGGTGCCATCCGGTCAGGATACCGCGTTCCCGCCTCCGGGGAAACGCAGCTTTTCACGTCTTCACACGAAAAGAGGGCCCGGCAGCGCCGGACCCTCCTCTACTCTACTGAACCGGTGGCTTATTGATCGGCCGGCAGCACTTTGGCGTGGGCAAAGGCGTCTGCATCGACATCGATCAACAAGCTGCCATCACCGTCACCCTGTTCGATGGTCAGCGTATCGGCATCAACAACGAATTTCGTCGTTGCGGCGAGGCCGTCAGAGATGACGACGTATTCCGGCGTGCCGTCCGTTTTCATGATGAAATCGTTCACCCGGGCAAGCGTGTCACCAAAGGCCAGCGAGGCCGTCGTGCCCATCGCTTCGGATGCCAGGCGATAGTCGTCCACGCCGTTCTGTTCAAATTCCGGGAGGCCTTCCAGCGACGCTTCAGAATAGGTCACGCGCACGTCCGGCTCGCCCCCGTCAGCGACGTTCTCGATCGTCGCACTGTCAAATCCGATGGCATGAAGCGTGCCGCCAACACCGGCCACACCGCCTTCACGGACGATCAGTTTCGGCGTGTCACCGGCTTCGCCAATCCAGACATCTGCCACGGTGGCGATTTCCTCGCCGACGGGGTTCAGGACTTCAGATCCGATCAGGCTGGAAGCGAACAACTCATCCGGCGCCATCGTATAGGTGTCGCGGGCCGCAGGCTCGATGTCAGCGCGGGTCATTTCTTTCAGGTCAGCAGCGTGTTCGTCCTTGACCTGGTCCGGCGTGGCCGCTGCCGTTTCCGTTGCCGCTGGCGGTGTTGTCTCTGCATGGCTGGCCGCTTGCGAACAGGCGGCGGCACCCATCATCAGGGCTATCGCGGAGGCGGTAAAAAGAAGGGGTTTCATGTGGTCGTCCTTTCCATGGCTTGTGCGGGAAAGAACGGGCACGTGCTTCGGAATGTTCCGAAGGTTAAGAAGGTTTCACTGAACGGATCAGCTGGCGCGTGAAAGCGCCTTGCGGACAGCCTTGCCGGCAGCGCCGGTCTCGATCATGCCGGGATAACGCTCCTTGAGCGCGCTCATACAGCGGCCGAGATCCTTGAGCTTCGAGGCACCAAGGTCCGTCACGATCTCATCCACGGCCGAGTCCAGGGCCTTGCCCTGCAAGGGAACCGGCAGGAATTGCTGGATGATCTCGATTTCCTCACGCTCGCGGATGGCTTCTTCGAGCCGGCCAGCATCTTCATGCTCGCGGGCTGCCACTTCGCGCTGGGCGACCATGGTCTCGAGCACGCGCCGAACATCGGCATCCGGGCAGCCTTCGCCTGCCCCGCGCCCGCGGGCACACACGTCCCGGTCGCGCACGGCGCAATCGATCAGGCGCAGCGTCGCAAGACGAACGCCTGGCTGGCCCTGCTCAATTTCTGATTTGAGGGCATTTGCAATGCGCGCCTTAAGCGACATCAATCCACTCACATCTTCTCGGCCCATGCCGTGATTTGCCTCATATTGCCCTGCCGCATCACTCGCTTGACGCCGCAGAGACTCCGCCCCAATACACCGGACGAACTTCATGCGGATGGGTTAACGAGACCCTACGCGGCGTCCGGGAGGTGTGACAAATATGTCCTACATGGCCAAAACTCAAGCGGTGACATCAGCCACCGGAGCAATTGCCCTCGCCGACGGCACCGTTTTCCTGGGTCACGGAACAGGAGCAGAAGGCATCCACACCGGAGAATTGTGTTTTAATACAGCGATTACGGGCTATCAGGAGATCCTGACCGACCCGTCCTACGCCTCGCAAATCGTCCTCTTCACATTTCCCCATATCGGCAATGTCGGCGCCAATGGCGAAGACAATGAAGAGTCTTCAGACCCCGCTTCCCATGCGGCCCGGGGCGCCATTTTCCGCGAGCCGATCACCGCGCCTTCGAACTGGCGGTCCACCGAAACCTTCGAATCATGGCTGCAGAAACGCGGCATTGTCGGCCTTTCGGGCGTCGATACCCGCGCGATCACGCGGCTGATCCGCGAAAAAGGCATGCAAAAGGCGGCTATCTGCCACCAGCCTGGCGGAAATATCGACCTTGATGCGCTGATTGAGACAGCCCGTGCCTGGGAAGGCCTGGAGACAGCTGACCTGGCGGCTGATGTCGATACGAACGCTGAATTCGAGAACTCCGAGAGCCTCTGGCAGCCGGAAACCGGTTACGGGCACCTCGATGCGCCTGGCTTCCATGTCGTCGTGGTCGATTTCGGTGTCAAAAAGAACATCCTGCGCAATCTCGCCAATGTCGGCGTGCGCGCGACCGTGGTGAACGGCGACACCTCGTTTGAGGACATCGCCTCGCACAAGCCGGATGGCGTGGTATTCTCCAACGGCCCCGGTGATCCGGCGGCAACGATCCAGCGCTCCGGCGACATGATCCGCGCCGTCATCGACAGCGGCCTGCCGATCCTCGGGATCTGCCTCGGTCACCAATTGCTGGCCCTCGCCCTTGGCGCCAAGACAATGAAAATGGCGCAGGGCCATCACGGTGCGAACCATCCGGTGAAAGACCTCTCCACCGGCAAGGTCGAGATCGTGTCGATGAACCATGGTTTCACGGTTGACCCGGCCACCCTGCCCTCGGGCGTGGAAGAGAGCCACCGCTCGCTGTTCGACGGAACCAATTCGGGCCTCGCTGTAAAGGACCGGCCGATCATCTCGGTTCAGCATCACCCCGAAGCCAGCCCCGGCCCGCAGGACAGTTTCTACCTGTTCCAGCGCTTTGCGGATCTGATGGATCAACACCGGGCCGGAAAATAGTCCGCCCCCTTTGAAAGTTCAGGGCCATGACGGCCATTGCCTGTGAGGCCCCATTGCCCGGCGACAATCGCCTGGGCGCAATTCTGGGTGACCTGTCCTCAAAGGGCTGGAGCTGGCAGCCGCACATGCTGCCGGACGCATTGTATCATGCGCTGCGCGCCGAAGTTCTGGCAGCCAATTCAGAGGACGATCTGGCGCCCGCCGGGATCGGCCGGGAAACCGACTATCAGCTGGACAGAACGATCCGCAAATCCCGGATTGCCTGGATGGATGGCTCGACCCCGGCGCAGGCAGGTTTCCTGCAGTGGGCGGAACAGCTGCGCCTGTCTCTCAATCAGGCACTCATGATCGGCATGTTCGAATTCGAGGCCTGTTTCGCGGTTTACCGGCCAGGCGAATTCTACGACCGCCACCTCGACAGCTTTGAAGGCGCCCGCAACCGGGTCGTCTCTCTGGTCGTTTACCTGAATGACGACTGGCACGCCGAGAATGGCGGTGCGCTCGTGGTCTGGCCGGAAGGGGCCGACGAGGCCGCAGAGCCCGCCGCGCGCCTGCTGCCGGAGAAGGCCGGGGTTGTGTTCATGCTGTCGGAAACTGTTCCGCATGCCGTTGAAGTGACACATGCATCCCGTTTCGGCATTGCGGCCTGGTGGCGGGTAAACCCGTCCATCCAGGGACACATCGATCCGCTCGCCTAGTTCAGATTTCGAACCATGATTTCGAAGGCCTCATAGACCTCGTCGGGGCTCAGCCCGTCGACCCCTTCGGCAAGCGCAAACCCGGCCCCATTAAGCGCCGACTGAATGAGGACCGCGTAGGAGTTCACACGGCGCGGATCGATCCGGCCTCGCTCTGCAAGCACTTCTATCGCCCTGTGGACGTTGCTTTGACCAAGGTCGCGATTGGACTCGTACCAGCCCTGAAGACCAAGCACGACCGGCCCTTCATATAGCACGATCTTGAAGTATTCCGGGCGGGCAGCCCATTTGAGATAGACCCGGGCACCTGTCAGAAACTGAATATAGGGATCATCCTCCCCACTCATCTTGCGCGCTTCGGATAGAGCCTCCTCTCCCATCCGGGTTTGCAAGTCTGTCCAGACCTCGCGGAACAGATCGAGCTTGCTGGGGAAGTGGTGGAAAAGCGCGCCTTTCGTAACGCCGGCTTCAGAAACGATGCTGGCGATGCTGGCATTATATCCGTCTTCGGCAAATCTGTGCCGGGCCGCCTCAAGGATGGCGGCGCGCGTAATCTCAGCCTGTTCTGCAGTTCGCCTTGGCATAGGGCATTTTTTCGTTGCTGCGCTATCATACCAATGGTACGTAACTTTTCAAAGCGCTTCGGAGACTTTTCCTTGCCCGGAGCACCCTTTTGGAACCGCGTATGTATTGTGCTGGGTGGGACTGGCCGCAGGCTAGCGCGGGACGCCAACGAACTGCGCCCGCCTGAAAAGGCCTGGGCGCAGTTTTGTGTCGGGCGGTCATTCGAAACAATTGGCCGGACCCGACTCCGGGCTGGCAATCTCTAGCGAAGCGGTCCGCATCGGCGCTCGTATTCGGCGATCGCGTCAGGCATCCATTTGCGGAAATTCTCCGCACGCGTCTCGCTGGCCGGGTGCGTGCTCATCCATTCGGGCGGGCGCTGGCCAACGCCGATCTTCCCCATGCGCTGCCACAGTTCCGGTGCCTCACGCGGGTCGTAACAGGCCCGTACCAGCAGACCGAGGCCGATCTTGTCCGCCTCGGTCTCGTGCTCGCGGGAAAATTTGAGCATCCCGCCTTGAGCGGCGATCCCGAAGGCCTGCATGATCGCGCGTTGCTGTGAGGGGTCCATGTCTCCCATCGACATGCCGACAGCCACCTGTCCGACCTGCATCACCTGCTGCTGGCTCATCCGCTCTGCCCCGTGATGGGCGAGCGCGTGACCTATCTCATGCCCCATCACCACGGCCAGCTTGTCCGGGTCGGCCAGATCATCCAGATCGACCCGGCCATTATAGTCACCGGTGATGTCCAGAATGCCGGTATAGACCGCAACATATCCGCCCGGCAGGCAGAAGGCGTTCGGCGTTGCTGACTGGACGACGTAATAGGTCCAGTCGAATGTCTCTGCGACCGGCGTGAAGGCATAGCCCTCATCCAGCAATTCCCGCTCAAGCTCGACCGCGGCCGCCTGAAGCCGTGCCCCGATCTCGCGCACTGTGGCGGTCAGCTGCGCCGCCTCTCCCGAACAGTTCCCGCCCGCACATAATACCGTGTTGCCCTGACTCTGCTCCTGATTGAGGATCTGCAGATAGGATTGCTGGCCCAGCTCGACCTCCCGCTCGACCGGAATCGTGTTCAGCTGTGTCCGTCCGGAAAACGGCACAGGCTTCTGGTTCATCTGCCAGTAGAGGAAGAGCCCAATGGCGGCGATCAACAACAGGCCAAAGCGGCTGCGCAGAAGACGCGCGATCCCTCCACCGCCTCGATACATCCCGCCTGGTTGTGTCGGCATGCGCACGACCCTCGTCCTCCGCCATCATGAGTGCCCATTCTCTGTTAGCGGACCCCGCTGATCTGGAAAAGCACCCGCCGCACGCTTTGCGTTCCCCGCCGGACCGATTATGTAGCGATCATGACTGAGACACCCGCCAACCAGCCCAAGCTCGAGATCCGGATCATCCCGGTCACGCCCCTGCAGCAGAATACGTCCATGATCTGGTCGACCGAGACCAAGGAAGGCGTTTTCGTCGACCCCGGTGGTGAGATCGACAAGCTGATGGGCGCTGCAGAACAGTTCGGCGTGAAGATTGTCGCGGTCTGGCTGACCCACGGCCATATGGACCATGCAGGCGCTGCAGCGGCCGTGGCAGAGCGGACCGGCTGTCCCATCATCGGCCCGCACGAGGACGACCAGTGGCTGCTGGATGAGATCGAAACGCAGGGCGCAAAATACGGCATCAAGGACGGCCGGAACGTCAAACCGGACCAGTACCTGCACGATGGCGATGTCCTCGACCTGGCCGGCAACAAGTTTGGCGTCGTGCATACGCCCGGGCACACGCCGGGCCATGTGGTGATCTATTCCCAGGAGGGGGGACTCGCCTTTGTCGGCGATGTGCTTTTCCGCGGCTCGGTCGGACGGACGGATTTTCCGCGCGGCAATCATCAGCAGCTGATCGACTCGATCACCGGCAAGCTCTGGCCGCTCGGCGAGCAGATGCGCTTCGTGCCCGGTCACGGCCCGCTCTCGACCTTCGGACAAGAGCGTCAGGACAACCCGTTCGTAGCTGACGCGGTCACCGGCTATCAGGGCACCGAGAAACAGGCTCCGGACGAAATCAGCCAGAAGCTTTCCAAACGCTGGAGCTGACGGGTCCGGTCAAGTCTCTGAATTCATTGTAATGTTGTGCGGGGAACCGGCCCGGGAGCCAACCGTTGTTGCGGTCATAGCCACCCGAAAGGATCCGATATGACCCTCCCAGTGAAACTGATGGCCATTGGTGCCAGCGCAGCCATTCTGGCTGCCTGTACTTCTACCGGCACAACCGAACGCAACGCAGCCTATGGCGCCGCCGCAGGGGCCGTTGCAGGCGCCGTGATCGGCAACAATGTCGGCGATGGCGATGCGGAACGCGGCGCCATCATCGGTGGTGCACTTGGCGGCGCAGCCGGCGCAGCGAAAGGCTGCACAGAGGCCGAAGACTGCGACATGCCCGGTGTAAAAGACCAGGAAACCGAGCGAGATTCCGACGGTGACGGCGTGGCAAACGCCTACGACCGCTACCCTTATGACCGCTCGCGCTGGTAACTCGCGGCACAATTAACTGACCGACGGCCCCGTTAAAGGTGAACGGGGTCGTCCTTTGCCGGCACTCAAAAAAAGCGACAGGAATGCAAAACTAAATGGGAACCAGATCCACCTTGGCGCGTTTCTGACGGACTGTATCTGTAGCGTTTTGCTCAAGGAGTGCGGCATGGCCCCACCTCACCTGTCTTCGACATTGTCTGTTTTGACACAGCGGGAACCCACTTCCCCCGAAACGGAAGTGAGAACCCGGGTCTTCGCCTGGTGTTCTGCGTGGAGCAGCATCGATGGCAAGCTGCCTACCGAAAAGCTACGCGAAATTGTCACAGACGGCCCGGTCCGGATGGTGACGGATTTCGGAGGGCACATGACAGTCAATGTTTCGCTCGACTCCTATTGCGCCTTCTGGTCGTCACTGGTGTCGGAGACCTTCTGCGAATGGTCCCTCATGATCGATTCCCCGATTGATGTGACGATCTCCGGCGATATGGCCGTAGCGGAGTTCCACACGCGCCTTCAGGGAATGACGCATGAGAACGACCGGAAATCCCAACGCCAACATTCCCGGCAAATGTTCGAATACGCCCGCGGCGTCTGGCGCCTCGTCCAGGAGCAGACGACAATCGTCCACGAAGAGGCATGTCTCTGACCTCGTTCAGGCAAACAGAAACCACCAACTTACTGCAGCGGGCGCCGACTTTCTGTCCACTCTTACCTTGCCCAAGCCTCCGACTCTGCTATGACGCAGCCGTTTGACCGCGAGGAGTAGGGGCACATGCCAAAGCGCACAGATATCAGCTCCATTCTCGTCATTGGCGCCGGACCGATCATCATCGGACAGGCCTGCGAATTCGATTATTCGGGCGTCCAGGCGGTGAAGGCCCTCAAGGATGAAGGCTACCGCGTCATCCTCGTCAACTCGAACCCGGCCACGATCATGACGGATCCGGGACTGGCCGACGCGACCTATATCGAACCGATCACACCGGAAATCGTCGAGAAGATCATCATCGAAGAAAAGCCGGATGCGCTGCTGCCCACGATGGGCGGTCAGACCGCGCTGAACTGCGCGCTGGACCTGCACTATGCAGGCATTCTGGAGAAGCATGGCGTCGAGCTCATCGGCGCCAAGGCGGACGCTATCGAGATGGCTGAAGATCGCGCCCTCTTCCGCGAGGCGATGGACCGGATCGGCCTGGAAAATCCGCGCGCGACAATTGTCTCCTCGCCGAGAAAGGCCGACGGCAAATACGACCGGATTGAAGGTCTTAAGCGCGCCATGGACGCGCTGGAGACCGTTGGCCTGCCCGCCATCATCCGTCCGGCCTTCACGCTCGGCGGCACGGGCGGCGGCGTTGCCTACAATGTTGAGGAGTATGAAGAGATCTGCCGCTCGGGCCTCGCGGCGTCTCCCAATGCGCAGATCCTCGTCGACGAGAGCCTGCTCGGCTGGAAAGAATATGAGATGGAGGTTGTCCGCGACAAAGCGGACAATGCCATCATCATCTGCTCCATCGAGAACATCGACCCGATGGGTGTCCACACAGGCGACTCCATCACCGTCGCCCCTGCTCTGACCCTCACCGACAAGGAATATCAGGTGATGCGTAACGCGTCGCTTGCCGTGCTGCGCGAGATCGGTGTCGAGACCGGCGGCTCGAATGTCCAGTTCGCAGTGAACCCCGCAGACGGGCGCCTGGTCGTCATCGAGATGAACCCGCGCGTGTCGCGCTCCTCCGCGCTGGCGTCCAAGGCAACCGGTTTCCCGATTGCGAAAGTCGCCGCGAAGCTGGCGGTCGGCTACACGCTGGATGAGCTGGACAATGACATCACCGGTGTGACGCCTGCCTCTTTCGAGCCGACCATCGACTATGTCGTCACCAAGATCCCGCGTTTCGCTTTCGAAAAGTACAAGGGCACGGAACCCGTCCTGACCACGGCGATGAAGTCCGTCGGCGAGGCGATGGCGATTGGCCGGAACTTCAAGGAAAGCCTTCAGAAGGCGCTGAACTCCCTCGAAACAGGGTTGACCGGCCTGAACGAACTGCCCTTCGAGGATGAAACGAAACTGCGCGCCGCTCTGGCCATCCAGTCACCAGATCGCCTGCGTGTCGTCGCCGAGGCGTTCCGAATGGATCTGAGCGTCGACGACGTCTACGCCATCACATCGATCGACAAATGGTTCCTGCGCCAGATCGAAGAGATTATCGCCACAGAGAAAATGATCCGCGCGCAAGGCCTGCCGGATAGTGCGTTCGCAATGACCGACCTCAAGGCGATGGGCTTCTCCGACAAGCGCCTCGCTGAACTGACGGGCAACACGGAAGAAGCCGTGCGTGACCAGCGCCACGCGCTGGACGTCCGCCCGGTGTACAAGCGCATCGACACCTGCGCCGCCGAGTTCGCCGCCAAGACGCCTTATCTCTACTCCACCTATGAGCACCCGTTGTTCGGTCAGGAAAAGGCAGACTGCGAAGCCCTGCCGACCGCCCGCGAGAAAGTCGTCATTCTTGGCGGCGGCCCGAACCGGATCGGCCAGGGGATCGAGTTCGACTATTGCTGCTGCCATGCCGCCTTCGCCATGGAAGACCTCGGCATGGAGTCGATCATGGTGAACTGTAACCCGGAAACGGTGTCTACAGACTATGATACGTCCGACCGCCTCTATTTCGAGCCGCTGACCGACGAGCACGTGCTCGAGATCATTCACAAGGAAAGCGGCACCGGCCATCTGCGCGGCGTGATCGTCCAGTTTGGCGGCCAGACCCCGCTGAAGCTCGCCAATCCGCTGCATCAGCAGAACATTCCGATCCTCGGGACAAGTCCGGCTTCGATTGACCTGGCCGAAGACCGCGAGCAGTTCGCTGCCCTCCTGGACAAGCTCGGCATCCAGCAGGCCCCGTCAAGAACCGCGCGCAGCGTGGACGAAGCGCAGATCAAGGCGAACGAGATCGGCTACCCGGTCATGCTCCGGCCGAGCTTCGTGCTTGGCGGCCGTGCCATGGAGATTGCCCGCAACGATGAAGATCTGCGCAAATTCGCTGCCGAAGCGCTCCAGGTTTCCGGCGATGCGTCTCTGTTCATCGACCGCTATCTCTCGGACGCCACCGAGGTGGATGTCGATGCGATCTGCGACGGCGAGAACGTCCACGTCGCAGGCATCATGGAGCATATCGAGGAAGCCGGCGTGCATTCCGGCGACTCCGCATGTGTGCTTCCGCCCTTCACGCTTTCGCCCGCCCTGCAGGGCCGACTCGCCGAGCAGACGATCGCGCTCGCCCGCGCGCTGGACGTGCGTGGACTGATCAACATTCAGTTCGCCGTGAAAGGCGAAGAGATATACGTTCTGGAGGCCAATCCACGCGCCAGCCGGACCGTCCCGTTCGTCGCCAAGGCCGTTGGTGCGCCGATTGCCGGCATCGCCGCGAAAGTGATGGCGGGTGAGAAGCTTACAGCGTTTGACCTGACCCACGCCAATCCGCGCCGGATTGCCGTTAAAGAAGCCGTGTTCCCCTTCGCCCGCTTCCCGGGTGTCGACCCGCAGCTCGGCCCGGAAATGCGCTCTACCGGCGAAGTCATGGGCTGGGACGATGATTTCGGCACCGCCTTCCTGAAAAGCCAGCTCGGTTGCGGCGTGGTTCTCCCTGCGGAAGGTGCCGTCTTCATTTCGGTGAAGGATTCGGACAAGACCGGCGTCATCGAGGCGGCGCGCGAGCTCATCAACCTAGGCTTCACCCTGGTGGCCACGTCTGGCACGGCGGCTCACCTGGAAGCTGAAGGCCTGCCGGTCAGCTCGATCAACAAGGTCAATGAGGGCCAGCCCCACATTGTGGATGCCATGATCAATGGCGACATCCAGCTGGTGTTCAATACGACGGAAGGCGCAACATCCATTGCAGATAGCGCCTCGATCCGCCGGACGGCGGTGGCTCGGAAGATTCCGTACTACACAACGCTCGCCGCATCGATGGCGTCTGTTCGCGCCATCACCAGCATGAAGTCACGGGAAATCTCCGTGCGTGCCTTGCAATCGGCGTGACAACCCCCACTTGACGACGCTGACATTTACGACAACGATTTTCGCCCAATTACAGAGGTGACCCCCATGGAACGCATCCCCATGACCGCAGAAGGCCATGCTGCGCTTCAAACTGAGCTGAAAAACCTCAAATCGGTTGAGCGCCCGAATATTATCGCGGCGATTGCTGAAGCGCGCGCCCACGGCGACCTGTCGGAAAACGCCGAATACCATGCCGCCAAAGAGAAGCAGAGCTTCATCGAGGGTCGTATCAGCGAACTGGACGACAAGCTCGCCCGCGCTGACGTGATCGATGTGTCAAAGCTGACAGGCGGGAAAATCCGCTTTGGTGCCACGGTCTCCCTGATCGACGTCGATTCCGAAGAAGAGTCCTCCTACAAGATCGTCGGCGACGACGAGGCGAATGTGAAGGAAGGCAAGATTTCCATCTCCTCCCCCATCGCCCGTGCCCTGATCGGCAAGGAAGAAGGCGACGAGGCTGAAGTCGCGGCACCTTCGGGGGCCCGGGCCTACGAAATCGTCAAAGTCGAGTACCGGTAAATGTCCGGGCCGGGACCGCTCGGACCCTCAGTCTGGGCGGTCTCCGATGGCCGCGCAGGCAACGCCGCCCAGGTGCGTGCCGTGGTACAGGCCTTGGGCGAGACACGCCGCTGGATGAAGATCGGTCACATTCCTGGCGAAGGGCACCGCCCTGACCCGGTCGTCCTGACCCCGCGCGCCCCGTGGACCTGGCTTCCGGCCGATACCTGGCCCTCCCCCCTGTCTGCCCTGCCTGCGAAACAACGCACGCTCCTGCAACCGCCCTGGCCCACCGTCTGGATCGCCGCCGGGCGCCGTTCGGCTGCGTTCAGCCGGGCAGTACGTGACTGGTCCGGCGGCCGGACACTGACGGTCCAGATTCTTGACCCACACATTGCGCCCGACAATTTCGACCTGCTGGTCACACCCGCGCATGACGGTGTGACAGGACCGAACGTCATTCAGACAATCGGATCCCCCTCCTATTTTTCACCGCACACAATAGAAGACGCCGGCCAGGCCTTTGCCGACCTCGCAGACGAACGCGGCAAGAGTGCAATTGTCATTCTGGGCGGTGACAGCAAGGCGCACCAATTCACCGAGGCTTCAGCCCAGCGCCTCGACAGCCAGCTGCGCGCCCTGGCCGGTCTTGGCTGGCGCCTGCGCATCACCGCGTCCCGCCGAACCCCCGATCCGGTCCGCGCGCGGTTCCGTCGTATGGCCGATGAAATCGGCGCAAAATTCTGGTCCGGTACGGATGATGGTCCGAACCCCTACATCGCCTGGCTGACCTTCTCCGACGTTGCGATTGTGACCGAAGACAGCGCCAACATGCTGTCTGACGCCACCTGGCATGGTCTGCCGCTGCACATCGCCAGACTGGAAGGCCGCTCGGAAAAGTTCGACAAGCTCCACGAAAGTCTGATCGGGCATGGCGCGGCCCGCTGGTTCGACGGCACGCTGGAAACCTGGACCTATACACCGCTACGGGAAGCGGACCGGGTTGCCGACGCGATTGTCGACAAACTGCTTGAGCGATACCCCCAACCGGATATGGGGCAGTCCGACAAAGTGGCCGCCCCGGACTGGCTGAGCTGATCTTTCCGATTCCGGTTTTTCTTGCGTTTTAAAACTGTCTGAGGCCATATAATGGCGACCTTGGGGGGCGAATGACGCGCGAAATGGAGTCTCTTAAACAGTGCTTCCGGGCTTACCGTGACGCGCAGACGTTCCGGGATCTTCGCATTGCGGCGACAGCTTTTTACGACTCCATGCACGTCGTAATGGCAAGCTATTTCCATTATCCGCCCGTCGGCGCACATGATTTTGACGGACAGATCCAGGTCGACCAATTTGGCTATCCGGAAGCCTGGCGGAAAACCTATCTTGAAGAAAAACTGCACCTGAGCGACCCACTCGCCCGGCGAGCAGCGAGTTTCACCCGTCCGCACTTCTGGTCAGAGATTCCTACACTGCCAAACCTGACCGAGGACGAGCTCGAATACGTCAAGCGCGTGTCGGTACAGAATCTGGGCGAAGGTCTGGGCATCCCGCTCTTCGGACCGGCCGGCCGGCATGGATATGCTGCGCTTGGTTTTGGAAGCAATGGTCGCCCGCCGCCGGACGACGTTCTTGTGTTGCAGGCAAGCGCCCAAATGGGGCACCTCGCCTATTGCCGCCTGTTGTTACGCGATCTTCCGAACGGCACCAATCTGTCTGCCAGGGAAAGGGAAATCCTCCGCTGGGTCGCCCGTGGCCGGACGAACTCACAGATTGCCGAAGTGCTTCACCTCTCCCGCAATACCGTCGAGACCTATATCCGGCGCTGTTTCGACAAGCTCGATGTGAATGACCGGGTTTCGGCCGCTCTGCGCGGCATTGCCCTCGGCATGGTGGACTGACCAGGGCTCAGGCAGCGACAACCCGCTCATCCGCCGGAATGGCCTTGAGGATGAACCCGCCGCCCAGAATACGCGTACTGCCATCCGGGTCATACAGAACTGCCGCCTGACCGCGTGCAACACCCTCTTCCGGCGCGTCGAACCAGATCACCGGCGTACCGTCATGCCAACCAAGCCGGGCCGCAACGGGCGGGCGTGTCGACCGCACACGGACGAGCACAGGTGCCCCGGCATCTGCCGCAGCTTCGAGACTTCCAGGCCCGATCCAGTTCAGTTCTTCCAGCAACAGGCCAGATGTCATCAGCGCTTCGCGCGGTCCGACAATCACCCGGCGGTTCGGCGCGTCGATCTTCACCACGAAGAGCGGTTCTCCCGTCGCAACGCCAAGCCCGCGGCGCTGGCCGATCGTGTAGTGGATAACCCCATTATGTTCGCCCAGAATACGGCCATCGAGATGCACAATGTCTCCACCGCGCCCGGCGCCGGGGCGGAGTTTCTCGACCACGTTTGCGTAGGACCCTTCCGGCACAAAACAGATGTCCTGGCTGTCGGGCTTGGAGGCGACCGGCAGGCTGAACCGGTCAGCCAGTTCGCGGACTTCCGTCTTCGGAAGTTCGCCCAGCGGGAAACGCAGGAATTCCAGCTGCTCGCGTGTCGTCGCAAACAGGAAGTATGACTGGTCGCGCGAAGCATCGGCGGCCCGGTGCAGTTCCGGCCCGTCCGCCCCTTCGGTGCGGCGGATGTAGTGACCGGTCGCCAGGCAATCTGCACCGAGGTCTTTCGCCGTTTTCAGCAGGTCGGAAAACTTGACGGTCTGATTGCAGCGGATGCAGGGGATCGGCGTTGATCCGGCAAGATAGGTGTCGGCGAAATCTTCCATCACCTGCTCGCGGAACTTCGACTCATAATCCAGCACATAGTGCGGGATGCCGATCATGTCGGCCACGTTCCGTGCGTCGTGAATGTCCTGTCCGGCGCAGCAGGCGCCCTTCTTCTCGATGGCGGCGCCGTGATCGTACAGCTGCAGCGTGATCCCGATCACGTCATAGCCTTCGGCTTTCAGCATGGCGGCGACCACGGAACTGTCGACCCCGCCTGACATGGCGGCGACCACGCGGGTGTCAGCCGGTGCTTTCGCAAATCCAAGGGAATTGATGCCGCCCGTCCAGGCAGCCGTTTTCGTATCGGTCATCTCTCACTCCCACCGGGTTCAAGGCCCGGAGCAGCCAAGGTTGAGGCGCGCATATAGCGGCAAGAGAGGCGAAGGTGAAGGGGCGGCCTGTTCAGGCTGCAGAGGTGGCGGACTTTGGACCGCTGCCGGATGCTACCCAGCTGCCGCGGAAATCGCGCGACGGTTCCAGTTGATTGGTCAGGCCAATCAGGCTTTCCCCCTGCCCCAGGATGATGTGCCCGCCCGGCACAAGCTGAGCTGCCAGATTGTCCGCAACCCGGCTACGGGCAGACCGGTCCATGCCGGACAGGACATTGCGGCACAGGATGACGTCGAACTTGCCGAGGCCGCCGGCACTTTCCAGCAGATTGTGCTGGCGGAAGCTGACCTTGCTGCGCAGGGCCTCCGAAATCTCCCACTGGCCACTGTCGGTACGGGCGAAATGCTCCATCAGCCTGTGGATAGAGAGGCCTTTCTGGACCTCGTAATGTCCGAACCTGCCAGCGCGAGCCCGTTCGACAGTTGCCTTGCAAAGATCGGTGGACAGGATCTCGATCTTCGCGCCGCGCAGGGCCGCTGGCGGGTCATCCTCCAGCAGCATGGCGAGCGAATAGGCTTCCTGACCCGTCGAGCCGCCAGCAATCCAGACCTTCAGCCGGCCCGTATTGCCCGCTTTCAGACGCATCGGCAGGATGTCGGTGACCAGCCGGTGCAGCGTGTCCCGCTCCCGGAAGAACCATGTATCCTTGGAAACCAGCGCCGCGGCACATTCTGCAGCGAACACCGGATTGGCCCGCGATTTCAGGCAGTGAACCAGATCCTCGAGCGATCCGAAGCCTTCACGGCGTGCAATCGGCGCAAGCCTGGCTTCAATCAGGTAGGATTTTGATCGCGGAATCGCCTGACCCGACCCTTTCAGGGCCAGATCTGCCAATTCGTTGAATACCCCATCCTGCATAATTCGCTCCGGTCCCGGGCTGATGCGTTGCAAAAGTTACCGGTACAGCAAGGATTGTTAAGAAATACTTAGATCAGCCCGACTTCGGCAAACTTGCTTTCGAGAATTTCGGCGTCGAAGGGCTTCATAATAAACTCGTCGGCACCGGACCTGAGCGCCTCGCCAACGTGTTCGGCATCATTCTCGATTGAGCAGAACATGACAACCGGCTTTTTCCCGCCTTCTTCCCGGCGAAGGGCGCGAAGAAAGTCGAGTCCGTTCATGACCGGCATGTTCCAGTCCAGCAGGACGGCGTCCGGCATCTGTTTACGGCAAATATCCAGCGCTTCCGAGCCATTGCCGGCCTCGGTTACTTCAAAGCGCATGTCCTTGATAATACGGGCAGCCACCTTCCGAACCACCCGCGAGTCGTCAACGATCAGACACGTTTTCATGAACTACATCCCCACTGGGAACCCAACTCCCGACGCTCGCCGAAGTGTCTTAACATAAACTTTCCATCCCCGCATGCTGAAGCAGGCTCAGCCTTCGGCGCGCAGTCCCGTAACCATGAAGATGACCTGGTTCTCGCTGGACTTGGCGGTCAGCTCGCCATCGAGGCCATCCGAGATCATTTTGGTGAAAAGCGCCTGAATGTTTTCCGCCCGCCAGCCCTCTTCCGGCTCGGTGCCTTCGATCGCCGCCGTTACCTCGCTCTTGAGGCGGGCGCGGTCGCCTTTCGCGGTCAGGGTGATGGTCAGCCCGCCCGCTTCGCTGCGGATACGGACGCTGACCACGCCGCCGCGCGGAAGGGACTCTACCGCCATCATGACGAGGTTCATCATCAGGCGCGCATGAGAAAAGCTCAGATGGTCGGCCTGTATATCCCATTCCACACTCGGCTTGTGGCTCTTGACGAAGGCTTCGGTAATCTTGCGGGCTTCGTGAATGTCCGCCGCGCCGGCATTCAGACCGATGGAACCGAATGCGTAGCGAAGGAACTGGATACGCGCGGCCGCTTTCTCCGCCCCGTCATGCAGCAGCGCTTCGGCCTGCTCTTTCATTTCATGGTCCCCCGGCTCGCCCATGAGGTCGAGCGCGTTGGTGACCGAGGACACCGGCGAGACAAGGTCGTGGCAAATACGCGACGCAACGTACGCCGAAAGGCGCGCAGGATCGATCGATGACATAGTCAGCCCTGTAGGTAATAGTGTGGCAATGGCGGCAGGATTGGGTGCTCCGCCGTCTCTGTCAATCAAAGCTGCGTGAAGTTCCCGTCACAGCGGCAGAGATCACACCGAAGGGTCATCCGGACGGTCAATATCGTCATGGCCCGAGCGGGCGGAATAAAATGTGAGGAAAAACAATCCACCGGAGAGACCAACGGTCATCACGGCCCCGATGATATAGGCTGCCCAGCCATGCCCGCTGATCCCGTCGGATCCTCCCATCCAGAAACGTGGCATGACGGCCAGTACAACTGCGAGAACAGCAAGACAGGCGAAAACGATGGCGATGGCTTTGCGTGACATGCGCCCTACCCTAGAGCCGCGGCCGGGGCGGGCAAGTCACGATATCATTTGCGTTTCCAGACGCCGGACTCGTCCATGTAATACTCGCCGGCATCGAGCTTCTCGATCTGCTTTTCGCCGGTCAGTCGGGCAACCTGCGCCGGGGTCGTGCCGGTCTGCGCCGCAACTTCGGCATATTTGGCCGCGCGGCGATTGTTGATCTCG
Organism: uncultured Hyphomonas sp.; assembly: GCF_963675305.1. NCBI lineage: Bacteria > Pseudomonadati > Pseudomonadota > Alphaproteobacteria > Hyphomonadales > Hyphomonadaceae > Hyphomonas > uncultured Hyphomonas sp. Next base: position 598,512 of record NZ_OY776147.1, on the reverse strand, counting down.
TTCACTTTGCGAACCAGCGATGGGTCTGCCGTGCCGACAACACCGAGAAGGCCATCAATGGTCTCTCCCACCTGCCCCGCATCGATTGCGGCATCGATCACCGGGTCACCGGCAAAAGCGGCAGGTGCCATTGCAAAGGATGCAATGGCGAAAACGGTAGCAGCTGCGAATGTACGAAGGGATGTCATGCTGTCTCTCCTCTCTTCGCTAGAACAGGTCCGGATTGTCTGCGATCAGCTCTTCGACTTCCTTGTCGAGGATGATGCGGACCTCCTGGGTAATGTTCAGATCGATCTTGATCGGCTTGTCCGACGGTTCAATCTTTATCGTATGCGTGCAGGCGGCCAGGATAGCAAATCCGGCGCCGGCGAGGAGCGTGTTTCGTAAGGTCATGGGCGTGATGGCCTCCTTGGATCTGAGGCCACCATGCCATGACCCGGCTTAACGTCAATCAAGGACATGGTTGTTCGTCATTCATCTTCCGAGATTTTGAGCCCGCGGTCCGTCAAAACCTCCTCGACCACAAAATCCGTGAGTTTCTGCTGATTGGTGTAGAACTGGCTGGAGCGGAACAGTTCTGCCAGGGCCGAGTCCACGGCAATGTTGAACTCGAATGGCTGGCCTTTCAGGATGTGGGCGTTCTGTCCGTAGGTGATGTCATTCCGGCTTTTACCAGCCAGTTTCAAGGTGATCTTCACCCGGTCGGCGACGTCTCCATCGAGCCCGACTTCCAGCACCGTGAAATCGAAATCCTTCAGTGCCTCGAACGCCAGCCGGACATTGGCGTCGGATTGCGCGGCGGAGTCTGCGGCGTTGCCCAGATAGGCGACCCGCCCGCCGCCATCGTCGGCCAGAAGACGCGCATCCCGGATAAGGACTTTCGATCGCTCCACATCGATTGGGAACCTGCCAGAGACGCTGCCTTCGGCCTCGATCTTGGGCAGTTTCAGGATACGGACGAGTTCCGCAAGATCGATTGCATCCGCCGTGACCTCGACATGTTGCGTATCCGCACCGAGCGCCCAGTCGAACGGTGAGAGCGCAAGCTTGCCGCCGGCGAATGGGAAGGCAGCCGACTCGACTACCAGAACTTTTCCGCCGGACAAGGCGAACACGATACGACCATCCCTCAGGGGGACGCCCGGGTTCATGCCGCCAATCGTCAACACCTGGGTCGGCGCGGTGGAGAGGGTGAACAAATCATCGAAATGGACCGAACCACTGACATTCTCGACCCGGCCAAGCCGTGTTGTCTGGAAGCCGAAATCCGAGACCGATACATCCGCTGTTCCGGCAAGGCGTCCGCCATCGATCACTACGTCCGATACGGCTGCCATACGGCCTGACGCATCCGTGTAAACACCGCGCAGAAGCTCCGACAACATCACAGGCTGCAAGCCGCCCTTGCGGAATTCCAGCGGCCGTGTCGCCACACGCGCCGTCCCGTCAAGGGTCAGGACATTGATGTCGGCTGTAATCTCCCCGACCCCAACATCATTCGCCTGCAGACGAAGCGGACCGCTCAGGGCCAGCTGCCACTCATGCATCTCGGCTGTCAGGTCTGCAAGAAGCGGCTGGTAGACGGGATCATCCCGAAAATCACGGATCAGGACTGCGCTGCCTGCCAGGTCACCCGACAGCCCACCGGATCCGATCTCCCCATCGAAACGGATCTCCCCGGCGGTGACTTTTGCCGGAATCAGCGTTCCGCCAAACACCGTACTGCCAAGCGTTGCGGAGAGTGCAGGCGTCTTGCCTTTCGCTGTGACGAGCCGGACGCGCGGACCTGCACCATCAACCGACAAGGTGCGGTCGCCGATATCCATTGGCAGGCCAATATCAGGAGACGACAGCGAAAGGCTGAATTGCTTGCTGACAGACCAGTCGACTGCCGCATCGCTGAGATTGAGCACGCCGGTGACGGACTTGGACTGAAATGGCCAGGACACGTTACCAAGAGACGCCGTGCCCGCCGCATCACCGGCACCGGGCTTCATGAAGACGCCCCTGCGTGGGCAGAGGTTCAGCCGGTTTGGCTGGAAGACAACCCCGCCAAGCGTCAGCCCTTGCGTTTCAAAAGTCAGGCAAGGGTCGTTGATGGGTTCGACACGCAACCCCGTCTCTGTATTACTCACCTGCACGGTGCCGGTCAGCCGCGAATGGTCGAGAGTCAGGCCAAGCACCGGCCCGGACAGGGTCACCGCCCCACCTGCGGTCACATGAAGGTCTTCTGGCCTTGAACGGACCTGAAGCGCGTCCAGATCAACGCCAAACTGCGTTCCGTTTACGGACCAGGGTGAGAGCTCGACCGACTTGGCAGAAAGAAGCAGCCCATCCCGCCCGAAGGTCAGTGCGTCCAGGTCCGTCACCAGTTCAGGGGCACCACCGCCCTGTAGTGAAAGACGGCCAGTGATCGACGCCTGCCCGTGATGAAGGCTGAACCAGGGCGCGTCAGTGCGCTGGGAGACCGTCAGCTTCAGCCCGCTTTTCGATGTCAGCAACGCGGTGTCCTGTGCATCGAAGGCCAGGCCGTTCTGAGAAAGGCTGGCCGTCACGTTCGTTTCTGCGTCAAACGCAGACAAGGCCCGCCGGAAATCCTTACGTAGACTGTCACCATGCGCCGTCAGGGGTACGGGCAATTTCACCCGGCTCAACAGGGGTTCGGCAGTCTCCTCTGACAGCGCTGTCCCGGTCGTGGCAACCGGTCCTGCAAATCGCAAACCGTCTGCTTTTGACCAGGAGGCATCCCCCACTGCAGAAACCTGGTCGGCCCGCCCCTGGGGCACTGTGGCAGACAACAGGCTCACTTCCAGCGGCCCGGCGAAGACATCGTCCGACTTCCGAAGGGAAGCTTCGAGACGCGCAGCCTCAGCGGCATAGGCCGCCCAATGCACCTTCCCCGCATCCAATTGCATGTCCGCTTCGGTCAGGGCGTCGAGCACACCGTCGATCGACACTTCTGCCAGACGATGCAGTTTCGCATGCCCGCCCGTCTGCAATGCGGCCAGTTCAAACCCCTTGCCCGTCGCTTCTGCGATCTGGCCGTCCCAGACAAGTTGCGCCGGCGCGTCATTCGTGGCGCCCGCCTCAAGACTGGCAACAAGGTCCGCATCCGTCAGGTTCACATCGTCCGTGCGCAATGCTTCGAGGGTGACATTCACGCGCCCATCAAGCTGGCCATCCCTTGCTGTCAGTTCGGCCACACCGCCAGACCAGCGGACATAACCCTGAGGTTCGTCCAGGCTGGCCGGCTCGAGAACAAGGGAGGCCTGCCCGTTTTGCGGGAACTGCCCGCTTGCCGTGAAATTGGCACGCACGTCTCCGGCACTCGTTCCGATCAGGATACGGCCATCGCGAATGTCGAGGACGGGCAAGGCTGCGCTGCCGCCACCTCCGGCGCCGGACGGCAACAGCCGCTCCAGCCCGTAAAAGCCGATCTGCCCGTCGGACAGCGCTCCGCGCACCACAGGTGCATCCAGCTCCACCGCTTCAACACGCGGGGAAAGAACACCGGGCCAGTCCAGCCGGACCTGGACCCGAGCAGCCTCGAACGCCTTGTGCCCCTGCCCTGTGACCGACAGGTCTTCGATGACAGCGCCGCTCAGGCCCAGGCTGTCGAAACGGCTGGAACAGATCAGATTCCGCTCGGCACACCATCCGGCCAGCACCTGGCGGGCTACCGTCTTGCGCAGGCCCCAGCCGGCCAGCCCGGCAATCAGGATCAGCAACCCAACCGCCAGCAGGATCCGCCGCGCCCAGCGTGCGGGCACCGGCGGCGTCCGGTCAGCGGTTTTGTTTAAATCTCCGTCATCTGGTAGCGTCACTGACTCATCCGGCTTGCATCCGGCTCTCTCTGGAAACTAGACTCTTGCCTGAAAGGGGAATTCCTTTCCGGCCGCGTTTCAAAAGCCTTAATAGGCAAAGGCGATAACAATTTGGCGAATAAAAGTCCGCTTGCACAGGAGTTGCAGGCGGGATGCCAAGGGTGGCGACAAAAATGGAGGGGCTTGCACCATGCAAGACACTCAACAAACGACCAAGACCCAGGCGCCCGCGCGTTCGACCCTGTCGCATGGCGTGAAGAGCCTCGTGGCCTTGCTGGTTCTGGGAACTGGATCTGCCATTGCAGGTCTTCTGATTGCCGGACCCAACGGTCAGAACGGCCCGGGCGCAGCTGAGGCAGCGCCTGCCCCGCCGCCATTGGCAACAACACTGTTGACCGCGACAGACATCGAACCGCCCGCCAGCCCGCTTCAGACTGTCAGCGGTGAACTGGCCCGCCGGGAAACGCTCACAGGCCTCGTCCAGCGCCTCGGCGCCCCGGCCAATGAAGCCGCAGGGGCGCTCCAGACCCTGTATGACGACGAACTCCTAGACCCGAGGCGCCTGCGGCCGGGGCTTGAGGCAGAGGTCTTCCTCGACAACGGCCATCTGCGCGCCCTGAACGTGAAGGCGGAAGCTGGCCGGAACCTGTTCATCACCCGCAGCGCAGACGGCGGCTGGACGGCCGCCGCCCTCAATGCCCGGCTGACCCCGCACTATCACCGCGTTGGCGCGCCGATCGAGACATCGATATATGAGACGGCCCTCAAGCTCGGTGCCGGCGACCAACAAGTGGTCGATTATGCTTCGGTCTTTGCATATGACGTTGACTTTCAAAGGGAAATTCACCCCGGCGACTCCTTCGAGATGGTGTACGAAACGTACACCGATGAGGCCGGGCACCCGGTGAAGACCGGAAACCTGATCTACGCCTCACTCAACGGCCAGGCCCTGACGCGCAGCTTCTACCGCTTCACACCATCCGACGATGGTGAGACAGATTACTTTGATTTCAATGGCGAAAGCGCCACAAAGTTCCTGATGAAGACGCCGATCAACGGCGCGCGGCTGTCATCCTCCTTCGGCAACCGCGTCCACCCGATCTCGGGCTATACCCGCCTGCACAAGGGCACGGACTTTGCCGCACCGACCGGTACGCCGGTCTATGCCGCCGGCAATGGCACCATTGAATGGGCTGCCCGCCGCGGCGGCTATGGCAATTACATCGTCGTGCGCCACGCCAATGGCTACAAGACGGCCTATGCGCACCTGTCGCGCTATGCCCGCGGCCTGAGAAAGGGCCGCCATGTGCGCCAGGGCGACATCATTGGCTATGTCGGATCAACAGGGGCCTCCACCGGACCACACCTGCACTATGAGGTGTACATCAATGGCAAGCCGGTGAACGCGATGAAACTCAAGCTGCCCACTGGCCGCAAGCTGGCCGAAACACCGGCCATGCTGGAAGAATTCCTCGAAGCCCGCGATGCCATCGACGCCATCCGGAGCGAACAGGACACGCCCCGCCTCAGCGTCTCCCTGCCCTCCAACCCGCCGTCGCCATAGGTCGCCTTAATTCGCTGGCAGTTGGCGCTGCAGGAAATCGAGACTGTTCAGCAGGACATTATAGCGGCCCACAGAGGTGCGCAGATAATGGTCCTCACCCTCAATCTCGATGAACTCCAGATCGATCGCTCCGTTTGCGGCCCTGCGGAAATTTTCACTTTGCTTGAATGGCACGGTCCCGTCTTCGCGGCTTGCGATCATCATCACCGGAACGCTGTATTCTGCCGTGCGGTCCACCGGCGTGATGCGGTGGCGGTCTTCATTTGACGAAAACCTGTCCGCGCCGAGATAACGTTCGATATAGTTGGAATAGAAAGAGTTTGAATCGCTTTCGCCCATCATGCCGAAGGGGTCCGTTACGGCGTTTACGGCCACGACGCATTTCACGGCACCGGACTCTTGCAAAGGCAGCATCAGGGCCGAGTAGCCTCCATAACTCGCCCCCGCGACGCACGCCTCACCAGGCAGCGAAAGCCCCCGTTCGACAGCCCAGGCTGCGCCATCCGCCACATCCAGAACCATCTGGTCTCCATACTCGCCATAGCCGGCATTACGGAAATCCAGACCGAAACCTGCCGAACCGCGGAAGTTTGGCTGCAGCACGGCATAGCCTGCCGCGGCATAGGCCTGCGCCCACCAGTCAAAACTCAGCGTGTCCCGGGTTTCCGGTCCGCCATGCGGCATCAGGATCAGCGGAAACGGACCATCCGCCCGCGTCTTGCCCGGCGGCAGCGTCAGGTAAGCCGGGATCTCCAGCCCGTCGCGCGCCGTATAGGAGACCGGTTCGATGTGACCAAGCTCTCTGCCATCAAGGTGCGGGGCAATGTTTCCGAGCGGAGACAGCGCTCCGCTCTGGGGTTCGAAGAGGAAATAATCCAGCGGCTTGCCCGGATATTCCACCTTCACGACCGTGTAGGCTTTGTTGTCCGACCATGACTCTGCAGTCACGGAAGCATCCGGGAATGCACCGGAGATTGCCTCCACCTGCCCCTTCAGATCGGGATCCTCGAGAATCTGAACCGTAAAGTCATCCGGATACTCGTAGCCAACGACATCGCGCATACGCGCATCGATTACCGGAGAGACGAGACCGCCATAGCTGTCGACAGGCGTCAGGGTGCCATCGCTGAGGGCCATCCGGAACAAGCCGTAAGGTTCCCCTTCTGACAGGAAGACGATCAGGTTCTCCCCGGATGTATCCAGTCCCCATACCGACAGCGGATTAAAATCCAGACGTTCTCTCTTGAAGATTGTCTTACCGCCAGCTTCAACCGAAACCTCGTGTCCCAGCGAGCCATTGTCCCGATAACTGATCTCAGCAATGAAATCTCCATCAGGGCTTACAACCGCATCAATCACATTGTTGCGGAGCTTTTTGCGAATCTTTGATTTCCCTGAAGCCAGGTTCACTTCCATCAGGTTGAAGACATAGTTGGGCGCGACCTTGACCTTCCGGTCGACATTTGTTGGCCCCTCATCAAGATAAACAATCGCAAAGTCCACCTTTCCTTCCTTGGACGGAAGGATGGCTGCAAGATCATTGGTATCAAGCCAGGCGCGATTGTCCCGCAAAAGCATAACAGGCTTTGGATCATTGATGTTGAATGCAACGGCTCGCTCGAACGTGTAATTGCGTAGTCCATTGCTCGTCTGCAATGTCTCATACATTTCCACATCCAAAACCAAAGTGTCATCACTGGCCCAGTAATGATCAACCATCCGGGCGCCCGCCATTTTCGGAAGAATGACGGCGTCGCCGCCATTCATCAGGTCGAAGACGCAAATCGTGTGGAGGTTCATGGGCGAACATTCGGCCGCCAGGTGGACACCGTCCGGAGAAATCTGCGGATGGCCCATCGCATCCGCCCGGCCGAACAGTTCAGCAATGTCGCCGGCCGTTTCTGCCGAAGCGGGCATGGCACACAAAGCGATCGCGCAGGCCGAAGCCAGCAAGCTGTAAATTTTCACGAAAACCCTCCCGCATTCCTGTCCGACAGGAGTACGAATGCGGGAGGGATCAATCAAGCGTAGAAGCTGCTGATCGTCAGTTCAGAACGGCTGCACCCTTGGCGAAGTCGTTCGGGACGCCGTTGATGGAGAGCTGGTCGCCCTCCACGCCGATCTTGATGGTTTCGCCATCATGGATACGGCCTTCCAGCAGCAACCGGGCCAGCGGGTCCTGAAGTTCCTTCTGGATGACACGCTTCAGCGGACGGGCGCCATAGACCGGGTCATAGCCGCGGGCGGCCAGCCAGTTGCGGGCATCGAGGCTGAGCTCCAGCTTCATCTTCCGGTCTTTCAGCAGGCCTTCGAGACGTTCCATCTGGATATCGACGATATGGTCGATCTCGCCGCGGCCAAGCCGCTTGAAGAAGACGATCTCGTCAATCCGGTTGATGAACTCCGGACGGAAGTGGGCCCGGATGGCATGCATCACCGAGTCTTTCGCGCCCTCGGAGATGTCCCCTTCCTCACCGGAGGCAAGGGCATCCGCGCCGAGGTTCGACGTCATGATGATGATCGTGTTCTTGAAGTCTACGGTCCGGCCCTGGCCATCCGTCAGGCGGCCATCGTCCAGCACCTGCAACAGCGTGTTGAACAGGTCCGGGTGGGCCTTTTCGACCTCGTCGAACAGGACGACCTGATAAGGCCGCCGGCGAACCGCTTCGGTCAGCACGCCGCCTTCATCATAACCGACATAGCCCGGAGGGGCCCCGATCAATCTGGCCACGGAATGCTTCTCCGAGAACTCGGACATATCGAGCCGCAGGATGGCTGTGTCGTCGTCGAACATGAATTCGGCGAGCGCCTTGGTCAGCTCTGTCTTACCGACACCGGTCGGACCGACGAACAGGAACGAGCCGATCGGGCGGTTCGGATCCTGCAGGCCGGCACGCGCGCGGCGCACGGCGTTCGACACAGCTTCAAGCGCCGGGTCCTGGCCAACAACCCGCTTGCGCAGGGCGTCTTCCATCTTCAGCAGCTTTTCGCGTTCGCCTTCCATCATCTTGTCAACGGGGATACCCGTCCACTTCGAGACAACGGCCGCGATGTCTTCCGGCTTCACAACTTCGGAGACCACACCGCCGCCACCGTCTTCACGGCTTTCGGTTTCCTGAATCAGTTTTTCCAGCTGCGGAATGGTCGAGAATTTGAGCTCCGACGCCTTGGTCAGGTCACCCTGACGCTGGGCTTCGGCCATTTCGGCATAAGCACGGTCCAGCTGTTCCTTCGCGGTCGCAGCGCCTTTCAGCTTGTTCTTCTCGGCGCTCCAAGCCGTTGTCAGCTCATCGGAATGGGCCTGCAATTCTGCAATCTCTTCCTCAAGCGTGTTGAGCCGGTCGACAGAGGCTGCGTCCTTCTCTTTCTTCAGCGCTTCGGCTTCGATCTTCAGCTGCAGCAGGCGCCGGTCGATCTCATCGAGCTCTTCCGGCTTGGAATCGACCTGCATGCGCAGGCGCGAGGCCGCCTCATCCATCAGGTCGATGGCCTTGTCCGGCAGGAAGCGGTCGGTGATGTAGCGGTGCGACAGCGTCGCGGCCGATACGATTGCCGCATCCGAAACGCGCACGCCATGGTGCGCCTCATAACGGCCTTTCAGACCACGGAGGATCGAGATCGTGTCTTCCACGGTCGGCTCGTCAACGAACACGGCCATGAAGCGACGGGCAAGTGCCGGGTCGCCTTCGACATATTTACGGTATTCATCCAGCGTCGTGGCACCCACACAGTGAAGCTCACCGCGGGCCAGCGCAGGCTTCAGGAGATTCGAGGCATCCATTGCCCCGTCACCCTTCCCGGCCCCGACCAGTGTGTGCATCTCGTCGATGAACAGAATGACGCCGCCTTCGGCCTGCTGCACTTCGTTCAGCACGGCTTTCAGGCGTTCCTCGAATTCGCCACGGAACTTCGCCCCGGCAATCAGCGCACCCATGTCGAGGGCCAGTAGCTTCTTGTCCTTCAGGCTTTCCGGCACATCGCCATTGACGATACGCAGGGCAAGGCCTTCGGCAATCGCCGTCTTACCCACCCCGGGCTCACCGATGAGGACCGGGTTGTTCTTGGTCCGGCGGGACAGGACCTGGATCGTGCGGCGGATTTCCTCGTCGCGGCCGATGACCGGATCGAGTTTGCCGTCACGCGCATCCTGAGTCAGGTCGCGGGCATATTTCTTGAGGGCCTCGTAGCCTTCTTCGGCATTGGCGCTGTCGGCCGTGCGGCCCTGGCGCAGCTGGGCAATCGCCCCTTCAAGCGCTTTCGGCGTCACGCCGGCATCTTTGAGAACATCTGCAGCCGGATCACCGGAAAGACCTGCAATGGCCAGCAAAAGGCGTTCCGTCGTGACAAAGGAATCCCCGGCTTTCTTGGCGCCGGCTTCGGCGTCCTGGAACAGCTTCGCACCCGCCTGCTCAAGGCGCAGGCCGGTGTTGGAACCGGAGACTTTCGGGATTTTTCCAAGGGCGGTATCGACGCCCTGAACCACGAGTTCCGGCCGGCCGCCGCTCGCACGGATGAGGTTCACGGCCATCTGGTCGCGATCCTCCAGCATTTCTTTCAGGACATGGGCAGGTGTCAGCACCTGATGGCCCGCCGCCAATGCGGCTGTCTGAGCGCCCTGGATAATGGCCCGGGCCCGCTCGGTATATTGCTCAATATTCATCTATGATCCCCTTTCAAAGGCAGATTTGTTTCGGGATTCCGGCACCCCGCTTAGCGGCAGCGCCATTGTCCGTCACAGCCAATGTGGGAACAGATTCCAGTGTTGCAACTCCCCTGCGGCGGGAAGGCCCACACAAGAAAAAGCCCGGCGGCCAGAGGCACACCGGGCTATTTGTCTGCGGCGGGGTCTCGCCCCTTAGTCGGTGGTTTCGGCAGACGGTTCTGCTTCTGCATCCTTGGCCTTGCGGCGGCCACGGGAAACAGTCTTCAGGACACCATCGGACGGATCGGAATCGTCTGATCCCTCATCTTCCCCGCTCTTATAGGTTTTCCGGCGCGGACTCTTGCGGCGGGCTTTGGGCTTTTCATCCTTGTCATCATCCGAGGAGGCGCTCGACTCATCAGAGGCCTTGTCCTCGTCAATGACGCGCATGGCGTCATCTCCGTTATCGTCCTGCTTGGGCGGCGGATTGCGGCGCTCGACGCTGGCTTCCGTCTTTTCCGCCTCATCCTTGCCGGACTCATTGGAATTGTCGTCCCCGTCATTACGGGAATTATCGCGGCGGTTCTGGTCGCGGTCATCCCGGTTGCCGCCGCGCTGTTGCTGCTGGCGATCGCGGGCTTCCTGCTGCTTGGCAACGATCCGCTGGTAATGTTCGGCGAACTGATAATAAGCTTCCGACAGGATGCGGTCGCCGCTCGTCTGGGCGTCGCGCGCATATTGCTGATATTTTTCAAGTACCTGCTGGGCAGACCCGCGAATTTTCACATCCGGACCGACAGATTCAAAGTGCCGGTTGGGATTGTTGAAATTGTTCTGGTTGTTTCCGCCTGACCGGCGGTTGCGCCCACGTGAGCGTTTCATGAAGTCAGTCCCATGTTCATGCGCCTGCTAGTTCTGTGCAGGCATTCCCGTCGCGCTGGCTTTTTGTTCAGCTAGCCACAGCCCCAATTTTTTGCGCGAAGCCTGTGATCGAAGAGGGAAACCTATGGAACCCGCTCATCTCGTTTCACACGATTCTTCTATCCTGTAATGCCTTGGCCGCCAAGCAAAAATGTAAGTATCCCTATTCGGGTTTCCGGCCCCATACGGCACGATCGTTTCCGCCGAGGTCCTTTGAGGACCCGATTTCGGTAAATTCTGCCATTTCGAGCAGCCCGCAAACCGCATCTTTCTGGTCATGGCCGATTTCAAAAACCAGCCAGGCGCCCGGCCTGAGGCGCGTAGCAGCGAGCGAGACGATCTCGCGATAGGCAGCCAGCCCGTCCGGGCCACCATCCAGCGCAGCCATCGGATCGTGCGTCCGGACTTCCGGCGCGAGCCCGGCGATCTCTGCGCTGGCAATATAGGGCGGGTTCGAAATGATCAGGTCGGCCGTCTGCCAGTCCTCCCAGTTAGCCCAGCTGCCTTCGAATACCTGCGCGCGCGCCGCAAGGTCCAGCCGGGCGAAATTCTCCCGGGCCAGGCCTGCCGCCTGCGCACTCGCCTCCACGCCGACTCCCCGCGTCCGGGGCCGGTTCGCCAGGATAGCCGCGAGGAGACATCCCGTTCCCGTGCCCAGGTCCGCGACCACCATCTCCGTCGCGTCCGGGATAAGACGCAAAGCGGCCTCAACTACGACCTCACTGTCCGGCCGGGGGATCAGCGCGCGTTGGTCGCTGAGGATTTCCAGCCCGAAGAATTCGGTCGTTCCTAGGATATGCTGCAGGGGCCGCCGCGTCTGCCGCGCACGGAGCATCCCGCTGAAACGGCCAGCAATATCGTCTGGCGCAACATCCGGCCCGGCGGAGATCAGACCCGTCCGCGACAGGCCGGAGGCGGCCATCAGGATCAGCCGCGCCTCAAGAGCCGCTTCTTCAATACCAGCGTCCCGCAATTGCTGCGTGCCGGTGCGGAGGCATTCGTCATATGTCGCCACGGCGGACACCTCCATGCGTTCGCCTGATCGGCGGTCAGCCCGCCTCTTCCATCGCGGCCAGCTTGCGCGCCTGATCTTCCGTGATCAGCGCTTCGACCACATCCTGCAGCTTGTCGCCTGAAATGATCCGGTCCAGCGAATAGAGTGTCAGGCCGATCCGGTGATCGGTCACCCGGTTTTCCGGATAATTGTAGGTGCGCACTTTCTGGCTGCGGTCACCGGAACCGATCTGGCTGGCGCGCGCCTCAGCCCGCTCTGCATCGGCTTCTGCGCGCTGCTTTTCATAGAGACGGATCTTCAGCTGCTCCATCGCCTTTTCACGGTTCACATGCTGCGACTTTTCCGAACTCGTCACCATGATTCCGGTCGCAAGGTGGGTGATACGCACGGCAGAGTCCGTCGTATTGACGTGCTGTCCGCCTGCCCCGGAGGAGCGCATTGTGTCGATACGGATGTCTTCCGGCTTGATGTCGATCTCGATATTTTCCGGTGCAGGCAGGACCGCCACGGTTGCGGCGGAGGTGTGGATCCGCCCCTGCGTCTCGGTCGCCGGAACACGCTGGACCCGGTGCACACCGCTTTCCCACTTCATGTGGCCGAACACGCCATCGCCCGACACGTTCGCGACAATCTCTTTGTAGCCGCCCGCATCGCCCGGCGAGGCATCGACCACGTCAACTTTCCACCCCATCAGCTGGGCGTATCGCGAATACATGCGGAACAGGTCACCGGCAAAAATCGCCGCTTCATCACCGCCGGTTCCTGCGCGGATTTCCAGGACGATGTCGGCCGCATCGTCGACATCTTTCGGCAGGAGGAGGATCTGCATCTCCTGCTCAAGGCCGGGCAGCTTTTCCTTCAACTCGTCGATTTCCATCTCGGCCAGTTCGGCCATTTCCTTGTCGCTGCCGGCGGCCAGCGCCTGTGCCTCTTTCAGGCCATTGCGCGAGTTCAGCAGGTCCCTCGCCTTTTCGACGACGGGCTTCAGGTCTGCATGCTCCTTCGACAGCGCGATGATTTCGGCCGTGTCGGAGGTCGCGCCCATGCGCGCCTCGACTTCTTCGAATCGGTCGATCACCTGCTCGAGGCGGGAATTTGAAATGCTAGCCATGGCGGCTTCTCTAGAGCCGTTTCGCCTGGCTGGTAAGCCCCTTCAGGCGGTTCCAGGCAGGCGGTTCTATGCCAGCGTGAGGATGCGGACCACTTCCTTGCCGGCCAGGATGAACAGCGTCAGCGAGGCAAGTGCAAACATCATGAACCGCAGGGTCACTTTCGGCGACAGGATCTGCACGAAGGAATGCACCACCCGCAGGCCGACATAGGCCCAGGCCAGATAAGTGGCGACATGGTCTCCCCCGCCGGTCAGGGCGGCAAAGAACATCAGGGCGTAAAAGATGGTCGGCTGCTCGTGCAGGTGATTGTAATTGTCGGCCACCGACCGGACATTCGCCGGCATCTTGTCGACATAAGTGCCGGGATGGCGCGCATCGTCAGGATTGATCTGCGCCTTCTGCATCGCCGGAATGCGCGTCGCATACATCCACAGCCACATGACGAGCGTCCACACGACAAGCGCGAGAACAGGGTAAAGAAATCCAACATTGATCGGCATGGGTGCCCTCCCTAAGCACTGTTTTTCCTACACTTACTCCGGATCACCTTTAGTGAACAGCGTATTGTGAGGCCCGTTCCCCAACGAGATGTGCTTGCAGGAACGCCGTGAAGGCGTCGATGTCTTCCGAAACGACGCTATGTCCGCCGGGCCGTAGCCACCAGGATATGCCGGCGGCCGGGTCGAAGTCCCGCATGCCGGACACGGTAAGCCCCCTATGGCCGGTCGCTTCATAAGCCGCGCTGGCCGCTTCCGCTGCGCGGAAGGAAGAGTTCGGGTCAGACCACACATCGCGGCGCCCGTTGCCGAGCAGGATCGGTGTCGGCGCGACCAGTGCCAGCAGCTCATGCTGGTCCACCGGAATCTCATCCAGCCGGTCCAGCCAGTCCTGCGTTTCCGGCGCGAGCCAATGCGGATAGGCCTTGGCCATCCGGTCGAGCCGCTCACCTGTGTGAGACCGCGACAGCGACGCTCCGGCAAAGCCTGACTGGTGCGCCACAACAGCGGCGATGCGCCGGTCCCAGACGGCAGCGATCAGGGCGGATTTGCCGTGCCGCGAATGGCCCATGACGCCGATCGCCCGCGGGTCAATACGCGGATCAGCCTCCAGCACATCCACAGCGGCAGAGAAGCTGTAGGCCCACGCCATCAAGGCGGAGGTCGGGTTCACCGGCCCGCCAAGCGCCGCCATCGCCTCCGGCGCTTCCTTCCTGCGGTCCGGAATGAAATCGGAAGCATAGAAGCTTGCATAGGCGAGCCCCGCATCGAAATACCGATCCACAGGCGCCAGCGCGATATAGGTGCCGAAGATCTGTGTCGCCGCCCAGCCGGGGAAGCCGTCCATCATGCTGCCGTCGCAGATCTCGCCGTCCGCATTGGTGACGGGCTCGTCCGGGAAAACCGAGCAGGTATCGGCGAAGGTCTGGCTGATCACGACAGGCACCGGACCGGACGTCTTCGGGAAAGCCGTGACCATCATGAATGACCGCGCGCCCTCGCCGCTGCCGATCGTGATTTCGACCTCTTCCAGCGTGCCGCGGCCGTCCATATAGTCCGGGTCGATCATCTGCCAGTCACCGAAACTGACCGGCATGCCGGCGGGCCAGGGCCCGTAGAGAACGTCTTCGAAACTCTGCTTCAGCGCTTCGCGTTCCGGGCTGCTTTCAACCGTGATGGCCGGCGCGTCGAGGGCTGGCACAGGGGCGGGCTTGTTGTCGGTTTCGAGGCTCGCATAGTTCATGCCCAGCATGGTGCAGCTCGACATGACGAGCGCCATGACGAGGATCAGCACGAGAAGCGGCAGACGGGCGAGGAACCAGAATATGGGGCGGATCATAGACGACCTTTATGCATGAACTGCCTCACCGGGGCCGACCTTAGCGGCAATCTGCGACCGGGCCAGCCCCCTCACGAAATAGTGCTTATGCAATTTGCGCATACCTCTCCCGATAGCGGCGCGAGCCCGGCACGGTTTCGCCGGTATCAAGCTCGATCATCGCGTCCCCTTCCCCTGTCGGCGTGATGACCATGGCATGATCAAGATTGACTATATGGGACCTGTGGACGCGCACATGGTGACCACCCGCCTCCTCCAGAAGACGTTCCAGCTCCGTCAGCGTCATGCGGACCAGATGCGTCTTCCCGGCCGTGCTGACCTCGACATAATTACCAGCCGCCTTCGCATGGATGACGTCCCCGGCGTTCAGCATGATGGTCCGCCCGCCGGATTTCAGCATCAGGCGATGCTCTCGGGACGCCGCCTCATCCATCGCGCGCGATTCCAGCCGGTTCTGCATCGCCATGCGGGCCAGGCTGAAGGTCAGCATCGTGATGCCATAGCCATAGGCATCCTTGCGACCCTCATAGATCCAGTTGAGCGGGTCGGAGAGACCGAAATGATAAGTGTGCCCGAGGAAGACCGGATAGGTCAGCTTCCGCAGCAGGACAAAGCCCAACACGTGCAGCACGATAAAGCCGAGGCAGGCTACGATATGCACCGGGACCGACCAGCGCCAGCGGCGCAGGGACAGGGGCGCGATGTCCAGAATAAGCGGAAAGAACGGCACAAGGCACAGAAGGGCGAGATGCGACGCCCCCTCCCGCAGCCAGGGCTCCAGCCGGGCCTGCCGGGCCTCCAGCTGAATAGAGGTCGCCTGAATGACCAGAGAGGCCAGCATGAAAATGACAAAGCCGATCATCGCCCAGCGGTCTGCCTGGCGGTCGGCTTCTGTCTCGGGGTGGCGAGTCGGCGCGTTCATCCGGTCACTCCTGCCACAAACGCCCTGAAGTCAGGAAGGCAAAGGGCCGAATTTCGTCCCTGACTGCCGCCTTTCGTCCCGGGACGGCGCCGTTTGCCCCTTCGGCCCACCGGATACCCCTTGTCCCATGACGCATCGCCGGGCCGGGCCCAGTCTGCCGCCATGAGACAAGGAGTTTCCCCCATGACCGAACCGTCCCCGGCGCCTGCCTTCCCTCGCCGTTACGATCTCGACTGGCTGCGCATCATCGCCTTTGGCCTGCTCATCTTCTACCACACCGGCATGTTCTACGTGACGTGGGGCTGGCACGTAAAAAGCGTGCATGTCGGCCCTGATGCCGAGTGGGCCATGATGCTGCTGAACCCGTGGCGGCTCGCCCTCCTCTTCTTCATCTCCGGCGTCGCGTTGCGCTTTGCGGCAGACAAGCTGGGCGCTCCGAAGCTGGCGCGGGAGCGCGCCGTCCGGCTCGGCCTGCCCATCCTGTTCGGCATGGCGGTCATCGTCGCCCCGCAGAGCTGGCTTCAGCTGGTGGAGACTGGCGAGTTCAGCGGCAGCTTCTGGCAGTTCTGGCCGCACTATCTCGATTTCGGATCGGACTATTCCATCACGACGCCGACCTGGAACCATCTCTGGTACGTGGTTTACCTGCTGGTTTACACGCTGATGCTGGCCCCGGTTGCCGGGCTGCTGGCCCGGTTCATGACGGGGACGGGCGCGCGCATCACCCATTTCCTGTTCGCCGGCCGCTGGGGCCCGCTCGCCGCGCTGGTCCTACCGGTGATGCCGTTCATCCTCTACCGCTTCACGCTCGACCCTTATTTCGAGACGACGCATGATCTGACGAATGACTGGGCCAATCACGCCCACAGCCTGACCATCCTTCTGATGGGCTTCCTGCTCGCCAAGGACCGGAATTTCTGGAGCGCCATCCGCCGGGTCCTACCCTTCGCCATCACCGGCGTGCTGGTTCTGGGCGCCGTGCTCACCCCGCTCTGGGCCAACTGGGACGCCATGGCGGAGAGTGCCGACTGGAACTGGCTGATCTGGCCGGCCCGCATCGCGCGGATCTTCTATGCCTGGCTGGCGATCGTGACCATGCTCGGCCTCGCCCAGCGCTATCTGAACCGGCCGAGCCGCGCGCTGACCTATATGACCGAGGCGATCTTCCCCTGGTACATCCTGCACCAGACGATCACCGTTATGGCCGGCTACTGGCTGACCCGTCAGGGCCTCAGCATCTGGGTCGAGGCACCGCTGGTCATCCTCGCCACGTTCGGCGGCTGCGCCCTGCTGCATGAGCTGGTCATCCGCCGCGTCGGCTTCCTGCGTCCCCTGTTCGGCCTGAAGCCGATGATCAAGGCGCGGCGCGTGGCCGTCCCGGCAGAATAGGAGCAGAACAGGACCTGGCGGCCAGAATATGCTTGCCCGGCAGGATGGCGCCGCTAGCTTGCCGGAATGAAACTGGCGCCTCTTCTGATTGGCGGCATCCTCGGCCTCGCCGCGGGTGCCGCGTCCGCCTTTGTGATGGCAGGCATGGTCGGCTCCGGCATCCGCCTGTCAGGCGATGTCGATGTCGACAACTGGCAGAGCGACTGGACCATTGGCTCCACCGCCGCCAATCCCTGGACGCGCGCCCGCATTGCCCGCCATGGCCTGCTGGCGCTGACAAAAGAGGAAGCGGTCTATTTCACCCGTGCGGTGGATGATGACGGCAAGCCCCTCAAAGAGGCCTGCACCTACCGCGTCAGCGGCGGCGCCATGCCGGCGCTCTGGTGGTCTGTCACTCTCTATGACGGCGACAGCCGCCTGCCGCCCAATAAGGACAAAGCCCTGTCCTACGATCTCACCAAGGCGGCCGCCGAAGGCGACGCGGATTCGTGGAGATTTACCGTCTCCCCCACCCGCCCGGCCGAAGGTGGCTGGGTGTCGAGCCGAGCCGCAGACAATTTTGACCTGACCTTGCGCCTCTACAAGCCATCGGCGGCCCTGCTGGCCGATCCGGAAGCCACCCTGCCCGCGCCGAAGATCGAACGCGTCTCCTGCGGAGGGCAAGGATCATGAAAAGCTTCCTGACCGGTCTTGCCGCCTTCCTCGTCACATTTGCCCTGGCGCATTTCGTCGTGCTCAATGCCCTGCCCGGCAAGATCATGTCTAAAGTCCGTGACCGGATGATGGAACGCGGACTGACAGAGAATGCCTGGCGGATGACCCCACGCACCAGCCCGGAAACGCAAACCGTCGTGCGCCCCGCGCCGGACCTGGCCTACGCCATCTGCCTGATCGACCTGTCAGGCGGGCCGGTCGAACTCACCGCTCCGGCCTGGCCGGACTATGCGTCCCTGTCGGTGTTCGCCGCCACGACAGACAATGTTTATGCGGGCTCGCTCGATGCGCGCACGCCGGGCACACCGATTGTGCGGCAAGTGATCGTCGCAACGGAAAACCAATCGGTGCCGGAGAGCGGTGACGCCGAAATCGTTCGCGTAAAAGCGCCCGAAGCCCTGGCCCTGATCCGCCGTCTCGCCCCAACGCAGGACGCCTATGATGCAGCCGCAGCGCTGATCCCGGAAAGCAGCTGCAAGCCGCTCTAGCGGCTACTCCGCCGCGACCTCAGCCTCTTCGCGTTCGGCCCGCAGGCGTTCGGCTTTCTGCTCAACCAGCTCGACAATGTGTTCGATCATGTCTTCGTTGGACACATTGTGATCAGGCCGTCCGGCCACGAACATCTTGCCGCTTTCCTTGCCGCCGCCGGTAAAGCCGAGATCGGTCAGGGCCGCTTCGCCCGGGCCGTTGACGACGCAGCCGATGATGGACAGCGAAATCGGCTCATGGATGTGCGACAGGCGCTGTTCCAGAATCTCGACCGTCTTGATCACGTCGAAGCCCTGACGGGCGCAGCTGGGGCATGCAACAATGTTGACGCCGCGTGTGCGCAGGCCCAGCGACTTCAGCATTTCGAAACCGACTTTCACCTCTTCCACCGGATCGGCAGACAGCGACACGCGGATCGTATCGCCAATCCCGGCCCACAGAAGCGCGCCCATGCCAATGGAAGATTTGACCGTCCCCGTCCGAAGCCCGCCGGCCTCGGTAATGCCGAGGTGCAGCGGCGCGTCGGTCGCTTCGGCCAGCTGCTGGTAGGCCGCGACAGTGAGGAACATGTCGGAGGCCTTCACCGAAATCTTGTAATCGTGAAAGCCGAAATCATCGAGGATGCGCGCATGGTCCAGTGCGCTTTCCACCATCGCGTCCGGGCATGGCTCGCCATATTTCTCCAGCAGGTGCCGCTCCAGGCTGCCGCCATTGACGCCGATCCGGATGGAACAGCCATTCGCGCGGGCCGCGTTCACGACTTCCTTCACGCGGGCCTCAGACCCGATATTGCCGGGATTGATCCGCAGGCAGGCCGCGCCGGCGTCAGCGGCCTCGATGCCGCGCTTGTAGTGGAAATGGATGTCGGCCACGATCGGCACAGGCGAAGCCTTGCAGATCTCCGGCATGGCGGCCGTCGCCTCTTCCGTCGGGCAGGAGACGCGCACGATGTCGGCGCCGGCCTCTGCGGCGCGCTGGATCTGCGCGATGGTTGCGGCCGCGTCCTCAGTCGGCGTGTTGGTCATGGTCTGCACGGCGATGGGGGCATCCCCGCCGACCAGAACGTCACCGACACGGATCTGCCGGGACTTGCGCCGCGTGATGTCACGCCATGGACGGATCGGATTGTGGCTCATGTCATGTGCCTCTGGTGCCTTATGGCCCCTAGATGGCGCGTTCGCGCCGATCCGGCAATGTGTTTACAGAAACTTCAACTGCCTTAGCGGGTCGCCTTGCTGCCGCCATTGGCCGCCATGGCCGGAGCGGAGACTTCCGCGGCGCGGGCCAGCTGTTCGTCCACGCTGACGGAAAACACTTCCGCGCCGTCCGGGCCGAGCGGGCTGACCACGATGTCGCCAACGCGCCATTCGAAGGCGCCGCCATCCCGGGCAGACACGGTCCAGCCAGCATTGAGGCGCGGGAAATAGGTTTCGCCCTCGGCCATCACGCGGCTGCGGAAGATGGTGCCGTCGGCGCCGCGCACTTCCAGCCAGCCTTGGCGCACAGCGACCAGTTCGAGCGGCAGCGTGTCCGGCACGGGGCGCTGGGACTCGGTTTCAGAGAACAGGCTGTCACGCGCGCCGTTCACGGCCACGATGGCAGCGGACTCGGTCACTTCCGGCGCAGGCCGCATGAATTGCGACACGCCGATCGCACCGGCGGCCAGTGTGACAAGGGCAACCGCCGAGGCCAGCGCCAGCGGCCAGCGGGCGCGCTCAGCTGCAATCTGCCCCATTTTCGGGACAGGCGCGGCTTCTTTCACTTCCTGAACGGCGCCGCATTCCTTGGTATAGATCGCGATGACGTCCTTCTCGGGCAGGCCGAGGAATTTCGCATAGGTGCCCAGAATGGCCGTCAGATAGCCGCCTTTGGGCAACTCACCGACTTCCATCCGCTCGATCCACATCAGGTAATCCCGGCGCAGAAGCGTCGCCTTGGACACGTCCTGCAGTTCCAGGCCCTTGATCTCGCGCACGCGGCGCAGGACCTGGCCCATGCGCAGGTCTTCCCCCTCGAAGGAGCGGGTTTCGAAGACCTCCTTGGCCTGCAGGAAGCGTTCGTTTTCAGTCAGCGTCTTGCCTTCGGCCCCGGCTTCGGGACCGGCCTGTTCTTGAAGGGAGTCGTCGTGTGCCATGTTCGTCCAGTACCGCCCTGATGGTCGTGTGTCGTCCCACCACCGCGCAAGAAATGGTCCATACGTGAGGTTAACTCACGGAGCCAATCTATCAACCTTCCGCCAGTTCGACGCCATGTTCAGCCGCAAGAGCTAACAACTGGTTACGGAACGCATCGTTCGGTTTATCGAGTGCTGCAAAGAAATCGGCCCGGAACGCAGCAAGATCAAGGCTTCTGATCATACGTTTTACAGGACCGATGGATCCGGCCGACATGGAAAGATTGGTAAACCCGAGCGCAACGAAACAGAGCGCAGAGAGGCTGGAACCGGTCGCCTCCCCGCATGCCGACATCCGGATGCCGTAAGTTTCGCACGCCTCGGAAACCATCTTCAGGAACCGCAGGGCGCTCGGTGAGACCAGATCGTACCGATCCGAAACAGATGGGGTCATGCGGTCGGCGGCATAGAAGAACTGCATCAGGTCATTGGTGCCGACAGACAGGAATTCCGCCTCCCCTGCCAGCTCCTTCAGGCTGAAGGCCAGCGCCGGGGTTTCCAGCATCACGCCGACCTCGATACGCGCCGGGCGCTTGCCGGTCGCCTCCTCGGTCCATTCGACCTCTTTCATCAGAAGGTCCTTGGCGGCGAAAAACTCCTCCGGCACGGTCACCATCGGGAACATGACCGTCAGCGGTTTCTCGCCGGCTGCGCGGATCAGCGCCCGCAACTGGCGGCGGAACAGGCCGCGATGATCCAGCGCAAACCGGATGGAGCGCCAGCCAAGGGCCGGGTTCTCTTCCCGCTGCAGGTTCAGCGCCGGCAGCACCTTGTCGCCGCCAAGGTCCAGCGTGCGGAAAATCACCGGTTTGCCCGGCGCCTTTTCAAGCACGCGGCGATAGAGCTGCACCTGGTCGTCCAGCCGCGGCAGGGTTTCGGAAACGAGAAACTGGAATTCGGTGCGGAACAGGCCCACCCCGTCGGCGCCTGTCTGGTCCAGCGTGTCGAGGTCCAGCTCAAGCCCGGCATTCAGCATCAATTTGACATGTGTGCCGTCCTTTGTGCGGGCGGGCTTGTCGCGCAGCGCCGCATAGGCCGCCTGGCGTTCGGAGCGCAGGGCCACACGGTCCTTGTAAGCATCATAGAGCGCATCGTCGGGGCGGACGTGGAGCACGCCCTGCTCTGCATCAACGATCAGCCAGTCGCCCTGATCGATCCGGGTCGTCAGGCCCTCGATGCCGCCCAGTGTCGGAATGCCGAGCGCGCGGGCCACGATGGCGGCATGCGAGGAGGCCGCAGCCTCTTCCATCAGGATGCCGCGCAGGCCTGCATTGGCATATTCCAGCAATTCCGCCGGGCCGAGGCGGCGCGCAACAAGCACGCTGCGCTCCTCGCTGATTTCCGGACGGCCATCATCACCACCGAGAATGCGCAGCAACCGGTTGTCGAGGTCTTCCAGATCGTGCAGCCGCTCACGCAGGTAAGGGTCGCGCGCGCTCTGCAGCCGGGCGCGGTGTTCGCGGCGGGCCCGGTCGATCGAAGCCTCCGCCGAAAGGCCCGAGCGGACGCCTTCCTGCAGCTTTTCCGCCCAGGACGGGTCGTGCGCCAGCAGGCGGTAGGTTTCCATCACATCCCGCGGATCGTCGCCCAGGACGGCGCCGTCGATGGCCATCATCCGGTCGATCGACTTCTTGAGGTCCAGCAGCGCGCGGGTCAGCCGTTCCGCTTCGAGTTCCTGATCGCCGGCAAAGAATTTCGCCGCCGGCACAACCGGGTCATGCAGGACGGCGCGGCCATAACCGAGACCTTCGCAGAACACCCGCCCGCGCAGCGAGGCGAGGTTCCGTGTCCGCTCATGCCCGTTGCCATTGTCGAGATGTTCGGGATCGATCCGGTCGACGATTTCGGCCAGCACCATGGCGATGGTCTGCAGCGTGTCGATCTCTTCGTCGCCATAGACGCGCTCGGTCCGGTTCTGGGCGGTGAGAACGCCGATCACCCGGCCGCCGCGCAGGATGGGCACACCCAGGAAGGCGTGGAACGGGTCCTCCCCCGTTTCCGGGCGGTACGAGAAGGACGGATGGCGGGGTGCATCCTGGATCGCCATCGGCTCGGCCCGCCGGGAGACGAGGCCGACAAGGCCTTCATTGGAAGACAGGCGCGTATTGCCGACGGCTTCAGGCTTCAGGCCTTCGGTGGCGATGAGGATAAGTTGACCGCCGCGATCGCGCAGGTAGATCGAGCACACATCGGCCACCATGGTGGACGCGATCAGCCGGACCACATTGTCGAGCCGCGAACGTGTTTCGCCGTCCTCTGCCATCATCTGGCGGAGGCGGTTCATCAGCAGACGCGTGGCAGGTAGATTGTAGGCCATCTAGTCCTGCTTGTCGCAGGCGGTCTTACTCGGCGTCAAGGCCGAAGGCAGTATGCAGGGCCCGAACGGCGAGTTCCGTATAGGGCGCTGCGATGAGCACCGAAATCTTGATTTCCGACGTCGCGATCACATCGATGTTGATGTTCTTCTCTGAAAGCGCGCGGAACATGGTCTCGGCAACGCCCGTATGGCTCTTCATGCCGACGCCGATAATCGACACCTTGGAGACGTCGCGCGTGACTTCCATCGACTCGAAGCCGAGTTCGTCCTTCATTTTTTCCAGCGTCTCTTTGGCGAACGGGCTGTCGCGGTCGGTGCAGGTGAACACCATGTTGGCCCGGTCCGGCCCGCGGGCATTGGCCTGCACGATCATGTCGACATTGATGCCGGCCTTGGCGAGCACAGCGAAGAGTTTCGCCGAAACGCCCGGCTTGTCCGGCATTCCGAAAAGGGTGATCTTCGCCTCATCACGGGAATAGGCGACGCCGCTGACAACCTGCTTTTCCACGATTTCTTCCTCTGCACAGACTAGGGTTCCGGGATTGGGCTCTCCGGGTTTCAGGAAACTGGAGAGCACGCGCACCGGGACGTTATGGTTCATGGCCATTTCGACCGAGCGGGTCTGGAGGACCTTGGCGCCCAGCGAAGCCATTTCGAGCATTTCCTCGAACGAGATTTTTTCGATCCGCTGCGCCTTCGGCACAATGCGCGGGTCGGTCGTGTAGACGCCGTCGACATCGGTATAGATATCACAGACCTGGGCGTTGAGCGCCGCCGCCACGGCCACGGCGCTGGTGTCGGACCCGCCCCGGCCGAGCGTGGCCACACGCTCATCCTCGGTCACGCCCTGGAACCCGGCAATCACGGCGATCTCACCCGCATCCATCGAATCCGGAAGACGGGAATCATCAAAGCCCATGATGCGGGCCTTGCCGTGGCTCTTGTTGGTTTTGAGCTTCAGCTGCCAGCCGAGCCAGGAGCGCGCCTTCAGGCCGCGCTTGCGCAGAGCCAGGGCCAGCAGGCCGGCGGTGACCTGCTCGCCCGAGGCGACAACGACGTCATATTCGTCGTCGAACTGATCGCGCCTCAGATCACTTCCGGCCGCGCCTTCAGCCAGGGCGACCAGCCTGTTGGTCTCCCCCGCCATGGCCGAAACGACCACGGCCATATGCTCACCCTGCTTTGCGCGGGCGGCCACAATGTCAGCCACGTTCGCAATGCGATCGAGGTCTGCAACTGAGGTTCCGCCAAACTTGAGTACCGTGCGCGCCATTTCGCCCTATATCCTGTAGAAACGGGTATGCCCCTATAAGCGCCCTCATAGGGGCTGTTCTCAGCCGGATCAAACAGGTTTGATAGACCATGGTGAAAACAATTGAAGGCTCCCTAGGGGCACCCTCGACGCCGAGCATCGACCCGGCCGAGGTGGAAAAATTTTCCTCTATCGCTGCGGAATGGTGGGACCCAAAGGGCAAATTTCGCCCTTTGCACCGGTTCAACCCCGTCCGCCTGCGCTTCATCCGCGAGACCGCCGAGCGGCATTTCGGGATCGCACCGGGCAAGGTTAAGCCCTTGGAAGGATTGAGATTACTGGACATTGGCTGCGGCGGCGGCCTCGTCTGCGAGCCCATGACGCGGCTTGGCGCCGCCGTGACCGGCGTCGATGCGTCGGAAGCCAACATCAAAACCGCGCTGACACACGCCCAGGAAGAAGGCCTCTCCATCGACTACCGGGCTGGCACGGCCGAGGGCCTGATCGACGCCGGAGAGCCGCCTTTCGACATCGTGCTGAACCTCGAAGTGGTCGAACATGTCGCAGACCCGGCCCAGTTCCTGAAGGATACCGCCAGCCTCGTCCGCCCTGGGGGCCTCATGATCGTGGCGACCCTGAACAAGACTGCCAAGGCATTGGCGACCGCTGTGGTCGGCGCCGAGTACATCCTCGGCTGGCTTCCGCGCGGCACGCATGACTGGTCGAAATTCCTGCCGCCGGAAGAAGTGCACAACGCGCTCGCTGCGGCCGGTCTGGAACCGGAGCCTCCGTCAGGTGTTTCCTACACGCCGCTGACCGGGGCGTGGAAGATCAGCAACGACACCTCGGTCAATTACATGATTGTTGCCCCGAGACCTTAAAGAACAGGCCTGAACAGAATGAGCGAACTTCCCACACCGCAGGACGTCATCGACTACTGGATCGGCGAGGCGTCTGTCTCTCCGGATGCGGCAGGGGAAAAGCACAAACTCTGGTTCGGCAAATCGGAAGAAACCGACGCAGAGATCCGGGAACGCTTCGGCGCGCTGGTGGAGGCGCTGTCGGACCTGCCTTCGGCGGAGGACTGGGCCGCCCGCGGCCCGCGCGAGCGCCTGGCCGTGATCATTGTGCTCGACCAGTTCAGACGGAACCTCTTCCGTGACGATGCCCGCGCCTTCGAACAGGACAGCCTCGCCCTCCTCCTCTGCAAGGACGGTCTCGCCCTGAAACAGGACAAGGCCATGTCGGAAGTGGAGCGGATCTTCTTCTACCTGCCACTCGAACATTCCGAAGCGCCGGAAGACCAGGAGCGCTCTGTCCAGGTCTTCACCGATCTTCTGGTCGATGCCCGCGAAGGGTTCCGCGACCTGATCGAGAACACGCTGCAATATGCCAAGGACCACAAGAAGGTGATCGACCAGTTCGGCCGCTTCCCGCATCGCAACAAAGCGCTCGGCCGGGACTCGACGGACGAAGAAAAGGAATGGCTGGCCGAAGGCGGCGGCTTCTAGTCCATGATCTCCGGCCCGCGGGGGTCGAGCGATTTGGCGACTTCCTGCTGCATGGCCCGCGTGAACGGGTAGCGCGATGCGGCAAACGCCGCGAGCAGGTAAAGCGTACCCGGCAACAGACAGAACACCAGCAACAGGCCATGGATCGCTTCCGGCGAGTTATCCTCGTTCGGATGGAACCCGGCCCACTGACCAAGGATCAGGTAGCCGACGCCGAGAGCCAGGCTGCTGCCCACCTTGTAGGCGCTGGTGATGAGGGAATAATAGATGCCGGACCGGTTCTCCCCGGTCCGGGAAACCTGCCATTCCACAACATCGGCCGTCATCGACCGCGCCAGCACCATGGGGGCGCTGAACGCCGCGCCGTTGAAGAAGGCGCCGATGAAAAGCGGCCAGAACCCGCCAACCTGCCCGGCCAGATAGTAGATGAAGAAACTGGAACAGGACAAAAGCGCTGCCGCCTTGAACGCAAAGCTCTTCTCGGTGCGCTCCGCCAGTTTCAGCCAAAGCGGCAGGGCGCAGACCGCCATGACGAAGAAAAACATCAGGATCAGGCTGCTCATGCCGTCCGACAGGCCGAACACGAATTCCGCGACGAACAGATAGTTCGCCGAGGTCACGGCAATCGCCGTCCCGGACAACAGCTCCAGCAGCAGGATGTGGCCCAGATACTTGTTCCGCAGCGCCGCGATGAAAGGGCGCAACCGGAACTTCTCGGCGTGTCCCTTGTCGCCGCGCACAGGTTCGTCGCGCACGAATGTACATGCCAGGAACGCCGAGATCGGCAGCGCGATCAGCAGCACCCAGCCCATGACAGCCACCTGCCCCATCCGCCCGACACCAAAGCCGGCAAGCTCCAGCACGACCGGGATCGCCAGCAGGAACAGCATCGACAGGACGCTGACAATCTCGGCCCACTGGAAGAAGCGCGACCGGTCATCATAGTCGACCGCGATCGCCGGCACCCAGGCCGAACGCGCCGTCTGCAGCAGGGTAAAGCCGACATAGAACAGGATCATCCAGCCGACGAAATAGGCCGGGCTCTCCCCCACGTTCGGCATGTAGACGAAGAAGGTGGCCAGCCCCAGGATCGGCACCGACAACACGACCCAGTGGCGCACCCGCCCCCACGGGCTCCGGTAACGGTCGACCAGATAGCCCATCAACGGATCGGTGAAGATGTCCCAGAAGCGGAGCAGCATGAACAGAAGGCCGGTCAGTTCCAGGCCCAGCCCGACTTCCCGTGCATAGAGCGGCGCAAGGTACACACCGACCGGCAAACCGACGCCGGCGAGCGGGATACTGAGAGACGAAAATGCGAGGACCCTTGGCAGGGACAGGCGCTTGGCCGGAGCGTCGGTCATATCTGCATGATTGCCCTGCAAAATCGTGACGGCCAAGTCATTTTTATGCTGCAGTGCGGCTTGACGACCCCCGGGGCAACAGTGTCCGTTCGCGCCAGCACTTAGGAGGGCCTGACATTGCTGAAGAAAATCCTGATGGGGCTTGGCGCCCTGATTGTTGTGATCGCCGGGATCGTTCTCTATCGAACGTTCACCTATGGCGGCGCTCCTGTCGGTGACCGCGTCGAGCTGCCGGACGTCCCTGCCATCTCGGCAGACACGGCCGCAGAACATCTCTCCGAAGCCATCCGGTTCAAAACCATCACGCTGACGGGCGGCGACCCGCGCCCCGGGCAGGAAGGCCCCTGGCTGGAACTGCACGACTGGCTGGAAGAGACCTATCCCGCTGCCCACGCCGCGATGACGAAAGAGATCGTGCCCGACACGCTCACCCTGCTCTACACCTGGCAGGGCTCCGATCCCTCCCTCAATCCGCTCCTGCTCATGGCCCACCAGGACGTTGTGCCGGTGAACATCGGCACCGAGGGTGACTGGACCGGCGCCCCGTTCAAGGGCGACATCGTCGATGGCTATGTTTATGGCCGCGGCGCGCTCGACGACAAAAGCAATCTGATCGGCATCATGGAAGCTGTGGACGCCCTCGCGGCCTCGGGCTTCCAGCCGAAGCGCACCGTCATTCTCCAGTTCGGCCATGACGAGGAAGTCCTCGGCTCCGGCGCGGAGAAAAGCATCGCGCTCCTGAAGTCCCGCGGCATCGAACCTGTCATGGCGGTCGATGAGGGCTTTGCCGTTCTCGATCCGTCACCGCTGACCGGTGCCAAGATGGGCATGATCGGCGTCTCCGAAAAAGGCTATGTCACGCTACAGGTCACTTCGCTCGGCACAGGCGGCCACTCGTCCATGCCGCCGCGCGATTCCGTGAACGTGCAGCTCGGCAAGGCCATCGTCGCGCTCGACGAGAACCAGATGCCGGCCGACTTCTCCAAGCCGCCGGTGTCAGACCTGCTGCGCGCTTCTGCGGGCGACATGCCCTTCATGCAGAAAATGGCGCTCGCCAATATGTGGCTGTTCGGCGGCATGGTGGAGAAATCCTTCTCCGCGACGCCTGCCGGCAATGCGATGGTACGCACCACGACGGCCCCGACCATGCTGGCGGGATCGGCCAAGGAAAACGTCCTGCCGCAACGCTCCACCGCCGTCGTCAATTTCCGCGTTCACCCGAATGACACGGTCGAAGACGTGGTGGACCATGTGAAAAAGGTGACCGCTGACATTGAAGGCATTGAGGTCAGCGCGCCGGAAGCAGGCAACGGAGAAGCCTCCCCCGTTTCGCCCACCGATGGCCGTCCCTATGCCGTGCTGGCCAGCGTGGCCGAAGCGGCCGGTGACGGTGCCCCGGTTGCGCCGGCGCTGGTGATCGGCGCCACCGACGGGCGTTATGCCACGGCCATCACGCCGCGCGTCTACCGCTTCTCGCCGGGCGTGCTCACACCGGCGGACCTCAGCGGTTTCCACGGCACAAATGAGCGCATGTCGGTCGAAAACATGGGCCGCATTTCCAACGGCTTCGCCCAGATCATCGTTGCCATGGATCAGGGCGACTGATGTCCGTCTCCGGACGGTATCGATAGCGGATAACAGCAGCGGGTTCCCCACCCGAAACCCGCTGCTGCCCCCCTATTCCGCCGGGACAGGCTTTGCCGGCCGATAGGCCGACGCATCCGTCGTGAACTCGGCATGGCCGTAGCGCACGAGCAGCCGGCGCAGCTTCGCAACGAGGTGGCGATCCACGAGCCCGCGAAGGCCCGGCACTTTCAGCGCCGTCTGATAGATCGCCATCTTCATTGAGATCATCGGGAACAGGACAGCGGCCACCGCATAGTCGAGCGGGCCGACCGGTACGCCAATGTCACGTGCCATCTGGCTGTTGCCGCCGAGGAAGTGCTGCACAAGGACGAGGCGCGCCAGGCGGCGTTCCAGCGCATTGTGGATCCGGTTGCCGAGGGATTTGTCCGGCGGCAGATAGGTCGACAGCGTCGCCCGCACGAGCGCCCCGCAGGTCTCGTCATCGAACCCGGCGCGGATCGAACCGCTGCGCGCATTCATGATGTCGATAATGCCCTGCGGCGTATCCATCAGCAGGTCTTCCGGCAGGCCCAGCAGGTAGCAGCGATAGCGGCTGAATTCGACGCGGGCACGTTCTTCCGGCGTGAACTCCGTCCGGCCTTCCGCCTCCATCTTGTAGGCCAGCAGGAACACGTCGATCAGGCCAGCGGGCATCTGGTCCACCTGCGGGATAGGAATACCGTAGACGGACTGGTCCCACCCCTTCACGCGGCGCAGCACATTATAGCGCACCATGGAGTGCATCAGACGCACCATGGCTGCGGCCTTGAAACCTTCCCCGCGCGGCTCCAGGGCGCCCGGCAGGGTGGTGACCGTGAAAAAGGTCGCCGTCTCGTTCACCCGGCGCGAGGCCGTCGAATGACTGAGCGTGCCGGTCAGCGCCATAGGCAGCGCGGTATATTTGTTGAGGAAGGTGGCCAGGAACGCGCCGCGGATCATCCAGGGAGAGGTTTCCGCCATGGGCAGCCGGTTCAGCCGCGCGCCTTCGCGCACAAGATCCATATCCAGCCAGTCCGGCTTCACTTCCATTTCGGCGATCAGGGCAGCGAGCTCCGGCGGCGCATCCGGGACCGCCTCAATGCCCTCGTCGCAGGCCGTCGTCAGCATGTCGACCAGCCGCTTGAAGCCATAGGTCGGCATCAGCGCGGCATAGGCGTCCGACGTGATGTCGCCCAGCATCGTATAGGCTTTCACCCGGGCCACCATGTCGGCCGGCGGCGCCGGGAACTTCGTCATGTAATCCTTCATGGAACTGACGGAGAGATCGTCGGTATAGCGCTCAGGCACGAGCGAGAAATCCACATCCCCATACATCACGGGAAGGTCGGTTTTCTGGCGTTCGATGCGCTGGTGCACTTCTTCGAGCGATGCGGTCATATGGATCTCCGGTTGCGTGACAGACGCTGACCCACCCATAATGTAAGAAATCCTCAGATTTTCCATTCGCATCTGGAATGGCACGTCTTCCCTCACATCGGACGCGCATAAGTGACTGAAAAGAAAAGAAGAAAACCCAAACAGGATCGCGCCCAGGCGACGGTGGAAGCCATTCTGGAAGCCAGCTTTCAGATTCTGGAAAGCGAGGGATTGTCGAAACTGACGACCAGCCGCATCGCCGAGCGGGCCGGCGTCAGCATCGGAACCCTCTACCAGTATTTCAAGGATCGTGACGCCATCCTCGCCGCCATGGGCCAGCGTCAGGGCGATGAGATGCGCGAGACAATCACGGCCATCGTGCTCGACGCGCCGGAGGCTGGCGGTGTGCGCGCCATCGTGCGGGCCCTGATGCATGGGCTGCAGGGCTCCGCGGAAACGCGGATGATCCTGTCGGATGCCCTCTTCCGCACGGGCGGCGGCGCTGAAGTCAGCCGCCAGCACCTCACCTTCCTCGACTCCATCAGTGGGCGGTCAGAGCTGGGGTTCGCCCTTGGCAAGGAGTCGTCCTTCATCCTCACCCACGCCGTCATCTACCTGCTGCGCGCAGCCGCCGCCGAGCCCGAACTGGCGCTGGATCCGGATGTGCTGGAAGACGAACTCGTCCACCTGATGGAAAGTTATATCGGCAACCTCGCGGCCCGGGCCGCCAGCAAGAGCGCCTAGCCCCCGTTGAAATGCCCGTGGATGCGTTCGGCCAGCGCTTCGTTGACACCGTCGACTTCCATCAGGTCCGCCACTTTTGCGCGGGAGACGCCCTTGGCCGATCCGAAATGGTGGAGCAGTGCCTTCTTGCGCGCCGGGCCGATGCCTTCGATCTCATCCAGCGGTGACTTGCCGATCGCGGCCGACCGCTTCTGCCGGTGCGCCCCGATGGCCCAGCGGTGCGCCTCGTCGCGCAGGCGTTGCAGGTAGTAAAGCACCGGCGCATTCTCCGGCAGTTTGAAGGGCGCCCGGCCCGGCCGGAAGAATTGTTCCCGGCCCGCATTCCGGTCCACGCCCTTGGCGATGGAGACCAGCGTCACATCGTCCGGCGTCAGATCAATCTCGGCCAGCGCCTCGATTACCGCATTCAGCTGGCCAAGCCCGCCATCGATCAGCACAAGGTCCGGCCAGTTGGCGGGATTGCCCTCTTCCCGCTCCTTCTTGGCGCGATTGAAGCGGCGGCGCATGACTTCGCGCATCATGCCATAATCGTCGCCCGGCTCGACCGTGACATCCTTGATGTTGAACTTGCGATAGGCGTTTTTCATGAAGCCTTCCGGCCCCGCCACCACCATGCCGCCCACGGCATTCGTGCCCTGGATGTGAGAGTTGTCGTAGATCTCGATCCGCTCCGGCGGCTTTTCCAGTTCGAACACTTTCGCCACTTCGTTCAGCAGCCGCGCCTGGCTCGCCGTCTCGGACAGTTTCCGGCTCACGGCTTCCGTCGCATTACGGGCGGCCTGCGTGACGAGGTCCTTCTTGCTGCCGCGCTCCGGCCGGCGGATCTCCACCTTGCGATTGGCCTTCAGGCTCAGCGCCTCGGCGATCAGATCGGCCTGTTCCGGCATGTCGGAGACGAGGATCAGCCGCGGCGGCGGGCGCTTGTCATAGAACTGCACCAGGAAGGCGCTCAGCACTTCCTCCGCCGTCTGATCGCGTTCATGGCGCGGATAATGCGCACTCGCGCCCCAATTCTGGCCGGCCCGAATGAAGAAGACCTGCACACAGGACACGCCCCCTTCCATCGCGATCGCGAAGATGTCGGCTTCCTCGATATCGTCCGGGTTCACATCCTGGCTGCCGCGCACATGGGCGATGGCGCGGATCCGGTCGCGCAGGGACGCCGCGCGTTCGAAATCCATCGCCTCGGCGGCCTCTTCCATTTCCTTTGCGAGCCGCTTCTGCAGGTCGGCCCCCTTCCCGCGCAGGAAGTCTGCCGCTTCATCGGCCAGTTCCTGATAGTCCTTCGCAGAGATCAGCCCCACGCAGGGCGCAGCGCAGCGTTTGATCTGATGCAGCATGCAGGGACGTGTGCGGCCATTGTAGACGCTGTCCTCACAGGTGCGCAGCAGGAACGCCTTCTGCAGCGTGTCCAGCGTGCGCATCACGGCGCCTGCGCTGGCGAAGGGGCCGAAATAGTCGCCCTGGTCCTGCTTCGAGCCGCGATACTTCTTGATCTGCGGCGCTTCATGGTCCCGCCGGATCAGGATGTAGGGAAAGGATTTGTCGTCCCGCAGCAGCACGTTAAAGCGCGGCTTCAGGCTCTTGATGAGGCTCGCCTCCAGCAAGAGCGCTTCGGTCTCGCTTTCGGTGACGACGAATTCCATCCGCCGCGTCAGGGCGATCATCCGCGCGATGCGCTGGGTATGGCCGCCGAGGCGCGCATAGTTCGAGACGCGCGCCTTCAGGTTCCGCGCCTTGCCGACATACAGCACTTCGTCGGCGTCCCCGTACATGCGGTAGACGCCGGGCTTTGCCGGCAGGCGGGTCAGATTGTCCTTGATGACGTCAACGCCCCGCATGGGGGCGGCGTCTGGCGAGTCAGTCTCCATTTCCGCAAAATAGGCGACCTGCCGCCTTTATGCGAGCCTTAGACGAAGCGGCGGATGAAGTCCTCGTTCAGGAAGTGGCGCGGATCGAACGGGGAATCGATCAGCATCCCGGCCACAAAGCTGAACATCACGACCAGCATGAAAGACCCGATAAAGCTGCGGCCATTGCCTGGATCAGCTGACCGCGTCGCAGACCTGGTGAGGATCAGCAGGAACAACAGCAGGATGAAGCCGCAAAGCCCCATCAGCCTTTCCATATCGGAAAGCCGCTCGAACCAGACCTGAATATCTCTGGTCGCGTCTGCCAAGACGCGGCCGAACTCGCGCTCGACCGTCTCGTAAGTATTCGGTATCGACGCCGATATCATGAAATCTCTCCTCCCCTGCCACGGGAAAAAGAAGCCCCTCCAACCAGCGGGTATCTTCGCACATAATGTTTAATCATGGCGCCGCTGTCCCGGTGAAATCGCGCCGGTCCCGGTCATATGCCGTTAACCATGCCCTAGCCCGAAATGCCGCGGAAGCGGGGCTTGCCGCCGCGCGCCGCGACGCGTATTCCGGGCCCGCCGGACGCTCCTGCCCGGCCCTGTCTCCTGGGACGACCTCAAGGATTTATCATGGCTGCTGATCTCCGCCTGTCGGACGCGCTGGACCGCGTCAAACCTTCCGCCACCATCGCCGTCACCACAAAGGCGGCGGAGCTGAAACGCGCCGGCCATGACGTGATCGGCCTCGGCGCGGGCGAACCGGATTTCGACACGCCGGACAACATCAAGGAAGCCGGCATCCGCGCCATCCAGGAAGGCAAGACCAAGTACACGCCCGCCGACGGCCTGCCGGAACTGAAGGAAGCCATCTGCGGCAAGTTCCAGCGCGAGAACGGCCTGACCTATACGCCCGCACAGATCCACGTCGCGCCCGGCGGCAAGCCGGTGATCTACAATGCCCTCGTCGCCACGCTGAACCCCGGCGACGAAGTGATCTGCCCGGCGCCTTACTGGGTGTCCTATCCGGAAATGGTGCTGATGGCGGGCGGCGAGCCGGTGAAGGTCGAGTGCGGCCCGAACGCCAGCTACAAGCTGACACCGGATGCGCTGGAAGCGGCGATCACGCCGAACACCAAATGGCTGATCCTGAACTCGCCCTCCAACCCGACCGGCGCCGCCTATACGCGCGCGGAACTGAAGGCGCTGGCCGACGTGCTGCTGCGCCATCCGCAGGTCTGGGTAATGACCGACGATATGTATGAGCATCTCGTCTATGACGATTTCGAGTTCACCACGATCGCCCAGGTGGAACCGGCCCTGTGGGAGCGCACGCTGACCATCAATGGCGTCTCCAAGGCCTATGCCATGACCGGCTGGCGCATCGGCTATGCCGGCGGGCCAGACAAGCTGATCAAGGCGATGAGCAAGGTGATCAGCCAGACGACGTCGAACCCCTGCTCGATCAGCCAGTATGCTGCCATCGAGGCGCTGAACGGACCGCAGGACTTCCTGCCCACCCGCAAGGCCGCCTATCAGGCCCGCCGCGACATGGTGGTCGAGGGGCTGAACAAATGCCCGGGCCTGCACTGCCCCACCCCCGAAGGCGCTTTCTACGTCTATCCGTCCTGCGCGGGCGTGATCGGCAAGACGGCTCCGTCCGGCAAGCTGATCGAGACGGATGAGGATTTCGCGACCGAGCTGCTGGAGACGGAAAAAGTCGCCGTCGTGTTCGGCGCCGCTTTCGGCCTCTCCCCCGCTTTCCGGGTCTCCTATGCGACGTCCGACGCCGCGCTGAAGGAAGCCCTGGTGCGCATCCAGCGCTTCTGCGAAGCCCTGAAATAGATTTTTTCTATAGGTTGCCTGCGACCATTCGATTGGCTGCATTCGCGGCGGATCCCCATATGATTGGGGTAACCAGAAGGAGAGATTTCATGCCCATCGACATTGGCCTGACCGAAGAGCAACGCGCCCAATCCGTTCAGGCGCTGAAGAAGCTGCTGGGCGAAACTTACGCGCTTTATGCCAAAACCCATGGCTACCACTGGAACGTGACCGGACCTCGCTTCAACGAGCTGCACGCCATGTTCATGACCCAGTATACCGAGCTGTGGGCCGCCCTCGACGAGATCGCCGAACGCATCCGCGCGCTCGACCATTTCGCCCCCGGCTCGCCCGGTGAAATGACCGACCTTGCCACGATCAAGCCGGACAATGGCATCCCGGAGGCCAGCGACATGGTCGCCAACCTCGCCAAGGGTCACGAAGCCGTCAGCCGCGCCGCCAAGGAAGGGATCGAAATTGCCGAGAAAGCCGGCGACGCCGTCTCGGTCGACCTGTTCACCCAGCGGGCCACCATCGCCGAGAAAACAGCCTGGATGCTGCGCGCCAGCGCCTGAGGCATACCACAAGGCAAACCAGAGAGGGCGGGCCCGCGGGCTCGCCCGTTCTTTTTCAGAACCCTGCTTTCCGGAATTCGGCCAAAAAAAAGCCCGGCTGCGATTGACGCGCCGGGCTTGTGAGTATCGGGTCCCGAAGGGGGAGGAAACGCCCAATCGGAGGAATGATTGGGTAATGCCCGGGACCCTTGGCATAACGCCTAGATAGTCCCTTTTCGCACTTGCACAACCACCACTGCGTCAGATCACTCATGCAATTATGCATGATTAACGGACGTTCATTTAAAGCTGCCGCATGGCTGGCCGGCGCAGCTGCTCTGTTTCAGCCGTTACGAAGTCGCGGAACGCCGCAACACGCTTGGACCGGCGCAAATCGCTTGGGTAGATAAAATAGAGATCGAAGATCGGGCCGACATTTTCCGGCAGGACCTTCACCAGCCGCGGCATGGTGGAGGCCATGTATTCCGGCACGTCGGCAATCCCGAGGCCGGCATCGACCGCCCGCAGCATGGCGAAGACATTGTTCACCTTCAGCGTCGCCGGGCGCGGCGGGGCGTCGTCC
Organism: uncultured Hyphomonas sp.; assembly: GCF_963675305.1. NCBI lineage: Bacteria > Pseudomonadati > Pseudomonadota > Alphaproteobacteria > Hyphomonadales > Hyphomonadaceae > Hyphomonas > uncultured Hyphomonas sp. The sequence continues at coordinate 562,925 of NZ_OY776147.1, read as the reverse complement.
CGGCCGACACGGCAGGCAAAGCTCATCTCCTGCAGGGGCGAGCTTTCGTCGCCATAGGCGATGATGCGGTGATTATCGAGATCCTGCGGCGTGCGTGGCATGCCGGCGGTCTTGAGGTATTCCGGCGAGGCGTAGAGGTTCGTCGCCACCGTGCCCAGCTTGCGCTGGATCAGGTCTGCCTTGTCGGCGGCCCAGAGGCGGATGGCGCATTCGGCCTCCAGCTTCAACAGGTCATATTCCCGGTCTTCCAGGCGCAGGTCGAGGTGCAGGTCCGGGTGCTTTTTCACAAAGTTGCCAAGGCGCGGCACCAGCCAGGTGGAGCCGAACGCCACCGGGGCCGACACGATCAGCTCGCCCTGAGGGGTCTCCTGCTGGTCGCGCAGCGCCGTGTTCGCAGATTGGGCCGCCTGCGCCATGTCCATGGTCGAGCGGAACAGCGTGTGGCCGGCATCGGTCAGCACGAGGCCACGCGCATGGCGCTGGAACAGCGACACGCCCAGCGTCTCTTCGAGCGCCGCGATCTGGCGCGAGACAGCCGACTGCGAAATGCCCAGCCGGTCACCGGCGGACGTCAGGCTGCCGGCTTCCGCCGCAGCATGGAAAGAACGAAGTTTACCCCAGTCCATCAATGACTTCTGACCGTTTCTTGTTGTGGCGGCAAGAGCCTAGCCTGCATCCTTCAGCGCGGCGTCGCGCACTGCCGCGACTTCGGGCGATGCGGCGATGCGCTGAACCTCTTCCAGCAGGATGTCGAGGTCGGCCCGCGCCGTGCGGTGGTTGGTGATATTCACGCGGATGGCGAGGCGCCCCTTGAGGCGCGTGGTGGACGGCGCTGCGCTCCCCTGCTCCTGCAGCTGGATGACGATCTCGTCGTTCATCGCGTCCAGCACCGCGTCCGAAAGGCCCGGCTCGACATAGCGGAAGCAGCAGATGTTCAGCGCCACCGGCGCCAGCAGTTCGAGGCCCGGCGTCTTCTCCACCTGCTCGCCGAGATAAGAGGCCTGGTAGCAATTGCGCTCGATCATTCGGCCGAGGCGATCCGTGCCAAACTCCGCAATCTGCGCCCACACTTTCAGGGCACGGAAGCCGCGTGACAGTTCCGGACCATATTCGACAGGCCACGGATTACCGCCTGCCAGGCCGCGGGCCTTGGCGGTCAGATAATCCGGCCGGTCGGTAAAGGCGGCGCGGTGCAGTTTCTCGTCGCGGATGAGGGCAAAACCCGCATCGTAATTCACGTGCAGCCATTTGTGGAAATCGAAGGCCAGCGAGTCCGCGCGCTTCACGCCGGTCAGGCGGTCCTTCACCCGTTCGCTCAGCACACCGAGCGATCCGAAGGCGCCATCGATGTGGAACCACATGCTCTCTTCGGCGGCGAGGTCTGCGAGCTCTTCCAGCGGGTCGATCGCGCCGACATTCACCGTGCCCGCCGTGCCGATCACGATGAAGGGCGTGAGGCCCGCTTCCCGGTCGGCCGCGATGGCGGCCTTCAGGGCATCCATGTCGATTTCGAACCGGTCATTCGCCGGGATCTTGCGCAAGGCGTCAGAGCCGAGGCCGAGCAGGTCAAACGCCCGCGCGACGCAGGAATGTGTTTCGGTCGAGGTGTAGCCGACGAGCCCATGCCCGCAGATGCCTTCCTTGCGGCTGAGGAAGTTCAGCCGCGCATCGCGCGCCACTTTCACCGCAATGATCGTCGCGATGGACGTGCCGGAGACGACGATGCCGCTCGCGGTCTCCGGAAACTCGAACAGTTCCCGGCACCAGGCCACAACCTGTTTCTCGACATAGATCGCGCCATGGTCGCGCCCGCCGACATTGGCGTTCATCGCGCTGGCGGCAATCTCGGCCAGCAAATTCGCCGGCGTGCCGGAGCCATGCACCCAGCCGAAGAAGCGCGGATTGGTATTGCCCGCGCCATAGGGCAGCAGCGCCTCCATCCGGCCCATCACGTCCGGCACGCCCCAGCCCTCGCGGGGCAGCGGCGCCTTCAGCGTGTCCTTGATCTCGCCCGGCAGCTCGGTCCACACGCGGCCCTGACGGGCGTCCTGCAGCCGGTTGATGGCGGCATCCAGCATATGGTGGGCCTGCGCGCGGAACTCGTCCCAGTTTTCCGGGTCGAGGGATTCCTGCGGGGTTGGCTCTTCGATCGGCTTGTCAGTCATGCGCGCGTAATCACCCGCTTTTGAGGCGTTTGCAAAGCATCTGATGTCACATGGGTGTCAACAAAATCTATTGGCTGGCCGATAAAAAGCCCGCTCGCAACCAAGCACACAACAATCCCTGAGAGCAATTTTTTCAACTTTTAATTCATGAGCCTTTAAGAGCAGCGAATTATGCCTTCCATACCGCCGCGATGCAGCTGGGGAGGCCGTGATGGACAATATCTATATCAGCACCGGATGGCTGGCCTGCCTGGCGTTTGTTCTTGTCAGCGCGATCGTCCTGACTTTCCGCAAGGCATTGCCTCCACGCCTCCGTCTCGTGATTCCCCTCGCCGCCGGCGCGTTCGCCTGCGTTACGGTTTACGCCACAGGCGCGCGGATCTGGATCGCTTCGGCGGAATACATGAAGGCCAACAGCGACCACAACAGAGTCCTGTTCCAGATGGGCTACGATTACTGGCCGGAAGACTTTGTCGCGCTCAACAGAAAACTGAGTGAGGATCGGGCCTCCAAGCGCAAATGGATCCGGGCACATGCGAAACTCGTGAAAACCGTCATGGATCGCGACGCCCACTACGCCGCCAATGCAGAGCCTTTCACCATCGATCTCGCCCTGAAGCACCGGGCGATTTTGCTCGAGACCGCGCGCGACGTTTACGGCGACGACTATTGCGATGGTCTCCTGAAGCCGATGGCGATGATCAAAGGCGGCTCGCCGGAAGTCACCCGGGCCAACTCAAACCTTGCCCAATTGCGTATGCGGGCGATGATCGAAGGGCGCGAAGCGGCGCGGCAAACCCCGCCGGCAACACAACTGGATTATGACCTTCTCCTGCGTTTCATGGAGGCGGATGGGGCCACCCCCGCCGAGCTGGATTATTTCCGCACAGCCGGAAAAGGCCCGGCCTGCGCGGCAACCCTGGCCGCCCTGCACAGTCTTCGCACGCACGATGATCCCGCGCTTGACCGGATCGGCCGGCAATGGATCAGGTTCAGGCCGGTGGCCGCGCCGTCATTGGCTAGCCCATAAAATCCGCGCGATCCAGGCGATTTCGGAGGGCTTGAACTCGCGGGTCGGATAGTCCGGATTCAGCGATGCCAGCGCGATGGTGCGGCTGTTTTTCCGCGCCAGCACCTTGGCCATGACTTCCCCGCCCGTGGTCTTGGCGACGACGCGGTCGCCCTTTTTCACCTCTGCGCCGGGGGCAACGATGATGCGGTCGCCCGCGCGGTAGGCCGGTTCCATCGAGTCGCCGCTGATTTCGAGGGCGTAGACCGTCTCGGTGCCGAGGCCGGGGAAGCGCACCTCTTCCCAGCCCTGCCCCGCGGGAAAGCCGGCATCGTCGAAATAGCCGTCGCGGCCGGCCTGCGCGAAGCCGATCAGCGGCGCGGTCGCACCCCGGCGGCCATCGATCAGCGCGGCGAAATCGTCAAAGCCGCTGCCCACCGCGTCCAGCACGCGGGCAAGGCTCTCGGTGCTCGGCCAGCGCGGGCGGCCATCGGCGCCCTCGCGCTTCGACTTGTTGAACGCCGTCGGGTCCAGCCCCGCCCGGCGCGCCAGGCCAGACGCCGTCAGGCCATGATGCTCCGCCAGCTGGTCAATCCCCCGCCAGATATCCTTGTGCCGCATAAGGCCACACTCCGCCGTTTTCGCGGGCACCAGCGCTATAGGATTATTTGCCTACGGTCAAGCGAAGGAGGAATATTGTCCTATACAATAGCCAGCCTCCGCGCTCGCTTTATTTCGGATACTCTATATCGGGCATCCAAGCGAATCCAATTCGTCACTCATTTCCAGCATGAGGAATAATAGGTCCGCAGCAGACAATTCTGTTCCAATAACCACTTTACCGTCATCGGCGTGACCATATTTTAGATGATGCCACGTTCCGGTGATCGCGTTGGGACTCGACATATTAATTGCTCGACCGTGGGAAACAGCATTTCGGACGATCCTACCGAAGTTCCAAGTAGGACAAATTGCTGGCCATTGATTCATTGGACCCTTGTTAGTGCACAACCAATCAACATTGCCCTCATAGAAATTGGTGAATACAGGAGCAACAATGTTCAAGATTTCCGACCGGATATTCGGAGGCTTCGGGGTCTGAGGCGCAACCAAAGGGACATTGCGCTCATATAGCTCTATCAACGGCGCTTTTTTCCCGGCGATGACATTTTCAATCGGTCCATAGACAGGAAGACTAATACTCTTATCAAATTGAAGCGACATCAGCTCAACAACGTCATTGGGCTGATGAATTCCATTGCCTCCCATGCGCAAGTCCAGAGAAGTCATCACGCAGGCAGTCACAAAAGCCAGCTGCTCTAACGGTTCGATAAGACGGTGCTTTCCTCGTTCCACTAAGATGGGCTTCACAACATTGACCAAATCAATTCCTCGAATTCGTATACTTTCTACAACTTCCACTGCGCCCCGCGCGGCACATCGCCGAGCAGGCTCCCGCCTGACAGGACGAACACTTTTCCCTCGCCCAGCAAGCGTAGGGTGGGTTGAGCGAAGCGATACCCACCAAACATACTTGCAACCTGAACGGATTTCAGCGCATCTGCAAGCATGTCCGACTACAGACGCCTTTTCGTGCCGGGTGGCACATATTTCTTCACGCTGAACCTGCGTGACAGGCGGTCTGATCTGCTTGTCCGGCATATCACTTTGCTTCGCGAAAGCTGGCAGGAGGTATCGAAGACACGCCCGTTTGAAACGCTGGCCGCAGCAATCCTGCCGGATCACATGCACATGGTGATCACCCTGCCGGAAGGCGATGCGGATTATCCGGCACGTCTGCGCCTGTTGAAATCGGGCTTCACACGGCGGCTGCCGGATGCGGCGAAATCAGAGGGCCGCAAGGGCGAACGGAATGTCTGGCAGCGGCGATATTGGGAACACGCGATCCGGGATGAGGCGGACCTGGAAGCGCACGTGAATTATGTGCACTACAATCCAGTGAAGCATGGGCATGTCGCAGAGATGGATGCCTGGCCGTATTCGACGTGGCACCGACGGAAGGCGGGGTTGGGGTTTGCGTGAGGCGAGTCCGGTTGGTGGGTATCGCTTCGCTCAACCCACCCTACGGATTAGTCACAACTTCCACTGCGCTCCACGTGGCACATCGCCGAGCAAACTCCCGCCTGACAGGACGAAAACCTTCCCCTCGCCCAGCGCAAAGGCTGTCAGGCCTTCCGGGAAGACTTTGCCGAAGGCGTCGTCGAGCACGTTGAGGCCGCCGGTGAAGGCCCCCATGGCGGGCATCACCAGCCGGGCGCCGTCGCTGGCGAAGCAGCGGCGGCGGACATTCCGTCCACGTCCTTTCACTTTCGCGACGGGGTGGAGGTGGCCGGAGACTTCGCCTGCCTCCCCTTCCGGTTCGTGGCGGAAGACGAGGGGGCCGAGGCGCACACTGTTCTCCGCGCGGCCGCCCAGATGGGCCGGCGGGTCGGGGTCGTGATTGCCTTCCACCCAGATCCAGTCATGCGCAGAGGTCAGCGCACGAATGCGGTCCGCGTAAGGTTCCGGCAGGCGCAGCTCCGCCGCGCGGTCATGGAAACTGTCGCCGAGGGAAATAATGGTCTGCGGCATCAGCTGCGCGACCAGCCGCTCGACCACGGCGAGGGTCGCGCCCGTGTCATAGGGCGGCAGCATCTGGCCGCGCGCGGCATAGGAACTGCCCTTCTCAAGGTGCAGGTCCGAGACGACCAGAAGGCGCTGCTCCGGCCACCAGAGGCCGCCCTGCGGCAGCGGCACGAGCAGCTCGCCCGCAAGATGCAGGAAGGTCTCTTCACGCCGGTTTGCGAGGGCTGCGGTCATGGGGCGACTCTGGCCTGCCCCGCCGGGCGGGTCAATTTCGGAATGCGGCGGGCGGCGGAAGGCCCGCTATAGAGGGTCTATAGACGGTCCATAGACGGTGTTTGTGAGGGTCTGCGGGGCGCTTTATCCAACACCTTGCCGCCCCTTAGTCGATGCGCATGGCGTCGCGCACCAGCGTGTCTTCCGCCTCGCTGAGGATCGCGTCCTGAACGCTCGCGCCGAAGACGGGCTCTTTCCCAATTTCGAGCATGACGGGCACGGCGAAAGGGCTGATCCGTTCCAGCGGCACATGGTCGATCTTGCCTTGAATTCTCAGGAGCATTTCGCCCAGGCGCCGCACATCCAGCAGGCCTGTCGCCGCATCCTGCCGTGCCGCCTGCAGGAGGACGTGGTCCGGCTCATGGCTGCGCAGCACGTCATAGATGAGGTCAGTCGAGAAGCTCACCTGCCGCGAATTCTTCTCCTTGCCGGGCAGATTGCGGTGGATCAGGCCGGAAATCTGCGCGCACTGACCGAAGGTGCGCTTCATCAGGGCGCTCTCGTCCAGCCAGGCTTCCAAGTCGTCGCCCAGCATGTCCGGATGGAATAATTCTTCCATGTTTACAGGGCTTAAGTCTTCCATGCCCCAGACGGCCATGGCGTATTCGCTGGCCACAAAGCCGGTCGGTTTCGCCCCGATCCGCTCCAGCCGCCGGGTCAGCAGCATGCCGAGCGTCTGGTGCGCCAGGCGCCCTTCGAAGGGATAGGTGACGAGGTAGTGCCGGTCGCCGCGCGGGAAGGTCTCGACGAGGAGGTGATCGGGCGGCGGGATCTCGGAGCGCAGGCGCTGGATCTCGAACCATTCCTGTACAGGCTGCGGCAGGTGGCGCCATTCGTCCGGATTGTGGATCATGTGGCGCACGCGGTCGGCCAGGAAAGTCGTCAGCGGGAACTTGCCGCCATTATAGCTGGGGATGGCCGGCCGGTCGCCGGTCGCCCGCACGCAGAGCGCGTCCAGACCTTCAATGGTTACAAGGCTCAAGACCTCCCCGCCGAACAGGAATGTGTCGCCGGGGGTCAGCTGGGACAGGAAATATTCTTCCATCTCACCCAGTTTGTGCCCGGCGCGGATCGCGCGCTTTTCGCCCGCCTGCGGCTTCCCCGCAAAGCTCGCCAGCCGCACCGACAGCATCGGCGCCTCGACGATGGCGCCGACATTCATCCGGTGCGCCTGCGCATCCCGCGGCGTGCGCGCCACCCAGCGCCCGTCCGGCCGCCGCACGATGCGGTGATAGCGGTCATAGGTCTTCAGCGCGTAGCCGCCGGTGGCGACAAAATCGACAATCCTTTCAAAGTCTTCCCAGCCCAGATCCTGATACGGCCCGGCGCGGACGATCTCGTCATAAAGCTCTGCGAGGTCGAACCCGTCGCCGCAGGCACGGCCCATGACATGCTGGGCCAGCACGTCCAGCGCGCCGGTGCGCAGGCCCTCGCCGTCGATCTCGCCTGCCTCGACAGCGGCCTCTGCCGCGCGGCATTCCAGCACTTCGAACCGGTTTGTCGGGACCAGCACAGCGCGGCTCGCTTCGTCCATTCTGTGATTGGCTCGGCCGATGCGCTGGATCAGGCGCGCGGCCCCTTTCGGCGCGCCCATCTGGATGACGAGGTCCACCTCCCCCCAGTCGATTCCGAGGTCCAGCGTGGAGGTACAGACAACGGCTTTCAGGTGCCCGGCCGCCATCGCCGCCTCGACCTTTGTGCGCTGTTCCCGCGACAGGGAGCCATGGTGCAGCGCGATCGGCAGGCCGTCCTCGTTCACGTTCCACAACTCCTGGAACATCAGCTCCGCCTGGCTGCGCGTGTTGACGAAGACCAGCGTCATCGTCGCCTTTTTGATGGCTTCATAAACCTCCGGCACGGCGAAGCGTCCGGAATGACCGCTCCACGGAATGCGCTGATTTGAAATGAGAATATCGACATCCGCCGAGACGCCGCCTTCTGCCTGCAGGATACGCACGCCCTTCCCATCGCCGCGCACATCCAGCCAGTCGGCCAGGCCCTGCGGGTCCCGCACCGTGGCGGACAGGCCAAGGAAGCGGCAGGCCGGCGCCCAGCTCGCCAGCGTCGCGAGGCCGAGGGACAGAAGGTCCCCGCGTTTCGAGGCGGCGATGGCGTGGATCTCATCCACGATCACGCATTTGAGGTCTGCGAAGAATTCCTTCGCATGGTCGGACGCGATGAACAGGGCCAGCTGTTCCGGCGTTGTCAGCAGCACGTCCGGCGGCGTCTTCCGCTGGCGCTGGCGCACATGGGACGGCGTGTCGCCGGTGCGCGTCTCGATACGCAGGCCAAGGCCCATTTCCTCAACCGGCATCATCAGGTTGCGCTGCACATCCGTCGCCAGCGCCTTCAGCGGTGAGATGTAGAGCGTGTGGAGCGCCGGGATGCCGGAATTCTTGCGCGCCCCCTGCTGGCTGAGCTCGATCAGGCTGCCGAGGAAACCCGCCAGCGTCTTGCCGCCGCCCGTCGGCGCGATCAGCAAAGCGCTCTCCCCAGCCAGCGACGTCTCCGCTAGCGCCAGCTGGTGTGGCCGCGCCGACCAGCCGCGCGCGCCGAACCAGCCTGCGAAGGGCTCAGGCAAGGTAAATGCGGGGGGCGGCGCGCTGTCTGGCATGACTTCAGATTAAACTACCGCAAGACACGGCATTTGCAGGTTTTTTTCCAGTCACTTTCCGGCAAAGTGCAGACTCCGCCCCAGCTGATGGAAAACCGATGCAACCTGCCTGCCTGTCCCGCCTGCCCCTGATCGCCCTGCCCCTGCTCGCCTTTCCGGCCTTTGCGGAAACGCCGCTGGAGGCCGCCCTGTCCGCCCCGACGGATGGCCCCGCCTACCGGTTCGACATGAAGATCGACGACGACACCCTCAAGGGGGAAGCGCAGGTCGACCCGACCCGGCCGGAAGGCCAGCGCTTGACGCTGATCTCTCCCGATCCGGCAACGCTGGAAGGCGAAGCGGCCGAAACCTATGCAAAGCTCCAGGCCAGAACATCCGGCGACAAGATCTGGTGCACCAGCTTCAAGTCCAACATCCCGGCCGATGCAAAACTCATCTCCGAATCCGGTGAAGCCGCCGTCTACAGTTTCACGCCGCTGCCGGGCGACGACAAGGACATGGAGAAGGTCTACAAACACCTGACCGGCCGGGTCACCGTGTCCAAGCTAACGCCCGCCATCCTTGCCTTTGAAATGTTCGCCGAAAAGCCGTTCAAGCCGGCCATGGTCGCGCGGATCGACAATTTCTCCATGAAGGCCGACTGCAGCCCCGCCCCGGACGGGCGCACCTATATCAGCGCGTTCTCACTCGACGTCAGCGGCAATGCGATGATGCAGCCCTTCAGCCAGTCGGACCATCGCGAGATCACCAAACTCGTGGCCCTGCCCGGCGATGCGACGCTGACCTCCGGCGATAAATAGGCGCAGAGGCTGCGCCTGTTCCGCCCTTATTCGGTGAGGCCGTATTTGGCGAGGATCTCTTCACGGATCGCCTGAATGGCTTTCTCGCTGCGGGCGCGGCGCCGGTCGATCTCGGCTTCAATCTCAGCCTCGGCAGCTGCCCGCGTCGCCGCGACAGCAGACCGCTCGTCCTCCGCCGCCTGCAGCGCCATCAGCACATCGCGCGTGAAATTGTTGATGTTGAACCGGGCGCCGCCGATCACGTCGAAGCCGCGCCGAACGATGACGGCGTTCATGCTGGGCACGATCACGACATACTGGCCGCGATTGCCAGCCATGTAGAACGTGTCCGCCGGTACGCCTTCGGCATCGGTCATCAGCCAGAACTGGGCACCATAGCCGGGCGAGCCGGCAGGCGGCTGGGCCGGTGCGGGCGTGCGCACAAAGTCCACCCAGCCTTCCGGCAGGATGCGCTCGCTGCCCCATATGCCGTCTTGCAGATAGAGCTGGCCGACACGGGCCAGGTCACGCGCGGTCGACCAGACCTGGCTTGAGGACACGAAATCGCCGTTCCAGTCCACTTCCATCGTGGTGTGGCGCGCGCCGATCTTGTGCAGCACCGCTTCGTACGGGAAGCTGTGGAACTTGCTGTCGTCGCCGATGGCTTCGCGCAGGGAGCGCATGGCGATCAGCGTGTCGTCATTGGCATATTTGAACCGTTTGCCCGGCATGGCTTCCATCACTTTGGACGCAGCCTGGTCGACGACCCGTCCGCCGCCGAAATAGAGCCGGTCGGTCCGTGAGCCGGATTCACCGCTGTCGAGGCCGCTGGCCATGTGCATCAGGTTGCGGATCGTGATGTTGCGGCGCGGATCGGCGCCGGAATCCCAGGCCTCGATCACGGCCGGATAGTCGATGTCGATCATACCCTGGCGGCGCGCGGCGCCCAGCACGGTGGCGGTGATCGACTTGGCCACGGACCATGTCCGCTGCGGCGTTTCATGATCGATCCCGCGGGCATAGCGCTCGGCGACGATCTGGCCGTCCTTGACGACGACCACCGCGCTGGTGCGCGTGCCATTGCCATAGGTGCGCTCGTCAAAGGCAAAGGAGACCGGAATGTCGAGGCGCTCGGCCTCTTCCGTCCGCAGGCTGACCTGTACGTTCGAGCCGATGGCACTGCCGCGGTCCTCGCCGGTCGCTTCCGGCCAGGCGGCAAAGCGCGGCAGATAGCCGATCATGATTTCATCGGCGCCCGCCGGCAGCTGGGTACAGCCAAAGCCCGGCCGGTAAACCGCCATGCGCGGCGGCATGGAGCGGTCATACTGCACGCTCACCGTCTTTTCATTGAGGTCGATCCGGGCGTCGGGCAACTGGTTAAAGGCGCGGCGGAAATCGGTGTAGATGCCGTCGAGGTCGTTGTCTTCAATCGTCGCCATATCCATGCCCGCAACGAATGTGTCGGAGCAGATGAAGCTCGCTTTCCAGCCAGCTGCCAGCGACTTGTCCATCAGGTCCGTATTCCCGCCTTCCTGGGCGAAAGATGGCAGGGCCATCAGGGCCAGCGCGACAGCGGAGGCAAAAACGGAACGGACTGGCTGCATGTTTGAAAACTCCCTCTTCTCCGGGGGAAGTCTATGCACACCTCTTCGTGTCGCAAGTGTGGCAACTCAGTTAGAATATCGAAAAATCTCTGAAAATTCAGGGGCAGGCATTTCAGCCGGGGTTGAAAATGACCGGCCCCCGCCTTCCCTGCGCCCCGCGGCCCGCTACATTGAGCAGATGCTCCGCCCGGACCTCCTGCTGCAGCCAACGCCCAAGGGCCTCTATTGCCCGCCGGGGGATTTCTATCTCGACCCGGTGCGCGGCGCTGTCGACCGGGCGGTCATCAGCCACGGCCACTCCGATCACGCCCGCGGCGGACATGGCGCGGTGCTGTCCCACCCGCACACGCTGGCCATTATGGCAGCGCGTTACGGGCAGAATTTCGCGAAATCCACGCAGGCGCTGGAATATGGCGAAGTCATCGACATCAATGGCGTCTCCGTCTGGCTGACGCCGGCCGGGCACATTCTCGGCTCTGCCCAGATCACGGTGGAATACAAGGGCCTGCGGATGACCTTTACCGGCGACTACAAGCGCCGCTTCGATCCGACCTGCGCCAGTTTCGAGCCCGTGGACGGCACGCATGTCTTCATTTCCGAAGCGACCTTCGGCCTGCCTGTCTTCCGCCATCCGCCAACCGAGCACGAGATGGGCAAGCTGCTCCGTAACATCGCGGACTTCCCGGACCGCACGCATTGCGTCGGCGCCTATTCCCTCGGCAAGGCCCAGCGGATGATCCGCCACCTCCGCCTCGCCGGGCATGACGCGCCGATCTACATTCATGGCGCGCTGGAAAAGCTTTGCGCGGTCTATGAAGACGCAGGGGTCCCCATGGGCGACCTGCGCCCGGCCACGACGGACGACACGTCCAAAGCCGCGCGGGAAGCCTTTCGCGGACAGGTCGTGATCGCGCCGCCGGGCTCTTTCGAGGGGACATGGGCGCAGCGTTTCCCGGATCCACTGATCGGCTTTGCCTCCGGCTGGATGAGCGTACGCCAGCGCGCGAAGGCCAGCGGCGTGGAGCTGCCGCTGATCATTTCCGACCATGCCGATTGGGACGAGCTGACCGATACCGTGCGGGAGGTGAACCCCGACGAACTGTGGGTCACCTATGGCCGGGAAGACGCGCTCGTCCGCTGGGCCATGCTGGAGGGACGCCGCGCCCGGCCGCTGCGTCTGGTCGGTTACGAAGAAGAGGCTGGTTGACCCCGCCCGCGGCACCGGCATTAACTGCAGACTACGGTGTTCCAGAAGGGGATTTCAGAATGAAACGCCACCTGTTTGCCGGGGCCGCGCTGCTGGCCCTGAGTGCCCTGCCCGCCTGCGATGCAGTCCGCCTGCCGGGGATCAACCCTTCGGGCCAGGAAACGGCCGCTGCCGCCCCGCCTCAGGAATCTCAGACAAGCGATTCGGAAGTCATGGTCGCGGAAGCCGCAACGCTGGACGATGCAGCAGGGGAAACGCCCACAGTCGACCGCGGCGCGCCGCCGGACGCAGAAGCTGAAGCCGGAGAAGAAGAAGACACCCTGCTCTCCCCGGAAAGCATTGCAGACGAAGAGACCGGCAGCGAAGACACTGCAGAAGAAGCACCCATCCTCACGCTCGCCGAACTGAACGCCGTGGCCTGCGGCCTGCCGGATGAGGCGCCACCGACGCCGACAGTTGGTATGGTTGCGGGGGCAACACAGACCGAAGACGCCGCTGTCGGCGCGGAGGCCGTGAACGGACTTGCCGCCAGCCTCAGCAGCTTCCCGGGAATCGTGAAGTTGGAGCCGGTGAAACCGGAAGAAGACGGCATGGTCACCACCGGTCATTGCGGCGCTGTGCGCATCGCGGATCACTGGCTGGTCACAGCGGCCCATTGCGTGGACCAGCCATATGACCAGCTGCGCATCATCGGCACCGCCGAAAACCTGCGCTCGCCGCTCGCCCACACAACCGAGGGCGAGTTTGCCATCTGCCATGGCGGCTATGCCGGCACGGCCAATGGTTATGCCAACGACCTCGCCCTGATCCGCCTGTCGGATGAGGAAGTCGAGGCACTGGGCGACGTGCCGGTCGCCCGCTATGGCGCGACAGCCCTGCCGCTGGCGCCCGCCAATTACCCGACCGGCGACATGGCCGGCTGGGGCCTGACGCATTTCGGCGGCAAGCTGTCGAATACGCTGCTGGCGGCCAGCATCCGGATCACGGGCACGGGCCCTGCGACGATCTATGTGGCCAGCCAGGCCGGTGCCGGCCCCTGCGTGGGCGACAGCGGCGGCCCGCTTTATGTGACCGAGGAAGACGGCTCGAAAACGGCTGTCGGCGTTCTTTCCGTTGTCGAACAGAACCGGGAGACAGGCCAGTTTTGCGCCGGAGACTATAATGGCCGCTACACAAACCTGCAGGGCTATGCCGGCTGGCTGAGCGATGTGATGGCGCTCTGCGACGGCGATGAAGAGGCCTGCCGGTAATGCGCAGCGCGGTTCTGCTCACTGCAGTCGGCGTGCTCGCGGCCTGCGCCAGCCGGGGCACGGACGAGGCGAGCCGCTACGCCCCGCTGCCGATGCAGCCGGATGCCGCCTATGACCTGCCGACCGGGGGCCCGGACTCGATCAGCATTGCGGTCATGGATTGCAACATGCCGGGCTGCCCGATTGTGAACGTTCTGCTGGACCCGGACAATTATTGGCAACGCACGTCCAATGACGGCGCCTATTCCGGCATCGCGCCGGGCGACCTCTACGCGTCGGTCAAATCGGCCTTCGAAGATCAGGGCTTTGACGATGTCGCCAGCGTGCTGGACATCACCAAGGACAACCCTGCCGCCTGCCCGCAATACCTGCAGCGCGGGCTGGTCTATTACATCCACCTTGGCCGGGGCGGGAAACCGGGCCAGCGGATCAATTATGACACCGGCTGTTCCGGCTCGCTCGATGCGCGCCGCGCAGAATTCGTGACGGAGGCTCTGGCGGAGATGACGGACCTCACCCATATTATTGACGGGGCTGTGACCCTGGAGGACGACATGGGCGACGAAGAATAGATAACCGGATTCCCGGCTTCCGGTTTCAGCCTCCGGAAGCCGGACGGTTCCCGCCTAGATCCCGACTTCCATCATCTTCTGCCAGCCCGGACGGGCCTGCATCTTTTCGAACCATGCCTTGGTCGCCGGCCGGTTTTCCAGTCCGCCCTGCGCGTTCGACATCAGAATCTGGAAGCCCATCAGGCAGTCGGCCGCAGTGAACCGCTCACCGGCGAAATACGGATATTTCGACAGATGCGCCTCGATCGTCGCCGCGGCCTTCTCGCGCTCAGCCGCCATCAGGGCCTGAGCCGGATTGCCGGTCATGTCGACCCGGGCAAAATAGACCTGCAGCAGGCCCGGCAGGAACACAGCGCCTTCGGCGGCGTGGATCCATTCAAGATATCGCGGAAATTCCGGTGAGCTGGGCCGCGGATGCAGGTGATATTCGGTGTCATAGCGGCCCATCAGGTATTCCGCGATGGCGCCCGTCTCGGCAATGACGACATCCCCATCTTCCAGCAATGGCGACTTTCCCATCGGGTGGATCTTCAGCAGATCGGGCGGCGCGAGGTTGGTCTCTTCATTGCGCTTGTAGTGCACGATCTCGTGCGGCACGCCGAGTTCAGCAAGCAACCAGACGATCCGCTGCGACCGGGAGGCGTTGAGGTGGTGGAGCTTCAGCGTCATGTGGCGTTTCCTCTGGATGCATTGATTTTATCGCGCGCCAGGACGTCCAGCGCTGTTATGCGTCGCATTTGGCCCTATGTATCTGCACATGCAAGCTTTTGCCGATCTACTGGAACGCCTGCTGCTGACGCCGTCACGGAATGGCAAGCTGCAATTGCTGACCAGCTATTTCGCCAGCGCGCCAGACCCTGACCGGGGCTATGCCCTCGCCGCGCTCACTGGCGAACTGGACCTGAAAAGCATCAAGCCGGCCGCCGTCCGCGCCCTCGCCGAAGAACGGATGGACCCGGTCCTGTTCAACATGTCCTACGACTATGTCGGAGATCTCGCCGACACGGTCAGCCTCGTCTGGCAAGGCGAGCACGGGGCGAACCGGACGCCGCCCCTTTCGGAGATCGTGGAAACCCTCCAGGACGCAACACGCGCCGAAGCCCCCCGTCTCGTCGCCGGCTGGCTGGACGGGCTGGACGCGACCGGGCGCTGGGCATTGCTGAAACTGATCATGGGCGGCCTGCGCATCGGCGTGTCTGCGCGCATGGCGAAAATCGCACTTGCGAACCTCGGCGATGTCGACATCACCGAGATCGAAGAGATCTGGCATGGCCTCGCCGTTCCCTATGAGCCGCTCTTTGCCTGGCTGGAGGGGTACACAAGCCGTCCGTCACCGGATATTCCAGCGCCCTTCCGTCCTGTCATGCTGGCGCACCCGCTGGTGCCGAAAGCGGACCGGGACAATGCCAACGCCATCGATCCGGAGCTCATCACACCGGACACATTCGCCGCCGAATGGAAGTATGACGGCGTACGTATCCAGGCGTCGGTCGAGGGCACGGTGCGGCGCATCTATACGCGCACCGGCGACGACATTTCCCACACTTTCCCGGATGTGCTGGCTGGCATGACATTCCAGGGCACGCTGGATGGCGAACTTCTTGTCCGCGCAGAAGACGGCGAAGGCGTCGCCCCCTTCAATGCACTCCAACAGCGCCTGAACCGGAAGACGGTCACGAAGCGGCTGATGGACAGCCACCCTGCTTTTATCCGCGCCTACGACCTTCTGCATGATGGCGAAGCCGACCTGCGCGCCCTGTCCTTTCAGGACCGGCGCAATGCGCTTGAAGACTTCATCGCCCGGCATGGAACAGAGCGGCTGGATCTCTCCCCGCTTGTCCCCGTGACGAACCTGCAGGACCTCGACACCCTGCGCATGAACCCGCCTGCCCCGGAAATCGAGGGCCTGATGCTCAAACGGTGGGACAGCGCCTATGTCGCCGGGCGGCCCGCAGGCCTCTGGTACAAATGGAAGCGCGATCCATTCCTGGTCGATGCGGTTCTGCTTTACGCTCAACGCGGGCATGGCAAGCGGTCGGGCTTCTATTCCGATTTCACCTTTGCCGTCTGGAAGGGCGAAACGCTGACACCCGTCGGGAAAGCCTATTTCGGCTTTACCGATGAAGAGTTGAAGCAGCTCGACAAATTCGTCCGTGAAAATACGATTGAACGCTTCGGGCCTGTTCGTTCGGTCACACCCGAGATCGTTCTGGAAGTCGCTTTTGAGGGCCTGCAGCGGTCGGCCCGGCACAAATCGGGCCTCGCTATGCGGTTTCCGCGTATCAATCGCATTCGCTGGGACAAGCCCGCAGAAGAGGCAGACCGACTGGAAACGCTGGAAGCCATGTTGCCGGAATAGGAAACGCATAAGAAAAGGCCGGGCGCATCAAACGCCCGGCCTTCAGTAAGTCTGGAATTTCGTCTGTTATCAGACGGATTCCTTGAGTTCTTTCGCAACGCGGAAAGCAACTTTCTTGGAAGCCTTGATCTTGATGGCTTCGCCGGTTGCCGGGTTGCGGCCCATGCGGGCCGGACGCTTGCGCACTTCCATCGTGCCAAGGCCCGTGAAACGGACTTTTTCGCCCTTCTTCAGGCGCTTCGTGGTCATGGTGACCAGATCGCCCAGAACGGCTTCAGTCTGCTTTTTCGTCATGCCATGCGCTTCGGCCAGTTCAGCAGCCAGCTGGCGCAGGGTGACGGTCACGACCTTCTTCGGCGCAGCAGCTGTTTTCGCAGCGGTGCGTGCAGCAGGCTTTGCAGCCGGCTTCGCAGCAGCAGTCCGACGGGTGGTCGTTGCCGCTTTGGCGGCGGGTTTCGCAGCGGCCTTCTTGGCCACAGGTTTCTTTGCCATGAGCAAATTCCTCTATTCCGACTCAAATGAGTCGGCAGGCGAATAGCGTAAAAATGCCCGCCTGCCTTGCTTTTTTTCAGTTCGGCGCAATTTTCTTCAGACACGAACCCTGCCACACAGTGACCATGAAATCGCGTCTTCCCCTCATTCTGCTCGCACTCGGAATCCTTCAGCCCCTGTCTGGTGCGCTGGCACCACTGCTTGGAATTGGCACACCCATCGGCGAGGCCACGCGCGGAATACAGGCGCCGGAACAACCGCTTCCCGCCTACTTTTCGATCTGGAGCCTTATTTTTGGGGCATATATTGCCTTTGCCTACCTCACATGGCGCCATCGCGAGCCATGGATGTTTCGCATCGCCCTGCCGCTCGCAGGCGCCGGCTTGGCAAACATCGTGTGGATGCTGAGCGCGCAATTGATCGCCGTGCAGCGGCTCGACTTCGTGCTCCTGTTCCCCATTGCCGCTTTGTCATGGACCGCCGCCGCGCGTTTCGACCGCATGCGCGGCATGGGCGGAAGCCCGCAAAAACTTATTGCCGACGCTGCGACAGGGCTGCTCTCCGGCTGGATCCTAGTGGCGATCGGGATCTCCGTGCCGCTGGTGATTCGCGGCTTTGCCGGTCTGGGCCCAACCGATCTTCCTTGGCAGATGCTATGGATCTTTTTAGGAACTGCTGCGTTGGGATCATGGATCTTTGCGCGCTATGTCAGCCGCAGCCTTTGGTTCTTTGCCGCCCTCGCCTGGGGGCTTATGGGTGTCATCGCAAACAATTGGACGATGACGGGAATGGGATGGCTTGCCATCATGACGGCCGTCTCCGGCGGCCTGATCCTCGCCCTGCGCCTCCTGCGCGGCGCGGATGGAACGACCGTCCCAGCCTGAAACGACGACGGAGTAAAAAATGGAATTTCTGAACAATATCGACTGGGAAGCCCAGATGGCGGAGCATTGGCCCGTGATCGCTGCCTATGCACTGAAAGTGCTGGGGGCCCTCATTGTGCTGATCGCCGGTCTGCGCATTTCCGGCTGGATCGCTTCCCTCGTCCGCAAACAGGCGCTCAAGCGGCCGAACATCGACGACACGCTGGGCAGCTTTTTCGCCTCCATCACACGCTGGTTCCTGACGGCGGCAACCATTATCGCCGCGCTGCAGCTGTTCGGCGTTCAGGCGACCAGCTTTGTGGCCATTCTCGGCGCCATGACCCTGGCCATCGGCCTGTCGCTGCAAGGCGCGCTCGGCAACATTGCGTCCGGCATCATGGTCATGCTGTTCCGCCCCTACAGTGTCGGCCAGTATGTCGAACTGGCCGGCGAAGGCGGTACCGTAAAAGACATCAATCTGTTCCAGACCATTCTCGCCTCCCCCGACAATGTTCAGATCATCGTTCCAAACAGCCAGGCGATCTCCGGCGTCATCCGCAACTATGCCGGATACCCGACCCGGCGCATCGATCTTGTCTTCAGCGTCGACTATGGTGACGGCCTGGAGAACGCGATGGAAGTGATCGAACGTGCCATCAAGGCCGATGACCGCGTGCTGGCAGACCCGGCGCCCGTCGTGCGGGTCAACACACTGGGCGCCAGTTCGGTGGACATCGTGGCGCGTCCATGGGTGAAAACCTCTGACTATTGGGAAGTTCGCTGGACGCTGACCCGGACCGTGAAAGAAGCGCTCGACGCGGCCGGTATTTCGATCCCGTATCCGCATCAGGTGAATATCACGCGTGAAGTCAGCTGAAGTCAGTTGAAGCGCATCAGACTGCGTGACAGAAGATTCGGATGAAGCTTCCGATCGACACCACCGGCTGGCCGCCATGGGCCGCAACGCTCGAACCCTATGTCGAGAAATGGGGCATTGTTCTCCTGTCGGCAATTGCCGTCTGGATCGTTGCCAGCCTGTTGCGGCGCCTTGTGCTGCTGATCGGCAAGAAAGCCTTGTCAAAGGACAAGGAATTCGAAGGCTCGAACTGGGACCTTGCCGCTTCCATCACCCGGGTCTTCGCGCTGATCCTGCTCAGCCCCATTCCGCTTGGCCTCGCGGGTTACGATTGGGAAGCCATGGTGGAGCAGCGCGGGCCCGGCGCGATCGGGGCTGTCGCAATCCTGGTGATCGCCGTGATCATTGCCAACGGCGTCGCCCGCTCGCTGCGGCGGTTCGGGCGCAAGGCCCATCGCCGCGCAGGGGCGGACGACACGCTGTTCGCCTTTGCGGCCTCCCTGTTCAAATACCTGATCTTCGCCGTCGCGATCGTCTTTGCCCTGACACAATTGGGCTTCCCGACAGCCTCACTGGCAGCCCTGCTCGGCGCTGCGGGTCTCGCCATCGGCCTTGCCCTGCAGGACACGCTGAAGGCCGTTGCCGCCGGCATCATGCTGGCAATCTTCCGGCCATTCCGTATCGGCGACTATGTCAGCGCAGCCGGGCTTGATGGCGAAGTGATCGACATCACCCCCTTCCTCACGCAGGTGAAGCAAATCGACAACAAGATCGTCTCCATCACCAATGACAAGGTGTGGGCCGAGCCGCTGATCAACCATACAAGGCAGACGCGCCGGCGCCTCGATCTCTATTTCGACATTTCCTATGATGACGACATGGACTTGGCACTCCGGCTCGTCCGCGAAGTGGCTGACGCCCATCCGCGCATCCTCGCAAATGATGACACCTGGGTTGGCATCCACGCGCTCGCCTCTTCCAGTGTGCAGGTCAGATTGCGCGCCTACGTGGCCAC
The DNA here is from genome assembly GCF_963675305.1 of uncultured Hyphomonas sp. Classification (NCBI taxonomy): domain Bacteria; kingdom Pseudomonadati; phylum Pseudomonadota; class Alphaproteobacteria; order Hyphomonadales; family Hyphomonadaceae; genus Hyphomonas; species uncultured Hyphomonas sp. The sequence goes on along the minus strand of NZ_OY776147.1, from coordinate 543,281 downwards.
ACCGGAATTTATCGATGTCCGCGCGGACGTCACCAAGGCAGTGAAAGAAGCCTTCGATGCAAACGGTGTGACCATCCCGTTCCAGCATGTCGTCTACGTCCCGTACAAAGCGCCTGGCAGCGACGAAGAAAAGACACAGGCCGCGCCTCCCCCGATGGCCCCCGGGACAAATGACTGACACACCGCCCCCAAGCGATCCGGCGCCTGCGCCACCACCGCCGGAAAAGCCCGGAAAGCCACCGAAACGCCCACTGCTGCTGCGCCTGTTCGGCATCAGCCTCTGGGGCGGGGTCAAACTGACTGGGCTCTGCATCCTTGTCGGCTTCTTCGTACTGGCAGCGAACTTCAACCCGGCCGCTCAGGATGCGAACATTCCGGGTGCATTGGCCGCAATTGCGAAACAGGCCCTCTCAGCCGCAGGCTGGGCGATCCGGAATTTCTGGAAACCCGCGCTGGCAGGCGCCACGATCGTTCTCCCGCTCTGGGTCCTCTGGCGCCTGATCAGCCTGCCGTTCAGAAAGTAAGGGAATAAGCCTTACCCACAGAGAAATCGGTGTGTCAGGTTTACGCTTTTTTGAGTAAAACTTGCTACTTTAAAGGGAATTAATTTGTTCCGTCGGAGAAGGCGTGTGGGTGAAGGAAGAAGCAGGCGCGATATTCCCAAACGTCCTTTTCTGGACAAGCTTTTGTCCAAGATATTCATATTCGGGCGCTTCGAGCTCGCCATTCTCATTTACTTGAGCATTCCCGCAGGAGCGGGCATCTTTATCCTGTCATACGCCACACCCGAAAACGGTCCTCTCCTGCAAATATGTCAGGCATCGCGAGATTATCTCGCCAGTTTTCACATCGCTATGGCTCCCACTACGGCTGGCCTCTTCCTGTTCAGTCTCTGGATAGTGGGCGTGATTCCGCTATTTGCATTGCTCGTTCTCTGGCGGATCGCCACCTTGCCTTTCCGGAAACTAGGCTGAGCGGGATCGCATAGAGACACGGGCTGGTCAGCCAGCCTGCCTGATCTATGATCTTCCTCAACAATAGGGAGGTTACAATGGACACAAGCAAACTCATGTATCGCGACGGCCTGATGAAGGACGAGCGTATCCTGATAACAGGCGGCGGCACCGGCCTCGGCAAAGAAATGGCCGAAGGCTTCCTGAAGCTCGGCGCCGAAGTGCATATCTGCGGCAGGCGTGGCGGTGTGTGCGAGGAGACTGCGACCGAACTTATGGACAAGCATGGCGGCAAGGTCGTGCCGCATGCCTGCGATATCCGGGTCGCAGAAGCCATCACCGACATGAATGATGAGATCTGGGCCAAGCATGGCCCGCTCACCGGCCTGATGAACAATGCCGCGGGCAATTTCATCTCTCGTACGGAAGACCTCTCGATCCGCGGCTTTGATGCAATTTCCAACATCGTGTTCCGCGGGTCCTTCTACATGACGCACGACATCGGCAAGCGCTGGATTGACCAGAAGCTGAAGGGCAATGTCTGCTCCATCCTGACGACGTGGGTCTGGAATGGCGGGCCGTTCGTGGTGCCATCCGCCATGTCGAAAGCCGCCGTTAACACGATGACACAATCGCTTGCCGTCGAGTGGGGCCGCTACGGCCTGCGCTTCAATGCAATCGCACCCGGCCCCTTCCCCACCAAGGGCGCCTGGGCACGCCTGTCACCGGATTCGGGCGAGAGCAGCATGGAGCGCGGCGTCGCCAACCCGATGGGGCGCGTCGGCGAAATGCATGAGCTTGTGAACCTTGCCGTCCTGCTGATGGCGCCGGGCGCCGAGTACATCAATGGGCAGACCATTGCGATCGACGGCGGTATGTACAACGCATCCGGCGGAAACTTCAGTGCGCTGGCCGCCTGGAGCGACGAGCAATGGTCTGCAGCCCGCGAAGCCATCGAAGGCGCGAATGCAGAGGACAAAGCCAAACGAACCGTATAGGTTGCGAGCGTTTCGCAATCAGATGATCGGCCCGGAATGACGACAACACCGCAGACGCCCCCTGACGACGGCATTCGCGCTTTGGCGGCCCGCCTCACCGAGTTGCAATCGGACCGGGCGGGCCTGATCGCCGGGCTCACGGGTTCAGTCGCTTCCGGCAAGACGACACTTGCCGGGGCGCTCGCCGACATGCTGGACGATACACTGGAAGTCGAAACCGTATCGACCGATGGCTTCCTGTTCCCGAACAGCGTGCTGGCCGAACGTGACCTGACCCTTCGCAAGGGCTTCCCGGAAACCTATGACCATAAGTCTCTCGGCGAAGCCCTCAGTGCCCTGCGCAATGGCGAGGCGCCGTTCCCGGCCTACAGCCATGTGACCTATGACGTGGACCCGGCGCTGACGCGCACCATCGCGCAGCCGGACGTGCTCATCCTCGAAGGCCTCGGCTTCCAGCCGCTGTCCCCGCCCCCGAGAGGGACGCATGAGCCGGACCTGCTGATCTATCTCGACGCCAGCGAAGATGACCTGCTCGCCTGGTTCCTGGAGCGTTTCGTGCGCCTTTGGAATGACGCCCGGAACGATCCGTCATCCTTCTATGCGAATTTCCTGCACATGGCGGAACCGGAATTGCTCGAATTCGCCCAATCCGTCTGGGAGCGGATCAACCTGCCGAACCTGCGAGAGAACATCGCCCCGCTGAAACAGCGGGCCGACATCATTCTCTTCAAGACCCGCGACCATACAGTCACCATCGCGGAAGACAGGCTGCTGTGACGCGCTAGTTCACACCGGAAATCTCATCCAGATATTTAAGGGTCGCAGGCGCGGTCCAGACACGTTCCTCGGTCGTGATACCACCTTCAAACACAGCATAGGGAACACCTCCCGGCGCAAAGATGATGTTCGTTGGCAATGACATTTCGAAAACCGACTGACCACTCGCATCCAGGAAGGCATCCACGCCTGCCCTGTCTGCAATGTATGGTGTCAGGCCCTCCACCTGCTTACGGGCGAAAAGGTCGCCCACGGCGTCTTCCGTATCATTCTGCATCGGATCAACATTGACGGCGATTAGGGTAATGCCCTTCTCCGCATAAAGCGGAACAGCCTCACCCATTTCCGGAAGCTCATGGACACAAGGGGCGCACCAGCTGGCCCAATAATTCAGGATGACCCACCCGTCCTTTGCTTCGTCGAGTGCCACCCCAACATCGCCAGAAACGTTCCGGGGCCAATGAACATCAGCATCCGGTTCATATAACTGTCCTAATGGCACACTACTCAAGCCATCAGGCAATTTCTTGAGTCGTCGCTTCGCGAGTTCCGCCCGCTTCTTTGCCAGTTGTTCCTGACCCTTCGTGTAATTTCTTGCCTCGCTCTCGAGAAAAGCCGCATTGCGGTGCTGTTCGCGCAGCTGATCCGGAAGTGCCGACAGGTCGACCAGATTGGGATTACCACCAGGGCCAATTCGCAGACCGATGAAAACGCCGAAAGCGATTCCGGTAACCAAAGCGATGCCTGTCCACGCCCAGGATACGCGAGTCATGTGCACCTCCCTTGAAGTCAGCCCTCGCTGATCACCAAGAAAGGTACACTATAATACAAGCTGCCGCTGTCTACTTTAAATATAAACGCGCGCGCGCTGCAGGAGCGCTAGCGGCTGGGGTCTATCAGGTACTTCTCGCCCGTCGCCTTCGCGTTGTAAGCATGCAGCGTTTCCAGATCGAGTGCCTCTGCCAGCGAAATCGTCTTCGTGTAGTGGCTGGCAAAAGTCGTATCCAGTTCGTCGATCACGCGCTTGTACATGCGTGCACGCACTTCCGGGGATGCCTTCTCCAGGAACGGTGTCAGCAGGTAACCGCTGAGGTTCCAGGCGAAACCGACACCCGGCGGCACGATGGTCGGTGACATGTCGAGCCGGCCATAGATATAGACCTGTGTTTCCGTGCCGGAGCCATAACGGGAATATTCCTTCATCTTGCGGCTGGCAGCTGCCTCCATGGCGATCAACAGCTGGCCGGCAAGCGGGCCGCCGCCGATGGCATCGAAGCCCATCGTGGCACCGGTCTCGACGAGGCCGTTGATGAGGTCCTCCATGAAGGTCGGCGAGGAGGAATTGACGATATGTTTTGCGCCAATGCCGCGCAGGATCTCGGCCTGTTCTTCCTTTCGGACGATGTTGAGGATCGGCACGCCGTCCTTGAGGCAGATCTTGTTCAGCATCTGGCCAAGGTTCGAAGCGGCAGCTGTGTGAACCAGTGCCTCATGCCCTTTGGCCTTCATTGTTTCAACAAAAGACAACGCGGTCAGCGGGTTCACATAGCAGGATGCGCCCTGCTCTGCCGTTGTGCCGTCCGGAAGTGCCATGCACTGCGAGACATGCAGTGTACGGTATTGCTGGTACATGTTCCCGCCAAGGCAGGTGACCATCTTGCCGAGTAGGGCCTGCGCCGCCGGAGAGTCGCCCGCCGCGATCACGGTGCCGGCGCCTTCATTGCCCACGGCCAGCGACTGGCCGAGCCGGGCCTTCATCGCGCGCAGGCCGCCTTCCGGCACATCCGCCGAAATGGTCGGATTGTCTTTCGTGCCACCCTGCACGGCGGTCGACATGTCCGCGCCGCCAACAAGCAGGCCGAGGTCGGACGGGTTGATGGGCGTACCTTCGACGCGCACCACCACCTGATCCGGGCCGGGTGCTTTCACCGGCGCCTCTGCAAGGGAGAGCTCGAGCTTGCCTTCCGGCGTTACCAGCGTGCGGATCTGCAGGCTTGTCTCGGGGAGTTGGTCGGCCATCATGTGTTCCTCTCTAAGAGTTTGAATTCTTGTATCTGACTCAGGGTCTTATAATGACCTTACCGACAACTTCGCGGTCGGTCATCAGGCGCCAGGCTTCGCGCCAGTCGTCCAGCGGGATCTCGCGGAAGACATGCGGGTGCACCTTGCCTTCTTCGGCCCATTTGCGGATCGCGGCCTGGTTCGCGCGCCCTCGCTCCGGGAAACGGCGGCCATATTCGCCTGCGCGGACCCCCACGACCGAAAAGCCCTTGATCAGTGGCATGTTCACTTTGACTTCCGGGATCCGGCCTGACGTGAAGCCGACCACCAGAAGCCGCCCGTCGAACGCAATGCAGCGCACGCTCTCGTCAAACACATCGCCGCCAACCGGATCGAAGATCACGTCGGCGCCTTTGCCTCCGGTCAGCGTCTTGACCTTGTCGCGGAAGCCTTGTGTGGCGTTGATCCCATAATCGGCGCCATAGGCCAGCACCTTGTCGAGTTTTGCGTCCGAAGCCGAGGTCGCAATCACGGTCGCACCCAAGAGCTTGCCCACATCCACCGCAGCCATGCCCACGCCGCCGCTGGCGCCATGCACAAGCAGGGTTTCGCCGGGTTGCAGGTTTGCCCGCACAACCAGCGCCACATAGGCCGTGATATAGGCAGCGGGAAAGGCGGCGGCCTCCGCAAAAGAGAACGGCGCGGGCTTGGCCGACAGGCTTGCGGCCGGAAGGACAGCATACTCAGCATAGGCACCGGTCTTGTTGCCGCCGATGACTTCATCGCCCGGCTTCCATTCCGTCACGCCTTCGCCGACCGCTTCGATCACGCCGGCGACTTCCATGCCGAGTGTGAAGGGCAATTCCGGTTTGAACTGGTACTTTCCCTGACTCATCAGGAGATCGGGGAAGTTCACCCCGGCCGCCTTTACGCGGACCAGAACCTCGCCTTCCCCCGGCTCCGGTACGGCAATATCCCGCAGCTCCAGCCCGGAAAAATCATCCGTGATCCGGTGACAGACAAGCGCTTTCAAGCTGCGCCCCTAAAGCTTTGAATAAACGGTGCGGACCATGTCCGCGATTTCGAGGCAGGCCTTGCGCGAGCCCGGTGAAATCAGGGTGAAGGCCGTGAAGGCGTGGGCCAGATGTTCATAGCATTTGTGCATTACCGGCACGCCGGCATCCTTCAGGCGGCGGGCATAATCGTCGCCTTCATCGCACAGTGGATCATGCCCCGCCGTGATGACGACCGCCGGCGGCAGGCCATCCAGATGGCCCGTCTGGCCGGGTGACAGCATCCGGTCCGACTTGTCGAACCCTTCCGGCAGGTATTCCTGCATGAACCAGTCCATCGTGTCGGTGGAGAGCGAGAAGGTCTCGCTGAACTCCTTGCGCGAAAGGAATTCCTCGACAAGGTCGATGGCCGGATAGATCAGCAGCTGCATCGCTGGCAGTGGCTTGTCTTCACGCTGCATTTCCTGCGCGATGATGGCCGAGAAATTACCCCCCATGGAATCGCCGCCAACGGACGCAACGCCTTCCGGCGCGCCGAATTTCGCAGCATTGCGCATGCCCCACTCATACGCCGCGCAGCAATCGTCGATCCCGGCCGGGAACTTGTGCTGTGGTGCCAGCCGATAGTCGATCGACAGGACCGGGCATTTCACCCGGCTCGCCAGAATGGAGCACCAGGCATGGCAGGTTTCGAGGTCGCCGATCACGCCGCCGCCCATATGATAGTACACCATCAGCGGCGCCTTCGGATCCTGATCGTCAGGGCGGTAGATGCGGGCCGGGATCTGGTTCTTGTTCGGGCCGGGAATGGTCAGGTCTTCGGTCCGGACGCCCGGTTCAATCGGTGCCGCGACCGAGGCGAGTGTTTCCTTCGTCACCGCCTGGACCGTCTCGGCCGGCAGGCTGGACAGCGGCGGCGCATTTCGACCGTTCCACGCCATCAGCTGCAGCTGGGGCTCCAGCGTCCGGCCGCGAATGGTCAGCGGCTTGCCGCCTGCCATTTTCACGAGCAGGCCGCCCGGCAGCTTCATGACGAGCTTGGTGATGGTCTGCTGAAGGCTCATGGCCGCTCCCCTGCTGTATTCTCGGGGGAAGCTTAGACCTGCCGCACGTCGCTCGCCAAGAGGGCAAGCGCCTTACTTCGCGGCAAGCTCCTTCACGCCGGCCATCAGCATCCGGGAGGCAAACTCGGTCGCGCCATCCACATCGACCGGCCGGCGGAGCAGCATGATCTCTCCCATTTCGCGGGCCGTTCCAATCGCGGCGGCGGTGAGAAACTCAATGTCCATGTTTGAGGACGTGTCTGCCGACAGGATTCGCTCAAGATCTGACCGGATCTCGGCTGCAACAGCCAGCATTTCCGGCGTGTCCACCCGCACGCCGATCAGCGCCATATGGGGCGCACCTTCGGACAGGGCCTGGCGGTTCTCTTCAGCAATGAAGCTGAAATAGGCGTGATAAGCGTCATGCATGTAGTCCTGCGCCGTGCGGGCACTGGCGCGGACGTCTTTGAGCATGTGGCGGAAACGATGCGTGGAATCCTCCGCAATCGCTTCGAACACTTCTTCCTTGGACTTGAAGTAGTTGTAAAACGTGCCGGCAGCGAGATCGGTTTCCCGGATGATATCCCGCACCGTCGTCGCCTCGAACCCGATCCGGGCGAAGACACGCCGTCCGGCATCCAGAATGGCCCGGCGGTTTGCTGCTTTGGAACGCGCTCTCTTGCCGGAACCCGATGCCGTTTTAACGTCAATTGTCATGAATCGCCGTCCTTACCTGCCAACACCGTGACCCACGGCGTCACCATGTGTCAACTTTTTAACGCTGCAAGGCTGCTATGCTTTTAGTGCCAGAAAAATCAGGGCGTTGCCGTATTGCCAGCCCGGCGGACGCGCCAGACCAGAGCATCGCCCGCAATGTCGCAATCGACCGTCATGAACACCCGCTGGGAATGGATCGCGCCGCGCCAGATTTCGATCCAGCTTGAGAGCAGATTCTCCCGCTCTGCCCATTCCAGGCCGCGCGCGATCCGCAGGCCGGTTTGGTGCAGGATAGCCTCATCATCTGAGTGCTCCATCCGGGTTTCATCGCCCATGCCCGCAAACATGGCAGCCAGGAATTCCGCCGCCTCCACCGGTCCGCCATCCACACCGCCGACAGCATCGGCCATGCGGCGGAAATGCTGTAGCCCCGTCAGGCGCGCCGCAAGATGGCAAAGCTCAAGCGCCCGCGCCTGCCCGAGCACATTGACCAGTTCGCGCACGCCATTGCGGATATACTCCACGGCATAGTTGCGGTTCGCCTTGGCGAGGCGTTCCGGCGTCCATTCGCCGGGCGGCGGCTCGGGCTGTTTCGCAGGATCGAACGGCGGCGGGCGCTCATCCGGCGCGAAGCGGAGCCGCTCGTCTTCCGAAAGCTCGTGATCATATTCGCGGAAATAGCCGCAAAGGCCGAACTGGCCGGTCATGTCTTCCGACACACAGACAAAGCCGAGGCGCGGATTGCCGAGCGAGACGCCATTCTGGCCATACCAGCCGCGCAAAAAGCCGCGGCTTGCCTCGACCGGCACGCCGCAGATCACTGCGCCGTCATACATCCAGCGCGGATACCGGAAGCGCACCCAGGCCTTGGTGTCGCTCTCCTCCATATATTCGACGGCCACGCCGCCGACGCCATTTGAGAGCACGTGATACTTCGCGCAGGCCACCGCGTCCGGCTCACCGTCGAGCCCCAGCTTGCGGAAGGAGGACAGGAATTTGTCCTCATGCTGACGGCGGAACAGGCGGAACATCCAGTCGCCAACCACCTCCGGCCCCTCCCGCGTTGCCACCATCAGTTCCAGCCCCAGCAGGTACTGGTGGTGCAGCTCGGCCTGGGCCTCGATCGCGGCGGTGTTCAGCGTCATGCCCTACCCTGCCTCCGCCATGGCGCCCGCCAGCGGGCCGGTGTCCCCGTCCATCCGGCGGCGGCGCATCATGTTCAATGCCATGCCGAAAGCGACGCGCAGCATGATCAGGATCAGCACGCCGAGCAGCGGCTGGCCAAAAGCCAGCATCAGGCCTGCTCCCAGGATGATTGCCACGTGCAAAGTCACGATCCGGCCATAGGGCGCGAACATTTCCGTCGGCAGCTGAGTCTCGCGATAGCCTCCGCGGATAACGTAATCGACCAGGTAGAAGACGGCGTTCACCGCGATGATCGCCGCGACGAACCAGAGCATGTAAGGCCCGGTGCCGAGGGCCCAGTCGACGAGCGTACGCATGCCGTCAATCCCGGGAGCGGCATCGCCAACCTTTCCGCCCGCAAAGGCGCTGAGGAAGATGCCGTGGCCGAAGCAGAACATACCGTAGTGCACGGTAAAGAAAGGCACGATGAAGGCCGCTGCTGCGAGGTTCAGGATATTGGCCGCGACAGTGCCGATCATGCGCAGGATGGTAAAGGCGCCGATGACCAGGTTCTCCAGCCAGTAGAGCGCGACCAATGGCACCGCCTTCCATCCAAAGAAGACCACGGCGATGAGGGGCAGCAGATCGACCAGCAGGGTCAGCCAGGCCATCGGGTCGCGATAGGTGCGGGCAAACAGGTCAGGATCGAAAAATCGGCTCATTCCGGTGCGTTGCCTGCAGGCACGAGGTCCGGCAAGGGCGTATCGGTCTGTGTATAGATGAAGGCATGGCCCGGCCCCCATTCACCGTCATCGCCAAGGAATTCCGACACACTGGACATGGTGCCATCCGCATTTATGCGTCCTGTGGAGCGTACTTTGAGGATGTGCGGCAGGCCTTTGACGTCTTCCTCCGCGGTCCAGCTGCCATCCGGGTTGAGCGTGAAAGTTCCGCTCGTGCGGAAGTTGGCGCTGGTGATGTAGACATAATCCAGCACACCCGGCGTTCGTGTCAGCTGGACATAGGTAATCCCGCCATAGGAGCCATCCTCCAATACGTGACGGTTGACCAGCACACTGCCGCCCAGATCCCAGTCCCATTCCGAATAGTCCGCTGGCTGGCCGTGTTCCTTGTCGGCTTCGCCCGGCTCGCCCCGCCACCGTGTCCCGGCGAGGTCCGCCAGCGCGCCGAAGCCATACTCGGCGGCCGGAGCGTCCTGAATTGCCTCAACCTCTTCAGCCGCTGCCCGCGACACGGCTGGCGGAACCTGCGCACACGCCGCGATGGCCAGGACAGCCGCCCAGATCGTGAAACGCCTCGACATGCCCGTTTCCTCCACCCTTTTGTTCTTAATCCGTCAGCTGCCGGCCGGATTATAGGCCGGGAACTCAAATGGATTGCGCGGGGCAAGCCCCTTCGACCCTCTGGGATTATTATAATTGCCGGTCAGAATCTCGAAATGGAGATGGATCGCCGTTGCATTGCCGGACCGGCCCATCATGCCGATTTCCTGCCCGAAGCCGACTTCGGCGCCGGCCCGGATACCCTGGGCAAAATGGTCTAGGTGGGCGTAGCGCGTATAGACGCCGCCGCCATGATCGATGAGGACCATGTTGCCATAGCCCGTCGAGACGCGCGCTTCGAGGATACGCCCTGGCGCAGCGGCATAGATCGGCCCGGCTGGAATGGACTGAAGGTCAATCCCGTCATGGCGCCGGGCGGAGCGGATGCCGAAACCTGACGACAGGCAGACATCGTTCGCCGGCGCCGTCGCCAGCACCACCGAACCGACAACGATGATCGGCTTGTAGTCGACCACCCAGAAATCGCTGTCCATGGGCGGCGCGTTGGTCACATAGATGCCCCCGCAGGAACGGAGATAGGCATTTGGCTGGAAGGCGCCCTGCGCGGCCGAGACCTGTGGCGGCCCCGGCGGCGGGGTGTAGGCCCGCACCTGTGGCGGCGGGGGCGATGATGCACAGCCCGCCAGGAAAATCAGTGTGAGTGCAGCCCCCAGCAGCTGCCTCATGCGTGAGCCCTTGCGCGTTTCATGCCCTTCTCGATCTCCTTCAGCAGGTCGCGGCAGTAGAGGTTGAAGTCCACCTGCATGCGGTGGCGCGGGCTGTCATAGAAGTGCCCGAGATGGTCCTTCTCGTCCTCGACAGTAATGCGCTCCATTTCCGCAGCATCGGGGAAAGCGTACTCGCCATCAAGGGCTGCTGCGACCAGTTTGGACTGCTGTTCGGCAAAATTCACAAGGGTCGGCAAGGGCTGGGCGAGGCCGAGGAAGAAGATCGTCTCGCGGCCCGGCTTCACCATCCGCTTGTAGAGCGGGAAGACATTGTCCTTCGGCGTCAGGTCGTCCTGCTTCAGGAAGGGGAAGGTCACATTGTAGCCCGTCGCCCAGATGATCGCGTCGACCTTTTCGCGCGTGCCGTCGGTGAAGACGACGCCGTCGCCATCCAGCTTCTCGATGCCGGGTTTCGGCGTGATGTCGCCGCAGCCGACACGGGTCAGGAATTCGCCTGACACGGACGGGTGGCCCTCCAGCGGCTCATGGTCCGGTTTCGGCAGGCCATAATCCTCCATCATGCCGATGGTTTTCTTGATCTTGTTGCGCGCCAGCTTGCGGCCGAGGCCTGAGGGCATCCAGGCCGGCAGCACGGCCTTGTCCGCCGGTTTACCGTCCATGTATTTCGGCAGCACCCAGACCCCGCGGCGCATGGAGATGAACAGCTTCTCCGCCAACGGGCGCTGGGACAGCTCCGACGAGATATCCATCGCCGAGTTCCCTGCCCCGACAATCATCACGCGCTTACCGCGGAAGTCGTACGGATCGAACGGGTCTGTATAGTTATGGGAGTGGACCTGGTAACCATCAAAATGCCCGGGATAAGTGGGCGTGCGCGGGTCCCAATGGTGGCCGTTGGCAACGATGACGGCGTCGTATTCACGCGTCTCACCGGTCGACAAAGTCACTTTCCAGCGTCCGCCCGGCAGGTCTTCGACATTCGTGACAGCCGTGTTGAACGTGATCGTCTCGCGCAGGCCGAAATGATCCACATAGTCGTGGAAATACTGCAGAAGCTGGGCGTGATGCGGGAAGTCCGGCCAGTCCTCCGGAACGGGATAATCCTCGAAGGCCAGACGCCATTTCGACGTATCGATATGCAGCGACTGGTAACAGGACGAGGCCCCGTTCGGGTTCTTGTAGTACCAGTTCCCGCCAATATCGTCCGACATTTCGAAACAATCGTATGGCAGGCCCTTGTCCTTCAGCCGCTTGGCCATCGTGAAGCCCGAACATCCTGCGCCGATAATGCAGGTCTTCGGCTTGCCCGTTCCCTCGAATGCCATAGTTTCCTCCTGACCTGTGGTCATGTGTATGTTCTTTTTCAGCCGGATGTTATCCGAGGCGAAAGGCAGGTCAAATGAATGAGGCCCCATATGGAAGATGACGCGACGCCAACTGCCGAACCCTGGCAGGTCATGGGAGAAAACCTGGAAATCATGACCGGCGGCATCCCATGGGGACGCCGGATGAGCTTCCGCGTTACCAAGCTCGAAAAGGGCCGCGTCTGGGGCGTTCAGCCCTGGAAAGAGCGCCTTGTCGGCGATCCGGACACCGGCGTCATCCATGGCGGCGTGCTGACGTCTTTCCTCGACAACCTCTCCGGCATGGCGGCGAGTTCCGCGCTCGACAAGGCCCGCTTCGTTTCCACGCTGGACCTGCGTATCGACTATATGCGCGCGGCTGAACCGCACCGGGAAATCCTTGGTGAGGCGGAATGCTACCACATCACCCGCAGTGTCTGCTTCACCCGTGCCTGGGCCTATCATGAGAGCCGGGACAAGGTGATCGCCACCGCCGCAGGCGCCTTCGCCATCAACAAGCCGCGCTCGGTTGAATCGCTGAGGACCAGATAATGTCTGAAGATACACTCTCGACCCGTGCCGAACAGGTACAGGCCTTCCTGGCCCGCACACCCTTCGCGCAGGAAATCGGCATGCGCTGCGAAGTCATGGGCGACGAAATGACAGCCGTCATGCCGTTCCAGAAGAAACTGATCGGGAATTTCACGATCCAGGCCCTGCATGGCGGCGCCATCGCGGCCTTTCTGGAACTGACCGCCATGGCACAGGTCTACCTCGTGACCGAACACCTGGAACGCCCGCCCCGGCCGATCAACATATCGATCGACTATCTCCGCCAGGGCCACGCCCAGGACACGTTTGCCCGCGCGACGATCACCAAGATGGGCCGGCGCATATGCTCGGTCCGGGCCGAAGCCTGGCAGGGCGAGCGGTCAAAACCGGTCACCAGCCTTCTTGCGCATTTCAAGGTGAGTGGCGACTGAGGGGGTGGATAAGGTCCCCTCCGGACCATCACGAACACCGTCTATAGACCATATATAGACCGTCTATACGGCCCCTCTTCCTATGGAAAAGCGCGGGCGAGGGCGAGGTTCCACTGAAGGTCGGCCTCCCAGTTCGCATCGTTCTCTTCCATCAGGGCGAGCCGGACGACGATCAGGTCCCGGCTCGGCACGATGAAGATTGTCTGGCCTTCATGCCCCTGAGCATAGAACGCGTCGCCTTCACCCGGCAGCAGCCAGAAGCCGGCGCCATAGAAATCCACCGGGCCACCCGGCGGCGGTGTGCGGGTCATGTCGACCCAGCCTTCCGGCAGGAGACGTTCGCCATCCCAGATGCCATCGCGCAGATAGAGCAGACCGAATTTCGCATAGTCCCGCGCCGTCGCCCAGACATGCGAGCCGCCCAGATAGGTGCCTGACAGGTCGAACTCCGGCTGGGCATCCATGCCGAGCGGATTGAACAGGACCTGATTGATCCAGGCCGCCATCGGCGCATCGGCCGGCTTGCAGGAATCCTCCGCCGACGCGGTGGAGCACCAGCTATTGGCGCCGATGACATTCTGGAGCGCGCGGCCGACCAGGCTGAAACTGGCCGTCGAGTAATTCCACCTTGTGCCGGGCGCATACTTCAGCGGGAAGGATTCCCGGATATAGCCGATCACGTCGAACTGACCTGCGCCATACATCATCTGGGCGACATCATTGGCTTCGAGAATGTCGGACTCGAATTCGTGATATTCCAGCCCGTCGGTCATGGTGATCCACTGGCGCCAGGTAATGGCCGCACGCGGATCACCTTCAGAAAACACGCCGGGCATCGGCGCATCGATATCGTCTACCAGGCCGAGTTGCACCGCGCGGCCCACCAGCGCCGAGGTAACGGATTTGGCGAGGCTCCATGACATGTGCCGCGTACCGGCGTCGAACCCGTCCCGGTAAACCTCCGCAACCAGCCTGCCCTTGTGGACGATCACCACCGCATGGGTCTCGCCGCCAAGGTCCCCCCGTCCGCCGATCATGGCGATGTCCAGCAACTCCTGTATCTCGCCGGCATGCTCCGCCGGAAGCGCGCCGCTCTCCCAACCCGCACTTGGCCAGGCCACCCCATCCGGCTGGGCCGGCAGCGGCACAAGCGCCTGCGCTACGGCAAACGGCGCGGCAATGCAGGCAAGGCAGATCAGGAATATGTTGCGCAACATGGCGCTTCTCTCCTATTGTCCTGATCCGGACTTAGGGGAAAAAAGTGAAACACGTCAAAGCACTTCTGGTCTTAGCAGGTATTATTGCGTTCTCCGCTGGGTTGATAGCTGTATTTTACCCCAACCAGCAGGCAGCGCATGCAGACTCGCTCGCCCGTGCGGAGATTCTGGCTTCCCTCGGTGCCAAGCAGGTCTGCTCCTGTCTTCACATCGCAGAGCGTGACCTGGACAGCTGCCAGCGCGACTTCACCTTCGACATGACCGGCATTTCCTATACGGATGAAAACAACATAACCCGGGCCATGTCGCATGACGGCCAGGTCAGCGCGCAAGCGAAGTTCACTCCCGGCCTTGGCTGCACCCTGATCGCGCCATGAAGCGCGCCCTGTTCGCCTGCCTCCTGCTGATCGGTGGGTGCACCGCCGCGCCGGACATGGAAGGCGGACACCCGCTCGGCTGGATGAGCGGTTGCTGGGAGAATGCGGACGGGGACTATCGCGAAGTCTGGTCCGCGCCTGATCATGGCTATCTGTTCGGATATGCCTTGGCGCTGAAGGATGACCGGGTCAGCTTTTTCGAACAGTCCCGGATCGACCCCGGCAAAGGCTTTACCTTCAATGCCTACCCTGCCGGCAAGGGCCCTTCCCCGTTCCGGGAAATCGAGCGCGGCGCCTCCCACATCGTGTTTGCCGATCCAGGCCACGACTATCCGCAGCGCATCCGCTACGCCCGTGAAGGCGACCGGATGACGGCGGAAATTTCGCTGATCGATGGCTCACGTGGACAGGGCTTTGCCTTCCGGCGCTGCCGGAACTGACGTTCACTCGCCGAGACGCTGGATCTCTGCCGGGTCTCCCGCGAACAGGGACTGGTATTCCGGCTTCAGCAGGTTCCGGAAATCGGCTTCCGGCACCGTGATGTGATAGGCTCCCTCTGCATACGAACCGATTTCGTATGGCGCGTAGTGCAGCGCGAAACCGCCGAGCTTCCCGGCTTCGGTCGATGCGACAAGACTGATATTGCCGGCCAGAACATCTGAAACACCCATGGCGTCCTTCGACTCGCCAAGGAACATTTCATAACTGTCGGGAGACCCGCTACGGTCCGTCTTGGCCTGGGCCACCAATTCATACACCTTCGGGGCCAGCGCAGCCGCGGCGGCTTCCTTGTCGGAGAAAAGGTTTCCGATCCGCATCCGTTCACCGGTCTGTGTGTTATAGATGCGCCCGTCGGTCATATAGTTGCCGTGCGCCCCACCGGTGTGGGTGTAGATAAATCCCTCCAGCCCGGCGAGCGGCCCGGCGGCGCCGGTCACCTGCCAGTCGATTTTCATGGCATAGGGCCGGAAATAGTCCGGATCCATTTTCTGGTAGGTCTTGGCATCTTCCAGCATGGCATCGATGCGGGCCTGCGCATCCGCCACGATGTCCTGAGCCAGCTCCGGGGTGAAGGAAAAGACCGCTTCATCGATGCTGACGTCTGCAGTCAGAACATCATTGTCCACCACGATCGTGCGCGGCATGGCCGCCAGGATCGCTTCCGGAGATTCCGCAGGCGTTGCCTGTGCCTCCCCGTCAGTCGTGTCCGTGCCGGCCAGTTCCGCCACGGGCGGAGAATTGGGTGTACCCCCGGCTTCCCCTGCCTGCCCGCAGGCCCCGGAAAGGCTGGCCATCAAAAGGGCGGCAGAGAGAAGCAGGGTTTGTTTCATCGTCTTTTTCTACAGGCTCAGCAGTTCTGCGTCACCTCCCTGTGCCGTGATATTCACGGTCAGCGCCCTTTCTGCGGCGAAGCGATGGAGATAATGCGGCCCGCCGGCCTTGGGCCCGGTGCCGGAAAGGCCTTCCCCGCCGAAGGGCTGCACGCCGACGACCGCACCGATCATTGACCGGTTCACATAGGTGTTGCCGACAGGGCAAGCCGCGCGGACTTCCTTGTAGAAGCTGTCGAGGCGCGAATGCACACCCAGCGTCAGGCCGTAGCCCTTGGCGTGGAGTTTGGCGCCAACCTCGTCAATATCGTCCGGGTCGTAGCGGATCACATGAAGGATGGGACCGAACTTCTCTTCCGTAATCTGATCGAGCGAGGACAGCTCCACCAGCGCCGGGCCGAAGCCATAGCCCTCGCGGCCGATCTGGCCGGCATCGATCTGGTGGAGGACTTTCGCACGGGACTTCATGTCTTCGAGGTGTGTCTCCAGCATGTCGCGCGCCTCGGCATCGATGACCGGGCCGATGTCCGTTTCAGGCAGGGCCGGGTCGCCAAGCTTCAGCTCGTCCATCGCGCCGATCAGGCCTTCGATCAGATGGTCGGCGGTGGCCTTCGGCAGGAAAGCAACGCGCA
This sequence comes from uncultured Hyphomonas sp., assembly GCF_963675305.1. Classification (NCBI taxonomy): domain Bacteria; kingdom Pseudomonadati; phylum Pseudomonadota; class Alphaproteobacteria; order Hyphomonadales; family Hyphomonadaceae; genus Hyphomonas; species uncultured Hyphomonas sp. The sequence goes on along the minus strand of NZ_OY776147.1, from coordinate 526,739 downwards.
GCGCCGAACAGCGCTGGCCCGCCGATCCGAAGGCGGAGATGATCATGTCATCCAGCACCTGTTCGCGCAGGGCCGTCGTGTCGACGAACAGGCCATTCAGGCCGCCGGTCTCCGCGATCAGCGGAATGATGGGCCCATCACGGTCCGCCAGGGTGCGGTTGATCATGCGGGCGGTGTTCGTGCCGCCGGTGAAACAGACGCCGGAAACCCGCAGGTCAGAGGTCAGCTTCGCCCCGACCGTCTCCCCCTTGCCGGGCAGCAGGTGCAGCGCATTCACCGGCAGGCCCGCCTTGTGGAACAGTTTCACTGCCTCGAATGCGATCAGCGGCGACTGTTCAGCCGGCTTGGCGACAACCGTGTTGCCCGCGGCGAGCGCCGCAGCGACCTGCCCGGTGAAGATCGCCAGCGGGAAGTTCCAAGGGGAGATGCAGCAGAAGACGCCCCGTCCGTGCAGGGACAGATGGTTGGTCTCCCCGGTCGGACCCGGCAGGCGCACAGGCCCGGCGAAATCCTTCTCGGCGCCCATTGCATAATAGCGCAGAAAATCGACCGCTTCGCGCACTTCGGCGATGCCGTCATTCAGCGTCTTGCCGGTCTCGCGCGCCATCAGGGCGATTAGACGGGGCATGTTGTCTTCCAGTGCCTCGGCCATGGCGCGCAGATGGCTCGCCCGCTGCGGCCCGCCAAGCTTGTCCCATTCCGGCTGGAAATTGACCACGGCGTCCAGCGCGCGGTCCATCGCAGCCTCGCTGGCTTCCTTGCAGGCACCCAGCACGGTCTCGGTATGGAACGGCACGCGGCAAAGCTCTCCGCCGCCGGTGTCCGGCTTTCCGGAAACGATCGCCCCGGCTGCGATGGCAGGGCTGTCGCGGAATGTGCGGATGGCGGCGGCGATGTCGTCGCGCACATTCTGCTGCGACAGGTCAAGGCCAGAGGAATTGCGCCGTTCCGGCCCGTAAAGACGCGGCGGCGTCGGGATACGCGGGTGGCGGCGCGGGCCGGCCTCGACCTTGGTAATCGGATCCGCGACGACCTGTTCGGCCGGCACGTCCGGATCGAGGAAGGAATGCACGAAGCTGGTGTTCGCACCGTTCTCCAGCAGGCGGCGGACAAGGTAAGGCAACAAATCCTTGTGCGCACCGACCGGGGCATAGACCCGCACTTTCTTTCCGGCCTTTGCCGCCGCATAAAGCGCCTCGCCCATGCCATGCAGGCGCTGAAACTCAAACGCCGTGACACCCATGGAGTCTGCCATAAGGTCTACGGTCGCCAGCGTATGGGCATTGTGCGTGGCAAATTGCGGATAGAGGACCGGGCTCGCCTCAAGCAGCTGTTTCGCGCAGGCGAGATAATGGAAGTCCGTGCCCTGCTTGGTGGTGAAGACCGGAAAGTTCGGGAAGCCCTCGACCTGGGCATGCTTGATCTCGCTGTCCCAATAGGCGCCTTTCACGAGGCGCACCATGAAGCGTTGACGGGTGTCGCCAGCCAGCTGTTTCAGTTTCTCGATGACGCCGCGGGCGCGTTTCTGATAGGCCTGCACGGCGATACCCAGCCCGGACCAGCCCTTGAGCGACGGCTCGCGCGCGAGCGCTTCCATCAGCTTCAGGGAGATCACCAGCCGGTCGGCTTCTTCCGCATCCAGACAGAGATTGATGTTCGCGTCGGCCGCCTGTTTGCAGAGCCCCAGCAGGCCGGGATAGATTTCTTCCATCACGCGGGCTTCGTTGACCGCCTCATAGCGCGGATGCAGAGCGGAGAGCTTGACCGAGACGCCATTCGCCGCTTCCGGCTTGATTGATTTGTCCTTGCTGGCGGCCACCTGTTCGATGGCGCTCTGGTAGGCTTTCAGATAACGTTCGGCGTCGGCCGCGGTGCGGGCGCCCTCCCCCAGCATATCGAAGCTGAAATGCGCCGCATCGCCCTGGCGCACCATCCGGCCGCCGCGCTTCAGCGCATCCTTCACGTTCCGCCCAAGGACGAACTGCTCGCCCATGATCCGCATGGCCTGCATCATGGCGGCGCGGATCACCGGCTCACCGCTCTCGCGCACGAGGCCGGACACGAAATGGCCGGGGCCCTTCTTGGCCGCCGCCGGCACGCCGATGACACGTCCCGTCAGCATCAGGCCCCAGGTGGAGGCATTGACCAGCCAGGATTCCGACTGCCCCTGATGAGCGCCCCAGTTTCCGGAGCGGATCTTTTCGGCGATGAGGTCGTCACGGGTCTCGGCATCAGGCACGCGCAGCAAAGCCTCAGCAAGGCACATGAGGGCGAGGCCTTCGGCATTGGACAGGCCGAACTCCTCCAGGAAGCTTTCCATCATGCCCTTGCGCCGCCCGGTGGCCCGCGCTGTCTCGACCAGGTCGAGCGCCCGTCGCATCGCCGCCTGGCGAAGATCGTCACTGACGGGCGTCTCTTTCAGAAGCTCCTCCAGCAAGGCCTCCTCATCAACAAACTTGTTGGAGTCGAGCGCGTCCCAGACAAATTGCGTGGCGGCGAGGGCGTCGGTCATAAATGGTGGTCCCTTCTGGCATAAACTTGGTACAAAAGCAGAATAACGGGGCAGGTCTTATGCCGGTTCCCACCCTTATGGGAAAAAACTATATCGTCTCTACCTGTCGAGTGCGAGGGTAGTGGACAGCGAAAGGGGCCTTTACGGTCCCGTGCAAGCCCGCCATGTTGCGCGCGGCTGCGTGGCATTGATGGGAGTCCACATGCGGATCATGCTCGTGACAGACGCCTGGGATCCTCAGGTCAATGGCGTCGTGCGCACCATGAAGCGCGTCATCGCCGAATCCGAGGCGATGGGCCATGAATGGGAGATTGTGCATCCCGGGCAGGGCTTCATGACCATGCCCCTGCCGACCTATCCGGAAATCAAGCTGGCCCTGTTCGCACGGGGCGAGATTGAGGAGCGGTTCAACGAATTCGAGCCTGATGCGGTCCATATCGCGACCGAAGGCACACTCGGCATGGCCGGCCGGGCCATGTGCCTCAAGATCAAACACCCCTTCTCCACCGCCTATCACACCCGGTTCCCGGAATACGTCTCGGCCCGCCTGCCGATCCCGATCTCCTGGGGCTATAATTTCGTGCGCTGGTTCCACAAATATTCCGGCAAGGTGATGGTGCCGACCCCGTCCATGGTGGAGGAATTGCGGGCCAAGAAGTTCATCAATCTCGTGGCCTGGGGCCGCGGGGTCGATACGGACCTCTTCCACCCCTCCCGCCGGATCGAGGAAGGCCAGCCGGGCGACCCGTTCGAGGGCCTGCCGCGACCGATCTTCCTGAATGTTGGCCGGGTGGCCGTAGAAAAGAATATCGAAGCCTTCGCCGAACTGGACCTGCCGGGAACCAAAGTGATCGTCGGCGACGGCCCACAGCGCGAGGAACTCCAGAAACGCTATCCGGAAGTCAAATTCCTCGGCGCGCGTTTCAATGAGGACCTCGCCACCGTTTATGCCAGCGCCGATGTCTTCGTCTTCCCCAGCCTGACGGACACGTTTGGCCTGGTCGTGCTGGAAGCCATGTCATCAGGTACGCCGGTGGCCGCCTATGATGCGACCGGCCCGCGCGATGTGATCCCGGGCTCGAACGCCGGAACCATAACCCCTGTCGACGGGGACCTGGCGGCCGGTGCGATCGCCTGCCTGGACCTCGACCGCGACACCTGCCGCAAATATGCCGAAGGCTATAGCTGGCAGGCCTGCGCGGAGGCCTTCATCGAAAATCTCCAGCCCTTGCCCGCCCCGGCCCGGAAACGCTTCTGGCAGAAGATCCGCCTGCGCCGGCGCAAGAAGCCGCTGGAACTGGTTATCCCGCCGCTGCTGGACCTCAGCCCGAAGCCGAAGGATTCCGGCGAGAAGCCCGACGACAAGGCCTGAATCCCAGGAACAGCTTCTAGTTCTCAGACGCCGCCTTCAGCGCGGCCGCCCTTGCCTGTTCGGTGGCGCGGTCTTCTTCCGTGAGCGGGATCAGCCCCTTGTCCAGCAGGTACCCATCGGGGCCCATGGCGCCGTCCGACACGAACTCTTCGACGAACTCGGCAATGCCGGGCACGAAGCCGAGATTTTCCCGCTTCACATAGATGTACAGCATGCGCGACAGGCCATAGTCGCCATCCTTGATGTGCACGAAATCCGGTGGGACGCCGGAGAGCAGGCCGGCCTTCACCCTGTCTGAATTCTGCTCGAGGAAGGAAAAACCGAGAATACCGATCGCAGCCGGTGTCTTGGTCAGGGCCTGCACAACGGCGGCGTCATTCTCCCCGAAATCGATCCAGGCGCCATCGGTGCGGATCGTGTGTGCGCGCTGCAGGAAGGCCGTCTCGTCGAGGTCGCTGAGCGCACTCATCTGCGGGTCGTCCAGCGCCCCATGCTCCATGCCCAGTTCGACAAAGGCGTCCCGTGTGCCGGAGGTCGGCGGCGGGCCGAAGACCAGGATCGGCTCGTCCGGCAGGGACGGGCTGACTTCGCTCCAGGACTTGTAAGGATTGGGCACGAAGCCGCCCTGCCCGTCCGGCAGGTCCTTGGCGAGGGCGCGATAGAGCTCAGCCTTGGTGATATCGAAATCCGGCCCGGCCTTCGAATTGGCAATGACGATCCCGTCATAGCCGACGCGGAACTCCGCCGGGTCATTCACGCCATTGGCCGCACACAGAGCCCGCTCTGTTTGCTTGATAGGGCGTGAGGCGTCGGAAATGGAGGGCTCTGACGGCCCGGCGCCAAGGCAGAATGCTTTGAAGCCGCCGCCCGTCCCGGTCGTTTCCACGACAGGCGTTGGCCATTTGGTAACCGCGCCGAACTGTTCGGCAACGGTCGTGGCGAACGGCGAGACCGTGGAGGAGCCGACAATCTTGATCTTCTCGGCATCCACGCCGGTGATCGAGGGTATGACGATCCGGTCGCCGACCTCCAGCTCCGACAGATCCGTTCGTCCGCATGCGGCAGCCAGCAGCAAGAGTGCTGCAGCAAGGACAGGCCGGACGGCCGGGAGGCACCTACGCGTCATGCTCTTCTCTTTCCCAAGGGTGTCCGCATGTATCCGGAATTCTGTATGACTCCAAACATCGTACGCCTTCTTCAACAACTGCTACAGGCCCCGTCAAAGAAGGTTTCATGAAAAATCTCAGCCAGGGGCAAAATTTTTCCTTGCGCCCCCGGAAATAGTCCACTAAATGCCCCTTCGAAATAAAGAGATGTGGCGGACACTCTGCGCTAACCCACTCGGTGGGGGCCCCCGTACTAACGCCCAAAGCTGGTTAAAAGCCCTTTGGAGGTTAGGTGTCATGCACTCCTATGCTACCCCAATTCATATCGTTCGTGAGTCCCAGCCGGACGTTCCCGTCTGGTGTTTCCGTCCGGAGCGCGTCACCGCGTCGGCGAAATGGTTTCGCGAGTCCTTCTCGGCCGAGCCGTTCTATGCCGTGAAGGCAAACCCCGGCGTGCACGTGCTCGACGCCCTCTGGGCCGGCGGCGTGCGCAGCTTCGATTGCGCCTCCGATACGGAAGTCGAGCTGATCCGTACACGTTTCCCGACAGCGCGCATCGCGTTCCTGCACCCGGTGAAGAACCGCCGTGCGATCGCCCGCGCCTACAAGGAATTCGGCGTGCGCATCTTCGTCACCGATACGATGGCGGAACTGAACAAGATCCTTGAGGAAACCGGCTATGCCGACGACCTGACGATCATTGTCCGTGTCGCCGTGTCCTGCGACGGCGCCGCCCTGCCGCTGGCCGGAAAATTCGGTGCAAGCGCTGAAGACGCCGCGGAAATCCTGCGCGAAGCCCGCCGCTATGCAGACGAGCTGGGCGTGTCGTTCCACGTTGGCAGCCAGGCTCTGAAGCCGACGGCCTGGGCAACCGCCATGGCCGACGTGTCGCGGATCATCATCACCGCAGGTGTCACGGTGGACATCGTCGATGTCGGCGGCGGCTTTCCGTCCGTATACGCTGACAACGCCCCGCCGGCGCTGGAATCTTATGTCGCCATGATCGAGGCTTCATTCGAGGAAATGTTCGTTCTCGAAAACGCAGACCTGTGGTGCGAGCCGGGCCGTGCGCTGGTCGCCGAATCGGAAAGCCTGCTGTGCCGGATCGAACTGTCGAAAGACGGCGCGCTCTATATCAATGACGGCTCCTATGGCGCCCTCTACGATGCCGTGCACGAGCGCTGGCAGTTCCCGAAACGCGCCATCGCCGGTGACGGCCGCAAACTGCACGGTATGAAAGCTTACCGCGTCTATGGCCCGACCTGCGATTCGACCGACAAGTTCCCGGACGAGATCATGCTGCCGGCCGGCCTGACCGAAGGCGACTATATCGAGTTCGGAAATCTCGGCGCCTATGGCCGTGCCATGTCCAGCCGCTTCAACGGCTTCGGCGAAACCGAAGTGGTGGAAGTGCAGGACGCCCCGTGGCCGAGCCTTTACGGGTCGGTCGGTGCCGAAGTCGTATCCATCGGGTCGAGAGCCACGCTCTGAAGCTCTGGAAAACCGTATCGCCTGAGGACGAGCGCGAGATCCGCCTCGTCCTCGGGATGACTGGTCAGATAGGCGTGCCCGCCAATACCGCGCGCCTCGGTCTCTACCGGCAGCACACGGATGGTCTGGCGCGCAATTGCGGCGCCTGAATCGACATAGCTGACAGGCTGGGGCGCGCTGGCAATCAACTGGCCGCGCACAAGCGGGAAATGCGTGCAGGCCAGCACGATCGTGTCGATCTTCTCCCCGCCCGGTACATCGAACAGGGGCGACTGCGCTTCGGCAAACCGGTCGATATGGATGTCCTCCCCCCGCGCATGGGCCTCGGCCAGCCGGACAAGCTCGATACTGCCATGCATGATGACGTGCAGATGGCCGGCGAATTTCTCGATCAGTTCGGACGTATAGGCCCGGCGGATCGTTCCGGGCGTCGCCAGCAGGCCGATCGTGCCGGTACGGGTAAGCTGGGCGGCAGGCTTGATCGCCGGCACGGTGCCGACGACCGGAATGTCGAGCGCGGCACGCACCTCCTGCAGGGCGAGCGTCGAAGCGGTGTTGCAGGCGATGACGAACACGTCCGGCCGCACCCGGTCGCAGAGCGCCTTGGCCACTTTCGGCAGGCGCTCGCGCAGGGCCTCGTCGGATTTGTCGCCATAAGGGAAGAAACCGGAATCGGCGGCATAGTGCACACCAAGCACCGGACCCAGCGCGCGGATCTCCTCCGCAACCGTCAGGCCCCCGACCCCGGAATCGAAGACAAGCACCCGCCCGCGGGCAGGAGACGGAACAAAATTACCGGGCAGCATCTCAACCATGAAGAAAACCTAATCGCATTCGCAAAAGGCGAAAACGGGGCAAACAGTAGACGTGTTTTGCCCAAGTGATGGATCGAGTGTATCTAACGGGTCAATGACCCTGTTCCGCCCTTTCCTGCTGGCAGGCCTTGCCCTGTTCTTCGCGGCCCAGCAGGCGCTTTGCGCCTGTGACGCGCCGCAGGCCCAGATGGCAGGAGCTGTGGAGATGGCGCACAGCATGCCAGCCGGTCATGCTTGCGACGAAATCCAGACGCCGCATCACGACAAATCGGCCTGTCCCCACTGCAATGCAGCTTCTGACCTGATTGCGCAGACCCCACAGGCCATGGCCACGCCGGCCCTGCCAGTCAGTGCGGCCCCGGCGGTGTTCCTGCCATCCGAGGCATTCAGAGTCTCGGCGCCGCCCCAGCGGCCGCCGAAATACATGCTCTACGAAGCGTCCGGCCCGCCACGGCTGACGCCGCTCCAGCTGAAAACACGCTTTCTGAATTGAGACCGGCCCGGTGGGCTGCGCCGCCTGTGCGCCTGCCCGTGATGCCTGTTCTCTCAATTCAGAAGGAGTCTTCCCATGTTCAATCGACGGCATTTCCTGCAGGGCAGCGCCCTGATGGGGCTTTCGTCCCTGCTGCCCGCTTCGCTGCTGCCGGCCTGGGCCCGCAGCGCCAGCGACGGCAATACCGGCCTCGCACCCACCACGGCGACGGAGTTCAACCTATCCGTCGGCCGCTTCCCGGTCCGCATTGACGGACGCACCGGCGAAGCGGTGGGCGTCAACGGCACGTTGCCTGCGCCGCTGATCCGCTTTCGCGAAGGCGACGAGATCACGCTCAACGTCACCAACACGCTGGACGAAGACACCAGCATCCACTGGCACGGCTTGCTCGTGCCGTTCCAGATGGACGGCGTGCCTGGCGTGACCTTCCCCGGTATCCGGCCGGGTGAGACATTCACCTACAAATACGCCGTGCCGCAATCGGGCACTTATTGGTACCACTCCCATTCCGGCCTGCAGGAACAGGAAGGCGTCTACGGCCCGCTCATCATCGACCCGCATCATCACGATCCGGTCAGCTATGACCGCGAATATGTGCTGGTCCTCTCCGACTGGAGCTTCGAAAGCCCCTACCGGATCTTCGCCAAGCTGAAGAAGATGAGCGATGCCTATAATTTCCAGCAACGCACCATGGGCGACTTCCTGAAGGACGCGCAGGAACGCGGCCTCGGTTCCGCCTGGGACGAGCGCGCCATGTGGGGCCAGATGCGCATGTCGCCGCGCGACATCGCGGACGTAACGGGCGCGACCTATCACTATCTGATCAACGGCCACGCCACCGCCGACAACTGGAACGGCATCTTCCAGCCGGGCGAACGCGTGCGGCTGCGGATCATCAACGCCTCGGCCATGACGATCTTCAATGTCCGCCTGCCCGGCCTGCCGATGACCATCGTGGCCGCCGACGGCCTCAATGTGCAACCGCTGGAAGTCGACGAGTTCCAGATGGGCGTCGCCGAAACCTATGACGTGATCATCGAGCCGAAGGACGACCGCGCCTATGCGTTCGTTGCCGAAAGCATCGACCGGTCCGGTCAGGCAGTCGCGACGTTCGGGCCGCGCCCCGGCATGCGCGCCGAAGCCCCTGCCCTGCGCGCCGTCCCGACCCTGACCATGAAGGATATGGGGATGGATCACGGCTTAATGGATCATGGGAGCATGGACATGGGCGGGATGGATCATTCCGAAATCGACCATGCCGCGATGGGTCATGACATGAGCGCGATGGAGATGTCCGGCCATGAAGGCCACGACATGGGTGGTATGGCAATGGACCACTCCGCACACGGCATGACAGAAGACGCCGGCTGGCCGGCGGAAAAAAAGGACATCAAGCGCGGCCCCGGTGTCGCAAATGTCGCCATGATGCCGATAAGCCGTCTTGATGAACCCGGCATCGGCCTCGAAAACGTCAGCCACCGGGTGATGCGCTATTCCCAGCTGCGCAGCCTCACCCCCAATCCGGACCTGCGCCCGCCCGGCCGCGAAATGGAAATCCACCTCACCTCCAACATGGAACGTTACATGTGGAGTTTCGACGGGGTGAAATTCTCGGAGGTGAAAAAGCCCATCATCTTTCATGAAGGCGAGCGCCTGCGCGTGACGCTGATCAACAACACGATGATGCCGCATCCGATCCACCTGCACGGCATGTTCTTCGACCTCGTCAATGGCGGCGGCGATCACAAGCCCAGCAAGCACACCGTGATCGTGAAACCGGGGGAAAAGCTCTCCTTCGACGTCTCGGCAGACCATGTCGGCGACTGGGCATTCCACTGCCACCTGCTCTATCACATGCATGCCGGCATGATGCAGGTTGTCTCAGTCCTGCCGTCTACGGACAAACCCGCAATGGACCATGAGCATATGGACCACGACATGCCCATGGAGCACGAAATGCCGATGGATCACGACATGATGGATCATTCCGCCATGGGCCATGACAAGCACGGGGAGATGAAGTGATGCGCAGAACGCTTCTTTCCGCATTCGCCGCGCTCGCCATCGCAACAGGTGCCTCGGCGCAGACGCACGACCAGCATGGCAACGCTTCAGGCGACAAGCCCTGGTCCCAGGCCGATGCTTATTTCGACCCGGCGGAAATGGACGCCGCCCGCGCGCATGCACAATCGCATTCCGGTGACACGCCCTTCGCCATGATCCGGTTTGACCGGCTGGAAGCTCAGTCTTCTGACGGGGAAACCGTCGGCGTCTGGGATGCCGATGCCTGGTATGGCGGGGACATCAACAAGGTCTGGCTGAAAACCGAAGGCGAATATTCCTTCGAGGAGAACGACCTCGAAGAGGCCGAGGTCCAGCTGCTCTGGTCCCGCGCCATTTCCCGCTACTTCGATCTTCAGACCGGGGTGCGCTATGATTTCGAACCGGATGGCCTGGCCCACGCCGTTCTGGGTGTACAGGGTCTCGCCCCCTATTGGTTTGAAGTCGATGGCGCCGCCTTCCTCAGCGAGAAAGGCGACCTCACCGCCAGTTTCGAGGCGGAGTATGATCTGCTCCTCACCAACCGGCTGATCCTCCAGCCACGGCTGGAAGCGAGCTTTGCCGCACAGGATATTCCGGAGCGGGAACTTGGCTCAGGCCTGACGAAGCTGCAGGCTGGCCTGCGTCTGCGCTACGAAGTCGTCCGGGAATTCGCGCCCTATATCGGGGTTGAACACAGCGCCAGCTTCGGCCGGACGGCTGATCTGATCGAAGCGGCGGGTGGCGAGGCGGATGAGACGCGCTTCGTCATCGGTATCCGCACCTGGTACTGATCCGGCGGGTCTGGTCCAATCCCACTATGCAGACCCCTTTGTTTTCCTTGAAATAAAGGGGTCTGCATCGCCTTTGGCATGAGTCTTGTTGTGCGTTGCAGCATAGAGGCGTACTGTTCAGGACAGAAAAGGGATACAGGACTGATGGAATATTGGCTTATGCCCTGGCGCGCGACATTGTCTGTTGCGGCTGCCACGCTCGAAACCACGCTGGTCATGCAGAAGAGCCTCGCCGGCCTGACAGGGATGAGCGGCTTTGAGCCGCTGGATGAAAACCGCCTGCGTGACGCCTTTCATTCGGCCGCTGACGTAAACCTGCGCCGCTGGGGCGATACAGCGGAAATGCTGCAGAATCTGCCATCCTGGTACCGGGATCTCGGCCGGATGCCGGGCGACCTGATGACCGACTGGTTCGACGCCCATCACCGGACCGCCAGCACCGACTGATCCGGCCCAAGCCGTCAGGCGTCTTCGGCCTTGCGCCGCATGGCCGGAAGCCAGACGGCGAACGCGGATCCCTGCTCCATCACCGTTTCCACCGCCATGCCCCCGCGATGGTGGGCCATGATGTGTTTCACGATGGCCAGGCCCAGCCCCGTGCCTGTGATCTTGCCGCCGCGGCTCTGGTCTGTGCGGTAGAAACGCTCGCCGAGACGCGGCAGGTGCTGGCGTTCGATGCCCGGCCCCTCATCCTCAACCCGGATCCACACCGCCGGTTCGCCCGGGCCTGGCCGGTTGACCGACTGCAACAGCGTCATCCGCTCGCCATTCTCCCAGACCTGGCCGGACTTCGCCCGCGCTTCGACCGTATCGGCCGCTGCGCCATAGGTGACCCGGACCGTACCGTCCTTGCGGCAATATTTGATGGCGTTAGAGATCAGGTTCTCGACCACCTGGATGAGTTCGTCCCGGTTGCCGATGACCGGCAGTGCCTCATCGGTGCCGGAGACAACCAGCGTCACCCCGCGTTCGTCCGCCATGCCGCCCAGTGCGGCCGTGCCAGACACCAGCACGTCCTGCATGTCCACCGTGTCGCGCGGGGCGACCTGCTCGGACGACTCGATCCGGGACAGGGACAACAGGTCTGAGATGAGGCGGGACATCCGCTCCGATTCCACGGCCATGATGTCCAGGAACCGGCCCCAGCTTTCCGGGTCATCCTTTGCCGGGCCGCGCATTGTCTCAATGAAACCAGACAGGGCCGTCAGCGGCGTACGCAATTCGTGGCTGGCATTGGCAATGAAGTCAGACCGGGCACGCGCCGCCCGGCGCAACGGGGTCAGGTCCTCCAGCACGATCAGCACCCGGCCGGCATCCAGAGGCCGGGAGACATGTGCCCGCCAGGTCTCATTCGGCCCGGCATCGACATCCACGGCCAGCGGCGCATCAACCTGGGTGTGGATGGCCTTGTCGATCGCCGACAGCAGCGCCGGGGAGCGAATGACCGTCGAAGCACGAGGCCGGACGCGGTTGTCGAGGCGCAGAATGTCCTCCGCCTCGGCATTGAAGGCAATGATCCGCCCGTCGAGATCGATCTCGAACGCCGGCAGAGGCAGGGCCTTCAAGGGAATGGACGCCGCCGACGGGCCGGGCGCAATACTGTCTGCTGCGCCGTCCACCACCGCCGAGGCCGGCAGGACGGTCGCCGACCCGACATAATAGGCCCAGGCAACAGCGCCCGCCGCGATCAGGGCGGCAGCGGATTCGATCAGTCCAATGGAGCCGGTCACCAGCAGCAGCACGAGAACCGCCGCAAAGCACGATATAAGCACGACAAAGTCACGGACCCGCAGGGTCGTGGCACGGCGTATGCCTCTTTCAGCCCCCTTCTGGGTCGTGGTTGAAAGCACTTCAGTCATGCGGTTTCCCGGTGGGATCCCTTCCACACACTCGTAGCTTTTAGGCGCTATCGCGACAGCGGGAAGATGCCAAGCCCTTCCCGGCTGGCTACCTCAGCATGCATCGCTGGCAGACCTGTATATAATTATTGAAATTCGATAATTCCTCATTGACAGTCGAGTAGAGCGAGCGTAACGCAACTGCTTATACCAACAGGAGCAATGCCGAAGGCATGAAACGATCAATCCTCTTCGCGGGCACGGCAATTCTTGCGGCGTGCGCCTCCTCTCCGGCAAATATTGGCGGTCTTGCGGGCGAACCCGTTGATTTCTTTGCGCAAGCTCCCGACGCTCCGGCAGAATGGACCGCAAGCGGTGTGGCCGGCAAAGCACCGAAAGGCGACTGGCTGAGCCAGTTCAATGAGCCCGTGATGATGTCGCTGGTTGCCGAAGCCCTGGAAAACAACCCCACCCTGAAATCCCGCGCCGCCGCGATGCGCGCCGCCGAAGCCGCTACGCGGAGCGCGCGCTCTGCCGGCCGGCCTGGCCTCAGCGCTTCGGTGACCGCAGGCGGCAACTCCGTGGGCGTGGAGACACCGACCGGCACGACCCGGACGGAGAGCGAAATCTACGGCGTCGGCCTCGATGCAAGCTGGGAGCTGGACCTCTGGGGCCGCATCGGCGCGTCCGTGAATGCCGCTGAAGCTGACTATGCCGCCTCCGAAGCCGATCTGTCCGCCGCAGAACTGTCCCTGGCGGCCCAGACAGCCATTGCCTGGATCAATCTGAACGAGGCAATCGCGCAGGAGCGCGTGGCCGAGCTGACCTATGATGCCCGTGATCGTGTCCGCCTCCTGACCGAGCGCCGCTTCCAGCGCGGCCTGGTCGATGCCCTGGATGTGCGTACCGCCCGGTCGGCGCTGGCCAATGCCGAGGCCACGATTGCCACCCGCCGGCAGATCACAGGGGAAACGGCCCGCCGCCTTGAGATCCTTCTTGGACGCTATCCCGCTGCAGAAATTGCCGCCCCGGCGGAACTCCCGTCGCTTGGCCCGCTGGAACCGGAAGGCAACCCCGCCCTTCTCCTGTCGCGCCGTCCGGATATTGCCGCCTCCGAAGCCCGGATCGAAGCAGCCGGCATGCGGGCCGAAACCGCCCGGTTGGCCATGCTGCCCTCCCTCACGCTGAGCGGCAGCGTGTCGACCACTGAATCCGATCTCGCCGATGCATTCGACCCGGAGCTCATCGCCGCGCGCCTGGTGGCCAATCTGATCGCGCCGATCTTTACCGGCGGCCGCCTGGATGCCCAGCGCGATGCGGCGGTCGCACAGGCCGAAGCCGCTGTTGCAAACTATGCCAACACCGTCCTGTCTGCCTGGGGCGAGGTCGAGAACGCCATCGCCGCCGACCAGTATCTCGCAGAGCAGGAACAAGCCCAGGCCCGCGCCCTTGAAGAAGCCCGCCTTGCCGAAGACCTTGCCCTGCGCAAGTATACGACCAGCGGCACGCTGACGATCTTCAACCTGATCGATGCCCAGACACGGCGCCTGACCGCGGAAAGCCAGCTGATCTCAGTCAGCGCCAACCGCGCCACCAACCGTATTTCGTATCACCTCGCCCTCGGCGGCGGATTGCCGGTCCTGACCGCCTCGACCGCAACGACGCCCACCGAAGCCGCCGCAGAGTAAGCCCCAGGAGTCCCGCCCCATGGCCCGTATCATCGCCATCGCCGCCCCGATCGCCATCATCGCCGTCCTCGGTGTCGGCGGAGTTGCTGTCCTGTCAGCCCTCAAGCCGGAACCGGAAAAAGCCGAGGAAGCCCGCATCGGCCTCAACGTGTTCGCAGAGAAAGTCCGCAAGGGCGATCTTCAGATCACGGTCGAAGCACAAGGCGAAGTCCGCCCGCGCCGGGAGATCATCGTGGCGCCGCAGATTTCCGGCCGGATTGCTTATGTCTCTCCGGACTTCATCGATGGCGGCTTCATCAAACAGGGCCAGCTACTGGTCCGTGTGGAAGCGGCCGACTATGAACTCGCCGTCGTGCGCGCCCGGTCAGGCGTGGCGTCTGCCGAACAAGGGCTGACCCGCGAAATCGCCGAGGCCGAACTTGCCCAGCAGGATATTGAAGATCTCGGCATCACCAATGTCTCGCCGCTCGCCCGCCGCGAACCGCAGCTGGCACAGGCCCGCGCCGCACTGGATGCGGCCAAGGCGCAGCTGAAGGATGCGGAACTCGCCCTGGAACGGACCGCCGTCTACGCACCGTTCTCCGGACGTGTCTGGGAACGCGATGTCGATATTGGCCAGGTCGTTGCCACCGGCCAGTCTCTCGGCCGGATCTTCGCCAATGATGTTGTCGAAGTCTCGCTGCCGCTGGACGATGAAGAGATGGGCCGCCTCGGCCTTCCCCTCGCCTTCGCCGCCAGCGACACACAGCCGGGCCCGAAAGTCGACTTCAGCGCCGTGGTCGGGGGCGTTGAACGCCACTGGACAGGCGAAGTCGTCCGGACCGCTGCGGCCGTCAATTCCCAGACACGCCAGATCAACGTGATTGCCGAACTCAAAGACCCCTATGGCACAGGCGCCGACAATGGTGCGCCGATGGCACCGGGCCTGTTCGTCAATGCCGTGATTGAAGGCAAAACCATCCCGGATGTCCTGATCGCGCCGCGCGCGGCCCTGCGCGGTGATGACCGGATCTTCATCGGCAATGCCGATGAGGGCACGCTGTCCATCCGCACGGTCGACCTGATCTATTCAGATACGCACGGGGCCTATGTCCGGTCCGGTATCGAACCCGGCGAGTTCGCCATCACCTCTCCGATCCAGGCCGCCTTCGACGGCATGAATGTGACGGTGATGGAACGCCAGCCGGACGGAACCATCAAGACTTACGAACCGACGGAAGACACGTCGGACGACAAAGAAACCGAGGAAACAGCCATGCGTCTCTCCAGCGCCAAGGGAGCCTCTGAATGAAAGGCATCGTCGCCTGGTTCGCCCGCAACGCCGTTGCCGCGAACCTTCTCATGATCGTCTGCTTCGTCGGGGGCATCTTCGGATACACCGCGATGGAGCGGGAAATGTTCCCGATCGGCACGTTCAATGGCGCGACCGTATCGATGGCCTGGCCTGGCGCTTCGCCTCAGGACATCGAGGAACAGATCGTCACGCGGATCGAGGAAGCTGTGGCCGACCTCGACGGCATCAAGCGCATCACATCGACCTCTTCGGAAGGGTTCGGTTCGGTCAATATCGAAGGCCAGAACGACATCGACATGATGGAGTTCCTGGATGAGGTGAAACTGCGCGTCGACCAGATCAACAATTTGCCTCAGGCAGCCTTCCAGCCGCAGGTGCGGCGATGGGAACAGCGCGGCCAATTCATGGGTCTGGCCATCCACGGCAAGGTCGACGGCCGAGAGCTGAAACGCCTCGGCGACCGGGTCCGCGACGACATCGCCCAATTGCCGGGCGGCGAACTTGCCGAACTCCAGGGCACGCTGGACGAGCAGGTAAATATCGAGGTCACCGAGGAATCGCTGCGCCGTTTCGGCCTGAGCTTCGCCGATGTGGCCAATGCCATTCGCCAGTCCTCTCTCAACTCCTCCGGCGGACGGATCGAGTCCTCCACCGGAGACGTGGCGATCACGGCCCGCCAGCTCGCGGACACGAAAGACCAGTTCAACCGCATCATCATCCGCCAGACGACCGAACAAGGCACGGTCCGCGTGGAGGACGTTGCCAATGTCATCGACGGCTTCGTGTCCGACAAGTTCAGCGCGCTTTATGGCGGTGAACCGACCGCGTTCGTGATGATCCCGGCGCCGGACAAGATGGACGTCGTCAAATACACCAAGGGCTTCCGCGACTATGTGGAACGCGCCAACGATCCGAAGAGCGGAATCCTGCCGCAGGGCGTCAAGATCGACATCCTCTGGGACGATTCAGAAGCCTTCAACGACCGTATGAACCTGATCATGTCATCTGCCCTGCAAGGTGCGGTGCTGGTGTTGATCGTCCTTCTGCTGTTCCTGCGCCCGATGGTGGCCTTCTGGGTGACGATCGGCATCATGACCGCGTTCGGCGGCGGCATCCTGATCCTTCCCTATCTGGGCGTTTCCTGGAACATCCTGTCGACCTTCGCCGTGCTGCTGGTGATCGGCGTGATCGTGGATGATGCCATCGTGGTGGGGGAGAACATCCACCGGGAGGTCGAGAGCGGCCGGCGTGACGGCATCGATGCGGCCATTGTTGGAACGCAGATGGTTCTGAAGCCGATCATCTTCGGCGTCCTGACCACGATTATCGCCTTCCTCCCCTGGGCCTTCCTCAGCGGGCCGGAACGGCAGTTTACCCAGCAGATCACCTTTGTGGTCGTCGCGGCGCTCGCCTTCTCGATCATCGAATGCATGCTGATCCTGCCAGCCCACCTTGCCCATATGAAAAAGCAGAGCTTTGACGGGGCGAGCGGCGCGCTGATGCGTATCCAGCGGCGGATCGCGGACAGCCTCCTCTGGTTTGCCAACAATATCTACAAGCCTGCGCTCGAGTTCGCCCTGAAGTTCCGGTATGCGACGATGGCCCTGTTCTTCTGCCTGTTCTACCTGGCCTTCAACCTGTCAGCCTTGAAGATCGTGCCGTTCAAATTCATGCCCGAGATCGAAGCTGACCTGATCCAGGTGCAGATCGAGATGCCGGACGGCACGCCGTATGAGCGCCTCATCCAGGTGCGTGACCAGCTCCAGGCCGGCATTGAGATCAGTGAACAGCAGACCAAGGACGAGCATCCGGAAATCAAGGACGGCCTGATCCGCGACGCATCAGTCATCGCCTACGGCACCAATGTCCGTGCCTTTGTCGGTCTTGCCGCGCCGGAAGACCGGCCGGACACAATCCGCTCCAAGGACCTTGCCGAACTGCTGCGCGCGAATGTCGGCGAGATTCAGGATGCCGAAGAGATCAACTTCGCCTTCACGTTCAATGACAATGACACGGGCGTCCGGTTTGCCCTCAGCAACCAGAACCTCGACCGCCTGCGGGAAGCCGCAGAAACGGTGAAGGCGCAACTGGCGACCTATTCCAATGCCTATGATATTGGCGACAATCTTTCATCGGCTGCCGAAGAGATCCGGATCAGCATGAAGCCAGGGGCCGAGACCCTTGGAGTCACTCTGGCGGATGTCTCCCGCCAGCTGCGCCAGGCCTATTATGGCGAGGAAGTCCAGCGCCTGCCCCGTGATGGGGAAGATGTCCGGGTCATGGTACGCCTGCCGGAATCCGCCCGTGAGGACCTCGACAGCCTGAACTCCCTCCGTGTGCGCACGGCAGATGGGCGTGAGATTCCTGTCACCCAGGTTGCCGACTTTTCCTACGCCCCCGGTATCAACCGTATTCAGCGGCGCGACCGGATGCGCTCGGTCTATGTCTTCGCTGAAGTCAAGGGCGAAGGCGGACGCGGTGAGATCATGGCGGACATGGAATCGAATTTCTGGCCGAAATTCCAGAAACAGTTCCCGGACGTGAAGCGCGGCGAAGCCGGCGGCTTTGAAGAAGAAAACCAGTTCATGACTGAGATCGGCCGTCTGTCGCTGATGGCGATCGGGGCCATGTACATCCTGCTGGCGATTGCCTTCCGTTCCTATGCCCAGCCGCTTCTGTTGATGATGGCCCTGCCCTTTGCCTATGCAGGCGCCCTGTTCGGCCTCTGGCTCTGGGATACGCCAATGGCGCTGTTCTCCTTCTTCGGCATTGCTGCCGCAGCAGGGGTCGTGATCAACGACAACCTCGTGCTGATCGACTATGTCAACAAACGCCGGGAAGAAGGCGCAGGCGCCGTTCAGGCCCTGGTCGATGCAGGTGTCTCGCGTTTCCGCCCGATCCTGCTGACGTCGCTGACCACAATGGTCGGGATCCTGCCCCTGCTCTCACAGCGGTCGGTTCAGGCCCAGTTCCTGAAGCCCATGCTGGTTGCGCTGGGTTCGGCCGTCGGGTTCGCGATCTTCATCACGCTGTTCCTTGTGCCGGCGATGTACGTGATCGGCGCAGAGATCAAGCGTGTGTTCGCCTGGACCTGGGGCGGGCAGCCATTCCGCCATATTGGCGACGGCTACTCCGGCCATGTCACGATCGATGAAGAAGAACTGATTGGCACAAGCGGCGGTCATGACAGTGACAGTGACAGTCGGCCTATGGCGCCGGCCGAATGATCTGCTACCAATTTACCATGAGACATGCCCCTCGCTCGTTGCGGGGGGCATGAGATTTGAGCAAGGAGAGACTCAGGATGAAACACCTTCTGATCGGCACCGCCGCAATCGCGCTGCTGGCCGGATGCGCACCGAAAGCGTCTGAACCCGCTGAGGGCGACAAGGTCGCCTTCGTTGAAACCACCCCACCGGTCGCAAACGAAGACGGCAAATTCGAAACCAGCGAAGGCCTCCTCCTGTCAGCGCCGGACTACTGGGGCAGCTGGGGAATCGACCTCAGCGTTCAGAATACGGACATCTCTCCCGGCAGTGATTTCTATGCCTGGACGAACGGCAAATGGCTCGACTCCTTTGAAATCCCGGCAGACCGCTCGCGGTATGGTTCCTTCGACCTGCTTGCAGAAAAATCCGAGCAACGCGTACGCAACATCATCGACGATCTCGCCGCTGAAAAACCAGCCCTCGATACGCCGGAAGGCAAGATCGGGGCTTTCTACAACGCCTATCTCGACACCGACGCCATCAACGCAGCCGGGCTCTCCCCTGCCCAGCCCTATCTGGAAAAGATCAATTCGGTCCAGTCGCTCGAAGATCTGGCTGCCGTCTTTGCAACGCCGGGGTTCAGCTCGCCGTTTGGCGGCTTCGTCTTTGCCGACGACATGGATCCAAATACGAACATTTTCCAGATGAGGATCACGGGCCTCGGCCTGCCCGATCGTGATTACTATCTGAAAACCGATGACAAATCTGTGGAGCTTCGCGCCAAATACCGCGATCTGCTGACCTTCATGCTGGACAAGGCCGGCTATGAAGACGCCGCTGGCGAAGCGCAGAAAGTGCTGGACCTGGAAACCGCGATTGCCAAGGCAGACTGGGACCGCGCGCTCTCCCGCAATCCGGAAATCACCTATAACAAGGTAACCCGTGACGAACTCGTCGACATGGCCGGCGACTTCCCGCTGGTCCGCGCCTTGGACACGATGGGCGTGGGCGGCGAAAAGGAATTCCTCGTCGCCGAAGTGCCCCCGACCCAGGAAGAGCTGGATGCGGCGGGCATTTCCGCTGAGGACGCCGCCAAGCTGGGCGGCGGTTTCCCGGAAATGTTCGACATCGTCAGCGAAACACCGCTGGAAACGTGGAAAGCCTATCTGACCGCGCATTTCCTGTCGGACTTCTCCAGCGTCCTGCCGGAAGACATCGACGCGGCTGACTTCGCCTTCTACGGCACGGCGCTGCGGGGCCAGCCGGAACAGCGTGAACGCTGGAAGCGCGCTGTGAGCGCCACCCAGGGCACACTGGGCGAGGCCATCGGCAAAGTCTTCGTCGAGCGCTACTTCCCGCCGGAAAACAAGGCCGCCATGGATGACCTCGTCGCCAATCTGCGCAAGGCCATGGCCGCAAACCTGGAAGACCTCGGCTGGATGAGCGAAGCGACAAAGGTGAAAGCTGAAGCCAAGCTCGACGCCTTTACGCCGAAGATCGGCTATCCGGACGAGTTCGAAACCTATGATACGCTGGTGGTCGGCAACAATGCGCTCGACAATGCCATCGCGTCCCAGAAATGGCAGACCGAGGACAATATCGCAGACCTCGGCCAGCCCGTGGACCGGACACGCTGGTTCATGACGCCGCAGACCATCAACGCGTATTACAATCCGTCTTTCAACGAGATTGTCTTCCCGGCCGCCATCCTGCAGCCGCCTTTCTTCAACATCTCGGCAGACCCGGCCGTGAATTATGGCGCCATCGGCGGCGTCATCGGTCATGAGATGGGACACGGGTTTGATGACCAGGGGGCCAAGTATGACGGCGAAGGCGTGCTCAAGAACTGGTGGACGGAAGAAGACCTCGCCGCGTTCCGCCAGCTCGGCGACGCGCTCGCCCGGCAGTATTCGGCCTATTGTCCGCTGGACGATGGCGAAACCTGTGTGAACGGGCGTCTGACGCTGGGCGAAAACATCGGCGATCTCGGCGGCCTGTCCCTCGCCTATCGCGCCTACAAGATGTCCCTGAACGGCAAGGAAGCGCCGGTGATCGACGGCCTGACCGGCGACCAGCGCTTCTTCATGGCCTGGGCCCAGGTCTGGCGCGCCAAATACCGCGACGAGGCAACCCGTCAGCAGATGCTGTCAGACCCGCACTCCCCGCCCGTCTATCGCGTGAACGGCGTCGTGCGGAACCTGGATGAGTGGTACGACGCGTTTGATATTCAGCCGGGAGACCCGCTCTACCTCCCGCCGGAGGACCGCATTCGCATCTGGTAACCCAGGCACGAAATATCGCAAACTGAAGGCGGCGCTACAGGAAGCGCCGCCTTTCGCATGTATGCTAATGAGATATTAATGCATTCGGTTCACATCTTGCGAGACAGGGTGGAGTTGGTCAGCGAACTGGAGCGCACAAACGACGCCATGGCTATAAAACCGCGCCTCTTTGGGACAAAAAAGCCGGATAGTCCCGATCTGGGACGAATCCAGCGTACGCTGCAGCAGTCCAACATACCCATCGCTTCGCGTACCGATCACCAGAATTTGTCCCGCCCGAAACGGGCCCAGGTGTACCGGGACGCCGCTGTGGCCTATGATTCCGGCTACCGGCGCAAAGGCATTATCCTGGACTATACCTCCAAAGGCGCGCGGCTGCGTTTCCCCACAAATGAGAAACTGCCGCCCACCGTGTACCTCTATGCAAGAGCCGTTGGCCTGGAAGGGCCCGCCCGGGTGGTGTGGCAACATAATTCCGAGGCTGGTCTTGCCATGGAGGTCTGACCGCCTTTCCTGAGGTTTTTTGCCCTCTCAGCCGGCGCGTTTTTCCGATCTCAGAGTTGCTTTTCGGCACTCATTCGGCCCCGTCTCAGTTTGCCGCACCGGTTCTGACCTTTGGTCGGACTTGACGTGCCCCCTTGTCAGGCGCTTTGTGCCTTCCGAAGTAAACAGCACGCAGATGCAGCAAGGAGACGCATATGGCTGACCAGGATCCGGTCGTAATCGTTGGCATGGCCCGTACCCCGATGGGTGGGCTTCTCGGAGACCTCGCCGGTCTCAGCGCCAATGAGTTGGGAGGCATCGCGGTCGCCGCCGCCGTCAAGGAAGCCGGCCTCGCACCCGGCGAAGCCAACGAGATCATCATGGGCAACTGCCTGCCCGCCGGCCAAGGCCAGGCCCCTGCCCGTCAGGCCGGGTTCAATGCCGGTCAGGACAAAGGCCTCGAAGCCGTAACCATTAACAAGATGTGCGGCTCCGGCATGCAGGCCACCATCATGGGCCGCAACGCCATCCTCGCAGGCGACGCGAATATCGTCATCGCTGGCGGCATGGAATCCATGACCAACGCCCCGCACCTGATCAACGCCCGCAAGGGCCACAAGTACGGCACCATGGCGGCAGAAGACCATATGGCCCTCGACGGCCTGTCCGATGCTTACTCCAAAGGCCCGATGGGTCTCTTCGCTGACAAGATCGCCGGCGAATACCAGTTTACCCGCGAACAGCAGGACGCCTACGCCATCGAAACGCTGAAGCGTGCGCAGGACGCGACGGCCTCCGGCAAGTTCAAGCGCGAGATTGCTCCGGTCACCATCAAGTCCCGCAAAGGCGAGACCGTGGTCGACGTTGACCAGCTGCCGCGCGAAGCCAAGCCGGAGAAAATCCCGGATCTGCGCCCCGCCTTCTCGAAAGACGGGACCGTGACCGCTGCCAACGCATCGGCCATTTCCGATGGCGCTGCCGCCCTCGTCCTCATGAAGAAGTCCGAAGCTGAAAAGCGCGGCCTGAAGCCGATCGCCACGATCGTGTCGTCTTCCAGCCACGCACATGAGCCGGAATACTTCACCACGGCGCCGGTGCCGGCCATGCAGAAAGCCCTCGCCAAGGCTGGCTGGGGTGTCGACGAAGTCGAACTTTGGGAAGTCAACGAAGCCTTCGCGGTCGTTCCGATGATCGCCATGAAGGAACTCGGCATCAGCCACGACAAAGTGAACGTCAATGGCGGCGCCTGCGCCATGGGCCACCCGATCGGCGCTTCCGGTGCCCGTGTGATCGTCACGCTACTGGCCGCCATGGAAGACCGCGGCGCCAAGAAAGGCGTGGCTTCGCTCTGCATCGGCGGCGGTGAAGGAATCGCCATGTGCCTTGAGCGCGCATAGGCCCTCGCCCAACAGCGAAACATAATCTAGAAATCAGCGAGCCTGGGACAGATGTCCCGGGCTCGTTTGTTTCCGGAGACCTCATGATTATCAAACCCGGCGATTTCAACGATCCGCAGATCCGGGAGCTGCTGCGACAGCACCTGCAGGGCATGGCCGAGACGTCTCCTCCCGGCCACAGCTTCGCGCTGGACCTGAGCGGCCTGCAGCGTCCGGACGTTACATTCCTGTCGGTCTGGGACGGTGAGACCCTGCTGGCCATCGGTGCCATAAAAGAGCTGGCTGCTGACCATGGCGAACTGAAATCCATGCGTACACGGAAAGACAACCTGCGCCGTGGCGCGGCGACCGCCATGCTGAACGCGCTGCTGAACCTGGCCCGCGAGCGCGGCTATCGGCGGATCAGCCTGGAAACCGGCTCAGGCGAGGCGTTCGAACCGGCGCTCGCCCTCTACCGCAAGCATGGCTTCAAAAGCGGAGATGCCTTTGCCGACTATGTCGGCAGTGAGTTCAATCAGTTCCTGCATCTCGATCTGGCCTGACCGGCCGGAACCGG
The DNA here is from genome assembly GCF_963675305.1 of uncultured Hyphomonas sp. Classification (NCBI taxonomy): domain Bacteria; kingdom Pseudomonadati; phylum Pseudomonadota; class Alphaproteobacteria; order Hyphomonadales; family Hyphomonadaceae; genus Hyphomonas; species uncultured Hyphomonas sp. The sequence goes on along the minus strand of NZ_OY776147.1, from coordinate 503,369 downwards.
GCGCTATTTCACATTCTCGACCAGATCGAGCGGCAGGGCCGTCGTGCGCTTTGCCACGCGGATCACGATGCGCGACTGCACATCCGAGACGAGCGCGGAGCCGAGCAGCTTGTCGCGCAGGAAGTTGTCATAGGCATGCATGTCGGTGGTCACGACATGGATCATGTAGTCCACCTGCCCGGTCACGGTCATGACTTCCGTCACCTCCGGCCAGGCCAGAACCATGTCTTCGAAGGCCTGGAGGTTTTCACGGTTCGGGAGGGCCAGTTTCACGCTGGCGATCACCTCGAAATTCAGGCCGAGGGCAAAATTATCCAGAATTGTTACACGTCCCCGGATAAATCCGGCTTCTTCCATCCGCTTGATCCGCCGCCAGCAGGGAGAGGAGGAAAGTCCCACGCGATCGGCGATTTCCGCAACGGAAAGCCCCGCGTCCCGTTGGATGATGTCAAGAATCTTGGCATCAACTGAGTCTATTTCTTGGGCCAATTTTCTATCTTCCTTGCATATTAGGGCATGTTTTGCCCCAAACTAGCAAATACAGCGCAAGATAGGCAAGCTTTTTCGTGAGTTTTGTCGAATAATCTTCCAGTTCCTTGGAGCGGACAGATTACCCATGCATCATCGTGAAGTTACGCTGAACGACAAATACGATCTTGTCGAGGGCAAGGCGTATATGACCGGTATTCAGGCACTGGTTCGCCTGCCCCTTGATCGAAAACGCCTCGATCTGCGCAAAAATGCCAATACAGCAGGATTTATCTCCGGTTATCGCGGGTCTCCCCTTGGCGGATATGACCAGCAATTGCGCGCCGCCCAGAAATGGCTGGACGCGCATGACATCAAATTCTGGGAAGGCCTGAACGAAGACCTTGGCGCCACAGCCGTCTGGGGCAGCCAGCAGCTCGGCCTGTTTCCCGGCGCCCGGTATGATGGCCTGTTCGGCATCTGGTATGGCAAAGCCCCGGGCGTCGACCGCACGGGCGACGTTTTCAAGCATGCCAATGCCGCAGGCTCGTCCGCCCTTGGCGGCGTGCTCGCCATCGTTGGCGACGACCACAATTGCAAATCCTCCACCCTGCCCTCCCAATCCGAATTCGCGATGATGGATGCCGAGATCCCGGTCCTGAACCCGGCCTCGATCCAGGACGTGCTGGATTATGGCATCCATGGCTGGGAGATGAGCCGCTTCTCCGGCGCCTGGGCCGGCATGGTTGCGCTGGCCGATACGATGGATTCCGGGTCCGTTGTCGGGGTCGATCTTGAACGCTTCAACATCGTCCAGCCGGATTTCGCCATGCCCGAAGACGGCGTGCACATGCGCCGGGGCGATGCACCGCTCCTCAAAGAGCAGCGCCTGCGCCAGGTGAAGCTGCCGGCCGCGCAGGCCTATGTCCGCGCCAACCGTCTGGACCATGTGATCCTGCCTTCGCCAAAGCCGCGTGTCGGCATCATCGTTACCGGTCAGGCCGCCCGCGACGTGTTCGAAGCGCTCGCCGCGCTCGGCATCGACGCGCAGGAAGCCGGCCGCCTGGGCCTGGCTGTCTACAAGGTTGCCATGCCGTGGCCGCTGGAGCCGGAAGGCGTACGCGAATTCTGCACCGGGCTCGACCGCGTGCTGGTGATCGAACACAAACGCCCGCTGATCGAAGACCAGCTCCGCTCCGCCCTCTATCGCCTGCCGGACAACCAGCGCCCTTATATCGAAGGCAAGTTCGACCGGGACGGCAAACGCCTCCTGTCCGACATCGCTTCCATCACCATTCCGGAAATGGCCGCAGCGCTGATGCAAGTCATCCCGGAAGGCTGGGATACATCCCGCGCCGATGCTTATTTCGACCGTGTGGGCCGCGCCGGTGAAGCGGCACGCTCCAATGCGTCGCCGACCATCCGTACCCCGCACTTCTGTTCGGGCTGTCCGCACAACACGTCGACGGTTGTGCCGGAAGGCTCCCGCGCGCTGGCCGGGATCGGCTGCCACTATATGGCGAACTTCATGCCGGACCGTCATACCGACATGACCAGCCAGATGGGCGGCGAAGGCATTGCCTGGGTCGGCCAGCACTGGGCCACTGACGAACCGCACGTCTTCGTCAATCTGGGCGACGGCACCTATTCCCACTCGGGCAGCCTCGCCATCCGCGCCGCGGTCACCTCCGGCGCGAACATGACCTACAAGATCCTTTACAATGACGCCGTCGCCATGACTGGCGGGCAGCATGTGGAGTCCGGCCAGACCCCGGCCCAGATCGCCCAGCAGGTCCGCGCCGAGGGCGTCCGCACGATCGTCATCGTCACTGAAGACACGACCCGCTATGCGAACGTCAAAGGCCTGCCTGGCGGTGTGAAGATCTACGACCGCGACGATCTGGAAGACGTGCAGCTGACCCTGCGCGACACGCCCGGCGTCTCCGTCATCATCTATGACCAGATCTGCGCGACCGAGAAACGCCGCCGCTCCAAGCGCGGCCTGCGCGCACCGGACCGTACGCGCGTGATCATCAATACCGAAGTCTGCGAAGGCTGCGGGGATTGTTCGGTGAAATCGAACTGTCTCTCCGTCGAACCGGTCGAGACCGATCTTGGCCGCAAGCGCCGGATCAATCAGTCCACCTGCAATACAGACCTCTCCTGTCTCAAAGGCTTCTGCCCGAGCTTCGTCACCATCACCGATGGCGAACCGGCCTGGGAAGATCAGGAACGCCCGGCCTTCAGCGCCGACGGCCTGCCCCTGCCCGAAACGCCGAGCCTCGCCCAGCCTTACAATGTGCTGTTCACCGGCGTCGGCGGCACGGGCGTGACGACGGTCGCGGCCGTGCTGGCCATGGCAGCGCATGTGGACGGTCATGCCGCTTCCAGCCTCGACATGACCGGCCTTGCCCAGAAGGGCGGCCCGGTGCTGTCGCATATCCGTTTCGCGCGCGAGCCGGAGCAGATTTCCACCGGCCGCGTGCCGCCCGCCAGCGCCGATGTCGTCATTGCGTGCGACCTGGTCGTGGCCGCTGGCGGCGATGCGCTGAACCTGATGGATGCCGACCGTACGGCGGCCTATGCCAACAGCGATGTCACGCCGACCAGCGAGTTTATCCGCAACCGGTCCAAGCGGTTCGAGAGCGATCTCCTCTCCGCCCGCGTCAAGCGGCAGGCGAGCGAGTTCGACACCTTCGATGCCGAAGCCCTCGCCGTGGGCTATCTGCACGACGCGATCTATACCAACATGATCATGGCGGGCTTTGCCTGGCAGAAGGGCCGCCTGCCGGTGTCCCTGCGCGCGCTTTACCGCGCAATCCGCCTGAACGGCACCAAGGTGGACGACAACATGTCCGCCTTCAATATCGGCCGCATTGCCGCTGCGGCGCCTGACCGGCTGATCCGTCCGGAAGACCCGCGCGGCGACGCACCGGAACAGAGCCTAGAAGAGCTGATCGAGGATCGTGCAGCCCGTCTGACTGGCTATCAGAATGCCGCCTATGCTGACCGCTACCGCAAGATCGTCGCAAGGATCCGCGCTGCTGAGCAAGGCATTGGCGCGGGCGACAAGCTCACGCGGGCGGCGGCCTTCTATGCTTACAAGGTGATGGCCTACAAGGACGAGTACGAAGTTGCCCGTCTCTACACGGACGGCAAGTTCGCCAAACAGCTCGCCAGCCAGTTCAAGGGCGGCAAGCTCCGCTTCTGGCTCGCCGCGCCGATGATCGCCAAGAAGGACCAGCACGGCCACCTGCAGAAAAAGCATTTCGGCCCGTGGATGATGCTGGGCTTCAAGCTGCTTGCGAAGTTCAAGGGCCTGCGCGGAACGAAGCTGGACCTGTTCGGTTACACCGAGGAACGCCAGCACGAGCGTAAGCTGCGCGACGATTATCTCGCCGGCCTGGAGCGGATCGCGGGTGAGCTGACAGAAAAGAATCTCGAGCTCGCTGTCGCCATCGCCAGCGTCCCGGATGACATCCGCGGCTTCGGACATGTGAAGGACGCGGCGTTGACCGAGGCGAAAGTGAAGGAAGCCGAACTCTGGGCCGGCTGGCCCGAGGGGAAACTTCCGAAGGCGAAGACCACACTGATCGCCGCAGAATAGTCACGGTTTCCCTGCAAGGGTGATAGGGTCCACAAAAGACTCTATGGAGGATCCCATGCGCCGTTTGATTGTTCCCGCGCTCACCGCTTTTGCCGCGCTGGGCGCCTGCCAGCAGCCTTCACCCGTGGACGTACCGGAAACGCCAGCCACGCAGCCACCCGGCACCACCCCGGCGCAGGCCTCCCCGTCCGACAAGGACAATCTGGTCGATCCAGTGGTCACAATGCCCAACAAGGAAGTGCAACCTGTGCCGATTGCCGTCACCACGCTCGACGCCACAGCCCCGCTCGCCGAAGGCAACAACCTGTTCGCCTGGTCTCTGTATGAGCAGCTGGAGGACAAGCCCGGCAACCTCTTCGTCTCCCCGGCGTCTATTAGTGAGGCGTTCGCCCTGCTCTACCCGGGCGCAGCGGGAGAGACCGCAACGCAGATGGGCGACGTGTTCGGATTTGATAGTGTCCCGGCCGAAAGCTTTGCCGGCGTACAGAACACGCTGAATGGCGCTGTTACGGCCGACACGGAAAAGACCAAGCTGACCGTCGCGAATGCTGTCTGGCTGCGCGAAGGCTCCAGCTTGCAGGCACCCTACCGGCAGGCTGTCGAAGGCATCATGAAGGCCAAGGTCGCCCTGGTTGATTTCAGCCAGCCCGCTGCCGCCGCGAAGCTCATCAACACCTGGGTCGAAGATCACACGAATGACAAGATCCACGACCTGATCCCGCCGGGCGCGATCCGCCCCGGCCTGACCGAACTGATCCTCACCAATGCGGTCTGGTTCAAGGCCGACTGGCAAAGCCCCTTCAAGGCCGAGGCGACGCAGGACGGAACCTTCTATGCGCCGTCGGGTGAGATTACCGCGAAGCTGATGAGCCAGACACTGAAGAAGGCCCGCTACCTCTCCCGCGATGGCTATGCCGCCCTGGATCTCGACTATGCCGGGGATGACTATGCCCTCACCGTGATCCTGCCCGATACGCAGGATGGCCTGAAGGATGTCGCCTCGGCGATGACACCGGAAAGCTTCACCGCGCTCCTGTCAGGCATGGACACGGCAGAGCGCAAACGCGTGCACCTCGTCTTGCCGAAAGTCTCCATCGAAGCCAGTTACGAGCTGAATGATCCGCTGATCGCGCTCGGCCTCGGCGATGCCTTCACCGGCGCGGCGGATTTCTCCGGCCTGATCGAAGGGGCTGGCCCCGGTGATCTGGTGATCAGCAAGGTGCTGCAGAAGACCTTCCTCGACATCGACGAGAAAGGCACCGAAGCAGCGGCTGCGACGGCGATCATGATGGAGCGCACGGCGATTTTCGTTCCGGAGGAAGAGCCGGTCGAGTTTCGCGCCGATCATCCCTTCCTGATCGCGCTGCGTCACAAGCCGACAGGCACCGTGATGTTCCTGGGCCGGGTGGAAGCACCGCCGCCTGCGGAAGACGAGTGATCAACCGGCGGGCGATACCTCGACGTCGACGATCTTGCCCTTCTTGCCCAGCTTCTTCAGCTGGCGCTCCAGGTTCTTCTTCTTGATCGTTTTGCGGACGTGCTTGCCGTTCTTGTAGGTCACGTCGAGACGGACATATTCATCCGGCCCGTCCAGCGCATCGCCGGTCACACGCACCGCGGTGCCGCCGACCCAGACAACGCCCTTGCCTGCAACGCCCACGGCATCGACGGCCAGGCCAACCGGAACGGTGACGACCTTGGTGGCAACACAGGCTGGAGCGATGGTGAAAACGGCCGCCAGAAGGATGGCCCGGATAATGCGCATGTCTGGTCTCCCCGTTTCCGGGGAGACTAGATCAGGCAAATGTTGAGAGCACCTTACGTCGCAGCAATTCTCAGCTGCGCGCCAGCGACTCGTCGATCAGGCGGGCGGTGTTGTCCTTGCCGTAGAGCGCGGCAAAGCTGCCGAAGCGCGGCCCCTGTTCCTGGCCCAGCAGCACTTCATAGAGCGCCTTGAACCATTCGCGGAGGTTCTCGAAATGGTGATCCTTGCCGATCGTGAAGGTCAGCGTCTGGAGGTTTTCCGAGGTCGGCTCATCGGCAAAGGCCTTGAGGTGGGCCGACAGGTCCGCCATCGCCGTGCGTTCCTGCTCGGTCGGGGCGCGATAGGTCTTCTCCGGCAGGATGAAGTCCGTGTAGTAGCGCATCGCATAGCCCGCGAGTTCGTCCAGCAACGGATGGGTCTCAGGAGACGCATCCTGCGCATAGCGGGTGATGAAGCCCCAGAGCTGTGACTTGTCTTCCGGGTTCGCCACGGCCACGAGGTTCAGCAGCAGCGCGAAGCTGACCGGCATGTCCACTTCCGGCGGATTGCCATTGTGGATGTGCCAGACCGGATTCTCGATCTGCCGCGCCGGTTCCTCGTGCGGATACTTCTCCAGGAAGATCAGGTATTCGTCCACGGCTTTCGGGATGACGTCGAAATAGAGTTTCTTCGCCACGCGCGGTTTCTGGAACTGGAACAGGCTGAGGCTCTCGTCCGGCGCATATTTCAGCCAGTCCTCGACCGAGATGCCATTGCCCTTGGTCTTGGAGATCTTCTCGCCCTTCTCGTCCAGGAACATCTCGTAGACGTACTGTTCCGGCGGACGCTTGCCGAGGATCTTGGTGATCTTCGAATAGATCGGCGCATTGGCCTGGTGGTCCTTGCCGAACATTTCGAAGTCCACGCCAAGGGCCGCCCAGCGCATGCCGAAGTCCGGCTTCCACTGCATCTTCACATGACCGCCGGTGACCGGCAGCGTGAATTCCTTGCCGCTCTCGTCGTCAAAGGTGATCGTGCCATTGGCGCCGTCGACGGATTTCATCGGCACGTAGAGCACATGGCCCGTTTCCGGATGGATCGGCAGGAACGGGCTGTAGGTCGCCTGGCGTTCCTCGCCCAGCGTCGGCAGCATCACGTCCATGATGTCCTGATACTTCTCTGCCGAGCGCTTCAGCATCTCGTCAAAGCGGCCGGATTTGTAGCATTCCGTCGCCGACAGGAATTCATATTCGAAGCCGAACTGGTCGAGGAAGGCGCAGAGACGCGCATTCATGTGCTGGCCATATGACTCATGCGTGCCGAACGGGTCCGGCACCGCCGTCAGCGGCATCTGGAGGTACGGCTCCAGCTTTTCCGGGTTCGGGACGGTCGGCGGCACCTTGCGCATGCCGTCCATGTCGTCGGACACGCAGATGAGGCGCGTCGGAACCTCGCCTTTCGTCAGAACTTCAAACGCATGGCGCACCATCGTGGTGCGCACGACTTCGCCAAACGTGCCGATGTGCGGCAGGCCCGAGGGGCCGTAGCCCGTCTCGAAGATCACGGGATCGCCAGGCTTTCGCTGACCCGCTTTCTCCTGCTGCTCAACACGCTGTTTGAGTTTCCGCGCCAGTTCGAACGGCCATGCCTTGGCGGATTCGGCGAGGATGGAGAAATCGGTCATTTCGGTCAGGGTCTCCTACGGGACAAAAGGAAGCCGACGGTCGCGCCTCGCGAACGCCGGCTACCGGTAAAGCGATCGGCTGTCTGGTCTAGTTAAACGTATCCGGGTCACGGAGACGCTTATGAATGGGCCAATCAGCAAAGGCCAGATACAGAAAAGCGATCAGATTGACCAGTGGGACCAGCATCAGCAGGGACCAGGCCCCGTTGAAGCCGGCCTTGCTCCAGATCTTCCAGTACCCGACAATGAACAGCACGATGATCGCCAGATAGACGACACCGAACACAATCATCATTGTGCCGGCAGCAGCATCGTTGGACATGTTTTCCTCCCTTTTTTCAGGACCTTCAGTCTAGGATGGATCCCCCTGTCACTCAAACGCAATCAGGCCGGATCGGATTCCTGACGCGCGATACTTTGTAAGAAATATTTGACATGTCAAAAATCTTTGACTATATGCGATGTAAGATATTTTTGACACCCGAAGGGACTGATCATGTCATTCCGAGAAAAAACTGCCTGGGGCATGGGCCTCGTTCTGATCCTGGCCGGGATCTGGTATTTCAAGCGCGTCGTCGGCATGTCGGACGCGTTGGGCGAGACGGCCGCGCCGAACATCCGGTTCGTGATCGGCTATATCGTCCTGGTCGTGCTCGCCTCCATTCTGGTCAACATCCTCATCGCCAGCGCGTCGGGCAAGGATGCCGAAGCGCCCGCCGATGAGCGCGAACGAGCGATCCTCGACAAGGCGGGGCACTGGTCGGGCTATGTACTCGCCGTGGGCGCGGTTGCCGGCCTCTTTCATTTCAGCTGGCAGAACGACGGGAATCTCCTGTTCCACATCGTTTTCGGCGCGCTGATGGCCAGCCAGGTCACGGAATATGCCTTCCAGATATTCCTGTTCCGCCGGGGCGTTTAACCATGGCCAAACGCCCCCCGATTGGGAATCGGATCCGCGAGCTGCGTGAGCAACACGGCAATATGAGCCAGGCCGCCCTCGCCGAAGCCATCGGTGTCACCCGGCAGACCGTGATCGCCATCGAGCAAGGCCGCTACTCCCCTTCCCTCGAAAGCGCGTTCCGGATCTCCCGCGTGTTCGGCACCGGCGTGGAGGATGTGTTCAGCTGGCTGGAACCCCAAGATAGCTGAGCACGGCATGGCGGATGCGAGCCTTCAACTGGTCCGGATCGGTTTCGCCATAATCCCCGGCAAAGTCGCACATGCCGTGCACCATGCCGAACAGGTCTTTCGCCACAACATCGAGGTCAAATGGCAAACCGATCCGGTTGGCGACGAGGAGCTCCCGGATCAGCGCCAGCACGGAGGCGTGCTTGGCCTCCAGCTCGGGATCGGTGGCCAGCCGGTGTTCTTCAACATCGATCAGCCGGGCCAGCGCTGGCCGGTCGAGCTGGTGGGCCACGACAACATCGATCAGCGCATTCAGCTGTATCCGGAAATCCTGCCCGGCGGTCGCCTCGGCCGCGGCATAGACATTGTCATGCAGCTGCATCGCGTCTGCCATGACGAGGGCCGCCGTCACCGCATCCTTGTTCGGGAAGTACTGGTAGAGCGACCCGATGGAGACACCGGCCCGCTTTGCAATGGCATTGGTCGTGTAGCCCTCAAACCCCTCGCTTTCGAGAATGCGAGCCGCCGCTTCAAGGATCGCGTCCACCGTGGCGGCGGAACGCGCCTGTACTGGTGATTTTCTGGGCTTTGGGATCGTGGTCTGGGTCATGGCCGAATGCGAGTTTCAATATGAGCTATTACTCATATTTTAGACGGTAGGTGCTTCAGACAGGAAAGGAAAGCCCCATGCCTTTCGATTGCAGACAGACCGGCCATGCCGGAAACGGCCTGAACGATGCCGATGTGGCGCATAAGCTGGAACATCTGCACCAGGCCGCATCCGGCCGGGATGCCCGTGTCTTTGCGCGTGCCCTGCCCGCCATCATTGCCGGCAAATTCACCGGCCGCTCCACTTTCGAAGCCGCAGAGCCTTATCTTTCAAAGGCTTACATCCCCGTGTCGGAGGAATTCGGACGGTTCATGTACCTGACTGCCCTGTCGCGGGGCGCCAGGAACATTGTCGAGTTCGGCTCCTCCTATGGCATTTCCTCCATTTATCTCGCGGCGGCGGCGCGCGAGACCGGCGGCTTCTTTACCGGCACCGAGAAGGATCCGGACAAAGCCCGGACCGCGATGCAGAACCTGAACGATGCTGGCCTCTCCCGCTGGTCGGATATCCGCGAAGGCGATGCGCTGGAGAGCCTCGCCCCGCTGGACGGCCCGGTCGACTTCCTGTTCCTGGACGGCTGGAAGGACCTCTACATCCCCGTTCTGAAGCTGATGGAGCCGAAACTGGCACCCGGCGCCGTGATCTTCGCCGACAATATCAAATCCTTCCGCAAGACGCTAAAGCCCTTTGTCGATTACATTTCGGACGTCTCGAACGGGTATGAGACGACGATCCTGGACATCGGCAGCGGCGTGTCGTTCTCGGTCTGGCGCGGGGCGGCGTGTCACTCCGGAAAAATCCGTATTGACAATCATTCTCAGTGACTGCAAATGGTTCTCATGATCATTTGCGTCTGCAATGCCCTGAACTGCAAGAGCGTGCGCGCCGCCGTCGAGGCCGGTGCGGACAATCCCAAGGCTGTGCAAGCGCATCATGGCTGCCGCTTCCAGTGCGGCAAATGCCGGCCCTCGATTGGCGAACTGATCGCAGACACTGACATTGATCGGGGCCCCGCCCCGTCTCTGATGGCCGCCGAATAGGCCAAGCGTCTGGTATTGCTGAATTTTCCGGAACCGTCTGAGACTGTTTCGCACTCTCATATGCAATTGATTTAATTGGATTTTTCTTGCAGCGCAGGCCCAATCAGCCTATCTGCTACGTATATTCACGTAAGTTATTGAAGGAGCTCCCCCATGAAAGGCGACAAGAAGGTCATCGAATACCTGAACAAGGCGCTGAAGAACGAGCTCACCGCCATCAATCAGTATTTCCTGCATGCCCGCATGCTGCAGGACTGGGGCGTCTCGAAGCTCGGCGAGAAGGAATACAAGGAATCAATCGAGGAAATGGAGCATGCCGACTGGCTGATCCAGCGCGTCCTGTTCCTGGGCGGCCTGCCGAATCTGCAGGATCTCGGCAAGCTGCATATCGGCGAAAGCGTGCAGGAAATCCTGGAATGCGACCTGAAACTCGAGAATATGGCCATCCCGCTGCTGCGCGAAGCGATGGCCTATTGCGAGTCCGTGCAGGACTATGTGAGCCGCGACCTGTTCGGCAAAATCCTCCATAATGAGGAAGAGCATGTCGACTATATCGAGACCCAGTTCGACCTGATCGAACGCATCGGGATCGAGCGCTACACCATGCTCCAGTCCGAAGCGAACGCCTCGCCGGCGGATTGAGCGAAACAGACTGATCGGTAAGCTCGCACTTCTGCTGGACAGAGGCAGGCGGTTCAGACGGTGTGCTACGCGAGGGTGGTGTTATCCGATTTCTGGCAAACCAGATAAGTCTCTGGGCCAGCTGGGTTGCTGTGCTGACAGCATCCGTCAGCGCCATTTCTACGCTGTTGCGGGTCACGGGCATGCCTGTCGCACCCCAGCTGACATGGCCGGTGAGGGTCTATCGCGATCTGATTGGCCCTGCCTATGAATGGGCGGCCCTCCCGGATTTTCCGATCCACCTGCCGCCAGTCTTCGTTGATGGCTTTGCTGTTTATATGTGCCTGTTTGGCATCTGCGCGCGCTATGGCAGCACGAAGCGGCGCGATCAGCGTTCCTCTGTCGAAGGCACAAAGGCAACCGAAGTCGAGAACGTCGAACGCGTTCGCAAGCAGCTTGCAGCCGAAACCGATCCGGCAAAGCGTCATGCCCTCGAGAAGCGGCTGAAGGGCATTCAAGCCAATGCGCGGGACTGGGACCGCCTGAAGAAATCAATGGGACGGAACTGGCTAAGCGATCTGCTGCTTTTGCCGCTCCTGACCTTCAAACCCGTCCGCGATTTCTACACCTATAATCTTAGCAGCGAGAGCCCGTGGAAAGCGGCATATAAGCGGAATCTGGAGCGATCGAAATCGCCCGAAACAGACTTGTTCAATCCGAAAGCCTCATATGACATGGCCCAGGTTTACAAGGCGGACCTTCGCGCAAACCGCACAAATTTCCTGCAGTTCCTCACCCTGCCCCTGATCGTCGGGCTATTCTTTATGCTGAACCACTGGCTGATAACCGGCGGGATGACCTGACCAACACCATATACATTCCAATATATCCACCATGTATACACCGTTTAGAGGCGCCTTTCGGGACGCCTCTTTTCATTCCGCGCAGGCGACCAGCGCCGCATTGAAAGCCGCGTGAGGCCGGGAGGCATTCTTGCGCACGCAGGCATCGACCCGCGCGCGCTCATGCACACCCTCGAAATCGCCCTCCCCGGAAATACGGCCTTGCGCATAGAGCGCCCGGTCTGCCCCGCCCGTCAGGATGAAGGCCGGATGCCAGGGCAGGTCCGCCGCCTTGGCAAGTTCGTTCGTACAGTTGGAGGTCAGCGTATTGTAGAAACGCGGGCGCTGTTCGATCGAGATCGTCTTTTCCAGCAGCGAAGTGAGATAGGCTTCAGCCTCCGCCTGGGTGAGCTGGAGCGGGTACATGTAAAGTTCCCGGTCCATCATCACCGCGCGGCGGGTCATCAGGTCCCTTGGGCTCGCCCAGTAATACATGAGCTCAAACTTGTTGAACGCACCGCCGAGCGCCGAATAGGTTTCACGCGTTTCCTTGCGCGCCTCGATGGTGAGGCCGACAAGATCCCCTTCCCCGAATTCGAACATGACGAATGTGTGCGCCATGACCGCCAGGCCCGGATGCGGTTCCATCACGAACCAGACGCGGCGGACATCCGAAATCCGGTGCGGCGGCACACCGGACCAGACCATCTCGTCCGGCGCATCTTCGGTATACGTCCAGTCGCCATAAGGCGCGATGGAGAAGACGCCGTCCTGCAGCTCGACATGCGGCAGACGCGAGAGATGCGGATACCAGTCCCGGTCATGCCGGGGCTGCTTCGTCACGACCGCCAGCAGGAAGACGCCGGCCGCGGCAAGCACCGCATAGAGGACCGGCGCCACCCACCGCATGAAGATCAGACGCCTGCCGGTTTGAAACTGTCGGCCTGCGCCATCGCCCATTCGCTGGCGAGGTGCGTGCCTGCGGCATCGGACAGGAGCTGCCCGCGATGGAGGAGGTCATAGGCTTCATCCGCCGGGCGGACGATGTCTTCCGTCACCCGGTGCATGATGTGGCGGGGCGTCAGCTCGCCCGGATGCTTGCAGCCGGCCGCGCCCACAACTTCCATCAATGCCTTCACCGTGTTGTGGTGAAAGTTCGTGACCCGCACCGCCTTGTCTCTCACATCGAGTCCGTGCTGGCGGAACGGGTCCTGCGTGGCGATACCGGTCGGACAATGATTGTTGTGGCAGTTGAGCGACTGGATACAGCCAAGCGCAAACATGAAGCCGCGCGCCGTGTTCACCCAGTCCGCACCGAGCGCCATGGACGAAGCAATCGCAAAGGCGCTGGTCTGCTTGCCGGAACAGGCCAGGCGCACTTCATCCTTGAGGCCCGTACCGACCAGCGCGTTTCGTGTCAGGACCAGGCCCTGGCGCAGCGGCGCACCGACATGGTCCAGGAATTCGGCTGGCGCCGCGCCTGTGCCACCTTCCCCGCCATCGACGACCATGAAGTCCAGCAGGATGCCGGTCTTCAGCATCGCCTTGCAGAGCGCCAGCACTTCCCAGCGATTGCCGACCGCGAATTTCGCGCCCACCGGCTTGCCGCCGGAAAGCTCGCGCAGCTTTGCGACGAACTCCATCATCTGGGTCGGCGTGGAGAAGGCCGAGTGCGCAGGCGGCGACACGCAGGTCTCACCCACCTGGATACCGCGGGCTTCCGCGATGGCCTCGGTCACCTTCGCGCCCGGCAGCACGCCGCCATGGCCGGGCTTTGCACCCTGGCTGAGCTTGATCTCGATCATCTTGATCTGCGGATCTGCAGCCACATCCCGGAAACGTTCCGGATCGAAACCGCCGTCTGATGCGCGGCAGCCGAAATAACCAGAGCCCAGTTCCCAGACGAGATCTGCCCCGCCCTTGCGGTGATAGCGCGAGACAGAGCCTTCGCCCGTATCATGATAGAAGCCGCCTGCCTTTGCACCGGTGGACAATGCCTCGATGGCGTGCGCGCCGAGCGAGCCGAAGCTCATGGCAGAGATGTTGAAGACACTGGCTGAATAAGGCTGCGATGTGCCGGGCGCACCAACCATCACGCGCGGGTCGGTGTCGTCGCAATGCACCGCCGCCATGGAATGGGCGAGCCACTCATAAGGCGGACGATCAATATCCAGATGACTGCCGAAGGGTTCAACAGACGTCACGTCTTTCGCACGGCGGTAAATCATCGCGCGGTCTTCGTGATTGAATGGCTTTCCTTCGGTCTCGCTCTCCACGACATAGGAGCGAATGAAGGGCCGCATCTCTTCGGCCAGCCAGCGCACACGCGACAGGAGCGGATAGTTGCGCCACAGCGTGTGGCGTCTCTGGATAAGATCCGAAATGCCAAGCAGCGTAACAAGGCCTGCAAGGATCGCCGTGCTTTTCGCAACCGGTCCGGTTGGCCAGAAATAGATTCCGGCCGCCGAGATCAGTGCCGCAATGATAAGAACTGCATATCGTGACATAGGTGTCCGGCGCCTCCCGACCGCTTCCCTGATTTCACAAGCCTAACGGTGTCCGCCCGTATGGGGAAGACTCCTGTGCACGCTCAACTTTTTCCGCAATCGCCAGATAACGCGATCTTTCAGCATTGGCTGCGCAATGCTTTCTCATCTTGACGCAAAATCCGAATACGGATTAAATAAAAATCGCGCCCTTGTCCGATTCCTCATCGCCAAGGGTTGTGTCCCTGTGGAAATCATGGCTTGGGTGTTTTGCGTTTCGTTTTGATTCGTGAACAAGTGCTGCGTAATCTGAAAACACGCCCGTCCGTCGGGCCCATAGAGGAGACACTCCCATGGCAAAAGCTACCAAGAAGAAAGCTGCGGCGCCGAAGAAGGCAGCGGCTCCGGCAGTGACCAAGCCGGCGAAAGAGCCGTCGAAAAAAGAAGTCCTGATGGAGAAGTATGTCGCCGACCTCAAAGAGAAGGTTGGTGAAGCTCGTCCGGACATGGCGCTTCTCGAAGGTGCCGTGAAAGCTTGCGGCCCGGCCATCTACAAATCCGACTCTGCAACCGTCGCTGCTTCGCAGAAAGACGAACTGGAGCGGATCAAGAAAACCTTCATCGGCAAGAAGCTTGGCGTCGCTGACGAAGCCAAGGCAGATGCCGCGATTGCAGAAGCAATCGAAAAGTATGGTCGTTCGGTGCGCCAGAAGCATCGCCCGGTTGTCTACTACCTGATCGCAAAATCCCTGCGCAAAGGTTCCGTGCTGAAATAAGCACTCTTCCGGAAACGGAAAAAGCCGGGCCAGCTTTCGCTGCGCCCGGCTTTCTTTTGTTTGCAATGACTGTCTGGCCTAGTACCCGTTCAGCTTCGCATAGCGGTCGCGGTGCCAGCTGGCCGAGCCATACATGGCTTCCTGCGCGCGGGCGCGCTTCATGTAGAGACCGGGGTCTGCCACATCGGTCATGCCGATGCCGCCATGCATCTGCACGCACTCGTTCGAGACAAGATGCACCAGTTCGCTGGCTTTCGCTTTTGCAAGGCTGGCGAGTTCGGCAACATTGGTCTTGCCTTCATCGACAGCGGACAATGCCGCCGCGACGCAGGACCGAGTCATCTCAAGCTCGGTGAACATCTTCGCGGCGCGGTGCTGCAGCGACTGGAACGAGCCGATCAGCTGGCCGAACTGTTTGCGGCTCTGCAGATATTCCAGCGTCATGTCGAACGCCGCCTGTGACGAGCCCAGCATTTCTGCTGCCTGTCCGATCGCCGCGCGGTCCAGCACCGGTTCCAGCACGTCTGCGCCTTCATCGGCCGCGCCGACCAGCGCGCCTTCGCCCACCATCACATCGGTGAAAGTGATGTGCGCTGCGCCATGGCTGTCTGCGGTCTTCAGTTCCTGGACCGAGACGCCCTTGGCATCTGCCGGAACGAGGAACAGCGACAGGCCATGACGGTCACCCGCTTCGCCGAAGGTCCGCGCGACGACAATCAGCATGTCCGCATGATGGCCGTCCGGCACATAGCGCTTCTCGCCATTGATCGTGTAGCCCTGTCCGTTGCGCTCAGCTTCGGTCGCCACGTTCAGCGGATTGAAGTGCGCGCTTTCATCCAGCGCGAGGGCGAAAGTGACATCGCCGGCCGCGATCTTCGGCAGCCATTCGGCCTGTTGTGCAGGCGTGCCGCCCAGCTGGATCGCACTGGCGCCGATCAGCGCTGTCTGCAGCAACGGCGTTGCGGCCAGCGTGCGGCCCTGCGCCTCAAGGATCTGGCCCAGGCCAACCAGGCCAAAGTGCTCGCCGCCCGGTTCTTCCGGAACGATCACGCCAAAGAAGCCAAGCTCTGCCAGTTTCTGGCGGGTCGCAGGGTCCTTGCCGTTTGCGCCGCTGTCGCGCAGCTCGCGCAGATGCGTCACCGGCAGTTCGTCACGCGCGAACGCCATGGCGGTGTCGCGCAGCATTTCCTGATCTTCGGTCAGAAGGAAAGTCATGTTCTTTATCTCCTAATCTCTGCCGTCGGCTTACTGATGGTCTTTCAGGCCAAGCACGCGCTTGGAGATGACATTGAGGTTGATCTCGCTTGTGCCGCCTTCGATGGAGTTGCCTTTCGAGCGCAGCCACTGGCGGGTGACTTTCTTGGCGGTCGGGTCGAAGCCCTCCCCTTCCCAGCCGAGCCCTTCCGTGCCGAGCGCCTCGATCAGAAGTTCGTGACGGTCCTGGTTCATCTTGGCCGCGCCGTATTTCAGGATCGACGCGGTGTGGCTGACGGCCTGACCGGCCTTGGCCTGTTCGGTCTGGCGCGCGACGGTCAGGCTGAAGGCCTTGGCGTACATCTTGTGATCGGTGATGCGGCCGCGCAGGTCGCCATCGAGAAGACGGCCATCGCTGTCAGTGCCGATATGCTGCTTGGCATAGTCTTCCGGCCCCATGATGCCCGAGCCGCCCGTGCCGCCGAAGCCACCGGCAGAGATGGAGGAGCGTTCGAACTGAAGCAGGCGCTTGGCGATCTGCCAGCCGCCATTCACTTCGCCGACCAATTGGTCCTTCGGAACCTTCACATCGGTGAAGAAGGTTTCGCAGAACGGGCTCTCGCCGGAGATCAGCAGGATCGGGCGCGCTTCGACGCCTTCGCTTTCCATGTCGAACAGGATGAAGCTGATGCCTTCATGCTTCACGCTGGTATCTGTCCGCACGAGGCAGAAGATCCAGTCAGCCTTGTCGGCGTAAGAGGTCCACACCTTCTGGCCATTGATCAGATAGTGATCGCCCTTGTCCTCGCAACGCGTCTGCAGGTCAGCCAGGTCAGACCCGGCGCCCGGCTCGGAATAGCCCTGGCACCAGCGGGTACGGCCATGGACGATATCCGGAATGAAGCGCATCTTCTGCTCTTCGTTGCCGAACTCCAGAAGCGCCGGGCCGAACATCCAGAGGCCGAACGAGAACAGCGGCTGGCGCGCCTTGATGCGGCTCATCTCCTGCTGCAGCACGCGGGCCTCGGCCGGGGAAAGGCCGCCGCCGCCATACTTCTTCGGCCATTGCGGCGCGGTCCAGCCTTTCTCGGCCATGCGTTCAAGCCAGACTTTCGACTCCGGGTTCTTGAACTTCTCCCGCTTGCCGCCCCAGACGATCTCGTCGTCTTTCATCGGCGTGCGCATGGAAGGCGGGCAGTTTTCCTCGAGCCAGGCGCGCGTCTCTGCGCGGAAGGTCTCGAGCTCGTCGACGGCAGTGTCGGCCATGGCGGTCTCCCTATTAGATATGACAGGTACGAACCCTATTCCCCCGCAGCGGCAACGCCAAGCGCTACCGCTGGGTCAGATATGCGGCGTCTTCGCCCAATAGTGCGGGGTGTGGCAGAGACTCCAGAGCGCGCGCGCCATGGCGAGTGTCTGCAGCGGCCAGTAGAGCGGCAGGGTCAGCATGTCGAACAGGCGCCGCCAGTGCCAGGGTCCTGGCGCCAGGCTCGCCGACAGCCCCCCGGTGAAAAGCGACAGACACAGCGCCGTCAGGCCGAACGCGCCGAGCGACAATCCCGGGCAGGTAAAGCAGAGCACGCACCAGGCCATCCACGGTCCATGCACCATGGCAGACAGGATCGCCGCCCCGAGGGTCAGCTGGACCGACAGAAACGCCGCGGGCTTCAGCCCCGGTGCCTCGCCGCGTCCGCGCATCAGCACGCACCAGGTCTGGATATAGCCTTTCAGCCAGCGCGAGCGCTGGCCGCGCCAGACGCGGCCCTGCTCCGGCGGCGCTTCCAGTGTCGGGGACCTGATCGCGCCAACCCGGTGGCCAAGCCGGGCCAGCCGCAGGCCGAGGTCAGCATCTTCCGTGACATTCCACGCATCCCAGCCGCCTGCCGCGACCAGCGCCGTGCGGCGGAAATGATTGCTTGTGCCGCCAAGCGCGACCGGCAGGCCAAGCCACGCGAGCGCCGGCACCAGCAGGCTGAACTGGATGGCATATTCCAGCGCCCATTGCCGCGCGATCCAGCTACCTCCCGCCGGCACGCCCACAAGCGGCGCCTGCAGGCAGGACATGTCCGGCCCGTGCGCATTGAAGGCGAGGACCGCCGCCTTCAGCTGGCCGGGATGCGGGCGGTCCTCGGCGTCATACACGACGACATAAGTGCCCCTCGCCCGGGCAAGGCCATAGTTCAGGGCGCGCGGCTTGGTCTGTGGCTCGCCCGCCGGAACGACCAGCAGTTCCGCGCCGGCCGGCCAGGCCTGGGCCATGACGGCCGCCTTGGTGCCGGGGTCGGCTTCTTCGATCAGCAGCTTCAGGTCGATCCTGTCCTGCGGATAGTCCAGCGCGGCGATGGCCTTTGCCAGCTGCGGCACGATAGCGGCTTCGTCCTTCAGGGCGATCAGGATCGTATAGACGGGCAGAAGCGGGGTTGCGCCTTCACTGGCGGTCAGGTCGTTGCGGTCCAACCGCACAGCAACGCTCAGAAGGAACAGGCGAAAAAGGACAATCGCCAGGAAGACCGGCGGGATGATCAGCGTGGCCAGCAGGCCCGGAAGTTCCGGCATCAGCAGGGTCAGGACGCCAAGCCCGGTCAGGACGCGGCGAAGGAACAGGTGTTGCGCCGGGCTGAATGTGCGGCGCGCAGACAGGCCGGGCGCCCGGCGGTGCAGGCCATGGGCAGATTCCAGCGCCAGACGGATATCCGGTTTCGGATACCGTAATTGCGCGCGCGCATGCGCACGGCTCGCCTTGTCATTGAACCCCTCACCACCCATGGCTGCAGGAAAGCCTGTGGATAAAGTGAACTCTACAAATCACAGGTTGAATTTGTTTCGTATCCGTAACGATTCTCCCCGCAGGAGAGAAGAATCCCCCGAAAACAGGTGCCGGCAGCCTGCGCACACCATTCACATCCTTATCCACATCTCTATCCACAGGCATGCAGTCACCCGGTGAGTGACGGCCCTGAAAGCCGCCTGAAAATCAAAGGTCTTGCACGTTCTCCTCGAATGTTCTATTTTTGTTCCATGACGCGCAACGTCCATCTTGTCTGGTTTCGCCGGGATCTCCGGGTGCATGACCATGCTGCGCTTGCCGCCGCTGCGGCAAGCGGGGCGCCGGTGCTGCCGCTCTATATCTTCGAGCGAGACCTCTGGGCCTTGCCGGAACATTCGCGGCGCCAGTTCGACTTCCTGATGGATTCCCTCACCGAACTGGACGAGGCGCTGACCGAGCGTGGCGCACGCCTGATCGTGCGCCGGGGCGATGCGCTGGACATTCTGTCAGACCTGCACCGCCGTCACGGCATCGAAGCGATCCATATGTATGAAGACACCGGCCTGCCCTGGACGCGGGCCCGTGACCGGGCCGTGCGCCGCTGGGCCGTGCAGGCGGGAATCTCGCTTCGCGAACAGGCCCGGCCGGGCATCGTCCGCGGCCTCGGTGCACGGGACGACTGGGCGGGCCAATGGGCCGGGGCAATGAGCGCACCCCGGATCAGGGCGCCGGAGACGATCCGGCCCGCGACGCAGGCCGCTGGCCCGTGGCCGATTGCCGAGGATTTCTGCCTTGGCCCGGAAGATTGCAGCGACCGCCAGAAAGGCGGCCGGGCGGCTGGTGTGGAATTGCTGAGAAGTTTCGTCGCCGGACGGGGCCGCCGCTACCAGCAGGAAACCAGCCAGCCCGCGCTGGCGGACGTGTCGGGTTCGCGCCTCTCCCCCCACCTCGCCTTCGGGACGGTGTCCGTCCGGGAGGCCTGGCAGGCCGCCGCCCGGGCGCGCGCCGCCTATGTTCAGGATGGCGACCAGACTTTCGCGGCCTCGCTGACAGAGTTTCTGGAGCGCCTCGAAGGACGGGCCCGTTCCATTCAGGCCTTCGAAGACCGCCCCCTGCCCCAGACCGGCAGCGGCGAGGATTTGCGCCCCGAAGCGGCGGCCGACGATCCGCGTCTTGCCGCCTGGATCGAGGGACGGACCGGCTTCCCCCTGATCGATGCGAGCATGCGTGCGCTACGCCAGACCGGCTGGCTGAATGACCGCATGCGGGCCATGCTGATCGGTTTTGCAGCTTACCAGCTCTGGATGGACTGGCGGCTGCCGGCCGAAAAGCTCGCCGCCCTGTGCACGGATTTCGACCCCGGCATTCATTATCCGCAGGTGATCGCGCAGGCCGGCCTGAAGGGCCGCCGGGCCCCGGCGATCCGGAACCCGGTCCGCCTGTCGCAACAGCTGGACCCGGACGGCGCCTTCATCCGCCGCTGGGTACCGGAGCTCGCCGCCTTGCCGGATGCGTATATCCATGCGCCCTGGGATGCGCCGAAAGCCGACCTCGCCGCGGCGGGCGTCATCTTTGGCCAAACCTATCCGATGCGCATGGCCGACCATGTCGCCGCGGCGCGCGAAGCCCGCGAGCGGATCGCCCGGGTCCACCGGCCCGGATGGACCGCGCCCGCCCCTGAACCGCGCCAGGCCGCGCCCCTGGACAAGAGACAGGCGGCCCTGCCCTTCCGCAAGACGCGTCCAAAAGGGATCCGCCGGCCTGCCAGGGGCCCGGTCCAGCTGAGCTTCGACCTCGGCCAGCCGGGACATGCATCGGAAAATCGCCCGGCCTAAAAAGCTTTTCCCCGGCATTTGCCTGATGCCGGGCAATCTGGACCATGACTGGCGCCGATTCCCGGAAAAATTCTCCATGGACCGCAATTAATTGGCCTTGAAGGCCGGTCCTGGCGTACCATATCGATATTCGAGAAGACAAAGTGCCTTGAAAAATCTGGTATTTATTGTTTTTCGATATTTTTTTATTGAAATTCGATATTAGCGGTCCTATCTTGAGGGTGTCGGCGGCGGGATGGTCCCGCCAAGACAAGAAACCAAGAAGGACTTTCGAACATGACCCCCCGCGCCCGTCAGTATGACCACGAGATCGCCGCGCCCGCTGCGCAGATGGCAGATGCCATCCTTACCGGCAGCAAGACGCTGCTGTCCCGACCGGCAAATGATGTGGCCGACCGGGGCCGCCCGAACCTCCTGGTCCGCCGCCGCCGCCGGTCCCTTCGCCGGGACCAGCACTAAGCCGCCCGGACGGCGCTGCACGAAAAGGCCAATCCCCCTGCTGGCCCGCAGCGCCGTCCACCTCCCCCCTCACAAGAAAACAAAACCTCAAAGGAAGGACTCTCTCGTCATGATCCGCACCATTCTCGCTGCCACCGCCCTCTCCCTCGCTGCCATGCCGGCCCTCGCCAGCACGACCCAACAGTTCGAAATGAACGTGAACATCGACCGCAGCACGCTTCAGACGACCGAAGGCGCCAAGCAGGAATTTTCGAAACTGAAACAGGATGTCCATGAGCGCTGCGTCGCCGAGACCTCCGAATGGACCTTCGCCAGCAGCTACGCTGTCAGCTTCTGCGAAAGCCGCACCCTGAAAAGCGCCGTGACCGCGATCAACGAACCTGCCCTGACCGCTGTCTACGAGGCCTCGGTCTCCCGCTAAGCGGCGTCTTCTCCCGCGGGAGGCGCCTGCCTCTCCAAAACTCCGTCTCCTGCGGTCTCGCGCCCTGCCCGTCTCTCCCGGGCGGGGCTTTTTTTGAGCGGTATGTCAGGCCGTTGCGGTGCGGTAGTCCTTGGCCCGCAGCACGTTTGCGAGGCGGAACAGGACCGGCACGAAACTGCCATCGTCTTCGCGCTCGAACATGGCGGCGCAGCTGGTCGGGAATTTCTCTGCAAGGCGCTGGGAAGCGTAGTGATCCTGGCTGCCGCCATCGCGCAGGATGTCCAGCGCGAAATCATGGATACCCGGATTGTGGCCGATCACCATCAGCGTGCCGGCGCCGTCATTCTGCTTCACCGCTTCGGCAAGGCCGCGCGCGCCGCAAAGATAGAGCGATTCCATCGGGCGCACTTTTTCGCCCTCGAACACCCGCGCGACGTCCGAACAGGTTTCCCGCGCCCGCCGGGCAGTGGAGACGAGGATGCGCTCCGGGCTCCAGCCCAGCGCAACAATCTCCTCGGCGATCCGCGTCGCATCGCTATGCCCCTGGTCGGTCAAAGCGCGGCCAAAATCGTCGATGCCCTCTCCAAAGGGTTCGGTCTTGGCATGACGCATCAGGATCAGGCGCTTCATAGGCAGGTCCGGAGATTAGAAATTCTGATCGACACCTTCAGGCACCGCTCATTGGCTCAGTCTCTCTTAGGCACCATTTTCGCCCTCGAAATCAAGTCACAGGAGACGGTTTAGATGAGCTTGCTGATCGGCGACGTAGCGCCCGACTTTGAAGCGGATACGACAGAAGGCCCGATCCGGTTCCATGACTGGGCCGGCGGCGACTGGGTGGTGTTTTTCTCCCACCCGGCTGACTTCACGCCCGTCTGCACGACAGAGCTTGGCTATACAGCCCGGCTGAAAGATGAATTCGCCCGCCGCGGCGCCAAGGCGCTCGTCATCTCGGTCGATACGGTCGAGGATCACAAGCGCTGGATCGAAGACATCGAAGAGACCCAAGGCGCATCGGTCCAGTTTCCGATCATCGCAGACCCCGGCCGCAGAGTGGCCATGCTCTACAACATGATCCATCCGAACGCCGATCCGAAAGTGACCGTGCGGGCCGTTTATGTAATCGACCCGGACAAGAAGATCCGCGCCTCGATCATCTATCCGCCGAGCGCCGGGCGGAATTTCGACGAAGTGCTGCGCCTGATCGACAGCCTGCAGCTGACCGACGGCCACAAGGTGGCCACCCCGGTGAACTGGACCGATGGCGAAGACGTCATCGTCGTGCCGAGCCTGTCGGACGAAGAAGCCGGAAAATTGTTTCCCAAGGGCTTCAAGACGGTGAAGCCCTATCTGCGCTACACACCTCAGCCGAACAAGTGAGCCAATAAAAAAGGCGGCCCACGGGCCGCCTTTTCATTTTGTCCGGATACGGATCCACGCCCTAGAGCGCGACTTCCAGCTTGCCGTTGACCAGCGCCGAATAGTCATTGACCAGCGCTTCAGAGATCTGGCCCGGCTTGTAGGTATGCGCGCCGATTTCGGCGACCGGCGTGATTTCCGCGGCAGAGCCGGTGATGAAGCATTCCGAGAAGGTCGCCAGTTCGTCCGGCATGATGGCCCGTTCGATCACTTCAAGCTGGCGCTGCTGGGCGAGCTTGATCGCCGTCTGGCGGGTCAACCCGTTCAGGAAGCAGTCCGGCGTCGGCGTGTGCAGCGCGCCATCACGCACGAAGAAGATGTTTGCGCCCGTCGCCTCGGCCACCTGGCCGCGATAGTCCAGCATCAGCGCGTCGGCATAACCGTCCCGCTCGGCCGCATGCTTGGAGAGCGTGCAGATCATGTAGAGACCGGCGGCCTTCGCATGGCAGGGTGCGGTGTTCGGTGCCGGACGGCGCCATTCGGCATGCGTCATCCGGATGCCTTTCATCTTGTCGGCAAAATAGTCACCCCAATGCCAGACAGCGACGGCCAGGTGGATCGAGTTCTGCTGGGCCGACACGCCCATCATTTCCGATCCGCGCCAGGCGATCGCGCGCACATAGGCGCTGTCGAGCCCCGACTTGGCCAGCGCCTCGCGCTTCACGTCTTCGATCTGCTCCACCGTGTAGGGGATGTCGAAGCCCATGATCCGCGCGGAATTGTGCAGACGTTTTGAATGGTCCAGCGAGCGGAAGATCTTGCCGTTATAGGCGCGCTCGCCCTCGAATACCGACGAGGCATAGTGCAGTGCATGCGTGAGGACGTGTACCTTGGTGTCACGCCACGGCACGAACTCTCCGTCCATCCAGATATAGCCATCGCGGTCGTCGTATGCGGTTCCGGCCATCGTATCTCAGCGCTCCTCGCTTGCACTTCTTGGAATTTCGCGTTCATTTCACCGGATGGCACCTGACGTCAACCTGAACCGCCCGTTCGACCCCCGCCTTTTCCTGATGGATCAGGAGCTGGATCGCGGCGTCGGCCTCCTGCTGGCTGGCGCATCCGAACTCACCAGAGCCGCCGAAGCGGCCCGACGCAAGGCGGGCCTGAGCAAGCCAGAGATGCAAATTCTCATGACCATCCGCTACTGGCCCGGCCTCACCGTGTCGGAATTACGGGATTCCGTCGGCATGACCGTGCCGACCTTTGCCCGCATTCTCGGCCAGCTGGATCAGCGCAGCCTGATCGAAAAGGAAGTCGGCAACCGCGACGCCCGGCAGCGCAAGCTGACCCTGTCGGACTCCGGCATCACGCTGACCACGCAGCTGACCATCGTGCTGCGTGAGCGCCTGCGTCTCGCCTATCGCAGCGCCGGACCGGACGCGGTGGACGGCAACCGCCGCGTGCTTGATGCGCTGGTGCGCTGATGCCCGACGCCGCGCATATTCTTGTCGTCGATGACGACGACCGCATCCGCGACCTGCTGAAGCGCTTTCTCAGCCGCGAGGGCTACCGGGTGACGGCCGCGCCGGACGCCGAGGCTGCCCGGCGCCTGATGAGCACAATGGCGTTCGACCTCGCGATCCTCGATGTGATGATGCCGGGCGAGGACGGCTTCTCCCTTCTGTCCGGCATCCGTCAGGGCGTGTCGCGGGAGACCCCCGTCCTGCTGCTGACAGCGCGCGGGGAGTCCGGCGACCGGATCGAAGGCCTGAAACGCGGCGCTGACGACTACCTCGCCAAACCGTTCGAACCGGAGGAACTCGCCCTGCGCTGCGCCGCGATCCTGCGCCGCTCGCACAAGGAAGAGCCGCCGGAAGAGGTCGAAATGTCCGGCCTTGTCTTCAATGCGGCCCGGGGCGAGTTGAAATCCGGCGATGAGCGCGTGCGCCTCACCGATGCCGAACTGCAATTGCTGACGGCCCTTGCCACGCGGGCCGGCGAACCGGTCAGCCGCGAGGAACTGGCGCAGATCACATCCGCCGGCATGGAACGCTCTGTCGATGTTCAGGTCACGCGCCTGCGCCGCAAGATCGAGCCGAACCCGAAAGAACCGATCCATATCCAGACCGTGCGCGGTATCGGCTACCGCCTGATGCCGGACTGACGCGCCATGTTCCGCTTACGCGACATCACCCCCCGCGGCCTCTATGCCCGCAGCCTGCTCATGGTGGTACTGCCGGTCGTCCTGATCCTGACGCTGACGACATGGTTCTACTATGACAATCATATCGCCGAAGTGAACCGCAAGCTCGGCCAGTCCATCGCGCGGGACGTCAGCATCGTGCAGGACTATTGCGAGCGGCGGTCTGAATCGCCGATTTCCCGGGAGCTGATCGCAACCCGGCTGGACCTAACGTTCAGTTGCGACGCGCCGCATGCTGTGCCGGAGGAAGAAGGCTTCCTTGAGAATTTCTCCTATCGCCATGTCCTGCGGCAAGAGCTTTCGACACGTCTCGGCCTGCCCGTCGTGGCGGGCCTCAGCCCCAATGACTCGCTGATCCATATCCGTTTTCCGGCCGCAGGGCGGACGGTCGAAGTGCTGGTCGAGCGCAAACGGGCCGTCACCATCACGTCGCACGTCTTCATCGTCTGGGTGATCATCTTCAGCCTTCTGATGATTGCGCTGGCCGTAGCCTTCCTGAACCAGCAGGTACGGTCCATCCTCAGCCTTTCGAAAGCCGCACGGGCCTTCGGCCGGGGGCGCGACGTACCGGACTTCCGGCCATCGGGCGCCAATGAAGTCCGCGAAGCTGCCCGCGCCGTGATCGACATGAAGAACCGGCTGACCTCCTTTGCCGAGCAGCGCACCGCCATGCTGGCCGGCGTCAGCCATGATTTGCGTACCCCCCTCACCCGGCTGAAGCTCTCCCTCGCCATGATGGAGGAGACCGACGAGATCCGCGCCATGAAGGCCGACCTAAAGGACATGAGCATGATGCTGGACGGCTACCTCGCCTTTGCCAGGGGAGAGGAAAGCGATGAACTGACAGAGTTCGACTTTGCCGGACTGGTGCGCGAGGCCGCCACTGGGTTCAGCGAGGAGATTGCAGTCACCGGCCCGGAAACGATCCGGGTCACAGGCCGCCGCCTCGCGGTCAAGCGCGCGCTCACCAATCTGCTCTCCAACGCCCTGAAATTCGGGGATACGGTGCAGGTCACGCTGGTCGATGGCCCCCATGCGGCCGAAGTGCATGTGGACGATGACGGCCCCGGTATTCCAAAGGACCAATATGAAGACGCCTTCCGCCCCTTCTCGCGGCTGGATGAGGCGCGCACGCAGAACACATCCGGCATCGGCCTCGGCCTGACACTCGCCCGCGATACGGCCCGCGCCCATGGCGGTGACCTGCGCCTGTCGGAAAGTGCACTCGGCGGCTTGCGTGCCAGCTTCCGCCTGCCACATTGAGACTCTCTCAATCCGTCTGTGGCAGACAGCGCCCAAACCCGAACACGTAGGCAGCCCGGAAAGGCAGTCATGTCAAACAAACCCGCCAAGCTTATCGTCCGCAATGCCGAGGTCCGCGACATTCCCGGCATCATGGAAGTGTCCGAGCGCGTCTACGGCCCCGGCATGGGCTATGCCCGAAGCGAATTGTTCGGCCAGATCAACCGTTTCCCGGACGGCCAGTTCGTCGCGGAATATGAAGGTGTCATCGTCGGCTACTGCGCCACCTTCATGATCTCGAGCGACGTCGCGCTGAAGCCGCACACCTGGAACGAGATCACCGGCGTGGGCTTTGCGGCCCGCCACGACCCGGAAGGTGACATGCTGTACGGCATGGATGTGATGGTCCATCCGGACTACCGCCGCCTGCGTATCGGCGAGCGCTTCTACCGGGTACGGAGGGAACTCTGCCAGTGGCTGGAGCTGAAGGGCATCGTCTTCGGCGGGCGGATGCCCGGCTATGCCCGCCACGCGAAGGAATATCCGAACCCGCAGGATTATGTCGATGCAGTCGTCGACCAGAAGCTCAAGGACCCAGTGATCAATTTCCAGCTGCGCCAGGGCTTCAAGCCGATCGGCGTGATGCGCAACTATCTGGTGGGTGACCCCCAGTCGAAGGATTGCGCCACACACATGATCTGGGAAAACCCGCTGGAGCAGGACAAGATCCAGGCCAAGCCCGGTCTCGGCGATACGTCCCTGCCGGAACGCGTCCGCATCGCAACCGTCCAGTTCCAGATGCGCAAGATCAACTCCATCGACGAGTTCGAACAGCAGATCGAATATTTCACCGACATCGCGTCGGACTACAAATCGGACTTCGTCGTCTTCCCGGAGCTGTTCACCCTGCAGCTCCTCTCGCTGGAGCACCGGCCGCTCGGCCCGGTCGAAGCGATTGAGAAGATCACCGAATACACGCCGCGTTTCATCGAATTCATGGAGAAGCTCGCCGTTTCCTATAACGTCAACATCATCGGGGGCACGCATCCCAGCATGATGGAGAACGGCGACGTCCTGAACATCTCCTACGTGTTCCTGCGCGACGGGTCGGTCCATACACAGCAGAAGCTGCATCCGACCCCGTCGGAGCGCATGTGGTGGAACATCAAGGGCGGCGAAGGCGCGCTCGCCATCCAGACGGACTGCGGCCCGATCGGCGTGATGATCTGCTACGATTCCGAATTCCCGGAACTCGCCCGCCACCTGGTCGACCAGGGCGCGCTGATGCTGTTCGTGCCGTTCTGCACCGATGAACGCCGGGGCTACATGCGCGTACGCTATTGCTGCCAGGCGCGGGCGGTGGAGAACCAGTGCTATGTCGCCCTCTCCGGCGTGGTCGGAAACCTGCCGAATGTGGAGAACATGGATATCCACTATGCCGAAAGCTGCATCCTGACGCCGTCGGACTTCCCCTTCGCCCGCGATGGCGTAGCCGCCGATACAGCGCCCAATACCGAGACCATTGCGCTGGCAGACCTGTCGCTGTCGGACCTGCTGACTGCCCGCCAGTCCGGCGCAGTACAGAACCTCAAGGACCGCCGGTTCGACCTTTATTCTGTAAAGTGGAAGAAGACCGACTGACACGGTGCCTGTTGCAGGCAGGGCGCGCGCTTTTTAGTATCCCCTCTCGTTCGGGAGGAGGACGCCGCATGAAACGCATTCGCGTTACGGTCATGGCCACGCTGCTGGCAATTCTGGCGGCCTGTGCCACCCCGCCCCCGCAAACGCCCGCCCCGGCCCCGCCGCCGCGCGACCTTCTGGTCGAACTCGGCGACGCCGAAGCCGCCGGGGATCATGATGCGATGCTGTCGCTCGCCCATGAACTTCTGGCCGACCCGGCAACGGACGAGGCCCTGACGCTCGACCTTGCCGACCTGCTGGCGCGGCAAGGCGACACCCAAGGTGCGCTCGCCGCCTATCAAGGCGTTGCCAAGGCAACCGAAGCCGCCCCCGAGCCGGACTGGGCCCGGCTGATCAATCTCGAAGGCCGCATGGCCGAAATCGCTGCCGCCGCTGGCGATACCGGCACCGCAAGCCTCCATGCCGGCCGGGCCGTCGGCCTCGTGACCCGGCATCTCGGCATCGACCATCCGCGCCTGGCGCCCCTGCTCGCCTTCGCCAAGGCGAACGGGCTGGACATGCCTGCCATCGCGATGGCCGGCGGGTTCGCGACACTGGACGAGATGGAACTGGCGCTGGCCGACAGTATCGAGCGGAGCCGCGACACCGGCGCGGCCATGCCGTCAGGCCGCCGCCTCGCTCCCCGTGTCTTCGGCGAGGAGCCGGACTTCGATCTCATCAAGGTTTTCTACGGCACGGACCGCGCGGCGGACCCCGGCCAGCTCCTGATGGTCGACGGCAAACCCGTCCTGGATGCCCGCTCCTATTACGGCAACGAGCGTGGCGAGCTGGAAACCGGCACGGTGATCGTCTCGGTTCCGCGCAACCGGGCGCTCGGCGAAATTCCGAAACCGAGCGTGCTACGCTTCGATGTGCGGCCGGACCCGGCGCGGCACGTCATAGTCGGCGACATGAAGATCCATCCGGACATGGAAGCCTTTGTCCGCGAAATGAAGCTGGAGCTTGCCAAGTCCCAGCGCCGCGAAATCTTTGTGTTCATCCATGGCTACAACACCAAGTTCGACGCTGGGATCGAACGCACGGCACAGCTTTCCGTCGATCTCGAAATCGACGGGGCGACGGCTTTCTATTCCTGGCCGTCGGCAGGCAGCCTGTTTGGCTACAAGGCAGACCGCTCGCAGATCACGCCCGAGGCCGCGAAGGATCTTGAAGACTTCCTGCTGATCCTGGCGGACCGGACCGGCGCCGAACGGATCAGCGTTGTTGCCCACTCGATGGGGAACGAGTTCCTGACCCTCGCGCTGGAACAGATGGCGCGCGACCGGCCGGACATGAAACTGTTCAACGAGGTCATCTTCGCCTCCCCCGATGTGGATGCGGACGACTTCATCGAACGCGTCTCGGAAATCGACAGCCTTGCCGATGACTTCACGCTTTACGCCAGCTCCAAGGACCGGGCGCTTCAGGCCTCCCGGCGTTTCAACGGTACGGGCCGCCGGGCCGGCGACTCCGCCGAACCGGTCCTCCTGCCCATTCTGAACACGATCGACACTTCCGCCGTCTCCGATGGCGGGCTTGGCCACTCAGACATATTCGGCGGCGCCTTTACCGACTTCCAGGCGATCCTCTGGCTCAGCCTTGAACCGGACAAACGCTGCCTGCTGGGCCGGCGCGAAGAAGGCAACGCCGTGGCCTGGATACTCGGCAGTCCGCGGACGGAGTTCTGTGACCAGAAGGCCTTTTCCACCGCCATGACAACGATGCGGCGCGTTGGCGTGGAGGAGTCCGCCTTCGTTCTGTCCGAACAGGCCGCAGAGGCGCAATCCATCGGCTCTCCCGATGCCCCGCTCTGGCAGTCTGCGCTCAGGATCGTTCAGTGGCTGGGCGTCGCCGGCCGCTTCAGGACTGAGTCGTCTGCGGCGCCTCAGTGACCGCGCGGTGCGGGTCGGAATGGTTCCATTCAGCCAGCATGGTGCGCAGCGCCGCTATGAAGGCGATCGGCTGGTCCAGCATGACATGATGGTCTGCATGCGGAATGGAGATGAACGGCACCTGATAGCCAAGCAGCTTGCGCATGTATTCGCGCACATCGTCGGGCATCAGTGAACTGTTCTCGCCGCGTATGATCGCGACCCGGCAGCGCGCTGCCTGAAGCAGTTCGCCGGGGTCCTTGCCCGGATCGAAATGGGTCCAGATCATCGGGTCGAACTTCCACGTCCAGCCGCCTTCATCCGCCTTCTTCAGGCTCCAGCGGGCAATATAGTCGACGGCGTAGAGGTTCTCGCAGAGCTGCGGCGGAGCCAGGCGGAACCGGCTGAGTGCAGCGGCAAGGTCCGGATAAATCCGGTTCGGGCGGCCTTTACGGTCCGGCCCCCGGTGCGGACGCTCCGGCGGGTTCACGGGACTGTCGACGATCACCATGCCGTCGAACCGGTCGCCATATTTCGCACCGGTCACCAGCGTGACGAAACCGCCGAAGGAATGCGCCACGATGATCGGCTTGGTCGGCCCGTCGAACAGGCCGGCCGCCTCGGCCACGGCGACCTCTTCTTCTGCGAAGGTCGCCATATTGTAGCTGTCGCGGTAATCACTGTCGCCCATGCCGGCAAATGTGATCGCGGCAACATTGTATTCCTCGGCAAAGTAAGGCGCGATGAAGTCCCACCAATGGGCGTGCGCCCCATTGCCATGCACAAGCAGAAGACCGGGTGCCCCGCGCTTGCCCCAGCGCTGATAGGTGACCTTCGCGCCCTGAACCTCCACCGAGTCCGTTTCATAAGGCGTAGCGACCGCCTTGCGGAACCATTCCGGCGCCGGCGGTACAGCGCCCTTGAACTCGGCCAGCGGCCCGCCTTCCGAAGGGATCTCCTGCGGCTGGTCCCTGACGATGCCCTTATTCTCCCCGCTCATATGCGTCTTCCTTTTTTGCGAAGTCTGGGATGCCACCCGGCATCTGGCAAGCCCGGCCCTCGGGGCAGATCCGGCACGGTTTTTGCGCCTTTTGTCCCAAAAAGGGACACCCCGCCCCATGTTGAGACAGATCTGTATCGCTTCCGCACTCGCCTTGTCAGCCGGAACCGCCTCCGCCAGCCCGGAACTGGCCGAGCTGTGGGGCGCGAAAGCGACAGCGCTCGCCAGCGACTCCGCACCTTTGCTGGATACGGCCCGGCAGGGCCGCATGCCGGCCCTGGACCAGGATTATGTGATCGAGATTGAACGGTTTGCCTTCAACGCCACTCGCCTCGGCACCTGGACCAGACAGGCCGGCGTGCCCTCCACCATCGGCTGCAGCTTCCTCAGTCTCGGCGAAGAAGCGGAAGTCCAGCTCGAAGCCCTGGAAGGCGCCCGCTCGGCCCGCGCGTCTGCGGATGCCCTGGATGGCCTGCTCAACCTGTTTGCAGATGCCCGGACGCTGTCGGCCGCCGCGGCCTGGTCTGCCCGGCATGCAGGCGACCAGCCTGTGAGGCTCAGCCAACCGGCCCCCTGCCCGGAACAGCCGCTCCGCATCGACCGCGTCGCTGTGTATTAAACGGCGGCGCCCGGCCCGCCTGTCCGGGCGGCACGCCGCCGCCTTGTCATGCGCAGCCCGTCACGAATATTCAGTCCCATGAGCGTCAGGTTCACGGCACCGGCAATCAGTTCGAGCACCTGCAGCGCGTAGAACATCGATGTGTATTGGCCATCTGCAGCGAGCCGCTGCAGGACAATGGCGCACGGCACCAGGATCAACAGCCCGTTTGCCGCAATAACCGGCATGCGGCGCTGCTTCGCCCGTACCAGACCTGTCCGCACCGGCCCGGCAAGCCGAAACCCGGTTGCGCCTGTAATGGCCAGGGATGGGACCAGAACAATCATGCCCCATAGAATGCCTGTCTTCACGGCAAGTATGGCTGCGGCACTCCCGAACAGCTCCACAACAAGCGTCGACATCCAGAAGCAGAGGATCGTCAGGAAGCCAATAAATCCGGCAATCGGGTGAACGCGTTTCATCAAGGTCGGAGGCTCCTCATCTCAGTCTGCATCGAGACGTGCGGTCAAAGTGTTCAGAACGCGGCGAACCGTTTCCAGCTCTTCGGGCGACATGCCCTCGGCCAGGGCATTCGCCCAGGGCGCCTCCTGCTGCGATGCGGCGGCATAGGCGTCAGCGCCCTTGTCGGTCAGGACGACAAGATGAGCGCGCTTATGATGCGGGTTTGGTTCGAACTGAACGAACCCCTCCCGCTCCAGATCGTTGACCACTCTTTGCACCGCCTGCCGGCTGAGCCCCATGACCCGGGCAAGATGCGCCACCGGCAGAGCATGCTCCGACAGCGCAATGGACCCGAGGACTTGCCAGCGCGCGCTGGTCAGGCCCAGCGGCGCGACCAGACGGTCGCCAGCAGCGAGCAGCGCGCCATTGGCGCGGAAGATGTCCAGCATCATCGCTGTCAGCGCTGCGCCAGCATCCGTGTGCGAGGGATAACGTGCTGTCTTCATGGACAACACATTTTCACATTGACAATATGTTGTCAATTAGGGCGCAGCAGCGGCCTCAAGAGACCTTTGATCAGGGCCGGAACACCGCCTCCGGATCCTCCAGCAATTCATAGGCGACATGCGCCTTCAGCTTTTCGGTCAGCTCACCCGCATCGCCCTGCAGCGTCTCCGGGTCGATCATCTGGCCGAACGTCATCCGCATTTTCGAACCCTGCTTGTTCAGAAGTTCATGGAACAGGGTGATGTCGCGCAGCTCGCCGCTGAGATTGCAGAGCAGGTAATAGAGCCGCGAATTCCACGCATCGAGGTTCAGCGGCAGGATCGGCGCCTTCTGCTTTTTCGCAAGGCCGATGACGGTGGAGAACCAGTCCTTCTCGATCAGCCGGTCGCCTTCCTTCCGCGCAAGACGCCCGGATGGGAAGATGACGACGCATTTCTCTTCCGCGAAAGCCTCCCCTGCCCGCTTCAGGGTTTCACGGGCCTTGGCGGGAGACCTTTTTTCCATCACCCATTCGACCGGGATGATCACGTCTTCGAATTTCGGATTGACCCGGATCGCATCGGCATTGGCAAAAAAGATGATGTCTTCGCGCACCCGTTTCAGCAGGTCCCAGACGGCCACCCCGTCGGCAAGGCCGGTCGGGTGGTTGGCGGCGATGATCAGCCGGCCCTCACGCGGCAGGCGCTCGATCCCCTCGACGGAAAGATCGAAAGACAGCTGGCGCGACAGGCGGTCAAACGAGTCGCGCCCGTTCAACTCGACGATCTCGTCCGCCATGCGCCGGGCCTTGTCATAACCCAGCATGGAATAAAGCACCGGGCGCGCCAGCGGCCAGGCCGGCGACGCCCGCAGTTTCGGGCAGCGCTCCTCGATCAGCACATCCACAATGTGCAGGTCATCCGGCGTCTCCACGTCAAGGAACGCCGATTTCCGCGGAGCGAGCGGTTTCTGGGGGAGCGTTTCGTCACTCATGTTCGGGCGTTTCTCCTGACTCCAGCATAAGCGAAGCCGGAAACCGGCGGAAGCACCGCTGTCAGCCCGGAAAATCCCCGTTCCGGTGAGGGATTTCGACGGGATTTGCCGGCGCTTTCCGGCCTTTCTGCGGAGTCGCAATTCGTTGAGTTTTCAACACTTCTGAAAGGAACGCTTTACTAAGCCGTAAGCTGCGCGTGGCAAAGTGAACGCACATCGGGGGCAGGTTAAGGACCGGCCACACAGGAAAGGCATCGGGGTAGATTTTATGAAAGTTCTCTGGGTTGAAGATCACGCGCCGGTGCGCGACATGCTGGCCATCGCTGCGGACAAGGCTGCCCGCTCGCGTGTTCAGGTAGACCTCGTCATGGCGCCGACGCTGATGGCCGCGGAATCGCGCCTGCGTCTTGAGCGGTTCGACCTCGTCGTGCTGGACCTCGGCCTGCCGGATTCCATGGATCCGGACATGACGATCGCCCGCATCGCCAATATGGGCAAATACCGGATCGCCGTCGTGTCCTCCATGGATACGCGTGACCAGGCCGTCGAAGCTGCCGTCCGCTGCGGCGCCAACATTCACCCGGAAGCCATTTTCAAGGCCGGCCTGCCGTTCAATCGGTTCATCCAGCGCCCCGACAGCTTTGAGGATTTCCTGATGGATCTGATGCCGGACGCCGCCGACACAAAGGGCGTGACGGTCCGCGCGGCCTGATCCCACACGCTTGCCCTGCGGGGCCGGAGCTTGCTAAGCCGCTCGGAAGCTTTTCCGGGCGGTTTTCTTTCGCCTGATCCAGACGGGAAACTGCCTCAGTATGGAATATTTCTCCGCTGCGCCGGTCACATCCAGCCTGCTGCTCGCGAACATCATCGCCAGCATGGTCGGCTTTGCCTCACCTGAATTCATGACCCAGAACGCGTTCTGGATCCGGCCGATCCGCGAACAGCGCCAGTGGCACCGCGTAATCACGTCCGGTTTTCTGCATGTCGCGACCTGGCACCTCTTCGCCAACATGATCACGCTCTATTATTTCGGTCCCTGGCTGGAGCATGTCTTCGGGGCGACGGGCTTCCTGATCCTGTATTTCGGGTCGCTCCTCGGCGGATCGATGTGGGATGTCGTCGACAAGCGCAACAAGCCGGACTACCGGGCCGTCGGCGCCTCCGGCGCAATATCCGGACTGATGTCGGCTGTGGGCATCATCTTCCCCTTCCTGACCATTGGCATTTTCGGCATCCTGCCGGTTTGGGCAGGGGCCTATGCGGTGATCTTCATCGTCATCAGCTATGGCCTGTCGAAGCGGGAGGATGCGATCATCGGACATGGCGCCCACCTTGGCGGCGCCCTGGCAGGCATCTTGATTACCCTGCTGCTGCGTCCGGAATCCTTCCCCGAACTGATCCAGCAAATCTCTGAAAAATTCGGCTGATCCCGCCCATGGCTAGTGTGCTCCGCCAGTACAGGGAACGTGTGGATGCCGGCATCCTCACTAATGACCCGGTACAGGCAGAAGCGGCCGAACGTCTGGACGATCTCGCCCGGCGCCTCGCCGATCCGCCGAAAGGCGGCTGGTTCTCGAAGCCCGAGCCTGTGCGCGGCCTGTACCTCTGGGGCGGGGTCGGGCGCGGCAAGTCCATGCTGATGGATTTGTTCTTCGAGGATGCTGCCCCGAAAGCGAAACGCCGGGTGCACTTCCACGAATTCATGGCCGAAATCCAGGACCGGCTGGATACCTGGCGCAAGATGCCGGAGGGCGAGCGCAAACGCTCCCAATGGCGCGTGAAAGGTGCGGGCGACGATCCGATCCCGCCGGTGGCCAAACAGGTCGCCGCAGAAGCGCAACTGCTCTGCTTCGACGAATTCCAGGTGACCCAGATCGCCGACGCCATGATCCTCGCGCGCCTGTTCGACCAGCTGTTCCAGCGCGGCGTGACCATGGTGGCAACATCCAACCGCGAACCGGATGATCTTTACAAGGACGGCATCAATCGCCCCCTCTTCCTGCCTTTCATCCAGCACCTGAAAGACCGCTGCGACATCTTTCATCTCGCATCGGACCGCGACTACCGGCTGGACCGGCTGATCGCGGCGCCGGTCTGGTATGCCCCGCTCGGGCCGGAAGCCGACGCTGCGCTTGAAGAGGTCTGGACGCGGCTCACCTCCGGCGCCCATGCCCAGCATGTGACGCTGACGGTGAAAGGCCGCAAGCTGGAGGTCAGCCGCGAGGCCGCCGGCGTCGCCTGGTTCAGCTTCGAGGAGCTTTGCGCCCGCCCGCTCTATTCGCGCGACTATCTGACCATCGCGGCGAACTTCCACACGATCATCCTGCGCGGCATTCCGAAACTCGACTCCGACAAGCGCAACGAAGCCGCCCGTTTTGTTGCGCTGATCGATGCGCTCTACGAAGCGAAGATCAAGCTGGTGGCGAGCGCGGCGGCAGAACCGGAAACGCTGTACCCGGAAGGCGATGGCGCCTTCGAGTTTGAGCGGACCGTCAGCCGCCTTCATGAAATGCGCTCGACCGACTATCTTGCCGAAGAGCGCGTGGAGATCAGCGTCGACTGACCCGGCGCTTCGGCTCCTTGCCGTCGCTGCTGAGCAGGTCTGCCGCAACAGCGCGCATCACCTTTCCCATCTCGGTCATCGGCTCGGACAGCGGTGAGCCCTCGCGCCAGATGAGGCCGATCTTGCGGCGGGCCAGCTTGTGCCGGATCGGACGGACGACCTGGCTCGGGTCACGCTTGGCCTCAACCACGGCATAGAGGTTCGGCAGGATGGCCACCCCCTCCCCCATGCTGGCGGTCTGGCGGACGGCATCCAGCGATGTGCCTTCATATTCGGTACTGACATGGGCGCCCGCCGCATCCGCCAGCTGCTGGATGATAAGGCTCAGCCTGTGGCCGGGACCGAGGCTCAACAGCTCCCGCCCGCGCAGGGCTTCCACATCGACCGGTCCCTTCTGGGCGGACAATTCGTCTTCCTGGGCGGCACAGACGTACAGTGTCTCCTCGAACAGTTCCATGAAAGCGCTGCTGGCATGGTCCTCCGGTGTCGAGATGATCATGTCGAGCCGGCCATCATTCAGGCGGTCATTGAGGTCTGCAATACGGGACTCGTGCACACTCATGCGCAGTTCGGGAAACAGGCGGTGCAGTTCCCGGACGGCGCCGGGCAGCAGATAGGGCCCGATG
This sequence comes from uncultured Hyphomonas sp., assembly GCF_963675305.1. Lineage (NCBI taxonomy): Bacteria > Pseudomonadati > Pseudomonadota > Alphaproteobacteria > Hyphomonadales > Hyphomonadaceae > Hyphomonas > uncultured Hyphomonas sp. The sequence continues at coordinate 466,601 of NZ_OY776147.1, read as the reverse complement.
GTGGAGACGGTACCCAGCCGGTAGCGTCCGGCCACCTCCCCCGCGGGACGCAGGGTGAAGGCCTTCAGGTCCTCCACCTGAATCAGGATCGCCCGCGCGCGGCGGACGACTTCCTCACCCAGCGGGGTCATGAACGCGCCATGGCGGCCCCGCTCCACCAGCACCGCGCCCAGCTGGTGCTCGGCTTCCGCAATCTGGGCCGACAGGCTCGGCTGCGACACGTTCAACAGGCGGGCCGCCTCATGGAATTTCCCGGTATCGGCAACGGCGACCAGGTATTGCAGCTGTCTGAGCGTTGGGCGCATTTGCGGTTTCCTGTCCTGCGGCGGACCAGTATTGATAGTATTTTACTATTGAAACAAGATAATTTTTATATTGGAACTATCTATCGCACTACACCAGATTGCAGCTATCAGACCCAAGGAGCTCGCTTTCTGTGCACGAACTGATGGCATTAAATCTTAGTGCGTGTCGTCACTACAGTGAGGTGACCCGGTCTGTCGTGGACCCGCCGTCCACATACTGAGCGCCCACCGCGCACGTTTCCTCCCTCCTCCCATTCAGTCTTTCATCCCAGCATCGAAAGGAATTTCGCATGCCCCGCTTTGCTGCAGGCGTCGTCCGCTTCAAAAACAGTATCTATCCTGAAAAACAGGACCTTTTCGAAGAGCTCAGCAAGGGCCAGTCGCCCGAAGCGCTCTTCATCGCCTGTTCCGACTCCCGTGTTGAAACAGCCATGATCACCCAGACCGAACCGGGTGAACTCTTCATCTGCCGCAATGCAGGCAACATTGTTCCACCGCACACGGAATCCACCGGCGGCATGACGGCATCGATCGAATATGCCGTTGCCGTGCTGAAGGTTCCGCACATCGTGGTCTGCGGCCACACAGAGTGCGGCGCCATGAAAGGCGCGATGAATCCGGAAGGCCTCGAAGGCCTGCCGCATGTCGCCAAATGGCTTGGCTACTCCAAGGCCGCTGTGGATATCGTCGACGGCATCGCTGAAGACGATGCCTCCCCGGACGAGCGCATGAAGATGCTGATCGAGCAGAACGTCCTGCTCCAGCTGCAGCACCTGCGCACCCATCCGAGCGTTGCCGCCGCCCTCGCAAAAGGCACGACCGAGCTGCATGGCTGGGTCTACGACATCCGCTCCGGCGAAGTCGAAGCCTGGGACGAGGCCGAAGGCAAATTCATCACCATCGACTCCCGTTACGCCGCCCAGATCCGCGAACTCGCGGGCGAACATACCTGCGCGGCATAAACGGGTCCTGACAGAACGGATCCAGACATATGTCTTCTTCCCAGACTGCTGCGCCCGGCGGGCGCAGCCCCTTCTTTGACCTCTCGAACATGAGAGGCGACCTGTTCGGCGGCCTGACCGCCGGCATCGTCGCGCTGCCGCTGGCCCTCGCCTTCGGTGAAGCTTCAGGCGCCGGCCCGATTGCCGGTCTCTGGGGTGCGATTTTCGTTGGCTTCTTCGCCGCCCTCTTCGGCGGCACCGGCTCGCAGGTCTCCGGACCGACCGGCCCGATGGTCGTCGTCTTCGCTGGCCTTTATGCGGCGCTTGGCGGCAATCCGACGCTGGTCTTCGCGGCCGTCGTGCTCGCCGGTATCCTGCAGATCGGCTTCGGCGTGCTGAAGTTCGGCCAGTATGTGAAACTGGTGCCTTATCCGGTGATTTCCGGCTTCATGAGCGGCATCGGCGTCATCATCATCGCGCTGCAGCTCTCCCGCCTGTTCGGGCACGAGCCTGACGGCGGCGGTACGATCCCGGCCTTCACCGCCGTCCCCGGCGCCGTGATGGACCCGAACCTGATCGCCGTCGGCATTGCCGCGATGACGCTGTTCATCGTCTTCACCTGGCCGAAGAAATTCGCCGCCTACGTCCCTGGGCCGCTCGCGGCGCTGGTGATCGGTACGCTGGTCAGCCTCTTCATTCCGGGCGCGCCTGTGCTGGGCGACATCCCGACCGGCCTGCCGCAATTCGTCCTGCCGAGCTTCAGCACGGACACGGCGCTGGTGGTGCTGGAAGCTGCCTTCATCCTGGCGGTGCTCGGCTCCATCGACAGCCTGCTGACCTCGCTGGTTGCCGACAACATGACCCGTACGCGCCACGACTCCGACAAGGAGCTGATCGGCCAGGGTATCGGCAACACGATCGCCGGCATGTTCGGCGCCATTCCGGGTGCCGGCGCAACGATGCGGACGGTGATCAATGTCCGCTCCGGCGGCCGCACGAAGATCTCCGGCATGACGCACGCCATGGTGCTGCTGGCCATCGTGCTCAGCCTCGGCCCGCTGGCCTCGCAGATCCCGCATGCCGTTCTGGCCGGTATCCTCGTGAAGGTCGGCTTCGACACGATCGACATGTCCTACATCAAGCGTGCCCACAAAGGCCCGCGCTGGGATCTTGCCCTGATGGTGCTGGTGCTTGGCCTGACGGTCTTCGTTGACCTGATCACGGCTGTGGCGGTCGGTGTGGTCCTCGCGGCGCTCGCCTTCATCAAGAAGCTCGCCGACGACCAGATCGCCTCCGTGCAGCACGAGGCCCCGCCCCAGTCCAGCGAAGAGGAAGTGACCCTTCTCTCCCGCTGCGGCGGCCGGGTGATGCTGTTCGACTTCGGCGGCCCGCTCAGCTTCGGCGCAGCGGCCGACCTTGGCCACCATGTCCGCAGCAAGGCGGGCGACAAGGTCGAGATCATCGTGCTGGACTTTGCCCGCGTGCCCTTCATCGACGTCTCCGCCGTCCGCGCGGTCGAGACGATCATCGAAGACGCCCACGACGCCGGCAAGGATGTCTACTTCACCGGCATGAGCGAGGAGGTCGAAGCCGTCCTCCACCGCTTCGCCGCCGACCAGGTTCCGGGCAGCGAGGACAAACGTTTCGGCAAGCGCCGCGACGCCCTCAACGCGGCCCTCAACCGCCTAGATGAGAAGCCGAACCCCGTACCGGCCGAATAACAGGATAGACCCCCGTTCCTGTCCTTACGCCCCGCGCCACCTCTCTCCAGGCGCGGGGCTTTTTTTGCCCGAAATTCCCCAATAATCCCCTTGGCCTCCCCCCTTCCCTAAGAAGGCCGCAATTCCTATCTATACCCGAGCGCGATGATAATCATGCGCATTCCGGTACAAGACGCCGCCGCCAGACGGGGCTAAACAGGTCCGGACATTCCAAATTGGAACCATTGCCGGTTTCACGGGATAGGTTCCGGAAGGAGGATTTTTAGATATGGCAAACAAGATTTCTGCCAGCACGAGCATGACGCTCAGCCCGGAACAGGGCCTCAGCCGTTATCTCACCGAAATTCGCAAATTCCCGATGCTCGAAAAGAACGAGGAGTTCATGCTGGCCCGGCGCTGGCGCGAGCAGGAAGACACCGAAGCTGCCGAGAAGATGGTGACCTCCCACCTGCGTCTCGTTGCCAAGATCGCCATGGGCTATCGCGGCTATGGCCTGCCGATGGCCGAAGTGATCTCCGAGGGCAATGTCGGCCTGATGCAGGCCGTGAAGAAGTTCGACCCGGACAAGGGCTTCCGCCTGGCCACCTATGCCATGTGGTGGATCCGCGCCGCGATCCAGGAATACATCCTGCGCTCGTGGAGCCTGGTGAAGCTCGGCACGACCGCCGCCCAGAAGAAGCTGTTCTTCAATCTGCGCCGCCTGAAGGGCGAGATGCAGGCGCTGGAAGAAGGCGACCTGAAGCCGGAACAGGCCAAGCTGATCGCCGAGAAGCTCAACGTCTCGGAAAGCGAAGTCTATTCGATGAACGGGCGCATGTCCGGCTCGGATGCCTCGCTGAACGTGCCGATGGGCACCGATGGCGACATGGAATGGCAGGACTGGCTGGCCGATGACGAGCCAGGCCAGGCCGAGGAATTCGCCAACCAGCAGGAATTCGATGCCCGCATGACTCTGCTCAGCGCGGCCATGGAAGACCTGAACGAGCGCGAACGCCACATCCTGACCGAGCGCCGCCTGACGGACGACCCGAAAACGCTGGAAGAGCTGTCGGAAGAATACAATGTCTCCCGCGAGCGCATCCGCCAGATCGAGGTCCGCGCCTTCGAGAAACTGCAAAAGGCCATGAAGCGCATGGCCAAGGAACAAGGCCTGCCGGCGGGGAACTAATCCCCGCTGCCGGGCCTGACGTCCAGAACCTGGTCAAGGCGCCATTCGCCTTGCTGCCGCGACCAGGTCGTGATCAGGCAACCTCCGAACATCCTCGTCCCGGTTGAGTAAAATTCATCAATGGGTGGCATGTCTTCCGCGTCTGGCGGATAACTCGAACGACACAGGAAATCCCCGGCATGGGTCCCCTCCGGCGGATTTGTGCAAGACGGTCTGGATTTCAGATGCCGGGAATCCTTGCTTCGTTTCACGCGGATACAAATTGCGCGCCGTAAACCCCGGCGTTCCCAGGGCGACAAGGTAAGAAAAAGCCGTTCCGCTTCAGACCTGTCGAGAAAGGCCAGAACATCGGCCGACGGGGTCGCATCCGGGCTTTGGCGCAAAGCGTCTGTCAGCGCGTCGTGCCGGTCAGCGACCGCGTCCAGCGTTCGCACCATGTGAGAAAAGTAGAGCAGGAAAGCCACCCCCAACAGGATCAGCAAGCACAGCAGCGCCACCAGCATCCTGAGTGCGCGCCTCATGAATTCCCCGGTGACGTGGAAAGACAGCATATATTCCCCTCGCCTCCTGCAACCAGCCGTATAACCAACGGAGAGGCACGCAGGATACCTGTTGTACTGCGCAATTTATTTCAACTTTAAGAAATTGGCATACCCCAAAAAGTTGCCGGGATGCATGGACGCGGAGGCGAAGCGTTGGGCCTACTCCCCGCCTGCACTCTCCGCCACGTTCTTCACCGCCTCTTCCACATCATCGTCCAGTTTGATGTCCGTCGGGTCGACGCCGAGGATCACGCTGATGATGAGCGCGCCCACGCCCACCGCAAACACGATGATCGCGACCAGCCCGCCGCCGACACCCAGCGTGCGGGCGAGATAGTTCGTGATTTCCTCATAGCGGAACACGCCAATCGCCGCCGCGATGAAACCGCCGACCTTGGCGCATATTCAATCTGGCTGGGATAGGACCGCAGGTGGAAGAAAACGAGCAGCAGCGTCCACACGCCGAAGCCAAGCGCGATGAGCGGCGCAACGATCGTATAGGCACTGGCCGAGCCGGACCCGGTCAACAATGCCATGGTCTGCAGATACGCGGCGTTCAGCAGCGGCCAGATCAGCATCACCGCCCCGCCCAATGCCAGGCCGAACGAGATGCCGGACGGCGTTGCCCCGTGCAGACGCTCCAGCCCCTTGCGGTATTGCACCAGCAGGATGCCGATGCCGAGCAGAAGCAGCAGGAAGAAAATCTTCACCGGCATCACCCAGCGGTGCACGGCGCCGGTGCGCGACGGCGCCTCGGCTGCCAGCCGGTTCAGGTGCTGGCGGAACGCGGCCTTGGCCGTGCAGCAGGCCCGCACAGACAGGCGCTCGCCTGACGGGAAGCAAAGCATCTCCACCTCGGCCGCGACGGAATATTGCAGCCATTCCCGGTCGCACTGGGCCTGGTATTCCCCGAGGCCGCCGTCGACGCCCGACAGGATACGCATGCGGGCCAGCACTTCGGTCACCGGCGCAAGCGGCGGGGCTTCGGCTGTTGCGGGCGCGCCATCATCCGCCGCGAGGGCTTTCGGCGCGATCTCGAAGACGGACCGGGCTTCAGACGATTCAAACGCGCCGGAAATGAGCCAGGCCCCGATCAGCGCAACCACGAGGCTGCCGCCCAGCACGATCCGCCCGAATTTTAGCTGGCCGCGCCACATCGCATCCACCAGCAGCACAGCGGGCTGCCAGAAGGCGACCAGCGCCAGCAGCCCCGCAACCGGGAAGAAGATGAAATTCTGGGAATCCAGCGACGCCAGCCGCAGGGCCAGCCCCGAGGCGCCAAACTCCTGCACCAGCACGCCCGTCTCAGCCAGGAAGGCGAGGTACAGCAAGGTGAACACAATGGTCACCGCCACCCGTGTGGCCAGATGCGTTTTCGTCATGTGCGGATCTCCCCTTCCGCCTTCTGCGGTGCCTTACTCCTAACGCAATCGTCCGTGTAGACAACACAGCGGATCGGATTACCCCTATCGCGGCCGATTTCCGGGAACTCTCCGGCGTCCTTAGCCGTTGATGCAGAAACCACCACCGGCCTCGTCGCCAACGCCATCATTGATCTTCTCGACTGATCGTAAACCCCAAGCGATTGATCGGGATGCATGGAGCGGGCATGGGTTCTTCCCATGCCCGTTTTTCCTGTTTCTGACCCCAAAGATCCGCGCCTCGCCGCCTACACCTCCATCCGTGAGAAGGACCTGACGTCGGGCCATGGCGGGCGGTTCATTGTCGAGGGCAAGGTGACGCTGGAGACGCTGCTGACGCGGTCGCGTTTTGCAGTGGAGAGCCTGTTTCTGGCCGAGTCCCGGCTGGAGCCGCTGGCGGACCTGCTGTCAAAAGTGCCTGCCGATGTGCCGGTCTATACCGCCCCGCAGGACGTGATGGACCAGGTGGCCGGCTTCCCCATGCACCGCGGCGTGCTCGCCTGCGGGTTGAAGGGCAGGATTCCCCTACCGGGCGAATTTGTTGCGCAGGATGAGCCGCGCTCAGGCCCGCTCCTTCTGCTCTCCGACCTCTCCAACCACGACAATACCGGCGCCTGTTTCCGGAATGCGGCGGCCTTTGGCGCGGGCGGTGTGCTGCTGGACGAACGCTGCTGCGATCCGCTCTACCGCAAATCCATCCGCGTCTCGTCCGGGGCGAGCCTCTTTTTGCCCTATGCCCAAGGCGGGACGGGCCTGGACATGGTAAATGCCGTCTTGAACGCGGGCTATACGGTCTGGGCGATGACGCCCCGATCCGAGGCCGCGCCAATGCAGTCCCTGCCCGTTCCGGAGAAGCTCGCCATCCTGCTCGGCGCAGAAGGACCGGGCCTGCCGGACGCGCTGATCGCGGCGGCAACGCCGGTGCGCATCCCCATGTCAGCAGGCTTCGACAGCATCAATGTCGCCACCGCCGGGGCGATCGCGCTGGCACACGTATTTGGGGAAAAACAGGGCTGAGCCGCTCAAGAAAACGCCCTCCCCGATTTTTGCCGGGAAGGGCGAATGGGGGACCCCCCTGGTGTGAAAGAGCCGCCCCGAGAGAGCCTTAGAATACCCGCGGACGTTCCGCCTTGTCGAGATGGAGACCGCACTCGGACTTGTTCTGGCCTGCCCAACGGCCGGAGCGCGGGTCCATCGGGTCGGATGCCGGGCGCGTGCACGGCCAGCAGCCGATGGACGGATAGCCCTGATCGACCAGCGGATGGCGCGGGAGGTTACGCTGTTTCATGAACAGGTCGACGTCCTCGGCCGTCCAGCCAGCCATCGGGTTCACCTTGTAGCGGCCATTCGCAAACTCGAAGACCGGCAGCTTCATCCGTTCGCCGCCATGGAAGCGCTTGCGGCCGGTGATCCAGGCGTTGAAGCCTTCCAGTGCCGGCTCCAGCGGGCGCACCTTGCGCAGGGAGCAGCAGGCGTCGGAGTCCGACTTCCAGAGCTTGTTGTCCGGATCGAGGATCTTGCGCTCGGTCTCGTTCGGCGGGATGGAGCGCACGCCGGTGAGGCCAAGGCGGTCGATCACCTCGTCGCGATAGTCCAGCGTCTGCGGGAAGTGCATGCCGGTATCGAGGAAGATGACCGGGAGGCTCGGGTCCACCTCGGCAATCAGCGACAGCATGGCGACGCTCTCTGCCCCGAAGCTCGACACATAGGTCAGCTGTTCCGGCCATTCACGCACCATGGCGACGCGCAGGATGGTCTGGGCCGAGGCCTCGCGCAGCTCGCCATTCAGGCGCGCCAGACGGGTTTCGGTGTCCTCTTTCTGGCGGAGAGAAATATCGCCATAGGGCATGGGCTCAGCTTCCGTGTCTTGCGTGGAACACCGACACCCGGCCATCGGCGGCAGGCTGGTAGGTGTCCCGGAATTCATTCAGGGCTTCCAGAACACTAGGTAGGTCAGCGCGGGCCGTCTCGTAAGCGTCGAAGCCTGAACGGTTCATGTAGAAAATCTGATCGCGCAGCACGTGTCCCACCGCGCGCAACTCGCCCGTATAGCCATGACGGCGGCGCAACAGCTGTGCCTGGGAGTATCCGCGGCCATCGGTATATTTTGGGAACGAGACCTCAACCAATTGAATCCATTCAAGAAATGGAACCAAAAGTTCCGGATCGTCTTCCGGAACGAGGCGTACACCCACCGGCGCATTGCGTCCAGCGAGGCTGTCTGCCTGCTCCAGAAAACGGCCAAGAGGGAGAGTCACAGCCTGGTCAGGCTTTAGCTCTGCTTCATCATCCTGATCGACAAACAGCCAGAGATTCTCGATTTCTGCACCATCCTTAAGCAGTGGCATAGAGCGCCTCCTTGAACGGGTCGGCGCCGACGCGCTCCAGCGTGTCGATGAACAGCTCATCGGGTGAGGTGCGCAGCGCCATATAGGTGTCGACAATCCGCTTCACGGCCTCCGGCACGTCCTCCCCTTTCAGGGCAGGCCCGGCAATGGCGCCGATGGCGGACTTCTCGTCGGCTCGGCCGCCAAGGCTGATCTGGTAGAACTCCTCGCCTTTCCGGTCGACGCCGAGAATGCCGATATGGCCGACATGGTGATGGCCGCAGGCATTGATGCAGCCGGAAATGTTGATGTGCAGCCGCCCGATCTCGCGCTGATATGCCGGGTCCGCGAACACTTCCTGCACCGCCTGCCCGATCGGGATGGAGCGCGCATTGGCAAGGTTGCAATAGTCGAGGCCCGGGCAAACGATCAGGTCGGTGATCAAGCTCTCATTCGGCGTGGCGAGCCCGGCGGCGTCCAGCGCCTGCCAGATCGCATAGAGATGCTTCACCGGCACATGCGGCAGGACGAGGTTCTGGGCATGGGAAACGCGGATGTCGTCATAGGCGTAGCGCTCGGCGAGGTCGGCGACGATTTCCATCTGCCGGTCGGTCGCATCGCCCGCCGCGCCGCCAATCGGCTTCAGGCTGACGGTGACGGAGGCGTGGCCCGGCTGCTTGTGCGGATGGAGGTTCACCTCCGCCCACTGCGCAAAGTCCGGCTCAGCCGCCTTGGCGGCCTCGAACGCCTCCGTGCCGTCTTCGGCATCGAAGGCCGGCGGAGCGAAATAGGCATGGATCCGGTCGATCTCCGCTTGCGGCAGGTCGATCTTTTCGTGCGGTCTCTGGGCGGCATATTCGGCTTCCACCTGACGCGTGAACTCTTCTGCGCCAAGCTCTGAAACCAGGATCTTGATCCGCGCCTTGTACTTGTTGTCCCGGCGGCCATGGCGGTTGTAGACCCGCATGATGGCTTCGGCGTAATCCAGAAGCTCCGCCTCCGGAATGAATTCATTGACCAGTGCAGCGAGGTGCGGGGTGCGCCCCTGCCCGCCGCCGACATAGACTTCGAACCCAACTTTCTCGCCGCGCTTCACGATGCGCAGGCCAATGTCGTGCACGGCAATCGCCGCCCGGTCATGGGCCGCCGCCGTCACCGCAAATTTGAACTTGCGCGGCAGGAAGGCGAATTCCGGATGGAAGGTGCTCCACTGGCGGATGATCTCGCACCAGGGGCGCGGATCCATCACTTCGTCTGCGGCCGCGCCCGCGAAATGGTCGCTGGTCACGTTGCGGATACAATTGCCGGAGGTCTGGATGGCATGCAGCTCGACTTCGGCGAGGTCGTTCAACGCATCCGGAATATCCTTCAGCGCCACCCAATTGTACTGGATGTTCTGGCGCGTCGTGAAATGGCCGTAGCCCCGGTCATATTTGGTGGAGACCTCCGCCAGACGGCGCAGCTTCGCCCCGTTCAGCTGGCCATAGGGAATGGCGACGCGCAGCATGTAGGCGTGCAGCTGCAGGTACACGCCATTCTGCAGGCGCAGCAGCTTGAATTCATCCTCCAGCAATTCGCCGGAGAGGCGCCGGGTCACCTGCCCCCGGAACTGTTCCACCCGGTCCTTCACGAGCCGGGCATCGAATTCGTCATATCTGTACATCAGGCAGCCTCTTTGGCGTGGGGAATGCCGAGCGCCGCTTCGGTGCGGCTGACCCAGCGCTCGACCGACGGGAACTCGGAAAGATCGAAGCCACCTTCATGCGCGAGGCGCGTATAGGCGACGAGGGCGATGTCTGCGAGCGTCATGGCATCCCCGACAATCCAGTCGGTGAAGGTCAGCTGCATCTCCATCACGCCGAGCGCCCGGCGGCCCTTGGCCATCAGATTCGGGTCGATCTCATCTTCGGATTTCTTCAGGTAATGCTTATGGAACCTGCGCACGGCGATGGCGGTCTCGTGGGAGTATTGCTCCCAGAACAGCCAGCTCATCATCTGTGCCCGGCGGAAACTGTCCTCGGGGATCAGGTCGCTGCCCGCCTCTTCGGCGAGGTAGAGCATGATGGCGTTCGACTGGGCGAGCGTGCGCCCGTCCGGCCAGCGCGCGACAGGCACCTGCCCCACCGGGTTCACGGCCAGGAAGTCTTCCGTCTGTGTGCCGCCTTTCAGGATATCCACCTCGACCCAGTCGAAGGGAATGCCCAGAAAGTCGGCCGTCCATTTCGGCTTCTGGCAATTGCCGGAAATGGAGTCGCCATACAGCGTCAGCCGGGTTATCGGTCGGGTCGGCATCAGGCGCCCTCTCCATAAGCCACGGTCGGGCCGGTGGCACGGATGGTTTCGCGGATCGTCTCGCGTCCGGTGATGCCACCGGTTTCCGTCACTTCCATGAAATAAGGATCGGTCACCTTGCCTTCCTGCTTGAAGGCTTCGGCAAGGCGCGCCTCGGCCACCTCGCCGGTAAAGGCGGCGGCCTTGCTGACATCGTCAGACCAGGTGCCGACCTCCGTCATCCAGACGGATTTGCCGGTCGCCGTTTCCCAGGCGGTGACGGCCTTTGGCGTTTCGGGCTTCAGTTTCGGGCGGACGGACGTCATGCGGAGGTAACCTCTTTGGCAGGAGCAGGTTCTTCAATGAAAACACGGACGGCGGCAGGCCCAGTGCGCAGCCCCGCCACTTCGCCGATGATCAGCAGGGCCGGGCCCTTGATGCCATGGGCCTCGATCAGCTGGGGCAGTTCTTCCAGCATGCCAAAGGCGCGGACTTCATTTTCCCGTGTGCCGTTCTCGATCACGGCAACCGGCGTCTGCGGCGCGCGGCCAGCCTCGATCAGTTTCTCGGCAATCGTGCCCGCCGTGCCGACACCCATATAAACGCTGACCGTCTGCCCGCGCTTGGCGAGGGACGGCCAGTCGAGGTCCGGCACGCCGCCAGCCTTGGCGTGGCCGGTCACGAAGGTGACGGCCTGGGCATGATCGCGGTGGGTCAGCGGAATGCCGGCACTCGCCGCACATCCGAGGGCGGAGGAAATGCCGGGCACAACGAACGCCTCGATGCCCGCCGCCTCGACCGCGTCCAGCTCTTCCCCGCCCCGGCCGAAGACGAACGGGTCGCCGCCCTTCAGGCGCACGACGCGCTTGCCCTCGCGGGCCGACGCGATCAGCAATTCATGGATCTGGCCCTGCGGCACGGAATGGTTGCCCTTCGCCTTGCCCACGGAGATGCGGTCAGCATCGCGGCGGATGAGGGAGAGAATCCCATCCGACACAAGGCGGTCGTAATATACGATGTCCGCTTCCTGGATCAGACGAAGGGCCTTCAGGGTCAGGAGTTCCGGATCGCCGGGGCCAGCGCCGACGATGTGCACGACGCCCTCGCCCGCCGGTGTAGCCAGCTCGGCGCGCATCGCGGCCTCGGCGCCTTGCAGGTCTCCGGCATAGGCCAGCTCTGCGGCGCGGCCCGTCAGCGTGCGCTCCCAGAATTTGCGGCGGGCGGAAAAGTCCGGCAGCGCGGCTTTCACCGTCTCGCGCAGGCGGCCTGCCAGCGCGGCGAGGTCTCCGATACGGGCGGGCAGCAGCGCTTCCAGTTTCGTGCGGATGGATTTCGCCAGCACCGGCGCCGTGCCGTTGGAGCCGATGGCAGCGACAATGTCGCCCCGGTCCAGAATGGAGGGCACGGTGAAATCGCAAAGCTCCGGCCGGTCGACCACGTTCAGCGGAACCCGCGCGGCCCGGATGGCGGTGATGGCGTCCGGATTGTCCTCGGCGACGATGGCGAGGCGGGCGGTTTCGAGGGCGGCAGGCAGGTCATCCATGGTCATGGCGATCGCCTTCGAGGCCACCTCATGATCATGCGCTGGTCCGGTATGATCCGATATGATCACGGGCAAGGCGCCCGCAGACACGAACAGGCGCAGCTTGCGCAGGGCTTCTTCGCCGTTGCCGACGATGACGACCCGCTGGCCGGACAAATTAAAAAACGCTGGAAACTGGCGCATGGGCACAGAGCCCCTATTTAGCAAAGCTGATCAACACGCTGCCAAAATGGCTCTTGACGGGAGAGACACAACTGGCAACCCCTACAGCGATGCTTTAGAGAAACTATTTATGGCCGAACCGACTGACCGTTTGCCCCCGCTGAACGCCCTGCGCGCCTTCGAAGCCGCCGCCCGGCGCCTGTCATTCACACAGGCTGCAGATGAACTAAATGTGACCCCGGGCGCCATCTCGCAGCAGATCCGCCAGCTGGAAGACTATGCCGGAACGCCGCTGTTCAAGCGCACCGGCCGTTCAGTTTTGCTCACAGATGCGGCCCAGGCCAGCCTGCCGCTCGTGCGCGAAGCGTTTGAGAGAATTTCTGAAGCTGGCCGCATCATGCAATCCCCCGCCCGCAAAGGCCGGGTCATGGTGTCCTGCGCCCCCAGCTTCGCCGCCAAATGGCTGGCCCCCCGCCTCGACAAATTCCACCAGCTCCACAGCGGAACCGAGGCCTGGATCAGTGCCGATACCGGCCTGACAGACTTCACCACAGCCGATGCGGACTTCGCCATCCGCTATGGCCGGGGCAGCTATGACGGGCTGAAATCGGAAAAATTGCTTGATGAAACAGTGCTTCCCGTCTGCTCGCCCGCCATGCTGGACGGGCCGGATGCCATCCGCCGGCCGGAAGATTTGAAGAACCACACACTGCTCCACGATGAGAGCACCGAGGTTGACCCATCCTGCCCCGACTGGGCCAGTTGGCTACGCGCGCGCAAGGTGGACGGCGTGGATGCCAGCCGCGGCCCGCGCTTCAACCAGGCCATTCTCGTCATCGAGGCTGCTGCTGCAGGCCGCGGCGTGGCGCTGGCCAAACAGGCTATCGCCGCGTCAGACCTCGCCTCAGGTCGGCTCGTCGCGCCGTTTGCAGACGGGTCGACCAGCATCGATTTCGGCTACTGGCTGGTCTGGCCCAAAGGCCGTCACCTCAGCCCGGACGTGCGCGAATTCATCAAATGGATCAAGGCAGAAGCCGCCCAGACGGAAGTCGTCGGCGTCTGATCTAGAGCGCGGCGTCGAGCAGCAGATAGGCCGCAAGGCGCGGGCTGGCATTGCGGCTGGTCCGCTGCGTCTGCTCCAGCGCATTCAGCGCATCATCCTGCTCCATCTCGATGAAGCTTTCCGCCAGCGTGCGCAGATCGTCGTCATTGCGCAGGCGCTGGGTCACGCGTTCCACCTGACGGCTCGCATGTTCGAGGATCGCAGCCTTGCGCTGCTGCTCACCTTTCCGGGCGGCCTCGGCGATTTTGCGCTTCATCTTCGGCTTGAACGTCTCCGGCAGCTGGATGCCGGAGGACTGCAGGCGTGCGATCAGCCGGTCGGCCACTTCCTCGCGGTCGCGCGGCAGCGGGTCGTCCCGGCTCATATCGGAAATGATATCCCGCCAGCCCATTTCGCCGCCCTGCTCCGCCTTTGACGCAGGCGGCGTGACGACCGATGGCGGCGGCTCTTTGGCCGGGGTGTCCGGCGCAGTCTGCATGCCCGTTCCTGCTTCAGCCTGCGGGATGTCCGTGGCGCGCCGCAGGGGATGCGGCGGCGGGCCGGGTTCGTCCTTCACATCGTCGAAACGGCGGCGCAGCGTGACCGGGCCCGGGTCATTCGGATCGACCGATTTGCCGAGTTCCAGAGGCGAACCGCCGGAGTCCCGTTCAGTCTTGCTCTCGGGCGGGCTCTCAGGCCCAATCTCTGGCCGCGTTTCCAGCGTCTTCTCTTCTTTGCCGTAGCGGTCTGCCGAGGCGAGAATGTCGGCTGCGGCATCGAAGAGATCCTCATCCGGATCAGTCGCCCGGCGCGGCGGCACCGGACGCTTCGGCGCCTCGTCCTTCAGGGCGTGCCCATTGGTCAGCGAATGACCATTGGTGTGGCCCTTGCCATTGACCTGGCCGGAACGCGGCGGAGCAGCCGGTTCGGCGGCGCGCGGCGGCGGGGTGACGGTAGGGGCCGGGGCCGGCTTTTCCTCAACAGGGTCCGCCGCAGCCGCTGGCTGGATCACGGGCGGCGGGTCATCTGCGGGCGGTTTCGGCTTCTGGCCTTCGATCATGGCCGTGCGCTCGATCCGTGCGACTTCGGCCCGGGCGGCAAATTCGGTGCTGCGCAAGGAGGCGGCAGTTTCCTGCCCGGCCTGACGCAGCCGGGCCAGCGCCTGGGCGGCCTCTTCGGCGGCTGCGCGGGTCGACTGGTTGATTTCGTGATTGGCCTGACGGGCGCCTTCGATGGCGGACGAAACAGCATCTTTCAGCGCGTCGCCTGTCGTCATGGCAGCCGCCGCAGCGATCTCCCCTGCCCGCACAGCCGTATCGACGGTGCGGCGGGACTGGTCGAGTTTTTCCTCGATCCGGCTGATCGCGAAGGTCAGCGTTTCGGTACGTGCCCCGGCCTCGCGCGCGAGATTGTCGAGGTCGGCCAGACGGGCCGCCAGCGCCTCGCTGGCCGAGCGCATGGCTTCGAGCTGGTTATCGAGCATCTCGTCGGCCTGGCCGATTTCCGTTGTCGCCGCGCGCGCCGCCGCGACCATGGCCTCGGCCTGACGCGGGATCGTATCGTTCATTTCATTGAGCTGGCAGCGCAGGTCCCGGGCGAGGCCTTCCAGCGCCTGGCGTTCGGAAGACAGGCGTTCGGTCAGGTCGCGCGCATTGTCAGCGCTGGCATAGGCAACGGATTCGAGGCGCATACGCTCGTCGCCGATCTCGCCAGCCATCGCCTTCATCGCCGTCAGAGCATGGGCCATCGCCCGGTCGATCTCGCTGGCGGCCTGCTTCATCTGCTCGGCGAAAGTGATGCCCTCTGTTCCGGCCTCGCGCGCCGGGGCCATCAGGCGGGTCGCTGCCGACATGACAAGGGCATTCGCCGCGCTCGCCCGGCGGTTGGTGCGTCCCATATAGCCGGCCATGACCAGAAGCAGCGCCGGCACCGCGATACCCATCGCGCCGCCTGCCAGAATGAAGGGATTGAGCGCCATCAGCGCCGGCACGCCATAATAGCCCAGGATCACACCGGCGGCCGCACCGACCCACATGGACGCGGCGATGAATCCGCCCACGACCATCCAGCTGCCACCTGACTGTGCCAGCTCGAAATATTCCGAGGCCTCTTGCCTGGCCAGCAAATCCCGGCCAGAGGGCCGAGCTTCGGGATTTTCGCTCATACCACCCTTATACCGCGTCATAGCGTCCGGCGCGAGACCGGATTGCTTAACAGCAGCGGGTCTGGCGACAGAACTTATTTAAGAGAATGGCCGAGAATCAAGGCGCTTTGAGGGCCGGGCTCGGATCTGTCTGAATTGTCATCCGGGGCGAACTCGATTCCGAGCCAGGCCAGAACACCAGCAATGACAAGATTCCGGATCAGGATGATGATAGCCACAACGGCCCCCATGACGTCAGATGTGTTGATAGAGGGGGCATTCTCGCCCCTCTTCCCGGCTCTATAACGCGAAAATCTTTCACCGACAAACCATAAATCGTGGCATTTCGATCCCGTTAACCTCGTTACAAAGCGGCTTGTGTAAGACTCTCTGCAATTGCCGGAGATTCCAGTCATGTCGTCCACACTTGCCCTGCTCGACCGAGATCACCTGAACGCCATGACCGGCGGAGACAAGGATCTCGCCCTTGAGGTCATCGACATTTTCCGGGAGCAGACCGGGCTCTGGATGCGCCTGATGGATCCGAAAGCCGAGCCGAAACAATGGGCAGACGCGGCCCACACGCTGAAAGGCGCCTGCCTGTCGCTGGGCGCACTGCGCCTTGCCAGCTATTGCGAGCTTGCCGAAAAGGCCGGGCGTTCAGAGACGCCGCCCAGCACGACCGCCGCCGCCGTGCTGCTGGGAGATGTACGCGACTGCCTGAGCGCCACGATGGAAGAAGTGGCGAAAGCCGCTCACGAACTGGCGGGCAGAGGCGCGCTCAGAGCGTCGTAGCTCTCAAATTCATAGGCGATGCAGCGGTCGATCAGCGTCCGCCAGACCGGCTCTGCGATGGCGGGCGACAGACCCGCGGCTTCGCAGGCCGCTTTCACCTTGGCCACCACATCCTCAATCCGGGCGCGGTCATGCACGATGTTGCGGTCGCCCTTGATCCGGGCCGCTGCGTCCATGAAGGACTGGCGTTCTGCCAGGATCTCCACCAGGAGGCGGTCGATCCGGTCGACCTCATAGCGGACATCGGTCATCGTCTCTGCGGTCTCGGCGGTGTGCCGGCGCGGGTCGGAAGTATAGGTCGTCATACGGCCTCTCAGAACTGATCGTCTTGCCCTATATGGGCGGCCGCCGCGGCGCAAGGAACGAGGTGCGGTGCCGCAGCAGCGGGGTCAGAGTTGCGCCAGACCGGTCGCCTTGCGCAACTTGTTGAGCCCCTTCGGAACATTTTCGCCAAAAACATACCCCCATGGCATGCTCATTGGCGTACTGCCAATCGCTTCAAGATGCGGTTTCAGCCGCGCCTTGTCGGCGTTCAGATGGAACAGCATGGCAAAATTGTTGTGCGCGAACTGGCGTTCCACACGGCTGGGCGCCGGCAGGTCTGCCAGCAGCGCGTGGAATCGATCGTCCAGCGCGGCAATTTCCGCCCGGAATTCCTGAGATTGCCTGCGCGCCTGGAAGGCGGCCCGCTCCTCACGCACATCGTTCATACCGGTTTCGTAGAGCCATTCCTCGATCCACGCCCGCGCATGCAGGGACAGGAACGCCGCATTCGGCGGATCGGCAGCGGCCGCATCGGCCACGCCGTACATCTGCTCATGGCTGCCGCCCCACTTCGTAGTCAGGAAGTTCAGGCGGGCCATTTCGGCGAGGAGGTTCGCCTCCCCTGTCGCCTTTAGGTCGGCGCAGACCGTCTCGAAGTCGCCCTCTTCCCCACCGGTCAGCATCATGGCGCGGATGCGGAAGGCGTGCAGCGCGCTGTCGCCGGGCGTCTGCCTTGCCGCCTCGGCCAGCAGGTCCTGCGCGTGGAAGGCCATTTCGGCCATGTCCATCACCTGGCCATCGCTGGTGCGGTCTGCCGTTGCATAGCCGCGCAGGCGGTGGGCCCAGATATAGCAAAGCCCGCCCTGGATCGCGGGCATGGCCGGATGCGCGTCCAGGGACGGCAGCGGCGCGGCCACCTCTGTCAGGAGGCCAAGCCCGTCGATGAAATGTATGCGGTCCGCCGGGGACAGGCCCACATACAGCGCCCCGAGCGCCGCCCCGTCCCCGGCCTCGATCAGGCCAAGGCCGGTGGCAATGTTCGGATCGCCTTCCGTTTCATCGAAAGGAGGTGGTCTCTTCCCGAACAGGCCGAACAGACTCATTCATCCGCCTTTTCTGCTTCCAGCTTGTCCTGTGTCTTGGTGTCGAAATCGCTGGCATCGTGTCGCTCGCGCAGCTGGGATTCCGGCTTGCCGAACGTGCGGTTCACCATCTGGCCGCGCCGCACTGCCGGCCGGGCGCCGACCTGCTTCATCCAGCGGATGACGTTCGTATAGTCCTGCACCTGCAGGAACTCGCCCGCATCATAGACCGCGCCGGTGACCAGCGCGCCATACCAGGGCCACACGGCCATGTCGGCAATCGAGTATTCGTCGCCCGCAAGGTATTCATTGTCCTTCAGGCGCCGGTCCAGCACGTCCAGCTGCCGCTTCACTTCCATGGCGTAGCGGTTGATCGGATACTCGTACTTCTCCGGCGCATAGGCGTAGAAATGGCCGAAACCGCCGCCGAGGAAGGGCGCAGAGCCCATCTGCCAGAACAACCAGTTCAGCGCCTCTGTGCGCTTGTGATGATCCGTCGGCAGGAAGGCGCCGAACTTCTCGGCGAGATAGAGCAGCATCGAGCCGGATTCGAACAGGCGCGTCGGCGGATTGGTGGAATGGTCCATCAGGGCCGGGATCTTGGAGTTCGGGTTCACATCGACGAAGCCGGAGCCGAACTGGTCCCCTTCCCCGATATTGATCAGCCAGGCATCATATTCGGCATCCTTGTGCCCGGCGGCGAGCAGCTCCTCGAACATGATCGTCACCTTCACGCCATTCGGCGTGCCGAGGGAGTAGAGCTGGAACGGATGCTTGCCGACTGGCAGTTCCTTGTCATGCGTCGGCCCGGCAATGGGCCGGTTGATGCTGGCGAAGCGGCCGCCGCTTTCCTTGTCCCAGGTCCAGACTTTCGGCGGCGTGTAAGTGGGATCGGTCATGGCGTTCCTTCCTGCGTTTTGGATCAGCTTAAGCTGTGGCGCGCCATGCGCAATGCAAGAGCGCGCGCAATCAGGAGCGCTCAACCTATCGTGAAGACGGTCTGACAATGAAAAAAGCCCTCCCGGTGCGCGGGAGGGCTTTTGAAATCATCTGTGCCGGATTGGATCAGACTTCCAGAAGCATCCGCTCCGGATCTTCCAGCGCTTCCTTGACGCGGACGAGGAAGGTCACCGCTTCCTTGCCGTCGACGATGCGGTGGTCATAGGAGAGCGCGAGATACATCATCGGGCGGATCTTGACCTCGCCATTCACGGCGACCGGGCGCTGTTCGATGCGGTGCATGCCCAGCACGCCGGATTGCGGCGGGTTGAGGATCGGCGTCGACATCAGCGAGCCATAGATGCCGCCGTTCGAGATGGTGAACGTGCCGCCCTGCATGTCGCCGATGGTCAGCTCACCGTCGCGGGCCTTCTTGCCGAGATTGGCAATCGCCTTCTCGATCCCGGCGAGGGACAGATCGTCGGAGTCGCGCACGACCGGCACGACGAGGCCCTTCTCGGTGCCCACGGCAACGCCGATGTCATAGAAGTTCTTGTAGATGATGTCCTGGCCATCGATCTCGGCATTGACCGCCGGAACCTCTTTCAGTGCATTCACACAGGCTTTCACGAAGAAGCTCATGAAGCCGAGCTTGATGCCGTGCTTGGCGACGAAGCTTTCCTGGTGCTTCTTCCGCAGGTCCATGATGGCGCCCATGTCGACATCGTTGAACGTCGTCAGCATGGCGGCCGTGTCTTGGGCCTCTTTCAGGCGGCGGGCGATGGTCTGGCGCAGGCGGGTCATCCGCACACGCTCTTCCCGCGGGCCGGTTTCGCGCGGCGCGCTCGGGGCGGCAGGCGCAGCTGCCGGGGCTTTGGGGGCGTTCACATAAGCCATGGCATCAGCCTTCGTTGCGCGGCCGTCGCGGCCGGTGCCTGGAATATTCTGCGGATCGACACCGGCCTCTGCCGAGATCCGGCGGACCGACGGGGCGACCGGGCGGTCACCGGAAGCGGCAGCTGGGGCAGCGGATTTGGGTGCGGACGCTGCGGCGGGCGCAGCCGATGCTCCGGCAGAGGCGCTAACCCGTCCGATCACGGAACCCGGCGTCACGGACGTGCCTTCGGCAACAGTCCATTCGGCGATCACGCCATCGGCCGGGGCCGGCACTTCGAGGGCGACCTTGTCGGTCTCGATCTCGGCGATGGTCTCGTCTTTCTTGACCGCTTCGCCCGGCTTCTTGAGGAAGGTGGACAGCGTGCCTTCGGCAACGCTCTCGCCCATCACCGGGACGACGATGTCAGTCGTCTCGCCGCCGGATGCAGCGGGCGCAGCGGCAGGTTTTGACTCTTCCTTGGCCTCTTCCTTGGCAGGTGCGGCCGCAGCGGGCTTTGCACCGCCTGCCCCGCCATCGAGGCGGCCCAGGACGGCGCCGATTTCAACCGTATCGCCCGGCTTGGCAACAATCGCGCCCAGCACACCGTCTTCGGTGGCGGACACTTCGACGGAGACCTTGTCGGTTTCGAGCTCGACGAGCACGTCGTCTTTTTTAACGGCGTCGCCCTCGGCTTTCAGCCACTGGCCAACCGTGGCCTCGGTGATGCTTTCGCCGAGTGTGGGAACAGTAATGTCGGTCATGTGATGATCCGTATGCGTTATTATTTTTCTGAAAGTCAGGGCGAAACGATCCGGTCGTCGACCGGATCGGGTGACAGGGCTGTCATGACGAGGGCGTTCTGCTCTGCATTATGCTTCGACAGAAGGCCGGTGGCCGTCGCCGCCGAAGGGGCACGGCCTGCATAGCGCGGACGCGGGATTTTCGCGCCGATCTGCCCGGCACACCATTCGATCTCGTCACGGATGAACGTCCAGCCGCCCATATTGCGCGGTTCTTCCTGGCACCAGACGAATTCAGCCTGCTTGAAGCGGGACATTTCCTTCATCATGGATTTGCGCGGCACCGGATAGAACTGTTCGATCCGCATCAGGTAGACATCGTCGATGCCCAGCTCTTCGCGCTTTTCGAACAGGTCGTAATAGACCTTGCCCGAGCAAAGCACGACGCGGCGGACCTTGTTGTCCTTCACCAGCTTGACCTTGCCTTCGCGGCCTTCGGTCTCCGCATCGTCCCAGAGGACGCGGTGGAAGCTCGTCTTGGACCCCATATCGTCCAGAGAAGACGTGGCCAGCTTGTGACGCAGAAGCGATTTCGGCGTCATGATGATCAGCGGCTTGCGGAAGTCGCGGTGGATCTGGCGGCGCAGGGCGTGGAAATAGTTCGCCGGCGTCGTCAGGTTGCAGACCTGCCAGTTGTCTTCGGCGCACATCTGCAGGAAGCGCTCAAGGCGGGCGGAAGAGTGTTCCGGCCCCTGACCTTCATAGCCGTGCGGCAGGAGGATGGTCAGGCCGCTCATCCGCAGCCATTTGCGTTCGGCCGAGGAGATGAACTGGTCGAAGAAGACCTGCGCGCCGTTGGAGAAGTCACCGAACTGGGCTTCCCACAGGGTCAGCGTGTTCGGGTCCGCCAGCGAATAGCCGTATTCGTAACCGAGCACCGCCTCTTCCGAGAGCAGCGAGTCGATCACTTCATACTGGGCCTGCGTGTCGCTGATATTGTTCAGCGGCGTGTATTTCTCGCCGGTCGTCTGGTCGACAATGTGGCTGTGGCGCTGGGAGAATGTGCCGCGGCCGCAATCCTGGCCGGACAGGCGCACCGGGAAGCCTTCATCCACCAGCGTCGCAAAGGCGAGATGCTCGGCGGTGGCCCAGTCGAGCCCCTGCCCCTTCGAGATCGTCTGGGCACGGTTGTCGATGACCCGGGCCAGCGTACGGTGGATGTCCACGCCTTCCGGCACGGTGGTGATGGACTGGCCAAGCGCCTGAAGGCGTTTCTTGGCAACGCCCGTCTTGCCGCGGCGTTCGTCATCATGCGGCAGGCCGAGACCTTTCCATTCGCCGTCAAGCCAGTCGGCTTTCTTCGCCTTGAAGTTCTTGCCGGCGTCAAACTCACGGTCGAGATAGGATTCGAAGTCAGCCACCTGCTGCTCGACCTGCTCCGCCGTCAGAAGACCTTCCTCGACAAGGCGTTTGGCATAGATCTCGCGCGTCGAGACGTGGTTCTTGATCTTCTTGTACATCACCGGCTGGGTGAACATGGGCTCATCGCCCTCATTGTGTCCGAAGCGCCGATAGCAGAACATGTCGATGACAACGTCCTTGTGGAACTTCTGCCGGTATTCGGTCGCCACCTTGGCGGCATAGGTCACCGCTTCCGGATCGTCGCCATTGACGTGGAAGATCGGCGCCTGGACCATCAGCGCCACATCGGACGGGTACGGAGACGACCGCGAATACATCGGGCTGGTCGTGAAGCCGATCTGGTTGTTCACGATAAAGTGGATCGTGCCGCCGGTGCGGTAGCCCTGCAGGCCGGACAGCGCAAAACATTCAGACACAACCCCCTGCCCCGCAAAGGCCGCATCGCCATGCAGCAGCAGCGGCAGGACGATCGAACGGTCCAGCGTGCCGGTTTCGCGGTGCGCCATCTCCTGCTTGGAGCGGGACTTGCCGAGCACCACCGGATCCACCGCCTCGAGGTGAGACGGGTTGGCGTTCATCGACAGGTGCACCTTGTTGCCGTCGAACTCACGGTCGGAGGACGCCCCGAGGTGGTATTTCACGTCGCCGGAGCCGAAAGCATCGGCGCCTTGCGTGTTGCCGCCCTGGAATTCGTGGAAGATCTGCTCGTAGGGCTTGCCCATCACGGCGGCCAGCATGTTGAGGCGTCCGCGGTGCGGCATGCCGACCACGATTTCCTTCACGCCGAGCGCGCCGCCGCGCTTGATGATCTGTTCCAGCGCCGGCACAGCCGCTTCCCCGCCATCGAGGCCGAAACGCTTGGTGCCCGGATAGCGCTTGTGGAGGAAGCGTTCGAAGGTTTCCGCTTCGATCAGCTTGGCAAGGATCGCCTTCTTGCCTTCATTGGTGAAGGCAACGCCCTTGTCCGGGCCCTCGATCCGTTCCTGCAGCCAGGATTTCTCTTCCGGATCGGAGATGTGCATGAACTCGATGCCGATCGTGGAGCAGTAGGTCCGCTGCAGGATCTCCAGCATTTCCGGGATCGTCGCCGTTTCGAGGCCGAGATAGCCATCGATGAAGATACGGCGGTCCATGTCTTCGGCCGTGAAGCCATAGGTCGCCGGGTCCAGCTCCGGCTGGTCGCCCGGATTGTCCAGACGCAGCGGATCGAGCTGGGCGGCCAGGTGGCCGCGCATACGATAGGCGCGGATCATCATGATCGCGCGAATCGAGTCCTTCACCGCACGGTGCACATCCTCGTCGGATGCCGCCGGGCGGGCACCCTTGATCTTCTTCTCAAGCTTGGGTTCCAGCAGCGCCCAGTTGCCGTCAAAGGCGGCGACCTGTTCGTCCAGCGCCGGCCGGGGCCAGTCGCTGCGCTTCCAGGTCGCGCCTTCGGCATTGCGCTCCGCACTCGATGAATCATCGCCCATGTCTGCGAAAAAGGCCCGCCAGCTCTCAGGTACAGAGCTGGGGTTTTTCGCATAGGCTGCCTGCATCTGCTCGATCCACTGGGCCGAGCCGCCATACAGGAAGGCCGTGTCCAGAAGGGCCGAATTGCCCTTGCTGCGCGAACCATTCATCGGGCTGCCGTCGTCTGCCATGTCCAATTCGTCCTCTGGGACAATTTACGTTCCCCACTATTTAGGAACGTAATGGTTTCCCGGTACCTACCGGGTGCACATAAGAGGACGGCCTGGGCGGGGTCAGATCCTGGCCACGCCAGAGTAGGCCCCGCCAAGGGCCGTCCTGGCTAATTTATCAGGGCTTTCTAGCCCTTAAGTACCTCGACCATGGTCGTACCAAGGCGTGCCGGCGACGGCGAGACACGGATGCCGGCTGCTTCCATTGCAGCAATCTTGCTCTCCGCATCGCCTTTGCCGCCGGACACGATGGCACCGGCATGGCCCATCGTCCGTCCCGGAGGCGCGGTCCGGCCGGCGATAAAGCCGACCATCGGTTTCTTGCGGCCTTTCTTGGCCTCGTCGATCAGGAACTGCGCGGCTTCTTCTTCCGCACTGCCGCCGATCTCACCGATCATGATGATGGATTCGGTTTCGTCATCGGCAAGGAACATTTCGAGGATATCGATAAATTCCGTCCCTTTGACCGGGTCGCCGCCGATTCCGACAGCGGATGTCTGTCCGAGGCCCACCTGGGTGGTCTGGAACACGGCTTCATAGGTCAGCGTGCCGGAGCGCGAGACGACGCCGACAGAGCCCTTCTTGAAGATGGAGCCCGGCATGATGCCGATCTTGCACTCGTTTGCCGTGATGAGGCCCGGGCAGTTCGGTCCGATCAGGCGCGACTTGGATTTTTCCAGCTTCGCTTTCACGCGCACCATGTCGAGCACCGGAACGCCTTCCGTGATGCAGACGATCAGCGGGATTTCGGCATCGATGGCTTCTTCGATGGCAGCAGCTGCGCCGGCTGGCGGGACATAGACCACGGACGCATCCGCGCCGGTCTTTTCCTTGCCTTCGGCAACCGATGCGAAGATCGGCAGTTCCTGGCCGTTATCGGCGGTCCAGTTGGTGCCGCCCTTCTTCGGGTGAATACCGCCAACCATCTGGGTGCCGAAATAGGCCAGCGCCTGGTTGGTGTGGAACGAGCCGGTGTTGCCGGTCATGCCCTGCGTGAGGACCTTGGTGTTCTTGTCGATAAGGATGGACATTATTGTTTTCCTTCAGCCGTACCATCGAGGCGGGCAATTCTGAGTTCAAGAAGGGTTTTGGAGGCGAGCGCCAGAGCATCCGCAGGCGGCTTGGTCACGGGAGTCGACGATGAAACAAGCTCGACGAAGCCGAACTGGAGCAGGTCGCCATCACACATATAATCGACGGCAAGAGCTTCTTCGTCAGTTTCACCTGCTTTGCACAGCTCCTGCTGCTTCGCCCGATAGGTGTCATACTGGGCTTTGCGTTCTGCGGCGACGCGATCAGCAATGGCCACTGCACAAACGCCACTTGCCAAGAACTGTGCCGCATCCGAGAGATCGGACACGGCCCGTTCAACCGCAGGAGCATTTGACACAATGCAATCCGCAATCGGTGTGAAACCGGCATTGCCTTCCTGCGCGACGGCAGAACCGCCCGCGAAGGATAGAACAAGTGCCGGGATCATATACCGATGCACGGATCAGGCGCCTTTAACTGCGTTCACGATTTTCTGGGCGGCATCGTCGAGGTCATCGGCCGGAATGACATTCAGGCCGGACTCGGCGATGATTTTCTTGCCGAGGTCGACATTCGTGCCTTCGAGGCGAACGACCAGCGGAACCGCCAGATTGGTTTCTTTCACGGCTGCGATCACGCCTTCGGCGATCACGTCGCACTTCATGATGCCGCCGAAGATGTTCACGAGGATGCCCTTCACGTTCGGGTCCTTCATGATGATCTTGAAGGCGGCTGCCACTTTCTCCTTGCCGGCGCCGCCGCCGACGTCACAGAAGTTGGCTGGCTCTTCGCCGTACAGCTTGATGATGTCCATCGTCGCCATGGCGAGGCCTGCACCGTTGACCATGCAGCCGATGGTGCCGTCGAGGGCGATATAGGCGAGGTCCCATTCAGAGGCCTCGATTTCCTTCTCGTCTTCCTCGGTCTTGTCGCGGAGGTCCACGATGTCCGGGTGGCGGAACAGCGCGTTGCCATCGAACGACACTTTCGCGTCGAGGACGCGCAGGTGGCCGTCTTCCATCACGATCAGCGGGTTCACTTCGAGCAGGCTCATGTCCTTCTCGGTGAACGCCTTGTAGAGGATCGGGAACAGTTTCTTGCCGTCTTCAGCCGCCGTGCCTTCCAGCTTCAGCGCTTCATTGAGCTTGGCAATGTCTGCATCGGTGACGCCGGTGTCCGGGTCGATGCTGAGCGTCAGGATTTTCTCCGGCGTATCGTGGGCCACCTGTTCGATGTCCATGCCGCCTTCGGTGGAGACCATGAAGGCGACGCGCGAGGTGGAGCGGTCAACCAGCATGGAGAGATAGAGTTCGCGGTCGATGTCGGCGCCGTCTTCGATGTAGAGGCGGTTGACCTGCTTGCCGGCCGGGCCGGTCTGAGCAGTGACGAGGTGATGGCCAAGCATCTGCTTGGCATAGGTCATCACGTCTTCCTTGCTGAAGGCGAGGCGGACACCGCCCTTTTCGCCGGCTTCGGGCTCCACGAACTTGCCCTTGCCGCGGCCACCTGCGTGGATCTGCGATTTAACGACCCAGAGCGGGCCCGGGAGTGTGTCGACAGCTTTCTGGACATCGTCCAGAGACAGGACGGGAACGCCGTCCGCGACCGGCGCACCGAAAGATTTCAGCACGGCTTTGGCCTGGTATTCGTGGATGTTCATTCTGTGCTCTTGCCTTGTTTGCCTGGCCCGCCCCGGCAGGTTCCCTGCCCCAGCGTGGTGGGGGGCTGTATAACAGGCCTGCGCCACGCGGCAACCAGCTGGGTACTAAACTTTGGACTTAGGGCTGTCTTCCATATCCGCCGGGGAATCCGGTCCCTCTTCCCCGTCTGCGTCTTCCCCGGTTTCCGGTTCTGCTTTGTCGGGCGCATCCGACATGCGCGGATCGAGCTTCACGCTGGCCAGCGGCGTCGGCAGGACGGGGCTCCATTCGGCCAGCTTGTCTTCGATCGCGACAGGTTTGGAGCGCACGCGCAGCACCATGATGACCGTCAGCGCGATCAGCAGGATTCCCGCCAGGCCGAACAGGCCAAGCTCGCCCACGGCCCGCATGGCGAAGCCCGAGAGAAGCGGCCCGATGATGGAGCCGCCGGCCCAGACGAACAGCAGGCCTGACATAACCTGTGGAATGAGCACCTTCGGCGTCCGGTCGATCGCGTGCGCCACACACAGGCTGTAGAAGGACAGCGCCCCGGCGCCCCAGACGCCGAGCGCGATGATCACGGAAACTTCACTGATCCGCGTCCCGAAAATCGCGATGAACAGCGCTGCGAGCGCCGACATGCCGCCAAGGCCGGCGATCACGAGGCGGCGTTCGATCCGGTCGGACAGGCGCCCGGCCGGCCATTGCAGCAGGAGGCCACCCATCCAGGCCGCGGCGCTGGCGATGGCGGCCGCTCCGGTGCCCCCTCCCCCGAGCTTGAAGCTTTCGAAATAGATCGGCAGCAGCGACTGGGTGCCCGTGTTCACCGTGCCCGCAATCAGCGCCCCCAGCACCGCCGCCGGGGCGAGCTGGTAGAGCGCTTTCAGTGGCATGGACCGGCGCTCCGGAATGACCGGCTGTTCGCGGCGCGTCAGGCAGACCGGCACCAGCGCCAGGGTCAGGAACAGCGCCGCCCAGGTATAGGCCCGCGTGTCCAGCGGCGAGAGGCCCGCCACGAAGAACGGACCGATCATCAGGGAGAGTTTCGCGCCCGTGTGATAGATGCCCATCACATTGCCGCGGGACTTGTCCGGCACGACGCTGCCGAGCCAGCTTTCGATACTGGTGAAGCTGAGCGAGAGCGACACACCCATGATCACCCGGACCGGCGCCCAGAACAGCGCATCATGCACCAGCGACAGCGACAGAACGCTGACCGCATTCATCGCGGAGGCTGCGGCGAACAGGCGGATATGTCCGAACGTCGCCAGTGCCCGGGGCGACATCCAGGCCCCCAGCATGAAGCCGGCCGCATACAGCGCCGCGATCAGACCGATGGCCTGGGGCGGCGTGCCCATGGCTTCAAGACCGAGAGGAGTCAGCACGCTGATCAACCCGCCGGCGATCTGAAGGATCATCACGGCGATGATGAGAACGATCACGTTACGCGTGTCGGACATCGAGGGACTGAGCGGCATTCTGCCTACCTGAATTTGTCGGTTGCTTCCTCGACAGTTGAACCGTCACTGGCGTGGATTGCGAGCGTCACCGTACCCTCGGTCCAGTTAATATCCAGTGATCCGAAATTCTCCTTCGCATAACCCGCCCCGATCTGGTCGGCGTCCATCTCGTCCGTCGTATCCCTGTAGGATTTGTTGAACGAGGACGCGGTCAGCTCATAGGCCGGGTAAGGCAGCACATCGTCTGCCCGGTAGAGAAAACCGGTGTGCCGGTCGCCCGACACGAACACGACGCCTTGCGCGCCCGTCTCGCGGATCAGGCTGTAGAGCCGGTCCCGCTCTGCCGGCAGGCGCGACCAGGCCTCCCAGCCATGCGCGTTTGAAATCACCTGCACCGACGAAACGATCAGGCGAAGGTCGGCCGGCTTCTGCAGCTCATTCTCCAGCCAGGTCCACTGGTCGTTGCCCAGCATGTCCTGATTGGGATCGCTGGACGGCATGTAGCGCTCCTGGCCCTTCACACTGGAATCGTCGGTATCGGTCAGGTCAGACCGGAAGAAGCGCGTGTCCAGCATGATGATCTGGGTGCGCTGCCCTTCCGGGCCGAAGCTGCGGGCATAATAGGTGCCGGGCCAGGCGCCGACATCCTTGTTCGCGAGGCCCCAGAAGCGCTCATGGATCCGCTCCGACAGGCGGCGGAACGCGAAATGTTTGCCGCCATCGTTCAGGCCATAATCGTGATCGTCCCAGGCCACCATCATCGGATGGGCCTTGCGCACGGCCTGGAAATCCGGCCGCGCAGCAAGATCGGCAAAGCTCTCGCGCAGTTCTGTCAGGTCGGCATCGCCGGTGCGATAGGACAGCCCGTCGGTATCGCCGTAGACATTGTCTCCGATCATCAGGAACAGATCGGCCGGTGTGGCCGCGACCGAGCGCAGGGTTTCATTGTCGCCCTGCTCCTCGTCGAGGCAGGAGCCGACCAGGATACGGCTGATGGCCTGGTCTGAGGGCGGCAGCGGCAAGCCGGGGGGCGCCTCGGGGTAATAGTCATCCGGCAGTGCGCGATAATACGCTTCCAGCGCCTCTTCGGCACTTTGAGGTGCGCGCGTAATCCCCGGAATGGAAATCGGTCCCGGCGCCTGGCAGGCGGCAAGACCGATCAATGATACCAATAAGGCTGCCCTCTTCATCTCCCGCTCTCTTTTCTGGTTACACCTTCGTGTAGCGGCCTTTCGGCGGAGCGGTAAGGGCCTACACCGTCACACCGCGAAGAAAATCGACCAGAGCATGCGTCCCGGCAGGAAGGTGAACAGGCCGGCGATCAGGAGGCCGCCCACGAACATGTTGGTCATATCCTTCGAATGCTTGCGGATATTCTTGCGCCGCGCCGCCGCGATGCCCATCGGCAGGCCGATAACGGTCCAGGCCGAGAGGCCGTGAATGAAGCTGAAATTCGTTCCGTTCAGCCCCGTGATGAAGAAAGAGCTGACCGCCGTCACTGCCATCGCCGCGACCCATGTGTAGCCAAGCTTGCGATGCAAGCCTGACCCTTTCACCCCGCGCAGCAGCACGACGCCGATGGCAAAGGCCGTCACCGCGCCCAGCACGTGAAGCTTGATTACGAAACTGGCCTGAAGGAAGGGCGTGATATCGATCCGGAAACGGACCGGCGGATTGCCGGCCGAATTCAGAATCATCCAGCTGACCACCCCATAGGCGATGGCCGCAATGAGCAGCAGGGTCGTCATGCGGCCTGGCCGTCTGGGCAGGACGAAGCGGCGGAAAGTCTGGGCGAGATCAGTCATGGCGGAGGCTCCCGGTCTGGCGTGGGGTCTGTGAGTTACTGAAGCGTGATGGTCTGCACGGTGCCGGCCTCGGTAAGTTCGAAGCCTGCCTTGTCGAATTTGGGCGGCCCCATCCGGGCCGGTGCATCATTGGAGAACCCGTAGGGTTCGGTCGGGATGCGCCACATGCCGAGGTTCAGCTCGCCATTCTCGTCGACATCCTGATAGACCTTGATGCCGTAAGCGCCCGGTTCTAGGCCGGTGAAGATCAGCTCGGCGCCTTCTGCTGCCGGGGCCAGTTGGCTGGTCACGGCATCGTTTTCGTCCCAGCCATCAGCGCCGAACACGACGACATGGAACGTGCCGGTCGCCTCCTCCACGCCTTCGATGCGGACGGTCAGATCCGCGGCGGCGGCCTGTCCGGCGATCCCGGCAGCAAGGGCAGCGGCGATAATGGATTTCAGAATGTGTTTCATAAGGTATCTCCTCGTCTGGGTGCCGGACCCGGCTTGCTGAGGCCCTGTCCGGCGGTCGATGAGGAGAGAGTGCGCGGGCCCTGCCGCCCCTGCCATGCGAACTACGCGGAGAGGCTGGAATCCTTCGCGAAATGCGGCCAGAACGGTTCGCGAAGCGCGAAATGCAAGGAGCGGACATGCCCGATTACCTGAAGAACCGGCTGCGGGATGCAGCGGTGATCCTCGGGATCTCGGCGCTGCTCACCTTTTTCGGTGTCTACGACCAGGACTCGCCCGTCTGGGTCCGGTTTCTGATGTGGGTGATCACCTGCACGGTGGGCGTTGCCACATCCGAATTCGTCGTCCCGGCGATTTTCGATCGGGAACTCGTGGGCAAGCTGGTGCCGGTTCAGGTGGCGGTGATGGCAGCGCTCATCTCCGTGCCGGTGCTGGCCTCGCTTTACCTCTATATGGGCGCCTTCGGCATCTGGATGCCGGTCCATCTCCTGCCGGTGCAGTACCTGTATGTTTTCGCCATGTCGGTGGTCCTGACCGTGGCTGGTTACCTGGTCGCAAAAGCCCGGACTCCGGCGGCGGCCGGACAGCCTGACCCTGTCGATGCGCGGCAGCGCTTCCTGGACCGGCTGCCGGTCAAGTTCCGCCGGGCCGAGCTCTGGGCCGTGTCATCGGAAGACCATTACCTGCGGGTCTACACCAATCTCGGCGAGGAGCTGATCCTGATGCGGCTGACCGATGCCGTGCGCGAGCTGGACGGCGCCGCGGGCGTGCAGGTGCACCGGTCCTGGTGGGTGGCAAAGGATGGCGTCAGCGAGACGCGGCGCGACAATGGCAAGCTGGTGCTCGTCCTGAAGAATGGCACCGATGTGCCGGTCTCGCGCACCTATCAGGCCGCCGCAAAAGACGCCGGGCTCGCCTAGTCTTTTCTGCCTAGTCTTTCCGGAGAGGCGGGCGGACATTGCCCATGCCCTTCACCTTGTTGCAGCGCGCATGCGCCAGCTGCAGGTTGTCGGCCGTATCCGGCCCGCCGCGGGCAACGGCGATGATGTGGTCATAAGTCGGGCGCTGGTGTTTCCAGAGCGTGGAATGGGCCAGATCGAACCGGTTGGAGGGCATCGACTGGCCGCACAGGGCGCAGCGCCCTTCCTGGGCTTCCCACAAGGCCTTGAACAGCGGCGTCTCGGTCGGGGCGTAGGGCTGGCTCATCCGATTTCCGGTGTCTGCCAGCCGCGCCGGGCGCAGGCGGCATAGAGCGTGTTCACCAGCAGGCAGGCAATCGTCATCGGTCCCACCCCGCCCGGCACCGGCGTGATATGGCCTGCAACGTCGGCGCAGCTGTCAAAGTCTGCATCACCGACGAGGCGGGTCTTGCCCTCCCCTTTCTCAGGGGCGGGAATGCGGTTGATGCCGACATCGATGACCGTAGCGCCGGGCTTCACCCAGTCGCCCTTCACCATTTGCGGACGCCCGACCGCCGGGACCAGAATGTCGGCCTCGCGGCACACGGCCGGCAGATCTTTGGTGCGCGAATGGGCGATGGTGACGGTGCAGTTCTCGGCCAGGAAGAGGAGCGCGGCCGGCTTGCCCACGAGGATCGAGCGGCCGATCACCACGACATGCTTGCCGGAGAGGTCGTCGCCGAGGGCCCGCTTCGCCAGGATCACACAGCCGGACGGTGTGCAGGACCGCAGCCCCGGCTTGCCCAGCGACAGGCGCCCGGCGGAGACTTCCGTCAGGCCGTCGACATCCTTGGACGGGTCGATCCGCTCAATGGCGGCATCGGGATCGAGGCCCTTCGGCAGCGGCAGCTGCAGCAGGATGCCATCGACTTCGGCATCGGCATTGAGGTCGGCAATCAGATTCTCGATCTCTTCCTGCGTGGCGGTCGCCGGCAGGCGGTGGTGCACCGAGACCATGCCGGCCTCTTCGGTCTGCTTCACCTTGTTGCGGACATAGACCTGACTGGCCGGGTCTTCGCCGACCAGGATCACCGCCAGGCAGGGCTTTGCAGGCAGTTTCGCCACTTCGGCAGCCACTTTGGCCCGCACGTCGGCAGCAATGTCTTTTCCACTGATCCGGATGGCGGTCATGTGTCGTCCCCGCTTAAGCGAGCCGCGAGCTCCGGCGGCCCATCTATTTCGAGGCCTTTTAGCCGAGTCTTGCCGCCTGTCACGACTCTGACCGCAGACTTGGGCAGGCCAAGCCACTTGGCGACCAGTTTCTGGACAGCACTATTCGCCTTGCCGTCCTCCGGCACCGCGCGCACCCGCACTTTCAGGAATTTCCGCCCGGCATCGTCTTCCGCCCAGTCCTCGATCCGGTCGGCCGAGGCCTTGGGCTGAACGCGGACGGTGAGGCGATGCAGCAATCCGGCCTCAGTATCCGATAGAAGGCGCCGTCATGTTGATGATCGTGGGCAGCAGCCAGTCCTTGGTGAACATGATGCCCAGCGCCAGCAGGAAGACCGAGAGGTCCAGCTGGCCAAGCGGCGGCACATAGCGCTGGATCGGGCGCAGCATGGGCAGCATCACGCTGTCCAGCGCATACTGGATCTGCCGGACGGTCTGGTTGCGCATCGACACGACGCCGAAGGCGACCAGCCAGCTCATGATGACATAAGCGAAGATCAGGAACAGGAGCAGCGTGAGAAGCGGGCTCAGGAAATAGATGTAGATCGCCACAAGAAGGGAATGCATGCGCGGGGTCCGTGGTTTCAGCCAGGGTTTCGGCCAGGGTTTGTTCGTCCTTAAACTGGTGTGCCCCTTCCCTGCAAGCCAGCCCCTGTCGCAGTGCCCTCTCGCAAGGAAAGGGTTTGGCAAGCCGCGCAGGGCGTTCTAGCGTCATCCGGTTCGGGGCAGGATCAGCGGGAGGCACAGACGGCGGGTGACGGAATACATGGACTCCGATACCCCGCTTTTGCCGCTCACCCGGTTCCAGAAGCTGATGATCGCCCTCGGCACCGTGTCCATGGGCGCAGGCATGACGATCAATTTCGTGGTCGTCGCCCCCCTCGCCCGCGAGGCCGGGCTGACCGAAATCGAGATTGCCGGCATCCTCACCTTCTCCTCGGTGCTCTACACGATCTTCACCCCGATCTGGGGCCGGATCGCCGACCGGGTTGGACGCAAGCGCGTCATGGTGTTTTCGCTGACCGCCATGGGCCTCGCCAATATGGCCTTCCTTTTTGCGCTGAGTGCGGCGCTGGCGGGCCTCGTTACCGGCATCGCCGCCTTCGCCCTGCTGGCCTTTGTCAGGACATGGTTCGGCTTCCTCGCGCCCGGCCTTCAGCCTGCCGCGATGGCGGCCATGACGGACGCCACAACGCCCGCCAACCGTGCCGGCGGCCTCGGCATGCTGGGCGCCGCGATGAGCCTCGGCTCGATCCTCGGTCCGGCCGGCGCCGCCGTACTCGCCCGGGTCGGGGCGCTGGCGCCGCTCTGGGGCACGATCGTCTTCAACCTGGTTGTCGCGGTCCTGATCGCCGTGGCCCTGCCGCCGACCCGGCCCCTGCCGCACCATCACGACCGGCCACCCTCGCTGTCGATGCGCGACCCGCGGGTCTTCCCGCACCTGGTGTTCCTGTTCGTTTATTTCGTCGCTGTCGGCATGATCCAGCAGACCATCGGCTGGTTCATCGCAGACCGGTACGAATTCACCGACACCGCCGCCCAGACCGCCAAACAGGCCGTCGTGCTTTACACCGGCCTGACCATGGCGTGCACATCGGTCGCCATCATCATTGTCCAGTTCGGCTATGTCTCCCGGCGCAGCCCGGACCCGCGCCGCATCCTGCCCATCGGACTGGGCCTGCTGGCGGTCGGCTATATTTCCGCTGACCTGTTCCACCCCTTCTGGATGGTGATGGTCAGCTTCCTGATTGTCGGGATCGGCGCAGCGCTGGCCGTGCCGTCGGCCAACGCCCTCGGCAGTCTTTCGGTCGGCCGCTCCGAACAGGCGGGGGCTGCGGCGCTGCTCGCCTCTGCCCCGCCTGCCGGATTTGTCGTCGGGCCCCTGCTCGGCTCGGTCCTCTACATGACCAATCCCAGCCTGCCCTTCATGGCCTCAGCCGCCGTCTTCTGCATACTGAGCGTCTACGCCGTCCTGGTCACCGGACGCAGGCCTCTCAGTCCGGGGTGACCGGCCTGCCCGGCCTCAGCCGGAGAAGAATGCGTTCAGCTTGTTGCCGTCGAGATCGCGGAAATATCCGGCATAGAAATTCTCGAAGCGCTGGCCCGGCGCGCCTTCATCCGTGCCGCCATTGGCGATGGCGATTTCATAGATCCGGTCGACCTGTTCCTTGCTCTTGGCTGCCAGCGCCACCATCGTGCCATTGCCGACCGTCGCGGGGTTCTTGTCCCATGGAAGGGTCAGGCCGATGCCTGCCGCGCCGCCGGGCTCGCCCCAGGCGATGAATTGCGGATCTTCCATCATCCGCCCGATGCCCATTTCTTTTGCGATGGCATCATAGAACTTCGCGCCGCGCGCCAGGTCCTTCGTGCCGAGAGTTACATATCCAATCATGCTCCAGCCTCCTTGCTTGGGCTTGGAACATAACGTGAACAATAATTCCCGGCAAGTCGAAAGCTTGTGGAATGCCTATCGCGGGAAGCTGCCTGTGCAGACGCCTTCGGCCTGCCCCGGTGTACCGAAGCTCAGCGTCTCGAAACTCAGCGCATCCTCGCTCAGCACCACCGTGCCGTCCGGCACAATGTCTTCGGGAATCTGGTTGCCGCCTTCGACGTCCAGATGGATCGCGCCCGTCTCCGGGTCATAGGTATAGGTGCCCCAGTAATCCTTGTAGACTTCGAACGGCGTCCAGGTGACGGAGAAGTCGCCGCCACCCGTAAACACCAGTTCCTGAATGGCGCTGCTGGCCGGACAGTTTTCCCGGTCCTGCCGCCAGGTGCCGACCAGCGGATTGTCCGCAGCGCGGTACACTTCCACCGGCCCGGTGAGGCCATGGCCCCGATAAGAACCACTCAGCAGGACACGCGTGCCGGCCTCGACATCCTCGCCGATCGTCGCAATGGCGAGACCGTCCGCCTCACGACTGAACGTCGCCGCGCCTTCGGGATAGACGCTGAGCTCATCCAGACAGCCGGGCGGCAGGTCATTGTAGGCACCCGGCATGTCCGTCCAGTACGGGGTCAGGGCGATCTTGTCGCCGGGCTCTGCGGAGCGGGGCTGCATCCAGAAGAAATAGGCCCGGTCGCCGATGTCCGGACAGGCCTCGCCCGACAGCGTTGCCTTCACAGCATCGGCATCTGCGTCGCCGTCAGCGCTCTGACAGGCCGCAAGCGCGAGCGCGAGGCCGGCGCACAGTGTCTGGATTTTCATTCGGACATCCCCCCTCTTCCTGAGTCGGGGGCCAGCCTACATCGCGGAAATGCCGCCATCCACCTTCAGCTCGATGCCGGTGACGAGTTTCGACTCGTCCGAGGCAAGATAGAGCACGGCATAGGCGATGTCGTCCGGCTCGCCGACCTTGCCGAGCGGGATCTGGCGGCCGAGCTTGGCGAGGGCTTCTTCCTCGCCGAACATTTCCTTGGTGCGGTCCAGGATCGGCGTGTTGATGAAGACCGGATGCACCGAGTTGCAGCGGATCTGGCCGCCGGTCGACTTGGCGCAATGCAGGGCGATGGACTTTGAAATGTGCCGAACCGCCGCCTTGGCCGTGTTGTAGGAAACATAGTTTCCACTCGCGATGATGCCCGCGATGGACGAGATGTTGATGATCGAGCCGAGCCCATGGTCGCGCATCATCGGGATGGCGTATTTGCAGCCGAGGAAGATCGAATCCACGTCCACGGTCTGGACGTGTTTGAAGGTCTCGTAGCTCTCGTCCTCGACCGAACCGAGCGAACCGATCCCGGCATTGTTGACCAGCACGTTCAGGCCGCCCATCGCCTCATAGGCACTCTTCAGGACTTCCTGCCATCGCTCGCCATCGGTCACGTCATGCTGCCAGGCGAAGGCCGTGCCGGCGCCGTGTTCTTCATTGATGGAGGCCGCGACGGCTTCGGCGCCTGCGCCATTGATGTCGGTCACGGTGACCTTCGCCCCTTCGCGCGCGAACATGCGGGCGGTCGCCTCACCCAGCCCCTGCGCGCCGCCGGTGATGAATGCCATTTTGCCTGAAACCCGTCCCATGCCGGTATCCTCCTGTTCTCTGCAGCCAGTTTTTCTGGCCGCAGCTAACAGGTCGCGGGCGGCCCCGCCAAGATGGTCCTAGGGGAAACCGGGAAAATCCCGCCGGCTCAGTCGGAAAAAAGCAGCGCGCGGATCAGAACGCTGTTCAGCAGGGTCGCGTCTTTCAGGCCAGCGGGCGGCAGCGTCCAGTGCCGGGCGTTCAGCCGCACATTTTCCGCGCCTTTATGCGCCAGGACGACCGGACCGTCATAGCCGCGGCAGAGGCTGAGCCCCTGCTCCGGATCGGTCCCGTCATGCGCGACCAGGACCAGGCTGGCAGGCGGCAGCCCGTCCAGGGTGGCGTCACCGTCCGGCTCTGCCGTCCAGAGCAGCCTGTACCCGCACGTCTGGGCCGCAGCCTCGATGGCGGCGCGGTCGGCATCACTGCCGCCGACAAGGCCGATACGCGCCGGAAAGCGATCCGCATAAAGCATGCGGGCGCGCCCGAAAATGGCTTTGACGTCCCCCCGGCCAAGACAGGTGATCCGCGCCACTTCCCGGAAATCGAACTCTTCGAGCAGGCACAGGAGGGTCACGCGGCGCTCCAGCGGGCTCAGCTTCTGCCATCGGCCAAGGCCTTCAAACAGCGACTCGG
This sequence comes from uncultured Hyphomonas sp., assembly GCF_963675305.1. Lineage (NCBI taxonomy): Bacteria > Pseudomonadati > Pseudomonadota > Alphaproteobacteria > Hyphomonadales > Hyphomonadaceae > Hyphomonas > uncultured Hyphomonas sp. Next base: position 430,041 of record NZ_OY776147.1, on the reverse strand, counting down.
CGCCCGGCGGTGTCTTTCGGAGGGTTGCGTCCAGAATCTCGAACAACAGGACCAGATTGGCGCTGCGGGCGGAGGAGACCTCATCCAGCACGTCTTCCAGCGCTTCCGACAGGACACCATCGCCCAGTCCCTGGCTGCCGCACGCAAAAGCCGCATAGCGCCGGAGCCGGTCCAGATTGGTCTCGTAGGGTTGTTCCCAGATCATCTGCGTCTCATAGCGCGCTTTGGACAGGCAGTATGTCACCTGACCCAGTGACACCGGTCCTGCCCTGTCTGTGCATGTGCACCTGACAATACTACATAATATATCTGATTTTGTATAGAATAAGTAGAACTACATATCCGCGAGAGTTGCAAAGCGGTAGCGAGGCCCCTGCGGCAAGCGGGGATTCCCTGCCGGTCAGGTCAGCCGGGCCGCCAGCGCGTCCATGTACCCGGCGAGTTCCAGGTCCCGCGTCGTGACACCGTCCGCGTCATGCGTGGTCAGCACGACCTCGACCCGGTTGTACACATTCGACCATTCAGGATGGTGATCCATCTGCTCGGCCTTCAGGGCCACGGCGCTCATGAAGGCGAAGGCCTGCTTGAAATCGTCAAAGCGGAATGTGCGGGTGATCTCGTCGCGCTCGCCCTCTCCCTTCGTCCAGCCCTTGAGGGCCAGCACGGCCGCATCGGCACCGATCGTCTTGGTCATCATCTATTCCTCTGCATCCTGGCCCAGCACGAAATACACCCAGCGCCCGTCCTCGGTGATCGCGGTGCGCATGCCGGGATAGCCCTTCCCGGCCCGGATCTCCGCGATCCCGTCCTCGCCGACCAGATCCTGCAACCGTTTGCGGTCGCGGAAGGAGAGTTTCTCCGGGATCAGGTCCTCGGCATTCTTCGCGGCAAGGTCCGGCCAGACATACCATTTCACCCCGTCGACCTCGCGCACGCCCACGGGCAGCTCCATCAGCGCCCGCAGCTGGCGGTTCGGATCGACGCCGATCCGGCGCATCAGGTCCCAATAGGCGCGGTGATCCTGGCCGCCGAGATTGGAGACAAAGCCCTCATTCCGGCCCGCCAGCCGCGACAGGCCGGACAGCGAGCCGCGCTTTGCATAGCCCAGCATCTCGTCCCGCGTTGCCGCCACGGCGTCCGGAATCTCGACCGGCTCGGGCGCCTGCGGATCCTGCGACAGGGATTCCGGCGGATAGACCGGTTCCTCCGGGGCGGGCGAACAGGCTGCCGCGCCCAGCATCAGGCCGGCCGCCAGGACCCCGGGAAGGGCCGCGAGGCGCGGCCTAGACCACGTCATATCCCGTCGCCGATTTGAGATCTTCGAGCAGCTGGTCTTCGTCCAGCACCTTGATCGTGGTCATGCCCATGGCGCGGGCCGGTTTCAGATTGATGCCGAGATCGTCGAGATAGACGCAGTCTTCCGGCGCCACATCCAGCGCCTCGCACATCAGCTTGTAGATCTGCGGGTCCGGCTTGCGGATGCCGATCTTGGAGCTTTCGATCAGATGGTCGAACTGATCGAACACATGTGCCAGCTGGGCAGCCTTATCTGCGTCATTCGTCATCGAGGCGCCCTTCCCGATGGGCGCATTGTTCGTGATGCAGCCGACCTTGCCGTGCTGCTTGCAGACCTTCAGCGCGTCCACGACGCGCGGGCGCAGGCTGCCGGACAGAAGCTTCAGCACGTCGGCGCCCGGCACTTCATGGCCCAGCGCCTTCGACTCTTCCCGGAACAGGCTGTCGAATTCCTCGCCGCTCACCTTGCTCTGTTCGAGCTGGGCCCAGGCATTATCCAGCGGATTGGTGGCGTTGACGGTCCGGATGAAGTTCCGGGGCAGCCCCTGCTCGGCTTCATAGCGGGCGAATGCATCGAAGGGTGAGGAGGTAAAAACGCCCCCGAAATCCCAGATCACGGCCTTGAAAGTCTTTGTCATGCGAGACGTCTAGCCGCGCCTGCAGGAACTTTCAAACCTTGAAGATTGCCGGGCCGCTCTTAGGGTGGCGCCAGAACAACAAACAGACGCGACAATCGAAGGAGAAACGACTGATGGGCGTGCTTGAAGGCAAAGTGGTGCTGGTCACCGGCGGCGGGAACGGGATCGGCAAGGAAACGGCGCTGCTCGCCGCGAAAGAAGGCGCGAAAGTCGTGGTCAACGACCTTGGCGGCGGCCTCTCCGGCGGCGATGAAGGCGATGCCGGCCCGGCCGAGAAAGTGGCCGCCGAAATCCGCGCCGGCGGCGGCGAAGCGGTCTCGAACTCCGAAAGCGTCACCGACATGAAAGCCGTCGAAGGCATGGTCGAACAGGCGAAAGACACGTTCGGCGCCCTCGACGCCATCATCAACCCGGCCGGCATCCTGCGGGACACGATGTTCCACAAGATGAGCGAAAGCGACTGGGATGCCGTGATCGACGTCCACCTGCGCGGCAGCTTCAATGTCACCCGCGCCGCCGTGGAGCTCTTCCGCGAGCAGGAAAAAGGCGCCTTCGTCCTGTTCACCTCCACCTCGGGCCTGATCGGCAATATCGGCCAGGCGAACTATGCAGCCGCCAAGATGGGCATTGTCGGCCTCTCCCGCATCGTCGCCATGGAAGGCGCGCGCAAGAATGTCCGCTCCAACGTCATCGCGCCCTTCGCCTGGACGCGCATGATCGCCTCCATCCCGGTCAAGGATGAGGCCGGCGCCCAGCGCGTCGAGCGGATGAAGAACGGCATGCGCGCCGACCAAGTCGCCCAGCTCGCCGTCGCCCTCTGCGCCGACAAGGCGAAAGACGTAACCGGCCAGATCTTCGGCGTGCGCGGCAATGAAGTCGTCCTGTTCGACCAGCCTCGCCCGGTGAAATCCGTCGCCCGCCTGGAAGGCTGGAACCCGGAGACCCTGCTCGACCAGTGCATGCCGGCCATGCAGGCCGACTTCACCGACCTCGGCGCCACGGCCAGCGTCTTCCCATACGACCCGATCTGATCCGGCGATCCGATCTGATCATTCCTGCGCGCCCCGGACCTGGCTTCCGGGGCGTTTGCACTTCTGGTCCATTATAGTCCGGTATAGTCATGACTGGTCATGTATGATCATGGCGTAGACGGATGTAATCCTCCGCCAGTTATGCGAACGCATGGCCACGTCATCCCGGAATTTGCGCAGCGAATATCCGGGATGACACGTGGCGGGAACTTATCCACCACAAGAACCACCCCATCCTGTTGTAACCATTGCCGCCAATAGAAACTTATCCGACACCTCCGTGTCCGGATGTATATTGCGGCCCATGTCACTCTTTCATCCACCCGCCTGGTTCCCGCCGCAGCTCACCTTTCTCTGGCCCATTATCTGGGTCCAGGTGCTGATGCTGCGCGCGCAGATCCGGGCCGCTTATGGCCGGGGTGTCGTGTATCGCTGGAGCCTGACGCCCAATCTCCGCGTCTATCTGGTCCGGATCGAGTGGATCCCCGGACAGAAGACTGAGCACGCGATCCTGAAACCTTCCACCTATGGCTCAGACCGTCTCGCCGCCGCGTGCGACGGGCGGATGGCTGTGCCGGAACACCTGCGCACGTTGCCCGCAATCCCCACCCCCTCGCTCGGGCAAACGCAACGCGTTCGCTTGTCTTCACAAGACTGCGCGAGATGCGACTTGCCCCTGCCGGAAACCTGACCCCAAACCTGACCTGAAAGCTCAGCCTACCCACCAAGCGCCTTCACGGGCGTCGCATGTGCTGGCGCCTATTCCGGCTCCAGTGGCTTCGGGCGCAGATCGGCCGGACCGGAATTCGTCTCTGCATCCGGATCTGTGCTGTCCGGCTCCGGAGCGGGATCATCAGCAGGCACCGGGGCGGGCGGTGTCTCCTGCTCGCGGAACCGGTCCTCGGCATCCTGAAGGAAACTGTCGAACTCATCCGGCGTCTCCGTCACCGCCTCATCCTGCGCGTCGTCGCCCCCCTCTTCCGGAGGTGGCGGCAGGTCCGGCAGGGAGGGCCGGGCGGCCGGGGTTTCAGGCTGTACATCCGGACGGGTCTCCTGCGGCGCGGCAGGCGCCGGCTCTGCCGGACGTTTCGGTGCAGAGCGGCGCACCGCCTGCCCGTCCAGCACGCAGGACGCGAGGCCTTCGGAACGAACCACCCGCATGCGCGCCTGCAGCGTGCTCGCGCGCTTCGACACATACGGCCCCGGCGGATCGAGCCGCCATTTGTTCGGGCTCGGCAGCACGGCGGCCAGCAGCGCGGCCTCCCGCTCTGTCAGGTCGGCGGCCGATTTGCCAAACCGGGCGCGCGCCGCCGCTTCAGCCCCGAAAATCCCGTCGCCCCATTCGGCGACGTTCAGATAGGCTTCCATCACCCGGCGCTTGCCCCACATGCCGTCGATAAAGGTGGCGAGCCAGGCTTCCACCGCCTTGCGGGCAAAGCCGCCGCCATTCCACAGGAAGACATTCTTCGCCGTCTGCTGGGTAATGGTGGAGGCGCCGCGCAGGCCCTTGCCCTTCTGATAGTCGCTGATCGCTTTCTCGATGGCGTCCCGGTCAACGCCGCTATGCTGGCAGAAGCGGGTATCCTCCGCCGCGATCACGGCGAGGACCAGATTGGGAGAAATATCGTCGATGGAGACCAGGTTGCGCTTGATCTGCTCGCCGCCAATCGCGCGCTGCGTCATCAGCACCGTGCCGGGAACCGGCGCCGCCTTCAGTACGAGCGCATAGATATGCACGCCCACGAACAGGCCGAGCGCAAATTTCAGGGCCCAGCCCAGATAGGTCATCAGGCTGCGGCCCTGAGACTTTGCTGGCAGCTTTCCCGGCGGCTTCTTCTTCATGCGCCTCTGTTCCATTCCCTCAGCACATCGGGGTCTGTCTCCCCGGGCACGTTCTGCGCCCGCGCGAAAGAGAACCGCTCCGGGTCGAGTTGCAAGAGGGCCCATGCAGCCGCCCCGCGCACCAGCGCGGATTCGTCTGTCACAAGATCCTCAAGCTGCGGAACGAACCGCACCGCACCGGAGTTCCCAATCGCGATGCAGACATTGCGCACAAAGCGGTCCCGCCCGATGCGTTTGATGGGCGAGCCGGAGAAGACTTCGCGGAAGGCGGCATCGTCGAGCGCGGCGAGTTCATCGAGGCCCGGCAGTTTCAGCTCGGCCCGCGCATGGAAAGCCGCCTCGCTGGCTGCGCTGGCGAACTTGTTCCACGGGCAGACGGCGAGGCAATCGTCGCAGCCATATATCCGGTTGCCCATCGCCGCGCGGAACTCTTCCGGGATCGGGCCCTTGTGCTCGATGGTGAGATAGGAAATGCACCGCCGCGCATCGAGTTGGTACGGCGCGGGGAAAGCCTTGGTCGGGCAGATGTCGAGACAGTTCCGGCAGCTGCCGCAATGGTCTGTCTCCGGCGTATCGGGGGGAAGCTCCGCATCGGTCAGCATCACACCCAGGAAGAACCATGACCCCAGCTCCCGGCTGACCAAATTCGTGTGCTTGCCCTGCCAGCCAAGCCCGGCTTTCGCCGCCAGCGGTTTTTCCATCAGCGGTGCGGTGTCGACAAAGACTTTCACCTCCGCGCCGGTCTTCGCCACGAATTCCCGGGCGAGCTGTTTCAGGCGGGATTTCAGCGTATCGTGATAGTCCCTCCCCCGCGCATAGACGGAGATGTTCCCGCATTCCCGCTGCTGGAGCGTCTCCATCGGATCATGGTCCGGGCCATAATTCAGGGCGACGGTGATGGCCGACTTTGCGCCCGCCCACATGGAAACTGGCGTGCGCCGCCGCTCCAGCGTCGTCTCCATCCACGCCATCGTGCCGTGATGGCCGGCCTCGACGAACGCCTCCAGCCGTTCAGACGCCGCCCACGCCTCATCCGCCCGCGCAATGCCGACCGCATCGAAACCGAGCGTCAGGGCGTGCTGTCTGGCAAAGTCGGCGCGGCCCGCCGGGTCAGAAATCAAGGTCGGCATAGTGCGGCGAAGGTCGCACGGCAGCCAGCCGGTCGGCAAGCAGCGGACGGAAGCTCGGCCGCGATTTCAGCCGCGCATACCAGGTGCGCAGGTCCGGCACGGCGGCCCATTCCACATCACCGAAATAATCGCAGGCCGAAAGGTGCGCCGCCGCGGCCAGATCGGCCAGCGTCAGGTCCCGCCCGGCAATGAAACCATGGGTCTCGACCAGCGCGTTCAGGAAGGTCAGCCGCCCGCGCAGCGTGTGCGCGCCCCGGCGGAGTTTTTCGGAATCCGGCTGGCGGTCACGCCGGACCCACTGCATCACCCGCTCGGTCAGAAGCTTGTCGGTGACCTCCTCGAAGCCCTCCTCGACCCAGGCCCAGAGGCGCCGCGCTTCGGCCCGCTGGCCGGGATGCAGCGGCAGCAAATGCTGGCCTTCAACCGATTCCTCGAGGAATTCGCAGATTGCCCGCGTCCCCACCGCCACGATGCGGCCGCCCGTCCCATCCTGCAGCAGCGCCGGGGCCACAGCGCCGGGGCCGAGCAGTTTCAGGTCCGGATGCGGCGACCAGGGCGCGGACTCCACAGTCTCAAATCCCAGCCCCTTCTCGGCGAGGCAGAGACGGACCAGCCGTCCGGCCGGATCAAGGTTCCAGTGATAAAGTCTGATCATGGGCTGCAAGCCCCCAGGCTGTCGTCACACGATAGTTAATCCAGAGGAGTAAAGAACGTCTATCCGAACGGAAAAAGCTGTGGTTCAAAAAAGGCCTGAATATTCACCAAAGAGATCCTCCCATGAAATCCAGACTTGCGACCGCTCTCCTTGCAGGTGCCGCCTCTTTTGTCCTTTTTTCCGCCTGCAGCACGCCGGCAGATACCGAGATCGCCGCCGCGGAAGCGGCTATGCCAATGCAGGCGCCGGTGCTCCAGGCCGAAGCGCCGACCGGCCAGCTGCCTGAAGGTGTCCGCCCGACGGCCTACCGGCTGGACCTGGTCACCGACCCGAACGCAGCGAGCTTTACCGGGCATGAGGAAATCGACCTGGCGCTCGACAAACCTCACGCCCGCATCTGGATGCATGCGCTTGGCCCGGTCGTCTCCTCCGTAAAGGCCGTGCTGCCAGACGGGATGGAGATCGCCGCCACATTCACCGGGGATGAAGCCGCCGATGGCGTCTCCCGCATCGATTTTGCCGCGCCGCTTCCTGCCGGCCCGGCGACGCTCGTGATAGACTATGAAGCGCCCTACAATCTCAACCTCGCCGGGCTTTACAAGGTGGAACAGGCTGGCCTGCCCTATCTCGTCACGCAGATGGAGCCGATCGATGCCCGCCGCATGTTCCCTTCCTTTGACGAGCCGCGCTTCAAGACCCCCTACACGCTGACGGTCACCGCGCCGGAAGGCATGGAAGTCGCCGCGAACGGCGCAGAAACCGGCTCCGAAGACCTCGGCAACGGCATGGTGCGCCACAGTTTTGTAACGACGCGTCCGATCCAGTCCTATCTGGTTGCCCTGATGGTCGGCCCCTATGACGAGGTGATCGCAGAGCCGATCCCAGCGACGGCTGTCCGGGCCGAGCCGGTGCCGCTGCGCGGATTCGCGGCCGCCGGAAAAGGCGAGAAACTCGCCGATGCGCTCGACATCACGGATGAAATGGTCGAGTGGCAGGAAGCCTATTTCGACTATCCCTATCCTTATGGAAAACTCGACCTGATCGCCGCCGCAGACTTTGCCTATGGCGCGATGGAGAATGCCGGCGCCATCGTCTACCGCGAAAGCGCCCTGCTGATCGATGACCGGACCTCGCTCGCCCGCCGGCGCGCCATCTTCAACACGCATGCGCACGAGCTCGGCCACCAATGGTTCGGCAATCTCGTCACCCCGGCCTGGTGGAATGACATCTGGCTGAACGAAGCCTTCGCGACCTGGATCAGTTCCAAGACGATGAACGGCATCGATCCGGACGGGGAATGGGATCTTGCCCCAATCCAGTCCAGCCTGACGGCGATGCCGACCGACAGCCTTGCTTCGACCCGCCAGATCCGGAACCCGATCCGGACCAATGGCGACATCAATGATGCGTTCGACTCCATCACCTACCGCAAGGGCGGCAGCGTGCTGAACATGTTCGAGACCTATCTCGGCGAGGACGCGTTCCGCGATGGCATGCGCCTGCACATGCGCCGCTTCGAGGATGGCGTGGCCACGGCCGAAGACTTCATGCAGAGCCTTGCCGACGGGTCCGGCCAACCGGAGGTCGTGTCGTCTTTCACCTCCTTCATCGCCCAGCCGGGTATTCCATTCCTGGACGTGCAGGTCAGCTGCACCGGCGGGACGGGCGAACTGGCCATCACGCAAAGCCGCTACGCGCCGCTCGGCTCGGCCATCGACACCGAAGCCCAGACCTGGGAAATCCCCTTTGCGGCCCGCGTGCATGACGCCTCCGGCGATCACATCGTCCGGCAGATGCTGTCCGGCAAGACCAGCACAATCGCGCTGGATAGCTGCCCGGACTGGGTGATGCCGAATGCGGGCGGCGCCGGATATTGGCGCTTTGTCACCGATGCCGGCAATGCCGCTGCGCTGCGCGACAACTATGCGTCTCTCAAGCCAGCCGAACAGATGATGCTGACCGATTCCATCAATGCCGGTTTCAGCGCCGGCAAGGTCAGCGCCGCAGACATGGTGGCCGGGCTGGAAGCCGCGACGACCGGATCGGCTCCCGCGATCAGCGCATCGATCGACATGATCGGAACACTGAAAGCCTCGCTCGATGCGGACGGCAAGGCCGAACTGGCCGATTGGGTCGAAGCAAATTACGGCCCTGTCGGCGAATACCTCTTCGACCGCCCGGCCACGGCCCTGACCACGTCGGAACGCCTCCTGGCGCCGAAGCTCTGGAACCTTCTGCTGAACGAGGGCAACCGGGCGGATGACCGGGCCGCCTTCGCCGGGCAGGCAAAAGCCTATCTCGGCATCGGACAGGATGCAGACCCATCGGCCCTTCCCGCCGCAGACCTCGGCGCCGCGGTCGCCATCGGCGTGAAGGATGAGGGACAGGCCTTCTATGAAGGCGCCCTTGCCTATGTTCTCGCGTCTCAGAACCAGACGGAACGGGCCACCATCCTGTCAGCCCTTGCCGGCAATGGGTCTGAAGCGATCGTGATGGATCTCTTCAAGCGCGCCCTCGGCGACGAGATCTCGGGCAATGAGCTCTACACGATCTATCACGCCTCGCTGGCCAATTCGGAAGTCCGCCCGGTAATCTGGCCGATGATGAAGACCAATTTTGCCTCCATCGTCGCGAAGATTCCGTCGATCCGTAAACCGCAGACCGCGAGCGTCACCGGCTATTTCTGCACCGCTGAAGACGTCGCGGACGCAAAAGCCTTCTTTGAGAGCCAGGCAGAGCTGATCCCCGGCTATGAACGCTCCCTCAAGCAGGGCGTCGAGCGCGGCGAGCTGTGCAGCGCCGAGAAAGCGAGCACGGCCGACGAGATCAAAGCGGTCTTCTCGGAAGACTGATGAAACTGTCCCGCACCGGACATCCTCCGGTGCGGGACCATTTTTTCTAGCGTTTCATGAAGTGGCGTACCGCATCGGCGGCGAGCGCGAACTTCGCAAAGCTCCATGCCTTTTCCTTGCCGAGCTCTGCCAGCGTTGCCAGCATATCGCGGCGGCCTTCCTGATGGTGGGAAAGCCAGGGCCCTGCCCCGCCGACAGCCAACGCATCACGCGCCGCATCGGCCTGGGTCTGAACCAGTTCCACAATCAGGCGGCGGCCAGCAACACGGTCCCAGAAACCGGCCTTGGCCAAGCCATCCAGCGCCGACACGCGAAGCCGGTCGAGGCGCAGCGCTTCCCCGATCTGGAAGAAGCATTCGCCCGCCTCCGGCACGGTCTTGCCGGTGGACCGGGCGAGATCGACAACCACGAGGCCTTGCGCGAACAGGCTCATGGCCGAGGCCCAGCGCGCCAGTTCCTCCGGTGCGCCGCGGCGCATCAGCGTGCGGGTAGACCGTTCGATCTGCGCGGCCGGGAAATGCGTGTGAATGTCCGCCAGCGCGGCCTTGAACTCATTCAGCGGCGCATGCGTGGCATCGACCAGGTCCTTCAGTGTGCCTTTCGGCATGGACGTCACGAACCAGGCTGCGGCTGCACTCATCGCCTGGGCCGCCAGCAGGCGCAGATCCGTCTGCACATCGGCATGGACCACATTGTCGAGCGCATCGACTTCCCGCTGGAAGCCATCGAAGTCGAGGACGACACGGGCCGCCTCCAGACCGCGGACAATGGCCGCCATATCGGTCGTGTCGGTCATCTCCCGCATACGGAAGATCGTCACCGGCCCACCCATATCCAGTGACCGGTTGGCGAGGACCGTGGCGATGATCTCCCGCTTCAGGCGGTGGGCATCCATCGCCTCGCCAAAGGCATCGATCGGGCTCGGGAAGTAGGCCTTCAGGACATCCTCGAAGAAGGGATCATCCGGAAGGTCAGAGGCGACAAGGTCGTCGAACAGGGTGATCTTCGACCAGGCAAGCACCACGGCGAGTTCCGGCCGGGTCAGCCCCTGCCCCTGATCGGCGCGCATTTTCATGTCACCGGGATCGGGCAGGACTTCCAGCTCGCGGTTCAGGACACCACGGTCTTCCAGATGCACCATCAGCCGCTCAAGTGCCTCATGGTCCTGTTTCACGGTCGCTTCCGCCAGCGTCAGTGCCGCCGTCTGGTCGTAATTGTGGCGCAGCACGTGTGCGGCCACGTCATCGGTCATTTCGGCCAGCAGGCTGTTGCGGTCCTCTTCCTTCAGATTTCCAAGCCGGATCGCATCTGCCGCAAGGATCTTGATATTCACTTCGTGGTCAGAGGAGTCGACGCCGGCTGAGTTATCGATGGCATCGGTGTTGATCCGTCCGCCCGCCAGAGCAAATTCGATCCGGGCCGCCTGTGTCAGGCCGAGATTGGCGCCCTCCCCCACAACCCGGACGCGCAGCTTGTGCGCATCGACCCGGATCGCGTCATTGGCGCGGTCGCCCACATCGCCATGGGTTTCCCTGTCAGACTTCACATACGTGCCGATGCCGCCGAACCAGAGCAGATCTGCCTGCGTCTTCAGCAAGGCATGGATCAGCTGGTCGGGCGTGACCTCATCCGCGCTGAGGCCTGTCAGTGACTTGATCTCATCGCTCAGCTTGATCGACTTGGCAGACCGGGCAAACACGCCGCCGCCTTCAGAAATGAGGCTGGTATCATAATCTTCCCAGCTCGATTGCGGCAGGTCGAACAGGCGCTGGCGCTCGGCGAGGTTCTTCGCGGAATCGACCGGGTCCGGATCGACAAAGACATGCATGTGGTTGAATGCCGCCACGAGGCGGATTTCGGGCGACAACAGCATGCCGTTGCCGAAGACATCGCCGCTCATGTCGCCAACACCGATCACGGTGAAAGGCTCTGTCTGGATGTCCTTGCCCATTTCCCGGAAATGGCGCTTGACCGCTTCCCACGCCCCGCGCGCGGTGATGCCCATCTTTTTGTGGTCGTACCCCGCCGACCCGCCGGAAGCGAATGCATCGCCCAGCCAGTGGCCTTTGGCGAGGCTGATCGCATTGGCGGTATCGGAGAAGGTGGCCGTGCCCTTGTCGGCGGCGACGACGAGGTACGGATCCTCTCCGTCCCAGATGACCGTGTCCGCCGGATGCACGACCTTGCCATCGACCAGATTGTCGGTCAGCTCCAGGAGCGCCGTGATGAATTCCTTATAGGCCTCACGTCCGGCCTCGAACCAGGCATTGCGGTCTGACCGGTCGGGCAATTGTTTCGGATAGAAGCCGCCTTTTGAGCCAACTGGCACGATGACAGCGTTCTTTACCTGCTGCGCTTTCACAAGGCCCAGCACTTCGGTGCGATAGTCGGCGGCGCGGTCAGACCAGCGCAGGCCGCCGCGGGCGACCGGGCCGAAGCGAAGGTGAACGCCTTCGACCTTCGGGCTGGACATGTAGATCTCGCGGAACGGTTTGGGTTCCGGGATTTCGCGCAGCACGCGGCTGGCGATCTTCAGGCTGACAAAACTGTGTGGCCCGCCATCGGCCGCGGTCTGGTAGAAATTGGTCCGCTGCACACCAAGGATCAGGTCTGTCAGACGGCGCAGGACCTGATCGTCTGCCAGCGCGGACACGTCCCGCAGGCTCGTCTCGATCCGGCCGCAAATCTCACGGCACGCCTCTTCCCGCTGGCGCAGACTGAGTTCCTTCGCCGGGTCGAAGCGGCAGGCGAAGAGCTCGATCAGCTGGCGCGTCAACTGCGGATAGCGGGCGAGCGCCGCCTCCTGGACATCCTGGGGCTGGTCCAGCCCGGTTTGCCGGCGATAGGCGCACAAGGTGCGGATCAGCGCCGCTTCGCGCCAGGTCGCACCAGCCGAAAGGATAAGCCGGTTGAACCCGTCATTCTCCGCATACCCGCTCCAGACAGCCACGAACGCGTCTTCAAGACGCCGGGCCACTTCGTCGAGATCGATGGACGCCGCGTTTTCGGTGCGCATCGACAGGTCGTGGACCCAGTAAACATCCGGCGCGTCGGGAACCGGTGTCTCGGCCGGGCGAATCGGATACCCGGTCTCGAAGGCCGCAAACAGCCCCATTTTCTCGAAGACCGGCACGCAGCGCGATAGCGGGATCGATCCGTTCCGGGAGTAAATCTTCACCCGGATCTTGTCGGCATCCTCCTGCCCAGCCCGGTATGCCCGCGCCACGATCGGCGCGCCGGAGCTGAGACGTGCCATCATGGCAACATCGCGCATTGCCTCTTCCGGCGTGAACGCCTCGCGATAGGCAGCGTTAAATGCGCCGATAAAGGTTCGGGCCCCTTCCGCGTCAGCCGGGTCGAGGTCGGCCTGCATCATGGCTTCGCGCAAGGCCTGGTCCCAGGTGCGGGCAAGACGGGTAATTTCCGCCTCCAGTTCCTCGACATCCGGCTCCGGATGGCTTCGGTCAATGGCGATCTGGAAATGAACGCGCGCCAGCGGACCCGTATCGAAATAGGGCTGGAAACGGATCAGATGGCCATTATAGGCCCGCTCAAGCGTCTCTGTGATACGTTCACGGAGCGTGGTGTCGTAGGCCTCACGCGGCACGTACACAATTGCGGAGGCGAAGCGGTCGAACTGATCGCGGCGCAGGAACAGTCGCGTCCGCGGCCGCCCGATCAGGTGCAGGGCCCCCATGATCATCGGGGCCAGCACTTTCGAACCGGTCTGGAACAGCTCGTCGCGCGGCCAGGTTTCCAGGAGGTTCGCAATCGCTTTTTCGGTATGGCCGCCCGGCGTCGCACCGGAGGACGCGATCACCTTCAGCACACGGCGGCGGATGAACGGGATGGAGCGGGCCGTCTCGTCATAGGCCTCCGCGGTAAACAGGCCGAGGAACCGGACCTCGCCATTCACCCTGCCCTGCTCGTCATATTGCTTGACGCCCACATAATCGCACGCAACGCGGCGATGGATGCGGCTGATCAGGGTCGACTTGGCAACGATCAGGGGGAAAGGCTCCTCCAGGAGTTCGCCGATACCGGGGGTCAGCACGAGCGGCTCGGCATCGCGGGACAGGACGTTCAGATCCTCATCCCGCAGCAGGCCGAGATTGCTGCCCTCGATCATGATCGGTTCTTCCGGCAGAACGCGGCCTTCGGCATCGGTTTCGAACCGGTATTCACGGCAGCCGAGGAAGACGAAATGGTTCTTGGTCAGCCATTCCAGGAATGCGACCGCCTCATGCGTATCAGCATGCCGGGGCTCTTCCAGAACGGACAGGCGGCGGATTTCTTCACGCATCCGCTCTTTCATCGGCTTGAAGTCCGCAACCGCCTGAGCCGCATCCTTCAGCGTCCGGCGGGCGCCCTCCTCCAGCCGGGCCGCCTCACGCTCGGTCAGGCGCGGCAGATGAATCTGGATGACCGAAATCATGCGCCCATCAGCCAGTCGCACAACCGGGTGGAACAGGGTGCGGACTTCAAATCCCTGGTCGGCACACTCCCCCAGCAGCGAATCGACCAGGAACGGCATGTCCGGACTGGCTGTTTCGAGAATGCTGCGGCCAAGTTTGCCAGACGCCCCCTCCGCATCGGCAAGGATACGGACCTTCTGCTCACCGGCCGGAAGCACTGAAGCCCAGCTCCACAAACCGCGGGCCAGTGTTTCAATATCGGCCGGTTCCAGGCCGCTCAGGTCTTCATTGCCTGACTCCAGCCGGACCTGCGTCAACACCTGATCAAGCGGATCGGCGGCGGCAGTCTGATTGTTCATGGAAATGACTCACACACAAAGAGGAAGGATTCGGTGTTGCTCCGGTCTAACGCGGGTCACCTATTCCTTCAACTTGGTGGTTTCAATTGAAACTTTCGTGTTGCGCTGGCGAACAGCGAACATTTCTGCCCAAATAAAACGGACCCGCCGAACGGGGACGTGTCCGGCGGGTCCTACAGGCCTTTGGTCCGCAGGCTGGGTGGGGGGACGCACGCGGAGGCCTGATCGCTTTATATCGTATATTATGTCGGACATTTTATCCGCAAGAGCGGCAAATCAGTCCACTTGCAAATTCCTGAAATACTGAGAGCGTGAGTCGTTCAGATCGCGGTACAGTTGTGAATTGCCATGAATTGGTTTTAGGCTCCACCGTCTTGTGCAGCACCAACTGTAACTCGCTCTGGCTGAAGCCCTCCCTTGCCCTGCGGGTTGCCATCTGAGGACAACAGGATCGCGATCCAGCGTGTCGCTTCGGACTGCGCGAACAGCACCATCATCAGCACGGTCAGCGGGGCTGACAGGAACATGCCCGGAATGCCCCAGATCACGCCCCAAATGGCCAGCGCCAGCAACACGACCAACGACGACAGGTTGAGTGATTCTCCCATCATGCGCGGCTGGATGAAGTTCCCGATCGAGAACTGCCAGAAGCTGACAACCGCCAGGACCAGCCCGGCATAGATGTAGGTATCCTGCGGTGGCATGCCCGGAACCCAGGCCGGCATGCTGGGCTGCACCAGCGCAAAGAGCGGCGGCACCATCGCTGCAACGATCGATCCGACGGTCGGGATATAGTTCAGGACGAAAATCAGCGCTGATAAAAACAGCGCATTCTTCACGCCGAGCACCAGCAGTGAACAATAGGTAAGCACCGTGATGAGGGCTGAAATCACGGTCTGCGTCCAGAGATAGCTTTCAATTCCCCGTCGGGCCTCGTCCCCGACTGCCCGGACCTGGGCACGGGCTTCGGTTTCCGGGAACATGTTGTCGAGTTTCCGCGTCCAGCCGGATTGGGCAAGGAACAGGAAAGCGACATAGATCAGGATCAGCACCACATCGCCCGACAGGTCTCCCGTCGCATTGGCAATCGTGGCGAAGAAACGCTGGCCGGTTTCGTTGAACAGCAATTCCTGCAAAGTCGGCGCCCCAGTCATGTGCACGACTTCATAGGCGTCGCTGATCAGGCCATTGATCTTGGTCTCATATTCCCCGGCATCGCGCCCGAACTCTGCGATGCCATTGGCCATCAATCCGATGAAGCCAATGAAGCCGCTGAGCACCAGCAGGATCGCGATGACACGCGCATGGCCGATCTTCAGGAAACGGGTCCAGTTGTCGATCATCGTGGCAAAGCCCTCGATGGTCAGGAACAGGAAAACAGCCAGCGCGAACGGCGCCAGTATGGCCCGCGTCCAGTACAGGAATGCGATGATCACACCTGTTGCGATGACCCAGATTCCGGTGGTGGCAGCGCGGCTCATTTCCGTTCCCCCTTGGCTTTGGCCAAGCGTGGCGCCAGCCCCGCCCGTCGTCAAGCATCCGGCCGCTGCCCAGGTTCCGACTGGCCGGTTACACCCCGCCCCTTGCCGAATCCGGCGAATTCTCTAGCGTCCCGGCAGGAAATAAAGAGGCGGGGCACCCATGACAGATTCCATTTTCATCGGCGGCGCAGACGCGAACGGAACCGGCAAACCGGACGTCGCACAGGAACTGCTGCTGAAGATCGCCAACCGCCACGGCCTGGTCGCCGGCGCGACCGGCACAGGCAAGACCGTCACGCTGCAGATCCTCGCCCAGGGCTTTTCCGATGCCGGCGTTCCGGTCTTCTGCGCTGATGTGAAGGGCGACCTCTCCGGCATCTGCGTGCCCGGCAGCGAGAAGCATCCGCTGCACCCGAAGCTCGTCTCCCGTGCCGAAAAGATCGGCCTGGCGGACTATTCCTATGCCGGTGCCCCGACCATTTTCTGGGATCTGTTCGGAGAGAAAGGCCACCCTGTCCGCACAACCATTTCGGAAATGGGCCCGCTGCTGCTGTCACGCCTGATGGGGCTGACCGATGCGCAGGAAGGTGTGCTGAACATTGCCTTCGAATATGCCGACGACAACGGCCTCCTTCTGCTGGATCTCAAAGACCTGCGCAAACTGCTCGCCCATATGAGCGACAAGGAAATCCGCGACGAGCTCAGCAAGGAATACGGCAACATCGCCTCGGCCTCGCTGGGCGCCCTGCAGCGCAACCTGCTGGTCATGGAACGCGAAGGGGCCGAACACTTCTTTGGGGAGCCGGCCCTTGAACTGGCGGACATGATGCGAACCACCACCGATGGCCGGGGTGTTGTCAGCGTGCTGGATTCCACTCGCCTCATCAACAGCCCGAAACTCTATTCCACCTTCCTGCTCTGGCTTTTGTCGGAACTGTTCGAACAGCTGCCGGAAGTGGGCGACCCGGACAAACCCAAACTCGTCTTCTTCTTCGACGAAGCCCACCTTCTGTTTGACGACACGCCCTCCGCCCTGCTCCAGAAAATCGAACAGGTCGTGCGCCTGATCCGCTCAAAGGGCGTCGGTGTGTTCTTCGTGACGCAGAACCCGCGCGACCTGCCGGAAAGCGTGCTGGCGCAGCTCGGCAACCGGTTCCAGCATGCCCTGCGCGCCTACACGCCGGCTGAACGCAAAGGCGTGCGCGCGGCCGCGGACTCCTTCCGTCCGAACCCGGCTTTTGACACCGAAGAAGTGATCACGACGCTCGGTGTGGGCGAAGCGCTGGTCTCGACACTCGACAAAAAGGGCGCACCGAGCATTGTTCAGCATACGGTGGTTCGTCCGCCCGCTTCACGGCTCGGCCCGGCCGAAGATACCGAGCGCAAGAAAGTGATGAACGAGAGCCCCGTCGCAGGCAAATATGAAGGCGTGGTCGACCGCGAGTCCGCCTACGAAATCCTTGAAGCCAAGGAAGCCAAAGCCGCCAAGGAAGCAGAGCGTCTGGCCAAGGAGGAAGAAAAAGCGAAGGAAGAGCTGGAGAAGAAAAAGGCCCGGGCAAAGAAGACATCCAGCCGGTCCCGCCGCATGTCGCCTTTGCAGAAAGCCGGCAATCAGGCCGCGCGTTCGGCGGCCCGTGAATTCACGCGTTATATCCTGCGCGGCAT
Source organism: uncultured Hyphomonas sp. (assembly GCF_963675305.1). NCBI lineage: Bacteria > Pseudomonadati > Pseudomonadota > Alphaproteobacteria > Hyphomonadales > Hyphomonadaceae > Hyphomonas > uncultured Hyphomonas sp. The sequence goes on along the minus strand of NZ_OY776147.1, from coordinate 412,677 downwards.
TCTCGGCAGCATGAAGCGCTGACCGGGACGCCTAGTTCGGACGGGTGTTCGTCTCGGCGTCTTCCATCATGCCGTAATCATCTTCATCCTCGTCCGTCATGTCTGCGGAGTCGTCATGGGATGAATGGAAGACCTGGCCTTCTTCATAGGTCTCGTCGACGGGTTGCTCTGCAAAAGCCTGCCCCTCATCCACCACCTCATCCGTGGCGGCGAGTGCTGCGGCTTTTTTTGCGTCTTTCTCCGCCTCGGCAGCGGCGTCCTTCTCGGCTTTTTCAGCTGCCTTGGCAGCCTTGCGCGCTTCTTTCTCGGCTTGCTTGGCGGCTTTCTTCGCTGCCTTCTCCTCAGCCTTGCGCGCAGCCTCTTCCAGCTGCTCCGGAGTCTTGCGGCGGCCGAATGGCGCGTGGACGTCGGCCTTCCGGTCGTATTGCATGGAATAATATTCGTGCGCCGTATGGGTCAGCGGCTTTGGCGTGAGATGCAGGCCATAGGCCCGCAGGCGCTCAACCACTTCATCCCGCAGATACATGCCGGGCAGCGACTGCTGGGTGAAATTGTGCCCTTTCATCCAGTCACGGACATCCCAGGAACGGACACGGCCCACTTCTGACGGCCGGGCGCCATTGTGCACCTCCCACATATAGAGCGTCGCGATGCCGTTGATCGTGGCATCCATCGCGTCGTCCAGCGAGTCGACAGGATCACGGCCCTGCGCCAGCGCCGCGCGCAGCGCCATCTTGCGGGCTTCGAGTTCCTGATAAGTGTTGCCAATCACAGCCAGCGCATTGCGGTTGGCCCGGATCATTGAGGCATTCACGCCGTCCAGCTGCGGATGGCGGACCGGCAGCAGCAGGTCTGGCCCGGCCTGTTCAATGGCATGAACCTGGCCGAGTTCGGAGACAAAGCGCTGGAGATTGATCCGCAACTCATGGCTGACCCCGTCCAGGGCCGAAACGATGCCGGCCTGATGCTCTTCGCGCATGCGCCAGAGATGCCAGGCAACCAGCAGCCCCGCGGCGATCATCAGAGAGACCCCGCCGGTGATGAACGTGTAGAACTGCGATTCACTCATTCTGAGCTCCCCTCCAATCAGCCCGAACGCACCAGCCCCGCGCCCGTTCAGGTTAATGGAACGGAAACCTTAGCCGCTGAGGGCCCGTCCCGCAATCACCTGCAACTTGTGGATCGTTTCCAGATTCCGGGCGGCCTCCGCCGTAATCAGAGCGTAATCGAGGCAGGTATCGATCCCGTCCGGACTCGGCGTACGTTCCGTTCCGCTCAGACTTTCTGCCAGTTTTACAACGGCTTTCCGGCCGATTGCACTGTTGCGGGCCATGACTTCCAGCACATTGGTCACCGTGACCGCCTCTTCCTCTTCGCGCCAGCAATCATAATCCGTCACCATACCCAGTACGGCATAAGGCAGCTCCGCTTCGCGGGCGAGCTTCGCCTCGGGCATCGCGGTCATGCCGATTACGTCGCAGCCCCACTGGCGATAGAGTTTTGATTCGGCGAGCGACGAGAATTGCGGGCCTTCCATGGCGATATAGGTCCCGCCGCGATGGACCTTCGCCCCAACCGCTTCAGCCGCTTCCGCGGCCATCGCGCTGAACCGGGAACAGACCGGGTGAGCCATGGAAACGTGCGCGACCATTCCGTCGCCGAAAAAGGTCTTGGCCCGCGCAAATGTGCGGTCAATGAACTGGTCTGCAGCCAGGAAATCTCCCGGTGCATACTGTTCCTGCAGGCTGCCACAGGCGGAGATGGCCAGCACATCCGTGACCCCGGCCATTTTCAACGCAGCGATGTTTGCCCGGTAAGGTACTTCGCTTGGCGACAAACGGTGGCCGCGGCCGTGACGGGGAATGAAAACCAGATTCACATCGCCGATCCGCCCATGCACCAACGCATCGGAGGGCGCGCCCCAGGGCGTATCGACCGTCTCTTCATGCCGGTCTTCCAATCCATCGATTTCATACAGGCCGGAGCCGCCAATGATGCCGAGGGTCCATTTGCTCATGTGTTCGTCCTGAAGTGTTTGCGCATGCCGACGGGCGGCGGGGAACGCGGGTTGGGCGTGGTCAGTTCCACATCATCCGCCAGCACGTAACCAAGACCGGCATAGAAGTCGACCAGCCTCACCTGGTCGTGACGGACCGCGAGCTGCGCGCCCTCTGCCCCGGCTTCGCGGCCGGCCGCTTCGAGGGCTTTCAGAATGACCTCCCCGAAACCGCGTTTGCGGTAGGCTTCCAGCACGCCGATCCGTTTGATCTCCATCCAGAGCCCCTGCCCTGAAGGCCCCGGCACAGGCACCCAGCGGCCGGACCCGATAGGTTCTGGCCCATCGCAGAGGATGGCGCCCCCGCCCTTCTCCAGCTGCGCGGCAACGGATTCGGGCGTTTCGGTGAAGACAGTCGATTCCTCTGACACCCGCCCGGTCCAGATCCGGCGTGTCAGCGTCTCGATGAGCGCACCTTCGGCCGGACCGGCCAGGCGGAGACTGATGCCGGACTTTCCGGCGTCAGCAGGCTCACTCACAAACGGCCCTGACAATCGCTTTGGAGAAGTGGTCTTCGGTTCGCAGGAACTCCACGAAGCAGGTTCCATCTTCGGACGCGTGGATATGCGCTCCGATCGGGAATAGTCCCTCCTGGCCATTTATGGTCATGGTGTAGCCCTTGGTGGTCCGGTCGAGGTAGCTCATGCTCACCCGCTCGCCATTCCCCATCACGATGGTCTTGGTCTCTTTTGCCGGGATCGCGATGCCTTCATCCGTCAGCAGGACACCGTCCACATTGGGCAATTCCAACCCTGCGGCCTTTTCGGCGACCTTGCGGCTGATCTGGTCTGCGCGGTTCAGCACATCGACAGCATCGCCGGCCGAGGATGGGTCAATATCCTGTATTTTTTCAAGGTTTTCAGCGATGCGATCAAGCGATGACGCCATGCCCGAAAGGGATTTGGGAGACGTATCGCCCAGGGCAAACAGTACACCCAGGCCACCCACAAGGGCCCCGCCAATCGCCCCGGCAGCATTCGCAATACTCAAGAACTTACCTTCAGCCATCTTTCCCTCCACCTGAGGGCCGGAAAGATAAGAGCGGAAATGCCGGGCCCGCAAGAAAAAAGCCCCGGAAAAACCGGGGCTTTTCTGATCTGACTGACTGGCGAGAGGCGCCTAGTGTTCGATCTTCCGCCAGATCTGCTTGTAGGAAAACCACAGCAGGACAGCGAGGATGAGGAGGTAGGCCATCACAGCCAGGCCGAGCGACTTGCGGTGCTCCTGCTTCGGCTCACCGGCCCAGGCCAGGAACTGAGCGACGTCATAAGCCATCTGATCAACCGTTGCCTCGGTGCCGTCCATATACTCGACGCGGCCTTCGATCAGCTGCGGCGGCATGGCCAGGAAGCCACCTTTCGGCGGGTGACGCGGGTCACCGTCGAAGTTCGGCGTCGTATCGCCGGCCATGTACGGGTTGTAGTACTGGCCCGGGCTCAGCTTCAGGAAGCCTTCGCCGTGCTCGCCGCCATGGCCGCCCATTTTCGACATGTCGACATAGGTTGCCGTCTCGCCGTCGACTTCACGCTCAACGAGCGCGTCATCGTGCGGGTAGCCCGACAGGAGGTGGTAAACATAGCTGGCACCGCCATGGCGGGCCTTGGTGATGACCGACAGATCCGGCGGTGCTGCGCCGCCATTCGCTGCGCGGGCTGCTTCCACGTTCGCATACGGGCTGCGGAACGTGTCAGCAGGCGTGGCCGGACGAAAATCGAAATCGCCAACATCGTTCGGCGTCGGGCTGAGAATTTCGTTCTCGGCTGCCAGGGCTTTCACGAACGGGTTGTCGTTCGGGTTCGGATAGGCCGGATCGTAGAACGGACCGCCCGGCTCACCGAGGTTCCGGTAGCTCATCAGCTTCATCGAGTGACACGAAGAACAGACCTGATGATACACCTGATAACCGCGCTGCAGCGAGGCCTGGTCGAACTGGCCCGTCGGGCCTTCGAACGGCCAGCCGCCTTCAGGCGGGTGCGGGTGTTCCGCGCCGCCGGCGGCGTGTGCCGCGGCGGTGAAGATGAGTCCGGCCAGGCCGGCGGTGAGGAGTCGAAGCGCTTTCATGGTTCCCCTGGCTCCCTATTCCGCCGGAATGGCGGTCGCCGTCGACGCCTTGTGGCGTTTCAGGATCGATTTGTGGATGGATTCCGGCACGTCTTTCGGCTTCTCGGTCAGGCCGATGAAGAACAGGACGATGAAGTAGCCGAAGTAGCAGAAGGTCAGGATCAGCGAGAGATGCTTGAACTGGAAGGTCGGTGCCGGCACGGCCGACAGCGACGGGCTGGCATCGGCCGGCAGCGTTTCCATGAAGCTTTTCGCATCTTCATAGGCTTCACCGCCGCCTTTGTACTCGCTCGTCACTTCCGAACCGTTCTCGGAATAGGTGACAACCAGCGTCGGCGGGCCCTGAAGTGCCTTGATCACCGGATCCGTCGGCACGGACGCACCGCACCAGCCGAGCAGAATGCAGGTCGCCACGAAACCGAAGAAGAACTGCTTGGCCACTGGACGGTAGCGCATGGACTTCACTTTCGACGTGTCGAGCCATGGCAGCACGAACAGAACGGCGATCGCTGCGAACATGAAGATCACGCCGAGCAGCTTGGCCGGGATCGGGCCGAGATCGAAGGTGATGGCACGCAAGATCGCGTAGAATGGCAGCAGGTACCATTCCGGCACGATGTGCGCAGGCGTCACCAGCGGGTTGGCTTCGATATAGTTGTCAGCGTGGCCCAGAACGTTCGGTGCGTAGAAGACGAACACCGCGAACATGATGAGGAAGATGACGATCGCGAAGGCGTCCTTCACCGTGTAGTACGGGTGGAACGGAACCGTTTCCTTCTCGACATCCTGAACTTCAACACCGGTCGGGTTGTTGTTGCCAGGCACGTGCAGCGCCCAGATGTGCAGGATCACGACAGCAGCAATCATGAACGGCAGCAGATAGTGCAGCGAGAAGAAGCGCTGCAGCGTCTGGTTACCGATCGACGGTCCACCAAGGATCCAGGTCTGCAGGCTTTCGCCGATCAGCGGGATCGCACCGAACAGGCCGGTGATCACGTTGGCGCCGTGGAAGGACATCTGGCCCCATGGCAGCATGTAGCCGAGGAACGCCGTGGCCATCATCAGAAGATAGATCACACAGCCGAGGATCCAGAGAATCTCGCGGGGCGCTTTGTATGATCCGTAATAGAGGCCGCGGAACATGTGGATATAGACCGCGAGGAAGAACATCGATGCGCCGTTGGCGTGGATGTAACGCAGCAGCCAGCCATAAGGCACGTCGCGCATGATGCGCTCGACCGAAGCAAAAGCGCCATCGACGCTGGCTTCGTAGTGCATGGCCAGAATGATGCCTGTGATGATCTGCACAGCAAGGCAGACCGCCAGAATACCGCCGAACGTGTACCAGTAGTTCAGGTTCTTCGGAGTCGGGAAGTTGATCGCCGTGTCCTGGGCAAACCGGATGATCGGCAGGCGCGAGTCGAGCCAGCGGGTAAACCCGTTGGTCGGGGTGTAGGAGGATTCGTGTCCGCTCATGTCCTACCGTCCTTACAGCGAGATGTTGACCACGGTGTCCGACACATAGGTGTAGTTCGGAACCGGAAGATTGAGAGGCGCAGGGCCTTTGCGGATGCGGCCGGACGTATCGTATTCCGAACCGTGGCAAGGGCAGTACCAGCCGCCATATTCGCCCGTGTTGCCCTGAGCCGGCCCGACGGGCACGCAGCCAAGGTGCGTACAGGCGCCTGACGTGATCAGGATGGCGCGGTTAAGCTCGCCGTTCTGCATCGGGCGCAGACGCTCGTCATCCGTCTCCGGGTCACGCAGGGATTTGACGTCCACCGCTTCAGCGGCAGCAATCTCGGCCGGCGTGCGGTGGCGGATGAAGAAGGGCTTGCCGCCGATGAGCACGCGAATTTCGCTGCCCAGCGGAATCTTGGAGATATCGACGTCCAGGGCCGATGCGGCCTTGGTATCTGCTGCCGGGTTCCACTGGTCGACAGCGACCCAGCCGAACATGGCAGCACCGCCGAAAGCTGCCGCTCCCGTCGCGATGTGGATAAAGTTACGGCGGTCCTCGTCAACAGCACCGCCGTGCTCAAGTGATGTCTGATCGGTCACGCTTTTCCCGTCCTCAACAGGCAGAGTTCTGGCCCCGTATTACAGAACCCCGCCCCCTCGCACATTGCGGCAAGTGGGCGCGGGCCAGCCCCCTGAGATACACTGAAAAAGGGCGTTATCCTGACTTGAGCCCTGTGACAACAGGGGGCTTGCAAGCTGTGCAGCTTAGGCCACAAGACAAATCCCATGACGATCACCGATCCCGAAACCCAAAAACAGCGCGCACGCGACTGGTTCCGTGCCCTCCAGGAAGACATCTGCAGCCGCTTCGAGGCCATCGAGCAAGCGGCTGAACCGCCCTTGTACCGGGGCGATCCGGGCAAATTCGAGCTGACGGAATGGAAGCGCGGCGATGGCACCGAAGATCTGGGCGGCGGCCGGATGGGCCTGATGCGCGGCAAGGTCTTCGAGAAGGTCGGCGTCCACTTTTCCGAAGTTTTCGGTACGTTTTCAGAGGCTTTCGCTGCACAAATTCCCGGCGCGGACCAGTCCGGCGGGCGATTCTGGGCCTCGGGACTCTCCCTCATCGCCCATCCGCGCAACCCGCATGTGCCGGCGGCCCACATGAATACCCGCATGCTGGTGACAAGCCAGAGCTGGTTCGGCGGCGGCGGGGACCTCAATCCCCTGCTGGACTACCAGCGCGACCAGACATTCGAAGATTCTGTGGAATTCCACGCCGCCATGAAAGCAGCCTGCGATGTCCACCCCGGCGCCGACCATGCGCTGATGAAGGAAACCTGCGACAATTATTTCCACCTTGCCCACCGGGATGAACCGCGCGGCACCGGGGGCATCTTCTATGACCGGTTCAATACCAGTGATTGGGATGCGGATTTCGCCTTCACCCGGGAAGTCGGCATGCAGTTCGCGGACATCTATCCCAAACTGGTGCGCAAGCGGTTCCGTCAGGCCTGGAGCGAAGCCGAACGCGAGGAACAGCTGATCCAGCGCGGCCGATATGTGGAGTTCAACCTGCTTTATGACCGCGGCACGACCTTCGGCCTGAAGACCGGCGGCAATGTGACGAGCATTCTCTCTTCCATGCCGCCCGTCGTGAAGTGGCCCTGACCGGCCAGTAACCGGCCTGTAAATCTGGCAGTCGCGCCTGATCCGCAGTCAGTCCCTCCACTCGGACGGGAAGGAATTCCCGCGCTTGGAGTACGCCGGAGACGTTTTCCTGTTTTCCAATATAATGAGAGGCCTGATGGTGGACGACAGCCGGGCCCCTCCCTGGGGCGCCAGCCTGGTGCTGGTGCTGGCGACGGCTATGGCCGGCGCTACGGGTGGAATTGTCACCCGGTCCGGCAAGCCGCTCTGGTATTCCAGCCTGCAGAAATCTGCCCTGACCCCGCCCGACTGGGTGTTCGGCGTTGTCTGGCCGGGTCTGTTTTCCCTGATGACGCTAAGCGCCCTCCTGGTGCTGTGGCGGGCGAAGAGCCTTCACGAAGCCAGCCGCCCCATGGGCATCTATTTCGCGATGCTGATGGTGAATGTCGGCTGGAGCCTTTTTTTCTTCGGGCTGAAACAGGTCGAGCTCTCGCTTGGCGTGCTGATGGCACTCTGGCTGCTGATCCTGGCCATGATGGGCGAATTCGGGCGCATTTCGAAAGCCGCAGCCTGGCTCCAGCTGCCTTACCTGCTCTGGGTCAGCTTCGCAGGCTATCTGAACCTTTATATCTGGTCGGCTAATCCGGCTGGCTAAGCCGGGCCAGCAGCGCCTCGCGCGGCAGCGTGAACCCCGAAGCAATCCAGGCTTCCTCCGCCTGCGCCAGCGCCTTGCCGACAGCCGGGCCGGACAGGCCGGCGGCCAGAGCATCTTCCCCGCCAACCGGAAACGCTGGCCGGGTCCATCGCGCGGCGGAGGCCAGAACGAGTTTCAGGCTCTCCCCTGCCCCACTTGCTGCTTCGATCAGCGCCCGGTCGCAGACCGCTTCGGTGCCATGGCGATAAAAAGCTTCGGCAAGGTCTGCCGGACTGAGCGTCCCGACATGGGCAAGCGCCGGGTCAGCCCAGGCCGCAAGCCGGTCCCGCTCTGCATTCGACAGGCGCAGGATCCGGCCGGCCTCGCGCACCTCCCTGAGGCGGCGGGGCAGCAGCGCCATCAGGCGCTGCATCGGATCAGGCGCCAGGCCTTCCCCCTGCTCGGCCGAGACCAGCGCCGGCAGGGCGCCTGCCGAAGCCTCCGGAAGGATCGCCGCCAATACGCCGCTTTCTTCCATCGCCAGCATGGCGTCCGATGGGTCCGGTGCCTCGAGCAGCCGTTTCAGCTCTTTCCAGATCCGCTCGCGGGCGATCTTCGCCAGGCCATCCTTCTGACGCGTGCAGGCGGCAAGGCCTTCGGCATCGACATCGGCGCCATACCAGGCATTGAAGCGGAAGAAGCGCAGGATGCGCAGATAGTCTTCCTTCAGGCGCTGGTCGCCATCGCCAATGAAAATCACCCGGCCAGACAGCGCATCCTCGATGCTGCCCGGAACCACTTCATGCAATGTGCCGTCCGGCCCGGCATAGATGGCATTCAGGCGGAAGTCGCGCCGCTGGGCATCCTCCGCCCAGTCTTCCGTAAAGGCGACGACAGCGCGGCGGCCATCAGTTTCCACATCCCGGCGCAGGCTGGTGATCTCGAAGGGCTCGCTGTCGATGATGGCGGTGACGGTGCCATGCTCGATGCCTGTCGGAAGGGCACGAATGCCTGCCGCCTGCATCGCCGTCATCACATCTTCCGGCAGGATCTGCGTCGCGATGTCGATGTCGTCTGCCGGAATGCCGCGCAGCGTATTGCGCACGCAGCCGCCAACAAATCGCGAGCCATCGGGGCGCGCCGCCTCCAGTGCCGCCATCACGGCTTGTGTGCCGGGCGCAGTCAGCCAGTCCGCATCGATCCGCTCAGTCTGTGCCATCGCCCGCGGTGTCCGTCCCGTCGGTGGGCAATTCGACCATGCCGCCGGGATCGTCACTTCCCGCCCGTCCGGCGTCCTTGAGATCGTGCTCACACGGGTAAAGCTCTCCCGGCACCAGCTTGCCGTCCACATAGCGGGTCGGCTTCTGGCACATTTCCGGTTCGCGCTTTTCCAGGAAGGTCATGGCGAAAAAGCCCACGACGGCCAGGCCGAGCCCGATCAGGAACAGCATGTTGACCGGCCATTGCCGCCGCCCCTCATGCTCGGCCGTCGTCGTGGCCAGCACATAGAGCCCGAACACCAGGAAAGGGATCGAGAAGAAAAAGAGTTCGAAGAGTATCCGTCCGGCCAATGTTCCGGTTCCTCGCTATTGATATTCCTCAAGATAGGCAGTTGCCGAAACCAGCGATACCCTAAACAGACAAAGACTTACGCTTCATAGAGCGTTTCATAGAGCCGCTGGATAATCCCGGCCGTCACGCCCCAGATGCGATAGCCATTGTGCGGCATCTCGTAATAGCGGCGCGGCTTGCCCCGGTAGACCGCCTCCCCCATCTTGTGATTGCGGGCATCCATCAGGAAATCGAGCGGCGTTTCGAACACGTCGGCCACTTCGGTCGGGTCCGGCACCGGCTGGAAATCTGCGGGCAGCAGGCCCACGACCGGCGTGATGCGATAGCGCGTGCCGGTGACATAGGGTGCCCCCTTGCCCAGCACCTGCACATCCTCCGGCGCGACACCGACTTCCTCTTCCGACTCGCGTAGGGCCGCGGCCACCTCATCAAGGTCGATCGGATCGATCTTGCCGCCGGGAAACGCCACCTGCCCGGCATGATCGGCCATCGTGGTCGGCCGCACGGTGAGCAGCGCTGTCGGACCGGAAACGCGCGGGATCACGCCGACCAGCACGGCTGCGGGCCGGATGATCGCCACTTCTTCCGGCGACAGGAAATCCATGTCGCCCGTCTCCCCCAGCCGTCCGTCACCGACAGGCGGATCGAGCCGCGCTTCGACGCGCGCAATGAAGTCTTCGAGACCTGACCAGGACATGATGTTCGACTTCACGCGGCTGACCCGATGGGAAAGAAAGCCCCCTGGCTCCAGACACCCAGTATGTCCGGATCGTCCGGCGATGGCTCAGCCAGGTCCACAAGTTCATAGAACACCGGCCGGGTCAGCTTGGCCTCCAGCTGCCCGCGCACAAGCACATAAGGCGCCGGTTCGCCGGTTTCCGGGTCGGTCTCGACGCGAATTGGCGCGTCCGGCCCGGCCAGCGTGATGTCGTCCAGATTGGTGAGGAAGGCGAGCGTCTGGTCCCGGCCCGGCTCGCCGACACGGTCCACCCGGACGGCCAAAAAGGGCGCATCCTCGACCTTCACGATCACTTTTTCATAGGGCGTCACCAGCCAGGTCTGCCCGTCTTCATCCTTGCGTAGGATGCGGGAAAACAGCTTCACCAGCCGCTCACGGTTAATGCGCGATCCGTCGTGCCACCAGCTGCCATCGGCGTGGATTTCCATGCCGATATCGGCGCTGTGCTCCGGGTTCCAGAGATGCACAGGCGGCAGCTTTCCATCCAGCTTGCCCTCAGGCAGGATGTCTTTCAGCGTTTCTTCAAGGCTGATTGTGGTCGTTGAACTGGATGTCACACCTTCCTCCGCCTTGAAGAGGCCTTACAAATAGGTCTGATTGCACATGACGCAAACCCGGAGACGCTTTTAGAATATGGCTGATACTGATGTGACTGCCGAGGCGATTGTCGCCGATGCCGAGGCCGCCGCCGAAACCCTGCAACAGGTGAAAGCCGAAATCGCCAAGGCCGTGTTCGGCCAGGAGCAGGTTGTCGAGCTGTCGCTGGCCGCCGTGCTGGCAGGTGGCCATGCCCTGCTGATCGGGGCGCCGGGCCTTGCCAAGACGCGTCTCGTGGAAGCCATGGGCACCGCGCTTGGCCTGACCAATCAGCGGATCCAGTTCACGCCGGATTTGATGCCGTCGGATATCCTCGGCTCGGAAGTCCTGGACGAGAGCGCCAGCGGCCAGCGGACCTTCCGCTTCCTGCGCGGCCCGATCTTTACCCAGCTCCTGATGGCCGACGAGATCAACCGTGCCTCGCCGCGCACCCAGTCTGCTCTCCTGCAGGCCATGCAGGAACGTCATGTGACTGTGGCGGGTGTCCGGCATGATCTGCCCGCGCCTTTCCATGTGCTCGCCACCCAGAACCCGATCGAGCAGGAAGGCACCTATCCGCTGCCCGAAGCCCAGCTCGACCGCTTCCTGCTGAAAGTGGACGTCAACTATCCGGACCTCGACACCGAGCGCCGCATCCTGATCGAGACGACCGGCGGCGCCGATCAGACCGTGCGCCCCGCCCTCGATGCCGAGCGGCTTATGGCCCTGCAGGCGCTGGTCCGGAAAATGCCGGTCGGCGAGAAGATTGTCTCGGCGATTCTCTCTCTCGTCCGCGAGGCCCGTCCGGAACAGACCTCCGACCCGCATGTGAAACGCCTCGTCGACTGGGGCCCCTCCCCGCGTGCCGGACAGGCGCTGATGCTGGCGGCCCGCTCCCGCGCCCTGCTGCGCGGCCGGTTCGCGCCGAGCCTCGAAGATGTCGAAGCGCTGGCAGAGCCCTGCCTCGGCCACCGCATGGCCATGCGCTATGATCCCACCGGCGATGCGCCCAGCCTCAGTGAACTGATCAACGACCTCGCGCGCAAGGTGGCATGATCAGTGCGCAGGCTACTGGGCTTTGGTTCAATTCTCATATCCGCTGCCGCATGCTCAGGCGAGATAAATCCCCTGACAACGCAGGATGCTCAAGACTGTGCAATCGCCAAGATGAACACCATTGTCACCTACCAAATGATCATTCAGCAGGGACTGGACGATGATGGTGAAATCAAAAATCGAAGTCTTCCTAGGCTTGAAACTGAGATTAAGAGCTACATCGATGCACTGAAAGAAGTGGAAGCTCAATCGAGTGGATCCTTCTCGACACCGGATTTCCTTAAGACCCTATTCGACAAAATGGACGAACGCGAAAGCAGTTCAGAAGCTAATATTGCCAACGCATTTTATGCTTCAAACTGTGAGCTGCCACTATGACTCCCGCCGCCGATCTCCGCGCTGAAGCCGAAGCCCTTGCCCGCCAGCTGCCCGGCCTGAACTTCAAGGCAGAGGCGAGCGAGGCTGCGCATATCGGCTCGGCCGGACGTCGCCGCCCCGGCACGGGCGAGCATTTCTGGCAGTACCGCCGCTATGCGCAGGAAGACGCCGCCGAGCGGGTCGACTGGCGCCGCTCTGCCAAGGGCAACGAGCTCTTCGTCCGCGAGACCGAACTCGAAACCGCCCGCACGGTCCTCTTCTGGTGCGATGACAATCCCGGCTTCCGCTGGAAGGCAGACGGCGAGCTCCGCACCAAGGCGGAGGAGGCGACCGTCCTGATGCTGTCGCTCGCCATCATGCTGTCCAAGGATGGCGAACGCGTCGGCGCCCTTGGCGGCGGACGCGGCGCAAGTTTCGGCAAGCGCGCAGTCGACCGACTGTCAGAGGAACTTGCCCGCGGCACCGGTGGCAATTTCCCCTCCCCGCCGCGTTCCTCCGCGACGCTGATTGTCGCCTCTGACTTTTATGATCCGATCCCGGAATGGCAGGCACGGCTGGCGCCACTGGCAGGCAAATGCCCGGAAGGCATCCTTCTGGCCGTCTCTTCGCCTGTGGAGGTCGACTTCCCGTTCGAAGGCCGCGTGAAGCTGCGCCGGCCGGGGTCTGCCCTCTCCCGCATCTTCGGCCGGGCCGAAACGATCCGCGAGGACTATCACCACCGCTTCGCTGCCCAGCGCGATGCGCTCAGCGAGCTGACGAACCGGATGGGCTGGCGCTTCGTCTCCCATGTTTCCGGCCAGCCCCTGCTGCAGAGCGCCGCGCGCCTGAAAGCCCAGCTTGAAAGCTTCGGGGCAAAGCTGTGACCGCGCTCGGCCCCTTCCTGTTCGGCGCGCCCTGGGCGCTCGCTGCCCTGATCGCCCTGCCGGTGATCTGGTGGATCCTGCGCGCGACGCCGCCCGCCCCGAAAGACATCGAGCTGCCCTCCCTGCGTATTCTCGAAGGGATGGAGCCCAAAGAGGAAACGCCGGCGCGCACGCCCTGGTGGGTCTGGCTGATCCGTACACTGGCGGTCACCGCTGCAATTCTCGGCCTCTCCCAACCGGTTTATGCCCCGGGTGCAAAGACAGACTCCGTGGAAGGATCCGGCCCGCTCCTGATCGTGATGGACAATGGCTGGCCGTCCGCCCCGCGCTGGAGCGAACTGGTCAATGCCGCAACCGCCACGCTCGATACCGGCAGCCGCGACATGCCGGTTCATCTTCTGCTGACCGCACCGCAGCAGTTGAACAATGATCCGTCCGAACGGCTCACCACAACCGATGCCGCCAAGCGCATCTCGTCCCTCAGGCCACAGCCCTGGGGCACCAGCCGGGAAGACGCCCTCGCCCGCCTGGACGCGTCCGGGCTGAAACCGGCCCGCATTTTCTGGGCCAGTGACGGACTGGAAAATGCCGGCGGCCGCGCCTTTGCGGCAGACCTGTCCGCCCGCGCGCCGCTCACTGTCTTCGCCGCCCCGCCGCATACGCCGGCAGCGATCACGGGGCTGACCTCCGAAACCGACTCGGTCGCAGTCACGCTCCGCCGCGTGGACGCGAGCGGCGAGGAGCGCGCCTTTGTCTCGGCCCTGACGCTGGACGGCTCCGCCCTCGCCACGGCGGAGGCGACCTTCGGCGATGGGGAAACCGACGCCACGGCCAGCTTCACCATCCCCGCCGCCGCACTCGCCCGGATCGCCCGCTTCACCGTCACCGGCCGGCAGGGCGCAGGCACAGTCTGGCTGTGGGACTCCTCTGACCGGTCCCGGCGCGTCGGCCTCGTCGATGCCGGCGCCGCAGCCCAGCCGCTTCTCTCCGACATGCACTATGTCCGCAAGGCGCTGGAACCCTTCGCCTCGATCACCGAAGGCAGCGTGGAGACGCTGGTCGCCGAGTCGCCGGATGCAATCATCCTCGCCGATGTCGGACAGATCCTGCCGGAGGACGAAAAGCGCCTCGCAGACTGGGTTGAGAATGGCGGCGCGCTGATCCGCTTTGCCGGTCCGCGCCTTGCCGCGCAGGGTGACGACCTCTTACCTGTCCCGCTCCGCCGGGCTTCGCGCGCCCTTGGCGGCGCCCTCGCCTGGGACGAGCCCCAGGCCCTCGCCCCCTTTGCTGAGTCTTCCCCCTTCGACGGCCTGACCGTGCCGCCGGATGTCCGGATTACCCAACAGGTCCTCGCCCGTCCGGGACCGGAGCTTTCCAGTCATACCTGGGCCCGGCTGGCCGATGGCTCGCCGCTTGTCACCGCCGATGCGCGCGGCAACGGCACGATCATCCTCTTCCACATCACGGCCGGACCGGACTGGGCAAACCTTGCCTATTCCGATCTCTTCCCGCAGATGCTGCGCCGCTGTATCGCTGCCGGCCGGGGCGAGTCGGTCAATGACGAGGAAGGCGCCTATACGCCGAAACTGGTTCTGGACGGATACGGACGGCTTCAGTCGCCCGGTCCGGCCGCTGCGCCCCTCAAGGCTGCCGACTTCGCCGAGGCTGAGCCGTCCGAAGCACACCCACCCGGACTTTACCAGGGCCCCGCCGGGACCCGCGCCCTGAATGCCGCCCGCAATGCAAAGCTTGAGCTGATCGCGGCCTGGCCGCCGGCCGCCCGCCTGCTCGGGGATGCGGAAGCCCGGGCGATGCGCCTGGCCGGTCCGCTGCTGAGCCTTGCTGCCCTCCTGCTCGCACTGGACCTGTTCGTCGCCCTCCTGGTCGCCGGACACCTGCCCCGGCTTGGCCGCAGGTCTGGCATGGCAGCGGTCTTGCTGCTAGCCGGCATGCTTGTCGTCCCGTCTCCTCACGCCAGCGCGCAGGAATACCAGTATCGTCTGATGCCGGACGGATCCTATCGCCGGGTACCGACCGGCCCGCAGATCATTCCCCTTCCGCCCGGCGATGCCCCGCAGTCGGATGTCGATGCGGCCCTTCGCATGCGGTTCGGCTATGTCAAGACACCGGATTTTGCCCTGAACGAGCGCGCCCGCGCCGGCCTCTTCGGCCTCTCTACCACGCTGTTCAACCGTACCTCCGTCGAACCGGAAATGCCGGATGAGCTGGACCTCGAAACCAGTCCGCTGGAACTCTACCCGCTGATCTATTTTGCCGTGCCGCAAGGCGCCGCGCCGCTGTCGGAACGCGCCATCGCACGGCTCAATGCCTATCTCCGCTCCGGCGGCGCGTTGGTGATCGACACCCGCGATGGCGACACGCCCGGCTCGACCGAGATCACGCGCCTGGAAACGCTGCTCGAAGGGCTCGACGCCCCGCCGCTCCAGCCGGTGCCGGCCAATCATGTCCTGACCCGGTCCTTCTATCTGCTGGCTGACTTTCCCGGCCGGTATGCGGGCCGCCAGTTGTGGATCGAACAGGCCGGCTCTGCTTCGGCACCGCGCGGGGATGGCGTGTCCGGACTCTTCATTGGCGATGCCGACTGGATCTCCGCCTGGGCCGTCGATGAGCGGGGGCGCGACCTTTACTCCGTCGATGGCGGCGAAGACCAGAGGGAAATGGCCCGGCGCTTCGGCGTCAATCTCGTCATGTATATCCTGACCGGAAGCTACAAGGACGACCAGGTTCACTTGCCCGCCCTTCTGGAGCGGCTGGGTGACGGGGATGCGAGCCCCTCCGGCGGGTTCGGCCCCAGCCCGCCGAGGAACAATCCCGCAAGAGATGAGCCGCAATTCCTGCCGAACGGGGTGCCGCAATGATCGAAGCCGTCCGCATCGGGTTCGACCCCTTTCCTGGCTGGCCCCTTTTATGGGTCCTCGTGGCGATCACCGCGCTGGCCTGGCTCGCTTACATCTTCCTGCGCGGCCGCGCCTGGCTGACGCGCGGCCTGGGCCTGACACTGCTCACTGCTGCGCTCTCCAATCCGAGCCTTGTGCACGAAGAACGCGAGCCCCTTCCCTCGGTGGCAGCCGTGGTGCTGGACCGGTCGGAGAGTATGGAGATCGGCGACCGTGAAGCTGCGGCGCGCAAGGCCTATGAGGACGTTCAGGCAAAGCTCGCCGAGGATCCGAGCCTTGAGGTCCGCGTGCTCGAAAGCGATCCGAATGATGATGGCACACATCTCTACAGCGCCCTCGAGGGCTTGATGGCCGATGTGCCGCGCGACCGGATTGCCGGCGCCATCCTGATTACCGACGGCCAGCTGCACGATGTGCCCAGAGACCCGGACGCCGAAGGCGTGATCGGGCCGGTTCACGGCCTGATCGTCGGCGATCCCGACCGGGGCGACCGGCGCGTCGAACTGGTTGAGGCGCCGAGCTTCGGCATTGTCGGCGAAACGGCCGACCTGATCGTCCGGGCCGACGACCCCGATGGCGGAGAGATCGATCTCGACGTCTCCGTCAATGGCGGCATCCCGCAGCGCGTCCGGGTCGTGGCCGGAGAACCGACCCCGTTGCCGATCGAGATCGAGCGGCGGGGGGAAAACATCGTCGTGGTCGAGGCCCCGCCCGGCCGGCAGGAGCTGACGATGGCGAACAACCGCACCGCTGCGAGCCTCGCTGGCGTGCGGGACCGGCTGCGCGTCCTTCTGGTGACCGGCAAGCCGAACCAGGCCGGCCGGACCTGGCGGGACCTTCTGAAATCCGACCCCTCGGTTGACCTCGTTCACTTCACCATCCTGCGCCCGCCCTACAAGACCGACAGCGCCACCGAGGACGAGCTGGCGCTGATCGCCTTCCCGACGGAGGAGTTGTTCGAGGCCAAACTGAAAGAGTTCGACCTCATCATCTTCGACCAGTATGAGCGCCGGGGCGTTATCACGCAGACTTATCTCGCCAATATGGCGCGCTATGTGACCGATGGCGGCGCCCTGCTGATTGCGGCAGGTGAGGATTTCGCCGGGCCGGCCAGCCTCGCCCGCTCTCCGCTCGCCTCTGTCCTGCCGGCCTCGCCGACGGGCGTGGTCCGCACAGGGGAATTCGTTCCCGCCCTGACGGAAGCCGGCAAGCGCCACGCGGTGACTGCACCGCTGGACGGCCGCAAATGGGGCGGCTGGATGCGCTATATCGAGTCGACGGCAGAAACCGGCGACACGGTTCTGGCGGCGCCGGATGGCCGCCCGCTGCTCGTCCTGGACCGGGTCGACCAAGGCCGGGTCGGCATGCTGATGTCCGACCAGATCTGGCTCTGGGCCCGCGGCTATGATGGCGGCGGCCCGTTCTCCGAACTGATCCGCCGGGTCGTTCACTGGCTGATGAAAGAGCCGGAACTGGAAGAGCGCCGGCTGAAACTCACCGCCGAGGGCGACACCGCCCGCGTGGAGTTGCGCACCCTGATGGACACCGCTCCGCCCCTGCAGATCGAAACGCCGGAAGGCGATACGATCGAACCGGCCTGGACGGAGACCGGCCCCGGCCAGTTCACCGCCGAGGCCCCGATCGGCCAACTCGGCCTTTACCGCGCCCGGGCGGGCGGATTGGAGACGGTCGCCCTGAACGGACCGGCCAATCCGAAGGAATATGCCGACCTTCAGTCCACCATCAAAGTCCTGCAGCCGCTGGCCCGCGCCACGGGCGGCGGCGTGTTCCGCCTGAACGCCGACGGCTCCGGCCTGCCGGACATCCGCCGCTCGGGCGCGCGCGGGTCGTCCGCAGGCGGCAACTGGCTGGGCCTGCGCGAACGCGGCGCCTATGCGGTGCGCTCATCTTCCAGCCAGGCCCTGCTGCCAGGGATCCTGGCGGCGGCACTTCTCGTGATTTTCCTCCTGCTGGCCTGGCGCCGGGAGGGAAGATAGTTTCTCAGTCTGAGGGGACGCAGAATGAAACTGATCAAGACACTGATCCTGGCCCTGTTCTCAGGCGGCTTCGGAATGCTGGCAGTGGCACAGGATGCCGCTTGCCCGGAAGGGGCGGCGACGAAGATGTACCAGATCGCCGGCGCGGCGGGGCAGACCGCCGATCCGGGCCAGTTGAATGTCGCCTATTCCAACGCGGTCCAGCTGACCCAGCTTTGCCCGAAAGACCCGTTCGTGCAGTTCTTTGCGGCACATACTTTCGCGCAGGTCGCCGGCCGCATCCAGGACCCACCAAGCCGCTTGCAAGCCCTCAGCGATGCGACGGCAGCGCTGTTCAGGTACGAGAAGCTCGGCACTGCAGACTTTGGCGGGCCTGTCTTCAAGTCCGGCCTGACCTGGGAGGATGGCAGCGAAGCGGTGGTCGACACGTCCGCCAGCGGAAAACAGTTGCTGACAGAGATCATCGTGCCGCAGGTTGTGGAGCTGGAAGCGCGCGCCCAGTTCCACCCATTCATTTCAGGCAAGGGCCGGACACAGGACGCCGCCTGCCCCTACAGAACACCCGGATGGGCTGAAGCGGAGGCGGCCGGATACGCTCCCGGTTTCGAAACCATCGCCCCATACTTCCTGGAGAATGGGGCCAGCCCGAACCCGATGGGCGCTGTCGAGCGGATGGAATGGCTGGTTGCGGCCTGTCCGGATGCTGAGGAAGGCGTGAGCTTCCAGCTGGGTTTTCTGTGGGTTCAGGCGGCCGACTGGTATGAATACAGCGATGATGGGGAGGGTGTCAGTGACGCCGCTGGCCGTGCGATCACCTGGCTCACCAGATCCAAGGAATTGATTGAAGCGCGCGGGGGCCCGGCGTCTGCTCTGGCGAGCACGAACCGGCTGCTGGCCGATATGAAGGCCCTTCACGACGATTGATCTTTCGCCCAGCATCTCTGCCCGCAGGTGCGCGTACGCACTGCGGCAGGCTTGTGGGTTTCCCCGGAAAGTCAGCTTGTGTCGGGACCGGAAAGCGGGCGGACCGGAACAGGCCAGTCTGCCAGCGCTGAATTGACCTGAAGCCGGATCGCCCCGGCAAGCAGGGCGAGGTCCGGACGCAGCCGGTGGCGCCCTGCAATCGGCAGGCAATAGGGCCTCACGTCGCCGCGCATTTTCATCAGCTCGATCAGACGGGCCATGCGGCGCGCAGCGGCGTCTGGCTGTTTTATGACTTTCAGCAGGCCCGCCGCCCGGCGCAAGAGCGGCATGGCGAGGACGGGGCCTGTCCGGCGCGCTGTTGCCAGCGCGCTGAATTCCCCCGGCGCTCTGGACGTCGGCGGCATCAATGCCATCCGGTATTGCGGCGGCAGGTGCGCGCGGAAACTGGCGGTGACATCCTCCACGCCCTCCGGCAGGGGCGCAGCCGGACGCGCGGCGCGCGGCCGGACGGGAGCAAGGTCCAGCGTCATGGCCAGCAACAGGATCAGCCTGCGGAGGAGTGTCTCGATCACTTTCAGCTTTGCGCGCACCCGTGCATGCAGCGTGCGGGTGATGGTTTCCGGCTGCAGGTGCAGATTGGCTTCGCCCAGCGTGTCGAGCAGGTCGTTGCGCAGGCCTGTGAAGCCTTGTTCGAGAAGATCGGTCTGGTCATCCATGCGTCAGAGGATGATCGAAACGCCTCTCCGGTTGGATAGCGGCGCCGGTTTCCCTGCCCCGGCCAAATACATACGGCCCCTGCCCTGTTGGAGAGGCGCCGGCCTATGCCGCTTCCGGATTGACCGCCATGCGGGCCACCGGCGGCGCCGGGCCCTGCAGCTTCGGTTTCGGCATCAGGAACAGGGCGCAGAAAACCAGCACGAACCAGATGGCGACGACATGGAAACAGTCACGGAACGCCAGAACCTGCGCTTCCGCCGACACCTGCCGCGCGATCACGCCAAACGCATTCTGGAAGGCCGGCAGTGTCGCCATGCCGGAGCGTTCCAGTTCCTGCGCATAGAGGGCGTGCTGGTAGAGCATTTCGGGATTGCCCTCGTTCAAGGCAGCCGACAGGTGTTCGCCATGGAAGATCAGCCGCCGCTGCAGGAGAATGGCCAGCAGGTTGACCCCGAAGGCCCCGCCAACCTGCATCAGGAAAGAAACCCCGCCCGTGGCCGAGGCCAAAAGGTGCGGCGGGGAAGCCCGCACGGCGGTCGTGTTTGCCGGCGGCATGCAGAAGCTGATGCCGACACGTGACAGGAAGATCCAGCCAACCAGCACCCAGTAAGGTGTCAGCGCCGTGACCCCGGCCAGCAGATAGGCGGCGGCGGCAAAACTGAGAATGCCGAAGCCCAGAAGGTATCGGGCGTCCATCCTGTCCGTCAGCCGCCCGGCAATGGGAAACCCGACGACCATGGCGAGGCCCGCCGGGATCATCATCACGCCTGCCGCGGTCGGCGAATAATGCTGCACCATCTGCACGAACAGCGGGATCAGGTAGGTGGACGAATAAATGGCAATGCCGGTGGCGGAAATGATCAGCCCTGCCGACCAGAATTGCCGATAGGTGAAAATGGCCGGATTGAGCGCCGGAAACGGATGGCGCAATTCCCACATCACAAAGCTGACCCCGCTGATCAGGCCGATCGCAAACTTCAGATAGGTGATGTCGGAATCCCAGCCATCCCGGTTCGCCCCGGCAAAGGCCGACAGCAGGCTGACAACCGCCAGGGTCAGCAGGCCGAGGCCCTGCCAGTCCAGCGGCGGCCGGGTCCGGACATTCGGGTCCTCCCCCGAAGGCATGAGGAATGGTGCGACGCTGAGAGCCACGAAGGCGAGCGGCAGGGTGGCAATGAAGACCAGCCGCCAGCTGGCAAGATCCACTGCGATGCCGCCAAGCGCCGGGCCGAAAGCGGGCGCCAGCACGACGCCGATGGAGAAAATGCCCATCGCCGTGCCGCGCTGATTGTCTGGAAAGGTCTGGAAGATCAGGAACATCGACATGGGCTGCAACAGGCCGGCCGAAATGCCCTGCAGGGCGCGGGACAGGATCAGCATTTCCAGCGAGGTCGACACCGCCCCCAGAAGCGATCCGACAATGAACAGGCACATGCCCGCCACATAGGTCGCCCGCGGCCCGTAGGTGTGCATCGCCCAGGCATTGGCCAGCATCGCAATCGTCGATGATGCGAGGAAGGCGGTGGACATCCATTGCGCCTGATCCTGGCCGAGGCCGAACGCGCCGATAATGGCCGGCAGCGCGACATTGATCGTGGTCGCCGCCAGCATCGTGGCGAGCGAGCCTGTCAGCATCGCCCCCAGAAGCATCCAGCGGTATTGCGGGCCGAACTGGGCAAAGCGCCGCCGGACGGCAGAGCCCGCCATGGCAGGAATTTCATGGGCAGGAATGTCGTGCGCCTGGCTGTCACCGGCCGGCTGGGGTCCGGAAGCGGCCGCCGTACTGCTCATGCCGCAGTTTTGGACGGCTGCTTGCGGATGCGGACGGTGACCATGGTGCCCGGCCGCAGGCGCAGGCCCGGATCGTCGAGATCGATCCGGACGGTAATCCGCTGCGTGATCTTGGTGAAGACGCCATTGGCGTTCGGGTTCGGCATCAGCGCCGACTCGGCCAGGGTCGCATTGTGGATTCGTGTGACAGTGCCGGTGATCTTCGTGCCGGGATGGCTGTCGGCTTTCACGCGGACATCGGCGCCCGTCTCGATCTTGCGGATGTCGGTCTCCTTGATGTTCGCCGACACCCAGACCGCATCCGGATCATGCATCAACGCCACGCGGAAGCCCCGCAGCGAATGCTCGCCCGTGTCATAGAACAGTTCGTCGACCACCCCGTCGACCGGCGCGCGGATCGTGTGCTGCTCCACCACGACGCGCTGGGCGTCGACGCGGGCTTCGGCCTGTTGCAGCGAGGCGCGCAGGACGCCGAGGTCCAGCTCGATCAGGCGGACTTCCTCGCCCTGAATGGAGGCTGTGCGCTGTTCGGCGCGGGCGCTGTCACGGTCCGCTTCGGCCCGCAGCAGACCCTGGCGCGCCGTGTCGAGGGCGTTGCGCGACTGGTCGAGCGCGCTTTGCGGCACGAGGCCCCGGTCGAACAGGCCCTGCGTGCGGTCATAGTCGCGCTGGGCGGTTTCGAGGTTGGAGCGCGCCGCTTCCACCGAGGCAGAAGCCGATTGCGTGCCGGCGCGCCGGGCGGCGACTTCGCTGCCGGCCTTGGAGGAGGCGAGCCCGATCCGGGCCTCCTCGCGGGCAATTTCGGCCCGCAGCCGGTTCGCCTGGGCCTCATACTCGGCCAGCGTATAGGCCGCCTCGCGGTCGTCGATCGTGTAGAGGACGTCACCTGCCTTCACCGTGTCGCCCACCGAGACACGCTGAGAGGTGATCTTGCCGGAAATGTCGGTCGAGACGGCGATCATGTCCGCCGCAATGCGGGCATCGGAGGTCGACACATAGGCCGCCCGGTCCGCCATGAAACGGAAAAGTCCCAATAAAACCAACAGGCCCAGCCCGATCGCGAGACCCAGGCGCACGCGCGGATTGCGCAATTGCGCCCTCAGCGGCGTGCGCGTCGGCTGGAGAGTTTCGACCTCCGGCGTAACCTGTGTGTTTCCGTCCATGCCTCTTGCCGGGCCATTCGGCCCTGTCCGTTTCGCTCCCTCGCGGCCCTTGTGGATGGATTGCGCTCCGTCTCTGTATTCCGCATTACACATTTATCAGGGCATAACCCTAAGGCAGGCAAGCCCCCTTCTTGCCCTCCCCCCCTGGCGTCTGATTAGGTGCCGCCAGATCAGACCAATCCGGGAGCCCGTCAGATGCCGTTCGACCACCCCCTGCCCCCCTTGCCCGATCAGCCGGAGGGCGTCGCCTGGCCGACTCAGGCCTGGCCCGAAGGCAGCCCGGCGCCGGGCACCGACACGGCAAGGCTGAACAGCCTGCTGGACCGCGCCTTCGCAGACCCGGCGCCGGAGACAATGGGCGAGACCCACGCCTTCCTCGCCGTACAGGGCGGCAAGCTTGTCGCGGAGCGCTACTGGCGGGACTATACACCCGGCAGCACTTTCCCGTCCTGGTCCGAAGCCAAGTCGATCACCCAGGCGCTGGTCGGCATTCTGGTGCGCGAGGGCAAGATCGACATCCACGCCCCGGCCGATGTACCGGAATGGCAGACTACGGATGACCCGCGGCAGGCGATCACGCTGGACATGCTGCTGCGGATGTCGAGCGGCCTGAAATTCGTGGAAGACTATGTGCCGGGCTCTGTCTCCGACGTGATCGAGATGCTGTTCGGCAGCGGGCAGCTGGATGTGGCGGCCTATGCCGCAAGCCAGCCGCTGGAGCATGATCCGGACACGTTCTGGAGCTATTCGAGCGGCACGACGAACATCGTCGCCCGCTGCGCCGCCCGGGCGCTCGGCGGTGATGCAGACGCCTTCCGCGAGTTCATGTTCCGGGAACTGTTCTCCCCCATCGGCATGCGCTCCCCACTTCCGAAGTTCGACGCCGCCGGCACCTTTATCGGCTCCTCCTTCTGCTATTGCACCGCGCGGGACTTTGCCCGTTTCGGCCTGCTCTATCTGCGGGGCGGTGTCTGGGATGGCACCCGCATCCTGCCGGACGGCTGGGCCGACTATGCCCGCACGCCGACCCCGGCGGTGCCGGAGACCGAAACGCTTGGCTATGGCGCTCATTGGTGGCTGGGCATGGCCGGCCCCGGCAGCTTCTCCTGCAATGGCTATGAAGGTCAGTACACGGTCCTCGTGCCGGAGAAGGACCTGATCCTCGTCCGCCACGGCAAATCCCCGCTGGAAGCGAAAGACGAAGTCCAGGCCTGGCTCGCCGACGTGGCGGACTGTTTCTGAAATCAC
This sequence comes from uncultured Hyphomonas sp., assembly GCF_963675305.1. Taxonomy (NCBI): domain Bacteria; kingdom Pseudomonadati; phylum Pseudomonadota; class Alphaproteobacteria; order Hyphomonadales; family Hyphomonadaceae; genus Hyphomonas; species uncultured Hyphomonas sp. The sequence goes on along the minus strand of NZ_OY776147.1, from coordinate 388,873 downwards.
TTCCGTAAGCCCGGCAAACCAGACTATGCTCCTCCCCATAAAGGGAGGACTGATAAATGACATCGATGCAAGCGGCCGTGCTTTATGCCGGTCTATTCTGCCTGTTCATGCTGCTGCTGAAGGCGAATGTCGGGCGGGTGCGGACCAAGCACAAGGTCGGCTTTGGCGATGGCGGCAATGAAGCGATGCAGCGCAGCCTGCGGGTTCAGGGCAACGCAGTGGAGGACGTGCCGGTCGTTCTGCTCGGCCTGATCGGGCTCGGCGCGCTATCGGCCCCGGTCCTGCTGATCCACGGCCTTGGCGCGAGTTTCCTGATTGGACGGATCCTGCACGCCATCGGGCTTGGCGGCTCATCCGGCGGCAGCCCGGGCCGCATGTTTGGCACGCTGATCACGCTGATCGTCATGCTGGTCACGACCGGCGCCTGCATCTGGTACGCGGTCACTTAAGGCGCGGTGACAAGGCCAGACAGCTTGCTGGCATCCCCGGCGAGGTCTTTCACCATGACGCGCGCCTGATCCTGCGGGCCGGGAAACAGCAGCTGGTTCTTTGGTGTGACGGTAAAGCCGATCTCGCCGAAATAGCTGGGCGCGCCGATCAGGATGGCGGCGGGCCAGCCAGCGTCTTTTCCGGCCTCCAGCGCCTCGCCTGTCACGGTCAGGCCAAGGCGGCTACCCCGGTGTGAGGGGGCGACCGCGACCGGCCCGTAGAACAGCGCCCGGTCCCGGGCGGGCCCGACAACCAGCGGCCAGACACGGCAGACGGCAATCACCTGCCCGTCCAGCACGGCGACGCGATTGATCTCCGGCAAGGAATGCGAGTATTCGCGCAGCCGCTCGGCCGTCTTGGCAAAGTGGCCGGGGCCGAAGGTGCGGTCGAAGAGGTCTTCGATCGCCTCGGCGTGCAGATCTGGATTTTCGGGCACAATCTGAAGCATGACGCGCGCCTTTAGGGCTGTGCGCCCTGTGGATCAATGGGGCAATTGCGTTGGCGCGCCTAATATTTCACCGAGCAGCCATAGGGCTTGGTCGCGTTGACGCCGACCGGTTCGCCCGCTGTGAGGCTGGTCAGGGCTTCACGCACATAATTGGTGGCGGTGGAGATATCGGCCACATTGGCCGACGCGAGGGAGTCGATCGCGCCCTGATAGACGACCCGGCCTTGCGGGCCGATGACGAACATGTGCGGCGTGGTCTTGGCCTTGTAGAGGCGGCCCAGCGTGCCATCCGGATCCAGCAGGATATGGGCCGGCGCCGCATGATGCTCCTCCGTCCACTGATTTGCTGCCTCCGCATCGACATGGCCCTGCATGCCCGGCGCCGACGAGATCACCGTCAGCCAGACCGTGCCATCGGCGGCCGCATCCGCCTGCAGGCCCTGCATGTTGCCGGGCGGCTGGGCATAGTGCTTGCGCACAAAGGGGCAGCCTTCATTGGTCCATTCGATCACGACCGTGCGGCCGGAAAAGTCCGACAGGGAGACCTCTTCGCCATGGGTGTCCGTGGCCGTGAAGTCCGGCGCTGGCTGGCCAACCGGAAGCCCGGTTTCAGCGCGTGCTGTAGAGGCAATCAGGGCGCCCGCTGTCAGGGCGACTGCGGCCGCCATACCGGCAGCCAGCGACAGGTTCCGCTGGTTGAGATTGATCATGCGTCTCTCGTGTTCGCGCGTTTACCGCCTGGTTCAGGGATTGACCGGCAGGCTGGTGACAAGGCCCGGATTGAGAATCTCGGGCAGAACCTGCGGCGTCTCTGAACCGGCAGGATACCACAGATACATCGGAACGCCTGCGCGCTGATGCCGCGCCAGTTCCGCCGCGATCGCCGGGTCCTTGCGGGTAAAGTCAGCCACGAGGAAGGCGACGTCATTCGTCTCGAAAAATTCGTGGACGGGTTTGGATTTCAGCGTCGTCGCCTTGTTCACCTGGCAGGTGGCGCACCAGCTGGCGGTGAAGTCGACGAAGACCGGGCGGCCTTCGGCGATCATCGACTGGACTTCGCCGGCGCTCCACGTCCCGGCTTCATATTTCGCGGCATAGGCGGAGGAGCCGCCAATGGCCGGGGCTGGTGCCATGGCCCGTTCGGTCACGCCATACACGGCCAGCGCCAGCGTCACGGCGGCGAGGATGCGCGGCAGGCGGGTCTCGCGTTGCCACAGCCAGGCGGCAAAGGCGATGGCAACCGCGCCGGCAGCGGTCCAGGCCACGGCGCCGGACCCGGCCAGATCGCCCAGCACCTTGGCCAGCCAGGCCGCGGTCAGGAACATCGGGAAAGCGAAGAATTGTTTCAGCGTGTCCATCCACTTTCCGGGGCGCGGCAGCAGCCGGTAGAGGTTCGGCACGAAGCTCAGCACAAGGAAGGGCAGCGCCAGGCCAAAGCCCATGGCGATGAAGAAGGCGAACACGACCGGGGCGGAATGCCCCATCACCGCGCCGAGGCCGACGCCCAGGAACGGGCCGACACAGGGCGAGCCGACAACGGCTGCCAGAACACCCGTGAAGAAGGCGCCTGCATCTCCGCCCCTGTCCGCAAGACCGGAGCCCAGATTCTGGAGCGAGGTGCCCAGCTCGAACATGCCCATCAGCCAGAGGCCAACCGCGAACATGACGAGGACGAGGATCGCCACGACCGGCGCGCTCTGCAGCTGGAAGCCCAGCGTGATCGGCCCGGTCGCCGCCCGCAGGGCCACGATGACCGCCGCCAGCACCGCGAAGGAGATCAGCACGCCGGCCGTATACCAGATGCCGTGACGGCGCACTTCCCCGGCCTGGCCGCTGGAAACGGCCGACACCATGCCGAACGCCTTCATCGACAGGACCGGCAGCACGCAGGGCATGAGGTTCAGGACGAGGCCGCCGAGAATGGCCAGCAGGATCAGTTTCCACGCCGCGACTTCCAGGCCGGGCATGCCGCCGGCCGGGCCGAGGCCGCTCGTATCCGGCAGAGGCGCGCCTTCAGCAGCGCTGATGCGGTAGCCGGTACGCCCGCCGCCGTCCTGCTCGATGACGATGACCCCTTCGAGCGGCTTCGACACGGCCGTGATGTCCGCCGCGCTGAGCGACAGGGTGGCCCCGTGGCGGCCGAGTTCCACCGGCTGGCTCGCCGGGTGCAGGATGTCATGGCCATAGGGGAAGAAGCGGATCGACCGGACCTTGCCGAAGCCGCCATCCATGCGGAGGCTCAGCGACCAGTCGAGGTTCTTCTTGAGGACGCGCGCCTCCCCCGGAAACGGCACGTCACTTTTCGCGATCCATTTGCCGATCAGTTCGCCATTGCGGATGTTTTCCGCGGCCTGGTCCGTTTCCAGCGTCAGCTTCACATGCGCCTGTTCCGGCACGCAGGTGTCTTCGCAGATCAGATAGTCGGCGATGACGTCCAGCGTCACCGGCCCCATGGCATTGTCGGGAATGGTGATCGGGAATGGCAGGACGACCTGATGGTCATAGCCATAGTCCATGATCTCGCCTTCCACGACCGGCAGCAGGTGCGGCACCGGCCAGACGATGTCCCCCACCGCATCGGGGCGGATGTCGCTGGCAGGCTGGACCAGCACCTGGGGCGGCAGGCCCGCATCCCCGGCATTGCGCCAGTAGACGTGCCAGCCATCGTCGAGATCCATTTTCAGCGCGGCATAGACGGTCTCGCCCGGCAGGGCAGCATCGCGCTCGGAGATCAGTTCGACCCGCGCATGGCCCGCATCGACAGGCGCAGCAGTGGCGGCCGGAAGGAAGACAAACAGGGCGCTGAACAGGGCAGCCAGGCAGGCGGAAAACTTCATCGGGCAGGTCCGGTTTCTTGGAGTTGCCGCCCATATGCCCGCAAATGTCTTACGAAAGAAGGGCCTCGCGGAAGCGTGAAGGCAGTTCATGCCTCTCCGCTGCAAGAAAAAAGGCGGCCCCGAAAGGCCGCCTTCAATCTTGTTGCGCAATGTGTACCGATCAGACGTTGGCCGGCTGCGGGTTCGGAGACACCGGAATGCGCATGGCGCGCTGGATGACGCGCTGCCAGTTCAGCAGCGACACCATGTGCGCATAGACAGCACCGATGGCGCCATTGTTCTTCAGTTCCATGAACTTGTCGTCCGGAAGCGCATTGAAGCGCTCTTCGGAGATCGCCCAATAGTCCGCGATTTTCTGCGGCGGGCCGGCTTCGGTGCCGTCCGGATTGCGCGGCTGGAAGGTGACCGTCTTCTGCTCGAACAGGTCGAGATCGCGGATCATCTTCACGAAATCGGATGTTGCCCGGCGCTGACGCTCGAATTCCTTACAGAATTCAATCGCATCATTGGTGAACTTGGTCGGCTGGCCATTCTCGAAGAAAGGCACTTCCGGCTGGTTGGTCACCATCGGCGCCTGGCGGTCGACGCAGAGGATCAGGCGATCGGAATTATCATCCGAGGCGAAGACGAATGGATAACGGCGGGCAAAGGCCGGCACGTAATAGTCTTCCACGATACGGCCATCTTCGCCGACATAGAGGTTCTGGCCCTGACGGATGCCCATGACGGCAACCGGCGTGCGGTCATCACCGACAAAGATCACCGGGAAAGAACTGGCGCACAGGCCGAATTCCGTGACGGTCACCGGGATGGCGTGCGCTTCGCGCATGAAGCCGAACGGCTGGTCGATCTGCTTGACGCCGAGACCGGCATGTTCTTCCGGAGACAGCGGCTGCGGCTGCTTGTAGAAAAGGACCTGACCTGTAAGGGCCGGTTGGCCTGCTGCGGGAGGCGTGTTCACGTGTGTCTCTCCGATCTGGGATAATTGGGCGTTTGCCTACCGGAAATAAACACTGGCTACAACTCCCGAACCAGCGTGAACTGCAGTGAGAGCGAAGTAAAAAACTGTCATGAAATCCACGTCTGACACGCGTTTTCTGATCCGCCGCCGCAGCGTGCTTGCCGGGCTCGCCGCCGGAGCCTCTCTCGCGGCCTGCGGTCCGCAGGTCGATGATGCCGGCACGCCCCGGCGCATCGCCCGCGAAGTGGACCAGACGCTGCAATCGATTGCGATGACGGAACTGGCCGCCGATCCGGAACTCGCCACGCGGCTCGGCCTGTCCGAAGACGCCGTCGGCTACCCGTTCAACCGCTATCTGACGGACCGGTCGCAGGCGGCCTATGAGCGGCGCCGGGTCAGCCGGCTGGAAATCCTGGAAGTCCTGGCTGCCACCCCCCGCCCTGCCGAGGGCAGCCCGCAGGCCCGCCACCTCGATACGGTCACCGCCGCCTATGAGACTGCCGAATCCCTGTTCGTCGCCGGTCACGGCCAGACGGGTCTGGGTGTCTCCTATCCCTATGTGATGGATCATATGCGCGGCGCCTATATCGACGTGCCGGACCTTCTGAGCCGGGCCCACCCGGTGCGGTCTGCCGCCGAGGCGCGTGCCTATGTCGACCGGCTCGCCCAGTTTGCAGACGCGATGGAGGACGAGCGCCGGCGCCTTGAAGCCGATGCCCGGTCCGGCATTGTGCCGCCCGACTTCATTCTGGGCCGCATGCGCGACGTCGCGCTGAAATTCGCCGAAGGCCCGGCCGACACGCATGTCCTGATCACGACCCTGGAAAGCCAGCTGTCCGGACCGGAAGACATCAGCCTTGAAGAGGCCGAGGACATCCTGACCCGCGCGAAACGCATTGTCGGTCAGGAGATCCAGCCTGCCTACCGTCACCTTGCCGACGCGTTCACCGCGCTGCAGGCCGATGCGCCCTCGCAGCCCGGCGTGTGGCAGCAGGCCGATGGCGACGCCTATTACACTTCCGCCCTGCAGGCCTACACCGATCAGGGCATCTCCGCCGAAGACCTGCACGTGCTGGGCCTCAGCGAAGTGGACCGGCTGACGGCGGAACTGGAGCTCGCCCTGTTCGAAGCGGGCCTGACCGAAGGCAGCGCAGCGGAGCGTCTGACGCTGCTGTCGGCAGAGCCGGACCAGATCTTCGATGCGACGCCGGAGGGCCGCGCTGCCCTGCTGGCCCTGATGCAGACCTATCTCGACCGGGCTGAAGCCGCCCTGCCCGGCATCGTCTCGACCGTGCCGCGCACGAAAGTCGCCCTGCGCGCCGTGCCGGAATTCCTGGAAGCTTCTGCCCCGGCGGCCTTCTATTCCGCCGCTCCGGCCAACGGCACCGCGCCCGGCCTGTTCGAAATCAACCTCGCCGACATGACCGACTGGCCGGCCTTTACGCTGGCAACGCTGGTCTTCCACGAGACGGTTCCGGGACACCATCTGGAAAGCGCGCTGACGGCCGAACAGGCCCGCCTGCCGCTGATCCGGCAGATGATCTGGAACGTGGCTTATGGCGAGGGCTGGGGTGTCTATGCCGAGACTCTGGCGGACGATGTCGGACTATACCATGACGATCCTCTGGCCAGGGTTGGCTATCTCCAGTCCATGCTGTTCCGTGCGGCGCGCCTCGTCGCCGACACCGGCATCCACCGCATGCAGTGGACCCGGCAGGACGCCATCGACTATCTCGTGACCGTGACCGGCCAGCCGGAAGGCCCGATGGCTCAGGAGGTCGATCGCTATACGGTCTGGCCTGGCCAGGCGGCGGCCTACTGGATCGGCCGCAAGCGGATACTGGACCTGCGCGAACGGGCTGAGCGCGTGCTGGGGCCGGATTTCGATTTCGTCGAGTTCCACGACACGATCCTGACCGGGGGCCCGCGGCCTCTCTCGATTCTCGAGGAAGATATCGCGCGCTGGTACACGGCGAAGATCCGCAAATAGGCCCGGAAATTCCGGCTTCTGCCCGAATTGTCCCAACACCGCCTAATTCCCGCCACGACCACCTTGCCATTCTGTCATGATCGAGACGCAGGTGGAGGACAATCATGCGCAACAGAACTTTGGGACTGGTGATGGCAAGTGTGGCAGCGGCAGCGCTGCTCACAGGATGCGCCAATGAAACAGGCGGCAGTGCGACCGAGATTGCTCAAACGCCGCCACCGCCGCCCGCGCCCCCACCCCCGCCGCCAAGCGTGGCGCAAGCCGAGCAGAGATTGGCCATGACCGGCGCCAAGAGCGCAGGTGATTATGCCGCCGCCCCGCCCCCGCCTGCGATGATGGCGCCGGAACCGGAATTCCGCGACAAGTATGAAGATGTCGATCCGAACCCGGTGAAACTGGTCAGCGAGGAGCCGGTTTCCACCTTCTCCATCGATGTCGACACAGCCTCCTACGCCAATGTGCGCCGTTTCCTGAAACAGGGCGTGCTGCCGCCGAAGGATGCCGTGCGCATCGAGGAAATGATCAATTATTTCGACTATACCTATCCGCAGCCGGAAGCGGGCGCCGACCCGTTCGCCACCTATGTGACGATTGCCCCTTCCCCCTTCGCGGAAGGACGCCAGCTAATGCAGATCGGCATCCAGGGCCGAGACATCGACCGCGACGCCCGCCCGCCGGTGAATCTGACGCTGCTGGTGGATGTCTCCGGCTCCATGCATTCGGAAGACAAGCTGCCGCTGGCCAAGCAAGCCCTGAAGCTGATGCTGGAAGAAATGGACCCGGACGACACGATCTCCATCGCGGTCTATGCGGGTGCGGCCGGCGAAGTGCTGGAGCCGACGCCCGTCAGCGACAAGCGCAAGATCTACGCCGCCCTTGAAAACCTGCGCGCCGGCGGCTCGACCGCGGGCGGCGAAGGCCTGCGGCTTGCCTATTCGCTGGCCGAACAGGGCCTGAAGGAAGACGCCGTGAACCGTGTCATGCTGCTGACCGATGGCGACTTCAATGTCGGCATCACCGACTCCGAACAGCTGGAAGACTTCGTATCGCGCAAACGCGAAAGCGGCATCTACCTCTCTGTCCTCGGCTTCGGGCGCGGCAATTACAATGATGCGCTGATGCAGAAGATCGCCCAGACGGGCAACGGCACGGCGGCCTATGTCGACACGCTGAGCGAAGCGCGCAAAGTGCTGGCGGACGACCTCGGCGGAAACCTGTTCCCGATTGCCGACGATGTGAAAATCCAGGTCGAGTTCAATCCGGCCCGCGTCGCCGAGTATCGCCTGATCGGCTACGAGACCCGCATGCTCGACCGGGCCGACTTCAACAATGACAAGGTGGATGCGGGCGACATCGGCGCAGGCGCCAGCGTGACCGCGATCTACGACATCACCCCCGTTGGGTCGGCCGCCGCCCAGATCGATCCGCTGCGCTATGGCGATGCCGCCAATGCCAGCGACCGGAAGTCCGGCGAATATGCCTTCGTGAAACTGCGCTACAAGCCGCCGGGCGAGCCGGACTCCATCCTGCTGACCCATGCCGTGACCGACACCGACACGGCAGACAGCCTGGAAGCTGCCCCGCAATGGGTGCGCTTTGCGACGGCGGTGGCCGGGTTCGGGGAAATGCTGCGCGGCGGCGAGGATCTCGGCAGCGGCTTTGGCTGGGAAGAGATCCGCAACCTCGCGGCAGGTGCCAAAGGCGAGGACGAATTCGGCTACCGCGCGGAATTCATCGAGCTGACCCGCCTGGCGGAAACCGCTGAGGCGCAGGCGGCGCTGAACCGGCCTGCGCCCGAGCAATAATTGGAATCAGGCGGCGAGGGTTGCTGCGACCGGCGCCGCCTGCACTTCCGGAACCTCGCGCGGATTGAGGCAGACCGGGCTGAAACCCTCCTCGATGTCGGCGACCATGCATTTGCGTTCGCGGGCATCGAATTCGAGGGCCAGGAACACGGCCGTCGCGCCATAGCGTTCCGCCTCTGCCAGGGCCCAGATCGGCTGCAGGTCATGCGGCCGGCCGGTCAGCTCCATCACGCGGATGATGCGCCAGCCGAACGAATCGGGGGCTGCGAAGATGACGGCGCCCGGGCTGCGGGCCCATGCGGCGTCTTTTGGAACACGCTGGAAGTCCCATGCCTTGCCAGAGCGTCCCCGAAAACTGACTGAGATGTTCATGTTCATGCTCCGTTCCAATGAGCATGTTCCTATCTTGTTCTCATCTTGTTCGCAAGAAGTTTTTAGTAAACAAAGGGTTAACGCCGCGCCTGTGGAATTACTTCACGATGGTGAAGCGCTTGCGGTCGAAAACCCGTAATACCTGCTGCAGGTCCCGCCCCCGGCGCAAAACCTGGCCGGCCTGTCCGTACACCACATACTGGCCCTGCATGTTGGCAAGATGGGGCTGTTTCTCGATCCGCCAGGTCGGATTTTCGGCGTGGCGGCGGAAGATGGCGAAGATGGCGTGGTCCTTGTGCATGCCGATCGCATAGTCGCGCGCCTCGCCTGCCATGACCAACCGTCCGTAGACGTCGAGAATCGGACGCATCTCGGTTTTGTGGAAAGCGATTCGCGGCTCGCTCTGGGCCCGGCGGGAAGGAAATTCGCTCATTTTCTTTGTTTGTTACTCCCCTGTAATGCGAATTGGGGGCGGGAAAGCTCGCCTAAACGTCTTTTAATCTGATTTCGGGGGGAAACAGCAGGAATTGGGGCAATCCCGCCACCTTTCGGTCTTGCTTGCGCCCCCGCACACAGCCATCTTTGTCTTGTCGGACGGAGGTGACCATCACGCACCCCGGACCCATCAGCCCCCCCAGCCCCCTGGGGCGCTTGATCAACTTCCGTCCGACACACTTCCTCAAAAACAGACTGCAAGCCGTCTCCGCCTAGCTGCGCGCGCCTGGCGCCTTTCCGCTATTGGGCCCTTTTGACCCGATGGCGTCAAGAAGCGGCCCGAGGATCTTTCCGGCCGTGCGGCCCGCGCCCGACACCTGGGCAAGACGGCGGGCGATGTAGTCGTCCAGATCGGCCTCGGACGGGTTGTCCAGCCAGTACAGCACGATGGGCGGCAGCACCGCGGTGAGCAGCCCCCGCTTGGAATAGCGGTTATAATCCTCTGCCGTGTCGCCTGCGGCGTCCCAGATGAAATCGGCCACGGCCCAGCCGCGCTGCAGCGCAGGCCCGGCATTCCACGGGACCATGCCGCGCGAAACCGCCCGGCGGACGGCTTCCCTGTGGGGCTCCAGCGCCTTCAGCCAGGCGAGGACGCCCGCTTTCACCTTGTCGGGCACGCGCATGCCCGAGAGATCCTGCGCAGCAAGGTCTGCCTTTGCCGCCTCCCCTGCTTCCTCGAAGAAGCCGTCGATCAGGTCGATCACGCCGCGCGGGGCTGCAAGGGCCTGTTCACCCTGATCAAGCCCGGCCTGCCTGGCCGCTCGGGCGGCTGCAGCCTCCGTCCAGCCGTCAAAAGCGACCTCTGGCAGCAGCGTTTCCAGCCAGCGGCGGCGAAGTTTTCGGGAAGGTGTGACAGTCATGACTGAACTCCATAGCAAAGGGGGGCTTGGCCAAATCCCTTTTCACGTGATATAGCGCCCGCTTTCCGGCCTGTCTGGCCGACACAAAGTCACAATCGGGGCGACGCCCCCAGCCAATGGAGAGTACCATCGTACAGATCGTCGTCCGCGATAACAATGTCGAGCAAGCCCTGCGCGCTCTGAAGAAGAAGATGCAGCGTGAAGGCCTGTTCCGCGAAATGAAGGCCCGCCAGCATTTCGAGAAGCCGTCCGAGAAGAAAGCCCGCCAGCGCGCAGAGGCCGTCCGCCGCGCCCGCAAACTGGCCCGCAAACGCGCCCAGCGCGAAGGCATCATCTAGGCTGCTCTTTATCGCAAGATAATCAAAACCCCGTCAGAGCGATCTGGCGGGGTTTTTGTTTAAGCGCGGGCGCTGAGCTGTCTTGAGCGGATCACAAGATAGATTGCGAAGGCCGGGGCGACGCCGGGGATGATGGAAAGCGGGATCGCGACCCAGCCGTGCCGGATGCCCAGCGCGCTTCTTTCATAAAGCACCCAGACCATCAGGATGACGGCGCAGAGAATCGTGTCCAGCGAATAGCCCGAAGCAAACGGATTGACGAAACCCGCCGCGAAGGCGCCGGCAATATCTCCGCTCTCAATCAGGGCCGGGACCACAATCACGCCGAAGGCAATCGTGAAAGCCGCCCCCACCAGGAGGACGGACATCTCAAAAATCGTTTTGCTCATTTCCCCACCTCTTCAATTTGTGGGGACATCGTACCAGCGGAATGGCCGAAGGCTAAACGGCCTTCTTGCGGAACATGCCCTTCAGCATCTTGCCGAGGTCGCCGATGCTGGCGCCGTTGACGGCCCCGGCACGGTAGACGCGGACGGAGACCCAGAGCACGGCGAGCGTCGTCACCACCATCAGACCCATCTGAAGGGCAACTTCCCACATGGGCGGATCATGCGGCATGCGCAGGATCAGCAGGAAGGGCGTGAACACCGGGATCCAGGTCGCAAAGTCCACCACGGGAGAGCCCGGATCCTGAAACGCGATGAAAATCGCGAACATGGGCAGCATCAACAGGATCATCATCGGGCTGAGCAGCGTCTGCGCTTCCTGGATCGTGTCGCAGAGGGACCCCAGCGCCATGAAGATCATGCCGTACATGATGTAGCCGAGCACAAAGCTGACCAGCGCGGGCAGCAGGATCTGGGGGCTGGCAGCCGTCGACAGGAAGGGGGCGATCATGTCCCCTGCTCCCGGCACCTGCGTTGCGAGGAAGGCAGAGCCCGACAGTGCAAACAGGCCCCAGACCAGCATCATGGTCGAGGTCACCGCGAAAACAGCCAGCAGCTTGCCCGCCAGCAATTCCGGCATGCGCACAGAGGTCAGCAGCGTGTCGAAAATCTTGTTGGAGCGTTCCTCTATCGTGCCCATCAACAGGTACTGGATGATCGAGAACACCATCAGCCAGAGGAAATAGGCGAGCGCCCCGGCGACGAAGACCGGCGCCTTGTCGGCCAGCGTGACCTCCGCGCCGGCCGATTCCTGCTCTGCCACGCTGCGGATACGCCGCGCGGGCACGTCGACGGCCGCGTCATCTGCATTCTGGATGAAGTCCGGATCGAGGCCTGCCGCTTCCAGCGCATGTTTGCGCGCAAGGCGTCGCGCCGCATCCTGCGCCTCGTAGCGCAGGGAATTGATGCTGACATCGTCGCTCCAGTATTCGAGCGTCTTGCCATCGGCTGACAGGATAAGCGCCGCAAACAGCGGCTTGTCTCCCTGCGGGCCGGACACAAGCCGTTCGCCCAGCAGGTAGGGCCTGAGGCCGTCAATATCTTCCGCCGGGGGCGGCACTTCGATGAATTTCCGCTCCCGGAGCGACTGCATCGCGCCGTTCTGCGCTGCGCCTTCGGGCAATTGCATCTGCCCGGCGATCTCCTGCGCCATGGCAGCGGCCTCGCTGCGCTCAAATTCGGCATCGATGGCCTCGGCAAAGACCTTTCCGGGTTCGATAACCGTGTAGTAGCGGATGGGCGAGGATTGTACCGCAAACAGTGCGAACAGCGAACCGACCAGCATCAGCGCCGGCACGGCGGCAAGGCTCAGCCAGAAGCCCCAGGCTTTCACATAGCCCAGATAGTCGCGGCGGAAGATGAGATAGATATTCCTCATTGGGCGGGCACCCCCTCTTCCCTCTCCGCAGGCGGATCATCGAGCGCGGCGGCCTCTGCCTCACCGACCAGCGACACGAACACATCGCGCAGGCGCGCTTCATCCGGCGCAAAACCGGTAATCGGTGCGCCGGCCTCAATCGCGGCCCGCAGCGCATCCTGAGGACCGGCGCCCTTCGGCAGCGCGATGCGCCAGGCATCGCCATGGCCCCGGTCGGCGGTGCGGTGGGCCTCGAAGCCTTTCGCGGCAAGCGCGGCGGCAAGGTCAAAGCCCTGCTCGACTTCCAGGCTCGCGCCCTTGTCCAGCGTCGCGAAGGCTTCCGGCAGCGTGCCGTCGAAGACCTTGCGTCCGCGCGCCATCATCACGATCCGGTCGCACAGGCGTTCGGCATGTTCCATGACATGGGTCGAGAACAGGATCGTGGCGCCGCGGGCATGTTCTTCGCGGATCAGGTCCTCCAGAACCTGCTGGTTGACCGGGTCGAGCCCGGAGAAGGGCTCGTCGAGGATCAGGAAATCCGGCTTGTGGGCCAGGGTCGACAGGATCTGGACCTTCTGCGCCATGCCTTTGGAAAGTTTGGACACGCGGGCATTGCGGAACTCTCCCAGCCCGGTCGATTCCATCAACTCATCCGCGCGGGCCTTTGCCGCCCCGGCGCTGAGGCCTTTCAGGCGGGCGAAATAGGCAATCGTCTCCCGGGCGGTCATCTTCTTGTAGAGGCCGCGCTCTTCCGGCAGGAAACCAACCTGGCGCAGCGACAGGATATTCGGCGCCGCCCCGAACAGGCGCACCTCGCCCTCATCCGGCGGGATCACGCCCAGAGACACGCGCAAACTGGTCGATTTGCCGGCCCCGTTCGGCCCCAGGAAGCCAATGATGCCCCCCTCCGGCACGTCCAGCGACAGCTCCCGGACGGCCGTGAAGCCGCCAAACCGCTTGGTCACATTCGTCAGGACGAGGGGGGACTGGGCCATCCGTGTCTCCGAATTCGTATGAAAATCGCTCGCTTTTCACGAGAGTCGATATGGCAACCTACTCTTTGGCCCGGTGCGCCTTGCCAACCCCTTAAAGCCGACGCAGCATGATTTTTGATGAAAACGAATGTTTCCCTTCGTGCACCTTCCGGCCTGGGGCTGGCGGCAAAGGAGTGCGAGCCATCGGCGCGCATGAACCTGCAGTCCTATGCCCGCAAACTTGCCCGGATAGAGGCCGCCCTCTCCCGGATGGACAAGGGATGCTATGGCTTCTGCCTCACCTGTGATGGGCGCATCGGGCTGAACCGCCTCGAGGCCGACCCGGCCGAGGCGATGTGCGAAACCTGCGATGTGGGTCAGGAAGACGTCAGATAAAGACGCCGAACAGCCAGATCATGAACTGAACGAACAGGCCGGTGAGCAGCAGGATCACCAGCGTGGCATACCAGCGGCCGCCGAGGTTCAGCACAATGCCGGACCCGATGCCCACAAGGGCCATCAGTCCAAGGGAAACCGCCCAGTGAAGGCCGAGGGCGATCGTCATGACGGCATGTCCGAGCATCAGCGCCAGAATCAGGCTGCCCCAAGTGGTTCCCTTGATGAATCCGTCCCAGGTGGCTTGCTGGTCGTGGATGTCCATTTCGCCGTGGTGGTATTCGCTGGCAGCCATTTAGGGCTCTCCCCGTGAAATCATTGCTGCCTGCCGTATTATCGAAGGCAGGCGAAGGGTCAAGCGGATGATGGCGCCCGTTTTGCCGCAGATGGCAGCTTTGTCAGTTCAGCTGGCCCTTTGCCTTGGGAATAGGCGGAGTGAACGGCTCCGGCAGCGGCGCGGCAGGCACGCCCTCTTCCTTCAGCGCCTCGCGTTCTTCCTCGGTCGTCTTGCCCCAGATCGGGCGATGGTCCTGCTCGCCATAATACATGGAGCGGGCCTCTTCGGCGAAATCGCTGCCGACATAGTCGAAATTCTCCGCCACATGCTGGCGGGCTTTTTCCGCGAAGGCGGCAAACATCTTTTCCGGGTCGGCGGGTGCCCCCTTCTTCGCGGTCGAAGACACGGCCGGGGCCATGATCTGCTTGTCCACGCGGGAGGAGTTGCACGCCGTGCAGCGCACCTGGCGCTTTTCCTTCAAAGTCTCATAGGCCGAGGAGGAAGCGAACCAGGCTTCGAAATCCTCGTCACAGGCCTTGCAATGGAGGGCGTAGCGGATCACCGGTCAGCGCTCCCTGCCTCAGGGCTGCGCCAGCATCGGGTCCAGCTTGCCGGCCCGTTCAAGCGCCATCATGTCGTCGCAGCCGCCGATATGGTGCTCGCCGACAAAGATCTGCGGGAACGTCCGGCCGCCATTGGCGCGCTGGATCATCTCCGCTTTCTTGTCCGGGCTCATGCCGGCATCGATTTCTTCGAACTCGACCTGTTTCTCCCGCAGCAGCGAGACCGCGCGCGAGCAATAGGGACAGAAGGCCCGTGTATAGATCGTGACTTTCGCCATGGGGGTAAGCTCCTTGGAACCGTTACACGAATTATATGGTGATGTCGGTTTCCCGTACAACGCGCGCCAGCACCAGAACGTCCACTTGCCGGGCCCCTGCCCGCCTCAGGGCACGCGTGCACGCCCCAAGGGTCGCGCCCGTGGTCAGCACATCATCCACCAACAGGACACGTTTACCCTGAATATGCCCGTCACGGCCGGGGCGCAGCGCAAAGGCGCCGGCCACATTGCGCCGCCGCGCCCGGGCCGAAAGCCCGCCCTGGGTCGGCGTACGGCGGGTCCGTTTCAGGGCGTCCACGACCATGGGCACCCCTGTCCGCCGCGACAGCGCCCCGCCCAGCCACGCCGACTGATTGAACCCGCGGCTCGTCAGCCGGCCATAATGCAGGGGCACCGGCACGATCACGTCTGCTTCATCCAGCAGGGTCCGCCCGGCCTGCGCCATCCAGCCGGCAAACGTGCCCAGCCCGTCGCGCCGGCCGGAGCGTTTCAGGTCCAGCACCAGGCGCCGGGATGCCGGATCGTACACGAAGGCCGCCCGGGCCCGGTCCCAGCGCGGCGGACGGGCGATGCAGACCGCGCAGGTCGCGCCTTCGTCCAGTTCCGGGCCCAGCGGCGCACCGCACCGGTTGCAGACCGCGCCGCTCAGGAAGTGGATCTGGCTGAACTCATGCGGCGCCAGCGGCCCCTTGCCGAGCCCGCGTTCCCGGCTGACCAGCGACCGCGGCGGCCACAGGAAATCCGCGGCATTCCGCAGAAAGGCCTTTGAACGGCTGTGCCGCTGCTCCATATCGCGTGCCATGACGCCCGCTGCTCCCCCGCGCCTGTTCGACCGTGCCCGTGTTGCGCGCAACCGCGACCGGGCGGCCCCCTGCTATGACGATTATGCGTTCCTGAAAGAGCGTGTGTCGAGAGACATCGCAGACCGCGTGCAGGACACGCCGCGCCAGTTTGAGCGCGCACTGGACCTCGGCTGCCATGACGGGCGCCTCGCCCGCATCCTGAAAGAGACCGGCCGCGTGAAGGATATCGATGCCGGGGACCTGTCACCAGCGATGGTTGCGGCTGCGCAGGCTGCGGGCACTGAGGCAGGTGTTCTGGATGAGGAAACGCCAGCCCTTCCGGAAGACCGTTATGACCTCGTCGTCTCGGCGCTCTCGCTTCACTGGGTGAACGACCTGCCCGGCACGCTGGTGCGGCTGCGTCAGGGCCTGAAACCGGACGGCCTGTTTCTCGGCGCCCTGTTCGGAGCCGGCACGCTCGCCGAACTGCGCGACTGTCTCATGGAAGCGGAAACCGAACTTCGCGGCGGCGTTTCCCCGCGTCTTTCGCCCCTACCGGGCCTGAAGGACATGGCCGACCTGATGCAACGGGCCGGGTTCGCCCTGCCCGTCGCCGACCGGGACACGGTGGTCGTACGTTACCGCGACCCGGCGCGCCTGCTGGCAGACCTGAAAGGCATGGGGGAACAGAATGCGCTGGCGCCGGGCATGATCCGGCCGCTGCCGCGCGCCGTGCTGGACCGCGCGCTTAGCCTGTACCGGGAACGCCATGCCGATCCGGACGGGCGCGTCCGGGCGAGTTTCGAAATTGTCCACGTATCGGGCTGGGCACCGGCGCCTGGCCAGCCACAGCCTCTGCGCCCCGGGTCAGCCCGGGCCAGCCTCGCCGACGCCGTGCGCCGTCAGGGCAAACGCAGCGAATAAAAGAAAATCAGAGACCGAAGCCGTCAGCCGCCTTGTTGAGCGAGCTTCCGGTGGATGTTCCGACAGCTGCCAGGCCACCAACAATGGCAAGACAGATGATGCCTGCAATCAGCGCGTACTCGACGGCCGTTGCCCCATCCTCTTTTGAGAGGAATTGGATGAACTCTTCGCGTGCGGCTCTCATGGTCCCTCCGTCACTTCTCCCCCCGAAGAACCTCGAACAGCGGAATATCCGCCGGAGGGGCCGGGTAGTCTGACAGGTTTGACGGAGGCACCCATGCGATGGCCTGGCCTTCGCTCGGATGCACTTCGCCTGACCACGCCTGACACTTGTAGAGTGGCATAAGAAGATGAAAGTCGGGGTAAGTGAAACTCGCAAAAGTTATGGGCTGCAGTTCCGATTCCTTAACCGTAATCGAGAGCTCTTCCTGGAGCTCCCGCACGAGCGCAGCCTCCGGCGTTTCGCCGGGCTCGACCTTGCCGCCCGGAAACTCCCACAGGCCTGCCAGCTGCTTGCCTTCCGGGCGCTGCGCCAAGAGGATTTCGCCTTTTTCATTATAAAGCGCGGCTGCAACCACCAGGACCAGACGATGACTCATTTGGGACTCATGTCCGGTAGGCGCCGTTGATGTCGACATAGCCGTGTGTCAGATCGCAGGTCCAGACGGTGGCCGAATGATCGCCTGCGGCAACATCCACGCGGATCGTGAATTCCGGCTGGGCGAATACGGCGCTCGCCGCCTCTTCGCTATAGTCCGGCTTGCGTGCGCCATCCTTGGCGACCTGGACCTCGTCGAACCAGATCGCGAGCCGGGTGGCATCAATCGGCTCCAGCGACTTGCCGACCGCCATGACGATCCGGCCCCAGTTCGCATCCCCGGCCGCCATGGCGGTCTTGATGAGCGGCGAATTGGCGATCTCGCAGGCGATGATCTTCGCAGACATCGGCGAGGCCGCGCCATCGACCTGGATGGTGACGAATTTCTGCGCCCCTTCCCCGTCCTTCACCACCAGCTGGGCAAGTTCGAGACAGACCGAGTGCAGCGCCATCGCCACAGAATCGAGACGCGGGTCATCCTTCGAGGTGATCGGGTCCATGCCGGATTGACCGGTCGCGAACACCATCAGCGTGTCGGACGTCGACGTGTCGCCGTCCACCGTGATGGCGTTGAACGTCTCGTTGGTGATCTCTTCGAGCAATTCCTGAAGCACATCATGCGCGATCGCCGCGTCGGTAAAGACATAGGCCAGCATGGTCGCCATGTTCGGCGCGATCATGCCGGAGCCTTTGACGATGCCGGCGAAGTTCACGTCATGCCCGTCAATGTCCATCGACATGCCGGCGCCCTTGGCAAACGTGTCGGTCGTCATGAAGGCGCGGGTCGCCGCTTCCCAGTCCGGTGGGCCGAGCTTCGCGGCCAGGTCCGGCACGAACGCGCCGACATAGTTCGGATCGGCCAGCGGCTCGCCGATAACGCCGGTGGCGGCCAGGTAGCAATGCTCCTTCGCGACGCCCAGCGTTTCGGTCATGGCCTTCAGCGTGGCCTCATTCTTCTCCTGCCCTTTCGGGCCGGTGAAGGCATTGGAATTGCCGGAATTGGCAACCAGTGCGCGGGCCTTACCGCCCCCGGTCTGCAGCGCCTGCCGGCACCAGAGAACATCGGCCGAAGCGGTCCGCGAGATCGTATAGACCCCGGCGCAGGTCGTACCCTCGTCAAAGGCGAACAGGAAAACATCGTCACGCGTCACACCGCGCTTTGCGTAAAAGCCGCGCGAGCCCGTAGCAGCGCGCACGCCTTTCACGTCAGGCAGTTTCGGAAAAGGCGTCGCAAATGGCGATGGGGTGAGATTCAAAGTTCTGTTCCTTCAGGGGCCGGGCTGTCTTCGGATCCGGTTTCGGTGTCGGGAAGCCTGTAAGGCGTTGCGCTGTCACCGTCGAGCCCCGGCTCACCCTGCTGGATCTGCGCCTCTGCCTTGAGGCGCCGGACGATTTTGGCGACCTGTTCAAGCGTCAGGAAAGTGAGAATGTCCGGCCGCATTTCTTCCCGCGTTTTCGGGGCGCGCGACCGCCGGTCCTTCACTTTCAGGATGTGCCAGCCATCGGCGGATTCAAAGGGTGGTGCGACCTCACCCTCCCCCGTATTCGCGATCACCAGAGGGAAAGGCGCCGGTTCGTCATTCGGGGAGACATAGCCAAGGTCCCCCTGCTCCATGCGGGTAGCCGTATCGAGAGAGTTGGCGCTGACCAGGCTCTCAAAGCTTTCGCCGGCCTGGATCCGGTCGAACAGGGCCTGCGCCTCTTCCTTCGTGGCAACCAGGATGTGCGCGATGCGGACCTCGTCATCATCCTGCTGCAAGGCGACCTGTTTCTGGTACATCGCCTCGATCTGATCCTCTGTCACATCTTCAGCGACGAGGTTTTCGACCAGCAGGTTCCCGAGAATGCGCTCCTCGGCCATCTCGAGACGCCGCCGGCCAGCCGGATCCTTGTCGAGCCCGCGCCGAATCGCCTCCTGGGACATCAGCTTCTGTTCGATCAGCTGGTTGAGGACGGTGTCATATTCCGGATCGCCCCGTTTGACCTTCGTCCCGGCCGGAACGAGGCCCCGGGCCACCGCTTCCAGCTCGACATCGCTGACATAGATTTTCTCGCCATTGACCGTCGCCGCTGTTGCGCCTTCAACGCGCACAGGCACTTCCTCCTCCGGTGGCGGGCTGCAGGCGGCCGCCGTCAGGATCGCAAGTCCAGCAAACAGGATACGCGGGCTGACCCGCAAAGCCTTCAGATTCAACACAGTCATCACTCCAGCTGTCTGATGGCGCCGCATTGACACCCTAATGCGGCGTTCTTAAGTCTCACCCGCGCGCTGGTCGAGTAGGTTTGGCCGGTGTAATCTCGGTGGGAGAACCCGCGTATTCCTGTGCGGTCACACGGTCAGGATCACTGTTTCTTCGCCCCAGACCTGATTGGTGCAGCCTGATATGTTTTCCGTCGCCCGCAAGATTTTCGGTTCCGCTAATGACCGCAAGCTGAAACCCCTGCGCGCCCGCGTCAACCGCATCAACGCCCTCGAGCCCATGATGGAAGCGCTTTCCGACAGCGCACTCAAAGGCAAGACCGCAGAATTCCGCAAACGCCTGGCCGATGGCGCCACGCTCGACTCCCTGCTCGAAGAGGCCTTCGCCGTCACCCGCGAGGCCTCCCGCCGCGCGCTCGGCATGCGCCATTTCGACGTCCAGCTGATGGGCGGCATGATCCTGCATTCCGGCGCGATCGCCGAAATGCGCACCGGTGAGGGCAAGACGCTGGTCGCCACGCTCGCCGCCTATCTCAACGCCCTTGAGGGCAAGGGCGTGCATGTCGTGACAGTGAACGACTACCTCGCCAAGCGTGACGCCGAATGGATGGGCCAGATCTATGGCTTCCTCGGCATGACGACCGGCATCATTGTGCACGGCGTCACCGATGAGGAACGCAAGGCCGCCTACGCTGCCGACATTACCTACGGCACGAACAACGAGTTCGGCTTCGATTACCTGCGCGACAACATGAAATACTCGCTGGACCAGATGGCCCAGCGCGGACACCACTTCGCAATTGTCGACGAGGTGGACTCCATCCTGATCGACGAAGCGCGGACGCCGCTGATCATTTCCGGCCCGACCGACGACCGCTCCGACCTCTATATCAAGATCGACGCGATGATCCCGCGTCTTGAAGAAGACGATTACGAACTCGACGAGAAACAGCGCTCGGTCACCTATGCCGAAGGCGGCATGGAAAAGATCGAAGCCTGGCTCGAAGAAGAAGGCCTGCTGGAAGGCTCGCTCTGGGAGCCGCACAATATCTCCCTGGTTCACCACGCAAACCAGGCCCTGCGCGCCCACAAGCTCTACGCCCGAGACAAGGACTATATCGTCAAGGGCGCCGAGGTGATGCTGATCGACGAGTTCACCGGCCGGATGATGGAAGGCCGCCGCCTGTCTGAAGGCCTGCACCAGGCTATCGAGGCCAAGGAACGCGTCGACATCAAGCCTGAGAACCAGACGCTCGCCTCGATCACGTTCCAGAACTATTTCCGCCTCTACAACAAGCTGGCCGGCATGACCGGTACGGCCCTGACCGAGGCCGACGAATTCGCCGACATCTATAAGCTGGAAGTCATCGACCTGCCGACCAACAAGCCGATCCAGCGGATCGACGAGGATGATGTCGTCTACCGGACGGCCAAGGCGAAGTATGCCGAGATCGTCAAGGAAGTGCGCGAGTGCCACGCCAAGGGCCAGCCGATCCTGCTCGGCACGGCTTCGATCGAAAAATCGGAAGTCCTCGACAATCTGCTGACTGCCGCGAAGATCCCCCACAAGGTTCTGAATGCGCGCCACCACGAGCAGGAAGCCATGATCGTGGCCAATGCCGGGGTTCCTGGCGCTGTGACGGTCGCCACCAACATGGCCGGCCGCGGCACCGACATCCAGCTCGGCGGCAATTACGAGATGCGCCTGGAGCAGGAGAAGGAAAAGAAAGAGGCCGAACTTGGCCGCGAGCTGACCGAGGGTGAAACCTCCCTGCTCTCCTCCCAGATCAAGGCCGACATCGAGGTCAAGAAAAAGCGCGCGCTGGACGCCGGCGGCCTTTATGTTCTCGGTACGGAGCGCCACGAAAGCCGCCGCATCGACAACCAGCTGCGCGGCCGGACGGGCCGTCAGGGCGACCCCGGCAAATCGAAATTCTACATCTCCATTGAAGATGACCTGATGCGCATCTTCGCAGCCGAGCGCATGGACGCCGTGATGCGCCGCCTCGGCATCAAGGAAGACGAGGGCATCACCCATCCCTGGATGAACAAGGCGATGGAAACCTCGCAGCGCAAGATCGAACAGCGCAATTTCGAGATCCGCAAGAACGTCCTCAAATATGACGACGTGATCAACGACCAGCGCAAAGCTATCTTCGAACAGCGCATGGAATTCATGCGGGCCGATGACGTGTCCGACGTGATCCTCGAAATGCGCGAACATGTGATCGACGCACTCGTCGCCCGCACCATGCCGGAAAAGGCGTATGCGGAGCAGTGGGACGTTCAGGGCCTGCGCGAAGCCATGCGCAACGAGTTCGCAATCGACCTGCCGGTCGATGAATGGGCCGCCGAGGAAGGCGTTGCCAATAAGGAAATCGCCCAGCGCATCCGCGATGCGGTGGAGAAGGTCTACGAAGCGATCACCGCGGCCGTCGGCGCCGAACAGATGCACCGGATCGAGAAGCAGATCCTGCTCCAGGTCCTCGACATGCGCTGGCGCGAACACCTGCAGATGATCGACCAGTTGCGGTCGGTGATCCATCTGCGTTCCTACGGCCAGCGCGACCCGCTGAACGAGTTCAAGTCCGAAGCCTTCAACCTGTTCCACAACCTGCTGGAAGAACTGCGCGCGACGGTGACCCGTTCGCTGATGCACATCCGTGTACAGCAGGCGCCGCCGGAACAGGCACAGCAGCGCCCTGCCCCGGCCCAGATGCCGCAAAGACCTGCGCCCGCGCAGATGCCGGCACCGCAGCCACCACAGGTACCGGCGCACGAAACGCACCTCGACCCCGATACCGGCATCAACGAGATGGACCCGGACGACAAATCCCAACCGCCCGGCCCGGAACTGCAGCAGGCCGAAGACGATTGGTCCAACACGCCGCGCAACTCGCCGTGCCCGTGCGGCTCCGGCAAGAAATACAAACACTGCCACGGCGCCCTGAGCACCCAGCGGGCGTAAGCTGGCATGCCCCGGCTGGTCATGATGTCAGGCCTGCCGGGTTCCGGGAAATCGACGCTGAGCAAACTTCTCGCCGAACGGACGGGCGCGGAGCTTTTGCGCATCGACGTCTTCGAACAGGATTTGCGCAATCAGCATGGAGCTGACTTCGATGTCGGCACATGTGGCTACCAACAAGGCTATCGGTTGGCTGCCCACCATCTGCGCGAAGGCCGGAACGTAATCGCCGATGCCGTCAATGCTGTCGAACTGGCCCGTCAGGGTTGGCGCGATGCCGCGGCAGCATCGGGCAGTGAAATTGTCGAAATCGAAATCCTCTGCTCGGACATTGAGGAAGTCTGTACCCGGCTTCAAACGCGCGACACCGGTATTCCAGGTCTGGCGCCGGTGCCCCTGGAAAGCGTCAATACCCGGCAATGGGAGCCGAGCCCCGCACTGCCGGTCCGGATTGATACAGCCGGGCGGGATATCACTGACTGCACTGAGGAATTGCTCAAACGCTCAGGTCTCTCTTGCTGATCCTGCCCTGAACTTTCCGTAATCTTTCCTTCTCGAAGCCGCGGGTTCGCCCTCTGGTAGCCGCGGGCCGGGCGCATGTCGGCAGCCTCCATTTGCAAGGAGGCTTCCATGTCTGAAACACAGATGGCCGGACCACCGGCCACACCCCCACCCAATCCCCTCACCCAATTCCTACCGCAGCGCTCTGCCGGCCTAAAGCTTCTTCTGGTCTGCGCCCTCGCTTTGCTGATGGCGATCCCTGCTCTGTTCGTGTTCGGCGTCGTGCAGGACCGGCGTATGGGCGCCGACCGGGCGCTGGAGCAGATCAGCGACTCAATTGGCGGGCGCCAAAGCCTGCTCGGCCCGGTCCTCGTGCTTCCCTATGCAAAGGCCGTCGGCCCGCTCACGTCTGACCATCAGGTCTTTGGACATGTCATCGTTTTTGCCGAAGCCGGCGACGCGAAAGCCGACATCGACGTGTCCGAGCGCAGGCGCGGCATTCATTCAATTCCCGTTTTCGACGCAAGTGTGTCGTTCCGCGCAAAATTCGATCCTGCAAAGCTGCGAGACAGTCTGCCAGAAGGCGCCGAACCGATCTGGGACGATGCCCGGCTTTATCTGGGTGTTTCCGACATGCGTGGCATCCGGGAAGCCTTCCTTGTCACGGCCAACGGAAAAGATGTCTCGATGGAACCCGCCCTTCAGACCGCACCAGGGCAGAACGGCTATACCCCTGTCCCCCGAGCCGACATACGCCTCGCCGGAGGCAGGATCGAAGGCCTCGAAACGGAGACCAGGCCGCTGGAAATTGCCGCCCGGATCCGCATCACCGGTGCTGACCGGTTTGCCATCGGCCCCTTCGCCAAGGACACATCCATGACATTGACCAGCAATTGGAATGATCCGAGCTTTCAGGGCGGCAAGCTGCCGGACAGGCACAATGTCGGTGAGAAAGGCGTCGACGGCTTTACGGCCAGCTGGCGGGTGCCTTATCTCGCGCGCGGCATTCCTGGCGCAGGCAAAAATATCGACCTCTCCGAAGTCAACGCACCCGGATGGCGCGACATGGCCGTGCGCTTCATCAAACAGGTCAGCCCTTATCAGAGCGTGGAGCGCGCCCTGAAATATGCCGCCATGTTCATCGGCTTCGTTTTCCTCGCCTGGTTCCTGCTCGAGGTGACCAGCAGAGCGCGGGCGCACCCGGCGCAATATGTGCTGGTCGGGCTCGCCCAGTCGATCTTCTATATCCTGCTGCTGGCCTTCTCGGAGCGGATCGGATTCGACGCGGCCTTCGTGATTGCCGCGACGATGACGGTGGGTCTGATCTCTGCCTATGCGACCAGCGTGTTCCGCTCACGCAAGTATGGCCTGCGCGCCCTCGGCATACTCACAGGCATCTACAGCCTGATCTATGTGTTGATGCGGGCAGAGAGCCAGGCCCTGCTTGCCGGGGCGCTGGCCAGTTTCGCGGCCATTGCGCTGACCATGTACATGACGCGCAATATCGACTGGTACGGATCACGCGTATCACGCACGCCCGCTTGACTTCGCGGGCAAGTCGGGGGAACGCCAGCATATGACGGCGTTTCCCCTCCCTTCCGTGCGCGGCAAGATCATCGAGAATGCCCCGCTGGCGCCTTATACCTGGTTCCGGGTCGGCGGGCCGGCGGATGCTCTGTTCCTGCCAGCAGACGAGGAAGACCTCGGCACTTTCCTCACGGCGCTGGACCCGGCCGTGCCCGTTACGGTGCTGGGCGTTGGCTCAAATGTCATCGTCCGCGATGGCGGCATCCGAGGCGTCGTGATCCGCCTGATGGGAAAATACTGGGGCATGGCCCAGGCCCTGGACGGGATCACAATGGAGGCCCGCGCCGGGGCGCTGGACCTGTCGGTCGCAAAAGCTGCTGCGCAGAACGGCATTCGCGGCCTCGAATTCCTCTCCGGCATTCCAGGCTCCATTGGCGGGGCAACGCGCACAAATGCCGGCTGCTATGGGCGGGAACTGCGCGACACGCTCGTGGCCCTGCACGGCTTCCGGCGCGACGGATCGCGCGCCGCCTATCGCGGGCCGGGCAAGCCGGGCGCCCAGCCGGAAGCGTATTTCTCCTACCGCCACACAGATTTGCCGGATGACCTGATCGTCACCCGGCTCATTCTGGAAGGCAATGATACCGATGCACCGGAAAAAATCCTCGCTGACATCGAACAGCTGCAGGCGCGCCGCGCCGACACGCAGCCGATCAAGGAAAAGACATCCGGCTCCACCTTCGCCAATCCGGATCCGCCGGGCACGCCGGATCAGCGCTCCGCCTGGAAGCTGATCGACGCGGCCGGCTGCCGGGGCCTGAAAGTCGGCGGCGCGCAGGTCTCGCCGAAGCATTGCAACTTCCTGATCAATACCGGCGACGCCACCGCCGCCGATCTTGAAGCGCTGGGCGAACTCGTCCGCCGGCGGGTGCTGGAAACGCAGGGCGTGGAACTTCGCTGGGAAGTGCGCCGCATCGGCCAGCTGGCCAGCGAAACGGCCTAGAGCGTTCCGCGCAGTTCGAAAATCGCAATCGGGCCGAAGCGTCGGTTGCGGTCTTCAATCGAAGCGACCGGGCCCAGCCGGCTGGTTTCATAAATCTCCCGCCGGAAATTGTCTTTCTGGTTGAGGAGGTTTCCGACCGCCAACGTGGCCGTCAGGCCCAGCACATCCTTGTGCTCCAGGAACGCATAGGCATAGCCGGGTGTGGAAGCTTCGATGCCGCTTTCACCAAGCTGGTAATAAGGGTTGCGTTCGAACTTCTCCGCAAAGGCGCCCCAGGCCCAGTCCGTTCCCGGAACATCCTGACGGAATTCCAGATTCACATAATAGAGCTGGCTGTCATTGATCCGGCGGACCTCTCCGGTCAGCGGGTCGGTGACCTCGGAATCATACACTTCGGCAAAACTCGTCAGCTCACCGCCGGGGATACCCAGCCTGGCAAGCTTGAGCGTTGTGTCGAGCGTCACGCCGATTTCCCACGCCGTGTCGAGATTTCCCGGCCCGTCGCCTGTACCGATCGGGACCCGGTCGACGATGTCTTCAATGTCGGAATAATAGGTGTTCAGCGTCGCCGCCCCCCAGGCACCGAAATCCTTCTCCGCTTGCAGGCTCCACTTCCAGGCCTGTTGCGGCACGATTTCGGCATTCCCGGAATTGCCATTGTCGGCATTGAGATTCACCGAGGAAATGAAGTCGAAGAAATCGAGCTGGCCGACTTCCCGGTCGAGACGTGCCGTCAGCTTCAGCTTCGGGTCGGCCTGCCAGGACAGGCTGACAAAGCCCCGCGGCCGGGTGAATTCCCGTGCATTTGTATTGTCGCCCGACTGGGTGAGCTCCGAATATTCCGCCCCAAGAGAGACCTGCAGCCGCAGCACCTCGGTCAGGGCGCGCCCATGCGTGATGGCCGCTTCCCAGCGGGTCTCCTCAACGCGGGAGTTTGCGCCCGGCAGCGGAATGATCTCGAAGGGCTGACCGTCCCGCGCGATGCTCAGTCCGGTTTCGGCCTCAAGGAAGTTGAACGCATTCTCGACGGAGACCTGCCAGTCGCGCCCCTCACCCGTCGCCCAGGCATATTCGCCCCGGCCGATATATTCGCCCTCATCCACGGTCTGGCTGAACCGCGTTTCCGAGAAGTCAGACCCATCGACCGCCCCGATGCGGACGGAATCCTTCACCGGGCTGTTCTCTCGGCGGACCAGTCCGATCGCTTTCAGGCGGCCCGGCCCGAAGCCGAATTCATAATCCCCGCCGAACTCGGCATTCCATTCATCCTCCCCGCTCAGGAACAGGCGCCGGCCTTCCAGCCCGCCGACAGGAAAGGTCTTCGAAATTTCCTTCCGGTCAAACTGATAGATGCCGACCCGGCCATTTAGGTTCGCCACCACACCGCTGGGCGGTGTCCAGGAGAGCGATCCGGACACGGATGCATTGTCGGCAATATTGGTCACGTCTTCCTTGCGGCGTTCCAGCAGCGTGCCATCGGCCGCCGTGATGGTTTCCCAACCCGCATGCGCGCCGCGTTCCGGCAGGCTGCTCGCCTCAACGCTCCAGTTCAGGCGTTCATCGCCGCCGGACAGGGTGACCACGCCCTCATGAAAGTAAGGCGTCAGGTTTTCCCGGAAGCGGGATTTCCAGCGCCAGGTGCCGGACATGCCCCCTTCCCCGTCAGTCGTGACATTCACCACCTGTCCTGAGAGGCCGGGAATATCCAGCGTGGTGCCGTCGACGACTTCGATGCGCACAACCCGCGTGGCGGAAATCCGCCCGAGCGCCGCTTCGGCCCCGTTTGATTTTCCGGAGACGCGTTGGCCATTGATCAGGATATTGCCGCTGGCCTGGCCGAAGCCGCGCGATCCGTCATCATCGCCCTGGATGGAAAAGCCGGGGATCCGGTTCACCATGTCCAGCGCGGTTTGCGGATTGTATTGTGCGAAATCGGCCGGCGCATAATCGCTGACGGCAGATACGGGCGTGCCGGCATCGGGCTCCGCCATGGCTGGGAATACTGTAAGACCGGCTGCCGTCAGGGCGGCAAAACTCGACAATAGGGTATGGCTGACAGCCACGGGGCGCCTCCTGCTTCCTCGCTTTGGTGAAGAGAAACCGGCGCCCCCGCCAGCGACTCATCTTTTCGTTATTCGATAACGACTACTGTTGTAGTCGGCATGGCGCAAGAGTGCCCAGTCATGACATTTTCGTAATCCGGCCGCCCCCTGCCGCCGCTTCGCCTCGCTTAAGCCCCTATTCACCGGCACGGAGCAGAAAAGACAGTGAGAAACAGGTGAGCCCCGGCGGGCACACCGGGCAGGAAGGACTTTCAGAATGAAACGTGTCGCAGTCATCTATGGCGGCTGGTCCTCTGAACGTGAGGTCTCGATTTCCTCGGGCACGCAGATGCTGAAGGCCGCGCAAGCCGCAGGCTATGACGCGATCGGTATCGATGCTGGCCGCGATCTGGCCGCCCAGCTGACAGAGGTGAAGCCAGATGCCGTGCTCAATGGCCTGCATGGCCCCTGGGGCGAAGATGGCTGCGTGCAGGGCCTGCTGGAGATCATGGACCTGCCCTATTCCCATTCCGGCGTGCTGGCGTCTGCCCTCGCCATGGACAAGCTGAAATCCAAGGCGGTCTACCGCGCCGCGGGCCTGCCCGTGGCCGAAGACAGGCAGGTCACCCGCGAAGAGGCGGCCGCGGCTCATCCGCTGGAGCCACCCTATGTGGTGAAACCCGTCAATGAAGGCTCCAGTTTCGGCGTCCTGATCGTGCGCAAGGGCGCCAATGGCCCACCGCAGGAACTGCTGGGCGAGAGCTGGCATTATGGCGACTATCTCATGGCCGAGGAATTCATTCCCGGCCGCGAACTGACCGTCGCCGTTCTGGGCGACCGGGCCCTCGCCGTGACAGAGATCACGACCTTAAGGGACTATTACGATTTCGATGCAAAATATTCAGCTGGTGGATCACGTCATGTGATCCCGGCAGACGTGCCTGAGCACATCACCGCCATGGCGATGGATTTCGCCTTGCGGGCACATCAGGTCCTTGGCTGCCGGGGTGCGACGCGATCCGACTTTCGCTACGACGACAAGAGAGACCGGCTCGTGATCCTTGAGACAAATACCCAGCCAGGCATGACGCCGACCTCACTTGTCCCTGAACAGGCCGCCTTCGTGGGCATGTCCTTCGAAGACCTGGTCGCATGGATGATTGAGGACGCTTCATGCCGAAGATAAGCCGCAACCAGCCCCCTCCGAAGCGCAAGCGCGAACCGATCACTTTCGTGGACGAAGTGACCGGCGAGGAAGTGCGCGTCTCATCCGTCCTCTTCGGCTTTGTCATGCTGATCGCCATCATCGTGGCGCTGGCCGCCTGGATGGGCGGATCCATGTCGCAGATCGAAAACCGGTTTGCCGGCTTCATGGACGATACCGCCCGCATGGCCGGTGTGTCCGTCAATGAAGTCTCCGTCCTCGGCCTCGAACAGGATCCGGGCCTGCAGCAGGAAATCCGCGCAGCCGCCATGATCGAGCCCGGCGAGAACATGTTCCGCGCCGATCCCTACATCATCCGCCGTCGCGTCGAGGGCACCCATAAGGTGCTTAACGTGCGCGTGCACCGCCTCTGGCCGGACCAGGTCGTGATTATAGCGGACGCTGCCGAGCCGGTTGCCATCTGGCATGACGGCACGGAGTGGACCGTGGTCGACGGCCTTGGCCGTGTCATCCCGGACGAGCGCGCCAGCGATCACCCGGATCTTGTCCGCGTCGCCGGACGCGGCGCCCCGGAAGCTGCCCCTGCCCTCGTCATGGCACTGGCCGATGCACCCGCTGTCACCAGCGATCTTGCCATTGCGACCCGTATCAATGACCGCCGCTGGGACATGCGCCTGATCTCCGGCGCCACCGTCCGCCTGCCGGAAGATGTCGACCTGACGAGCGCGCTTGGCCGCCTGAGCGACCTTCAGGTGCGTACCGCCCTGATGCAGCGCCCGCTGAAAATGATCGACCTGCGTAATGCCGGCCGCGTCTATCTCGGCCCGGTCAACCCGCCGAACTTCAACGCGCGCGAAATCGCGGCGCGGTCCTGATGGCGAACGTCCAGTCCCGCCGGGCCCCGCGTATGGGCCGTTCGCAGACCGGCACGGTGGCGGCGCTGGACATCGGCTGTTCGAAAATCACCTGCCTGATCGGCCGCAATGACGGATCCGGCCCACGCAGCTTCCGCATCCTCGGCGCCGGGCGCCAGCAGTCTCGCGGCTTCACCGGCGGCACGATCACCGACATGGAAGGCCTCGAACGCGCCATCCGCCTCGCCGTGGAGGACGCCGAACGCGAAGCCGGTGAACAGATCTCCAATGTGATGCTCGGCATCACCGGACAGAAACTGGCCTCCACGCTGGTGACCGCACGGATCGCGATCGACGGACGCGAGATCAACCAGAAAGACGTGCGCCGCATCCAGGCCCAGGCGCTGGCGAAGATCCCGGCGCGCGGCGAAGAGACCCTCGCCGCCTGGCCGGTTGCCTACCGCGTCGACGAGCAGGAAGGCGTGCGCGAGCCGCAGGGCATGTATGCCAATGAGCTGAGCCTGCTTCTGTCGGTCGTCACCGCACCGAAATCGGTGGTGAAGAACCTCGTCGAATGCGTGGGCCGCGCACATATCGGCGTGACGGCCCTGATCCCCTCGTCCATTGCGAGCGGCGCAGGCACGCTGATCGACGACGAAATCGAGAATGGCGCGATCTGTATCGACATGGGCGCTGGCGTGACGGCCGTCTCTGTTTACCTCAACGGCTCTCCGGCCTGGCTGGGCCTCGTTCCGGCGGGCGGATCACATGTGACATCCGACCTGGCACAAGGCCTCGGCACGACGTTCGCTGCCGCCGAGCGCCTGAAAAGCGTCTATGGCACGGCCAATCTTGAAGGCCCAGGCCTCGCCGAAAGGATTGAAGTTCCCCGCCTTGGCGACGATGGCCGCCTGCAGGCAACGCGCATGGAGCGCGGCCAGCTGGCAGCGATCATCGCCCCGCGGGTGGAAGAGACGTTCGAATTCGTCCGCCAGACCCTCGATTCCAGTGGTGTACGCAAAGTACTCCCCCACCGGGTCGTGCTGACAGGCGGCGCCTCGCAGCTGCCGGGCGTGCGCGACGTCGCCAGCCGCATCCTGCAGGCACCAGTGCGGCTTGGGCGCCCGACCATCGCCGAGTTTCTGGGCGAAACACTGGCAACACCAGCTTTCTCCACAGCCTCCGGTCTGCTACTGTATTCCGAGTTGGGGTTTGCGGACGCAGTCAGGGCAGCTGCTTCGCGCAAGGACGGACCTGAGTCGAGAAGCGGCGTGGTGAACAAAGTGTTCCATTGGCTCGAAGAAAATTTCTGAGCCGATTTCACTCCACTTAACTGCTTCTTAGCCGCATCACGTCATCTTGCCTCACGGCAGGGGTCCGCGAACGAGTAGAGTGAAGTGAGGGATGCAATGAATTATGAACTGAAGCCCAGGATCCTGGTCTTTGGCGTCGGCGGTGCCGGTGGCAACGCAGTCGACAACATGATCGAAGCGAACCTGCAGGGCGTCGAGTTCATTGCAGCCAATACCGACGCGCAGGCCCTCTCGCGGTCGAAAGCCGATACGCGCATCCAGCTTGGCCCGGTCACCACGTCCGGTCTTGGCGCCGGCGCGCGTCCGGAAATCGGCGAAAAGGCCGCCGAAGAATCCATCGACGAGATCAAGCAGCAGCTTGAAGGCGCACACATGGTGTTCATCGCTGCCGGCATGGGCGGCGGCACCGGCACAGGCGCAGCCCCCGTGATCGCTCGCGCGGCCCGCGAAATGGAAATCCTCACCGTTGCCGTCGTGACCAAGCCGTTCGGCTTTGAAGGCAACCGCCGCATGCACGTGGCCGAAAGCGGGCTGGACCTGATCCGCTCCCATGTCGACACGATGATCGTGGTGCCGAACCAGAACCTCTTCCGCATCGCCAATGACCGCACGACCTTCGCCGAAGCCTTCCGCATGGCTGACGATGTGCTCTATTCCGGCGTGCGCGGCATTACCGACCTCATGGTCATGCCCGGCCTGATCAATCTCGACTTCGCCGATGTCAGCTCGATCATGCACGGCATGGGCACCGCGATGATGGGCATGGGCGAAGCGACCGGCGAGAACCGCGCCCTGGAAGCGGCACGGCAGGCCATCGACAATCCGCTGCTGGACGACATCTCGATGAAGGGCGCCAAGGGCGTGCTCATCAACATTACCGGCGGCTATGACATGACCCTGTTCGAACTGGACGAGGCCGCCAACGAGATCCGCCGCGAAGTGGATGCCGATGCGAACATCATTCTCGGGTCGGCCTTCGACACCGAACTGGAAGGCCGTCTGCGCGTCTCCGTGATTGCTGCGGGCGTCGAGGCAAACTTCACCGCGCAGCCTGCCGTCGAACAGGAAACGGTCCGCCAGCCGATCGCGGCCCCGGTTGAAGATCCGGAACCCGAAATCGAAGCCGAAGCGGAAACCGCTGAACCGGCTGAAACGCAAATGGAAGACGCGCCCGGCGAGGCCCCTGCCCCGGCCGCGGATGAAGACCGTCCGACCATTATTACACACCGGCCGACGCCGGCTGAGGCAGAAGCCGCAGCTGACACGGCCCATCAGGAAGAAACCCACTACGAAGGCGCAGAAGGAGACGAAGAAGTGTCTGCAGATTCCGTATTCTCCGCCCGTCGCGACGCGCCCGTCGCCGAAAAACCGAAAGCCGAGCAAAGCGGATCGGGCTTTGCCAATCTGTTCGGCTGGCGCCGCAACACGCCGCAGGGCGAAAACGACGATGCCGCGGAACCGGCACCGATCGTCTCTTCGCCGGACGATCATCCGGAACCGGCCCCGTTCGACGATGCGGACCTTGAGATTCCTGCTTTCCTGCGCCGGTCTGCCAATCACTGACCCGCTCAGCCGGCAAGCCTGCCGGGGACGTGAAAAAACAGACAGACAGGGTTAACCTGTCACAATGAAAATCAAATAGAAACAGGGCCGTATCATATGATGCGGCCCGTTTTGTAACACGGCGAAACAAGCCGTGTTTTGCCCCTTCCGGCCCCTGCCCCCACAAAGATGTCAGGTTTCATGGGGTAGTTGTGAGTAGATTTGGCATGGAAATGCAGCAGACCATCGAGCGGCCGGCCATGTGCGCCGGCGTCGGCGTCCATAGCGGCGAAAAAGCCCGGCTGGTGCTTAAACCGGCCCCGGTGGGCACAGGCGTCGTTTTCCGCCGGACCGATCTTGGCCTGAAGAATGCCAGCATCCTCGCCCACGCAACCAATGTTTCCGACGTCCAGCTCGGCACCACTATCTCGAACGGGAATGGCGTGTCTGTCGCGGTCGTCGAACACCTGATGGCAGCCGTCTGCGGCCTTGGCATCGACAATCTCCTGATCGAGATCGACGGGCCGGAAGTGCCGATCATGGACGGCTCCTCGGCGGTCTATTGCGAATTGCTGCTGCAGGCCGGCCTGAAACAGCAGACGGCGCCGCGCCGCCGCATCCGTATTCTCGAAACCATCGAAATCGTCGACGGGCCGAAGCGTGCGTCGCTGTCGCCTTCTCCCGACAACCACCTCACGCTGCGCGCCCGGATTGAGTATGACAACAGCGTCATCGGCATCCAGCAGATGGCCCTGCGCCTTGCCCCCGGCATGTTTGCCCGTGACCTCGCCTTCGCCCGCACCTATGGCTTTGCCCGCGATGTCGAGATGCTGCGCTCCATGGGCCTTGCCCGCGGCGGTTCGCTCGACAATGCCGTCGTGATCGATGACGACGAAGCGATCATGAACCCGGAAGGCCTGCGCATCGAGGATGAGTTCGTGCGCCACAAGATGCTGGACGCGGTGGGAGACCTGATGCTGGCCGGTGCGCCGATTGCGGGCGCCTATGATGCCGTGCAGCCGGGCCATGCCCTCAACAACAAGCTGGTCCGCAAGCTTCTGGAGACGCCAGAGGCCTGGTGCTGGGAAAGCGACGCCGATACCGACCTCGTCTCACAAGCCGTGCGCGCCGGGGCCGCGATCTAGGCCGCCACCCGCAAACCCGCATTAAAAGACCGCAACACTTGTTGGACCCGGCCATATGCGGGCCCAAACAAGGTATACAGCCTGTGAAAGTTCCTTGGAAAACAGGCCGGGTTCGCGCTAATCAAAAGCGTCAAGAATTTCAGAAAGCGCGCCAGAGCCCATGAAGCCTGCCAAGCCCCTTGCCCTCGCCCTGATTGCCGTGGCTGTCAGCCTCACCGCATGCCAGAACCGGGAAAAGCGCCAGCGCGAACTGGCCTATGTCGAACGCCCGGTCGAGCAGCTCTACAATCAGGCAGGCCGCGAGCTGGACCAGCACGACTATGAGACAGCCATCCTGCTGTTCAACGAAGTCGAGCGGCAGCACCCCTATTCCGAATGGGCCCGCAAGGCGATGATGATGACCGCCTACGCCCACTATCAGCGCCATGACTATGACGAGACCATCGCGGCCGCGCAGCGTTACATCTCCCTGCATCCGGGCGGCACGGAAGCAGCTTATGCCTATTACCTGATCGCCATCAGCCAGTTCGAGCAGATCGTCGATGTCGGCCGCGACCAGGGCATGACCGTGCAGACCAAAGCCTCGCTGCAGGACGTTCTGCGCCGTTTTCCCGACAGCAAATATGCCCGCGACGCGCAGGTGAAGCTGGACATGGTCAATGACCAGCTGGCTGGCAAGGAGATGGAAGTCGGCCGCTGGTACCTGCGATCCAACCAGACGCTGGCAGCGATCAACCGGTTCCGTACGGTGGTGAAGGATTATGACGAGACGTCCCACTCCGAAGAAGCGCTCTACCGTCTCGTCGAGGCCTATCTTTCGCTCGGTATGCGCCCACAGGCCACCGAAGCGGCTGCGACGCTCGGCTACAATTATCCGGACTCTGACTGGTACAGGATGGCTTACCAGCTGATGACGTCTGAAGGCATCATGATCGATACGTCGGCGCCGAAACGCACACTGCTGCAGCGGCTGATCCCGGGCGGCAAATAGGCCGCCTCAGCCACCGATCAGGTCAAACCATTCATCCTCGGTCATCGTCTGCACACCGAGATCCTGAGCCTTCTTGAGCTTTGATCCGGCGCCCGGCCCGGCGACCAGAAGGTCCGTCTTGGCGGACACAGACCCTGACACTTTCGCGCCCAGTGCACTGGCGCGTGCCTTGGCCTCGTCCCGCGTCATACGCTCCAGCGTACCTGTAAAGACGATTGTCTTCCCCGCAACCGGACTGTCAGAGGCGGCTTTGGCCTCGTCCTGAATTGTCAGCTCGGACAGCAAGGCCTCCAGCATCTCACGATTGTGCGCTTCACGTTCGAAATCGCAGAGCGCGTTGACGGCCGTGGCGCCGATACCGTCAATGCCGGCCAGCGCTTCCCAGGCCTCGCTGCCCTCCCCCTCTTCAGCGGCGGAGACGACGTTTTGCCAGAACACATCCCAATTCAGGAAGGTCCGCGCGAAGAGTTGCGACGTGGTCTGCCCGACATGCCGGATGCCGAGCCCGTTCAGGAAGCGCGCAAAGGGCACACTGCGGCGCGCATCGATGGCATCCAGCAGTTTCTTCGCGGAGACCTTGCCGAAGCCTTCCCACTCTTCGAGCGGCGGCAGGCCGGCCGCCTCGATCGCGGCAGGAAGCCGGAAAATATCCTGCGGACCTTTCAGGACGCCCTTTTCATGGAAAAGCTGCACCTGCCTGGCGCCGAGGCCATCAATGTCCAACGCCTTGCGGGAGACAAAATGCTTCAGACGCTCCACCGCCTGCGCCGGGCAGACGAGACCGCCGGTGCAGCGCCGGCGAACATCTTCCTCGCCCTTGGCATCGATTTCGCGCACGGCATCCGAGCCGCAGATCGGGCACTGGTGCGGCATCTGCCAGGGCGCACCGCCGCCATCCTTCACGACACGGAGGACTTGCGGGATGACATCGCCCGCACGCTGGATCTCGACCGTGTCGCCAGGCTTCACGCCCAGGCGTGCAATCTCGTCTTCATTGTGCAGCGTTGCGTTCGAGACAACGACACCGCCAACCGTTACCGGCTTCAGCCGTGCGACGGGTGTCAGAGAGCCAGTACGGCCGACCTGAATGTCGATCCCCTGCAATTCGGTCGTCGCCTTCTCCGCCGGGAATTTGTGGGCGATGGCCCAGCGGGGCGCCCGGGACACGAAGCCCAGCCGCTGCTGCCAGTCCAGCCGGTCCACCTTGTAGACAACGCCATCGATGTCATAGGGCAGGTCTGCCCGCTTTGCCTCGACGTCGCGATAGGCGGCCAGCAATTCGTCAACCGTCCCGGCACGAACCATCAGGGGGTTGGTCGAAAAGCCCCAGTCTGCGAATGCCTGCACGGCGTCATGCTGGGTCTCGGCAAATGGCGCGCTTTCGGCCGCCCAGGCATAGGCGAAGAAACGCAATGGGCGGGATTTCGTTACCTCGACATCCAGCTGGCGCAGGCTGCCGGCGGCCGCATTGCGCGGATTGGCGAAAACCTTCCGGCCCGCCGCCTCTTCGCGCGTATTGAGCGCCGCAAAATCTGCCTTGGTCATATAGACCTCACCGCGGATCTCGATCATGTCCGGCCAACCCTTGCCGGAGAGTTTTTCCGGAATGTCGTCCAGCGTCCGGGCATTGGCGGTGACGTCCTCGCCGACTTCGCCATTGCCGCGCGTCGCGGCGCGTTTCAGCTTCCCCTTCTCATAGGTGAGGCTGAGGGAGAGACCGTCGATTTTCGGCTCCGCCGTGATCGCAACCTCTTCCTCAGCGCTGAGACCAAGGAAACGCCGGATCCGGTCGGCAAAGTCGCTGACATCCTCATCCGAGAACGCATTGTCGAGCGACAGCATGGGCGCGGCATGCGCGGCCTTGGCAAAGCCTTCGTGCGCGGCGGCGCCCACCCGGTCTGACGGGCTGTCTTCCCGCTTCAGGTCAGGGAAGCGCGCCTCGATCGCCGCATTGCGCTGGCGTGCCGCGTCGTATTCCGCATCCGTCATCAACGGCGCGTCTTCCTGATAGTAAGCCGCGTCCGCCTCTGCGATCAGGCCAGCCAGGCGTTCAAGTTCGACCGCGGCCTCGTCGCGCGTCAGGTCCTCGACCGGGGTCGCCTCGCTCATACATCCTCCAACAGCCTCCCGGCGGCTGCCCGTGCCTCTTCGGTAATCTCGGCGCCGGACAACATGCGGGCAATTTCTTCCTGCCTGTCCGACTCATCTAGCCCGCGCAGGCGCGTGCCACCAGACTTGCCTCTGCCCTTTTCCACAAGCCACTGCGACCGCGCGGCGGCGGCCACCTGCGGGCTGTGGGTGATCGCAAACACCTGACGCGTCCGGCCAAGCCGGATCAGCCGCTCACCGATGGCCGCAGCCACCGCGCCGCCGACGCCCTGGTCAGCCTCGTCGAAGATGAGCGTGCCGGCACTGCCAGCCTCGGCGAGGGCACATTTCAGCGCCAGTGAGACGCGGGCAAGTTCGCCGCCCGAGGCAATCTTGCGAAGCGGCCCGAAGCCCGCGCCGGGATTGGTCTCGGCATCGAACTCCACCCGGTCAGCGCCATGGGCCCCGCCCTCATCGCCGAGCGGGGTGACGGAGACACGGATCACGGCGCGCCCAAGCTTGAGCGGCGCGAGCTCTTTCACGATGGCCTTTTCCAGCTGGGACGCTGCCGCCTTGCGCGCCGCGGTCAGCTTCTCGGCTGCCGCGTGCCAGGCAGCGTTCGCAGCGCTCTCGGCCTTGCGCGCGCGGATCAGCGCGTCCTCGCCTGCCTCGACCAGGTTCAGCCGCTCCTGCAGGGTTTCCAGCACATCCGGCAACAGGTCCGGATCGACCATGTGCTTGCGGGCCACGGCGCGCAGCGCGAAGAGCCGCGCCTCGGCAAACTCCAGCGCGCTGGTGTCGTGCTCGACCAGGCTTTCAAGGGCGGCGATGGCGGCTTCGGCTTCCCCGGCTTCGATCAAGGCCCGCTCCAGCGCCTCCGCCGCGGCCCGGGCAGCATGGGCGAGCGGATGGTCTGCCCCGTCAAAGCCTGGCAGGCGGCAAATGCGTTCGGCTGCGCGGGAGGCTTTCGACAGCGCCGTCTCGATCTCGGCATCGGCGAGTGCCTCTTCGGCTTCGGCGATTGCCTCAGTCACGCGCTCGGACTGCATCAACCGGGTCCGGGTCTCGGTCAGGCTGCCTGCCTCCCCGACCTGCGGGGCCAGCGTGTCGAGTTCCTCCACGGCGCCGGCCAGCCATTCGCGTGTGCGCAGGGCTTCTTCGGTTTCTGCCTCCAGTCGTTCGCGTGTCTCACGCGCTTCCACTCTGGCCGCATGGGCCGCCGCGCACGCCTCCAGCAAGTCTTCATTGCCTGCGAACAGGTCGAGCATCTTGCGATGGGCGGAAGGCCGCATCAGCGCCGAGGCGGCGTGCTGGCCATGGATCTCCACCAGAGTTTCACCCGCTTCCGCCAACAGGGCAGCACTCACCGGCTGGTCATTGATGAAGGCCCGCGCCGGGCCGTTGGCGCGCACGATGCGTTTCAGGGTCAGCGTCTCGTCCGGGCTTGCCTCGAAGCCATGCTCGGCGAGCACGTCCCAGACCGGATGGCCTGGCACGGCGGCAAATTCTGCCGCGACGCTCGCCTGCTCTGCCCCGGCGCGGACAAGGCTCCGGTCTGCAGCGGCGCCCAGCGTCAGGGCCAGTGCATCGAGAATGATGGACTTGCCGGCCCCGGTCTCGCCGGTCAGCGCGGTGAAGCCGTCGCCCGGCTCGATATCGAGACGGTCGATCAGCACGAAATCACGAATGGACAAAGCAAGGATCATGATTGCACTCCCAACTCTACGGAGTGCGTTCCTATCATGAGAACAAAAACAGAACAAATAGAATCTGCACGGACGGCATATCTGGCAGATTTCGTCTTTGCCCTCTGCCCGGCCACGCTTTCAGTATAGCCTGTCAAAAAGGGCGAAATTCAGGGAGGCCGCAAACATGATCGATTACACAGGCAAGGTGGCGCTGGTCACCGGCGGGGCGTCTGGAATCGGCAAGGCGCTGGCAACGCAGCTGAGCGAACGCGGCGCTGACGTCGTGATCGCAGACATTCAGGAAGACCTCGCCAAGGAGGTCGCTGCAAACCTTCCCCGCCCCGGCCTTGCCATCCGCTGCGACCTGTCAAAACCGGAAGCACCTGCCCCGCTCGTGAAAGAGGCGTTTGTTTGGAAAGGCCGTTTGGATCTCGTCTGCGCCAATGCCGGTATCGATCGGCACAAGCGGATGACGAAAGAGGATTTCGGGCCAGAGACGATGCGCATGTTTGAAGTGAACATGTTTGCCCCCTTCCGCGTGGCGCAGGCCTATGCCGCCGTCCTGAAAGACTCGGGCATGCGGGGGCGGCTGATGATCACGGGGTCTGAAAACTCCCTCAGTCTGCCGCACGCCGTGAAGCGTGCCCATATTGGCGCCTATGGCGCGACCAAGCACGGCGTGCTGATCATGGCGGAATGGCTGCGCGAGGACCTTGGCGGCGAACTGATGGATGTGCACGTGCTGATGCCGGGCGGGGTCTACACGCCACTGATCGCCAGCGGCATTCCGGATCCGGCGATGATCCCTCCGGAGTTCAACGTCATCATGCCGGACGAGTGCGCCGAGATCGCCTTGAAAGGGCTCGACCTCGGCCTGTTCTACATTCCCACCCATGCCCATATCGGGGAGGACATCCGCCCGCGTTTCGACGGCGTGCAGGATGCCCTCACACAATTGGGGCTGACCTAAGCCTTTCCCATCCTTGCGTCCGTGCCCGTCTCCTTGTCCACCCGGCGGCCATGGGCCCACCAGTTCTCGAAATTGGTCTCGACGATACTCATGCCGATGTCCTCGCGGCGGAGGCCAGGAGATTTCACGAGATTGTCCGC
Source organism: uncultured Hyphomonas sp. (assembly GCF_963675305.1). NCBI lineage: Bacteria > Pseudomonadati > Pseudomonadota > Alphaproteobacteria > Hyphomonadales > Hyphomonadaceae > Hyphomonas > uncultured Hyphomonas sp. The sequence goes on along the minus strand of NZ_OY776147.1, from coordinate 349,549 downwards.
AATCGTCTCGAACAGGCGCTGTTTCACAGCGGCCGGCCGGGCATTGAACGACAGCCGGATCATCAGGAAGTCCGGGCTGCGCGGCATACCGAAATAGTTCGGATCAAAGATATAGTTCTCTTCTTTTTCCAGTTCGTGCGTGACCTGGAAATAGTCGTCTTCCGGCAGGTTCAGGACCGACATCATCGCCTGATGGATGCCCGCCGAAACAGCCGTCCTGTAGGCCTTGTCTTTCCCGGAACGCATCCAGACTTGAATCATTGGCATGGGATTTTCCTTTCTCGTTTGACCCGCAGTTGACGGATCGTTTGCCGAGACTAAGGTGAACATCACACCGCAAACAGGACTAGGATTATCATAGGATAAATTAGGCCCACCCTGAGATGCAGACGACGACGCGCCCCCCTCTTCGCCATGCCCGCAACGAGCTTGGCCAATTCCTCCGCTCCCGGCGCGAGGCAATCCGGCCGGAGACCCTTGGCCTGCCCGAGGGCGGACGTCGCCGCACGCCGGGGCTTCGCCGCGACGAGGTGGCCGAACTCGCAGATATTTCTGTCGACTGGTATATCCGGCTGGAACAGGGCCGCCCGGTCACCCCGTCCCGGCAGACCGTTGACGCCATTGCCCGGGCCTTGCGGCTCGACATGGTCGAGACGGCCCACCTCTACGCCCTCTCCGGCATCGCCCTGCCCCAGGGCGCCACTAACGAAACTGTTCCGCCTACTGTGCAGCGGATGATCGACCGGCTGGCACAGCCGGCTTATGTCACCAACAGGCTGGGCGATGTGCTGCACTGGAACACCGCAGCCGATACCTTGTTCGGGTTCGGCGATGTTGCGGAGCAAGACAGGAATGTCTTTATCGGCATGTTCCTCCGCCCCGCCTCACGCACGCTGTTCGGGACAGGCTGGGAAGCCGAGGCAAAACGCATGCTGGCCGAATTCCGGCCCGTTCATGACATCAACGCCGCCGATCCCCGCTTCGTGAAGCTGACGGCCCGGCTGCAGGCAGAAAGCGCTCTGTTCGCGAAATGGTGGCGCCAGCATGGCATCAAGGCCGGCGGGGCCGGGCGCAAGACGCTCTACCCGCCAGGCGGCGGCAGGACGAAATACGAATATGTCGCCCTTCAGGTCATCGAAAACCCGGCCCTGAAGGTCGTGATCTACTCCGGAGTCTGACGGGTCAGATTCGCGCCGCCGTCTTCCCTGCCCGGCCGGCAGCTGAGTGTATAGGCTTCGGCATAGGGTTTGTCGAAACAGGTTATGAAGCCGTCGACCACGTCAAGATTGATCGGCCAGACGGGCGGCGGGTAATCCGGATATTTGGCCTTGAAGGCTTCCACGCCCGCCTCGAACCCGTCAGGTTTCGGAACGGCCGCCAGCCTGTCCCGGGCGACCGTAAGGGCTTCGAGGTCCCGCGCCAGGAAAGCAAGCTCCGCTTCGTGATAGGATCGCATCACGTCATCCTCGGCGCGCAAGGAGATCAGCTGTTGAGCAATCTCCTTTGCCGCATCGTCCTGTCCGGAGGCCGCCCGCAGCTGGAACTCATGATGCAACAGGCCTCCCACATCATCCGCAGACAGACCAGGCTTCTGCTCGCGGTAAGTGGCGAGGAGCCCTGCCCCGGCCGCTTCGCAGCCCGGAATATTGGCCACGGTGCGCCAGCCGGCGTCCGGCGTGGAGTCGAACGTATCGACATCGAGCGCCAGCATGGCCTCGGCATCATAGGAACAGGCAGGCGTCAATGTGGTCGCGGCCTGCGCCGTCTCCGGCGCCTGCTGACACGCGGCGACGCCCAGCAGGACCAGGAGAGGCAGGCAGGCGCGCATCAGATCCGCTTCGTGGCCTCTTTCAGCCAGGCTTTCACATCGTCCGGAAGTTTGCGGTTCAGCGATTTCCAGACCTGTTTGTGATAGTCGTTGACGTATTTGCGCTCTTCTTTCGTCAGCAGCTTCACGTCGATCAGGTCACGCGCAAGCGGAGCAAAGGTGAGGTTCTCGAAGCCCAGCATGTCGATCTCGCCGCCCTCGATGGGCGCGGCCGGCGTGACATATTGCAAATTCTCAATGCGGATGCCGTACTGCCCTTCCCGGTAATAGCCGGGCTCGTTCGAGACGATCATGCCCGGCATCAACGGCACATCGTTCCACGCCTTGGCGATCCGGTGCGGGCCTTCATGCACGCCGAGATAAACGCCGACGCCATGGCCCGTGCCGTGCTGATAGTCGAGCCCGGCCTGCCACAGCGCATGACGCGCCAGCACATCCAGATGGGTGCCCGTCGTGCCTCGCGGGAAGCGCACGGCGGCCAGCGCGATATGGCCCTTCAGCACCAGCGTATAGTGGCGGATCATGTCGGCCGTCGGCTCACCAATCGGCACGGTACGGGTGATGTCCGTCGTCCCGTCCGGATACTGACCGCCGGAATCGATCAGGTAGAGCGAGCCGCGTTCCAGCGTCCGGTTGGAGGCTTCCGATACCGTGTAGTGCGGCAGCGCGCCATGCTCCACGGCGCCGGAGATGGATGGGAAAGACAGATCTTTCAGGGAGTCATATTCATCCCTGAAATTCTCCAGACAGATGGCGGCCTCGATCTCCGTCACCTTGCCGCTCTGGGCTTCAGTATCCAGCCAGTGCAGGAAGCGTGTGACGGCCACACCGTCGCGGATGTGCGCGGTGGTCGTGCCCTTGATCTCTGCTTCGTTCTTGCAGGCGCGCGGCAGAGCCACCGGGTCACGCTGTCGCACGATTGTTCCGCCAGCGGCTTCCACCGTGTCGAAGAACCAGGCCGAAGCAAGATCCGGGTCGAGGCTGACCGTCTTGCCGGACAGCTCGCCCAGCCCTTCGTCGATTTCCGACAGCGGGCGGACGGTGACCGTATTGCCGAGATGCTTGCGCAACTTCGGCGAGACTTTGGCCTCGTCGAGGAAGAGGTCTGCCGTGCCGTCCTTGTAAAGGATCGCCCGGCCGAGCGGCAGCGGGGTGCACATCACGTCCCCGCCCCGGATATTGAACGCCCAGGCCAGCGAAGACGGCGAGGTCAGCACGGCTGCATCCACGCCGTCTTCTTCCAGCGCCTTGCCGATGTCAGCGCGCTTTTCGTCATGCGCAACGCCGGCATATTTGACGTGATAGGGCGCGACCTCCGCCATGGGCTGCGGCGGACGGTCCGTCCAGGCCGTGTCGATCGGGTTTGCGTCGACAGCGACCAGCGTGGCGCCGGATTTCTTTGCAGCGGCCTGCAGCAGGGTCACATCATTCGGGCTCATCAGGCGCGGGTCATAGCCGACCTTTTTGCCGGAGAGTTTCTGCTTCGCCAGCCAGCCAAAGGCGCCCGGCTCGGGGATTGCCTGGCGCTCCCACAGATCCGGGTCTGTCTGATCGGCGGCCTGGATCGTGTAGCGGCCATCGGCAAAGATCACGGCCTTGTCGATGAACACAAAGGCCGAGCCGAACGAGCCGGTGAAGCCCGACACCCAGGCCAGGCGCTCATTCGCATCCGGCAGGTATTCGTTCTGGTATTCGTCGTCGTGCGGCACGTAAAAGCCGTCGAGGCCCATATTGCCAAGCTCTTTGCGAAGCAGCGGAAGGTGCGCGCGCCCGTCCTGGGGGCCGCCCTTGATATCGAAGGTCTGTCTCATGCCCGAGTCTTACCGCCGCGCCTGCCCCGAGGAAAGCGCATTTGAGCTATGCATTTCAGCATGCACTTTTAAGGACTTTGCCTCTTTTTTGTTTACCTCGGAGGCCTATATGGCGGCCCTCTGAAGTCATTCTTCTCGAAAGAGTGGGTTCAGAAAAAGAACGCACGAATAAATATCGCAAGAACAACGAAAGCAAAACTTATGAACACCGATCTGGTGACTTCCACCCGCACCGACACCGCCGAAATTCGCGGTACGGAAGTCAAAGACATCACCCGCGCCATCATTGCCGGCGAAGCCGTGCAGATGCCGGTGAACCGTCCGCGTATCCTGGCTCGCCGCATGGCCCGCTGGGCACGCCGCGCCGCACACGCCTGATTATCCCTGGGGCCTGCTTCCTCACCTCCTCCTGAGCAGGCCCACCCCTTAGTGTAGCGTACACTTCTCCCGCCCATCCTCCCTGGGATGCGGCGGGAGATTTTTATTTGGGGACCCCCTGCTTCAGCCAGGCTGACGCATGACGAGCGTTGACCAGCCATCCTTGCGGATGCGGCGTTCGAAAAGGATACCATGGCCCTCGAAGGCCTGGCGCACCTGCATGGCCTGATGGTGCAGCAGGCCTGAGAGGATGATCGTGCCGCCGGGCGCGGTGAGCCGCGCAATCTCCGGCGCGAGGCCGATCAGCGGCTTCATCAGGATATTCGCAAACACCGTATCGTAAGGCGCCGCCTGCCGGATGCGCGGATGGCGCGCGCCGGTGACATGCATGGCCGTGAAGCCGGTGACATTGTTCTTCTTCGCGTTCTCGTTCGCTACAGGCACGCTGTCGAAGTCAATATCGGTGCCGAGCGCCATGCTCGCCCCGGCCTTCAGCGCAGCAATCGCCAGCACGCCCGAACCGGTGCCGAGGTCCAGCACTTTACCGATGGCGCGGCGGCGGCGCACCCCGTCCAGCGCCAACAGGCAGCCGAGCGTCGTGCCATGATGGCCCGTGCCGAAAGCCGGGCCTGCCTCGATCAAGACGGCGATCTTGCCCGGCGCATGCCGGGCGATGGCATGACTACCGGCGACAAAGAACGGACCAGCAGAGACCGGCGGCAGGCCTTCAAGTGACATCGTCACCCAGTCCCGCTCGATCACTTCTTCCACCCGGGCGTTCAGCTCCGGGCTGGTCTCATTGATAATGGAGACGCATTCGTCCGCCTCGTCCTGCGTTTCCGCAAAGGCGTCGAGGCGCCAGATGCCGCGCCCGTCTTCCTTGCAGTCCACTGCGCCTGCAGGCGACGGGTCTGCCCAGGCCAAGGCATCCCATGCTGCTTCCACCGGCGCCCGCGCGCCTCTTGCCGATATCTGGTACATCAGCGGCGCTTAGCAGGGCCGGCGCCCGGGCTCAATAACGCATGTTTTTTAGCGCTGCCCTTGGAATCCCGCGGGAGATTACATATATTGTTATTCGATAAGAAGGAGACCCCGGGCCATGAGCCTTTCAACCGATGACATGATCCTGATCGAGCAACGCGTTGCCAATGAGCGCAAGAGTGCCGGTGCGGCCTACCTGCTCTGGTTCTTCCTCGGCTTTGTCTCGGCCCACCGGTTTTACCTCGGCAAGCCGATCAGCGCGATCCTGCAGATCCTGTCCTATTTCATCCTTGTGGGCTTTGTCTGGTGGTTCCTGGACTTCTTCCTGATCCCCTCGATCATCGAAGACGATCTGGACGACAAGCGCTCGCGCATGGCCGGCTACCTGCGCCGCCGCGGACATTACGCCTACTAGGCGAATCTGCCGGAGCTGCGCCGCTATGGCCCTGTAGCGGCGCGGAAATTTTGCCTGTAGTCTCCCATACAGAATAAGTGTTGGGAGGCACGCATGTATCAGGTTTCGCTGACGGAATCCTATTTTCCGGCCCATGGAGGCCCGGAACCGGCCCCCCGGACCATCGGCGACATGCTGCGCGCCTCCACCGCGCGCCACCCGGACCAACCCGCCCTGAAAGCGCTGGATTATGACGGCGCGGTCCTGCGCACCTGGTCGTACAACGAACTCCTCTTCGATGCCGAACGCCTCGCCCGGGCGCTCGCCAGCCGCCACGAGGAAGGCGCCCGCGTCGCGGCCTATGCCAACAACGTGCCCGAATGGGTTCTGCTGGAACTTGCCTGCGGCCTCGCCGGCATCACGCTCGTCACGGTGAACCCGGCCTACCAGAAGCGTGAGCTGAAATACGTGCTCGAACAGTCCCGCTCCGAAGCAATCTATTATGTCGCCGACTTCCGGGGCAATCCGATGCAGCAGATCGCAGATGAAGTCTGCAACGAAATCCCGGCCATCCGCCACCGCATCCTGCTGACCGATCACGCCGCCCTGTTCGACGGCGAAGGCAGCGGCGAGCTGCGCAACCCCGGCCCGCATGACCCGACGCAGATCCAGTACACATCCGGCACGACCGGTTTTCCCAAGGGGGCCCTGCTCCACCATAACGGCCTCGTCATGAACGGCATCGAGGCCATGAAACGCGCCGGTGTGAACCAGGGCGACGTTTTCGTGCACCACATGCCCCTCTTCCATACGACCGGCTGCGCCATTCTCGTGCTGGGCGGCCTCGGCGTCGGGGCGACCCTGCTGCTGGCGCCCATGTTCGACCCGGCCATGGTTGTGAAAGTGATGGAACGCGAGCGCACCAAATTCATCCTCGGTGTGCCGACCATGCTGGTCGCGCTGATCGAGGAAGTGGAAAAATCAGGCCGCGACGTCTCCGCCACCCGGCGGATCATGTCCGGCGGGTCGATGGTGCCGCCGGAACTCTGCCGCAAGGCCCGCAAAGTGTTCGGTGCGCCGATCCAGATCATCTATGGCCAGACCGAAACCTCCCCTGCCCTGACCCAGGCCTGGTATGAAGACAGCGAGGAAGACCTGACCCAGACCATCGGCCAGCCTGTGCCGTATACGGAAATCTCGATCCGCGATCCGGCCACCAATGAGGTCATGCCGATTGGCGAACAGGGCGAGATCTGCGCCCGCGCCTATTCCGTCATGCTCGGCTACAACGACAATCCGGAAGCAACCGCCGCCACCATTGATGAAGAGAAATGGCTGCACACCGGCGATCTCGGCCGCATGGACGAACGCGGCTATGTGAAGATCACCGGCCGGGTGAAGGAGATGATCATCCGCGGCGGCGAAAACCTGTTCCCGGCAGAGATCGAGAACGCCCTGCTGGAGCATGAGGCCATTTCCGAGATCGCCATTGTCGGCATTCCGGACGAGAAATGGGGCGAACAGGTTGCCTGCTTCATGCGTGGCAATTCAAAACCGCGCCCGAGCGATGCGGACCTGAAACTCTTCATCCGCGAGCGCCTGTCGCCGCAGAAGACGCCCGCCTACTGGATCTGGGTCGACGACTGGCCTCTCACAGGCTCCGGCAAGATCCAGCGCTTCAAACTCGCCGAAGCCTTCGAACAAGGCGCCTACACCGATCAGGTGGAGTAGGCGCCCGCTTCAGTTCGACATGTTCAGGACCTGAACGGTGAAGGGATCCGCCGTGGCCCCCAAATTGGATGTCAGCAGCACCTGGCCGGAGCCATCTTCAGAATAGAATATCCGTGAAGCCAGAACGGGATACAGCGTACCGCCTATGGGCACGTCACGTATGTCGGCGACGGAGTTCCGGGTGAGGGTCTGATCGTCATAGAACGCGACCTTTCCATTCAGGCTTGGCACGTTCGTCGAATTCCCGATGACGACCGCCCATTCGCCGGTCTCGCTGGAGTGATCCGCCCAGGCCGCGAAGATATCGTCCTGAATCGTCTTATCGAGCAGAAAATCCTCGAAATAATCACTTGAGACGGTGAAGAGCTTGCCGGTCGCGGTCAGCATCCGCGTCCCATCTTCGCTGAACCAGATATTTCCGCCCAGTTCATCCTTGTCGACACCGATCGTTTCTAACCGGATCGACTGGACAGGCAGAGTCGTAACGTCATATTTTCGGAGAATGGCGGGCACTTGCCTCGTTGAGACTCCATAAACCCAGCTTTCCAGTGGATGCATGCGAAGCACCGAGCCGAGCGACAGACCATAAAGGAAGTAAACCTGGTCAGCGGCAAAATCGACCGTGACGAGCGGCCCGGTCTCGCCCCGGTCCGTATTCGTGTGCGCCCGCCCGTTCCGGTCCAGAACGATATCGCCCCAGTCCGATGAAATGCCGGCACTATCGACCACTTCTGCAGTTTGAAGGTCGACGAGAACCAGTCTGCCGGAAAGGGATAGTGCAGCCATCTGGCCATCTGGACTGATTCCGATACGGTAAGCCTGCCGCTCAAGCGGAACGATCTTTTCTGAGAAGGTAAGAAGGTTGACGAGATGGAGGGAAGACTCCCCATCCACGACATAGGCAAGCGTCGAAAGAGATTTTGAGTACTCAGCATCGAGAATATCTCCCGGCAGCCGGTAAAATAAGGCATCTTTTCCTGGAGAAACCAGAATCTCGACCTGCCGGGTGACCTGATGGACGCCATCATTCACCGTCACTTCCAGCGTGTACTCCCCCTCCATGGCAGGCGTCATACGGACGGCAGCCGTGTCTGTATTTTCGAGCGTCGCCCATCCCGAGGAAGGTTCGTCTGCAACGCGCCAGCTATAAGTCAGAGGCAGCCCCTCCGGGTCCAAGGACTCGCTTGCGTCGATGGTCACAGCCTTCCCGGCATATGTTGCAGAATATTTCTGTACCGACACTTCCGGCGGCAGGTTCGCACCCGCCGGATAGTCCAGCGCCGTCACCAACATGTAGTGGTCCACATCTTTTGTCGGGTGATCTTTAGCCAGAATACGAAGCGTAAGATCTGTCTGGCTGGCGGTGATGAATCGCGCGACCAGCTGGTTTCCGCTTGACCCATACTCCAGCGGAAGCTCGATCGTATGAATCAGCTCATAATCGCGGGAATCGTAGACTTCGATCTTGCTCTGAAACTCTTCATTCGGCGGCCCCAGCACATACCAGTATTTCGTGATCGGACTATAGGTCGCGCTCTGGACACCGCTCAGATTGTAGATCCACCCGATGGGAGTCATATCGGTAGCCGGATCATCGGAAAGCTGCATGATCCGGCCGCAATAGGCCATGAGCGCACTTCCATCTCCCTTCATCCAGCCTGATCCACAGAGGCCGCTCGTGGTTGTCGACTCACGATAGTCCGAAAACTCTCCACCCGAGACCGTGTACCGGCCAAGGACATTCGGAGATATACCAGCCATGACATACAATGTGTCACCAGAGGGGTGCAGATTACCGCGAAGGGCCGGATACCGTCCCGCGGTCGTTCTAACTCGTCCAGTTGCCATGTCGACAGACACAAGATCGGTACTGCCGCCATACAGACCTGGTATGTAGGCAATTCCCTCATCGGATACCACAAAGTCTATGGGATTGACGTCCAAAGGCCATGTGGCGATGACCTCGGCTTTGTCGAGATCGACAAAGCTCATGGTATCAACGCCTTCCACCGCAGCAAGACTTCCGTCCGGTGACACGGCCACATTGCTCGCAGGCACTGGAACGGAAATCAGTTTCGGTTCACTCTCCCCCTCATCGAAAACGGCGATTTTATAATCAGAATCGATTGGATGATTAAGCTCAACGACCAGCCGGCCGCCCCCAGGCTGCAGCCCTAGCCCCCCATAACTGGATGGCAGTTTACGGATTGAGAATTTGCTGGCGAAGATCGCAGGAATATCCGTCACCACCGTATCGTACCCGTCCGATACGGTCAGGGTGAACCCGTACTCTCCCTCCACATCGAAAGCGATCGTTTGCGTCACGCCCTCATAGGTCGCGCCGGCCGTCACCCCCGCCGGAGCGGTTTCCAGGGTCCATGTGTATGTCAGCGGCTGACCGTTGGGATCGGTCGTCTCAACCGCCGTCAGCTCGATGTTCTCTCCGATCGCGGGCAGCAAAAGGGACACATCTGCAACTGGCACGGGCGCATCGTTTTCAAGAGTCACCACAATCGTGTCATGTCCCGATGCGCCTTCGGGGTCTGTGACTGTCAGTTCGATTTCATAAGTCCCGGGCGCCTGCGCCTGAAGCCTTGGGGCCACCTGTGTCGCATCGTCGAATTGCGCGGCCGCCCCATCGGGTTCTGAAAGGATAACCCACTCAAAACTCAATTCATCGCCATCGGGGTCCGAGCTCTGGCTGCCATCCAGTTGCGTGCCGTTCGGCTCAATGTGGGCGGAAAAATCGTCGCCGGCGACAGATACGGGAGCCCGGTTTGGCGGAGGCGGCGAAGGAGCTGGCGCAGGTGACCCCGATCCGGTACCGCCACCGCCACCACACGCGGATACCCACATCAATGCCGCTATCGCCGCAGCAAACCCCTGCCTCGCCATTTCATCCCTCCGTAGCAGACGGCAAGTTCTGCAATGACGGGCTCAACAGCAACCCATAATTGCAGGAAGCGGCGGATATTTCTTTCAGAAATCGCCTGTCCGGCGAACAGCCAGTCCACAACATCCCGGCTCAGGCGCAATGCCTTTTTCAGCTCGAAATGGGAAATATCCGGAAAGTGTCCATGACGGGGGAGTCGCTGGCGGCGAAGGCGTCGGGGACAATCCTGCGCGGCAACTATTCCGTCTCTTCATATTCGCTTGCCTCTGGCGCCCTTCCCCGCCAACACTCGGCCCATGCTGAAACGCCTGATCCCGGTTTTCGCCCTGATCGCTGCCTGCCAGAGCGCGCCCGCTGAAACCGTGCCGGAGCCGGCCGCCGCGCCGGAAGACAGCGCCTGGCGCCCGGTCGATCCGGAGAATCTGATCCTGTTCGATCTCGGCCAGAACGGCGCGATCTATATCGAACTGCTGCCGGAAGCTGCGCCTGCGAACACGGCGGCCCTGCGCGAGGCGGTCCGGACCGGCTATTTCGATGGCGAATATTTCTACCGGGTGATCGAAACGCATGTCGCGCAGGCGGGCCGGGAGTTCGATGAACGCCTGAAAGATATGCCGCGCCTGCCGCTGGAAGCCGAGCGCGAAACCAGTACGGCCGGCTTTGATCCGCTCGGCAGCGGGGACCTCTACGCCGCGCAAGTTGGCCACCGGAAAGGCTTTCCGGTCGCGCATCAGCGTGGCGGCGAATGGCTCCTGAACTGCCCCGGCGCCATCGGCATGGCCCGCGATGAAGGGCCGGACACGGCCGTCACCGAGATCTACATCCCCCTGCTGCCGCGCCGCTATCTCGACCGGAACTATACCATCGTCGGCCGCGTGATTTCCGGCATGGACACGGTAAACCGCCTCGCCCGCGTGGAGCCTGCGACGCCGGAGGAAACCGCGATCCTGTTCGGCGACAACCCTGTGGCCGCGGCTGATGCCGCCAGCGCCCGCGCAGACAACCTCGCTTCGAACAGGATCATTGCGGCCCATGTCGCCGCCGATATGCCTCAGGAAAACCGCCCCGCCTTCGAGGTAATGAAGACGCCGAGCCCCGACTGGGATGCCCTGAAAGAGAGCAAGCGCGATTATTCTTCGATCAGCGCCTTTGTGAGCACGCCGCCAAAAGTGCTCGATATTTGCACATTACCGGTGCCAGCGCGCCCAATTTTTAAGCAATAACGATCCGGTTCGCGAAGGGTTAACCCAAATTGCTTGGCGGGCAGGCAGACCCGCACCCTGTTTTGTCAGCAAACCAATAGACGCGAGTGGAGGGCAAGTTCACGCGCGTGAACTTAAGTGAGGGAGCTGACATTGGGGTTCAAGACAATTGCGGCACGCTTCGGCGTGCTCTCGCTGCTGTGCGCGGCACTTTCTGCGCCGGCCTTTGCCGACATGGCGGCCAATACGGGTGACACGGCCTGGGTCCTGACGGCGACGGCGCTCGTCCTGTTCATGACCCTGCCGGGCCTCGCCCTGTTCTATGGCGGCCTGGTTCAGGCGAAGAACCTGCTCTCGGTGTTGATGCAATGTATGGCGATCGCCGCGCTGATGAGCCTCGTCTGGCTCGCCTGTGGCTATTCCCTCGCCTTCGGCCCGGGCGATGGCGGCATCATCGGCGGCTTTGCGAAATCCTTCGCCGGGGGCGTCACGGCAGCGCCGCTGGACGGGCAGTCCATTCCCGAACCGCTCTTCATGATGTTCCAGATGACCTTCGCGATCATCACCCCGGCGCTGATCGTCGGCGCGTTTGTGGAACGGGTGAATTTCGGTGCGATGCTGGTCTTCTGCGCGCTGTGGCTTCTGCTCTGCTATGCGCCTGCCGCGCATTGGGTCTGGGGCGGCGGCTGGCTCTCCGGCATGGGCGTGATCGACTTTGCCGGCGGCATCGTAGTGCACACGACGGCCGGTGTGTCCGCGCTCGTCTTTGCCCTGATCATTGGCAAGCGGGCCCATTTCCCGAAGGACATGCATCCGCCGCACAGCCCCGGCTTCGTCATGCTGGGCGCGGCCATGCTGTGGGTCGGCTGGTTCGGCTTCAATGCAGGCTCTGCCCTTGGTGCGAATGGCGATGCGGCCCGCGCCATGCTGGTGACGCACACCTCCGCCGCCACTGCCTCGCTTGTCTGGATGGGCATTGAATGGGTCAGCTTCCGCAAGCCGACCCTGGTGGGCATCGCGACCGGCATGGTGGCGGGCCTTGCCACGATCACCCCGGCGGCAGGATCGGTCGGCCCGGCCGGGGCCATTGTCATCGGCGCGGCCAGCGCATTCGTCTGCTATGGCGCCGTCGTGCTGATCCGGCAGAAGCTGCAGATCGACGACAGCCTGGACGTCTTCGCCGTGCACGGCGTCGGCGGCATTCTGGGCAGTCTCGCCCTGCCCTTCCTGGCCGCCTTCGGACCGCTGGCGCCGGGCCTGTCAAAACCGGTCTTCGTCCAGTTCGGGGTCCAGCTGCTCGGCGTGACGGTCGTTGCCGTCCTGTCGGCCGTGGTGACCGCGGGCCTGCTCTATGCGATCCGCACGGTGATTCCGCTGCGCGTCTCGCCGGAGGACGAGGAAGCCGGGCTCGACTCCGCGACCCATGGCGAAAGCGCTTACCACCAATAGGCGGTACTGGGTGTAACTTGACAGGGCGGGCGGGGCGCAGCACGCCTGACACCATGCCAGAGACTGCCCCGCCCCCTTTCGAGACCGCCCCCGGCCTTTCCGGCCTGACGGGCATCCGCCACGGCTTTTTCGGCCGCAGGGGCGGCACCTCGACCGGCCTCTATGCCAGCCTCAATGCCGGGCCGGGCTCGGGCGACGATCCGGCGGCGGTGGCGCAGAACCGCGAGATCATCCGCCAGGCTATGGGCGCGGACGCCCTGCTCTCCTGCCACCAGATCCATTCGGCGGAGGTGGTCCACGTCACCGAAGCCTGGGACACAGACCGCCCGCAGGCCGATGCCATGGTCACCACACTGCCGGGCTTTGGCCTGTGCATCCTGACGGCGGACTGCACGCCGGTCCTCTTCGCAGATGCCGAAGCCGGCGTGATCGGCGCGGCGCATGCGGGCTGGAAAGGCGCCATCGGCGGCGTTCTGGAAGCCACGGTCGCCTCGATGACGGAACTCGGCGCCCGGCCGGGACATATCCATGCCGCCATCGGACCGACCATCGGCCAGGCGAGCTATGAAGTCGGCCCGGAATTCCGCGACACCTTCCTGGAGGCCTCCCCCGCCAGCGAGCACCTGTTCGTGCCAGGCAAAGGAGACCGCTTCCATTTCGACCTTCCGGCTTATTGCGCGGCCAGTCTTGCCGCCATGGACATTGGCCATGTCGCCAATCTGGGCCTCGACACCTGCGCGCTGGAAGACGCCTATTTCTCCAACCGCAGGCGCAATCACCGCGGCGAGCCGGACTATGGCCGAAATGCCTCAGTCATTGTGCTTGCACCGTAAAAAGTTGCATTCAATGCCAGAGTCCGGTTGCGACTCGCCGCTCCCTGTTACAAAAGCGTCGCCATCCGGGGCAGTACAGGGGCTAAAGCCGACATGAAACTTCTCGCCTGCAACGCGAACCGCCCGTTGGCTGAAGCCATTGCCGACTATCTGGACATGCGGCTGACCCGCTCGGAGGTGAAATCCTTCGCCGACGAGGAAATCTTCGTCCGCATCGATGAGAACGTCCGCGGCGAGGACGTCTTCGTCATCCAGTCGACCTCCTTCCCGGCCAATGACAATCTGATGCAGCTGCTGATCATGATGGATGCGCTGAAGCGCGCCTCGGCCCGCCGCATCACCGCCGTGATCCCCTATTTCGGCTATGCCCGCCAGGACCGGAAAACCGACGGCCGCACGCCGATCTCGGCGAAGCTGGTTGCCAATCTCATCTCCACCGCCGGCGCCGACCGCGTCCTCACCGTGGACCTGCACGCCGGCCAGATTCAGGGCTTCTTCGACATCCCGACCGACAACCTCTTCGGCAGCCCGGTGATGATCGACGACATCAAGGAACGCTACGGCAAGGACAAGATCGTGGTCGTCTCGCCGGACGTCGGCGGCGTGGTGCGCGCACGCTCCCTCGCCAAGCGGCTCGACGATGCCGACCTCGCCATCGTCGACAAGCGACGCCCGGAAGCCGGCAAGTCGGAAGTCATGAACATCATCGGCGATGTCAGCGGCAAACGCTGCATCATGCTGGACGACATGTGCGATAGCGGCGGCACGCTGGCAAATGCCGCCGCGGCCCTGAAGGAGCACGGCGCCAAATCGGTCGCCGCCTATGTCAGCCACGGCGTCCTGTCCGGCAAGGCGGTGGAGCGGATCGAGAAATCGGTGCTCGACGAACTGGTGATGACCGACACGATTGCCCCGTCGGACGTGGCCAAGAAGTCAAAATCAATCCGTATCCTGCCGATCGCGCCACTGCTGGGCGAAGCCATCCGCCGCATCGCGAACGAGGAAAGCGTCTCGAAACTCTTCGATCGCTGAAGTCTATTTCCCCATCGCGGGCGATACCGGACCGACACTGAAGACATGGGTGTATCGGTCGCGCTCTCCGGTACAGTAATAGGTCCGGTCTTCAGCCACGTAGCCCGGCGCTGTTGGCGTGAGTTCGCGTAAACCGAACACCCCATCCGGCGACTGGTTCCGGGCATATCCGCCCCTGTGAGACAGATAGACGGAGGCGGTCGGCATCTTCCGGACGATGATATTGCCTGCAGCCGCTTCCCGATACGACGTGATCTCTCCTTCCGTAGGCATGTAAGAAGCGCTGTCCATCACATCGAGACGCGTGTGTGCGTTGCCGGAGAACATCATGAGCAGGTCGCATTCCACCATCTCGCACGCTTCGACTGAATTCAGCCCCATGATGATATTTCGTAAGCCGCGTTGTTGATCGATCTCCGGAGGAAGGCCCAATTCCGCTGCACGGGAAACGGCATTGGGGGCAGGCCTGGCCATATCTATCGCTCTCACTGTTACATCCGCCCCCGCAAGTTTCAGCGCGCGGAGCTGCAGCAGCAGGTTCCGCATGGCTTCGGAGGTACGCCCATCACGGGTCGAACGCCGGGCAAAGACGTCCAATGCCGTCACTTCATCCGGCGCGGCCATCATGGCATCCAGATCAGGCTGCCAATTCGCAGGGTATTCAAGAGCGACGACAACCCGCCGGTCGCCGCCGGCCGCCTCGGCGACCGCGTCCCCAAAGGCTTCGGGCATCTCCTGCGTGCCATGATAATCGCCGAAAAGGATTGCCTTGTGAGCGGCGGCGAGCTCTTCGAAAGACACCGCCTGCCCTTCCGCGCAGGCGGGCGTCTCCGGTGTTTCCGCCCCGGCGGCGAGGGCCAGGCCCAGCGCCGTGATAATGGCTGCAATAGATTTCATGTTCCGGTTGCCTTCGAGTCAACCGGAACAATATGTAACACCAGAACACTTGTCCATGCGCCAGCAGAAGCGCCGGGATGACGAGGTTTCCGGGCAGGTGTGCGACCTGCCCGGAAACCATCCGGTTACTGTCAGCTCATGCAATAAGAGAGCGGATAGGTCACGCCTTTGACTTCCACCGGCTGGCCGTCCGGTCCGGTCACGGGCTTGAATGCAGCGCCGGGCAGGGCCTCAGCAGAGCTTGCGAATACGGGATCGGAGCAAGTCGCCAGCGTATTCTTCGGCTTGCCGTCCACACCCAAATCGAACATCACGAGGCAGGCGCCGATCTTGCCGGCTGACGCCGCGTCCGCGGGATAGAAAGGCATCGGGTAGGACGTCGTTTCCGGCACCCATGAGGCATCCATCGCCAGTCCTGCCTGTTTGTTTTCCGCTTCGGCCAGCGCTTTGCGCCGTGCCCAGTCTTCGGTCTCCTCCGGTTGTTTGAACCAGGCGTCGAGTTTCTTGCAGGCGGCCTGCGCGGCTTCCGCCTCTTTGATAAACTCACGGGTCGCTTCCAGCGAGGCAGGCTGCGGTGCGAGCGGCGCAGCACTTGGCTCTGATGGAACCTGAGCTTCCGGCGGCGCGGGCGGCACAGGTGCTTTGGCACCCGAAGAAGACATGATGAACAGGCTGTCGGCCAGGATGAGCCCCTCTTCCGTCTGCGGATCATCCGGCTTTTCGCCATGCCAGACTTCAAAATGAAGGTGAGGACCGGTTGCACGCCCTGTTTGACCGACAAGCCCCAGAACATCGCCAGGGCTTACGGCATCCCCTTCTTTAACCTTGAGCTCCTGCAGCTGTCCAAAGCGGTACTGACGGTCCCCCGACCCTCTCAGGACAACGAGATTGCCATAGCCTTCTGTCATTTCGGATTTTGTCACAATGCCGCCGGTCGGCGCGTAGACAGGCGTGCCCTCCGGGGCCGCGAGATCTACACCATTATGCCAGCCCTGCTTGCCGGTAATAGGACTCTTACGAACACCAAACGCGCTGGTCAGCGTGGCCTTGTCCAGCACGGCGTGACTGTAGAACAGGGTTTCGCCCGGCCCGGCGGCGGCGCCCTTGATCAGCATGCCCTGGGCGAGCGCCAGCGGGGCGGCGCACATCAGGGCGGCGGCAAGCACCAGCCCCATGCGGCGCGGACGGGGTTTTTCTGTCAGCAATTCGTTGAGACGCATCTTCAGGGTTCCTTTCTTGCGGAGGATGAATGCCGCCACAGGCAGCACCGCCTCATCGCGCGACACGCGCGCAGCAGACGTCAGGGTCCGGGCATAGGCGATCGGGTCGCCCGTCAATTCGACAGTCTCCTCATCGACAACCGCTTCGCGCCAGAAATCGAGCTGGCCGCGAATCCACCAGGCAAAGGGGGAGAACCAGAAAAGGTCCGCCACGATCCGCTCCAGCGGTCTGGCGATCAGGTCCCCGCGTTTCAGGTGAACCAGTTCGTGGACGATCACTTCGCTCGCCCCTCCCCTGCGGATCAGGGCGGCGGGCACATAGATGGCGCGTTTCAGGACACCAGCCAGGAATGGGGCGCCGCGCGGAATGACAAACACACGCGGTGTGCGGGAAAGGCCGACGGCTTCCGCCCAATGGCCGATCGGCCGGTGTGTGCGCATGGCGCGCGCCTTCAGCCGCTGCAGACGGAGCTGGCTGATCCCCCAGAGCAGGAGGCGCACGGCCCAGCCCGCAGCCACAGTCCAGATAATCAGTGTGCCAATGTCCGGCAGTTCGACCCCGGCGGCAGGCGCGGGCATGGCAACGCCATCCTGCGGGGTGATCATGACCGGTTCCAGCAAAGGCAGCTCGCCCAGCGGAACGTCGACCTCTACGGAGAAGCCCGGCACAACCAGTGCCGCAGCAAAGGGCGCCAGCAACGCAAGCGCCGCGCCGCGCCAGATCGCCTGCGCCACTTTCGGCGAAGGCTGTTTCCGGCAGATCAGGCTGGCACCGGCCCAGACAGCCGCGCTCCAGCCAAGAACGAGAAGGACCAGACCCAGCGGGCTCATGACTTGCCCCCTTTCGTCTCATCCTCGGCGGCATTGATGATAGCGTCGAGCTCTTCCAGCTCGGCATCGGACAGGTGCGGGCTCTCGGCAAACAGCGCCGCCGGGATCGGCCCGTCCATGTCGAGCACCTGCCGGGCCAGATGACGGACGAGCCCGCCCAGCGTGGCGGTGCGGTCCAGCACGGCGGAAAAGACGGCCATGCCATGCATGTCCTTGCGGTCCACCCACCCCTTCTCTTCCATCCGGGCGATCACGGTGCGCGTGGTGGAAGGCTTCCATCCCTGCGCCGGGCCGACGGCCTGATGCACTTCGCGCGCGCTTTGCGGCCCGGCGGACCACAGATGCTTCAACACGATGAGTTCGGAGGAATTGGGCTGGGACATGGCTTCACCTGTGCCGGGGTCACTATCAAGGTCACCGACTCACTACATTTGTAGCGTACTCGCGTCAAGTGACATGTGCGCGCAAGCAAACGGCCCGCGTGAAACGGGCCGTATAGAGGGTGTATAGATGGTCTTTAGAGGGTGTTGGTGAGGGTCCGGAAGCGGACTTATTCAACCGTCCAGCCGCGCGGTGTGCGGCGGGCTTCCAGTGTCACGGTCTCATGGCCGGCATCTTTCGCCTGGCGGCGTGTGCGGCGTCCGCCAGCAAAGCGCATCACCAGCGCTGCGGTCCCGATCAGCACGCCGGCGATGGCGGTCATCACGGCAACGATGCCTGCGGTCAGGACCAGCATCATCCCGATCATCACCTGAAGAAACAGGGCAAATCCGGCGCGAAGGGCGGCGGCGAAATCAAATCCGGCGGGATGCGGGGCTGTCTGTGTCATGGCAATTCCTTGTGCCCTTCAACATGGCGGCATCATGGCCCCCCGTCAACGCGGCGCAGGCGGCACCTTACAGAAACTTATGTTTCGCTCAGGAATCCTGCCGGATCAGCAGGCCCCGCTCGGTGCGGATCTGGGCATAAGCGGCTGTAATCGCGGCGGCTTTGGCGTGGGCGGCATCCTCGAATTCGCGCGGCGCGCCCATCTGGATCACACGGTCAGGATGGTGATCCGCCATCAGCCGGCGATAGGCCGCGCGGATAACACCAAACTCGGCATCATGCGCCACGCCCAGCACGTGATAGGGATCGTTCCGGTCCGGCCCCATATGGGCTGCCTTGATCCGGCGGAAGGTGGCTTCGCTGAAGCCGAATGCCTCCGACACATTCTGCAGATAGGTCAGCTCGTCCTGTGTAATGACGCCATCAGCGCCCGCGATCTGGAACAGGCCGTCCATCACGCCTTCCAGCAGGCAGGGCCGGTCGTGATAGCGCCGGCCGATCCGGCGCGCATAGCCTTCATAGCCGCGCACTGTCTGGCGGGCGAGATTGAAAACCCGGCGCACATTGTCGGCCTCTTCCGGCGGGGCGCGGAAGACGCGGGAGAAGACCATGATCTCCTTGTCGGAAACGGTGCCGTCCGCCTTGGCAAGCTTGGCGCCCAGCCCAACAACGGCGGCAGTAAAGCCCACATCATTCGGGTCCGGCGCGCAAGGGATCTCGCCCGGCTCGCGGGGGTCGTCGTCATGCGCGATGTCGGGATCAAAAAGGCGTTTGCCGCCTTCGAGTAGTCGCGTCCACAGGCTCATCGTTGCCGCCTTATAGCAGAATTTTCAGATCTTGGGAGGCCGCGTTGCTGACAGTTCTGTGAAGCGGGCTTAATGAGTCAGGCCTCCGGCGGCCTGTCGCGGGCCGCTACGGCGGCTTTAAGCTCGGCCATCTCCTGTTGCAACTGTTTCAGAACGGCCAGGATCTCGTGCCGGGCATCGTCGGCCTCTTCGCGCTCTTCCTCGAACTCCTCCTCCAGATCCTCAAGTCCTTCTTCCAGAACGGCTTTCTGCTCTGCCGCCAGAGAATCCACGACCAGGGCGATAAACAGGTTGAGGATGGCAAAGCTCGCCACGAAGATGAAAATCAGGAAGAACACCCATGCCATCGGATGGCCGTCATCGATGACTTTCTGCATCACTTCGAACCGCCAGCCATCCATGGTCATGACCTGGAACAGCGACAGGGCCGAGCTCGGCAGGTCGCCAAAGAGCTGGCGCACTTCCTCGGTTTCGGTATTGCCGAACATGTTGGTCGCCATGACCGCCGCGACATAGGTCACCAGCGCCAGCACGGCGACGATGGCGCCCATGCCCGGCAGAGCCTTCAGCAAGGCTTCGGTGATCCGGCGCATCACCGGCACCACATGCAAAAGGCGCAGCACCCGCAGCACCCGCAGGGCCCGCAGAACGCTGAACGCCCCGCCCCCTGGAATCAGCGAAATGCCAACGACGATGAAGTCGAACCAATTCCAGCCGCGCCGGAAGAACTGGAACCGGTAGACCACCAGTTTCAGCAGGATCTCCACTGCGAACACATAGGTGATCCCGCGGTCGATCATCTCCAGCGCCAGGACCACACCGACGGGCAGCGAATGCCGATAGGTCAGGATGCCCAGGATCACCGCATTGAAGATGATGAGGCCGGTGATGAAGCTGCGGAACCAGGGCCGCTCAATCGAGCGTTCCAGGGCGAAATTCGCCGTCTCCTGGTCGAGTGTCGCTCGCTTCATACCGGTCCCCTGATCCTGCGGCCGCACAGGGCCACTGACCGCTTTTTGCCGTCAAAGCGCTGGCCTGCCAAGCCGGAGGCATAAGGTCATTTCATGGCAGACCGAAGACCTCAGCCGGCCGACGTGGTCGTATCCGAGACGATCTTCCACTCGCCGCCCATCTTGCGCAGGACAAGCGTATAAAGCCCCCAGGGCGTCCCTTCGCGGCCTTCCAGCTTCCACCGGCCATGCGCGACCGCGGCGTCGGGGCCCAGCAGCACGATTTCATAATCGTCGCTCACCAGCGTGCCCATCGTCTCCGGGCCGCCATAGGTATTGTGGTAGCGGGCATTGGTCTCGTCCCAGCCACGCGTCACGTTGCCGCCGGACGCAAAGCGCAGCTCAGGCGACTTCCAGTAGCCTTCCATGAAGGCGTCGATGTCGCCCCGGTTCCACGCCGCATCCTGCGCTTCCAGCAGCGCCGTGATCGCTGCGGTTTCGGCATCGCTCTGCGCATTGATGGCCGAGATCGGCGCGCCATCCTGCGTGGTACATGCCGCAAGCGGCAGAAGGGCGATGGCAGCGGCGGCGAATAGCGGTTTCATGGGAAAGCTCCGGCAGAGAGTGGTGTCCCGAAGCCTAGTGCGCGCCGCAGCGGGCGGCCAGCCCCTTCCCGTGCCGGTTCCCTGCCTTCTCAATGATTGCGGAGCATCAGGCCCGCTGCAACGAGCCAAAGCCCGTTGGACAGGAGGTCGATACCCAGAAGCAGGCCCAGCAAGGTCGCGGCGGCTTCCGGCAGGTTCATCAGGACGAAGACCGCCAGCAGGATCGAAATCGTGCCGCCGACCACCAGCCATATCCAGGGCCGGAACGGGCGCAGATTGGTTCCCGCCAGGACAAGGATCACGCCTTCCAGCATGAAAAGGAAAGCAAGGATCAGCGTCAGCGAGACGAGCCCGCCAAGCACATTCGTCGCCAGCATGACGCCCAGCAGGATCTGCAGCACGCCAAGCCCCAGATCGAACCAGGACAGGCCGAAGGGCGAGCGCAGCGTGAAGGCCACCTGCATCACCCCCAGAAGAATGAACAGGAAGGCCACCAGCTGCAGCACAAATACCGAGGCAGCATAAGGATTCAGGAGGGCGAACATGCCGCCCAGAAGCGACAGCACGCCCATCGCCACATAGAGCCGCCAGTGTCCGCCAAGCCCCTTGGGTCTTTGACTATCCATTTTCAGCTCCTTCTTTTGCGATGCGTGCCACACGCGCCTGGCGCCACCATTCCACGATGCTGAGCAGGACCGCAACGCCGCCCAGCCAGAAGGTGACAATGAAAACCGGATAAAAGCCATTCGACTCGATCATCGCCCCGAGCCAGGGCCGGCCGAGCGTCCCGATCAGCATGGTCAGCGAAGCAAGCAGTGCGTACTGAACCGCCGCAAAGCGCGGATTCACCACGGCGGTGAGATAGGCCGTCATGGCAACCAGCGCGAACCCGCCGGCAATATTCTCGGCGAAGATTGTGATCATCAGCCGGGCCAGCCGCTGGCTGTGGTCTGCCGGCAGGGCGATCTCCTGCGGCTGGAGTTTCGCCGCAAAATCCGCAAAGGCGATCAATGGCCCATCAAGATGGGTCACCGACAGGAAGGCATCCACGGCATGCGCCCCGTGGGCGAGGTCGGCATAAAGCAGGTTCGTCGCTGCCGCCACGACACCGCCGACGAAAAAGACCGGCATCCGGCCGATGGTCGCGATCAGTGTCGCCCCGATCAGCGAGCCCAGAATGGTCGCGATCACGCCGAAGAATTTGGAGGCGATGGCGACATCGTCCAGCGTATGGCCAAGCGCATCGAGATCGCTGCGCAGATAGAACGGATAGGCGAACGAGCCCCAGACGGCATCGGTGAAACGATAGGTCAGCGCCAGAGCCAGCACGAGAATCGTCCACCAGCGCAGGCGGTAGATCAGGTCCATCAGGGGATCGAAAATGGCGCGGAACAGGGTCGCGACCAGCTTGCTGCGCCGGCTCTGACCGGGCGAGAACAGCGGCGCATCGACCGCCACCCCCTTGTTCCGGACAAGCAGGAATGCCGCCACGACGGACGGTACGATCACGGTCAGGATGACAATGATCGGCCCCTGCTCCGACACGAATGTGCGCGAGGAGATGTCCGCATTGAAGCCGAGCCGCATGACCGCGAAGGAAGCAATCATCGCAAAGGCCGTCGCCCAGCAGGCCGCAACGAACGCCACCGCCGGCGCGGCTTCCCGCCCCGGCACGGATGGCAGGAAGCTGAGCCGCGTCGTGTGCTCGTGCTTGTTATATTCCGGTTCCGGCGCCAGCAGGCTGCCCAGGACAGTCAGGCCGACAAAGCCCGCCATCATCACATAAGCGACCGACCACCCGCCCCGCGCTGCCACAAGCAGCGCAATGAAGCCGGATATGAAGCCGCCAGACTTGTAGCCGAACTGATAGAGTGCCGACATCAGGTCCTTGTCTTCTTCAGACCGGGCCACTTCGATCCGCCAGGCATCGAGGATGATGTCATGCGTGGGGCCGAGGATCAGGATCACGAAACAGATCAGCGCCACGAGGCCGATATTCTGAGGCGGATTGGAGAAGGCCAGCACCGCCAGCAGCACGGCAATCGAAACCTGGCAAAGGATCAGCCAGGACCGCCGCCCGCCGACGCGGATGAATGGCACGCCATGCGGCGTCTGGAACAGGGGCGCCCAGAGATATTTGAACGAATACCCGATGGCGACGAGCGACAGGACACCGATCGTATCCGTGTCGATCCCCTCCTGGGTCAGCCAGGCCGTCAGCACGCCGACAATGGCGCCATAGGGAATGCTGGCCGCGAAGGCGAGGATCAGCATCGCCGCCATGCGGCGGTCTTTCAGGGCCCGGAAAGCGCGCGCCGCCCGGGAGGGCTTCTTCACCGGAAGCGCGGCATTGCCGCTCATGCAGCGCCGGCCTTTCCGGCAGCGCCAGTCCATCTGATCGCAAGGGTCCGAAGGGCCTGAGGCTCGATCGGCTTGGCCACCACATCATTGGCCCCGGCCGTCCTGGCCTGGCGTTCGATGTCTGCATTCACTTCGGCGGAGACCGCTATGACCGGCACGTCCGAACCGCCGGCGCGCAGCTGGCGCATGGCTTCGAACCCATCCATTTCGGGCATGCGGAGATCCATCAGGACCAGGGCGGGATTCATGCTCTTCGCGGCCTCCAGCGCTTCTATACCTGTTGAAGCGACTGTGACGGTAAATCCGGCCGATTCCAAGGCGCGCCGTGCAATCATCGCATTGACCGGATTGTCGTCCGCGATCAGCACACGCCCGGCCCCGGTCAGCTTCTCGGGTTCGTCGACCGGCAGACCGCCTGTTTTGACAACATAAATGCGCTCGATCAGCGACGAGGCTCTCAGCGGGCGTACCAGCCAGCCGGCGCATCCCATCGCCTTGAAGCGCGCGATGGCGCCCCGGTCTTCCGGCCTCAGCACGATAAGCGCCGGCGCCTTGCGGGCGAGCGCGCGCACCGTTTCCTCCGGCTGTTCCGCCCCGATCAGCAGCACATCGACCTCCGGCGGCACATGGCCGGACGACACATCGATCCGCACAGGCCTGGCCGAGGCATTGATCAGGGCTGCCGTGGTCGACAGGCAGGTTGCCGGCGGCAAGCCCGCGATCCCCACCACGGCGTCGAGCACCGGCAGGTCATGCGTCGGCGGCAGGTCTGCCCTCTTCAATGGGAGAAAGACAGAAAAACAGGTGCCCAGACCGGGCTCTCCGGTGACTTCGATCCGGCCGCCCAGCAGGTCTGTCAGGCGCTTGACGATGGCAAGGCCAAGCCCGACGCCGCCATCCTTGTAGGCGTCCTGCCGGCTTGTCTGGCGGAACGCCTCGAACAGACGCTCGCGGTCTTCCGGCGCAATGCCGGGGCCGGTGTCGATGATCCGGTATTCCAGCCCGTCTTCATGCGCGCAGATGTCGAGCAGGACTGCGCCGCTTTCGGTAAATTTCAGCGCATTGCCGACGAGGTTGAACAGGATCTGGCGGATACGCCCCGCATCGCCCGAATAGGACGGCATCGGCAGGACCGAAGCGCGCGCGGCAATGTCCAGCCCGGCGGCATGGGCGCGCGGGCTCAGCAACTCCATCACTTCCCGGCCGAGCCGGACCGGGCAGAACGCCTCGGTTTCCAGTTCGATGGCAGAAGCATCGAGGCGCGCATAGTCGAGCACATTGTTCAGGAGATCGAGCAGTCGGGAGCCGCTCAGCCGGATGGCTTCGGCATATTCCCGCTGGGCCGGTTCCAGTTCGGTTTCCAGCAACAGCGACACCGTGCCGAGAATTCCGTTCAGTGGCGTACGGATTTCATGGCTCGCGGCAGCGAGGAATGTCTCTTGCGGGCGTTGTTCGCCCGGCGGCAGGGAGGACTTGGTCATGGCCGTATCCTGCAACAGACGCTTTAGGATTTGTTTAAATCCGGCACGGGTTTCGAGGGCTGATTCCTAACGGGCCATGGCCTCTGCATTGACACCCTCGCCCTGCCCGGCCGGACGCTGGCGGTAGGACAGGGCTTCAGCAATGTGTACGCGGCGCACACCACCTGATCCGTCGAGGTCAGCAATTGTCCGGGCCACTTTCAGAACGCGGGAATAGCCTCGCGCCGTCAGGCTCAGCCGGGCGGCGGCATCGGCCAGCAGCGCGGCGCCGGGCTGATCGGGCCGGGCGACCTGTTCCAGTTCCGCAAGCGGGGCGTCGGCATTGACCGACCGGCGCGTGTCATCCCCTGTCTCACCGAACCGGTCGGCCTGAACATCCCGCGCGGCCGCCACACGGGCGCGGGCTTCCGTCGTGCCTTCCGTGGGTGGCGGCAAGGCAAGGTCCACAGCCGTGACGGGCGGGGTATCGAAATAAAGGTCGATCCGGTCGAGGAACGGGCCTGACAGGCGGGACTGGTATTGCTGGGCGCATTTCGGCCCGCGCGTGCAGGCCGCCGCGCCGGGGCCGCCTCCACACCGGCAGGGGTTCATTGCTGCGATCAGCTGGAAGCGCGCCGGATACCGCACATGCCGGTTGGCCCGGGCCACCACGGCCTCCCCGGCTTCCAGCGGCTGACGCAAACTGTCCAGCACATGCGCCGGGAATTCCGGCAGTTCATCCAGGAACAGGACGCCATGATGGGCCAGCGACACCTCCCCTGGCTTCGCCTTGATCCCCCCGCCGACGAGCGCCGCCATGGAGGCCGAATGGTGCGGCGCCCGAAATGGCCGTGTCCGCGACAGACGTCCGCGTTCCAGAAGGCCGGAAATCGACTGGATCTGCGAGACTTCCAGCAATTCCCGCGCACTCAGCGGCGGCAACAGTCCCGGCAGGCGCTGGGCAAGCATCGATTTGCCCGATCCCGGCGGGCCGCAGAACAGGAGATTGTGGCCACCCGCGGCTGCAATCTCCAGCACACGCTTGGCCCCCTCCTGCCCTTTTACATCCCTGAGGTCAGGGCCGGGCGGCGGCTCTGCCAGCAGGCCCGCCTTTGGCGCCCCGATTGCTTCGCGTCCGGTGAAATGATTGATCAGGGCGATCAGGCTGCGCGCGGCAATCACGCTGCCCCCGGCCCAGGCGGCCTCGGCACCGCAGATTTCCGGGCAGATCAGCCGCAGATCCATCGACTCGGCTGCCATCGCAGCCGGCAAAACTCCGACCGTTTCTCCAAGGCCGCCGTCGAGAGACAGTTCCCCAATCGCTGCATACCCCTCCAGCTGGTCGGCGGGGATCACCCCCATGATGGCCAGCATGGCGAGTGCAATGGCGAGATCATAATGGCTGCCCTCTTTCGGCAGATCTGCCGGGGCGAGGTTCACGATTACCCGTTTCGGCGGCAACGCGAGCCCAAGCGATGCGAACGCGGCGCGCACACGTTCCCGGCTTTCGCCCACGGCCTTGTCCGGCAGGCCGACTATGTGAAAGTTCGGATTTCCGCCCGTGAGTTGCACCTGAACATCGACAGGCTGTGCCTCGACGCCCTCAAACGCAAAAGTGGTGACCCTGCAGACCATCGCCCGTTTCCCTTCCAGCGGGAAAAGGGTTAACACGCAGTTGCGAACAAATAAAGAACAAAATTGATCTCAGGCCGGGGCGTGATCTTTCACGGCGTCCAGCGCGGCATCAAGGACATCCAGTCCGGCGCCCGCACGCGGGGCGCGTTCGGACAGGGTCCGCCGCCAGAGGCGCGCACCCGGGCGTCCGTTGAAGAGGCCCAGCATGTGCCGCGTCATGCCGTGCAGGCCGACGCCCTCTTCCAGCCGCGCAGCCATGTAGGGGCGGTAAGCCTCCAGGGCCTCGAAAGGCGAGCACACCTCCCCTTCCCCGAACAACGCGGCATCGACTTCGCCGAGCAACGCTGGTGTCTGGTAGGCAGCCCGGCCAAGCATCACGCCATCGAAGCGCTGCAAGTGTTCCGTGCACGCCGCGATGTCCGGAATGCCGCCATTGAGGATGATTGTCAGGTCTGGCCGTGCCGCTTTCAGGTCTCCGACGAGATCATAGTCCAGCGGCGGGATGTCCCGGTTTTCCTTGGGCGACAGGCCTTTCAGCCAGGCCTTTCGGGCATGCACAGTAAAGACTTCACACCCGGCCGCCGCGACCTTCTCCACGAAGGCGAACAAAGTCTCCTGCGCCGGCAGGTCATCAATGGCAATCCGGCACTTTACGGTGACCGGGATTGAGACGGCTGCTTTCATCGCCGCGACGCAATCTGCCACCAGATCGGGCTCCGCCATCAGGCAGGCGCCGAACGCGCCGGACTGCACGCGCTCGGATGGGCAGCCGCAATTGAGGTTCACCTCGTCATAGCCGAAGTCTTCGGCGATGCGCGCCGCCTCGGCCAGTTTGTGCGGTTCGCTCCCGCCAAGCTGAAGCACGACCGGGTGCTCGGCCTCATGAAAGCCGATCAGCCGCTGGCGGTCGCCATGGATCACGGCATCCGCCGTCACCATTTCCGTCCACAGCAGCGCCCTTTTCGACAGACACCGGTGAAACGCCCGGCAATGCCGGTCGGTCCAGTCCATCATCGGGGCCACGGAGAAACGATAGTCGAGCATGGGCGGACTTGTGGCGAGCCGGCCGTCAAAGATCAAGCTTGCCGGTCAGGGCCGGCCGGCTTCCCGGCGCAATCGCTCCTCTGAATCGAAGGCGCGTTTAAGCGCTTCGCGTGCCGCCAGGAACTCGGCCTCCTTTTCGGTGATCTTTGCCCGGCACGCCTGGATCGCGAAGGTCTGACGCTGAGCATACCCGTGCTCGTAGGACAGGATGTGGGATTCGATCCCGCCCGCCTCGCCATTCAGCGATGCGAGATCGGCTTCGAGGCGTTGCAGGTCTGCCTTGAGGGCGGTCAGTTCCTGCTGAACACTCAGCAGATCCTGTTCGGCCCGCTGGCGTTTGAGGGCGACAAGCTTTTGTAGTGGCGGGCCTTTCTGCGCCATCCCCTACTCCATATGCCGCTTCACGCGCTCGACGAAATTGATCGCGGCGGCGACTGCGGCGAAGTGTTCGGGGCGGATCTCTTCATCCACTTCGACAAGGCTGTACATGGAGCGCGCTGCGGGCGGGTCACGATAGATGGGCACATTGTTGGCGGTCGCGACCTCACGGATGCGGGCCGCGAGATGGTCCACGCCTTTGGCGACGCAGACCGGCGCCTTGCTGGAGTCGGGATCCCATTTCAGGGCCACGGCATAATGCTCCGGGTTCACCATGACGACGGTGGCGTCCTTCACATTGGTCAGCATCTGACCGCGGGTGATTTTCTGTGCCTTCTGCCGGCGCTGCTGTTTCAGCTGCGGATCACCCTCGGACTGTTTCAGTTCCTTCTTCATTTCTTCCCGCGTCATCTTCAGCTGGTTCGCGTGGAGACGGCGCTGCAGCGGCAGGTCGATGGCTGCAAGGACAAAATGGAAGAGAAGGAACCAGAAGATCAGTTTCAGCACCTGGCTGAAGGTGAATTCCGCAAACTGCCCCTGCTGGACTGCACTTGAAGCGTAATAGTTCTGCGCCAGCTGGACGAGGAAAACGATGGCGATCGTGGCCGCAAAGAACAGCTTTGCCGTATCTTTCAGAAAATCCAGCAACCCCTTGGCGCCATACTTTTTCTTGAGATTCTCGATGGGCGACAGCTTTTTCGGATCTGCCTGGATCTTCTTCGCCGAAAAGGAAATCGAGCGCTGGGCCACCAGGGCCAACAGCACAATTGCACCAAGGATCAGGAGGATCGGCGCGAATTTGAGGAGCGTGCTGGAAAACCAGCTACGCGTGTCCGAACCGCCGGAGTCGAAGATGTCCTCTGAAAAAGCATCGGCATGATAGAGCATGGACGAAAAGTCCTGGAACACCGAATTTCCGATTGCGACCTGCAGGACCAGTGCCGCGATCATCGCGCCGACAATGAGCGCCAGCGTGTTGGCTTCCTTTGACTGCGGAACATTGCCTTCCTCGCGCGCCTGCTGGCGGCGCTGCTCGGTGGCCTCGAATTCCTTTTCTCCGCTGTCTGATTCCTGCTCAGCCATGGTTTACCTCACTGCCAGACCACAATATCAGGAATGCGCCCTTCCCACACCACCAGCATGCCCATGATCGACAAGGCCAGCAGGATGATGCCTGCACCGATCATCAGCGGGGCACCAACAAAGGCGACCATCAGCGAAGGCAGCGCCTTGTTGATGAAGCCGAGGCAGATATTGTACAGCAAGTTCACAGCCACAAAGGGCCAGGCCAGCATGATGGCCAGCCCGAAGGCAGACAGGAATGCCTGAACAAGCATGTCCTGGTTCATGGCTTCCAACGCCCCAATCGGCACGTCTGTATAGAGGCGCAACAGGCTGGCAATCGCCTTGATGTGGAAGTCTGCAGATAACAGCAACGCAGCCCCGGCCATCGACAGGAGGTTCGCCGTCATCGTCTGCTGCTCGTGTTCCAGTGCGACGCCCAACAGCTGTGACAGGCCAATGGCCTGTGAAATCACGGTGCCGGCGATGCTGAGCATCCAGATGGTGACTCTGAGAACGACGCCCAGTGCAAACCCGATTGCGACCTCGGTGGAGAGCACGCCTGCATAAGATGCGAAAGACTCTGTCGGCGGAGGCGCCACGAAGCCGGAGATCGAGAACATGGCAGACAGCGCCAGCAGGATCATCACCCGCATCTGCAGCGGAATTGTCTGCTCACCGATCCCGGGCATGAAGAAGATGATGAAGCTGAGCCGGGCGACAATCACCATGACCAGCGCGATCCAGGCAGACAGCGCGTCCGGGACGGGCATGCCCAATAGCATCAGACAACGCCGATAATATAGGGCTTCGTCTTGGCGTTGATTTCCTCATAGGCCAACACGGCATTGCGAATGCCCTTGCTGACGAGCACGGTCTGCAGGAAGCGGCGGCGGCGGGATGTGGTCGCAACAGCGGCAATCACGCCCTTCCGGGCAGCTTCATTCAGTTTCGACTGGACCGAATTCGTCAGTTCGCCGAACAGTTCCGGCGGCAACGCGATGTCGCTGCTACCGCTCTCATTGGTGATTTCATACTGGGCAAACTTCTGTTCCCAGTTGGTGGAAAGCTGGATCAGCGGCAAACGCCCCTGCTCGTCCTGAAGACGATCGACGATCTGGAAGGCGAGCCGCTGGCGCACCATTTCCACAGACCGCTGGATATTCGCCCCGGCCTGCTTGGCCTCGGCGAGCGTCTCGATGATGAGGAAGAGATTGCGGATAGAGACCCGCTCTTCCAGCAGGAGCCGGACAACAGACAGTAGCAGTTCCGGCGTGACCTTGCCGGGGATGTATTCGTCCAGGAAACGGCGATTGGCAGCTGCGCGGTCCGGATCGGACACCTTGGTCAGGGCATCCAGCGTGTCGAGCATCACCATGCGGGTAAAGATCAGCGAGAAGTTCGACTGGATGACTTCGAGCATATGGGTGGCGAGCACCTCGATTGGCTCGACCGCCGGAATCCCGGACGCCGCAAGTTCCTGTTTCTTGCCGGAGGCGAGCCAGCGCGCAGCGGCCTTGTAGACCGGCTCCTTGACCTTCTCCCCATCGAGATGGGGCAGCTGATCATCCTCAAGCAGCGCCAGGACAGACCCTGGCCGCAGGAAACCGGAATCGATCCGCACGCCCTGAATACGGATACGGTATTCGTTTTTCTTCAGGATCGGATTGTCCGTCATTCGGATCGGCGGGAGGACGAAGCCGTATTCCTCGGCGATGTACCGCCTGATCTTCTGGATCCGGCTCTCAAATCCATTGTCACCCAACAGGACAAGGTTCACGAGGTCCGGCGCGACTTCGAGGTGGATTTCGTCGGAATGGATGGAATCGCCGAACTGGACCGGCTCCGGTGCCTCTTCTTCAAGCGCCAGCTCTTTGTCGGCTTCGGTCTTCTGATGCTGCTGATGGATGAACCAGGCCGCCGTCGCAAAACCGACTGCGGCCACCATGAACGGGAGGAATGGCAGGCCCGGGAACAGGGCAAACACGCCGAGAATCCCTGCAACGATGAACAGAGCCGTTGCGTTGGCACCCAGCTGAGCCACCAGCGCGAGGTCGATTGCGCCATCTTCCCTGCCCTTCGAGAGCAGAAGCGCGGCAGCGACGGACACAATCACGGCCGGGATCTGCGAGACGAGACCATCACCGACCGTCAGGATCGAATAATTGCTGAGCGCTTCAGAGAAGCTGAGATGATGCACCGTCAGGCCGATGCCGATGCCGGCCAGCAGGTTCAGCGCCGTGATCAGCAGGCCGGCGATCGCGTCGCCCTTCACGAATTTCGACGCACCGTCGAGGGACCCGAGGAAGGCGGCTTCTTCCTGTTCCTTCTGGCGGCGTTTCTTGGCTTCCTCGTGAGAGATGGCGCCGACAGCAAGGTCTGAGTCGATGGCAAGCTGTTTGCCCGGCATGGCGTCGAGAGCAAAGCGGGCACCAACTTCTGCCATGCGCCCCGCACCCTTGGTGATGACCATGAAGTTCACGATCACGAGTACGCCAAACACGACGAGACCCACGAAAAGATTGCCACCCATGATGAACATGGCGAAGCCCTGGATCACCCCGCCGGCGGCGTCCGTACCCGTATGACCGTCGCCGATGATCAGCTTGGTCGACGACACGTTCAAGGCGAGGCGCAGGATCAGCGACGCGAGCAGCACGCTCGGGAAGGACGAGAAATCCAGCGGCTTCTCGATGAAAATCGACGTGGTGAAGATCAGGATCGCAAAGGCGAACGAACATGTCAGGCCAATATCCATCACCCAGGCCGGAACCGGCAGGATCATGACCAGGATGACCATCATCAGGCCGATCGCCAGAAGCGCGGTGGGGTTCGACAGGCCAAAGAGTTTCTGAGTTTCCACGGTGGGGCCTATTCTGAAATGATCGGCAGGACGTAATTATTGAAAAGGTCGAGCGCGATACGGGTCATGTAGCCAAGCGACAGGAAGAACACGACGACGACCGCAAAGATCTTCGGGATGAAAGTGAGGGTCATCTCCTGAATGGAGGTCAAGGCTTGCAGGAGACCGATGACGAAACCGAGGATGAGCGTCGTGATCAGGATCGGCATGGCCATCATGGCTGCGCCCCAGATATGCGCTCTCAGAACCTCGAAGATTTCCGCTTCAGACATGCTGCAGTCTCATGCCTCAGACCGGCATCCGCAGCAGTTCCTGATAGGCCTCGACCACCTTGTCACGGATCGTCACTGCCGCATCCAGCATCATCTCTGCGTTCGCCAGCGCCTCGACCATGGCATGCGGGTCTGCCCCGGACACCGCCGTCTCCATGGCAGCTCCTTCCGCCTGCTGAAGGGCAGCCCGGAAATCGGATATCCCCTCAGCGACGACGTTGTTGCCATCACCGGTTTTTGCTGCAGCACCCGCTGAACCGGCGGCATCTGCAGGACGAGTTGTGTTAAGCGCCGTATAAGCGCTGAACCCCACTGTCGACATTACCCATCTCCCCTCTTACCGCGTCAGCGGCGTAGAACATCCAGCAACGACTGGTACATTGTGCGGGCCTGCTGAAACGAGTTCAGATTGGCCTCATAAGTCCGGTTGGCATCGCGCAGGTCCGCCATTTCCGTGATCAGGGAAACATTGGACATGGTGACGTAACCGTCCTCATCGGACATGGGATGGGACGGGTCATACTCCCTCTGACCCGGTGTCTCATCCAGCATGACCTTGGTGGCAGCAAAGTCCGCACCCTGTCCGGGCAGAGCTTCCTGCAACAATAGCTTGCGGCGGTATCCTGGCGTGTCGACGTTGGAGATGTTCTCCGACGCGACGGTGACACGCCGCTGTTCCAGCGACATGCCGGAGACTGCTTGCATCATGATTTGCTTGAGCGGGTTCATTCAGACCTCCCTCAATATTTGCCAAGTGCCGTACGGAGCAGGTCGAGCGATTTGGAATAGACCGTCATTGCCTGCTCGTGCTGCCCGGCCGCTTCCGCGGACCGGAACATTTCCATTTCAATGCTGACCGAGTTGCCGCTGGGCGATACGGGCGTGCCGGACTCGACGACTTTGAAAGACGTGTTGAGCCCGGTGTGAGAAGCGCTATTGGCCGCACGGGAGAGGTAAGCCTCAAAGGATTCAAGCTCTTTGGCTTTATATCCAGGCTCATCGGCGTGCGCGATATTGGTGGCGCTGACCTTCTGACTCTCCGCCGCATAACGGGCCATCGCGCCGTAGATTTCAAAAAGCGGAAGCTGGGAAATCATGACAGACTCGTCTTGGTTAACTCGTTAACAAGACTTCAAGGGATAAGTTGAAGAAAGGGTTAACCGATCGACGCGTTTTGTTAGGATTTACACCATGCCGATGGGTGCGGCTTCCGCCTCGTTCACACTTTTTAGTCTCTGGGGCACGGTGACCGAAGTTGCGCCCGGAATGATCCGGATTGCCGGGATCAGCGAACTGGCCGGCGTAGGCAATGAAATCGTCATCCAGAAACCAGGCACCAGCATTCTCGGTGAAATCCTCTCGATCGCCGGAGACAGCGTGACTGCCCTGCTCTACTCTCCCTGCGATGCCATCCGGATCGGCGATGCCGTCCAGATCCAGCAGGAACCCCGGATTGAGCCCGGCGACCACTGGCTGGGGCAGATCATCAACTATCGCGGGGACATCACGGGCGTTTCCGCCCAGATTGCGCCACTGCGCGCGACCAACCGCCGCCTGCACACCGCCCCCCTGCCGGCGCATGCCCGCCGCGGAATTGGCAACCGGCTGGCAACGGGCTGGATGGTCACCGATACGATGCTACCGGTCTGTCAGGGGCAGAGGCTTGGCCTGTTTGCCGGCTCCGGTGTCGGAAAGTCGACCTTCCTGGGATCGCTCGCCGCCGGTCTGGAAGCCGACCGGGTCGTTATCGCCCTGATTGGCGAACGATCCCGCGAAGTGAACGAGTTTGTACGCAATGTCCTGCCGAAATCCATCATGTCGAAGACCGTCGTGGTCGCAGCGACAGCCAGCGAACCTCCGGGCGCCAAGAAACGTGCGGCGTATTGCGCAATCACCGCGGCCGAACATTTTCGGGACGAAGGGCACAATGTCCTCTTCCTGTTCGACTCGATTACGCGGTTTGCCGAAGCGCACCGGGAAACCGCACTCATGGCAGGCGAGACTCCGGCATTGAACGCGTTCCCTCCCTCAACGGTCCGGGTCATCTCCGAACTGGCTGAACGTGCAGGGCCCGGTCTGGACGACAAGGGCGACATCACCGCCATATATTCCGTGCTCGTCGCAGGATCGGACATGGAAGAACCGGTGGCTGACATGATCCGCGGCATCCTCGACGGACACATCATTCTCTCGCGCCAGATTGCCGAACGCCAGCGCTATCCTGCGATAGATGTGCTCCGGTCGGTTTCCCGCGCCCTGCCACATGCCGCGACGGATGAAGAAAACACCCTCATCCGACGCTGCCGCCGGACGCTTGCTCTCTATGAGGAACTGGAGCCCATGCTGAGGGCCAACCTCTACGAATTTGGCAAGGATGCCGAAGGTGACAATGCCATCGCCCTCTTCCCTGCACTGGATAAATTCATGGGCACGAAAAACCAGGACGGGATCGATAGCGCATTCCAGACGCTGAATACCATCCTTGGGCCGGACGCCTCGTCGGCGCCGCCGGAGCCACCGCCTACATCAGAAGACTGATGAACAGATTCTGGCTGGCCTGGCTGCCCACCCCGTTGCCGAGCAATGTCAGAGCTGCGGATGCCGAAGAGTAAGACGTCGATCCGTTTTCGATCGTCTCCATGGCCAGGAACCGGTGGATGAGCTTTTCAGTCACCTCCGGTTCTGCCAATTCGGACAGGTCGCTGATCCCGAGGACAGAGGTGATCTTTTCCTTGAAGATATCCGCCTGCCGATCGAGGTCGAGACTGCTGATGCCCTGAGGCAGACTGAAGGCTGTCTCGAAAACCGTACGAACCGGGACGTCTCCAAGAATTCGGTAGAGAATCGTCTTGTCCGACGCGTCATTGCCGGTCATCTCGGCAATTTCGGTCTGGAAGTTCAGGGCGAGTCGCATGGAGTCGTCGACTTCCCCGACAGCGGTCTGGAACGACTGAGCCTCAAAATTGACCGCAATCTTTGCCAGCTCGCCGGACGACATGATGATATTGCCATCGATGGGCGCCAGCGCTTCAGCGAATTTGGTATACTTGGTGTTGTTGAGGCGCGCGAGGAATGTGCTGTCCGGATCCCCGACTTCTTCGAGTGCCTTGCGGATGAAGCCGCCCTTCCACTCTTCACCGCCCAGACCGAAAGCCGTCATCGTGACCCGCAACAGGCGCCGGTCACTCATGAACTCGTCTACGGTCATCCGGTTGGACAATTTCTCCAGCATGTAGTCCCGGTCGTTCCGGACCTGGGGAGAATCGCTGAAGGAATCGAGCTGACGGGAATACGTGTCCTGGAGAAATCTCCATCCACCGATTCCGGAAAGAGGGATCGCCGGCTGGAACATAGGCGTCAGGCGACCCGGGCCTGATGCACCGGTTCACTCCGACCTGCAGGCAAAGCCAGCAATTCCGCCTCGATTGGCATGATCTGACGCAAATGACACATCGCTGAGTAATAGTTCCCCCGGCCGATCATGGAGCGGAGCACTGGAATAAGTTCGGCATCAATGTGACTGAACACGTCTTCCAGGCGCTCGCACTCTGCATCGATTGCGGGCACAGTGTCGTCTTCTTTCAGGTCGCCGGTGACCAGGAGCTGGATGGCGTAGTAAACCTGCTTGATCGGTGTATTGACTTCACTTGGATGCATCGCATCACGGCAGCGCAGGACACGCGCGTCACCCTCGACAACGCGGATACGTGCCGGTTTGTCGCCGTTTTCCAGCGTTGCACCATTGATAATGAAGCGCTCACCCGGCGCCACTTTGAACACGAGACCAGACATCAGGCACCCTCCCCGGCCGCCTCCTGGGCGGCAGCGCCCACAAGGCCTTTCATGATGGATTGGTTGACTTCGATCAGGTCGGCAATATCGCCTTCGCCGCCCATGATCTTCATACTGGTCTGCCGGACAAACTCGGCGAGATACAAAAGACTCCGCTTCATCTCATCTGGCAGGCTGTTGCCAGGGTGAAGCAGGTCGATCGCGATCGTTGTCCACAATTGTTGATTTCGGTGAATTGCCTCTGCCCAATCTGTGGGCTGTACATCGTCACCTTCGGAAACCTGTTCAAGCGCGTCCGTAATCTGCCGGAACAACGCGAATTCAATTTCCTTCTCACCCGCAGTGCGTTGCTTGACCTCCCCATATGCCTTGAAAGCCAGTGATTGCAATGCACCCTCCCCGGGATAGTAGAAATGATAGCCCGGGAACCGCCATTGGCTCCCGGACTACCGGTCATATTAGCGGAACAGCGACAGCAGAGTCTGCGGCGCCTGGTTAGCAATGGACAGAGACTGGACGCCCAGCTGCTGCTGGACCTGAAGGGCCTGCAGTTTGGCCGAAGCAGCTTCCATGTCGGCGTCCACCAGACCACCGATACCGGAGGTCATGGAGTCGACCAGGGAGCTGACGAAGTCAGTCTGATTTTCGATACGGGTCTGAGAAGAACCGAAGCCGGCAGCAGCGTCGATCGACGTCTGAAGCAGGGATTCAATCGAGGTCAGAGCAGCCGTTGCACCGGCATCCGTGGTCACGTCGATCGAAGAGACGTTTCCAAGACCACCAGCGCTGGTGCCAGCCGTACCACCTGTAGCGGACTCTGCGGTCAGCGTCAGATCATCGCCTGAGTTGTTGGTGATCGTGATCACGTCATCGGAGCGGGAAACCGTATAGTTGGTCTCGCCCGTGGCAGCAAAGAAGGTGCTGACCTGATTTGCCAGGTTCGCAGCAACCGAGTTAGCGCTGTCATCCGTACCGGCCACATATTCGAAAGTACGCTGGCCAAGACTGTTGGCAGCACCCGAGTCGTCAAGGACGAGGCGATAAGAATTGCCGTCCGCAACTGACGCGATAGTAATTGTCTGGGAAGCGCTATCAGCAACTGTCGCTGCCGTACCAGCATTTGTACCACCATTGTCGATGATCGACGTATCGGTGACAGCCGTGCCGCCGAAGGTTGCCCCGGTAGCCGTATTGCTGATCGAAAGGTCATGACGGGCAACATCGATGAATGCAGCCGTCACGGTGCCAGAAGAGCTACGGTCGAGCGACGACAGGATCTGCATGTCTGCCGTGGACGAGCCATCGACCAGGTTCAGGCCGTTGAACTGGGCGGCTCCAACAACCGATGCGATGTTCTCGCGGATCTCACCGATCTCGGTCTGGATCTTGCTGCGGTCAACGTTCGCACCCTGAGCCGTAACGATCAGCTCTTTCATGTCTTGCAGAAGCTCGGTGACTTTCTCAGAAGCAACGCGGGCAACGCCGACCGTCGAAGAACCGAGGTTCAGCGAGTCGGAAATCTGCTTGAAGCTTTCAACGTCGGTCGACATGACCGTCGAGATGGCCCAGATCGCCGCGTTGTCTTTAGCGCTGGAGACGGACTTGCCCGTCGAAATTTCGTTCTGGACCGATGCAAGGTCTTTGTTGATGTTGCGAAGCGTGTCGAGCGCAACCATTGCGCTGTTATTAGTCAGAATACTGGACATTATATACCCATCCCTCAAGGACCGAGGCCAGCGAACCTTGTCGCGGCCTGATTAAATTACGTGTCGTCCTGACTGCGGAAAAGACCGCCAACCCCTCCAGGTTTCCAGAACGTGTTACAATCCGGGAGTGTACAAGCAGTTAACCAGTCAGGCCTTTTTCAGGAAATGCCCGGTCACTTCAGTAAATGCGACTTTGCCACCTGTCTGGGTATAGGAACCGACATAAGCATTTGCATGCTGGGATTCGACACGTTCAATCGCGCGCCGCAAGCCGTTCTGAATCGCTTCGAAATGAACGGCGTTCTCCTTCGCCATCGTGACGACTTCGGCCATGTCCGTCCGATAGGCAAGCGGCACTGAGCCAGGTTCGAAAGAACCGAAGGCAGTCTCCAGCGAATTCATCGCAGAGAGTTTTGCCTCTGTGAGCGTCAGCGTTTCCCGCGCCCGCCCAGCAAGCAGGTACTCCTTCTCAAGGGCGAGCGTTTCCCTCAGCCCGTCGATTTCCGACTGGATATTTGCCTGGCTCATGGGATGTCATCCTGTTGTGGTGATTGGCGCGCCGCAACTGAGCGGTCAACAGCCTCTCCAAGGCCCATCGGGTGGCTTTCCGCGAGATCTGCAGCGATGGATTCAACAACGTAACGCGAAAAGGTCTCGGCGGCCTGGCCGCCATCTTGCGCGAAGGCCTTGTCCAGCCCCGCATAGGACAACATTTCCGTCCAGAGCATCTGCTCAAAGCGTTTGCCAATATCAGAGGCTTCCGCCCCTTCCCCACCGGCGGCTGGCCGATTTGCAGTTTCGCCTGCTTTGGGGGTGAAAGCCTGAATTGAGATAGGCTGGGTCATCAGGTCCTCCGGGTCCGGATCGGAAAAATTTAATCGCCGGACTGACAGGTGCGTTAACGCTGTTTTCATGTCCTTTGGTTGTAACTTGGTTAATATTGGGACAGGGAATGGTAACCGGTCATGACATTTCTGATTGAATCGGAACCGGCGTATTCGTCAGCAAGCGCCAAGTCAGGCCGCTCAGCCAACAAGGCTGTGACGAGCAATTCCGGTGAAGCCTTCACCCGAACGCTGAAGCAGGAAAGCAGCGCTGCCTCTTCCGAAGAAACGACTGGTACACCAGCGGGAAAAAGCAATGGTGGCGAAGCATATGGCCGCATCTTGCCCGCTGAGAGGGCAGACACCGCGGCGACAGCTGGACTGCCCCGTTTCCCTGACGATGAAACACTCGAGCCAGCTGCTGGTCTTTCACCGGAAGAAGGCGACATAGAAGAAGGCAACATAGATGTCGCCACCGGAACGACTGGTCCGCACACCGGGCACGACGTGACACCCGAAGAGATTGCTCAAGCCGACACGGAAACCGACACAGAACAAGAGGATCCGTCTGACCCACTTCTTGTGGCAGCCTCAGTTCAGAAACCTGATGACGGCGTGCCGTCTGAAACAGGTTCCGCTGCCGACCAACCGCCGGCAGACACCGCCGCGACGCTCCAGTCTGATGCAAATGGGGACGCAGCTCAACCGGTCATTCAAGCTACTTCGTCCGAACGGCAGGCCGAAATGGTGCCCGCGTCAGGCATGAACGTCACAGGGCAAATGTCTTCCAAGGAGAGTACGGCCGGATCGCAATTGCAGCGCGTTGCAGGCACAAAAGCATCAGCCTCCGCCGCGGCGGGTTCCACGGGCACGACTTCAACCGCCGCGGCGCCCGACCCCAATAATCTGGCAGAAGTGTCTGCAGACTCCCCGGATGCCGTGAAAGAAGATGGACCGTCAGTCGCCAGTCTTCTGGCCGAGTCGGATGAAGGTGAGGCCACGGCCAGCATTTCCGGCAAGTCAGCTCACGCCGCGCACGGCGCGGAGACGAGCCAACAATCGCCAATGACAGTTTTTGGCGCCGTCCCGAATTCTCCGGCACAGGCGCAATCCAACCCGTCCCAGATCCAGATGACGCCTACTCAGGCGGTTGTCACGGCCAGCCCGGCAGAGACGGTCAAGATTATCACTGACGCTGTCTCGTCACCTGACGATACGCCCGACCGGATTACAGTTCAGCTGGATCCGCCGGAACTCGGCCGTGTTTCGATTGACTTCAAATTCGACGCCAACGGCCTTCAGCATATCACTGTCACCGGCGATTCTCCGGAAGCGCTGAAACAACTTCGCCTCATGCATTTCGAACTTACCCAGGCCCTGGAGCGAAATGGTCTGTCCAGCCAGAACATGACCTTCCAGCAACAACAGCATTCCGGGCAGCAACACGCACACACACCCGTGCCGGGACGCGCGTTTGGAGACCGTGCCATCGGCGCGGATTCGCCGCCGCTGACCACGGCAAATCTCTCTGCAGACACCCTTCGCCCAGCCCGCACGGCGAGCGGCGGTCTTGATATCAGACTTTAAGGATCAGCCACATGTCCGACGTATCTGGCACCACAACTCAATCCATCGGCAAAGAGTTCAACTCATTTATCAAACTGCTGACCGCTCAGATCAGAAACCAGGACCCGTTGTCGCCGATGGACTCCACGCAGTTCGTTGACCAACTGGCGACGTTTTCGACACTGGAACAACAGGTTGCTTCCAACACCCATCTGGAAGGCATTGCCAGCATGATCGGCGGGTTGCATTCCAGCATTCTTGCGGGCCAGTGGCTGGGGGAGACCGTTGCCATCGATACATCATGGGCCCCCTATTCCGGCGAAGGCGTGGATCTTGTTGTCGACATTCCGGAATCCACCGACGAAACCACCCTGAAAGTCCGGGATGCAGACGGAAACGAGATCTGGTCGAAAACTCTGGATCCGGAAGCAAGCACCTACACCTGGAACGGCGAAACCTCCACCGGAGACCAGATGGCGGAAGACGGCGTCTATCAGCTGGAAATTCAGATGTACAAGGATGGTGAGCTCCAGCGCACCACATCACCCCGTCTCATCGGTACTGTTACCGGCGTCACGGTTGATGAAAACGGGACTCTACTGCTGGAAACGTCACTCAACCTGACCACCGAGATGGCCAATGTCGAAAAGTATGATCGCTAGATTGCAGATCGGGCCATTTGCCCCTGGGGATCAGAGATCCTGCTGTGCAATGTCGACAATAAGCACATTCTGAATCCCTGTCGGCACCGCCTTTTGCAGGTTCATCAGGACCATGGCGCGGATCGTCTCATAGCTTTCCACATCGGTGATGTTCTCGAAAGTCCGGTCGTCATTGCTGAGCTCAATCAGCGTCGTCATGATGTTGTCCCGGATCTTGGGTTCCATGGAAAACAGCTTCTGGGAAATGCTCGAATCTGCTTCCAGGTTGATATTCAGGATCACAAGGCTCTCGACCTTGCGATCATGCATGACCGGGACGATGAACTCACGCGTGAATTTGAAATAGACGACGCCGCCTGCCGCGCCATCGCTGCCATGGCCTCCGCCTCCGTGACCGGAAGCTTCCTTTTTCGCTCCGTGAGACTCTTTCTTCTCACTGCCATGACTATCGGCTGCACCATGCCCGCCATCAGACTTGCCGGATGTCTCATGAGCATTCGGGCTGGCTGCTGCTGACAGGCCCGTCTTCACGAAATGTCCGGTGATGCCGCCGATGAGAATACATACGACAGCAACCACTGCTGAGATGACATGCTTCATACCGGTCTCCCACCCTTAGAATGGCAGCACCTTGTCCAGAAGCTTCGGTACTGCTTTGCGCCCGTTAAGGCCGGTTGTGTCACCCTGATTGACATAGGAAAGCTGGGCATCGGCGATCTTGTCATATGTTACAGTGTTGGTCCGGGTAATGTCCTGGGCGCGAATGACGCCCGAGACGCTCAGATAGCGGATCTCGTTACTGACCCGTGTCTGCTGATACCCCTGAATGATTAAGTTCCCGTTGGGCTCAACCCCGACAACACGCGCTGCAAGTGTAAACGTGACCTGTTCGGCCCGGTTCACCGCGCCATTGCCCGCCATATTCGAATTGCGTTTGAAATCGATCGCCGGCGACACGCTCGCCGATCCTGGCAGGGCATTGTTCAGAACATCCGGAAGACCAAGAAGTGCATCAATGCCCAGATCCTCACTGGATCCCTGACTGCGAGAGAGAGAGCTTTTCAGGTTCGCCTGGTCATTCATTTCGACGACCACAGTCAGCAAATCACCGACAGCTTTGGCGCGGCGCATGCTGAGCAGCGCATTCGGCGAGGTTGCCCAAAGGGACGGATTTGGCTCGCTGACCGCCTCCATATCGACCCCTGCTCCCGCCCAGGGCCCGGCATAGAGTGGCACGGGCTCCGGTTTAGGATCCGAAAGCGGAGACCCTGCACAAGCCGTGGCCGCTGTCGCGAGAAGCGCGGTTGAAATGAAGTTTCTCATTGTGCCAATACCCATCCGCTTTCCTGAACGATGCCCTGCACCATTTGCTTCGACTGTTGATTCAGTACCGTGACCGGATCGTTCACGCCTGCATCACCGAGGGCACGGCCAGATGCCGTGATCTCCAGACCGCCCTTGATGTACTTTACAGACACAACCTGATTACGCCTTACGATGACGGGCGCCCGCGTATTCTCGATTGTGATTGGCCTTCCCGCATAAACCGTACGAAGTACTTCACGACCGACGAGCGGGTCGCCAGATGCGCTCTCCCCTTCTTCGGTCATTGCGTTGTAAGCTGTGACAGGATCTCCTGCCCGGATCACTTCCGAAGCGACCAGGGATGATGAACCGGCAAACGCCGCCATCACCCCAAACCCGAAGGCAAACACAGACATCATGATCACTTCACCCTTGTCGTGGCTGCGAGCATTTCATCCGACGCGGTGATGACCTTGGAGTTCAGCTCATAACCGCGCTGAGCTTCGATCAGTTCGGAGATTTCCTTCACGACGTCGACGCCAGACCCTTCAAGGAACCCCTGGCGGATATAGCCGGCGCCT
Source organism: uncultured Hyphomonas sp. (assembly GCF_963675305.1). Lineage (NCBI taxonomy): Bacteria > Pseudomonadati > Pseudomonadota > Alphaproteobacteria > Hyphomonadales > Hyphomonadaceae > Hyphomonas > uncultured Hyphomonas sp. Next base: position 307,369 of record NZ_OY776147.1, on the reverse strand, counting down.
TCCGTGCCGGGCACCAGTTGGGTCGGCGTCCCGGAGGCCTCTGTTTCGCGGAACAAATTGTCCCCCATAGCCTCAAGGCCTTTTTCATTCACGAAGCGGACGAGCTGGATATTGCCGATGGACTGCCCTTCCGTGACGCCATCAAAATAGGCCACCACTTCGCCATCGCGGCTGATAGAAATGCTCTGGGCATCGTCGGGAATGATTACGCCATCGGCGAGCGGAAACCCATCCATGGTAACGATCTCGCCCGCCTGGCCGCGATTGAACTTTCCGTCCCGCGTATAGGCAGACTCTCCGGACGGAAGCGTAATTTCGAAATAGCCGGAACCGTCGATTGCCAGGTCCAGCTCGGCATCCGTCGGATTCAGGGCGCCTTGCGTCAACTCCATAGACACCGTGGACGGACGAACGCCCGTGCCAATCTGAATCCCGGCGGGCACCAGCGTGCCGACCTGGGATGTTGATGTTCCGGGCGTCAGATATTGCTGGTACACCAGATCTGAAAATTCCGCAGACCGCGGCCGGTAGGCCGCCGTACTCATGTTCGCGATATTGTTGGAGATGACGTCGACCCGCATCTGTTGCGCGGCCATCCCTGTTGCGGCGATTTGTAGAGATTTCACGTCCTGCTCCTTCTCTTACCGGCTGTATGCCTGTCTTATCCGTTACGTACTGCGCTGATGATCTTGCTGATGCGCTGGTCTTCGCGTTCAAAAAGGGCCTGTCCGGCTTCATAGGCGCGCTGCACTTCAATCATGCGCGCAACCTCAAGCACCGGGGAGACATTCGACTGCTCGAGCGCACCCTGGACAATTTCATTGTTCTCGGCAGGCCTGTGACCGTCCGGTGCGGAAAAGTAGGAGTTGGAATCGCGCACCAGAGTCGCTTCCTGATCGACGGTAACAACGCCCACCTGCCCGACTTCCTGTGGAGGAAGGCCATCGCCTGCACTGATCGTAATCGTACCGTCTGTGGCGATACGGACCTGGCTGGCATTCGGCGGGATATTGATAGGTGCACCACCTGCGTTGAGGACCGGGCTGCCATTCATGTCCACAAGCTGTCCATCCGTTGACAGCTGGAAATGACCTGCGCGCGTCAGACGTTGTCCTTGCTCCGTATCGACGAGGAAAAACCCGTCGCCCTGGATCGCCAGGTCCAGCTCACCTCCGGTGATCTTCAGCGCCCCCTGCTCCATGGCAAAACTGTGTCCCGCAAGCCCGCCCATCGACAGGGAGGAAGACTGGGAGCCGGTTGCGACCAGAAACTCACCAAAGAGTGCACGGTCGGATTTGTACCCGGTCGTGCTGGAGTTGGCGATATTGTTCGCAACCACCTGCATTTCCTGCATCAGGCCCTGCTGGCGGCCGAGCATGGCGTAAATGGCGCTCGACATCAGTGCGTTCCTCCGGTGACTTGTTCCAGACGCGGCCCGAGCACGGAAGAAACCTGCCCCATGGCGAGCTTCGACTTTTTCGGATTCGCCAACTCCCGGGCCGAGGTACGCATCGCAAACACCCGGTCTGCACGTTGTTTCAAAACAGGATCTGAAAGCGCAGCCGCTGCTGCATAAATCTCGTCCGAGACCATCCAGCGATTGGTCGCCGCATCCAGCTCGATCAGGGACAGGACCGCTTCCGGCTCCAGTTCCAGCCGGCCTTCATAGATGCGGAGCCCGACAGGATTGCCTTGCCGGATCGCGCTCTGCGCAGCCAGAAGATTGAGTGGAGCATTCTCCGGATAGGCCTGAGCCCAATTGGTGACAGCATCATAATCACCGGCACGGAATTCCAACCTCGCCAATTCCGTGATCACGGCATCATCCGCCTCATCCTGCTTCATCAGCACCCGGGTCATGGAAACGAGTCCGAACCGAACCGCCAGAGACGCTCCGGCCCGGTAAAGTTTTGTCCGCTCAGGTGCCGTTTCGAGGATCCCGGGATCTGAAACGAGTGCATTGAGCGCGGCAAGATTGCGGAGCCGGTTGTCGCTGTTCAGATCGCGCTCCAGCCCCTTAATGAATTGCCGCCGAATCTCCTTCTGCGCCGATTCATTCTGCAATGCAGACATGCCGGCAAGTTCCATAATCGGCTGGTAGTTGGAGCTGCCACTGAGCTCCTGCAACGCATACTGAAGGCTTGCGGCCAGCGCCCGGTCATCCCCCGTCTGGCCGAACTTCTTCATAAGTTCGCCCATCAGGATCTCTTCCTGCAGGCTATTCAAAGGTTTGCCGTGGCGCATCAGGACGGCGAGCGCCTGCTCCTGGAATTGCGGCTCGCTCAGAAACCGGCGAATGTCGTTTTCGGCATCAGGCCGCTGCTCCCCAAGATCGATGATGGATTTTGCGAACTGCAACTGTGTCGTGTCAGCAACCTGGGAAGATGTGAAGTCGGCCAGAAGCTTCACTGGCAGAATGCGTTCCCCACGCTTGTCCAGTTCCGGCACCACCATCGCCGTCAGATCCGCACGCAAGCGAAAGGGCAATTTGCGGAAAGCATTGATGTTCTCGCTCAAGACCTCCACGCCCGCATCCCGGTCGTTCGCCAGAAGCGCAACTCCATACCAGATTCCAGCTTCTTCCCGGCACTCAGCCAGCTTTTGGAAGTACTCCAAATCCGCGACCGCGCGGTTTTCCATCATGCGGCTGACTTTAAGGTAGGCTGTGGCGACCGGCCCCGGCGTGGACTTCAGAACCATCCCTGCTTCGGAATAAAGACCAAGTGCCAGATAGGCTTTGGCAAGCTCGACCCCCGCGAGTTCCTCGCCCTGCCCCGGCTGCTGACTGGCCTTTTCCTGAAACGTGTAGATTTGCTGATAGCGGTCGAATGCTTCAAATTCACCAAAATCGAGGGGGTTGGGACCATTGCAATCCACCTCCACCTCAAAAGGCGCGGCCTGGCGCGGCCGCACACCCGCAGGCAGGCTCGGGCGATCATCCGCCTGCTCCTCCGGCTCGGCATCGGCTTGCCCGACAGGCGTCAGCAGTCCTTCGTCAATCGCGTCTCGAACGAACTGATCCAGCTCGTTCGCCAACTGGACCGGTTGCCCCTGCTCTGCCCCAGGCTCAGCGATAGCGCCCTCCTGCGCCAGCGATGCAGGCACAAGGACACAGCCAACAAGCAGAAGGAGGCCGAAGCGGGTCATGCTGCCTTTTTCAGCTCCCGGATTGCTTGTTCCACATCGTCAAAACTCGGACGCACCCTGGCAGGAGCGTGACGGCGCGCCACTTCGACCGAGATATTGACCGGGTTGTGGTGAAGGTTTGACACCAGAAGACCGCCAATGGTCGCATAGAAAAAATGCTCTTCGGTCCGGTTGTGCTTCACCTTGTTCGCAAACGGCCCAACGATCCCGTAAGCGAGGAAAACCCCAAGAAACGTTCCGACCAGAGCGCCGCCAATCATGCCGCCCAGAATTTCAGGCGGCTTGTCGATTGCGGCCATCGTTTTGATAACGCCCAGAACGGCCGCGACAATGCCGAGGGCCGGCAGAGCGTCAGCCATGTTCTGCAAGGCGTGCGCCCCATGAAGACTGTCTTCCTGCAGGCCTTCCAGCTGAGCTTCGAGCAGTTCCTCAACCTGGTGAACATTGTCAAAGTTCATGATCATTGAACGGATCGTATCGCAGATCATTTCAACCGCGGAATGGTCCTTGAGGATCTTCGGATATTTGGCAAAAATTTCGGACTCGTTCGGCGCCTCGATATGCGGCTCGATATCGACCGGGTTCTGCTTGAGCACATTCAGAAGTTCATGCATCAGGCAAAGCAGGTCCTGATAGTCCTGCTTTTTCCATTTCGGCCCTTTGAATACGGAGACGATGTCACCAACCGTATGCTTGATCGTCGTCAGGTCGTTGGCTGCCAGAAAGGCACCAAGTGCGGCTCCACCGATCATCATGCCCTCAAACGGGAGCGCATGGGTGATGATCTCCATTTTGCCGCCGGCCAACAGATATCCGCCAAAAACCATGGCGACTGTCACCAGCATCCCAATAATTGCGTTCACTTCTCAACTCCCCTCTAGCAATCTCCACACGGAATGATTGCTAAGAATCCACGATTTCCTGCGCAAAATTTTCCGAGATCGGCGTCGTCAGCTTCAGCGCCCGCTGCCGCTTCCAGACACCCAGTTCTCCCAAACCTATATCGACACACCCATTCAGCGTATCCGCTGATAAAGACAATTTGCCCGCATCGGCTCCGGAAAGCGGCAACACGGTACCGACTTCAAGCTTTGCGCACTCACCGATCGTCAGGGACAATCGGTCCAGAACGGCATCCAGGGTTGTCGTCGATGCCAGCACGCTATCGCTGAGCGATTTCCGGCTGTGATGACGGGCCTGTGCTTTATGATCAGCCGCATCGCGCAAGCTCGATGCAGAAAATTTCTGCAAATAATCAAAGGCGAAGGCAAACCAGACTCGGGTGACGTCTTCATCCAGCTGCAGCTTGTATTCGATGACCAGATAGCGGTTTGCAGCACTGAAACCGCCAGCCGCGGCTGCCGGGTCAGCCGTCGCAGCCACCCCCTGTTCTGTCTTGAACAGGCCGGACGAAACGGCTTGAGCCAGATCGAGGCCCGCCTGTTCAGCTAAAAGCTTGAGAAACAGGGGTGAAGCATCGGCAAGGCTGTCGATGTCCTGATCCATGCGGACGGCCGCGTTCCGGACGGCTCCAGCAGAATCCAGCGCGATCCCCGCAAGGCCGGGCGAAAGAGTAGCGGAAAAATAGAACGCGGCTTCCTGATCCAGCGTCTGCCGGGCTGCGGCGCCACTCACAGCACGCCGGCTGGCGAGCGAAATATCCGGCAGAATCCCATAAGTATCTGCGGCCCACTCGCGGGTACAGGTCTGCAACTTCAGCCAGAAAGGCTGCAGTTGCATCATGCTGGGTGGAATACCCGCCCCAGCGTCTATCTTTTTCCGCAGAACTGCAGACACAGTTTGCCACCTATTAAAAAAACGTACCGTCCCGTTAACCACTGATGGTGGGTGACCGGTTGAAAAACCATTAACGAGGCGGGGCAAGTTAACCATCGCCTCCGCAGCGTTCCTTCATGGCTGTCTGTTAGAGAATGCCCACTGCCTCAAATGGTTAGGGTTAATGGGTACTAAGCAACAACCAGTCGTTCACACGACAATCATCAAGCGGAAGAAGGTCGTCAAAGCCGACGGGCACCACGGTGGTGCCTGGAAGGTTGCGTATGCCGACTTTGTTACCGCGATGATGGCGTTCTTCCTTCTCATGTGGCTGCTCAACGCCACGACAGAGGAGCAACGCAAGGGTATTGCTGATTACTTCAACCCGACAATTCCGATCAGCCGCATTTCCGGTGGTGGCTCCGATGGCCTGAATGGCTCGTCCATCTTCACCGAGGAAACCTATGCGAAAATGGGCACAGGCGCCTCTCGGTCCAAATCCATCGACTCGCATGGCTCGAAGGACAAAACGGATGAGCGCGCGATAGCCGCCCAACTGGAAGACCTGAAAAAGGGTCTCACCGAAGACGGGCACCAGATCTCGGAACACATGCTGATCAAAATGTCTCCGGAAGGGATCGTGGTGGAGATTACAGACTCAGCGCAGACTCCCCTCTTCCCGGTCGGATCGAGTTATCCGTCCGAACTTCTGGCCGACCTGATGGGTCAGGTCGCGGGTTCGTTCGGCAACTTCGAAAACCAGGTGAAGATCGTCGGCCACACGGATAACCGCACCTACCGGAACGCTGCTGTCTACGATAACTGGAACTTGTCGGCAGACCGCGCCAACACGGCACGCCGCCTGCTGGTTCGATCAGGCATGCCGGCCAGCCGGATCCGGGAAGTGTCAGGAAAAGCGGATTCCGAGCCCCTGATCCCGGACGATCCGTCCGCACCTCAGAACCGGCGAATTTCGATTACCATCCTGACCCAATAAATTTTGGGGGTTAAGCCGAGTTATCTCGTCATTAACCAAGGAGAATTACTCATGGTTGTGTCACTTTGCAGGAGCAACCGACATGAGTATTTCTTCGTCCCTGAACGCAGGGGTGATGGGGTTGAATGTAAACTCCGCCCGCCTCTCCACGATTTCCGATAACATCGCCAATTCGTCGACCTACGGTTACAAACGCAGTCAGGTCGATTTTTCGAGTATGGTTCTCCAACAACGAAGTTCTGCCTATGCGGCGGGCGGTGTCCGCGTGAGTTCTTACAAGGACATCGCGGCAACAGGATCTCTGACCGGAACAGGTAATGCGACGGATATCGCTGTCGGAGGCCGCGGCCTGATCCCGGTGACTAATGAAGGTGGCGTAGGCGCCGTTCCATCTGAGCGTTCGCTCATGCTCCTGCCGACCGGCTCATTCCACACCGACCAGAACGGATTTCTCCGTACTCAGAGCGGCATGTTCCTCCTGGGCTGGCCAGCAGACTCCTCGGGTGACATCGGCAATGTCAGCCGCAACAGCGGCCTGAACCTGGAGCCGGTGAACATCGCGACATCCCAGTTCACCGCATCTCCCACGACCAGCATAGAACTCGGCATCAACCTGCCGGCAGACGCTACGAATGCCGGCGGATCAGGCGATCCATACTCTCTGCCTATTGAGTACTTCGACAATCTTGGCCGTGCTCAAACGTTAACAATGGAATTCACGCCGTCCGTACCCGGCAGCGGCTCTTCGAATGAATGGGATGTTCAGTTCTTCGACAGTGCCGGCAATCCGGCGACTTCGCTCGGCAGCCTGAACCTTGTGTTTGATGATACCGCAGCAAATGGCGGCCGGATCGATTCCGCGACTGCCGGCGGCGGCGTCAGCTACAATCCCGCTACCGGCAAGCTCTCAATGGCACTGGAACATGGTCCGGTCGACATTTTCATCGGCCGCCCTGACGACAGCGCCGGGATGACCCAACTGGCTGGCCCCTACTCCCCGACGGCAGTGACCAAAGACGGCGCGCCGCTCGGTGACCTTGCATCGGTCGAGATTGACGAAAACGGCTACCTTCAGGCCGTTTACGACACTGGCCTGCGCCGGACGCTTTATCAGATCCCGGTGGGTGACGTGCCGAACATGAACGGCCTCACGGCACTCGATGGTCAGGCATTTTCAGTCTCATCCTCCTCCGGCAGCCTCTATCTGTGGGATGCAGGTACTGGCCCGGTCGGCACTGTCTCGGGTTACTCCCTGATGGATTCCACCACGGATATTGCAGCAGAACTGACAGACCTCATCGAAACCCAGCGAGCCTATTCTTCTAACGCGAAGATTGTGCAGACGGTCGATGAGATGCTGCAGGAAACTACTAATCTGAAGCGCTGATCCGGGCCTGAGGGGACGGCACGTACGTGACCATATCTAGCGCCATCAATGCGGCACAATCCGGCCTTCGGATCACCAGTCAGAAGGCCGACATTGTCGCCACGAACGTGTCGAACTCGACGACGGCGGGCTATGTCCGCCGTTCGTTGATTGTTGCCGAAAACATTATCGGTGGCCAAAGTTCCGGCGTCCGCTCTATCGGAGTCGCACGTGCAGGAGATGAGGCCCTGTCAGCCGAGCGCCGCTCGCTCAGCAGCGACCTGTCCCAGGCAGATCTCTTCGCCTCGACCTGGAAAACAATTTCGACCCGCGTCGGAAGCACGGCCGATGGAGCGAGCCTGTTCGGCCTGTTTTCAAATTTCGAGAGTGCCCTCTCCAATCTGGCTGTGTCGCCGGAATCCGGATCCGACATGACGGCCACGCTTCAGGCTGCAGTCTCATTGGTCAATGAGTTCAACGCCTTGTCAGATTTCGCCACATCCCTGCGCGCAGAAACGGACAACGAAATCGCCATCGGCGTGGACACCGTGAACTCAGCCCTGAAGGGCGTTGAGGACATCAACGCCAAACTGGCAAAGATCGATCAGTCGTCCGGTCAGGCGGCAGCCCTTATGGATGAACGCGGCCGGCTGCTGGATCAGATCTCCGAATACATGCCGATCCAGACCGTGCAACGTCAGAGCGGCGGCATAGACATCGTCACGCAGGAAGGCGTTTACCTGCTGCAGTCTACGGCGAGACAAATCGAATTTTCCCCATCGACGGCTTTTGGTCCCACACAAACCCTGGCAGGCGGTGGACTGTCTGGCATGACCGTTGACGGGATCTCGATTACGCCCGGAACGTCATCCTACGGCGCTGTTTCGAGCGGCATGTTCGGTGCGCTGTTTACACTCCGCGATACGGACCTGCCTGCCTTCAGCGACCAGCTGGATACACTCGCTGGTGATCTCATTGCGCGCCTGTCCGACGACTCCATTGACCCCACCAAGACACCCGGTGCTCAGGGATTGTTTGTAGATTCCGACGGTTCCGGCGATCCCGGCCTGGCCGGTCGCCTGGCACTCAACCCGGCCATCGACCCGGCCCAGGGCGGCAATATGTGGCGGCTTCGGGATGGGATCGGTGCCACAAGTGAAGGCCCCTCCGGCGATGCCACCATCCTGCGGAACATGCTGGATGCAATCACCACCGTCCGCCCAATGAACGCTAGCGGGCTACAGGGGAGCTTCTCCTCCAGCGAGCTCCTTGCCCAGTTTGCCTCAATAAACGGACAGAAACGGGTTAGCCACGAGGCCATCGTCTCTTCGACGGCTTCGCAATACACGATCATGGCGGAAGCCGAAGTGTCAGAGACCGCGGTCGATGTTGACCAGCAGATGCAGGACCTCCTGATCATCGAACAGGCTTACGCGGCAAACGCGCGCGTGATCGAGATTGCCAGCAACATGATCGACCGGCTGATGGAGATTTGATGAGATGCGACTGACTCTCCCTGTCACACACCATTCAGGCGGCCTCAGCGAGACAATCGTCCGGCTGCGCGAGCGCGTTGAGACAACGTCGGAAGAGGCCGTTACCGGACGCTATAAGGATATGACCGCACACCTGTCCGGCCGCATCGGAAAAGCGATGCTGGGTCAGAAGGCGATTGACGATGTGTCGAACGAACGAACCCAGCTTGTCCTGAAGGAGAGCCGGCTCGAGATCATCCAGCAGTCCCTTACCGCCATCGACGACAATATCGGGCAGCTCGGCGTCCGCATGAAAGCGGCGCTTGGCTCTGAGGATTTCACCGCACGGGAGGCCGTCGTCAGGGATGCAAAGGCTGCGCTCGCATCCACCTTTTCGGTTCTGAACACCCGGCACGGGGAACGGTATCTCTTCTCCGGCGATGCAACGAACACGAAGCCCTTTGCCGATGCAGACGAGTTTCTCAGCGATGTCCGCGCGATGGCCGCGTCAGCGACCGATGCAGCAGATTTTGCCACGCAGATGGACACCTATTTCAACACACCCGGCGGCGGCTGGCAGACCGACATCTATGCGGGCACGCCAACATCGTCTGACCCTGCTGGCGTCACCGGAACAGATCCGGCGATTGTCCAGTCTGTCTGGGGCCTCGCCGTGCTGGCCCTCTCCGGATCGGACGAAACGCTGGCACTGTTTGACGGAAACAGCGACGCCTTGATCCAGGCAACCGACACGATCGCCGACGGCCAGGCAGCTCTGACAAATGTCCGTGCCGAACGCGGTATCCTGCAAGCACAGATCGAAACCTCGAAAAGTGCACTGGATGTGGAAGAAACGGTTCTCACCCACGCCTTCAATCAGATGACCGCGCGAGATCAGTACGAAGCCGCTTCGGAACTGAAGCAGCTGGAAACCAGTCTCGAAGCGTCCTACACCCTTACAGCACGGCTCGCGAATCTCAGCCTGCTGAATTTTATGAGGTAGCGCCATGAAATGGTCCGCTCTTATTCTTGCCGCGTTCTCAGTCGCGACGATGGCTTTCACGGCAAGTGCCGAGACCCGCATTCGAGACATCGTCGATGTTGAAGGCATTCGGCAGAATGACCTTGTAGGCTACGGTATCGTCGTCGGCCTCAATGGCACCGGTGACACGGTCAAGAACGCCCCGTTTACGGAAGATTCTCTCTCTTACATGCTTGAACGCCTCGGCGTGAATGTTCAGGGAGAAGAGATCAAGCCCAAGAATGTGGCTGCAGTTCTTGTGACCGCGACCCTGCCCTCTTTCTCCCGGTCAGGCTCCAGTATCGATGTGACCGTGGCCTCAATCGGTGATGCAAAGAGCCTTGAGGGCGGCACGCTCATCCTCACGCCGCTCAAAGGCGCAGACAATGAGATCTACGCGGTTGCCCAAGGGTCTATCATCGTCAGCGGGATCGATGTGCAGGCACAGGGCGCGCGGGAAACGCGCGGGACGCCGACAACCGGCGCGATTCCAAACGGTGCGCGAGTCGAGCGCGAACTGGCTTATGATTTCAACCAGCGCAGAGAGCTGACGCTTGCGCTACGCAGCCCTGATTTCACAACGGCTGCCCGGATCGAAGACGCCATCAACGGACGAATGGGAATGCCGATCGCCTCCATGCGCGACCCTGGCACTGTTGAACTGAACTTCGCGTCTCTGCAGGTCTCCCCTGCACGGCTCCTGGCAGACATCGAGAACCTGACTGTTCCGGTCAATGCCCCCGCACGGATTGTGATCGACGAAAAGTCCGGCACCATTGTGCTCGGCGAGGATGTCACCATTTCCCGCGTGGCGATTGCCCAGGGCAACATTTCCATCAAGATCTCCGAAACACCCGTCGCCTCGCAGCCCGGTCCCTTCTCAAACGGGGAAACACAGGTCCTGCCGAGATCGGAAATTTCGATCGGCCAGACCGGCAACAGCAATATCGCCATGCTGCAACCGAATGTGACCCTGTCGGAACTGATCTCCGGCCTGAATGCACTGGGCGTGACACCTCAGGAAATGGCAGACATTATCCGGTCCATGAAAACGGCCGGCGCCATTCATGCCGAACTGGTTATCCGGTAGCGACTGTTTGCGGGAATTTAGCCGGTCAGAACGCCTCAGGCGTTTTCCTCGGCATTGCGCTCGAGGACGATCAGCCCGCGGCGCTTTAGGCCCATCAACACGTTCAGGAACTCGCGCTGTACCTGCTCCACGGCCTCCGGGGCCATGGGCTTCATGCTTCCAAGATCGTCGCGATACTGGTCCGCCATACGCGATGAAATATTGCCGAGCAGATAGTCTGATACCGCGCTGTTGCCGCCCTGCAGCGTGCTCAGGAGTTTCAGCAGGAAGGACTGGTCGACCTCACGGAATACGACTGGAACGGCATTCTTTGGAAGCAGGTCCGGCAAGCCTTCGATCGTAAAGATCGACTTTTCGATCCCCTCAAGCTTGTCTTCATGCTTGGACCGGAGAAAGGCAACCAGGCTGTCGCGCTTCTCTGTAGAAATCAGGCTCAGCAGCTCTCCAACCGAAGACAGATTGTTGCCTTCGTCTTCATCCTCTTCCTGCACGGCGTTCAGGAATTCCATCTCGACCATCCGGCCGAGCACCTGGTCCACGCCCGGATCGGTCTTTCGCGGCTCAACCATGTGGCCGATCATTGGTCCGAGTTTCTCGCCTTCCATATGCCCCAGGATCTCGGATGACACCGAGACATCCAGCTTCTGGAGGATCAGGGCGATCAGATTGGGTGACAGGCGCGACAGATAATTGGCAATCTGCTTGGGATCCTTTCGCTCCAGACGGTCCCAGACGCTCAGTTCCTCATTGTCGTCTTCGCTGGTCGCTTCGGTCTCGTCTTCCTTGAACAACAGGTTCAGGCGGCCGGAATCCACGACACCGGACAGGACTTCCTTCGCCCGGCTGCGTCCACCGCGCAGCGCCCCATTGGTTTTACGAAGGTGAGCAATGAAGTCCATGACGATCTCTATGAGCTCGTCACGGGTCAGCATGGAAAGATTTTCGAGCGCTGTGGCGACCTTGGCCAAGGCCGCATCGTCGAGTTTTTCGACAATCGGCTTTGCTGCACTTTCCCCCAGCAGCGCAATGATCACGGCCGCCCGCTGAGCGGAACTGATCGGCGCGGGCTGAGGCACTGCAGCAGCCATTTTCTGGGCGCGGCGCGCTGGCAGGCTTTCAACCTTTGAGGCGGGACGGGCTGAGCTCATCCTGCATATCCGCGCAAAATGGCTTCCGTAATCTTAAGCCAGCCATCCGCCAGCACAAAAAACCCGAGCTTGAACGGCAGGGACACCACGGTGGGCGGAACCATCATCATGCCAACCGCCATCAGGACGGATGCGACCACAAGGTCAATCACCATGAACGGCAGGAAAATCACGAAACCGATCTGAAAGGCGTGCTTGACTTCCGACAGCATGAAACCGGTCGCGAGCAGCGGAAATGAAGGCGCCTCCCCTTCCGCCAGCGGGCGGTTCAGGGCATCGCTCAGGACGAAAAGGGTTTCCGGTTCGGTGCGGCTCGTCATGAAGGTCCGGAACGGATCGGTGGTCATCACCCAGGCCTGTTCCTCCGTCAGCACCCCATCCATATAGGGCGAGATGCCGCTGTCCCAGGCATCGGTAAAAACCGGCTCCATGACGAAGAAGGTCAGGAACATGGCCAGCGCCATGATCATCATGTTGGGAGGCGCCTGGGGCACGCCAATCGCCTGGCGCATGAAGGAGAAAACGATCACCATGAAAGGCAGGCAGGTCACCATCATGGCGATGGCCGGCACCAGGCTCAGGACGGAGACCAGCAGGAACAGCTGAATGACCGACCGGCTGAGGCCGCCCTGCCCGTTTCCGTTCAGGACATCATTCAGGTTCGGCACCGGATCCAGCGCCGGCGCACCTTGTGCGTGCGCGGCGAACCCAAGGCTCGCCGCGGCAATCAGGATAAGAATGCTGAAGCGGAGGAAACCTCCCCCGGCTCTAGCCAAGGTCATCGTAGGATTGCTCCGGTATCTCCGTGATTTTAACGCCCAGTGAGCCGTCTTCGGTCTCAACAAGTTCGCCTTTGGCAATGACCTTGTTGTCGATGGTCAGATCGACGGGGTCCTCAATCCGGGAGGTCAGCGGCACGATAGATTCGGGCTGCAGTTCAAGGATCTCCGAAACGCTCAACCGGGCCTGCCCGATCGAAACGGTTACCGTGACCGGAACACTGAAAATGGTCCGGCGATGCTGATTTGATGACGAAGGGTCACGACGTTCGACATCGGCAGGCTTTGGTTCGGCTTCCATTGGGGCGGCCATGAGTCTACTCCTCAATCATTGTGTGGGAGGGGTCCAGATGGGTCAGGCAAGCAGCCAGAAGCCCCTCGAAATCAAACGTCACACCTCCGGTCCGCCAGGAGACAAGCACACGGGGCTCGTCTTCCGACACCGCCGGCGTCATTTTACAGCGCTCCGAAAGTGATGGATCCCGCGCGATAAGCGGTTCCAGCTTGCTGAGCATTTCCTGCCGTGCACGGATCTCGACAGATGGCACGGATGCGGGAATGAGCTGCGGAAGATGTTGAGCGATCTCCGCTGCCAGAAAACGTTGGGAAAGTGCCGGAAACAGCCGGGCCGCAAGCGCCTGCGTGACCTGCATCGACTGGTCACGCGCTTCGCTTTCGATCCGGCTCAATGCGGCAGAAAGTTGCCCGGCGAGCCCTTCGACTTCGGCAAGTGATGGCCCCAGATCGACCGGCTCAGGTGTTTGAGCCTCGTCCTCCGCCGCCTCGTCCTTGAGGTCTGGCGCCGGTTTCGTCCGTGCGGCGGCATCCTGCATCTGTCCGAGCATGCGCTTCAGCTGTTCAGCCGGATGCGTCTGGTCCCCCTGGTCGAACCGCGGGAGGTTGGAGAGCAAGGCGCTACTCATTCACGGCCACTTTCCGGTCTTCGTTCAGCCATTCCTGAAGGATCGCAGCGGCGTCATCCTGCCGTTCGGTTGCATAGTCTTTCAGGGATGCGAACGGATCCGCCGCAATCGCGTCGAGGCTTCCGGGTTCGTCATTGTCAAGCGCGAGCGCACCCGCCTTCGGTTGTTTCAGCATTGGCCGGATCACACCCAGCGCCAGCACGATGACCACAAGGCCGAGCACCAGGATCTGGACACCGGACCAGAAATAGCGCTCCATCAACTGATCCACCATGCTCGGTGCAGCAACGAGATCCTCCACCGGAGCAGCCTGGAACGGCATGAACTCAACAGTCAGATTGTCTCCCCTGCCCTGATCGAGACCAACGGCTGACATCACCAGCTGGCGGAAATTGGCGACCATTTCATCATTGACCGTTGCAGCATCCGGCGCAGCCGGGTCGAGGCCAAGCACCTGGTCATTGACGAGGACGGCAACGGAGATCCGCTCGACCTGTCCTGGCAGGCGTTCTGTTTCGGTCCGTGTTTCATTGATTTCGTAGGAAACAGATTCCGAGGAATTCTTGACCGAGCTGTTACTCTGGCTGCCGGCAGGCGCAGCGCCCTGAGGCAGATTGCTGGACACCGTCAGCGCACCCGATGTTCCGCCACTTGTTTCCGCGACATCGCCTGTGGTCCGGGTACGGACAACCCGGGAATCGGGGTCATAGGTCACCGCAGATGTGCGCTGACGCTCATGGTTGACGTCCACGGACACAGACACCCGCGCGTTGCCCGGACCGACACGCGCCTCCAGCAGGCGCAGGATCTTTTGCTCGAGCTGCGCTTCCTGGGTTTCTGCTTTGACGCCCGCTTGTTCAGCATTGGCAACACCAGGGCCTGCAAGAATGCCCTTGTTGAGGTCGATCACGGCCACTTCGTCCGGGCTGAGACCTGAAACGGCCAGCGCCACCAGATACTGGATCCCCTGTGCCTGGCTGCCCGTCAGGTCGTGAGCAGAAGAAAGCGTGACGGATGCGGTTTGTGCCGGATCGGAACGGGCAAAGCCGGACCGGAGGCTCGCCCCGATATGGACCCGCGCGGACTGGACGCCCGGGACCGCCAGGATCGTGCGGGTCAGCTCCCCTTCTTTCGCGCGCCAGTAAGCGGCGTTGTACATTTCGGAGGTGACTGAAAACCCGTTTACATTGTCCAGCAGCTCATACCCCTGAACCGATTGCTTCGGCAGTCCGTCCCGTGCCAGCGCGAAGCGAACTGAGTCGCGATCGTTCTGAGGTACCAGAATGGCGTCTCCCTTGATCTCGTATCGGGTTCCGCGCTTGTCGAGTTCGTCGATGATTTCGCCGGTCACTGACGCATCGAGCCCCGAGTAAAGCAGGCTCATCGGTTGTTTCATCGCCCCCTGGATCATGACACTCATGATGCCGACGACCCCCAGGACGGCGACGGCCAGCATAATTTGCCGGCTGACGGGCAGGGCTCGAAGATTGGCGATAAAACTCATTAATCAGGTCTTCCCGTATCTGGGCGGATCGGTGGAATGGTTAATAGATCGCCGAAAATTCTTAACGCTTCCTTTACCCGAAGCCTTGTTTAACGAGGCTTGGGAGTCTTGGGATAGCCGGGAAGTTGATGGCTAAAAAAGGTGCTGCGAAAACTGGCGAACAAGCTGCGGACGGCGGCGATGCGACCAGCAAGAAAAAGTCGGGCGGCGGGTTCGTCGGCCTGGCGATTCTTGCTGTGGGCGCAATGACAAGTTCGTTCGCAACCGTTTACGTTCTGGCGTCCGATCCGCCGACCGGTCCGGCCTGCCCGGCGCCGGAAACAGGCCCGGCCGTCGAGCCCATCGCCCAGAAAGACCAGGCCTATGTCGAGCTGCAGGACATTCTCATCACCATCGGCAGCGAGCCGGCGACGCGGTACCTGAAGATGAAAGTCTCCATCGTCACCGACAATGAAGGCTCTGCCATGGTTGAGAAAGCCGAACCGGTGCTGATCGACGCATTTACCAACTACCTGCGCTCGGTCGAACTCAGCGATTTCGAGAATCCGGACTTTTACGCCCATATGCGCGAACAGCTGAGCCGGCGTTCGGAACTGGTGCTGGGCGGCGGCGTCTCCCAGGGTGTCCTGATCACAGAATTCCTGCTGAGGTGAGCCCCATGCCAATTCAAGCCACCGATATTGCCATCATCCTCGTGTCCTTCGCGGCCTGCGTGTACTGTTTCGTTCTGAATCGCCGTCTGAAGGCCCTTCAGGACACACGTGACGGCCTCGGCGCGACCATCATGGCGATGTCGAAATCCATCGCCGCCATGTCCAATTCGACCAAGGAAACCCGCTCGCATGTTGGCGAGATGGCAGCTCGACTGGCGATGCAGCTGGAAGATGCCAAACAGACATGCGCCCGGATGGAAGAGCTGAAAGCCTCCCTCGAGGCGTCGCAAAAAGATGCCGTTGACCAGGTCACAGCCTCTCAGGCTGAACTCAGCACGATGATGCGGATCATCCTGGATCAGTCCAAGACCCGCATCATGGAAATGAACCGCGTCATGCACGACATGCGCGAAATGACTGAAGCCGCCGACGAAGATTACCGCCCCCTCGCCCAGACCACCGGGCGCTGACCCGCAGAAAACGAAACTGGTTGCCTGCCATGAAATCGCTCAAAAACAGCCGATCCTACGTCCTGCTCACACTCGGGTTCCTTTTCACGCTCGGGGCCGCCGTTCGATTCCTGCCGAGCAATCTGGCCATTGCAGAAAGCCCCCAGGCCCCTGCACATCCTGCCGATGTGAAGGATCATGCACCTTCCACAGAAGCGTCATTGCCGAGCACAAAGCAGGTCGATCAGGTCTGCTTTACCGCGGAAACCGCCGCGCTTCTGGCGGACGACCAGCGGAAACTGAAAGAGCAACAGGCCGCGCTGCAGGAACTGGAACTGGAACTGCTCGCCCGGCAACAGGAACTGGACCGGCGCGCAGCAGACCTGCAGGCGGTCGAAGCCACCCTGCAGGACCGGTGGGTCCAGCTTCAGGATGTTTCCAATGACGACATGGAACATCTGGCCCGCATGTACGGGACGATGAAACCGGATCAGGCAGCCTCGATTTTCAACCAGATGGATTCCGACTTCGCAGCCGGTTTCCTGCGCCTGATGCGGTCTGAACAGGCCGGTATGATTCTCGCCGGCATGGAAACCAAGAAGGCCTACGCGGTCAGTCTCCGTCTTGCGGCCCTGAACGAAGACGTCCGGAACTCCTCGAACGCCGAATAGATCCGGTTACTGCCTCTTTCAAAGATAGACTCTCCCTGTCCGTCGATGTAATTATAGCATTTGCTATCTTATTATATCACCGGGTCGATAAGAGGGGAGAGACATGGTGAGGTATGTTCCGGCCATGCTGCTGCTTGTTTGCGCGTGTGCCTGCTCACAGGGAGCGAGCCAGAACTCGGCCCCGGAAATAATCGAACCGGACGCGCGCCATATTGCCCTGGCAGAAGAGCTCACCCCCTCAGACCCTGACCTCAGCGCAGTGTATGACCGGTCCTGCCGTGCATGCCACGCGCTGAACGGTCTCGGCGCTCCGCTAACCGGACATTCAGCCGCCTGGACGCCGCGTTTCGACGCGCGCGGCCTGGACGGAATGCTGGCCTCCGTCCGCTCCGGCCGCGGCGCCATGCCCGCCATGGGCTACTGCCCGGACTGCACGGACGACACGTTTGAAGCGCTGATCGAATTCATGTCCACCGAGGGCCAATCATGAGCACAACACGCCGGGCCATATTGTTCGGAACTGCCGGACTTGCCGCAGCCGCCGCCATTCCCGGCGTGCAATATGCCCGCTGGAGCATGAAGGATTTTAAACGGGACGGTTACAGTCCCGGCCTCCCCCCTGCTCCGGATGGGGAAGTGGCCTGGTCGAACTGGTCCGGCATTCAGCAATCCACCCCCCGGCAAATTGCCGTGCCGGCCACGGAATCAGACCTTTCGGCTGCGCTATCAAGCGCCCGCCGCGTCCGGCCCGTTGGCAGCGGGCACTCCTTCACAGGTCTGGTTCCGTCCGAGCATCTGATTGTGGATGCCAGCCGTTTTTCAGGCCTCATCTCTGCGGATGCGACGACCGGCCTCGCCACAATCGGTGCCGGCACGCGTATCCGGCAGACCGCCCGGGAACTGGATCAGGCCGGGCTCGCCCTGCAGAATCTTCCGGATGTCGATGTGCAGACCCTGGCGGGATCTTTCTCGACCTCAACCCACGGAACCGGGCGGACGCTCCAGCCCATTCATGCACACATAGAGGGCTTCCGGATTGTCACGCCGGATGGAACAGCCCGGGATGTGACGGCAAGCTCTGACCCGGCCCTCTTCAATGCCGGCCGCGTGTCTCTCGGCGCTCTGGGCGTGATCACCCAATACACCCTGAAATGCGTCCCATCCTACAATCTGAAGCGCCGTGTCTGGGTCGATACGCTGGACAGCATCATGGACCAGGCGATGGACCTGTCGCAGCAGCACCGGAATTTCGAGTTTTACTATTTTCCCTTCACCGGCCTGGCTGCCGGCATTTCACACGACGTCTACGACGGCGAAGTGACAGGGCGCGTCTCTGACGAGGATGAGGACACGCTCGCCGGACTGCAGTCGCTGCGCGACATGTTCGGCTGGGCCCCCTGGCTGCGCCGGCGGATTGCACAGGGCAACCTGCCAAGAGGGCTCGTGGAAGAAAGCACCGATACCTACTGGAAACTGCTTGCGACCGCCCGCCCGACAAAATTCAACGAGATGGAATACCATATTCCGCTGGATAACGGCCTGGCCTGCCTTCGCGAAATCATTGCGGCCCTTGAGACCCGTAAGGACACGTTTTTCCCGATGGAGGTCCGCATCACCGCCCAAGACGATGCGTGGCTGAGCCCGTTCAATGACGGTCCGCGTCTGTCTATCGCCACCCACGCCGCGGTGGACGAGCCCTACGATTACTTCTTCAAGGTGCTGGAACCCATTCACCGATCTCATGGCGGACGGCCTCACTGGGGCAAGCTGCACTCGCTGGGAAAGGACGACCTGATCGGCCTCTACCCGGATTTCGGAAATTTCCTCGAATTGCGCGCATCTCTTGATCCGGACGGGAAATTCCTCAACCCGCATCTTGCTCACCTGTTCGGAGTCGACTTCGATGCCTGATCTGTCGCGCCGTACCCTGTTTCTAGGCGGCGCTGCCGTCGCCGCCGGAGGAGCCGTCCTGATGAACAAGCCCCATGATCATAGCGGACCTAGAGACGCCTATTTCATGAGCATGCAGGCAGCCCTGATCGGCGCCGGCATTGCCTGGCCGACACTGGTGATCGACAAGGCGCGCCTTTCGGAAAACATCCGCACCCTCAAAACCCATCTCCCCGCGGGTATGGGCTATCGCATCGTCGCCAAGTCGCTGCCCTCCATCGATCTGATCTCGTTCATCCGCGACCTGTCGGGCACCGATCGGCTGATGACGTTCAACCAGCCCATGTTGTCAAAGCTCTCGGTCGACATGCCGGAAGCCAGCCAGTTGCTCGGCAAACCGCTGCCTGTCCGCGCGGCGCAGCATTATTTTGAGACCCTGCCGGCGGCGTCTGAGCCAGCGGCAGACAATGTCGAATGGCTGATCGATACGCCCGCACGCCTGCAGCAATACACGTCGCTCGCTTCCAACATCGGGCGCCCATTGAAACTTGTTCTGGAGCTGGATGTGGGACTGCACCGCGGCGGCTTTACCCCCGGCCCGGAACTGGGCGCGGCGATCGAAGCGATCGAGGCTGATCCGAATCTCGAATTCTCCGGCTTCATGGGATACGAGCCGCACATCCCTTCCCTGCCTACGACGCTCGGCTGGCGCGACAAGGCGCTGAAAAGTGCATGGGACACGTACACGGCCGCACTGGAACAGGCCTCGGCCCTGATCGGTGCAGACCGCATGGCAGGCCTGACCCGCAATGCCGCCGGCAGCCCGACCTACCGGTATTACCAGACCACGGATATTGCGAATGAGGTCTCAGCCGGATCCTGCCTGGTCAAGCCGACGCATTTCGACACCGAACTGCTCGAACCCCACAAGCCAGCGAGCTTGATCGCGACACCGGTGATCAAATCCCTCGACAAGACCCGCCTGCCCGGCCTTGAGTTCGCAAGCGGGGCCGCCTCTGCCTGGAACCCCAATTCGAAGAAAACAGTCTTCATCCATGGCGGGCACTGGCTTGCAGAACCAGTCGACCCGCCCGGCCTCGAATACAACAAGACGTTCGGACGTTCCTCGAACCAGGAAATGTTGAACGGCGGACCGGAACTATCGATCCAGCCCGATGAATTCGTTTTTCTCCGCCCACAGCAAAGCGAAGCCGTCTTCCTGCAGTTCGGCGATATCGCCGTTTATGAGGATGGCGCCATTGTCGACACCTGGCCGGTTTTCCCTGTATCGGCCTGATCGGGTCAGGCCCCACCGAATCCACCCGCAGTCTTCGTCCATTTTTCGCCACGAATCTGGTGTTTGTGCCGCCCCTGCGCACCGGGTGGAGTGCCTATCGCAGCACTTCGGCACATGCTAAGTCCACATCCGCGCGACAGCTCAGGAAGGAGGGGGTCCCCCGTGAAACTGTTGAGACTGCCAATCTACGCCGCTCTTGTTCTGGCGCTGGTCCCGTCACCCGCCTTTGCCGAACGCGAGGGACGCGATGACATGACAGTTCTGGGCTATGTCGAAGATGTTCACGTTGGTAAGTTAGGCCTTGAAATGAAAGGAAAACTTGATACCGGCGCGGACTCCTCCTCGGTGTATGGCCGCGACGTGAAAGTCTACAAGAAGTCCGGCAAGGACGATTGGGTGACCTTCCGTCTGCGCGGCAAGAATGGCCGCACGGTCCGGTATGATCAGGATGTACGCCGCTTCGCCCTGATCAAACTCAAGACCGGTGGCACGATCCGCCGCCCGGTCATTCATCTTCCCATTTGCGTTGGAGGTGTTCGCGGTCTGGCTGAAGTCAATCTTGCCGACCGGGAGGACTTTGAATACGACATCCTGATCGGTCGCGAATTCCTCGCGTCCCGGGTCCTGGTCGATTCTGCATCGACTTTCATTGCAGACGACGAATGTAACGTATCCGAGCGTGACTAGCACTTTTCACACCCGACTTCTGGCCTTTGTGCTGACCGCGATCGCCCTGACGATCTTCGGCATCAAGGTATTCCAGTACAATTACCCGCTGACGCCGGGCACCCAGACCACAACCTGGGATTTCGAGATCTATCTCGATTTCGACACGGCCAACCAGCCGGTCCGGATCGAGACCTTCATCCCGGCAAACAGCGACACCCGCCGCGTTTCGCAGGAACAATATTATAATGGCGCCTTCGGCCTTCGCCTTGAGAGCGATAACGACAATGGCCGCAAGGCGATCTGGACTTATCGCTATCCGAACGACCGCAAAGTGCTGCGCTATCGCGCGCGCCTCGAGGGCGAAACACAGCGCTCTCCCCTGCCCGCCGAGATGCACCGCCCGGCAGACCGCGAGCCGCCGGAATCCCTGAACGATCTGGAGCGCCAGGCTTTCCTCGTCTGGTCTTCCGACATGCGCCGCCGGTCCGCTGACGATGATTCGCTGGCGGAACTGATCCTCCAGGAGATCTTCGTCCAGAAAGATGCTGACGAGATCGAAGCCCTTCTGCCCGTTCTGCCGCCGCCGCTAGACCGCCTGACCCTTGCTGCCGAAGCGCTGCAAAGCCAGGGCATCCGCGCCCGGGTCGCCAATGGTGTTTACCTCGATGAAGCCCGGCGCCGCACGGAAGTGCAGCATTGGCTGGAATACCATGTCGACGGACGCGACAAGCGCTACTTCATCGGCCCTGACCCAAAGGAATTCTTCACGATCTGGTATGGCACCGAAGAAATGATCCGCGCCGATGGCGTGTTTGACTTTGAGCCACAGGTCTCCATCCAGCCAATCGACTCCTCTGCATCGGATGTCGTGCGCAAGGCCGCCCGGGCGGACCGCACGCCTGTGGAACTCTTCAGTTTCGACCGCCTGCCGGTCACGACGCAACTCGTCTATCAGGTCCTGATCACGATCCCCGCCGGCATCGTCCTGCTGGTCTTCATGCGTCAGTTTATCGGGATTGAGACGCTCGGCACGTTCATGCCGATCCTGATCGGGATCGCTTTCCGTGAGACGGCCCTGCTGAATGGTCTGATCCTGTTCACCATGCTGGTCGCCCTCGGCCTCGCCATGCGCTTTTACCTCGAAAAGCTCCGATTGCTGCTCGTGCCACGCCTGGCCGTCGTGCTGATCTTCATCGTGATCTGTATGGCGGTGATCGCGCAGGTCATGAATGGCGCCAATATGCGCATGGGTCTGTCGATCTCGCTGTTCCCGATGGTGATCCTGACCATGACGATCGAGCGCATGTCGATCATGTGGGAAGAATACTCCGCCGAAGATGCCATCAAGGCCGGCGCCGGATCCATGCTGGTTGCATCGATCTCCTATCTGGTGATGACGAACAAGCACATTGAATACCTGCTGTTCAACTTCCCTGAACTGCTTCTGGTCCTGATGGCGCTCTGCCTCCTGATGGGCAAGTATACGGGGCTGCGCCTCAGCGAGATCATCCGCTTCCGTGAACTGGCCAAGCAGGCAGAGAAATGATCAGCACCTGGATCGCCCTGCGCAAGGCCGGTCTGCTTGGCATCAATGAGCGGAACCTCCGCCTCGTGAATGACCTGAACCCCCGCCGCCTCATGCGGCTGGTGAACGACAAGACGGAAACCAAGCGTCTTGCGATCGAAGCAGACATTCCGACCCCGGACCTCTATGGCCTGATCCGCAATCCGCTCGACATGCGCAATCTGGAGAAGCTGTTGGACAAACCGGACGGCTGCGTCATCAAGCCGGCCAACGGCTCTCAGGGCAATGGCATTCAGGTGATCCTCGGCCCGATGCGGGGTGGCTGGCGCCGGTCGAACGGCCAGCGCGCCCTGCTGGAAGATCTGAAATTCCACGTCAACAACATCCTGTCGGGCATGTACTCCCTGTCCGGACAGCCTGACGTTGCGATGATCGAATACCGGGTCAAGTTCGACGAAGTCTTCGACCCGATCAGCTTCGGCGGCGTCCCCGATATCCGGATCATCGTCCTGCGCGGTATTCCTTTTGTCGCCATGGTGCGCCTGCCAACGGCAGAGTCAGACGGCAAGGCAAACCTTCACAAGGGCGGCGTCGGTGTCGGCCTCGATCTGGTCAATGGCCGGACTTTGCACGGCATGCAGAATGGCAAGACAACAGAGATCCACCCCGACACGGCCAACCCGCTCAGCAATCTCTCCGTCCCCCACTGGGACGCCATGCTGTTGATGGCCGCAAAGGCCTATGAGGTGACCGGCCTCGGTTATCTTGGCGCTGATATCGTGCTCGATAAGGAAAAGGGCCCGCTTCTTCTGGAATTGAATGCCCGGCCGGGCCTCGCCATCCAGATTGCCAATCGCCTTGGGATCCGTCCGCTTGTGAACGCAACACTTACGGCAGACACAGATGGCATGGATGCGGAAGGCCGTGTGGTGCTCGCCAAGAAGCTATTCCGCGAATACGCGCCCGCGCTGGCAACCGCCTAGGCTTCGCCCTCTTCGTCGAACGAAAAATCCGGAAGCGATTTGAACGCCAGTTTCAAGGCGTCACCCCAGCTGCTGGAAACGGTCTGGAAGTAGGGATCGTCTTCATCGACACGCCGGCGATGACGGACTTGCATTGTCCCCTCCTCCACGACCTGCAGATCCAGCGGCATGCCAACGGACAGGTTCGCTTTCAAGGTCGAGTCGAAGGAAACGTAGAGGAGCTTGATCGCCTCTTCAAAACTCATATCAGCATCATAGGCCCGCAAAAGGATCGGCCGGCCATATTTGGTTTCACCGATCTGGAAGAAAGGCGTTTCTTCGCTCGCTTCGATGAAGTTGCCTTCGGGGTAAATCAGGAAAAGGCGCTGCTCAATTCCGGCAATCTGGCCACCCACGATCATTGTGGCGCCATAGTCGGCCTCCGATTCGGGACCGGTCATTTTCTGCGTCTTGATCACTTCCTTGAGCGTGTCGCCGACAATATTGGCGACCTGGAACATGGTCGGCGCTTCCAGCAGGCTGGGGCGGCGCTCCTTGGGCGCCTTGGCCCGTTCATCCAGAACGCTGATGACGGCCTGAGACGTCGCAAGGTTCCCTGCCGTGAGAACGGTGATCACACGCTCTCCCGGTTCCTCCCAGGTAAACATCTTCCGGAACTTGGAAATGTTGTCCACGCCCGCATTCGTGCGCGTGTCGGACATGAAGATGAGCCCCGCGTTGAGCCGCATCGCCACGCAATATGTCACTTCGAACCTCTTCGGACCCGTTTGTTATTGTTGGACCTGAACATTGACCGAGAGAACCTCCCGTTCGCCGCCATACATGACCCCTGTCATCGGACCAGCTTCGCGATAGTCGAGCCCGGTTGCAACCTGAATGTACCGTTCGTCAGGACAAACACGGTTGGCTGCATCAAATCCGACCCAGCCAAGCCCATCGATCCAGGCTTCAGCCCAGGCATGGCCTGCGTCCTGATCAACCCGGTCCAGCATCATCATGTAACCACCGACATACCGGGCCGGAAAGCCCAGCAGCCGCGCTGCCGACGCAAAGACGTGGGCATGGTCCTGGCAAACGCCATGACCGAGTTCGAGCGCCTCCTCGGCGGTCGTGTTCGGTCCGGTCGGGTTGGTGTCATAGACAACCGCTTCTGCAATCAGGTTCATCAAGGCGTGCAGCGTTTCGATATTGAGCGCCGGGTCCTTTCCCAACTGGGAGACAAGGCTACGGACGCCCTTCCCCGCCTTCGTAAGCGGCGTAAACCGGCGATAGAGCCAGAGTGGTGGCGTCACCCGGCTATTGGTCAACACGCCTGCTGTGTCGCGGGTCTCAACCTCGCCCTGGCAGGAAATCGACACGCGTTTGGCGTCCGGCTCGATCGACACAAGGTCGACATGATTCCCGTGATGATCGACATATTGGGCTTCGAGCTTGGCTCCATCCAGAACCAGCTCCCAGGTCATGACCGTCTGCGCATCCGTGTCGTGCGGACGCTTGCGCACCTGGTGCAGCGCATAGACCGCCGCCTTTTCGTAATTATAGACTGTTGTGTGATCGATGCGCAGTCTCATGGCTTACTCATTGAACCTGTAGTCGGTTTCTATCTGGGCTGAGAAAGCCGCGTTCTGAGCCATGAAGCTGGTGAGGAATTCGTGCAGCCCCTCCTCAAACACGAGCGCGATGTTCAGGTCTGTGAGGCGGTTCTCCTGACGGGTCGCCAGTTCATGCGCCGGTGTGCTTTCACCATATTCCAGGGCAAGCCGCCCCAGATACTCCGTAATCATATCATAGCAGAATGCCAGAGACCGCGGCAGGCGTGCATCAAAGATCAGAAAGTCTGCAATGGCGGGCGGACTGGCTCGCCCCCCATGCAACCAGTAAAAGCTGCGCTCTGCCGACGCTGACCGCAGGATCATTTCCCACTGCACATTGTCGAGCGAAGATCCGATGGATGCGCTGGAAGGCAGCAACACATAATACTTCGCGTCCAGAATACGCGACGTGTTGTCGGCTCGCTCGACCAGCGTGCCGATTTGCATGAAATTGTAGATATCATTGCGCAGCATGGTACCCGTGACCGCGCCGCTGACCTGCGCTCCCTGCCGGCGCACCAATGACAGGATTTCCGGCAGGTCCCGTTCCGGCACCGGGCGCCGCAGCGCATCGCGCACGCTCATCCAGGCCTCATTGATCGCTTCCCACACTTCCCGCGTCAGGGCGGTACGGGTCATCCGGGCATTCTCGCGCGCGGTGTGAAACGCGCAGAGCACGCTGTTGGGATTCTCCTTGTCTCGCAGGATGAAATCCAGGATTTTGTCCGAACGGATTGTCTCGTGCTTTTCAAGGTAAGCCTCCCGACACCCCGCCGTGGTGACAACAGACTGCCACTCCTCCGTATCGGAATCGGCCCGCGTCAATGCCATGCGGAACCCCGCCTCGGCCAGCCGCGACGTATTCCCCGCCCTTTCCAGGTAACGAGCCAGCCAGAAGAGACCGGCAGCTGTGCGGCCCAGCATCACCTATTCCCCCTTCAGGACCCAGGTGTCCTTGGTTCCGCCGCCCTGGCTGGAATTGACCACCAGGGAGCCCTTCTTCATCGCGACACGGGTCAGGCCGCCGGGCGTTACCTGCACGCCTTCCGGGGAGACCAGAACAAATGGCCGGAGGTCGACGTGTCTCGGGGCAAGGCCAGACTTCGTCAGCACCGGAACAGTCGAAAGTGCAAGCGTCGGCTGGGCAATATAGTTCTCCGGCTTGGCCATCAGTTTCGCGCGGAAGGTCTTGAGCTCTGTCTTGCTGGCGGCCGGTCCCACCAGCATTCCGTACCCGCCGGATCCATGCACTTCCTTGACCACCAGCTCGTCCAGGTGCTCCAGCACATAAGCCAACGCATCCTTTTCGGCACACCGCCAGGTCGGCACATTCTGAAGGATCGGCTTCTGGCCGGTATAGAATTCGACGATCTCCGGCATGTAGGAATAGATCGCCTTGTCATCGGCAATGCCCGTTCCCGGAGCATTCGCGATCGTGATACCGCCCGCGCGATAAATGTCGAAAATGCCCGCGACCCCAAGAAGGGAGTCTGACCGGAAATTCAGCGGATCCAGGAAATCATCATCAATCCGGCGATAGATGACATCGATTGGCTCATAGCCGCGGGTTGTGCGCATGGCGATCCGGCCATCGACCACCCGAAGATCATGCCCCTCGACCAGTTCGACACCCATCTGATCTGCCAGGAAGGCGTGTTCGAAATAGGCAGAGTTGTGGATACCTGGTGTGAGGACAGCCACAGTCGGGCGGTTTCCATCCGCGGCTGGCGGGCCGCACTGTTCCAGAGACCGCCGCAGCGTTGCCGGATACTGCTGAACCGGCTCCACGCGGATATGCGAGAAGAGTTCCGGGAACATCTTCAGCATCGTTTCGCGGTTTTCCAGCATGTATGACACGCCACTTGGTGTGCGCGCATTGTCCTCAAGGACGAAAAATTCGTTGGGTCCGGTCCGGACCAGATCCACGCCGACAATATGGGTGTAGATTCCGCCGGGTGGGTCCATGCCGATCATTCTCGGCAGGAAGGCGGCGTTCTCCCCGATCAGGCGTTCGGGCACGCGGCCGGCCCGGATAATCTCCTGCCGGTGATAGATGTCGTGAAGGAAGGCATTGATCGCCTTCACCCTCTGCTCGATGCCGCGAACCAGGTTTGCCCACTCCCCCGCCCCGATGATGCGCGGGATCAGGTCAAACGGAATCAACCTTTCATCGGCTTCTGCGTCGCCATAGACGTTGAATGTGATCCCGGTGCGCCGGAAGAAGGCTTGCGCTTCTGCGGATTTCTTGAGCAGCGCGGGCCGGCTCATTTGCTCCAGCCAGCCTGAATAAGCTTCATAGGGGGCGCGGACATTTCCGTCGAACCCGTCCATTTCATCAAAAAAATGAGGTGCCTCTCCCATGGAGACAACAACGCATGCAAGTGTATGCCCGGTCAACCCACCCCTACGGGCATAACCTTGCGCTGCTGCGGTCGCCCGGCTTTGAAGAGTGCGCCATCACTCCTGCCCAAAAATTGGGCATGTCACCTAAATCGACTTGCTCCAGGACCGCGAAAGCAGAGCTGCCGAATTGATGATACCCACCATGCAATAGGTCTGAGGGAAGTTGCCCCAGAGCTCTCCTGTTTCGGTATCCACGTCTTCAGACAGGAGGCCGAGATGGTTCCGGGCGGCCAGCAACGCTTCGAACACACGCCGGGCTTCTTCGGTCTCACCGATCCGGTAGAGGGCATCGACCAGCCAGAACGTACACGCGGTGAAGGCGGTTTTCGGTTTCCCGAAATCATCTGTCACTTTGTAGCGGTAGACGTGGTCACCGTCGCGCAGGTCCCGATTGATGACCTGAACGGTCGAGATGTAACGGGGGTCCTTCGCGTCGATGAACCCAATCTCCGCCATCAGCAGGACCGACGCATCGAGATCTTCCCCGCCGAACGCCGCGGTAAAGGCGCCAACCTCCTCGTTCCAGGCCTTTTCCAGAATGGTGCCGTGTATGATGTCCGCCCGTTCGCGCCAGTAATCAGCCCGCGCCGGCAGGCCAAGATGCGCAGCAATCTTTGCCAGCCGGTCGCACGCTGCCCAGCACATGATGGCCGACGATGTGTGGACATGAGCAATCGTACGGAACTCCCAGATGCCGGCATCCGGCGTGTCGTGAACCGCGAAGGCCCGCTCCCCCACCGGTTCTAGCTGCTCGAACTCCGTCAGTCCCGGCCGCTTCATCAGACGGGTATCGAAGAAGCTTTGCGCAACACCCAGAACGACCTGACCATAGACGTCATGCTGAACGTGTTCGGCCGCCTGATTGCCAACGCGCACCGGGCCCATTCCCCGATAGCCGGGCAACTGTCTCGCAACATCCTCCGTCAGATCCGCCTCCAGCCCGATGCCATACACGGGCTGGATGTGTCCTCCCTTGGACTGCGCCACAATATTCCGTACCCAGCGCATATAATGTTCCAGAGTCCCCATACCGGAGAGGCGGTTCAGCGCTGTCACGGTAAAATAGGCGTCCCGGATCCAGCAGTAGCGGTAGTCCCAGTTGCGCTCTGAGCCTTCGTGTTCAGGAACCGAAGTTGTCAACGCCGCAACAATGCCGCCGGTTTCTTCATACACGCACAGCTTCAGCGTGATTGCCGCGCGAATGACCGCCTGTTGCCACTCGAATGGAACCGCCAGGCTGCGCGCCCAGCGCTTCCAGTAGAGGCGTGTGCGCTCTTCCCAGTCGCGGGCAATGACTTCGGGATGGTCGGACAGGGACTCGTCCGCCCCAAGAATAAAAGCCGCCTCCCGGTCGAGGATGAAACTTGTGCCGGACAGGATGTAGGAAACCGGCGCATCTGTGGTGACGCGGAAGCCAAGCTCCTCGTCAATGAAACGGACGTGGTTGACCCCTCTCACCGGCTTCAGCTTGCGCCCGCCCCAGTCTGTTTCCGGAGTCAGCGTGATACGCATCCGCGGCGTGCCCGCCAGAACACGGAAGCGGCGCACAAGCGCAGCCGGGCGGAACATACGGCCCTGGTTTTCAAAGCGGGGTGCGAAGTCGACGATTTCGACAACCGCGCCATCACGCGATTCCAGTCGCGTCCTCAGAATGGCGCTATTGTGATCATAGGATTGCGTACGGGACGCGAGGTCTTCCATCCAGACGGAAAAGGCGCCGCCCCCGCCCAGAAGCTGGTTGAACACAGGCTGGCCATCGAACCGTGGCAAGCACGCCCACTGGTAATCGCCGCGTGAATTGATCAGGGCGGCAATCGTGCCATTTCCCACGATGCCAAGATCCAGTCCGCTCATGTCCCTGTCAGCTCCTTCAGATACGCATGTACGGCCTCGACATCCTTCAGCCGGTACTGGGCGACGGTGTCACCTGCGCCGACCTTGATCGTCAACCCGCCCAAGTCGTTTGCGGCCCGGAAAGCATCTTCATCGGTCGTATCGTCACCAATCATGACCGGACGCCGCCCGGAAAACGGAGCGTCTTGCATCATACGGGCCAGGGCGCGGCCCTTGTTTGCGTCTTCAGGCTTGGCCTCAAAAACAAATTTGCCATGCTGGATGCGGTACCCCTCCGCAGAGAGCCCGGCATCGGCGAGCGCCACACTTATTTCTTCTGCAAAATCTGGGGCTTGGCGATAGTGCAAAGCAAGAACCGGCCCTTTGGTTTCAACGCGCGTGCCATGGAACATGGCACTGATTTTCTCAATCGCGCCGCGCACGGCATCCGGCGCAGCCGCCCGCGCTTCCGGCGGCTTCGCACCTGGCGCCAAAGGAATCAGTCCGTGATTGCCGATCCGCCAGAGCCCGCCCGGCACGCGGCGGGCGAGATCGCCGGCATCCCGCCCGGACAGGATCGCGAGCGCCCCTTCAAGCCGCCCGCCAATCGCCTCCAGCACCGCATCCATATCCGGCGCCAGAAACACCGTGTCCGGATTGTCCTGCAACCCGGCCAGCGTCCCATCGAAATCCAGAAACAGCGCGTCTTCCGCCTGCAGCGGCGGTGGCGCCTCCCCCTGCAACATCATGACTCCGCAGGCGCTTCGGAACCTGCCGGAACGGCGTTCAGAAAACGCTCGCGCCACCAGATCAGGTCCTGGGACCGGATGCCGTCCATGAGCGTCCGCCAGCGCGTCTGTCGCTCTTCGAGCGGCATGTGAATTGCCCGGTAGACGGCTTCAGAAATCGCGCCCGCATCATAGGGGTTCACGATCAGGGCCTCCTGCATCTGCTCCGCCGCGCCGGCGAACTGGGACAGGACAAGAACGCCGGGATCGTTCGGGTCCTGCGCGGCCACAAACTCCTTGGCGACGAGATTCATGCCATCCTGCAAGGGCGTGACCAGGCACACCTTGGCCTGCCGGTACAGGCCGGCAATTTCGTCCCGGTCATACCCCCGCGCCAGATAGCGGATGGGAATCCAGTCCAGATCTCCATAGTCGCCGTTTATGCGGCCAGACAGTTCGTTCAGTTGCTGGCGAAGCTGCTGGTATTCTTCCACAACGGAGCGGGAAGGCGGCGCAATCTGGGTAAAGGAGATATGTCCGTGCACATCCGGATGACGGTCAAACAGGTCGGCCATGCCTTCGAAGCGCTGAATGAGGCCTTTGGAATAGTCCATCCGGTCGACCCCCAGCACGAGCTGGCGATTGCCGAGAAACTTGTTGAGTTTTGATGCCGCCAACTGCGCGTCATCGCAGGTGGAGGCTTCCACAAAGGCATCCACGTCAATCCCGATGGGGCAATGCAACAGGCGGACCGTCCGCTCACCAACTTTAAAGCGCCCGTCTGGCATTTCTTCTGCGTCGAATTCTTCTTCCAGATAGCGGGCAAGATTATAGAGGTCTTTTCCCGTCTGGACGCCCACCACATCATAGGCGCACATCGCCTCACCGAGCTCCCGGTGCTGCGGGATTGCGCGGAAAGCGTCTGGCGCCGGGAACGGGATGTGCAGGAACCAGCCGAGCCTCCCCTGCCAGCCCCTCTGGCGCATCATCCGCCCCAGCAGAAAGAAGTGGTAATCATGCACCCAGACAAAGTCTTCCTGCCGGGCCTCCTGCACCGCGATCCGGGCAAATTTCTCGTTCACGGAGCGGTAGTTGCGATAGGTGTCCGCCTCGAACACGGCAAGATCGATCCGGTTATGCATGACCGGCCAGAGGACGGAATTGGCATAGGCGAGATAGAAGCCATCATATTGCCGGCGTGAGAGGTCGCTGAGGGCGAAGTGAACCCCCTCCTCCTCGACATGATTGACCCGGGCGGTTTCGAAGTCGAGCACACGGCCGGACCAACCGATCCAGAGCCCCTTGGTCTCCACCAGGGTCTCCCAAAGCGCCACAGCGAGACCGCCTGCCTTGCTTTCGCTGCCAGCCGCGGTCCGGTTTGAAATGGCGACCAGACGCCCTGACGGCTCTGCCGATGTGTCTGCTTTGGCGCTTGTCATCGGTTCCTTCCTGCTAGGTTCCATGTAGGCCGCTCCGCCGGAAGACCCAACCTCCGAGGGCCATTTTCCTCACGAAAATTTCCAGCCTGCTCAGGATTAAGCCAATGCGGGCGTCTGCCGAAGAAAGATCAACGAGAGACCGCTTCTGCGGTTCCCGGGGCAGACAAGCCGGTGTCAGCCGCCCAGGGATTCGATCCGGTCCTGCAGGCGCAGCACTTCTGAGAAGGCCAGGAAGATATGATAAAGCGTTGAAGCTGGCACATCATCGGCGTCCGGCTGGCCATCCGCTGTGAACCGTTCCAGCCACACGGCCGGTATCGGTGTGCTCAGATACTGATCCAGCAACAGGCGCGCACTGGCGGCCACCGCGGGACGCGGATCCCGGCCCGTTGCCTCGAACAGGGCGAGATGCGCCTTGATCCGCTCTGTGTTCGGCCAGGTGCGCGCTCCGGCATCGACAGGCGTGCCATCATCCAGAACCACCTGCAGGGTGCGGGCTGTCTGCGGGTCAACGCCATGCTCCTCCGCGAACCGGACCAACGCTTCCGCCAGAACAATCGTGTCCTCTCCGCTGACTTTGCCATACTGAACGAGGATCCAGGCCCATTCGAGCATATGGCCCGGCTCAACCAGCCGGCCTTCCTGCCCTTGGGCACGATTCCAGTTGGAATCGAAATACTCGGCCAGCGTGGTGCCATCGAACAGCTTCTCCCGGAACAGCGTCACCAGCTCCCGCGCGGTCGCTAGAAAGCGAGTCTCCCCTGTCGCCTCATAGGCAACCAGAGACGCTTCCAGCAAATGCATGTGAGGGTTTTGCAGGCGCCAGCCTTCCGGTGGCAATTCGTGCCAGTAACCGACATCCGCCCGCAGGTGCGCGTCGATAAAATCCATCGCGCGATGCATGCCGGCCCGTGAGGCCTCATCCCTTGCCGCCTTGTGCCGCCATGCATAGCCGAACAGCACGAAAGCCAGATCGTAGAGATCGGGCGTGCCATCCAGTATATCGCCATTCGGGCCCGTTTTACGGGGCCAACCCTTGTCCGGCCCCAGATAGAGCTCATCCAGCTGCCGCGCCCCTTCAGCCGACAGGGACATGCCCCGGTCCCAGCCCAGGATCGCTGCGTGGGAAAACACATAAGTCTGGCGGCCGATGACACGGGTCCGGTGATACCCGGTATCGATGGGCTTCCCGGAATAATCCAGCTTCTCGACAAAGCGCCTGCTCTGCAGGTCATATCCCGCATCGCCCCAGAATGGCAGGGCGACATCGAAGGTCCAGCGACGGATTTCGTCAAACGGTATGGCCGCAGACATGCTCACCCCTCCCCGGTCATTCCGGACCGATTATATCCGACACAAGCGCCTGCAGATTTCCACCGGCATAAAGATGACCGGGCAAGCCTACCCGGCGGGCGGCTTCCATGTCGGAGGGCTTGTCACCGATCAGGAAGCTCTTGTCCTTGTCCACATGCCAGTCCTCCAGCGCCCGCAGGATCATGCCGGGGTTCGGCTTGCGGTCAGGATGATCCTCCACCGTATAGGCAGGCACTTTGCCGTCCGCATGATAGGGGCAGTGATAAAAGGCATCCACAAACGCGCCCGCCTCTGCGAGCTGCGCCTGCATGCCGGCATGGAAAATCCCGATGGCATCCTCATCATAGAAGCCGCGGGCCACGCCGGCCTGATTGGTCACCACAATCACCCGGTAGCCGCGATCATTCAGTAAACGGATCGCTTCGCGGGCACCCGGCATCCAGACGAGATCGTCCACGCGGTGGGTGTATCCATGATCCTCGTTGAGCACGCCGTCACGGTCGAGAAATGCGGCGGGTCGCACGCGCAGGGCCGCTGTTTCACGCTGCGCCTGTGCCAGGGTTTCCGGCAGGCCGATGTCCAGGAAATAGCGATCGAATGGCACCCCTTCCAGGCGCCCTTCCCGGACCAGTTCGGGAAACACATCGCTCTCGATCGAGGACGGCGCCTCAATCCGGCCGACCATGGCCCGGTTGAGATAGTAGATCCCGCCATTGATCAGCCCCGGACCCGTCAGGTCGGGGTTCTTCTCGATGAAGGCGGAAATCTTCGTGTCGCTGAGCTGCACGGAGCCGTAGCGCGCCGTATCGTCCACCATGCGCAATGCCAGCCGGCCGCCGCCTTCGGGCAGGGGCGCCGCTGTCAGGACACGCAGATTGATGTCGAAAAAGGAATCGCCATTCAGCAGCACGAAGCGCTCATCCAGCGCATCTGCGGCTTGCGCAAGCGCGCCGCCGGTGCCCATGGGCTGGCTCTCCCGCACAACGCGGATTGTTGCCTCTCCGACCCGCCGGCCGTGATACGCCGCCTCGACCTGGTCACCAAGATGGCCTGCCAGCAGGACAAGATCGGTGAAGCCCATCCGCGCCGCATTCTCCAGAAGCAGGTCCAGGAAACGGACCCCCGGTGCGATCTCCTGCATCGGCTTCGGCGTATTGGCAGACAGGGCACCAAGCCGTGTCCCCCTGCCGCCCACCAGAAAGAGGGCCTGTGTCGGACGGGTCATGCCGGTGCCCGCACCGCCGCTGTTTCCAGCGCGTCTCCGAACACTTTCATCGTGCTATCGAGCGTCGCATCCCAGCTGAAATATTTCTTCGTCAGGTCCACAGAGCCGGCGCGCAGACGCGCGGCAAGGCCTGCATCTTTCAGGGTGCGCAACATGCCCTCCGCGAGCGCATCGGCATCTTTCGGCCGGACCAGAAGCACGTTTTCCCCGTCTACAAATTCCGGCTCCGGACGATCGCCCAGGGTCGTGATCACCGGCAGATCATGTGCCGCGCAGGCGGCGATCGAGCTGTTGTTCAGTGCCGCACCTTCAGAGAAGGGCAGGACGGCATAGTCGGCCGCCCGAAGATACAGGGAGCCCGCGTCGGTGTCGAAGGGGAACTCCCCCGTCCAGCTGATGGCATCCTCGATCCCCTCTTCGCGCGCAATTGCGTGAAGATCGTCGACGCTCCAGCCTGATTTGAAATAATCGGGCGCTGCACCGCCTATAATGGCCAGGCGCGCGTCGGGTATCTCTGCACGCACTTTGGCAAATCCCCTGATCAGGTATTCGAGACCCTTGCCGACATAGAGCCGGCCGAAATAGGCAAAGAGCGGGACATCAGCGGGCACACCCAGCATCTCGCGTCCCTTCAGCCATGAAGCCTCGCCCGGCACGCTCATCGGGATGAGCGGCGGCGGCGGAATGATGACGGCCTTGTCTTCCAGGCCTGGCATGTGCTCGGCAAAACGCTCCAGATGCGGCTTTGCCATGGCGATCACGCGGTCGCAGTCGCGCAGGATCGTGCCGTATTCATAACTGATATTATCCCCACCGAGCGCACGCGCAGACAGTTTCAGGTTCAGCCGGGTCAGGAACGGATGATCCTTCGGACGCACACCGACCGGCGCCGTGATCTGGGTGACGATCTGCGTGCCTGGCAGGGCCGCCTTCAGGCGCGTCGGGATCAGTGAAATCATCGGATGGAACTCGAACGCCATGCCGATGAACCAGATGAAGATCAGGTCCGGCTTCAGGTCCTGGGCAAAGCGCAGAACCTTGCCCTGAGACGCCCAGTTCCAATGCTCGATCTCGGGATGCACGCGGCAGCCTTTGACGCTTTTTCCATCCGCCTGCGTACTGGTCAGAACATCAACCGAATAGCCGCGGTCCGCCAGCCCCTGGCTGAGGCGGGCGATATGATCCCCCTCGGCGATCGGCATAGGCGGAAAGACGCCCGTGATGACCAGAACTCTCGTATTTTCGGGCTTCATCGAACCCCACCCCCCAATTTCTGTCCGACCCGGCTGGCCGCATGCCGCACCCAGGTCTGCATTCCTACGCCGCGCATGGCCTGCAACAAGGCCTCCAGCGCGATCTGATTGTCCTCTGCCCGCACGCGCATGCCGGCAATCTTGTCTGCCAGTTTCTTCAGGTCCGCAGCCGGATCACCAAGCAACCGGTCACCTGTACTGGCAATGTCTGCACCCGTTGCCGTATCCGGATCCACCGCCGCCTTCCAGCCGAGGTCCCGGCACAGGTCGCTGACCTTGTCAGACCGCCGGATCCCGAGGAATGGCACGCCCTGAAGCGCGGAAAAGACGCAAAAATGATAGCGCGTCGAGATCGTCATGGCACATTGCGCGATGATCGACATCATTTCCTGCGGCGTCAGATAGTCTGTCGGCCCCATCAGGACCGCATCCTTGCGCGACATCAGGGAGCGGACCAGCTCCGCCGCCGCCTGATCATAGGTCTCCCCTTCCCGGACCTCATTGAAGAGGAACAGGATACGGGCGCCATGGCTTTTGACCAGTTCGTCCAGGCCGGCGGCCAGTTCCGTAAACAGTCGCGGAGCCTTCTCGACCATATGGTCTTCGGCATTGATATTGACCCCGATGACCGGGCGGCCGCCCAGCCCCAGGCGCTGTGTTACCTTGCGGCCATAGGCCGGGTCCGCCGGATCCAGCAGCCAGGCCATGTCGGCGGCGACCGTAATCAGTTCGGGCGCAACGCCGAGGTCCAGCAAACGGTCCCGGTCGTGCACGCTTCGCACGCTCCAGCACATGACATTCGGAATGATCTGTTCCTGGACGCGCTGGCGGGAGATATCGTGGCGGAGCTGTTCGACCCCGACGCCGACAAAGGCCGCCGGCTTGCCCCAGTTCCCCGCATGCTGGAGCATGCCGCCAAGGCTGAGGAGCGGCCAGTCGCCCAGATTGTCCATCAGAGGCGTGCCGCCCGGAATGATATAGCCTGCCCCCATATGCGCATGCAGCTTGGCCGGCAGGCCCATGATGCCATCGACATACTGGTAATAGCGGAAAGCGGGCTCAACCCGTTTGGTATGCGCCGGATCGCTGGAGGCAACATCCACCCCGATGCTACCGCCAAAACGTTCAATCAGGCGGCCAAAACCCAGCAGCGTGGCCTCGTCGCCGATATTGCCGCTGCCATAAAAGCCGAAAGGAGCCACCAGTCTCATAAATACGCCGTCAGAACGCCTCTGCTGTACGCGATCGCGCCCATGGCAGGGCATGCTCGCAAAAACTTCGTTTTGGTTGCAAACCCTATTCCAGTAAACTTCCTCTTTCCACTAACACGGAATTTCAAGAAACGGCCTATAAAAGGACGATCCTATTGCATGAGACTTGCGTGCTGCGCCCATCTATGGTGACGCGCACCCGGATATTTAAACAGGATCGATCGGATCGTTCCAGCGAGGGGACAGGATTTTGAAGGTTGGCATCATTGTAGACGTCGAACCCGGCATTCATGGCGGCATCGCGACGGCCCTGCGCAGTCTCATCACGGCACTGGGGCAGCTGGAGGGACCGGAAACCTATGTCCTGATCGTCGAAAACCAGACCCAGGTCGACTGGCTGAGCCCGCTCGCCGCCAACCAGCGGTTCGAAATGCGCCCCGCCTCCTCCGGCAATCCTGTGCGTGACCTGCTGCGCAGCGTGAAGGGCATGGCCAACAAGGCGCTTGGTCGGGATGGCAGGGTCGGCTGGCCTCAGGTGCCGATCTCGGACGGATGGCTGGAAAGCCTCGGCCTCGACGTGCTGCACCAGCCGACACAGGGCTTCATCTATTGCGCCATCCCGACCGTCTACAATCCGCACGATCTGCAGCACCTGCACTACCCGCAGTTCTTCGACCTCTCTGACCTCACCTGGCGCGAGACGATCTATCGCGCGGCCTGCCGGACATCGCATGCGATCATCGTGAACTCGCAATGGATCAAGGATGACGTCGTCGCCCAGTTCGCGGTCAGCCCGGACAAGGTCCAGATCATCCCGGAAGCGGCGCCGACCCAATTGCTCGCCGAAGTGTCGGACGAAGACAAAGCCGAAACCCGCGCGAAATACGCCCTGCCGGAACGCTATATCTTTTATCCGAACAATACCTGGCCGCACAAAAACCACCTCCGCCTGTTCGAGGCGATGGCCTGGCTGCGCGACAACAAGGGCGTCACCGTGCCGCTCGTTTCCACCGGCGCCCGGCATGAGCCGAGCCGCGAAGCGCTGGACAACCGGGTGCGCGAACTCGGCCTTGAGAACCAGGTCCAGTTCCTGGGCTTCGTCTCCAATGAGGAGCTCCGCGCGATCTATCAGATGGCCCGCTGCCTCGTCGTGCCAAGCCTCTTCGAAGCCAACAGCCTGCCGATCTTCGAGGCCTGGGCCGAAGGCATTCCCGTGGCGAGTTCGAACGTCACCGCCCTGCCCGAACAGGTCGGCGATGCCGGCCTGCTGTTCGATCCGATGGATCCGCAGGACATGGCCGGTGTCATCGAACGCCTCTTCACGGACGACGCGCTGTGCGCCGACCTCATCGCCAAGGGCAAGGTCCGACTGTCGGATTTCGACTTCCTGCGAACCGCGCGCGCGAACCGCGCCACCTATCGCCGCGCCGCGGGCCGCAATCTGGATGCGGAAGATGCAGCGCTGCTCGCCCATGACTGGATGCGCTATCCGATCCGCGACTAGGCAGGCCTGAGACCTGAAACAAAAACGGGCGCCCCTGCATGGAGCGCCCGCTTTGTTTTGGCAGATTGCAGCGCCTAGGCTTTCTTGCCCAGCACGCTTTCGAACACGTCGGCAATCCGGGCCACCATCGCATCGTCCACGCGTCGCGACGTCGGCAGGTTCACGCCGGTCCGGGACAGCCAGGTGCTGTTCGGACACTTGCGGGCATACTGACGATAGGCTGGCATGGATGACAGGCCGTGGAAGAAAGGCCGCAGGTCGATATTCGCCGCCTTGCACGCGGCAATCAGGTCGGCGCGCTTGTCTTCCGGCACCTGCGCACAGGCAAACCAGGTCACCGGCTGGGCGCGCTGATCCATGGCTGGCGGGAAACTCACGCCCGGAATGCCTGACAGGGCTTTGACATAGCGGTCATAAACATCGGCGCGCATCGCCAGCAATTCGTCCATCCGCTCGATCTGGGCACAGCCGATGGCGGCCTGCATATTGGTCATGCGGAAATTGAAGCCTGGCTCTTCGTGCCAATAACGGCGCTCGGGCCGCATGCCATGATCGCGCAGCATCCGCATGCGTGTGGCAATATCCGCATCATTGGTCAGACAGATGCCGCCTTCACCGGTGGTGATGATCTTGTTGGCGAAGAAGGAGAAGCTTGAAATATCCGAGAAGGACCCGATCGGCTGGCCATCATATTTCGCGCCATGCGCTTCGGCGCAGTCCTCGATAATGTAGAGCCCGCGGGCCTGCGCCAGTTCAACGATTTCCGTCATCTGCGACGGGCGGCCGAAGACGTGCACCGGCATGATCGCGCGCGTGCGCGGCGTGATCGCGCGCTCGACAGCTTCTGCGGAGAGGCACCAGGTATCCCGGTCGACATCGACCAGGACAGGCCGGGCGCCGACATGCATCACCGTATTGATCGACGCCGCGAAGGTCAGGTCCGGAACGATCACTTCGTCCCCTTCCCCGATCCCCAGCGTCGCCATGGCGAGATGCAGGGAAACCGTGCCGTTGGACGTCGCAACGCCGTGGGCCATCCCCATCTTCTCGGCAAATTCCCGTTCGAAGCGGCGAATATAGTCACCGGTCGAAGAGATCCAGGTCGAGAGGAACGCGTCGAATGCGTTGCGCATTTCGCGGTGCGTCAGGTCCGGCTCGGACACCGGCAGGAAGGGCTGCGGGCCGGACTCGTCGATCCCGCTGAGGCGGCCTTCGGCATCCAGAACGGGTTCCACGCCCAGTGTTTCTTTTGCCGTGCCCCAAGGCGCAGCCACATCACCAACCGTCTGGCCGGAAAGGTGTCCGCCTTTCATGAAGGCCTCGCGCATCATCGCAAGGTCGGCATAGCCGGCCAGCTTGCCGGCCGCATCCGTGACGAAGACAAAGCCTCGCCCATTGTCCAATGCCTTTTCAAGCCCGGCGAACAAAACATCGCCTTGCGCGCAGGTCATGGCAGCTGTCTTTTCAGACACATCAATCTCAATCATGTTCAGGAAACCTTGGCCCCGGCGGGAAGATAGTTGGAATCCAGTTCCGGATCGTAAAGAACGACCTGCGTTCCGCTCCGCTCCATACGCAGCGGCACATGGGTCATGCCTTTCATGGCAGCCAGAACAGCAGCTCGCTTGTCCGGCGGCACGAACATCAGCAGGAAGCCACCGCCGCCTGCGCCCAGCAGCTTTCCGCCAAGCGCGCCGGCCTTGAGAGCGGCCTCATAGCGCTCGTCGATTTCCGGATTGGAAACCGAGGCATCCAGCGCTTTCTTGTTGAGCCAGGTCTGGTGCAGCAGTGCGCCGAAATCATTGATGTCGCGGGACGGATCCGTGAGGATTCGTTCGCCCTCGCCAACCATGTCGTAGATTTCGCGCAGCTCTTTCGTCCGGTCACCGAACTTCGCCACCTTGCGCTTTTCGATCTCGTCGGCAAAGCGGGTGAAGCCGGTGAAGAACAGCATCATGGAATCTTCCAGCGCCGCGCGGCGCGAAGCCGGCAGGCGGATGGGAGAGATGTCATAGTCGCCGTCTTCGGTGAACTCGATCCGGTTCAGGCCGCCATGGGCTGCCGCGATCTGATCCTGGTAGCCGACCGTTTCACCGAGAAGCTTCTGTTCCACAAAGATGGCTTCACGCGCCAGCTTCTTCTTGGAACAGAGCATTTCCTGGTTGCCGTAGAAGGCATGCAACAGCGACACGGTGAAGGAAGAAGACGATCCGAGACCTGACTTGGACGGCAGGTCGGAGTTGTGGATCACTTCATAGCCCGTCTCATTGTCGCCGGCATAGTGTTTCAGCACTTCCCGCACGACCGGATGCTGGATCTCGTTGATCGTCGAGACCTCTTCCAGCATGCCCCAGGCGACCCGGTAGTTGAAATCGAACACCGCCGGCAGGCGGCGCAGCTGGATGTAGATGTACTTATCGATCGACGTCGACAGCACGGCCCCCTTCTCCCCGCGCTCCAGCCAGGAGGGGTGATCGGTACCGCCTCCGAAGAAGGAGACACGAAGCGGGCTGCGGACAATGATCATTACGAGGCCTTAGACGTTCGAGTAGCGGGAGTTACGGATCATCTTGTAACCGCGCAGAAGCTCGGCGATGCCGCGATCCAGCGACCAGTCCGGACGCCAGCCGGTCGCTTCCACTTTCTCATTGGACACGATGTAATCGCGTTTGTCAGGGTCTTCGCCAATCGGCGCTTCGAGATAAACGAAGCTCGGCACGTGTTTCTGGATCTTCTGGCAAAGCTCGATCTTGGACAGGTTCGCGTCCGACAGGCCGAGATTGTAGGCCTCGCCGCGCATCGTGTCGAAATTCTCGATGGCGTGCTCAAAACCTTTCACCACGTCGCGGACATGAATGTAGTTGCGCTTGAAGTGGCCTTCGAAGATCACGACAGCGCGGTCTGTCACGGCGCGCCAGGTGAAGTCATTGACCAGCAGGTCGAGGCGCATGCGCGGCGCCATGCCGAACACGGTGGCGAGGCGCAGCGTCACGCCATTGCCATTGTCGAGCACGGCTTTCTCGGCTTCCACCTTGGTCACGCCATAGAGGGAGATTGGGTTCAGTGGGCTTTCCTCGGTGCAGAACTTGCCGCTCTCGCCAATGCCATACCCCGAATTGGTGACCGGGAAGACGACCTTCTGGTCCTTGGAGGTCCGCTTCACGAGATCCACGACCGCATCCTGATTGAGGGTCTTTGCGGCAATCGGGTCCAGCTTGCAAAGCGGTGCGCCAACCAGCGCGGCCAGTGGGACCAGGACATCGGCCTGCGGAACCAGTTCATCGAGGAGACGTGTGTCGCGCGCGTCGCCTTTGACCGGGGTGAAGTTCTCGTTCGCGCAAACAGCGGCCAGTTCGGTCGTGCCACGTTCGAACGTGTCGAGCACGGTCACTTCATGCCCCTGCTCCAGCAGACGCGGTACCATGGTCGAGCCGATATAACCCGCGCCGCCTGTAATCAGAATTTTCATGTGTCCCTCGGATCCCTGTGTCTCTTTTGCGCACCGATCATGCGCCCGGATTACCTATAGCAACTCTCACACCACAGGAATCCAGTCAGAATCCACCAAAGCGAGACAAATCCGCCCTATTCAGGCGAGATTCCCCAAATTGGTGTATCTGAATGGAACAGACTCCTGATCAGGGAATCCGGTCCGGGAACACAGCGCCAGACGCCTCGATGGAGCCCGCCTGTGTGAAGTGGCCATAATCGAGATAAAGATCCTCCCCTGCCAGGCGGACCGGACAAATGCCATCCGGGCAGAGCAAGGTGGCCGGGTCGATGAATGCCGCCCCGTTCCGCGCAGCGAGACGCGCCAGTCTTGTATTCATCGCCCGGGCCTCGGCGCTGAGCGGCAGGCTCGCCTGCGGTGCATCCGGCGGCACCGTCCGGGCGAGGATCATGTAAGGCGGAATATGGAAATTCGGCGACTGGCCGACCAGCGTCACCTCAATACCTGCGGCCTTGAACGCGGTTAACGTGCTGTCTGCCTGCATGGAAATGCCGGTGCCATATTCCAGCCAGCTGCCTGCGACGATCACATGGTCCACGCCGAGGCGGCTCGCCAGGTCGACAGCCTGAGCGCGGAAGGCCCGGCAGGCCGGTGTGCCGGGACTGTCCGGCGCCAGCGTCGGCGGGCATCCCTCCATGGCGTATTCAATGACCGGCGCCCCGTTCGCCCCGCCTCTCCTCACAAGGCCCGGAACATAATGCGCCGCAAAGGAGTCGCCGAACAAAAGGACGGGCGGCGCGTCGCCCTCACCGATCGTGCAGGCGCCGGCCTGCCAGTCGGTCCAGCTCTGACTGTCGCGCAGGAGGCAGGTGCCGACGCGCCAGGCCTGTTCGGCTGCATGAAAGTCCGGTACGCGCTGATAGGCGGGCTGATCAGCGAACAGGCGGGCATTGACCTTCGCGCCGGCCCACCCGGCCGCCGCCGTGCCCGTCGCGCAGACCAAAGCAGTCATCAGCACAGCGGGGGTTTTCCAGCGGATCTGCCGCATCGGCGTCTCGACAAAGCGGTAAACCAGCCAGGCGAGCAGGATGCAGAGGCCAAGCGCGGCGAATGTCTCTGGCAGGGTGAGCCGGCGCATCATCAGGAAGGGCGCCAGCACCAGCACCGGCCAGTGCACAAGGTAGAGCGAATAGGAAATCCGCCCGGTCCAGACGACGGGTTTCAGCGCCAGAACGCGCGACACGAGCGGGACGCCCCCTTCCCCCGCCGGCTTGCCGAACCAGATCACCAGCCCGGCCCCGAGGCAGGGCCCGAGTGCGGCAACGCCCGGAAACGGCGTGCCTGGCCCGAACAGGAGCACCGATCCGGCGATCATCGCGAGGCCCGCCAGCGTGCCCAGCTCGTTCCAGCCGCGCGGCAGGCCCGGTCGCGGCAGGAGCGCGATCAAGACCCCCAGCAGGAACTCCCAGGCTCGCGTAAAAGGCAGGTAGAAGGCCGCGTCCAGATGGCCGTTCTCCACGGCGCGGAGGTTCAGGGCAAAAGACCCGATCAGGCAGAGCGTCACCACAAGCCGCCAGCGCCCGGCCAGAAAGCGCTGGATCAGCAGCAACAACACCGGCGCAGCCAGATAGAACTGCTCCTCCACCCCCAGCGACCAGGTGTGCAGCAGCGGCCGGAACGGCATGTCATTGTTGAAGTAGGAACTGGCCTGCCAGAAATGCAGGTTCGAGACGAAGAGCGAGGCCGCGATCAGACTATCCGCGAATGGCTGGAAATAGACCGGCGGTACGATCGCGAGACTGACCAGCAGCGTGGCCAGCAGGACCACCGTCAGCGCCGGCAGGATGCGCCGCGCCCGCCGGGCAAAGAAGCCGCTCAGCGAAAACCGTCCGGCATCCAGGTCCCGGAACAGGCTGAGCGCGATCACAAAACCGGAAATGACGAAAAACACGTCGACCCCGGCAAACCCTCCGGAAAACCGGCTCCATCCCGCATGAAAGAAAAGCACGGCCACCACAGCGACGGCACGCAGCCCGTCCACATCGGCCCGGTAGCCCGGTTTTGCACCGGGGTCCTGATGGACCGGTTTGCGAGGGGCCTCAGCGTTCATGACTCTGGAATTTCTGCATCAGGCATGCCAGTCGACCGGAATCTCCCGGCGGGACCACCGGCCTTTCGCCCACTCGCCCGGAAAGTGTTCCGATTTACACCAGACGCGAGCGAAATTTCCTGTTTAAATGGCAAGGTTATTGCAGCCTTCTTGGGGTAATCCGAACAGACGCCACGCGCTGCACAGACTGGGGACAGGAGTATTCATATGAGCAACGACACCGGCCGCACAGCCGTCATTCTGGCGGGGGGCCTTGGATCGCGGCTGCGTCCATATACGGTCGTGCTGCCCAAACCCCTGATGCCGGTGGGCGAGTCTCCCATTCTTGAGGTGATCATCAAGCAGCTGGCCCGCAAAGGCTTCAGCCGCATCATCCTGGCGGTGAACCACCAGGCCGACATCCTGCGCGCCTATTTCGGCGATGGCAGCCAGCTGGGCGTCAGCATCGAATACTCACTGGAGACCAAGCCGCTCGGCACCATGGGTCCGCTTCACCTGATGAAGGATTTGCCGGAGAATTTCATCGTCATGAATGGCGACATTCTCTGCGACCTCGATTTCGGCGACTTCTTCGCCAACCATGCCGACGAAGACCGCCTTTTCACCATCGCCGCGTCCAAGCGCGAACAGCTGATCGACTATGGTGTGCTTGGCTGTGAGGCGGACCATCTGGTCTCCTTCACCGAGAAGCCGCGCACGCCCTACCTCGTCTCGATGGGCGTCTACTGCCTCAGCCGCCGCGTGCTGGACTTCATCCCGGAAGACCAGGC
This sequence comes from uncultured Hyphomonas sp., assembly GCF_963675305.1. Classification (NCBI taxonomy): domain Bacteria; kingdom Pseudomonadati; phylum Pseudomonadota; class Alphaproteobacteria; order Hyphomonadales; family Hyphomonadaceae; genus Hyphomonas; species uncultured Hyphomonas sp. Next base: position 263,173 of record NZ_OY776147.1, on the reverse strand, counting down.
TTACGGCTTTGACCAGCTGATGCTCCGCTTCCTGGACGAAAAGCGCGATGTCAGCGTCCAGACGCATGAAGGCTACTGGCTCGATATCGGCCGGCCGGATGACTATTTCCGCGCCGTCGACGAATGGCCGGAGCTCAGCGAAAAGCTGGGACTCTGACGTGCCGGCAACTGACCCGATCGCGAAACACCCCCTCCCCGGCCGCATTGTTGTGACCGGGGAAACCGGTTTTGTGGGACGCCGTCTGACGGCGCGCCTGCAGGCATCGGGCGTTGAGGTGAAAGGCTTCTCCCGCTCCACCGGCGGCGACCTGCTGTCCGGCGAGCTGCCGCTGGACGGCGCCGGCCATGTCTTCCATCTGGGCGCACTCTCCTTCGTGCCGGACAGCTGGAATGATCCTGCCACCTATCATCTTGTGAACACGCACGGCACCGTGCGCGTGCTGGACCAGTGCCGCAAAGCGGGCGTGCCGATGACTTTCATCAGCACGTTCGTCTATGGCGCCGGCGCCCCGGTGCCTGTGTCGGAAGACTTCCCGCCTGCTCCGGCCAATCCCTATGCCTGGTCGAAGCTTGCGGCGGAGGACGCCTGCCGTTTCTTCGCGAAAAATTTTGGCCTGGACGTGACCGTGCTGCGCCTCTTCAACGCCTTCGGTCCCGGCCAGAAGGACTCCTTCCTGATACCGACGATTGCCCGACAGGCAGTCGACGCGTCGGTGAAGGAAATTGTCGTGGCGGACCTCGCCCCGCGCCGGGATTTCGTCCATGTGGACGATGTGGTGGACGCGATGATCAGTACAATCGGCATGTCCGGCGGCGGCACGTTCAATGTCGGCTCCGGCAAGTCCCATTCTGTGGGCGACGTAATCGCGGCCTGCCTGAAGGCGGCCGGCACGGACAAGCCCTATTCGGACCGCGGCGAGCGCCGCGAAAATGAAGTCATGGATGTCGTTGCAGACATCTCCGCCCTGACGGCTGCCACAGGCTGGCGTCCTCAGGTCGAATTTGAAAACGGTATGAAATCGGTGATCGAGGCCCTAAGCCCATGTTGAGTATTGATGTCGTCTGCCCGGTCTTCCGAGAGGAAGCGGCCATCGAAACCTTCCACAAGGCGCTGGTCGAAGCGACCCAGCCGCTCTATGGCGAGTACAAATTCCGCTACATCTATGTCGTTGACCCGTCCCCGCCGGACCGCAGTGCGGAAATCCTGCAGGGCATCGCCGAGAAGACAGACAACGTCACGGTGCTGGTCATGTCCCGCCGCTTCGGCCACCAGGCTGCCCTGATTGCCGGGATTGACGAGACGCGCGGCGACGCCGTCATCATGCTGGACAGCGACATGCAGCACCCGCCATCGCTGATCCCGAAACTGATCGAGGAATGGCGCGGCGGCTCCGAGATCGTCCAGACGCTCCGCCATGACGACCAGAAGATTTCCTTCGGCAAGCGGGTTACCTCGCGCATGTTCTATGGCGTATTCGAACGCATGACCGGGATCGACCTGAACGCCGGGTCGGCCGACTTCCGCCTCCTGTCCCGCAAGGTGGCCGATGTGTTCCGCACCCAGTTCCGCGAGCACAACCCCTTCTTCCGCGGTCTTGTCACCTGGGTCGGCTATCGTATCTCCTATGTCGAATTCGTGCCGGAGAAACGGTTTGCAGGGCGGTCGAACTATTCCCTCGCCGCGCTCATCCTGTTTGCGACGAATGGCATCTTTTCCTTCTCCAAACTGCCTCTGCGTGTCTGCATCTGGCTTGGCCTGATCTTCGCCACCTTCAGCGCCCTCTCCGGCGCTTACTACCTCACCGTCTACCTCTTCTTCGAAGACATCGTCGTACCCGGCTGGGCGTCGCTGTTCGCGCTCGGCGCCTTCGGCCTGTCGATGAACCTCTTCTTCCTCGGCGTGCTTGGCGAATATGTCGGCCTGATCTTCGACGAAGTAAAAAACCGTCCGCGTTACCTGGTTGGCGACAAGTTCGGCGCCAATGCAGACGCTGACGCCGGGGCCCGCAAGGAGACCGTATCGTGAGCATGAGCGATCTCTCCCCCGACCGGTTCGACCAGCATGTCGTCGCGCGCACGCGCTCCTTCTTCGAAGGCGACATTGCAGCCAATGAAGCCCGCATCCGCGACACTGTAACCGGCAAGCGTGTCCTGATCGTCGGCGGCGGCGGCTCCATCGGCTCGGCCACGCTCCGTGCCCTGATCCGCTTCGAACCAGCTGCCATTCACGTCATCGACCATTCGGAAAACTACCTCGCGGAACTCGTGCGGGACCTGCGCTCCGGCATGGACCTTCCGGCGGGCCTCGACCTGCGCATGTGGCCGATCAATTTCGGCGCCCCGGTCACGGAACGTCTGATCAATTCCGAAGACCCCTACGACATCGTGATGAACTTCGCGGCGCTGAAACATGTGCGCTCCGAGAAGGACATCTATTCCCTCCTGCAGATGCTGGACACGAATGTCGTGCGCCAGGCGCGGTTCAAGTCCTGGATTGCGGCGCGCGGCGGCACCACACGCTTCTTCGGCGTTTCCACCGACAAGGCCGCCAACCCGACCAGCCTGATGGGCGCCACCAAACGCCTGATGGAAGACGTGCTGTTCAGCGCGAGTCCGACCGCCGGCATGAATGTGTCGTCTGCCCGCTTCGCCAACGTCCTCTTCTCCAATGGCAGCCTGCCACAGGCCTGGCTGCGCCGGATCGAGCTTGGCCAGCCGCTGGCCGCGCCGCGCGGTACGCGCCGTTATTTCGTGACCCGTGCCGAAGCGGGCGAGATCTGCCTCCTCGCCTCCCTCCTCGGCGGACAGGACGAGATCATCATCCCGCGCCTCGACCCGGAGAAGGAACTGCGCCTTCTGGAAGCCATTGCGGCAGACGTCCTGAAACTCACAGGTTTTGAAGCCGTCCCGTTCGAGGACGAAGCCGAAGCCCGCCACGAAGTGGCCTCGCTGCGCAAGCAGGGCAAATGGCCCCTCCTCCTCACTCCGCTCGATACCTCGGGCGAAAAGCCCTATGAGGAATTCGTCGGCGCCGATGAGACGTCGCACGAAATCGGCATGGAGAGCGTGCTGGCCATCCGTCACGCCAAGGCGAAGATCGGCCCGGACTTCATCGACCGGCTGGATGCGCTTGTCAGCGACACGTCCGGCAAGGTGCAGAAAGCCGATGTGGTGGAAACCATCGCCTCGGTGATCCCGAACTTCGCGCACGTCGAAACCGAAAAGAATCTCGATCAGAGAATGTAGCCGTCTCAACAGCGGCAAGTTTGGAGGAGCCAGGCGCATGGACGCTGCTCAGACACTTCAGAAGCTCGTGCGCTTCCTGCGCGGCGGGGACGACAGCTGGACATTGCGCGCAGGCCTCTTCCTCGCGGGTGTGGCCCTCGTTGGCATCCTGATGATCGCCGTTCACATGGCCGCCGGCCTGACCCTGCCCGCCCCATGGGGCGACGAAGCCTATTTCCTCTGGCAGGCACGCGGGTTTGAACGATGGAACGATTTCATCGCACCGGAGATCGACCCGGACCGCCCGCTTCTTCTGCTGCCTTATGGCTATCCCCTCATCCTGGGGCTGATCTTCAAGGTCACCGGCTTTTCGCTGGAGATCGCCCGTGCAGTCTCCCTTGTCGCGACGCTCGCCGGCTTCGGCCTTCTGGCGACGGCCATGCGCACCCGCAAGATCGCCGCGGTCAGCCTGATCCTGATTGGCGCTTTCCTGCTGAACGGGCATTTCGTGTCCATGGCCAACAATGCCCGGATGGAAGCGATCATGTTCGCGATCATCTGCGCAGCCTTGCTACTGGTACAGAACCAGCGCCACTGGGTGGCCCTTGGCCTGCTTGGCGGGTCTGCCGTAATCCACCCGAACGCCATGCTGATGGGCGCGCCGGTCTTCTTCTACGCCATCTTCGCCGGCAAGCTGTGGAAGAACTGGCCGAACCGCACCGGCATGATCGTGATCGGCATCGGCGTTGCCGCCTGGGCCGCGCAGGCGCTCTACATCTTCACCCATTGGGCCGCCTTCGAGCATGACCTCGCCTACCGCATGTCGGAGACGACATCGGCCAATAAGGGCACCCTGGAATTCGGCGGCTGGCATGGCGTGGGCCTCGCATCGATCTTCGCGATCTGGGCGCTGGCCGTCTGGCGCAAGGTGCCGGTTGCGCACCTCACAGCTTTCGCTGTTGGTGCCTGGCTGATGAGCCGCGTGCGCGAGGAGCAATGGTATGACGTGTTCAACGATTTCGCCTATCTGCTCGCCGCCCTCGCCCTGATCGAGATTGTCGTCAAACAGGTGCGCCTGCGTTATCCCGGCAAGACGCTGATTTCGCTCGGCGCCTCGCTTGCCCTCGTCGCCGTGGCAGGCCTCTTCTTCCTGAAGACCGGCCGGATCGAAGGCCCGAAAGGTTACCTTCAGGAGCTGAATGTCGACGGCATGGTGATCGCCGACGATGTCCCCTACTTCACCGCCGAAGACCGCGCCGTGCTGGAAGCCTATATGAACGGGATCCAGGAAGACGGGCTGACGACTGTGGAACTCTATCCCTGGGGCGACACGCTGCTCTTCCCGGAAAACGATCCGGACACGGTCCGCTTCCAGATCCCCTATTTCGATCCGGACTATGTGGCCTCCACCCGCAACTGGCCGTGGGGCTACGGCCCGACCTATGGCGAAACGCCGACGGTCTATATCCTGCGCACATCGAAATACCAGCCGCGCTGGCTGGACGACCGCTTCGACCGCCTGATGAAGCGCGCCAGCGAACGTTCCGGCGGGCGCGAACCGGTTGTCATACACTCGCGTGACGACACCGAAATCTGGTATGCCTTCCCGACAATCGCCGAGGCCCCTGCCGCGCCATGACCGAAGCTGTCTCTCTCACGCCGACACCGGGCAAGGCTGCGAAAGACGGCCTGCGCCTGATCGTGCATGCAGACGATTTCGGCCTGTCCGAACGGGTGAATGATGGCGTCGCCGATGCGCATCTCAATGGTATCCTGACCTCCACCTCGATCATGGCCTGCGCGCCGGCCTTCGATCATGCCGTCGCATTGGCGAAAGCGACCCCGTCGCTCGACATCGGCGTCCACCTCACCCTGATCGAGGAACGCCCGCTGACCGATCCGGCGAAAATCCCCAGCCTCGTCGACGAGACCGGCCATTTCCACAAGCACATCACCGTGTTTGCGAAGCTCTATTTCCGGGGCCTGATCAATCCGGAAGAGGTGCGGCTGGAACTGGACGCCCAGATCGCCCGCATCCGCGAGTCCGGTCTTGCGATTTCACACCTCGACAGCCATCAGCACGTCCACATGCTGCCCGGCATTCTCAAGGTCGCACAGGACCTTGGCCGCAAGCACGGCATCGCCCCGATGCGCCTGCCGCGAGAACCGGTCAGCCCCTATATGCTGGCCTCGCCCGGCGGGCTTTCGCGTGTGGCCCAGCAGCTGGTGCTGAACCATTTCTGCCGCCGTGGCGGGAAAGGCTTCGGCCCGACAACGGACCGTTTCGCGGGTTTCTATTTCGGTGGCAAGCTCGACACGGACGCGCTGTTGAAAGTCATCGCGGCGATGCCGCAAACCGGCACCTGTGAACTCATGTGCCATCCGGGGGAAGACGACCCGGCCTCAGACAAGCTCCACTGGGGCTATAACTGGGCGCACGAGCTTTCCGCCCTGAAGGCAGACACCGTCAAAGCGGAAGTCGCCGCAAAAGGGATCGAGCTGATCTCCTTCCGCGATCTCGCCTGAAAATTATCAGGATCTTTCAGGAACCGGTCAGCGAAGTCCGATCAGATGGAACAGGGTGCCCGCCCCCACTGCAGCCGGGACAAGGAACACGATTGCCGCAATCAGCGCCGCAACAACCGAAGCGACCGCAAAGGTCACCGCCGGCATCTTCAGCGCGCCTGCCACCACCGGCACCCCTGCCCGGACCGGGCCGGAGAACCGTCCGATCACGACAGCGCCGATGCCCCAGCGGGCGCAGAAGGCTTCGCTCTTTTCGATGAGGCTGGGGTGTTTGCGGAACGGCCAGATGCGGCCGAGACGGCAGGCATTCTTCTGGCCGATCAGGTAAAGGCTGATGTCGCCCAGCGCCCCGCCGATCGTTGCGGCCGCAACGACCGCCAGCAAATGGCTGACATTCTGCGGCCCGACCAATGCGGCCACGCCGACCAGTGCCACCCACACAAAAGGGACGAATTCGAAAAAGGCCAGCACAAAGACCATCGCCGCAATCCATTGCGGGTGGTCGGCAGCAAAGCCGATCAGCTGGGCAGCCATCTGGTCCATGGTCATCGATCCGTTTCAGCCGGCAGGAAAGCGCGGCCGGTAGAGGTCAGAAGCGGAACGGGGCTGATCCATCCGGCCGGCCCCTTCCCTCAAATCTGGTTCAGGCCATCGCCCGTGCATTGGAATGCACCTGGCGCTCGATCCAGTCATAGGTTTTTTCGAGGCCGGTTTTCAGCGGCTGGCTCGGCGACCAGCCAAGCTTTTCAGAGATCAGCGAATTTTCCGAATTGCGGCCACGCACGCCCAGCGGTCCCGGAATATGCTCCAGCTCGATCTTCTTGCCGGCAACGTCGGCAATCATCATGGCAAGCTGGTTGATGGTCACCATTTCCTCAGACCCGACATTCACCGGCCCTTCGAAGTCAGACCGGGTCAGGCGGATCGTGCCTTCCAGGCATTCATCGACATAGAGGAACGAGCGGGTCTGCTGGCCATCGCCCCAGATCTCGATCGAGTCGCCGGATTTTGCCTTGGCGATCTTGCGGCAGAGTGCGGCCGGGGCCTTTTCCTTGCCGCCATCCCAGGTGCCCTGCGGCCCGAAGATGTTGTGGTAACGCGCAACGCGCGCTTCCATGCCGTGATTGCGGTTGTAGGAGAGGTAGAGGCGTTCGGAGAACAGTTTCTCCCAGCCATATTCGCTGTCCGGCGCGGCCGGATAGGCGCTGTCTTCGCGGCAGTTCGGATTGTCCGGGTCTTCCTGGTTATAGGCCGGATACATGCAGGCCGAGGAAGAATAGAAGATGCGCTTGCAGTTACGCTTATGGGCCGCATCCAGAACGTTCAGATTGATCGTGGCGGAGTTGTGCATCACGTCGGCATCGTTCTCACCGGTGAAGATATAGCCTGCCCCGCCCATGTCGGCGGCCAGCTGGTAGATCTCGTCGAACTTGCGGTCCACCACTTCGCGGACCAGAGACTGGTCGCGCAGGTCCCCGACGACAAAATCGTCTGCTTCGGTCTCGGCGAACTCGTGCATTTTAAGGTCGACGCCGCGCACCCAATAGCCTTCCTGCTTGAGACGGCGGACCAGATGTCCCCCGATGAAGCCGCCCGCGCCGCAGACCAGTACCGATTTCATGATAATCTCCACTCCTGAACAGTCATGCGCGGAAACGTCCAGCCTCCGCGCGAATCTACTTTTCCGGGTCTGCAAATGACGTGCCGCAGATTTCCCCACCCGGGCGCTCTGAATTGGCGCACTTGAGGCACCACATTCGCCCGAAAACCGGGCCACGCCAAGGTAAATCCCCTGATGGGACCTGAATCCCGATAATTCGCCTCATGGACGAATCCCGGACAGGTTCCCGACACGGCACATCCCACCTGAAGGCGAATGGGGTCTGGCCTGATTGGAAGGCGCAGGAATGACCGCGTCAGCGTCCCGGGAAATCCGTTTGAGGAGATGGAATGGTGGGCGGTACAAGGTTCGAACTTGTGACCCCTACGATGTCAACGTAGTGCTCTACCACTGAGCTAACCGCCCGTCCGGGGCCCGTTCAAGAACGGCGGGGCCCGTCAGGAAGCGTGGGTAATGGACAATCGGCGCGCCTGCGTCAAGCGTCTTCAGCGGCCTTCGCTGCGACCCGTCTCCGGCGCCTGCGCCAGCAGGTCCACCGCGCTCTGTGCCAGCGCATGCAAAGCCCGTCTCGAGGCCCCTGCCCGCGCCCGGACAGACAAGGAATGCAGCACAGCCGAAGCGATCCGGGCGGCCTCGTCCGGCGGCAGGCCGGTGCAGGCCTCCCCCTCTGCCTGGGCCCGCGCGATCCGCGCTTCGAACATCTCGTCCAGGCTGTCATTCGTGACGGCGAGTTCCCGGCGCACGGTCGTGTCGCGCATGGCTTCGGGCGGGGCCGTGCTGGCGACGAAACAGCCGCGCGCCTCTTCATCGTCGGTATAGAGGCGGATCGCGGCGCGGAAGAGGTCTTCCAGCGCGGTGCGCAGGGTCGGCGCGTCTTCGAGAATCTTGCGGCCGGCCGCCTGGGTGGCGTCGCGATATTGCTGCAGGGCCTGGATATAAAGGGCGTGCTTGTCGCCGAACGCGCCGTACAGGCTCGGCCGGTTGAGGCCCGTGGCGCCGGCCAGGTCGCCGATCGAGGTGCCTTCAAAGCCGCCTTTCCAGAAGGCGTCCTGCACCTGCTGCATCACTTCATGCGGATCGAAGCTGCGTGGGCGGCCGCGGCGGGGTGAGGGGCTGGTCTCGGCCATCAGGCATTTCCTCCATGCGTCAGCAATATTGGCATCACCAATATTGTAACGATGGGTATGAAAATGCCGGGTTTCAAGACCGGGCCAATTGTTTTTCAGGGCAGAATTCAGGAATTGCCGCCCCTCAGGCCGCCATCACCTTGTCGACTTCCTCGACGATTTCCCGCAGGTGGAACGGCTTCGACAGGACTTTGGCGCCCGCTGGCGTCGGCGCTCCGGACGACAGCGCCACAGCGGCAAAGCCCGTGATGAAGACGATCTTCATGGCCGGGTCGAGCTCGGCCCCGCGGCGGGCAAGCTCAATCCCGTCGAGGCCCGGCATCACAATGTCGGTCAGCAGCAGGTCGAACACTTCGCGCTCAAGTGCAGCGAGGGCTGTCTCGCCGTCGGCATAGTCCTGCACTTCGTGCCCGGCACGGCGCAGCGCCGCAGCCAGGAAGGCGCGCATGGAATCATCATCTTCAGCCAGCAGGATCTTGGTCACCTGGGGCCCCCTTCGTCCGTCCGATAAGCCTAAGCATAAACAGTGATCCGGGTAAATCATGGGTGAATTTTGCGGAATTCGCGCTGTCTTTTTTACCTTGCCGCTGCCCAAGACGCTTGGAAGGGCTTGACCTTGGCACGAACAGGCAAACGATAGGTGCGATGCGCCCGACCCCGCCCCTTTCCCTCGATCCGGCCCCCTTACCTGTCAGGACGGGCCCGCGCGGCGTGGAATCCTTCGGACCGGCCTACACGCTGACCCGGCCTGCCGGACAGCCGGCGCCTTTCGTGTTCGCCTCCCCGCATTCCGGCTCGCTCTATCCCGAAAGCATGCTGGAAGCGCTGCGGGTGCCGGTGATGGACCTGCGCCGCACCGAAGATGCCTTTATAGAAGAATTGTTCGCGTCCGCGCCGGCCGCCGGGGCGACGCTGCTGGCCGCCTGCTATGGCCGCTCGGTGGCAGACCTCAACCGCGACCCGCGCGAACTGGACGCCTCCATGTTCGACGGTCCCCCGCCCCGCACCTGCGGCATGCCGACAGCGAGAGTGGAAGCCGGGCTCGGCTGCCTGCCCCGCGTCGCCGCCGGCGGGACCGAGATCTACAGCCGCCGCCTGACCCGCGAAGAAGGCGAAGCGCGCCTGGCCCATATACATGACGCCTATCATGCCTGCCTCGGCGATGAGCTGGCCGCCCTGCGAGACACCCATGGCCATGCCGTGCTGATCGACTGCCACTCCATGCCGTCGGTCCAGCCGGGCCGCCGGGCGCTGGCAGACATTGTATTGGGCGACCGGTTCGGCGCCTCCTGCGATCCGCGCCTGACCAGCCGGGCCGAGCGGGCCTTCCGCGAGCTCGGCTTCAGCGTCGCGCGCAACGCGCCCTATGCCGGCGGCTACACGACCCGGCGCTATGGCAAGCCCCGGCGCGGCGTCCATGCGCTGCAGATCGAGATCAATCGCGGCCTCTACATGGATGAGCAGGCCGTCGAACGCCTGGACCGGTTCGACGACCTGGCCGGCGCGATTGAAACAGTTATCTCCGGATTGCTGGATACGGCGCTGATCCTGCCAAAGGTGTAATTTTTCACCTGCCCGCATTTTTGCGAAAAGGTATCCATGCAGCCTCGCAGGCCAGCATTGCACGGTCTTTATTGGGTCCGGCCAGCCAGGCAGAAACCTTGGTTAATGGCCCTAGAGGCGCGCCTATCCGGCGCCCGGCCCGGTCAGAACGACAGAAAAGCGCTCATTTGAACGCACAGGAGACGTAAAATACCCAATAAATACAGTAGATTTGACCTTCCGGCCAAAAAAAGGGCCGCGCTGTGAAGCGCGGCCGTAAAGTCAAAGGGAGGAAACGCCAGAGGCGTCTGCACCGAAGTGCAAGGCCAGATTTATGCTGCGATGCACAAACGAGCAAGGGACAGGCTGACGCAGGTATGAAATTTCATAAAACTGCCCGGGAATTGGGCAGTCATGCCTTCCGGCACGCCGTTTGCGAGACATCAGCCGCAAACACCGAAACGGGACAGCCCCTGTCCCAAGCAGAGACCGCCCGGAGTATTTGACTATGGCTGATGAAACAGACCTGCACGTTGGCAAACGCCTGCGCCGCCGCCGCCGCCTTCTGGGCATGACCCAGCAGGACCTCGCGAGCCAGGTGGGCGTACGCTTCCAGCAGATCCAGAAATATGAGTGCGGCGCCAACCGCATCACCGCCTCGCGCCTCTATGAACTGGCCAAGGCGATGAACGTGTCCGTCCAGTATTTCTTCGACGGCATGCCCGCCGCCGGCACCCCGGATGCCGCCAATGACGCCGAGCGCCTCGAAAGCGACATCCTCAGCCAGAAGGAAACGCTGGAACTGGTCCGCGCCTATTATCGCCTGGACGAACGTCCGCGCCGCCGCCTGCTCGAACTGGCCAAGGCGCTTGAAGGCGACTCTTCCGGTCACGGCGCTGCCTGATCCGGCTTAACCTTTCCATGCTTGACCGGCCCGGTTGCTTGGGGCCTAGCTGGTCAGCATGAATTCGGTTCTCAATTTCGACGAAGACCTCGCTTTGGCGAACCGTCTTGCCGATGCGGCCTGGTCAGCGATCCGGCCGCATTTCCGTGCGCTCAGCAATATTGATAACAAGGCGGGCGCCGGCGAATCCTACGATCCCGTCACCGAAGCCGACCGCGCCGCCGAAAAGGCGATGCGCGAGATCATCGCCCGCGAGCGGCCGCATCACGGCATTACCGGCGAGGAATTCGGCGAGACCCCCTCTTCTTCCGGCTGGCGCTGGGTGCTCGACCCGGTCGATGGCACGCGGGCCTTCGTGGCCGGCCTGCCGGTCTGGACCACGCTGATTGCCCTCGTTGACCCGATGGGCTTTCCGGTGATCGGCGTGATCGACCAGCCCGTGCTCGGCGAGCGCTATATCGGCTGGCCGGGCGGCGCGGCCCTGCAGACACCGGCCGGACGCAGCCCCCTCACCGTGTCCGATGTCCCCTCCCTGTCCGGCGCCGTGATTTCGACGACAGACCCGTTCATCCTCAGCGTCCCGGAACAGGGCGTCTGGTCCGACCTGCGCGGCGCCAGCCGGCTCGCCCGCTACGGGCTCGACGCCTATGCCTATGCCCGGCTCGCCGGCGGCACCGTCCACCTTGTGGCAGAGTCCGGCCTGCAGCCCTGGGATGTCGCCGCCCTGATCCCCGTCGTCACCGGCGCGGGCGGACACGCCACCGACTGGACCGGCGCCCCGGCCAGCCTTGGCGGCCAGGTCCTGTGCACCGCCACCGACGCCCTCATGGAGGAGGCCCTCACCCTCCTCGCCCCGGCCGCACAGACAAGTCCGGTATAGTCACCCATAGTCCGGTATGGTCATGGCTGGTCATGCAAAGTCATGACGTAGACGGATGTAATCCTCTGCCAGTCATCTCAACACATGGCGAGGGCTTATCCACCAACTGGCAGCAGTGAACCTGCAGCAACCATTGCCGCAAAAACAAACTTATCCGACATCTCCGTGGCCTGACGTATATTCCACGTCATGTCACTCTTTCATCCTCCCGCCTGGTTCCCCCCGCAGCTCGCCTTCCTCTGGCCCCTGATCTGGGTCCAGGTGCTGATGCTGCGCGCGCAGATCCGGGCCGCTTATGGCCGGGGTGTGGTGTATCGCTGGAGCGTGACGCCGAATTTGCGCGTCTATCTGGTCCGGATCGAATGGATCCCGGGACAGAAGACTGAGCACGCGATCCTGAAACCTTCCACCTATGGCTCAGACCGTCTCGCCGCCGCGTGCGACGGGCGGATGGCTGTGCCCGCTTATACCGCCCTTGTGCCTTGCTTCCCGCAGGCCTGTCGCTTGCGCGCGCGGCGCATGGAGGTGCCTGCGTCTGTTGCGCCGGCCTACCTTCTGCCCCTGCCGGAAAGCTGAGCCCGGACCTGACCTGAAAATCCAGCCTCCACACCAAGCGCCTTCACGGGCGTCGCATGTGCTGGGGCTTACGGGCCTTCGACCTCATGGCCGTCGGCGCGGAGGAGTTCGATCACGCTGTCTTCACCGGCGAGATGCCCGGCGCCGACGGCGATCAGCACCGTGCCCGGCGCATCCAGCATGGCTTCGATCTTCGGCACCCAGTCTTCGTTGCGGTCTTTCAGGAGCGCGTCATAGATCGCTTCCGATCCCATCATCTCCGGATTGGACATCAGCGCGGCAAGGCCGTTAACGTCGCCATCTTCCCACTCGCTGACCAGGACATCGAGCATCTCGCTCCCCTCCTCCACCGACTCTGCGGAGGAAACCAGGAAGTCGACCTGCTCGTCATCCGGCAGGTTCGCGAAGCGGCCGAGCTGTTCCTCGATGGTTTCGAGATAGGCAAAGTTCTTGCCGGCCGCCTTGCCTTCCCGCTCCAGCACCTGCTCCACACCGGCAGAGGGGTCGAAGCCGTCCTTCTGCATCTGCAGGACCGACAAGTTCACCGCCGCATACCAGGGCCGGAACGTCTGCATCGCCCCAAGGGGATAATCGAGATAATCGAGCGCCGCCTGAAGTTCGGCCTGTTCGGACTTGTCCAGAAGGCTGGTCAGCTGGCGGCCATCGGTGAAGACGGCATGGGTGCTGATGAAGTTCATCATCTCACGAGCCGCTTCCGGGCTCGACACATCGGTCTCAAAGACCAGCGTGCCGGCCTCGTTCAGGGCGATGTCGATCTCGTCGGATCGCCAGTCGAGCTCCGGGCGCAGCAAATGGACCGTGCCCATGATGTAGATCGTCGTGTCCTCGTCGGCCAGCGTCCAGACCGCCGGTTCGCCTGCGCCGCGGCTCGCCTCCGCCGCGGCAAGGGCAGCCTCGTAAAGCGCCTCCTGCTCTGCCACGCGCGCGGCGCGTTCGGCTTCCGGGGAAAGCTCCGGCTTGTCTTCGACCGTGCCGCCGCCACCGCACGCAGCCACAACCAGCATCATCGCCGTGGCGGCAAATGCCGCCCAACCCGCACGCTTCATGGAGAAAAACCTCTTCTGCCCAATCGTCGGCACCCTAGACCGGCCCTCCCCGCCGGGGAAGCACCGCAACTGCACCCGCCGACAGCGGCACTGCGCCATTGCACTGCGCGCCAGCTTGGCTTATTCACCGGCCTCGGCTTGGCACCCATAGCTCAGCTGGATAGAGCGCTGCCCTCCGAAGGCAGAGGTCAGAGGTTCGAATCCTCTTGGGTGCGCCAGCTTTTTCACTGCAGACAGGCCCCGCCAGGGACGATCGGGACGCCGGGTCAGATCCCCTGCTCTGTCAGGGCGCCGCGGACTGTTTTGAGCGCCTCGCGCGGCTGGCCCGACAGGAGGATGCGTACTGCCCTCAGGATGTGACGGCCAAGGCGGGGCATGAAGAAGTACAGCGCCACCGGATAGATCAGCGCCCCCAGCACGATTGTGGCGACTACATGGAGCAGCGGATGGGCGAGATCCGGCACGAAATCCATGAACAGCCAGACGGCAAGCCCCATGACACAGGAGGCAAAGAAGGCCGCCGACCCCGCAAGCAGCTGGCGGATGACCGTGAACCCGACCACGCGCTGGATCATCCAGGTACTCAGCACGAACGTGATCACCTGCTTGGCCAGGAGGCCCAGTGCGATGGCCACGATGCCATACTGATAAGTGAAGGCGAGGAGAATGGAGGTCGCAATGATCGAGGTCAGCGTGATCCACGCCACCACATCCGGCCGGCCAACGCCGCGGAACACGCCCAGAATGATCGCCGTGATCGGCGCACGCAGGCCGATGACCATATAGATCTGGAAAATCGGGACACTCGGCGCCCATTGCTCACCGAAGACGACGGGGATCGCGACCGGCGCCACAACGAAGGCGCCCATGAAGGTCGGATAGGCCAGCAAGGCGGACATCCGGATGGCGCTGTCCATCGCCTGATGAAGCGTCTCGCGATTGTCCTGCATGGCCGAGGCGACCGGCATCGCCACGGCGGCAAACGGCGCGATCAGAGCCTGGTTTGCCTGCTGGAAAAGCCGCTCCGGCAGATTGAACAGCCCGACCGCATGCGAGCCGAGCGTCATGCCGATCAGTGTCTTTGGCAGCATCTGGTCGAATGTCTGCAGGATCTTGGACGCGCCATTGGCCAGATTGAACCGGATCAGTTCCTGGAAGTCCGGCCAGCTGGAGCGGATACTGGGCGCCCACTTCGCGAAATAGAGGAAGCCGAACACCCGCACGACGCGGCGGGACAGTTCCATCCCCACCAGCGCCCATTCATTCCGCCACATCAGGGCCAGTGCAATGCCAACAATGGCCGCCGTCATGGTCCCCAGAATATCGATGACGGTGATTTCCTTGTAACGCAGATCACGCTGCAGAATAGCGGCCGGCACAGACATCACAGCGCCGATCGGCAGGATGGCCCCGGTCACGATCAAGACCGGCGCAACCGACGGCTCACCGAAAGCGTGCGCGATCCACGGCGCCAGCAGAACCAGCAGCCCCCAGGCCGCAATGGAGAGCGTCATCGACTGCAGGAAAACCGAATTGATATGCCCGGGCCGCAATTCCTTCCGCTGGACGAGGGAATCACCCAGCGTTCCCGAGGCGATCACCTCGGGCAGCATCACCACCATCAGCGCCATGACGAACACGCCATAATCTTCCGGCGTCAGGATCCGGGCAATGATGACAATCGACAGGAACGAGCCGATCAGCGTCGTCCAGTTCGCAATCGCGTTGAGCGCGACCGCCTGTCCGGCTTTTTGAAGCAGGTTGGGTGCCATGGGAAACTCCGAGCCGGAACCGGCTACCTGCTGGCGAAGGAGGATTGAACCTCCCTGGAAACATTTTTACTCGGCGCCATCAAACGCCCAACGAGTGAAGCAAGCCTGAACGCGAGCAGAGGTTTCCCCTTCTGCAGGGCAAGGCGACCCCGCCAGACCATGGCGCGAGCAGCCGCCCGGGCCATCTGCGCGCCGACCGGAGAGGCATGTTTGATGTCAAAGAAAAGGGCCTGCACGTCCGCATCCATAAGACATTCGTCGCAGCCATATTTCATCGTGAACATGTCGCGCAGGTCTGCTGTTTCTCCGCAGGTCAACGGCCGCTCCGATATGCGCGCTGCGCGGCTGAAGTCTGCCCCGGCCTCTTTCCAGAGATTCTTGCGGCCCATGACAATGCCGCGCCGGATGAGGGCCCGGCGGGTCATGCCCGGTTCGGTCAGCGAGCAATCGGCCGGCAGGTATTTGCCAAGCGGCAGGGAGAGATAGCTGGCCTCGAATATCTGGCGGTCGTATCGCTGCCAGACGGCATTTCGTTCTGCGGCTTCGACCACTTTCGCGGCGGTGCCGCGCGGAAGATCATGCTGGCGCTGGTGGAACAATATGCGCTCTGTCGGGGCCGGGCGGCCATGGCGCGCCAGCCGAAGCAGCATGTCATAGTCCTGGGACCGGACAAGGCTTTCGTCGAACGCGCCCGCCTTGATGTATAGCGACTTGCGCACCAGCATGCCGGGCTGGTGGGCGAACATGTCGAGAAGTGTTTCAAACAGGAAGTCATCCGGCGGGCTCTTGCGCCAATAGCCCGTGTCTTTCCATTTGACCCGGCCATCCGGGCGGACCTCGAACCGGTCGTGGCGGCCATAGGCAAAGTCCGCATCCGGGTTTTCGTCCAGAAGGCCCAGCAGGATTTCGAGGGCATCCGGTTCGGCAATATCGTCATCATCGAAGACCCAGATCAGATTGCCCTTCGCAACGCTGAGCGCCTTGTTCAGCGCCGCCGATTTTCCCGCATTGTCCTTATTGAGGATTTCGATGTCGCCCCGGTAAGGCTCAAGCCTCTCCAGTGTGTCATCTGTGGAACCATCATTAATCACGATGATCTGATCAGGCCGCCGCGTCTGAGCCAGAACCGAGTCCAGAGACTCTACGAGAAGATGCGCCCTGTTAAAGGTGGGGATCAGCACAGTAACCGAATTGGCAGGCATGCGTCTTCCTTCTGGTCTTTTGAGCGTCCCCTGACTCAAGCGATTGTCGACTGGCATCGGTCTTGCTTGAATTTAGGCACATATTGGCTTCGTCACATAGCGTCGAACCTGCAACCCGCATGCCAGAAGACGGGAAAAAACAGCAGGCCCTACCCGAAGGTGACGGATTTCCAATTGAGAGGAGGCGGAATGAAGATTGCGTTCTTTACCAACGCGTTTCCGATGATGTCGGAAGCCTTCATCGTGAACAGTGCGGCCGCCCTGATCGATGCCGGGCACAGTGTCGATATTTTCGGTATTGGCAATGTCGATGCCACCGGCCTGTCGGTTCCGGAAGCAGAGCCTCTGCAGCTGGAAAAATCGACAACCAATATCCGCTGGCCGGACACATCCGCCGGCCGCTGGAAAGGTTTGCCAGGTACGCTTGGACGTCTCGTCAGCCGGCATGGCGTCTCAGGCCTGACGCGGATTCAGCCCGGCACCTACCGGCGCACATTCATGGATCTGTCCGCGTTTTACCAGGCCGCGCAAATACCTGCCGATGGTGCCTATGACATCATTCACTGCCAGTTTGCTCCGCTTGCTGAGCATGTAATCAAACACCGCCGCGCAGGATTCCTCTCCGGCCGCCTTGTTGTGAATTTCCGCGGTTATGACATCTCGGAACTGGTGACACTGCACGGGGAACATCTCTACGATCACATCTGGCCGGAAGCCGATGCGTTCATCTCCAACTCCGACTATTTCCGCCAGCGCGCCATCGCCATCGGCTGCCCCGAAGACCGGATCAGCGTCGTCGGTTCGGGCATGCGGCTGGAGAGCTTCCCGTTCCAGCCGATCGAAGAAGCGCCGGCCGGCGACATGCGTTTCCTGATGGTTGGACGGCTCATCGAGCGCAAGGGCTTTCACATTGCCCTGCCGGCCCTCTCGCGCTTTGCCCAGGCCACCGGACGCCGGGTCCATGTGGACATTGTCGGCGACGGCCCTTTGCGCGCCGACCTGGAGCAGCTTGCGCAGGATTGCGGTCTTGCCGGCTGTGTCACGTTCCATGGCGCCCGAAGCCATACAGAGATCGCAGACTTCATCCGCCAGTGCGATGTATTCATTGCGCCATCCATGACCTGCTCCAAAGGCAGCCAGGACGGCCCCGTCAACACGCTCAAGGAAGCCATGGCCATCGGACGCCCGGTCATCGGCACGCGGCATGGCGGGATTTCCGAACTGGTTCTTGACGGTGAAACAGGCCTGCTTTGCGAGGAAGGCGATATCGACGCGCTCGAACAGGCTGTTCACCGCATCCTCAGCCTGCGGGACGACTGGCCAAAAATGCTGAAGAACGCCCGCACTGCCGTCGAAGACACCTATGCGTTGTCCCGGACAACGGAAGACCTGATCGACATCTACACCGCAATTACGGCAGCCCCCTCTCCCAAAGACACTCCCCGCCCTTCAAGGAAAGCAGCCTGATATGACTGAAGCAATGACCCCCGAGGCCAAGGCCACGATCATCATGACCGCGCGTGACCGGTTCAGCATGGCCGTCCGGGTACTAAACGAGATTGCCGAGGTGACGACCCGCCCCTACGAGCTTATCTATGTGGACGGCGGCAGCCCGAAACATGTTGCCGACGAAATCCGCGCTGTTTGTGAGAAAAACGGATTCCGCTACCTGCGCTACGACCATTTCCTGGCCCCCTGCCAGGCTCGCAATATCGGCCTGCGCCTGTCGACCACACCCTATGTCGTCTATTGCGAGAATGATGTGCTCGTCACCGGCGGCTGGCTGGCAAACCTCGTGAAATGCGCCGAGGAAACCGGCGCCGAAGTGGTCCAGCCCCTGATCTGCCAGGGCACGCCCCTTCATACGGAAATTCACCAGGCCGGCGGCAATTTTACCGACGACATGGATGCCTTCTTCAATGGCACGGAAGATCAGCGCCGCCTGTCCGACAGCCATCTCTGGCACCAGGGCGAACAGGTCAGCGATGTTGAGCTTACCCGCACAGAAACACAGGTCACGGAAGTACACTGTTTCCTCGTTCGCCGGGATGCCTTCGATTGGCTGGGAGAGTTCGACGAGAGCATGCCCTGCTCCAAGGATCATGTGGACTTCAGCGTAAACGTCTGGAGCAAGGGCGGGCGTATCATGCTGGAACCGACGTCGGTCGTGACCTTCTGCGTGCCGAGCAGGGCCCATCCGGTGGAACCGGTCGACCGCGCCTTCTTCCTGCTGCGCTGGTCGCCGAAATGGCAGCGCCAGAGCCTCAGCCACTTCCAGAAAAAATGGAAACTGGAGAATGACCCCTATTTCGACCGCTACCTGAAACTCACGGGTTGGCGCTATCGCGAAGGCGTGGCGAAACCCCTGATCCGGAAGATCCCTTTCGTCGGGCACAGCTACAAGGTGCAGCAGGCTGGCTCGCTCCTCCTGATGCCATTGCTGAAATTCATCGGCGCGCGCATGGCAGACCAGCAAGCGCAGGATTACCGCCCGTCAGATGGAGCGCCCCCACCTGCATCCGGTGCGGAAGACCGGAAATCCGCCAGCGCGGCCGCCTGATATACGCCACTCACCAATGGGTGCCTCTCACGAGAGGCATCCGTTCTTTCAAATGGCGAACCCGGGAAGATGAGCACGGCGTTTACGCCATAGCTCTCTGGTTCTCTAATACCCTCCATAATCGCGAGGTGCAGGCTTCAGCCGCTCAAGCAGATAGCGGCTTGGCGGTTTGCCGACCATCTTTCGGAACATGGTGACGAAACTGCTGGCGCTTTCATAGCCGAGGTCCATCGCGACGGCCTGGACCGTCTGGCCGGCACTCAGCTGCCGCAAAGCGAGGACAATATGCAACTGCCGACGCCAGCGGCCGAAACTCATGCCCACTTCTTCCGTCAGCAGACGGCTCAGGCTGCGCTCGCTGAGCGCGATGCGGGCGGCCCACTCCGCGACAGTGGAACGATCCGCAGGGGCTGCGATCAACAGGTCGGTGAGCTTCTTCAGGCGCGGATCGCCGGGGATCGGCAGGCGCAGGTCTTCGACCGATGCGGCAGCCAGCTCATCGAAGATAACGGACACGATGCGGCCGTCCGGACCGTCAATGTCATAGAGTTCCGGCAGATCGTTGGCCCGCATCAGCAGCTGACGGAAAAAGCTCGACACCGTGATGGTGCAGCATTCGGTCGGCAGATTCGGAGATCCAGGAGGGTCGATGAAGAGGGAGATGCACTCCACCTCGCCGGAGCCGAAAACGGTATGGGGTAGCCCGCCAGGAATCCATACGGCGCATTGCGGCGGCACGATCCAGACAGCGTCGTCGACCTCGCAATTGATGACGCCGCGGACCGTGAAAAGCAGTTGTGCTTTCTGATGCTGGTGCCGCGGCGAATGCTCCAGGGCCTCAAGGTTAGCGACAGCATTGGCCGCGACCAGCGCACGGGGAACCTCATCGACATGAGACAGCCAATCGCTACGGACGTCTAAATGCATCAA
Source organism: uncultured Hyphomonas sp. (assembly GCF_963675305.1). Classification (NCBI taxonomy): domain Bacteria; kingdom Pseudomonadati; phylum Pseudomonadota; class Alphaproteobacteria; order Hyphomonadales; family Hyphomonadaceae; genus Hyphomonas; species uncultured Hyphomonas sp. The sequence goes on along the minus strand of NZ_OY776147.1, from coordinate 243,241 downwards.
GGGCCCCGGTGTTTTCCACTTTGGCCGAATTGAAACATATATTGGCAAGGTTGCGCAATGACGCCAGCCGCTGTCGGTCGTATGGCTTTCAGGCAGGAGGGATACGCGCAAGGAGACGACGCATGCCTTTGGACAACACGAATTTCCCGCTCGTCTGGATGAGTTATGACGAAGCGCCCGATCACGACCACGACGAGGACTTCGAAGTGTTGGAGGCGAGCTTCAGGCGCGGCACACCTTTCGTGATCCTGACCGACAACGCGCCGACCGAAGACCATGCGCACAGCCAGGAAGAAAAGAAACGCACCGTGCTGTGGATGAAGAAACACAAGGCCGAATTGCGGACGCTCGTGCTGGCGATGATCGTGATTGAACCGAACGCTGCCAAGCGCATGGCATTCAAGGCTTTCGGCGTTGCCTTTAGTAAAGTCTGGGGTTTTCCGATGAAGCTCACCACGTCTCGTGAAGAGGCTATGGAGATCGCCGCGCAACTGCTATCTGAGCCCGCCGGATCTGCAACCACCTGACCCACGACGCTCGCTGATCCACACCCTGCTTCTGCAGACCGCACAGCGTCTTCATTTCAAAGGAAAATGGCGCACCGGGGAGGATTCGAACCCCCGACCCCTAGATTCGTAGTCTAGTGCTCTATCCAACTGAGCTACCGGTGCCGGCCGAAAGAAGGCGGACACATACAGTCAGCCCCCAAGGGATGCAAGCCCGTTTTCCCGGCCTTGTGCAGCAGATCCGACGGAACCTAATCCCCGGCGTCTTCCGTTCCGGTCTCGTGGCCAGCCGGACGGTCATATTCGGGGAGATGCGCGGGTGGCGCGTCGAGGTCCGGTTCGATTCCGGTCACATCGGAAATCCAGCCTGAATAGGCCGAAACCCGCATATAGATGCCCGGACTGTCCGGCCGGGCGCAGCCCAGTCCCCAACTCACCACGCCAATCTGCACCGGGCCGTCTGCCCAGGTCCGGGCGACAAGCGGACCACCGCTGTCCCCCTGGCAGGAATCGGTGCCCCCCGTCCCCGCGCAGAGCTGCAGGGCCGGATCGATGCTGACGCCTGCAAATTCCTCGTCGAGACCGTATTTGTCGATGAGCGTGGCGATCTGCTGGCCACAGGTCTCCGGTTCGACCGGCGGGACAATCCCTTCCATCAGGGCGAGGCTTGGCGCGCTGACATGCCGGCCGGTCCGGTTGAACCCCTCTTCCTGACTGCCCTGCTCTTCCGTGTTGCCGTAGCCGGCAACCACGACCTCCGTTTCCGGCATGTCGAGGTCTGGCGCACGCCCCGTCAGCCCATCGAGCCGCGAGAGCGGGCCGTCCCAGCGTCCTGAGATATGGATCAGCGCCAGATCGTTGCCGCGTTCGGCATGGCCGGCCTCATAGCCGGGGTGCATGACAATCCGGTCGACCGGAAAGGTTGCATCTTTCGGCGTCTCCAGAAGCGTCCCGGCGCCGACCACAAGCTGGAGCGGGCCAAACTTTTTCAGCTCGCCCCGCCCATCCGGAAGGTATTGCACGGCCCGGCCCAGATCGGCATCGATCCGGACCGTCTCCATGCAGTGGGCCGCGGTCAGGGCCCATTCAGGAGAGATCATCGCGGCGCCGCACTCATGATAGATGTTGCGGCCCTGCTGGGATTGCAGCGAGACGACACCCGGCCAATCCTCCGGATCGGCTTCACGCCCGCCAATGACACATGCCGTCGCGAGGGCCAGCATGGCAGTCGCAATCCCCCACTTCCAAGCCAGCTTCATGGCAACAGTCCTTCCCCGCCGTCTTCCTTTCAGGCCACCGCCCCCGCCTGCCTGCGCGCCTCATGCACACCGCGCGCAATGGCCCGGGCGAGCGTCGAGGCAGCGAGCTCTCCAATCCGGGTCACCATCAGCGGATCCGGCTCGGGCAGCGCCACACCTTTGGTTGATAGCACAAATACAGCATCCCCGTCGAAAGGCGCAAATACCGGGCGGATCGCGCGGGAAAACCCGGACAACGCCATCTGCGCCACCCGCTGCGCCTGGGACGGGGTCAGGGCGGCATCTGTGGCGACGCAGGCAATTGTAGTGTTCTGACCAAGGCCCGGATTGGCCTTTGCTGCACCCCAGTCCTCTGCATCCATGGAGAAGTCTGCAGGCGGGCGGGCACCGCCGAACTCGCCCTCCATCTCATAAGGCCACGCCCAATAGGCATCTGTTCCGGGCATCAGCACAGAGCCGAAGCAGTTCACACAGGCCAGCGCGCCGACGGTGATCCCTTCCGGCATGACCGCGCTGGCCGAGCCGGTTCCGCCCGGATGCTGGCCGGCCCGGGCGCCATGCCCCGCCCCTGCCCGGCCAAGCGCAACTGTTCCGGAAGCGGCGTTGAAGGCTTCGAGGCCCAGCGCGGCATAAGGCGCGATGCCGTCCCAGTCCTTGTCGCCGCCATTGGCGAGGTCATAGAGAATGGCGCCGGGCACGATCGGCGTCGGCGGCACGCCGGGGCGCTCGACAAGGCTGAAGCCCCGGCCCGCCTGTTTGAGACCGGCCATGACGCCATCGGCGGCGCCCAGGCCGAACGCGCTGCCGCCCGACAGGAAAACCCCGTCCACCTGGTCCACCATTGCGCCGGCCGACAGCAAATCGGTTTCCCGTGTCCCCGGTCCGCCACCGGCGACGGCACAGGCCGCAACGGCTGGCTGATCCGGCAGAATGACGGTCACACCGGTGTTGATGCGGGCATCATGTGCCTGCCCGACGCGCAATCCTTTGACATCGGTGATGAGATTCCGTTTCCCGGCGGTTGTGGCCATGACAATGTCCTGTCGGTCTTTCCCTTTGGAACTCACTCTCTTAAGGTCCGCCGCGACTCACGCAAGCCAAGGACACTCCCATGAAGATCGCCCGCCCCCTCCTTGCCGCCCCCTTCCTTGCCGCCCTTCTGCTGTCCGCCTGTGCAGCGCCGGACGGAAAGCAGGACGTCTCGGTCTCCGAAGCGGCGCAGAGCGCGGCAGAGGCGGCCGCCACCGAAGCCCTCGAAGCCGAAGTGGAAGTTGCCGATGAGAATGCGTGGACCAAAGGCGCCATGGTGGCCGCGGCAAATCCCGAGGCAGTGGAAGCCGGTCTAGCGATCCTGCGCGAAGGCGGCACGGCCGTCGACGCCGCCATCGCTGTGCATGCGGCCCTTGGCCTGGTCGAGCCGGAAAGCTCCGGCATCGGCGGCGGCGGGTTCATGGTCTATTACGATCACGCCAGCGGCGAGGTCACCGTATTTGACGGACGCGAGCGCGCGCCTGCCGCGGCCACGCCGGAATATTTCATGAAAGACGGCGAGGTGATGGATTTCTTCTCGTCCTGGCAGTCAGGCCGGTCGGTCGGGGTGCCGGGCGCAGTCGCCCTCTACAAGTCGGCTCATGACGCGGCCGGAAAGCTGGACTGGGAAGAGCTCTTCCAGCCGGCCATCACGCTCGCCGAAGACGGCTTCGTGGTGGAACGCAAGCTCGCCGCCACGCTGGCCAGCGATCGCCTTCAGCAATATGTCCGCCTGGATGACCTGCCGGAATCTGCGGCCTATTTCTATCCGGACGGCGTGCCGCTGGCAGAAGGCTCGATCAAGACCAACCCGGCCTATGCCGAAACGCTGAAGCGGATCGCGACAGAAGGCCCGTCCGCCTTCTATTCCGGTGAGATCGCTGAATCGATCGCCTATGCCGTATCGCACGATCCATCCCTACCGGGCGCCATGACGGTAGAAGACCTCGCAAATTATGAAGTCGCCGTGCGTCCGGCCCTGTGCGGCGTCGAACCGGATGGCTACGAGGTCTGCTCGGCACCGCCGCCATCTTCCGGCGGTGTGACGCAGAACATGATCCTCGGTCTTTATGATCGCCTCAAGCCGACCAGCGAAGAAGAGGCAACCGAGGAAGGCTTCCTGAAAGCCTTCGTCGATGCTCAACGCCTGTCCTATGCCGACCGCGACCATTATGTCGCCGACGCAGACTTCGTCCCGGTCCCGGCGGCGGAACTGATCGATCCGATCTATCTCGATGTGCGGGCGACCGAAGTCTTCGCGCCAGACCAGCATGCAACGCCGGGGGATCCTGGGATTGCACTCGGCCGCGGCCCGATGCGCCAGATGTGGGGTGAAGACCCGACCGAGCATCATCCGGGTACGACGCATTTCTCGATCATCGACCCCTATGGCAACGCCGTATCGATGACGATGACTGTTGAAGCCGCCTTCGGGAACTCCGTCATGGTTCACGGCTTCATGCTGAACAACCAGCTGACCGATTTCTCGCGCGAACCGACAAAAGGCGGCAAGCCGGTGGCCAATGCCGTTGCCGGCAACAAGCGCCCCCGTTCGTCCATGTCGCCGACGATTGTCTTCGATCCGGAAGGTGATCTGTTCATGGTCACCGGATCGCCAGGCGGCAACTCCATCGTTGCCTATGTCGCCAAGACGCTGGTCGGTGTGCTCGAATGGGGCAAGACGGCTCAGGAAGCCATCAACCTTCCGAACATCATCGCCCGCGGCGATGTGGTCGGCGTGGAAGTCGACCGCGACGGCGGACCGGAAGCAGCCGAAGCCCTGCGTGAGATGGGCTATACTGTCGAAGAGCGCCAGGGTGAGAATTCCGGCCTGCATGTCATCATCGTGCGCGAGGATGGCCTCGAAGGCGGAGCAGACCCGCGCCGTGACGGGGTTGCCCTCGCCCTCGAATAGACAATCACGCCTCACCCGGCATGGCCAAGCTCTACTTCTCCTACGCCGCCATGAATGCAGGCAAGTCAACGATCCTGCTTCAGGCGGCGTACAATTATCGCGAGCGGGGGATGGACGTCCTCCTGCTCACCTCCGCCCTCTACAAGGACGATGATGCCGGCCACATCTCGTCCCGCATCGGCATCGGTGCCGATGCGACGTTGTATACGGACAAGACGGACCTGCTTGCCCTGATACGGGACCGCCAGTCGGAACACCGTATCGATGCCATCTTTGTCGATGAGGCCCAGTTCCTGACCAAGGAACAGGTCTGGCAGCTGGCACGCGTGGCGGATCACCTGAACGTACCGGTGCTGGCCTATGGGCTGCGCACCGATTTCCGCGGCGAATTGTTCGAAGGCTCATCTGCCCTGCTCGCCATCGCGGATTCGCTGCGGGAAGTGCGCACAATCTGCGAATGCGGACGCAAGGCGACCATGGTCATTCGTCTTGATGCCGAAGGAAATGCCGCCACTGAAGGCGATCAGGTTTCCATCGGAAAATCGACTTATGTCTCGCTCTGCCGCCGCCATTGGGAAGAAAAGATGGGACGCTTCCGGCCAGATTGAGCGACGGATCCCGTCATGGCGCGAGCTGCGCTGTAATCGCGTCCGCGAGCAACCGGCCGGACGCTGTCAGGGACAGGACACCCTGATCAAAGGTCAGCCATCCCTGTTCCACGAAAACGCCGATCTTCTCGCGGGACACAGGCCGTCCTGCGACCGCCTCAACCCGCGCAATGTCGATCCCGGTCGCGGGGCGCAGTCCCATGGCCAGCAATTCCTGCGCGATGGCGTTGCGGTCCAGCCGTTCCGCTTCACCCCAGCCTGACCCGAGCGTCTGCACATTCGCCATGTAGACTTCCGGACGGCGGTGCGCCTCATAGGCATAACGGTGCCCGCCGACGGTGACGCGGCCATGCGCGCCTGGCCCTGCACCGATCCAGTCTCCGCCCTGCCAGTAGATCATATTGTGCACGGACTGATGTTCCGGCGACATCGCATGATTGGAGACTTCGTAAGCGGCCAGGCCGGCCTGTTCCAGAATTTGCTGCGTCAGCTCAAACATGTCGGCCTGGTCATCATCCGGCATGGGATTGATCTGGCCACGCCCGACCGCCAGGCCGAATGCCGTGCCTTCCTTGATGGTCAGTTCATAGAGCGACAGATGCGGCATGCCGAGCGCGAGCACATCTTCGAGCTCGCTCTGCCAGTCGTCCGCCTGCTGATCCGGCCGGGCATAGATCAGGTCCACACTCACAGAAGGAAAGACACGCATCGCCCGCGCCACACTGGCCCGCGCGCCATCGGCATCATGGTCACGCCCGAGGAAAGCCAGCGCGGAATCGCGCAGCGACTGGACGCCGACGGACAGCCGGTTCACGCCTGCGCTTTTCAGTCCGGCGAGATCTGCCCGCATGATATCGTTGGGGTTTGCCTCCAGCGTCACTTCCGCGCCGGGCCTGATTCCGAACACCTCATCCGCCGCGGCCAGAACCCGCTTGACGTGCGCTGGCGCGAGGAGCGACGGCGTGCCACCACCGAGATAGACCGAATCCAGAGCGCCATGATCCGGCATGCGCTGGCGATGCGCGCGAATATCGTCGCAGATGGCCTCGACCAGGAGCGACGGGTCGCGGTCCTTGGCGGCGTAGACATTGAAATCGCAATACGGGCAGATGCGCGTGCAATAAGGCCAGTGAACATAAAGGCCGAACCCGAAATGCGGACCGAAAGGATGAAGCGCTTCGTCCGTCACGGCAGCAGCGCTGCTTTCAGCTTGCGGAAAGCGTCGGCGCGGTGGCTCATGGCATGTTTGCGGTCCGGGTCCATTTCCCCGAACGTGATTGTCTCGCCATCGGCAACGAAGATGGGATCATAGCCGAAGCCTTTCTCCCCTCTCGGCGGCCAGACCAGCTCGCCATGCACCTCGCCTTCGAAGACTTCCTCATGCCCATCCGGCCAGACCACGGCGAGCGCGCAGACGAATTTGGCTGAGCGGTCGGTATTGCCTGCGGCCTGCAATTCCTGCTCCACGCGGGCCATCGCAACACCGAAATCCCGGGGCTCTCCCGCCCAGCGGGCCGAGTAAATTCCGGGCGCCCCGTCCAGCAGGGTGACGGACAGGCCGGAGTCGTCCGACAAGGCCGGCGCACCCGTTTCTTCCGCTGCGGCACGCGCTTTCAGCAGCGCATTGCCCGCAAAACTGCTTTCCGTTTCTTCCGGTTCGGGCAGGTCCAGGTCGATCGCAGAGACGACTTCGAGGCCCAAAGGCTCAAACAAGTCCTTGAGTTCCCTGACTTTTCCCTTGTTGTGGGTTGCGGCGATCAACCTGCCGGGGGACAGGGTACGGTGTGTCATAATTCGCCCTTCTGAAATGGTTCCATTCTTGCTTTCGTCACAAATACCTATATCGTTATTCGGTAAGGGTTCACGCAAAAGCAACGACCCGTCCGGCATAGATCATCCAGCGGAAAGGATGAAGAGAAGAAGGCATGACAGGCAAAACGCGCAATTCCATGGCGGCGATCATGACGGTCCTGGTCACCGTCGTCATGTGGATGACGGCCGCTATCGGCGCCATCGTTCTCCTCGCCGGCAGCATCGAGCTGATCTCGATGATCTCCGGTTCACCGATCAGCATCGGCTCCATCAAGGTCGACGATCACGACATCTCCGTACCTGAACTGGCCGCCGGCCTGATCGGCGTGCTCGTCGTGGTCTGTGCGGTGGTCTTCGTCAGCCTGGAGCTACGCAAGATCCTGGCGACCCTGGCGGCGGGGGACCCGTTCGTACCCGAAAACGCCGTCCGCCTGACCCGGATCGCCATTGCCATCGCGATCACCCAGCTGATGCGTTACGTGATCGCGATCTTTGTGGGGCTCATGGTGAATGGCGCATCGCTGGAGTTCTCCGTCGACCTGATCGCCTGGGCGTCGGTGGCCGCCCTGTTCATCCTCAGCCAAGTCTTCCGGGAGGGCACCCGCCTTCGCGATGAAGAAAAAATGACCATATAGGAGGGTAGCCATGTCTATTCGCGTAACCCTCGACCGTGTTCTTCTGGATCGCCGCATGTCGCTGACAGAACTGTCGGAACGTGTCGGCGTGACGCTCGCCAACCTCTCCATTCTCAAGACCGGCAAGGCCAAGGCCATCCGGTTCTCGACGCTCGAAGCGCTCTGCCGGGAACTCGGCTGCCAGCCAGGCGACATCCTCATCTTCGACAGCGAGGATGATGGCGCCACCGAACGCGTGGCGGCGGAATAACCATGCGGGACGATTTCTATACCGCCGGAGACGTCGTCTCGATCCGTTTCGGCGGCGTGCTGCGCCATTATGGCGTGGTCACCGGCCGCGGCACGGTGATCTGCAATTCCCGCCTGCATGGCGGCGTTGTCGAACAAAGCCTCGACGCCTTTTCTGCCGGACGCGATGTGCGCCTGCACGGCCGCTACAGCGATCTTGATGGCTATCATGTCGAGCAGCGCGCGCGGCGTCATCTCGGCAAGGAGTACGATCTGTTCGGCTCCAATTGCGGACATTTCGTCCGCCATGCCCATCGCCGCAAGCCGACCCCCATGCAGGTGGCGGCCGCGACCGTGCGCACGGTCGGCGACATGTTTGGCGGGCCGAAGCGCCGCTGGTAACCTGTCCGGGATGGCCCGGAATGGCCAGCGTCGGAACAAACCGCCCGGCTCAGCCTTGGAAACCACATGAAACGCCTCACCCTGCCCTGTCTGGCCCTGATGCTTGCCGCCCTGTCCGCCTGTGGCGGTGGTGCAAAGGAAGTCGGCGAATTCAAGAACGACTGGTCGGGCAACGAGATCAAGATCACCCAGCTGGCTGACCCCAAGGTGCAAGGCGTTGTCTGCCATCTCGCGCATTTCGACCGCGGCTTCTGGGACCGGGTCGGCAAGGGCAACTGGTTCGAAAACCCGTCCAATTCCTCGATTTCCTGCCTGCAAACCGGCCCCGTGGTGATCGGCAGGATCGACCTCGACAAGTCCGGTGAAGAAGTCTTCGACCAGAACCAGAGCCTGATCTTCAAACAGCTGGCCGTCCGCCGCATCTATGATGCTGATACCGACAGCCTGATGTATGTGTCCTTCAGCCGGAAGATCGTCGACGGCTCAGCCAAGATGAGCCTGTCGACCGTGCCGCTCTACGGCCGCGACGTGACCTGGACGCAGGGCAAACCGGCGCCGCGCTGATCAGCCGAGAGCGGCGCGCTGGGCGGCGAAGAGCTCGTTGCAGCCTTTTTCCGCCAGACGCAGCATCTCGTCGAGTTCCGCCCGGGTCAGCGGGCGCTCTTCGCCTGTGCCCTGCACTTCGATGAAGCCGCCATCGGAACTCATGACGACATTCATGTCCGCTTCGCCGGCAGAGTCTTCCGGATAGTCGACGTCCAGAACCGGATGGTCCTGATACACGCCAACGGAAATGGCGGCGGCCTGCTTCATGATCGGATTGGCCGGGATCACGCCTTCGTCGACGAGGTATTTGCAGGCCAGAGACAGCGCGACAAAGCCGCCGGTGATCGAGGCCGTCCGCGTGCCGCCATCGGCCTGCAGGACGTCGCAGTCGATCGTGATCTGGTTCTCCCCCAGCGCGGCAAGATCGCAGACCGAACGCAGCGAGCGGCCGATCAGGCGCTGGATTTCCTGGGTCCGGCCGGACTGCTTGCCTGCAGCGGCTTCACGGCGTCCGCGCGTATGCGTCGCGCGCGGCAGCATGCCGTATTCCGCCGTCACCCAGCCGCGCCCCTGCCCCTTCATCCAACCGGGTACACGGTTCTCCCAGCTGGCAGTGCACAGGACATGCGTATTGCCGAATTTCGCGAGGCACGACCCCTCAGCATAACGCGTCACCTGGGTCTCGAGGACAATCTCGCGCATCTGGTCAAATTCGCGGCCGGACGGACGGACGAGCTGGCTCATGGGGGACCTCCTGTTTGGTGCCACGCCTGATTGCGGGTTTTGGCGCACCTGTCTACACCGGATCACCGAGGGAACAGAAAGCGGGGCTCATGAGCAACGACATCACGATTGCGCGGGGCGCAAAGAAACTGCCTATCGGACAGGTGGGCAAACGGCTCGGCATCGAAGCGATGGATCTCATTCCGTTCGGTTATGACAAGGCCAAGATTAGCAACCACTACCTGGCCAGCCTGAAACAGAAGAAGGACGGCAAGCTGATCCTGGTCACGGCGATCAATCCGACGCCTGCCGGTGAAGGCAAGACCACAACTTCGATCGGTCTGGCGGACGCCCTGAAGCGGCTCGACAAGAAGGCCCTGCTCTGCCTGCGCGAACCCTCGCTCGGCCCCTGCTTCGGCATGAAGGGCGGCGCGACCGGCGGCGGGCGCGCGCAAGTCGTCCCGATGGACGACATCAATCTCCACTTCACCGGAGACTTCCACGCGATCACCTCCGCACACAATCTGCTTGCGGCAATGATCGACAACCATTTGCACTGGGGCGCGGAGTCCGGACTGGAATCCACCCGCGTTGCCTGGCGCCGCGTCCTGGACATGAACGACCGCAACCTGCGCCAGATCGTGACCGGGCTCGGCGGCTCCGGCAATGGCGCCCCCATGGAGTCCGGTTTCGACATCACGGTCGCCTCCGAGATCATGGCCATCCTCTGCCTCGCGCAGGACGCACATGACCTGGAACAGCGGCTGGAGCGGATCGTCGTCGGGTACAAACGCGGCCGTGTGGCCGTAACGGCCAAGGACATCGGCGCCGTCGGCGCGATCATGGCCCTGCTGCGCTATGCCATGCTGCCCAATCTCGTCCAGACGCTGGAAAACAACCCGGTGCTGATCCATGGCGGCCCGTTCGCCAATATCGCCCATGGCTGCAACTCGGTGATCGCCACCAAGGCAGCGCTGAAGATGTCCGACTATGTCGTCACCGAAGCGGGCTTCGGCGCCGATCTGGGCGCGGAGAAATTCTTCAACATCAAATGCCGCCAGGCCGGGCTGACCCCGTCTGCCGCGGTGGTCGTTGCCACAGTCCGCGCCCTGAAGATGCATGGCGGCCTGTCGCTGAAGGAATCCGCCTCGGTAGGATATGACGCGCTGAAAGACGGCCTCGCCAATCTCGGGCGGCATATCGAAAACCTGAAGAAGTTCGGCGTGCCGGTCGTCGTCGCCATCAACCGCTTCACGTCCGATACGTCCAGCGAGCTCAATGCCGTGGAAGCCTATTGCAACGAGCTTGGCGTGCCGGTGTCGGTTTGCACCCACTGGGCCGAAGGCGGCCGCGGTGCAGAAGACCTGGCGCAGAAAGTCGTCAGCACGATCGACGCCAACCCGTCCCTGTTCAAGCCGCTCTACCGCGACGAAGCCCCGCTTCTGGACAAGATCGAAACCGTCGCCCGCGAGATCTATCGCGCTGAACGGGTCGAGGCGTCTGACAATGTCCGCGCGGCCCTGCGCCGGATGGAAGAGGCCGGCTATGGCCATTTGCCCGTCTGCATGGCCAAGACGCAGTACAGTTTCTCGACCAACCCGAAACTGGTCGGCGCGCCTGAAAACCATACGCTCCAATTGCGGGAAGTCCGCCTGTCCGCTGGCGCCGGGTTCGTCGTCGGCATTTGCGGAGACATCATGACGATGCCCGGCCTGCCGCGGCACCCGGCAGCAGAGGGCATATCCCTCAATTCCGACGGGGAAATCGAAGGCCTCTACTGATCCTGCGGACCCTGCCCTTTCGGCCTGGCAATTGGCGCTGGACTCAATTTAGCAATTTTGCTAATTAGCAGAAATGCAAAACGCCGTCTTCAAGGCCCTGTCCCATCCTGCCCGCCGGCAGATCCTGGCGCTTCTGCGCAAGGGGCCTCAGCTTGCCGGTGACCTTGCCGCAGAGTTCGACACGAGCTGGCCGACGATGAGCCGCCACCTCGCTGTCCTGAAGGAGGCCGAACTGGTCACCGCAGACCGGCAGGGCAACCAGATCCTCTACCGTATCAATACCAGCGTCCTGGAAGACGCTGCCACCGCCCTGCTCGGCCTGATCGGCCGGGACGACGGTGACGACCCCCTCAAGGAGGCAGCTGAATGAAACCCTTTATCCGCAACGGTCTTCTGATCACTCTGGGCGCCACAATCGCCGGGGCGGCGATCTCCTTGGCCGCCACGCATGCGCTGCCGGCAGACGGGGAGTTTCCGGTCCACTGGGGCGTAACAGGCGCGCCGGACCGGTGGACCGACCACGCCGGGGCCATCCGCTATCTCTGGACCATGCCGGCAATTACGCTGGCTGTCGGCCTGCTTCTGGCCGCCGTGCCGTCAATCGACCCGCGCAAGGACAATATCGAGAAAGGCCGCCGCGGCTATGTCGCGATCTGGCTCGCAGTCATGGTGCTGCTGACCTGCATTCATGGCGGCGTCGCCCTGCAGATGATCCGGACCGGAGAAGCCACACAAGGCTCCAGCCAGATGGTGCGCTGGGTCATCGCAGGCGCTTCAATCATGTTCATCATCGTCGGCAACTACCTGCCCAAGACGCGGTCCAGCTTCTTTTTCGGCATCCGCACGCCATGGACGCTGTCGTCCGATACGGCTTGGGAAAAGACGCACCGGCTCGCCGGCCCGTTGTTCATGATCGCGGGCGCGCTCGGCCTTGTCGGGGCCTTCATCTTCAACGGGATCCTGCTGGCCGTCCAGCTGACCGGCTGGGCCGGACTCGCCGCGATAATTTCGGTGATCTACTCCTATTTTGCCTGGCGCAACGCCCCGGACCGTGAACACGGGACCAATCTCACGGTGTGAGGCCTATTGAACCCCGGGCACCGGCCCCCTATCCATTTTGGTATGCAGCCCATTGCCGACACCCAATCGCTGATGCAGCGCCTCGACCAGCGCTCGCGGGATATTTTCCGCGAGATCGTCGAGGGCTATCTGGCGACCGGCGAACCTGTCGGCTCGCGCACCCTGTCCAAGGGCAGCATTGCCCTCTCCCCGGCCTCGATCCGCAATGTGATGGCAGACCTGACAGACCTCGGCCTGCTGGACGCCCCGCACATCTCCGCCGGGCGCGCACCGACCCATATGGGCCTGCGCCTGTTCGTGGATGGTTTCCTCGAGATCGGAGAGCCTGCCCGCTCCGACCGGCTGGCGATTGACGACCGGCTGAAATCAGCCGGGGCAGACTTTGACAACGTCCTGTCGGAAGCCTCCGACATTCTCTCCGGCCTTGCCGGCGGCGCTGGCCTTGTCTCTTCGCCGAAGCGCGACGCGGCCGTGCGCCATGTCGAATTCCTGCCGCTGGGCCCGCGCGATGCGATCTGCATCCTGCTGACCGAGGATGGCGATGTCGAAAACCGCTTCATCCAGGTGCCGGAAGGCCTGCCCTCCACCGCCCTGATCGAAGCCGGGAATTACCTCTCCACCCGCATGAAGGGCCGCACGCTGTCAGAAGCAGCGCAGGGCGTGCGCGAGGAGCTGAGCTCCCGCCGGGCGCAGCTGGACGCAACCGCTGCAGGCCTCGTCGAACAGGGCCTCGCCCAATGGAGCGGCGAAACGCCGGGACGCGGCCGCTCGCTGATCGTGCGGGGCCGGGCGAACCTGCTGGAAGACGCCAAGGCCGCCGAGGATCTCGACCGGGTGCGCCAACTGTTCAATGAACTGGAACGCCAGCAGAATGTGCTCGATATTCTCGACACGACACAGGAAGCTGGCGGGGTGCGACTCTTCATCGGCTCCGAAAACCAGCTTTTCCCGCTATCAGGTTCAAGTGTGATTGTGGCGCCCTATATGGGTGGCGGAAAGCAGGTTATCGGCGCCCTGGGCGTGATTGGGCCGACACGGCTGAATTATGCAAGAGTGATCCCGATGGTAGACTATACAGCGAAGGTCGTGGGCGAGATCCTCTCCCGCCGCCGCGCCAAGGACGGAAAATGATGAGCGACGAAGCGAAGACTGAAGACACAGAATCTGTCGAAACGCCTGAAAACGCCGCCCCGGAAGAGGCGACGCCGGAAGATACGATCCTCCGCCTTGAGTCGGAAAAGGAAGAGATGCGCGGCCAGCTGCTGCGCACGCTGGCGGACCTCGAAAACACCCGCAAGCGGGCCCAGAAAGAGGTTGCCGATGCGCGGGTCTATGCCATCGAGAAATTCGCCGCCGACCTTCTCAGCGTCTCCGACAACCTCGCCCGCGCGCTGGCCGCGCTGCCGGACGGTGACCGCGATGCCCTTTCGGAAGCCGGCAAGAATTTGCTTGGCGGCATCGAAATGACCGAGAAAGAGCTGCACACGGCGCTTTCCCGCAACGGCGTGACCGTGATCGCAGCCCTGCCTGGCGATGCCTTCGACCCGAACCTGCACCAGGCCGTGGCGAACGTCCCCTCCCCGCAGGCGCCCGGCACGATCCATGACGTGTTCCAGACCGGCTGGAAGATCGGCGACCGCGTCCTTCGCGCCGCCATGGTCGCCGTCAGCGCAGGCTCGACGAACTAGGCCTTGATATTCAGATAGACCGCTGAGGCGTCGTCCCTGCGCTTGATGCGGGGGATGTCGCCGTCGGGGGCATTTTCGAAATCGCGGAGCATCCGGATCAGGGCTGGCAGGCCCTTGTCCGACAGATCTGCCATCAGGCTTTCCAATGTGTGCGTCGCATAGGGTGAGATAAGCCTGTAGAGGCCGTCGCTCATCAGGCAGACTTCATCGCCCGGACGCATTGCGATACGCGCAGTCTTGAGATTGCTGACAACATCCGCCCCCAGGCCAAAGCCCGTCCCGATTTCATTGGACATCCGCCGGGTCTGCCGCAGCCAGCCCATGCGCTCTTCGGGCGTCAGCGCCATCACGCGGCGCGCGGCGGCGGTCTCGTCTTCCGCCTTCTCCGCCTGACCAATCAGGCGAACCTCCGCCCCGGACCGGACGAGCGCCATACAGTCGCCCATATAGACGAACACCGCCTCTTCGCCCTGCAGCCACATCCAGATTCCGGACGCGATGGGCAGGGCTTCACCCGGCAATTTGTCCAGCGGGATCCGGCTTTCGGCTTCGGCGCGCTGGCGCACATCGGCCAGCACGGAGGCAAAATAGGCTTCCGGCGCTTCGCCGGCTTCAGGCCCCTGCATCAGCCGGTCAGAGATCGCCTGCGCGATCCAGGCCGCACCGCTTTCACAGGCCGGAAACGGGCGCAGATCGGTCACATCGGTCGCCCCGTCCAGCACCCAGGCCGTACCGGCGGCCGCATCGAAGCCTGTCCGGTCATCGCCTGTTTTGCCCGGTACGCCCGGATCATTCACCGTGCTGATGATATCCAGCTGCATCGCCCTACCTCTTCGTCATGCGCTCTCAATCAAAGGCGGTATCACGCTTCGCCCGGCACCGCACATGAACGCTTTGAGACATTTGGAAACCCCTAGCGCTCGACCAGTTCGACCCGCCGGTTCTGTTCACGCCCGGCATCGCTGGTATTGGAAAAGACCGGCGACAAGGGTCCTACGCCGTGCGGCTCCAGCCGGTCAGACGCGATCCCGTAATCCTGTTTCAGCGCATCGGCGACGGCGCGGGCGCGGTCATCTGACAGCTTGCTGTTATAGGCATAGGTGCCCTTGGAGTCGGTATGTCCCACCACATAGAACGCCTTGTCCGGGTGGGCGGCCAGATAGTCGGCAATGGCATCAAGCGCAGCTTTCGATTCCGGCTTCAGCGTGGCCTTGTCGAAATCGAACACGATCCCGTCCAGCACGACGCGGCCATACTCTTCGATATCGGCGCCCATGGCTTCGGCATCCACCACAACGAGGCCCGTCTCGGCGGCTTCTACCTCGACGATGTCGATCAGCGTTCCGACATAGTTTTTCGAATGCTGTTCGACATAGATCACCACATAAGCCGTACCGGCAGCGCGCTCCTTGCTGGCCACGATAGCCCCCGCCCCGCCGGAGGACGATGTGCCGGAAAACATCGTTCCGACGGCGCCGGGCTTGGTGGCCGGATTTTCCCTGAAGGTGACCTCCATCCACTGGCGCGAGCCGACCGCCGCACCTTTGCGGTCCGCCGACATACCCTCGCCGAGAATTTCGAACCCCTCCGCATTCAACGCATCGAGATAGTTCTTGTAGACCTCGGAATAGGACCGGTCTTCGCCTTCATATTTGTAGAAAGTCCGGGTGACGCGGCCCTCGGTTTCGATCCAGTCGCCAATTTGGCGATAGCCGGTCACCGGCCCGACCGCGACCTTGTAAGGCTGATAGTTTTCAATGTGTTGCCAGGCGATGACCTGCCCGGGATACCGCTCGATCATCGGGTGTTCGACCACCCCTTCGATATCCTGCGCCGCGGCGATCGCGGGCAACAGCGCCAGGCCAAAGACAGCCAACACAATCCTGATGATTTTAAACACTTTCGTTCCTCCCACCTAACGTTGGGGGAACTATGCCTCACAGGCCTGCATCTGGCCAGCAACGGATGATGCCACGGGCAGGTTTACTGGCGGACGGTTCGCGCCCAGGCGCGTTCGTGCATCGCGTAGGCGGCTGTCTGGACCAGCGGCTCGATGAGGCCGATGGCAAGCGCGGCGTGCCAGCTGCCGGTCAGCAGAAAGGCCACCGTCATCGCCACGGTGAGGTGCATCAGGCTGTAGGTCACTGTCTTGAAAACCTGCAATGACATTTGTTGGATAACTCCCGCTTCAGACCATCAAGAACACCCTCAACAGACCCTCTAAGGACCGTCTAAAGACCGTGAATGCGGGCTGTTCTCACTTCCAATATGGTCTAGATGCGAACGATTCTCAAATAAATCCTGCAAGACGCTGCCATAGGCGCGGTCTATGGCCGCAAAGCGCAGCCGGACATGGAAAAGGCGTCGCAGGCCTCTTGTGACGCGTTGAAATTTCCCCATATCCCAGACCGAAAGGGCGAACAGGTTCAAACCCTCCATTCGCCTACTCAAAACGTCACTTGCAGAGCCATCTGCCTTGCGGGGCTGCTGAGCAGACCGCGCGAACGGGGCGGGTGGCGGCTATAGGAGAGAGAGACTTAAAATGAGCAAGATTATCGGTATCGACCTCGGGACCACGAACTCCTGCGTTGCCGTCATGGAAGGCGGCCAGGCGAAGGTCATCGAGAATGCAGAAGGCGCGCGCACGACCCCGTCCGTCGTTGCCTTCACCGAAAGCGGCGAACGCCTGATCGGCATGCCTGCCCGCCGCCAGGCCGTGACCAACCCGGACTTCACATTCTACGCCATCAAGCGCCTGATCGGCCGTCAGTTCGACGATCCGACCGCGCAGAAGGACAAGGCCATCTCGCCCTTCGAGATCGTCAAGGGCCCGAATGGCGACGCATGGGTCAAAGGCCGCGACAAGGACTATGCCCCGCAGGAAGTGTCCGCCTTCATCCTCACCAAGATGAAGGAAACCGCTGAAGCCTATCTGGGCAGCGAAGTGACCCAGGCCGTCATCACGGTTCCGGCCTACTTCAACGACGCCCAGCGCCAGGCCACGAAAGACGCCGGCAAGATCGCCGGTCTTGAAGTGCTGCGCATCATCAACGAGCCGACGGCCGCCGCCCTCGCCTATGGCCTCGACAAGGGCGAGAACAAGACGATCGCCGTGTACGACCTTGGCGGCGGTACGTTCGACGTCTCGCTGCTGGAAATCGGCGACGGCGTGTTCGAAGTGCTGTCCACGAACGGCGACACCTTCCTCGGCGGTGAAGACTTCGACCTTCGCATCGTCGATTACCTCGCCGAAGAATTCAAAAAGGATCAGGGCATCGACCTGAAGGCAGACAAGCTGGCCCTCCAGCGCCTGAAGGAAGAAGCCGAGAAGGCCAAGAAAGAGCTGTCGTCCGCTTCGCAATACGAAGTGAACCTGCCCTTCATCACGGCTGACGCCTCCGGTCCGAAACACCTCAACATCAAGCTGACGCGCGCCAAGTTCGAAAGCCTGGTCGAGGACCTCGTCAAGCGCACCATCTCGCCGTGCGAGAAAGCGCTCAAGGATGCCGGCAAGTCGGCTTCCGACATCGACGAAGTGGTTCTGGTCGGCGGGATGACCCGTATGCCAGCCGTGCAGGAAGCGGTGAAGAAATTCTTCGGCCGTGAGCCGCACAAAGGTGTGAACCCGGATGAAGTGGTTGCCATCGGCGCCGCGATCCAGGGCGGCGTCCTGCAGGGTGACGTGAAAGACGTTGTCCTTCTGGACGTGACCCCGCTGTCGCTGGGCATCGAAACCCTCGGCGGCGTGTTCACCCGCCTGATCGACCGTAACACGACGATCCCGACCAAGAAGTCCCAGGTCTTCTCGACCGCTGACGACAATCAGCCGGCCGTGACGATCAAGGTCTTCCAGGGCGAGCGCGAAATGGCTGCTGACAACAAGATGCTCGGCCAGTTCAACCTCGAAGGCATTCCGCCAGCCCCGCGCGGCGTGCCGCAGATCGAAGTGACATTCGACATCGACGCCAACGGCATCGTGTCCGTGTCCGCCAAGGACAAGGCCACCGGCAAGGAACAGGTCATCACCATCCAGGCCGATGGTGGCCTGTCGGAAGACGACATCAAGGGCATGATGGCAGACGCCGAAGCCAATGCGGGTGCCGACAAGGCCCGCCGCGAACTGGTGGAAGCGAAGAACCATGCCGAAGCCCTGGTGCATCAGACCGAGAAGCAGCTCGAAGAGCATGGCGACAAGGTCTCCGAGGACGTCAAAGGCGAGATCGAGAAAGCCGTCGGCGAGCTGAAGGAAGCCCGCGAAACGGACAATCTCGCAGACATCCAGGCCAAGCATCAGGCCCTTATGTCGGCCGCGATGAAACTCGGCGAGGCCATCTATGCCAGCCAGCAGGAGGCAACCGCCCATGCTGACGCGGCCGCCGATGCCGCGGCTGACGGTGGCAACGACGATGTGGTCGATGCCGACTTCGAAGAGGTCGACGACGACAAGAAATAATCCGTCAGACAACGGAAAAGACAAAGCCCGCCGGAGCGATCCGGCGGGCTTTTCATTTGGGCCTCAGATGGCGGCGGCGTCAGGCCTTGCCGGCATATTTGTCCGTTGAGCGGATCAGCTGATCCAGGATGCCCGGTTCCGAATAGGCGTGGCCCGCCCCTTCGATGGGATAGAACTCCGATTTCGGCCACGCCCTGTGCAGTGCCCAGGCCTGGCGCATCGGGCATGGCATGTCGTAGCGGCCATGCACGATCGTGCCGGGAATGTCCTTCAACCGGCCCGCGTCGCGCAGCAATTGTCCGTCTTCGAACCAGCCGTCATGGATGAAGTAGTGATTCTCGATCCGCGCGAAAGCCAGCGCGAACTCGGCCTCGTGGAACTGGTCAGACGTTGAAGGCTCCGGCAGCAAGGTGATCGTCTCCCCTTCCCACACGCTCCACGCCCTGGCGCAGCGCAGCTGTTCCTCCCGGTCGTCCCCTGTCAGGCGCTTGCGATAGGCGGTGACAAGATCGCCGCGCTCGGCTTCCGGGATCGGCGCGATGAAGGCCTCGTACTTCTCCGGGAACATTTCCGAGACGCCGAACTGATAGTACCAGTTCATCTCGGCCCGGGTGAGGAGATAGATGCCGCGCAGCACCAGTTCGCTGACGCGGTCCGGATGCGTCTCGGCATAGGCGAGCGCCAGCGTCGAGCCCCAGGATCCGCCGAACACCTGCCAGGTTTCCACACCGATCATTTCGCGCAGCCGCTCAATGTCGGCAACAAGATGCCAGGTCGTGTTGTTGTTGAGGCTGGCAAAGGGCGTCGACCGCCCGCAGCCGCGCTGGTCGAACAGGATGACGTCGTAAAGCGCCGGATCGAACAGGCGCCGGTGGCTGGCCGAACAGCCCCCGCCCGGCCCGCCATGCAGGAAGACCGCAGGCTTGGCGCCCCTGGTGCCGACACGTTCCCAATAGATCCGGTGGCCATCACCGGTATCGAGGAAGCCTGTCTCGAAGGGTTCGATTTCAGGGTAAAGCGTGCGCAGGCCAGTCATGGCGTTCCTCCGGAAGTCCTTGCCTGCTGTCTAGATCAGGCACGGGGTCCGGGAAACAGTTCTTGCCACCTGACGGCGGGCCTATTCAGGGGACTGCGCCCTCTCATCCGGAATGATATGCGCCCCGACCAGCAGGCCATGCTGCCAGCGGCGCTCACAATGGTAGATCGCCTCGATATGGCCGTAGCGCGACATCAGTTCCAGGTCGAACGTCTGCGGCACCGCCCAGACTTCCCAGAGCTTCAGCTGCATCCCCTCTTCCGAGAAGTCGCGGATCATCACATCGAACGAACTGTGCAGATCGTTGACGAGGATCCGGCCCTTTCGAAGTGTCCGGTGGCGAGCATCTTCCCGATGCTCGCCAACCGGCTTCCCCACCTGTGTTTCAGGTATGCTTGTCATACCGTGTCTATGCATAACGGCGATAAACCGTTCCGCATAAAATGCTTAATGACAGCCGTTTCCTACCGCGGCAGGCCTAGTCCATGACCACCACGACCTTGCCCTGGGCCCGGCGTTCCGTCAGCTCAAGGATGGCATCGGCAGACTTCTCCAGCGGATAGGTGTTGGAGACGTGCGGGCGGATCTTGCCTTCGCTGTAGAGTTCGAACAGTTCCTTGACGTTCTGCGCATGCGCCTTTGGATCACGCGCCACGGCGGCGCCCCAGAACACGCCGCGGATGTCGCAGCTTTTCAGCAGGGTCAGGTTCAGCGGGATCTTCGGAATACCGGCCGGGAAACCAATCACCAGGAAGCGGCCTTCCCAGTTCATCGCCCGCAGGGCCGGTTCGGCATAATTGCCGCCGACGCCGTCATAGATGATGTCCACGCCGCCACCGGAGATTTCCTTGATGTCGCCGGAGAAGGCTTTCATGCCGTCCTTGTCCAGCTCGCGGGCATAGACGAGGCCCTTGTCGGCGCCCTTGTCGAGGCAGAAATCGACCTTTTCCTGACTGGAACAGGCCGCGATGACCTCAAGGCCCATCGCCTTGCCAAGCTCCACGGCCGCGATGCCGACGCCGCCGGCCGCGCCGAGGACGAGCAGTTTCTCGCCTTTCTTCGGATCGGCCCGGTCCTTCAGGGCATAATAGGACGTGCCATAGGTCATCATGAAGGCCGCCGCCTCGGCGAACGGCATCTCGTCCGGGATCGGCATCACGGAATGGGCCGCGGCGACAGCCAGTTCGGCCATGCCGCCATTGCCGATGGAGGCCAGAACGCGGTCGCCCGGCTTCACATGGGTGACGCCCTCGCCGACCGATTCGACATAGCCGGCCACTTCACCGCCCGGGCTGAACGGGCGCGGCGGCTTGAACTGGTACATGTCCTTGATCATCAGCGAGTCCGGGAAGTTCACCCCGCACGCCTTTACCCGCACCAGAACCTGGCCTTTGCCATATTCCGGCGAGGCGACCTCTTCGAGGACCAGAGTTTCCGGTCCGCCGACTTCTTTCGAAAGCACTGCCTTCATGAGCGCGCTACCCTTCCTGTCTTGTTGTTTGCTGCGCCAGACGGTAGCGGTGTGGCCTTCATAATCCAAGCCTGACGTAAGGGAGTGTGACCAGCTATGGCGAGGAAATGGGCCATTGCCCTTCATGGCGGTGCCGGACCGGTGTTCGGCCGAGACTATTCGCGCGAGGAAGCGCACATGGCGGAGCTGCTGCGCGAAGGCGGCAAGCGGCTGGCCGCGGGCGTGGCCGCGCTGGACGTGGTGGAAGCCATGGTGACGGCGCTGGAAGAGTCCGGCCTGCACCTCGCCGGAAAGGGCGCTGCGCCCAATACCGACGGGCGATATGAGCTGGACGCGGCCATCATGGACGGGCGCACCCGCAATGCCGGGGCCGTTGCGGCCCTTTCCGGCATTATCAGCCCCATCGCCGCCGCCCGCATCGTCATGGAACGCACCCCTCACGTCCTGATCGCGGGTGAAGGCGCCTGGGCGCTGGCCACCGAATACGGCCTGCCGGAAGTGCGCGACCCCGAAACCTATTACCAGCCGGTCGAAGAGCGCTGCCTGCTGCCAGCCCGGGCCATGGGCACGGTCGGCGCGGTCGTGCTGGACCAGTATGGCGACCTTGCTGCTGCCACCTCCACCGGCGGAGTGAAGTCCAAGACGCCGGGCCGTGTGGGCGACACGCCGCTGATCGGCGCCGGCACTTGGGCGGACGAGCGCTGCGCCATTTCCTGCACCGGCCTCGGCGAGTATTTCATCCGCGCGGCTGCCGCCGCCGACGTCTCCGCCCGCATCCGCTATGGCGGGGCCCAGCTGGAAGACGCCGTTCAGGGCGCGCTGGACGATGTGAAACATCTTGGCGGCGAAGGCGGCATGATCGCGGTCGGCGCCGATGGCCTTTTGGTGGCGGGCTCCAATTCCGGCGGCCTGAAGCGCGGCCTGATGGATTCCGACGGCCGGTTTGAAGTGGCGACCTTCGCATGATGATTGCCGGATGGATCGTTCTGGGCCTGTCGGGCTTTGCTTTGGTGCTGGCGGCGCAGATGCGGATGCTGATTTCCGTCTCCCTGCGCCGGGCGCTGGCGGACAAATTCGGCGGAGACCATCGCGATCCCGCCTACCGCGACGCGATTGCCTCCTCCGGCAAAACCGACACGCCGGGCGAGCACCTCGCCTGGCTGATGGAGACCTATCCTGCCCAGCTCGCGCAATTGCGCCTCGCCCGCCGGGTGACCTATACAGCGCCCATGGCCATTCTCCTGTCCCTTGCCTGGCTGCGCTTGATTGTGGGGGCGTTCTGACCCCATGCGCGGTTATTTTGCCATCGGGTCGGAGCGGATCTCCAAGGCCATGAACCTCGGTGCGCTGATGCGGACGGCGAACGCCTTCGGGGCGAGCTTTTTCTTCTCCATCGATGCCGAACACCGCCTGCGCGCCGCCTATGCCGCCGACACGTCGAAGACGGCGGGGCATATCCCCTACTATCAGTATGACACGATCGACGAGATGCAGCTGCCGCGTGGCTGCCAGCTGGTCGGGGTGGAGCTGACCGACGAGGCGGTGATGCTGCCGACCTTCCGCCACCCTGTGCAGGCGGCCTATATCCTGGGCCCCGAGCGCGGCAGCCTGTCGCCGGAAACCCTGGCCCGCTGCGACCATGTCGTGAAGATCCCGACCAAGTTCTGCATCAATCTCAGCCTCGCCGGGGCGCTGGTCATGTATGACCGCCACCTGGCCCTTGGCGCCTATGCCCCGCGGCCGATCATGCCGGGCGGTGTGCCGGGCGACGGCAAGCTGCCGGGCTGAGCCGGTTTCCTGAAATTTCCTGAACTGCGCACAACCGCGAGGTTCATCCGCTGCTCAGACCGCCTGTGGCAGGGTGAAGAAACAGACATTCAGTTGCCGGAATCCGGTGTCATTCAATTTGCCGAAGTTTGGCCTTAACTCTATGACACCTACACTGGCGGCAGAAACCGATCCGGATGAGACGCTGTATAGAAGATGCATAAAGATATGACCCCTTCCTCCCGACTTTCCGGCCTCCGCCTTTCGGGGCTTCTGGCCGCCGCCCTTGTCCTGGCCGCCCCGCTGGCCAGCGCCGAGCCGACCGCGATCGGCCGATACAAGGACTGGTCTGTCTTCACCGACACGACCGGCGGCGAGACGATCTGCTATGCGGCAACGCCCGCCACCGACAAGGCGCCGAAAAATGCCGACCATGGCGATGTCTGGTTCTATGTCACGAGCTGGAAGTCCGGCCGGGCCCGCAACCAGCCGAGCCTGAAAGTCGGCTATAACCTCCGCGAAGACATGGCCCCGAAGGCACAGGTCGGGCGCTCGTCCTGGACCCTGTTCGCCGTCGGCCGCGAAGCCTTTGCCGACGATTCCGACGATGCACGGGTCGTCACGGCACTGAAGAAAGGGTCTGAGCTGCGTGTCCAGGCCGTCTCGGCCCGCAACACGCAGGTCGCCTATCACTTCTCGCTGAGCGGCTCTGCCGCCGCGATCGACAAGGCTGCCGCCACCTGCCGCTGACGCTTCAGTCCGGCAGGACGAATTTCTCCGGGTGCTTGCCTTCGGCATCGCGATAGTGCGAGACGATTTCAGCAAGGTCAGCAGCGATGTCCTCGCCGGGCGTCATCGGGCCTTCGAAGCGCATTTCCCGCGTTCCGAAATCCAGCACCGCGATCAGCATCGGCACATCGGCCGATTTGGCGATATGCCAGAAGCCGGTTTTCCAGTCTGCGTTCGCATCGCGGGTCCCTTCCGGTGAAACGGCAAGGTGCAGCGAGTCCGCCTGTGCAAATGCCTCCCGCATCAGGGACACCACATCGGCCGATTTCGACCGGTCGACTGGCACACATCCCGCCCGGCGCACCAGCCCGCCCAATGGCCCCGACACCAGCGACGCCTTGCCCATCCAGCTGAGCTTCTGCCGGTACCAGCCGGCAATGGCCAGCATCAGCAGGCCGTCGAAATTCGACGTGTGAGGGGCCGCGATCACGACGGACTTCGGGACGTCCGGCCAGTCTGTCGCCACATGCCAGCCGGCCGCTTTCAGGAACAGCCAGGAAAAGCCCCGGACGCCTTCGGAAAAGACGCCCCGATATGGGCCGGGCTTGCCGAAGCTTCCTCGTGCACGCTTCATCGGCGCATCTTCTTTCATCGCGGCGTCCCCTTCCCTGCGGGACCATAGACTTTCCGGACACAGAAGTCGTGCAAATACCGGCCCGGCGCCAAAGAAGATGCCCAAAGAAAAAGGCCAGCCGGCGAACACCGGCTGGCCCTTGTTTTCCTACACCCTCTGACGGGTGAGGCAGCTTAGTAGCTGTCCTGCGTCACCGGGGTCAGGATGATTTCCACGCGGCGGTTGGCAGCGCGGCCGGCAGCGGTCGAATTGTCGGCGATCGGCTGGGTTTCACCCATGCCGATGGCGCGCATGCGGACCGAGGCGACGCCCTGATTGACCAGATAGTTCTGGACCGAGACGGCGCGGCGCTGCGACAGCTGCATGTTGTAGTCATCCGGGCCATCGGACGAGGCGTGGCCGATGACGTCCACGGCGGTCGACGGATAGTCGACCAGCGTCGTGGCGACATCGTTCAGCGTGGCATAGAAGCCGGGTTTGATGGCCGAGCTGTCGACATCGAAAGTAATGTTGGACGGCATGGTCAGCGCGATCTGGTCGCCCTGGCGCTCGACACCGATACCGGTGCCGGCAGTCTGTTCGCGCAGGGCGCGTTCCTGCTTGTCCATATAGTCACCGACGGCAGCACCGGCGATGGCGCCCACTGCTGCACCAATTGCAGCATTGCGGCCGTCATCCCCGCCCGCGAGCGTACCGGCTCCGGCTCCGAGAATTGCACCGGCGGCAGCACCGGTCCAGACGTTACGGCTGGGGCCTTCCGCGCAGGCGGTAAGCATTGAGACAGCACAGACGGCAATGGCGAGACGTTTCATAATTATCAGCTCCATATCTGGATCAGCCCACTTATCGGGACGCGTAACAACGCGCCGCGGAGACATATGTTCCACTCATGGCTTTTTGAGGGCGGGCGCATGAACCCCTTATGAACCATAAGTGTTCTGGTGGTTTCCGCCTGTCACCCAACCGTGATATAGGCGCCGCGACATGAAGATCGAACTGGACCTCTCCCGCCGCCCGGACGCGGCCCCTGCTGCTCTGCCATCCCTGGCAGGGCTGAGCCTGCCTGCGCTGAAAGCAGAGATGGAGGCGATGGGCGTCGATCCGAAGAAATCCGGCATGCGCGCCAAGCAGCTGCGCCGCTGGATCCATCATTTCGGCACGCAGGACTTTGCCGACATGACCGATGTTGCCAAGGAATTGCGGGCGCAGCTGGCCGAACGCTACATCCTCACCCGCCCGGACATCGCCGACCATCAGGTCAGCCGCGACGGAACGCAGAAATGGCTGACCCGGTTCGGCCCCGGCATTGAAGGCGAAAGCGTTTTCATCCCGGATGTCGGCAAGGCAGGCGCCTTGTGCGTTTCCAGCCAGGTCGGCTGCACGCTGAACTGCACCTTCTGTCATACCGGCACGCAGAAACTTGTCCGCAACCTGACGGCACAGGAAATCGTCGCGCAGGTGCTGATTGCGCGGGACGAACTGGGCGAATGGCCGACCTCGACCGAGAACCGCCGCCTGACCAATATCGTCTTCATGGGCATGGGCGAGCCGCTCTACAATCTGGATAATGTGGCCGAAGCCATCGACACGATCTCAGACGGCGACGGCATCGCCATCGGCCGCCGCCGCATCACGGTGTCGACCGCCGGCGTCGCGCCGAAGATTCCGGAACTTGGCCACCGCACCAATGCGGCGCTCGCCATCTCGCTGCACGCAACGAATGACGATCTGCGCAACGAGATCGTGCCGATCAACCGCAAGTACGACCTGCAGACCCTGTTCGACGCGATCCGCGCCTATCCGGACCTCAGCAATTCGAAACGCGTGACGTTTGAGTATGTGATGCTGAAAGGCGTCAACGATACGCTGGCCGAAGCGCGCGACCTTGTCCGCCTGCTGAAGGGTGTTCCGGCGAAGATCAATCTGATCCCGTTCAATCCCTGGCCGGGCAGCCCCTATGAGTGCTCCGACTGGGAGACGATCGAAGAATTCGCCGAAGTGCTGAACCGGGCGGGCTATGCCAGCCCCATCCGCACGCCGCGCGGCCGCGATATCTTCGCCGCCTGCGGCCAGCTGCGCTCGGAAAGCGTCAAGAAGTCCGCCGCCGAAAAACGCCGCGAAGCGCTTGCCGCTGAGGCGGATGGCGCAGCCGACTGATCACCCCGCCGGGCGCGCAGCTGCCGCCTTCTGCACCAGCGCCAGGAACGCTTCATGCTCCGGCAGTTCGCTCCGGCTTTTCGCGACCATGCCGCTGAGGTCCGGCGGCATCGGCGCAGTGCCCGCAGGCCCTTCGACATATTTCATGCCGTGCAGGATGAACTCGTAGCTGTCCTGTGCGAAGAGCCTGTCCGCCCCCGGAAAATCGAATTGGGTCGGTGAACGCCGCTTCCACAGTTCCAGCCGGTCGCGCAGATCGTCGAGGATCGCCTCGTCCGCTGTCGCCGCCTGCCAGAATGGCGTGTCGCGGCGTTTCGACGTCACATAGTGCAAATTGATGAAGCCGAGGATTTCCTGGAAGAGTTCATTGCTGATCCGGTTGTAATAACGCACCGTCGCCTCCGGCGCGGCAGCATAGTCTTCCAGCATGCTGGCAATGGCGAGGGCGGCAAATTCGATGAAGTAGAGGCCGGAGGATTCCAGCGGCTCGAGGAAGCCATCGCTGAGCCCCACGGCCACGCAATTGCCCTTCCAGCTCGTCTCGCGTTTGCCGCTGGTGAATTTGATATGCCGCGCCTCCAGCCCATCGCTGTGCGGGCCTTCAAATCCGCGAAGCGCCGTTTCAGCTGCATCATCGCTGAGGAACTGGCTGGAATAGACATAGCCGATGCCGCGGCGGGTCTGCAGGTTGATGTCCCATTGCCAGCCCGCCTCGCGGGCCGTGGCGAGCGTATAGGTCAGGATCCGCTCGGGCTTGTAGACCTCATACGGCACACGCATCGTGACGGCGCGGTCGCACAGAAGATATTTGGCATAGGATTTCATCGGCACGTCCAGCGCCTTGCCCAAGAGGGCGGAGCGGAAGCCGGTACAGTCGACATAGAGGTCGGCCGTCAGCGTCTCGCCCTGATCTGTTTCCACCGAGGAGATCAGCCCTTCAGGGGACACTTTGACATCCGTGATATTGGCAAGCTTGTGCCGGATGCCGCGCGCCTGTCCGAATTCAGACAAACGTTTCGCCAGCTTGATCGCATCGAGGTGGTAGGCATACGGAAAATTGCCGCGATATTGCGGCGCGTGCGGGGATTTCGGGGCGATGTTGAAGTCTGCCAGCTGGGTGAGCGCTGAAAAGGCCCGGTCAAACGCCTGTCCGTTCTGTACCGTCCAGCCCCTGACCGCCGCATCCGTATGCGGGCGCTGGCGCCGGTCGAACGGATGGTCGTAACTCTCCCCCGTATTCCAGTCCCGGAACCGGATCAGCGTCTTGAAGGTTGCCTCTGCCGAAATCAGCATGTCCTGTTCCGGCAGGCCAATATCGCTGAGCGTTCGCCGGATGGTCGGCACCGTCGCCTCCCCCACGCCGATGGTGGGAATGTCGGGAGATTCGACCAGCGTGACCGTCGTCGGCCGGCCGGCGCGGCGAATATGCGCATTGAGAAGATTGGCCGTGATCCAGCCGGCACTGCCGCCGCCCACGACCAGGATTGACTGAACCATGCCCGCCCTCTGATCCGGAGTTCCTGTTCTCAGTCTTCACAGGATCAGCGGGCGGGTCAATTGCAAGGCTCAGCCGGTGGGGCTCAGTCCTTCAGGCCGGCGATTTTTTCCTGCGCCTCGGTCAGGATGTCGGCGACGGCCTTGCGGCGGTCCAGGTCGTCCGGCTGACCGCGGACAGCTTCCTGCACCGCATGGCGCAGGCGCCACATGGCCCCGCGGACATCCTGCGGGTCTTCGGGCCGGTCGCTGTCCAGGAGGTCAGCCAGCCTCTGCTCGATGCGCGCCAGCGTTTCCGCTTCGGCCTCGAGCTCTGCTTTGCCTTCACCGCTCAGCTTGAACGACCGGCGCGCCCCGTCTGCCTCGGCCTCGGCCCAGCCGAGATCCAGCAGCGCTTCCAGCGCCGGATAGATCACGCCCGGGCTCGGCACATAGGCGCCGCCGGTGCGGGCTTCGATCTCGCGGATGAGCTCATAGCCGTGGCGCGGTTCTTCCGAGATCAGCTTCAGGATCAGAAGGCGCAGATCGCCATGATCCAGCGGGCGGCGGCGGCCATAGCCGCGTCCCCTGCCGTCTCCGCGTCCCTGGCCTCTTCCCTGGCCTCTTCCGGGGCCACCGCCCTGACCGCGGCCACGTCCGCCTCTTCCCTGGCGCATAGCTCTGCCTTCCCAGTCCATGCAGTCACCAATGCAGACCTCGCCCTGATCGGCGAAGAAATGCCTGCCGGCACCGCGTTCTGAATGTCTGTTTCGATATCTCATTTTCTGTCCTTTCGATATATCTGAATTCCATATAGTTTAGATATATCGAAATAGCAAGTTTTAGATATATCGAATTATATCGGACGGACTGATAACCCCTCTGGAAGGCAGGCTGGCGCCCAGCTAGGCTGCGGCCATGCGCGCCTGGCTGCCCCTGCTTGTTCTCTTCTTGCTTCCCGGTTGCCGGGAGGAGACGGCGCAGGCTTGCGAGGCGATCCGGTTTGAGGACCAACCCTTCACGGTCTGCCGGTTCGCGGCGGACGATCCGGGACTTGCCCTGTTCCGCACGCATCCCGACGGCGCGCCTTTTGCCGATTTCAACCGGCTGGCCGAAACGGTTGCGGCCGATGGCGGCGAGCTGGTCTTTGCCATGAATGCGGGCATGTATCATGACGACCGCCGGCCGGTCGGACTCTATATCGAAAATGGCGACCAACAGGCTGGCCTGGTGACGCGCGCCGGGCCCGGCAATTTCGGCATGTTGCCGAACGGCGTGTTCTGGGTAGACGGTGACGGCGCCGCCCATGTCACCGAGACGCTGGCCTATGAGGCCCTGGCGCCAGACGCGCGCTACGCCACCCAGTCCGGCCCGATGCTGGTGGTCGACGGCGCGCTGCACCCGGCGTTCAATCCGGACGGCACCAGCCGCAAACGCCGCAACGGCGTCGGCCTCTCCGCAGACGGGGAAACGCTCTGGTTCGCGATCAGCGACGGGCCGGTAAACTTCGACACGTTCGCCCGCCTCTTCCGCGACCAGCTCGGCGCCGCAGACGCGCTCTATCTCGATGGGACCGTTTCGCGCCTCTATGCGCCCGCCCTGAACCGCGACGATGGCGGCACGGATATTGGCCCGATCGTCGCAATTGTACGCACGCCTGCACGCGAGGCACGCTGATCCGGAAAAACCCCGCGGCGTGCTGCGCCGCAGCGTCTTTGTGCGGTTGTGCCCACTCGCCTTTGGGGATAGGAACTCGCCTCTTTCTAACCGGAGACAGACCATGCCCGGACCGGCGCTGACCCTCTATGGACTGAAAAACTGCGACACCTGCCGGAAAGCGAAACGCGAACTTGAAGCGTCCGGCACACCAGTGAAATTTGTCGACATCCGCGACGAAGCCGACCTTCCCGCGAAGCTGCCTGTCTGGCTGAAGGCGGCGCCGGACAAGCTGGTGAACAAGAGCTCTGCCACCTGGCGCAAGCTGACCAATGCCGAAAAGGCAAAGGCTGGCACCCATGGCGAAAAGGCCCTGCTGGCGAAGCATCCGACCCTGATCAAACGCCCGGTTATCGAAGCCGGCAGCGATGTCCATGTCGGCTGGGGCAAGGACGTGCAAAGCGCCCTGATCGGCTGACCGGCATGAACACAAATGTCCGCCAGGCCGACTATACCGATGCCAGAGACGCCGCCGCGCTGACCGGCCAGCTGGACGTCTATGCGCGTGACCCGATGGGCGGCGGCAAGCCGCTGAGCGCGCACACGCAGGAACACCTTGCCGCAGAACTGGCGGCGCGGCCCTATGCCGTGTCCTTCCTCGCCTTCGCGGACGGCGTGCCGGCAGGCGTCCTGAACGCGTTCGAAGGCTTCTCCACCTTTGCCTGCAAGCCGCTGCTGAACGTGCATGACATTGCCGTCCATCCGGACCATCGCGGCAAGGGCATCGGGAAGCTTCTGCTGGACGCAGCCGAAGCCGAAGCGCGCCGCCGCGGCTGTTGCAAGCTCACGCTCGAAGTCCTGTCCGGCAACACCCGCGCCCGGGGCGTCTACGAAGCTGCCGGCTACCGCGCCTATGAACTGGACCCGGAAAAGGGCCAGGCGCTGTTCTTCGAAAAATCACTCTGATTTTTTCAGTATACAAATCGAATTTAGCGTAACCCTGGAGGCCGGTTCGAATCGGCGTGTCCAATCACATTTATTGTGATCCCGGAAATATTTCCCCGCCCCTTCCGAACACAAGGAAGCGACCTATCTACCTGCGACGGGACGACCCCGCGGACGAGGAGAGAGACCATGAAAACTTCAGGCAACACCATTCTGATGACAGGCGGCGGTTCAGGCATTGGCCGGGCGCTGGCCCGCGAATTCCACGCCCTCGGCAACACGGTGATCGTCGCAGGGCGTACCGCCAGCAGCCTTGAAGAAACGATCGAAGGCCGCGATGGCATGCATGCCCGCACGCTCGATGTCAGTGACGCGGCAGATATTTCCCGTTTCGCCAAAGCCCTGATTGCGGACTTTCCGGCCCTGAACGTGCTGTTCAACAATGCCGGCATCATGGTGAAAGAAGACCTGCTGGCGGATCCGGTGGACCTGACTGTCACCGAGGCCACCGTCACGACCAACATTCTCGGTCCGATCCGGCTGACCGCGGCCCTCCTCCCCCATCTGCGCGCACAGCCTGTGGCGCGCGTGGTCAATGTCACTTCCGGCCTTGCCTATGTGCCGCTCGCCCACGCCCCCGCCTATAGCGCTTCCAAGGCCGCGCTGCATTCCTGGACGCAATCGCTGCGCTACCAGCTGAGTGACACCAACGTAGAAGTCATCGAACTGGCCCCGCCAGGCGTGCGGACAAGCATCACCCCCGGCCAGGAAACGCGCGAAAGCTATATGCCGCTGGAAGACTTCACCACCGAGACGATGGAGAGCTTCGGCATTGAAGACACGCCCGCCGAGGTCTGCGTGCAGCGCGCAAAAATGCTGCGTGCCGCCGAAGCCAGCGGCAATTTCGACCAGATCTTCAAGGGCCTGAACGACGGCTACGAAGGCTGACTTTCCGGCGCCCCCTTCCCCGGCTAGAGTGCGGGTTGAAGGGGGCGTCATGAAACTCAAAGCCTACAACAAATTCTGCGGTGGTCTTCCGCACACGACAAGTGTCGTCCAGTGGGGCGAGGCGACGGTATGGAAGATTGGTGGCAAGGTCTTCGCCATCGGCCGCGAGGAAGACGGCGACATGGTCTGCTCGTTCAAGGTGTCGGAGATGAGCTTCGACATATTGAAGGAACAGCCCGGCTGCCGGGGCGCGCCGCACCTTGCCTCACGCGGGATGAAATGGATCCAGCGATACTCGCCCGAAACGCTCTCCGACGATGATCTGCAAGCTTATCTCGAAGGCTCCTACCAATTGGTCGCGGCGGGCCTGACGAAAAAGCTGCAGCGCGAACTCGGCTTCCTGAAAGACGGAAAATAGGCCTCAGCGCCGGCGGCGCGGATTCTGGTAAAGATCCGACTCCTGATGGTCCAGTTCGCGCACGGCCCGGCCGCGGCTGACCATTTCCACTTCGTGAGAGACATGCCGGCGCACGGCCCCGTTGAAGCGCAGCATGGTGCAGAACATCTGCAGCACCGATTCCAGCGCCGCATAGGAATGCGCCGCATCGAGCTTCACCTTCCAGCTGCCGCCGAGATTGATGATGCGGTGATCCAGCGATCCGATCTTGCGGTTCTTGTCGTCATACAGCGTATAGTCCGCACCGATACCGATCACATTGCGGCGCAACCGGTAGAAGCGCGGGCCGCGGGAGGTTTCGATGAAGAAGGAAAACTTCTCCGGGAAGAAGGGCCATTTCTGCGCCGAGCGCTCCAGCTGGATCAGCTGTTTCGAACGGGAGAGGTTCATCGAGAAGGCCGTGACCGGCACGCCCCGCGCCCCGATGGACAGCTGCAGCGAACGGCCCATCATCAGTTCCATCGTGCCGCGCCAGCGCATGTTCTCCGAGAACAGCTTGATCACCAGCCGGCGCTTCATGTCCTTGCCGTCCTTCCACAATTCCTTGCGGTAGGCGACGATGCCGGAGCGTTTCCCATCCTCACGAATCTGGCCGATAATCTCCATGTCCTTGGTGAACTGGTCGGACTCCGCCTCATGTTGCGTGTGCTTCATGATGCCGATTTCGGTGAGGTTCAGGTCTGTCAGCCACAGGTCGACCTTGAAGCGCTGCCATTTGGTCGGCTTCGTATCGGTCTGCGGGGCGGCGGCAAGCGCTGCGTCAAAGGCCATGGGCGGATCTCCCGTCCGTGTGTTCAGTCTCTGCCACCAGACTTGAACCAATCGTGTCGACAGAAGGTTAATGGAACTGCGCTGGCTGTTAATCACGCCGCCGGTGCGCATGCCGCCCCATCCATGCCACAAAGTCCCGGAAATTTTGGGGACACCATTTCGGGGACACCATGAAGACAAGACTGATCCGCGCATTCGCGCCCCTCGCCCTCGCGGCCCTCACAGCCGCCATGCCTGCACCCGCCCTTGCCGAAACGGCCCCCGCCTGCCCGGCCGATGCCGAACAGACGCTCTACGATATGGAAATGGCCATCCGTCAGGGCGCGCAAACGGATCCGGCGACCATCCGGGACCTGGCAGACTGGGCCATCGAGTCCTGCCCAGACCGACCGGACGCCCAGGCGATTGCCTCCACCCTGTCCAGCGCTGCCATGGGGTCTGCCACGGATATGGACACGCTGGAGCGGGACATCACGCGGGCGCTGACCGCAATCTCGCAGAACGATTATGCCTGGAACACGAAACAGAAGCCGAGCGTGCTGAAACAGCCAGACGGCACCGAGAAGAACTATTTCGGCTACAACGCCGCCACCACATCGCTGCTCAAATATGCCCTGCCCTATATGATCCGGCTGGCCGAAGCGGGCCGCATCCATCCGGCGATTTCAGGCGCGGCCTATGAGGCCTGCCCCTATGCCGACCATGCAAACTTTCGCCTGCAGGAAGAGGCAAACCTGTGGGACCGCACGATCAGGACGAAATATGACCACCCGGGCTTCGGCTGGGCGGAGAACCGCCTCCAGTCGCTCTACGCCGCCTGCCCCGCCCACAGACTGGAACTCGATTTCTACCTCGCCCGCCTCTACGGGCAGGAAGTCGAACGCCTCACTCGCTGGGAGCATGTCTATCTGGAGAACATCAATTTCGGGAATGGCGGCTGGATCTGGACCAATCCGGCCCTGCCGCAAAAAACCTATGACGATGACTCGCAAATGGAGGCGAAGAAGGCCGAACTGGACGCCATCGCCCGCCCGCTGGCCGAAAAAGCCCGGCCCCATATCGACGTGTTGATGCACACGCCGAACGACCAGATCCGCATCTACAATGACCAGCTGGACAAGGTGGCGGACTGGGACAAGGCGATCAAAAAGCTCGATTCCGAAGCGTTAGAATAGAGGCTTCTGCCTGCGCGTTTTCGCACGGTGGACCTGCCGTGTCCTGCCCCCTATCGCGGGGCGGGACTCATGCCGGCACCGATGCGGAAGGACCTTTCATTGACACATCCCGAGACGATCGAAATCGCGGCCCGCTACAATGGTCCGCCGGGCTCGGCCAATGGCGGCTATGCGGCAGGCGTCTTCGCCGCGCTGGTGGACGGGCCGGCCGAAGTGAACCTCCGCGCGCCGCCGCCACTGGACAAGCCGGTCCGGGTTGTTTCCGGCGCGCAGGGCTTTGAGTTCTTCGACGGCGACACGCTGGTAGCCACGTCTGCCCTGTCCGGCTTCTTGCCGCCGCCGCCGGACGCCCCGACGCCGGACCAGGCCCTCAACGGCCGCAGCCACTTTCCGCCGGAAGAAGATCACGCCTTCCCCAGCTGTTTTGTCTGCGGCCCGCACCGCAAGGTCGGCGACGGCCTGCGCCTGTTTACCGGCCCGGCCGACGGCTTTGACGGCGTGGCCGATGTCTGGGTGCCCGCACCGGAATTTGCCGGAGATGACGGCCTTGTGCGCCCGGAAATCCTGTGGGCGGCGCTCGACTGCCCCGGCGCCTTCGCGGTGGGCTTCGACGGCAATCCGATGGTGCTTGCCCGCATCGTCGGCAATCTCCATGCCCTGCCGAAAGCCGGAGAGGCGCTGGTGGTGGCCGGCTGGCCCCTCTTCCATGACGGGCGCAAACACGGCGCCGGCACGGCCATCTACACAGAAGACGGCCAGCTGATCGCCCAGTCCGAACAGCTCTGGATCGAGCTGAAAAAGGCCTGAGCCCACGCCCTTCCGCACGCCCCTTTGCAGGGCGCCCCAAACCCGCTAGTCTGACACGCATCCGAGGGGTGTCCTGACCGGAATGAGCCGGCAGGGCTGAGACTTTACCCTTTGAACCTGATCCGGGGAATGCCGCGCACGCGCGGCGTGGCCGGCGCGAGGGACGGAGCGGACACCATGCAGCCGGTTGGCGACATCACCATTGCTTCTGCCTTTAATGGCCCGCCCGCTTCGGGCAATGGCGGCTATTCGGCCGGCGTGATGTCGCACCTGTTCGAGGCGCCCCATACCGTGCGCATCTCCGCCCCGATCCCGCTGGACACACCGCTGGCCGTGACCCGGCAGGAGGGCAAGCTGGTCGCCGCCTCCGGCGACACACCTATCCTTACCGCGCGCCCCGGCGGCGTGACGCTGACACCGCCGGCTGCGCCGTCCATGGAGGCCGCGCAGGAAGCCGGGCAAAACCCGACCTATTTCGGCGCAGGCGGCGTCTCTACCTGCTTCGTCTGTGGACGGAACCGGAAAGAAGGCGACGGCCTGCACATCCAATGCGGACGGCTGGGCGACAGACTGGAAGCGGCGGCCCTCTGGACACCGCATGCCAATTTCGATGACGGGCATGGCCATCTCCGCCCGGAATATGTCTGGGCCGCGCTGGATTGCCCCGGCGGCTTTGCCCTGCCCGAGATCGAAACGACCTATCTGCTGGGCGAGATGACGGCGGCCATCCACCGGCCCGTGCCGATCGGCCAGCCGGTGATCGTCCATGCCTGGCATGAGTGGAGCAAAGGGCGGAAGCATTTTGCCGGAACCGCCCTGCATGCCACAGACGGCACATTGCTGGCGCAGGCCGACACGCTGTGGATCGAGCTGACGCCGGAACAGGCCGGGAGTATGGCGCCATGAACACGGCCAACCTCCAGGTCCCCGCGCCCAGCGGCGATGTCGGCAAGGTGTTTGCCACCTATCCCGCCCCGGCACGCAAACTGCTGCTCGCGATCCGCGCCATCCTTTACGAAACGGCTCACAGCCTGCCGAACGTAGGCCGCATCACCGAAACCCTGAAATGGGGCGAGCCCGCCTATCTGACGAGCGCCCCGAAAAGCGGCACGACAATCCGCCTCGCCTGGTCGCCCAAACGGCCGGACACGGCAGGCATTTTCGTCAATTGCCAGACCACGCTGCTGGACGATTGGCGCAGCCTTTACGGCGAGACGCTGGACCTTGTCGGCAATCGCCAGATCCGCCTGCCGCTCGACAGCCCCCTTCCCGCAGACCCCATCCGCCATTGCCTCGCCATGGCGCTGACCTATCACCAGAGAAAGCCTGCACAATGAACAAGCCTTCCGACCAATCCGAATTCTCCACCCCGCAGGTCACCACCGGGCCGCTGCCCGCATCCCGCAAGGTCTACACCCATCCCCTGCCAGATCTGGCCGTGCCGCACCGCGAGATCGACCTGCACCCGAGCGCGAACGAGCCGCCGGTGCCAGTCTATGACACGTCCGGCCCGTACACAGACCCGTCGGTGACCATCGACATCGAAAAGGGCCTCGCCCGCACACGGCGCGACTGGGTGCTGGAACGCGGCCATGTCGAGGAATATGATGGCCGCGACGTGAAGCCGGAAGACAATGGCGGCGCATCAGGCAAGCATCTCGCCCGCGAATTCCCGGTGAAGCACCGCCCCCTGCGCGGCACGGGCACCGGCCCGGTCACCCAGTATGAATATGCCAAAGCCGGCATCGTCACCAAGGAAATGATCTACGTCGCCACGCGCGAAAACCTTGGCCGCCGCGCCGCCGTCGACGGCGCCGCCGCACAGATCGCCCAGGGCGAAAGCTTTGGCGCGCACATCCCGGAATATATCACGCCGGAATTCGTGCGCGACGAGATCGCCGCCGGGCGCGCGATCATCCCCTCCAACATCAACCATGCTGAGCTGGAACCGCAGATCATCGGGCGGAACTTCCTTGTGAAGATCAATGCCAATATCGGCAATTCCGCCGTTACCTCCTCCGTGGAAGAAGAAATCGACAAGATGGTGTGGGCCACCCGCTGGGGCGCCGACAATGTGATGGACCTCTCCACCGGCCGAAACATTCACAACACGCGCGAATGGATCATCCGCAACAGCCCGGTTCCGATCGGCACGGTGCCGATCTATCAGGCGCTGGAGAAAGTGAACGGCGTCGCCGAAGACCTCACCTGGGACGTCTTCCGCGACACGCTGATCGAACAGGCCGAACAGGGCGTCGACTATTTCACCATCCATGCCGGCGTGCGCCTCGCCTATATCCACCTGACGGCAGACCGTGTCTGCGGCATTGTCAGCCGCGGCGGCTCGATCATGGCGAAGTGGATGCTGGCCCACCACACCGAAAGCTTCCTCTACACGCATTTCGAGGAAATCTGCGACATCATGCGGGCCTATGATGTCTCGTTCAGCCTCGGCGACGGCCTGCGCCCCGGCGCCATCGCAGACGCAAACGACGCCGCCCAGTTCGCAGAACTGGAAACCCTCGGGGAACTGACGAAAATCGCATGGGACAAAGGCTGCCAGGTGATGATCGAAGGGCCCGGCCATGTGCCGATGCACAAGATCAAGGTGAACATGGAGAAGCAGCTGCGCGAATGCGGCGAGGCCCCCTTCTATACGCTGGGGCCGCTCACCACGGATATTGCGCCGGGATACGACCACATCACCTCCGGCATCGGCGCGGCGATGATCGGCTGGTATGGCACGGCCATGCTCTGCTATGTGACGCCCAAGGAGCATCTGGGCCTGCCGGACCGGGACGATGTGAAAGTCGGCGTCGTCACCTACCGCCTCGCCGCCCACGCGGCAGACCTCGCCAAGGGCCACCCCGCCGCGCAGGTGCGCGACGACGCCCTCTCACGCGCGCGGTTCGAGTTCCGCTGGGAAGACCAGTTCAACCTCTCCCTCGACCCCGAAACTGCCCGCGACTTCCACGACCAGACCCTGCCCAAGGAAGCCCACAAGGTCGCCCACTTCTGCTCCATGTGCGGCCCCAAATTCTGCAGCATGAAGATCACCGCCGAAGTGCGGGAATACGCAGCGGGCATGAGCGAGAACGAACGGAACGACCTGGAGAAGCAGGCCGCAGAAGCGCGGAAAGGGATGGAAGAAAAGAGCCGCGAGTTTATGGAGAAAGGCGGGGAGATTTACATTGGGAAGTAGCATGATTGATCGCGCAGCCACAGTTCTTGAAGCGACTTCTGCAGCTGATTTTATCTCCAAGCTCTCCAGCTTCAGCACTGGTCAAGAAAAATACTGGCGAAAAAACATGTTTCGCGGCCACGCTTCAACTGGATGGTCACTTACACCGTCAGCATTTCGGAACGTTGGCCAAGAAAGCCTAAAAAAAATTTGGAAGAACTATCATGTGCACCTTCCGAAGGAACATACAGCATTTGAGCATATTGATATGCTCGAACTTAATGCAGTAGCACTATTCTATTCTCAGGCTGACCGACAGGGACTGCCACTTCCCCAGTTGAGCGCCAAGCTTCATATGGCGCTCACACAAAACCCGGCGCATATGCACAAAGCGCATATCATTGAGAATACTGATTGGCCGCAGATAGATCTTTGGCCAGTATATGCTTTGGCGCAGCATTACGGGATACCGACCCGACTTCTTGATTGGAGTGCTGATCCTTATGTGGCTGCATACTTCGCGGCGACGGGTGCGCTCGAACTCGCTGATGAAGACGACTTTTGTGTTTGGACACTTTCAGAAACTGTACTTTCCCGCCTTGAGCCTTGTTATGATCACGAGTGGAACAAAATCCGTATACCGAAAGAAGAAGCAAGTAAAACTGGCGTATATGTTGTTGACGCCCCGAAATATGCAAACCCAAACCTTTACGCACAAAAAGGAAGATTTACTTTATCCGTCAGATCAAGTGCAGTTGGGAAAACTCCCCTAGCGCCACTGGATTTACAGTTAATCGAACTTATCCAAGACTTAAAGAAACACCCCATTGTGGCAGAAGGGGCACCGGAAGTAACTTCCGCTATAGAAAAAGGGCGCGCCCCACTCGGCGTCGTTGTCGCAAAGAAAAAACATGCTTCCGAAATTTTAGATCTGCTTCGACAGATGGATTACTCACACACTCGGATTTTTCCCGGCTATGACGGGTGCGCCAAAGAAGTTTTGAACTGGCGGTAGACCATAATCGCAGGTGCCGAATGATGCCCGCCAATCGGACTCGCGGCAGCAAGCGTAGGGTGGGTTGAGCGGAGCGATACCCACCGTGCGACGTCGGCGGCGAGTCCGGCTGGTGGGTATCCGCGTTGCCACGCCCCGCCAGCGGCGCTAAGCCCTCCCTCATGACAGACAGCCCTTCAACGGACTCCGCCCGCCTCGACGAGCTTGAAATGCGTGTGGTCCATCAGGACCAGACGATTGAGGACCTGAACGCGGCCATCACGGCGCAATGGAAGCTGATCGACCGGCTGGAGCGTCAGGTCGCGCACTTGAGCGAACGGGTCGCCGAAACCGAACAGGCCGTGAGCGACGCGGCCCCGGTGAACAGGCCCCCGCCGCATTACTAGACCGTTCTGCCGGCGGCCGGAGCCCCTAGTCCACCGGGCCGTCGTTCCAGCTGTCCCATTGCATCTTCCAGATGCCGTCTTCGAGCGTCCAGAGGATCACGGCCTTGCCGCCGCCGATGGCTGTGCCGTCCGGCGCGAACAGGGTGACATGCGTGCGCTCGGCGATATGGCCCTCGCCCACGGGCAGGGCCTCGACCGTCTGGAGGTCCACCGATCCGACCACGGTACGGGCCGCCGTCCAATAGGCGCCAATCGCCTCGGCGCCCACCTGGTCCGGCGCGTCGGGCGGCACGATGCGGCCGTCGATCGTGTAGAGATCGGTGGCGAGCTCCATCGTCTCACCCGCCGCAAACAGCCGCTCGAAATCGTCATTGCGCACCTCGACGATGGCGCGGGCTTCTTCCGCCATCATCGCGGCCGGTGGCGACACTTCCGCAGCGGGCACAGGCGCCGCTCTTTCGTCGACCACAACACACCCCGCCAGCGCCATGGCGGCGGCGCCCAATAGTCCCGTTTTCCAGATTGTCATTTTCTCGTCCTCCCTGATCCTTGGCACTGACTGTCCGTGCGAAACTGCGCCAAGTCAAACCCTTCGGTTCTCAAGGTCGCGCCCGGGCCGGCGCTGCGCGGTCTTCCCTTGCCTCCCCGGCCCCAGGTTCTAGGGTCGTCCGCACAAAAGGGAGAAAACGCGATGATCCGGAAACTCACAATCGCAGCAGCACTCACCAGCGCCATGATAGCGGCCGCGCCCGCGGCCCATGCGGGGCCTGACGAATATCTGGGCGAGATCATAACGGTCGGCTTCAATTTCTGTCCGCGCGGCACGATGGAGGCGGATGGGCGCCTGTTGCCGATCAATGAGAACACCGCCCTCTTCTCCCTTCTGGGCACGATGTATGGCGGCGACGGGCGCACGACCTTCGCCCTGCCGGATTTGCGCGGGCGGACCATCATCGGCGCAGGCCAGGGCCCCGGCCTGCCGGATTACAGGATCGGCGAGAAAGGCACGGCAGGCACAGTCCCGAACAATGGCAAGAATGGCGCGCCGGGTGCCAGGCCCGCCAGCGGTGACCCGCTGCCTTATATCGCCCTGAAACAATGCGTGGTGGCGCAGGGCATTTATCCGTCGAGGAACTAGATCATGATCCGTCGCTTCAAACCGCCGCGACTGCTTTGATCAGGGCGACGGCACGGAAGTGTGCTTCACCGATTAAAGAGCCCTACTCCCCCGGGACGCAGGTGAGCATGGAGGTTTCCCCGCCAGCTTCGGAAAAGCCCTGGATGACGTAACCGTCCATCGGGTTGTCGGCGGGCACGACCTGAAGCTTCAGTTCCACCGGCCCCGGGTCGTTCAGCGACACCCCCTCCGGCAGGCCCGTCACGCCCGTTACCTTACTGGACTTGGTGCCGACGGTAACCTCCGTGTCCGTCTCATCAGTCACGACATCGGCAGTGTATTCGATGGTCACCTGGAGTGTCTGGCCATCGAGCGACGCGAAATTTTCTTCGCGAATGAACAGGTCGCCATTGTCCATGAAGGCGGCGAACATCTGCGTGCGCATCGGGTCCCCGCCTGCCATCGGCCAGGCATCACAGACCCAACCCGCCTCCTCCACCAGTGCGGCGGCACGCTGCTGTGCGCCATCGGACACGGCATCATCGAACCTGAGGCCGTCAAAGACATCGTCATCTTCGTCTGTGTCCTCCGGGGCGCCTGCGCCATTGACCAGATCGTCGATCGATTTGATGCCCGCCAGCGGAGAAGTATAATCCTCCTGTGCCAGGGCTGGTCCTGAAAACAGGCCCGCCAACAGGCAGGCACAGAGAAAAGCACGCGTCATGAAATGTCCCCCGGAGCAATAAATTCCAGACGTTTCAATGCGAGCCCCAGGGAGCGCCGTCAAGCGGGTGTGTTGACCGGGCCGTGGACCTTCTCCCCCATGATGCCATTGGCGCGGCGCGCCTTCACACATTCGAAGCTGCCCGCCCGGAAGGCGCGGCAGGCCTCGGGACGGTCTTCATAGGCCTGGCAGGCGGCCTTGCCGTTCGACGGGTCCAGATGAACACAATGACCGCCCTCGAACTTTACATAGGTGCGCCCGCTTTCGGTGAAGAGACTCTCGGGCGGCAGGCTACGGGCGGTGTCCCAGGGCAAGAGCTGCAGATAGCGCGGGTTCCTGCTGAAACAGCAGGCGCCGCAGGACACACAGTCAAACGACGGATCGGACATGTAGGGTGCAGTAGGCTCCGGCCGCCCGTTTGTGCCTGTCGCAGCGGTCGGCGGCGGCGCGGATTTACGTCCGAACGGCCGGGCCCGCAAGCGGGATTTTCAATGCCGCAGGCGGACACGCCATCCTCTCTCCCACACCCGCCACCCGTCGTCGCGGAAAGCCCGCAGGGCTTATCCGGGACCCAGTTGCGGCGTGGCAGCAGTGTTTCTGGGTCCCGGATAAAAGCTTTGCGTTTTCCAGTATGACACGGGGCGAGCGATCTGAGTTCGTCTGATAGCATCCGCCCCCATCTTTGTGGGCATGCATCCTGACCTTCAACGCTACTTCAACCATGTCTGGCCACTGTTCTGGCCCTGGCTGGTGTGGAACCTGGTGCGCGTCGCCCGCTGGCATACGCGCACCGGGCGTGAAGCGTTGATGGCGGTCGATTGCTTCGGCAATATCCGGCTCGTCTGCCTGGCCGATGCCCCGCCACCCGATGATCTCTATACATATGAAGCACCGCGCGTCGCGGCATGGAACCATCCTGCCCTTGGCAGCGATGTGCCCGTTTGCGTGCGCGCTGGTTTGGCGAAGTCCGTTATAGTCCGTCATGATCCGGTTAAGTCCGGCTTGGTCATCTATAATCATGGCATAGTCCGGTATGATCATGGGCTGCACGTGCGGGGTCCGCCCTGAACCGCCCCACTTTCCGCCGACCCCTGCGAAGGCAGGCATCTGCGGAAGCAGACGTGCAATTCAAATCCCCCACCGGATGGCACCCGCCAGTCCGGCCGCACGTGCTGGAGCCCCCCCCTGCCCCGCACGCATGAACTTCCTGTCATGCTTAAATCTCCGTCATCTGAAGAGATACGCCTTGACCGCAGGCCCGGCACAGCGCGTCATTCCCCCATGGCGGGCGGTATCGTGATCGAAGAAGAGAAGCGGATCCTGGGCAGCATCGAGGCCCATGGCTGGTATGCCGTGCATCGTTACGATCCGGAGCTTGTGGAGCCGAACTACACCTATTCGGTCGGTTTCTCGCAGACCCTCGACGCACCGGAATTCATTGTCTTCGGCCTGCACCGGGACGTGATGTATGACATGCTGGCAGGCGTTTACGACAAGATCAAAGCGGGCCGGAAACTTGAAGACAACCAGGTCTGGAAAGGCCTGCACGAGGATTTCGACTGCGTCGCCCGCAAGGTCTCGCATGAGGATGCGTTCGAAAAATATGCCGTGCTGGCCGATTGGCTCTGGGCCCGCAATGGCCATGGCGGGCATCCGGCGCTGGTCCAGATCGTCTGGCCGGGCCTGCTGGACGGGCTTTATCCATGGGACGCGGGCTGCCGCGATACGGTGAAAGAGGCCCAGCCGAAACTGTGGCGCTGAACCGGAACGGGCGGGCTCAGGCGCTCAGACGGGCAAACAGGGTCTCGCGGAGGGCATCACGCTGGCGGCGAAGCTGGGCCACATAGGCATGGCAGGCCGGCTCTACACCGCATTCGATTTCCTGAAGTTCCTGCGTGATGGCTTCATAGGCTTCGGCCAGCTGGACGAAGTCCCCCTCTTCCGCCTCCAGTTCGA
Source organism: uncultured Hyphomonas sp. (assembly GCF_963675305.1). Classification (NCBI taxonomy): domain Bacteria; kingdom Pseudomonadati; phylum Pseudomonadota; class Alphaproteobacteria; order Hyphomonadales; family Hyphomonadaceae; genus Hyphomonas; species uncultured Hyphomonas sp. Next base: position 200,171 of record NZ_OY776147.1, on the reverse strand, counting down.
AGATACGGCCAACGGAATCCGGAAAGTCGCCGGCAAGGCCAAGGGGCAAGTGTGTCATCGGGCTCGTCCTCCCGGGTCAGCTGCATCCGTCTTCCCGCCAAATCTGGCAGACGGGGACAGACAAGCCCATTCGGGATTCTACCTAAAGCCGGTGCCCCCTGGCCTTTGCCGGAAAAGGCTTACGCCTTGAGCATGTTGTAGAGCTCATCCTTAAGCGCCATGCGCTGTTTGCGCAGCTCGGTCTGGTGCTCGTCGCTGGCCGGTTCGACATCGGTTTCAATGCGGTGAATCTGGCGGTTCAGCTCATGATATTCATCAGCCAGCTTCGCAAAGTGCGCATCGCTGGTTTTCAGCGCGTGGATCTTGTCGGCGAGATCCGGGAATTCTTCGGTCAGTTCGTGGGGCGTGTGCGACATGGGTGTCCTCCGGTTGAGTGCAGTCTCTTACTGGCATGTCATATCGGCCAGAGGAATTGCCAATTGCGGAATCTACCTAGTCGCTGTGCTATGGGCCGGCGGCCAGGTCTTCCGGCAGGCAGGCGCCGACGAGACGCCCTCTTATGGTCACCCGCTGGTTCTCGACCGGGCCGGGACTGCGCAGGGAAAACCGCTGCAGGAACTCCGTCGGCCGCGTCGGATCCACGGAAAGGGTTCCGGCACCGCTCATCAGCCCCTCCGGAAAGACGCAGAGCACGTCAAATGCCTCGCCATAGGGATCTGCCCGCACATCCGAGACATGGCAGCGCGGGTCGATAAACGTGTCCGGGCGGATCCGGCGCGCTTCCTCCCCTTCCAGGCAGGCCGCGCCGCCAAAGGGGTCTGTCCAGGTGTCCAGCAGCGTTCCCGTCCCCGGATCCTGCAGGCTGGTCTCGATTTCGGTGGTGACGGCGTAGAGGCCGGAATCGAGTGGCACGATCCCTTCTGCGGCCGCGACCAGGGGCGGCGCAGAGGCAAAAAATAGGCTCAGGAGCAGTCCGGATCGCGTCATTGGGGTATCATATTGCAGGAATCGCACCGCTGAAGGCCAGAAGTCACTTATTTTTTGCGCGCCAATTTGACACTTACGTCAACGTCAAACTTGCGAAAGCTTTTCAGTGCCTGTAGGCAACGCCCAGCTATTTAAGTCCAATCTCTCGAAACGTGTGGAGCGCAGCTCATGAAGGTCCTCGTGCCCGTCAAACGCGTGATCGATTACAACGTGAAAGTCCGCGTCAAGCCGGACAAGACCGGGGTCGATCTCGCCAATGTCAAAATGTCGATGAACCCGTTCGACGAAATCTCCGTCGAAGAGGCTGTCCGTCTGAAAGAGGCCGGCACCGCAACGGAAGTCGTCATTGTTTCCATCGGCCCGCAACAGGCACAGGAAACCATCCGGACGGCCCTCGCCATGGGCGGTGACCGCGGCATCCTGATCAAGACCGATGAAACGGTTGAGCCGCTGGGCGTTGCCAAGCTGCTGGCCAAAGTGGTCGAGGAAGAGAAGCCGGACCTCGTGGTCGTCGGCAAGCAGGCCATCGACGACGATTCCAACCAGACCGGCCAGATGCTGGCCGCGCTGCTGGACTGGCCGCAGGGCACGTTCGCCTACAAGCTGGAGAAGGACGGCGATGCGCTGACCGTCACCCGCGAAGTCGACGGCGGCCTTCAGACCGTGAAACTGGCCCTGCCGGCCGTTGTCACGGTTGACCTGCGCCTCAACGAGCCGCGCTACGCTTCCCTGCCGAACATCATGAAGGCAAAGAAGAAGCCGATCGACGAGAAAGCCCCGGCGGACTATGGCGTCGACATCTCGCCGCGCCTGACCGTCGTCCAAGTGACCGAACCGCCGGTGCGCCAGGCGGGTGAAAAGGTCGAGGATGTCGCCACCCTCGTGTCGAAACTGAAAACCGCAGGAGTCATCTGATATGGCCGTGCTCGTTATTGCAGAACATCATCATGGCGGCCTGTCGGACGCGACCCACAAGGTCGTAACCGCTGCTGCCAAGTTCGGGGGCGACGTTGACCTGCTGGTCGCTGGTGAGAACGCCGCTGCCGTGGCGCCGGAAGCCGCCAAGGTCTCAGGTGTCCGCAAGGTGCTCCAGGCTGAAGGCGAGACGCTGCGCAAGCAGACGGCCGAAGCCATGGAAGCCCTCGTTGTGCCGCTGATGGCGAATTATGACGCCGTCTTCATCGCTGCGACCACCACAGGCAAGAACATCGCTCCGCGCATCGCTGCCAAACTCGACGTGATGCAGATCTCCGAGATCACCGCGGTGATCGATGCCGAAACCTTCGAGCGCCCGATCTATGCTGGCAACGCCATCATGACCGTCAAATCTTCCGACGCCAAGAAAGTCATCACCGTGCGCGGCACGTCTTTCGACGCAGCCGGCAATGACGGCTCGGCTTCGGTCGAGACGGTCGATGCCCCGGCAGGCCCGTTCAAGTCGGAATTCGTGTCGGAAGAAATGGTCAAGTCGGACCGCCCGGAACTTGCCGGCGCCAAGCGCGTCGTCTCCGGCGGCCGTGCCCTTGGCTCTGCCGAGAAGTTCCAGGAACTCATGTTCCCGCTCGCCGACAAGCTCGGCGCAGCTGTGGGCGCATCGCGTGCCGCTGTGGACGCCGGCTACGCACCGAACGACTATCAGGTCGGCCAGACCGGCAAGATCGTCGCGCCGGAACTCTACATTGCCATCGGCATCTCCGGCGCCATCCAGCACCTTGCAGGCATGAAGGACTCCAAAGTCATCGTCGCCATCAACAAGGATGAGGAAGCCCCGATCTTCCAGGTCGCCGATTATGGCCTGGTCGCAGACCTGTTCGTCGCCGTTCCGGAACTGACCGGCGCGCTCTAGGCGAACCGCATACCCCAATGACGCGAAAAGCCCGGCCTGTGCCGGGCTTTTTGTTGTCCTGAAACAACAGACCGGCCCCAATCGGCTGCTGTGCCCTGCCCCGGCCTGATGTGTTCACTTGATCTTTGACGCACCGCACAAACAGGTTATGTCACAAGGCTTGCAACGAGATTCAGGGCACAACCGTATGACCAACCTTCAGACGATCGGCGTGATTGGCGCAGGCCAGATGGGCAACGGAATCGCGCATGTCAGCGCCCTTGCCGGCTATGACGTCGTGATGACGGACATCTCTGAAGACGCCCTGAAACACGGCATGGACTCCATCGAGAAGAACATGGCGCGCCAGGTCTCGCGCGAACAGTTCAGCCTGGACGAGATGAAGACGGCACTGGCCCGCATCTCCACCTCCACCTCGATCAAGGCGCACGAGAATGATGACCTCGTGATCGAAGCGGCGACCGAGAAGCGCGAAGTCAAAGAGCAGATCTTCAAGTCGATCTGCGAAATCGTGCCGTCGCGAACCTATCTCGCCACCAATACGTCTTCCATTTCGATCACCCGGCTCGCCTCCACCACGGACCGGCCGGAAATGTTCATCGGCATGCACTTCATGAACCCGGTGCCGCTGATGAAGCTGATGGAAGTGATCCGCGGGCTGGCGACCAGCCAGGAAACCTATGAAACAGCCATCGGCTTTGCCAACCGGCTGGAAAAGACGACGACGAATGCCGAGGACTATCCGGCCTTCATCGTGAACCGCATCCTGGTGCCGATGATCAACGAAGCCGTTTACGCCCTTTATGAAGGCGTCGGCACGGTGGACAGCATCGATACGGCCATGCGGCTCGGCGCCAACCACCCGATGGGCCCGCTGACGCTGGCAGACTTCATCGGCCTCGATACCTGCCTGTCGATCATGCAGGTGCTTCACGACGGCCTGGCCGACACGAAGTACCGCCCCTGCCCGCTCCTGGTGAAGTATGTCGAAGCCGGCTGGGTTGGCCGCAAGGTCGGCAAGGGCTTCTACGACTATTCCGGCGACACCCCGGTCCCGACCCGCTGATTATCTGATCCCAGACGCAAGCTGTGAGAACAGGCCGTCCCTGTGGGGCGTTCTGCCGCTGCCATTTGCGAATGAATTGCATTTACATACCTTGCTCATTCCCGTAAATGCGACTCACTCGCAATCTCAAAGGGGTCTATTATGCGGAAATTTGGAAGCGTGCTGGCAGCAGCCATGCTGACGGCAGGGGTCGCCTATGCTCAGGACGTCAACGGGGAAGACGCCGACGAGCAGCGCCTGGAAACCGTCACGGTCACCGGGCAATTGTCGGACTTCGGTGCCACGAAAACCACAACGCCCATTCTCGAAACGGCCCGGTCGATCTCGATCGAGACGGAAGAACAGTTCCGGGACAAGGGCGCGCTGACGCTCGCCGCCTCGTTCGATTACGCCTCCGGCGTCGATGCCGGCACCTATGGCCCGGCCACGCGCGGTGACTTTGCCAGCATCCGGGGCTTTGACGCCGCCGAATACCGTGACGGCCAGCAGGTCCTCTTCGGTTACTACAACAATACGCGCACAGACATTTACATGCTGGAACAGGTGGAAATCCTGAAAGGCCCCGCCTCTGTCCTCTATGGCAAGGGCACGCCCGGCGGCATCGTCAATGCCGTGTCCAAGCTGGCAGGTCCGGACAAGGCAAACGAGGTCGTCTTCGACATCGGCACCAATGAACGCTATCAGGCCGCCGGAGATTTCAATCTCCAGCTCTCCCAAAATGTCTATGCCCGACTGGTCGGCGTCTATCGCGACAGCGGCACGCAGGTCGACCGCGTCGATGACGATGCCGTGATCCTGATGCCGTCGATCAGCTATGACAATGGCACCACGCGTCTGACCGCGATGGCTGAATATTCGGACCGCGACAGCGACACGTCTTCGCAATTCCTTCCCCTCACCGGCACGGGATGTGTCAGCGGTCAGGTGACGATCACGCCGGCCATTGTCTGTGCCAATGCCACTGGCGAGGAAATCGATCCGTCGACCTATCATGGCGAACCGGGCTTCAACCGCTACGACACGGACTCCATTCTCGTCAGCCTGCTCGGCTCGCACGAGTTCAGCTCGAATTTCTCGATCGACGGCATCTTCCGCTACAAGGATGGCGAAGCCGATTACCGCCAGGCCTATCTCGACTTCCTCGGCGCAGGCACGCCGCGCATCGATGCAGATGGCAATGGCACGCGGACCTTCTACCGAAGCGACGCGTCCTCCGAACAGGCGGCGCTTGATGTCCGGGCCCGCTACACCTTCTCCACCGGCGCATTGGATCATGAAGTCTTTGTTGGCGCGGCCTATCAGGATGTGACCACCAGCAGCCGATACATCTATGCCGGCGGCATCGGTTCGTTCAACGCCTATCATCCGGTCTATACCGGTTATCCGGCCGCCTTCGATGACCCGTCCAATTTCTATGATCCGGGTGATACGCAGACGGAAGACTATGGCGTCTACATCAACGATCAGATCTCTCTGGACGCATGGAAATTCAATATCGGCGTCCGCTATGATGACACCGAAACGAAGACGGCGACCACCACGCAGACGGACGATGCCACCTCGTTCAGCGTCGGCGCGCTCTACGCGTTCGACAATGGCGTCTCCCCCTATGTCAGCTACGCTGAATCCTTCGAGCCGGTGATCGGTCTCGATGGCTTCACCAGCCAGCCGCTGAAGCCACGCGAAGGCGAACAGTGGGAAGCCGGCATCAAGTACCAGCCGCCGGGCACCCGCACCTATATCACGGCAGCCTATTTCGAAATCGAGGAAACCAACCTGCCGAACCCGGCCTCGCTCATCGGACAGCCGGACAGCCAGCAGGAAGGCACCGGCACATCCAAAGGCGTTGAGTTCGAAGCCCTGACAACGATCGGTGACTGGTATCTCGAAGGCAATCTCAGCCTGCTCGATACCGAATCGCCGAATGGCATCCCGTTCGATTCCATTGCGGAAGACCAGGCCTCCGCCTGGGTTCAGTATCAGCCGGAAACCGGCCCGCTCTCGAATTTCAAGGCCGGCGTCGGCATCCGCTACCTCGGAGACAATGAGAGTAATGGCCTCGGCCTTGTCGGCCCGGTCCGCGTCGTGACCGATGGCGTTGTCCTAGGCGACCTCCTGATCGGCTACGAAACGGAAAACTGGGACCTGACCCTCAACGCCCGCAACATTACCGACGAGGAATATTACGGCACCTGCCTCGCCAGGGGGGACTGTTTCCCCGGTGAGCAGCGCAGCGTTGTGGCCCGCATCGCCCGGCGCTTCTGATCCATGGAAGTGGGCGTGCTTCTCCGGAGCGTTGCCTGCGTCCTGGCGGTCTGTGGCATCTGGTTGCTGCAGGCCGCCTGGCGCAGGTGGGCCGGAAACGGGCGGCATCTGGCCTTCGGCTGGGGTGCCCTCTTCCTGTCCATCATCCTGTGGGCCTCAACCAGCCATCCTGACAAGGGATCCGCGCTCGGCATCGTCGCCATCATGCTCGCAGCGCTGGGCACGCTTGCCTGGCTCTACATGCAGGCTGAGCGGAAACCGGCCCGGGACCCGGCCGAACGTCAGGCCAAAGCAGAGCGGACCGGACTGCCTGAAATCCTGAGCCGCGTTGCCGCCGGCATCCTGATCGGCCCGCTCGCAGGCCTTGCCTCGCTGGCCCTGGCGACGGCGGGGTTCGCCGCGCTGCAGAAGGCAGGCCTCGAACACACAGCCAATCTGGTGATCGCGATGTTCGCCTTTCCCCTGCTCTGGTCAGCCCTCGCGGTTATCGCCGGAGCCCACAGCCGCCTCTGGCGTAAAAGCGCCATCGTGATCGGCGCGGGCCTTGCCCCGCTCGCCTATCTCGGTTTGGCCGCACAAGGATAAAGTGATGGCAAGAACGCTCTGGCCCAGATCCTCCTCCGTCCGTGTTGCCCGGTCTCTGGCCGCGCACTCGGTGCTGGGGCTCGCCCTCGGCGGGCTCATCTACATCCTGGCAGTGACGGGCACGCTGTCCGTCTTCAACCGGGAATTCCAGAGATGGGAACAACCGGCCGCGCCGGAGATGGCAGTCATTTCCCCGGAAGCGGCGGAGAAAGCCGCAACGGCTGTCTTCGAAAGCGAAGACCCGCACACGACGCACCTCTACATCAACTTCCCCCAACCAGACCTGCCCCGCACAGTCATCACGACGGATACGCAGGCCTTTTTTGCCACAGCAGAGGGTGACATTGCCGGACGGGAACACTTTCCGTGGACGCAGTTCCTGCTGGATCTGCACTATCACCTCCATCTGCCCCACATTCTTGGCCTGACCGTGGTTGGCGCGCTGGGCGCTTTCCTGGTCGCACTGTCCATTTCCGGCCTGCTGGCGCATCCACGCATCTTCCGGGACGCTTTCACATTCCGCCGCAATTCCGGCCGCACCAGCCTCGCAGACCTGCACAATCGGCTGAGCGTATGGACCGCACCTTTTCATATTTCCAATGCGCTGACCGGTGCGATCCTCGGCCTTGCCAGCGTTCTGGCCTTTGCCATCGCCGCGGCAAGCTTCGGGAATGACACCGCGAAAGTCTTCAGCCCCATTTTCGGAGAAGACCCGCCCCTGAATGAAGCCCCGGCCGATCTGGCAGAGATCGCTTCGCCTATCGCCTATATGTACACAGAATACCCGGACCTTCAGCCAACCTATTTGATCCTGCACGACCCGGGAACGGCGGGGCAGCATGTGTCTGTCATTGCCGAACACCCCAATCGCCTGATCTTCGGCGACTATTACAATTTTGATTCGAGCGGAACCTATCTCGGCAATACCGGCCTGTCCGACGGAACCGCAGGCCAGCAGGTCGCCGGTTCTGTCTACAATGTACATTTCGGCAACTGGGGCGGCCTGCCCATCAAGATCGCCTATTTCCTGTTCGGCCTGTCGCTCTGCACCATCATCGCCAGCGGACTGAATATCTACTTCGTTCGCAGGCGGGCGCAGGGCCGTCCGGCGCCGCGGCTTGAAGCGGGCTGGGCAGGCATCGTCTGGGGCACACCGGCAGCGCTCGCCCTCACCCTGCTGGCATCGGTTCGCGGCCTCGCCGAAGGGCCGGCATTGGTCGCACTCTTCTGGCTCCCTCTGGTCGCTGCTGTCGCCGTCTGCCTGATGGCCGGGAAGGCTGAAACCTGCCGCCGGGCATTGAAGCTGACCGGCGCCAGCCTGCTGCTCGCGGGCACGCTTGTTCACATCCTCCGCAATCATGAAGCCCTGATGCAGGCCAATCTGCTGCCAGTGTCTGCCGGCGCAATCCTCGTCGCCGCAGCAATCGCCGCCAGCGCCTGGAAGCCTCGGCAAGCCCGCCGGGACCCGCAACAGGCTTCATCCCCATGACCGCCATAGCCCTGCTACGGGCAACGCACCGAAAAATATGGCGATCCCGGCGCGATTCGAACGCGCGACCTACAGATTAGGAATCTGTTGCTCTATCCTGCTGAGCTACGGGACCGTCGGGAGGGATGTATAAGCCAATTGGCGCGGGGGTTGAACCCGGTTTGAAGGACTGGCGGCAGCTGAAGGGCATGCTAGGACATTCCGGATATGCAACGGTTTTTCCTCTTCCTCTGGATCGTGCTCCTGGCCGCGTGCGCGAAGCCGCACCCGCTGGACGCTCTGGAGCCGGGCGAGCATGGCCGCGTTGTCCGCATTATCGATGGCGACGCGCTGGTGCTGGACACCGGCCAGAGCGTGCGCCTCGCCAGTATCGAAGCCCCTGCCCGGCCCTACAAGGAGCGCGCCGGAGAGCCCTTCCAGGAAGAGGCCCGCCGCATGCTTGAAGACATGGCCCTCGGCCGGGAGGTCCAGCTCTTCTATGGCGGCCTGACCCGGGACCGGTATGACCGGGCCCTCGCCCAGGTGCGGACGACCGATGCCCTCGGGCCGGACCTCTGGCTGAATGCCGAAATGCTCCGGCGCGGCGGTGCGCGCCTGCGGATCTATCCGGACACTGCCGGCGGCAGCGAAACCTTCCCGGCGCTGGAAGCCGAAGCCCGCGATGACCGGCGCGGCCTCTGGGCGAAACAGGCCTATCGCATCGCGGCGGCCGAAGCGCTGCCGGAGGATTTCGAACGCTTCCAGCTTGTGCGCGGGACGATCAGCGGCATGGAAGGCGTCGAGGCCTATGGCACTAGCTGCGCGCTCCACCTGCAGGGCAGCGCCCTCCGGCTGGAGATCGCCAACCAGGCCACCGCCTACTGCCAGCTGCCCGAGGGCACGGCGGTGCTGGCGCGGGGCTATGTGCGCGAGGGGCGGATGGAGGTGAACCACACGCTGAACTTCCAGCTGCTTCCGCCGCCTTCCCCCCCGGCGCCTGCTTGACCCGGCCTCCGCCGCAGGACTAGGGTGGCCAGAACAATACCGGAACATGACTCGCATGCCTGACGGTGCCGACACGACAGAAGACCTTGCCCGCGCGGCCGCCATTGCACGCGGGACGCTGCGCCTGCTCGCGGATCTGGGGCTTTGCGGCATCCAGGAAATGACCCTCGCCAATAATCGCCGGGCAGACATTGCCGCCATCGGCCCCGGCGGCGAGGTCTGGATGGTGGAGATCAAATCCGGCGTGCCGGACTTCCGGTCTGACGCCAAATGGCCGGAATACATTCCCTATTGCGACCGGTTCTGGTTCGCTGTGGACCATGATTTCCCGCAGGATCTCATCCCTGAAGAGGCAGGCCTGATCGTCGCCGATGCCTTTGGCGCGGCGGTCATCCGGGAGGCCCCGGTGGAGAAGCTCTCCCCTGCCCGGCGCAAGGCAGTCACCCTCCGGCTGGCCCGCCTGGCTGCGATGCGTCTTACTGCAGCGGCGGATGCAGGCTGGACGGCGAGCGAAGCAGCGCTTACTTCCAGCGGCCTATGAGCCACGCTTATCCCCTCGGAAAATCCCTCGGCGCCGCCTTGTCCAAGGTGGCCCCGGCTGCGCGCACGCTGGCCGAAGCCGAAGCGCTTGCCAAAACGCTGGATGGCGAGCTGAAGGTCGCCGAACTGGCGACCGACTGGCTCACTGTCTCTGAGGAAGCGGCAGATGCCATGTTCGCGCCCTCCGATGCGCTCGCCCATGGCCATTTGCAGCGCTATGAGGACGACAAGGGCCGGCCCGTGGTCGCGGTCACCTGGTGGAAACTGGCTGCACCGGGCCAGGCGGCGGAAAAGCCCGCCAAACCTGCCCCAAAGACCAAAGCACCCGCCGCCGAACCAACTGATCATACCGACGATCTCTATTTCCGCCGCGGCCGCACCAAGCCGTCACGGCGGCGCTATGTCGACCCCCGCCAGCTGGACCTGTTCCGCCAGTCCCGCAAAGACGACGAAGCCTAGGCCTCGACCAGGCTCATATTGCCCTTGCCGGTGAGCTGGCGCAGGACGAGGTAGAGCAACAGGCCGACCGGCCCGAACATCAGCGTGAAGAATAGGCAGGGCAGCAGCATCCAGTGCGCGACGCCCCGGCGCCGGGCATCGCGCGCTTCCCACGCCCCGACAAACAGGTCGAAGACCAGATAATGCGACCAGCCGACAAGAATGCCGAGCGGATGGGAGAAGAGCTGCGACACGCCCGCCGCTGAGCCGAAACCGCCGCCGTCTGCGCCCATGCCGAAGAACAGGGTCATCGACAGGGTCACGATATAGAACACGCCAAGCGCCAGCGGATAGACGCCCGAATGCACGACAAGGCGCGTCACCGCGGCCCCCGGCGCCAGCGCCAACAGCAGCCAGGCCGGCATCACACTCAGATTGATGATCGTATAGACCGTTTCGTAACTCATGATTTCCTCCTGTTTGCGGGAACTCTGCGCCGGGATGGACGACGCGGCAAGGCTCGTCCCAGCACGTGCGGCCGGAGTGGCGGGTGCCATCCGGTGACGAAAGCTGAATTCGGAGGAAGACGCGGCTAAGGCGGACCACGGACGTGCAGGCCATGATCATACCAGACTATGTCATGACTACAGATGACCAAGCCGGACTTAACCGGATCATGACGGGCTATACCGGACTTCGCCAAGCCAGCGCGCACAACCGCGAGGGTGGCGCTGCAGAGTGCAGGCTGTTCCCAGCGCGGAATGCGCGGCGCTTCATATGTATAGAGATCATCAGGCGGCGGGACATCGGCCAGGCAGACGAGCCGGATATTGCCAAAGCAATCGACCGCCATCAACGCTTCACGCCCGGTGCGCGTATGCCAGCGGGCGACGCGCACCAGGTTCCACACCAGCCATGGCCAGAAGAGCGGCCAGACATGGTTGAAGTAGCGTTGAAGGTCAGGATGCATGCCCACAAAGATGGGGCCGAGCGCTATCAGACGAATTCAGATCATCTCCACGGTGTCATCCCGGAAAACGCGAAGCGTTTATCCGGGGTCCGGTCCTGCAACAGCCACGCCGCAACTGGGTCCCGGATAAGCCCTGCGGGCTTTCCGCGACGACGGGTGGCGGGTGTGGGAGAGCGGGCAGCCCCTCCCCCGACCAGCACACTCAGGCCATTTCAGGCACAGGCCCCGTATACACCGAACGCGGGCGCACGAGGCGGCCTTCGGCGATCTGTTCGCGGGCATGCGCCGTCCAGCCGAGGATGCGGCCGCAGGCAAAGGTCGCGGTGAACGCCTCGCGCGGAATGGCGAGCGCTTCCAGCAGGAGCGCGGTGGAGAATTCCACATTTGTCTCCAGCGTCCGGTTCGGATATTTCTTCGCTAGCCGTCCGAGGACGGTCTTTTCGATATGGTCGGCAAAGGCGATGCGGCCCGACGTGCCCGGCAGGCGCGCCACAGCGGCCTTCAGGGCATCTGCGCGGGGATCGCGCACGCGGTAGACCCGGTGGCCGAAGCCCATGAGACGGTCACCCCGGCCAAGTGCTGCATCGATCCAGGCCTCCGCATTTTCCGGCACGCCGATCTCGTCCAGCATGTCGAGCACGGGGCCCGGCGCCCCGCCATGCAACGGTCCTTTCAGGGCTGAAATGCCGCCCATCCCCGCCGAGACGAGCCCGGCCCGTGTGGACGCGACAACGCGCGCGGCAAAGGTCGACGCGTTGAGGCCATGATCGCACACGGTGACGAGATAGGCGTCCAGCGCGCGGGCCTCCGCCTCCCCCGGCACTTTGCCGGTGATCATTTTCAGGAAGTCCGCCGACTGGGAAAGGTCCGCATCCGGCGCAATCGGGGCCTGCCCGCGTTCCCGGCGCACAGCCGCCGCAGTGAAGACCGGCCCGGCAGCCGCCAGACGAATTGCCGAATTGAGGCTTTCATCATCTTCCAGCAGCGACCAGCCGGTGCGCAGGAATCGGATGATGTCGAGCCCGTCCGGGATCTTCGCGACCAGATCGAAGGCCTCCAGCCGCGCCGCACCAAGCCGTGCGCCCAGCGCCTGCGCATCCGGCAGGTCATCAAAGAAGCCCTGCCACAACAGGTGCGCGGCATCTTCATAGGCCATCGAGGCGGCAAGCAACTGCACCGGCCAGCCGCGGATGACGAGACGGCCATTCTGGCCATCCACATCCGACAGGACAGTTTCAGCGGCGACGACATTTTCCAATCCGGAATCCATGAGCGATCTCCTTCAACAAATCTGGGCAACAAATCTGGGCTTCATGTCGCGCCGGGGCTGGTGTTCGTCAATCTTGATCAATATAATCAATATATGAGCTGGATTGGACGAGACGACGCGCTGGACGCGCTGGGGGTGAAACCGCAGACGCTTTACGCCTATGTGAGCCGGGGGCTGATCGCCTCGCGGCCGGACGAGACTGATCCGCGTTCAAGCGTCTATTCCGCTGCAGATATTGCGGGACTGGTCAAACGCCGCCGCAGCGGACGCGGGCGGCAGGCCATCGCCAGCGCCGCCATTTCCTGGGGCGACCCGGTGATGGAAACAGCGATCACCACCGTGCGCGACGGCAAGCTGATCTATCGCGGCAAGGATGCCGTACGCCTCGCGGCAGACGCCACGCTGGAGGAAGCGGCGGCGCTTTTATGGCAGGCGCCCGCTCCCTCGCCCAGCCGCCCGGCCGCAGGAAAGGAGGCAGCAGGAGACACAGGCAAGGCCAGGCTGCTCGCCTTTCTGGCCGACCGGGCAGCCCATGATCCACCAAGCTTCGGACGCGGTAGCGCGGCCTTGTCAGAGGATGGCGCGCAATTGCTGGCTGGCGTCTGCACCGCGGTGACAGGCACCAGCGGACGCGGCTTCTATCATCAGCGGCTGGGCCGGCATTGGGGCCTCTCACCCGGGGGGACGGACCTCTTGCGCCGGGCGCTGGTGCTGGTGGCAGATCATGAGCTGAACCCGTCGACCTTTGCGGCGCGGGTCGCCGCCTCGACCGGGGCACCGCTGGCGGCCTGCGCCCTGGCAGGCTGCGCCACGCTGACCGGGCCGCTGCATGGGGAGGCTTCGGCGCGGGCGCTCGCCTATCTCAAACAGGCAATGGAAGATGGGCCGAAGGCGGCGCTGGCAGGCCTGGCCGCAAGGGGTGAGCATATTCCGGCCGTCGGCCACGCGCTCTATCCGGCGGGTGACCCGCGGGCTGCCGCCCTGATCCGGTGGATAAAACCTGCCGCGCCCCTGAAGCGCGCCATCAAGGCCGCGGAAGCCGCCAGCGGCGAAGCGGCGAATGTCGACATGGCGCTGGCGGCGCTGTCGGTGCATCTCTCCCTGCCGGAGGATGCGCCCTTCCTGATCTTTGCCAGCGGGCGCATGGCCGGCTGGATCGCGCATGCGATTGAGCAGCAGGCTAGCGGCCGGCTTATTCGTCCGAGGGCGAATTATACCGGCCGCTGAAGCCGTCTTAAGCGATGCGCTTCTTCACTTCGGCCACAACGGCCTGAGCGGTAATGCCGAACTTCTTGTAGAGATCGGTGTACGGGGCCGAAGCACCGAAGCTGTTCATGCCGACAAAGCCGCCATCTTCGCCGATCCAGCGATCCCAGCCGAAGCGGACACCGGCCTCGACCGCCACACGCGGCGCAGTGCCGAGGACGGATTTGCGGTAATTGCCGTGCTGCTGTTCGAACAGTTCAAGGCATGGGCACGACACGACGCGCGCGGCGATGCCGTCTTCGGCCAGCATCTCCTGCGCGGCCAGCGCGATTTCGACTTCGGAGCCGGTGGCCAGGATGGTGGCCTGCGCCTTACCCTTGCAGTCGGATAGCACATAGGCGCCCTTGGCGGAAAGGTTATCGTCCGTATGCGTCGTCCGGGCCGGAGCAACGCCCTGCCGCGTCAGCGCCATGATGGACGGGCCGGTCTCGTTCGCGATGGCGAGTTCCCAGCACTCGGCCGTTTCCACGCCGTCCGCCGGGCGGAAGACCAGCATGTTCGGCATGGCGCGCAGGCTGGCGACGTGTTCCACCGGCTGGTGGGTCGGGCCGTCTTCACCAAGGCCGATGGAATCGTGCGTCATGACATGCACAACACGCGTGCCCATCAGGGCGCCGAGGCGGATCGCGCCGCGCGAATAGTCTGCGAAGACGAGGAACGTGCCGGAATAAGGCAGGATGCCGCCATGCAGCGCCATGCCGTTCATCGCCGCGGCCATGCCATGCTCGCGCACGCCATAGTGGACATAGCGACCGCCCCAGTTCTTCGGCGTCATCGGCTCTGTGTGGCTGGTCTTGGTATTGTTGGAGCCCGTCAGGTCTGCCGAGCCGCCGACCATTTCCGGCACCAGGTGCGTCAGCACTTCCAGCGCTGCGCCGCTCCACTGGCGGGTGGCTTTCTTCTCGCCGCCTTCAGCAACCGCCTTCTTATGCTTGATGATCGCCTTGGCGATGTTCTTCGGCAGGCGGCCGGTCATGGCGGCGTTGAATTCGCCTTTGTGATCGGACGCAGCAAGACGCTTCTTCCAGGCCTCGTGTTCCTTCTTCGAGCGCTCCCCGGCTTTTGCCCAGGCTTTCTCGATGGCGGCCGGCACTTCGAAGGGCGGATATTTCCAGCCAATGTTTTCGCGGATGCCGGCGATCTCTTCTGCGCCATACGGGCCGCCATGGGCCTTGCCGGTGCCGGCGATCTTGGGCGCGCCATAGCCGATGATCGTCTTCACGGCGAGCATGACCGGCTTCTTCTGCTTCTTCGCCCAGGTCAGTGCGGCCTCGACGGACTTCTCGTCATGGCCGTCCACTTTCTTCGTGACCCAGCCGGAGGCTTCGAAACGGGCGCACTGGTCTGTGTTGTCAGAGAGGTCCGTGCCGCCATCGATGGTGACGGAGTTGTCATCGAACAGGACGATCAGCTTGTTCAGCTTCAGATGCCCGGCCAGCGTGATCGCTTCCTGGCTGATGCCTTCCATCAGGCAGCCATCGCCCGCGATGACATAAGTGTGGTGGTCGACGAGATCATCACCGAAGCGCGCGTTCAGGTGACGCTCTGCCATGGCCATGCCGACGGCGGTGGCGATGCCCTGCCCCAGCGGACCGGTCGTGGTCTCCACGCCCGGCGTGACGAAGTTTTCGGGATGGCCCGGCGTCTTCGCGCCCAGCTGGCGGAAATTGCGGATATCGTCGCGCGAGACAGATTTGTAGCCCGTCAGGTGCAGCAACGAATAGATCAGCATCGAGCCGTGGCCCGCCGACAGGACGAACCGGTCGCGGTCGGCCCAATTGGGGTCAGCCGGGTCAAATTTCAGGAATTTGCGGAACAGCACAGTGGCTGCATCCGCCATGCCCAGCGGCAGGCCGACATGGCCCGATTTGGCGGCTTCCACCGCATCCATGGATAGGGCACGAACGGCATTTGCCATGTCCCGGTTGGTTACAGCCATTCTGCTGGTCTCCCTCAGTCGCTCCGGAAGTGTGCTAGGCCAGACTCCCGCAGCTACGTCAAGCCGCTTGGCGTAGCTGCGTATTGAGTTTAAGCCTTGGAAACATGAGCGACATCGACCGCGAATCACGCCGCCTCGATGCGGCCATCCGGCGCCTTGAGGGGGCCGTGGACGGCCTGCTGGCCCGTGCCGGCGATCCCGACGTGGTCGCCGCAGAAATGGCAGCGCTTGTGTCTGACCGGGAAAGACTGGCCGAGGAACTCGACGCCTCCCTTGCCCGCGAGACCGAATTGCAGGGCCTGGCGGACGAAGCCAGTGCGGCCCTTGGCGCGGCAATTGAAGAAGTGCGCGCTGCCCTCGGCAAGGAGGGCTGAAGGCATGGCCAAGGCCGACATCACCCTGCGCGGCCGGAATTATTCCATCGCCTGCGCGCCCGGACAGGAGGCACGGATCGTCGCGCTGTCCCAGCAGCTGGACGCGCGGGTAAAGCATATCGCCAGCGCCGTCGGCGATATCGGCGAAGACCGCCTGTTGCTGATCACGGCGCTCGCCCTGCTGGATGAGCTGGACTCGGCGCGGCGCACTGGCGGGTCCTCCCCTGCTGCTGAGCAAAAGGCAGCCGAGGCCATGGCGTCGGTGTCCGAGCGGATCGAAGCCCTCGCGGCTCGGCTGGAATCCGGCGGCTGAGGCGAGACAGGCCGGGCGCGACGCTTTCGCGCCTGTCCCCCGGGGCTCGCCAGCCTATGTTAGAGTGATTACAAGGCCGGAAAGGCGACACGATATGCAAATGCTGATTACCATTCTGTTTTACGGCGCCCTGGCGGCCCTGCTGGTCGTACTGGGCCTCGGCATCGCCAACCTCGCCCGCACCGACGAGAACCAGCCCAGCCGCTCTAACAAGCTGATGCGGATGCGTATTTTCATCCAGGCCATCGCGATCGCCCTTCTGGTGGGGATCGGCTTCATGGCCGGCGCCATTCATTTCTGACATTCCTGAGGAGACCCCATGGTCAAACTCGACAAGATCTACACCCGCACCGGGGACAAGGGGCAAACGCGCCTCTCCACGGGCGAACAGGTGGACAAATGGCATCCTCGCGTCGCCTCCTATGGCTGCGTGGATGAGGTAAATGCCGCGCTCGGCGTCGCTGCCCTGCATGCCGAAGATGAAATGCTGACCGCTATCCGCCGTATACAGAATGATCTGTTTGACCTGGGCGCTGACCTTGCCACGCCCGACCGGGGGCGCGTGCTGGAATGGACGCCGCTGCGCATCGTTGAATCCCAGGTGAGGCGGCTGGAGGAAGAAATCGACGCAATGAATGCGCGCATTCCGCCGCTGGACAGTTTCATCCTGCCGGGCGGATCTCCACTGGCCGCGCAACTACATGTCGCGCGCACCCTCTGCCGCACGGCAGAGCGAAAGATCGCGGAACTTTCTGGCATGGAGAACGAGCCGGTCAGCCCCGAAGCACTTGCCTTCATCAACCGCCTGTCGGACTGGCTGTTTGTCGCGGCCCGCGCGGCGAATGCGAACGGCGCAGATGATATTAAGTGGGTGCCGGGCGCGAACCGATAGGTGCCTGAGATTAAATCTCGTAGGTCCCCGCCACCGACCAAGCCATAACATCCGCATAGCTCTCAATCGGCAGCGTAATATTCACCGCAACCAGTCTGTCGAAACGCACGGGCGCACTTAGCAAATCCTGCACATCGCGCTGTGCCGCACTGCCCTCGGGCGGCGCGCCATAACAAAGGCTGATATGTGGATCAAAGGCCCTGCCCGGACGAAACCCCGGCAATTTCTCCAGCTGGGACCGTGCAGCAAGCAGCGGAGTTGACGCCACGAACTGCACAAAAAGCGATTTGGTGAAGACATCCGTTTCAGCAATGCCCGTCGGCTCAAGGACAAGCCCTCTCAATGCGGCAATGACCTCGCTGAGATCAGATGCCGCTTGTTCCAAAGTTCCGAGTGTCAGATGCGCCTGATAGGCGGGCGCGCCTTGTGCCAGGGCCAAAGCCTTGATGACCACGCGATAGCGGGCAGCATCTTCCGCACAGGGTGTGCACCAGTACGTCACCATTGCCCTAGGCCCGCATCGCATCCCGCGTTTCGGCCATCAGCGCAAACAGGTCCATCACCGGCGTTACCTGCCCGTCGCCGCGATATTCGCGGTAGAGGCTGTCGACATTGACGGCGATCCGTTCGGCATCGCCCCAATTGGCATAATCGCCGAGCGCAATATCGAGCGCGGCCTCACGCACGCCAAGACCAGCATCATAGCGCTTGCGCGCCTCGGCATCGATATAGGCGAGATAGTCGGCAACGCGCTGAACCCCGGCCTTATCCGTAATCGGACCATGCCCCGGCACAATGACATCGGCGTCCATGCCGATGATCTTCTCGCACGCATTGATCCAGTTCTTCACCGGCCCCGCCCACATCAGGGGCGTGCCGTCGATGAAGAGGATGTCACCTGTGAACACGGTGCGGTCCTGCGGTACGTGGACGATGACATCGCCGCCCGTGTGCGCGGGGCCAACCTCGATCAGCTCCACCGTCTTGTCGCCGATGGTCAGGTCCATCCGGCCGGTGAATGTCTGGGTCGGCAGGCGTTCTTCGACCGCATCGAAATCGAACGGACCGAAGATGTCTGCGAAATAGGTGCCGGCCGGGCCGAGCTGTCCGCCCATTTTCTTGAACTGGGCCAGCATGGCGGGCGGCACTTCGGCCATTTCCTTCGCGCTCGCATCCGAAGCGATGATCTCCGCATGCGGACAGCAACCATTGCCGTGACAGTGATCGCCATTGGCATGGGTGTTGACGATGGTGCCGATCGCTTCGGCGCGGACGCCGGAGGCATCCGCCATGGCATCCAGCATGTCGCGCGTCAGGTGCATGTCGAACAGCGTGTCGACCAGCAACGACTGGTCCCCGTCGACGATGAGGCCGGCATTCGACCAGCCCCAGCCACCGTCCGGCTGGAGCCAGGCATAGAGGCCGTTGCCAATACCCTTCAGGCCGTGCGTGTATTCCCAGCGTGCCATCACTGTCTCCCTGTTTTGCACGCATCAAGGCAGACACGCGGGCCCGACGCAAGGGGCGCTACTTGTGGAATATCCGGGCGAGGCCGCCGCTCGTCAGGATGGCAACATCCGCGAGCGCCCCCGGTAGCTCCCGCGCATTCGGCGCAGCGAGGTAAAGCGGTTCCCACACAGGATGGAACTTGCCCTTGTAGGACCTGAGGCCCTCAAATCCGTACACAGCATTGGCATGTTCGAACAGAAAGGCGCCGACACGCGTCATCGCCGGAGCGAGGCGGTGCGCCTCCAGCCCGGACAGCGGCGCCATGCCAAGATCGAAGCGCTGATAGCCTGCCTCTTTGGCCCACAGCATCGCCGAGATGAAGAGGTAGTCCATCACGGCACGCGGGGCGGCCGCGGAAAAGCGCATCAGGTCGATGGCGATCTCGTGTTTGCCCGCGCCCGGCCAGAGATTGGCGAAGGCAACGATCTCCCCGTCCAGCCGGGCGATGGCGATGGGAAAATTCGCGATATAGTCCGGATCGAACCGGCCGAGGGAAAATCCCTTCTCCGCCCCGCCATGCGCGTCCAGCCATTCGTCCGAAATCTCTTTCAGCCGGTCCATGTGCGCCGGGACATCCTCCGGCGCCAGCACCTCAAAGCTCACCCCGTCGCGGCCGGCCCGGTTATAGACCTGCCGCAGGCGCGAGCGATCGGACCCTTCGAGCGTGAAATCCGTCAGCGGCACAATTGCCGTCTCGCCGATCTTCTGGACCGCCAGGCCAAGCTCGACAGCCAGCGGCAGGAAATTCCGGCCGATGGCGTAGAACACGATGCCTGCGCCAGCCGCGTCGGCGGCCTCCCGGAAAGACCAGACCAGCGACGGGATCTCTTCGGCAAGCCCGACAGGCTCTCCCATGGCAACCCAATGGCCGCCCCGTACACCGAACATGATGAAAGAACGCCGCGAGGGGCTGAGATGGAACCGCATGTCCCCGCTGAGCGCCAGCGCCGCATCTGGCCGCGCGAGGTCCGCGCCTGCGATGATCTGCCGGATGTCGTCCATCGGAGGTGCCTCTTCCGGCGGGGCATGCAGCGGGCGCAGCCAGTTCCAGGCAAAGTAGAGGAAAGCCAGAACGCTCACCCCGCCTGCGGCTCTCAGAAACCGCGAGGCGCCGCCCTCCAGCGCCACCTGCCACCAGAGATCGTCCCGGTATTCGACATGCTGATAGGAGAAAAACCCCAGCCAGATCACCGCGCCGAGCGTCGCGATGACGGCCAGCGCCATGACCGGTGTTAGCCGGGTCTCTGCCAGCGGCGTCGCGCGATAGAAGGCCGGCCGCGCCAGACCCAGCAGCGCCAGCACGATCAGGAGCGGCAAGGCCTCGTCCAGCGTGGCGCCCTTGGTGAGGGTGAGCACGCCGCCCGCAACCAGCAGGCCCATGGCCACCATCCAGGCATGGCTGAGCCGCCGCGACAGGCCGTTCGCCACGATCAGCAGGAAGAGACCGATGATCGAGGCGAGGAAGTGCGACAGCTCGATCACCGGCAGAGGCAGGTACCGAGCCGCAGCCATCAGCGGCGCAGCCAGGGCGGGCGTCATCGCGGCCACAAGAATATAGGTGCCGCTTGCGAAGGCGAGCAGGCCGAACACGACCGGCGCGAACAGGGTCGCGATGTCCCCTGCCCCGCGCCCGAGCCCCTGAAGGGCCGGTCCGTGCCGGGTAAGAAGGCGCCGGCTCATCCCCGTTGCGGCCAGCACCAGCGGCACGAGATAATAGATCACGCGGAAGGCGATCAGGCTGGCCACCAGCCCCTCGACCGGACTGGCTGGAACGAGCAGGAGAATGACCGCCTCGAACACCCCGATACCGCCCGGCAGGCCGCTCAGGCCACCCGCGAGGCACGCCAGCGCAAAGACCGGCACGAACGCAGCAAAGCCGATTGCGGTGTCTTCCGGCAGCAGCGCGAAGAGGACGAGGCCCGCCGCCGTCCAGTCTGCAAAACTGACCGCGACCCGCGTCATCACACCCTGCCATCCACCGGGCCCCAGCAGGCTGGCATTTCCGATATGCCAGAGGACAAGTGCCAGCAGGACGCAACCGATGCCGATGGCCGCCTGGTCCGGAAAACCGAAATGCACCGGGAACGCCGAAGATTCGAACACAAGGCCGAGCCCGCTGAGCGCCAGCGCCCCGACCGTCAGGCTGATCCGCACGAGGCGGGAAACCGCCGCACTTTCATCTTCCGACAGGCCAAGCCCGCCATAAATCCGGGTCCGGACATTGCCGCCGGTCAGTTCCGCCTCACCAAGGGAGTTGCCGACGGCCTGCGCCGTGAAAGAGATGAAGGCAAGGTCCCGCCAGGACCGCGCGAGGCCCAGATGACGCAGTGTGAGACCATCCCTCAGCACAGCCATTGCATAACTCGCCAGCATGCCGGCGAAGGCAATCAGGACAGCTGGCCAGCTCAGCGCGGCAAACCGGCCATATACCTGGTGCATCGACATGTGATCCAGCCGGCCATGGATGGCATAGATGGCGGCAGCGAAGGCAAGCAGGGCCAGCAGCACCGGCACCGGATTGCTCCGGGGCGGATCATCCTGCGGCGTGTCTCTGTTCGCACTCATGCGCGTCCCTTCTAGAACCGGTCGAGCAGGCGGCGGAGGTATTCGCGTTCTTCTTCGCTGTCACTCTCATTGTAACGGCGGCGCAGCTCTTCCAGAATGTCCTTGGCGCGCTGACGCTCAGCCTCTTCCGGCACACGGACTGACTCTCCATTATTGCCCAGGCCGCCCGTCTGGCGTCCGAAGGGGTCATTGGTCGCCTGCCCCTGATTGGTCCGCTCGCGTTGCATCTCGTCAAGCATTGCAGCGAGATTGCGGTTCAGGTCCGACAGACCCTGCGTCGCGCGTTCCTGCTCTTCCGATGCGGCCCCATCATTGCCGCGGGCAAGATTCCCTTCTGCCCCGCGCAGGGCGTCCCGGATCTCAGCCAGCGCCTGCGGGTCGATGGCGCCGCTCAGCGCATCTTCCTGACCAGCCCCTTCCCCGAGGCCGCGCTCGCGGGCGAATTGCTCGACCAGCTCGCCGAGGCGGGCCTGGCGTTCCGCGAGGGTTCCGCCGGACTGGGGCGCACCGCCTTCATCCGTGCCGGCAAAACTGTTCGTTCCCGGACGCTCGCCGCCCGGCCGGTTACCGCCTTGCGTGCCATCGCCTTCCGACGGATTGGCGCCTTCGCCCTGCCCGCCCTGGCCGGCTTGCTCACCGGGCTGCTGGCCTTGCTGGCCACCCTGTTGCTGGCCGGACTCCTGACCGGAATCCTGTCCAGACTGGCCCTGCTGGCCCGACGGCATTTCACCGCGCTGCTGGGCCAGCGTGTCATCGTTCAGCTGGCGCTGTTCGCGGAGGATCTCTGACAGCCGGCGCATGGCATCGGTCATTTCCTGCTCTTCCTGAGGCAGGTCTTCCGGCTCTTCACCCTCAGAGGGCTCTCCCGGCATGCCGGCCATGCCATTGCCACTCTGCCCGCGCTGGAATTCCAGATTCTGCAACATGTTGGTGATGTCGGACAGCAACTGGCGGGCCTGTTCTGTGGCGCCGGTATCGGTCAGGTCCTGAAGGGCATTCAGCATGTCCTCGAAATCCTGCCCGCCAAGGTTCTGCCCGCCGCCCATGGCCATGCCGTCCTGGTTCTCGTCGGGCATGTCGCCGCCATTGGCGATCGCTTCGGCCATCTTGGCAGCAAGATATTCATTGGCGGCATCCCGGAAAGCTTCCATCCGCCGACGGATCTCATCTTCCGAAGCGCCATCGCGCAGGGCCTGCTCCAGCGCGCGCCGGGCCGCTTCCAGCCGCCGCAGGGCGTCAGCTGCGTTGCCATATTCAGCCTTCAGCGCCAGAGACCAGAGCAACGGGTCGACCGCTTCGGCCTCTTCCTTGGTGCCGGCAGATTCCAGCATGCCCTCGGCCACCCGGAATGTGAGATAGTAGGCTTGGTTCGGCATATAGCGCTCGCCCATCAGGGTGACGGAATCGAGCATCAGCGCGGCCTTCTGGACATCCGGCGGGGCATTGTTCAGCCGGTTGGCCGCTTCGGTGTTGAGGGCGTCCTGTTTCAGGGCGAGCGGGTTCTTCGTCTGCGCTGCGTATTCCCTCGGCTCACGGAGCACGGTGACGCGCACTTCCTGGGCCACACGGGCGATGGGGTCGAGGAACAGCTTCTCCGGAAGCACGAAGGGAACCGTCTCACTCACGCCTTCCTGGCCGGACGCATCGGTGACCACCAGATGCACATCCACCGGCAGGCCCGCCCAGCGATGGCGGGTCAGGTCGATCTGGGTCGTGTCCTTGATCTCCTGCATGGAAGGCGCGGCAAGCGGGATAACCACCCGGTCTTCCTCATCCGGCGCGGCCGGGTGCGGCTCCTTCAGGCGGATCGACAGTTCCGCCTTCACGACGCCGTAGTCGTCATGCGCGGTCCAGGCGAATTCCGTCCGGTCGAGGCGGCCATAGGTCGGGATGGAAACGAACTCCACGACCGGCGGATCGTCTGGCGAAGCCAGCAGCCGCCAGGCCGCCCGTTCGCCCCACCAATGGACGGAAACACGGGCGTCTTCCTCGAGGATCGCCTTGGCCTCCCAGGCACCATCCGGTGTGGCCGCAAATTTGGCGGAGGTGCGATGGCGCCCCTTCAGGATCAGGCGCGGGGCCGACGGGGCTTCGGTGCGCAAGGTGATCTCGGATCCGCGCGGTACGCGGACATCGTTCAGCCCCGGCTTCAGAAAGACCGGCGCCCGGCCGGTATGGTCCGGTGGGATGACCCAGGCCTCGACGGTCATGTCATCTGCCCCGACCAGCGCGCCATAGTCCGGGCTGAGGGCCCGCATCAGGCGACCCGGCCCTTCCCCGGCTGCCAGGACGGTGAAGCCGATCAGGGCGGCTGGCAGGACATAGCGCAGGCGGAACGGGTCGAGCTGGCGCCATTCAGATGACAGGTTCGGCAGCTTCAGCTCCCGCGCGGCCATAAGCAGCCGGTCACGGTGGCGGACCCACAATGCCTGCGAGCCCCGGTTCGGGGATGCCGGCCGGTCGGTCAGCGACGACACCGGGCGCAGCGGCGACTGGCGGTCGAGCAAGTGTGCGGCCTCTGTGTCGCCCGGCGGAGAATAGCGCCGCATGCCGCGCAGCAGGAAGATCGCCCCGCCCAGCAGGAACAACAGGGTCAGGACAGCCCCGATGGCGGACGGCAGCTGGTCGAAGGCCCCCGCAAGGGCCATGCACAGGAACAGGACGACAAAGACGAACAGCGGCCAGAAGGCCCGGCCGAACGCGAGCAGGTTCAGCCGGCGGCGCGTGGCCGCGACTTTTGTCCTGATCGTGTTCAATCCGTCCTTTTCAGCCAATCCGGCACCTGTTCCAGTTGAAGCATCTCCTCGAGGTCCGGCCTGCGGCGGACAATGTCGAACCTGTCGCCATTGACCAGCACTTCCGGCACGAGGGGCCGCGTATTGTAGGCCGAAGACAGCACCGCGCCATAGGCCCCGGCTGACATGAAGGCGAGCCGGTCCCCCGGCGTCACAGCCGGCATATCCCGCCCGGCCGCAAATTTGTCGGTCGACTCGCAGATCGGACCGACAACGTCATAGGTCTTTTCGGCTGCGTCCGGGGCGGCCTGTTTCACCGGGCGGATGTCGTGGTGCGCGCCATACAGCGCCGGCCGCATCAGATCGTTCATCCCGGCATCGACGATCAGGAAAGACCGGTCGGGCGCCGCTTTCTCATAGAGGGCCGTGGTCAGCATGACCCCGGCATTGCCTGCGATGACACGGCCCGGCTCCAGGATGACCTGCACGCCAAGCCCGGCGCTGACCTCCGCGATCATCGCCGCATAGGCCGATGGCGGAGGCGGCTCGTCGCCCTGCTTGTAGGGAATGCCGAGCCCGCCACCAACGTCGATCCGGGCGATGTCATGCCCGGCCGCGCGCAGGCGCTGGGCAAGGCCGACCACTTTCTCGAAGGCGGCCCGCATCGGCACGAGATCGCCGATCTGGCTACCGATATGAACATCGACACCGACGACCCGGATGCCGGGCAGCGTCGCCGCTTCGGCATAGAGGTCTTCCGCCTCGGTCCACGGCACACCGAACTTGTCGCCCTTCTTGCCGGTGGAAATATTCGGGTGGCCGCCGGCTGCGACGTCCGGATTCACGCGAATGGCAATCGGCGCCTGCTGGCCCAGCCCGTTCGCGACATAAGACAGGAGACGAAGCTCGGCAGCGCTTTCCACGTTGAACTGGTGGATGCCTTCACGCAGCCCCAGTTCCATCTCCCGCGCAGTCTTGCCGACGCCGGAGAATACGATTTTCGACGCCGGAATTCCGGCGCGCAGGGCACGCTGCAATTCCCCGCCGCTGACGACATCCGCGCCGCAGCCTTCCTCGGCGAGTGTCGCAAGCACGGCGAGGTTCGAATTGGCCTTCACCGAGAACGCGATCAGACAGTCCTGCCCCTCAAAGGCCGCCGCGATGACCCGGGCGTGGCGCCGGAGCGTGGCGGTCGAGTAGACATAGCAAGGCGTGCCGACGTCATCGGCCAGCTTTGCGAGATCGACTTCCTCACAGTGAAGCCGTCCGTCCCGATAGTCGAAATGGTGCATGGAGCCGCCTAGCCGCCGATTTCACCGAGTGCGCCATCGTCGACGGGCGTCACCGGTTTGGCCTCGGGTACAATCCCGCCCCACTGGTTCACCTGCGGGCCATCCTCCGGCTCGACTGCGGCAACCACAGCGACAGGTTCATAAGCGCCCGGCGCGTTGACGGCGCGGATATCGGTCCCGCTGGCACAGGCACCGAGGGCAGCAAGGAGGGCAACGCCGCCGAGCACACGCCCGGCCGGCCGGAATTCAGCTCTGTTCATGGGATCAATCCTCAAGGCCGCCCAGAAGTTCATCATCATCGCCGGCCGCGGAATCCTCGGCCTCCTCGCGGGGCGGCAGGGTCGGCAGGGACGAGCTGTCTCCTTCAGGCAGTTCGGCCTCAACATCCTGCGGGTCACCCCACAGCGGATCCGGACGCTTCAGGTCTCCCGTCAGGCCACAGGCCGGCAGGATCAGGCTACCAAGGATAAGGGCGGCAACAGCCAGGGGGCGTTTCATGCGGCGGGTCACTCCAGTCCAAGTCTCTGCTTCCACTGTGCCACCTGTTCGGCAACACGAACAGGGCTTGTGCCACCATATGATGTCCGAGATGAGGCAGAAGCTTCAACCGTCAGGACATCAAAAACACCTTCGGTGATGTCCTTGTGAACAGATTGCATGTCCTCCAGCGCCAGATCGGACAGATCGACGCCCTTCCCTTCTGCCAAGGCCACCAGCGATCCGGTCACGTGATGCGCCT
Source organism: uncultured Hyphomonas sp. (assembly GCF_963675305.1). Lineage (NCBI taxonomy): Bacteria > Pseudomonadati > Pseudomonadota > Alphaproteobacteria > Hyphomonadales > Hyphomonadaceae > Hyphomonas > uncultured Hyphomonas sp. Next base: position 174,107 of record NZ_OY776147.1, on the reverse strand, counting down.
CACGGAATGGCAGGCCGAGCTCCCGGACCAGCCAGTCGGCGAGGTCGGTCGCCGTCGAAAAACCCTTGGCGGCCGCCGCGCGCATATTGTCCGGCTTGAATATCATCGTCTCGACCATGCCGGTCATGGCGCGGACGCAGAGATCGAACGTGTCGAAGGCTTCGAAGGTCAGGCGTTTGTCGTCCTGCAGATCCTTGGCATAGGCCAGCGGCAGCGCCTTCACGGCGCCTTGCAGACCGGAATAAAAGCCGGTGATCAGCGACGCCTTGGCCCGGACAAGCTCAGCCGCATCCGGATTGCGCTTCTGCGGCATGATCGAGGAACCGGTCGACCATTCGTCGGTCAGCTGGGCAAAAGCGAATTGCGCGCTGCTCCACAGCACGATCTCTTCGGCCAGGCGCGACAGATGCGTCGCCGCAATCGAGAGGGCGGCGAGCGCCTCCAGCGCGAAATCGCGGGCGGAGACAGCATCCAGCGAGTTTGCCATCGGACGGGCAAAGCCGAGCGCTTCGGCGGTCATGTCCCGGTCGATCTGGAACCCGGTCCCGGCGAGCGCGGCGGCGCCCAGCGGGCACTCATTGAGACGGTTCGCGCAGTCCGACAGGCGGGTCCAGTCGCGGGACGTCATCTCGACATAGGCCAGCAGGTGATGGCCGAGCGTCACCGGCTGGGCCGTCTGCAAATGGGTAAAGCCTGGCATGATCGTGCCGGCATGTTCTTCTGCGCGCCGGATGAGGGCGCCCTGCAGACCGCCGATCAGACGGGCCGAATGGTCCAGTGCCCGGCGGGTCCAGAGGCGGAAATCCGTCACCACCTGGTCATTCCGCGAGCGGGCCGTGTGCAGGCGGCCAGCCGGTTCCCCGACAATTTCCTTCAGCCGCGCCTCGACATTCATGTGGATGTCTTCAAGCTCGCGCCGGAACGGGAAAGAGCCGTCACGCAGCTCGTTCAGCACCTGGTCCAGCCCGGCCTGAATCGCCTCATTGTCATCGAACGAGATGATGCCCATCTCCGCAAGCATGTCTGCATGGGCCCGGCTTCCGGCGATGTCTTCCTCAGCCATCCGCCGGTCAATATCGAGGGAGGCGTTGATTTCTTCCATTATGTCGGACGGGGTCGCGGCAAACCGTCCCCCCCACATCGTCTGGCCTTTGCCACCGGTCATTGGCATACCCCTTCAACAAACTAACGGAAGGCGCAAACATGCGGCGCTACGCCATTCCCGGCCTCTTCTTGGTCGGTGTGATCGCAATTGTCTACGTGCTGATCAGCGCAGGCATCGGAAAACAGGATGAAAATCCACTGGCAAAGTACGCAACGGGCGGACTGGCCAAGCTGGATTTCGCATCGGCGGGGGACGCGGTCGCGCCTGCGCCCTTCTATACGGCAGATGGATCGCCCCATACGCTGGACGAATTCCAGGGCAAGACCATCCTCGTGAACTTCTGGGCTACCTGGTGCGCGCCCTGCGAAAAGGAGATGCCGTCGCTCGGCGCCCTGCAGAAAGCGCGCGGCGGGGACGATTTCGAAGTCGTCGCCATCAGTGTCGATGCAGCTGAAGACAGGGACTATGCCGAGAAACGCCTCGGCCAGCTGGGCGCCGCCAACATCCCGTTCCGCATCGTGACTCCGGAACAGTACGAACTTGTCTATGACAGCGGCGTTCAGGGCTTTCCGACCAGCATTCTCTATGGCCCGGACGGCAAGGAAATCGCCCGGCTGGCCGGGGAAGCGGACTGGTCCTCATTCGAGGCCGTCGGCTTTATCGACCACCTACTCGAGCGTTGAGAGCTCCAGCCCGATCCGGCTGAGCTGGGACAGGAAGGTTGAAGGCGGGGCCGGTACGTCACCGGAGACGGGCCCTTCGGCAGGCCACATCAGGACCAGCATCTTCAGTTCCAGCTGCAACCCGCTGGCCTCTTCGGGATCGAGCTTGCCTGCCAGTTCCTGCGCCGTGACGGCGTAGCCCCAGGCTTTCTGGTAGGCGACCGGATTGTCGATCTCGTTCGAAAAGGTCACGCCTGACCGGTAGGCATTCTCGCAGCGCTTCATCAGGAAGATGATGAGCTCGACCGTGTCGCCCCCGGCATTGGCCTGCAGTTCATCCACATTCGTCTCGACTGCCGCAACGGCCGTTTCGGTTTCCGGCGGTCCGGCGCCGTCTTCAAGGGCCTCTGCGGCGGCATCGAACAGGTCCGGATCGAGGCCTTTCTCGACCAGACGGGACAGACCGCCCGGTTTGATGTCGCTGATCGCGAGCCGGAAATGCTCGGCCGCCGCATCCTTCTCCCCTGCCCGGCTGAGCGCTGCGCCCACCGCCGCCTCGCTGGCAATCATCGCCGCGCGCTGGTCGACGGGAACAAGCAGGGCCGGATCGAGCGGCGCGACCGCACCTTCGCCGCCTTCGCCTTCTCCCATCTCGCCGGCCATCCCGCTGGACTGTGCGGCGCCTGCCGGGCTGGCGATTGCGGTTTCACCGGCTTCCCCGCCCTCTCCGCCGCAGGCCGACAGGCCCGCCGTACCGAGAAGGGCCGCCCCAAGGCCAAGCCGGATCCAGCGCTTCGGCGTGTAATTCATCGGGAAAGCTCCATCTCGGTCTGGTCAGGCTGCAACCTAGGTGCCCCGCCCCCTGCCGGGCAAGCCATTTGCCGATTGCCGTGCGGGCGTCAGGTCAGGATCCGGTAATTGGTTGCACGGTACGCCCCGTACACCATTCGGGCTTGGCAGCGCCGCCATCATAATCCCAACGCTTGTGAGTCCCGGCCGCCACGAGACGCGCGGCCAGGTCCTGCCCATCAAGCGACAGGTCCACCACAAGCCGGCCATACCGGTCCGGGCCGTAATCATGGGAGATGGTGAGCACCCGGTCTCGTGTCAGCTCGCGCACCCGGGCCTTTGCCTGATAGCCCAGCTCGCGCTCCCGCTCGCATTTTGCGCCGGAAACCCAGTCCAGCGGCCCGGTTTCAGGCGCATCCACGCCATGCAGGCGGAATTTGGTGCCATCTGCCAGACGCCCTGAATCGCCATCCGACCAGTAAACAGACGAGGTATCGAATGGCGCCTGGCCTGCCGGATCGACAGGTTCCCGTGAGACCACAGCAACACCGAACGCAATGCCCGCAAGCACCACGAACGTGATCAACCATTCCTTGAGCCGGCCGCTCCGTCCCATGGGCCTCTCCCTGCGAATTTGCAGGGAGGCTCGGCGTCAGCGCTTAAAGGAAGGTTAAGCCCGCAAAGCCACTGCCAAAACAAAACCCCGGCCTTGCGGGCCGGGGCTGTTCGGGTCGCAACCGTGAAACGGTGCGGAAGGCTTAGACGAAGCCTTTGAACTTGTCCTTGAAGCGGGACACGCGGCCACCGCGGTCCATCAGCTTGCCGTCGCCGCCGGTCCAGGCCGGGTGCGATTTGGAGTCGATATCCAGCACGAGGCGATCGCCTTCAGCGCCATAAGTGGAGCGCGTCTGGTACTCAGTGCCGTCCGTCATCACCACGGTGATGAAGTGATAGTCGGGATGACCTTCTTTTTTCATGGCTCGCGCCCTTCTGTGATCCGTTACCTGCGGGCCTTGTGGCCGCCGCGCTTCGCCATTAGGGGTGCGCGGGCGTGACTGCTGCCCGTTTTTCAGAAGTGGCGCGTGTAACTGAAGAAAAGCCCTTTCGCAAGGGGGCTTGCACCCGATTTCCACAGTGCTGCAGAGGCAGTCCGAATGGCCGACACCGAATCCCAGGAAACCATAGACCGCCGTACGGCTGAACCGGGCGGCGGACAGGCCATCGACCGGCCCAAGGGGCGCAACCTGAAACCCCTTAAATTGCTGCTGCCTTATGCCGGACGGCATTGGCGGACTGTCGCGATTGCACTGGTCTTCCTGGTGGGCGCAGCGGCCCTCAGCCTGACCCTGCCAATCCTGCTGGGCAAAGCGGCCGACAGCGGGCGCGAGGCAGGCGGCAACACGCAGAAACTTCTGGAACTTGTCGACAAATCCTTCTTCTGGGTGGCCGCCGCTGCCATCACCTCCGGCGTGCTGGGCGCGGTGCGCTTCTATTTCGTCTCGCGTTTCGGCGAGCGGATCGCGGCAGACCTGCGCCGGGACCTTTATGCCCACCTCCTCACCCTCGGCCCGCGCTACCATGCGAAAATGCGCTCGGGCGAAGCGGTCTCGCGCCTGACCGCCGACATCACCCTGATCGAGCAGTTTCTCGGCACCTCCGCCTCCATGGCGACGCGTACGCTGATCACGACCTTTGGCGCACTGACGATGATGATGGTGGTGAACTGGAAGCTGGGCCTGACGCTGCTGGCCATGTTGCCGGTGGCGATGCTGCCCGTGGTCGTCGTTGGCCGGGTAATCCGCACCATGTCGAACCGGGCCCAGTCGCGGCTGGCCGATGCCGGGGCGGAAGCCTCAGAAGCGCTGGACGCGATTGAACTCGTACAGGCCTACAGCCGCGAAGACAGCCGCCTCGCCACCTTCACCGAAGCGGTGGAAGCAACCTTCGCCGCCGCCATGCGCCGGATCACGGCGCGCAGCCTGATGATCGTCATGGTCTCGGTGCTTCTGTTCGGCGGCTTTGTCTGCGTGCTTTGGCTCGGTGCCCGCGCCGTGGCCAAGGGCGAGATGAGCTTTGGCGACCTCTCCGCCATGGTGCTCTATGCGCTCTATGCCGGGTCCGGCTTTGGCATGCTGGCCGAAGTCTATGGCGAAGTGATGCGGGCGGCCGGCGCTGCCGACCGGGCCGCCGAAGTGCTGAACGCCGAGCCTGAGATCGCCCCGCCTGCCCTGCCCCGCCCGATGCCGGAGAAGATCACGGGCGCGCTGGCGTTTGATCATGTGACCTTCGCCTATGACGAGGCGACCAGTGACGGCAAGCCGGTCTCGGCGCTGACGGATTTCTCCCTCAATGTGAAGCCCGGCGAGTTCGTCGCACTGGTCGGCCCGAGCGGCGCAGGCAAGACGACCGTCTTCCGCCTCGCCCTGCGCCTGTTCGATCCGCAGTCCGGCAGGGTCACGCTGGACGGCGTCCCGTCGGCGGACGTCATGCCCGCGGACTGGCGGCACAATTTCGCCTATGCCCCGCAGGAATCCGCCCTGTTCACCGGCACGGCCGCTGAGAATATCGGTTTCGGCACGGATAGTCCGGACGAAAAGCTCCTGGAGCATGCCGCCCGCATGGCCGAGGCGATGGACTTCCTGTCAGAGAAAGAGGGCCTTGCAACGCCGCTTGGCCAGAAGGGCCGCAGCCTGTCCGGCGGCCAGCGCCAGCGGATCGCGCTGGCCCGCGCGCTGGTGCGGGATGCGCCGGTCCTCCTGTTGGACGAGGCAACCTCGGCCCTCGACTCCGAGAGCGAAGCCGCCGTACGCCGCGCCATCCAAAATGCCTCCGAGGGCCGCACGACGCTCGTCATTGCGCACCGCCTGTCCACCGTGCGCCGCGCCGACCGGATCGTCGTCATGGAACACGGGCAGATCGTCGAGGAAGGCAGCCACGAGGAACTGGTCGCCAAAGGTGGGCTATACGCCCGCCTCGCCGAACTTCAGTTTGCGGAAGGCTGAGATCAGCCGCGCTTCCATTTCTTGACCTTGCCATCCACCGTGAAGGCGAAGGCAAGCGACAGGATCAATGGCACCCAGATCGGCAATTCGCCAAGCCCCGGCGCGCCGACCGCTTCGGCAATGTGATCATCCACACACCACCACAAAAGCCACAACCACATACAGACACTCCTTTTTTCTGTACGCCCCATACGGGTGACAGATAGGAAGCCTGCAGGCCTTTGTTTAGAGGCGGCTTATTCCGCGGCCTGAAGCGCCGGTTTCGGGGCAGCGGCATCAGCGGGCGTGGTGAACTGCATCACGCCATCCTCGATCGGCTCCTCGCGCAAATTCTTCCGGTCGGTGAAATAGCTCTGGTGCAGCTTCCACGGCGCTTCGGTGTGCTGGCGGGGGAACTGGTCCATCACGCGCTGGAAATAGCCGGACGAGAAATCCACGAACGGTTCTGTCTCGTTCGGGAAGGCCGGCAGGTACGGCATGGCCGAGGTCGCGCCTTTCTGATCCATAAGATTGATCAGGCGGCAGACATATTCACTGGTCAGGTCCGCCTTCAGCGTCCAGGACGCATTCGTGTAGCCGAACGTCACCGCGAGGTTGGGCATGTTGGAGAGCATCACGCCCTTGTAGTTCAGCAGCTTGCCGGGATCGACCTTCGTCCCGTCCAGCGAGACATCGACACCGTTCATGAAGACGAGGTTCAGCCCTGTCGCCGTCACCACAATGTCGGCTTCCAGCTCCTTGCCGGATTTGAGCCTGATCCCCTTCTCCGTGAAGGTTTCGATATGATCGGTCTCGACGCTGGCCTTTCCGGATTTCAGAACATTGAAAAGGTCCGAATCCGGCACCAGGCACAGCCGCTGCTCCCATGGATTATAGTGCGGCGTGAAATGCTTCTCGACGTCATAGTCGGGTCCAAGTTCCTCGCGTACCATTTTGAGGAGGCGTTCCTTGGCCTGCTGCGGATTCTCGCGCGTCTTGCGGAAGAAGTATTGCTGGAAGGCGACGTTCCGCCAGCGGATCAGCGCATAGGCCCAGCTGTCCGGCAGAATGGCGCGCAGGAAGTTTGCAGCCTTGTCGACCGCCGGGCGGGAGACGACATAAGTCGGCGAGCGCTGCAACATGGTCACATGCCCCGCCTTCTCCGCCATGGCCGGCACCAGCGTCATCGCCGTTGCGCCGGAGCCGATGATCACAACCTTCTTGCCGGAATAGTCGAGGTCTTCCGGCCAGTGCTGCGGGTGCACGAAGAGGCCTTTGTAATTTTCCTCGCCCGGGAAGTCCGGCCGGTAGCCTTCGTCGTAATTGTAGTAGCCGCCGCACATGAACAGGAACCGCGTCGTCAGTTCGCTGCGCAGGCCCGTTTTCGTGTCTTCCGCCGTGATGTGCCAGACCTGATCCGGGCTCGACCAGTCGGCTGCCACGATCTTCGTATCGAACTGGATGTGCCGGGTGACGTCATACTCGTCCGCGGTTTCGCGAACATAGTTGCGGATCGACGGACCGTCGGCGATGGCCTTGGCCTCGGTCCAGGGTTTGAAGTTGAAGCCCAGCGTGTGCATGTCCGAATCCGAGCGGATACCCGGATAGCGGAACAGATCCCACGTCCCGCCGATGGCACTTCGCTGCTCGAAGATCCGATAGGTCTTGCCGGGGCACTGCTTGCCGAGGTGAACGGCAGCGCCGATGCCTGAAAGGCCTGCGCCGATGATGAGAACGTCTGTATCTGGCTGTGTCATGGGACACATGATTACGTGTTTTTACGGATAAGGAAATAGGTGACGCGAGCGTCATCTATTAATTTCCGGGTCACCAGCCGGAAAAGGCACTCAGACGGAAGCGGCCTTCCCGAAGGAACCCGCATGCCGGATCTGCTTTTCAAGCTTCGGATGCAGGTCGACATTGGCCGCCAGGATCGAGCCTGTCTGCAGCACATCCCCGCCGTCGAGTTCGCTGATCATGCCGCCCGCTTCGCGGACCAGCACGATACCAGCGGCGATATCCCAGGATTGCAGGTTCCGCTCCCAGAAGCCGTCAAACCGGCCGGCAGCGACCCAGGCAAGGTCCAGCGCGGCAGACCCATTGCGGCGGATCCCGGCGGTGGCCGGCGTCATCGCGGCGACTTCGCGGGCGAACGTGACGTGGCTCTCTTCGGACTTGCCATGCCAGGGCGTGCCGGTGGCGATGACGGATTCGTGCAAGTCGCGGCGGGCCGCCACGCGCAGCTTGCGATTGTCCAGCCAGGCGCCGCGGCCGGTCTCGGCCCAGAAGATCTCGTTCTTGGCAACATCGAACACGACGCCGGTCAGCAGCTCGCCATCACGTTCCAGCGCAATGGACACAGCAAAGTGCGGCTGGCCATGCAGGAAGTTCAGCGTTCCGTCGAGCGGATCGACGATGAACCGGTTGGATTTGTCGGTGCCTTCGACAATGCCGCGCTCTTCCATCACGAAGCCATAGCCCGGGCGGGCCTTGGTCAAATGGGTGAAGATGATCTCTTCGGCGCGGTGATCGGCATTGGACACAAAGTCCGCCGGGCCTTTTTTCGAGACCTGAAGGTTTTCGACTTCACCAAAATCACGCGCCAGCGAACGCCCGGCAGCGCGGGCGGCAGCGATCATTACGGATCCAACGGGAGAGGGTTTTGACATGTGAAACAGCGTCCGGTCGCAATTCTTGCGGAAGAGCGGGCGGCGTAAGCCTTTGTCGGCAAAGGGTCAAGGCGCCGGAGTGTTAATCCGCTGCCAAGGAATCGAAGAGCGCATTGAAGGCCGCGACCGCTGCCGGGGCGCCGTCCGGATGGTCCCAGACGCCAGCGGAGACGGCAATGAAATCCGCGCCCGCTGCCACCAGCGGGGCCGCATTGTCCACCGTGATACCGCCGATGGCGACGCAGGGGATTTCCATACTCTCCTGCCAGATCTCCAGGAGATCCGGACTGGCTGGCACGGTGCCGGTCTTGGTGCCGGTCGGGTAGAAGGCGCCGAAGGCGACATAATCGGCCCCCGCCTCCCCTGCCTGCATGGCAATGTGGCGGGAGTTCTTCGCCGTCGCCCCGACGATCATCTCCTTGCCGACAATCGCGCGGGCGTCTTTCACCGACATGTCATCCCAACCGACATGCACGCCGTCTGCGCCAAGCTCCACAGCGAGCTGCGGGCTGTCATTGATCAGGGCGGCAGCGCCATAGGCCTGCGCCATTTCGGTGACGGCCGCGCTGACCTCACGTGTGGCGGCTTCATCGATGCTGCCATCTGCGTGCTTCAGGCGCAGCTGCAGACAGGCGATGTCGCCGGCAGAAAAGGCTGTTTCCAGGATTGCGGCAAACGCATCGACGTCATCGATACGGGGCGGCGTGATCAGATAGAGCCGCGTGCGCGGGCGGGTGTATTCGGGTTCCGACATGGCGCCTAGATGCGACGGTTCCGGGCTGGCGGCAAGCCAGCCCGTACCGTAGCGGTGAAGTCTATTCTTCCGTCTCGGCCTCGGCCGCGTTCAGGAGGTAGGCTTCATAGGCTTCCGGCGACCAGTCGCGGCCGAGGAAATCATGCACCAGCTCTGCCGCCGGCTTGGACGAGCCCGGGGCCAGAACAAGATCGCGATAACGCTTGGCCGTCTCCCCGTTGCGCAGGCCATTTGCCTCGAACTCGGAGAACAGGTCCGTCGAGATCGCAAGCGACCATTGATAAGTGTAATAGATCGCCGAATACCCATCGAGATGCCCGAAGCTGGCATAGGGGTGCGTCTCCGGCAAAGTCTCGAACGGGCTCAGTTTTGACTGGTTCTCGTTCCAGATCTCGTCGAAATCGACCTCCGAAGGCGGACGATTGTAATAGTCGAGCGAGACATTCGCGTAGAGCAGCTGGCGAAGGGTTCCGACGCCGATGCCGAAGTCACGCGCGGCGACCATTTTCTCCACCAGTTCCGGCGGGATCACATTGCCATCCGCATCCCTGGCGAACTTGGCCAGCGTGTCATAGTCCCAGACCCAGTTCTCAAGCATCTGCGACGGAGCTTCGATGAAGTCCCATTCGAGATTGGCCATCGACAGATTGGCATAGTCCGGCTGGCCGGAGAACATGTCGTGGATGAGGTGGCCGAACTCATGCAGGAAGGTTTCGACCTGCCCGTGCTCCATCAGGCCTGTCGTGTGATCGCCTGCGGGGAAATTGCACATCAGCGCCGCAACCGGCACACCATCCGAGGTCGGACCGAAACGGATGGGGAAAGCTGCGGCATGTTTGAACTTGCCGTCCCGCGGATGCATGTCGAGGAAAAAGCGACCGATCAGCTTTCCGTCCTGATACATCTCATGCGCGCTGACACTTTCCTGCCAGACCGGTGCGCCGTCCCAGGGTTTGATCTCCACATCGAACAAATCCTCCACCAGGGAAAAGATACCGGCACGCACATCGTTGAAGGCGAAGTATTTCCGGACTTCCTGGGAATCGAGTTCATAGTCTGACTTGCGGATCAGTTCCGAGAGATAGGTGCGGCTCCAGTCACTGACCGATGTGGCCTCCGGCGACAGTTCCTGCTGTTTTTCCAGCAGCCGGTCATATTCCAGTTCAGCCGCATTGCGGGCGGCGCCTTCCACGGCTTCGAGGAAATCGCTCGCCACCTCAGGCGAGCCGGTCATCTTGTCTTCGGTGACCAGGGCCGCCCAGTTGTCATAACCAAGCGTGGTGGCCAGTTCGTAGCGCTTCTCGAGGATGCCGCGCAGCGACGCCACGTTTTCCGGATACGCCCGGTTCTGCGCTTCCGCCGCCAACTCTTTGCGAAGCGCTTCATTCGGCGAGTAGGTGTAGATCGGGAACAGGTCCGGATAGTCTGTGGTGATGGTCACCATCCCGTCCTCACCCGGCGGATGAGCGGTAATATAATCTTCCGGCAGGCCAATCAGGTCTTCTGGCGTCACCTTCACGCTGCCCTGGATCTCGCGGAGGTTCTTGTTGAACTCCGTCGACAGCTCGGCCAGCTCCGCGTTCAGGCTGCGTACCTTCTCCCGGGTCGGTTCATCCTTGTCGATCCCGGCCCGGCGGTATTCGCTGAGAGTCCGCTTCAGCAAATAGGCAGAGCGGTCATCCAGCTTCGTGGCATCGATCGTGGACAGCCGGTCATAGACCGGGCGCGACAGCGAAATACGGGTCGTCATGTCGGATGTTTTCTGCTGGCAAGTGTCGCCGGTTTCCCGGATCGCCGGGTCCGGATTGGCTTCGGCAATGATCGATGCTTCGCCATAGCCGACCGCGAACGTGACGTTCAGCAGGGCATCGTAATCTTTCAGGTCCCCTACCCCGGCAGGGCCTTGCCGGGTTTCCAGATCGGCCAGCATTTTCTCGGCCTGCGCGAGGGCAGCGTCACAGCGGGCCGTAAACGCATCGGCGGAGGCCGGGGCCAGCACCAGTGTGTCCAGCATCGCCATGCCTTCATCGGAAAGGGCGCTACGGTCCGGATTGGCCGGAGCTTCGGCGGGAGCACCGCATCCCGGCAGGACCATGAGCGAAGCGATGGAGGCCGCGGCGAGAAGGCTAGGCTTGAATGGCATGATTTCCCCTTTGGTGAAGCATTACGCGAACAAAAATGCCCGCCATTTTCATGGCGGGCACTATGACGTTGCGTTTCGCGGGAAGTCCAGAGCCCAGCCGGCCCGTCCCTTCCCGGAAGGGGATCAGCCAGCCATTGAGGCAGCGCAGATGCTGTCGATGGATGCAGCAAGCGCCGAGTCAAACTCTGCATCGCTCTGCTGGGCCGAAAGGCCTTCGGTCAGGGCGCGCGAGAAGGAGGCGATCATGCCAGTGTTTTCGGACAGCCGGCGGCACGCTTCCTCGCGCGAATAACCACCCGACAGGGCCACGACGCGCATCACGCGCGGATGATCGACCAGCGGCTTGTAGAGGTTGGCCGTCTCCGGCAGCGTCAGCTTCAGCATGATCTGCTTGTCAGCGCCGAGGGCGTCCAATTGCTTCAGGATCTCTGCCAGCAGGATGTCTTCTGCGGCAGCCTTGTCAGCGATGGAGATCGTAACTTCCGGCTCGATGATCGGAACCAGGCCGTGGCCCAGGATCTGGCGGCCGACATCGAATTGCTGCGCCACAACGGCGGCGATGCCTTCCTGATTGGCGGCATTGATGACGGAACGCATCTTGGTGCCGAAGATGCCTTTGGCGACCGCACGCTCCAGCAGGGCGTCAAGGTCCGGCATCGGCTTCATGACCTGAACGCCGTTTTCTTCGTCGGCGAGGCCCTTGTCGACTTTCAGGAACGGAACGACACTGCGCTCTTTCCAGAGATATTCAGCCGTCGGCACGCCATCGATTTCACCGTCCATGGTGCGCTCGAACAGGATGGCGCCCATCACCTTGTCGCCATTGAAGGCCGGCGATTTGATGATGCGGGCACGCATGTCGTGGATGAGGCCGAACATTTCCTCATCGTTCGAGTAAGCGTCTTCCTCGATGCCGTAGAGGCGCAGGGCCTTCGGGGTTGAACCGCCAGACTGGTCGAGCGCGGCAATAAAGCCCGCCTTTTCTGCTGCCTGCTTCGTCATGGTCTCGTTTGCCATTTCAACTACCGTCATTCTGAATGGATCCTGTGAACAGTGCTTGTTTTGCACAGTTTGCGTTCAAGTACCGTGCCGGTTGGCGGCGTCAACCGCTGGTGAATTCCGGATGCTTTGCCAGGAAATCCGTCCGATTCCACGCCAAATGCCGGTTCACCGCAAGAAATGGGGTGCTCTCTGGTGACAGGGCTGACCCAAAATTGGATTCCGGCGGCGCGCCGGGAATCACCAAAACCGTCCGATCCGTGCGGCTCCCGCGCGATTTGCCGCAGGCAGCCCTCAGGTACCAGAGGACCGCCCTGCGGGAATTGTATCGGAAAGGATCAGGCCTTCAGCGCTTCCACGCCCGGCAGCGGCTTGCCTTCCATCCATTCGAGGAAGGCCCCGCCCGCCGTCGAGACGAAGGTGAAGTCCGCCGCAACGCCGGCATGGTTCAGCGCGGCAACCGTGTCGCCACCGCCTGCCACCGCGATCAGCTTGCCGGCCTTCGTCCGCTCTGCCGCGGCCCGGGCTGCAGCCACCGTGGCCGTATCGAACGGCTCAAGCTCGAACGCGCCGAGCGGGCCGTTCCAGACCAGCGTCTTCGCTTTGTCCATGGCTTCGGTCAGCACGGTGACCGTATGCGGCCCGGCATCGAGGATCATCTCGTCTGCGCTGACTTCGCCTACTTTGCAGACACGGTGATCCGGCGCGTGCGCCTTGAATTCGGTCGCCACGGCGACGTCCAGCGGCAGCAGGATCTCACAGCCGGACTCTTCGGCGTTCTTCATGATGGTCAGCGCCGTATCGGCCAGGTCATGCTCGCAGAGCGACTTGCCGACATCCACGCCTTTGGCGGCAAGGAATGTGTTCGCCATGCCGCCGCCAATGGCCAGCATGTCTACTTTGGAGACAAGATTTTTCAGAAGGTCGATCTTGGTCGAGACTTTCGCCCCGCCGACAACGGCCATCACCGGGCGCTCCGGCGTGCCGAGCGCTTTCTCCAGCGCATCGAGTTCGGTTTCCATCGCCTTGCCGGCATAGGCCGGAATGAAGTGCGTCACGCCCTCGGTTGAGGCATGCGCGCGGTGGGCGGCGGAGAAAGCATCGTTCACGAACAGGTCGCCGAGTGCCGCCATGGCTTCGGCCAGTGCCGGATCGTTCTTTTCTTCGCCCGCCTCGAAGCGCGTATTCTCCATCAGGATCACGTCACGCGGCGCACGGCTGGTGACGAAAGCTTTCGCTTTCGGGCCAAAGCCGCAGTTTTCCGCAAAATGGACCGGCGCATCCAGTACGTCCGCGAAGGCGGCCGCGATGGGCTTCAGGCTCATCTCCGGGACGATCTGGCCTTTGGGGCGTCCGAAGTGTGCGAGCAGGACAACTTTCGCGCCCTTCGCGCGCAGGGCCTCGACCGTCGGCAGCGCAGAGCGCAGACGCGTATCGTCGCTGACTTTGCCATCCGCCATCGGAACATTGAAATCGACGCGGACAAGGGCTGTCTTGCCGGTCAGGTCTCCGGCATCATCGATACGGCGGAAATCGGACATGGGTATTACTCCGGTTTGCGGAACACGGCGCGCAACAGCGCAGCCGGCCCGGAATGGTAAGGGCCTTCAGAAAGGGTTTCGATGCCGGTCAGGAAAGACACGGCCTCGGCGTCCTTGAAATCCATGCTGATGTCTGCAGGCGCAAACAGCATGTCGAGCACGGGCGGACCGCCGGAATTGTGGGATTTCTGGTAATCGAGCTGTTCCGGCAGAAAGCCTTCCAGGAAGACATGCCCGCCGGGCTTCAGAGATTCCAGCATGAAAGCGTGGAGCGTGGGCCGGAACGGCGACGGCACGTGCAGGAACATGGACGCGATCACGTCATAGTCCGCTTTCGGCCAGTCCCATTCACTGAGGTCGGCTTCGATACAGGTGACCGCAACGCCGCGCGCGGCGGCAAGTTCTGCGGTCTTGGCGAGACCGGCGGCAGACATGTCCACCGCCGTCACGTCCAGCCCGCATTCGGCCAGGAACACCGCGTCACGCCCTTCCCCGCAGGCGGGGACAAGCGCGCGCTGGCCCGGCTTCAGCAGGTCGCGGAACGCCAGCAAAAGCCGGCTGGCCCGCTCCCCATAGGCAAAGCCCTGTTCACCGAAGCGGGCGTTCCAGAAATCCTTCGGAATACCCGGTGTCGTCATGAACAGGGCTCCTGTGCCTTGGTTAGATGAGTTTCGCCATGGCGAGCGCAGTGTCCGCCATACGGGTCGAGAAGCCCCACTCATTGTCATACCAGGTCAGGATCGAGCAGAAATTGCCGTCCATGACCTTGGTCTGGTCGAGGTGGAAGATCGAGGAGTGCGGATCGTGCACGAAGTCGATCGAGACGTTCGGCTGGTCGGTATAGCCGAGGACACCTTTCATCGGGCCGTCAGCCGCTGCCTTGATGGCCGCGTTGATCTCTTCCGGGGTCGTCTTCTTCTTGGAGACGAATTTCAGGTCGACAACGGAAACGTTCGGCGTCGGCACGCGGACCGAGATACCGTCCAGCTTGCCGTTCAGTTCCGGCAGGACCAGGCCGACAGCCTTGGCGGCGCCGGTGGAAGTCGGGATCATCGACACGGCAGCTGCGCGGCCGCGATAGAGGTCCTTGTGCATCTGGTCGAGCGACGGCTGGTCGTTCGTGTAGGAGTGGATCGTCGTCATCATGCCCTTCTCGATGCCGACCAGGTCATGCAGGACCTTGGCGACCGGCGAGAGGCAGTTCGTGGTGCACGATGCGTTGGAAACGACGAGGTCGTCCTTGGTCAGCAGGTCGTGGTTCACACCGAAAACGATGGTCTTGTCGGCATTCGTGGCCGGGGCGGAGACCAGGACGCGCTTGGCGCCAGCTTCAAGGTGAGCCGAGGCCTTTTCCTTGTCGGCGAAGATGCCGGTACATTCCATCGCGATATCGATGTCGAGCTCGCGGTGCGGCAGGTCTTTCGGGTCGCGGATGGCGGTGCACAGGATCGGCTTGCCATTGATGACGATCTTGTCGCCATCGACCTGCACGTCAGCCGGGAAACGGCCATGCACGGAGTCGAAGCGCAGCAGGTGCGCATTGGTCGCGACCGGGCCAAGGTCGTTGATCGCGGCAACTTCGATGTCCTTGCGGTCGTTTTCGATGATGGAGCGCAGGACCAGGCGGCCAATACGGCCAAAACCATTGATTGCAACGCGAACGGTCATAGAGATTCTCCTCTTGAGGGATGAAAACCGGAAACTTTGGGCGCCCTTTACGACGCCGCGGGCCAATCGTCCACCCGAAGACGATGCGGCAGGGCGCCGCCAACGCTTCTGTGAACGGGGCTCACGGTGAGCAAGGGCAATTGTGCCGTCTTGTGTGCAAGTTTCGTGCAATATTTGCGTGGACTTCGCCGCCCTGCCCGCCTATCCGGGCCAGCCGGGGTCCCTTCCCGGTTGGAGGACCCGTTTTCCATGACACAGCAGGTAGGTCAGAGCGGCAAACGGACGGCCAGCGACTGGGCGCTGTTTGCACTGCTCAGCCTGATGTGGGCCGGCGCTTACCAGCTGACGCGGATCGCGGTGGACAAGGGAAACCCGGATGCCGGCCTGCCCGCCGCCTGGGTCCTGGCCGGACGGCTGACCATCGGGGCCGCGGTGCTGTGGATCATCATGCTGGCCATGGGCCGGCGCCTGCCGCCCCTGAACGACTTCAAGCGCTGGCGGACGATACTCCTGATGGGCCTGACCAGTTCGACCTTCCCCTTCTTCCTGATCACCACGGCGCAAAAGACGGTCAATTCCAGCCTCGCGGCGCTTTATACCGCCGCCGTGCCCCTGTTCGTGGCCATTGGCGCCCACCTCATGTTCCGGGACGAGCGCCTGACCCTCGGTTCGGCGCTGGGCGTCATCACGGGGTTTGCCGGGGTCGCCATCCTGTTCGGGCCGGACGCCCTGCAAAGCCTCGATTCGGCCAGTACAATTGCCCAGCTCATGCTGATCGGGGCGACGGTCTTCTATGCCCTGTCCAGCCTTCTGGCGCGCGGCGCCCCGCCGATGCCGTCGATCAGCTTTGCCACTGGCTTCGTCACCGTCGCAGCCGTCGTGACCTGGCCATTCGCGCTGACGGTCGATCCTGCCACGGTGCATGCCGACTGGACCCACTGGGCCGGCGTCGTCGGCCTCGGCATCGTCCCGTCCGCCATTGCGCAGGCGCTCTATATGCTGCTGATCGCGCGGACCTCGGCGACCTTCCTGTCGCTGACCGGCTATTCGATCCCGGTGATGGCCGCCGTGCTTGGCTTCGTCCTGTTCCGCGAAACGCAGACATGGCACGCCATGATCGCCTTCGCGCTGATCCTGTCGGGCGTCTGGCTTGCCCGGCAGGGCGGCGGCGACAAGACCGCCTAGAGCCACTTCCTAAAGCCCACTAAAGTCCAAGGCTCTGCAGCACCGTTTCGGTATCCTCGCCGAGACGCCGCGGCTCTGTGCGCACCGAGGCCGGCGTCTCGGAGAAACGCACCGGATGACGCATGCTGCGATAAGTGCCGGCATCCGGATGGGTGCGCTGCGCGAAGAAGTCGACCGCTTTCATATGCGGATCCTGCAGCACATCTTCCAGCTTGTTGTAACGCATGGCCGGGATGTTGGCGGCGTCCAGCAGATCCAGCCATTCATCCGTCGTCTTGGTCGCCGCGACCTGTTCGATCAGGGCGTACAACTCGGTGATGTTCTCCGTGCGGGCCTGATAGGTCGCGAATCGCGGATCCTCGAACACGCCGGGCATGCCGCCGATCTCGAAGAACTCAGCCCATTGCGCGTCGGAGTAAGGCACTAGTCCGATATAGCCATCCCTGGTCGGGTATGGTTTGCGGTTGGGATTGATGGAGCGCGTATAGGCCATGCCATAGGATGGCGGCACGAACGTCTCGCCATAGAGGTTCTCGACCATGTTGAAGAAGGTGAAGGCCTCCAGCATCGGCACCTGCACGAACTGCCCCTGCCCCGTCTTTTCCCGGTGATACAGGGCGGCGAGGGTCGCATAGGTGGCAAACAGGCCAACCGTCTTGTCCGCCACCAGCGACGGCGCATATTCCGGCGCCCCGCCCGAACGCATGGCGTTCAGCGCCGCAAAGCCTGAGGCGCCCTGGATCAGGTCATCATAGGCCTGGCGCTTCTCATACGGCCCGCCTTCGCCGAAGCCCGCGCAGTGGACATAGATGATGTCCGGCTTGATCGCCTTCACGTCCTCATAGCCGAAGCCCAGCCGCCCCATGCCGGCCAAGCGGACATTGTGGAAGAAGACATCGGCATCCTTCAGCAGCGCCGTCAGCGCCGCCTTGCCTGCATCGGTCTTCGCATCCAGCTGGACGGACGCCTTGTTGCGGTTGAGCGCCATGAACAACGGACCGAGATCCCCGGTCGGGGATTTGCCGGCATAGCGCATCATATCGCCGCCCTTGCCTGCATGCCCGCTCTCCACCTTGACGACATCCGCGCCGAGATCGCCAAAAATCAGGGTCGCAAACGGCCCGAGAACAACCGAACTCATGTCCACGACTTTCAGACCTGCCAGCGGCCCGGACGCCTTCTCAACGCTCATCTCTCACCTTTGATTCGATCGAATTCTGTCTCTTCTGCATGTCCGGGATGGAAGGTCTCTTCATCACCTGTCAAGCAAACCCGTATCTTCTTGCAGAGATTGACGGAGGCTTCGCCTTGGAACCGACATTTACCCGGCAGGATCTGAAAGACGCGATCCCGGATCGCTGCTTCCGGCCAGATACGGCGCGGTCCTTCGCTTATCTGTTCTTCGACATCGCCCTGATCGCCCTTTGCTACTGGGCGCTGTCGCGTACGACCGCCTGGTATTTCGAAGTGCCGCTGATCTTCCTGCTGGGCACCTTGTTCTGGTCGATCTTCGTGATCGGGCATGAGGCGGGGCATGGCGCCTTTTCCCGCTCGCGGCTGGTGAACACGCTTGTCGGCCTGGCAACGCACGGGCCGATCCTCGTCCCCTATCGCGGCTGGCAGCGCAGCCACGCCATGCACCACATGAAGACCGGCCATCTGCAGGAAGAGGAAGTCTTCCGCGCCTGCCGCGCCGAACAGGACTGGTTCAGCCGCAAGGTCCTGTTCCGGTCAGGCATTTTCGTGCTTATCGGCTGGCCGATGTACAAGCTCGGTTTCCGGAACCTCACGACCTATGACCCGGTCCATGGCAGCCACTACCTGCCGGTCAGCGACCTCTACGCCTCCCATGTGAAATGGTCCTGGTATGCCAGCCTCGGCGTGAACCTCGCCTTCTTCGCGCTCTATGTCTTTCTGGGGGTACAGTTCGGCTGGCTCTTCGCGCTGAAATACATCATTGCGCCCTACTTCATCTATGCCGCCTGGCTGACCTTCGTAACCTATATGCAGCATGTCGCGCCGGAAGTGCCGGTCTATGATTCCGGTGACTGGTCCGGCCTGAAAGGCGCGCTGGCCACCGTTGACCGGAACTATGGCCCCTTCAATTGGTTGACCCAGAATATCGGCAACCTGCACGTTATCCATCACATCTTCCCGACCATCCCGCATTACCGCCTGCAGGAAGCGACCGATGCCGTCCGCCCGATCCTTGGCGACTGGTACATGAAGTCAGACCGGTTCGTGCTGGCGGACTTTGTCCGTACCCTGATCGGATGCCATTTCGTGGAGCATGAGGACGGCAAGGAAGTGTGGAAGTCAGCTTACCCGTTCGCGAAGAACTATTCCGGACCAGATGAGTCCGGCCGCGAGGAAGTGCCTGCGGAATAAATCAGCCCCAGCGTGCGATACGCAGGGCCTCAATATCCGCCAGCCTTTCATTCACGGCCGACCAGTCATCCGCTTCCGCAATCGGCGCCCAGAGTGCCTCGACCTCGTCGATCAGCAAGGATGGCGGTTCCGGACGCTGGAAGATGTCATGCGCCAGCCTGCCAGGCTGCACAGGATCGCGCGCAAGGATCTGCGTCTTCACCGGTGCGAAGGCCTCCGCATCATAAAGCGCCGCCTGCGGAGAGGCCCCGGCGCGGGCTTCGCTGGCGGACCCGCCGAACCAATCATGGAACACTTGGGGCCAGGCCGCTTCGCTTTCCGTCATCCAGGCATAGAAGGCCTGGAGGAAACCAACATCGTCCTCCGCCTCCCCTGTCGGCGCGATGCCCAACAGGGCATGCGTGTGCGCCACGAAACTGTCCCGATAGGCCAGCTGGTACGGCGCCAGCGCCTTGGCGAGATCATCGGCATCCGCGCCTGTTGCCAGTAGCGCCGAGGCGAGCTGTTGCAGCGCCCAGCCGCCTTGCACTGGCTGGCGTCCGAACCGGTAGAGTCCCTGCTCGTCGAAATAGGCCGCCGTGAAATTCGGATCCGAGACCGGCAGGAACCGCCATGGCCCGAAATCGAACGTCTCGCCGGTGATGTTGAAATTGTCCGTATTCATCACCCCGTGCACGAATCCGGCCGCCATCCACTGGCCGATCATCCTGCCCGTCGCGACGGCGATGCTTTCGAGCAGGTTACACGCACGGCGGGCGAGGTCCGGATCGGCGGCCTGCGGATGAAACTGGTCCACACAATAATCAACCAGCCGGGCCAAATCGGCCCCCTGCTCCAGATAGGCAAGCCGCTGGAAACTGCCAAAGCGGATATGGCTGTGCGACAGGCGTGTCAGGACAGCTGACCGTGTCGGCGAAGGTTCGTCATTGCGGGCGAGCTGCTCGCCCGTCTCGATCAGTGCGAAGGATTTCGACGTGTTGACGCCCAGCGCCTCCAGATAGGATGAAGCGAGCACTTCCCGCACCCCGCCCTTCAGAGTGAGACGCCCATCACCCTGCCGGCTCCACGGCGTCTGGCCAGATCCCTTGGTGCCAAGGTCCAGAAGCCGGCCTTCGCGATCGCGGAGCTGCGCAAACAGGAAACCGCGCCCGTCCCCCAGCTGCGGATTGTACACGCCGAACTGGTGGCCATGATACCGGAGTGCCAGCGGCTGCGGCAGGTTACCCGGCAAGGGATCGAACCGCCCGAAATGTGCGATCTGTCCGTCCGTATCCAGGTCGGCCAGGCCCACCTCCCCGGCCCATCGGTCATTCCAGAAACGGACCTGATGCTGCGGAAAGTCCGCCGGCTCGACAGGGTCGGCAATGAAATCGGCGAGGGCGAGAATCGGGGGCGTGTCGGTCATACCCTCTCTCAGCATCCGCCTGCTCCGCCCGCAAGGGCGCACACGAGATGGTGTTGCGCCAAAATACAAAAGGGGCGGACGTTGCCGCCCGCCCCTCTCGGAAAGATTGTCCAGGAAGCCTAGCGCTTCATGGTGATTTCGAAGCCGATGCGGCGGCCCGGGATCAGTGGCGAGAACGTGCCGGCTGCCGGGTTGTAGGCATATGGCGTGTTCGTACCTGTTGCACGGTTCGTGCTGCCCGGAACGAATACCGAGACGTTGCCGCCGAACGGCAGCTGCGTATCGTTACCGGCAGACACTTCGTCGAGCAGGTTCTTGCCGAAGAGCGCAACCGAGAGACCTTCATACGGCGTATTCCAGGTCAGGTTTGCGTCCAGCATGTCGACTGCGTTCGTCCAGCCCCAGTTGTTGTCCGTGTAGGCACTCTTGTCGCGGTGCTGGAAGTTCGCACGTGCGACCAGGGAACCCTTGTCACGCAGGTCGAGGTCATAGATCGCGCCGATGCCATAGGTGGCTTCCGGCACGCGCGGCAGGTCGAGACGCAGGTCCCGGCCATTGACCAGGCCATCGCTGGAGATGTCATAATCGACGCTCGTATAGTCTGCGTCGATGATGCCGACGTTCGCGGTCACGAGGAAGTTGTCGGTCAGCGCGTAGCGGCCTTCCGCTTCCAGACCCAGGATCTCGGCATCTGCGGTGTTCAGGATGACCTGAGACACACCGGCAGACGGCGACGGCAGGTTCAGCTCACGCTGGATGTCCGACATCTTGTTGTAGAACACGGCAGCGTTGAACTGGACGCGGCCGTCATCGGACTGGTGCTTGAAGCCGACTTCATAGCTGTCGACCGATTCTTCCTTGGTCGCAGCTTTCCGGTTCGGGTCCGGGAAGACCGAAAGGAACAGGGCCGGGTCGGTGATCCGGAAGTTGTAGCCGCCAGAACGCACGCCGTTGGTGTAGTGGGCATACATCTGGGAAGTGTCGTCCAGCTCATACTGGAAACCGATCTTCGGCGACCAATTGCTCCAGTCATCCTTGTTTGAGAAACCGTTCGGTGCGCCCGTGTACGGGTTCACACCGGTCGTCGGGCAGGTTCCGTCCACGACGGAACATTCCGGACGCGGCTGGATGTAAGTGATGTCCGCATCTTTCTCTTCATAGCCATAACGCAGGCCGAAGATGGCCGTCAGGCGATCGGTGACCGCGTAGTCCACCTGACCGAACAAGCCGTAGACATTGTGGTCCTGAGCACCGCCGCCATAGAACATCCACGGCAGAGACGCCGGGAAGGTCGCCGGCCGGGTCGACGGAAGATTCCGGATCTCGGTGTAGCGAACGTCCTGGTTGAAGTAGAAACCGCCAACCGTGACATCGGCCTTGCCGAAGGTGCCGGCGTAGCGGAGCTCTTCCGAGAATTGCTCCGCCGTCGTTTCCGAACCGGAGTGGAACAGGGTCAGCGGCGTCGCATCGATGTCACCGGAGGTGGTCCCTTCGGAGTCGCGGTAGCCGATGATGTTGGTGATACGGCCGTTGCCGAAGGCGACGTCGATATCCGTCCGCAGGGTTGCGAAGGTCACTTCGTTGTCCTGGAAGCCGGGATTGTTGATCGAGAAGTCGAACGAGTCGCGATCAAACAGGCCGCGGTTCTGGCCGGCAGGGCCATCGCCGCGCGTTTTGAAGTGCTCGACCTTGCCGAGGAAGGTAATGTCCTCGGTCGCCATCCATTCGAGGGCGCCGCGGACGATGGTCGTCTGCGCTTCACCCTGATTGTCGTCATTGTAGAGGTTCTTGAAGTAGCCGTCGTCGAAATTGTAGTAGACGCCGAGCTTGCCGTTCAGCTTGTCTTCGACCAGCGGGCCGGAGACCGTCGCCTGGACGGTGGAGTTCGGGCCGCCGCGATCGTCGTCGATCGGGGTTTCGACCGAAGCGCGAGCTTTCCAGTGGAATTCGTCGGTCGGGTTGCCGGTATTGATCAGCACGGCGCCGCCGGTCGTGTTACGGCCGAACAGGATGCCCTGCGGGCCGCGCAGGATCTCGACGCTGTCGAGGTCGAACAGGTCCAGCACGACGCCGCCATTGGTGCCGAGATAGACGCCGTCCACGAAGGTGCCGACCGTCGGGTCGATCGACGGGATGGTCGAGTTGATGCCGAGACCGCGGATCGAGAAGTTCGCCACGCCGCGCGAGGTGCCGGCATCGTTCAGCGAGACGTTCGGGGTCGAGTAGCTGAGCGAGCCGAGGTCGCGCACGTTCAGGGCGTCGAGCGTATCGGAGTTGAAGGCTGTGACGGCGACCGGAACGTCCTGGACATTCTCGACATTGGCCTTCTTGGTTGCCGTAACTGTGACGGTGCCGAGCACCTTGTCGATCGCGGATTCGCGTTCGGTTGTGGTTTCCTGAGCGTGGGCTGCAGACGTCAGAAAAAAGACCGCAGAAGCGGTCGCAAGCAAGCTGTGCTTGAGCGCCATGGTTTCCTCATTTTTGAATTCAAGTTGATCTGGGAGAATATTCGGACCCGTTCTCATGCGGGCTATTTCCAAGGTAACAACGAGACCTGAAGCATTCACAGTAGTCTCACAGTCGCACCCGAATATTTTGGGCAAGTGTTACAATAGAGCCACAATTCCCGAAATTTGGGCATATGAGTGCCCATTCCTTACGCACACCAAACATCAAACAGACGAATGACAACGTTGATGTTAGATAATTATTTCGTGCGGACCCGCCCTTCTGTTGCACTGCACAATATTTTTTCCTGTTCGGAAGGTCTGCGGTCTGCCTATCCTGCCCAGGCGTGAGAGCAAATCCGGACACCTAGATCCGGTGCCTCGCACACACGGAGGAAACAAATGAGACAATCAATCAGGCTACTGGCGGGTACGTCAGTGGCATCCCTGCTTCTGGCACTGCCAGCTATCGCCCAGGAAGACGGTTCGGAACTTCGCCAGTCCAAAGTGACCGTGACCGGTTCCTATATCGCCGGGACGCCTGAAGACGCGGCCCTGCCCGTCGACGTTCTGACCGCCGCGGACCTCAAACTCGAAGGCAGCCCCAGCATTGACGAACTGATCCGGAACCTCGGCGTTTCGTCGGGGACCGACAGCCAGACCAACCAGTTTGCCTCGAACGGCCTGGAAGGCACATCCAACGTGAACCTCCGCGGTCTCGGCCCGGGCCGGACACTCGTGCTGCTCAATGGCCGCCGCCAGGTGCTTCACCCCTATGCGATCGGTGAACAGGCGCAGCTCTTCGTCGACACGAACATGATTCCGACTGCCGCCATCGGCCGGATCGAAGTGCTGAAAGACGGCGCGGCAGCGCTCTACGGCTCGGACGCCATTGCCGGTGTTGTGAACTTCATCACCCGCGACGATCTCGACGGCCTGGAAGTCAGCGGCAATTACCAGACCTATGACGGCACGGATGGCGAGTACCAGCTCAGTGCCGCCTATGGCCTGCAAGGCAATGACTGGAACTGGGTTACGTCGGTTGGCTATTCGTTCAAGAACGAAGTCCCGCTGCTCGAAAAGGACTGGGCCATTCTGCCCTACGCGGACAACCCGGTCGGGGGCTGGTCCTCGCTCTCAAACCCCGGATATTACATTCCGCTGAATGGTGGCGCGACGGTTTTGGATAGCGGCTGTACCGACGTCGGCGGTATTGTCGTAGGCACCTGCCGGTTCCAGTTCACTCAGTTCGACAACCTCGTCGAAGAGGAAGAACGCTACAACATCTACTCCGAATACAATCGCGAGATGGGCGGAGCGAACCTCCACCTCGAAGCCCTGTGGGGCAAGACGGATGTACCGAGCTGGAAGACCTCTCCATCCTATCCGCCGCAATCCCTGCTGAATCAGGTCGTCCCCGCGACCCATCCGGGCTTGCTGCAATATGTGGCAGACAATCCGGGTGCAGCTGATCTCGCTGCAGCCGGGGGCCTGTACCTTGGCCGGTCATTTGGCTGGGGCGGCTTCCCCGGGACGGGAAGCTCTCAGGAAGGCTTCCGGAAGTACGACACGCTGCGGCTTGCTGGCTCGCTCGACGGTCAGTGGTCGAACGGTGTTAATTGGGACATCGGCCTGACCTATCACAGCACCGAAGGTGAGCGGATCACAAATGACACCTATATCAATGGCCTGACCATTGCCCTTCAGGGCTTCGGTGTTTGTGGTGATGCGAATACCGGCGACATTCCAGCTGGCGCGGTAGCTGGCCAGGGCGGTTGTGAATATTACAACCCCTTCTCCAATGCCATTCCGGCCAATGCAGTCACGGGCGCAGCCAATCCTGGCTACGTCCCGGGCCTTGAGAACAGCGTTGCGCTGGCGGAATGGATGACTGACGGCGTCGGGTCTGTTGTGACGTCCGACCTCATCGTTCTGGATGGCGTCATTTCCGGCGAGAGCGGCATTCAGGCTGCTGGCGGCGGAATTGGCTGGGCGGCCGGTTTCCAGGTTCGCCGTGAAGGCTACGAAGTCGATCCGAATGAAGTGACCGACCTTGCCATCAATCCGGGTCCGGCCGGCAACGGTCCGTTCTCCTTCCTTGCGGGCACCAATGCCCTCGACGAAGATCAGACGATCTACGCTCTGTTCGGCGAACTCCAGATCCCGCTCTACGACGACCTCGATGTTCAGGTTGCCGTGCGCTACGAGGACTACGGTGGCAATACAGGGTCGACATTTGACCCGAAAGTTGCAGCCAAGTGGCAGGTGAATGACAACTTCGCCCTGCGCGGTTCTGCTCAGACGTCCTTCAAGGGCCCGACGCTGAACCAGAACAACAATGCTGTCGCGACAACGCTGCAGTATGTTGCTCCGGCACTCGCGTTCAAAGCCGTGGACCAGTTTGGCAATCCGGATCTGTCACCGGAATCGGCCTTCAGCTTCAACCTGGGTGGTATCTATGAATCCGGCGGCTTCTTTGCCTCGGTGGATTATTATAACTTCGACTTCTCTGATCCGATCATCGTCGAAGACCAGGCAAGCATTGTGAATGCTGCAGTTGCTGCACTCACAGCCGGAGACACCGAATCCCCGATCCTTTCGCGGATTACCTTCAACGACCCGTCGGCTCCGACTGCTGGCTCGATATCCCGTGTTCGCACAAACGTGACCAACGGGCCGGGTATTGAAACCTCGGGCGTTGACATCCGCCTGGAAAACAATTTCGGCAACGTCTTTGGTGGCGGCGCTGAATTTACCGCCGGGCTGGATGCGTCCTACATCATCGAATACGTCGTTGACGATTTCGAGATCGAAGGCGTCCTGATCGCCGGGGGTGACCGGGTTGGCCAGTTCAACCGCGGAAACTTCTCGCGTTCCCTGCCTCAGTGGAAGGCCAACCTGTACGGTAACCTCGCCATGGGTGACCACAATGTTCGCCTCATCATGCGTCACGTGGACAGCTATGATGACGAACGTGCCCCGGCCGCCCGAGGCGGTGTCGGTGCCAAGATCGACAGCCAGACGACGTTCGACCTGTTCTACAACTGGGACGCACCGTACGGCTTTGACCTCGGTCTCGGCGTGGTCAACGTGACGGACGAAGATCCGCCGTTCGCGGCCTTCGACCTCAGCTACGACCCGTACACACACAATCCGTTCGGGCGGACGTTCAAGATCAGCCTGACGAAAAAGTTTGGCCCTGGAGAGTAATTCTCTCCCAGAAGCCGACATACCTGGGCGGTCCTTCGGGACCGCCCTTTTTCTTTGTCTTCAGGCATGCCGGTCAAAGCGCGCCCAGCGCCCGCCCGGTCACCTGCCCCGCATCTCGGATCGCAAGCCGGATCGTGTCGGAGAGCGCCGTCAGATTCATGAAGCCGTGCACCATGCCGGGATATTCCCGCACGGTCACCGGCACGCCGAAACTCGCCATCTTGTCGGCATAGGCGAGCCCCTCATCGTGCAACGGGTCCCAGCCGCACAGAACGAAATGCGCCGGCGGCAGGCCGCGGAAGCAATCCTCCTGCGCAAACAGCGGCGAGACACGGATGTCCATCCGGTCTTCCGGCGTGGTGAGATAGGCGTCGCGGAAGAATTCAAACAGATTGGCGGAGATGAAAAAGCCGCTCTCGTTGAACGGCATCTTCTTTGTGCGGATGTCGGCAAACTGGACCAGCGGATAGAGCAGCAGCTGGAAGGCCGGGGCCGGCCCGCCGGTACGGTTCATTTCCTGCGACAGATAGGCAGAGAGATTGCCGCCCGCACTGTCGCCCGACACGGCCAGCCGCTCGGGGTCGAGCCCCAGCGAACCGGCATTCTCCTGAACCCAGCGCCAGACATTCAGCGCATCATCGTGTGCGGCCGGGAATTTGTGTTCCGGCGCCAGCCGGTAGTCGATCGAGACGACCCGGCACCGGGCCCCTTCTGCCAGCCGCTTGCAAAGCATGTCATAGCTATCAAGGTCGCCAATGACGAAGCCGCCGCCATGGAAGAAGATAATACCCGGCCCCGGCGCGATACCTGCCCCCAGCGGCGTGTAGACGCGCGCCTTCACCCCGACCGGCCCCGAAGGCAGGGTGATATGGGAAATATCTGCCATCTCCGGCGCATCCTTCTCGATGGCATGGCTGGCCGCATAGAACTGGCGGCGCAGACGGTCCGCCGTTGTCTGCCAGTCCAGCCCCTTGAGGTCTGGCATGGTGAAACGGTCAAGAAACTGGCGGAGAGTCTGGTCGAGTGTCATGGCGGGCAAGATGGTGTCGAAATTCGTTCTTGTGAAGGCGGCATGAAGGCGTCAAACTATTGGCATGAGAACTGTCGATGTCTTCTGGTCGTTCCGCTCGCCATATTCCTATCTGGCAACGAAGCGCCTCCGCGCCCTTCCCACAAAATGGGAAGTGCGCGTTCGCCCGCGTCCGGTCTATCCGATTGCGATTCGCACCCCGCATTTCTTTCAGGAAGTCCGCCCGCAATGGGTGCCTTACCTGATGCGTGATTTCGTGAGGAATGCGCAGTATCTGGGCCTGCCCATCGGACCGCTGAACCCCGATCCGGTGGTCATGAACATGATCACCCGCGAGATTTCACCCGACCAGCCCTATATCGGCCGGCTCACCCGGCTCGGCATATTGGCCTGCGAAAAAGGTGATGAGGAAGGCTGGGCCTTCATGGACGAGGTCTCCACCCTGATCTGGTCCGGCGGTGCCTGGACCGAAGGCACCGCCCTGAAAGAGGCCGCCGCCCGCGCCGGGTTCGATCTCGAAGAGATGGACGCCCGCCAGGAAGCGGAGAAAGACCGGCTGGAAGCCGTGATCGCCGAAAACCAGGCCGAACAGGACCCGCACCATTGGGGCGTCCCCCTCATGGTGTTCGAGGGCGAGGGCTTCTTCGGACAGGACCGGATCGACGTTCTGGAATGGCGGCTGGGCGAAGCGGGCGTCGCCCGCAAGGACTGACGCCTCAGAAGCCCACCCCGGTCCCGAAGGCTGACGCGCCATTGTCCCTGAATTGCCGGGCCGCTTCCGCAAGGAGGCGGCCCTTGGTTTCCTGCGGCAGGGTCTTGGCCGCTGTCACCGCTGTCGCGCCCAGACGGCAGACATTCACACCGTTCAACGTCTTCTTCGCGTCGTCGCCCGCCTTCAGCGACACCATCAGCGGCAAGACGTCCGGATCGGCCATGAGCGACATGACCACGCCCTGCATCGCCGCCTCATCCGTCCGCGTCAGCGCGCCCCGCTGAACGGGGTTCATCCGTGCATCATCGATGGCAATCATCAGGCCCGTCATGACATCAAAGGAATAGTCCTGCAGCGGGGCCTTCAGCTCCGCCATGGCCAGTTCAAAGTCGGCCGGCTGGCGAAACTCCATGTCTGCCAGATCCGCATAGCGGGCGGCATTGCACCATTTGCTGCGCTTGCGGGCCGCTTGCCTCAACCTGTTCCGGGTCATGTCCAGCAGTGTGTCGAGATGCTTTGTGTCCGCCTGGCCGAGTTCGTCTGCATGATCGCGCAGGACCGTTTCGGCATGCGCCATGATCAGCTGCGTGAGAGCGGCATCATCCCGCTTTCCGGCGCGAGCAATCTTGCGGGAGAGGTCTTCCTGCGCCTTCGGGTCGACCTTGCCCAGCGCGGCAAAATAGGATTCCGCCGCCTCCCCGGGTAGGTTCGGCATCTCTGTTGTGAGCGCGGACACCTTGTCCAGACGGGTAGAGTCGTGACCTGCTGCCTTGTGCGGCAGGCTCAGCACGGCGAAGAAAGCGCCGCACACAACCACCAGTGTTAATAATGCGAACAGCGCATTCTGCTGGCCGGACGCAGGCGCTTTTTGCGCCTTGCGTGCGTCAAAGGTCATTGTCTCTCCCCACGAAAGCGAGACAGAGATTTACGGTAAAAAGCCTTCCAACGGCTTAAACGCGCCTCTCCCCTTCCATCAGAGCGAGAGGACGCCCTGGCCCGGCGGGTCAGAAAACAGTGCCGCCACGAGGTCGGCGCGCCGGGCCTGGACCAGGCGCTGGTTCACATAGCCCTTGTCGGTGATTTCGCCGGCATCGATGCTCGGCGGCTCCGTCATCACCATGACCCGGCGAATCCGGCGGGACGAGCCCGGCTCGCCCGCATTGAAAGCTGCAGTCTTCTCCGCAAGCTTCTCGGTCAGCACACGGAAAGCGGTCATCATGTCCCCGCCATTTTCCCTGACCAGCTGCTCCATGCCAGCGGGCGATGGCCAGACCAGCGCACCGATCATATCCTTGTCCTGCCCGCAGATCACGGCATCGAAGATCAGCGGCGAACAGGCCGCCACATAGTCCGGGCGCAAGGTGCCGACGCTGACCCATGTACCGGAGGAGAGCTTGAAGTCCTCCCCGACCCGGCCGTCGAAGATCAGGCCCTTATTGGGGTCCGCCTCGTCGACGAACTTCACCGCGTCGCCCAGGCAATAGAAGCCTTCCTCGTCGAACACTTCGGCATTCTTCTCAGGATTGTTGTGATAGCCCGGCATCACCGACGGCCCTTTGACGCGCACCTCCAGTTTGTCGCCATTCGGCACCAGCTTCAGCGTCGAGCCCGGCAGCGGCAATCCGATCAGGCCAACCCGCTCAGCTTCCCAATGCACGACGGTAATGCCCTGCGTCTCGGTCGCGCCATACATGGTGACGATCGGGATACGCCTGCCGGTCGCCTTGATGGCGAGCGCCTGCAGCCGGTCATAGAGATCGTCCGACAGCGTCGCGCCGCCATAGCCGATGGACCGCATGTTCTTGAAGAAGGCCATCAGCAAATCGTCATCGGCCTCCATCGCCTCGGCCAGCATGGCGAGGGCGATAGGGGCCGTGCCGAAGACCGAGGGCGAACAGTCGCGGACATTACGGATCGTTTCGTGGAACAGCGCCGGCGTTGGCTTGCCACCATCGATCCAGAAAGTCGCGCCGTTCCACAACGCGCCGTTGAAGTTCACATTTGAGCCGGAGATATGGTTCCAGGGCAGCCAGTCGAGCAGGTTTTCGACCGCATCCGGATCATGGTCCGGATCCCGGCCGGTGTCGCGCAGCCCCTCCTGCCCGGCAATCATGAAACACATCGCGCCCTGCGTCGTCGGCACAGGCTTCGGCATGCCGGTCGAGCCGGAGGTGAAGAGATATTTTCCGATGCTTTCATCCGTCAGCCGGTCACGCGCTTCACGCACCGCAGCGGTCGGCTCCGTCGCGGCCAGTGCGTCATAGGAAAGCACCGTATTGTCACCGCCGGTATCTGCGGAAAATACCGTACAGCCATCGCAGCCTAGCGCCTCAATCGCCTTTTTGAACGGCTCCAGTGTCTCGGCGAAGACCACTTTCGGGTTCACCGTATTGTAGCAATGCTTCAGCTTTTCGAAGTCTGTCGACATGGTCGAGTACGGCACCGAAATCGGCGCAGCCGGGGCGCCGATCTTTTGCGCGGCAAGGATCACCATGGCCGACCGGATGGAATTGCCCGACAGGATCATCACCGGCGCGTCCGGCCCTGCCCCCATGTCGAGGAAGGCCTGCGCCAGGCTGTCGGTAATCCGGGCAGCTTCCCCATAGGTGACCGTCACCCACTCATCCGTTTCCGGATCGCGCTCTTTCAGGAACGGCCGGTCTGGATGTTCGGCGGCGCGCTCGTCCAGGCAATGCGGAATCGTGCGCGGGCGCGGCCCCGGCGCATGGCGGGCGGCGATATAGTGGATCCCGCCCGGCGCAGTGCGCATCTCGACATCCGGCGCCTTCTGCGGAAGCGGGCGGAATGGCGGCAGTTCTGTCGCATCGGCCATGCTGTGTTTCTCCCTGAACCTGTTCTTGTTTCGCCAATGATAGGCGATCAGGAGGGAGAGGCAATTCGTTCCCCAGCGAGAGGCGGGGTTTCAAGGTGGGGAGTTCTGCCGCGCGGTCAGGCTTCCGCCTGCACAGCCTCGACAACTTCAGCCAACGCCTCTTTCATCATGGGCTCTTCCAGCGCTTCGGCCATGACACGGATCAGCGGCTCGGTGCCGGACTTGCGGACCACAAGCCGCCCCTTCTCCCCCATCGTCGCTTCTGCGCGGGCGATGGCGGATTTTACCCGGTCGGTTTCCAGCGGATTGGTTCCGGCGTAGCGGATATTGACCAGCTCCTGAGGTGCGGGCTCAAACACCCGTCCGATCTCGGACGACTTCTTGCCTGTGCGCGCCATCACTTTCAGAACCTGCAGCGCCGCCAGCAGGCCGTCGCCCGTGGTCGAGACATCCGACAGGATGATATGGCCGGACTGTTCGCCGCCCAGGTTAAAGCCATGCGCCCGCATATGCTCTGCCACATAGCGGTCGCCCACTTTCGTGCGCGCCAGCGTCAGGCCCAGTCCTTTCAGATACTCCGCCAGCCCCATATTCGACATGACGGTGGCGACCATGCCGCCGCCCTTCAGGCGGCCTGTGTGGAACAGTTCCGTCGCGATCAGTGCCATCACCTGGTCGCCATCGACCTCTTCGCCGAGTTCGTCGATCACGATCAGACGGTCTGCGTCCCCGTCGAAGGCGATGCCAATGTCCGCCTTGTTCCCAGTCACGGCCTGCATCAGCGCCTTGGTGTCGGTGGAACCAACCCCGGCATTGATGTTCACCCCGTCCGGCGACACGCCCATCACAGTGACATCGCAGCCAAGCCGGCGCATCGCGTCGGGGCCCGCCCGATAGGCGGCGCCGTTCGCACAGTCGAGCACGACCTTCAGTTTCGAAAAATCCGCCTCCGGCTCAACCGCCTCCAGGCACCGCTCGATATAGCGCCGGACGCCCTCCTCCATTTTCCGCGGTTTGGCCACCGCCTCCGGCGCGGCATAAGCACCCTCGAACGCGTCGAACATGCCGGACTCAAGGGCTTCCTCGACTTCATCGGTGAACTTCACGCCCTCCGGCGAAAACAGCTTCAGGCCATTGTCCTGATACTTGTTGTGAGAGGCCGTCACCATCACGCCGAAGGCTGCCCCGGTCTCACGCGTCAGCAGGGCCACTGCCGGGGTCGGCACCACGCCGACGCAAACCGGCGTCAGGCCCATGCTGGAGAGGCCGGCCACCAGCGCTGATTCGATCATCTCGCCCGACCGGCGCGTATCGCGCCCGACAATGACTTCACGCCCGCCATCCGGCGCAAAGCTGCGCGCGGCCGCGATGGACAGGCGCAGCGCCGTCTCCACGGTCATGGGCTTCTGGTTTACGCGGCCGCGGATGCCATCCGTGCCGAAGAACTGACGTGCCATGGTAATACTCCCTGACGGAACTGCTCGCAGGAAAAGCTGGAGAAAACGATACCGGAACGTGGCAGGACTATGTCAGACCGGAGACACGCCGCCATACACAATAAAATACGGATTGTCATAGCCGCGCTCGCGCTTGCCATAGAGGAGCGGCGCGCCTTCTTCCGTGAGCACACGTCCGCCGGCTGCTTCCACGACGGCCTGTCCGGCGGCGGTGTCCCACTCCATCGTGCGGCCCATGCGCGGATAAAGATCAGCTTCACCTGCCGCGATGAGGCAGAATTTCAGCGAAGACCCAGCCCCCTTGATGTCCGCAACAGTGAACTTCTCAAGGAAGGCGTCGGTTTCCGGTGTGCGGTGAGACTTGGACGCCACCGCTGTCACGCCCTCTTCCGGCGCCTTGCGGATGCGCAGCGGCGTGCGGTCCGTGGGCACATCCGCGCCCGGCGCAGCCTCTCCCTGCCAGGCGGAATTGTGGGCGTCCGCCACGAACAGGCGCGACAGGGCCGGCGCATAGACGACGCCCATCACGGGGCGGCCATGTTCGATAATGGCGATGTTCACGGTAAACTCGCCATTCTTGTTGATGAACTCCTTGGTGCCATCCAGCGGGTCGACCAGGGCGAAACGGGCCCCGTGTTCCGGCATCTCACCGGCGGCCATGGCCTCTTCGGCGATGACTTTCAGGTCCGGATCAGCCTCGGCCAGCGCTTTCAGGATCAGCGCCTCAGCCTTCTCATCCGCGAGCGTGACCGGAGAATCGTCGCCTTTCCGGCTGAAATCGAAGTCGCCCTCATAGATCTCCATGATCAGCTTGCCCGCATCCAGCGCAATGCGCGCCAGCGTGTCACCTGTAATCGCCAAACCTGTTCTCCCGCATGAAAATCCGGCGCTCTTCCTGTCAGCCCCGCCCGTGATAGGCAAGCCCGTAGCAGCGACATTGACTGACGCGTCCCTCTACGAGACGATTAACCTTCGTGAGATGAGTGGAGTGGGAACATGATTTCACGCCGGCACCTGTTGCTGTTAGGCGGCGCCGCCGCCCTGCCCTGGCCGGGCCGGGCGCAGGGAAGTCAGGCGCCGCGCCACGCCCTCATTATCGGGAATGCCGCCTATTCCGAAGGGATCGGAACCCTGGCCAATCCGGTCCGGGATGCCCGCCTCGTGGCCGAAGGCATTCAGGAATGCGGTTTCTCTCTCGTCACCGGCGACATCGTGCAGGACGCAGGCCGGTCGGAGATGATGTCGGCCTTCCGCGCCTATGTGGACGCCATGCAGGCCAGCGGGCCGGAGGCGACGGGCTTTGTCTATTATTCCGGCCATGGCGCCGCCCGCGAAGGCGAAGGCAATTTCCTGATCCCGGTCGAGGATGCCGATATGTTGGATGAAGCGCTGTGGGACGATTCCATTTCGCTCGACTGGGTGATGGGCAAGCTGACCGATTGTGCGGCCCCGACCGTCCTCTCCATCGACGCCTGCCGCAATGTGCTGAAACTGCCGGAAGCGGAACGCGCCCTCGGCGGCGGGGAATCCTTCCGGGGCCTGCGCCGGTCGGCAGGCAGCGCCGAAGAGCGCAACATGTTCATCTCCTTCGCCACCTGGGAAGGCGAAACGGCAAGCGACGGGCGCGCCGATGACGGCAATGGCCCCTATGCCAAAGCGCTCGGCACCCGCCTGCTGGAACCCGCTGTCACCGTGCGCGACATGTTCGAGAATGTCCGCCTTGACGTGCTGGAAATGACACTGCAGCGTCAGGAGCCGATGAATCTGTCGCGCCTGCAGCGCCGGTCCAGCGACATCCGCATTGGCGCGTGGAGCCGCGCGCCGGGCGCCCCGATGGCGCCGGTCAGCCAGAACCCGCTTCGCGTGGCACTGGTCTTCTCCAATGATTATGCGGACAGTGGCGCTTACACGCTGCCGAACACGCATGCGGACGGTGAAAAGGTTGCCACCGCCCTCAGCGAGAGCGGCTACAAGGTGCGCCATATCCGCAATGCAGACCTTGCCGGCTTCAATGACGGTCTTGCCATGCTGCGCAATGCGCTGAACGCGGCCGGCCCGGCCAGCGTGGGCGTCGTCTATTTCGCCGGATACGGAGCATCCCTGTTCGGGGAAGACAATTACCTGATCCCGAACGGCCCCCTGCCCCGCAACGAATACGAGGTCGCGGAAAGTGGCGCGAAATTGCAGGACGCCGTTGAATTCCTGGAAGACTCCGCCGCGCAGGCCGTTGTCCTGATGGTGGATTGCGGGCGCAAATACGACTCGCCGCTGGAAACGAAAGGACTGGAGCCCGGCTTTGCCGATTACACGTCAGACGCCAATGTCGTAATCGCCTATGCCGACAAGCCCGGCACGACGCGGCCGGACGCGACAGGCCCATCCATCTTTGCCGATGCCTTTGCGCGCCGCATCCAGTCGCCCGACCGGATCGACATCAACAAGGTGATGCTGCAGGTCAGCGGCGACGTGATCGCCGAAACCGCCAACCAGCAACAGCCCTGGTTCCAGTCGTCTGTCCGCCTGCCCATCTTCTTCCGGGCAGACCTGGACGAAGCCTGAGCCCCTAGTCCAGCACGTCCGCCAGTTCGACTTCGAAGACGAGATCGGAATTCGGCGGGATCGGGCCGCCCGGCGTGCCCTTCTTGCCATAGGCGAGGTCTGACGGGATGTAGAGCAGCCAGCGGTCGCCCGGCTTCATCATCGACAGGGCCTCGACCCAGCCGCGGATCAGGCGGTTGGACGGGAAGATTTCCGGGGCGCCGCGCTGGAAGGCGCTGTCGAACATTTCGCCCGTGTCGGCGAGGCGGCCCTCATAATAGACGACAACGTCCTGCCCGTTGGCCGGGCTTGCGCCTGTCTCGTCACCGCTGGCCAACACGACATATTCGAGGCCGGAGCCGGTTTTCTTCACTTCCGGCGCGTCATGGTTCCACGGGGTGTACTTCTCCCACGCAGCCGTATCGACCGATTTCGGCTCCATCAGGTCGACGAGATCGACCAGAAAGACGAGATCGTCGCCGGGCTTGATGACCGAGCCCGGACGCGGGCTGTCGCCATAGGCCAGCTTGCTGGGGATGTAGAACATGTACTGGTCGCCCTCATGCATCTTCTGCAGGCCGATGGTCCAGCCGGGGATGACCTGGTTCAGGCGGAACATGGCGGGCTTGCCGCGATCGAAGGAGGAATCGAACTTTTCGCCCTCCGCCGTGCGGCCTTCATAATTGACGCGCACAAGATCGCTTGGGGTGGGGCTCGCGCCCTTGTCGTCGCCTTCCCGGATCACGATCCATTGCAGGCCGGATGGGTCGGTCTGGACGCCTTTGGCATCCGGGTTCCATGGCATGTGCTGGTCGAACACCGCGTCGACATCGGTCGGCGTCTTTTCGCCCGTACAGGCGGCAATCAGGGCGAGGGCGGCACTGGCCGCAACAGCGAGGATGCGCTTCATATTGAGGCTCCATTTCGGCTTCTATATTTGGGTCAGGGTCTAGGCCGCTTCCGGGGCGAAGTCACCCGCCCCGGCCAGCTTCCAACATTACAGATGTCACATGCTGCGCGGCGGATAGCCGGCCATGGTGAGCGCATCGACGACTTCCTGCGTGTGCTGGCTGTCGCGCGTCTCGATCAGGATGTCGAACTCGGCGCCCTTGGCCGGCACGTCCAGCGCGATGCGGTTGTGGGCGACTTCCATGATGTTCGCGCCCTGGTCGCCGATGATCTTGGAGACCAGCGCCAGCAGGCCCGGCCGGTCGTCGCCGATGATGCGGATGCGCGCGAGGCGGTTTTCCCGCACAAGCGCCCGCGTCAGCACCGAGGCCAGCAGCCGCGTGTCGATGTTCCCGCCACAGAGGACGAGGCCGACTTTCCGGCCATAAAAGCGTGTCGGATGCGCCAGCAGCGCGGCGAGGCCCGCGGCCCCGGCGCCCTCGGCAATCGTCTTCTCGATGTCGGCATAGAGCGTGATCGCCCGTTCGAGGTGTTCTTCCTCGACCAGAAGGATGTCGTCCACCAGCTGTTCGGCGAACTGGCGGGTGATCTTGCCCACTTCTTTCACCGCAATGCCTTCGGCGATGGTGGCGCCGCCCATTTTGGGCGTCTTGCCGTTCAGCGCCGCATGCATGCACGGATACATGGCCGCCTCGACGCCGAAGATCTTGATGTCCGGCTTCAGCGCCTTGGCGGCTGTTGCGATGCCGCTGATCAGGCCGCCGCCGCCGATCGGCACGACCAGCGTGTCGAGCTCCGGATTGGCCTCCAGCATTTCCAGCGCGATGGTCCCCTGCCCGGCGATGATGTCGATGTCATCGAACGGGTGGATGAAGGTCAGGCCCTCTTTTTCGGCCAGCGCCAGGGCATAATCCTTCGCCTCGTCGAAGATCAGGCCCTCCAGCACGACGCGGGCGCCATGGTCGCGCGTGTGCTGCACCTTGTTGAAGGGTGTCGTCTCAGCCATCACGATGGTCGCCGGAATGCCGAGGCGGCGGGCATGGTGCGCCACGCCCTGCGCATGGTTTCCGGCAGAGGCCGCGATCACGCCGCGCTTCTTCTGTTCCTCGGTCAGCTTGGACAGCTTGTTCAGCGCCCCGCGCTCCTTGAAGGCGGCGGTGTACTGGTGGTTTTCGAACTTCACCCACACTTCGGCACCCGTGATCGAGGACAGCGTCTTCGAATGGCTGAGCGGCGTGTTCTGGACCTGACCTGCAATAATCATTGCAGCGGCTTTCACATCATCGAGCGTGACGGGAAGGCTTGGGCGCTGCGTATCGGCCATAGGTTTGGTCCTCGGGGTTAAAGCGCGCGCACCCTATGCCCGAGGGGTTGGAAGAGCAAGCGGGATGGGGCGTTTGAACGTTGGATGCACTTCGACGCGTGTCATCCCGGAAAGCCCGCAGGGCTTATCCGGGACCCGGTGCGGCGTTGAGGCTGGGTCCCGGCTCTGCGCTGCGCTCCGGCCGGGATGACACGGGGGAGAGCAAGTTCCTCTGCCAGTTCATCCTTCGACTTCGCTCAGGATGAGCCGTCGCCCTTACCGCACCCTCGTAGCGCTCATGCTGAGCGAAGTCGAAGCATCGGGCGCGGGCTTTAATATTACCACCCTGCCGGAAAGCCGCTCGATGATGCCTAAACCCCATGGCGCTCCTGCGGCGAATCCTATCCCGCTTCCCCAAGTTGACACGTTTCTTTTCACAGGGGAAAGCTGAAGGGTCGAAGTGTAACAAAGGGGGGAATTTTGAGCTCGATTTCGAATGGCGCTTGGTCGCGCAAACTCAAGTTTTTGGCAGTCGCCACAACTGGATTCCTGCTCGCGGCTTGCGGAACTATGTCAAACAGGTTTTCGCCAACACGGCTCACATCTGAACAGATGGCGGATGAAGCCAACGGAGTTGTCCTGATATCGGCAAATGCCGACGACAAGTGCATGTCTTTCTCGACGTTTCTGTCACTTCACGCGCAAGGCGACCCTTATAAAAAACACGGACCACTCATTCCGGTCGATGTGTATGCCATTAAGAGCGACTTTTCCGACTCTTATGGCTTCGTCAGCGCACTAGCGGTGCCCGCCGGGAACTATTACTTCAGCCCTTGGCTCGCAAATTCCTACTTCATCGCAAAGCGCGCGCCCCGATTCGATTTCAGCGTCGCCCCCGGCGAAGTCGTTTATCTTGGGGAGTATCATCAGCCTGGACGCTGTGTCACGGGAGAGGGCGTTGTTACGAACAAGTGGGAACGGGATCGGGAGAAAATTGCTATAAAAAACCCCGATATCGACCTCTCTAATGTTAGTGTACGAATATTACGATACAGTGGTGACGCGGTGACAGGGGAGGACGCCCCACCGGCGGATAGGTACGATGAGATCAAAGACATCAATATGTCTGACATACCTCCTGATACGACCTCCAGCCTCGGCACCTATGACCCGAATTAGCGCTCCGCCTCCATCCCCGCAATCCACTGATTGATCAGGTCTATCCCCACAGGGTCTGACAAGGTGCGGCCCAGTTCGGGCATGGCGATGCCGGGTTCGGTGGAGGCCATGCGGAAGGCAAGGATGGATTCCTCCGGGTGCCCCGGATCGATGACATAGCGCCGGTCGCCGGAGCCGCGGCCTGCTGCCGTCGGATGTTTCTTCAGACCAAGGCGCGTGGGCGAGGATTCTTCCAGCGTCAGCCACAGGCCGGAATTGGACGCAGACCCGCCGGGATTGTGGCAATGGCCGCAATTGATATCGAGATAGCCGCGCGCCCGCGCGTCCAGCGGCAGGCTCACATCCATCGCATCCGGCGCCGCCTTCAGGCCCAGCGGCACGCCGTCCAGAATGCCGGCTGCCACCCAGTCCGACAGCTGGTCCACACCGGCCGGGCCCGGATGATCGAGATTGCGCAGTTTTGGCCCGATCGGTTCCACCACATCGCCGCTCTGATGGCAGGTCTTGCACTGGTTCTTGTTGGGCACTTCGTAATGGATCTCCAGCGGCTCACCCTGCGGACTGATCGTCTCAATCGTGCGGCGCGCACCAACCGGGGCGTATGTCGCCTGCGTGCCGGCCTCGTTCCAGACATAGGGGAACGCCGCCCAGCCATCGGCCTTGCGGATGATCACCCGCGTTTCGACCTTGAAATTCCCGGTTTCGGGATCCCGCAGGTCTGGCGCAAACGCGAAGGTCTTGATCAGCGCCGTGCCGACCGGAAACTCCGGCAGGCCCGCGCCATCGGCCTTCGCAGTCTCTCCCGGCGGGACATAGATAAACCGGTGCTTGTCCGCATCATCCGAGAAGAGCGGATTGATCAGGTCATAGGCTTTGACCCGCATTGACGGATGATCGGCTCCGGCATCGGTAAAAAAGCCGTAGTCGGACAGAACCGGCGCGGGCTTGTCCGCCAGAATGGTTTCAAGATCCGGGCCGGGGGGCGCCGCGGCCTGCCCTGCCCCGCAAGCGGCGAGGATCAGGCAGGCAAACGGCAGGACGTGTCTCATGGCTGTTTCGTGTCCTGCGGCAGGACCACGGCCTCACGCTCCGGCACAGGTGTCCCGGCCGGGCGGTCCATGCTGGGCTTCAGCTTCGACGGGTCGAGCGGATATTCGCCGAGGCCCAGATTGAGGAAACCGACTTCGGGCGCCTCGGCAATCACGAGATTGACGGCCTGGTCCTCCCCGCCATTCCAGCGGGTGACGCCATCGGTTACGATGGACGGCAGCGAGCCGCCCAGCACAGCCGCGACAGGCGCCAGCATGCCCTGCGGATCGTCCAGCCCGCCTTCATACGTGTTGCCGCTGAGGGTGATATCCGTCAGCAGCGGATTGTAGTTTTCATCCGTGAACGGCTCTGTATAGGCATTCAGCATGACGTCCACTGTCCGATTGTCCGCAAACCGGTTGCCGGTGATGTAAACATCGGAATTGGCCATGACGATCATGCCGGTGCCGCTTGGCACGCCCGCCACGATATTGCCGACCGGGGCGAAATTCACCGTGTTGTTCTCGACAATGTCATTGTCATAGACGCGGGTGGAATGCCCGCCCATCACCGGCAGGTCCGGCAGGTCAAACACAAGGATGCCGCCCGCATTGTGGCGCGCGATATTTCCGTACACGTCCGCATAGGATGAGTTCTCGATCTCGATCCCGGCGACATTGTATTCGGCGACCGAGTCCCGCACGATAATGTTCTCGGACTGGCCGACATAGATGCCCGCATCCGAGGCGCCGCGGACGGTACAGTTCTGCACCAGCACATCGGTCGACTCGACCGGATAGATGCCATAGGCGCCGTTCGTCTCGTCCGGCTCGCCGGACCATTCCACTGTCAGATACTGATAGGTGATCCGGTCGGAATCTTTCGACTTGATGCCGTCGCCCTTGGTGTCGCGAATGCCGAAATCGGTCAGCACGACATCATCGGCGGTCACGAGCAGGCCTTCGCCCGCGCCGGTCTGGCCCGCAAAGTCCAGGATCGTCTTGCCCTGCCCGGCCCCGGCCAGGGTCACGCCATCGACGTCCAGAGACAGCCCGGTGGTGAATTCGAAATTGCCTTCCGGCATGACAATTTTGTCGCCTGGCTCGGCTTCAATCAGGGCAAGTTGCAGGTTTTCGGCGAAATCCCCTTCGGCGGAAACATGGGTGACCCCGTCCTCCGCCGGCATGGCGACGTCCGGCGCAGCGGCCTGGTCTTTTTTGGAACAGGCGGCTGGCGCCAGAATTGCGGCAGCGGCCACTGCCAGAATGATCGGTCTCATGCCCGTTATCTCCCCCGGGTTATAGTTGACGGTAGTGTCATCTTGTGCGGGCAAAATGGCAAGGGCCGGAAACCCCGTCTCCGGAACACAAAGCCCCGCCGGCATCTCTGCGGGCGGGGCATATAGGGTCCATAGAGGGTCTATAGATGGTGTTGTTGATGGTCCTCAGTGCACGCTGACCGGGGTCAGGTCATGCATCCGGGCCGCTGCGAAAGCGGCGTCGCGGCCTTCCACGATGGCCAGTTGCTGGCCGTCGGCAGAGGACACGATAAACAGGTCTTCCGGCCGGCCGATCCCTTCAAGGGCATTGGCGGGCACAAGATCCTGCACTTCATCTACAGCCAGGTGGCGAATGTAGACGATGGGCTCCGCATCGAAGCGGGGTGTGGTTTCGTCGTTTAACATGTCGGCACTCCTTTCCGTCGCACGACAGATACGGCGAACATGAGGTCCCTTGGGTGGGCACCTTTCGTTCCCTATCAAGGTGGGGTGCAATTGCGGCGCTTCAAGTGCCAGGATGAGGCGTCTTCAGGGCGGCCGATCACGGAAAATTGCTGTCTCTTCCTCGCCTTATGTGCTGTGTCTGCTGCATATCGCACAACACAGCCTCGCCGGGACCGAGACATGCCAGCCGACTTGCTCAGCCTCTACCTGCCGAATTTGTTACTGATCCTGTCCGTCTTCATTGTCGGCGCGGCCAGTCCTGGCCCGGCGACGCTGATGATCATGAACGTCTCGGCCCGTGAAGGCCGGGCGGCGGGCGTGATGTTGTCGCTGGGAATTGTGACCGGATCGGTCTTCTGGGCCTTAGTGGCCGCGCTCGGCTTTGTCGCAGCGCTGAAGACCTCGGTCCTTTTCTTCACGGCCATGAAAATGGCGGGTGGCCTCTACCTGCTGTTCCTGGCGTTCAGGGCATTCCGCTCGGCCAGCCGCAAACCTGCAGCAGGCGTTACGGAGGAGGCCCCCGCACCCGTCCCGCACGGGACACAATACCTGCGCGGACTGTTGTTGCACCTGACGAATCCGAAAGCGCCGCTAGTCTGGATGGCCACCCTGTCGGTCGGTGCAGCGGCCACGGCCCCGCCAGCCTTCCTGTTCACGGCCGTCGCGCTGTGCGCACTCGCCGGAACGGGCGTGTTTGTGGGCTATGCCTGCCTGTTTTCGACACGGTCAGCGGTGGCGGCCTACCGGAAAATGCGCCGCCCGTTCGATATTGTGATCGGCACCTTGTTTGGCGCGGCGGGAATCAGGCTGCTGACGCTGAAAACCGCGTAGAAATCGCCTGAATTGTCCGGAAGGAAAATGGTGGAGCCAAGGGGAGTCGAACCCCTGACCTCTTGCATGCCATGCAAGCGCTCTCCCAACTGAGCTATGGCCCCGGACCGGGAAGAGCGGGGTTTATCTCCCCCTCTTCCGGCTTTCAAGTCTATTTCTCATCTTCCTCGTCATCATCGAGGGTAAGATCGTCATCATCGTCGCTGTCGTCGTCGATTTCGAAATCATCGTCGTCATCGTCGGGCAGGATGATGTCGTCTTCATCGTCATCGTCGACGCCGTCTTCATTGAAGCCAGCCGGCACTTTCTTGCCGGACTCGTCGTCTTCCTCGTCGTCGGCGCCTTCGAGGATCACTTCGTCGTCGTCTTCGCCGAGTTCCTTGGCCTGTTCCTCGTCGTCGGCTTCATCCTCATCGTCGGAATCATCGTCGCCGCGGGCGGCCGTTGCCTTCTCGTCTTCCTCGTCGTCATCCTCGTCATCGTCCTCGGCCTTGACCGCAGCGCGGGCAGCCTTGGCTTTCACCTTGGTGATGGTGGTGCGGATGACTTCATCTTCGGGGTCGAATTCCTCCCCGCATTTCGGGCAAACGCACGGGCGTTTGTTGAGGTCATAAAAACGGGCTTCGCAGGATGGGCAAACCTGTTTGGTTCCAAGCTTGTCTTTCGACACGGGCGAACGCCTCCTCGTTGGATTTCTGGATTTTGATCTGGGCGGCGCTTGCCATGAACGTCGCGCGCTGTCAAAGCCCCAATTCACGCAAAAATTCAGCTCGGAATTCTTCATGGTCTGGACCAGCCGTCCCGTCAAATCCCTTAAAGGCGCCGTCCGGGCCCCCGGGGACAAATCCTGCAGCCACCGCGCCCTGATTTTCGGGGGGCTCGCAGAGGGCACCAGCCGCTTCACAGGCATGCTGGAGGGCGACGATGTCCTGCGCACCGGACAAGCCATGCAGGCCCTCGGCGCGGACGTGAAACGCCTTGGCGGCGGGGCCTGGGAAGTGACGGGCGTCGGCGCCAAAGGCCTCTCCTCTCCGGCAGGCGTGCTGGACTTCGGAAATTCCGGAACGGGCTCTCGCCTGATGATGGGCGTCATGGCGGGCCATGCCCTGACCGCTGAGCTGACCGGCGACAAAAGCCTCTGCTCCCGCCCGATGAACCGCATCCTGACCCCTCTGCGCCAGATGGGCCTGACCGACACCGCCGGGCCGGACGGGCGCCTGCCCTTCTCGCTGACCGGCTCGAAAACCCTGCAGGCGATCACCTACGCCCCGCCGCAAGCCTCCGCGCAGGTGAAGTCCGCCGTCATGCTGGCAGGCCTCTCCGCTGTTGGCACCACCATTGTGGAAGAAGCCAAGCCCACCCGCGACCATACCGAGCGTATGCTGCGCGGCTTCGGCGCCGAAGTGGGCGTCGAGCGCAAGCCGGGCGAGCCGACGCGCATCTCCGTTCCGGGCGGCCAGGTGCTGCGCGCCATTGAAGCCGCGATTCCGGGCGACCCCTCCTCTGCCGCCTTCCTTGTCGCGGCAGGCATCCTCTCCCCGGCCAGCGACGTTCAGGTCGATGGCGTCATGTCGAACCCCACCCGGTCCGGCTTCTATGATGTCGCAAACCTGATGGGCGCGCATTTGGGCGCCGAAGAGGCCGGCGAAGCCGCAGGCGAGCGCCAGATCAATATCGCGTCCGGCTACGCGCAGCTCAAAGGCATCCATGTGCCGGAACGCTATGTCGCCGCCATGATCGACGAATTCCCGATCCTCGCCGTACTCGCTGCCTTTGCCGAAGGTGAGACCGTGGTCACCGGCGCCGAAGAGCTACGCGTGAAAGAGAGCGACCGCATCGACGCCACCGTCGCCATGCTGC
The DNA here is from genome assembly GCF_963675305.1 of uncultured Hyphomonas sp. NCBI lineage: Bacteria > Pseudomonadati > Pseudomonadota > Alphaproteobacteria > Hyphomonadales > Hyphomonadaceae > Hyphomonas > uncultured Hyphomonas sp. The sequence continues at coordinate 130,757 of NZ_OY776147.1, read as the reverse complement.
GCGCCAATGGCGTCGAGGCGGAAGGCACGCCGGATGGCTTCATCGTGCAGGGCTGCGCCGGCAAAGTGCCGGGCGGCGGCCTCGTCGAAACCCATCACGACCACCGCATCGCCATGAGCGCCCTCATCATGGGCACCGCCGCGCAGAACCCCGTTCGAGTCGACGACATCTCCATGATCGATACATCGTATCCGGACTTCCTCGCCCACATGGCGACACTTGGCGCGGACATTTCGGAGGGGTGAGAAGGCTGGCAATCGCCGGAAGCGGACACGCGCAAACCTGAGGAAAGTGCCTGCCATGGGCGCAGAACGAGCTGTCAAAATTTCCGGTGTTTGGCAGAAGATTTTTCTGACAAGATGGCCTTGAGGTTCAGAAGGTATCGCGGATCGCGTGCACATGAACGTCTTGGCCAGAGTGAGCCGAGAGAATCTTCGTTGCAGATTCTTCGTCGGCCTGGTTCCAAGTGCGCACCCAGAGCACAAGACCGCCATGTGAGAGTTCGTCAGCGATATAGTCTGCGTGGCGCTTTTCGATCAGCTTGGCTAATAGCACGCCTATTGTGGCGCTGGTTCCTCCACCCACTCCCATTGCGACAAGTGCAGCGGCAAGCGCGCCTCCACCAGCGACCACCGGGACAAATGCCGCCACAGCCCCAACATACGTGAGTGTTGCGATAATCGCTCCTTCGGCCGCCCCTGCTGACTCCGTCGTGGCATAAGCAATGGTGGGCACGTCCGGATCATCTTCCAACTCTTTGACAGACCGAAACCTGTGACCGAGTTTCTTCTCGACGGCGTCGGTTGATGCGAGCAAGCTGATTTCCGCATGGTTGAATCCGTGCGTCAGCAGATCATCGATTGCAGACTGCATGTCTTTCTCGGTCTGGAAGACCGCAACGGCCTCACGAACTATCGGTTGTTCTGCGTCGGACATACCGTTGCTCCCCTATTGGTCTCTGGGCACAATGACATACCACCAAACGCGAAAAAGAGTAATACACGCCCGCGTTCTGGCATTGCCAGATCAAGCGGATTTGCGATTTGCCCAATCCGCCCTACTAACCGATGCCCTCTCACTGGAAGAGACAAATGGCGTGAAGCATTGCGAAGGCGTCGAACGTCAAGTTAGGGCCAGATTAAGCCGTCAGGTCAGTTGGTTCTGAGTGCCAGGTTCTCGCCGAAGGCAGCCGATCGTTTAGCTCAGTCGGCAGCGCATAAAGCGCCAGTCACGGTGTAGCGCCTCAGGCACCTCTGCCTCTGCATACGGCGGGATATCTGCAAACCCCGCCGCCTCGTAAAGCCGATGAGCGGAGGTCATAAAGGGGCCAGTTTCCAACACTAGTTCATGATAGCCAAAGCTCTGGGCGTCACGTACGAGCCGATCCAAGATCTTTGCACCTATTCCTCCGCCGCGGCTCGCTCGGGAGACATAGATGCGTTTGATTTCGCCAACGCCGTTTCGTATGGAGCGGAGCCCGCCCATTCCAAGCGCTGCCTCCCCATTGAAGACGACGTAGAAGACGCCGTTTGGCGGCGTCCCCTCACACAGCTTGTCTAATGCGCTGTGAGCATAATCGGGGATAGACATTCCCAAGAGACTTGGCAGCGACAGCCCGAACCGTTCTTGCACCGAATCATCGGCCCAGCGGAGATATTCGATATTGAATTGTATGAGCAATTCGCGATGCTGTTCGAGATCGGCCCGCACGAAGTCTAAATCCATCTGCAGCGCCATCCTACACGGGCAACCTATTGAGTTGGGGCAAGGATGCCTTGAAGGACGTGAGAAGGCAACGGCACCATTGGGCCAATAGTCGCCTTTCGTGAGTCCACTTCGGCAGCACACCCATGCCCTGTCTATGAAGAACAAACGCATGCTGATACTTCTCTTCCGGTCGCCTGAACCAGACCGCGAAACGAAGTGACCTCTGATGCCCCGTCTCGTTCTTTATCCCGGCAGTCTGCTCGACATTGAGACGGAGGTGATCGTCAATGCCGCCAATTCCAGCCTGATGGGCGGTGGCGGGGTGGATGGCGCGATCCACTATGCTACCGGGCCAGCGCTGAAAGAGGCCTGCCGTCCGCTCGCCCCCTGCCCGCCGGGCGAGGTGCGTGTGACGGAGGGCTTCGGCCTTGCCCCGCGCCTCATCTTCCACACGGTCGGCCCCATCTGGCATGGTGGGCAGAATGGCGAAGCGGACATTCTGGCGAACTGCTACCGCAATTGCCTCACCGAGCTTTCGAACCGCGGCCTTCGCCGCATCGTCTTCCCGGCCATCTCGACCGGCGCCTATGGCTACCCACCCGCGCAGGCTGCGCACATCGCCGTCACCATTTGCGCCCGCCACCCGATGGCGCGCGACGCCGACATCGTCTTTGCCGTGATCGACCCGCAAAACCGGGCCGCAATCGCTGCCGCGCTGAACGCCGTCCGCTAGTCCCCTGCCCCAGCGGCATAAATTGACGTCTCCGTGCCCTGCGCCAAAGTGCGGGCATGACTGATCTTTCCTCTCCCCTGACCCTCGCCCATGGCCCGGCCATGAAGAACCGCTTCATGCTGGCGCCGCTGACCAACCTGCAGAGCCATGCCGACGGCACACTCAGCGATGACGAGTTCCGCTGGCTGACCTATCGCGCCGAAGGCGGCTTTGGCCTGACCATGACCTGCGCGGCCCATGTGCAGGCCATCGGCCAGGGCTTTCCCGGCCAGCTTGGCATTTTTGACGACAAACACCTGCCGGGCCTCACCCGCCTTGCGGGTGCGATCAACAAGGCCGGCAGCCATTCGGTCGTCCAGCTGCACCATGCCGGCATGCGCTCACCGGCAGAGCTGATCGGCGAGGCGCCGGTCTGCCCGTCTGACAATGAGGAATTCGGCGCCCGCGCCCTGACGGGCGATGAAGTGAAACAGGCCTTCGACGCTTTCGTCACCGCCGCAAAACGCGCCGAGAAAGCCGGCTTCCACGGCGTGGAGCTGCACGGCGCGCATGGCTACCTGATCTGCCAGTTCCTCAGCAGCGAGGTGAACCTCCGCGAGGACGAATGGGGCGGCGCCTATGAGAACCGCGTGAAGTTCCTGATGGAGATGATCGACGCGATCCGCAGCGAATGCGACAAGGACTTCTCCCTCGGCGTGCGCCTGTCGCCGGAACGCTTCGGCATGGACATGGGCGAGATCCGCCGCCTGGCAGAAGAGATCATGACCGGTGGCAAGGTCGACTATCTCGACATGTCGCTGTGGAACACATTCAAGGAACCGCAGGACGAGGCCTATAAGGGCAAGCGTCTGGTCGACTGGTTCACAGACCTGCCGCGCGGCGATTGCCGCCTCGGCGCGGCGGGCAAGCTGACCACCGGCAAGGCCTGCCATGACGCGATGGAGGCGGGGCTCGACTTTGTCGTCATCGGCCGCGGCGCCATCCTGCACCATGACTTCCCGGAGAAGGTGCTCGCCGATCCGGACTTCACCCCCATCGCCCTGCCCGTGCCCGAAGCCCACCTTCGCGCCGAAGGGCTGGGCGAGACCTTCGTGACCTACATGAAGTCATGGAAGGGCTTCGTCGAAGAGACCGCCTGATCACCCTATGATCCGGTATAGTCAGATATAATCAGGAGGAAACACCATGCAGATCACGAACGAAACCGCCGCCGTCGTCACAGGCGGCGCCTCGGGCCTCGGCCAGGCCACCGCCCGTGCACTCGCCAAGGCCGGCGCAAAGGTCGCCATTTTCGACATCAATGAAGAAGCCGGCGAAGCCACCGCGAAAGAGATTGGCGGCATCTTCTGCAATGTGAACATCATGGACGAAGACTCCTGCGTCGCCGGCTTCGAGAAGGCCCGCGCCGCACACGGACAGGAACGGATCACCGTCCACTGCGCCATGGCGGCCAAGGGCGGCAAGACGCTGTCCTGGGACAAGGAGAACGCCCGCTACAAGCGCCTGCCGACCGAAGACTATGCTTTCGGCGCCCAGGGCGTGCTGGTCGCCTCCTACCGCATCGCCTCGCTCTCGGCGCTCGGTATGTCCACGCTGCCGGAACTGGAAGACGGCGAGCGCGGCTGTATCACGCTGACGGCGTCGGTCGCGGCGCAGGACGGCCAGATCGGCCAAGTCGTCTACGGCTCCTGCAAGGCGGGCGTGAACGGCCTCGTCCTGCCCATGGCGCGGGACCTGATGGATATCGGCATCCGCGTGAACTCGATCATGCCGGGCATCTTTGCGACGCCGCTGATGCTGCGCGCGCCGGAGAAGGTACTGAACAGCCTCGCCGCCTCGGTCCCCTTCCCCAAACGCCTCGGCAAACCGGAAGAATATGCGTCGCTGGCCATGGAGCTGGCCCGCAACACCTATTTCAATGGCCAGTGCATCCGCCTCGACGGCGCGATCCGCATGGCGCCGAGATAAGGATTGCTCGCGGCGGTTCCCGCGCCTGTGGCGCGGGGCCGCTGCGCCTTCGCGTTGCTCGTGCGGGAGCCCCCTCGACTTCTCCTGCTTGACTTCCCGCGCACCTTCACCCACTCCCCGCGGCCATGATTATTGCGATCGATGGAACGACAGCGTCCGGCAAGGGCACGATCTCGAAACGGCTGGCCAGGCAGTACGGCCTGCCCCATATGGACACCGGCCGCCTCTACCGGGCGACCGCCGTCGCGGCCCTGAAACAGGGCGTTGCGCTGGACGACGAGGCGAGCCTCGCAGACGTCGCCGCCTCCCTCGACCTGAACGATTTCGATGAAGCCGAGCTGCGCACCGCCGAAGCCGGAAAGGCCGCCTCCGTGGTCAGCGCCCTGCCAAAGGTCCGCCAGGCCCTGTACGAACTGCAGCGGGCCTTCGCCCTGCAGAAGGACGGCGCCCTCCTCGATGGCCGCGACATCGGTACGGTGATCGCCCCGGACGCCGATGTGAAACTGTGGGTGGATGCCGATGTCGAACAGCGCGGCTACCGGCGCTGGCGCGAACTGCTGGGCTTTGGCGAGGACGTCACGCTCGAACAGGTGATCCAGCAGCTGCGCGAACGCGACCAGCGCGACCAGAATCGCAAGGACGCCCCGGCCGCCATGGCGGCAGATGCTGTCTTGATCGATACCACCGACCTCTCTATAGAGGCCGCAGTGGAAAAGGCGCTGGCAGCTGTTGAGGCCGCTCTCGCCCGTGGAAACCGCACCTGAAGGGGCTTTCTCCTGTAAATACAGGGGCCTCAAATCCAAACAGGCTGCACCACTGAAGATTAAAGAGACCACGCTCTCGGGTCGTTCCAGCAGGCCGCAATGGTGCGCGCCTGCCTTGAACCGTTCGTCCCGCCTCAGGAAACTTACATGACTGACTCTATGAACCCCTCCTCCGACGATTTCGCCTCCATGTTCGAATCGTCGGCTGCGGCGTCGGCAATGCAGGAAGGCCAGGTCGTTCCGGCCACCGTCATCCGCATTGAAAACGATGCCGTGCTCGTCGACATCGGCCTCAAGACCGAAGGCCGCATCCCGCTCCGCGAATTCTCGATGGAAGACAAGCAGCCGGAAGCCGGCGACATTGTCGACGTCTATCTCGACCGTATCGAAAACGCCCTTGGCGACGCTGTCCTGTCCCGTGACAAGGCCCGCCGCGAAGAGCGCTGGATCAAGCTCGAAAAGAGCTTCAACGCCAACGAACCGGTCAAAGGCGCCATCTCCGGCCGCGTCAAAGGCGGCTTCACCGTCGACCTCGGCGGCGTCAACGCCTTCCTTCCGGGCTCCCAGGTGGACATCCGCCCGGTCCGCGATGTCGGCCCGCTCATGGGTGAAGTTCAGCCTTTCGCTGTTCTCAAGCTCGACCGCTCGCGCGGCAACATCGTGGTCTCGCGCCGCGCCATCCTGGAAGAGAGCCGCGCCGAACAGCGTGCGGAAATCGTGTCCGACATGGCCGAAGGCGACGTCCGCAAGGGTATCGTCAAGAACATCACCGACTATGGTGCGTTCGTCGACCTTGGCGGCATCGATGGCCTGCTGCACGTCACCGACATGTCCTACAAGCGCATCAATCACCCGTCTCAGGTGGTTGAAGTCGGCCAGGAAGTCGAAGTCCAGATCATCAAGATCAACCCGGAAACCCAGCGTATCTCGCTCGGCATGAAGCAACTCGGCGCCGATCCGTGGGATGGCATCGATGTGCGTTACCCGGTTGGTGCCCGCCTCAAAGGCATCGTCACCAACATCACCGACTACGGCGCCTTCGTGGAGCTGGAAGACGGTGTCGAGGGCCTGATCCACGTCTCCGAAATGAGCTGGACCAAGAAGAACGTGCACCCCGGCAAGATCCTGTCGACCTCTCAGGAAGTCGATGTGGAAGTGCTGGACGTCGATTCCGAGAAGCGCCGCATCTCGCTCGGCCTGAAGCAAACCATGGACAATCCGTGGTCGGCCTTCCTGGCAGAGCATCCGATCGGCACCGAGATCGAAGGCGAAGTCCGCGGCATCACCGAGTTCGGCCTGTTCGTCGGCCTCGGCCCGGACCTGGACGGCATGGTTCACATCAACGACATCTCCTGGGAGCAGTCGGGTGACCAGGCCATCGAAGCCTACAACAAGGGCGACATGGTCAAGGCGAAGGTGCTCGACGTCGACGTCGACAAGGAGCGTATCTCGCTGGGCATCAAGCAGCTGGCAGGCGATCCGATGGAATCGCTCAATACCGGCGGCGTGAAGCGCGGCACGACCGTGACCTGCACCGTCACCGAGATCACCTCGGGCGGTATCGAAGTCGAATTCGGCGAGCCGGCCATGAAGTCGTTCATCCGCCGCTCCGATCTGTCGCGTGACCGCGCAGATCAGCGTCCGGAACGCTTCGCTGTCGGCGACAAGGTCGACGCCAAGGTGATCCAGGTCGATCGTGGCTCGCGCCGCGTGTCGCTCTCGATCAAGGCCCTCGAAATCGCCGAAGAAGCCGAAGCCGTCGCACAGTACGGGTCGGCAGATGCCGGCGCCTCGCTGGGTGACATTCTCGGCGCGGCCCTGGCCTCTTCCGGCACCGGCAAGGAAGACGCTGCCCCTGCAGCTGCTTCCGGCGATGCCGATGCGAACGGCCGTCTGGCCGCTCCGCAAGGCGACGCGGACGATCTGAAACAGATCAAAGGCGTTGGCCCGGCCTTCGAGAAGAAGCTGAACGACGCAGGCGTCTTCCACTTCTGGCAGATCGCTTCCATGACGGATGATCAGCTGGCAGCTCTGGAAGAAGAAGTCGGCACATCCGGCAAGGGTGCTGACTGGAAAGCCGAGGCGGAAGCCCTCCAAGGCTGAGCCGGGTAAGGCCGGCCTGAACGGGCCGGCACCACCTGGTTTCTAAATTTGATGAAATGTTTGCGGCGGGGGCCTAGCGTTCCCGCCGCAAATGCGTTTTATATCAAAGGGATGCTGAAGTCAGAACTTATCGCAAAACTCGCGACGGAATACGCTCACCTCCGCCAGGAAGATCTGGAAAAGGTCGTGAATGTGATCCTGGACGAGATCGCCGCCGCGCTCGCCCGCGGTGACCGTGTTGAGCTGCGCGGCTTCGGCGCCTTCTCTGTCCGCCAGCGCGATTCCCGCAAGGGGCGCAACCCGCGAACCGGGGAACCGGTGGAAGTGCCGGCCAAGTCCGTCCCCTTCTTCAAGGCCGGCAAGGAATTGCGCGCCCGCGTCAATGGCGGCGAAGACCCTGAGGCGAGATAAGCCTCTCAGGGACCCCCGAAATACGATCTGCCTTGACCGGTTTGCCAAATAATAGGATCAAACCGGTAAGTATCCAGGCTCGAAGCCTCAGGAGGGGAAACTAAAATGTTCAAGGAATTCAAAGAGTTCGCGATGAAGGGCAACCTCGTTGACATGGCGGTTGCCTTTGTCATGGGCGGGGCGTTCGCGACACTGGTCACCGCCTTCATCCAGGGGGTGTTCCTGCCCCTGCTCAGCCCGGTCATGGGCGGCCTGGATTTCGGCAGCTGGAATTACGAGATGGTGCCTGCCACGCTCGGCGCCGACGGCGAAGTCCTCAAGGAGGCCGTCGTCGTAAAAATCGGAGACTTCATCTCCGCTATCATCTCCTTCACCATCGTCGCCTTCGTCATGTTCCTCCTCATCAAGGGCATGAACAAAATGAAGAAAAAGGAAGAAGCTGCTCCGCCGCCGGCCCCGCCGCGCCAGGAAGTGCTTCTGGAAGAAATCCGCAACCTGCTGGCAAAACAGTCCAGCTAGGCCCTGCGGTCACCGTGTTCGGGTTCTGTTAAGGTTCAACAACCATAATCCCGGACAGTAGAGTACGCGTAGAGTGGAAAGGGCGGCCTGATTGGCCGCCCTTTTTTCGTGTCCGTTTAAAGTGTTCAGCCTGTCAGACCGGCTCTTCGCCATTCTTCGACAGGACTTCCCCTGCCAGGTATAGCGAGCCGCAGATCAGGATCCGGTCGGCGCCGGTTGCCGCGGCAGCCTTCAGTCCTGCTTCCAGGCTCTCGCACGCCACAGCCTCAAGCCCGGCCGTGTTCGCCGCATCGGCCAGTTCCTGCGGTTCTGACGCCAGGTGACCCGGCGCATTCGGCACGGTGAACACAGGCGGATGCAGGGACCGGAACGGCAGGAAGAAGCCGGTGGCGTCCTTGGACGCCAACATGGCCGAGACAAGCGCCGTCTTCCCGTCCTGCTTTGACAGGTGCCGGACGATCGCCCGGGCGGCGTGCGGATTGTGCCCGCCGTCCAGCCAGACCTCACGCCCCGCCACGAGCGCGGTCAGCGGGCCATCTTTCAGGCGTTGCATCCGGGCCGGCCAGGTCGCGGTGCGGGCGCCCTCGAAGATCGCGTCCTGCGGGATGCGGGTGGAATTGCCGAACAGCTGCATCGCCATCGCCGCGAGTGCCGCATTGGCCCGCTGATGCTCGCCTATAAGTCCGATATGATCCGGCATGGCATCGATATAGTGCGCCTTGAGCTTGTAGAGTGGCGCCCCCTGCCGGGCGGCTTCGGCCGTGATGACATCATCGCAGACCTTGCGCTGTATGGCGCTCAGCACCGGGCGCCCCGGCCGGATGATCCCCGCCTTCTCACCCGCAATCTTGCGGATGTCAGACCCGAGAAATGCCTTGTGGTCAAAGTCCACCGGCGTGATTACGCACAGGGCCGGCTTCGCGATGACATTGGTCGCATCATAGCGCCCGCCAAGGCCGACTTCGAGGATCAGCAAATCCGCCGGCACTTCGGAAAAGGCCAGCAGCGCCGTTGCCGTTGTGGCCTCGAAATGGGTGATTTCCTGGCCCTTGATGGCCTCATACGTCCGCTCCAGCCAGTCGATCAGGCGCGCATCGTCAACGATTTCACCCGCCAGCCGGATCCGCTCATTGAAGCGGACAAGGTGCGGGCTGGTGAAAACATGCACCTTCAGACCGGCTGCTTCGGCCATGGCGCGCATGAAAGCGCTGGTCGAGCCCTTCCCGTTCGTTCCGGCAACATGGATGACCGGCGGCAAGCGATCCTGCGGGCGGCCGAGTGCTTCAAGCGCAGCCTCGACCCGTCCCAACGACAGGTGAATCGTCTCAGGATAGAGCCCTTCGAAACGCTTCAGCGCTGCGGCAAGGGCCGCACTGTCTCCGCTCAATCAGACTTGCCCTTGGACACATGCGTTTTGGGCGGATTGAGCGAGGCCGGCATGCTGTCGCTGGCACGGCGCGACTTCGGCATCAGCATGGAGAGGACGCGCGAGAGCGTATCCTTCATCTTGCGGCGGTCGACCACAATGTCGACCTGGCCTTTTTCACGCAGGAATTCAGACCGCTGGAAGCCTTTGGGCAGGCTCTCACGGATCGTCTGTTCGATCACGCGCGGGCCGGAAAAGGCGATCATCGCACCCGGCTCGGCAATGTGAACATCGCCCAGCATGGCGTAAGAGGCCGAAACGCCGCCGGAGGTCGGGTCGGTCAGTACGACCACATAAGGCAGTTTCGCTTCGCCCAGTTCATTGATGGCGAGCGTCGTGCGCGGCATCTGCATCAGGCTGAGCGTACCTTCCTGCATGCGCGCGCCGCCCGAAGCGGTGCAGACGACGAAAGCGGCCTTGCGGGCCAGCGCCATATGAGCGGCGGTGATGAACCCCTCCCCGGCTGCCATGCCGAGCGAACCGCCCATGAAAGCAAAATCCTGCACCAGCACGACCGCCGGCACGCCGCCGATCTTGCCATAGGCGGCAACCATGCAGTCGTCCTGCAGCAGCGGGGCGCCGCCGCCTTCGGTTTCTTTCTTCTCGCGGGCCGCAATCTTTGACTTGGCCGCTTTCAGCCGCGCCGGATAAGGCTTGTCGTCCTTGAATTTCAGCGGATCCAGCGCCACGCCCGGCAGCTCAATCGGCTCCCAGCGCTCATCATCGAACAGGAGGCGGAAGCGTGTGCGCGGGGAAATGCGCAGGTGCGCGCCAGCCGGCGTGACATGCCAGTTTTCTTCCAGATCGGTTTTGTAAACCAGCTCTCCGGACAACGGGCATTTCACCCACAGGTCATCCGGCGTGTCCCGCTTGGTCAGCATGGTCTTCAGGCCCGGCGGGGTGACCTTGTTGATCCAGTTCATCCGACAACCTCCACGGCTGTAACAGCCACTACGGTTTCGCGACCTCGGCGATCGCCTTGCTCAGTTCCTTGGCCAAAACCCCCATGCCCTGGGGTGCGCGGGCCAGATCCCTTGATTCGTGAGCCGCCTCTGCATGCTCCACGAAAGCACTGCCTACGACAACCCCATCGGCTATTTTAGCCATTTCCGCAGCCTGTGCACCGGTTTTTACACCAAAGCCAACACAAACTGGCAGTCCTGAAACGCGCCGGGCCATGTCAATGTTCCCTGCAATAACGGCAGGATCGGCGCTTCCGGCCCCTGTCACACCGGTCACGGAGACGAAATACAGGAAGCCGGAGGCGCCTTCGGCGACCTTCTTCATGCGGGCTTCGTGCGTCGTCGGTGTCGCCAGGCGGATCACCGAGAGGCCGTATTTCGCGTATTCTTCCCGCAGCGGCGCATCTTCTTCCGGCGGCAGGTCCACGATGATCGTGCCGTCGACACCGGCCTCATGCGCGGCCTCGGCAAAGGCGCCATAGCCCATGGAATGGACCGGATTGGCATAGCCCATGATGATCAGCGGTGTGGTCTGGTCGGTTTCACGGAACCGGGCAGCGAGCGCCAGCACATCCGTCAGCTTCGTTTTCGCTGCCAGCGCACGCAGGCCCGCCCGTTGGATCGCCGGGCCATCGGCCATGGGATCGGTAAAGGGCGCGCCCAGCTCGATGATGTCAGCGCCATTGTCGCGCAGGGCGCAGAGCGCCTGGTAACTCGTCTCAAGGTCCGGATCGCCTGCCATGAGATAGGAGACCAGGACTGCGCGCTTTTCCGCCTTCGCGCGGTCGAAGGCAGCGGTAATACGTTCCGTTGGCATCAGCTTTCCGTGTTTTCGTGGACCCAGGCGGCATAGGGGTCGTGCGCCTCAAGGCAAGGCAGCGCCACCATGGCCGGGACGTCATAAGGGTGATGGGTAAGGACGAGGGCCTCGATCCGGTCCCAGTTCGCTTTCGGCGCCTTGAGCCAGAGAATGTATTCAAACGCCTGCTCCACCACACCTTTCCAGCGATAGGTGGACGAGACCGGACCTTCCAGGTTCGCGCACGCCGCCAGTTTGTGCTCGACGGCGGCATCGCCAATGTCCTCGGCCACCCGCTGCGAGGGGCAAGTGATGCGGATGAGGAGAAGGTCGGTCATTCTGCAAGTGCCTCCGGATCGCATTTTCCTATCTGCACGGCGGCCATGGGGATAACCGACAGGGAGCGTCCTTCGTATGGAATACCGATGCCGGCGATCTGGTCCCAGTCATAGCATCGGTTGCCATCATCATCGCCAATCGGGGGATGTGCCTGCCCGCAGATGCCATTATCGGTCCATTCCGCATACCGGATGGGTGCCGTCCGCCCATCGGCGAAACAGAGCACTGTATCGTGCGCCACGAGCGGAATCTTCTCGCCATTCTGCGCCGCCTCGAAATTCTGCTGCGTCAGCGGGACATATGCATACTTGGTCGTCGGCACGCAGGCGCCCAGCAAAACAAGAAGGATGACGGGAAGAACCTGCCTCACATGTCCACTCCGAGATGCTTGGCGACAGAGAAGACGTCCTTGTCGCCGCGGCCGCACATATTGAGGATGATCAGGCCATCCGGCCCAAGTTCCTGTGCCACTTCACCAACGCGTGCGAGCGCGTGGGACGGCTCAAGTGCCGGGATGATGCCTTCGAGCTTCGTGCAGAGCTGGAAGGCCTCAAGAGCTTCCTTGTCTGTTGTCGACAGGTATTCGGCCCGGCCGGTGTCGCGCAGGAAGGCATGTTCCGGCCCGATGCCCGGATAGTCGAGCCCGGCAGAAATCGAGTGCGCATCGAGGATCTGGCCGTCATCGGTCTGCAGCAGGTAAGTGCGGTTGCCGTGCAGGATGCCCGGCCGGCCGCCATTGAGAGCCGCCGCATGTTCGCCCGTTTCGATGCCATGGCCAGCCGCCTCGACGCCAATCATGCGGACGCTTTCGTCTTCCAGGAAGGGATGGAACAGGCCGATGGCGTTGGAGCCACCGCCGATGCAGGCCATGATGACGTCCGGCAGGCGCCCTTCCCGCTCCAGAATTTGCTCGCGGGCTTCCTTGCCGATGATCGACTGGAAGTCGCGCACTAGTTCCGGGTACGGATGAGGCCCGGCCACCGTGCCGATACAGTAGAACGTGTTGTCGACATTGGTGACCCAGTCGCGCAGGGCCTCGTTCATCGCATCTTTCAGCGTGCCCGTGCCGGACGAGACCGGCACGATCTTCGCGCCCAGCAGGCGCATGCGGAACACGTTCGGCTTCTGGCGCTCGACATCAGTCTCGCCCATGAAGACGACGCATTCGAGGCCAAAGCGCGCGCAGATCGTCGCCGTCGCCACACCGTGCTGGCCAGCGCCGGTCTCGGCGATGATGCGGGTCTTGCCCATGCGGCGTGCCAGCAGCACCTGGCCCAGGCAGTTATTGATCTTGTGCGCGCCGGTATGGTTCAGCTCGTCACGCTTGAAATAGATCTTCGCGCCGCCGAAATGCTCGGTCAGGCGCTCGGCAAAATAGAGCGGCGACGGGCGGCCGACATAATGGGCCCAGAGGTCGTCCATCTCGGCCTTGAATGCCGGGTCGTCCTGCGCCCGGCGGTATTCGGCTTCGAGTTCCAGGATCAGCGGCATCAGCGTTTCGGCGACATAGCGTCCGCCGAACTCACCGAACCGGCCATTCATGTCCGGCCACTGGTCCCAGGTATTTCTCACGTCCATCATTTCAGACCTCTTTGGCGGCGCGGAGAAACGCCCGCACCAGCTCTTTGTCCTTTAGCCCCCGCAGCCGCTCCACGCCAGAGGAGACGTCAACCGCTGGCGCACCTGTCGCAGCGACTGCGCCTGCCACATTCTCCGGCGTCAGCCCCCCGGCCAGGATCCATGGTTTCGGCGCCGTCCAGTCTTTCAGGATCGACCAGTCGAAGGCCTGGCCATGCCCGCCGGTGCGATCCGCATCCTTCGGGGGCTTTGCATCCATGAGCAGACGGTCGGCGGCGGTGTAGGCCCCTGCCCCCGCAAGGTCGCCTGCCGTTTCCACGCCGATCGCCTTCCAGACCTCACAGCCGGTGCGGTCACGGATCTCAGCCACGCGTTCCGGGGTTTCCTGCCCGTGCAGCTGAAGCACGCGAATGCCCGTCGCAACCACACGGTCGATCAGGATGTCATCGGCGTCCGCCATCAAGGCCACCGGCACAGCCCGGCCAACGCCGAGCAGCAGGGTCTCGGCCGCTTCCGGTGTGACGTAGCGCGGGCTCGCCTCGACAAAGACAAAGCCAATCCAGTCCGCCCCCTCCGCTGCGCAGAGGCGCACGAGGTCCGGATCCTTGAGGCCGCAGATCTTCACACGAGTCATGGCACCGGCGTTACGCCAGGGCGGGCGTACGGGTCAATGCAGGGCAGCTTAGGGGTGGGTTCAGTTCAGGATCGCATGGAAGGCGAGCATGCCTTCCTCGCCTGGTGTCACGCGTGCGAAGGTCCAGCGGACATGCGTGATCTCATCGGCGGAGGCCATGCGGACATTGTCGCCATCCTCGATCAACAGATCGTCGCGCGGCGCGAAGGACTTGCCACCATCAATGGAGAAGTCCACGGCCGCATTGTCGGCGATCACCGAGTCATCGACATAGATCATGTCTTCCGGCACCGGGATGGTCATGACGACACTGTCTTCCTCCTCGGCCCCTTCGTTCCGGAAGCTCACCACATAGGCGAGCTCCTGTCCGGGCTCGACAGCGTCTGCCGGCACGTATTCCGTCTCGGTCGACCCATCCTCATATTCCATCAGCACCACTCGCTCGACCGAGGCCGAAGACAGCAGCACATCCGCCTGCGCAGGCATGAGAGCAACAGCGCAGGCCGCGAGGAAAAAGAAGGACGTCGGAAGAACCTTGAACATCATGGTTAATACGGGACACGTTTTGGCTAACGATTGTGACCATCCATCACAAGCGTTAAGATTAATTAAAAGACAGGCCTGATTAAGGCATTCCTTTACCAATCCCAGCACTTGGGCAGAATATGGGCCATACCTGCCCATTTGTCCGGCAACGGATGGCCTCGCATCAATATTCTGCAGTAGAATCTGCGTCAGACGCAGGCAGGCGCCAATGCGCAGCGGGTCATCGCTTCTGCTCGATGAAAATCGTGAAGCTCAGTTCTTCAGGGGCAGCGCCCTCCGGCGCCACCGGGAAAGGCACGGCCGCCGTTACCGACTTCAGGCACCGGCGGTCATAAAGCCGGCTTCCGCTGCTGGTCCGTATTCCAACGAACACAACTTCGCCTTCATGCGACAGACGAAACTCGACTTCACAATTCCCAGCGCCCCGCACGCCTCGCGGGGCATGACGGGCGAGCTGCAGGCGCACATCCCGCAGATAGGCGTCCCGCATCGCCTTGCCGTCGCCACTGAGCGATGCCGCACCTTTTGACCCGGCCGGCTCTGTAGCAGGGTCCGGCGCGGCCGTTTGCGCAGGGGCGTCAGAGGCAAGGGTCACAAGTGCCGGGCCGGACTCCGGCTCACCGGGCGCAGTATCCGCAGCCGGAGCGGGCTCGGGAACTGGCTGCACGTCTTCAATCGGCTTTGCCGGCTCAAGGGCCGGCGCCGGATCGGTTGCGACTTCAGCGGCCGATGCTGGCGGATCGTCCACTTTCTCAGGCGGAGCGGGTGGCAGCTTCGTTTGGGGCAGGTCCGGTTCGGGCTCCTGCACAGGTACCGTCACCGGTTCCTCGACGAGACTCACGAGAAATACATCATCCTTCGGGCCGAGCCCCGACGGACCGGCAGGCGCCAGCAGGAAAACACCTGCCAGCAAACCGCCATGGGCGAGCGCAGCCAGAGCCACGCCCGCCATATAGCTGGAGGTGAGAAACCTCCGCAGCACGTCAGAACGCGACGTTGACGCTGAGATTGAACGACCGGCCCGGACCGGCGACCTGATGGTACGGACCGATCCGGCCACCATATTTATAGTCGCCGAAAGCAATTCCGCCGAGCGGCAGGTCATAGTCCTGGTCCAGCAGGTTCTCGATCGCCGCTGCAAACCGCACACGGCCGACCTCACCCCCTGCCCGCAGATGGATCAGCACATAGCCGGGCGTGCGGAGTTCCTGACGCACAGCGCTGATGTCGTCCTTCTCATCGACCAGTTCCAGTTCGATCGCCTGCGTCCAGATGCCTTTCGTATTCTCAAGCGCGAACAGGCCCTGAAGCGGAGCGATGTTGTAGAGATTGTCGCCTGTGTCCTTGTTCTCGCCCTTGGCCCAGCTGACCGTTCCAGTGAACCGCGTATCGCCATACCCTGTCTGCCAGAGCGGCATCGCACCGGTGGCCTCAAGGCCGTACAGTTCGGCCTCGTGATTTGCGAACTGGAGAATCGGCAGACCGTCTTTCAAAGTGCCGATCCGGTCTGCATCGATATAATCTTCGACATAGCTGGCCCAGGCGGAAAGCTGCAGGACCCGTCCGCTCTCGGCTCCGTCGGTCCAGTTGAGCGTTGCGGCGAGGCTGCGCGCGACTTCCGGCTCCAGATTGATGTCGCCGACATAGCCCGCGCCATCGCCGGTCATGTTGGTCATCGAGCTGGACATGGAGCCCCGGCCCCAGGCGTAACGCTCATAGAGGTTCGGGGAGCGGGTTTTCTGCGCAGCACCAAACTCCACTGCAACAGAGTCGCTCGGGCGCCAGGTCGCCTTTGCGGTCACGTCGACATTGTCGTCTTCGCGCGCCCGGTCAGCCGCATTGAACGCCATGGCAGCCATGGCATCGGCCATGTTCATCATGCCGGTCCAGGAATAGGGCTGCACCTCTCCGGTATCCATTTCGACGTTTTCATAGCGAACACCGAACAAGGTGGACCATTCCGGTGACGGGTTGGCTTCCCATTCCGCCCACACGCCTGTGCGGTTCCGTTCGCCGTCATTGATGTTCACATAGTCGAGCGGCGACATCATCATGCTGCCCGGAACAGCCGGCCAGTAATCGTCCATGGACGCACGGAAGAGTTCTGCACCGACGCGGACCTGGCCAACACCCTCAACCGGCGTGTCGTAGGAGACCTTGGCCGAGACATCCTCGCCCTCGGTGATCATCGGCATGCCGCCGGTTGCCGCGCCGCCCTTGTCGGACAGGAAGTTCATTTCATGATCGACGCTGCGCCAGGAGGCTTCAGCTGTCAGGATCCCTGCCCCGAGCGGACCTTCCCCGTGCAGCTGCACGCTGGTGCTCGTATTGTCGGTCAGGTCCATGCGCTGGTTGGCGAAGCCTTCATACGGCACGCCCTGCTGGCTGATGCGGGCCCAGAGCAGGACATCCTCCGTTGGACGCGCAGCAAGCAGCAGCGACTGGTCATAGTTCTGGTAGAGGGTCGAGCGGACCTCATCGCCTGAGCCAGACTTGTAATTGTCCGCCTTGTTCCAACTCGCCTCATACCGGGCGCTGACTTTCTCACCGGCGACATTCGCCTGAAGCGACGCGCCGACACCGTTCGAGACGCTCCGGTATGTCGCGCCGGCTTCACCATAGACCTCGACACCGCCATCGGAAAATTCCGGCGCCCGGCTTTCGATCGAGATAATGCCCGCAATATTGTCGCCGCCCATGCTGACAGGCGACAGGGTCGGCGTCACGACAATCCGCTCGACACGCGAGGCATCGATATAGGACGTCACCGGGTTCATATGGTTGGGGCAGTAATTTGTGGATTGCTGGCCATCGATCAGGACGCCGACCCGGTCATCTGCCAAGCCCCGCAGGATCGGCAGCGAGGCAATGCCGCCATTCGACTGGACCGCAACGCCCGGTGCCCGGGAGATCAGCTGCAGCGAGTCCGAGGAGGTCGCAAGGCCAGCTTCAAGGCCGGCGCCTGTCACTTCCGTGCTGCCGACAGCAACGCTGCCCTCATCTGCACGATCGCTATCCTGCGCCTCGATTGGCGGAAGTTCAGTGGCCGTTTGCGCGGTAGCAGGCAGCACGATGCCCGCTGAGGCGAGAAGGGTCGCGGCGGTGCCGCCAAGGAGTCTGTATTTCATGTTCATTTGCTTTCGTGAGGAAGAGAGATCAGGCCGCCAGTGACTGGCCATTGCGGCGATTGCGAAGGGCGGCTTCGATGGCATCCGCCAGCGAGCTGCGTTCGGGCGGAGAGAGGACGGACCCGATGTCGGCGTGCTGCAGCCCGGCACGTAGGACGAGGGCATCGCACCCTCTGCCCGTGTCGTTGACGCGGTCCACGCGCAGCCAGTGCGGCGGCAGTTCCGCCCATTCGACGGGCAGGCCCGCGCGGGTACGGGTTTCGATCAGGAGGAACGTATCAGTGAGGCAGACGCGCTGCCTGTACTGACCGAGAGACCGGGCGTGCCAGAGGATCATGACGCCAAGCGCGACTTCAGACAGGAACACCAGAGGGGTCACCATCCAGGCACCCATCCAGGCCGTTGCCAGGCAAATCAGGCTGCCGGGCAGGATCAGGGATGCTGCCAGGATCAGCGCCACCCGGTTGTTCAGGGAAACGTTCGGCGTGATGACCGCATCCAGCCAGATCCGTCCTGTTTCTTCACCGGCAGTCGGCCGGTGTATTTCACGGCCCCCGATCTGAGGGACCTGCAGCCTGTCAGGGGCTGCAACCAGATTGTTGTGCATTGAATTTTATCCGATTCCTGACGCGCCGGGCTCATGCCAGCGCACCAAACGCACACGTCCGGAGACGGGTGCGCGCGAGACGAAATCAGATTGTCAGGGGCGGTCCACGGGCCGGCGGCGGCGGAGCGGCAAGGCCGCGTCCCGGGACGAGATAATCAGAGGCAGACAGGAAGACAGCCGGTTCCTGAACGGGCCTTTCCAGCTTTCCGCTCACCATGGGCGGCGTGAAATGCGCCGACATGGCATAAGGACAGGTCTGGTTCTTGCCGTCGTCAGACTGGCCCGGCAGGTCTTCCGGATCGACGATCTTGCCGTTCTTCAGGTCCAGTAGGGACTGGGTGCCATCCGTGCCGTCGCCATGGCAGATGACGATGCTGACGAAGTCACCCGGCGTGTCTGCAGCCGCCAGCATATAGCCCGACGGCACCAGCCCGCGCACGATCATTGCCATCAGCGCGACAGCGCTGAGCAATGACATCATCCGGGAGCGGCTGGATCGGTACCACATACTGGCCGGAGGAAGGCCACAGCCCCTTAAGAATGACAACTGTGTCATGCAGCCACAGACCAGAGGGCGACCATGCCGGACCAGGACGGATCAGCACAGACCTGCCTGGATCACGGCATGACTATAACGGACTATGGCGTGCCGAACCGTGACCGGAAACCGTCCAGCAGGAGCACATAGTCGTCTTCTTCGTGGAAGGCCTCGTCGGTCAGGTCCGGCTTTTCGGCCGCTTTGTACCAGCCGGCATATTCCGCCATGTCCCGGCTCTGTTTCCGGTAATAGGTCGAATAGGTCTCGACCGTCAGCTCCGGCACAGCCTTGCCGAAGTCGAAGCTCATCAGGCGCATCCAGCCATCGCCGATGCCGACCGGCCAGGCCGACTGAACGCCGGCATCCTTCGCGGTCTGTCCCCGGTCCTGATAGTCGGCCAGCACCTGCCAGACCTTGTGGCCGGCAGCGTTCTCATCCACGCGCCAGGCCTGGCCATGCTCGTGGCCGCAGAGGACGAGGAAAATCTGGTCCTGCTGGCTGATCAGTTTCTCCCAGACCATTTCCGGGCTGTTGTTGATCGGGTCCACGGCATGCCCGTCGACGATCGGGTTCGGCAGGCGCTCCCCTTCCTTGGTCATATAGTCATGCGTGGAGACAATCGTCGGCAGGCCGGGATATTGCGCGATGACGGAGGCCGCCCATTCCAGCGACGCATCCGGCGGATCGAACTGAAGACCGATATGGAGGAAACGGTAGCCGCCCGCCTCGAACACCTGCGCGCTGTCGGCCCCGCCATCGTGCGAGGCGACATACCAGGGCTGGTCTTTAAAGAAAGCAGTGTCGGCGCCGAACACGGACCGGAAATTGTCGAGCCCGCCCGGATGCACGACACCGAGAGACGTTTTGAGATCATTCGGGTCGACCTCGGCCGGGCTGCTGGCCTGCGGCGGGAACTTCGCCGATGTCCACATGGAGTCATAATCATGATTGCCCGGCACAACCGAGAACGGCGTCTTGCCGGCGATCAGGGAAAAGCCCTCATGGGCCTTTGGCATTTCTACCGTCTTCACTTTTTCGGTCGGGGCGAAGTGCGCATCCATGATCGGGTTGGGCACGCGCTCGAAGCCGCGCGCTTTATGCTCTTCATCCATGGTCAGCGTCTGGTGCTGCCAGACATCGCCCAGCGAGGAGACAAAGGCGATCTCGCCGCCTTCGGATTCCAGATTGTCAGCAACGAACTGCATTTGCTCCAGGAACATTTCGTTCGCATCGAAGGGGAAGCCCTCCGCGGTCTGGTGGGTGTAATCGAGATAGTTCTGCGTATCCGGCAGGACGGCAATGGTGAACGCGGTGTCGGCGACCGGCACCTCAACCGGGGCCGGAACCGGCGTGGCATTCGTACACGCGGCAGCCAGTCCGGCCAGAGCAACCAGAACGGGCACGATCCGAGGCCGCCGGGTCAGAGCTGAAAAGCGCATTTGTCTGTCTCCTGATGTTTCCGGCCGGTCAGCAGCACAGGCATCCGGCAATGTTCCGGCAAGCCTCTAGCGGCATCCCATGACAGTTTCTTGTGAGTTCTGAACGGCTGCACCGTGTTGCCGCAGCAACAGGTCGAAGAGAAAGCACATGGCCCGAGCGGGACACCTCCATTTTCCTGTAACGCCCCGGCAAGGCGGCTGGCGGCAAAAGTGCGCAATCCGGTCGCACCCCCGCCGGCGAAGAGTGCAGCGGAAAGCCGAAACCGCATTTCCACTTTCCGTCGTTCCCTTTGCAGCCATTTCTCCCGCAAAGGACAAACATCACAAGAATACGTCACGCCACCTACATTTACCCTACACGGACAAGTCCTTATTCCCGCAGACTTTGTGACAACCCATCAGGCGAGCGCCTCTCGATCACCACAGCGGGCGGCGTGAAAACCCCTAAAACCCTCCTGTTTCGTATACGGAATTGATACAAAACCACGGTCGTAAAACTTTGATTTGAAGCTGCCTTCGAAAAAAAATAGCCAGCCCGCCAAGCGGTCGATTGTGCGCCGCAACAAGGAATGGGCTTCTCATGAAACGTCATCTTCGCTCTGCAACCGCACTTGCAGCTCTCACCTTCACCAGCCAGTTCGTCGCCTTTGCCGATCCCGACGCGGCCGAGAGCGACCGCCGCCTCGAAACCGTCACCGTGACGACGCAGAAGCAGGAACAGACGCTGATCGATGTTCCGATCAACGTGTCGGTGACCGATCAGGACCTGATCGACAAACTGGCCGCAGATGATCTGGAAGACCTCGGCAACTTCGTCCCCGGCCTGCAGGTGCAGGCACAGAGCCTCAACGCGCCGAGCTACTCGCTGCGCGGGGTCGTCTCCGACAGCGGCACGCCGCGCGTCGCCATGTTCCAGAACGGCGTGGCCATCGGCAACCCGTCTTTCGCCACCAACCTCGCCATTTATGACATGGAACGTGTCGAGGTCGTCAAAGGCCCGCAAGCCACCCTGTTCGGCCAGGGCGCCCTGGTCGGCGGCATCAACTTCATCCAGAACCGCGCCTCGCTGGCGGGAAATTCCGGGTCCCTGACGCTTGAAGGCGGTGACTATGATTCGCGCCGCGCCGAAGGCCACTATAACTGGACCATCAACGACACGCTCGCCCTGCGCGTCGCCGGCCAGATCAAGAACATGGACGGATATGTTCCGAACACGGCCAATTCGCCGGACCTGATGGGCCAGGACACGACCGCTGTCCGCACCGCCCTGCACTGGGCGCCGACCGACAAGCTGACTGCCGATCTGTTCGTCAACTATCAGGAAGACGATTCCACCGGCACGCAGTTCACCTCCGGCTTCTTCGAAGTGAACGGCAAAGTGGACCCGTATGGCGCCACGGCCATGAACATCAATGACGACCAGGTGCGCAGCAAGCTCGGCAACGACCGGGACCTTTTCTATGTCACCTCCAACATCGAATATGACATCAATGATGCCTGGTCGCTGACATCGCTGACCGACTATCGCAACCTGATCTCGAAAGAAGCCTGGGACTCCGACGGCGCCGCCTTCAACCTGCTTCAGTTCTACCAGGCCCGCAAAGCCAATACGTTCAGCCAGGAGCTGCGCCTGAACTATGACGCCGGCGGCAAGCTGACGGCCTTCTTCGGCGGCAACTATTTCACCATCGACAGCAAGGCAGAGCTGCGCTTCTCGACCGACGAAGCCTATGCCCAGTCGCTGTTCGCTCCGACCCTTGCCGGCGCGGCCGGCCTGACGGTTCCGCAGGCGCAGGCCTACCTCGCCCTTGCCGGTGTTCCGGGCGCCGAAAACTTCGGCAGCTTCGACACCCCGCTTCAGTATTCCGCGCTCGCCGCCCTGCTGATGGGCCAGCTGGTGCCGCTCTACGGGGAACATCTCGAACAGTCCCTGTCGACCGAAGACCGCGATTCCTATGACCTGTTCGGCGATGTGACCTATGCGGTCACCGACAAGCTGAAACTGACCGCGGGCCTGCGCTATACGAAGGAAGACCTGTCGGCCAGCACGATCGGCCACGCCCTGAAGACGAACCCCTATCTTGCGGGGCTCGGCGGGCTGAACGGCGTGACCCTTGCCCCAACCCTCCTTCTGAGTGCCGAGACGCTCGATCAGATGGCCTCGGCGTCTGATGATACCGATGGCGCATTCACCTGGCGCTTCAATGCCTCCTACCGTGTGTCCGACAATGTGAACACCTGGGTCGCCTATGGCCGCGGCCGGCGCCCGGAAGTCCTGTCGGCGGAAGGTGCCAATTACAACCTGATCGACGCAGAGACCCTGGACAATGTGGAAGCCGGTGTCTTCGGCCGCTTTTTCGATGACCGGCTGCAGATGACCAGCTCTGTCTATTATGGACAGTACAAGGACTTCCAGACGACCCGGTTCGACCCGATCAACGGCGTGTTCATCACCGAGAACTCCGGCAACGCCACGCAGTACGGCCTGGAATTCGACGGACAGGCGCTCGTCAACGACTATGTCCGCCTGCTCGCGACCTATGCCTACACGCATTCGGAATATGACGACGAAGACGACAACGGAAACCCGCTGCAGTTTGCCGGCAACAAGTTCCGCCTCAGCCCGGAACAGAGCTTCTCTCTGGCCGCGGACATCACCGTGCCGATGGGCGAGCATGGCGATATCTCCATCGTCCCGAGCTATATCTGGAAGAGCAAGCACTTCTTCGAAGACGATAATGGCTTCGACTATGCGGCGGACGGCAATGGCGGCTTCGTGCGTACGCCGGAAATGTATCCGGACGGCACCGTGGTGCAGGAATACCAGAAGGCCTATGGCGTCGCGAATTTGCGCGTCGGCTATGATGCCGCCAGCGAGCGTTGGGGCGCCTATGTCCTCGGTGAGAACATCTTCGATGAGGAATACCTGATCGATGTCGGCAATACCGGCGGCGCCTTCGGCCTGCACACGATCATCCGCGGCAAGCCGCAGATGGTGAAAGCCGGCGTCTACGTCAAATTCTGATCTGTTGGCCTGCCGGCGGAGCCCCCTCCCCGGCAGGCCACCCCTCTTTTCCTGAAAGTGCCTGATATGAAACGACTGATCGCCGCTTCCGCTCTCGTCCTGGCAGCCGCCTGCACCAGCGCGCCCGTCCCCCCATCAGGCCCGGTGGAGACCTCCACCGCCGCAGAACCCGCCGCCACCGCATGGAACACGCTGACCGGCGAACGTCCGATCGTGATCGCCCACCGCGGTGCCAGCGGCCTCTACCCCGAACACACGATCATGGCCTACAAGACAGCCATCGCGCAGGGCGCCGACTTCATCGAACCGGACCTTGTCATGACCTCCGACGGCGTCCTGATTGCCCGGCATGACCTCTACCTGTCCGCCACCACCGACATCGCCAACCATCCGGAATTCGCCGACCGCAAGGTGAAGCGCCAGACGCCCCTGGGCGAACACGAAGACTGGTGGGCCGACGACTTCACCTTCGCTGAGATCCAGACCCTGAAGGCGCGCCAGCAATTCGACGGCCGCCCGATGGAATACAATGACACACTGGACATCGTGACCTTTGACGAGATCATGGACCTCGTCCTGGCCGAAGCGGAAAAAGGCAACATTGTCGGCCTGCACGTCGAAGCCAAATGGCCGAGCCACTACACCGCCATCGGCAAGGGTCTCGCCGATCCGATCCTCGATGCGATGAAAGCCAACGGCCTGAAGGAAGCCGGTATTCCGGTCTACATCCAGTGCTTCGAACCGCCCTTCCTGGCTGAGGTCGCGGAGAAGAGCGATCTACCGCTGATCCAGAACATGGTCGGCCCGCCCTATGCTGCCATGATGGGTCTGACCTATGATCTCGAAACCATGCCGACCGACGGCGTCGGCGCCGATGTCTCCTACGCACTGGACGAGGACGGTCAGCCGACGGACTTCGTCGACCGCGCGCATAAGGCCGGGCTACTGGTTCATGTCTATACGGTGCGGGACGACCACCCGGACGCGCCCTTCACCGACAGCCGGGACGAGTTGAAGGCCCTCTTCGATGCAGGCGTGGATGGCGTGTGGGCTGACTTCCCGGCGACGGCCGTCGAGGTGCGCGGGCAAGCGGAAGACTAAGGCGGCCCGCCAGGCCCGCGCCTAGACAATCCCGCTGTCACGCAATTTCCCGATCTGCTCCGGCGTCAGGTCGAGAAGTTCCGTCAGGACCTGTTCGGTGTGCTCACCAAGCGTCTCCGGCCCGCTCCAGCGCACCGATCCCGGCGTTGCCGAAAGCTTCGGGAAAGCGTTCTGCATCTTGATCGTGCCCCAGCGCTCGCTCGCAAGATCGACCAGCGCTTCGCGCGCAACATAATGCGGATCATCCAGCATGTCCCGGGCGCGATAGACCTTCCCGACCGGGACGGCATGCGCGATCATGACCGCCTCAACTTCGTCAATCGTCCGGGTACTGGTCCAGTCATTGATCAGATTGTCCAGCTCGGCCTGGTTCTCCCCGCGCGCAACATGAGTCGCATAGCGCGGATCGTCTTTCAGCTCGGGCCGCCCCATCGCCTCGCAAAGCCGCCCAAAGACCGTGTTCTGGTTTGCCGCGAGAATGACCATGCCATCTGAACAATCATAGATGTTCGAAGGCGCAATCGCCGGAAGGTAGGAACCGGACCGTTCACGCGTGTAATTCTCGACCGTGTATTCAGGCACGAGGGATTCGGTGATCGCCAGAATGGATTCATAGATCGCGGCATCGACCACCTGCCCTTCCCCGGTCTTCTCCCGGTGATGCAGCGCCGCCAGCGCGCCCATGGTTGCGAATGTACCGGCCAGCGTGTCGCCGAGGGAAATGCCGGCGCGCGAAGGCTTCCGGTCCGGCTCACCCATCAGGTAACGCACACCCCCCATGGCCTCTCCGACAGACGCATAACCGGGACGGCTCGAATAAGGCCCCGTTTGCCCGTATCCGGAGATACGGATCATGATGATCCCGGGATTTTCCTTTTTGAGGTCTTCATAGCCGAGCCCCCATTTTTCCATCGTGCCCGGACGGAAATTCTCGACGACGAAATCCGCCTGACGGACCAGCTGACGGACGATCTCCTGGCCTTCCTTCTCCCGCAGGTTTGCCGTGATGCAGCGCTTGTTGCGCGCGCACACCGACCAGAGCAGCGGATAGCCTGTCCGCCCCCAGGTGCGCATCGGATCGCCCTGCCCCGGCGCCTCGACCTTGATGACATCGGCGCCCATGTCGCCAAAGAGCTGCGCGCAGAACGGTCCCGCAATCAGCTGGCCGAGTTCGAGCACGCGTAGGCCCGCCAGAGGCCCCGTAGCCGTTTGCGCCGTCTTTTCCATTTCACCCTCGCCTGCCTGTCTGTCTCGCCCTGACTCAGGCGCATGCTGCGCCGGAGGTCACCGGCTTGTCACCCAGGATTTTCAGGATGACGTCCTTGATCACCTCAAGCAGAGCCGCACGTTCCTGCTGGGGGTGCCGAAGGGCACGGGCCGACAGGCCGGAGAAAATGGTGAAGATCAGTTCCGTCCGGGTTTCGGGATCGTCTATTCCCGCCCGGCGGAGAATGGAGACAAAGCGCAGACGCATCTGCTTGTCCTGTTGCTGCAGGAGTTCGGCGACATCGGGATTTCTCTGGGCCTCCGCCAGGATTTCAAAGTTCAGGACTGTCCGGAACGGCTCATTGTCGGTTGAGAAAATTGCGGTCGTCAGCTCCGCCATCTCTATTCGCAGGTTTTCGGGCGACAGGTTTTCAAAGGCGGCAATGCTCTCGTCCTGACGGCGCATTTCCAGTCTCACGACAGCCTGGATCAGTTCATCTTTACTGCCGAAATAATGGTAGAGATGCCCCACGCTGATCCCGCAATCCGCGGCGATTCCGGATATTCCGGCGCCATGGAAGCCTTTGATAGAAAAGTGTTTTTCTGCGCACTCCAGAATTTCTGCAATCCTGGCTTCGCGCTTGGCAGCCGTTTTCGACACGGGCAGCTCACCCATCTGTTTTTCTCCCCCTCGTTAAACATCTCGATCTTGACTTTGTGCAGTGCGTCATTAGATAGAGCATTCATTCTATTTTGATAGCCCTCCTCCCAATCTGCCGTCAAGGACCGTTTCATGCAGACCGCGAAGAAGAGCCTGCCAGCAATTTTGTTCGCCTCGACCCTGCTGCTCGCAGCATGCGGCGCTGAGACAGCTGGCCAGCAGCCCACCGCACCGCCCGCGCCCGTTGTCGAGACCATGAAGGTCCGCCTGACAGACGTGCCGAATGTGATTGAACTGTCCGGGCGTGCCCGCGCCTATGCCGAAGCGGAAATCCGCCCGCAGGTTACCGGCATCATCAGCGAGCGCCTGTTCAAGGAGGGCGATACCGTCAGGAAGGGCCAGGCGCTCTACCAGATCGACGCAGCGGAATATGCCGCCACGGTTCGCAGCGCCGAAGCAGCGCTCGCCCGGGCTGAAGCGACCGCCTCCGTCGCCAGGGAAACTGCGGCCCGTTTTGAGCGCCTTGCAGAGATCAACGCCGTCAGCCAGCAGGAATATGACCAGGCCGTCGCCTCTGTCAGGGAAGCGGAAGCCGACATCGGCATCCAGAAGGCGGCGCTCGACAGGGCGCGAATCGATCTTGCCCGCACGAAGATCTCCTCCCCGATCGACGGCCGGATCGGCCGATCCTCCGTGACACAGGGCGCACTGGTGACACAAAACCAGACCGATCCGCTTGCCCGCGTGCTGCAGACCAATCCCATCTATGTCGATCTGACCGTGTCCAGCTCACGGATCCTCAACTGGCGCCAGCAGATCGCGGCGGGTGAGATTGCGACGACCGAGCAGAACACGATCCCGGTCGACATCATTCTGGCCGATGGCACCCCCTATCCGCTGGCGGGTGACCTCGAATTCAGCGAAGTCAATGTCGAGGAAAGCGCCGGCACGGTGGCTGTCCGTGTGGTTGTTCCAAATCCTGACGACCTGATCCTGCCCGGCATGTTCGTCCGGGCGAAGTTTGTCGCCGGCTATTACGAGAATGTCGCCACCCTGCCGCAATCCGTGGTTTCGCGGACCCCGACGGGCCAGGCCTCCGTCATGGTTGTGGGAGACGACAACATCGTCCGGCAACGCGTGATCACCGTTGAACAGAACACCGACAATACCTGGACAGTCCTGACCGGACTGAAAGCCGGCGAGCAGGTTGCAACGGCGAACCTGCAGTCAATCCGCGACGGCATGTCCGTTCAGCCCCAGGCTGCCAACGAACAGACTTCGGCTGCGCAGGAAACGCGCGGCGGATCCAAATAACACACGCAGGTTAGTCTGATGGCAAAGTTCTTTATCGACCGCCCGGTCTTCGCCTGGGTGATTGCGATCCTTATCATGCTCGCAGGCGTGCTCGCCCTGCGTACGCTGCCGGTGGCGCAGTATCCAGACGTTGCGCCGACGACAATCAGCGTCACAGCCAACTATCCCGGCGCGTCTGCGCAGGCCGTTGAAAACTCCGTCACGCAGATCATCGAGCAGCAGATGACCGGTCTGGACGGGCTCGACTATGTCAATTCCACATCCAGTTCCAACGGATCCGCTTCCATCACACTGGCCTTCCAGCCGGGAACCGATCCGGACATCGCGCAGGTTCAGGTCCAGAACAAGCTGTCCCTCGCCACGCCCTTCCTGCCCGAACAGGTTCAGCGCCAGGGCGTGACGGTCAGCAAAGCCAGCACAGGCTTCCTGCTGATCACGTCGATTTACTCCCCGAACGGAACATATGACCAGACCGATCTCGGCGATTATGTCCGCTCGAACATGTATGACACGATCAGCCGTCTTGACGGCGTCGGCAGCGTCACGGCTTTCGGCTCCCCTTATGCCATCAGGGTTTGGCTGAAGCCTGAAAGCCTTGTGGAATACAATCTGATGCCCAGCGACATCGTGCAGGCGATCCGGGACCAGAATGCGCAAATCTCGTCCGGTGCGCTCGGCGGGGCCCCGTCCGTTGAAGGACAGGAAATCAACGTCACCATTACCCTGCAATCGCTCCTGTCCTCGCCTGAACAATTCCGCAACCTGCTGCTGCGCACCACGCCGGAAGGCGGTTCAGTCCGTCTCGGCGATGTCGCCAAGGTTGAGCTCGGCGCAGAAAATTATGCCTTCATTTCGAAATTCAACGGCTATCCGGCGACCGGCTTTGCCGTCTCACTGGCAACCGGCGCCAATGCGCTGGACACGGCCGAGCGGGTGAAGAAGACGGTTGAGGAAATGTCCCACAATTTCCCGGATGACATGACCTATGCCTTTCCGGTCGACACCACGCCTTTCATCGAAACTTCGATCCATGAAGTGCAGAAGACCCTGTTCGAAGCGATCGGCCTCGTCTTCATCGTCATCTTTGTTTTCCTGCAGAGCTTCCGCGCTTCGTTCATCCCGCTGATCGCCGTCCCGGTCGTTCTGCTGGGCACTTTTGCCGTTCTGCTGATCCTGGGCCTGTCGATCAACACGCTGACCATGTTCGCCATGGTGCTGGCCATCGGCCTGCTCGTCGACGACGCCATCGTGGTTGTGGAAAACGTTGAACGCGTGATGTCGGAGGAGAAACTCCCCCCGCGCGAAGCCACCATCCGCTCAATGGAGCAGATCATCGGTGCGCTGGTCGGCATTGCTGTTGTTCTGTCAGCCGTCTTCATCCCGATGGCCTTCTTCCCCGGCTCTGCGGGCGTGATCTACCGGCAGTTCTCCATCACAATCGTCTCGGCCATGACCTTGTCAGTGCTGGTGGCAATTATCCTGTCTCCTGCCCTGTGCGCGACACTGCTCAAGCCGAGCCACGGCACGTCCCATCCGCTGCTCGGGGCGCCCGCGAGGATCTTCAACACTGGGTTTGGAAAGCTCACAACGGGGTATGAAGCCGTCGTAACACGCGCACTGCGCCGCAAGGGCATCATGATGGCAGGCTTCGTCCTGATCGTGACGCTGACGGGGCTCGCCTTTGTCCGGATGCCGGCCTCTTTCCTGCCGGACGAAGACCAGGGCAGCTTCTTCACGCTCGCCCAACTGCCGGCAAACGCGAGTCTCGAACGCACGGCAGAAGTCATGGACGGCGTTGTCGACTATTACCAGACGAGTGAAGGATCGAACGTCCAAGGCATCTTTTCGCTGGCAGGCTTCAGCTTCGCCGGCCAGGGCCAGAACAACGGCATCGCCTTTGCCTCGCTGAAGGATTGGTCCGAACGCCCCGGTAAACAGAATTCTGTTCAGGCCATTGTCGGCCGCGCCATGGGCACCCTGTCTCAGATCGATGACGCTCAGGTTTTCGCAATTTCTCCGCCGGCGATCCGCGAACTCGGCAATTCGAGCGGCTTTGACCTGTTCCTGCAGAATAACGGCAACTACACGCACGAAGAGTTTATGAACATCCGCAACCAGCTGCTCGGCATGGCAAGCCAGGACCCACGCCTGGCAGGTGTCCGCCCGAATGGCCTGGAAGACGGGCCGCAGTTCAACATCGATCTCGACTACCAGAAAGCGCAGGCGCTTGGTGTGTCGGTGGGCGATGCAACCAACCTTCTGTCCGTTGCGTTTGGCGGAACCTATGTCAATGACTTCGTCGACCGTGGGCGGATCAAGCGCGTCTATGTTCAGGGCGCCGCCGAGGACCGGATGCAGCCGGACAATGTCGGTGACTGGTTCGTGCGGACCAATACCGGCCAGATGGCCCCGCTGGATGAAATCGCCAGCACGAGCTGGACCTATGGCTCGCCCCAGCTGCAGCGTTTCGACGGTGTGCCGGCCTTCAACATCCAGGGGTCTGCTGCCCCCGGCGAGAGTTCCGGTGTCGCCATGCTCGCCATGGAAGAACTGATCTCGAAACTTCCCGAGGGTATCGGCCATTCATGGAGCGGCCTCAGCCGTCAGGAACGTGAATCGGGCAACCAGGCGATGGCGCTCTATGGCATCTCGATCCTGTTCGTCTTCCTGTGTCTCGCGGCGCTTTATGAAAGCTGGACGATTCCGGTCTCGGTCCTGCTCGTCGCGCCGCTCGGTGTCGCAGGCGCCGTCGCGGGCGCAAGCCTCGCCGGTTTGTCCAATGACGTCTTCTTCCAGGTGGGCCTGCTGACCACGGTCGGTCTTGCCTCCAAGAACGCCATCCTGATCATCGAGTTTGCCCGGGGGCTGGAAGACCAGGGCAAGGAACTGGTCGCTGCCGCGATTGAAGCGGTCCGCATGAGGATCCGGCCGGTCCTGATGACCTCCTTCGCTTTCGGCTTCGGTGTGCTGCCGCTGGCCCTCAGCACGGGCGCTGGCGCGGCCGGGCGGAATGCGATCGGTATCATCGTCCTCGGCGGCGTGATCGCGGCCATGACGTTCAGCCTGCTTTTCGCCCCGATCTTCTACGTTATCGTCCGGAAGCTGACCAACCGCTTCTCCGGCCCAGACAAACATGCAGAGGCATCCGCATGAGCTCCAAAGCCCTTTTCGCGACCGCATTCGGCACATTGATGCTGGCCGGCTGTGTAAACCTCGCCCCGGAATACCAGTCCGGCGCCCTGCCCGTTCCGGCAGCGCTGCCGGTCAGCCAGGCGGAGACAGAAAACGTCCAGCCCCTCCTCTGGGAAGACGTGGTCACCTCTCCCGCCCTGAAACAGGTGATCGCCATCGCCCTTGAAGAAAACCGCGACCTGCGGATCACAACGGCGAATGTCCGGGCGGCGCGCGCGAACCTGCGCGTTTCCCGCTCGGCACTTTGGCCGACGATCGGTGCCAGCGCCACGGTTCAGGAAGGCGATACCTTCGACGACGGCAGCACCGGCGCGGTCCGCTTCACGGACAGCACCTATGCCCAGATCGGCGTCTCCGCTTGGGAACTCGATTTCTTTGGCCGGATCCGCAACCTGAACGACGCGGCCCTGCAGACCTATCTCGCGACCGAAGAAGGCGAACGCGCCGCCAAAATCTCGCTTGCCGGCACTGTGGCTGAAACCTGGATGCAGCTGGCTGCCGATTACGAGCTTCTGAAGCTGGCAAACCGGACAGCGGAAAGCCAGACCGAAAGCCTCGACCTGACCCGCGAATTGCTGGCCGCCGGAACGGCCAGCGAACTGGATGTCCGCCGCGCGTCCGCCTCTGTGGCACAGGCCCAGGCGCAGGCGGCCGAATTTGAGGCAGCGGTCCGGCGGGACAAAAATGCCCTCCAATTGCTTGTGGGCGCGCCCCTCCCGGCCGGGCTGTTTGAACAGGCAAGCCTGTTCCCTGCGCCAGTTGAGCTGAACCTGCCGGTCGGCCAGTCGTCTCTGGTCCTGCTGGAGCGGCCGGACGTGCGCGCTGACGAAGCGCGGCTGCGCGCCTCGAATGCGAACATCGGCGCGGCCCGGGCGGCGTATTTTCCGAGTGTGTCACTCACCGGCGGCGTGGGCGTCGCCAGCGGCTCGCTGGATGACCTGTTCAACGGGGACGGCACGAGCGGATGGACCTTCGCACCTGCCATCGACCTGCCGATCTTCGACTTTGACCGCCGCCGCGGGAACCTCGAAGCCGCAAAGGCGGAAGCCGACGCGGCGCTGGCCGCCTATCAGGGCACGATCCAGCAGGCTTTCCGTGAAGTGGCAGATGCCGCCGCCATCTCCGATACGATCGACCGCCGTCTCAGCGCGCTGGAACAATTGATGGAAGACACGCAGGTGACGTTCGAGCTTTCCGGCGAGCGGTTCAAATCCGGCCTCGATGGCTATCTGACGGTGCTTGATGCCCAGCGCGAATATTACAACGCCCAGCAGCAATGGATCCTGGCGAGCCTCGACAACAATCTCAACAGTATCGCGCTCTACAAGGCGCTCGGCACCTGGAACGGGGAATAAGGCGGAAAGCAAAGCTGGCTGGCGGTGAGACAGGGATTCGAACCCTGGAGACTATTGCTAGCCTACACACTTTCCAGGCGTGCGCCTTCGACCACTCGGCCACCTCACCAATCCAGCAGCGGACGCTCTAACTGATGGGGACGAACCTCGCAAGACTGTGATTGCCGTTGCAACAGCTACGTCCCATATGAAAGAACAGCTGAAGGAGGCCGCCATGCTGTTCACCCGTAAACCTGCTGCAATGCCGACGCCGGAAACCGCGCTGAAGGGCCGGCCGCATCCGATCCCGACTGCCGAGACCCATTTTGTGAATGGACGCGAACTTCTGGCCGAAACGCCTGCGGGTTTTGAGCGCGCTGTGTTCGGCCTTGGCTGTTTCTGGGGCGCTGAACGCAAGTACTGGGAACAGGATGGTGTCTGGCTGACCCGGGTCGGCTATGCGGGCGGCTACACGCCGAACCCGACCTATGAAGAAGTCTGCTCCGGCCAGACCGGCCATACCGAAGTCGTCGATGTGATTTTTGACCCGGCCGTCATCTCGTTTGAGGGGCTGATGAAGCTCTTCCTGGAAAACCACGACCCGACCCAGGGCATGCGCCAGGGCAATGATGTCGGCACGCAATACCGCTCGGCTGTCTACACGACCAGCGATGCGCAGACAGATACTGCCCGGCGGATGATCTCAGCCTACGAAAAATCCCTCGCCGAAGCCGGTCATGCCGGGAAAATCACGACCGAAGTCGCACCGCTCGGCGAGATTTATTTCGCCGAGGACTATCATCAGCAATATCTCGCCAAGAACCCGGCAGGTTATTGCGGCATCGGCGGCACGGGCGTCTCCTGCCCTGTTGGCCTGTCTGTCTGAGGTCTGCCGGTCTAGGTTCCGAAGTTCACCGCAAAGCGCTTGCGAGTCTCCATCAGGCTCTGCGCCTTGAACATGGCGTCAGAGGCTGCCTGCGCGCGCATGATGGACGGATCCGCCCTCAGGGCCTCCACCACCTGGGACAGGTAGCCGATCGCTTCTCGGACAAGCTCGGGATCGTATTTCTTCGCAGCCCGTGCCAGCAGCGCCCGGCCGATGTCCATCCGGGCCTGAATGGCGCGTTCCGGATCGGCCTGAACCGCGCCTTCCGTCAGGTGTTCCCGGCGCAGGGCGATCACCCGGTCGAGGCCGGCCAGGTCCCCTGCCTCTTCCGCAACATGCACGGCTGAGGCGCAGAAATCGCCTTCCACCTCATTGCGCACCGCCACCGGCATGGGGCCTTCATGATCGAGCATGGCTGACAGGGCTTCGGCCAGCAGGCTGATCTTCTCCGGACGGAAGGATTGCGGGTTGCCAAGCCCCGGCTGCAGCTTCTTGGCCAGCAGGAAGGCGGCGATCTTCGGCATCGCCCCGTCCATCGCCGTCTCACGGGCCGGCAGGCGCAGGGTGAACAGGCGCGCTTCGGCCGCCGTCAGTCCGCCGCCACGGGTCAGGCCATAAAGCAAAAGGCCGTCCTCTTTCCGTCCCCGGCGTTCACTCCAGACAAACAGGTCCGCATCGGATGCCGCCATGCGTCTGCGGGCCCGCTCAACGGTGAGCGGCACGAGTCCGCCGGGCAGCGGGCTCATGCGCATGATCCGGAACGGTGCACCGAAATTGAATGCGGAAAGATGCTCCGTCAGTGCGGACTGCAGCCATTTCAAGGTTTGGCCCGGCTTGCGCCCGACTGGGCGCGCCAGCACGATCCTGTATCCCGGCGTCTTGTCCGTACGCAGCGCACGGGCGGCCATCAGATCGCTGAGCCGGCGAACGACACGCACGCAGAAACGGGCCGCCAGGACGATCAGAAAGCCGCCAAACAGGACCCCCAGGACAAGCCCCAGCGCTGCGAGATACTGAGTTTCCCGCACATGGGCGTCCGCCCAGGCTTCTGCCGATGTCAGCCAGTCCGTCACAGGCATAAAATTGGACCTCTCAAGCCCTTTGGCGATACGGTTCCTGAGCCGCGCTTGCAACAGGGAAACGCTGTTGACGCGGGCAAGCCCCATCGGACAGCATGGCGGTGCGGCACAGCAGGATTGGCGGGAGGCAAACGGGCGGCATGTCGGAATTCGTCACCCGGTTTGCGCCGTCCCCCACCGGCTATCTGCACCTCGGCCATGCCTGTTCCGCCTTTCATGTCTGGGACGCCGCCCGGGCGGCCAATGGCCGGGTCCTGTTGCGGATAGAGGACATCGACCAGACGCGCTGCCGCCCGGAGTATGAGGCGGCGATCCTTGAGGACCTGCAATGGCTGGGGCTGGACTGGGACGGACCTGTCCGGCGCCAGTCCGATCATTTCGATGATTATGAGGCGACTATAACGGACTTGCGGATGCGCGGGCTTGTCTATCGATGCTTCCGCACACGCCGAGAGATCGCCGCCGCCATGCCAGCAGGTGCCAGGCCGGACGAATGGGGTTTCAGGGGGCGCCCGCTGCCGACGAGCGAGGAGGAAAAGCGCCTTGCCCGGGGCGAGGCGTTCGCCTGGCGCCTGTCGCTGGCCGCCGCCCGCGATGCGCTGGGCCCCCGCTATGAGCGGCTTGGCTATATCGATGAGAGCAACGGAACGCCGCGCCGGGTGCCCGCAGACCCGGCCCCCTTCGGTGACGTGGTGCTGGGCCGGAAGGAAACCCCGGCCTCCTATCACCTCGCCTGCTGCCATGACGACGCGCTGCAGGGTGTGACGCATGTGATCCGGGGCGAGGACATTCGGGAGATGACCTCCGTCCATGCCTTGCTGCAGGCGCTGATGGACTGGCCGCAGCCCGTCTACCGTTTCCACGCCCTCATTCTGGGGCCTGACGGAAAGAAACTGTCCAAAAGGGCTGGCGACAGGGGATTGCGTGCCTGGCGGGATGAAGGCAAGACGCCGGACGACCTTCGCCGGATGACAGGCCTTCCATGACAGCCATACCCGCCTCCCCGCCAACGCCGCGCTCGTGGACGGGGCCGCTGATGGTTCTGGCTGGCGGTGTGGGCATCGGCTTTGCCCCCATCGGCCTGCGCTTCGGCCTGGACGAGCTTGGACCGCAGGCCATTGCCTTCTGGCGCTATGTCTTTGCCCTGCCCCTGCTGCTGGCACTGGTCTTCCTGATCGAGCGGCGCGCCCCGCGCCTGCCGAACCGGTTCATTCTGATGGCCGGCACCTTCTTCACGCTGGACATCGCCCTCTGGCACCATGCCCTGACGCTGACGACCGTGTCGAACGCGACCTTCATCGTGAACCTCGGCAATGTGCTTGTCGGGTTCGGGGCATGGTTCTTCCTGAAGCAGCGGCCGCACGCCTTCTGGTTCGTTGCCGCCGCGCTCGCCATTCTGGGCGCAGCCGCCCTGTCGCTGGGCGGCGGAGAGAGCGGCAAAGGCAATATACATGGCGACCTCTTCGCCGTGGCCGCCGCCTTTCTCGTCAGCGGCTACATGCTCTGCTCGAACATTGCCCGCCGGACGATTGGCGGCATCGAAGCCATCTTCTGGCTGACCTTCGTAGAGGTCATCGTTGCGGGCTGCATCGTGCTGGCGACGGGCGAAACCTTTGTCCCGAAAACGGCGGCCGGCTTTCAGGTGCCGATCTTCCTGGCGCTGGTCTCCCAGATCGCCGGACAGGCCCTGATCGTCACCGGGCTCGGCCGGACATCTGCGGCGGTTGCGGGCCTTCTGGTCCTCGTTCAGCCCGTTGTGGCGGCCGCTGTCTCCTGGCGTCTGTTCGGGGAGTCCCTGACCGTCCTTCAGGCGATGGGCGGCGTGGTCATCCTGTTTGCAGTCTGGCTGGCCCAACGCGGCCGGAAACCGCGCGTGGCGGTCGACTGACAAGCAAAACCGTCACACAAACACCTTACGACGCAGAAAAGTCGAATCTACCGGAGGCCCCTATGCGCAAGACTCTCACCGCCCTGCCCCTTATCGCTCTCGTCCTTGCCGGGTGTGCGGCCACACCGGCAGAGACCGAAACTGCAGAAGTGGTCGTGACCGAGCCAGTTGCCTCCCCGATAGCCACGCTGGACCGTGAACCAGCCGTGCCCCGCCAGGCAGGCAATGACTATTACCTGAATGCGCAGGCGGCGATCGACGCGAAGATCGCGGCGCGCGGCCTGCGTCCGGCAAAGAATGTGATCCTCTTCATCGGCGACGGCATGAGTATCCCGACGGTCACGGCAACCCGGATCTATGCCGGGCAGAAACGCGGTGTGGACGGCGAATCCTACAAGCTGACCATGGACCAGCTGCCCTATTCCGCCCTGTCCAAGACCTATAGCCACGACGCCCAGATCGCGGACTCCGCCTCCACCGCGACGGCCATGATGAGCGGCGTGAAAACCAATTCCCGCACGCTCGGCATCACGGGCGATGCTTCCTATGACAATTGCGCCAGCGTCGAAGGCAACACGACGGACACGATTTTCGAGATCGCTGAAGCGGCCGGTCTTGCGACAGGCGTCATCACCACAGCCCGCCTGACCCATGCCACGCCCGGCGCCACCTATTCGAAGTCAGCGAACCGCGACTGGGAAGCCTTTGTCGGTTCCGGCGGCGCGGCGGCAGGTGCCTGCCCGGACATCGCCTCCCAGTTCATCGACTGGCCGGCCGGCGACGGCTTTGAAGTCGCCATGGGCGGCGGCCGCTCGGCCTTCCTGAAGGGTGGGATGGAAGATCCGGAATATCCGGGCAAGGTCAGCGACCGGAAAGACCAGCGCGACCTGATCGCGGAGTGGACGGCCCGCCCGAACCATAAATTCATCATCGACCGCGAAGGCTTCGACGCGGAGGATTTTGCCAGCGAAGACAAGGTGCTCGCCCTCTTCGAGCCGTCCCACATGGACTATGAACTCGACCGCGCCGAAGACCCGGCCGGCGAGCCGTCCATCGTGGACATGACGCGCGCCGCGATCACCCGCCTGTCGCAGGATCCGGATGGTTTCGTGCTCCTCGTCGAAGGCGGCCGGATCGACCACGCCCACCATGCCGGCAATGCCGCCCGGGCGCTGGAAGAAGCCGACCAGTTCGACCAGGCGATCAAGGCAGCGCTGGAGATGACCAATTCGGACGATACGCTGATCATCGTGACCGCCGACCATTCCCACACGCTGACCATTTCGGGCTATGCGCGGCGCGGCAATCCGATCCTCGGCCTGTCTTCCATGTCGATTGACGGCACGCCCTCCAAGGCGCTCGACGGCAAGCCCTACACGACGCTCGGCTACATGAACGGGCCGGGCGCCTGCACGGCCACAGAAGACGGCTTCGATTGCACCCGCAAGGACCTCACCGGCGTCGACACGACCGACAAGGACTTCCTCCAACAGTCGCTCTACCCGATGTGGTCTGAAACCCATGGCGGCGACGATGTGGCCATCTTCGCCTCTGGCCCCGGATCGGAACTCGTCTCCGGCGTGATGGAGCAGAACGAGATCTTCCAGGTCATGGGCCGCGCCAGCGGGCTGGTTGCCGGGCCGGAGAGCGAATAAGCCTTCCATGGTCTCAAACCCGCTCCGCGGCCTTGGGCGGAAAAGGCAGACCGGCTTCATCTATGTGGCTGATGAACGCCGGGACCTGCGTTTCGCCGGGGCCGCGAAGGGGGATGT
Organism: uncultured Hyphomonas sp.; assembly: GCF_963675305.1. Lineage (NCBI taxonomy): Bacteria > Pseudomonadati > Pseudomonadota > Alphaproteobacteria > Hyphomonadales > Hyphomonadaceae > Hyphomonas > uncultured Hyphomonas sp. The sequence continues at coordinate 93,098 of NZ_OY776147.1, read as the reverse complement.
GATCCGCAACGAAACCCGCGATGCGCCCTGGATCGTGGTGGAGCATTCGCTGGCCGGTGTGCTGATCACGAGCTGGCCGGGAACCGTCTGGGAAGCCGAGGTGGTGGATGCCATCTCTCCGCAGAACCATACGGGCGACTACACACGGGCCGTGGCTGTCCGCATCCTGAGACAGGTGCCGCCAGCCGAATGTTTCGGCCCTCATGGCGAGGCCGTTGTCTGGATCCTTGACCGCGCCGCCCGGCTTAGCCGTCAGGACGCCCAGACCCTGTCTGAGCATCGCGCCCCGGAGGCCGGACGGCTCTATTCCCGCGCATGGCTGAACTGGAAAGACCTGCCGGACGACAAGCGCGTGTTCGAGGACTGGGAAGGCGTCATCGGCGCAGGCGGCACGCCGGTCTCCCCGATCGGGCGGGGGCTGGCGGCGATCTTCAACAGTGTTTGCGACAGCGCGATCCGCGAGTTCGGCGACATGGCCTGGTACACGACGGATGGACCGGAGGAGGAGGAGGATCCCGAGATGCACCTGGCCGAACCCTGGTACACCGCCTCGCTCTGCCTGATCGAAGCGGCCATGGCGCTCGGTGCGCCGGATCTGCTGCCGGATACTGGCCGCAAGACGCTCACTGCGCCCTGGCACGCCCTCACCCGGTCTTCCCTTTCCTGATCAACCTCCCCTAGCGGCAGGTCTCGCCAAGACCGGTTTTCAGGGTCATCCTCAGGCAAAAGATAAAGATCAGGAGGAAACGCCATGAAAGCTGCTGTGATGCGGGAGCCGAACAAGCCGCTGTCGATTGAAGAGGTCACGATTGACAAACCCGGTCCGCGGGAAGTCCTTGTCCGGCTGAAAGCCGTCGGGGTCTGCCATTCCGACGTACATTTCTGGGATGCCAATTTCCCGGTCGAGACGCCGGTCATCCTCGGCCATGAAAGCGCGGGCGTCGTGGAGGCTGTCGGCTCCATGGTCTCGGCCGTGAAGCCGGGCGACCATGTCATCTCCATCCTCTCCCCTTTTTGCGGCACGTGCGAATACTGCCTCTCCGGTCACATGTCGGTCTGCCACACGATCAACAAGGACCAGTTCCAGCGCCAGATGAGCGAGGCGCCGCGTCTGTCGATCAAGGGCGAGAAGGTCGGCCAGTTCCTGAACCTCTCCTCCTTTGCCGAACAGATCCTGGTGCACGAGAATACGCTGTGTGCCATCGACAAGGACATGCCGCTCGACCGCGCCTGCCTGATCGGCTGCGGCGTGATCACGGGCGTCGGCTCTGTCTTCCATGCCGCAAAGGTTGAGCCGGGATCGACCGTGGCCGTGGTCGGCTGCGGCGGGGTCGGCCTCTCGGCCATCAATGGCGCAGCGATTGCCGGGGCAAGCCGGATCATCGCGGTGGACCTGTCGGACGAGAAGCTGCAAATGGCCGTCCGGTTCGGGGCGACCGACGTCGTCAATCCGTCCAAGGTCAATGCCGTTGAAGCGGTCAAAGAGCTGACCAAGGGCGGCGTGCACTATGCGTTCGAATGCGTCGGCCTGAAGCAGACCGCCGAACAGGCCTATCACATGATGCGCCCGCGCGGCGTCGCCACACTGATCGGCATGATCACGCCGGGCGTGAATATCGAGATTCCGGGCATCGAAATGCTGGTCACCGAGAAACGCCTGCAGGGCGCGATCATGGGCTCCAACCAGTTCCGGATCGACTTCCCGCGCCTGGTGGAACTCTACCGGCAGGGCAAGCTCCACCTCGACGACATGATCTCAGACCGCATCGGCCTCGACGGCATCACAGGCGCCTTGCAGAACCTGAAGGACAACAAGGGCACTGTCGCGCGGCAGGTTGTGGTGTTTGACTAGGCTGTAGAACCAATCCCTTCTGGCGCGCCAGAAGGGATTGGATCATGGCCGGAAAACGCGACACCAAGAAACGCGAAGTCTTCGAAGCCCTCTATGCGGCAGCGATCGCCCTGTTCGAGGAGAAGGGATACGACACCGTAACGGTTGCCGAAATCACCCGGGCCGCAGGAGTCGCTAAGGGAACCTTCTTCAATCACTTTCCGTCCAAGGCGGATATTCTGGCCGAATGGTACCGACGGCTCATCGCGACGGCGTTCGAAACGGCCGAGGGGGAGAATACCGCCGGCACATTGACCGATGCCGCACTGGAAACCTGCCGGCGGACCATCAGCCTCTGCGAGGCATCGCCGGAGCTCTGGCAGGCCAAGACCCTGCTGTCGCCGACAACGCCGGCCATCCAGGCGGTCGAGACGCAGAATGATGCCATCGCGCATGAAGCTTTCGAGGAGCAGGTCCAGCGCGCTGTTGCCCGAGGCGATTTACCTGCCGGGACCGGGAGCGCCGCCATTGCAGACCTGATGCTCACCCTGTTTACCGGCACGGTGAGGCAATGCGTGGTGACCGGGCAGAGTCAGAACATCCTGAGAGATCTGGAAATCAGGTTCCGCGCAATCGAACAGCTCGCGACAGGAAACCTGTTGCCTTCCGGCAGCGGCAAACCTAAAAGGTGACCCCGGTCACTTTTGGGCTTCTGACATGTTTCGCACGCTAATTCTTCTTCTGGGTCTTGCCGGTTGCGCAGGCACATATGTGCCGCCCGAACCCGCCAGCCGCCAGATGCTCGACACGGGAAATGGTATGCTGGCCGAAGCGCAGGGCGTCTGGCGGTCTGAAGAATCCGGCTGGCTGCTTCAGATCACGCCGGACGACATCATCCGCTGGCAGGAAACGCCAGTCGCCTGCTATCCGACACGCCAGGACGGCCCGACCATGATGGGGCAGATAGAATACCGCTACTTCACCCTTCAGGCAGATGGCACGGCCCGGTTTGAATACCTGCCCGCGGACGGACATGCTGTCTTTACCCGGATCGATACCCTGCCGGAGACTTGCCGCGAAGAGGCCGATACCGGCCCAGAAGCCGTCTTCGATGTCTTCACATCGGTCTTCCGCCGCCACTACGCCTTCTTCGACCAGCGCGGTGTCGATTGGGAGCAGAACGTGGCCGCCGCACGCGCCAGCCTGTCGCCAGAGATGAGCGAGGCAGACCTGCTCGACCTGCTGGCAGGTCTTCTGGAACCGCTTCAGGACTCCCACACCAAGCTGGTCGCCAGCCTTGAGGAGGAGACCAGACGGATCCAGTTTGGTCTCGGCACGACGTTGCCGCGCGCTCGCGAAGAAATGGGCGAGAGTCCCTGGCTGATCGGACTTCTCGACAATCTCATGCCCTATCTGGATGAGGGCGCAGTCCATACGGGCAATGAGCGATTCATCCGTGGCACGATCAATGACCATATCGGGTACATTCAGATCTTCACCATGGGTGGTTTCACGACCGGACACGAGCCCGGAACGCCGGAATGGGCCGAAGCGGAGGTCGCGGCCCTGCACGCCCTATTCGATGAGGCGCTTGCCGGATTTGACGGCACGGATGCACTGATCCTCGACCTGTCGAACAATCGCGGCGGTTATGACGCCATCACCCGCGCCATTGCCAGCCGGTTTACCGATTCACCTTTCACGGCTTACACCGTCAGAACCGAATGGGATGGCGCGCCGCTGGCCGCCTATACAATCAATCCGTATCAGGATGGGCCGCGCTATACAAAGCCCGTCTATGTCATCATCAGCGATGTCACCGTTTCCGGAGGCGAGATCACGGCCATGATGCTGCGGCAGCTTCCCCAGATCAGGACGGCCGGACAGACGAGCCGGGGCGCCTTCTCGACACCGCTGGCAAAACCCCTGCCGAATGGCTGGTACCTTGAGCTTTCGAACGAGATATTCGCCGATGCAGGCGGCAACGTGTTCGAGGGCAAGGGCATCTCGCCGGACATCGACCTGCCGCTGTTCGGCACCCACGATCTCGTCGGTAGCCACCTCACCTCGCTGAAACAACTGGTCGCCTGTATTGAAGATGGCAGCTGCTGAACAGGGGCGCGAAACGCCTGGTCCCGCAGCAGTTCGTTACGTGCAGAAACGCAATTCAGCAGGGGCCGTAAAATTCGCGCCCCTGTTCCAGATAATCCTGAAGGGGCTGCATGCCCAGCCGGGCACGGCGCGCGTCGACGCCTTCCGGATCCTTCAGGTCATGGACGTCATACTGCCCGTCCACGCATTTGTATTGCGACCCGTAGAGCTGCTGCCGCCCGGCGGCGAGTTCGACACGGTCGTACATCAGGGCATATTCCTGCCCGTCTATATCTCCGCGTTCCGCGTAGGGACCGATTTCCGCAAGCACTTCTGCGCGGAAGGCTTCATCCGGCGAATGCTGTACGACATGGAAGATCTGTTTGAACAATTGCGGGTCGCCTTCGATAAGATCGGCCCAGGAATATTCCTGAAGGATGACCTTGAGCTCGGCTGTGTTGAGCGTATCAACCTGATAAAGATAGGCACCCGCGCTGGACTGGAATGCAGTCCGTACTTCTGGATCCAGCGCTTCGTCTGAAAACATCGGGACAAATACTTTCCGCACGTACTGGTCCCGCGCTGTGATGACGGCGAGTCGGTCCAGCATGGGAAGCTTCTTCTCCATAAGGCCAGCAAAGCGGGCCGTCATGGCCGCCGCTTCTGCGTTCTCTGGCAGCTTTATGGACGCCGCTTCCGGAACCGGAAGGTTCGCCGGACCTGTGGTCGCGCATGCCGCGAGGATGAGGGCGAACCCTGATATAATTGATGTTTTTCGCATGGCACCCCCTTGCTCGCAAAGGTGGCACAACACTCACATCAACACAACCAGAAGGCGCGAGCTAATCCCGCAGCAGCTCGTTCACGCCGGTTTTCGAGCGCGTCTGGGCGTCGACTGTTTTGACGATGACGGCGCAGGCGAGGCTCGGCCCGCCATTCTTGTCCGGCAGTGTGCCGGGCACGACGACGGAGTAAGGCGGAATCTTGCCATAGCTGATCTCGCCGGTCGCGCGGTTCACGATCTTGGTGGACTGGGTGATGAACACGCCCATGGCGATCACCGAGCCCTCGCCCACGATCACGCCTTCCACCACTTCCGAACGCGCGCCGATGAAGCAATTGTCTTCAATGATGGTCGGGTTCGCCTGCAGCGGCTCCAGTACGCCGCCGATGCCTGTGCCGGCGGAGATGTGGCAATTCGCGCCGACCTGCGCACACGAGCCCACAGAGGCCCAGGTGTCGATCATCGTGCCTTCGCCGACATAGGCGCCGATATTCACATAAGACGGCATCAGCACGGCGTTCGGCGCGACAAACGCACCCCGGCGCACGGCGCAGGGCGGCACGGCGCGGAAGCCGGCCTCTTTGAACTCGGTCTCGCCCCAGCCTTCGAACTTGGAGGGCACCTTGTCCCACCAGTTGCCGCCGCCCGGCACGCCGGAAATCATACCATTGGCGTTGAGGCGGAAGGAGAGCAGCACGGCCTTCTTCAGCCACTGGTGCACGACCCATTCCCCATCGGCGCCCTTCTCGGCGACGCGGGCCTCACCCTTGTCGATCAGGTCGATGGCGGCATCCACGACATCGCGCACCTCGCCTTTCGTGTCGGTGGAGAGGGTTTCGCGTGCCTCCCAGGCAGAATCGATCACACGGGCAAGGGCATCGGTCATGGGTTATCCCCCAGGTCTTTGGTTTTATTTCAGCGTATCCCGCGCCGCTTCGAGGAAGGCCGCAAGGTCGCCCGTGACATAGTCGATGTGGTCGGGCCCGTCATCCTTCAAAATATCCTCAAGCGTCGCAGGGCGGGCCTCGACAGGCTCATGGCTCCAGTCCTTTTCGGAATGAACCAGCACCGTGGTGAAGCCCATATCCTTGGCCGGCAGCAGGTTGCGGGCAAGGTCCTCGAAAAAGATCGCCTGTTTCGGGTCGACGCCGTGCAGACCGCAGAAACGGTCATAGGAATCCTGTTTCGGCTTGGGCGTGTAGGCCGCATCCTCAATGCCGAAACTGTCATGGAACAGGTGGGAGAGACCCATCTTTTCCGTCACGCGTTCGGCATGGCGGCGCGAACCATTGGTGTAGACGAACTTCCGGCCCGGCAGCGCCTCGATCGCGGCGCGCAGGTCCGGCAGGTCTGGCAAAGGCGACAGGTCGATGTCGTGCACATAGTGCAGGAAATCGGCCGGCTCGATCCGGTTCACATGCATCAGACCCGACAGGGTGGTGCCATAGGTCTTGTAATAATCCTTCTGGACCTTCCGCGCTTCGACCGGCGGCAGGGCGAGCGCGCGGGAGACGAAGGCCGTCATCCGTGTATCGATCTCGGCAAAGAGGTCGCACTCGGCCGGATATAGTGTGTTGTCGAGATCGAAGACCCAGTCCGTGACGTGGTCGAACTTCCCGAACGGGGCGATGTGGACGCCGGCGGACCTAGCGGTCATTGCCGCTCGCCTTGGCAAAGTCCCGCTCGAAGAATTCAAAGACCAGCTTGCGCTCTGTCGGCGGGGGCGTCGCGGCGAACAGGGCCGTGCGATAGGCCGAGGCTTCGCACTGGTCGCGCCCGGCAATCGCGAATTTCGCATGGCCCACGCAGAACGCATCCGATGCCTTGGACAGGGTGCGGATCTTGGAGCCGTCCTCCATCTCGCCATAGACATAGTATTCCGTGCCACGCAGCGGCCGGTCGATCACGCGGGCACAGCCGCCTGCCTCCAGCAGCCACCAGCCCCGGCTTTCCCAGCCTTCGGCCCCGCGCCGGGCGATGGCGCTCCAGATACGCTTCTTGGTGCGGTTACAGAGGTTGAAGCCGACATTCCGGCCCCGGTCCTTGGCCACCTGTTCCAGGAAATCGATCAGATCATCGTCTGACGTCGTGGCAGGCAGATTGTTCTGCTTCAGGAATTCCCCGATGGCGAGCCGGGTGCGCCGGCCGATATTGCCGTCGATGGCGCCGCTGGTGATCCCGGCTTCCTCAAGGAGGCGCTGCAGCCCCGCCGCGCGGGCCTTGTCCAGGCTGTAATTCTCGATCTCGGTCAGGTCGGTCGTCCAGCGCACCTTGCTGGAAATCTCCACCGCCCGGAAACCGCGCGCTTCCAGCCCCATCGGGGCGCATTCAGGCGGGTTTTCCAGCGTGAAACTGCCAGTCGGGTCGACGCACAGCTCCGTGCGCCCGCCCCATTCGCGCGGTCCACCGCGATGGGCCGGCGAAGTGCGCGCATAGAGGAAATGATATTTCGGCTCCAGCGGCGTCTCGACCACCACCTTGCACTCGCCAGGTCGCAGCTTCATCCAGCCTTCGACGGTGACGTCTTTCTCTTCCGGCACGCCAATGGCGGCATCGATGATGTAGGACGTCTTGTTACACAGCTTCCAGCCATCCTTCGCGCCGGACGCTTGCGCGGTCGCGGTCAGGACAGGGAAACAGACAGCAGCCGCAAGGACCACCAGGACGTTACGAAATGAGCGTTCCAGCGCCATGTTCGGTAAACAGCTCCATGAGGAGGGCGTGCGGCGCACGTCCATCCAGAATAACCGCCGCCCCGACACCATGATTTACGGAATGGGCCGCGGTTTCAAGCTTCGGTATCATGCCGCCAACAGCTGTGCCGTCTTCGATCAGGCGCGGAATGTCGGCCACAGGGATGTCGCGCATCAATTTCTTGTCCTTGTCCAGCACGCCGGCGACATCTGTCAGCAGCATCAGGCGGCTGGCCCCCAGCGCCTCGGCAAGCGCGCCGGCCGCCGTGTCGGCATTCACGTTGAAGCGATGTCCGTCCGGTCCCATGGCCACCGGGGCAACGACCGGGATCAGCTGCGAATCGGCCTTCAGAAGAGCCTCGATCACGCTCGTGTCCACGCCGGTCGGCTCGCCGACAAAGCCAAGGTCGAGCACCTGTTCGATATGGCTGTCCGGATCGCGTTCGGTCTTGGTGGCCTTGGTCGCCTGCAGCAGCTGGCCATCCGAACCCGACAGGCCCACAGCCAGGCCGCCCGCCTGATTGACCGCCCGGACAATGGATTTGTTGATCGGACCGGAGAGGACCATCTCCACGACTTCCATGGTCGCCTCATCGGTAACACGCAGGCCGCCCTTGAATTCCGAGACAATGCCCAGCCGGTCCAGCAGCTTGCCGATCTGCGGGCCGCCGCCATGCACGATGACCGGATGAATGCCCAGCGTCTTCAGCAGGACCACATCGCGGGCGAACATGGCGGACAGGGTTTCGTCCACCATGGCGTGGCCGCCATATTTCACGACAATGATCTGCCCGGCATAACGCTGGATGTAGGGCAGCGCCTCGGACAGGGTCTTCGCGGTGAATTGGGCGGCAGAGAACTCGTCAGTCATGGCCGCCCCTTTAACGCGCTTTGCGGCCGGGTGAAACGCCTATTCGCCGCGGCAATCAGGATGCGCGGCCGGCATCCGGAATTTCCCCCATGCCGATAAGCCGCTTGCCGGGCGGGAAAAGCCTTTTAAGGTCCAAAGCTGAATGGGGTGCAGGAAACACTACAGATGATACGAATTCTGTCCGGTCTGGCGGGGCTCGCCGCAATTGTCCTTGCAGGCGCTGGCGTGATGCTCTGGGATCCCCTGCCCGCCAACCCGCCTGCAGCTGTACTGGCCGCGTCCGCGGACGCCTATGACGCGGAAATCCTGCGCGACGAATATGGCGTGCCCCACATCCGCGGCAAGCGGGACCAGGACGCCTCCTTCGGCCTCGCCTATGCCCACGCCGAGGATGATTTCGAGACGATCCAGGAAGTCGTCGCCGTCACGCGCGGCAAGCTGGCCCGGTACCGGGGAAAGGACGCGGCGCCCGCGGATTATCTCGTCTCGCTTCTCGGCGTCTGGGACACGATCGATGCCCGCTACGAAACCGACATTCCCGATGACGTGAAAGCGATCGCCGAAGCCTATGCCGCCGGGCTGAACCTTTATGCCTCGGAACACCCCGATGAGACCTGGACAGGGCTTGCCCCCTTCACCCCGCAGGACATCGTCGCCGGCTTCCTGTTTAAGACACCCTTCTTCTATGGTCTCGACGAGACGCTGACTGGTCTCTTCTCGGACGATTACACCCAATCAATCGCGCTGGACCCGCAGGGCGACCGGAAAGCGTTCCTGATGGCACCGAAAGCGCTGTCTGAGCGTGGATCGAATGCGTTCGCCGTGTCCCCTACACGCAGCGGAGACGGGGTTACCCGGCTGATCATCAATTCCCACCAGCCGCTGACCGGGCCGGTTGCCTGGTACGAAGCCCATATTGCTTCTGACGAAGGTCTCGACATTACCGGCGGCATCTTCCCCGGCACACCGGTGATCCTGCACGGCTTCAACCGTGACATTGGCTGGGCCAACACCGTCAGCGCGCAGGACCTGTCGGACACCTACGTCCTGACAATAAATCCGGATAACAAGAACCAGTACCTGCTCGACGGGGATTGGCAGGATTTCGAGAAATCCGCCGCCATACTGCATGTGAAACTGTGGGGGCCGTTTGCACTGAAAGTGAAACGCCCTGTCCTGCGTTCCGCGCACGGACCGGTGATTGAAGCGCCGACAGGCACCTATGCCATACGCTATGCCGGTATGGGCGAGATCCGGCAGCTGGAACAATACTACCGGCTGAACAAGTCCACGGGGCTCGTCAGTTTCCTCGACGCCATGTCGCTGAACGCCCTGCCCTCGATCAATTATGTTTTCGCGGACAAGGACGGGAATGTCGGCTTTATCCACAATGCCCAGTATCCAGACCGTGACGATGCCTGGGACTGGAGCGGCGATCTGCCCGGCGACCGGTCGGACCTGATCTGGGACGGCTACCGCGACTGGTCAGAGGTGCCGATGCTGATCAACCCCGCCTCCGGCTTTGTCTTCAACGCCAACAACACGCCCTACAGCGCAACGGACGGGCCGGACAATCTGACGCCGGAAGATTTCCCTCAAAGCATGGGCCTGCAGACGAACCAGACAAACCGCGCCCTGCGCATCATGGAACTGACGGACGGGACCGCCACCATGGACCGGGCGCGCCTCCTCTCGGTCAAGTTTGACACAGCCTATGCCGACGGGTCCGAAGCGCAACGGGTGGTCAAGGCGGTGCTGGCGCATGACTGGAGCGATGAACCGGACATGGCCGAGGCGGCCGCCTTCCTTGCCGAATGGGATTTCGACATGGATATGCAGTCCCGTCATGCCGCACTTGGCGGGCTGACAACGCTTCGGGAAATTACGGCGCGTTACACCCATCTCCCGCCCCCTGAGCCGGAAACAGCCTTCCGGGAGGCCGTCAGCTGGCTGATGGAGCATCATGGCCGGATCGATCCGGAATGGGGCGAGGTGAACAAACTCGCCCGCGGGGACCAGACCTGGCCGATCAGCGGTGGGCCGGACACGCTGCGCGCAGTCTATCCGGCGGAAATCCGCGACGATGGCACACTACACATGAATGCCGGGGACACATGGATCGCGCTGGTGGAATGGGACGCCGACGGCAATCAGACGGCCCGCGTCATTCATCCCTTCGGGTCTGCAACGCTCGATGCAAACTCAGCGCATTATGCAGACCAGGCGGAGCTGTTTGCGATGGAAAAATGGCGCCGCGCGCATCTGGACTGGCTGGCAATCGCGGAAAGCGCCACACGGCGCTATCATCCCGGCCAGATTGCCGACTAGACCAGTCCGGCGATTTCAGCCCGAAGCTCGGGCATGCCCCAGCCCTTTTCGGCCGAGGTCATCCGCACGACGGGATGCGCTGCGCCGCGCTTCTTCAGTTTTTCGGCAATCTTGGAGGCCAGCTTGTCGACCTCGCCTTTTGCCAGCTTGTCCACCTTGGTCAGGACGATCTGGTAGGTGACGGCGGACTTGTCCATCATGTCCATCACCTCTTCATCCGTGTCCATCAGGCCGCGGCGCGCATCGACCAGAAGGAACACCCGGCGCAATGACGGACGCCCGCGCAGGTAGGACTTGGTCAGGCGCGTCCACGCTTCGGTTTGCGACCGGGACACTTTGGCATAGCCGAAGCCCGGAAGGTCCACGAGGTAGAGCTGGCCTTCGCCAACGTCAAAATAGTTGAGCTCGCGCGTCCGGCCTGGTTCAGCCGAGGAACGTGCCAGTTTTGCCCGGTTGGTCAACGCATTGATCAGGCTGGACTTGCCGACATTCGACCGGCCGGCGAAGCAAACCTCCGTCCGGTCGGCGGGCGGCAGCTGTTTCAGGTTCACCACACCCATGACGAAGGTGGCATCGCCCGCAAACAGGAGACGGCCCGCTTCCAGGGCTTCTTCACTGAAGCCGGGCTCGGTGGGGGATGCTTCTTCCGTCATCGGATCAGCTGGCAGGTTCCTTGCCGCCCGAGAACAGCTTTTTCACGAATTTGCCAATCTCGGTGTCGACCCCGTTCCGGCGCATGATGAAGTACTGCTGAATGAAGGACAGCGTGTTCGACCACACATAATACATGACCAGGCCGGCGGGGAATCCTCCGAACACGAACAGGAAGATCAGAGGCATGAACTGGATCATGCGGCGCTGCATCGGGTCTGGCGGCGGCGGTGACAGGGTCTGCAGGGCGGCCATTGTCGCGCCGTACAGGATCGGCAGGATACCCACGCCGATCACCATGCCGATGAACGGAATGGATTTGAGATCCGCCGCAGACCACCACGGGATCAGGCCGAACAGATTGCCGATGGCCGTCGGATCCGGCGCCGACAGATCCTTCAGGAACATGAAGGGGGCGTGGCGCATCTCGATCGTGGCGTAGAGCGTCTTGAACAGGGCAAAGAAGATAGGGATGGTTACAAGAATGGGCAGGCAGCCACCCAGCGGGTTCGCCCCCTCTTCCTTGTAGAGCTTCATGATTTCCTGCTGCTGGCGCTGCGGATCGGCCTTGAAGCGTTCGCGGATTTCCTGTGTCGGCTCCTGCAGCTTCTTCATCTTCGCCATCGACTTGTAGCTCTGATTGTAGAGCGGCACGAGCGGCAGCTTGACGAGTACCGTGAAGGCCAGGATCGCCCACCCGAATGAGCCGACAATGCCGGACAGCCATTCAAGCGCATAGAAGAATGGCTTGGTCAGGAAGAACAGCATGCCCCAGTCGATGGCATCTTCGAACTTCGGAATGCCGAGATTCTTCTCGTAATCCTTCAGCACTTCGTAGCGCTTGGCGCCGGCGAAGATACGGTTCTCCATCGTGGCGCTGGCGCCCGGGGCGAGGTCCAGCGTGGCGGACTCGGTGCGAAGCTCCAGATCCTTGCCTGTGGCGAGCTTGCGCTTGTCGATCATGCCCGCGAAGAACATGTCCTGCTGCGGGATCAGCGCGCCCAGCCAGTATTTGTCCGACAGGCCCCACCAGCCGCCATTCGGCGCCGGGAACGTTCCGTCAGCCGATTCGCCCTTGATGCTCTTCATGGCATAAAGGCCTTTGAACTTCTTCATGCGCAGCGAACCGTCGGTCTGGCCCATCAGGCCCATATGCGCAGCCGTCGAGACGGAAGAGCCGGGGTCGGTTGCTTCCAGGAAGCCCTTATAGTCACCGAACCGCTCCAGCGAGCCGACCGCACGGAAAGTGCGCGGGACGTCGGACGTGTTGGTCACCTTGTCGTTGAAGGTGAACATGTAATTCTCATCGAGCGAAATGGTCCGCTCGATGGTGACGCCGTCGCCTTCCAGCTTCAGGACAATTGGCGAGGTCGGGGTCAGCTTGTCACCTGAGACCAGGGTCCAGGGAGAATTGCGTCCGGCCACCAGCGTGTCGCCGGAGGCCCAGTAGTAAGTGGCGAAATAGCCGTACTCGCTGTTTTCCGGCCGGAACAGGAGCACTTCCTGCTTCTTTTCCACCGTCAGATAATAATCGCGCAGGCTGACATCATCGATACGCGAACCGGCAAGACGGATCGATCCATCGACCCCCTTGCTTTCCAGATCGACCCGCGGACTGTCGGCCAGCGCCTCTTCGACCGGCTTCAGCTGGTCGATCGCGGGCACGCCGGTATCGGCGGTCTTGTTCTGGGTTTCCGCTTCGATGGCTGCCTGCTGCGCATCAAATTTCTTCTGTGCCGGCTCGACGAAGAATTTCTGATAGCCGAGCACGAGCGCGATCATCAGCACCATTGCGAGCAGAAAATTGCGCTGGTCTTCTTTTTCCATCTCGGGGTCCCGGAATCTTGAAGCAGGATCGCCCGGACGGGCGGCGGGGTTTAATCAGCGGCGAGGCTTATCAGTGCGCTTTCCATATCGTCAAGCAAACGGGGCCAGCCAATATCAGCGGTATCCTGACGCGCAATGAACACATAGTCCCAACCGGGGCGGCCATGGTGCGGCAGCAACTGGCGTGCAGCCTCGCGAAGGCGCCGTTTGGCCCGGTTGCGGATGACGGCACTGCCGATCTTTTTTGTGGCGGTAAAGCCGGCCCCGGCATGATCGCCCGGCGCCTCCCCTGCCCGCTTGCGGGCCTGGATAACGAGGGACTTCCGCCGCTCTGCCCGGCCACCGCGCACGAAAATGAATTGAGGCCGCACGCGCAGGCGTACGACCTCAATCAAAGCTTTGTCGGTATCTGCCGTCACGGCCGTCCCCTTCGGAGAGGCGGACTGGCGCCGTTCTTAAGCGGACAGGGACTTGCGGCCCTTCGCGCGGCGGCGAGCCAGGACCTTGCGGCCGTTCTTGGTGGACATGCGCTCACGGAAGCCGTGCGTGCGCTTGCGGCGGAGATTGCTCGGCTGGAAAGTGCGTTTCATCAGTCTGCTCTGGAAGCTAAGTGTCTCGGAAAAGGGGGCCAATACAGGGCCGGGCGCGCCGGGTCAAGTCATGCAATCAGCATGAAAAGCGGTCAGCCGGGCCCGCTGTTTGCCAGACCGGCTTACAGATTGTGCCCGGCTGCATCCAGCGATCTTTACATCCGCAGAGAGTCTTGGTGTGTCTGGAACCGGGCGGGCCATAAACACGGGATCAGATTATGCGTTTCCTGCGCACATTGGCCATTTGTCTTGCCGCAACACTCCCCCTGCCCGCCGCCCTCGCCCAGACCATAGACTACAAGCGCCTCGATGACCGGATCAGCCGGCTGGCGACGCGGGAAGAAATCGTCGGTCTGGCAGTCGCGGTGATCGATCAAGGCAAGATTGCCTTCGCCAATGGCTATGGCGTGACCGAACGCGGCGGCACGCCGGTGACGGATGAGACGGTCTTCCGCTGGGCCTCGCTGTCAAAGGGCGTCGCAGCCACCGAAGTCGCGATCCTTGCCGACCAGCACGCACTCAATCTGACAGATACGGTCTCAAAGTTCCGGACGTCGCTCCGGCTGCCGGGCGGCGGGGAGCATCGTGCGACGCTGGAAGATGTCCTCTCCCACCGGCTCGGCATTGTCCCGAATGCCTATGACACGCGGCTGGAGGATGGCTGGGAGGCTGCAGACATCCGCCACAGCCTGAGATCCCTCAAACCGCTCTGCCCGGTGGGCGATTGCCACACCTATCAGAACGTCGCCTACGACACGATTTCCGAAGTCGTGGAAGACGTGACCCAGTCTTCCTATGCCGAGGCGGTGGAAAAATCGGTTTTCAAGCCCCTGGGCATGGTATCGGCGAGTATCGGCCGGAACGGCCTTCAGACAGCGCCCTCCTGGGCCCGCCCCTATTCGAGGCGGTCCAGAGCGGACGACACGCAGCTGAAACGGCGAGTCAATGAAGACTATTACCGGGTTCCGGCCGCCGGCGGCGTAAATGGGTCTATCCTCGACCTTGCCAATTATGCCCGCGCCCAGATGGGGCTGATGCCGGATGTGCTCAGCGATAAAGCGCTGGAAATGCTCCAGACCCCGCGTGTCTACACAAGCGGCGAGCAAAGACGCATGTCCAGCCGGTACCGGGGCACGGTGCGCGATGCCCGCTACGGCCTCGGCTGGCGGATCTACAAATATGGCGTCAATGGCAACCGGGTGATCGGCCACCGCGGCGCCGTCGAGGGCTACAGGTCCTATATCCTGTTCGATCCGGAGCAGGACACCGGCGTCGTGATCCTCTGGAACTCCAGCTCCCGCCGCCCGAACGGTATCGGGTTTGAGGTCATGGACATGCTCTATGATCTGCCGCCACAGGACTGGATGGAAATCGATACACCGGCCACTGGCGGCTGAGACGCCGATCACGGGCCTTTGATCGGTAACTGAGAAGGCGTGACGGGCACAGTTCATCCGAGTGCGCTATGTGATGGCTTCCATTCACCCGATCCGGAGCCGATCCGCCCCATGCCCGCCGCCGCCTGCCGTCTCGCCCTGCCCGTCGCCCTCGCCCTGACTCCGCTCAGCGCACTGGCGCAGCCAGCCGTTCCGGTCTCCGGCATGGTCCAGCAATTGCCGGCCGAGAAACCGGCCCATGCCGCCTGGACCTGCCTCCTGAAGAAATATGTGACGACCGGCCCGGATGGTGTGAACCGCGTGGACTATGCGGCCTTCAAGGCAAATGCAGAGGATCGGGCCACGCTCGACACATACATCGCCGGCTTTGCGGACATGGACCTGTCCGGCAGCGATGCGGCCACCTTCGCCGCCTGGGCCAATCTCTATAATGCCGTTACCGTCCGCTACATTCTGGAACGATACCCCACCGGATCGATCCGTGACGGCTATCTGTTCGGCGGACCGTGGAAGAAGATCAAAGTGGTGGCCGGCGGCAAGACTGTCTCCCTCGACGAGATCGAGCACGGCATCCTGCGACCGCGTTTCGGCAATCCGCTTGTGCATTATGCCATCAATTGCGCCGCCTACTCCTGCCCCAACCTGCAGCAGGAGGCCTGGCAGGGCGACACGCTGGACGAAAAGCTCGCCGCAGCGGCGCGCGCCTATATCAACGATCCGCGCGGCGTGACCGTCACAAACCGCGGCCTGACCGTCTCCTCGATCTATGACTGGTTCGAATCCGACTTTGGCGGATCGAAACAGGCTGTTATCCAACACCTTCTGGCCTATGCAGACCCGGGCCTCGCCGAAAACATCCGCTCTGATCCACGCATTCGCGCGTATGACTATGACTGGTCCCTCAACGACACGAAGAAGGCCGAAACCGAATGACCGACACCAGTACCAAATCGCGCGCGCCGCTCTGGCAGCGCCTCTGGCCGGTCTATCTGATCGCTGCCGGCCTGCTGGCAGGCTGGCGCCTCGGCCTGTTCGATTACCTGTCACTGCAGACCCTGCGCGAACAGCATGAAGCCCTGCGCAGCTTCGTCGAAGGCAATCTGCTGGTCGCCGTCGCCGCCTATGTGATCATCTATGCACTCTCCACGCTGTTCATGGTGCCGGGCGCCCTCTGGATCACGATCGCAGGCGGGTTCCTCTTCGGCCTCGCGGGCGGATCTGCTGCCACCGTCGTCGGCGCCACGCTGGGCGCGAGCCTCCTGTTCCTGGCCGCCCGCACAGCCTTCGGCGGCATGCTGCGCGAGCGGGCCGGCCCCTTTCTTCGCCGGATGGAGGCTGGCTTCCATGAGAACCCGCGCTCGTACATGTTCGCCCTGCGCTTCCTGCCGATCGTGCCCTTCCCTGTTGCCAATATTGCTCCGGCGCTGCTGGGCGCGCGCTACCCGGACTATGCCCTGACCACGGCCATCGGCATCATCCCGGGTGTGGTTGCCTATACCTGGATCGGTGCCGGCCTCGGCGCGACCTTCGAAGCGGGCGAAAACCCTGACATCGGTGCCGTCGCCGGAAACCTGGTGCCCGCCTTCGCGGCGCTTGCCGTCGTTTCCCTCATGCCGGTGATCTGGAAGAAAATCATGGGCCGCAAGGTCCCCAAAATCGAAAGCCCGCCCGCATGACCGACCCAGTAAAAGACATGAAAGCCGACCTTTGCGTGATTGGGGCCGGATCCGGCGGCCTGTCCGCGGCGGCCGGCGCTGCCCAGCTCGGATTGAAAGTGGTTCTCTACGAGAAGCACAAAATGGGCGGCGACTGCCTGAATTATGGCTGCGTCCCCTCCAAGGCGCTGCTCAGCGCCGCGAAGGCAGCGGCCGGTGTGCGCGACGCCAAAAAGTACGGAATCCAGACTCAGGACCCAAAAACGGACTGGAATGCCGTCAAGGCCCATGTCTCCAGCGCCATCGAGACGATCGCCCCCGTCGACAGCCAGGAACGGTTTGAAGGCCTCGGCGTCACGGTCATCCGGGAAGCAGCCCGTTTTGCTGACAAGAAAACCATCGTCTCCGATACGACCCGGACCCAGGCCCGCCGTATCGTCATCGCCACAGGCTCGCGCGCATTCATCCCGCCGATTGACGGGCTGATGGACGTGCCCTTCCTGACCAATGAAACCATCTTCACGCTGCCGGAACTGCCCCGCCATTTGATCATCCTCGGCGGCGGCCCGATTGGCCTCGAAATGGCGCAGGCTTTCCGGCGCCTCGGGTCAGACGTCACCGTGATCGAGATGGGCCGGGCGATGCCCCGCGCAGATGCCGAACACGCCGCCATCGCCATCAAGGCCTTGCGGGATGAAGGCGTGACCATCCTCGAACAACACAAGGCCGGGCGCGTCACACAGGAAAGCGGGCATATCCGCGTGCACACCGAAAACGATGCAGGCACGCCGGTGATCGAAGGCAGTCACCTTCTGGTCGCCACGGGCCGCCGCGCCGTTCTGGACGGTCTGGACCTTGAAAAAGGCGGGGTCGAGGCCGACCACAAGGGCATCGTCGTGGGCGACACGCTGCGCTCCCGGTCCAATCCCCGCGTCTGGGCGCTGGGCGATGCCGCCGGCAAGGAGCAGTTCACGCATATCGCCGGATGGCACGCCTCGGTCTTCACCCGCCGGGCCTTCTTCAAACAAGGCACCAAGGCCTCCAGCCTGCCGGTCCCGGCCGTTACCTATACCAGCCCGGAAGTCGCCCAGCTCGGCCTGACCGAAGCCGAAGCGATTGCCAAACATGGCAGCATGGTCACCACATCCGCCTTCCCCTTCCATGAAAACGACCGTGCCATTGCCGAGGGCAAGACGCTCGGCGAGTGCAAACTGGTGCTGCACAAGGGAAAACTCGTCGGCGCGTCTATCGTGGGCGAAGGCGCGGGCGACATTCTCCAGCTCGTTTCGGTCGCCATGTCGAACGGGTTGAAGCTGACCGCGCTGACCAATTTCATCTCGCCTTACCCGACCCGCGCCGAAGTCGTGAAACGGGCCGCGTCGGCCCACTTCACACCGGTTGTGTTCGGCACCAATTCGCGGCGTCTCGTCGGCTTGCTCCAACGCATCCCGTAGGCTAGTTCAGCCCATGTGAACGGCAACGCAAGCGCCCCCCTTCCGGCCCCTGTCCGCCAGCCTGCGTCCGCTCGCTGGTACCATGGGCTATCGTTCCGTCTGTTCGGTTTTACCCTTGCCGCAATCCTGTTTGTTGAGGGGCTGATTTTCATCCCCAGCGCCTCGGGTTTCCGCACGGCCTGGCTGAATGAGCGGCTGCAGGCAGCCCGCATCGCGGCCCTCGCCCTCGATGCCTCCCCCTCCCGCATGGTGTCGGAGGAACTCGCCCAGCAATTACTGGAGAATGCCGAAGTTCTCTCCGTGGCGGAGGTCGAGGATGACATGCACATCCAGCTGCTCGATTCCGACATGGACATAGAAGGCAGCTATTATCAGCTCGACCTGCGCGAAACGACGCCGGTCAGCCGGGTGATGCAGGTAATGGGCGCCTTCGCTGCGCCGAAGGACCGCATCCTCGTGATCACGGCGATCGGGTCGACACCGGATCGCATAATCGAAGTGGTTGTGCCCCAGGCGCCGCTCCGGAAAGACCTCTATGCCTATGGCCAACGCATCCTTGCCCTGTCCTTCCTGATCGCCCTGATTGCGGCAACCGTGATCTATGTCCTCCTCCATTTCGTGGTGGTCCGGCCGATGGTGCGCGTCACTGCCAGCGTCGAACAGTTCCGGATGGATCCGGGCGCCTGGACCCGGCGGCTGCCGCCAACCTCAAGGCGTGACGAGATCGGCCGTGCCCAGAATGCCCTCGCCGACATGGAAGAGGCCGTGGCCGATGCCTTCCGCCAGCGCGCCCACCTTGCCGAACTCGGCACTGCGGTTGCCAAGATCAATCACGATCTGCGCAACTCGCTCGCCTCGGCGCAGCTCGTCTCCGACACGCTGGCCCGGTCGGAAGATCCGCGTGTTCAGAAAGCTGCCCCGCGCCTCGAACGGGCGCTGACCCGCGCAATCAATCTCGCCTCCGAAACGCTGGACTATGGCAAGGCTGCGCCCCAGCCGGCCGACATGCAGCCGGTCTCCCTGCGCGGCTGTGTCGAGGAAGCTGCTGCCGAAGCGCTCGCCGCCTGGCCGGAAGTCGAGTTTGTCGATGAATTGCCCAGTGCCCGGATCATCCATGCCGACCCGGAACACCTGCACCGGCTGGCCACCAATCTGATCCGCAATGCTGCCGAGGCCATGGTCGCAGCCGCGTCTCTGCCCAAGCGGATCACCGTGTCCCTCACCGGGGAGGGCATGGAGTTTGCCGACACCGGTCCCGGCCTGCCACCGAAGACGCAGGAGAACCTGTTCAAACCCTTTGCCGCCTCGTCCCGGAAAACCGGCACAGGCCTCGGCCTGGTGATCGCCCGGGAACTCGCCGTCGGCATGGGGGGAGACCTCGTCCTCGCCTCCACCGGGCCGAACGGCACGACGTTCCGCCTGATCCTGCCGGACATTGTGGTGTGACAGCCTACACGCCACCGCAGGACCCTATGCGCTACGTGCATGTCGACGACCACCTTATCGCGATCGACAAGCCGCCGGGCCTGCTCTCCGTACCCGGACGGGGACCGGAAAAAGCCGACTGTGCCGTCGCCCGCGTCAATGCAGACCATCCGGGCGCTCTCACCGTCCACCGGCTGGACATGGCGACCAGCGGCCTGCTGGTGCTCGCCCGGTCAAAAGACATGCAGGCGGCCATGTCCCGCCTGTTCGAACGCGGTGAAATGGAGAAGGCGTACTTCGCCGACGTCTGGGGCACGCCAACTCCGCCAGCGGGAGAGATCGACCTGCCGCTGATCACCGATTGGCCGAACCGGCCAAGGCAGAAAGTTGACCACGAGATCGGAAAGCCGAGCCGGACTTTGTATGAGACCATAGAGGCACACGCAGATCACACCCGTCTGCGCCTGACGCCGCTCACAGGACGGTCGCACCAGCTGCGTGTGCATCTCGCGGAAATCGGCCACCCGATCCTCGGGGATGAACTCTATGCCCATAAGGCTGCGTTGGCAGCGGCGTCACGGCTGCATCTGCATGCCTGCCGGCTTGCTTTCGAGCACCCTGTTACTGGCACTCGGCTGACGCTCGCCTCGCCGTCCCCGTTCTGAGGTCAGAGCTT
This sequence comes from uncultured Hyphomonas sp., assembly GCF_963675305.1. NCBI lineage: Bacteria > Pseudomonadati > Pseudomonadota > Alphaproteobacteria > Hyphomonadales > Hyphomonadaceae > Hyphomonas > uncultured Hyphomonas sp. Next base: position 72,825 of record NZ_OY776147.1, on the reverse strand, counting down.
CCGGCGCATCTGAAGGAAGCGGCCGCCGCCATGCCAGAGCGGGCGGTCTTCCGCAATTTCGATTTCAAAACCCAGCCGCTTGTAGAGCGCCATGGACGCGTCCAGCCCGTCGGTCGTTTCCAGATAGATGGATTGCCAGTCCTGCGCTTCGGCATGTTTCATGGCCGCGTCCAGCAGCTTGCCGCCAAGGCCCAGACCACGCGTCTCCGGCGTCAGCACCACCCAGCGGAGCTGGCCGGTATCGCCGCGATCGACCACCGCGGCGCAGCCGACCGTTTCGCCGTCCAGTTCCACAAACCAGACACAACTTCCCGGGCGGGACGGAATGTCCGCCTCTTCAACCGTGTGCCGCACATGGTCCAGAAAGTCGGCCCCATAATGTGCGCCTTCCTGTTCGTAGCCGCGCCTGTGCAGGTCGACGATGCGCTCGACGTCACCTTCGCGCCAATCGCTGCGAATGTGGATTTCACGGGACATTACAGTCTCTTCTTTGTCCGGCCTTCATGCGCGCGCGCACTCGCCGGGTCGTCCGGCCAGTCATGCTTGGGATAGCGCCCGCGCATGTCCTTTGCCATGTCCTTGTAACCGCCTTGCCAGAAGGCCGGCAGGTCCTGCGTTGTCGCAACGGGCTTCATGCCGGGCGACAGCATCTCCACCGTCACCGGCACGCGGCCATTGGCAATCCGCAAATGCTCCGCACACCCCCAGAAGGCTTGCGCCCGTGCGGAGACCAGCGGCGCGCGCGGATCGAGATAGTCGACCCGCGCCGTCTGCCCGGACGGCAGTTCCAGCGATAGCGGCACAGCCGTGCGGAGCGCCTCCTGCACCTGCCAGTCGAACGAAGCAATCAACGCCTCGCGCACTTTGTAATCCGCCGGCACCTGTGCCCCGGCTTTCTTCAGGCAGGGCAGCAGCCAGTTGTCGGCGGAGGCAAGCAGGCTGTCCATGCTCTGCCCCTGCGCCTCGATTAATCCGGCCTGTTCCAACAGAGCGATCCGCGACAGTGTTTCCTCCACAAACTCCCCTGCCCCGATGGCGGCGAAGCCCTGTTCCCGGACAGCTTCCAGCATCGCCCTGGCCGCCACGGTCGCATACGGCTTCGGCAATGGCGCTTCAGACAGCACAATCGCGCCCAGCGCCTTCACGCGCCGCGCGGCAAACCGCCCGGTCTTCGGATCGAATTCTGCCCGGTCTTCCGTGATCGTCTTCCCGCTTGCCAGCGCATCTGCCTCGCTGATCGGTACTGCCAGCGAAATGCGTGCCTCTTTCGAAGCCCCGCCGGATGCGCCGGTGAAGCGGCTGGCCGGGCCGGATGTGCCGGGCGTGCCGTTCAGCCATCCCATGCAGGACTGGTTCATGGTCAATCCCGAAAAGATCGCCGATGCGATCCGGGAACTGGCTGCATTTTAGGAGGAGGTCGAATGCCAACAAAAGTTATCATGCCCAAATTGGGCGAATCCGTGGTCGAAGGGACTGTGACCGCCTGGCTGAAAAGCGAAGGCGAACAGATCAAGGAATTCGACTCGCTGCTCGAAGTGAACACCGACAAAGTTGAGACCGAGATCCCCAAGCCCCGCCTCGGGGGACGATCCTGAAGGTCCTTGTGCCCGAAGGCGAAACCGTGGAAGCCGGGACCATTCTGGCCTGGATAGGTGAACCGGGTGACTCGATTCCCGAAGGCGAACAGCCTCCCGCCCAGAACCACGAACCTCACGAGACACCCGACGCCGAATCGATCGTCGATGAACCGGTGATGGTCCGCCCCGCGGGGCGCGACCAGGACCTGGGCTATATCTCCCCCGTCGTGGCCCGGCTGGCACGCGATAAGAGCGTGGACCTCGACAAGGTCAAGGGTTCCGGGATGAACGGGCGCATCACCAAGAAAGATGTGCTGGATTATCTCAAGGATCATAAAGGCGAGACCGACATCCCGATTTGGGAGACTCCCGCCGATGGCGACCTTTTCCGCCCGACCGAACTGGTTTTTGGCAAACAAGAAACCGAAACCAAGCCTAGCCCCGCGCCCACCGCAATCCCCGGCGAGACCCTCCCGCTCTCCCCGATGCGCAAACGGATCGCCGAGCACATGGTATTCAGCAAGCATACCGCCCCCCATGTGACCACGGTGATGGAAGCCGATCTGAGCCGCGTGATGGCCCACCGGGCCGCCGCTAAAACTGAAGCTGAAGCCCGCGGTATCCATCTGACCTATACAGCGTACTTCCTGGCGGCAATCACCGCCGGATTGAAAGCCATCCCGTTGGCCAATTCCTCCTGGACAGATGCGGGAATACGCATTCACAGGCAAATTAATTTAGGTATGGCCGTGGCGATGTCCGATGGCGGGCTGATCGTCCCCGTGATCCGGGGCGCAGAAGACCTCTCGCTGATCGGCCTGGCTCGCCAGGTGAATGAACTGGCCGAACGAGCACGCATTGGCAAGCTTTCACCGGATGACGTGCAGGGCGGCACCTTCACCCTGACCAATCACGGCACGAAAGGCTCACTCTTTGCCACTCCGGTGATCAACCAGCCTCAAAGCGGCATCCTCGGCACAGGCATGATCCAAAAACGCGCCGTGGTGATCGATGACGCCATTGCCATCCGCCCAATGGTCTACCTGAGCTACACTTTCGACCACCGTATCCTGGATGGCGCTTCGGCAGACTCTTTCCTGGCCGCCGTGGTGGAAAACGCTCGAAACCTGGCCGGTGAGCTAACCATTCTTTAACCATCAAATAGGACACATTCGGTATAATAAATGCCGGATTTGGCTTATACACCTATGACAACCCCAAAAGAGGCTGTCTTGAATTTAGAAAGAGAGTATTGTTGATGAAAGAATATGATGTCGTCGTGATCGGCGCAGGTCCGGGCGGCTACGTTGCCGCCATCCGCAGCGCACAACTGGGTAAGAAAACCGCCATCGTGGAAAAACGCTTCCTGGGTGGTGTTTGTCTGAATATCGGCTGCATCCCCTCCAAAGCCCTGCTCCGGAACGCGGATATCGCGCACACCTTGCGCGAACGCGGCAAGGAATTCGGCTTCAAGTTTGATAATTTGGAACTGGATTACAGCGTGGCTTTTGACCGCAGCCGCAAGGTCTCCCAACGGTTGGTCCCGCGGGGTCACCTTCTTGATGAAGAAAAACAAAATTGATGTGATCATGGGCGCGGCCAAACTGACCGCCAAGGACACCCTCGAAGTGACACCCGAAGAGGGTGATGTCGAGACCATCAAAGCCAAGGACATCGTGATCGCCACCGGTTCGCATCCCTTCACCGTTCCCGGCGTCGAGCTGGACGGCGAAAAGGTTGTGGATTTTGAAGGCGCGATCCTCAGCGACAAGCTGCCCGCTTCTGTCGCCATCATCGGCGGCGGCGCGATCGGCGTGGAATTCGCTTCCGTCTGGAATGCCTACGGCGTGGATGTGACCATCGTTGAAATGCTCCCCCACCTGCTGCCCACCGAAGATGAAGCCGTTGCTAAAGAGATCGAAAAAGCCTATCAGAAGCGCGGCATCAAGATCATGACCGGTACCAAGGTCAAAAGCGTGACCGCGACCAAGACCGGTACCAAGGTCGTTGTGGAAGGCAAAGACGGCGAACAGGTCCTCGAACCCGAACGGACCCTCGTGGCGATCGGCTTCCGGCCGAACACCGCCAACCTGGGCCTCGAAGATGTCGGCGTGAAGCTGACCGAACGCGGCTATATTGATATCGATGAGAAAATGGAAACCAATGTCAAGGGCATTTGGGCCATTGGCGATGTGACCGGCAAACTGCTGCTGGCGCATGTGGCGCAGGCCATGGGCGTGGTGGCGGCCGAGAATATCGCCGGTGTGGAAACCGTCACTCTCAATTACGACATGATGCCCCGAGCAACCTATTGCTTCCCACAGACCGCCTCCTTCGGTTACACCGAAGCCAAGGCCAAGGAATTGGGCTACGACGTTGAAGTCGGCGAGTTCCCCTTCCAGGCCAACGGCAAGGCTCTCGGGCTGGATGACTACCAGGGCTTCGTCAAGGTCGTGACCGACAAGAAATATGGCGAGATCCTCGGCGCGCAACTGGTTGGCCCCGACGCCTCCGAGCTGCTCCCCGAGCTGACTCTGGCCCAGCGCTTTGAGCTGACCGTACATGAGATCGCCCGCAACGTGCATGCCCACCCAACCCTGAGTGAAGCCGTGATGGAAGCTGCCGCCGGCGCTGAAGGCGAAGCTATCCATATCTAAACGGACGTTGTAAAATAGACCTAACAGGCGGACCTGAAATCCCCATCAAAAAGCTCTCCCGTCGTAAGTGACGGGAGAGCTTTTCTTGTTGAGTGGCGTACTCTACAGGTGAAAAAGAGGACCCTATCCCCATCCCTTCCCCTCATGAGGGGAAGGGTGCCGAAGGCGGGAAGGGGTGCTCTTTCTTTGTCATTGCGATGGAGCCGAAGGCGAAAGAGGCAATCCCCTCATCCGGCACTACGTGCCACCTTGCCCACATCCCTCAAAAGGGGACTGCGTCGCTCTGCTCCTTGGGGGGAAGGCAAGACTTACACCACCAGCACCTGTGACCCGCGATCCGTTTTTGTCACCTCAATCCGCGTGGAGAAAGCATCCTTCAATTCCTCCAAATGCGTGATGACCAAAATCTTGGCAAAGTCATCCCGCACGGTGCTGATCGCCTCCACCAGCCGCTGGCGGCCCTGGGCATCCTGGCTGCCGAAGCCTTCATCGATCACCAGGGTCTGCAGCCGCGCGCCGGCCCGCCTGGCCAGCATCTTGGAGAGCGCCAAGCGGATGCTGAAATTCACCCGGAAAGCTTCCCCGCCGGAGAACATCTCATAATCCCGTTTGCCCAGCCCATCACTGATGATCAGATCGAGAGTTTCCTTCATATCTTCGCGTTTCTTGTCCTTATAATCGCGCTGGGTCTCAAAGCGGAAGGACATCCGCCCATTGGAAAGCCGCGAAAGCAGCTCATTGGTCGTCTCTTCGATCTCGGGCAGCGACTGTTCGATCAGCAGCGCCGGGATGCCATCCTTGCCAAAAGCCCGCTCGAGCTGGCGCAGGTCGGCGATCTGCCGGGTGAGGTCCTCGCGTTCCCCCGTCAAGGTCGCTTTACGCTCGCGCTGGGTATCCAGCACGTTCACTAATTGTTCCGCGGCCCCCACCTCCCGCCGCAGGAGGTTCTCCTGCTCCTGGCTATCCAGCAGCGCTCGCTCCGCCTCTCGGCTGTCGGGCAGGTCCGCCTGGGCTGCGGCATAGGCCGCCACGGCCTGGGTATGATCCGCCTGCAATTGCTGCATGGACTTCTCCTGTTCGACAAGCTGATCCTGCAGCCCGGCAATTTCCCGTTCCACCGGTTCCAATGCGGCGCGGGCCTTTTCCAGCGAACGCAACTCGGCATCCGCCTCCCGCCCGGCCTGTTCCGCCTGGCGCAACTTCTCATGCGCCGCCAAATCATAGCCCAACGCGGCCAGCTCAGCGTCGATCGCGGCCAGCTTATTCCGGGCGTCTTCCGCAAAGGTCTCGTCTTTGAGAATATCCCTGATCTCTGTCAATCTGGCTGCGCCGGTCTGTTCCCATTGGACCTTTTGCGCTTGCAGCGAGTTCAGTTGATCGGTCAACTGGTCCGAGCGGCGGGTGGCGTCTCGCAGTTCGGCCTCCACCCCTTTTAAGTCGGCCAATTGCGAGCCCATCTGCCGTAACTGCGATTCAAAGTTCTCCAATAGCTGCTTATTTTCCCGGAAGCGGTCGCCCAGGCTGGTGCCTTTCGCCGAAAGGGCCGCCACCAGGGTCTCCTTGTCATGCTCCGCCAGCGGCTGACCACAAAGCGGGCATTCCGCCCCATCCGCCACCGAAAGCTGATCTATCCGGTCTTTCAGCTCATGCATTTCATCCCGCAGGCGGGGGTTCTCGGCTTTGGCTTCCGCCTGGTCGGCCTGCAATTTTCGGATCGCCTCGTCCAATTGCTGCCGCTCCGCCAGCCTTCCCTGCAGGGTCTCCACCTGCACTTTCGCCGCCGCCAACTGTTCCTCAAGCGCGGCGCTTTCCTGTTGCGCCTTTTCCAGCGCGGCTTGCTGCTCTGTGAGTCCCTCAAGCTCTTGGGTCAGCCGGGCTTCCTCCGCCCGGATCGCTGCCAACGGTTCATGCCTCAGCGCCTCATGCTGGCGGAACTGATCGGCCAGTTCCTCCATCGCCTCCAGGCTCTTGCGCGCGGCTTGCCAATCCGCGTAGGCTGCTTCAATCCCCTCAGCGCGGGCGAGCATCTCGGCATTATCCTCCTGCTCCTGCTGGCGTTCCGTCAGGGTGGCGCGAGTGCGGTCGAGAGTCTTTTCCGCCTGATCCAACTGGTTCTGTAGGGTTGCCACCAGCTTTTGCTGTTCATTCAAAACGGCCTGTAACTTCTGGACGTTTTCATAGGCCCGGGCCCTTTCCTGGGTGCGGGTGGTCAGGTCTGTCAGTTTTTCCTGCAGCTCCGCTAAAAGGGCTTTACGTCGCGGTTCGTCATCCAGCTCCGCCTGAATCTCACTGAGGCGTCCATCCAGCCCCTTGATCTGTTTATCGGTCTCGCGCCGCCTTTGGGCCGCGGCTTCCCGATAAGCCTCCCAGACCTCCAGCCCGAGGATATTGCTCAGGATCTGCTTGCGGTCACCGGGACGAGCCGTGGCAAATTGGTCCGCCTTGCCCTGCAGGAAAAAGGACGCGTTGGTGAAGGTGTCGTAGTCCATGCGCAGCGTTTCCACAATTTTGGCATCCGTGTCGCGCAAGGTCCGCTCGCTGAGCGTGTTCCACTGTTCCTCGTCGCCCTCCCCCTGGGAGCGGATGAAGAACTCCACCGAGGAAGTCTTGCCCCGCGGATTTGTGCGCACCACCCGGTAGCGATTACCCTCGTAGTCAAAATCGAGCGTTACTTCAGCCTTCTTGACCTCGGGGTGGATGTTAATCACAGATTCATCGGCCTTGCGCGCCCGGCCAAAGAGCGCCCAGGTGATCGCATCCAGCAGGGACGATTTGCCCGCACCGTTCTCACCCGAGATGCAGGCCAGGTTGAATCCAGTAAAGTCCAGTTCAACCGGTTCGCGATAGGAAAGGAAACCTTGCAGTTTGAGTCTGACAGGGATCATCTTAGAAGTCTAATCCATCAAGAGGCGTAGTGTTCCGGCGGCTTTCGTTTTTGGGCTTGATCAGCTCCTCCCAAAAGGCGTCATCATAACGGCGCGAGCGGACCACGATCGGCATCGGCACGCCCCAGCCCAACATCAACACTTCTTCCTTGGGCTGCAGCCGCGCCAGCATCCCGCGCAGCGCTTCCCGCCCGGCCAGCCCGGTCAGCACCGCAGCGATATCGTCCGAATCGCCCAGCCAGCCGGTGATCCGGGTGCCCAGTTGGGACATCACCTCGTCGTAAATCTGCGAGGGGCGCTGGTCGATGATCAGCAGCGTGACGTAATATTTGCGCATCTCACGCGCAATCATGCTGAAGGAAGTCTGCGAGGCCATCTCCTTGTTCAGCAGCTTATGGGCCTCCTCCACGGCAATCACCATCGGCCGGGGTTCCATTGCGCCGTTCTTCCCGCTGCGGAAGGCATTGGTGCGCTGCTCCCAGACCTCCCGGATGCGCCGGGTGAGCAGGTTGGAGACAAACAGGTAATCCAGGTCCCGCTCATATTCGCCGAAGGACAGCACCACATGCTGACCGTTGTCGAGATTATCGATCATCTGCTGAAGGGCGTTGGCCGCAGGCTGCTCCACGATATAGGGCGCATTGAATAATCGCCGCAACTTGGAATGCAGGCCTTCCGCGGCAAAGTCATTGATATTTGCTTCCCGCGCCCAGGCCTTGACGCTGTCCGGGGCTGGGACTTTTTCGCCCTTGTCGTTCTCGACGTAGGCGTTGGTCTTCATCTGCTTGAATGCGTGGAACCAATCCTTGCCAAAGGACTTCCAAAGCGCATCCAGCGTTGTCGCGGTCGTCTCACGCAAGTTAAGCTCCTGCGAGAGCAGCAGCACATCTTCCGGGGTGATGTCCGCCTCAGCTACTTCCAGCGTATAGTCCGGTCGTGTGCCGCGGATGGTGGCATCCCGCCCCAGGCCGACCATGCGGACTTTGGTCGGGAATTTCCCTTTGAGGCCCGGCACGCGCATCCCGGTATCCGAGGCGGTGTCATCGGGGCCATATTCATTGTGCATATCGAAGATCAAAACGGCGGTCTTATCATGCTTGATCAGCCCAGCCAGGATCACGCGAGTCAGGAAGGATTTGCCAGTGCCGGTCGCGCCGAAGATGCCGGCGGAGCGCTGAACCAGCCGTTCCAGGTTGAGACAGACCGGATGCCCCTGCTCGAGGGTGTCGCCGATCCGGAAGAACCGTTTCTCGTCCTCTTCGCCAAAGATCAGGGCAATATCCTCTGCCCGGGCCAGCCGCACCGGGGCATGATGCCGCGGGACGGTCTTGGCGGGTTGGGGACGGACCTTCTCATCCATGACGCTCTGGAACCATTCGAGATATTCTTCCAGTTGTTTGGCGGGGTCCGGGCCGCGTTCCATCATCAGGGTGTTCATGATCTCGGCGTTGGTGATCAACACTTGCTCGCGCAACAATTTCGCCAGGCGAGGTGAAAGCCGCCCGCCGATATTTTCCTGGGCGTAGCGGGGGTCCGTGGACCAAAGCTGGAGGTCGGTGATCAGACCGTAAAAGGTCCAGCTATCCTGCGGGTCATCCACGACCACGAAAGCGCCTTCCTGCACCTCGCTGGCGGGGATGGTCAGCCGGGCCTTCAAGTTTTCCTTCAGCCCGCCCCCGGTGATGATCCCGAGGGGGCCTGAGTTGTCATTCATGCTGCGTTGTTCTTCAGTCATCCGATCCTCCCATTCACCGTTCCAACTCATCCACCACGCCGAGTACTGTCATCAGCGTGGGGTAATCATCTTTCATCAGCGTGATCAATTCTTCAACCGCAGCGTCAAACCACTCAAGGTGGCCGGCGGCTTCCTGCACCTCGCGGGCGTTCTTCAGGTGCGCGGCCAGAAGATCCGCTACCGGTTTATTCTGGTCTCGCAGGATATGCCGCAGGTAGCCCATCCGGCCCGCGCCGGTGAAGGTCACGATCTCTTCCAGGGTGCAGAGGAAGATCTCATCCAGGCTGAGCGGCGGCCGGGGCGGCAGCAGGTGTGAGATCGCCCCATCCTGCTCATAGCCCAGCGCCAGCACGCCAATCTCCACCGGGACGGTGCGGTTGCCGCGGGTATCCAGCCAGGCTTCGTCCGCCAACACATCGGAGGTGATCAACTGTTTCACCAGGCCATCGTCCTGAATCCGGATATCGTAGATCAGGCCGAAGATCTGGTAATGTTCATCCATCCGAACCCGCACCATCGACCCAAACCCAGGGCTGTCAATCTGATCCAGTTTGCAACCAAATACAAAACCGACCGTCTCAGAGCGTAATAATCGACCAATTTCTATAGGGCCCGCCATTTATTTTCCTCCGTCATGCATAAGATCCTTGATCGCCTGTTTTTGCGATGGGCTGCCAACCGGGAGATGCTCCCGCATAAATTCACTGATGATCATTTCTTCCACCCGGCGATGCTCGTCCATCGAGACCAGCGCCACCTCATGCGACCGGTGCAGCAGGTAGGGATAGGGCTTGGAACCCAACATCCGGGTCTGATCCAGCAAAGCAGCCTGAATCAGGACGATATTGCCTTTTTCCGCTGCGACCCAGGCCGGGATCTCAACCCGTGCCAGATGCTGGAAGTCCTCCGTGCCTACATTCATAAAGAAGAAATGGACCTGTTGATCCGAGCCTAATTCCCCGCTTCTTTGCGATTCCACGCTGAACACAGCCGATCGGTCACCGGGGTTTTTGAGGATTTTCTCAAAAAGGGCCGTATCCACCACGCGAACGGGCCGATCAGATGGGAAGTCCTGCGTGAGCGCCTTGTTGCTCCTGCCGATCAGTTCCAGCAGGCTCACTAACAGATCACTACCGGGTTTATCCACATAACCTAGTAGCAAGACCTGATTGTCCTTAAATTTCTCTAAGACAGCCTTGAATTTTTTGGCAACACGGTTAAATTCAGCGGTCTCCTGAGCGTCCCGGTAAAGCTCGAGCGGGCCATCCACCATGGCGATTGCCGGATGGGGGAGATCAGCCGACCATTCCGCCAGTTTTTGGCGTTCCGCCAGGTCACGGGTCAGCGCAACGCTGCCCTCGCTGATCAGACCTGTGTCGGGCAGGGTCGTGCGATCATAATCCAATAACTGACTTTGCTGGCGGACCCGGGGCATTTGCCCTGAGCCACGCACCATCTCCACCGCGCCGATATTGATCACACAAAAAGGCACCCTGGCATGCCGTGAGGGATTGATCTGGGAGCCATCGGCTGCCAGCAAAGCGACCTGCTCCGGCAGCTCACCAACCGGGATCGCCGCATTCAAATCCTCATCCACTGGCACGGCGCACCGTAGACGGCTGTTGGTATCCATTTCCCGCCCGACGGTCCTTCGGATGGCATCCAGTTGTCCCGCGTTTGCAGCCAGCACCTCTTCCAATTTTTGCAGGTAACTTCTCTCCTGCTCAAAGTGGTCCTTGGCCTGGCCTGCAAATTTTGAAAGGCTCTTCTGGATTTCAATCAGATTGACGGGCATAACGCTCCAGTGTCGGCGGATTGGATAAGCTCACTATGCCTAATTATAACGACTGTTCAGCGGTTTAATGAAATACCCGGTCATTGAGTCCATTTTCTAAGCGCGTTGACAGGCCCTCGCTCAAAAGTTATACTTCCCATATCAAAAGTTAACACCTTCGGGGCAGGGTGCGGGCCAGATCGCCCAATTCCCTACCGGTGGTAAACCTCGGAAAGAGGCAGCCCACGAGCATGACAACCATGCATGAACCGGTGAAATCCCGGTGCCGGCGGTAATAGTCCGAATGAAAGAAGGTGCCGGTACCTATTGGTATTCCCTACATGCCCCGATCCAACGACTCAGGGCTTTTTTTGTATGACTTCAAAGGCAACCATCCAAACCCAACAACCCAAAACATCTCCATGGAAGAGAGTTCTGTTCCTGGTGCTCTCTCTGACGGGCGGCGTGGCACTTTGGGCGTTGCTCACTCGGCTGTTGGACCTGCCGGCTTTCATTTTGCCCGGACCGGGGCTGGTGTGGGAGCGATTCCTCACCTCCCTCACCAACGGTCAACTTGGCCGGCACACCCTCGCCACCCTCATTGAAGTCCTTTCAGGCCTGCTGGCCGGGAGCCTGTTTGCCACGGTTCTGGGATACCTGCTGGCGAAATCCCCCACGCTCGAAAAACTGATCGCACCCTATCTTGTTGCCAGCCAAAGCATTCCGATGGTCGCCATCGCCCCCTTGCTGGTGATCTGGTTCGGCCCGGGGATCTTTTCCAAGATCCTGATCTGCGCGCTGATCGTATTCTTCCCGGTGCTGATTAACACCGTGGTGGGCTTGCGGGAAGTGCCGCAGGACCTGCGCGATCTGATGCGCTCCCTAAATGCCACACGGAGCCAGACGCTCTGGAAACTGGAAGTCCCGGGAGCTTTGCCGATCTTCCTGGGTGGGCTGCGGGTGGGTGCCACTCTATCCGTGATCGGCGCGGTCGTGGGTGAGTTGGTCGGTGCAGACCGGGGCCTGGGCTTTCTGATCAACGTCGGCCGCGGGCAATATGACACGGCGCTGGTCTTTGTGGCCGTAATCACCCTAATCGTGATGGCAATGGTGCTCTACACAAGCGTCCTTTGGATTGAAAAACGAGTCCTGTCCTGGCAATCCTGGAGACAGGAATAATGACCTTCCTTGAATACTTGGAGAGAAAATGCTAACTAAATACATGAACAAAAAAGTCATCATCCTCATCATCGTTCTGGTTCTCAGTGCTTTTGCCCTGACAGCCTGCCAACAACAAACCGTCACCGAAGAACCGGAGATCATCGCCACCCCGCTGACGCTCGGGTATATCCCCAATATCCAGTTCGCCCCGATCTATGTCGCCGTTGAAAAGGGTTATTTCCTCGATGCGGGTTTCGATGTAACGATTGAATATGGCAACGAATCAGATGCGGTCGCCCTGATCGGCGCCGGGGAACAGCTTTTTGCCATCGCCAGCGGCGAGCAGGTCCTGCTGGCCCGCGCCCAGGGGCTGCCCGTCACATACGTAGCCGCCTGGTACCAGCAATATCCGGTGGGGGTCGTTTCCCTTAAGGAAGCGGGGATCCTCGTGCCTGAGAACCTGGCCGGCAAATCGATCGGTATCCCCGGCCTCTATGGCGCCAGCTACATCGGCCTGCGGGCCTTGTTGAGCGCGGCGGACCTGACCGAAGAAGATGTGGAACTGCTCTCAATCGGTTATAACCAGGTGGAATCTCTGGCTACCGGGCAGGTCGACTCGGCGGTAATTTACCTGGCAAATGAACCGGTCGTACTACGATCGGAAGGTTATGATGTGGATGTGATCCGGGCCTCCGATTACCTCCAGTTGGTCGCCAATGGCCTGGTCACCAATGAGACCCTGCTCAATGAGCACCCCGAGCAGGTACAGGCATTCATCGACGCGTTGCTCAAAGGCGTCGCCGACACCCTGGCGAATCCCGATGAGGCTTATGAAATCAGCAAAGGTTATGTGGAAAATCTGGCAGACGCCGATCGAGAACTTCAATTTGAGGTCCTGACCCAATCCATTCTGCTTTGGGAAACGGACACCCTCGGCTACAGCGAACCGGCCGGCTGGGTCAATATGCAAGCCGTCCTGATGGATATGGGGCTGCTGACCGAAACTCAGGATCTGGATAAGGCATTCACCAATGACCTCCTCCCCTGAGGCGGCGCTCACTATCCGCGATCTGGGCGTCACTTTCAGTGACGCCAGCGGGGTGGTGCACGCGCTGCAAAACCTCAACTTTTCGCTGGCACCCAACGAGTTCGTCTCATTGATCGGGCCTTCCGGCAGCGGGAAGAGTACCCTGCTGCGCGTGCTAGCCGGGCTGATCCCACCCACCCACGGAACATACACTTACAATCAACGCCAGCCAAAGGTCGGCCTGGTGTTCCAAAAGGCGAACCTGATGCCCTGGCGGAGGGTCATTGACAATGTCGGCCTGCCGCTGGAGCTGCAAGGCGTCCCCAGTGACCAGATCGAAAGCCGCGCCCGGGAGTTGATCCAACTGGTCGGGCTGGAAGGCTTCGAGCAGGCCTATCCCCGTGACCTCTCCGGCGGGATGGCCCAACGGGTGGCAATTGCCCGTTCGCTGATGCAGGACCCGGATGTGCTTTTGCTGGATGAGCCTTTCGGCTCGCTGGATGACCTCACGCGGGAGCGGATGGGCGATGAACTGCTGCATATCTGGCAGGCCCGGCGCAAGACCGTGCTGATGGTCACGCATTCGATCTCGGAAGCCGTTTACCTCTCGGACCGGGTGTTGGTGCTTTCTCCCCGCCCGGGGATGATCAAGCTCAACCTGACGATTGACCTTCCCCGCCCGCGCACTTCCCACATGCGGGCCGCCTCGGAATTCAGCGCTCTGGCCCAGACTTTGCGCGAGAGCCTGCGGGATGAGGAACCGGTCTGAGACATCCTGCCCTTTCAGCCAGGTCAGCTTTCCCCAACCGGGCACTTGACAGGATGGTATTTTTCATTACAATCTAAGTTGTTAATTCTCTAGTATCCAGAAAGGTGGAGGCACGTTTTATGGCTAAAGTCGTTGTACTTGCAAACTCAAAACTGTATGAACGCGCCTCTGGGACTCGCTAGAAGGCTTATCGCCGCCTAGCCCTTTTCCGGTCACGGGTGTGTTCATACCCCGTGGCCTTTTGATTTAAAATAATCAACCAAAATCAGGCTGCACCGGGCCTAGGCCGGGGGTCTCCCCGCGCCCACCCAGCAAGTACACACTTGAATGCAGCATGACACTCACACCGGTCACGGGAATGTTCCGTGGCCGGTGTTTTATTTAACCACATTTAGCAACGCAAATCAGAAAGGAAGGCTTGATGCAAGCCCAAGTTCGCAACACATATTATCCAACCCTGATCTCAGGGTTCAGTAGGACTCAAAACACAGACAGCACTATTGCTGATATGCATAAGGAACGCTACCGATGCAAACTAAAACTACCGACCCGTATGGATACGGCGTCGTTTATAAGAAAAACCTAAGTCAATATCACGTCCATACCAACGGCTGGGTGATCAAGTGCTCACTTTCGGCGAAGCTCTGGAAGAACTTTGAAACCAGCGGCGGCAAGGGTGGGCGAAAAACGCGGGTCACGAATACCCGCGAAAAGCACATGGATCCCGTTGCAATTGGCGACCGCGTCCGGTACCAAACGGCTGATGCCGACACCGGGATGATCCTGGAGGTCCTGCCGCGCCAAAACAAACTGACCCGGCAATCCGCCAAACCGATGCCCGGCGCGCATGCCTTTGAACAGGTGATCGCTGCCAACCTGGATCAGGTGGTCCCGGTCTTTGCGGCAGCCAACCCGGAACCGCACTGGCACATGCTGGATCGCTACCTGGTGGCCGCGGAATACCATGAGCTACCCGTTCGGATCGCGATCACAAAAATGGACCTCGTCCGCAACACACCGGCCGAAGCGGAGCTGCTGGAAGCCGTCGAACGCTACCGGCAAATCGGCTATCCCGTGACGCTGACCAGTGCTCAGGAAGATCTGGGCCTGGAAGAGCTGCGGGAGATCCTCACGGGCAAAACTTCCGTCCTGGTGGGCAAATCCGGCGTGGGGAAAACCTCCCTGCTGAACGCCATCGAGCCTGGCCTGGGGTTACGCGTGCACACCGTGAACGAAACCACCGGCAAGGGACGCCATACCACGACCCATTTGGAGATGTTTCCACTGGCAGCAAGTGGCGCGATCATTGACACCCCCGGCGTGCGGGAGTTTGGCCTGATCGGGCTGACCTCCGAAGATGTGGCCGGGTGCTTCCCGGAAATGCGCCCACTGTTGGGCCAGTGCCAGTTCGGCCATAGCTGCCGGCACGAGGATGAACCAGGCTGCGCCATTCGCCAGGCGGTGATGGAGGGCGCGATCAGCCCTTATCGTTATAAAAGCTACCTGCGGTTGAAAGTGGACCTGTGAGGTGGATGATGCGAACCTACTTCGATGATTTCAACGCGGATTTCACCTGTAAACATTGCGGCCGCTATGTCAGCGCCCGGACGGCGGTCTCCGGCGTGGTTAACCGCAACCACTGCCCCTACTGCCTCCATTCCCGCCATGTGGACCTCTTCAAGCCCGGCGATCGGCTCTGCGCCTGCAAAGGTGTGATGGCCCCGGTCGGGCTGACGGTCAAACACAGCCGGGATAAATATACCCGTGGGCTGAACGGCGAATTGATGCTGGTGCATCACTGCATGTCCTGCGGGGACCTCTCAATTAACCGGATCGCGGCTGATGATGACGCCGTGATAATTATGGAAAGCCTGAGCCGGCTCACGGACACCCTCGCGCAGCAATGCCTGGGTCAGGGGATCACACTGCTGACTGAGCAAGACCTGACGGTAGTGGAACAACGGCTCTTTGGCGGTTCAGTGCCCGCCCCGGCCACATTTTAACGAACCTGCCAGATACTCTCACCCAAAAGTGAGGTCATCTGGCAGGTTTTCCTCCCCGACTGCTGGTTTAGTGCGACCCACTCAACCAACAGTCGGTTTTACTGGTTAAGAAAACAAGGTAAGATGGACTAAATCAAAGAGGTCAACAACGACATGGAACATAACTTTTCCAATATGGCGCAATTCATCTCAACCCTGAGAAAAGAAAAAGAACTTACTCAGAAGGATCTGGCGGAACAGCTTGGTGTGACGGATAAGGCAGTCTCCAAATGGGAGCGGGGGCTGAGCTGCCCTGACATCTCTCTGCTTGCAAAACTCTCGGAAATTCTGGGTGTGACCACCAGCGAACTGCTGAAGGGTGAAAAGGCCGACGCGCCCGCACCGGAAATGGAAGCCGTGGTTGAATCCACGCTGCGCTATGCCGACCAATCAACGCAAGGGATCAAATCCAGCAGTAAGCGGTGGAAATCCCTCGCGATCATAGCCGGCGTTCTACTGCTGAGTGTTTTAAACGCTGGTGGGAAGCCAAATGGTGATGGAAAACGGCCTGAAATGGCTGATCCTCCCTGCCAATATTGTCATCTTCCTCTGGTTGGCGGTCACAGCGGCTGTTTTCGCATTTGGAAAGAATAAAATTGCCACGGTGCTCTTTTGCGGATTGCTGGTTTATGTCACCACCTACACCTACACCGCACTGAACGAGACCTCGCATATGCTGTCCTTTAGTTCGCGCGTGCCTTTTATCCCCCATTACGGAGTCATCATCGCGCTGCTGATCCTTGCCCTCTCAGGGCTGATCACCTCGATCCTGATCCGAAAGAAACCCGTCTCTTCCGACATTACCTTTTTAATTGGGACAGGCAGCCTGACCTCAATCATCCTCATCATGGTCACCATCTCCGCGATTATGGACTTTGTCGACCTGCACGGGCTGGGCGTGAACCCAATGTACACCATCCTGATGCTGCTGACCGTATTGACGGACCTGGTCACCCTTGCCCTTCTCGCCAAACACTGGATCAGTCAGCACAAAGCGCAAAAGCAAACCACCTGACTGATATCACCACACATCAGAAGTAAAAACGACCTTGATCCACACTCCAAGGTCGTTTTTTCTATGTTTTCCCAATCCAGGTCTTTACCCAACGTTAAAGACTTTTCGCGATTCTCCCGTCCCTATCCCCACTGCCCTCAAGCGCATCCATATTATAATAAGGCATCATGAAGCTGACCATTGAAGAAGTTGAACACATTGCCGCCCTGGCCCGGTTGGAACTGACCGAGGACGAGAAGCAGCGCTACGCCGAACAGCTATCGGATATCCTCGATTATGCTGCCCGGCTGGACGAACTCGCCACCGACCAGATCCCACCCACGGCCAGCGTGCTGGATATGCAGCTCCGGCTGCGAGATGACCAGTCCCGTCCAGGTCTATCCCCAGAGGATGTCCTGCGGAATGCCGCCGAAACTCAGGATGACCAGTTTAAAGTCCCGCCGGTTTTCGGAGGCCAGGAATGACCGAACTGACCAACCTGACCGTCCGGGCCTGCCTGGCAGGATTGCGAGCGGGGGATTTTTCCAGCGTGGAACTGACCCGTGCCCTGCTGCAGCGAATCGATTCGCTCGAACCTGAAATTCACGCCTTTCTGACCCTTACAGCCGATAAAGCCCTGGCAGCCGCCCAAGCTGCAGACGACCTGCGAGAATCCGAACCTGAAGGCCTCCCCCCGTTGTTGGGGCTGCCCCTGGCCGTCAAGGATGTGCTCTGCCTGAAAGATGTGCAGACTACCTGCGGCTCCAAAATTCTGGAAAACTTCATCCCACCCTTCACTGCAACTGCCGTCCAGCGCCTGCTGGATGTGGGCGTGATCCCGCTTGGAAAGACCAAT
This sequence comes from uncultured Hyphomonas sp., assembly GCF_963675305.1. Taxonomy (NCBI): domain Bacteria; kingdom Pseudomonadati; phylum Pseudomonadota; class Alphaproteobacteria; order Hyphomonadales; family Hyphomonadaceae; genus Hyphomonas; species uncultured Hyphomonas sp. The sequence goes on along the minus strand of NZ_OY776147.1, from coordinate 55,348 downwards.
ACCGATGAATTCGCGATGGGCTCCTCCACGGAGAACTCCGCCTATGGCGCCAGCCGCAACCCCTGGGACACGTCCCGCGTGCCCGGCGGTTCCAGCGGCGGTTCCGCCGCCGCGGTGGCTGCCCGGATGACCCCTGCCGCTTTTGGCACGGATACCGGCGGCAGCGTCCGCCAGCCCTGTTCCTTCTGCGGCACCACCGGCATCAAACCCACCTATGGCCGCACCTCGCGCTATGGCCTGGTGGCCTATGGCTCCTCGCTGGATACCGTGGGGATGATCGCCCGCAATGTGGCCGATGTCGCCACCCTCTTTCAACACATGGCCGGCTTCGACCCGCTGGATGCCACCAGCGTCCAGCTCCCCGTACCGGAATATACCCTGCCCGAAACCGACTCCCTCAAGGGACTGCGGATCGGCGTGCCCGAGGAATACTTCATCGAAGGCATTCAGCCCGAAGTGGAACAGCGCGTTCGGGCCGCAATCGCCCAGATGGAAGCTCAGGGCGCAACAGCCGTCCCGATCCACTTGCCGCATACCGAATATGCGCTGCCAGTTTACTATCTGATCGCGCCAGCCGAGGCCTCCGCCAACCTGGCCCGCTACGACGGGATTCGCTTTGGCCCCCGTTTGGGTGAAGGCGAGGACCTCTGGCATATGTTCACCGAGACCCGTGGCCGCCTGTTCGGGCCCGAAGTCAAACGCCGGATCATGCTGGGGACCTATGCCCTCTCGGCCGGCTATTACGATGCCTATTACGGCAAAGCCCAAAAAGTCCGCACCCTGATCAAACGCGATTTCGACCTGGCCTTTGAGGAAGTGGATGTGATCGCTGCGCCGATCGCCCCCACCACAGCCTTCAAGTTCGGCCAGCATACCGATGACCCCCTGGCGATGTATCTGGAAGATGTCTTTACGCTGCCTGCCAACCTGGCCGGCGTGCCGGGGCTGGCCTTCCCTGTAGGGCCAGATTCCAACGGGATGCCGGTTGGGATGCAGTTGATGGGCCCCCACTTCCGGGAAGACCTGCTCTTCCAGGTAGGCCATGCCTACCAGCTTGCAACCCAGTGGCATGACTACTGGCCGGAAGGTTATAACAGGGAAAACCACTAAGGAGAAGCTTCATGACGCTCATCTGGAGAGATGCCGTCATCAATGGAATTCAACGACTGACAGAAACAAAAAATAGCAAAATATTCACGCGACAGGAATTAATTGATCAGCAATTGCCCCTAATCGTTCAGGAGGTTGGTTCCACCGGAGAAACACCTTCTCAAACCCTAAGCCGTATCCTACAGGAACTCAGGGATGACGACCTTCTTGATTTCATGAGCCACCAACGTGGCATGTATTATTCATTGCTTGATGAAATTAATATTGAACATGAGGACCTGCCATCGCAGATTATCGATACTGCTATCAAGGAAAATAAACTCAGATTTGCAGACACTCAAATTGGCGAGAAAGTAGTGGAAGTAAGACAGCGGATTGGACAGCAAAGGCTTAGAGCACTGACTTTAGAAAACTACCATTATCAATGCGCCCTATGCAATACCGATAACACCGAATTCTTAGTTGCTGCGCATCTCGCCCGGTGGGCCGATTTCCCTGATGGCCGCGGTGATCTATCAAATATCGTCTGCTTATGTCGGTTCCATGACCCACTTGTTGAATATGGATACATTTCGTTTTCGGATGACCTACAAATTTTAAAAAAGAATACGCAAAATCAGATGATCGACATGGTCTTGAAAGAAACGACAAAATTTAAACAACCAATAAGATTCTTGCCAGACAGTAAATTCCTAGCATTACACAGAAAGCGAACTGGCTTTGGATAATATTCAGCCAGGCCCAAACGAGGAGTTCCTCACATGACCAAACCTTTAAAAATCGTGATCCCGATGGCCGGCTTCGGCAGCCGACTGCGGCCGCTGACCTGGTCCAAGCCCAAACCGCTGGTTCCGCTGGCGGGTGGGACGGTGCTGGATCAAATCCTGAATATGTTCCGATCGGTGCCCAATTTTGAGCAATGCGAATTTGTCTTCATCCTCGGGTCAACGATGGGCGAACAGATCAAGGAACACGTTGCCCGTCAATACCCAAACTTTCATGTTAATTTCGCCGTCCAGCCGGAAATGAAGGGGCAGTCGGATGCCTTTTGGCAGGCCCGCGAATTTCTGCATGGGCCGATGCTGATGGCCTTCTCGGACACCCTGATTGACAACGATTTCTCTTTTCTCGCCAACGAAACCCAGGGCGTGGCTTTCGTCAAACCTGTCCCGGATCCCCGTCGCTTTGGTGTGGCCGAAGTCGATCAAAAACGTCAGGTGGTCCGTCTGATCGAGAAGCCTCAGGAACTTAAAAACAATCTGGCCGTGGTTGGATGCTACTATTTTGAAGAAGCCGAAGACCTGATCTCCGCCATCGAAGAGCAGATCAAGCGCAACATCTCATTGAAAAATGAATTTTTCCTGGTGGACGCTATCAACATCATGCTGGAACGCGGGATGACGATGCGCACGGAAATGGTCAACACCTGGCTGGATGCCGGCACGACCGAAGCTCTGCTGGAGACCAATCGCTATCTGCTGGAGCATGGTCAGGACAATTCAAAATCCGTGACCAACCTGGAAGATACCGTGATCATCCCGCCGGTGAACATTCACCCCACCGCCCGGATCAACACAGCTGTGATCGGGCCGCATATCTCCCTGGGCGAGGGCGCCGTGGTGAATGACAGCACGATCCGGGATTCGATCATCGGCTCCGGCACGCATGTGACCGGTTCGCTGTTGGAAGGCTCGGTGATTGGTCATAACGTGAATATTACCAATCAATCCGGCCGGTTCAACATTGGCGACGATTCCTGGGCGGTCAAATAGGCCCGCCCGGCCAAGCCCGAATGCAAAGTACAATAGGGTGACGAGACACTCGAACGATTCATCGGAACTTTCTTTTCCGGAGGTGCAGCTTTGGAGCAAGCGATCAAAATTTTGATCCCAATGGGGGGATTTGGCAGCCGGCTACGGCCGCTCACCTGGAGCCGCCCCAAACCCCTGGTCAGCCTGGCCGGGAAGACTGTGATTGACTTTGTGTTGGAAATGGTCAAGACCGTACCCAATGTGCAGGAATCGGAATTCATCTTCTCCGTCAACGCCCAGGTTGAACCGCAGATCCGTGAGCACATGGCGCGGTTTTATCCGGATTGGAAAGTCAAATTTCCCATTGATACCGTCATGCGCGGCCAATCGGATGCCCTTTGGCAGGCCAAGGAAGCGCTCAGCGGCCCCCTGCTGATCGTCTTTTCCGACACGATCATCGGAAATGACTACTCCTTTCTGGCTGATGAAGAAGCCGACGGGGTGATCTGGGTCAAGCCCGTCCCCGATCCGCGCCGCTTTGGCGTGGCCCTTGTGGATGAAGGCGGCTGGATCTCCGAATTGATCGAGAAACCGGATGATATGTCCAATAACCTGGCAGTGGTCGGCTGCTATTACTTCAAGGACGCCGCAACCATCCTTTCCGCCGTTGAAGAACAAATTGACCGGGAACTTTACCTCAAAGGCGAATTTTTTCTGGCGGACGCGATCAATATCCTGCTCAAACGCGGCCTCAGGATGCGCATCGAAAAAGTGGAAACCTGGCTGGATTCCGGCACGCCCGAATCCCTGCTGGAAACCAACTGCTACCTGCTGGACCACGGCCATGACAACAGCGATAAATTGACCCCCACTGAAAATACGGTTATCATTCCGCCAGTGTTCATCCACCCCACCGCCCAAGTGACCCAATCGGTGGTCGGGCCGTATGTCTCCATTGGCGAGAACGTCACGATCAAAGACTGCCTGATCCGTGAGAGCATCGTCGGTCCCGGATCGTGGCTGAAATCCTGCCGTCTGGAGGACTCGTTGATCGGGCATAGTGTATCGCTGCGAGGCCAGACCGGCCGGGCCAACCTCGGCGACAATAGCTGCGCCAATCAATGAGCAGAGAGCAAAGCGCAATGGACCGGGTTGAATGTTATGCCGGCGCCAGCTACCCGGAGGACCCCCGCCGGGTGATCTGGCAGGAAGTGACCTACCAGGTCCTTGAGGTCATCGAAAGACAGCGCCATCCGGACTCGCTCACCTTTTTGGTTCGCTGTTCGCCCGGTGAGACCTTGTTCGAATTGACCTACACAATTGAATCGGAAACCTGGCAAATCCGCGCAAAAGGGGATTTGTCGTTGTAAAATTAGGATCGTATCCACCTACACATCAAGGAGCGTGAATGCCAAAAAGTTATCTCTCTAAGACCGTCGCTAACCTGAAAGCTTCCGGTATCCGGAAATTCTTCGATATCGCCGCCACCATGGAAAATGTGATCTCACTCGGAATTGGCGAGCCTGACTTCACCACGCCCCGGCCGATCATTGACGCTGGGGCGCAGGCCCTCTACAAGGGCGAGACCCATTACACTTCCAACCTTGGCATCATGGAGCTGCGTACAGCTATTGCGCAAAATCTGGAAGAGCGCTATGGCGTGCATTATGACCCGGTCAACGAGATTATCGTCACAGTGGGCGTCTCCGAGGCCCTCTACCTCACCTTCACAGCTTTGCTAGACCCCGGGGATGAAGTCATCATCCCCACCCCGTGTTTCGTCTCCTACCAGGCGGAAGTCATCCTGGCGGGCGGTAAACCGGTTGAAATTTACACGACCATGGAAGACGATTTCCAACCTAATCCAGCCGTGATTGAAAAAGCGATCACCCCCAGGACCAAAGCGATCCTATTGGGCTATCCCAACAACCCCACTGGTGCGGTTGCCAAACGGGAAAATCTGGAAGCCATCGCCAAGATTGCGGAAGAGCATGATCTGGTCGTGATCTCTGATGAGATCTATGATCGTCTGGTCTATGGGCAGGAACATATCTGCTTCCCGGCCTTCCCCGGCATGCAGGATCGCACAGTGCTGCTGGGTGGCTTCTCAAAAGACTACGCTATGACCGGTTGGCGGATCGGCTACGCGGCCGGCCCGGCCAGCATCATCAACGGTCTGGTCCGCATCCACCAATATTCCGTCATGTCCGCGCCAACGGTTTCGCAATATGGCGCGCTGGAAGCCCTCAAAGTGGGCGAACCCTATGTCGAGGAAATGTTGGCGGAATATGACCGCCGCCGCAAGCTGGTCTATGAAGGCATGAACAGCCTCGGGCTGCCAACGTTTGAACCGCACGGCGCATTTTATGTCTTCCCCAGCATCCACAACACCGGCCTGGACGACGTGACCTTCGCCGAGAAGCTGCTGTTGGAAGAAAAAGTGGCCGTAGTGCCGGGTTCCGCCTTTGGCGATTCCGGGATTGGCTTTGTCCGCTGCTCCTACGCTACCAGTTACGAAAAACTTGAGATCGCCCTGGAAAAGATCGGCCACTTCCTGAAGAGGCTCTGATCCAACCAGATTCTAACCGACAGCAAGACCACCGCAAGCATCCTCACCTTTCAGTTTGCCAGGGTCGCCGGAAAATTGAATAAAGGTTTGAGATGAAATCTGGATACATCGCAGATATCGGCCTGGAAGTCCATGCCGAACTGCAAACACAATCAAAAATGTTCTGTGGCTGCCCGGTGTTGGATTCCACCCGGGCAGAACCCAATTCCGCGGTCTGCCCCGTTTGTGCAGGCATGCCCGGCTCACTCCCCGTGGTCAATGATCAGGCAGTCGCTTTTGGGCTGCGGGTTGCCCTCGCGCTGGATTGTGAGATCAACGAGGTCAGCCAGTTCGCGCGCAAGAATTATTTCTATCCCGATCTGCCCAAAGGCTATCAAATCTCCCAATACGAACATCCTCTGGCCGAACACGGCCTGCTGCCCGTGCGAACGGAGGCCGGCTGGCTGGATATCCAGATCCGCCGCGTGCACCTGGAAGAGGACACCGGCAAGCTGACCCATATCCACACCGAGGAGGAGGCTTCCTCTCTCGTGGACCTCAACCGGGCCGGGATCCCCCTGCTCGAGATTGTCTCCGAGCCGGATATGCACTCGATTGAACAGGTGCTGGCCCATACCCGCGCCCTGCGGATGGTGCTGCAATATCTAGGCGTCAACTCAGGCGACCTTGAAAAAGGCGTGATCCGCTTTGAAGCCAATGTCTCCGTCCGCCCCGAAGGGAGCGAGACCCTCGGCACCCGGGTTGAGATCAAGAACCTCAACAGCTTCCGTACGATGACCGCCGCAATCACCTATGAGCTGGACCGCCAAACGGCCCTGCTGGAGGCCGGCGGCAAGGTGGATCAGGAGACCCTGGGCTGGGACGAGACCAACGAGGTCACTGTCTCCCAACGCAGCAAGGAAGAAGCACACGATTACCGCTACTTCCCCGAGCCGGACCTGCCCCCGCTGGTCATCAGCCCGGCGGAAATTGAGGCGGCCCGTGAGCGCCTGCCGGAACGCCCGGATCGCAAGTTCATCCGCTTTATGGCGGATCTCGGACTGGATGCCTATCAAGCCGAAGTCCTCACGGCGGACCGGGATACTGCGGAATTTTATGAAAGCGTCGTCAACGCCATGCCGCAGCCAGACGCTGGGCTGGCCGCCAATTGGGTCTCCGGTGAACTGTTCGGGATCATGAACGCCACCAATATGCTCATTGATACCCTGCCGATTTCCCCGGCCGCACTGGCCGGGCTGCTGGACCTGCTGCAGCAAGGCAAAATCAATAACGCCACGGCAAAAACCGTTCTGGAAAAAATGGTCGCCACCGGGCAGCAAGCCCTGACGATCATTGAGGCCGAAGGCCTCGCCCAAATTTCAGATCGGGAGGCGATCGCCGAAGTGGTGCGTCAGGTTTTAGCGGAACATCCCGACGAAGTCCGAGCCTATCATGAAGGCAAGGTAGCGCTGCGGCAGTGGTTCTTTGGTCAGGTCATGCGGCAGATGCGCGGCAAAGCCAATCCCGGCGTGGTGCAGGAATTGCTCAACGAAACTCTCTAAATTTCCAACTGGGAAAAAACTAAATCTCGCGGACGAGACTCTTCAGGGATTCGAGTCGCGCGTCCCGCAAGCCAGGCATCGCATCCAGCGCATAGTAAACACCGCTGCCTTCCACCGTTAATGAAGCAGATATCGCCCCTTTGAGGGAAGCGGCCAGCGGATCGTAGTCCTCGCGGTAACCCACCAAAAAACCTCCGGCGAAGGCATCCCGCCCACCGGTCGGATCGGCGATTCGGGAAGGATATTGGGGAATCACCCAGCGTTTGTGGCTGATATGGTCATAAAGGTAATAACCCGAGCGGGCGGTTTGGATCACAACAAATTCCGGCCCCATCCCACCCAGCGCTTCCGCCATCTCCCATAGATCTGACCCACGCCCCTGAAAAAGCGCCTGGACTTCTCTCTCTTGCACGATAAGTGCTGTGATCTCCGAAAGCATTCCCGGCAGTTCCCCCCAATAGGTCGGCGTCATATAGCCCGGTGAGGGCGAAAGGGTGATCGTTGTGGCCCGACCCTGACGAAATACGGAGGGCAGGATGATGTGCGAAAGGTGATCTATCGGGCAGATATGCACCCCGCTGGCTTCCAGATAGTATTCAGGGATATCAGTTATTTGAATCGATTGCTTTTGCGGCGCGTTGATGTCCGGGGGAACGAGTGACCGGGTTTTATACCCCAGTAAACGCTGCGGGAAAGGGTATCCCCGATCCACATAGTGCTGCATCGGGTTATCTTCAAAATAGGTGGCCTCATCCTGATGGGCAATGAAACGCCGGGCATCCATTGGGCCTTCCACCAGCTTGATCCCCTTGAGGTCAAAGTCGAGTTGGCGGAAACGATCTAAATACGCCATTGGGAAATCATCCCCCACCCTGGCAACCATCCCCGCTTTGCCGCCCCACAGGGCCAGCCCCGCTGCGGCATAAGGGAGGTTTCCCCCCAGAACTGAGTCCTGGGGGGATCCTGAGATAGGGAGAATAAAATCCTCATTCACACAACCGGCGAGGACAAACCGGAGATATTGGTTCGGGAGGGGTAAACTCATCAGACTTCCTTAGCGACCATCTCCTCAAGGATTCCCTTGTATTTTTCAATATCAGGCACTTCTTTAGGAAAGTGCATATCCAGATCTTGCAGCGTTTTGATAATGGTCTCGGCAACGATCAGGTTGCGATACCATTTCTGGTCCGAGGGGACAACGATCCAGGGCGCCCATTCCGTGCTGGTGCGGTTGACCATATCCTCATAGGCCGCCATATAATCATCCCAATATTCGCGTTCTTCCAAATCACCCGGATTGAACTTCCAGCGTTTAGTGGGACGGTCGAGACGGGCCAGGAAACGTTCCGCCTGCTCTTCCTTGCTGATATGCAGGCAGAATTTCAGGATTGTGGTGCCTTCCTGAACCAGAAGCTTTTCAAAGGCGTTGATCTGGTTGTAACGCTTTTCCCAGACTGACTTAGGCACGAGGTCATGCACCCGCACAACCAGCACGTCCTCATAATGAGAGCGGTTGAAGATCGTAATTTCACCTTTGCCAGGGGTGTTCTTATGTACCCGCCAAAGATAATCATGATCCAATTCCTGCGGGGTTGGCACCTTGAAGCTGCAAACATGCGTCCCCTGGGGGTTGACATCACCAAAGACGTGGCGGATAGTGCTATCCTTGCCGCTGGTATCCATCCCCTGCAAAACGATCAGAACCTTCTGCTGATGTTCGGCATACAAGAGTTCCTGCAAATCGGCGAGTTGAGTCGCCAGGACCACAAGCTGGGCCTTGCCGTCATCTTTTAAAATGCTGTCATCCGAGCGGGTCGGCCATTCCTTCAGCTTGATCTTTGATCCCGGTTTGACGAAATGCTTGTCCATGGCGCTCCTTTTCATGTTGGGCACAACGGTAATTATAGCCTACACCCAAGGCTAACCGGAACAATTTTCACGATTGGATCGTAATTTTTTGGGGCAAATTGGGGAATTAAAAGGGTAATGCCGATTTGAAATCAAATGTGTAATTGATAGGGCCAAAATAACCCAGGCCCTCATTCAAGTGCAGCACCGTGACGGATGCCGGTCGGATTCTGATCCGTTGGAATCGATCCAGGGGTAGCGCCAGGAAATGAGCCACCGCGAGACGGATGATATCGCTGTGGGAAGTGCAGGCAACCACGTCTTTTTCGCCATGCTGCTCACTGAGCGTTGATAACCCTGCGACCACCCGAGCCTGAGCTTCGGCGAAGCTCTCTCCGCCAGGGAACCTGAAAGTAGCGGGATTGTTCTGAACGGTTTTCCACAGCCGGTCTTTCCGAAGCTTGTCGAGTGCTTCCCCCTGCCATTCTCCAAAGTCAATTTCCCATCAGTTCGGGCAGAGTCTGGATGGACAGCTTATGCACCTGTGCGAGGGGCTCCGCTGTTTCCTGGGCCCGTTCCAGTGGGCTGGCGTAGACCGCGGTGATTGGCAAATCCGCCAGGCCATCTGCGACCGCCTGGGCCTGGGCTTTTCCCTTTGCGTTCAGATGCACATCAGGGAGCCTGCCAGCCAGCCTGCTTCCCAAAAGATCATTGTCGCCATGCCGGATTAATAAGAACGTCGCCATTAAGCTGCCTTCTTTTCCTGCTTTTCTTCCAATAAGACCTTATCCTGCGCTTCTCGCCAGAGCCGCACCCGCTCCTGCACCTGGGCTTCATAGCCCTGATCGGAGGGTTGGTAGAAATGAGTGCCTAACACATTGCTCGGGAGGTACTGCTGGGGTGTCCAGTGACCCTCATGGGCATGCGGGTAATCATAGCCCACGCCATGTCCCAACCCTTTGGCGTCACGGCTGGAGTCCATCAAATGGACAGGCACGGGGCCAACCCCGTTCTCCTCAATTTCCGCTAGAGCTGCATGATAGGCGAAAGCTGAATTGGATTTAGGTGCAGTCGCCAGGTAGAGGGTCGCTTCCACGATAGGGAAGATCCCCTCAGGGAGGCCGATATACTCAAAGGCCTGGGCGGCCGCATTGGCCACCACCAGCCCTTGCGGGTCAGCCAGGCCAATATCTTCACCCGCCAGGATGATCAGCCGCCGAAGGATGAAGCGCGGGTCTTCGCCCGCATGGAGCATCTTCGCCAGCCAGTAAACCGCGGCATCGGGGTCAGAGCCGCGCACGGATTTGATGAAAGCCGAGACGGTGTCATAATGAGCGTCATCGGATTTGTCATAGAGCACCGCCCGCTTCTGGATCGATTCCTGAGCCACATCCAGCCCAATCCTGAGGATGCCATCTGCGCCGGGTGGTGTGGTTTCCACGGCTAGTTCCAGCGCGTTCAGCGCGTTGCGGGCATCTCCCCCGGCCATGCGCGAAAGATGTGCCATAGCCTCGGGCGCTAATTCAACGTTTAACTTGCCGTAACCGCGCTCCGGGTCCTGCAGGGCGCGCAATAAGATCGCCTGGATATCTTCCTCGGTCAGCGAGTGCATTTCAAACACCCGAGAGCGGGACACCAGCGCTTTAATGACATCAAAATAGGGGTTCTGAGTGGTGGCGCCAATCAGGGTCACCAGCCCGCTTTCCACATGGGGAAGCAGGGCATCCTGTTGGGCTTTGTTCCAGCGGTGCACCTCGTCAATGAAAAGGATCGTCCGCCGTTGATAGAGCCGGCGGCGTTCGGTGGCTTCAGCAATCACCTTGCGCAGGTCAGCCACCCCCGCCAGCACTGCGGAGAGGCTTTCAAAGTGGGCTTTGGTCAGGTTGGAGATGACTCTCGCCAGGGTGGTCTTGCCGGTACCCGGAGGGCCGTAGAGGATGATCGAAGAAAAAAGCCGGTCAGCCTGAATGGCCCGGCGCAGCAAGCGACCTTCCCCGATTATATGATCCTGGCCGACAATCTCATCCAGGGTCTGCGGCCGCATCCGGTCCGCCAGGGGAGCTTCCTGCTGCATCCGTTCTTCAAGGGCATGGTCAAATAAGTCCATGCGCTGATTTTACCATGCGAGATTTAATTATGGAACATTTGTTTTTGTTATCCCACTCTGATCAAAAAAGGCAGTTCAATGTGAACTGCCTTTTTTAATTTCTAATACCGCTTATTGCTTGATGGTCTTTTTCAACTGATCAATTCGGAGCAGGACCTTGATGACGCTGAAACCATATAAAGCCAGCAATAGGATCCAAAGTGTGAAGATGGACCACATCAACCATCGCGGATCTCGCTCAATGATGTTCCTTAAGTTCAACGGTGCAAGGTAAATGGGTGTCAAAATCGCCAGGAATATCAGCAATCGATGGTACTTCTGAATTTTACTTCGGACATCCGTAAAGATTTCCGGCGCAGTGTCATCTCCGGCAGGTTTCCTAAAATACTGCCACCCCCCAAATTCACCGAGATGTTCCCAACCTGCATCCTCAAATAGCTGGAGATAATCCTTTTTCTGCTGGCTATTCGCCAAAAAGTCCATCCGATAAACAAATCGCTTTGGCTCACCTTTTTGGAATTCATATCGCCCAAAGACACCGGGTTTCACAAGATGATAACCACGTTCTGACATTTCCGCTAACCATTTTTCTTCCTGTTCATCCTGCCAGGCCCAAAACCAGCGGTGTTCAATATGGTAGTTTTCCATTATGCTTCATCCTTTTCATGGCTGATGGCGTCATCACCAAGCCCAACCATCATCCGTAACCTTTCAATTTGGGCTTTGAGAACCAACAGCCCATCTTGCGTCAACTGATATTCCTTGCGCCGCCCCTCCTCGCGAACCATCGCAATCAGCTTTTCCTTTTCCAAATTGGAGAAGGCGCCATAGAGGGTCCCCGGCCCAATTTTGACTGTGCCCTCGCTGATTTCTTCCACCATCTGCATCACGCCATAACCATGCTTCGGCGTGACCAAAGCCAACATAATAAAGAAGGTGGCTTCCGAAAGCGGGAGGTGTTTTGCTATTCGTTTATCTGTCATTGGTATCAACCTTCCACTGTATCATGTGTCGTTATATCCATATTCGATATATCGTTATGCGATATAATAGCAAATTTCTGTGACTTTGTCAAGGGATAAAAATAGTGCGCTCAATCTCTGAGCGCACCTAAATAAGTTAATTTCAGATCAGCCGGCGGATCAATACCCCTTTGTCAAATCCACCTGGTTATATAGCGGCAAACCAACTAAATAGCGATTCAGATTTTCCAAAAAGAGGGCCAAGGTCTCATCCTGAAGATTCTTGCTCAGCCAGGACAAATGGGCGCTGAGGAACACATTCTCCAGATCCCATAACGGGCTATCTTCCGGCAGGGGCTCTGCCTCAAAGACATCCAGCGCCGCGCCGGCGATCTTACCCGACTTCAACGCGGCGATCAACGCCTGTTCATCAATCACCGCACCCCGACCCACATTTACCAAATAGGCCGTCTCTTTCATAGCTTCAAATGCCTGCTGGTCCAGCAGGTGATGGGTTGCCTCTGTCAGGGGCAGGGTGACCACCACGAAATCACTGACGGACAGCATACTGTGCAGCGCTTCCATCGGGTAAAGCCGGGTGAAAAAATCACCATGCGGGTCACCCATGTCATCGGGGATATAACCGGAATCCTCCGGGCGCATCACGTCGCGCTTGGCGGCCAACACTTCCACGCCAAAAGGCTGTAATAACCGTGCCACCTGCCGGCCAATGCTGCCATAGCCCAGGATGCCAACTGTGCTGCCCCGTAATTCAACGGGCATCACTTTTTCCGCCATCTCTTTCTCCGAAAGCCAATGATGGTCGGCCTGAATGTGCATCAATTTGGGCATTTTATGCCCCAGCGCCAAAAGCGCCATCATCACATATTCAGCGAGCTGGCTGGTGATCGCGCCACTCATAGAGGTCAGCAGGATATCTTCCTTTTTCGCCAAAGAGGACTGCAAAAAGAGATCCACCCCGGCACTCCCAAATTGCACCCACTTCAGATTGGGGACTTTTTCAGGTTCCGGCAGCACATCCCAGGTATAGAGCACATCCGTCTCCGCCCAAACGTCATCCGATACTGCGTTCGGATCGCTGGTCGGGATCACCGTCAGCTTCACCCGGTCGGATGCCTTGCGGAGCCGCTCCTGTTGTTCCTTGGTCAGGTCAAAAGTGGATAGAATCTGAATTTCTTTTTTCATGGTATCGTCCCGTTTTTTCTTTGGATTCTACCTGATGCACCAAACTAAATGTAAATTTTCTGAGGATCGAGATCTTCCCGCAGGATACGCAGCTCTTCAAGGGTCGGCGGCTCGGTCACCGCACAGTCCTCGACGATCTTCAACGGCCAGCCGGTGTTCTCGGCCACCTGCTCATAGGTCACACCGGGATGCATTGCGGTCAGCACCAGCTCACCATTCTCATCCGGCCGCATCACGCCCAGGTTGGTCACCACAGCTTCCGGCCCACCACCGCGCACACCCGTTTTCTTGCGGGCATCGCCGCCATCAAGGAATCCAATTGAAGTATGGAAATCCACCGTGGCCGGGAAGCGTCGTTTCTGATGCGGTGTGATGATATAGCAGCGGTTGGCCCAGGCTGCGATCTCCATTGAACCGCCCGAACCGGGCAGCCGCACCTTCGGATGCTGGTAATCGCCGCCGATCATGGTCGCGTTGATATTGCAATACTGGTCGATCTGTGCCCCGCCCAGGAAGCCCACATCCACATTCCCCCGCTGAAGGTAGAGCGTGAAGACATCATACATGCTGCAAACCGAGGTCGAACCGGTGACCAGTGAGGGGTCGCCGATCGAAAGCGGCAGCCGGGAAGGTTGCGCACCGATCACCCCGGCTTCATAAATCATCTGTAAATTTGGGGCATGCGTCCGCCTGGCCAGGTTGCAGGCCAGATTCGGGATCCCCACTCCGACGAAGACCACATCGTAGTCCCGCAGGAGCCGGGATGCATTCACCACCATCAATTCTTTTGGATTATACAAAATTTCCACCATGTGACAGCCTCAATCTCAATAATCGCCGTAGTTGACCGGTTCGGAAAGCCGTTCCCCGGCGTGTAAACGCTGGTGGACCTCAGGGCCCAGTTTCTCCCAATAGGCCGCCCGGTCGGGCAACCCATAAACCCACTCGTCCAGATAGGCTTTCACACCTTCATCGGTCTCGCTGATCTTATCCCAGTCCAAATAGAAGTCATTGTCCCGGTCGTGATAGCCCTGGGTGTAGGAAGGATGGGCACAGAAAGGCACATGGCAGACGGCATCCACCACCAGGCCGGGGATCAACGTGCGGTTGGGGTCGGAGCGGATCACGGACTCATCCACCATCTCTTCCACCGTGAGGATCACCTTCTTGGCCGCAAAGGCTGCCAGACGCTGCTCGCCGAGGATGCCCCAGACATGGGCATTCCCGTTCTCATCCGCCCGCTGCACATGCACGATTGCAACATCGGGGATCAATGGCGGCACAACCACCACTTCCTCACCGGTATAGGGATCGGCCACGCGCTTGAAATTTGGGTTCTGTGATTCCAGGTCGGTTGCGCCGGTCTGTTTCATCGGCATGAAGGGCAGCCCGCTGGCACCCGCTTGTAAACGGCTGATCATACTGAAATGGGAATATTCCTCCCATTCCAACTCGCCAGCCTCAAGCGCCTTGCGCATCTGCCGGAGCGAACCCACCCCGGGGTTGCCCATATAAGAGAAGATCACCTTGCGGGCGCACCCGGCAGCGACCATCTGTTCATAGAGCAGGTCCGGTGTGGCGCGGGCCAGCACCAGGTCCTTGATGCCCTGCCGGATGATCTCATGCCCGGCCGCAAAAGGAATCAGATGGGTGAACCCGGATGCGTAGACCAGGTCTCCATCATGCACATATTGTCGAATGGCGTCACTCAGAGAAGTTAATTTCGTGGTCATATTATTTCCATTCTTCATTATCCTCGTCCTGCTCATCCTCCCATGTGTGCCGGCGCAGCATTGAAAAACGGGTGCTCTTCTGCCCCTTGGGGCGCAGCCACTGCCAGAGCAGGAAGCCCACCACGAGCAGCCCAATCCCACCTGCCACCATTGAAAAAGCCGGATGCCCGGAGCTTTCCGAGACAATCCCCACGCCCAAAACAACGGCGCCAACCAGCCAGATCAGACAGCCCAATCGGGAAAACAAGTATCGGATCATAAGATAAGGTTAAACCGGATGGCTGACGAACGCGCCACCCGGTTTATGAGGGTCATGAATAAATGTTAGGCTCAGGCCCTTTGGATAAAGGTCTGGCTCTGCTCGTGCATATAGAGCGGCAGGTAATACAAGCCGCCGGCATTCTTACCGCTGGCGCCGGAACCCTTCCACCCCCCAAAGGGCTGGAATCCCGGCCAGGCACCGGTGGTGGCACCTTGCGGACGGTTGGCATAGACCACGCCCGCCTCGATATTATCAAAGAACCAGCCCACTTCCTCTTCTGTGCCATAGAAGCCGGCCGTCAGCCCATATTTGACGCTGTTGGCCAGTTCCATCGCCTCTTTGAGGTCCTTCACGGGATGGATCATTGTGATCGGGACGAACATTTCCTGCTGCCAGAGCTTATGCGTGATCGGTACATCGACCGCCACGGTCGGTTCGCAGAAATAACCCTTCGCGAAGTCACCCTCGGTGAGCACCTCGCCGCCGGTCGCAATCTTACCGGCTTCTTTGAGTTCCTTGCAGAAATCCTGGAAATCCTGATAAGCGCCCTTGGTCACCACGGGGCCCATATAGGTATCCCGTTCGACCGGGTCACCGATCTTGAGCTTATTGGTCAGTTCAACCACCCGCGCCACCAGCTTGTCGTAGACTTCTTCTTCGACAAAGACCCGGGAGCAAGCGGAGCATTTCTGCCCCTGCAAGCCGAAAGCGGAGCGGACGATGCCGACTGCCGCATCTTCGAGGTTGGCGTTTTTGGAGACGATCGCGGGGTTCTTGCCGCCCAGTTCGAGGATTGTGGGGCGAATATAATCCCCATTGCCGAAGCTGCGGTAGATACCCATGCCGACGTCGAAAGAGCCGGTAAAAGTGATGCCATCCACGTCCTTGCTCTCCACCAGGGCTTTCCCAACGGTGGAGCCGGGGCCGGAGACGAAGTTCACCACACCATCCGGGATGCCGGCCTGGCGGAAACAATCCACCAGCAGCGCCGTGGTCCAGGTGGTGACGGAGGCGGGTTTGATCACCAGCGTGTTGCCGGCAGTCAGAGCCGCACCCGAGGGGCCACCCGTCAGGGCTGCGGGGAAGTTGAAGGGGCTGATCACGACCCAAACGCCGTAGGGTTTGAGCACGGATTTGTTGGTGGAGATATAGCCTTGCAGCGGGTCAACGCCCATCTTGGCATGGTACCCCTGGCTGGCTTCCATCTGGGTGCAGGCATAGCGGATCAGTTCGGCCGTCTCGGCCACATCGCCGAGGGCTTCCATCCGGTTCTTGCCGACTTCGAGCGTGACCACCGCGCCGATTTCGAACAGGCGCTGGTCGATGATGTCCGCTGCTTTGCGCAGCAGGTAAACGCGCTCATCCCAGTTCATGCGGCTCCACTTGGGGAAGGCCGCGCGGGCCGCAGCGATAGCGTCCTCAGCGTCTTTGACGCCGCCTTTTTGGAAGGTAGCCAGGTGCAGGTCGGTATTGATCGGTGAGACCTCCCGATATTTCTCTTCGGTGAAACGTTCCTCACCGTTGATGAACATCGGATATTCCTGCCCCAGTTTTCCCTTCAGCGCATCCATCGCTTCGGCAAAGTGGGTGTGTAATTCTTCGGGCGGGCTGAACATGGTCGCATAAGTGAGCTTAAACGACGATTCTTGTGCCATAGGAATGGGTTCCTCCTGAGTTAAATTGGAAAAGGTTTGGTTACGTTCAGATTGTATCACGATTCAATTTTGGGGAATTAGAAGATACACACAATTATTGATGATACTTAATTTTGATATAATACTAATGAAGTTTACTATAGAGGGATTTATGATGACTGAACAAAAAGATAATAGATGCCCAACAGAATTTATTAGAGACACACCTAGTGAAGAAGATTATTTCAATAGTCAATCTCATAAGAAAATTGCGATAACACTTCGTGACATAATTTTAGAGAAAGAGGGTGGTATCACAATAGGCATAGCTGGAAATTACGGATCCGGAAAATCCACAATAATTACCATCTTACAAAATTTATTAAATGTGAATAAAAACAATAACATAAAGTTCTTTACCTTTGACGCATGGGCTCATGAAGGCAACCTAATGCGTATGATATTTCTGGAAAACCTGATACTTGAATTAAAAAGTGGAAAAAAACAATAAATCTTGGTTTACTTGCAACAAAGATGCAGAAAATATACTTGACCAAATTAAAAATGGAAAAACAAATCATTTAAAGCCAAGAGTAAGTTTGATTTTTATTATTATTTCACTCCTATTATTAGCCTTTCCAACAATAGTAAATTTATTTATTCAAGGAATTACTAACGGGGCCGTCTCTCCGAATAATGTTAATGCATCGCCTATACCCAATTGGTATGTAATAGCTGGCATTGTTGAATTTTCTCTTTTATTTATTTTTATTTTTACTGCCTATATTTTTAGTAAAAATGATCTCTTTCAAGTTGTCGTGTCACGCAAATTGGTTGATAACAAATATGATATCTCATCCGTTGACTATGATAAATGGTTTACAGAAGTTCTAAGTGACACATTGAGAAATGAACGAAAGTTAGTTATTGTAATTGATAATCTTGATCGTCTTTTACCTGAAAAAAGGCTGCTTTTTATTTCAACCCTTCAAACATTTCTGCAATATCTTAATGGAAGCGACCAAGGAATCAGTAAAAAACTTGCAAAGCACTTATGGGTTCTTTTGCCGTATAACGAAACTATACTTCGTGATAATAAGGTTCCTCCTTTTATTGACGAAAAAGAACTTTTAGATAAACGGATTCAATTAAAACTTACTGTTCCAGAATTATTAACGTCAAACTGGGAAGATTTCTTTAAAATTAAATTTAAACAATCATTCAAGAACCATCAAGACAATGACACAATTGAAAATATCATAATATTGATGAAAGAGATATTGTATAACAACCCGCCCCATCCAAGACAAATAATTTCTCTAATCAATGATATTGGTGCCTTACATAGCCAATGGTGTCCAGAAATTCCCATATCGCATATATCATATTACGTATTAATAAATAAATTCGCCGACCTAAAAATTGACCAACTATCCCTGCTCAATAACGATTATCCTAGACCATATGCATCAAGATTGCTTGATAATGACTCTATTACCCTTAAAGAAAGTCTGATTTGTTTATTCTTCAACGCCACTATTGAAGAAGCTAGACAACTGTTAATTAATCGGCCACTTCAAAAGGCTTTAACAGACGGGGATTATTCCTCATTTGAAAAAATTATTTCAAACAATCAAACATCTGTTCATGCCCATATTGATGTGGTCCTGTCTGAACTAAGCAAAGAACCTCAGTACATTGATAGGATTTATAAAATCCTTCATACCCTTAACCATAACGAGACAATAAATACTTTTTTCAAAGATAAACGTTCATTTATTCGAAGATGCCTTCGAGATATGATATATCAATCTAGAAAAGAAGAGATTCTTACTAAGGAAAATTGCGAAGAAGCAAATTACTTAATTAGGTTCTTCAAGGGTGAAGCAAAAGTTATTGAAGAAATCATAGAGATAATAAACCCCAAAAGTATTTCTTCATTAGAAAAAGAAAAATCTCTAAAGGATAAAGATTATCTGGATATTGACCTCCAGTCAGTGATCACCGGCTTCGAATCTCTTATTCAAACATTAAGGGATAATTATCCAAATAAAAAACCTATCCAAATTACTATTCGCACTGGAGAAGAGCGCTTCTTTGACTTTCTTCAAGGTATTTATCAACATTCAGCATTAAATAATGTTGACCACATAAAATATATCCCTTTAGAAGGACCTAATTCATCACCAAATTTTGAATCGATTACAACTTTAGTTAATTATAAAGATAAATTAATAACCACCTCTTTTCTTGGCGCTTTGAAACTTCTTGATCAATTATCATTAGAATACAACAAATCTGTTCTTAATAAAAACATCTCAAACAAATTAATATCTTATCTAGAAACAGAATATTTAGACCAAAAGTTGCTTGAAAGCAGTAATGCTTTACTGGAAACAATTCTCTATCTGGATTCTGTAGAGGGAAATCATTTATCACAATTCATCTCTTTACTTAGCCCCCGGAAAAGTGGATTAGTCATTCGAATAATAGAGAAAACCATCGAGAATAAAAACTATCAAACTGCAGCGATATGGTTATATATACAACTTAGGGCATTCCCACAAGAAATTAGTTTTCCTCCTTCAAATATTAAAGAGTTTGAGCCACTATTTTTGGAGAATATCTGTAAAAAAAATCAAAACGAATTAAATTCAGTTCTTAATGAATTACAGGCTATGTTTCATAAAAACATATTTTCCGAATCCTCGTTATGGTTCGCAAATATACAAGCCAATCTTAAAAACGCCCCCTTGCTTTATGAAATATTGATAAACTTTTCAACGCTTAAGCGAAATACATTTGATATTGAAGCTGACTGGGTTTATTCAAATTGGAAAATTTTTAACGATTCGTTGACCTACGATCAATATAAATCTTTCATATTGGAATTAATTGGATCCTACGATTTAGAAGCAAAAGTTCTTAATAAAATCAACCTTGACCAATCACGATTTATTGCACAAATAATCTTATTTGGAAAGAAAAAAACATTTGCAAGCGATTTAGTTAAAAATCATCTTCGCCTTATTGACGAAACTCAATGGGATACATTCTTTGAAGGTCAACATGATATATTCAGAATTTTATACCAACTATCTCAACTTAAGAATTTCACAATAGCCCTAGATGACCCCTTCATAAATTCTTATATTTTGTTCGCTAAAAAATATATCAATAACCTAATCAAACCCGCATTACCAATAGATCAATTATCCTCTCTGTATAAGGCTATTGACGGAAGGCGATTACCAACAATTCGCAGAGAGATATTTGACCTAGTTGAAGATCAGCATGGAAATCTGCCACAAGATTTCTTTAGTATATTTGGTGAATTTTTAATCGATGAAAACGCCTTAAACGCTCGACACCATAAATTCGTAAATATTTTTACTCCCCTTATCAAAAAACAAAACGAAACCCATTTACAATGGGTTATTACAGTCCTTTCAAGTCCAGGATTTATTAAAACAATTTCTAATAATGAAATTGATGAAATTAAGGATTTTCAAGCAACCACAATGAGCATATTAAATAATGACAATATTTCAGAAGAAGTTAAAAAATCACTAGAAGAAATTATTACCCTTTTACATTATCTTGATTTTTAATAAACACCATGTCCAACCTAAGCCCTCTCTTCATCCGTGTCTAAATCCTGCCCACAACAGGCCCTTTGCACAAGGCCTATGTCTATGTTGCGCTGTACGTAGAACATGAGATACTGATTATTTACCAACATCAAATCAACCCAAATTAAATAAATCCGCCCCCCACTTCAACACCCGCAGGGCGCGCAACGTGACCCAGCGGCTGGGCTGCCCCACCCGCTCCCCCATATCCAGCATATCGACCCCGGGATAAGTCACATCCAGATTCCAGCGGCCATCCTCACCGCGCTTGTTGAACACCAGTTCAACCGCCTCTCCCAACCGCTCATCCGGCGCAATTCCCGCGCTGCGCAGGTAGTCCAGGCCCCGCAGAATATCATAATGCCACCAGCAAGGGAATGAGAATTGCGTCCAATCGTCACCCCATTTGCGATCATGCTCAATTGCCTCACCGGTCGAAAGCCGCCTGAAAAGATGCCGCTCCAGCAAATATTCCTCACCACGCCGGCGTGCCTCAGTAATCGCCGGATCCGCGCCGAAGGTTTTTTCATAGGCCAACAAAGCCTCCAGCACACAGATCGTGGTGTTGAACGAAGCACGTGTTGAGCCAAACTCTGCGTCACAGTTCCAGCCCCCATCGGCCAATTGTTCGCCCAAGAGTCGCCCAATGAGGCCTTTCACATCCTGACCAAAATAGGCTCCCCCTGCGGCAACCTGCCCATTAATGCAGGGCTCGATCTCCCCTTCAAAATAGGCATTTTGGTCGCATTGTTTTGGCCCGCATCCCAGCCAGGTCACCTTTTCACGCACCAATTCCAGGGCCTGTTTCGCCGCATTACTGGCCGGGTCCAACCCTAAGAGCCAGAGCAGCCAGAGCGCATGCATGGTCGAATCCCAGCCGGGGTTCCAGGCCTTGCCGTCCCAGGCCCCATCCGCCCCCTGCAACGAGAGCAACTCCGCGCCCCAGCCTTCAGAAGCAACCCTGGCGCGTTCCCGTGTGATTTCATCCTCCGAAGCATCGTTCAAATCCCGCAGCACCTGCCAGCGGATGGCCGGGTCGGAATCCAACAGCCAAGCCAGGACCTCTTTTGAGGGTTGGATATTGTTATTTGAAAAGGATTTCGTCTTCATTATTTTGTTCCTTGACCGGTCTGGGAGGGATCAATACACTTGCCATCATACTCCAAAACGGCTTCCCACGCCTACCCACAACAATTCCCCCCAATTTATTTGCATTCCCGACTCATCGCCATTAAACTAATACCATGTCCAACCCAAGCCCTGTCTTCATCGGTGTCGAAATCCTGCCCACAGCAGGCCGAGTGCGCAACAGCTTTGTCTATGCCGCTCTGGATGAGGACCGTGAACTACTCGCCATCGGGCAAGGTGACCGGGACGAACTGCTGGCCTATTTGGGTGGGCAGGCGTCCGCGATCGTGGCGGTCAGCGCGCCGCGCTGCCTGAAGACCGGCCCTGCCAAACTGGCCGAAGAGCAGCTAGTGGCGCAGGGTTTCCCATTAGAGCCAACCCCTTCCGCGCTGAAAGGCTGCCCCCGCTGGATACGGGAAAGCTTCGACCTCTTTGAGCGTCTGGAAGATTTCGGCTACGCATCCTACCCCAACGAGGGGGCCGTCCGTCAAAGCCTGGAGACCCGCGCAGACGCGATCTTCTGGCGTCTGCTGGGCGACAAACTGCCCCTAGACCCCTCATTAGAAGGACGGCTCCAGCGTCAACTGATCCTGGCCGATCAGGAGCTACCCGTGCCGGATGCGATGGACTTCTTCATGGAGATCACCCGCTTCAAGCTGGTGCAGGGGGAGCTGCCTATGGAAAATATCCACACCAGCGGCGAACTGAACGCCCTGGCCGCGGCGTTGGTGGCCTGGCTGGCGGGCTGTGAACCGGACCAAATTGAACTGTTGGGCGACCCGAACTCGGCAACCATTGCGCTGCCCGCACCATCTTCCAAAATTTTGTAAAACGTTACAGGTTGTCAAACCATTTACTAATTCCTTATAATCAAATCAATGGAGTAAATAAATGAAAAAATCAACCAAAATAATCATCTTCAGTACGCTTGCTGTAATTCTTATAGGATTAATCAGCTTCACAATTTGGGCCTCTGCTGCCGCCCCGGCCCAAGATTTCGCCCTGGAGCAGCTTTCGTCCACAAACGAAGTAAATTTTGAGCTCGTCAATGACTGGCTCGTCTTCACGCCAACTGATGAATCAGCCACCACGGGCCTGATCTTTTATCCTGGCGCAAGGGTGGACCCGAAAGCCTATGCCTTCGCGGCAAACCAAATTTCAGCGGGTGGATTCCTCGTGGTGATCGTCCCCATGCCATTGAATATGGCGATTTTCGGCATTGACCGGGCTGAAGAAGTCATTCAGACCTTCTCTGAAATCGACAATTGGGCCATTGGCGGTCACTCTCTGGGCGGGGCGATGGCGGCTGAATTCGCCGGGCAACATCTCAACGTGATCAGCGGCCTCGTCCTTTGGGCAGCCTATCCTGCCGGAAGCAACGACCTTTCCCAGTCCGACCTATCTGTACTATCCATCTCGGCCAGCCTGGACGGCCTGGCAACCCCGGAAAAAATCGACGCCTCGCGGCCCCTACTACCAGGATCAACCCTTTATGTTGAAATTCTGGGTGGCAATCATGCAGGCTTTGGTTTTTATGGCGCGCAATCCGGCGATGAGGATGCAATAATCAGCCAGATGGATCAGCAAACTCAAATTATTAATACAACAACTGAATTTCTCAGGTCGCTCTCAGGGGCTGTGATAACCCAATGAAAAAAGGATGGAAGATTTTCCTCATCACCATTGCCGTATTGGTGATTTTAATCGGGGTCGGTCCATTTCTGATCCCTGTTCCCCCGCTTGAAAATTCCGCCACGCCTCAAGAGCTGGCTGGCCCCGACAGTCGCTTCATCGAAATAGAAGGGCTCTCAATCCATTATCTTGTTAAAGGAGAGGGTGAGCCAGTCTTCATTCTTCTGCATGGTTTTGGAGCCAGCACTTTCAGCTGGCGAGAAGTCATCGACCCCCTTAGCAAGTTAGGCACCGTGATCGTGTATGACCGCCCGGCATTTGGATTATCAGAACGACCGCTTAGTTGGGAAGACATTAATCCCTACAGCCTGGAAAGCAACATCAACATTCTAAAGGGGTTGATGGATGCTTTTGACATGGATCAAGCCATATTGGTCGGCAACTCCGCAGGTGGAACCGTTGCCACCGCCTTTGCCCTTGAATATCCTGAAAGAGTTCAGGCGCTTTTCGAAGTTGATGCTGCGATTTACCAAACGAGTCCAACATCGCCATTGCTCCAATGGCTGTTCACGACACCCCAAATGGATCATCTCGGCCCCCTGTTCGCCCGCAGACTCGCTGGCTCATCAGGAGATGATTTTATCCGTTCAGCCTGGCATGACCCCTCAAAACTGGATCTCCACCCGGAAATTCTTGAAGGCTACCGCTTACCTCTCCAAGTGAGCAACTGGGATATCGCCCTTTGGGAATTAACCAAGACCTCAACACCCACAGACCTGGCAGAGAGACTTGATCAAATCACCATTCCCACACTGGTGATCTCTGGTGACGATGATCGGATAGTACCAGTTGAGAACAGTATCCAACTAGCGAAAGATATCCCTCAAGCACAACTGGCCATCCTCGAAAACTGCGGTCATTTACCCCAGGAAGAATGCCCAGATGAATTTATGAACGCTATTTTGGACTTTTTAACTCAACAACTCAACCTTGAATTGGAGCAAATATCATGAACAGTGGAAGAATCACAATTGGTGAACATGCCCGAGACTTTACCCTCGAGGATACCAACGGGCACTTCACCCGCCTTTCCGATTTCGAAGGTCAACAGATCGTCTATCTGGTCTTCAATCGCGGCTTTGCCTGACCGTTCTGCCGCCGGCACATGGCGCAGTTGCGCCAGGACTATGCCCTTTTCACCCAACGGAACGTCGCGGTGATCGCCGTTGGCCCCGAAACCATCCAAAAATTCAAAAGCTACTGGGAAGAAAACGATCTGCCCTTCATCGGTTTGGCCGACCCGGAGCAGGTGGCTGCTCGCCGCTATGAGCAGGAGATCAACCTCTTCAAGTTGGGCCGGATGCCCACCCAGATCATCATCGACAAGGCCGGAATCGTGCGCTACGTCCACTATTCCAACTCCATGTCCGATTTACCTTCCGATGAGGAGATTTTGGCGGTGATTGACGAAATCGCCGGGGAATCGAACGATTAATCCACCAAAATCCCGCGCGGTTAACCCATTCTGTGGTTACAATTGAACCCATGATTGAAAATCCGGGAGGGATTTGGCATGATTTGGGATTATGAAAACCTGCTCGCCAGAAGACAAATTCTCTGGGGGATTCTCTGCGGTGTGGTCGGCGCAGGCTTGCTCATCTTTGGCGAGCCGCTTTGGCGGGGCATTGGCCTGTCAGCGCTTAGCTGGGGGGTGATTGATATCCTCCTCGCCAGCGCCATCCTGGAAAAAACTCAAAAAGTTCTGGGGCACCCATCCACCTTCGCCCTCGAAGGGATGGAAGCCGACCGCCTGCGCAAGATCCTCTGGCGCAGCAACGCACTGGATGTGCTCTATGTTGCGGCTGGTGTGGCGCTATTGTTCATTCAGGACTTCAGCCTCCCATTTTGGCGCGGTTTCGGATGGGGCGTGATCGTACAGGGGACATTCCTGTTCGCCTTCGACCTTTACCACGCCCTGCACATCCCCGATCCCTTGCAAATGCCCAACTTGCCCTGGTTCACCGACCCGCGGCATGAAACCTTCACCCTGGAAGGCGGTCAACCGGCGGCCGTGTTGGTGCATGGCTTCCCGGGAACCGCGTTTGAAATACAGGAAATCGGTGCGAGGTTGAATCAGGCGGGTTGGACGGTGCGCGGCTTGCGGCTGCCCGGTTTTGGGTCGGAGCTGTTGGATTTGATCGATCACAACAGCCAGGACTGGGTTGATTTCATCAAAGCCCATATCAACGAACTGAAAGCCGCCGGTCACAGCCCCATCATGCTGGTCGGCTATTCCTTTGGCGGCGGGTTGGCATTGCAGGTGGCTGCCGAGGAATTGCTGGACGGATTGGCGCTGTTGGCCCCGTTCACCTGGCAGGAACCTCGCTTGATGACGCCGGTTCTCAACACCGCTCGCCGCTTTGCTGCCGGTCTCCATAGACCCATTCAAATATATTCCCATCTCCCATCCGCTGATGATGGAAGAATTATTCCAATATCTGCCTGAAATTGACCCGCAAGACCCAAATCAGCAGAAGGAGCTGCGCCGGATCAAGATTCCGCTCTATATCCTCGACCAATTGCGGGAAGTCGGCCGCGAAGCGCTGGCCGCCGCGCCGAAGGTTAAAACTCAAACCTTCATCATTCAGGGCGCGCAGGACACCTTCGTCCGGCCGCCCACCATTACTCACCTGCGCGAGGTGATGACCGTACCGGTCCGGTTGGAAACAGTCAAAGGGCCGCACAGCCTGACCATGCCGCATAACCCGGCGCTGGAAGAAGTGCTGAATCTGGTTGTTGAATTTGGAAATGAAATCCTGGCAAAATCCTCTCAGGATTGAACGCTAAAACGCATCGCCCGCAAGCCGTTGAGGGTTACCAGCAGGGAAACGCCCATGTCGGCCATCACCGCCATCCAGAGCGGCGCATAACCCAGAAAAGCGATCACCATCACCAGTAATTTAATCGCAATACTGAAAGCAATATTCTGCCGCACCAGCCGGTTGGCAAACTGCGAGAGTCGGATGGCAAAAGGCAGCTTATCGAGATCATCGGCCATCAGCACCAAATCGGCAGTTTCCATCGCCTGTGCGCTGCCGCTGCCGCCCATTGCGATTCCCAAATCCGCTGAGGCCAGCGCCGGGGCATCATTGATCCCATCCCCCACCATCGCCACAGACCCATATTCCGCCCGTAAGGCTGAAATCGCTTCCTGCTTGTCACCGGGCAGCAAGTTCGCGCGCACGTCCATCAGCCCGACCTTCTGTGCCATCACTCCGGCCACCGTGGCGTTATCCCCGGTGAGCATCACGGTATGTTTATGCATATCGTTGAGCTGGCGCACCACCATCTGAGCATCATCCCGCAAGGTATCAGCCACAGCCAGGAACCCGCGCACGTGGTCGCCATCGCAAAGCAGCATGACCGTGCGGCCGCCCGCTTCCGCCTGCTCCACCCAGTGGTGCACATTTTGGGGGACTTCGTGCTCAGCTTCGAAAAGGCGCAAGCTGCCAATTGTCATCAAATGCCCGTTGACCCGCCCTTCCAAACCCAGCCCGCCCCGGGTAGTCAATCCCTCGGCCGCCGGGTAACGATCCAGCACATGACGTTTCTGCGCTTCAGCCGCGATCGCCTGCGCCAGGGGGTGCGTACTGTGTTTTTCGAGGGCATAGGCCAGCGCCACCAGATCATCGCAGGCCGCGCATTCCGTATCGCCCACGCAGTCCAGGTCGCGGCTCTCCACAACCATTGGTTCACCGGTGGTTAAGGTACCGGTTTTATCAAAGGCAAAGGCGCCGATCTTGGAAAGTTGTTCCATAAAGATGCCACCCTTGAAGAGCACGCCTTCCTTGGCCGCGCGGGTCAGACTGGCCACCATCGTCACCGGGGTGGAGATCACCAGGGCGCAAGGGCAGCTGATCACCAGAAGCACCAATGCCCGCTGCAGCCAGCCACGGGTGCCATCGGCCGGATTGAGGAAAGGCTCGCCAAAGAACAGCGGCGGGATCACAGCCATCAACACCGCCAGGATCACCATCGCGGGGGTGTAATACTGTGCAAATTTATCTATGAATTTCTGACTGCGGGATTGCCGGTTTTGGGCTTCCGTCACCATCTGAACGATTCGGTTGAGGGTGCTGTCTTCGGTCAGGCGGGTCACCTCAATTATTAACTGACCGCTGCCGTTCACCGTACCGCTGAAGACTTCGTCACCAGCGGCCTTCCAGACCGGCAGACTCTCCCCGGTGATCGGGGCTTGATTGATGTCGCTTTGCCCATCCACAATTTTGCCATCCGCGGGAAGCCGGTCACCGGCGCGCACCAGGATTCGATCGCCAATCGCCAATTCCTCCACACGCACCAAATGCTCATGGTCACCATGCAATCGGATGGCATGAGTCGGGGAAAGGTCTCGCAGGTCGGTTAGCGCGCCGCGGGCGCGTTCATTGGTGAAGCCTTCCAGGGCTTCCGCCAGGTCAAAGAGCAGGATCAGGGAGGCAGCTTCGGCATATTCGCCAATCACCACCGCGCCGATCCCGGCCAGCGTCATCAGGAAATTGATATTGAAGGTGTGATTGATCCACAGGTTCACCACGCCGTTGCGAGCAATCGGCCAGCCTGCCAGCATCAGGGCGCCAATTTGGAGAGTGATCGCCACCCAGGATGGCAGCCCCAGCCCTCCAGCCGCGAGCGAGAGCAGCACGACACCGCCAGCAATCAAGGCCAGGCGAGTTTCGAGGCTTTGCAGCAGATAGCGCCAGAATCCCACCACCGCATTAGGTTCCGCGGCTGGGGGATTCGTTTCCGGCTCATCCGCCGCCACGCCGTAACCCAACCGAGTGACCATCTTGCGGACTTCATCTTCTGCAGCCGTTCCGCTGACGGTTAAGGTGCCGTCAAAAAAGGAAAGCTCTGCTTTATCCACGCCGGGCAGGGAAGCAATTGACCCCTCCAGCCCTTTGGCGCAATCGACACAATCCAAACCTGTAATTTGTAATATTAAATCAGTCATTACCAGTAAAAAACCTCAATCGTAAAGGATATGTTCCAGCGTGCGGTTCAGGATATCACGGACATGGTCGTCCGCCAAGTCATAGTAGACCTCCCGGCCGTCTTTGCGATAACGCACAATATCCAGGCTGCGTAACAACCGCAGTTGGTGGGAGACCGCGCTCTGCGAGACTTCCAGATGATCGGCAATATCCCCAACACTGCATTCCCGTTCAGAGATGAGCGCGAGAATCCGCAACCGGGGTGGGGTCCGCGAGGGCCTTAAAGCTTTCCGCCATCGTTTGAATGGTCTCATCGGTCAGCGGTTCACCGGATAATCTGAGTTGCGTTTGTTCCTTAACAGCCATGGTCTATCCTTGAATATATGAGCACTTGTTCATATATTGATTATATGACACTTGGAATATCTGTCAAGGGAATCTAACTTAAAAGTCACGTAGACGGCTTCGCCGCCATACGTGACCTAATTGGATTGGTTTTACTGAGTGTAGGGTTCGCTCCGTATTGTGAGCGCGCCCAAATGATCTAAATCAAACTCGTGATCAATAAGGTTGCCAGGCCCAGGTAGAAGAAATAACCCAGGGTATCGGTCATGGTCGTCACCAGGATGGGTGAGGCCAGTGCGGGGTCAAACTTGAGCCGGTGCATCGCCATCGGCACCAACACACCTGCGATCCCGGCGCAGATCATATTCAGGAATACAGCAATCCCCACCACAAAACCCAACAGCGCTGTCCCCTTCCAGATCAAGGCAATCACTGCCACGATGGCGCCGATACTGACGCCATTCACCAGTCCCAGCAGCAGTTCACGCCCGAGGGCCTTGAACCCTTCTTTGGGCGCAATATCGCCCAACGCCAACCCACGCACCGTGACGGTCAGGGTTTGGGTGGCCGCGCTGCCGCTGACCCCTGCGACAATCGGGAAAAAGGCCGCGATCACCGCCACCTGGGCAATCGTATCCTCAAAGATGCTTAACACGGCTGAAGAGATTAGGGCGGTCAGCAGATTCAATACCAGCCAGGGCAGCCGGGTCTTCATGGCCGAAGTCCAGCCCGACATCAGCAGGCTGTTCCTTGGGAACACCACCCAAACGGTAGATATCCTCGGTGGCCTCGTCTTCCAACACATCCAGCAAGTCATCGTAAGTGATCATGCCGACCAAATGGTTTTCATCATCCACCACGGGCAAGGCCAGCAGGTCATAACGCTGCATCAAGCGAGCGGCTTTTTCCTGGTCAGCACCCCACATTTACCGAGATCGGGTCTTTATCCATGATCTCTTTGATTACCGTGCCGGGCTTGGCGATCACCAACTGGCGCAGCGAAACCACGCCGACCAGATGGCCAGCCATATCCTGCACAAAGAGGTAATAGATACTCTTCCGAATCGGGGGAAAGATGGCCGCAGATGCCAGATGGCTTCGTCAACGGTCATGTCCTGCTCGATCATCACATCCAGCGAGGTCATCACGCCCGCCGGCCGTCTCATCCGCGTGTTCCAAAAGGGACCGGACTTCATCCGGGTCGTTGATCTGCGAAAGGACTTCCTCCGCCTGCTCAGGAGGAATATCCCCCAGCAGGTCGGGCCGCCTCGTCCGGCTCCATGTTGTCAACGATTTCCACCAACTGGCCGGTCTCCATCCAGATTGGCGATCTCGGCCGCGTCTTCATCCTCCAATTCCTCAAGGATGTCCGCGGTGGATTTCGGGTGTCAGTAAGGGGATAATTTCCTGCTGTTGCTCTGTGGGCAGATCAGAAAAGACTTCGGCCTGGTCGGAACGTCTCAACTTTTCGAGAAGTGTGGAAACTTCATCCCAATTGCCCTCCGAGACTGCCTGACGGATCAGTTCGAGCACTTCATCAATGTTGTTGAGATCTTTGATCACCATGTTTGCCTCCAGACACGACCTTTTATTCGAGTGCATGAAAAAAGACCATCACGTTGGAGATAGTCGCGAAGGTCTTCCACAGCAAACACAGATAGGCGGCAAATGCCAGAGATTAATTCAATAATCCTCCTGCAGATGTCACCAACTCAACCCCCTGGCTTGGAAAGGCCTTCAAATATCTATCACTAACCTAAATCGTCATCGTTCATTGCAGGTTAAGTATACCTCAAAATCCAAAAATTTTGCTCAACAATTTTGCGGGGGTCTCGAAAAAAAGACAAGAAAAGGGATGCGATTTTTCCGCATCCCTCAGAAAGTAACCAAAAAAATAGACTTACCTTACCCCATGTGCATCAGGGCAAAGGTCCACATATCGGCAAATTCTTCGATCAATTTGGCGGTGGGCTTACCCGCACCATGTCCCGCGCGAGTCTCGATCCGGATTACCACCGGCGCCTCGCCGGCCTGGGCTTTCTGCAAGGCCGCGGCAAATTTGAAGCTGTGAGCAGGGAAGACCCGGTCGTCATGGTCCCCGGTCATCACCATTGTGGGTGGATAGGCCACGCCCTCGCGAATGTTATGAAGGGGCGAATAGGCCAGCAGGGTCTTGAAATCTTCCGCATCATCCGGCGAACCGTAGTCCGACACCCAGGCCCAACCGATGGTGAACTTATGGAAGCGCAGCATATCCAGCACACCGACATTGGGCAGTGTCACGCCAAAGAGGTCTGGCCGCTGGGTCAGCACTGCGCCAACCAACAAACCGCCGTTGCTGCGCCCACCCACGACGAGCTTCTCCTTGCGAGTGTACCCCCGGTCAATCAGATATTCCGCCGCAGCGATGAAATCATCAAAGACATTCTGCTTGTTGTGCAGCATCCCGCCCTCATGCCAGGCCCGGCCATATTCTCCGCCGCCGCGGAGCTGCGCCTGGGCATAGATCCCTCCGCGCTCCATCCAGACCAGGTTCGGGACGCTGAAGGCCGCCGGAATGGGGATATTGAACCCACCGTAGCCATAGAGATGAGTCGGTGTATCGCCGTTGATAACTAAATCCTTGCGATGGCTGATGAACAGCGGGATTTGGCGTGCCGTCTTTGCTCGGGTAGAAGACCTGTTCCGTGACATAATCTTCGGGGTCAAAGGCCAATTCCGGCTGGCGGAAAACGGCCACCTCGCGGGTGGTCAGATCGAGATGATAGACCGTGCCGGGGGTGGTGAACGACGAGAATTTATAGAAAGTCTCGGTGTCATCACTGCGCCCGCTAAAACCCATCACCGTACCGGGGCCGGGCAGCGCCAATTCGCCATCCGGCGTGCCATCCGTTTTGAAGAACTTGACCTTATTGGCCGCGTCATGCAGGTAAGTGCAGATAAAGCGGCCGCCGACATAGTCCACAAATTCCAGCTTGTCCGCGCTTTCCGAAACGATCTCCACCCAATCCTCAGGCTGGGGGTGCGCCAGGTCAACCGCCACCAGACGCTGCTGGGGTGCGCCCTGGTCGGTGCGGTAATAGAACCGGGGGCCGTCGTTGCCTACAAAGACATACTCCGCATCGAAATTTGGCAATAATTCCACTACCTCAGCCTTGGGGTTTGTCAGGTCAAGGATGAAGTTGGCATTTTCTGAGGCGGTCCCTTGTTCAACCGAAATAGTCAAATAATGCCCATCCTCGCTGACATGGCTCAAGAACAGCCAGCCCTTTTGGTCCGGGCGGTCATAGATTAATTTGTCCTCAGACTGGTCCGTCCCCAGCTTGTGATAGTAGAGCTTGTGGAAGTAATTCGTCTGTTTGAGCGCGGCGCCCTGCGGCGCATCGTAACGGCTGTAGAAAAAACCCTCACTTTGGCCATCCCAACTGGCCCCGGAGAACTTGACCCATTCCACCAGGTCATCCAGATCAACAGCATCCTCAACCCGGCGCACATGCCAGGTCTGCCAGTCCGACCCGGCATCCGCAATCCCATAGGCCAGGTATCGCCCATCGGGGCTGATCGACGCACCGGAAAGCGCAACTGTGCCGTCTTCGGAGAGGGTATTGGGGTCAAGCAAAACTTTCGGCTCATCATCCAGGCTGCCCATCCAATAGAGCACATCCTGATTCTGCAGCCCATCGTTATAGAAGTAGAAATACCGCCCGGCGCGTTTGACCGGGGCTGACATTTTTTCATAATTCCAGAGGGTCGTCATCCGCTGGCGGATTTCTTCCCGCAAGGGTGAAGAATCCAGAAGGTCAAAGGTCAGCTCGTTTTGGGCCTCAATCCATTGGCGGATCTCGTCACTATCGAGGTCCTCCATCCAACGGTAGGGATCAGGCACGGGCACACCATGCAGTACCTCGACAAAGTCATCAGCTCGAGTGGGGGGATAATTCAGGGGCATAGGTCTCCTCCGGGTGAGATCAGGGTCGATTAACTGTAATTTGCCATATAGCGGAAGAGCTCCGCTGTGAGCAGGGCATCATCCACGGCGCGGTGTGAGTTGGGCAAGGGGATGCCACAAGCCGCGCCGGCAGCTTCCAATTTATGCAGTCGGTAGCCCCGGCTGCGAGTGCTCAGTTCACCATAAAAAGCGGCGTAGAGCTTCATTACGCAAAAGAAATGCCGGTCATCCAGCGGCCAATCCAGCCAATATCGTTCATGAGTCTGCTTCATCATCCGCAGGTCAAATTCGGCATTGTACATCCCCACCAGCCGCCCTTTCAAGACGGGTTCCATATCCTCCCAGGCATCCTTCCAGGAGGGCGCTTCCGCCACCATCTCCTCGGTGATATGATGCACCGCCACCGAATCGGGCGGGATCGGGATAGCCGGTTTGAAGAGCGATTCGTAGAGCGTGTTGCCGTGCAGGTCCACCACGCCGATCTCGATCACGACGTCTTTGTGGGTGAAACCGGTAGTTTCGGTGTCAATGAAAACCGGATCATAAGCCAGGATCTGTTTGGCTCGTTCAACGACTTTTGGACTGGCTTTTGGGAACATAGGGAATCCTTAAAAACTCGGGGCGAAGTTCTGGAAGTTTACCATATTTAGGCGGGTGAAAGCCACCCCCTCAGGAAGGGTTGATCGGTGGCCATTTGAACGAAGCGAAACACCCGAAGTGTCAACGGAGGGTGCGGAACACTACCGGATCGCGGGATACACCCCCTACCCCCTGCTCCGCAGGTTCCCTTCCCTGGAGCGAAGCGGAACACCCGAAGTGTCAACGAAGGGTGCGGAACACTGTCGGATCGCGGGATTCTACCCCTACCCCCTGCTTCGCAGGTTCCCTTCCCCTTTCAAGGGGAAGGGTCAGGGATGGGGTCATCATTCCGAAAGCTTTCTCCTGATCTCCTCCAAAACAAAGGAAGTCTGCTCCATGACTTGTTCATTCGTGAATCGAATTACTGTGCAGCCCAATTGAATCAAGACATCTTCACGAAACGCATCATAATCGGCCTGAGCCAAGTGAACACCTCCATCAATCTCAATGATCAACTTCGCTTTCGGGCAATAAAAATCAGCAATAAAAGTATGAATGATATGCTGCCTGCGAAATCGGAAACCATCTACCTGCTTTTTCCGCAACGATTCCCACAGCAAAGCCTCGGCTTCTGTTGGATACTTCCGCATCTCTCTGGCCGCTTCAATCAATCCTTCTTTAGCTTGTCTGGAAATTTGTTCGCTTCTATCCACTCCTCACCCCCACTTTCCTCGTTGACTTGCTTACTTTTACCTTACTACCCCCTAACGGAGGGCGCTGGGAAGGTATTACCCCACATCCGACGAGAGGAAAACCCCTACATCACCCCTACACCCTGCAGGAACTGGTACACCGCGAAGCCCGCCAACACAAGCGCAGCGGCGAGCAGCAATCCCCGGCGCACCTTGTCCCCCATCTGGCGCACAAGCGAAAAGAGCACGATCAATACAGTATTGGTCAGGATGAAAACGCCGTAAAACGCCCCCAGATAGCCCACTCCCCACCAGGGCGAAACCTGCCAGGCCTCAATCAGGTTCGGCCCGTTGATCAAGCTCCAAAAGAGCCAGGGGCCGGGCGAGATCAGGTTCATGGCGGTCGCTTTGAGCAAGGTTTGGAATCCCCCGGTCTCTGCAAGCTCCTCAACCCCAGTGTAATTGCGATAGGCCCGGAAAGCATCCCAGGCCAAATAGAGCAGAAACAATGCCCCACCGATCTGCAGCACCCGCACAAAGCCGGCTGAGACGTTATTGAGAATCAGCAGCACCAGCAGGATCACCGGCCCGTCGCTGACCACCGGCGCGAAGACAGCAGGCAGCGCTTTCTTCCAACCGCCCTTGATGGCATAGGAGAGCAGCAGCGCCTGAAACGGCCCGGGGGTGACCCCTGCGGAAAAGCCGATAGTGGCAGCGGAGAGGAGAATGGAAAATAACATGGGAGCAATTATAGACGAATAACTGGATAACTTTATCCTATCATTGCGAGCTTAGGAACAAATCTCAACTTCGGTTTTTCTCAGATTGCTTCGCTGTGCTCGCAATGACAAAATAGCTCTCTTACCACCCAATATCCTGCTCCACATCCTTCGCCGCGTTTACGGTCAGCACCATATCATGCAAGCCGATCTGCCCTTTGAAATAACCTCGCTCCACATTCACGCGCTTCACATCCGCGTGCAGTTGCTCCAGGTCGGCCTGGGCTACCCGCGCCGCGCTTTCGTACCCGGCCGCAAGCAGGATGGCAGCAAAAGTGTGGTTCACCCAGCGAATGCGGGAAAGGTCGGTCAGTTTCGCCAGATGCAAAATCTCCCCCTCATCCACCGCGGCCAGGGCAGCCCGATCCGCGGGCGTGCGCACCCGGTCGTAAAGGCGCACCGTGTCTTTGATCCCCAGGTTCGCCAGCGCGCTCACAACCGCCTCGGGTACGTCAGGGATGTCCGCCAGCTTGTTCGGCTTGGGCTGTAAGCTATTGACCTCCCGGATCAGGATCTTGAGGTAATCCTCGTCTAACCCGCTCTTAAGAGCGAAAATCTGCAATTTGGTTTTGGTCTTAAGCGCGTTCTGCAAATCCGCGACGGTTGCCAGCCCCTGCGCCTTCAGCGCGGCAAAGCGCGCTGCGGTGTCCTCCTGCAGCACACGCCGGCTGGGCAGCAGGTCCGCTGACTCCAAAATTACCTGATAATCTTCCAGACTGAGCGCATCTAAATCCCGATAATAACCCATTGAACATATCTCCCATTGAACCTCGATTCAACCCCGCTTTCATTATACAGGAGGGCGTTCCTCAGTTTCAGTCTGACGCCAGAGAATCGGTTAAAATTTCTTAGGGAAATAATCTGAGATAGCCACGATCCCGATGTGAGCCAGCGTCTCTTAACGCTAGGCACTTTGCTGATACAGCCTGAGGCTGTTCAGCTTGTCACAATGACTAACACCTTTCAAGGAGGAAACATGAACCAACCTGAACTGACCGACCAGGCCCTGGCAATCCTGCGCTCGGGCGAGAACTTCCAATGGGTGGTCATCACGCTGCTGGCGCTGGTGATCTACGTCTACACCAACGAGTATCAAAAGGGCAATTTCAAGGGCATTGCGGCCGGGCTGGCGCTGTATGGCGTCCACTGGTTCTATGAGATCGGCAACGCCCTGATCCAGCATTTCAGCGGCCATGCCCTCTGGACGGTCCCGACCGGCACCAGTTTCCTGATCCTGATCGGGGTAGGGATCGAGCTGAGCTTCATGTTCGCGATCGCCGGCGTGGTGCTCAGTAAATTGCTGCCCGCGGACTCCAAGGCCAAAATCCTGGGTATCAACAACCGGATCGTGATGGCCGTGGCGAATGCCGCCCTGTTCTCGATCATTGAGATCTTCCTGGCCAAAACACCCGCTTTCCACTGGGTTTATCCCTGGTGGGGCGCTTTCCCGGTCTTCATCACCACCTACATCCCCTTCTTCGTGGTCTCCTTCCTGGCCTACGACTGGCAGCCCAAAGTCCAGCGCCGGGTGATCGGCACGCTTTTCGCGGTGGATGCCCTGATGATGGTGGTCTTTGCCGGGATTTTGCACTGGATTTAAGAAACAGATTGTCATTGCGAGAAAGTCCTGAAAGGACGACGAAGCAATCTCGCAGTCCATAATTGATTACAGGGTGCGCTCAGATTTTGAGCGCACCCCATCACAAATTGGGGGAAATTTGTTCCTTTTTTCGGTTTTCAACGATATCTTAATCAGGAAAGACAAAAAGCTCGAGCTTCAGTCCGACAGACCAAATCAACTCACATGGCACCAGGACCATCATCTACCCGCCTTATGACCTCTGATAAAATCCTAGCCCGCAGAGCAGCCCAAGACCCGGAAGCATTTGGGGAACTCTTTGACCGCTATGCGCTCAAAATCTATCGCTACATCTACAGCCGTGTCCGCCATCATGAAAGCGCGGAGGATATCACCTCACAGGTGTTCCACGATGCCTTCGAGAACATCCGCCAATACCGGCCCGTGGCTCCCTTCGCCGCCTGGCTGTTCACCATCGCCCGCCGCAGGATCGCCGACCATTACCGAGCATCCCGGCCAGTCACGGAACTTTCGGAAGAACTCCCCCAGGATAGACCCGAAATTCTGGACCAGCTCAGTACACATGAAGAGCATCAGCGATTGGCGGATCAACTCGAGAAACTGGACGAAGATGAACGCGAGCTGCTCCGGCTGAGATTTGCCGCAGAAATGCCCTATAAGGATATCGCCGCCCTGGTCAACAAGAAACCTGGTGCCGTCAAGATTGCAATCTATCGAATTTTGGATCGACTGAAAGCGAATATGGAGAAAACCGATGCCTCAAAATAAGAATCTTGACTCACAACTGAACGAACACTTGCGCCAACACTTTGACACGCAACCTCGCCCCGATTTCCTGCCCGCGCTGAAAAGTGAACTGATGGAAAACGCCCCCATCAGAACCGCCCCGCCTCAGACCCATACAACCCGGAAGATCGCCTGGATCCTGGCCAGCGCGCTGACTGCTTTGGCGCTGATCCTCTTCATCACGCCCGTGCGAGACGCCCTCGGCCAGGTCTTTGTGGAATTATTCCAAAGGGCTGAGAGCAATAAAATCCCATATGCACCCGCCCAAACTTTGATAGCCGGCACAGCTACAGCTGAATATCAAGCAACTATCTCGCCCAATCAGATCGTTACCCCGGGTTACGAAGCCATAATTGGCCCCGATTCTGTGTTTACGACTGAAATGATTCTTTTCCAGGTTGAAAGGGCTGCGGAATATGACATTTTGGAACCCGCCTATCTGCCGGATGGCTTCGAACTGGTGAGTGCATCCTTCGAATGGGAGACCGGGATTGTACACCTGGTTTATGAAAGTGAAGGCGAAAACAGCCTCACTATAGACCAGGAACCCGTGATTAAAAATGAAACTTGCGATCTTTGCACAGAAATCGGCCCGGACACAGCTATTTCCGTCGTCCAAATTGGGGATCTGGAGGGAGAGTATGTCAATGGTGGCTGGAAAGAGGATAATGAGAACAGGTACTGGGCCTCAGACCCTGATATGCAAACCCTCCGGTGGCAATCAGATAATATGGAATTAAAACTCAGTTTCCATGGTAGCCCGGACCTGCTCAGCAAGGCTGATCTGGTTGAGATTGCAGATAATCTTGTCAACCGGATAATAAATCCATCGAGCCAGGAAGTTGCGATCCTTTCAGTTGATGAGGTTGAACAAGCTGCAGGGTTTGATGTCCTTGTGCCCTCTTCAGTCCCATCCATCTTTAAATTTTCCGGTGGGAATTACCTTCCCGAACAGAATATGACCGTCCTGTTCTATGACCTAATCGGTCGCAGCACCAAATGCTTACGCATCGCACAAGAACCCATAACCGGCTCGGACGATTGCGATCTTTGTTCAGAAATCGGTCCAACAGCAAATATCCAAACCGTTCAAATTGGTGAAACCACCGGTGAACTGGTCAATGGTGTTTGGGCTTTTGAGAATGGTTATAAAGTATGGAAGAACGAACCCTGGGTGGTAAAACTTCGTTGGCAAACGAACGATACCGTATTTGAAATATCATTTTTTGGCCCGCCCATGACCATGACGAAGAGGAATATGGCCGATTTAGCTGAAAGTATGACCAGTTCTAATGATCCGCTTGCCTGGTTCAATATCACACCAACAGCTACGCCTCAAGATATGGTCCAAACACCTGACCCCTCAGATATCGAAAATGCCACGATGAGCCTTGATGAGGTCAAGGAGGCAGCCGGGTATGATGTTCTGACCCCTTCCTACCTGGTCAATCAGACATTCTACGGCGCAAACTACGATGCAAACTCCAACATCGCCTACCTGTTTTATGAGGAAGGGTTAACCATTCGGCAGGAACCCTTCACGGATAAGGGTGATTGCGATCTTTGTAATGAAGTCAGGAATGGGGGAAGCTTCAAGTATGTCCAACTTGGCGATAATGAAGCGGAATACTTATTCGGTATATGGCAATACAAGGATCAAAACAATGTCATAACGACCGACGTCCAGCCAAGACAGCTCCGTTGGCAGGTAAATAACACCTTCTTTGATATCACCTATGACCATGACCCTTCCGAACTGGAGCTGGATGATCTGATTGCTATTGCGGAAAGCCTCCAATAAAAGTCAATTAGTAGGATCAGATGTGCTCAACATCTAAGCGCACGTCAAATATATAAAAGGAAAAGTCACGTACTGCGTCTCTACCGCTTACGTGACTTTTTTTGATTTCGCCCCAATCGGGGCTCGCGTGACAAAATTATTCCGCTGCCTTGATTTCCTTCACGTTCAACTGGAGCGTGCTGCGGCCGTTGAATTCATTGACTTCAAAGCGAAAGGCGATATCGACCTTTTCAGGCATCTCCGCCATCCAATAACCCTGACGGAAGGCGATCGCGTCATAGCTGTAATTCCCTGCTTGCAAATACAGCTTAAGATGGGTCGCCTCGCGCCCCACGGTCCGTGCGCTGCGCACGGTCAGGTTGCGGGAGACGAAAACCGGTTCGGGGTTCTCCCGCCCGGTCGGTTCCAGTTTGTGCAGGTCTCCCAAAATCCCGGGGATATACTGCGGCGCAAGGCTCTCCAGCTTGATCTCCCGGTCAATGATCCATTCGGGCAGCAGTTCCATCTCGCCCAACTGCTCCGCCACGATGGCGCGCATCTTCTCCAACAGCGCATCCACATTCTCATTCCGCACGGTGAACCCTGCGGCGGCCGCGTGCCCGCCGTGCCGGACCAGCAGTTCGGCGCATTGATCCAATGCCTGGGTGATATGGAACTCGGGGATCGAGCGGCAGGAGGCCACGGTGAATTCCTCGCCCATATGCGCCACTATCGAGGGCCGGTAATAGGATTCCACCAGACGGGAGGCGGCCAGTCCCACCACGCCTTCATTAAAGCGGGGATCGGCCGCAAAGAATAGCATCGCGTCCGGGTCCTCACCTAGAACCCGCTCCGCGGCCAGTTCCCGGATCTCGGTAGTCATATCCTGGCGTTCGCTGTTGACCGTATCCAATTGCTGGGCGAGCTGCCCTGCCTCAAAGGGACTGGTGGTCACCAGCAGCTCAAAGGCGATCCGCGCCGATTCCAACCGCCCCGCGGCGTTCAAACGCGGCCCAAGCTGAAAGCCCAGGTTGCCGGCATCGCATTTGGATAAGTCCACGCGTGCCACCTGCGCCAGCGAATACAGCCCCTGGCGCGGCTTCTTGCGGATCTTTGCCAACCCCTGGCGCACGAGCATCCGGTTCTCGCCTTTCAAGGGGGCCAGGTCCACTACGGTGCCCAGCGCCACCAGGTCCACCCAATCCTCGGCGTCCATTCCTTCCACCGGATACTTCGCCAGATACGCCTGGGCCAGCTTATATGCCAAGCCCACCCCAGCCAGATATTTTTCCGGATAGAAATCATCCGCCTGTTTGGGGTCAATCACAGCCACAGCCGGGGGCAGTTCCGCACCGGGGTGATGATGGTCGCTGACGATCACATCCATGCCCAGTTCATTGGCCAACCCCACCTCGCCCACCGCGCGCACACCGCAGTCCACGGTGATGATCAACTTGATGCCTTCCCCGGCCAGCGTGCGCATGGCCTCATCATTCAGCCCATAGCCTTCATCAAACCGGTCAGGGATATAAGGGCGCACTTCCACGCCCAGCCCAGTCAGAAATTCCACCATCAACGCGGTCGAGGTGACGCCATCCACATCATAATCACCATAAACCGCCACCTTTTCACCTGCGTTCACGGCCTGATGCAGCCGTTCCACCGCCAAGTCCATCCCCTTCAACAAGAAGGGGTCCCGGTCAAAGGTGACGCGCCCTTCAATGAAAGCAGCCGCCGATTCCCGGTCCTCATAGCCGCGGTTATAAAGCAATTGCCGCAGCAATGGCGAAAAATCACTCAGTTCCTGTGATATATCGTTGGGGATTGGGTGTTGGACCCGCCAGCGTCTGGGCAGGGGGCGATATTCGATGGTATCGGACATAATGCGGCTTTCTGAGCTCGGGTAATTGGCTTCTAGAGGGATTATAACCGATGGAGTCAAGGGCGTTTCACCGCCAATTCCCAACTTTCCCCCGTTTCCCCCACAATTCACCCCCAAAAGCGCGTAAAAGCCGTTAAAATAAGAACACTTATGACACAAACCGCCCCCTCCCTCCCACTGGATCAAGTTCTGGTTGGCGACTGCCGTCAGATCCTTGCTGATCTGCCTGAAGACTCCATCGACCTGA
This sequence comes from uncultured Hyphomonas sp., assembly GCF_963675305.1. Lineage (NCBI taxonomy): Bacteria > Pseudomonadati > Pseudomonadota > Alphaproteobacteria > Hyphomonadales > Hyphomonadaceae > Hyphomonas > uncultured Hyphomonas sp. Next base: position 14,603 of record NZ_OY776147.1, on the reverse strand, counting down.
TCTTTGCCGACCCGCCCTACAACCTCCAACTGGAGGGGGAGCTCTGGCGCCCCAACCTGACCAAAGTGGATGCCGTGGATGATGATTGGGACCAATTCGAGAGTTTCAATCAATATGACCAGTTCACCCGGGAATGGCTGACGGCCTGCCGGCGGGTGCTCAAACCCACCGGTACCCTGTGGGTGATCGGGTCCTACCATAACATCTACCGGGTCGGGAAAATCCTTCAGGACCTGCAGTTCTGGGTGCTGAACGATGTGGTCTGGGTCAAAGCCAACCCGATGCCCAATTTCCGCGGCGTACGCTATACCAACGCCCACGAGACCATGCTCTGGGTGCAAAAGGAAAAAGGGGCCAAATACACCTTTAACTACCACGCCATGAAGGGCCTGAACGATGACCTTCAAATGCGCTCCGATTGGTATTTCCCGATCTGCACGGGTGGGGAGCGGCTGCGGGATGAGGATGGCGAGAAAGCCCACCCCACCCAAAAGCCGGAAGCCCTGCTCTACCGGGTCATCCTATCCAGCTCCAACATCGGCGATGTGGTTTTAGACCCCTTCTTCGGCACCGGCACCACCGGTGCAGTGGCGCGCAAGCTTCACCGGCATTTTATCGGCATCGAAGTGGATGAGAAATATGCCCGTCTGGCCACCAAGCGCGTCCATGAAATGGTCCAGCTTGAATTCGACCCACCGATCTATGTCACGCCCAACCCGCGGCATCGCACCCGGATCCCCTTCGGCCGCCTGGTGGAAGATGGCCTGCTGAATCCCGGCCAAACGCTTTACTACGGCACAGAAGGCGAAGTGACCGCCCAGGTGTTGGCGGATGGCCAATTGAAATATAACGGGCACCGCGGGTCGATCCATAAGATCGCCAAGGAAATCCGCAGCGGTCCGGGCAATGGCTGGAAGCTCTGGTACTACTGGGACGAAGCCACCCAAAAACGCCAACCAATCGATGCCCTGCGTGAGATCGTTCGGCAGGAAGCATCTCAAGAAATCAAACCGGCAGGGGTATAAGCCAGTTGCCCAAACCGGAAATAATCAAAAGGAAAGAAATAATGTCAGAAAAGACCTACACCCAATCTCCCTGGGACCTCAGCGACCTCTTTTCCGGGGTGGAAGATCCCAAAATCACCGCCACATTCGAAGAAATTGATCGAGGCCTCGAATCCTTTGAGGCCTATCGGGACCAACTCGCCCCCGAGATCAGTGAAGACCTGTTCGTCAAGATCATCAAAGACTATGAAGGGCTCTTCCGCCTGATGCTCCATCTCAACGGTTTCGCTGAGCTGAAGTTCGCCTCAGACACGCAAGATCAACCCGTTCAGGCGCTGGTCGCCAAAGTGAATCAGTTCCAGGCCGAGGCCTTCAATAAGGTCCTCTTCTTCAGCCTCTGGTGGAAAGCCCTGGATGACAAGGATGCCCAGCGGCTTCTGGATGCCTCCGGCGACTATCGCTACTGGCTGGAAGCGATCCGCAATTTCAAGGATTACACCCTGAGCGAACCTGAAGAGAAGATCATCAACATCAAGGATGTGACCGGCTCCACAGCGCTCAACATGCTTTACGACTCGATCACCAACCGCTACACCTTCAAGATCACGGTGGACGGTGAAGAAAAAGAAATGACCCGCGGTGAGATCGGCGCATTGGTGCGGGAAGCTGATGCTGACCTGCGCGCCAGGGCCTATCAGGAAATGTTCCGGGTTTACGAAGCCGACGCCCCCATCCTCGGCCAGATCTATCAGGGATTGGCCCGCGATTGGCGCAACGAGAACATCAATTTGCGCGGTTTCAAATCCCCCATCTCTGTCCGCAACCTGGTCAATGACATCCCCGATGACGTGGTGGAAACCCTGCTCGAGGTCACCCGCAAGAATGCCAAGCACTTCCAGCGTTTCTTCCGGCTCAAAGCCAAGCGTCTGGGAATGGATAAGCTCCGCCGTTATGACGTCTACGCCCCTGTGGCGAAATCCGACAAAGCCTACAGCTTCAACGAAGCCACCGAGATCGTCCTCGAATCCTTCAATGAATTCCATCCGAAATTCGCCGGGATGGCCCAGCAGATCCTGGATGCCAACCATGTGGATAGCGAAGTCCGCAAAGGCAAGATGAGCGGCGCTTTCTGCGCCACCATCACCCCCGACCTGACCCCCTGGGTGCTGCTCAATTACCAGGGTAAAGCCGATGACGTCGCCACGATGGCCCACGAACTGGGCCATGGGATCCACTCCCTGATGGCGCAGGAACATAGCGCCCTCACGCAGCATGCCTGCCTGCCCCTGGCCGAGACGGCTTCCACCTTCGCAGAGATGACGTTAGTTGATAAGCTCCTCAAAGAGGAGTCTGACGAATGCGTGCGGCGGGACCTGCTCTATCGCCAGATGGACGACGCCTTCGCCACCATCCTGCGCCAGAACTACTTCTCCATGTTCGAGCAGACCGCCCATGACATGATCGCCAAGGGCGCTCAGGTCAGCGAACTGGCTGATGCCTATATGGCCAACCTCCAAAGTGAATTCGGTGACGCGGTCGATATCTCGGACGAATTCCGCTGGGAATGGGTGATGATCCCCCACTTCTTCAACGTACCCTTCTATGTCTATGCCTATGCCTTCGGTCAACTGCTGGTGCTCTCGCTCTATAAGCAGTACAAGGCTGAGGGCGAATCCTTCAAACCTCGCTATATGCAGATCCTGGCCGCGGGCGGCTCCATCGCCCCCGTGCAACTGCTGGCCAATGCCGGCATTGACGTGACCACGGCGGAATTCTGGCAGGGCGGTTATGATGTGATCGATGAGATGGTCACCAAACTGGAAAGCCTGTCCTAAGTTCGTTTGCAATCCAAGCCCGGTGGGATTTGATCCACCGGGCTTTTTTTCTCTAAATTCTCATTGACCGGAGTGAGCCATGTCCATGACACCTAAAGAACGCGTCCTTGCCGCCATCAACCACCAGGAACCCGATCGGGTCCCGATCGTGATCGGCATTAGCAATGCCACCGGCATCAAAATGAAAACCTACCGGGAGGTTAAGAAGCTGATCGGTGTGACCGCGCCGGACCAATACCTTTATGACTGGCCCGAATTAGGCACTGCGGCCACCGATGAACAGACCCTCGAAAGGCTGCATGCCGATGTGCGCGGGGTGTTGGATCTGGAACCGCTCTCCATCCGGCAGCGCAACGAAGCCCGGGGCCCAAAGGACGCCTATATCAATTCGTGGGGGACCAGCCAGTTCCAGCTTTCCGATGGCGATTGGACCTTTGGTCCTCCGCCCCTGAAAGGGGCCACCACAATTGAAGAAATTGAGGCCTTTGACTGGCCGGATATGACCGACCCCACCCGTGTGGCGCATTGTAAAGCCCAGGCCAAAAAACTGGCCGAAGAGAATCAATACGCGGTGATGGGCATCCCCTGGCTGCTGTTCCCTTTTGAGCGCGCTTTCGCGATGCAGGGCATGGATACCTTCCTGCTGAACATGGCCATGATCCCCGATTTTGCCACCGCTTTGCTGGCGAAGATCACTGAAAAATGCAAGGAAATGATGGGCGCCTTCCTGGCGGAAACGGGGGAATATCTGGATATTATCAAAATCGGCGACGACCTCGGCACCCAGGAAAGCCTGATGATCTCCCCCAAGATGTACCGCCAGATGGTCAAGCCCTTCCATGCCGACCTGATCGCCTTCATCAAAGAACGGACCGACGCCAAGATCTTCTTCCACACCGACGGTGATGTCTTTAACCTGATTGAGGATTTCATCGAAATTGGCGTGGATATCCTCAACCCAATCCAGACCTCCGCGGGACGAATGTCGGACCTGGAAGGCCTGAAGGAACGCTATGGTGACCGGGTTACCTTCTGCGGCGCGATCGACACCCATCGCATCTTGCCCAGCGGCACCCCCGAGGAAGTCGAACAGGAAGTGCGGCGGGTGATCAACATCCTCGGCCCCGGCGGCGGGTATATGGTGGCCTCTGTGCATACCATCATGAATGACGTCTCCCCTGAGAACGTGCTGGCCATGGTGGATGCTGTGGAGAAATACGGCCAATATCCGCTGAAGGGATGACCGATAATTAAGATTGCGACGGAGCCAAAGGCGGAGGAAGCAATCCCTCAGCAAGAAAATTCCTCAAGCGGGAACCAATCTCAATTACAATTAAAGCGCCGCGACTAACCAAGGAGAAACGTATGACCAAGAAAATTATCCGCGATCTGGGGGATGGTCTGATCCTCCGCCATGCGACGCCGGAAGACACCCAGGCTGTGGTGCAATTCAACCGCGAGATCCACGGAGAAGATGAATGGGACACCCGCGGCCTCGATGATTGGACCCGCGACCTGATCAGTGGTGAAAGCCCCTATATGAAGGCGAGCGATTTCTCTATTGTGGAGGACACGCACACAGGCGAGATCGTTTCCTCTTGCTGCCTGATCTCACAGACCTGGTCTTATGAGGGAATCCCCTTCAAGGTTGGACGGCCGGAGCTGGTCGGCACGAAGAAAGACTACCGCCGGCGTGGTTTGGTCAGGGCGCAGTTTGATGTCCTTCATGAATGGGGCGCCAAGCGGGGCGAACTGGCCCAGGTCATCACCGGCATCCCCTTCTATTACCGCCAATTTGGGTACGCGATGGCGCTCAACCTGAGCGGCGGCCATTTCGGATACGAAATGCATGTACCCGAGCTTAAGGAAGGCGAAGAAGAACCCTACACCCTTCGCTCTGCCAAGAAGAAGGACATCCCCTTCTTGATGGCGCTTTATGATAAGGGCTGCGAGCGGTCAATGATCTCAGCCGAGTGGGATGATGCCCTCTGGGATTATGAACTGAAAGGCAAACGGGAATATAACATCAACCGCCGTGAAATGTTTATCATTGAGGATACCGCCGGCGAACCGGTCGGCTTCATCGGCATTCCGCCGATCAAATGGGGCCACAATATGGCGCTGACCCTGTATGAAATCACCGATCAGGTCGCCTGGACGGACGTCACCCCCAGTGTGATCCGCTTCCTCTGGCAAAAGGGCCTGGAAAAAGCCCAGGAACAGGATAAGACCCAAAAGATCTTTGGCTTCTGGCTGGGCGAGACCCATCCGGCTTATGTGGCCGCGTCCGATCAGCTCCTGCGGGAAAGCAAACCCTATGCCTATTACATGCGCGTGCCGGATCTGGCGGCTTTCCTTAATAAGGTCCGTCCTGTGCTGGAAAAACGCCTGGCCCACTCCCCCTTTGTCAATTACAGCGGCGAATTGAAGTTGAGCTTCTATAAAAACGGACTGCTGTTCCAGTTCGAAAAAGGCAAGATAACCGAGATCCGGAACCTGGGATTTGAAGAATTGGAAAAGACCCAGGCTGAATTCCCGTCCCTAACGTTCCTGCACCTGGTCTTCGGGCACCGGACGATGGGTGAATTGCAAGAGATCTATATTGACTGCCGTGCCAACAAAAACCTGACCGTTCATTTGATTGATACGCTTTTCCCCAAACGGGCTTCGGAGGTCTGGCCGATCTCGTAATTTGGATGCGAATCAAAATATTTAAACTAAAGGGTCGTCCATTGTGGACGACCCTGTTTGTAAGGCGGGCAAAAGACCCGCCCCCATTATGCCTCGACCTTCACCTTTCGGGAATTTTGGATCCAATTCAAGCCCAGCAGACCCGCCATAGCGATCAGGATCGAGATGAAAAGAATAATGATAAAATCCCGCCCGGATGAATAGGTTGAAGTCTTCAGGCCTTTCACCATCACATGGCTGACGATATAGGCCAGGGGGAACAAGATAACTCTCTCAACCCAGAATTTAACTTCTTCCCGCTTGTTGAAAACGATCAGCAATATGCCACAGACCACCACCGCACCGATAGCCAGGAACAGATAATAGACCAGCACCAACCTGGGCAATTCCATTGTGCCATAACTGACCTTCTCGCCGGAAATCTGCACAGCGTCCTGGCCGTTATTGGGAGAATAAAACACGATCTGCTCTTGACCGTCAACGGGGTCTGGATTGATCATCGCACTTTGTACGCCGCGCCGGAGGATTTTCTGATCCCAAATCGTGGTCCAGGCGCTCAGGTAGGTCACCGTTGTCATTTGACCGCCCTCGTCCACCAGGGTGGAATTGAGGTTATAGCCTGTCACAGTTTCATTAAAGGTAATCAGGACCCTGCCCTCGTTTTCTGAGACGGTGAACAAGTCCTCCGAATAGGGCAAATATTCCGGCGTTGTCAGGGTGGCAAACCCGGTGAGCAAGAGCGCGGCAACCAGCACCACGGCAATTAGGACGCTCCTGACCTTTTGCCGGTTGAGCAGCTTATTGATCTTCTTAAGCGGCACGGTCTCCAGATCGCCGAAGGACTTCGAGTGAGATTTTTCTTTTTCAAATTCCTTTCGGCATTCGTCACATTCAGCCAGGTGCGCTTCCACAAATTCCCGAGTCGAATCGCTGACAAGGTCGTCCAGATATAGGGGCAACAGGTCCCTGACGACATAACATTCATTCTTCATTAGCTTGATCCTCCATTTGCGTTAAAATTTTCTTTTTGGCACGGTAAAAAGTGACGCAAGCCCAATTCTGGGTCTTGGAGAAGAGTTTGCCGATCTGCTCGTAGCTCAATTGCCCAAAAACCCGCAGCATGAACACCTCTTTATAGGGTTCCGGTAAATGGTGCACAACCCTATGGAGATTACCAGCCTCGTCCTGAAGCGCGACCCTATCTTCCATTTTCCGCGGATCCGAATGGTCGTTTACCTCAAGCTCTTCCAAATCCGCAATGCGCTCATGTTTACGCAGGTATGAAAAATAGGTGTTCTTCGCGATCTGGCACAGCCAGACACGGATCTCACAATCCCCCCTGAATTGATCGATCGCACGCATCGCCTTGAAGAAGGTTTCACTGGTTATTTCTTCCGCTATATTGGCATCTCCCGAGAGGTTCCTGATATACAGGAATACATCACTGAAATATGCCTGGTAGAGCTTGTCAAACTCGGTCACTTTTTTGCACCTCTTTATTGATATGACCCATTCAAACCGAAAATCTTACAAAATTCATCATTGTGTATGAATTCCACCCTTTCATTCTATCCCCACTCATAACCTGTTGTAATCAAAAACCCGGGTGGTTATCCCGGGTGTGATAAATAATTCTTATATTATATAGACCATGAGTTTTGAGAAAAACAATACTTATGAAAGTAAATAACAAAGGTCAAAAATAAAGCAAATTAAGAGGTACGCCCTTTTCTACCTATTGAATATTGGTTCTTCTTTTCAATACACCAATTCATCACATATTCCAAGGGACTCCCCTTGATCGGCTTAGGTAAAACTTCGTCCTCATTTATTTGATGTTGATTTGACAAAATATTGAGCAGTTCCTTTTTGTTAGCCATATTTAATTTTATTGTGACCAAACCATCAAGGAAATCAATCGGGACTGCTGCCTTCACATTTTTATGTACCGAAAATAATCCCCATTGTTTTTTTATTCGCAAGTTAAAATCATTAATTTGATATCTTATTAAAATATAATCAGATATAGTTTGTATAAGATTATTAAATTTCTCTTCAAATAAGGGATGATTTACTTTTGTCTTAAAGATATTAAATTTCTCCAGATCAGTTAATTCTAAAGGATCTATCTCCCATAATTTCGTTTTATTCCAATCTTGCAATGAAAAATAGTATGGCGCGACATCATCTATATCATCCCAAGAATCGCCTATCTCAGGTCTATCGCGATTAATCATAGCAATATATGATCTTGAGTTATTAAATGGAGGTTTTCCAATTGCAAAGAAGAGGGCAATTAACGGATTCTCTGTCCAATCCAAAAAACGGGTTGGTAAACCATAGTGCTGACCTAGATCTAATAATTCATGCAGATTTCTAACTTTAAAAGGAATTTCATCAAGTATTGGCAAATTCACATACTCTCGAATAATTTTTATCTCATCATTAATCAAATTATCGCCATATCGACCAAGACTCGGCTTCATATGACAATCGTATTTTGAAAATCCCCTAAAATAAAATCTCCCTTTAACCCTGTCAACATAGGTAAATAAATTTTCGATCGAATCTATGTAAAATTCTTCCATCTGAGTTCCTCCCTAAAAACATTATTTTACAATATCAATTATCCTTCTCCTTCAGCCACGGCCAGCGTTCTTCCGGGTCTTTGGGCGGCTCCGCCGGGAGCGGGCCGGGTGCTTCCGTCACCTCTGGAAACTCCTCCCGCACCTGTACGGTCGGCGCGGGGCTGTATGCCTTCTGTCCCAGATTGCCATTCACCCCGGCCCTGCATCTGCCGGTATTCTGCGGTCTGCACATATTCGCGCAGTTTATTGATCCGGCGAATCAACATCGGGTGGCTCTGGAAAGCCTCCGCCAGCACATTGCTCACATTATCGTCCTGCGCATCGATCATCGCCAGCGCCCGGTCAAATTCCTGCTGACTGCGGACGTTGGGCGCCACCAACTTGACCAGCGCGGAGATAGCCAAATTGAGGTCGCCACAGGCCAACAAGCCTGCCCGGTCAGCGGAATATTCACACATCCGGTTCCACCAGCGGAACGAGGCATAGAGCAGCACCGCCGCGCCAAAGGGCGCCGGGATACCCGCCATGCCGCCCAGGATAGTATTCAGCCAGGTATGTCCCAGGGCCACATGCCCCATCTCATGCCCGACCACAAAAGAAAGCTCGCCCGGCGTCATCACCTGAACCATCGGGGTATAGATCACCAGCGCTTTAGGTTCGCTGATCCCGAAGGTGTAGGCGTTCAACTGATTCTTCTTTACTAGATAGACGTCGATTGAACCGGGTTGAAGCTTCTGCGAACAAGCCCTCACCAACCTATCCAGTTCCGGGGTTTGGACCTCATTCACCGGCAGCGCGCTGTGTATCAAGGCCGGTGATGGGCGCGGATGGTGAACGCACTGATCGCGAACATTCCTAAAATGAACACGCCGCTCAGACAGAAAGTGACCGAGGAGGTCAACACGATCACAGCCCCAACAGCAGGACCGTCAGGGCCAGCACCAGTTGTTCGTTGTCCACCGGTAGCGGCGAGAGCGGAACATCATCTTCTCCTATTTTGAGCCGGAATTTTTCAGGAAAGCCCGCGTCTCAGCGATCTGTTCGGCGGGAAGCCGTCCGGTTTCTTCCCAATAATCCAGCAGGTCGGTCAGGGTGAAGAGGGCATGCATCCGGAAGCCCTCGGCGGCGAGTGCTTCCTTCGCGCCGGATTCCGGTCGATCAGCACCACCACATCCTTCACCTTCAATCCCACGCTGGTCAGTTTCTCAATCGCTTCAAACTTGGAACCGCCGGTGGTTGCCAGGTCATCAATGATAGCAACCGTTTCACCGGCATGGTAAAGGCCTTCAATTTCCGCCGCGGTGCCATAAGCCTTGGCGCTTTTGCGGGGGTAGATCATCGGCCAATTTCCCTGCAAGCTGACCGCAGTCGAAATCGGCAGCGCAGCATAGGGCAGCCCGGCAATTCGGTCAAATTCCAGTTCCTTCAATTGGCGGATATAGGCCGCGGCCACCTGGGTCATCCAGCCGGGATACGACACCAGCCGGCGTAGGTCAATATAGATCGGTGAGATTATCCCGGATTTAAGGGTGAACTCACCGAAGCGCACGCACCCCATGGAGAGCAGTCCTTCCACCAACGGCTCCACCAGGCGGGGCATCGTCCCCTGCTGCGCCTTCAGTTTGGGACGTGTGATCTTCTGAGCTTCGCGGAACCGTTCAACCAGTTCCAGCGCGGCCTTGCCAGGGTCTTCCGCCCGCGAGATCCCGCGGCTGACGTTGATCAGCAGCCCGAGACCATCCTCGCGCAGCCCGGCTTGCATCGCCGCGCCGAGATCCGCTCCCTGCGCGCCCAAACCGGGCGCCAGGAACCACTGCGCGGGGGCCAACTCGCGCACCCCGCCGGAGCGCGTCAGGGAAAGTGGCGCCAACCACCAGCCCCAGGTTACCCTTTGTGCCCCACTCGGCCGCCATCCCGGCGACCTTCTCGTAGACCATCATCAAACGGTAGTCGCCGCCCAATGGCAGATCCTGCAGGTCCACCGATCCGGCGTTACTGGTCTTGCAGAGCAGGAAGATCCCTTTCTCGGGATCCTGCATAAAAGGCGTCAGCGAGTCATAGCCCAGGTAGGGGCTGAGGGTGATCGCATCCGCCCCCAACATCTCAAAAGCTGATCGGGCATAGGCCCGTGCTGTGGAGGAAATGTCGCCCCGTTTTGGCATCCAGCACCACCGGAATTCCGTCCGGCACCGCGCAGATCACGGCCTGCAGGGCTTCCCAGCCCTCTGGCCCCAGAGCTTCAAAGAAGGCCGCATTGGGCTTATAGGCCAGGGCCACATCCTTGGTGGCTTCAATCAACCGCACACAAAATTCACGGGCGGCTGCGCCGGTCGGTTCGGCAGGTCTTCCGGGTGCGGATCCAGCCCTACGCAAAGGAGGGAATCAATCGCTTTAGCACGGTGGTCAAGTTTTTCAAAGAAAGTGGGCATTCTTTCCTCCTGATATTGGGGACAGGTTTAATTCTAATCGGTCTTTTGATTCATATGGATCAGCTTTACCCAGAACCATTGCCAGCAGGGCCATGCGGATATAGAGGCCGTATTCCATCTGGCGGAAATAGGCTGCCCGCGGGTCGTCATCCACGTCCATGTCAATTTCCCAGACCCGTGGTAAGGGGTGCATGACAATCATCTTTTCCTTGGCCTATCCATTGTCTCGGTCGTCACGACATAGCTGCCCTTCAGTTCCTCGTGCTTGGAAGGATCTTCGAAACGTTCCTTCTGGACACGGGTGACATAGAGCACATCGGTCTCAGCGATCACCGGGTCGAGGCTTTCAAAGGCTGCCTGCGGGATGCCCTTTTCATTGATCTCGGCCACGATGCCTTCCGGCATCCTGAGCATATCGGGGGCCACATAATTGAGCTTCACATCAAATAACGTCAGCAGCCGGGGAAAGGGAGTGTACGGTCCGGCCGTATTTCAGGTCACCCATCATGGTGATCGTCAAGCCATCGACCTTACCCAGTTCCTCACGGATGGTGAAGAGGTCCAGCAGGGCCTGAGTGGGGTGTTCGCCTGCACCGTCGCCGGCGTTGATGACCGGTTTCTTGGCATATTTGGCGGCTAAGGCTGAGGAACCGATTTCAGGGTGGCGCAGCACGACCACATCGGCGTAGGCTTCCAGCGTGCGGACGGTGTCGGGCAGCGATTCGCCCTTGGTGACCGAAGAATAACTCACGTTGTTGATCGGGATCACCGAGCCGCCCAACCGCTCCATCGCGGAGGTGAAGGAGGACGAAGTCCGGGTGGAGGGTTCGTAGAACAGGTTCGCCAGGATCTTGCCCTTCAGCAGGTCAAAGGACCCAACGCGCGCCACCATCTCATACATTTCGTGGGCAACGCGAAAATATACTCCAGCTTTGCCCGATCAAACTGCTTGACCGAGAGGATGGTCCTGACCATAGAAAGGCGAATTCTGCTGGTCACCAAATGGCAAGTGGGGGTTTTCTCCGTGAATGGGGGGTGTAAAACTGGTCATGATTATCTCCTATCTTCAATAATTGATCTTATTCATTTTCATCAGGCTCACTAAATGCCTGGTTGATTACATCCTTCAGTTAGCGGAGCCGCTTCCCAAATCCCATTGGGGCCAGCACCTGTCCATCCTGGAAGGCCACTTCACCGCGCAAAACGACCTTGCGCACCACGCCTTGCACCTGTCGCCCTTCAAAGGGCGTCCAGGCGGCGCGGGTCTGCATGGTGCTGGCGGTGAGCTCCGCTCTCGCATTCAAATCCACCTCCACCCAGGTCTCAGGCTGCTCGGGGAACTTGAAGATCCGCCGCACATTGGTGTTCATCCGCGCTACGAGGTCATCCATCGTCAGTCGACCTTCATTGACCGCCGTCAGCAAGAGGGGCAAAGCCGTCTCCAACCCGGGAAAACCCGGCGGGGGTGTTTCGCCCGCTTTTTCGGCCACGGTGTGCGGCGCATGGTCGGTGGCAAAGCAGTCGATCACATCCAGATTCTCCCAAAGTGCGTCCACGTCACTCTGGGTCGCGAGCCGGGGCCGCACCTCACCCCAGCCGCCGAAAGGTCCTTCTCCGTCAGAAAGAGGTGGTGGGGCGTCACTTCACAAGTGATCTTCAGGCCGCGTTTCCTTGGCCGCGCGGATCAGCAAGATCTCTTCGCGGGTGGCAACATGCGCCAGATGCAGCGGGCGGTCGGTCAGCTCGCTCATCAGGATTGCGGCGGCCAACGTACGCCCTTCGGCATGGGCGACCAGAGGGCGATCCAGCGGCCATGCCTCAAAATGCGCCTTCCAAAGCGACATCTCGTCCAGCCGTAGCGGGCCATAAGTCTGGTCCAGGTAGAGCTTCAACCCGGCTGCTTCCTGAGCGCAAGCCGCTGCCTCGGTCACGTTATCCGGCCCCGCGCCCAGATATTGGGCATAATCGCAGTGGGCTTTTTCCGTGGCGATGGCATAGACCGCCTCGAGGCTCGCCCGGTCGGTGACCGGGGGCTGGGTATTGGGCATCGCCAGCACAGCCGTGAAGCCGCCTGCCAACGCGGCAGCGGTGCCTGTGTCCCAATCTTCCTTATGGGTGGCGCCAGGTTCGCGCAGGTGAACATGGGGGTCGATTAATCCGGGGATGCGCATGGACTGCCTCCAAGACATAAAAAAAGAGAGCCAATAGAGGCTCTCTCGAAAAGACAAAATGAATGCCACGGGGCCGTGGCAGAGTGGTGTTCAACGTTGGGTACCAGCAGTTTCAGGCGCATAGTTCTTGCCCTATTCTATGGATTTTTCCGAATCTGTCAAGGCGGAATTTACTCTTCGAAGGCCTTATCCTCGGGAATGAACAATTCTTCCTGCCGTGGCAGATGTCTTTGATCACATCACGCCCGGAGGCGCAAGATAGCTCCACGTTTCCGCCCGGTTCCACCCATTGACCGATCATAAAGAAATTATCCAGCCCAGGCAGGGTCTTATCCATCCCTCTACCCATCATCATGCTCATCTTACGGGTGGTCAGCGCCCAGCCAGCAAATGCGCCTCGCCAGTTGCCGGTATACCGTTGATAGGTCACCGGCGTGGCCACGTCCACAACTTCGACGGCATCCCGCAATCCGGGGAAACGCCGCTCCAGGGCATCAATCACAATCTCGGCCGCTTCATCTTTATGGGCGTCATAACGATCCTTGTCCGTATAGAGCCACTGCCAGTAATCGGGGTCCGCTTCAAACCAAAGGCTCAGGGAGCTCTTGCCCTTGGGCGCCATCTGTGGGTCAAAGCTGTAATGCTTTAGCACCATCCGATCGTGCCGGAGATTGCCCAACCAAACCGGCCGGTCCAGCGGGATATTGATCATCGGCGGCTGGTCGGAGAAATCCATAGCGACGCCCAATGAAATTTGCAGGATGGATTTGCAGGGCACCATCCCATCGTCATAATAACGCCGGATTTTCTCATCAAGATATCGGCCGCCTAAAAGGTCAAAGATCGTGGCCCGCCCATCCGATGCGGAAATCACGATATCCGCCCGTTCTTCCCGGCCATCGCCAGCATCACCCCGACGGCGCGGCCCTTTTCCACCAGGACCTCTTTTACCCTGGTCCGGTAAACGATCTCACCGCCCAGAGATTCAAAGCGGCTGGCGAGTCCTTTGGCAATAGACAGCGATCCACCCATCGGATAACCCGCTTCATGGTCGTTCATCATGGCCAGCGTTGAGAGGCAGAGCATCATGGGGAAATCAGAGGGTGCAAACTGGAAGAAATTCTGCAATCCCTCTCGCAGCAGAGGATCTTCAAACTTATCGGCGTAATCACTGAGCGTCTTGGCCCGCCAGCGTAGTGTGGGCACCAATACCGGTAGCATATCCTTGCCCATCTCAGCCAATTCCACCATATCCTCAGCGGTCAGGTCCACCGGCAGTTCCATGCGGGTAAAATCACGGATGCCCTCCATGAATTCTTCGATCGTCCGCCGGTCCTGGGGTGCCAATTCCAGAAGGTGTTTTTCCAGGCGGTCCACATCGGTATAAAGATGCAAGGTGCGCCCATCCCGCCCCTCAATCGCAACGAACTCCTCATAGAAATGGATAGGGGTGTTATGCAGGACGCCAAGCTCTTCCCAAAGCTGATACCCTTTGGTGTTGGGGTTGACGCCCGCCAGATAGCGCACTGCGCCGTCAAAGGTATATCCCCGCCGCCGCCAGGAGGTGCAAAGCCCGCCCGGCAAGCTGTGCATTTCATAGATCGTTGCTTCAAAAACCATTCATCTGCGCGTAAATGCCGGCCGACAGCCCGGCGACACCCGCCCCAATAATCGCAATTTTTTGATGTGGAGACATTTTCATCCTCTCCTGAACATTCCAAACAACCAATATCATTATATAGAAAGATAAAGGGAATTCGCCACCTCATTTTCCTGTTTTAACAAGCCTATTTCACCCTTACCAATCCCACCTGACCATCCCAAAGCGTTTGTAATGTCCGGAATTTCCCCTATAATTACTTCATTGGACGTGAGCAACACTATT